>OY969417.1:0-2509776 GCA_963699125.1 uncultured Actinomycetes bacterium
TGGTCCAGTCGCGCGCATGGAGCGCCGGTCCGACCGTCGCGCTGGCACTGGGTGGCCTCGTTGCGCTGCTCGCCTTCTGGCGCCTCGAGTGGCGGGCGCCCGAGCCGATCGTCGACTTCACGCTGTTTCGCAACGGTCCCTACTTCGGCGCCAGCGCCGCTGCCTTCGCGCTCGTCGGCGCTTACTGGGCGGTGATGTTCTTCCAGCCCCAGTACCTGCAGGACGTTCGTGGTCACTCGCCGATCGCCAGCGGCCTGCTGATCCTGCCGATCACCGTGCCGATGATCTTCGTCTCGCCTTTCTCAGGACGGCTGATCGGCCGCCTCGGCGCCCGCCGGCTGATGAGCACCGGGATGCTGCTCGGAGTCACCGGTCTGCTCGTACTAACTCGGATCGAGGCCGAGAGTCCGTACGCGTTGCTGCTAGTTGGCTATTTGCTCTTTGGGATCGCACTCGGCCTGGTCTATGCACCGATGTCGACGGCGGCGATGGCGGCGATGCCGGGGGAGAAGGTGGGGATCGCCTCAGGCGTGCTGGCGATGGACAGGGCCCTGGCCGGCGCCATCGCCCTCGCGGCGACCGACGCCGTCTTCCACGCCCTACTTCCCGATGGCGGCTCCTTCACTACCGCCGCCGTCGCCGGCTCGACCTGGGTTGTGGTCGCCCTCTGCGCCGTTGGAGCCGCCCTCACCTGGGCCTTCGTCCGCGATCCCGAGCCGGTGGGCCCGGACGCGGCCGTCGCCGGCGATCCGCTGCCGGATCAGCTTCAGCACCACCTCCATCACCGCCGTTTCCACCTCTAAGTCGCCGCTCGGGCGCGTGTTGCGTGACCGTCGTCCTTGACAAAGGCGATCCCGAGCTTTCAACACGGATATCGCCGCACCGCATTCCAGAGCGCCTTTTGGCATCCTAAAGGCGTGCCTTCTTTGCCTGGGGATGAGCTCCACGAGCTGTCTGAACGTCAGGATCCTCGGCTACTGAGGGCACTGGACGTGGTCGCACCGGGCGGGGCGCTGCGTGAGGGGATCGACAACATCGTCCACTCGCGGACCGGCGGCCTGATCGTTGTCGGCGATCTCGACGACATCTCCCACCTGCTCTCCGGCGGGATCAAGCTCGACGTCGATTACACGCCGGCGATGCTCTACCAGGTGGCGAAGATGGACGGGGCGATCGTGCTCAACCGCGAGGCAACCACGATTGCCTGGGCCAACGTGCAGCTGATGCCAGACCCGACGATCCTCTCCGCCGAGACGGGTACCCGCCACCGCACCGCCGAGCGCGTCTCCAAACAGACCGACGCTCTGGTGGTTGCGATCTCGCAGCGGCGCGACGTCGTCTCGCTCTACGTCGAGGGAACCAAGTACATCCTCCAGGACATCCCGGCGGTTCTGGCCAAGGCCAACCAGGGCCTGGCGACGCTGGAGAAGTACCGCGAGCGCCTTGACCAAGTCTCGGCGCGCCTGACGGTGCTCGAGTTCGAGGGGGGCAGCGTTCTCCACGACGCCCTCGCCGTCCTGCAGCGGGCTGAGCTGGTGACGCGGATGGCGGTCGAGGTCGAGCGCTACATCGTTGAGCTCGGCACCGAGGGCCGCCTGATCGAGATGCAGCTGGAGGAGACGATGGTCGGCGTCGCCGCCGACAAGACGGCGTTGATCCGTGACTATTCGGTCGAGGACACCGAGGGGAGCCTGGCCGCGACGCTGCAGGCGCTCAGCCGCATGCCCCACCAGGACGTGCTCGACTTCGGTCGCCTCGCCGAGCTGCTCGGCTACGACCGCAAGCTCAACACGCTCGACTTCCCGGTGGCCGCGCGCGGCTACCGCGCGCTGGGCCGGGTCCCGCGCATCCCCAAGCTTGTCGTCCAGAAGATCATCCACGAGCTGGGCGGGTTGGAGGAGGTCCTTGCGGCCTCCGACGCCGACCTCGCCGCCGTCGACGGTGTCGGCCCCACCCGGGCCAAGGACATCCGCGAGGGCCTGCGCCGGCTCCAGGAGGTCGACCTGGTCGATCGGTACTTGCAGAGCTGACGGCGATGGGCGCCGTCCCAAGACGAAAGGAGCCACCGATTTCCGAACTAGACGAGGCCATGGAGGCAGTCTTCGAGGAGGACGTTGTCTACGTCTGCGACTTCGAGGAGGGCGACAAGGTCGTCTACCCCCACCACGGGGCTGGCCTGGTGATGACGAAAGAGACCCGGGAGCTGATGGGGAGCGAGCGTGAATATCTCACGATCAAGATCCTCCACAACGAGCTGACGGTGATGGTTCCCTGTGAGAACGCGGGCAAAGCCGGGCTGCGCCGCGTGATCGACGAGGAAGAAATCAAGAAGGTCACAGAAGTCCTCACCGACGACGTATCCGACATGCCGAAGAACTGGAACCGGCGTTTCAAGTACAACCGCGAGAAGATCAAGACCGGCGACGTCTTCGAGCTGGCCGAGGTGGTTCGCAACCTGGCGATCCGCGAGATGGAAAAGGGCCTCTCGACCGGCGAGAAGCAGATGTACACGCGGGCCAAGAAGATCCTCTCGTCGGAGTTCATGTACGCGCTCGACAAGGACGAGGAGGGCGCGGAGGAGTACCTCGACGGGCTGCTGGAGGAGCGCTTCGCGGCGACCGCCTAGAGCGCCCGCAGTAACCGCGGTTATCGCGGCCGCCGGTTCCGGAGAGCGTCTCGGATCCGGCGGCCCGAAGGCCTTCGTCCCTCTCGCCGGCAGGCCGATGGTCGAGTGGTCGATCGACGCTTTCCGGGCCTGCGACTCGGTGCGCTCGATCGTCGTCGCGGCACCGCCGGGGCACAGCCACGGTCTCGCCGGAGACGACCTCGAGGTCGTCTCCGGCGGCGCCACCCGCGCCGAGTCCGTTGCCAACGCCTTGGCGCCCGTCGGCACCGAGCTGGTGGCGATCCACGACGCCGCCCGCCCCCTGCTCACTCCGAAGCTGGTCGGCGACCTCCTCGCGGCCCTCGACGCGAACCCCGACGCCGCCGGCGTCATCGCCGCCGCCCCCGTCACCGACACGATCAAGCAGGCGTCTCCCATCTCCAACCCGCAGCGTGGTTCCTTTGGCACGGACGAGGCGACAAAGGAACCACGGGTGGTAGTGGGAACCCTGGAGAGGGCCGAGCTGTGGGCGGCGCAGACGCCACAGGTCTTCCGCACCGAGGCGTTGCGGGCTGCGCTCGAGGTCGATGCGAAGACCCGAGACGCCGCCACCGACGAGGCCACGCTGGTTGAGACGGCTGGCGGAGAGGTGCTGATCCATCACGCGCCGGCGGAGAACCTCAAGGTGACGACACCGCTCGACCTTCAGGTGGCTGAAGCGCTTCTCGAGGCCCGATCCCGGTAGGGGTGGAGCGTCTTGTACTTTTTTGCTCGCGGGGTTAGAGGCGACAGCCTGCGGCGACTCTCAAAAAAGTTAAGCGAAACCCCTACCGGGATCGGGCCCTCAGCTGCGCATCAGCACCCAGACCAGCGCCGCGGCGAAACAGAGCTGGCCGACGCCGAGGGCGATGCCGAGGTTGGCCGCGCCAAGCAGGGCGGCCAAGGCGGTGCCGCCAGCGAACGCGAGCAGGAGTAGCGGTAGCTGGCGGCTCATTGCCGCGGCAGTCTAGGCTCCTGGCGATGCTGACCGACTACCACCTCCATCTGCGCCCCGACGACGAGGGCACGCCCGCCGAGCGCTTCTTCACCGGCGAGAACGTGGAGCACTACCTGGCGGCGGCGGCCGCCGCCGGCATCGAGGAGCTCGGCGTCTCTGAGCATGTTTACCGCTTCCGCCAGGCGCTCGACCTCTGGCGCCATCCATTCTGGGAGAGCAGCGCGCTCGACGACCTCGACGCCTACTGCGAGTTCGTCCGTGGCACGCCGTTGAAGCTCGGCGTCGAGTGCGACTTCGTTCCCGGCGCCGAGGACCGCACCGCGGCCCTGCTCGATGCGCGGGGCTTCGACTACGTCGTCGGCTCGGTTCACTTCGTCGGCGAGGAGGCGGTCGACCATCCCGGCTGGGACGTGTGGGAGGGCAGCGACGACGCCGACGAGGTCTGGCGGCGCTACTTCGAGACGTTGGCCGAGTGCGCCCGCTGCGGCCTCTTCGACATCCTCGCCCATCCCGACCTGGTCAAGGTCTGGGGCTCGGGGCGGCCGCTGCCCAGCCGCGACCCTCGTTTCTTCTACGAGCCGGCGGTGGCGGCGATCGCCGAGAGCGGGATCGCGGTCGAGGTCTCGACCGCCGGCCTGCGCAAGCCCGTCGGCGAGCTCTACCCGGCGCGCGGCTTTGCCGAGATGTGCGTCGAGGCGGGGGCATCCTTCGCGCTCTCCTCCGACGCCCACCTGCCCGAGCACGTCGGTTTCGCCTACGACCGCGCGGTCGACTTCCTCGACGGGATCGGGGTGGGGGAGATATGCGTCTTCGAGCAGCGTCACCGGCATCTGGCATCCCTTCCCAGCCGGGTGGGCTAGAGATGATCACCTGATGGTCGGCATCGGCTACGACAGCCACCGCTTCGCAGAGGGCCGGCGCCTGGTGCTCGGCGGTGTCGAGATCGACCACCCTCGGGGCCTCGCCGGGCACTCCGACGCCGACGTCCTCACCCACGCCGTGATCGACGCCATCCTCGGCGCCGCCGGCAGCGGCGACGTCGGCACGATGTTCCCCGACGACGACGAGCGCTGGCGCGACGCCGACTCGATCGACCTGCTGCGCACCGTGGTCGGGACGGTGCCGGCGGCGATCGTCAACATCGATGTCACGGTGATCTGCGAGGAGCCCAGGCTGGCCCCCTACCGCGCCCAGATCGAGCGGACGATCGCCGATGCGATCTCGGCCCGGGTCAGCGTCAAGGCGACGACCAACGAGGGCATGGGCTGGATCGGTCGGGGCGAGGGAATCGCCTGCATAGCGGTGGCTTCGATCGAGAGCGATTAGGCTTGGCGGCTCAATGAGCAAACTCGACTCGATCGCGGCAACCGTGCGCCAGGCCGCCTCGGACAAAGCGTTCGAGGTCAGGGTGCTGCACGAGGCCGGCATCCTCGGCCTGCATCGTCCCGACAAGTCCGCCAAGGTCGTCTCCGCCTTCCTGCGTTGGGGTGCCTCTCCGGCCCTCGGCATTACGACCTCGGCGATCCACTATCCGCATGAGACGGCGCTGATCGACGAACGCGGCTCGCTCACCTTCGAACAACTGCACCGCCGCTCCAACGCGCTTGCCCACTCCTTCGCGGAGATGGGGATCGGCTACGGCGACGGGGTCGGGATCATGTGCCGCAACCACCGCGGCTTCATCGAGGCGACCCTTGCCGCGGCCAAGCTCGGCGCCAGCGCGCTCTACCTGAACACGATGTTCGCCGGCCCGCAGCTGGTCGAGGTGACGAAGCGGGAGGGCCCGAAGGCGCTGGTGCACGACGCCGAGTTCGCCGACCTGCTGGAGGGCGTCGACGACTCGGTCGCCCGGGTCGTCGCCTGGGTCGACGACGGGGAGGCGGTCGAGGGGACCACGCTGGAGCAGCTGATCGCGGCGGGCGATGACTCGAGCCTGCGCCCGCCGCCCGACAAGCCGCGCTTCGTGATCCTCACCTCCGGAACCACCGGTACGCCGAAGGGGGCCCAGCGTTCCAGCCCCGACGGCCTGTTCTCCATCGCGGCGCTGATCGACAAGCTCCCGTTCCACAGCCGCGAGACGATGATGATCGCGGCGCCGCTCTTCCATTCTTGGGGCTTCTTTCACTTCATCATGAGCCTGCCGACGGCCTCGACGATGGTGCTGCGGCGGCGGTTCGACCCGGAGGGGACGCTGCAGGCGGTCCAGGAGAGCCGCGCCCAGGTGTTGGCGGCGGTGCCGGTGATGATCCAGCGCATCCTCGGCTTGCCCGAGGAGACGCTTTCCCGCTACGACCTCTCCTCGCTGCGGATCACCTCGCTCTCCGGCTCGGCGCTGCCGGGCGAGCTGGCGATCGCCTGGATGGACCGCTTCGGCGACACCGTCCACAACCTCTACGGCTCGACCGAGGTCGCCTACGCGACGATCGCCACCCCCGAAGACCTGCGCGCCGCACCCGGCACCGCCGGCAAGCCGCCGCGGGGCACGACCGTGCGGATCCTCGATGAGGCTGGGCGCGAGCTGCCCCAAGGTGAGGTCGGGCGGATCTTCGTCGGCAACGAGATGTCGTTCGAGGGCTACACCGGCGGCGGCGGCAAGGAGATCGTCGACGGCCTGCTCTGCAGCGGCGATGTCGGCCACATCGACGACGGCGGGCGCCTCTTCATCGACGGTCGCGACGACGAGATGATCGTCTCCGGCGGCGAGAACGTCTTCCCGCGCGAGGTCGAGGACCTGCTTGCCGACCACGAGGCGGTGGTCGAGGCGGCTGTGATCGGCGTCGAGGACGCCGAGTTCGGCCAGCGGTTGAAGGCGTTCGTCGTCCTCAAGTCCGGCAGCGAGCTCGGCGAGGATGAGATCAAGGCCCACGTCAAGGCGAACCTGGCCAGCTACAAGACCCCGCGCGAGATCGAGTTCCTCGACGAGCTGCCGCGCAACGCGACCGGCAAGGTCCTCAAGCGCGACCTGCGCGCGCGGGAGAAGGAGGGCTCCGCCTCCTGACCCCGCGCGCGGCGCCGCGGTCGACTATTTGACCCGGAGTTCGATCGGGCCCACCCCTTCTGTTCCCTCGGCCCTCAGTGTGACCATTCCCTCATAGGTGCCGTCGAGGTAGATGTCGTCTGCCGGTTCGTTCGGGCAGTCTTCGCCGTTGTCGACGGTGTAGACCATTTCTTCGGCGTCGATCTTGAAGTCGATGTCGGCGGCCGGCTGTGCCGTTGTTGTGTTTTCGGCTATGAATTCGTTTTTCAGCCCGGTCCCAACGATCCCGACTTCGCATTCCGTCCCCGGTATCGTGATCATGATTTTGTGGAACGGTTTTTCAGGTGTTTTTTTGCACCCAATTGTGAGTTCGCTGTAGATCACGTCGGTGCTTTTCGGGTCGACTGTTTCGCGGGCTTTGAATTCATACTTACAGTCATTCGTTTTCACTTCCGCTTTTTCGCCCCCGAGCGTACATTCTTCGAAGGTCGGGGTTACAGCTATTTCAGTGCTAAACCCATTGAATTTTCCGTGGAATTTGATGTTTTTGCATTTGAACAATCCCGCTGCGGTGATGATTTCGTTCTGTGCGAATTTTTGGCCTGTGATTTCGCCTTCGGTCTGTTCTCCTGTGATTGTCGCTTCGACCGTTCCTGCCGTCTCGAAGATCCCGGCCTGTGCGGCCGAGACCGCGATGGCGCTCGCCGCACAGATCGCGACCAGGGCCAGCCCGAAGGCTCTGAGCTTGCGATTCATGATTCTCCCTTCGTTACCTCGCGGTGGTCGCTATGTGACCCTCAGGCCGATTGCTTTGCCCCCGCCTGTTTCCTCGGCCTTGAATGTGCTCACCCCTTCGTAGGTGCCGTCGAAATAGATGTCGTCTTTCGGTTCGTTCGGGCATTTGGCCCCGTTCGTCACCGAGTAGACCATTTCCTGGAGATCGATGAACATATCGATGTCCATTTTCGGCTGGGCCGTTGTTGTGTTTTCGGTCAAGAATTCGCTGTTGAAGGCCTGCCCAAAGATCGCCACTTCACAGCCCGCTTCCGTCGTGATCACGATCTTGTGGGCTGGTTTTTCCGGTGTCGATTTGCAGAAGATTTCGGCTTTGGTGTAGATCGCGTCCGGGTTTTTGGGGTCGACTGTGTCTTGCGGTCTGAACTCGAAGTCGCATTCATTCGTTTTCACAGTTGCATTGAAGACGCCGAGCGTGCAGCCCGTGTACGTCGGGCTCACTGTCAGCGTTCCGAGCGCCAGAAATTCGCGTTTGCCGTGGAATTTCACGCTGGTGCATTTGAGGACTCCCGCGGCCGTGGTGATTTTATGCTGCGTGAATTCGCTGCCTGTGATCGTGCCCGCGATCTGTTCGCCTGTGATTGTCGCCGAAACCAGCCCTTCGGTCTCGATGGATCCGGCCCGCGCCGCCGGCGCCGCCAGCGAGCACGCTGCCAGGACCGCGACCAGGGCCAGTCCCAGGGCTCTGAATTTGCCGACCATGATGCTCTCCCTTCGTTTGATCCCCGCCCCGAGGGAGGCATAGCGGCTTTTGCTTATTAGTGCAAGAAGGTTGAGTGAAGTTGCCGTCGGGTCCGTGGCGCAAATTGCGCGATTCCTCCCATTTCATCCCACGTCGCCTCCGGAGCCCATAGTAGGTTGGCCCGGGAATGCACGATCCGGCGATCCAGCTGCGAGCGGTCGGCGAGGCCACCGAGACCATGCACGGCGTCGCCAGCCAGGCGCTGGAGTGGGTACGGGTCAGCGAGCAGCGGGTGGCCGAGGCCGAGGGCCGGGCCGAGCGCGTCCGTGTCGAGCTGAAGGATCGGGCGATGGAGACGCTGCGCGGTGTCGCTGCCGAGGCCCGCGAGCGGATCGGCGCCGAGCGCGAGGCGAGGCGCGAGGCCGAGTCGAAGGTCGCCGCCGCCGAGCAGGCGCGCGACCGCGCCGAGCGGGCCTTCGAGGAGCATCGCCTGCGGTCCCAGGCCGAGAACGAGGGAGCCGCGGCGAAGGCCGCCGAAATGCGCGCGGAAGCCGAGAGCTCGATCGCCGAGTCGGCGAGGAACCTCGAGACCGAGATCGAGCGGCGCGTCGGCAAGGCGCGCGAACAACTGGAGGCCGACGCCGACCGTCGCATCGCCGCCGCCGAGCAGCGCGCCGCCGAAGCGGAGGCCGCGGCGACCGAGTCCCACGAGACCGCCGTGCGGCTGGAGACCGAGATCGAGCGGCGGGTGATGGACGGCACCGAGGAGGTGCGCCGGGAAGCGGAGGAGAGCGTCCGCAAGCTGGTCGAGAAAGTCGAGCGGGAGGCCGAGGAAATGGCTCGCAGCCGGGCCAAGGACCAGCTTCGCGCCGAGTCTGAGCGGATCCGGGTCCAGGCCGAGCGCCGCGAGGAGCGCGCTCGCGAGGCCACCGAGGACGAGATCAAGGCAAGCGCCAAGCGTGCGCGGCGCGAGGCCCAAGCAGCGGCTGAGGCGACGGCGCCGGCCTGGCTGCACAGGGAGTCGACCGCAGCGACGGCCGGCTACCGAACCTTTTAGATTCATCTAGCCTCCTCGCGATGCGCGAGGTGCGGATCAGGGACACGCTCAGCGGCGAGCCGCGAGCGCTCGACCCATCTCGGGAGGTGGGCATCTACGCCTGCGGCCCGACCGTCTACAGCCGCATCCACATCGGCAACGCCCGCCCCTTCGTCGTCTTCTCCCTCTTCGTCCGCTTCCTGCGCTCGGAGGGATACCGGGCGCGGCTGGTGGTCAACGTCACCGACATCAATGACAAGATCTACGTCGCTGCCGGGGCCGCGGGGGAGCCATCGGCCGATTTCGCGGCGCGGATGACCCGCGCCTACGTCGAGGACACCGACCGGCTTGGCCTCGGCCGGCCCGATGCGGAGCCGCTGGCGACCGAGACGATCGCCGCGATCGTGGCGCTGATCGCCGACCTGGTCGAGTCTGGACATGCCTACGAGTCGGGCGGCGACGTCTACTTCCGGGTCCGCAGCTTCGACGCCTACGGCAAGCTCTCCAACCGCCGTCCCGAGGACATGGACCAGGGCGAGGAGGCGGGCTCCGCAGCGCTCAAGGAGAACGCACTCGACTTCGCCCTCTGGAAGGCCCACAAGCCGGACGAGGACACGAAGTGGGACTCGCCCTGGGGGCCGGGGCGGCCGGGCTGGCACATCGAGTGCTCGGCGATGGCGGAGGCCGAGCTTGGCGCTTCCTTCGCGATCCACGGCGGCGGCTCGGACCTCGTCTTCCCCCACCACGAGAACGAGATCGCCCAGTCGGAGGCAGCGGGTCGGCCCTTCGCCCGGATCTGGATGCACAACGGGATGATCGAGACCGACGCCGCCAAGATGTCGAAGTCGGAGGGCAACATCTTCCAGCTCTCCGAGGCGCTCGACCGCTACGGGCGCGAGGCGGTCGTCGCCTACCTGATCTCCGGGCATTACCGCCAGCCGCTGGCCTTCGGCGCCGAGCAGATGGATGAGGCTGTCGCGCGGGTCGAGCGCCTGCGGAATTTTTTCCGAGAGCACTCGATTGACGGCTCGGGCGTTGGGGGAGAGCCGGAAGAGGGGTCGGCGGAGCAACAGCGGGGAGGCTCCGGCGACCCCTCTTCCGGCTCTCCTCTCGGTCCTCGGGACCGGGTCGAGAGGTTCCGAGATGCGCTGGCCGACGATTTCAATACCCCCCGAGCCATGGCCGAAGTGTTCGAGCTGGTCGGTGACGCCAACCGTGGCGAGGTCCCAGCCGCGAACGCGGTTCCGGCTCTACGCGAGATGCTCGAGCTCATCGGACTCAGCTCCCTTACCCAGCCGGATGAGGGAGCTGAGTTCGACTCCGAGGCGCAGAAGTTGATGGCCGAGCGGGAGGAAGCTCGCGCGGCGAAGGACTTCGAGCGCGCCGACGCGATTCGCGAGCGACTCGACGAGATGGGTTGGGCGGTCCGGGACTCGGCCGATGGCCCGCGCCTGGTCCCCAAGGGATAGATGGCCAACCAGGTCATCTACGGCCGCCGGCCAGTCGCCGAGGCGGAGCGGGGGAAGCGGCGCCTGCATCGGGTCTGGCGGGCGCCGGAGACGCCGGCGGCTGAGCTGGAACGGCTCTGCGGATCGCCGGATCATCAGGGGGTCGTCGCCGAGGTCGATCCCTACCCGTACGCCGATCCAGGTGGCCTGCTGCGGGGGGAGGCGCCGCTGCTGGTCGCGCTCGACCAGGTCCAGGACCCGCGCAACCTCGGCGCCGTCTGCCGCTCGGCGGAGTTCGCCGGTGCCGCCGGCGTCGTCGTCCCCGAGCGCCGCGCCGCGGCCGTCACCGCCGCGACCTGCAAGGCCTCAGCCGGCGCCGTCGAGCACCTCCAGATCGCCCACGTCCGCAACCTCGCCGACTGGCTAGCCGAAGCCAAGTCCGCCGGCTTCTGGATCTGGGGCGCCGACGCCGAAGCGAAGCAAACAGCATGGGAGGTCGATCTCGAGGGCCCAACCGTGATCGTGCTGGGCGGAGAGGGAAAAGGCATCCGCCCCCGTGTCGCCTCGTCTTGCGACGGACTCATCGCCCTACCGCAACGCGGCAAGGTGAACTCGCTAAACGTCTCAGCGGCCGCAGCCGCCCTCCTCTTCGAGGCAATGCGCCAGCGCGGTTGAGGCTTCTACCACCTGCAACGGCGTTTGCAAAAGACGCAATTTGGGGTTGACAGAACTCCGCGCAGACGTAAACTAGCGCCTCAACAAGGGTGAACCTCAGCTTGAGTGTGAGATAACCCGTCGATAAGAGGCGCCTCGGGGGAGGTAAGCGGCGCCACGACCCTTCACAAGGAGAAGGATCTGTGGCTCTATCTACGCCTGCATCCCCTAACGCTCAAGTCGAGCTTGATGATCATTATCTTGTCGCCCTCGCCAAGGAGGGGAAGACCGATGCCTACGACGCGATCGTGCGCCGCTACCGTGGCTTCGTTCGCCTCAAGGCCTCCTCCTACTTCCTGCTCGGCGGCGAGTCCGACGACCTGATCCAGGAGGGCCTGCTCGGTCTCTACAAGGCGATCCGCGACTACCGCACCGATCGCGAGTCGAGCTTTCGCAACTTCGCCGAGCTCTGCATCACCAGGCAGATCATCACCGCGGTGAAGACGGCGACCCGCAACAAGCACACGCCGCTCAACCAGTACGTCTCCTTCAGCCAGACGCCGGCCGCCGCCGGCGACTCCGACACCACCCTGGACGAGATCCTGCCGGGCCCGAGCGTCCACGACCCGGTCAACCAGGTGATCGCCTCCGAAGAGCTGTCGAGCCTGGTCTCCTGCCTCTCCGGGGTCTCCGGCGTCCTCTCCGAGCTCGAGAGCCGCGTCCTCTCGCTCTATCTCGACGGCCACTCCTACGAGGCCATCGCCGAGCGCCTCGAGTGCGACACCAAGACCGTCGACAACGCCCTGCAGCGAGTCAAGCGCAAGGTCGGCAGCCATTTGGCCTCGCGTGAGGTCGCCCTCTGAGGTCGACGGGCCGATTCCCCGCCGATTCCCCGCCATATAGGGGTATTTCAGGCCCGTCGGCGACTAGGGGAGGTCGGAGAGGACGTAGTCGAGCAGTTCGCGGCCGTGGTCCGAGGCGACGGCGATGTCGTCGGCCTTGACTCGGACCCGGTGCAGCGACTGCATCCTCAGCACGTCGCCGTCGGTGCGGCGGTTGGGGAAGACGCCGGCGTAGGAGACGCCGAGGCGCTCGAGGTGGTCGGCGACCAGGGCGGTCGCCGGTTTCTCCAGCGGTAGGTCGATGTAGATCGCGTCGAGCCCGGCGCGGTGGAAGAGGTGATGGCGCTCGGCGGCGATCACCGCCTCGAGGTCGGCGCCGGGCACATGCACGGTCAGCAGGGCGAGGTTGTGGTCCTCGTCGACCTTGACGTGAAGCTCGGTTCGGCTCTCCAGTGCAGCGTCAGATGGAGCAGGCGCCAGCACGCCTCGCAGCTCGCACAGGGCCAGCGTTTGACCGACGATCTCTTGGTGACGTCCGGGGGCGTATACCCGCCGCTCGTGGCCGTCGTTGAGCTTGGTGTAGAAGAGCGCCGCGGATTGCCGCGCTCGCGGCGTTCCCGCGGCGGCGTCGTTGGCGACGGAGGCCGGGATCCAGCCAAGCAGGAAGCCGGTCTCGTGCGCTCCCAGCTCGATGTTGGCGCGCTGGCTGTAGGGGTGCGCGGCGGTCGCCTCGCTGAACATCCCGGCCAGACCCTCGTCTCGGGCCCAGTCCGTCAGGAAGCGCTTGGTGCGGGTGAAGAGGTGCTGACCGCGAGCGGCCGGCAGGGTCACCGCCTGCCCGGAATGGGCGACGGCGTCGCCGGCGGCGGCGAGGCTCATCCCGATATGGCAGAGCAGCTCGCCCTGCACCGACTCGGCGACGCAGGAGACGTAGCGACCGTCGGCGAGGCGGGCCGAAACCTCCGCCTGGTCGTATACCCAGCGGACGTCGTACGTCGTCCCGTAAGCTGCTTCTATTGCCTCGGTGAGGACGCCACCCTCATCCGGACCGAGGAACCTGAAGATGACATCCGCCTGATTACTCGCCACCACGCCCGCCTAGCTCAACCTGGGAGAGCACCTGATTTGTAATCAGGAGGTTGCCGGTTCGAACCCGGCGGCGGGCTTTCCCCTCAGCCGCCAGCGCCACCGTTGCCGAGCAGGCGCGCCTTCTCGGCGGCGAACTCCTCCTCGGTGAGGATGCCGTTCTCGCGCAGCGACGCCAGGCGCTCCAGGCGCTGCAGCCTCGCGTCCTCGTCGCTGATCGCCGCCGTGGGCGCCTCGGCCGTAGGGGCCTCCTCGGCGCCTGCCCGCCGCATCTCCGGCAAGCGCAGTTTCGACGCGCGCTCGCCGAGGTTGGCGCCCTTGACGGCGTCGACGACGCGATCGCGGGCGCCGCCGAAGGTCTCGCCGAAGCTCGCATCGGGATACTCCCCCGCCGTCTGCTTGCGCAGCTCGTGGATCCCGAAGGCGGCCATCCCGGCGAGGATCAGGGTGGTGAGGAAGGACCGCAGCCCCTGGGTCGGCGCGGAGATGAAGTAGATGCCGACGACGATCGCCAAGCCGGCGTACACCCAGGCGGCGTAGCCCTCCAGCACCGGCGCGATCGTGCGGCGAACGGCGCGGGCGGCGCCGGTCGGGGAGGCGAGCCAGCCGGCGGCGGCGAACAGCACGCCGACGACGATCACCGTGGTGGCGATGCTGGTCATCAACGAGGTCGCGATCGACCAGGTGGCTTCGCCCGCGGGCTTCGCGCTTTCGACCGCGACTAGCTGGTCGACGACGATCCCGCCGGCGATGTGGCGGAAGACGATCACCGCGAAGCCGGCCGCGATCAAGCCGATCCCGCTGAACAGGACGGTCACCCAGCGACCGTCGCGCGAGAGGTAGATCGCGGCGGCGAAGGCGGCGAGGGTGAGGATCGAGAGGATCAGCGCCAGGCCCTTGATCGCGACCGCTACGTTCTGCGCCGTCTTCAGCTCGTCCGAGCGCAGGATCACGATCTGTCCCGCGTCGGGCGGCAGTTTTTCCGCCAGCTGCTGCCCGATCCCGACCTGGTCGGCGAGGTTGGTGAGCAGGCTGCCGAGGTTGAGGCTGACATTGCCTTCCGAGGTCGAGACCGCTTCCCCCTTGTCTTCCAGCACGGCGACGAGCTGTTCGTGGGCGGAGCGGTTGGCGTCCTCCCAGAGCGACTGCGCAGTCGACGTTTCCAGCACTCTTTCCGCTCCGTCGCCGGCCACCGTGCGCAGCCCGCCGGCGGCGGGGCCGGCGAGTTCCTTGATGTCGCCGGGGAGGATGTCTTTGAGTTCCCTTTCGACGTTGACGTTTTCGTAGAGCTGGTCGACGAGGTAGTCGCTGACGGCGGCGCGGATCGTCGGGTTCTGGATCAAGCGGTCGCTGGTCGAGACCCAGTCGTCGGTGTTGAGCGCCTGGCGCTCGATCCAGATCGCAAAGACGCTGAGGAAGGCGAGGACTGAGCCAAGGACGACAAGCGCTTTGACCGTGCGTCGGCGTCCGCGGCTCATTACCGGATGCTATACGTGAACAATGAAGCTCGAGGGCATCCACCACATAACCGCGATCACCGAGGACGCCCAGCGCAACGTCGATTTCTACGCGGGGGTGCTGGGCCTGCGGCTGGTCAAGAAAACGGTCAACCAGGACAACCCGACCGTCTACCACCTCTTCTTCGCCGACGAGGGCGGGGACCCGGGCTCCGATCTGACCTTCTTCGAGTATCCGGGCGTGGCACCGGGCCGGGCCGGCGCCGGGATGGTCCACCGGGTCGTCTGGCGCGTCGCCTCCGAGGACGCGCTTAGCTTCTGGTCGGAGCGGCTCGCCGCCAACGGCATCGACAGCGAGCGCGACGGCGCCAGCCTCCGCTTCGCCGACCCCGAGGGCCTCAATCACGAGCTGCTGGTGGTCGACGTCCCCGATGCGCCGCTCGTCGCCGAGCACCCCGACGTCCCGGCCGAGCTGGCGCTGCAGGGCTTCCACGCCGTGCGCGCCTACAGCGCCGCGCCGGGAGCCAGTAATGGCCTGCTCGAAGCGCTCGAGTTCGAGCCGGTCGACGGCGGCTGGGAGGCCCGGGGCGAGGTGCGCGGCGGCCTCTACATCTTCGACGAGCCGCCGGCCGAGCCCGGGGTGCAGGGCGCCGGCAGCGTCCATCACGTCGCCTGGGCATCGTTGCCGGAGGAGCACATGCAGTGGCGGGAGCGGGCGGTCTCGGCCGGCGCGCAGCCAACTCCGGAGATCGACCGCTTCTACTTCCGCTCGATTTACTTCCGCGAGCCCAGCGGAGTCCTCTTCGAGCTGGCGACGATGGGCCCGGGCTTCACCGTCGACGAGCCGCTCGATCACCTCGGCGAGAAGCTCTCGCTGCCGCCCGACTACGAGCACCTGCGGGCCGAGGTCGAGCCGAAGCTGAAGCCGGTCCGCAACCCGCGTGGCTAACTTCGTTCCGTGGTTCCTTAGGCACGTAGATCGTGCCTAAGGAACCACGGACAGAGGGAGGTGGCCCTTTTGTTTGGCGGGATGCCGGTCGCACGGTCGCTCTTCGGCGGCGCCGGAGTGGGGCGGGCGCCGGAGTCACTGTCCGAGCACGGGTTCTCCGGGTTCGAGCTGATTGCCACCTCCCGGGCGCTGGCCACCGCGCCGGAGCTCGTGGAGGCGGCGACGGCGGTGCACGAGGTCGCGCCGGGGCAGGTCCCCGACCTCGCCGCCGATCTGCTTGATGCGGTCGGCTCGTCGGCGCTGGTCGCGCTTGGCGGCGGCCGCCCGATCGACGTCGCCAAGGCGGTCGCGTCGGTCACCGGGGCCGCCGTCGCCGCGATCCCGACGACGATGTCGGGGGCCGAGATGACCGGCATCCACCGTCTGCCCAGCGGCGCCGAGGCCCGCGTCCGCGCGATGGTGCGGCCGGCGCTGGTGATCGCCGACCCCGAGGCGATGACCGGCCAGCCCGAGCAGCAACTGCGCGCCAGCTCGATGAACGCCCTCGCCCACGGCGCCGACTCGCTCTACACGCCGTTCTCGAACCCAGTCTCGGAGATGGCGGCGCTGCGGGGCGCCACCCTGATCGCGGGTGCGCTCGACCAGGCCCCCGCCGAGCGCGACCGCGGCGCGCTGGCACTCGGCTCGATCCTCTGCGGCTACGCGATCGACTCCGGCATGTTCGGGCTCCATCACGTGGTCTGCCAGACCCTGGTCCGCGTCTGCGGCAGCCCCCACGCAGAGACCAACGCCGCGATCCTGCCTCGCGCCATGTCCTTCCTGGCCCAGCGGGCTCCTGCCCCCATCGCCCCCTTCGCCAACGCGATCGGCACCGACCTCGACGGCCTCGAACCCCGCATCCTCGACCTAGGCGGCAACCCACCCGGCCTCGCCGCCGCCGGCGCCGACCCCACCAAACTCGACCAAGCCATCGAAGCCATGCTCCAACGCCCCGAGCTAGCTTTCGTCCCCGGCCCCTCTCTCACCAAAACCGACCTGGCGGAGTTGATCGACCGTGCCTGGTAGGGCCGGATGCCCCCTCCACAGAGGCTCCTGGACCAACCCTTCGAAGCACGTAAAGCGACCTGCTGCGCAACGGCCTCTGGGGAGGTGGCATCCGGCCCTACCAGACGCCCTGGGTAACTCCGCCCCGTTGCCCGTGTAGCGCTTTAGCGTGACCCCCGACCGTCTCGCGCGCTACCACGCCTACACGCGCAAGCGCGGCGTCAACTGGCCCCTCTACCTGCTGGCGAGGGTCTTGATGACGCCGTTCTTCCTCGTCTACTTTCGCTACGCGCGGACCGGCCGCGAGCACGCCCGCATCAAGGGCGGCCTGATCGTCGCTGCCAACCACCGCAGCTTCCTCGACCCCTTCGCGATCGGCGGCTGCCTGCCCTGGCGGCGGCCGATGAACTACGTCGCCAAGGTCGAGCTGTTCGAGCGCCGCTGGCGGGGCTGGGTGCTCTCCCGGCTCGGCGCCTTCCCGATCCGCCGCGGCGAGTCCGACGAGGAGTCGATGGAGACGGCGCGCCAGATCGTCGAGCGCGGGGGGGCGGTCTGCATCTTTCCTGAGGGCACGCGGATCCGGCGCGGGACGCTGCGCAAGCCGCGGCGCGGCGTCGGGCGGTTGGCGCTGCAAACGGGCGCGCCGGTGATCCCGACCGCTGTCCTCGGCACCGAAAACGTCCGGCGCGGCTGGCGGATCCGGCCGCGCAAGGTGAAGGTCCGGCTCGGACGGGCGATGACCTTTCCCCGCGCCGAGGCGCCCTCCGTGACGCTCGCCGAAACGGTCACGGCGCGGATCTGGCCCAACGTGCTGCTGCAGTGGGAAGACCTCGGCGGCCTGCCGCCGATGCGCCGCGCCGCGGTGATCGGCGCCGGCAGCTGGGGGACCGCGGTCGCGGTGCTGCTCGCCCGCGGCGGCCTCGAGGTCCAGCTCGGCGCCCGCAGCCCCGAGCGGGTCGCGGAGATCGTCGACGCTGGGGAGAACGGCCGCTACCTGCCGGGGGTGCCCCTGCCGGAGGCAATCGAAGTCCGTCCGGCGTCAGAGATCGAGCTGGCGGGCCTCGACCTGATTTGCCTGGCGATCCCCTCCAAGTCGCTGCCGCAGGCCGTCGGCGCGATCGCCGACCGGGTCGGCGATCGCTCCTCGGTGCTGCTGCTGACCAAGGGACTGATCGCGCCGCAGGGGCAGCTACCGGCGGAATACGTCGGCGAACGGGTGCGGGCCCGCGCGATTGCCTGCCTCGGCGGCCCCGCCCACGCGCGCGAGGCGATCTCCGGCTCCGCGGCGCTGGTGCTCGGCTCCGCCGACCTCGACCTGCGGGACCAGCTGGGCGAGGTCTTCGACCGCGCCGGGCTGGTCTGCGAGCGCTCCGGCGACGTCACCGGGGTGGAGATGGCCGGGGCGGCGAAGAACGCCGCCGCCCTCGCCGCCGCCGCCGCGGAGCCCCATGGGCTCAACGCCGCCGGCATCGCCGTGGCCGAGATCTG
The DNA here is from genome assembly GCA_963699125.1 of uncultured Actinomycetes bacterium. Classification (GTDB taxonomy): domain Bacteria; phylum Actinomycetota; class Thermoleophilia; order Solirubrobacterales; family 70-9; genus VAYN01. The sequence continues at coordinate 18,061 of OY969417.1, forward strand.
GCGCGAGTGCATCGAGTTCGCGATCGGCCGCGGGGCGGAGCTGGAGACCTTCTCGGGGCTGGCCGGGGTCGGCGACCTGACCGCGACGATGATGGCTCCGGCGGGGCGCAACCGCCGCGCCGGAGAGCTGCTCGGAGGCGGCACCCCGGCCGAGGAGATCCCGCAGCTGATCGGCCAAGCCTCCGAGGGCCTCGACACGACGCCCCTGCTGGCCGAGGCGGTGGCTTCCTCCGGCACCCCGGCTGAGGCGCTGAGCGGTCTCGCCGCCCTGATCCGCGGCGAGATCGGGCCCGACGACTGGGTCGCCGGACTACGGCGGGCCGAGCGTTCGAGGCGGGCGGCCTGATGAAACCGGCCCAGAGCGACCATCTAGGCTTGGCCGGTGAGCGGCCGCAAGGAGAACGTCGAGCCCGGGGACCTGGGGCCGGCGGCGAAGGCGGAGCTGGACCGCGCCTTCGAGGACTTCTACCGGGCCCACCTGCGCGACGTCTACTCCTACGCCTACTACCGGGTGGGCAACCACCACGACGCCGAGGACCTGACCGAGCAGGCTTTCCTGCAGGCCTACCGGCACTTCGACCGGGCTCGGCGCGAGTCCGACGGGCGGCCGCTGCGCCCGTGGGTGATCCGGATCGCCCACAACCTCGCCTCGAACTACTACCGGGACCGGGCGCGGCGGCCGCAGACGCCGCTGGACAGCGCCGATCCGGTCCCCGCCCGCCACGACACGGTAGCGATCGCCGAGGGGCGCGAGGAGCTGCGGCGGGTGATCGCCAACCTCGAGCACCTCTCCGACGATCGCCGCGAGGCTCTGATCATGCGCTTCGCGCTCGGCATGGACAACCGCGAGATCGCTCGCGCCCTCGGCCGCTCCGACGGCGCCACCAAGGTCCTGATCCATCGCGCGATCAAGCAGCTGCAGGAGGAGATGAGCGATGAGCCAGCCGAGTGAGGGCGGCCTCAGCGCCGGCAACTGGGACGTCGAGCAGCTCTTGGCCGACGCGCTGCGCCCGATCGAGCCGCCGGAGCGGCTCTCGGGCCGGGTTGAGGACACGCTCTCCGCGATCACCCAGGCTGCCGCCGAGGAGCTCTCCGACTGGGCCGAGGAGCTCTCCGAGGAAGAGCTGCGCGCCCTGCGCGATCCGCGCAACTGGGTGCGACCGGTAGTCGCCGTCGGCGCCGGCGGGGTCGCGACCGGCGCCCTCGTCCTGCTGGAGCTGCGCCGCCGCAGCAGGAGCAAGGGCGAGCACGGCCTAAGGGCGCTCGCCGGCGGCCTTCGCTCGCGCCTCTAGCCGCGCCGATCCACTGCGTGGTTCCTTTGGCGCCTCACGGGTTACAAAGGAACCACGAACGCGGGGGTGCGCCGCCGCCAGGCCCAGTACGCCGAGCGATAGGTGCAGCCAACCCGCGTCGCCGAAAGCGAAGATGGCGAGCGCCGTGTAGATCGCGCCGAGACCGAGGGCGTAGAAGCGCGGCGCGGAGCCCGCGAGCAGCAGGCCGAGCGCGCCGCTGCCGAGGTGGAGAAAGTTGAGCCAGGAGAGGTCGTGGAAGAAGCCGACGATGCCCACGACGAAGAGGAGTGCGCCGGCGACCGTTGCATAGAGGCGGGCGGGGCTGGGGGGCGCCATCGGCCCCGATTGTAGGCTGCCCATCGCGATGGCCGAGACCTGTTACCGCCACCCCAACCGCGAGACCGGCGTTTCCTGCTCCTCCTGTGGCCGGCCGATCTGCCCGGATTGCATGACGCCGACGCCGGTCGGTATGCGCTGCCCGGAGTGCGCACGGCAGCGGACCAAGGTGGTGCGTGGGGTGGGCGGCGGCGGCGGACGGTTGGGTGCCTTTCCGGCGACCCTAATCCTGATCGCGATCAATGTCGTCGCCTACTTGGTCGAGGTCGGAGCAGGTGGGGGCGGGCTCAGCCCTGGAGTGGCCAACTCCGTCGTCAACGACTTCGCTCTGTTCGGTCCGCTGGTGGCCGAAGGCGAGTGGTACCGGTTGATCACCGGCGGTTTCCTGCACGCGAGCCCGTTCCACATCGGCTTCAACATGCTGTTGCTCTACTTCCTCGGGCGTTTGCTGGAGCCGGCGCTCGGCACGCCTCGGTTCGTGGTCCTCTACTTCGCCTCTCTTCTCGCCGGTTCGTTTGGCGCGCTGCTGCTAGACCCAAATGCCCTCACCGTTGGCGCCTCGGGGGCGGTCTTCGGTCTCTTCGGTGCCGGATTCGTGCTTGCGCGCGAGAGGGGAATGGAGTCACTCGCAACGCAGCTTGGCTTCCTGATCCTGGTGAACCTCGCGATCAGCTTTGGCGCCTCCCACATCAGCCTCGGCGGTCACCTCGGCGGTCTGGTCGGGGGCGTGATCTGCGCCGCGGTGATCATCGCTGGGGAGCGAGGCATGCTCGGCCCGAACCGGCGCTTCGCAGAGTACGTCGCGATGGCCGCTGTCGCCGTCGTCTCGGTCCTCGGCGCCCTCACCGTCGCCTGAGCTCAGCCGTCCCGCGAGGGCCGCGAGACCGGCGCCTCGAGCGCCGCGAAGCCGGTGTTGCCGGGCGGATCCATCAGGTCGGGATGCAGCAGGTGCCCGAGCAGCTCGACGCCGTCGACCAGTCGTGGCCCAGGATCGGAGAAGGCGGCGGCGCCGTCGACCGCGAAGATCCTGCGCGCGCCGAGCGAGGCGATTTGCTCCCAGTGCTCCATCGCCTGCGCGCGTGCGTCCTCGAGCGCGCCGTCCGGCATCACGACCACGACCTCGGCGTTGAGGCTCGAAAGCTCTCCCCAGCCGACCTCGGGTGGGTTCAAGCCCGGGTCACCGGCGACATCGATGCCACCGGCGATCGAGATCATCTCCGGGATCCAGAAGCCGGCGACCCGGGGCGGGTCGAGGTGCTCCAGGGCGATCACCCGCGGGCTGCCGGCGCCCGAGACCGCCGCTTGCACCGTCGCCAGCCGGCCCTCCAATTCCCCTCTCAGCTCGTGGGCATGCCCCTCCATGCCGGTCGCCTCGCCGAGGCGAATGATCTCTTCGAGCATCTCACTTAGCGTGGCAACCCGCATTATTCGCCCAATATCGCATTTATCGAAATACCTGCGTGGACGGCCAGCTATATTGCGTTCGCCTCATGGCCGAGGACGTCCCAGCCCGAAGTACCGGGCCGCATAGCCGATGAGCGTCCTCCTGCTCGTCCTGCTGCTGCTGCTGATCGCGGTCAACGGCTTCTTCGTCGCCGCCGAGTTCGCGCTCGTGCGCAGTCGCCGCGGCAAGATCGAACAGCTCGCCGCCGAAGGCGAAGCCGGGGCCGAGGCGGTGGTCGAGCAACTCGACAAGATCGACGAATCCCTCTCCGCCTGCCAGATCGGGATCACGATCGCCTCGATCGGGATCGGCTTCCTCGGCGAGCCCTCGCTGGCGAAGCTGATCGAGCCGCTCTTCGGCAGCTTCTCGCACGGGGTCGCCGCCGGCCTTTCCCTGGCGATCGCCTTCGTCCTCGTCACCGCGCTCCACATCAGCGTCGGCGAGCAGGTGCCGAAGATGCTGGCGATCGCCAGCGCCGAGCGCACCGCGCGCCGCGTCTCGCGGCCGCTGAACTGGTTCCGGGTGGCGACCGCGCCGGTGACGATGGGGCTGAGCGCGGTCTCCAACGCGATCGTGCGGCTCTTCGGCGTCAACCCGAGCGACCTTGAAGAGCACCACACGGCCGAGGACCTAAAGCAGATCATCGACAGCTCGCGGATCGGCGGGCACCTCGACCCCGGCGAGGCGGGGATGCTCGGCGGCGTCTTCCACCTGCACGAGCAGGAGGCGCGGGAGGTGATGACGCCGATCCCGGCGGTGATCACGGTCGACTCCTCGGAGGCGGTCGAGGCGGCGCTACGGCGCTGCGTCACCTCCGGCCACACCCGCTTGGTCGTGATCGAGGACGACAACCCCGACCGGGTCAAGGGGATCGTCCACAACAACAGCCTCGCCCGGCTCTACATGAGCGACGGGCCCGAGGCCCCGATCGACTCCGTCATCCGCGACGCGCTGATCGTGCCGGAGACGCGGCCGCTCGACGATCTCCTCCACGATCTCCAGGTCCAGCGCACTTCGCTCTCCGTCGTCGTCGACGAGTACGGCCGCACGGTCGGGATCGTCACCGTCGAGGACATCCTCGAGGAGGTGGTGGGGGAGATCGAGGACGAGACCGATCCCCGTGCGGCGGCGCTGCGACAGCTCACCAACGGCGACTGGTTCGTCCGCGGCCATGTTTCCCTCGGCGACCTCGCCGACGCCGGCATCGAGCTGCCGGTCGACAGCGACGCCTACAACTCGGTCGGCGGTTACGTCTTCGGCGAGCTGGGGCGACTGCCCAGGCGCGGCGACTCGATCCGCGCCAACGGCTACACGATCCGGGTCGAGGCGGTGCGCGAGAACCGGATCGAGGCGGTCCGGATCAGCGGTTCCGTCCGTCCCGACGCCTAGTTTCTCCGGGCAACCCGCGACTTGCCGAACGCTGGAGGTACCGCATGTGGGTTGTACGCCTGACCGACAAGCAGCTCGAGGTCCTGAGGGCGCTGCTGCGCTCCGAGGAACATCTCGGCCCGGCGCTTAGAGGCTCGATCGAGGCCCTCGACCTGGCTCGCTGGGACGAGCTCCCCGAAGCTGAGCTGCCCTGGGAAGAGGTCGAGTCCGTCGCCCGCCGCCAGGGCATCTCGGAGGCCGACGTGATCTGGGACCTCAGCGGTCGCCGCGGCGCAGTCAGCTGAGTCCCAGCGTCGGGGGGAGAAATCCATCGCTCGGAGGCCTTGACGAGCTATGTCCTCGACTGCCGCCTTTACTTACCCTACAGTTAGTAAAGGCATGCCCAGGCTTTCACGCAAGAACCAGGTGACCATCCCCGTGGCCGTCCTTCGCGAGGCCGGCCTGGGGCCCGGAGACGAGCTCGACATCCGAGCCGCCGGATCGGGTCGCGTGGAGGTCAAGCGTCGCAGCGACGTCATCGCGGAATTCGCCGGGAAGCTCAGCTACCCGCCCGGCTATCTCGACGCCTTGCGGGACGAGTGGGATCGGTAGTCCTCGACGCCAGCGCGGCGATCGCCCTGTTCACCGCGACCGATGCGCACCACGAGCGGGCGGTCGCCGAGCTCGGCGCCGTCGGCGACCGCGCCGACGAGCTGCTGATGGCCGCGAGCGCCTACTCGGAGATCATGGTCCACGCGCTGCGCCAGCGGCAGGGCAATCTGATCGACCGCTTCGTCGATCGCCTGCGGATCGAGATCGTGCCCGCCGATCGGCGGGTGGGAAGGCGCGCAGCCGAGCTGCGAGCGAAGCACCCGACCCTGCGGCTACCCGATGCGCTGGTTGTGGCAACCGCCCAGCTCCACGATGCGGAACTGCTCACCTTCGACGAGCGCCTGAGTCAGCTGTAGTCGTAGAAGCCGGCGCCGCTCTTGCGCCCGAGCTTCCCCTCGCCGACCATCTCGACGATCAGCCCGGGCGGCTTGCTGGCGGCCTCGCCGTTCTCGGCGTAGAGCGCGTCGCCGATCGCCTGGGACACGTCCAGCCCGACGAAGTCGAGCAGGGCCAGCGGTCCCATCGGGTGGCCGGCGCCGAGCTTCATGCAGGTGTCGACCTCGCCGGCCTCCATGCCGGTCCGCTCGATCATCCGCACGGCTTCGAACAGGTAGGGAAAGAGGAGGCGGTTGACGACGAAGCCAGCCTGGTCGGGGACCTCGACCGCGGTCTTGCCCAGCGCCGCGCACCAGGCGAGGGCCTTCTCGCGGGCGGCCGCGGCGCCATCCGGGAAGCAGACCTCGACCAGCTTCATCCGTGGCACCGGGTTGAAGACGTGGAGGGCGAAGAGCTTGTCGGTGCCGGCGGCCTCGGCGATCGCGGCGATGCTGAGGGAAGAGGTCGTGGTGGCCAGATCGGCGTTGGGACAGGCTTCCGCGACGGTCGCGATCAACTTGCCCTTCGGCTCGACCTCCTCAACGATCGCCTCGACCACGATGTCGCAATCGGAGAGGTCCTTGGGGTCGGTCGTGACCCGCAGTCGCGAGGGCTCCGCCCCCTCGATCTTGGCGCAGGCAGCGACGACTTTCTCCTCTGCACGCCAGGCTGAAGCCTCACTCCGCGCCAGCAGAATCGTGTCTGCGGTCGTGGTCGAGACAGCTGCGAGTCCAGTAGCTATGGCTCCGCTCCCCGCTATCCCCGGACTCTCGTACCCCTGATTCGTAGTCATGTGGACGGGTTCCTATCAACCGGGGGCGTAGGGGCGTCGGGTGCCCCTCCCCGCTCAACTTTTTTGAGGAGTGGAGGTGGCCGTCCGAGATGGCTGTCAGCAAAAAAGTACAAGCCGCGGGGAGGGGCACCCGACGCCCCTACAAGACACTGGCTGACTGACCAGTCAGGTACTCTGGCTAGAGATCAGGCGCCCTCGGTGCCGGTAGCTGAAGAGAGGACGGAGACTTCGATGGCTGAGAACGGGAATGGCAAGTTCGGTGGGCGTGAGGTGGTCATCGTTGAGGCGGTGCGGACGCCGATTGGGCGGGGGCACGCGGAGAAGGGGTACTACAGGGATCTCCATCCCTCGAACCTGCTGGCCAAGGTCTACGGCGAGCTGTTCGAGCGGTCTGGGGTTGATCCGGCCGAGACCGGGGACGTCGTCACCGGCTGCGCCCAGCAGTTCGGCGAGCAGGGGGTCAACATCGGCCGCAACGCCTGGCTGGAGGCCGGCTTGCCGATCGAGACGCCGGCGACGACGATCGACCGCCAGTGCGGCTCGGCTCAGCAGGCGGTCAACTTCGCCGCGGCGCTGATCGCGACCGGCGTTCACGACGTCGCGGTGGGCTCGGGCGTCGAGCACATGGGCCACATCTCCTTCGCCGACAGCTACGAGGTGATGAAGGAGCACGGCTCGCCGTTCTCGCCCGAGCTGCTGGAGCGCTACAACCTGATCCCGCAGGGTCTTTCAGCCGAGATGATCGCCGAGCAGTGGGAGATTCCCCGCTCGGAGCTGGACGAGATCGGGCTGCGTTCCCAGCAGCTCGCCGCGCAGGCGACCGAGGAGGGCCGCTTCGAGCGCGAGATCGTCCCCTTCGCGGTCAACGGCGACACCTATGTGACCGACCAGGGTCTGCGCGAGACGACCCTCGAGGGGCTCGCCAACCTGAAGCCCGCCTTCAAGGAGGACGGCAAGATCACCGCCGGCAACTCCTCCCAGGTCTCCGACGGTGCCGCCGGCGTGCTGCTGATGGCGCGCGAGAAGGCCGACGCCCTGGGCTTGACGCCGCGGGCGCGGATCTTCGACCAGACCACGGTCGGGGTCGACCCGGTGATCATGCTGACCGGCCCGATCCCGGCGACCCGCAAACTGCTGGAGCGCAACGGCATGACGATGGACGACATCGACCTGGTCGAGATCAACGAGGCCTTCGCCTCCGTCGTCGGCGCCTGGCGGCGCGAGCTCGACCCCGACATGGACCGCGTCAACGTCAACGGCGGCGCGATCGCGCTCGGGCACCCGCTCGGTTCGACCGGCGCTCGCTTGATCACCACCCTCCTGCACGAGATGGAGCGCAGCGACAAGGAGATGGGCCTGGTGACGATGTGCTGCGGCGGCGGCCTCGGCACCGGCACTTTGATCCAGCGGGTCTGATCACGGAGCGGAGCAGCGCATGCATTGCGCGCTCTCGATTAGTATGATCAAATTCAAGTATGCACTGGCGGGCCTTCTTGATACTCCTTTGCCTCGTGGCGGTCATCGCGGTCGCGGGGGGCTGCGGCGGCAGCGGCGGCGGCGATAGCGCCAGCGCCGGCGATGGCGGCAACGCCGCTGGTGAAAGCACCGATGGCGGTGAAAGCACCGACGGCGGTGAAAGCGCTGACGGCAGTGAAAGCACCGACGGCGAAGAAAGCACCGAAGGCGATGATGAAGCCGCGCAGGGCGCTACGCCTCTGAGCAAAGCGGAATTCGTCAAACAGGGCGACGCGATCTGCGAACAGGGTCGGAAGAAAACCGAAGCGGAAATCAAAGCGAAAGCCGGAGCCAAACAGCCGAGCAAAGCGGAAGGGGAAGAACTCGTCACCTCGTTCGTGCTGCCCGCAATTCAGACCCAGGCCGAAGAAATCGGGGCCCTCGGCGCACCGAGCGGCGAAGAGGAAAAAGCCGCAGAACTCGTCAAAAGCATCGAAGACGCCGTCGCGGAAATCCGGGAAAAACCCAGCTTGGCGTTCGAAAAAAGCCCCATCGTCGAAGTCGACAAACAGTTGAAAGCGTACGGCTTCGAAGTCTGCATTCAGAACTAGGCGGGCGCTGACCGCCCTCTCCTGGCTGCACGGCCAGGCCATCTATATGCTCCGTGGCCAATGGACCTGACGCTGTCGCCATCGGAGGAGGAGTTCCGCGACGAGGTTCGCACCTGGCTGGAGGAGAACCACCCGGGCCCTGAGCCCGAGGCGGGACTCGACGAGGTGATGACCTTTCGGCGCGAGTGGCAACTGAAGCTGCACGCGGCCGGCTGGGCCGGGATCTCCTGGCCGAAGGAGTACGGCGGCCGCGGCGCGACGCTGATCGAGCAGGCGATCTTCGTCGGCGAGGCAGCGCGGCAGGAGGCCCCGAGTCCCGCCAACGTGCTCGGCCTGGCGATGGGTGGTCCGGTGGTGATCGCACATGGCACCGACGAGCAGAAGCAGCGTTATCTGGAGCCGATCCTCACCGGCGAGGAGATCTGGTGCCAGGGTTTCTCGGAGCCCGAGTCGGGCTCCGACCTGGCCTCATTGAAGACCCGCGCGGTTAGGGACGGCGACGAATGGGTGGTGACCGGGCAGAAGGTCTGGACCACGTTCGCCCAGTACGCGAAGTGGTGCATGCTGGTCGCGCGCACCGACCCGGACGCGCCCAAGCACCAGGGCCTCACCTACTTCCTGATGGACATGGAGCAGGAGGGGGTAGAAGCCAAACCGCTGGTTCAGATCACCGGCGAGGGCGAGTTCAACGAGGTCTTCATGGAGGAAGCGCGGATCCCCGACGCCAACGTCGTCGGCGGCGTCGGCAACGGTTGGAGCGTGGCGATCACGACGCTGATGAACGAGCGCGCTGGCCTCGCCTTCGGCGCCATCGCCCAGATCCAGAACAGCCTCGGCCGACTCGCCCGGCTGGCGACCGAGGTCCGCACCAACGGCGGTTCGGCGGCCGACGACGGCTACTACCGCCAGCGGATCGCCCAGCTCCACATCGAGGCCGAGACGATGCGCCTCAACGCCTACCGCGGCCTGACCAAGACGATGCAGTCCGGCATCCCCGGGCCCGAGGGATCGCTCGGCAAGTGGCAGTGGGCCGACATCAACCAGGGCCTGACCGAGCTGGCGCTGGAGATCGAGGGCGCCTACGCGCCGCTGGCGCGTGGCTCCGAGCACGCGATCGACAACGGCGCCTGGCAGTACGGCTTCCTGCGCTCCCGCGCCAACTCGATCGAGGGTGGCACTACCGACATCCTCAAGAACATCATCGCCGAGCGGGTGCTCGGCCTGCCGAGGCTGCGCTAGGGAGCCCCGTATGTACTTCGACCTCACCGACGAGCAGCAGGCGATCAAGTCGACCGCTCGCGACTTCCTCGCCGCGCGCTTCAAATCGGAGCGGGTCCGCGAGATCGCGGCAAGCGATGACGGCTTCGACCCGGAGGGCTGGGCGGAGATGGCCGGATTGGGTTGGCCGGGACTGGCGCTGCCGGAGGAGTGGGGAGGGCAGGGGCTCGGGATCGTCGACCTCGCCGTCCTCTTCGAGGAGATGGGCTACGCGCTCGCGCCCTCGCCGCTGCTCTCGAACACGATCGCCGGCCTGGCGCTGAGCCTCTGCGGTAGCGACGACCTGCGCGAGCGCTGGCTGCGGCCGCTGGCCACCGGCGAGGTACGCGGCACGCCGGCACTCTGGGACGCCGGCTCGCCGGTGACTCCTGGCGGCTTCACGATGGAGGCCAAGGCCGATGGTGACGGGGTCGTGCTCGACGGCGAGAAGACGCTCGTCCTCGACGCCGCCAGCGCCGACTTCTTCCTCGTCGCCACCAGCGACGGCAGGCGACACCTGGTCGAGCGCGACGCTGCGGGGGTCAGCGTGACCGCCGAGCCGTCGATCGATCCGACCCGCCGCTTCTCCTCGGTTCGCTTCGAGGGCGTCCGCGTCGCCGCCGTCGACATCCTGCCCGGCGAGGAGGCCGACTACTACCCGGTCTTCCACCGCGTCTGCGTCGCCCTTGCCGCCGAGTCGACCGGGATCGCCCAGCGGTCGATGGAGATGGCGGTCGAGTACGCCAAAGACCGCCAGCAGTTCGGGCGCCAGATCGGCGCCTACCAGGCGGTTTCCCACCGCTGCGCCCAGATGCTGCTGGAGACCGAGAACGCTCGCTCCGCCGTCTACGGAGCTGCTTGGGCCGCCGACGCCGAGCCCGAGTCGCTGCCGCTGGCGGCGTCGATGGCGAAGGCCTACGCCTCGGATGCGGGGTGGCGGGTGCCGAACGCCTCGATCCAGGTCCACGGCGGCATCGGCTTCACCTGGGAGCACGACCTCCACTTCTTCCTCAAGCGCGGTCGCTCCAACGCGGCGATTTTCGGCGACGCAAAGTGGCATCGCGAACGGGTCGCCGATGTCGTGCTGGCGCGGGTGGGCGAGCCCGCCGCAGTCTGAGCATCGGCCGATCGTGGGGGCTCTCGACCGCATCTCCGTCGCCGCGATCGGAACCTCGGTCGCCGATCTCGAGGCGGAGGCGCTGTGCGCGGAGGCGGCCGGCGTGGAATGCGTCTGGGCGCCAGAGCTGTTTCGCAGCGCCGCCACCCAGGCCGCCTACTTGGCGGCGAAGACGACGAAGATCGACGTCGCCACCGGGATCGTCTGGGCCTTCACCCGCAGCCCCTTCATCCACGCGGTAACCGCGCTCGACATCGACGAGATGTCCGGCGGTCGCTTCCGGCTCGGGATGGGGGCCGGCGTCAAGCGCCTCAACGAGACCTGGCACAACGCTGACTACGGCAAGCCGGCGCCGCATCTACGCGAGGCGATCGAGGCGACGCGGCTGATCATGCAACAGGCCGGGGCCGGCGAGCCGATCCGCTACCAGGGCGAGTACTACGACATCGACATCAAGGGCTGGATTCGACCCCATCCGTCGCCGCGGGAGTCGGTGCCGATCTACACCGCCGCTGTGCAGGCCGGGATGGCGCGGATGGCCGGCGACGTCGCCGACGGTCTGATCGGCCACCCGATCCAGAGCCTGCGCTGGATCGACGAGGTCGTCGTCGACGCCTTCGAAACCGGCCTCAGCCGCTCCGGGCGCGATCGCGGGGATTTCGACTACCTGCCGACCGTCTGCTGCGCGATCGACGACGACGAGGCGCGGGCGATCGATATGGCCCGCCGCACGATCTCCTTCTACGCGACGGTGAGGACCTACATGCCGCTCTGGGAGCTGCACGGGTTCGCCGACAACGCCATCGCCGCCGGCGAGGCCTTTCGGCGTGGCGATCTCGCCGCGGTGCCGGCGGCGATCAGCGACGAGATGGTCGAGACCTACTGCGCCGCCGGCCCGCTCGACAAGGTCCGGGCCCGGGTCGAGGCGACGGCGGAACGCGCCGACGGCCTCTTCCTCACCCCGCCCACCTACTTCATCTCCCCCGCGGAGCTGAGCGAGTTCCAGAACCGGATCATCGACGCCTTCGGGCCGGGCGCCTGACCGACCCGCCGGCATCCCGCCTGGAGGAAGTGCTCGAGCGGGTGCGGGAGATCCCGGAGGGCTTTGTACGGACCTACGGCGACGTCTCGCCCGGTGCCCCGCGCTTCGCCGGCTCGGTGCTGTTCGAGGTCGACGAGCCCGACCTGCCTTGGTGGCGGGTGGTGCGCGCTGACGGCTCCCTCGCCAAGGGCGCCCGCCAGCGGCAGCTGCTGGTCGCCGAGGGGGTCCCGTTCCGGGGCGAGCGCGTCGACATGGCGCTCGCCCGGATCGCGCCCCCCTAGCCGCGTGGTTCCTTTGCCACGAAACGCGTAACTAAGGAACCACGCGCTGGGTGTTCTACGGGCAGACGACGATCAGGTGGAAGTCGGCGTCCTCGTTGGCGCCGGCTTTGTCGCGGGTATGGACTTCGATCGCATTCGGGTTGGCCGCGGAGGTGTTCGTCTGCGCGTAGCCCGCGTTGGGAACCGTGGTGCCGGCGTTGTTGCGGCCGGCGACGTCGGCGCAGCCGGTGACGTTCGCCGGGAAGACGACGCTGACGGCGCCGCCGCCCTCGGTCGCGCTGATGCCGGCGTCGCTGGCGCGGGCGAGCGTCGCGTTGCCTGGGCTGGCCGGATTGTTGACCACGGCCCAGTAGGTGTGGGCAGCGCGCTGGGCCGAGGGCACGACGCCGAGCTTGTTGGTGTTGATCTGGTAGCCGGTCAGCGTCTTGTGCTTCAGCTTGCCGGCGCCGATCGTCTGCTTCTTGATCGCGCCGCCGTTGATCGTCTGCGCGGCGTAGGCGGTGCCGGCCAGGGCGACGGCGAGGGCGATCGTCGCTACGACCATCGCCGGGGAGGGCGACCGCTTCTTGAGAGTGCTCATCGGGGGACTCCTTCCAGTAGCTGAAATTAGGTAACCCGGTGGTGGCACTGAAGCTTCGGTCCGTCGCCGGACAGCCTCGGACAGCTCGCTAAGCAACCCTTGACTAATCGATTTAACGCGAAAGACTATTCCCGACCGTCAGCCGACAGCCGGGAGAACCAAGCGAGGCAAAATGATCCGTGAGCTCAAGACCCGGTGGCTTGCTCTCGCCGTGATCGTCGCGACCAGCGCTATGGCCGCCTCGACGGCGCAGGCAAAGGAAGGCGTGTTCGAATGGGACGCAGGGATATCGGAACTGCGGGCCTCGTCGGGCATAGAAAGTGGCTCCGGGCACCTGTTCCAGCTGGCGGGTCAGCCCTTCACATGCAACAACGTCAGCATGCTCTTCGAGATCCCAGATGGGAGCAGGGCGACTGCACTCGAAACGGTCTCGAGTACATACAACTACATAGAGTTTGGATTGGATCGGTGCGTGGGGGCTTTGGGGTTCAAGAGGAAGCTCACAACGAACGGGTGCCAGTACCGCTTCAATGCCGGCGAGACATTGAAGGCAGGGGAAGCGGTTGGGACGGTCGACATCGTTTGTCCACCGGGAAGGGAAATCACGACACACGGTGGAACCATCTGCACCGTCGATATCCCGCCTCAGAGCGGTCTTTCAGGGGTTCGCTACCGAACCGTGGAAGACGATGTCGCGATCGAGATCAGGGTGACCAGCCTCAGATACAGACCCACAGGGTTCTGTGGTGGTGGAGAAAGGACGGACGGTCACTACAGCGGGCTCCTGACGCTCGACGGCGCGGGCGGCGCGGGGATCAAGCGGATCATGCTGAGGTAGCAGTGGCCTAGGCGGGCAGCGCCGCGACGAAGCGCTCGAAGGCAGCGATGTTGGTGACGGCGGGGCCGTGGCCGGGGAGGATCAGGCTCGGGTTCAGCTCGGCGAGCTTGCGGATCGAGCGCCGGTTCTCGGCCGGGTCGTAGGTGAAGATCTTCGGCGGCTCCTTGACGCCGGGAAGCGCGGTCGCGTAGCTCATGTTGCGGATCACGTCGCCGCAGATCGCCACCTGGTCGGAGTCGCGGAAGAAGATCACCTCGCCGCGGGCGTGACCCGGGGCGTGGACGACCCGGAAGCCGGCGACCTCATCGCCCTCGCGGAGGACGCGGTCGACCTTGTAGGGGGGTCCCTGCCAGATCTTGCGGATCACCCGATTGACGGGATGTCTCGCTGCCGCCTCCTGCATCGGCCGCTTGCCTTCCATCGCCTCGACGTCGTCGGCGTGGCAGGCGAGCGGCACGCCGCGCGCCTCGCAGACGTCCTTGGCGACGCCCTGGTGGTCGGGGTGGACGTGGGTCAGTGCCAGCATCGAGATCTCGCGTCCATCGAGCTCGGCGAAGATCCGGCGCCGGTCCCAGCGCCGGCCGGCGTCGATCAGGACGTCCTCGGCCAGGTAGACGTTGATGGTCGGGGTCGGGAATTCCTTCAGTCGCCAGACGCCCGGGGCCAGCTGCTTCAATGCCCGATCCCCAGCGTCCCGCGCGGGTCGCCGCTGTGCTCGGCGAGCTCTTCGAGGCGGGCGATCTTGCGCTCGCCTTCGAGCCGGGCCGGGTGCTCGGCGGGCAGCGGCTCGATCAGGCGGCGGATGCGGTTGCGGACCTGGAGCGCGAAGTGCGGGGTGGAGGCGCCGGCCAGAGCGCGGATGTCCTCCGGCGTCACCTCGTGCTCCTGCGCCAGCAGCTCCGGGCTCTCGGACTCGCTCATTCTTGACCGCCGATCTTGGCCAACTCCGCCAGTTCGTTGACCTCCGCCTGCTGGTTCACGTCGATCGCCTCCTGGTCGCCGATCACCCACACGTGGTTGTAGAAGGCGCGGGTGGGGTTGGTCGTATAGCCGGGCTTCACGTCGAGGAAGTATTCCCGTAACGCGCTGGGCAGGGTAGCGGCGCTGTCGGTGAGCAGCAGCGGGCCCCAGGTGCCGGAGGCCGAGAGCGGCGCCGCTGCGGCCGCGTCGAGCGGCGAGTCGTCGCGGGCGAGGACGAAGCCGTGGCCCGGATCGTTGACGTTCCAGCCGAAGTCGCCGTCGGCGTAGCGGGAGAAGGCGATCGCGTTCGCGACCGGGTCCTCGCCGGAGACCCGGTGGACCTCGGGGCCGATCTTGGCGATCGCGCGGATTGCCTGCGAGCTGATCGCCGAGGAGGGCCCGAGGACGTAGGCCGGCACGTCCGGGTGGCGTTCGAGCGCGGCGGCGGTCGGCTTCGGCAGCTTGTCGCCCGCGGCGAAGAGGACGGGATCGCCCGAGCGGGCTGCCCATGCCGCCGCCGGCATCGCGAAGTCCGCCCGTTTGGCCGGGGCGATCAGCACGTGGTCGGGGGCGGAGCCGAACAGGCGGTCGCGCAGGGCCGCGATCGAGGCCGCCGTCGCGGCGGCGCCGCCGGCTTTGACCCGGGTCACTTTGCCGACGCCAGAGGGGGTCGCGACGTCGCCGATCGCGAAGACCGCGGCGCCGTTGGTGGAGCTGTCGCCCCCGGGGTCGAGCGCGCCGAGGGCTTCCGCGGTCGGCTCGGGCACGCTGCCGGGGGTGGAGACGAGGATCGGGGCGCGGACCGGCGCTGACATCAGGACCGAGGCCGCGATCGCGCCGGCCCAGTCTTCCTCGCCGACCAGCGTCACCGCCGCGGGTTGCTGCGCCGGAGCGGTGGACGGGAACACGGCGAGCGCCACGCCGGCCGCGTTGGCGGCGGGATCGGCGCCGCCGACCCTGGTCGTGTTGCCGGTTGCGAAGGCCGGGTAGCCGAGCTGCTCGGCGGTTTGGGCGGTCGCTCCCTCCGCCATGCCGCCCGCCGGAGTCGGGGCCGGGCCGGCAAACTCCGAATCGCTCTTCGAGCCGCCGCCGCCGAGGACGGCGGCAATGATGAAGGCGACCGCGACGAGAACGAGGGCGAGAACTCCTTTCAACGCCCCAGGGATCGGCCTGCGTTGGCGGCGGCCCGGTTTCGCTCGCCTCCGACGCCTGGGCTTGGAGGGCGCCGGCTCCGACTTGGCGGCTGCGGACTTGGGGACGGCCGCCGGCTTCGCCTCGTCGGGCTCGGACTGCGGCGCCAGCGCCGCCGGCTCGGAGACCGGCACGTCGGCGTTGATCGGGCGCTCTGGGCTCACCGCGAGAAAGCTACATGGGCCCCACTGGCTGGCCAGTCAGATAAGATTTGGGAGACTGGTTGACTGACCAGTCAATCAGTCCACGGCGCGAGGAAGGCAAGAATGGATTTCGCACTCAACGACGAGCAGCTCGAGTACAAGCAGAAATGCCGGACTTTCGCCCGCGAGGTAATCCGCCCAGCGGCGCGCAAGCACGATGAAGAGGAGAGCATCCCCTGGGACGTGATCAAGGAGGCCCGCAGGCAGGGTTTCGGCGGCCTCGAGGGGATCCAACGTTCCGCCGCCGACTCTGAGGGACAGATGCAGGTGATCTCCGCCGAAGAGTTCCACTGGGGTTGTGCTGGCATCGCGCTGGCGATCTCGGGTTCGGGGCTCGCCGCAGCCGGCATCGCCTCTTCGGGAACCCCTGAGCAGATCGCCCGCTGGGTGCCGGAGTGCTTCGGCAGCGAGGACGAGGTCAAGCTCGGCGCCTACGCCGTGACCGAGCCGCAGGCCGGCTCCGATGTCAAGAGCCTGAAGACGACGGCCAAGCGCGACAGCGACGAGTGGGTCCTAAACGGGACCAAGGTCTTCATCACCAACGGCGGTATCGCCGACGTCCACGTCGTCGTCGCCACCGTCGATCCGGAGCTCGGCACCCGCGGCCAGGCATCCTTCATCGTCGGCAAAGACACCCCGGGCCTGAGCCAGGGCAAGAAGGAGACCAAGCTTGGGATCCGTGCCTCGCACACCGCCGAGGTCGTGCTCGACGAATGCCGGATCCCGGCCGAGAACCTGCTCGGCGGCGAGGAGAAGCTGGAGCGCAAGCTGCAGCGGGGCCGGGAAGGCAAAAAGTCGCGCGGCGCCGATGCGCTGGCGACCTTCGAGGTGACCCGTCCGCTGGTCGGCGCCTCCGCGCTCGGCATCGCCCAGGCTGCCTACGAGTGGACCCTCGAGTACCTCGACGGCCAGTCCGAGGCCGGCACGCCGCTGCTGCAGACCCAGCGCATCCAGCAGACGCTGGCCGACGTCGCCACCGAGATCGAAGCTGCGCGACTGCTGGTCCAGCGCGCCGCCTGGATGGGACGCAACGGCGTCCCGATGACCGGCGGCCAGGGCTCGATGTCGAAGCTCAAGGCCGGCGACGTGACGATGTGGGCGACGACCACGCTGATGGACCTGGTCGGTCCCTACGCCTGGAGCGCCGAGTGCCCGCTGGAGAAGTTCTTCCGCGACGCCAAGATCTACCAGCTGTTCGAGGGTACGGCGGAGATCCAGCGCATGGTCATCTCGCGCATGCAGGCCCGCGACTACGCCGAGCGCCTCGCCTTCGGCGCCGAAGTCGCCGCCGGGGCGATGGAGACGCCCCGAGAGCCGGTCCCCGCCTGAACTCTGCCGCCGACGGGCCTGAAAGCGGACTATTTGTCCGCTTTCAGGCCCGTCGGCGGCCTATTCTCGGTTTGTGCACGGACCGCACGGGCATAGCCACGCGCTTGACGCTCGCCGCGCAGACAGCCGGCGGCGGATGTGGGTGGCGCTGGCGATCAACGGGGCCCTGCTTCTCGCGGAGGCGGTTGGCGGGATCCTCACCGGCTCGCTGGCGGTGCTGGCGGACGCAGGGCACCTGCTCTCCGACGTCGGCTCGATCGTCCTGGCGCTGATCGCCGCCCGGCTCGCCTCGTTGCCGGCGGCGGGGCGGCGCACCTTCGGCTACCAGCGCTCCGAGGTCCTGGCGGCGCTGGTCAACGGCCTGCTGCTGGTCGCGGTCAGCGTCGGCATCGCGGTAGCGGCCATCGGTCGCCTCTCCGATCCCCCTTCGATCGATGGGGTCGGCGTCCTCGCCCTCGGCTTCCTCGGTCTGGCCGGGAACCTCGCGGCGACCGTCGTCCTCGCGGGCGGACAGCGCCAGGACGTCAACCTCGAGGGGGTGCTGCGGCACAGCTTCGCGGACGCGATCGGCTCACTCGGGGTGGTGCTCGCCGGCGGCTTCGTCCTGCTCGGTGGCTCGGCGATCGTCGACCCGATCGTCGGCCTGCTGATCGCCGCCCTCGTCTTCGCTTCCTCCTGGCGCTTGATCAAGGAGCCCTTCGACGTGCTGATGGAGGCCGCCCCGGCGGACGTCGACGTCGATGGCGTCGGTGCGGCGATCTGCGCGGAGGAGGGGGTGCGGTCGGTCCACGATCTCCACGTCTGGACGGTCACCGCCGGCTTTGGCGCGCTCGCCGCCCACGTCGTCGTCGCCGGCGGCTGCGACCGCGACCTCATCCGCCGCCGCCTCGAGCTGACCCTGGCCGAGGGGTTCGGCATCGAGCACACCACCCTGCAGATGGAGGAGGAGGCCGACCAAGGGCTGCTGCGGGTCGAGAACGCTCCCCGCTCTGGTTGAACCGCAAGGGCGGTTGCAGGGTGGAGGAGGGCCGCGGGTGGGATTCCGGGCTTGGCTAGCCTCGTAACGATGCGCAGGATTCGCACCGCCGCGGTGGCGCTGCCGCTTGCCGCCGCGGCCCTATGCATATTGCTCTTTGCCGGCCCCGCCCCGGCTCAGGATCTCCAGTCCAAGCTCGAAGCCAAACAGGCGAAGCTGGACCAGGTCCGCCAGCGCAAGGGCGTGCTGACGACGACGATCTCCCGCTACGGCGACCGGATCGACCGCCTCACCGGCGAGGTCGCCGGCATCCGCAGCCGCGAGGCCGCGGTGCGGGCCCGACTGGCGACGAAACAGGCCGAGCTCGACGAGGCGGTCGCCGAGCTCGATGTCGCCAAGGGCCGCCTGGGAGAAATTCGTTCGCGGCTGAGGCGCGCTCTGGTCGCCCTGCGCGAGCGCCTGGTAGCGATGTATGAGAGCGGCAGCCCGGACTTGATCAGCGTCATCGTCGGCTCCCAAGGCATCGACGATCTCGCTGCCCGCGCCGAATACCTCGACCGCCTGCACGGGATGGACGAGGCCGTCGTCGGTCGCGTTCGCGACCTCCGCGACCAGGTGCAACAGATCGTCAAGCGCTTGCGCGGCGCCAAGAACCGGATCGAAGCCGCGCGCGACGCGATCGCCTCCGAAGAGCGGGCGCTCGCCAGCGTCCGCGCCGCCCTTCGGAGCCGCCAGCAGGCGCTGTTCGACGCGCGGGCAAGCCGAGTCGCCGCCCTGCGGAAGATCAGCGCGCACGAGCAGGAGCTGGACGGCTCGGTCGCCGCGATCCAGGGCAAGATCGCCGCCCAGCTCTCCGCCACCGGCTCGGCGCCCCTTCCCGCGGGGCCGATCCAGGGTGGCGGCGGCGGCCTGATCTGGCCGGTGAGCGGCCCCGTGGTCTCCGGCTTTGGCCCGCGCAACATCAACGGCAGCTACGAGTACCACCCCGGGATCGACATCGCCGTGCCGGAAATGACCCCGATCCGCGCCGCCGCCGACGGCACCGTCATCTTCACCCAGTCCGAGGCGAGCAGCGGCGGCTACGGCAACTACACCTGCATCGACCACGGCGGCGGACTCTCGACCTGCTACGCCCACCAGACGTCCTTCGCGGTTGCGGCGGGTCAGTCGGTCGACCAGGGCGCGATCATCGGATACACCGGCTGCACCGGCTACTGCCTCGGCCCTCATTTGCACTTCGAGGTTCGTATAAATGGCTCCGTTACGGATCCGATGGGTTACCTTTAGTAATAAGGCGCCCCATGATTCGTCAGGCACACACCTATCTGGTGGGTGCGATGTCGGGAGCGACGCTGATCGCGATCGCCATCGCCGCGTTCGTCGTGCTCGTTTCGGCGCAGGTGTTTAACGATTGGCCGATCGCGGCGCTGGGCGACGGCGACGAGAGCGCCGCGGTGTCGTCAGGGGGTAATCCCGGTGGCGCGGCTGCTGGGGCAGGAGCGGGCGCCGGCGCAGCCGGCTTGGCGCCAGGGGGCGGAGGTTCGAACGGCGCTGCCGGCGGTGTCGCGGCGCACGGCCGCACCGGCGTTGCCGGCGGCGGCCAGGGTGCGGCCGAAGGTGGCGGCTCCGGCGGCGGCAGCGCTCCGGGCGGGGGCGGGGCGGGATCCCCGGAAGGCCCCGTCGCCTCCAACCCGGGCGGTGGTGGCGGCGGACCAGGCGGCGGCGGAGGAGGCAACCCCGGCGCCGGTTCCTCACCCTCCGGCCAGATCACCGACACCGTCAACGACACCGTCTCCAAAGTCGGCGAAACGGTGCCTGGGGGGAGCGCTGTCTCGGGAGTCACCGCACCCGTCATCAGCGGCGTCGCCGGTCCCGAATCGCCGGTCGGAAAAGCCGTCGACGAAACGGTCGGCGCGGTCGGCGGCTTGTTGAATCCCAATCACTGACCAGCAAGGCGCCGGTGACGGGGCGCTAACCGTCACAATGCCGGTCCGATGGCGGAGCGAGAACAGGCGGGGTCGGTCGCGAGCGGCGATCCGATCGAAGGCTCGGCGGTCTACCCGGCCGGCAGCAGGGTCAACGAGGCTGGCCACCTCGAGCTGGCCGGCTGCGACGTGGTCGAGCTGGCGGCCGAGTTCGGCACCCCCGCCTACATCTACGCGGAGGACGACGCCCGCGCCCGCGCCCGCGCCTACCGCGAGGCGTTCGAGCGCCGCCACGGAGACTTCGAGGTCCTCTTCGCCAGCAAGGCGCTGCCCTGCACCGCCGCCTACCGGCTCTTCGCCGAGGAGGGGCTCTCGGTCGACGTCGCCTCCGGCGGCGAGCTGCACATGGCGCTGCGGGCCGGCTTCGACCCCGAGCGCATCCACATGCACGGCAACAACAAGACCGACGAGGAGATCCTCTTCGCCGCCCGCGCCGGCGTCCGCCACCTGATCCTCGACTCCTTCGACGAGATCGAGCGCTGCGAGCACCTGCTTGACGCCCCCCAACGGGTGCTGATCCGGGTCACGCCCGGGATCAAGCCCTCGACCCACGACTACGTGCAGACCGGCCAGCTCGACTCAAAGTTCGGCTTCGGGCTCGAGGACGGGCTGGCGGCGCGGGCAATCGAGCGGGTCCTCGCCTCCGACAAGCTGGAGTTGGTCGGGCTGCACGCCCACATCGGCTCGCAGATCTTCGAGCTCGAGCCCTACACGCTGGCGATCCGCGCCCTCGGCGAGCTGGCCGGTGACTGGTGCCGGGTGGTCAACGTCGGCGGCGGTCTCGGCGTCGCCTACACGGCCGAGGACGAGCCGCCCTCGATCGACGCCTACGTCGACGTCAAGGTGCGAGGTGTCGCCGAGGTCTTCGGCGAGGGTGTGCGGATCCTGGTCGAGCCCGGCCGCTCCCTGGTCGCTAACGCCGGCGTCACCGCCTACCGGGTCGGCACCGTCAAGGAGATCCCCCGCGTCCGCACCTACGTCGCCGTCGACGGTGGCATGTCGGACAACATGCGGCCGATGCTCTACGGCTCGCGCTACGAGGCACTGATCGCCGACCGTGCCGCGGCGGCGCCAGAGACCCTGGTGACGATCGCCGGCATGCACTGCGAGTCCGGCGACATCCTGGTCCGCGACGCGATGCTGGCCGCGCCCGCCGTCGGAGACGTGCTGGTGACCCCGGTGACCGGCGCCTACGGCCACGCGATGGCCAGCAACTACAACGGGGTGCCGCGGCCGCCGGTCATCTTCTGCCGCGACGGCGAGGCGCGGGTCGTGATCCGCCGCGAGACCTACGAGGATCTGACCTCCCGCGATGCCTGAGCCCCCCCGGAACTCCGCGCCCGTCCGCATCGGGCTGCTGGGACGTGGCACGGTCGGAGCCGCTTTCGCCGACCTGCTCGCCGAACAGGCGGATGCGGTCGAGGCAGCCACCGGGCGCCGGCCGGAGGTCTGCGGCGTCCTCACCCGCTCCGAGGGCGACTTCGGGGAGATCGTCGAGCGCTCCGATGTCGTCGTCGAGCTGATGGGGGGGACCGACCCCGCCCGCGCCTTCGTCCTCGACGCGATGCGCGCCGGCCGCCCGGTCGTGACCGCCAACAAGCAGCTGCTCGCCCAGCATGGCGACGAGCTCTTCGCCGTCGCCCGCGAGGCGGGCGTGCAGCTTCGCTTCGAGGCCGCCGTCGCCGGGGTGATCCCGATCGTCCGCACGATCCAGGAGAGCTTCGGGGTGACCGAGATCTCGAAGGTGTTCGGGATCGTCAACGGCACCACCAACTTCATTCTCAGCGAGATGGCGGCGACCGGCGCCGGCTACGACGAGGTGCTGGCGCGGGCGCAGGAGCTGGGCTACGCCGAGGCCGACCCCAGCGACGACGTCAGCGGCGCCGACGCGGCGGCGAAGATGGCGATCCTCGCCCGCCTCGCCTTCCACACGCCGGTCACCCTCTCCGAGGTCTCCTACGTGGGCATCGAGACGATCCAGCCCGACGACCTCGCCTACGCCAAGGAGCTGGGCCTCTCGCTGAAGCTGCTCGGGATCGCCGAACGCCGCGACGGCGGCATCAGCGTCCGCGTCTTTCCCTGCTTCCTCTACCCGGGCCACCCGCTGGCGCCGATCGAGGGGCCGTTCAACGCGGTCATGGTCGAGGCGCCGGCGATCACCGAGGTGACGATGTCGGGACCCGGCGCCGGGGGCGTGCAGACGGCCTCCGCGGTGCTCGGCGACCTCGTCTCGATCCTCGCCGGCGACGCCCCGGTGCACGAGACGCGCGCGGAGTTGCCGATCGTCGCCGACGTCACCTCGTCCTTCTACCTCCACCTCGAGGTCGCCGATCGGCCTGGCGTGCTGGCCCGGGTGGCGACGGTGCTCGGAGACCACGACGTCTCGGTCAAGAGCGTGGTCCAGCGTGGGGCGGGAGACGACGCGCGGCTGGTGATGGTCGTGCACGAGTGCTTGGAGTCTCGCTTCGCGGCCGCGGTTGAGGGCCTGGCCGAGTTGGGCGACCTTCGCTCCGCACCCCGATCCATCCACGTGATCGAGGAGGAGTTCTAATTTGTCGTTGCCGCTGATCGAGCGCTACCGGGACCGCCTCTCGCTTGAGCCCGGCGACCCGGTGGTGAGCCTGAACGAGGGCTCGACGCCACTGATCGAGGCGCCGCGGCTGTCGGAGCGGATCGGCGCCCGCGCCTACTTCAAGTTCGAGGGCGCCAACCCGACCGGGTCTTTCAAGGACCGGGGTATGACCGTTGCCGTCTCCCGCGCCAAGGGACGCGGGGCGGAGGCGGTGATCTGCGCCTCGACCGGCAACACCGCCGCCAGCGCCGCCGCCTACGCGGCGCGGGCGGGACTGCGCGGGGCGGTGATCGTGCCCGAGGGCAAGATCGCGATCGGCAAGCTGGCCCAGGCGCTGATGCACGGCGCCCGCGTCGTCGCCCTGCAGGGCAACTTCGACGACGCCCTGCGGATCGTCCGCGAGCTGGCCCAGAAGCACCCGATCGAACTGGTCAACTCGGTCAACCCGCACCGGATCGAAGGCCAGAAGACGGCCGCCTTCGAGGTGGTCGAGGAGTTGGGCGAGGCGCCGGGAGCACTGGCGATCCCGGTCGGCAACGCCGGCAACGTCACCGCCTACTGGCGTGGCTTCGAGGAGGAGCTTGAGCGTCGGTCTACGAAACCGACGGTCACGGGTTCGGCTCCCGCACCGATCCTGTACGGCTTTCAAGCCGAGGGGGCGGCGCCGCTCGTCTCCGGCGCTCCGGTCACCAACCCCGAGACCGTCGCCTCGGCGATCCGGATCGGCAACCCCGCCCGCTGGGAGGAGGCGATGGCCGCCTTCACCGCCTCGCGTGGCCGCGTCGCCGCGGTCTCCGACGAGCAGATCCTCGACGCCTACCGCTGGCTCGCGGCCTCCGAAGGCGTCTTCTGCGAGCCGGCCTCCGCCGCCTCGGTCGCCGGCCTGCTCGCCCACGGGCTGCCGGTGGTCGAGGGCGCGACTCCGCCGGAATCGGTCGTCTGCGTCCTCACCGGCCACGGCCTCAAGGACCCCGACACCGCCCTTGGCAAGGCTCCCGCGGTGATCAACTGCGATAACGACCTCGGCGCGGTCGAGCGCGCGGTGTTCGATTGACCGTCCGCCACCGGCTCGTCCGCGTCCCCGCCTCCTCGGCCAATCTCGGTCCTGGGTACGACGCGATGGCGGCGGCGATGGCGCTGCACCTGGAGCTGGAGGTGGAGGAGGCCGGTGAGTTCTCGTTTGACCCCGGCGGGCTCGAGGTCCCGACCGGGCGCGACAACCTCGTCGTGCGAGCGTTCGAGCGCCTGCATCCCGCCGACGGCATCGCCTTCCGGCTGCGAAGTGAGATTCCGCTGGCGCGGGGCCTCGGCTCCAGCGCCGCGGCGATCGTCGCCGGCCTCTTTGCCGCCGACCATCTCTTCGAGCTGGCGCTCTCCAAGGAGGAGATGCTGGTGCGGGCGGCTGAGCTGGAGGGCCACCCCGACAACGTCGCCGCGGCGATCTACGGCGGCTTCGTAATTTGCGGCGCGGGCGACGGCGAAGCGCCGTTCGCGGCCCGCTTCGATCCCCCCGAGGGCCTGGAGGGCATCGTCGTGATCCCGCCCGAGGAGGTCTCGACCGAGCTCGCCCGCGAAGCGATCCCGGCCGAGGTCCCGCTCGCCGACGCGGTCGCCAACGTCTCCGCCGCCGCTCTGCTCGTGCTCGGCCTGCGTAACGCCGACCTCGACCTCGTCGCCCGCGGCCTCGCCGACAGCATCCACCAGCCGCGCCGCCGTGATCTTTACCCACGCTCGATGGAGATCGTCGACTCGGCGACCGAGCTGGGGGCGCTGGGGGCGACGATCTCCGGCGCCGGCCCCACCGTCCTCGTCTGGACCACCTGGCAGGACGCCGGCAACGTCGCCGCCGCGCTGGAGGAGCGCTGCGCCGGCTGGGCGGAGGTGCGCCGGCTTCCCTTCTCGCCCCTCGGCGCCGACGTCCCCGAGCTCTGATCTCGGTGGACTGGGTCGTCCAGATCGGCCTCGTGGAGTTGGCGCTGGGTGGTCTGCTGGGCTGGGCGATGGTGATCCGGCAAGAGCGTTCGGAGTGGCTGCGGCGGATCGGCGTCGTCGCCCCGCAGCGGATCCGCCAGGTCCATCTCGACTACGTGATGATGGGCCTGATCCTGATCGGCGTCGGCCTCGCGGTGCCCGACCTGCCGACCGCGATCGCGGTCGCCCTCGTCTTCGGCACCGCCGTCAACCCCCTCCTCTTCGTCCCGCTCGCCTTCGACCCCGATGTGGAGAAGCGGCCCTGGTACCGCTTGCTCGCGGTCGTCTCGTTCATAGGCGTCAGCGGTGGCTTGATCGCGGCGGCGGTCGTCGGACCGGGATAGCGACGAGTCTGCTCCAGTACGTCCTATAGACGTGTAAATGCAGACTCGCGGTTGGTCGGGTGGGCGATTGTGTGGATAGCTCAGTCCAATAGCCCCACCTGGCGCAAAATCGAGACGCTGTCGGAGTAGACGTCCTTGCGCTTGACGAGGCCGTCCTCGAAGGGGATCGAGTCGATGCCCTCCCACTCGACCCGCCTTCCGGTCGGCTCGGCCGTGAGGTCGCCGCGCATCATCGTTTTGGCGTGAGTCGCGACCGCGGTCCATTCCTGGACGACGAGGCCCTCGCGCACGTAGAGGCGGCGGGTCGCGAACTCGATGTCGGGCCAGGTCTCGAAGATCGAGCCGATGTGGGCGCGGACGTCCTCGCCGCTCGCCGACTCGCCGGCGGTGTGGTTCGCAAAGACCATGTCGGGCGCGTGCATGGCCATGATCGCGCCGAGGTCGTGGGCGTTCCAGGCGTCGTTGTAGCGGCCGATCGCCGCGGTCAGCGCCTCCTCTGAGTCCTTCGCTGGGTCGGTCATCCGCTCCCTTTTCCGGTTGACAAGGCGGATGTATGGTCGCATGAGGATTCCGAGCGAACGGAGGAAGTCGATGGCCGGCGATTACACGATCAAGCACCGCGACGAGTTCGAGTCGATGGAGGGCTCGGGCGAAGCCACCTGGCTGCTGGCCCGCAAGGCCCTCGGCACCTCCGTCTTCGGCTTCAACCTGGTCGAGATCGGCCCCGGTGGCGAGATCCCCGAGCACGACGAGAACGAGAGCGGCCAGGTCGAGCTCTACGCGATCCTCGAGGGCGACGCCGTTCTGCGGATCGAAGGCGAGGACCACCCGGCCCCGGCCGGCACCTTCGCCTCGATCGAGCCCCCCGCCAGCCGCACGATCCTCAACCGCTCCGACGCCCCCGTCATGGCGATGCTGATCGGCGTCCAGCCCGAGGGCGGCTACGAGCCGATGTCCTGGGCCTGACCGGGTCCGCCCGAAGCTCCGACGCCCGCCAGCCTACGAGGCCGATGTCGCATTTGTGCCCGCTATCCGGAGACAAATGCGACATCGCCGAAGGGAGTGGCGATCTGGCCCTATAATCCGCCGACTCGTCAACCCGTCGCGCGCCCGCTCGGAGAAGGCGTGGAAACCGGGAGGTCAACATGCCCAAGCACCAGTCTGCTGGGGAGAGCGTGAAGCGCTACTCGCCCGAGCGTCCCTACAAGCCACTGGTTTCGCCGCCCAGCGTCGAGGACAAGGACGCCTGCGCGATCTACGCCTCGGTCCGCAAGGACGCGACGCCGAGCCACACGCCGATCGAGCTGGCGATCCCCGCCCTGCAGAAGATGCTCCACCGGGCCGGCAACGTCGACGGCGAGGGCGACGGCTGCGGGCTGCTGCTCGACCTGCCGCGGAAGATCTGGGCCGAGGAGGTCCGCGCCGGCGGCCACGACCCCTCGCTGACGCTCGACGACGCCTTCGCCGTCGCCCACATCTTCATCGAGCGCTCCCAGGACCGCGACAAGGTCCAGCACGACGCCCGCGAGCTGCTTAACCAGGGCGGGTTTCGCGTCCTCGCCGAGCGGATCGGGGTCGTCAACTCGCCGGCCCTCGGCCCAACCGCACGCGAGGAGGAGCCGCACTTCTGGCAGATCGCCGGCCTGGTGCCCGACGCATCCCACCGCGACCGCGTCCTCTTCGAGCTGCTGATCGAGCTCGAGCAGCAGCTCGGCGTCCACGTCCCCTCCTTCTCCGCCAGCACCTGCGTCTACAAGGTGATGGGAGCGCCGCAGGTGCTCGGCGAGTACTACCCCGACCTGCGCGACGAGCGCTTCGAGACGATCGGCTGCTTCGGTCACAACCGCTACTCGACCAACACCTGGCCCTCGTTCAAGCGGGTACAGCCCTTCTCTGTCCTTGGCCACAACGGCGAGATCAACACGATCGAGCAGCTGCGCCAGGAGGCGCGGATGCTCGGTGTGCCGATCCAGCCCGGTTCCTCCGACTCCCAGGACCTCAACCGCACGATCGACACCCTGGTCAGCCGCGACGGCCTCAGCCTCGCTGAGGCGATGGAGATGGTGGTGCCGCCGATCGTCGAGGAGATCCGCGCCCTGCCCGAGGACCTGCACCACTTCTACATGTACCTGCACCAAACGATGGGCCCGTTTGCGCAGGGGCCGGTGGCGCTGATCGCCCGCCACACCGACGAGTGCGTCTTCTCCGCCGACGCCCTCGGGCTGCGGCCGCTCTGGCAGGTGGAGACCGCCGACGATTTCGTCTTCAGCTCCGAGCCCGGCGTCGTCTCGGTCGGCTCGATGGTCTCCGAGCCGAAGCCGTTGGCCCCGGGCGAGAAGGCGCTGGTCCTGATCGACCGCGACCGCAAGCGCTCGCTGCTGCACGCTCACGACGAGATGCTGCGGATCGTCCGCGACAGCTGGCTGCGGCGCAACGGCGTCGAGGACGCCGCCGGTTACGACCGCGCGCTGGAGACCGGCGGGCCGCTGGAGGGAGACGACGTCCCCGGCTACTCCGACGCCGGCCCCGAGGAGCCGGTCAAGGTCGAAGACCGTGTCCTCGCCGGCTTCGGTTGGCAGCGCGATGACGTCAAACTGGTGCAGCAGATGGCCTCCAACGGGGCCGAGCCGATCGGCTCGCTCGGCTACGACGGCCCGCTCGCGGCGCTCTCGCCCGAGCGCCAGAACCTCGCCGACTACTTCAAGGAGACGGTCGCCGTCGTCACCAACCCGGCGATCGACCGCGAGCGCGAGGTCGAGCACTTCTCGACCCGGGCGCTGTTCGGCCGCCGCCCCTCGCTCGACGCCGCCGGCGAGGACACCGGCACGGTCGAAACCTCGTTCCCGGTGATCCTCGGCGGCCACCACGGCCTGGCGCCGCTCTCCGACAAGACCTACCGCCGGATCGCCCGCGAGCATCGCACCTACCTGCTCGAGGACCTCTGGGAGGAGTTTCGCGGCCGCGCCGCCGCCGCCGACATCTCCCTGCTGGAGTCGGAGACGACCAGCGGCGCGATCGAGCGGATCAAGCAGGAAGCGGTGAAGAAGGTCCGTGACGGGGCCGAGCTGCTGGTCCTCACCGACCGCACCGTCTACGACGGCGAGCGCCGCTACCTCGATCCGCACCTGGCGACCTCGGCGGTCGACCTGGCGCTGAAGCAGTTCCGGGTCGAGCCGGGGGAGGAGAACCTGCGCCGCCGCTGCGGGATCGTCCTGCGCTCGGCCGCTCTTCGCAACGTCCACGACGTGATGCTGGCGCTCGGGCTCGGCGCCAACGGGGTCTGCCCGTACACGATGGTTGAGGTGATCTGCGTCGAGGACTACGAGAGCGACGTCAGCAACCTCTGCTCCGCCCTGACTAAGGGGATCGAGAAAGTGATCTCGACGATCGGCATCCACGAGGTGCGCGGCTACGCCCGCCAGTTCTCCTCGATCGGGGTCAAGCCCGAGCTGGCGGAGATTTTCCAGACCGAGGCGTTCGCCTCCTCGGCTCGCGGCGGCACCGGCTTCGCCGACCTCGACGAGGACGCCAACGTCCGCGCCCGCGCCCTTAGCGGCGACGACGAGGCGGCCAAACCGGCGAAGACCTTCCGTTTCTATCCCAAGGTCTACAAGGCCGCGATCGCCACCGCCAACGGCACCGGCTCCTACGAGGAGTACTCGGAGAAAGTCCGCGACCTCGAGGCCCAGAACCCGATCTCAATGCGCCACATCATGGGCCTGAAGGGGGACCGCGACCCGGTCGACCCGGCCGGGGTCGACGCCGGCATTGGTCACCACGACTACCCGATCGTGATCTCCTCGATGAGCTTCGGCTCGCAGTCCGAGCCGGCCTTCCGCGCCTACGCGGAGGCGGCGAAGGCGACCAACATCCTCTGCGTCAACGGCGAGGGTGGCGAGATCCGCGACATGTACGGCCGCTACCGCAAATGGCGTGGCCAGCAGGTCGCCTCCGGGCGCTTCGGCGTCTCGGCGGAGATGCTCAACTCCTCCTACGTCGCTGAGATCAAGATCGGCCAGGGGGCCAAGCCCGGCGAGGGCGGCCACCTGCCCGGCAAGAAGGTCTCCGAGAAGGTCGCCGCCGCCCGTAACGCGGCCGCCGGCACCGACCTGATCTCGCCCTCCAACAACCACGACCTCTACTCGATCGAGGACCTGGCCGAGCTGATCGACGAGCTGAAGACGGTCAACCCCGACGTGCGGGTCTCGGTCAAGGTCCCGGTGGTGCCGAACATCGGCACGATCGGGCTCGGGATCGCCAAGGCCGGCGCCGACATCATCACCCTCTCCGGCTTCGAGGGCGGCACCGGCGCCGCCCGCCAGCACGCCCTGCGCCACGTCGGGCTGCCCTCCGACATCGGCACCCGCGCCGTGCACCGGGCGCTGATGGAGGCCGGCTTGCGCAACCGGGTCGAGATCTGGGCCGACGGCGGCTACCGCACCGGCCACGACATCGTCAAGCTGCACTGCCTCGGCGCCAACCGAGTCGGTTTCGGCACCCTGGCGATGGTCAGCCTCGGCTGCACGATCTGCCGCGGCTGCCAGCTCGACACCTGCCACGTCGGCATCGCCACCCAGATCGAGACCGTCGAGCAGGCTGAGGAGCACGGGCTGAAGAAGTTCACCCCGCAGGAGGTCGATCGCGCGGCCGAGAGCTGCGCCCGCTTCTTCTCCTCGATGGGGGAGGAGGTCAAGCAGGTGGTCGCCTCGCTGGGCTACGACCGTGCCCAGGATCTGGTCGGCCGCTACGACCTGCTGGAGCAGATCGCCGCCCAGGACAGGATCGACCTGGCGCCGCTGATCACGCCGCTGGAGGAGTTCCTCGACCTCGAGCCGCTCGACCTGCCGGTCGCGGAGGAGCTGCAGGAGGCCCGGGCCGAGGCCGGCCTCGTCGTCGCCCGCCCGATCCGGATGGAGGCGAAGCAGGCCTCCCACCAGATCGGCGCCCTCGCCGGCGACATCTGCGCCGGCCGCACGATCCGCAGCGAGTTCCCGCGCGCCACCGACGCCAACGACCGCGTCCTCGGCACCGAGCTGGCGGGGGCGATTGCCCGCTCCCGCATCTTCGAGGACGGCCCCGAGCCGAGCGACGAGGTGCTCGCCAGCCTCGAGTTCAACGGCGGCTCCGTCGCCGGCCAAGGCCTCGGCGCCTTCAACGCCTACGGCGTCTCGATCCGGATCGAGGGCGGCGCTCAGGACGGCGTCGGCAAGACGATGCTGGGTGGCTCGATCGCGATCCTCAAGGGCAAGGGAGCCAAGGGCCAGCGGCTCAACGGCTCGGTCGGCAAGTCCTTCGCCTACGGCGCCCAGCGTGGCCGTCTCTACGTCCAGGGCTCCGCCGACTCGCGCTTTTGCATCCGCCTCTCCGGCGCCGACGTCGTCCTCGCCGGCGAGCCCGAGCAGGACATCGACGACAGCCGCGGCTGCCTCGTCGACCGCGCCAACGCCAAGGGCTTCGCCTTCGAGTACATGACCTCCGGCCGCGCCATCGTCCTCGGCGACCTCGGCCCCTGGGCCTGCGCCGGCATGACTGGTGGCCGCGTCTACGTCCGCCACAACGCCTTCGGCATCGACCGCGCCGCAATCCATCACCGCCTCGGCGAGGGCGCCAAAGTTGAGCTCAAGGATCTAGACGCCGAGGGCCTGATCGACGTCGACGACCTGACGACCCACTACGCCAAGGAACTCCGCGCGACCGGTCAAAACGACGAGGCGGACCGCGTTCTCAACCTGGCCGCCGACGCGACCAGCAACTTCCTAATGATCGTCCCCCATCGGGTCCAGGCAGATCCCAGTATTTCGACCGAGTAAGGGAGGGCCGGGTGGTCCCTCCGGCTCAACTTTTTTGAGAGACGGCTAGAGCCGTCCGAGCTTCGCTGAAGCAAAAAAGTACAAGCCGCCGGAGGGACCACCCGGCCCTCCCCCTCGAGTACAAGAGGGATCCGCTGAGGCCTTGATCTCCTCTAGCTGAACAGCCCCCGCTTTGGTATCGAAGAAAGGGACCTCAAGGCGAGACGAGTCCCCTGCGGGAGGTCCCTTTCGCTGTGCCTGCTTGACAAGCTTCCGCTTCATGGGCGAGGGGCGGTACCCCCTGTCGGCGGCTTGTACTTTTTTGCTTCCGCGAATCTCGGACGACCGAGACCGTCCCACAAAAAAGTTGAGCCGGCAGGGGGTACCGCCCCTCGCCTACGCAGACTGCTTCGTCAACAGGTCCGCGATCGCCCGCACCTCTTGCAGTAGCCCGTCAAGCATGTGCTCGGTGGAGCTGTGGATGCGGCACTCGGCGGCCTGGCGGTCGGCCTCTACCTGGTTGATGCGCTGCTCCAGGGCGCGGGTGCGGTCGTCGATCTTGCGGACCGAGCGTTCGAGTTTCTTCTCGGTCTTGCGGACTCGCTTCTTGACGTAGAGGCGGGTTTCCTCGCGGATGCTGTCGAGTTCGCGGCGCAGGTCCACGTCGATCGGCTCGCCCTGCTCGGCCAGCATCTCTTCGACGCCGGCGCGGACTCGCTCGATCTCGGTGTGCAGCTCGGCGCGGGCGCGGTCGGCGGCGGCGGAGATCGACGGGATCCCCGAGGGCAGGGAGGGGTCGGCCGGGTTGGGAGCGGCGTTCACTGCGGCAATCCTAGGGACGGCGGTGGCCGGAACCCCGCGCCACGTGTGGAGCTCGAAGGCAAGTAGGAGACACGCCCAGCCGACATTCACCCCACTCCAGTGTGGTCAAAGTCGGATGCGCCGCCGAGGGCAGTGATCCTTCGAGTCCGCGGATCTAGCGTTTCAGCACGTAGAGGCGGTAGCGGCCGATCGCCAGCTCGTCGCCGTCGCGCAGCGGGCCCCACTCGACCGTCTTGCCGTTGACCAGGACACCGTTGAGGCTGCGGTCGTCGAGAACCCGCAGCGTCTTGCCGGGCTCGGCGACGATCAGGGCGTGGCGGCGGGAGACGCTGGGGTCGTCGAGGCGCAGGTCGGCCGTGAGGCTGCGGCCGATCCGCGTCCAGCCGCGTTCGATCGAGAAGCAGCGGACCTCGCCGTCGTCGCCGCGCAGGGCGAGGCTGTACCCCACCCCTCGCAGCTCTTCGCGCGCCTGCCGTAGCCAGCTCGGTGGCAGCGGGGTGGCGGGGGCGAGGAATTCGCTTGTCGCCGAACCATGGTCCTGGCGGGCTTCGAAGATCGAGTCGCGGCGGAACTGGGAGCCGCCGCAGCGCGGGCAATCGGGAAGCTCGTCGGTCTCGCGCATCGAGAGCTGCGAGCCGCAGCCCAGGCAGAAGAAGGTGCCCTCGCCGGGCGTGGCGCCGGTCAGATAGCGGTCGTTGAGCGGGGCGCTGCTGACGCTGTCGAAGATCGGGGGCCTCCTTCCTGCGTCTTCGTTCGATCCTAGCGCGGGCCAGACGGCCCGTCACTCAAAATTACTGATCTGCTCCTACCCGCTTGCGCCGAATAGAATCGCGCCGCTATGGGGCCGCTCAGCGCCGAGATCGAGATCGACGTCCCGCGCCAGCGGGTCTTCGAGGCGCTCGGCGACCTCGCCGCACGCCCGTCGTTCACCGACCACTTCCTCTCCGGTTTTCGCCTCACCCGGATCGAGTCGAGCGGCGTCGGCGCCGGGGCCAGGTTCAGGGTGGAGGCACCGCTGCGCTCGGTCTGGATGGACACGACGATCGTCGAGATCGAGGAGTCGCACCGGATCGTTGAGCGCGGCCGTGGCGGCCGCGCCAACCGCATCCCCACCAACACGGTCTGGGAGTTGACCGAGGGCCCCGGCTCGCTGACGACGGTGCGGATGGCCCACTGGACCGAGCCCGGAAACCCCCTCGACCGCGGGCTCGAGATCCTCACCGCGGCCTCCTTCTGGCAGCAGCGCCGCTGGCGCGAGGCGCTGCGGCGGCTCCGCGACGGGCTCGAGTCCGGGACCTGGGAGGGCGAGCCGATCGCCGTCGCCGGGGGCAACAGATACGCGACCGGCATCCCTTAATAGACTCTCGCGCCCGATGTCCCCTCACCGTCGATTCGTCCTGCTACTGCTCGCCGCCCTCGCCCTTGTCGCGCTCGCTGCTGGCGTCTCCGCCTGCGGCTACTCGAGCGACTCCAAGGACGTGGTCGAGGGGGAGCCGGTGGAACTCGGCGAGCTCTCCTTCAACGTCACCTTTTCGCGCTACCTGAACCCGAGCGACAACGAGGACTCCTCCTACCTGATCGGCCAGCCGGCGCCGCCGGAGGGCTCGACCTACTTCGGCGTCTTCTTCGAAGTCCAGAACGAGAGCGAAGAGCCGCAGACGCTGCCCTCGACGCTGAGGATCACCGACGCTGACCACACTCCCTACGACGTGCTGCCCAGCGAAAGCCTCTACGCGCTCGAGCTGGGCGGCGAAGTCGAACCGCAGGAACAGGTGCCGGTGCTCGACGCGACCCCCCAGCAGGGCCCGATCGAGGGCTCGGTCGCGATCTTCCTGCTGCCCGCGGCCGCATCGGATGCGCGGCCGCTGACGCTGCACATCCCCGGCGCCGACGGCGAGAACGCCAAGGTCACGCTCGACCTCTAGCGCGGCGCCGCTTAGTCCCTCCTAGAGCCCGGCCGAGAGGACCTGTGCCGCGGCGGGTGCCGCGACTTCGCCGCCGGCGGCTTCGGCTTCGATCAGGAGGACGCCGATCGCCAGCCTCGCCTTCTCGGCGGGGGCGAATGCCGCGAACCAGGCGTCCTTGATCTGGACCGGGTTTTCCTCGTTCTCTTGGCCGGGCTGCGGCCCCAGCTCGGCGGTGCCGGTCTTGCCCGCCACCTGGGCCTCGGGGATCGCCCCCGCGGTGCCGGTCCCTTCGGTGACGACGCCGGTCATCAGCTCGGTCAGTTCTCCCGCCAGCTTCTCCGACATCACTTGCACCGGCTCCGCCTGCGGTCGCAGCTTCTCGGTGGTGACGATCGAGGTCGGCTCGCGAACCCCGCCGTTGGCGATCGTCTGCGCCACGCTCGCCATCTGCAGCGGCGTCGCCAGCACTTCCCCCTGGCCGATCGCCGAGACGCCGAGGTCGATTTCTTCGCCGATCTCGGTCGGGATCGTCGATTCCGCCAGTTCGAGTTCGCGCGCGATCCGCGGCGCGTAGAGGGTCGGCGGCGAGTTGAAGCCGAACTGTTCCGCCGTCGCGACCAGTTCGTCGTTGCCGATCTCCGGCCCCAGCGGGGCGAAGTCGGCGTTGCACGACTCGGCGAACGCCTGGCGGAAGGTGCCGCCGCAGTACTCGCCGTTGGCGTTGTTGATGAAGCGACCGCCGACGTTGACGCCGTTGGTGATTTCGAATTCGTCGTCGAGCGAGACGGCCCCGGTTTTCAGGGCGGCGGTGGTGGTGATCATCTTGAAGGTGGAGCCCGGCGGTTGTGGAGCCGAGAACGCCTGGCCGGCGAGGGCGCGGACGTTCCCGGTTCGGGCGTCGAGCACGGCGATCCCGCCGGCCCGCCCGGCCAGGGCCGAGACGGCCGATTCCTGCAGTTCGGGATCGATCGTCGTCTTCACCGGAGCCCCCGGAGTGGGGTCCGCCTGGGCGAGGACCCGGGCCGAGGAGCCGGATTCGTCGAGCGCGAGCAGCGATCCCCCCGGCTTGCCGGCGAGGCGGGCGTTGAACGCCCGCTCGAGGCCGCTGATGCCGACCGGGGTGTCGGGGGCGAAGCCCTGGCGGGCCAGCCGTTCGAGGTCTTCTTCGCCGGCGCTGCCGACTTCGCCGGTGACGTCGATCGCGGCGCTGCCGAGGGGGTGTTCCCTTTCCTCCGCCGGCCCCTCGGCCAGCGGTTCCCCGTCGGCGGCGAGGATCGCCGCCCGCGGCGCCAGCTCGACCTGGCTTTCGAGATGCTCGCCCGGGCGCAGTCCCGGGAAGACGAGGCTCGGGTCCCACTCGACGCCGCCGTCGGAGTAGGGGAGCTCTAGCTCCTCCTCGAGCCCGCCGAAGGCGACGGTGGCGACGGTCACCGGCACCGGCACGACCGTTTCCCCGTCGACGGAGACCGGGTCGTGGGGGGAGTCGGGGTCGAGCGAGCGCAGCGTCGCCACCATCTCCGCTTCTCTGTACGCGATGGCGAAGTCGTTGACGCTGATCACCGCCTTCGACGCCGGGTTCAGCTCCCCGTACATGGCGGCGAACTCGCCGGCGGCCCAGGCCTGGGCGAAGCGGTCCGCGGCGTCCTTCGCGGGCGAGCCGGGCGCGCCGGCGGAGGCGCCAAGGGCGAAGGCGACGGTCGCGACCAGCGCGAGGGGGAGCGTGCGGGTGACGAGGCGACGTCGCCGCTCCACCTCGGGCAAAAGCTGACTCACTGGTTGGAAAGGTAATAGAGCGGTCCCCCGCGTGCTTCTATTCAGAGGTGACCGTGCTCGACTGGGCCATCGTCGCCTTCACCCTTGCGCTGGGGCTGTGGGGTTACCGCCAGGGGCTAATCGTCGGCGCGCTGACGCTGGTTGGCTTCGCCGCCGGGGCCTTCGCCGGCAGCCGACTCGGCCCGCTCGTGCTGGCGAAGGGCTCGGAGTCCCCGTACGCGCCGCTCTGCGCCGCGCTCGGGGCGCTGCTGGCCGGCGCCCTGGTCGCGGTCGCGGTCGAGAGCTTCGCGCTGGGACTGAAGGCCAAGGTGATCCGCCGGCCGGTCTTGCACCTTGCCGACGGGGCCGGCGGCGCGGCGCTGATCGCCGCGGTCGCGCTGGGACTGGCCTGGGTTTTCGGCGCGTTCGCCCTGCACGCGCCGGGGACCGCCCGTCTGCGGGCTGACGTCCAGGAGTCGGTGATCCTGCGCAGCCTCAACGAAGTCATGCCACCTTCCGGCCCGGTCCTGAACGCGCTCGACCGAGTCGACCCGGCGCCATCGGTGACCGGCCCGACCGCCCCGGTTGCCCGCCCCGATGAGGCGATTGCCACCGACCCGGAGGTTCTCAGCGCCGGCCGCTCCGTCGTGCGCGTGCTCGGCACTGCCTGCGGCCTTGGGGTCGAGGGCTCGGGCTGGGCGGTGCAGCCGGGCCTAGTGGTTACGAACGCTCACGTCGTAGCCGGCTCCGGCGACACCGCGGTCACCACCCAGGGCGGAGTCGAACTGGACGCGACCCCGGTCTACTACGACCCGGAGGACGACCTGGCGCTGCTGCGGATCGGCGCCAACCTGCCGACCCTGCCGATTGCCGAGCGACGCGAGCCCGGCGCCGACGCGGCCGTCCTCGGCTATCCCGAGAACGGGCCCTATGCGGTCGCGGCTGCGCGCCTCGGCGAGACCCGTCCCACGATCAGCGAGGACTCCTACGGCAACGGCCCGGTCGAACGCACGATCACGGCCCTGCGCGGCTCGGTCCGCAGCGGCAATTCCGGCGGGCCGCTGGTCGATGGCGACGGGCGCGTCGTCGGCACCGTCTTCGCCGCCACCACCGGCGGCGCGCCGGGGGGGTTCGCGATCCCCGCCGAGGATGTCCGCGACGCCCTCACCCAGATCGCCGCCTCCGTCTCGACCGGCTCCTGCACTGCCTGAGCAAAGGCCCATCACTTACGTTCAGTAAGCTCGGCTCTCGTGGAACCGGTCTCCTCGACCCAGGTCCAGGCTCCGGCCGGCGCGCCGGCCTCGGTCTGTCCGCACTTCCATGCCGCGATCGAGCTGATTGGGAAGCGCTGGACCGGAGCGATCATCTGCGCCCTGACCGAGCGTTCGATGCGTTTCGGCGAACTCGGCAAGGTGGTGCCCGGCCTCTCCGACCGCTTGCTGTCACAGCGATTGCGAGAGCTGGAGGAGGAAGGGCTGGTGCAGAGGGAGGTCGAAGCCGGCACCCCGGTGCGGGTCACCTACTCGCTGACCGAGATGGGAGAGGAGCTCGGTCCGTCGATCCGCGAGCTGCGCAGCTGGGCCAAACGCTGGAAACAGGCCGGGTAGCCTGGGCCGCGTGGAGCGAGGGGAGATCGAGCTCGGCGAGCCCGCCCGGCAGGCTGGGCCGGAGCTGCCGGGCCCCTTTCCGGTCGGGCGCTACGCGCGCAAGCTGCAGGAGGAGATGCGCAAGCGGGCGCGGGTGCAGCTGATCGGCGAGGTGACCGGCGTCGGGCGCAGCAGGGTCCAGGCCTACTTCGAGCTACGCGACGGCGACGGCGCGATCCCCTGCGCAATCTGGCTCAACGACCTCGAGAAGGCGGGGCTGCCCGAGGGCGCGCTGCGCGACGGCGCCGAGCTCGTGATCGGCGGCGGCCCCGATTACTACCCCGGCGGCGGCCAGGCGTCGCCGAGCTTCAGCTTCCGCGCTACCCACGTGCGGCTGGCCGGGGAGGGAGACCTGTTGGCGCGGCTGGAGGCGCTGCGCAAGCAGCTGCGCGCCGAGGGGCTGTTCGAGCTGCAGAGTCAGCTGGCCCGGCCGCTGCTGCCGAAGTCGATCGGCGTGGTCACGGCGGAGTCCGGCGCCGCCCGCCGCGACCTGCTCGCCGGCTTGCGGCGGCGTGGCTGGGGCGGCACCGTGGTCTGGGTCTTTGCGCCGGTCCAGGACCGGCACGCGGCACCGGCGATCACGGCGGCGATCCAGGGACTGGCGGCACGGCCCGAGATCGAAGCGATCGTCGTCACCCGGGGCGGTGGCAGTCTCGCCGATCTCTGGGCCTTCTGCGACGAGACCCTCTGCCGCACGGTGGCGTTGCTGCGCGTCCCCGTGGTCAGCGCAGTCGGTCACGAGCGCGACTCGACCCTGATCGACGACGTCGCCGCGGTCGCCTGCTCGACCCCAACCCACGCCGCCGAGGCGGCGGTGCCGCTCGATTGCGGCGCCGCCAGGCGCGACCTTGTCCGCGCGGGATTTTCGCTGCAGCGGGCGGGGGAGGGAGCGATTGGGGCGCGCGCCCGTCACCTGGCGGCGCTGGCGCGCGGGCCGGCGCGGGCGCTGCAACGCGAGCGCGGCGGCCTCAACCAGAAGGTCCGCGAGATCCGCGCCGCCTCCGAACGCGGCCTCGGCGAACGCGGCAGCTTCCAGCGGCGGATTGCCACGGTCGTCCTCGCCCGGGCGCGGCGCCGGGGGCTCGAGCGCACGGCCGCGGCCGTCGCCGCGGAGCGCCGCCGCGGAGCCGCGATCGAGCGCTCGGCGGCGCGGGCGCTGGCGCGGCGGCAGGAGGCGCTGGCCAGGGCCACCGTTACCCTGCGCGCCCACGACCCCGAGCGGACGCTGGAGCGCGGCTACGCCCTCG
Source organism: uncultured Actinomycetes bacterium (assembly GCA_963699125.1). Taxonomy (GTDB): domain Bacteria; phylum Actinomycetota; class Thermoleophilia; order Solirubrobacterales; family 70-9; genus VAYN01. The sequence continues at coordinate 56,156 of OY969417.1, forward strand.
CCGAGACCCGGACCGGCGAGCCGATCGGCTCGGCTGACCGCGCGGTAGCCGCCGCGGAGGTAAGACTGCGGTTCGCGGACGGACGCGTAAAGGCGAAGATCGAGGGAGACGTTGAGCGAGAAGCCCGATAGTTACGAGGCCGCGGTGGAGAGGTTGGAGGAGATCATCGACCGGCTCGACTCCGGCCAGGCGGGGCTGCGCGAGACCCTCGACCTCTGTGGCGAGGGCCGCGAGTTGGTTACCTACTGCGCCGCCGAGCTGGAGGCCGTCGGCGAGGGGCTGAAGGAGCTCAAGCTCGACGAGCTGGCGGCGAAGCTCGAGACCTCCTCTGAGCCGTAGGGCCTCGGGAGGCGGAGGTTGGGTTTCGCTTAACTTTTTTGAGGGCGAAGGCTGTCGTCCGAGATGCAGGGCGGCAAAAAAGTACAAGACGCTTCACCCAACCTCCGCCTCCCGAGGCCCGGAGCAGAGGCGGCCTAGGGCGGGGCAGCCGCGGCAGAGGTCCCAGGAGCGGGTGGGTTCGGGGGCGACCGGGAACTCGCCGCGGCCGATGCGGCTGATCGTCGCCGTCAGCCGTTCGCGGCCGGCGTCCATTGCTGCTTGGTTGAGACGGCTGAGCACCGGCTCCTCCGGGCGCTCGAGGAAGACGTAGGCGACCTCGACCTCCGGTGCTGTCAGCGACTCGGCTACCGCCAGGGCGTAGATCGACCGCTGCGTCTCGTAGCGGGCCGCGTGATCTTCGGGACCGGAGCCGTCGAGGCGATCGGTCTTGTAGTCGACAACCAGCGGCGACGCGCCCTCGCGCTCGACCAAGAGGTCGATCGAGCCGCGCAGGACGGTGTCGCCGACGCCGAGCAGGAGCGGCACCTCGGCCCGGACCCGGGCACCCTCGGTGCCGATCCGCTCACGCAGGGCCGAGCCGAGCCAGCCCCGGACCGGCTCGAGCAGCGCTGTGGCGTCGGTTGCGGCCGGGTCGAGCCCTGCGGCGACGGCGTGACGGAGTGCTAGCTCCTCGGACGGCTCGGCCCAGCCGTTCGCCTGGCTCCACTCCAACAGAGCGTGCACCGCCGCCCCTCGAGCGCTGCGCTCCTCACGCCCGGAGGCGGTCATTCCCGTGCCACCCCCCGGCGAGGTCGCACTTGTGTCCGGTATCCGGTCAGAACTGCGACCTCGGCCGGTGAGGCCTAGCACGCGCTCCATGTAGAAGCGGTAGGGGCACTCCTGGTAGGCGGAGATTGCGGTGTAGGAGAGGGGGCGGCTGGGGACGATCGGGGGCCGGCGCTCGACCAGCGGCGGTGGCCCTGCGCCGAGTGGTCGGGCCGCCGCCGGGTCGCGTCGCATCTTCTTCAGCTCTCGTGCGCTCTCGGGCGAAGGGAGATTGACCCGGACCGCGATCTCGGAGGGAGCGAAGACGGCGTCCAGGCCCGGGCGCGGCTCGGGTGGGGGAATCGCGACCGTCGCGTCGGCATCCCGCTCGACCCCGAGCGCATCGACCAACCGCTCGACGACCGGCGTGCTCGGCCGCGTCTCGCGGCCGGGCTCGGGCTTGACCACTCCGCTGAGGATCAGGCGATGGCGAGCCCGGGTGGCGGCGACGTGGAAGAGCCGCAGGCCCTCCTCGGCCTCGCGCTCCTTCGCCTCCTCGCAGAGCGCCGCGTAGTCGTAGAGCGGGATCGAGCCGCTGCCGAGCCGGCGCAACTGCATCCCCACCCGCGGTGGCTGCTCGCGGCCCAGCACCAGCGGCTGTGGCCGGGTCCCGGCCAGCAGGCTGCGGGAGAGGTCGGGGACGGCGACGACGTCGAACTCCAACCCCTTGGCGTTGTGGACGGTCATGATCCGCACCCCGTCGTGGCCCTCGGCCGCGGTTGCGGCCTGGGCGTCGGCGTCGCTCTCGGCGCGGGCGGCGAGGAAGTCGAGCAGGCCGCGCAGGTCGCGCCCCTCGCGCGCCTCGAACTCGGCGGCGAGGCGCATCAGCTTGCGGACGTTGGCGAAGCGCGCCTCACCGGCGGGACGCATCAGGACCGCCAGGTCGTAGCCGGTCTCCGTGGTCACCGCCTCGATCAGGCCGGCGAGCGGCAGCCGCGGGCCTCGCTCGCGCAAGGCGCCGATGGTCGCGGCGAACCGCTGCAGCAGGTCCAGCTCCGCGGCTGGGATCTGCGCCAGCCGCTCCGGCTCGGCCAGCTCCGCCTCGCCGCCGCCGACCGCCCCCTCCAGCGCCGGCCAGACGTGACGCCGCTTTCCCGCCGCGGCTCGCAGCAGCCAGAGCGTGTCCGGAGCGGCGCCGCAGGCGGGGGAGGCGAGGGCGCCGAAGAGAGCCTGATCGTCGAGCGGGTTGGCGATCGTCGACAGCAGCGCGCAGACGTCGGCGACCTGCTGCTGGGACCAGTAGCCGCGACCACCGACGACGTAAGGGCGCAGGCCGGCGCGCTCCAGCGAGTCCTCGTAGGCGTCGAGGTGGGTGAAGGCGCGCAGCAGCACCACCATCTCGCCGCGGTCGACCCCGGCGTCGGCCAGCTCGCGCAGGCGGGTGGCGAGGAAGCGAGCCTCGGCCAGGCAGTTGAGGGGGGTGCGGCCGTCGATCGCCGGTTCCAGCTCCAATCCATCGGCGTCCCAGCCTTCGCGCGCGGTCAGCTGCAGCTCGACGGCAGGGCCCTGCCCGGCCGCGGCGCGATCGGGCGGCGTCGCGCCCACCCGCAGCGGCCGGTAGGAGTCGCCGAGCAACGCCGCGCCGAAGAGGTTGACCGCGGCGATCAGCTCCGGCTGCGAGCGAAAGTTGCCGCTCAGCGCCATCAGCTCGGCGTCGGGGCTGCGCTCGACGAGGTCGCGCTGCTGGCGGAAGACCTCGAGGTCGGCGTGGCGGAAGCCGTAGATCGATTGGAACTCGTCGCCGACGGCGACCAGCTCGCTGCGCGGCCCCCGCAGCGCCTCGATCAGCCGCAACTGCAGCCGGTTGGTGTCCTGGAACTCGTCGACCAGCAGGTGGGTGAAGCGGCCCCGGTAGGCCTCGCCGATCTCCGCCCGCTCCAGCAGCCGCGCGGCGAGGATCTGCAGGTCCTCGAAGTCGATGCCGGCGCGGCGTTCCTTGGCGGTCTCGAAGCGGGCCGAGAACAGCCCCAGCAATTCCCCCAGGTGCAGGTACGCCTCGCCTCCCTCGCCGGCCTCGGCGCTGCGCGAGATCGCCGCCTCGATCGCCTCCCGGTAGGGCAGGACCGCTTTTGCCTTGCTGTCGGTGCGCAACGAGCGCAATTCCTCCAGGCTTGGAAGCTCGCCCGCCTCCCCCAACATCCCCAACGCCCGCTCGAGCAGCTCCCGCTTCGGGTCGCCGTCGCGCATCTCCCCGAGCGCCTCGGCCGCCGCCTCGGCGGCGCGGCGGATTGCTGCATGAGGATCGGACGGCGGTGGCACGGGGAGCGTGGGCTCGGCCTCGCCGCGGCTGCGCAGCTCCGCATGGACCCCAGCAACGATCCCCCGCAGCCCCTCGACGTCGAATGCGGCAACCATCTCCTCCCGCGACTCCCGCGGTGCGGGGGTAAGGAAGTCGCGAAGGGCTTCGTCGAAGGCTTCGCGGGCGGCGCGGGCCGTCTCGGGGGCGTCGAGGACGCGGAAGCCGGGGTCGAGCCCGGCGGCCACCGGGTGCCCGGAGAGCAGGCGGTTGCAGAAGCCGTGGATCGTCGTCACCCAGGCTCCGCCGATCCCCGCCAGCAGCTCTCCCGCCCGCTCAGAGCCCGTCTCGGCCCGCCGCGCCAGCTCCGCCCGAACGCGCTGGCGCAGCTCCGCAGCCGCCTTGTCGGTGAAGGTGAAGGCGAGGATCGCGTCGGGGGAGACCCCCTGATCGCAGACGAGGCGGCAGTAGCGGTCGACCATCACCCCGGTCTTGCCGGTTCCGGCTCCGGCCTCGAGCAGGACGTCGTGGCCGGCGGCGGCGATCGCCGCTGCCTGCTCGGGCGTCGGCGCGCGCCCGCTCACCGCTCCTCCACCTCTTCGTCCTCCTCGTACTGGGGGGCGCGGTCGCGACGGCAGATCGTGGCGAAGGTGCAGAAGGTCGGGCAGACGTCATGGCCGCGCAGCCCACGACGCGGCCCAGGGTCGCGGCGGATGTCACCGGCACGCATACGGGCGACGATCTCGCCGGCGCGGCGGCGGGAGTCGGTCAGGACCTCCTCCCACTGATCGGCGTCGACCAGGTCCCGGTCGTAGAGGCCGTAGCCGCTCAGGTCTGCGGCCGCCTCCGCGGCGACAACCCCGCGCGGGCGCCGCACCGAGGTCGCGCGCAGCGGGTGGTAGAGGCCGCCGACCGGCTTGGCGCCCCAGTGTTCGGCGACCGCGAGCAGGTAGAGCTGCAGCTGCAGCTTCGCCCGCTCCTCGAACTTCTCCAGCGGCGTCACCGCGCTGGCCAGCTTGTAGTCGATGACCACGGCGCGCCCGTCGCCGGCCCGGTCGACGCGGTCGATCGCCCCGTGCAGGCCCCAGCCATCGAGCTCCAGGGTCGGGCGCTCGCTGTCCTCCTCGCGCTCGCCGAAGGTCGCCTCCAGCAGCCAAGGCTCGAAGCCGCCGGTCTCGCGCTCGGCCTCCTCGGCGAGGAAGCGTTCCAATAGCCGCTCGACCCGCCGCGCCATCGCGCGCTCCGCTGGGTGGTCGCCGAGTTCGCGCTCGGCGCTGATCTCGGCGACCAGCTCGCGCCCGCGCGCGATCCAGGCGGAGAGCGAGGCGGGGCGCGGCAGCGCGTCATCGCCTGGGCGCTCGCAAAAGAGGCGGTCGAGGGCCTCGTGCATCAGCCCGCCCTGGACCAGCGGGTCGGGCGGCGGATCGAGCGGTTGGGGGTCCAGCTCGTGGCCGGTGAACCAGCGGTAGGAGCAGAGGTCGAACTCCTCCAGGGTGGTGCCGCCGTAGGCGGGGACGGCGGCCAGCGACTCGATCGCCGCGGCGTTGATCAGCGGACCGGGCGTTCGCGATGCCGCCTCGGCCGCCTGCGCTGACGCAAGCCGATCGGTCAGGCGGGCGGCGAGGGCGCTGTCGATTCCTACTGTGCCGAGCAGTGCCGCCGGGTCGGCACCAGACCCGTAGACGGCGAGGGCGCGGGCCAGCTCGTCCTCCGAAGGCGCCTCGGCGAGGGGATGCACGACCCGCGCCAGGCCGTGGCCGTGCATGATCGCCTCCTCGACCGGGTCGGGGACCGCGCCGTCAACGGGGGGCGCCAGCAGGGCCCGCACCTCGTCGAGGAAGGGCGAGCGCACCTCCGCGGCGCCGTTCTCGTCGCTGTCGCGGTAGGAGAGGTAGAGGCGTCGCCGGGGCAGCGAGAGGCAGACCCCAAACAGGTAGTGCTCCTCGGCTTCGCTCTCGCGCCGCGGCTCAAGGCCAAGCAATGCGCGCTGCGCTTCGGAGAGGAAGGGGTCGCCGCCGCGGTCGCGGCGCGGGAACTCGCCGTCCTGGAGCGAGCCGACGAAGACGTGGTCGAAGCGGCCAGCGCGCAGCCGGTAGGGGCTGGCGATCCGCACCCGACCCTCGACCGGACCGCTCCAGACGCGGAACGCGAGCGCGGCGATCGTCGCCGCCAGCTCGGCCTGTCCCGGCGCCAGATCACCCAGCTCGGCCAGCTCGCTGAGCGCGCCTGCGACCGCACCCGCCGCCCGTAGCTCCAACCCGTCCCCGGGCCCGAGCGCCGGTCCGTCGCCCTCACCGCGCAACGGCCGCGAAGCCATCGTCGCGGCCAGCCGGCCGACCTCCGCCGACAGCGCCGCCGTCGAACGCGCCGCCGCCCTGCGCAGTCGCGTCAGGTCGCGTGGCGGCTCGCCCTCCTCGCCCTGCCATAGCTTCAGCGCCGTCTCCGCGTCCTCGACCCGGCCGCGCCTCAGGGCGCGCTCCAGCCAGTCGACCCGTCCCTGGGCGAAGCCGGACGGACCGCGCAGGTAGCGCAGCAGGTCGCTCGCCTGCCGGGTCCCGAACTCGGCTTCGAGCAGCGCCACCAGGGCGCCGCCGACCGCCGTGCGGGCGACCGGCAGCTCCGCCTCCAGCGCCGTCGCGATCCCGCTGGCCTCGAGCCTCGCGGCGATTTCCGGACCGCGCCGCACGGGGTCGCGCAGGGCGATCGCGACCTCGGCCAGGTCGGTTCCGACGGCGAGCAGCTTGGCGACCTCGGTGGCGATCGCCTCCGCTTCGCCCCGCTCACCGGCTGAGCGCAGCAGGAGCAGGTCCTTGTGCGGCGCTTGCGGAGCTGGGTCCGTCGCGCCGAAGCCCCGCGCCAGGTGGAATAGCAGGGAGCTCTCGGTGTTGGCGGGGTCGGCCTCGGTCAGCGTCTCCTCGTCTGCCCCGATCCGCTCCCGCAGCTGACCGAGCAGTCGAGCCCGTGCTGCGAGCGCCGCGCTCCCCTGCTCGAAGGGCAGCGCCACCGTCACCTCGGTCAGCGCCGCAAGCGCCTCGATCAGCTCGAGCTGGGCGGGCGTCAGGTCGTCGAGCCCGTAGAGGAAGACCGGGCGCTCGTCCCAGAAGGAGCCGTCGCGGCGCAGCAGCTCGATCGCCTCTCGCGCGATGCCGTGGGCGTCGACGAGACCGCTGCGCTCGCGGACTTCGACGTAGCCGCCGAAGAGGCTGGCGACGTCGCTCAGGTAGGCCGAGCCCTCCAGCGTCGCGGCTCCGGTCTCGACCTCGGCGGGACCGACCCCGGCAGCCTGCAGCTCGTCCAGCAACCGCTCGAAGGCGCGAGCAAAGCCGGTGCGTTCGGCTGAGCGCCGCAACGGTCCGAGTCGCCCGCGGCGGGACTCAACCGCGACCGAGATCGCCCGCAGCCGCTGCGCTGCCGACAGCTCAGCGCCCGGCGGCGCTCCCGCCGCGGTGGCGACGGTCCGGAAGAGTGCCCCGAAGGTCATCACCGTTCCGCCCAGTACGGACCCGTTTTCGCACAGCTCGCGCTCGAAGGCGAAGACGTCGTCGACGGTGGGCACGACGAGAACCGGGTTGCGGTTGAGCGCCGCTTGGAAGCCGCGCCGGACCAGCCCCGCACGCCCCGAGTTCGGGGGCCCGTGGATCAGCTTCAGTGGCACCCTCCCACCCTAGGGTCTATTCGGGATACCTCCGCGCACGTCTAGCGGCGGCGGACCGCGCCGCAAACTGCGGTGGGGCGCCCTCGTTTTGACGTCTACCGACGCCTCTAGATTGCGAGTCAGCCGATGTCCCTCTGTTTCGTAGACCCAGCCGACGCAGTCCGCGCCATCGCCGATTCGGTGGGCCGCGAGGCGCGCCGCCAGCTGCTCGGCGAGGCCGTTCGTGCCTGGGTCGACGAGATCCCCGACGCCGAGCTGGAGGTCCACTACGCGAAGGCGATCTCCGAGCTCGACGAGCACGATCTTTCAATGCTCGCCGCCTGGCACGGTTCGCTTGAGGTTGGCCACCCCGTCCCCAACCGCGACTTCCTGATGGGCGCCTTCGGCTCCCTCGGCGAGAACCGCCGCGAGGCCCTCAAGCTCGCCGCCGGCTTCCGCGGCGAGGAAGCGGTCGACGCTGGCGTTACCGAGGACGACGCGCTCGAGCTGGTCCTCGGCCTGCTCTCGCCGCCCCGCCTGATGGGGCTCGCGGTCGAGGCCGTCGAGCTCTACGTCTGGGACCGGGCGGGCTCAGACAACTAGCGCGGCGCGGATCTCCTCGATTGCCTGCTCGTTGTCGCGGAAGTGGACCGCGGTCATGCCGGCTTCGCGGGCGCCGTCGCAGTTGTGGGCGAGATCGTCGATGAAGAGACAGGCTTCGGCCGGCAGACCGAGTCGCTCCAGGGTCATCTCGTAGATCCGGGCTTCCGGCTTGCGGACGCCGACGAAGCCGGAGTCGACGACGGTCTCGAAGATCTCGTCGACCGGCAGCATCGAGCGCCAGAGGGGCTCCCACTCGCGCACGTTGTTGGTCAGCATCGCCATTCGTTTCCCCTCGGCCTTCAGCTCTCGCATCAGCTCGATCATCGGCAAGTTGGGGTCGAGCGCCTCGAAGTAGGTCTCACGGAAGCGGTGCAGGTGGGGCCGGTGGCCGAGCAGCGGCTCCAGCCCGTCGGCCAGTCGTGCCAGGAAGTCGGCCTCGGTCATCTCTCCCCGCTCGAGCGCGTAGAGCGGGTTTTCCCCGTCCTCCTCGCCGATCGCCCGCATCGCCGTACCGAGGTTCTCGGGCGAGATGCCGATCTCGTCCTGGATCGCCATGAACGAGGTCAGCAGCGGCGTCGTCAGGACGCCGCCGAAGTCGGAGACGATCGCCTCGATCTCAGGCACTTGGCCGCGCCACCTCGTAGGTGCCCAAGCCCTCGCGGCCCTCCACCGACCAGCGGAAGAAGGCGATCACGGTGTCGATTCCGGGGCGCTTCACCGGCATCGAGCTGATCAGCGTCCCGGCGCCGCGCAGCGGCTGACCGTCCTCGGCGTCGGGCCAAAGCTCCAGGCTGGCGCGCCGCTGCACGCCGTCTTCGCCGTATTCGGTCGAGAGCAGCGCCTCGTCGAAGGCGACCGGAGCCGCGTCGGGGTCGCAGAGCACCGCCGCGACCTCCTCCTCGCCGTGCTCACGGGCCCCCTCGGGGAGGGCGGAGGTGACGGCCAAAAGGCCCCCGTCCGAAAAGACGATGCCGATCGACCGCCGCAGGATCTGGCTCGAGTCGCTCATCCGCGCGGAGCCTATTGACGCGATGTGGAAACGTGCGGCGAGACGGCTAGATTGCCGCGATGAGCACGGTCACGATCCGCGACGCCGACCCCGGGCGGGATGCCGCGAGTTGCGCCGCGATCTACGCGCCTCACGTCGAAGGCAGCCCGACCTCGTTCGAGGAGCAGGTGCCGGACACCACCGAGATGGCGGCCCGAATCGAACGCGTCGTGGCCACGCACCCGTGGCTCGTGGCCGAGGGTGGGGGAGAGGTTCTTGGCTACGCCTACGCCTGCCGACACCGCGAGCGCCCCGCTTACCGTTGGGCGGCCGACGTCTCCGTCTACGTCGCTGCCGGCGAGCGCCGTCGCGGGCTCGGCTGCAGCCTCTACGAGGCGCTCTTCGAGCGCCTGCGCCGCCAGCGCTTCCAGGTCGCCTGCGCCGGCATCACCTTGCCCAACGAAGCCAGCGTCGCCCTGCACGAGCGGCTCGGCTTCACCGCTGTCGGCGTCAGTCGCCGGATTGGCTGGAAGGCGGGCGCCTGGCGCGACGTCGGCTGGTGGGAGCTGGAGCTGGCGCCTGCTGGCAGCGAACCCCCTGTTGAGCCGCTTCCGCCTGGGCCGCCGCCTTCACCCGGTTACCATTGAGCCATGGCAGAGGAACAAGTCGACCTCGGCACCGACGCGGCCGAACCGAATCCGCAGCACGACGAAGTCCTCACCGAGGAGGACGTCTTCGAGGCACTCGAGGAGGTCATCGACCCCGAGCTCGGCCTCGACTTCGTCTCGCTCGGCCTCGTCTACGACGTCGAGATCGAGAAAGAAGACGTCTACGTCACCTTCACGCTGACCACCCCCGCCTGCCCGATCGGCCCCCAGGTCTCCGAGCAGATGAAGGAGTTCGTCGGCGACCTCCCCGGCGTCTCCGCCGTCCACCCGAAGATGGTCTTCGACCCCGCCTGGTCCCCGGAGATGATGACCGAGGACGCCAAGTTCGCGCTCGGCTTCTAACTGGCAAGCACTGCGTCAGTACTTGTTCTTACTTTCGAGCTTGCCGTTGGTGAAAGCCAGTTGCCATTGGCCGTAGTAGAGATACTCGGACTTCCCGAGCCCGGCAGTCTTGCTGACCTGATAGCTGTCAGGTTTTCCCAGCTTGGCTTTCACTGAGTCGACGGAGGTGCCCAGTGAGATCTTGGCGACCCTGTTGTTTAGGGCCTTGTTGTTCGTGGTGGATTTTTCGAGCTTGTCAAGGCTCTTTTCCAGCTTTTCCGCTTCGGCACAACCCAGGACGCCTCCTGCGAGTGCGAGTAGGCCCAGCGCAGCAGCGATCAATCGACGAGTTCTCAAGCCCGTTTTCCCCTCTTTTGTTGATTCGAGTGGAGAAATCTATCCAGAGTGGCGCAAAGGGATGCCGATCCTAAACGGCAGGATTGCTCAGGCGATGGTTTTCACTCTCAAGGGGTTGTCAACTCATCGCTCATCCACGGTTGGGGGAAGGTCATTTCCATCGGATGGAATCTCTTCCGCGGTCACATCGAAGTCGTAGGTGCGGGTGCCGCCGCCGGGGCCGGGGCGACCGGCTCCCGGCACGCCGATCGCCGTGAAGCGGCCGACCGTGAAACGACGGAGTAGGCCTCGTGCAACCGCCCGCGTCGGCGGGATCAGCAGCAGCAGGCCGGCGATGTCGGAGAGGAAGCCGGGGGTGAGGAGGAGGGTGCCGCCGATCACGATCAGGACGCCGTCGGCGACCTCCTTGCCGGGGAAGCGGCGCTCGGCTAGCGCCTGGTTGAAGCGGCGCCAGGCGCTGCGGCCCTGGTGGCGCAGCAGCAGCGAGCCGAGCAGGGCGTCGGCGAGCAGCAGGGCCAGGGTCGGCCAGACACCGATCAGCTCGCCCACCTTGATGATCACGTACAGCTCGGCGATCGGGACGACGATGAAGAGGATTACGAGGAGAGCCACTCCCAACAGCCTAGGGGCGCCGACACACCGGCAGGGTGTCGCCTCTACGAGCCTCGTAGGAGGGAGTAGATCTCACTGGCTTGGTAGATCCTTTTCCAGTTTCGATTGGTGATCTCACGGAGGATGCCGTGATCCTCGAGGACTTTGATCGTGGCGCGTGCGGTCGGTGCGCTCACCCCGAGAACCATTTCCGCACGTTTCGTGTAAACGAGGGGATTTTCGAACAGGGCGTCGATCAGGGCTAGTGCGTTCGCCGTCACGTGCTTGGCCTGCAGCTCCTCCCGATATCGATTATGAAGCGCCAGTAGCCGGTCGGCGAGGTCCGCCGCCTCCTGCGCCTGGGTTGAGACCCCGATCAGGAAGTAGTGGATCCAGCCGTCCCAATCCCCATGCGTGCTGACGCGCAGGAGCATTTCGTAGTAGTCCGACCGGCTTCGCTCGAAATAGGCGGAGAGGTACAGCAACGGCTGGGGGAGGAGGTCGCGATCCCGCAGGAAGAGCGGGATGAGAAGGCGACCGACGCGGCCGTTGCCGTCGCCGAATGGGTGAATCGCCTCGAATTGATAATGGACTATCGCTGCCTGCACGAGCGGCCGGAGGGAGTCCTCGTGCAAGAACCGCTCCAGATCGTCGAGAAGCTCTCGCATCTGGGGCACCGGCGGAGGCACGTAGGTTGCATCCGGCCCGGTGGGCGCGCCAATGAAGTTCTGATACGTGCGGAAATCGCCGGGGTGTCGCTCCTGCCCCCGCACTCCCCCCATGAGCCGCTGGCGCAGGTTGCGGATCAGGCGGAGGCTGAGCGGGAGCTTTGAATTCAGCCCGAGCTGATGCGCGGATTTGTAGTTCTGGACCTCGCGAACGTCGGCGGCCTGCACAAGCTCGCCCTGCTGGAGGTCTGCGGCGTAGACGTCCGACATCGTGGTCTGCGTACCCTCGATGCGGGAGCTGAGGACTGCCTCTCTGCTCATGTATGGAGAGATCAAGAGATGTGGGTTGCGGATTTGGCGTCCGATGCCCTGGAGGATTCCCAACCGATTCGATGCCTTGTCGAGCGCCGCAAGCGACCGATCGGACAGGCTGATCTCTCGCGGCGCCGGATTGGGCACGAACGCGGGATACCCGTCCGGGGCCTGGACGATCGATCCACTGGCGTGTTTAGTGAACTGAGCTACCTCCACGCTTTGAAAGCTATCGCACTTTTGCTTTCAAACTGTTCTGGGGACGGTCGATGGACTTTCAAAGCCCAGAGGTCTCGTCCTGCGGGCTCAGGCGGCGGCAGCCGCGGCGCCCGCCGCCTGCTCCAGCTCGGCTAGGGACTCGGTGATGCCGTCGGAGATCGCTTCCACGTCCTCCATCGAGTCATAGTCGGCCAGCAGCCCGAAGCCGACTTTGCCGTTGTAGCTCATGATCGCCACGGCGAGGGCGTGGTTCTGCGGCAGGAAGGCGACCGGGAAGACCTCTTCCATCTCGCGGCCGAGCACGTAGAGCGGTACCTGCGGCCCGGGCACGTTGGTGACGATCAGGTTGAAGAGCCGGGTCGAGAAGTTGATCCGCGAGGCCTGGGCGAGCAGGGTCGGGGGCGCGAAGTCGTTGAAGCGGGAGATCACTTCGGCGCCGAGCGCCTGCTTGGAGCGCTTCAGGCCCGCCATCTCCTCGCTGATCGTCCGCAGCCGCCGCACCGGGTCCTCGACGTAGACCGGCAGCGGCCCGCGCATCAGGGCGATCCGGTTGCCGAGGTTGCCGCGCTCGTCCTCGCTGCGGATCGAGACCGGGACCAGGGCCCGCAGCTCCAACCCCTCGGTGCGGATGCTGCGCCGGTGCAACCAGTTGCGCACCGAGCCGGTGACGACGGCGAGCACCACGTCGTTGACGGTGCCGCCGAGCGCGTCCTTGATCCGTTTGAAGGTCGCCAGCTCCGAGCGGGCCCAGACGTAGCGCCGGTGCGGCCCGATCGGCTGGTTCAGCGGCACGTCGGGCGCCGGGTCGGCGAAGGCGGTGAGGACCTCGCTCAGCCCCTCGAGCGCCTCGACCGCCTTGCGGGCTGCGGTCTCCGGATGGCGCACCGCCTCGACCGCTCGCTCCGCCAGCTTCACCGGCGCCGCGACCGCGTCGCTGACCCCGCGGGCGACCAGCTCGGTCGTGCCGGGCTCGGGCTGGGGGACCCAGTCGTCTTCGACCGCCGCCGGCTCCGGCACCGGCTCGAAGTCGAAGAGGACGGTGCCGATGTCAACGCCGGAGATGCCGTCGACCATCGCGTGGTGGGTCTTGGTCAGGATCGCGAAGCGGTCGCGCTCCAGGCCCTGCGCCAGCCACAGCTCCCAGAGCGGCTTCGAGCGGTCCAGCTGCTGCGAGAAGACCCGGCCCGCGAGCCGCTTCAGCTGCGCCTCGCCGCCTGGCTCCGGCAGCGCCGTGTGGCGGATGTGGTAGGTCAGGTTGAAGTTGACGTCGTCCGCCCACAGCGGCCGCCCCGCCTCCAGCGGCGGTACGACCAGCCTCTGGCGGAAGCGCGGCACCTGGCTGAGGCGACCGCGGACGTGCTCGACCAAGTCGACGTAACGCGGCGGCGGCCCCTCGAAGATCAGGATCGCGCCGACGTGCATGTGGCTGCTCGAGCTCTCGTTGGTCAGGAACGAGGCGTCGACCGCGGTCAGCCGGTCTAGATGTCGTCCGTCGGTGCTCATTCAGCAAGGCTAGCTACCCTGCTGCTATGGCAGCAACCGCCACCGCCGCCCCGAAACGAGTCCTGCTCGCCGCCCCGCGCGGCTACTGCGCCGGCGTCGACCGCGCCGTGCAGACGGTCGAGCGGGCGCTGGAGCTGCACGGCGCCCCTGTCTACGTGCGCAAGGAGATCGTCCACAACAAGCACGTGGTCGAGGAGCTCTCCAAGCGCGGCGCGATCTTCGTCGAGGAGGAGACCGAGGTACCGGAGGGCGAGATGGTCGTCTTCTCCGCCCACGGGGTCGCCCCCGCGGTGCACGACAACGCCGCCGCCCGCAGCTTGCGCACGATCGATGCCACCTGCCCGCTGGTGACCAAGGTCCACGTCGAGGCGCGCCGCTTCGCCGCCCAGGGCTACACGATCGTAATGATCGGCCACGAGGGGCACGAGGAGGTCGAAGGCACGACCGGCGAGGCGCCCGACAGCATCATCCTGGTCCAGACCGCCGACGAGGTGGCGACGCTGGAGGTGCCGGACCCCGAGAAAGTCGCTTTCATCACCCAGACCACTCTCTCTGTCGACGAGACCGCCGAGATCATCTCCGCCCTGCGCGCCAAGTTCCCGGCGATCGTCAGCTCCAAGTCCGACGACATCTGTTACGCGACGACCAACCGCCAGATCGCGGTCAAGCAGCTCGCCCGCGAGTGCGACCTGGTCCTCGTCATCGGCTCGACCAACTCCTCCAACTCCAACCGGCTGGTCGAGGTCGCGCGCGAGCACGGCGCCGCCTCACACCTGATCGACAACCACACCCAGGTCGAGGAGCAGTGGCTGCAGGATGTCGAGACCGTCGGCATCACCTCCGGCGCCAGCGCCCCAGAGGAGCTGGTCGAGAGCCTCGTCGCCTTCTTCCGCGAGCGCGGCGCCGACGACGTCTCCGAGCTGCGCACGGTCCACGAGGACGTCCGCTTCATGCTGCCGAAGGAGATCCGCGAGGAGCTCGCGGCGCGCTAGTCCGCGTAGCGGTGGTGCAGCATCAGGTCGTTGCCGTCGGGGTCGGTGAAGAACGCCATGTGGCAGACGCCCGAGTCGAAGACGTCGCCGCTGAACTCGACGCCCTTGGCTTCCAGCTCCGCCCGGGCGGCGGCGACGTCGTCGACGTGGAGCGCCGGATGGGCGTTTTTCTGCGGTGCGAACTCCATCCCCATTTTCGCCGGCTCCCAGATGCCGAAGCAGGTCTCGCCCGCCCAGAACTCGAAGCGCGCGTTCTCGTCCGGTCGCAGGCCGAGCGTCTCGACGTAGAAGGCGCGCGAGCGCTCTGCGTCGGTTGACGGTATCCCGACGAAGTCGAGCTTGCTGATCATCGTTTCCTCCTCGTGTTCATGGGTCACCTGCGGCGAAGCTGATTGACCAGATTTGCAGACCGGGGCTGGGGCGGAGGCTCAGCGCGTGAGCCTCATGGTGGGAATGCTCGCGGAGCGTGTACAGACCCGGGTCAGAGCTGGAGATGGTCTCGGCGGGCTGGCCGTCGAGCTCTAGGGCGATCTCACCCTCCCCCTCGACCGTCGCGTAGGCGCCGCCGCCTGCGTACTCGAGCGTCAGCTCCTCGCCGTCCTCGCCGGCGGTCCAGGGCCGCTCCCAGGAGCCACCGGGGAAGACCTCGGGAGTGGGGGCCATCACCCGGGCGCCGGGGGCGTCGGTCGGGCGCAGCGGCGCCATCGGCTCGGGCAGGGAGCGCAGGGCGTCGATCTCGCGCAGCTCCTCCTGGATCGCGATCTCCGTCTCCAGGTATTCGCCCTCGCCGAAGTGGACCCAGGCAAGCGCGCCGCCGAGGCTCCAGAGGAAGAGGCTGGGCCAGCCCTCGCATCCGTAGGCGGCCCAGAGCTCGTGCTCGGCGTCGATCGCGACGGGGAGATCGACGCCGAGGGCGTTGAGGCCGGCGGCAACGGTCTCTCGGTCGGCCCCGAACGGGAAGCGAGGGGCCTGGACGCCGATCACGCTCAGCCCGGCCTCGCGGTAACGGCGCGACCACTCGGCCAAGTAGGGCAGCGTTCGCACGCTGTTGAGCTGCGCGAAGTCGATGAAGTGAACGAGGGCGGGGCCGCCCGCGGTCAGCGCCGCCATCGACTCCGGCTCGGTGCCGACCCAGGCGATCCCCTGCGGCAGGTCGGGGGCGGCGATGTTGTCGCGTCCTGGGCGCACGCGCGGACGTTATCCTGGCCGCCTTGGCCGAGCTTGGCGCCTTCCTGCTGCCGGCGGTGCCGCTTCTGGCGCTCGTCTTCTGCCTGCTGCTGGGTCGCTACCGGGCTGCGAGGCGATCGTCCGGCTCTCCGAGCGGATCGCGGCGCGCGCTCGGCCGAGGCGCACCCCGTCTCGGGTTCGGGCCTGCCGCGGCAGCCTCGTTCCTCCGCCCCCGCCGGCGGTCTCCTGATCGCGTTCGGCATCGCCCGCCGCCCGCCGCCGCTCTCGGCGTAGCCCCGACCTCATCCACCCCCGGTCCGTGGTTCCTTTGGCACGGAATGAGTAACAAAGGAACCACGGACCGGGGGAGCGACCGCGTGTGCGGCGCGGGCCGCGCACCCAAACGAAGGAGCGCAGATGCAGTCGAACAAAGCGCGGGTTTTGGCCGGCATCGCGGTGGTCGCCGCTGCGGTGGTGTTGCTCGTCGTGCTCAAGGACGACGGGGGCGGCGACGATGTCGCCGGCGACGGGGCGAGGGTCGGCGCCGTCGAGCGTGGGGAGACGATCGGCGCTGGTGGCGATTCCGCCGCCACCGCCATCCCGACGATCGTCGTCAAGGGAGGCCAACCCGTCGGCGGTGTCGAGGAGCTGAGCTACAACGAGGGCGACCGGATTCGCTTCAAGGTGAAGTCGGACGTCAGCGACGAGATTCACGTCCACGGCTACGACCTAATGAAGGATGTGTCGGCAGGCGGCGAGGTCAGCTTCGACTTCCCAGCCGAAATCGAAGGCATCTTCGAGGTTGAGCTGGAGGATCGCAAGGAGCAGATCGCGGAGCTGCGCGTCAACCCGTGAGCTTCCTGCCCTTCGCACACGCGCTGGCCGCCCGGCAGGACCTGCCGATCCCGGCCTGGCTGTTCGCCTGGGGAGCGTCGATCGTCCTGATCGTCTCCTTCTTCGCGCTTTCGGCCGCCTGGCGCAAGCCCCGTTTCGAGGAGGCGCGCTGGCGTCCCCTCGGAGCGGGGTTCTCCCGCACTCTGCTCAGCACCCCGATGCAGATCCTCTGCGGCGCGGTCGGCGTCTTCTTGCTCGGCGTCGCCGTCTACGCCGGCCTGCGCGGCACCGAAGCCCCGGACCGCAACTTCGCCCTCACCTTCCTCTTCGTCACCTGCTGGCTCGGCTTCCCGCTTCTTCTCCGCCCTATTGGGGGACATCTTCCGGCCCTTCAACCCCTGGCGAGCGGTCGGCCGAGCCGCCGGTGCGGGCTTCCGCGCGATTGCCGGCCAGCGCCCGGCGCACCTCGCCTACCCGCAACGGCTCGGTCGCTGGCCGGCGGCGATCGGGCTGATCGCGTTCGTCTGGCTGGAGGTCGTCTACGGCTCCAGCGGCGGCATCGCAGTCGGACTCGAACCAGACACCGCGGCCGCCGCCGCCCTCTTCTACAGCAGCTACACGCTGGCGATGATGGCGCTGTTCGGGGTCGAGGAGTGGTGCGAGCGAGGGGAGATCTTCTCCGTCTACTTCGGGATGTTCTCCCAGCTCGGCTGGTTCGGCGTCGAGGACGGACGGCTCGGTCGCCGCCGTCCCCTTGCCGCCGCCACGCGCTGGGCGACGCTGCCGGGCTCGGCCGCTGTCGTGATCGCCTCGATCGCCTCGACCAGCTTCGACGGCGCCTCCGAGGGCGCTTTCAAGGGAGCGATCGAAAGCACCTTCGACCGCTTCGTCGACGCAGGCTTCAGCCTCACTGCCTCGCTGCGCCTCACCGACACGATCTTCATGCTGCTCTGCTTCGCCGGCGTCGGCCTGGTCTACATGCTCGGCGTCCGCGGCATGAGGACCGTGCGCGGGGCGCCATCGCTGCGGACGCTGCGGGTGGGCTTCGCCCACTCCCTGATCCCGATCGCCCTCGCCTACCTCGTCGCCCACTACTTCAGCCTCTTCGTCTTCCAGGAGCAAGCCCAGTTCACCTACCTACTCTCCGACCCGCTCGGCACGGCGAGCACCGACCTCTTCGGCACCGCCTCCGGCGGGATCGACTTCACCGTCCTCAGCGCCAACGCGATCTGGTACGTCCAGGTCGGCGCCCTCGTCGTCGGCCACGTGCTCGGCCTCACCCTTGCCCACGACCGCGCCCTCCTCTACTGGCCCGACTACCGCGACGCGACGCGCTCCCAGTACTGGATGCTGGCGGTGATGGTCGCCTTCACCTGCTTCGGCCTTTACTTGCTCTCGGTCGCGAACGGGTGAGGGAGGCGGGGCGCCTATCCTCGGATCGATGCTTCCCCTGGCCCACATCGGCCACTACCTTTGGACTCTCTACCTCCTCCCGGTCCTAATCGTGATCGTCGCCATCCTCAGAACCGCTCTCGCGGAGAGGCGGAGGAACCGAAACGCTCCTCCGGGGGGTGGCACGGGGGAGGGTCCGAGAACGGACAAACCTGCCCGCCCGCAGGACCCTCCCCCGTGACAGGACCCGCCGGCCGGGGCGCTCAGTCCCTACAGGATCTCCGCCAACCGCTTCTCGAGCGCCGCCGAAACCTCGTCCCGCACCGGCCCCGCGGCCAGCCGTTCGACCAGCGACTCCAGGAACCCTTCGACGATCAGCGTCTTTGCCGTCGCCGGGCCGAGTCCGCGTGAGGTGAGGTAGAAGAGCTGGTCCTTGTCGACCTGGGCGATTGCGGCGGCGTGGGTGCAGCGGACGTCGTCGGCGAGGATCTCGAGGCCGGGGATCGCGTCCGCGTGGGCCTCGGTCGAGAGCAGCAGGTTGCGGCTCTCCTGGAAGGCATCGGTCTGCTGGGCGCCCGGGTCGACCTTGATCATCCCGCGCCAGACCGCCGTCGCGCCGGCGGCGAGGACGCCGCGGAAGGCGAGGTCGGAGTCGGTGTTGGGGGCAGCGTGCTCTTGGGTGGTGTCGTAGTCGAGGTGTTGCCCAGCGCTGCCGGCATAGCCGCCGGTGACGCGGGCCTCGGAGCCGGGGCCGGCGAGCTTGGTCTCCATCCGCACCTTGCCGCGGGCCGAGCCGAAGCCGAGCGCCGCCCAGTCGAGGCGGCCGTCGCGCTCTACCTGGGCGCGCTGGGTGGCGAAGATCCAGGCTCGCTCGGAGATGTCCTGGGTGTTGACGTAGCGCAGCGTCGCCGCCTGGCCGACGCTCAGCTCGACCACCGAGTTGAGCAGCGCGTCGACGTCGTCGCTCGGCGAGGACCAGTGCTCCCAGACCTCCGCCTCGGCACCCTCCTCGAGCACGACCAGGGTGCGCCAGCCGACCGCCGCGCCGTCGCGATCGACCGGGACCTCGACCCGGATCGGCTCGGCGACCTTGACCCCGCGCGGCACGTGCACGAGCACGCCGTCGCGCCAGCCCGCCTCGTTGCGGGCGACGAACGGGTCCTCGATCGGCACCAGCGAGCCGAGCTGCTCGTGCAGAAGTTCGCCGTGAGAGGAGAGGGCATCGCCCAGCGAGACAACGGTGGCTCCATCGGCCGCGGCGATCTCAGCGTCCGCCCCCGCCGCCTCGTAGGAATCGAGGTCGAGTTCCGAGAGGTCAGTGAATTCCCAGCCCTTCGCCTTCTGGTCCGGCAGCGGCAGGCTCTGCGCGAGAGAGGCGCCTCGCTGGCGCCTCTCCGAAAGCCAAGCGGGTTCGGTCGCGACCTCAGCCAATGCTCCCCTCCATCTGCAACTCGATCAGGCGGTTGAGCTCGACCGCGTACTCCATCGGCAGCTCCTTGGTCACAGGCTCGATGAAGCCGTTGACGATCATCTTCGAGGCCTCCTCCTCGTCGAGGCCGCGGCTCTGCAGGTAGAAGAGCTGCTCGTCGCCGATCTTGGAGACGGTCGCCTCGTGGCCGACGTCGGCATCGTTCTCGTCGATCCGGATCGTCGGGTAGGTGTCCGAGCGCGAGTCTTCGTCGAGCAGCAGCGCGTCGCAGACGACCTTGGAGCGGGACTCGGTCGCTCCATCCGCCACTTCGAGCAACCCGCGGTAGGTCGCCCGGCCGCCGTCCTTGGAGATCGACTTGGAGAAGATCGAGGACGAGGTGCGCGGGGCGGCGTGGATGATCTTGCCGCCGGCGTCCTGGTGCTGGCCGTCGCCGGCGAAGGCGATCGAGAGGATCTCACCGTGGGCTTCCGGCCCGAGCAGGTAGATCGACGGGTACTTCATCGTCAGTTTCGAGCCGAGGTTGCAGTCGACCCACTCCATCGTCGCCTTCTCGTGCGCGACGGCGCGCTTGGTGACCAGGTTGTAGACGTTCTGCGACCAGTTCTGGACGGTCGTGTAGCGGACCCGCGAGCTCGGCTTGGCGACGATCTCGACCACCGCCGAGTGCAGCGAGTCGCTCGAGTAGACCGGCGCCGTGCAGCCCTCGATGTAGTGGACGTCGGCGCCCTCCTCGCAGATGATCAACGTCCGCTCGAACTGGCCCATGTTCTCGGTGTTGATCCGGAAGTAGGCCTGCAGCGGCATCTCGACCTTGACCCCGGCCGGCACGTAGACGAAGGAGCCGCCCGACCAGACGGCCGAGTTGAGCGCCGCCAGTTTGTTGTCGTTGGGCGGGATGATCGTCGCCCAGTACTCGCGCACCAAGTCCTCGTGCTCGCGCAGCGCCGTGTCCATGTCGGTGAAGATCACGCCCTGGGCCTCGAGCTTCTCGTTGACCTGGTGGTAGACCACCTCGGACTCGTACTGGGCGCCGACGCCGGAGAGGAATTTGCGCTCCGCCTCCGGGATGCCGAGCCGGTCGAAGGTGTTTTTGATGTCCTCCGGGACCTCGCTCCAGTCGCGGCTGTTCTTCTCCGAGGCGCGGACGAAGTAGTGGATGTCGTCGAAGTCGATCTGGCCGAGGTTGCCGCCCCAGGTCGGGGTCGGGCGCGAGTAGAAGTGCTCCAGCGCCTTAAGGCGGAAGTCGCGCATCCACTGCGGCTCGTCCTTGTACTCGGAGATCGATTCGACGACCTCGCGCGAGAGTCCCTTCGGCGCTTTGTAGGCGTAGCCGGACTCGGAATCGTGGAAGCCGAACTTCTCCTTGTAGTCGGCGTTGATGCCGGCCAGCTCTCTCTTCTCTGCGACTACCTCGGGCGTTGCCATGTCTAGTCGACCTCCAGGGTGATGGTGTCGTCCTCGACGGCTATCGGGAACGTTTGCACCGGGGCGAAAGCTGGGAGCGTCTTCGGCCTGCCGGTGCGCAGGTCGAAGAGGGAGCCGTGGCGCGGGCACTCGACGGTGCAGGTCGCTGGGTCGAACTCGCCCTCGGCGAGCGGCCCGTCGTCGTGGGAGCAACGGTCCTCGATCGCGTACAGCGTCCCCTCGCAATTGAAGACGCCGATCTTGCGCCCGTCGTGCTCGATCAGGCGCGTAGAGCCGGGCGGAAGCTCGGTGGCCGGGCACACGGCGATTTTCGTTCCTGCGGTTTCGGTCAAGAGGATGGGGTGCTCCCCGGGCGTAGCTAGTGCGGGTTGAGACTTAATCCTACTTCTACGGTCGGATTTTAGCGGGCGGCCCGGGCGGGCCGCCCCATAACAATCGCTTGACCGCCCGGCCTGCCCGAAATGAGAGGATCGAGGAAACCTTCAAGGAGAGGATTGACGATGAGCGAGAGGACGAGCTACGCGCCGGGCACGCCGAGCTGGGCCGACCTGGGGTCACCCGACCTGGACGCCGCAGTGGACTTCTATTCCGGGCTCTTCGGCTGGGAGGTGCCGCCGTCCGAAAACGTCGAGCAGACCGGCGGCTACCGCCGAGCGACGAAGGGTGGGGCGGACGTCGCCGGGATGATGCCGCTGATGCAGGAGGGCCAGCCGCCGGCCTGGACCTCCTACGTCTCGGTCGCCGACGCTGCGGCCACCGCGGCGGCGGTCAAGGAGGCGGGCGGCAGCGTGATCGCCGAGCCGATGGACGTGCTGGGCCTCGGCACGATGGCGATCTTCGCCGATCCGACCGGAGCCGTGTTCGGCATCTGGCAGCCGGGCACCTTCCCCGGGGCGGGCATCGTCAACGAGCCGGGGGCGCTCTCCTGGAACGAGCTCAACACGCGCGACTTGGAGAGCGCCAAGGCGTTCTACGGCGCCGTCTTCAGCTGGACCTTCGAGAACGTCGAGTTCGAGGGGGCGGGTGGCTACACGACGATCAACCTCGGCGGGGATCCGGTCGGCGGCATCTTGAACATGACCGAACGCGGCGTCCCCGAGCAGGTGCCGGCCCACTGGCAGGTCTACTTCGCGGTCGAGGACACCGACACGGCGATCGACCAGGCCAAGCAGGCTGGCGGCAGCGTCATGGTCGAGCCGATCGACATCCCCGCCGGGCGCTTCTCGATCCTCATCGACCCGCACGGGGCGAGCTTCGCGGTGATCGCGCTCAGCGAAGAAGCGACCGGCAGCGCTCAGTAGACCTACCCGAGGTCGGCGACCGCTTCGCTCGGGTCGCCGGCCTCGCCTTCGTCCTCCCAGTCGGCGGGCTGGCCGAGGCTGGCGCTCTTGACGATCTTCAGGCCCAGCATCGCGCACTTCATCCGCGTCGCCGAGATCTCGATGCCCAGCAGCTCGAGGACGAACTCCTTCGGCAACCGCAGCAGCTCTTCGCGCGATTTGCCGAGCAGCTCGTCGGTGAGTAACGAGGTCGCCGCGGTCGAGATCGCGCAGCCCTTGCCCTCGAAGGCGATCTCGGCGACCCGATCGCTCCCGTCGAGGCGGATCGTCACGTGCTGCTCATCGCCGCAGAAGGGGTTGTTGTCCTCGAATTCGAGGTCGGGGTTCTCGATCTGGCCGAAGTTGTGCGGCCGCTTGTAGTGCTCGAGGATCTGGTCGCGATATAGCTCGTCCATCACTCCGAGGCTAGCGCAGCCATCGCGTGGTTCCTTTGGCACGAAATGCGTGGCCAAGGAACCACGGGGTTGCGGTATTGCTGAGGGGCTCTAGAGTGACGCGGCAAACTTCGACTGGAGGTTCCATGCCTGTGCGTCGCCGTGCGTCGCTTGTTGTGCTCGCCGCTGTTCTTGCCGCAGCCCTGTTGCTGACCGTCTCTGCCTCCGCCAGCGGCAGCTCGACGAAGATCATCGTCAGCCTCAAATTCCCCGCCTTCCACGGCAAGCTCACCTCGCCTCGGCAGGGCTGCCTCGGCAGCCGCAAGGTGAAGATGTACCGCGAAAAGGGCGGACACAGGAAGCTGCTCGGCAGCGACAAGAGCGAGGACAACGGGAAGTGGTCGATCCCGGTTGGGAAAAACCTCGCGCCGGGGACCTACTACGCGACGGTGGCCTCTCGCGGCAAATGTCGCGCGGCGAAATCGAATGTACTGAGGATCGAATGAGCTAGAGACCGAAGACGCGGCGGGCGTCTTCGAGCCCGACCACCAGCCGGTCGATCTCCTCGGGCGTCGTGTAGACGCCGAAGCTGGCGCGGGCGGTGGCGGCGACTCCGAGGCGGTCCATCAGGACCTGGGCGCAGTGGTGGCCCGCCCTAACGGCGACGCCGTGGCGGTCGAGGATCTCGGAAACGTCATGGGCGTGGATGCCGTCGATCTCGAACGAGACCGGGCCGACCCGCTCCGCGCTGCGCGGCGGGCCGAACACGCGCAGCCCCGGAATCTCCGGCAGCCGCTCCAGGGCGTAGTCGGCGATCCGCCGCTCGTGCTCCAGCACCGCCTCCATCCCCAGCCCGTCGAGCCAGCGCAGCGCCGAGGCCATCCCGATCGCCTGCGCGATCGCCGGCGTACCCGCCTCGAAGCGAGCGGGGGGATCGGCGTAGGTGGTGCCGCCCCGGGTCACCTTGCGGATCATTGAGCCGCCGCCGAGGAAGGGCGGCATCTCGCGCAGCAGCGACTGCCGCGTCCAGAGGGCGCCGATCCCGGTCGGCCCGTAGAGCTTGTGGCCGGTCAGCGCGTAGAAGTCGACCCCCAGCGCGGTGACGTCGAGCGGCAGCTTCGGCGCCGCCTGGGCGCCGTCGGCCAGCACCAGCGCCCCCGTTGCGTGCGCCAGCCGCGAGATCTCGGCAAGCGGGTTCTCGCTCCCGAGCACGTTGGAGACGTGGGTTACCGCGACCAGCTTCGGGCCGCGCTCCAGCAGCGCCGCGAGGGCGTCCATATCAAGCAGGCCGTCGCCGTCGATCGGCACCCAGTCGATCTCGGCCCCAGTGCGCTCCGCGAGCTGCTGCCAGGGGACGATGTTGGAGTGGTGCTCCATCTCGGTGAGGAGGACGCGGTCGCCGGCGCCGACGTTGGCGTCGCCCCAGGCGCGGGCGACGAGGTTGATCGCCTCGGTCGCGTTGCGGACGAAGACCACCTCGCGCCGGTCACTGGCGCCGATGTGGTCGGCAACGGTAGCCCGTGCCCCCTCGTAGGCTTCGGTCGCCTCGGCGGAGAGGGTGTGGGAGCCGCGGTGGACGTTGGAGTGGTGGCGCCGCTCGTAGCGGTCGACCGCCTGGATCGAGGCCAGCACCCGCTGGGCGCTGGCGCCGCTGTCGAGGTAGGCGACCGGCTGCCCGTGCACCTCGCGCTCCAGCGCCGGGAAGGCGGCGCGGACCTTCTCGATCGGGAACGCCGAGGGCGGGGAGCTCTTCGCGGTCACCGGCTCCATCGTCCCGAGGCTAGGCGGAGGCGCCCGCCTCTACCTCCTCGCGAATCCAGCCGTAGCCCTTCTCCTCGAGCGCGGCGACCAGCTCGGGGCCGCCCTCCTTGACGATCCGCCCCTCGAACATGACGTGGACGAAGTCCGGCTTGACCATGTGCAGGATGCGCTGGTAGTGGGTGATGATGAGCACGCCCATGTCGGGGCCGGTGAACTGGTTGACCCCCTCGGCGACCGTGCGCAGGGCGTCGATATCGAGCCCCGAGTCGGTCTCGTCGAGGACCGCGACCTCGGGCCGCAGCAGCGCCAGTTGCAGCAGCTCCATCCGCTTCTTCTCGCCGCCCGAGAAGCCGTCGTTGAGGTAGCGGCTGGAGAAGTCTTTGGGGATGTTCGCCAGCGCCATCGCCTCCTGGGCGAGCTTGGCGAAGTCTTTGATCTTGATCTGCTCCTCGCCGCGCGCCTCGCGGTGGGAGTTGATGATCATCCGCAGGAACTTGCTGACCGAGACACCGGGGATCGCGACCGGGTACTGGAAGGCCATGAACAGGCCGGCCTGGGAGCGCACGTCGGGGGCTGCCTCGGTGATGTCCTCGCCCTTGAAGACGATCGAGCCCTCGGTCACATCGAACGCGGGATGACCCATGATCGCGTTGGCGAGCGTCGACTTGCCGGACCCGTTGGGGCCCATCAGGGCGTGGACCTTGCCCTTCTCGACGTCGAGGTCGAGACCGCGGAGGATCTCCTTGTCTTCGGCCTTGACGTGCAGGTTGCGTATCTCCAGCTCTGCCAATTTCGCTCCGTTTCTGGGTGTTTCGGGTGGGACGGGTCAGGCGACGCTGCCGACCGCCGCGCGACGGCGCCCGCCGCTGGGGGTCGAGAAGGCAACCAGCTCGGCCAGCGTGGTGCCCGCCAGCGCCTTGGTCACGCCGCCCTGCACCCGCGTCCACAGCAGCTTCGTCGAGCAGGCCTGGTCGCCGTCGCTCTCGTGCGAGCAGAGAACCTTGCCCTCCGGGGTGTCGTGGAAACACTCCATCGGCGCGATCTGCCCTTCGAGCGCCTCGACCACGGCGTCCATCGTGATCTGCTCGGCTGGTTTCGCCAGCCGGTAGCCGCCGTGGGCGCCGCGGGTCGAGGTGACGAGACCTGCCTTGCGCAGTTTCGCGACCAGGTGCTCGAGGTAGGAGAGCGGCAGCCGCTCCGCTTCGGCGACTGTGTTGAGCGAGATCGGCGTCGAGCCGGGCTGACGGCCCAGCTCGACCATCAAGCGCACTCCGTACTCGGCTTTGGTCGAGAACAGCATCGACCTAAATCCTACTGAAGCGGTCGGTTATGCAGCTCCCGTGCGGTGGCTTTGGCTTTCAAGGCTCGATCAGGCCGCGGCGGATCGCGTAGCGGACCAGCTCGACCCGATCTCGCATCCCCAGCTTGCGCATCGCGTTGGCGCGGTGGTTCTCGACCGTCTTCTCGGAAAGGTGGAGGATTTCGGCGATCTGCTTCGTCGTGTTCGCCTCGGCGACCAGCTTGACGATCTCCTCCTCGCGCGGGGTCAGCTCCTCTTCGCCGCTGGAGCCGCGCTCGAGCACGTCCTTGATCAGCGTCCGCTGCGCCTCGGGGGTGAGGAAGGGCTCGCCCCGCTCGACCGCCCGGATCGCCGCCAGCAGGTCGGTATCGGCCTGCGCCTTCAGCACATAGCCGGAGGCGCCGGCCTTGAGCGCCTCGAACAGGTAGCGCTCGTCGTCGTGCATCGAGAGGATCAGCACCGCAACCTCGGGCGCCTGCCGCTTGATCTCCCTGGTCGCCTGCAACCCGGTCAGCTTCGGCATCTTCACGTCGAGGATCGCCAGGTCCGGCCGCTCCCGCACGGCGATGTCGCGCGCCTCCGCCCCGTCGGCCGCCTCCCCAACCACCTCGATGTCCGCCTGCCGCTCCAGCAGCAGCCGCAGCCCCGATCGCACAATCCCATGATCATCCGCAATCAACACACGCACCCGCCAAGTGTGGCCGATGGGCCTGAAAGCGGACCAATGGTCCGCTTTCAGGCCCATCGGCAGGCGGTTCAGGCGGGGACGGTGAGGCGGGCGGTGGTGCCGTGGCCGGGGCGGGACTCGAGCGTCAGCTCGCCGCCGATCAGCAGCGCCCGCTCGCGCATGCCGGCGATGCCGAGCCCGCCCTCGGCCTCGTCGAAGGCGAAGCCGCGCCCATCGTCGGCGACCTCCAGCTCGACCCCGCCGTCGCCGAGCCTGCGCATCCGCACCTCCACCCGCCCGGCGCCGCTGTGGCGGGCGGCGTTGGAGAGCGCCTCCTGGGCGACCCGGTAGACGACCAGTTGGGCGTCGTCGCCGAGGTCGGAGAAGTCGCCGTCGGCGTTGAACTCGGCCTCGATCTCGCCGCGGGCGAGCTGGTCGACCTGGCCCGCGATCGCCGCGGTCAGGCCGAGGTCGTCGAGCGCGGTCGGCCGTAGCTGGCGGGCGAGGGAGAGCAGCTCGCGCATCGCCTGGTTGGCGAGCGCCTTGGTTTCGGATAGGTCGGTCTCCAGCTGCGGCGGTGCCGTCTCCCGGACAGCCTCCAGCCGCAACAGTAGGCCGGTCAGGGACTGGTTCACCTCGTCATGGAGGTCGCGGGCGACCCGTGCCCGCTCCTCCTCCTGCGCCTGCAGGGCGGCAGAGCCCGCCCGCCGCCGCTCGGCTTCCAAGCGGCGCATCATCCGCAGGAAGGCGAGCTCGATCCGCTCCACCTCCTCGGTCTCGCCGACACCGTCGATCGAGCGCGGCAGCAGCGGCCCCGGGCGGCTCAGGTCGACCTTCTCCATCTCCTCGATCAGCCTCTCCAACGGCGCCAGGCGGCGTTTGAGCCGAAACAGGCTGGCTGCGAGAACTGCCACCGCTATCGCGAGTACGACGATCAGCGCCACGGTCATCGGCCAAGCCTAGAAGCCTCTGGGTAGCGCAGCGGGTTGAATGGGGGTTGGCCCCTATGGTCATCCGCCCGCGGCCGGGCAATACTTGTGTCGCAAGCGATCCGAGGAGCGAACGACTCGATGAAGACCACCAAGCAGTCCACTTTCGGCGCCACCCTGCGCACGACGATCCTGCTGGCCTCCCTCTCCGGCCTGCTGGTCCTGATCGGCGCCCTGATCGGCGGTCCCAGCACGGCGGCGCTGTTCCTCGGGTTCGCCCTGCTGATCAACCTCGGCTCCTACTTCTTCAGCGACAAGCTGGCGCTGAAGATGAGTCGGGCCGAGCCGATCGAGGAGTCCGAAGCGCCGCGGCTCTACCAGATCGTGCGCGAACTGACGACCCGCGCCGACCTGCCGATGCCGCGCCTCTACATGATCCCCCAGGACCAGCCCAACGCCTTCGCCACCGGCCGCAACCCGAAGCACTCCGCCGTCGCCGTCACCCGCGGCATCACCAAGCTGCTCTCCGAGGACGAGCTGCGCGGGGTGCTCGCCCACGAGCTCGCCCACGTCCAGCACCGCGACATCCTGATCCAGTCGGTCGCCTCGGCGATCGGCGCCGCGATCACCTACCTCGCCTACATGCTGATGTGGTTCGGCAGCGACGACGAGTCGCCGCTGAGCCTGGTCGCCTCGCTGGCGATGGTCCTGCTGGCGCCGATCGCGGCCAGCATCATCCAGCTCTCGATCTCGCGCCAGCGCGAGTACGCGGCGGACGCCGGCGGCGCCGAAATCTGCGGCAACCCCGAGTCCCTGGCCAGCGCCCTGCTGCGCCTGGAGCAGGGGGCGCAGGCGATGCCTATGCAGGTCAACCAGGCGGCGGAGCCGCTCTACATCGTCAAGCCCTTCTCCAGCAAGGGCATCGCCGGCCTCTTCTCGACCCACCCCCCGATCGAGGAGCGGGTCAAACGCCTGCGCCAGATGCGCCCGTCTTTCAGTTAGCAGAAGCGGGCCTTCCTGCTCGCTATACTTTTTGAAGTAAAGCTGATCCGGATTTAGGAGATTTGCGATGGCCAGCGGTGTGGGGATCCAGACGATCGAGGAGATCGAGCCATTTGAGGCGGCGGCGGAGATCGAGGGCGGCGACGTCGTCCTGATCGACACCCGCGAGCCGCACGAGTACCAGGAGGCCCACCTGGAGAACGGCAAGCTGGTGCCGCCCGGCCTGCTCGCGGACGAGATCGGGGCGGCCGCGCCCGACAAGTCCGCCCGCACGATCCTCTACTGCCGCTCCGGCAACCGCTCGGCGATCGCCGCGGCGCAGATGCAGGGGATGGGGTACGAGAACGTTGCCTCTATGGGCGGCGGCATCCTCGCCTGGCAGGAGCAGGGGCTGCCGGTGGTTGCCACCAGCGGCATGACGCCCGAGCAGCGCGATCGCTACTCGCGTCACACGCTGCTGCCCGAGGTTGGCGTCGACGGCCAGCTCGAGCTGCTCAACGCGAAGGTCCTGCTGCTCGGCGCCGGCGGGCTCGGCGCCCCGACCGCGCTCTACCTGGCCGCCGCCGGGATCGGCACCCTGGGCCTGGTCGACGACGACGTCGTCGACGCCTCCAACTTGCAGCGCCAGGTGATCCACAACACCGAGCGGATCGGCGAGCCGAAGACCGCCTCGGCCCGCAAGACGATCGAGGCGCTCAACCCCGACGTCGAGGTGGTCGAGCACCGGATGCGTCTCGACGCCTCCAACATCCTCGACGTGATCCGCGATTACGACGTGATCGTCGACGGCGCCGACAACTTCCCCACCCGCTACCTGCTCAACGACGCCTCGGTACGCCTGCGCAAGCCGGTCGTCTCCGCCTCGATCCTCAGCTTCGACGGGCAGATCTCGACCTTCGTCCCCTTCGAGGGCCCCTGCTATCGCTGCCTCTACCCGACCCCGCCGCCGGCCGAGCTGGCGCCGAGCTGCTCCGCCAACGGCGTGCTCGGGGTGATGGCCGGGACGATGGGGACGTTGCAGGCGAACGAGGTGATCAAGCTGGTGCTCGGCGTCGGCGAGCCGCTGGTCGGCCGCCTGCTGCTCTACGAGGCGCTCGGTACCCGCTTCACGGAGCTGAAGGTCCGCCGCGATCCCGAGTGCCCGATCTGCGGTGAGGACGCGCCCGAGATCCCCGAGTCGGAGATGGGCCAGTTCCCCGACTACGAGCTCTTCTGCGCCGGCTAGCCCCAGGACGCTGCAAACCTTCGCATCTCGGCGTCCTCGGTCGGTCCGCTCGGGTCACGCACCAAAGTGCGCTCCCCCTCGCTGACCTCCCTGCGTCCACCGACCTGCTCGGTTTTCGCGTCCTGGAATAGGATCGGCGCATGGCGACCGTGAGGATTCCCCCTGTGTTGCGGCCGAAAACCGGCGGCCAGCCCGAAGTCGAGGCTGCCGGCGGCACCGTCGGGGAGGTGCTTCGCGCCCTCACTGACGCGCATCCCGACACCCGGGCCCAGCTCTTCGGCGAGGACGGCGACCTCAACCGCTACGTCAACGTCTACCTCAACGACGAGGACGTGCGGGTGCTGAGCGGGCTCGACACCGCGGTCTCCGACGGCGACACCGTCGTGATTCTCCCCGCCATGGCGGGCGGCTGAGACGGCTGCAAACCTGCTTCTCGCCGTCTCAACGATCGAGCACTAAGCCCAAAAAGCGCCGAGTCCGCTCCTCGCGGGGGTTGTCGAGCACGTCCGCCGGTCTGCCCTGCTCGACGATCCCGCCATCGTCCATGAAGACGACGCGGTCGCCGACCTCGCGGGCGAAGCCGAGCTCGTGGGTGACGACGATCATCGTCATCCCCTCCGCCGCCAGCTCCCTGATCACGTCGAGCACCTCCTTGACCAGCTCCGGATCGAGGGCGCTGGTGACCTCGTCGAAGAGCATCACGTGTGGGTCCATCGCCAGCGCCCGGGCGATCGCCACCCGTTGCTGTTGCCCGCCGGAGAGGCGTTCCGGGTACTCGTGGAGCTTGTCCGTGAGCCCGACCCGTTCCAGCAGCGCCGTGCCGCTCGCCCGCGCTTCCTCGCGCGGGCGCCCCAGCGCCTTTTCCTGTGCCAGGGTCACGTTCTCCAGGGCGGTCTTGTGGGGGAAGAGGTTGAACTGCTGGAAGACGATCCCCACCCGCTGGCGGACGAAGTTCAGCTCCCAGCCGGCCTCGCCCGATGGGGTGTCGGCGCCACGGCAGATATCGCGACCCTCGAGAAAGATCTCACCCTGCTCGGGTGGCTCGAGCAGGTTGATGCAGCGCAGCAGCGTGCTCTTGCCGGAGCCGCTGGGGCCGAGCACGCAGACCACTTCGCCGCGGCCGACCTCGAGATCGATCCCCCGCAGGACCTCGAGCTTGCCGAAGCGCTTGTGGATGCCCTCCAGCTTCAGCATCGGTCCGTGGGCCGGGCTCGCCATCAGAGCGCCTCGACCCGTGGGGCGCCCCGGGTGAAGCGGCTCTGTTCGCGGGAGATCAGCTTGTCGACCAAGCGTGCCAGTGGCAGGGTGATGACCAGGAACATGATCGCGCCGAGGGTCAGCGCCGAGCTGTTGAATGCCTGGCCCTGGATGTCCCTGCCGACGTGTGCGACCTCGTTGAGGGCGATCACGCCGACCAGGGTGGTGTCCTTCATCAGCGCGATGAAGTCGTTGAGCAGCGGCGCGAACACCTTGCGCACCGCCTGCGGCACGATCACGCTGCGCATCGCCTGGCCGTGGCTCATCCCGAGCGACCGCGCAGCCTCCATCTGCCCGCCGGGAACCGCTTCGATTCCGGCCCGATAGACCTCGGCCATGTAGGCGCCATAGGTGATCGTCAGCGCCATCACGCCGTACCAGAACGTGTCGGGTTTCCCCAGCCACTGGGGAATGGTGAACGCGTCCGGTAGCGGCAGGAACGCGAGGCTGCCGGAGATCAGCAGGATCACCATCAGCAGGGGGATGCCACGGAAGACGTCGATGTAGGCGATGGTCAGGAAACGCACCGGTAGCAGCGCCCTTCCCGGCAGCTGGCGCAGGAGGGAGAGGATCAATCCCCAGAGCAAGGCCAGGACGCCTGCCACGAGCGAGAGTTCGAGCGTGATCACGAATCCCTGGAAGACCTCATCGAAGTGCTTCGACATTTCCGACAGGTCGAAGTACTGGTTAATGATCTCGTTCATCCGTCCTCCTCGTTTCGGGCCAACTACCCGATTCACGTGAAAGGGGCGCCCT
Source organism: uncultured Actinomycetes bacterium (assembly GCA_963699125.1). Lineage (GTDB taxonomy): Bacteria > Actinomycetota > Thermoleophilia > Solirubrobacterales > 70-9 > VAYN01. The sequence goes on from OY969417.1 coordinate 87,252, forward strand.
TTCGGCGCCCCTTTTCAGCTTCGCTCCCGTGTCTGCCGGCGAGCCTTGGCTCAGGTCGGTTCGTGCGTAGCGGTGAAGACTTCCGGTGGCGGCGCCTTGTGGAACCACTTCTTGTAGATGGTCGTGTATTCCCCGTCTTCGAGGACTTCTTTCAGCCCCTGGTTGAGTTCGTCGAGCAGTTCTTCGTCGCCCTGCTGGACCACGAATCCATACTCTTCTTCGGTTTCGATTCCCCCCGAGATTTCGATGCTGCTGTCTTCTTCGACCGCCCTTTCGGCCACCGGCCGGTCGATCACGACGGCGTCGATCGTGCCCGCTTTGAGGGCCGGGATCGTGTCGGGGCCCTGCGGGTAGGTGCGGAGTTCCTTGGTGTCGATTTCTTCTTCGACGTATTCCTCACCAGTCGTCCCCTGTTGCACGCCGACGACCTTCCCTTTGAGGTCCTGGGCCGATTCGAGGCCCGTGGTGCCCGTGGCGACCACGATCGACTGCGCCGACGGCAGGTAGTAGGGGTTCGTGAAGTCGACCGATTCCTCGCGTTCCTTGGTGATCGTCGTCGCTGAGGCGACCGCGTCGAACTTGCCCTGGGCGAGGTCGCGGAAGATCGTGTCGAACGAGGTGTCCTGGAATTCGACTTCGCGGCCGATCTTCCCGGCGATCGCTTCCAACAGTTCGATATCGAAGCCCTTGAATTCGGTTTTGCTCTTGCCGAATTCCTCAAACGGTGGATAGGGGACGTCGGAACCGACCGTGAGCTTTTCGCCACCAGCGCCGCCTCCGCCGCTGTCGTTATCGCCGCCGCAGCCGGCCGCAAACACGGCGACGACACACACCGTCAAGGCTGCGAGCAAAGTGGACACTCGGGACTTGCTCATCGAGACTTCCTCCGATCCGAGGATTGCCGGATTCGAAGCGAAACTACTCGCCTCTCCGGCGCAGCGCAAGGCTCGCCCGTGCCTGGCTCTGCCTGGCTATACTTTTTGAAGTAAGGGAGACGGCGATGCTTCGCGACGAGCTACTAAACAGACCCTGCGGGGGACGCTTCGGCGACATCGTCGAGTCGATCGGTAATACGCCGTTGGTCGAGCTGCCGCGGCTCTCGCCCAAGCCCGACGTCCGCATCTACGCCAAGCTCGAGGGTCACAACCCGACCGGCTCGGTCAAGGACCGCGTCGCCAAGTCGATGATCGAGGCGGCCGAGGCGGAGGGGGCGATCGAGCCCGGTCAGACGATCCTCGAGCCGACCTCCGGCAACACCGGCATCTCGCTGGCGATGATCTGCCGTCGCAAGGGCTACCCGCTGAAGGTGGTGATGCCGGACAACGTCACCGAGGAGCGCACCCAGCTGCTCTCGATGTACGGGGCCGAGATCGTCTACTCGGAGGGCGCCAAGGGCTCCAACGGCGCCGTCGAGGTGGCGCTGGAGATGGTCGACGACCCGGGCTACTACATGCCCTACCAGTACGGCAACGAGGCCAACCCACTGGCCCACTACAACGGCACCGCGGTGGAGATCCTCGACGAGCTCGACGTGGTCACCGCCTTCGTCGGCGGCCTCGGCACCGGCGGCACCCTGATGGGCAACGGCCGCCGCCTCAAGGAGGCGAATCCCGAGACCCTGATCGTCGCCGCCGAGCCGATGCAGGGGGAGCTGGTCCAGGGCCTGCGAAGCCTCGACGACGGCTTCATCCCGCCGATCATCGACCTCTCGATCCTCGACCGCAAGATCATGGTCTCCAACCGCGACGCGATCGTCTGGACCAAGCGCCTGCTCGACGAGGAGGGGGTCTTCGCCGGCGTCTCCTCCGGTGCGATCGCCGCGATCGCCGTCCGCATCGCCGGCGAGCTGGAGGGCGGCAACGTCGTCTTCCTGATCCCCGACGACGGCTGGAAGTACCTCTCCTCCGGCGTCTACACGAAGCCGATCGAGGAGATCGAGAACCTCGACTCCACGGTTTGGTGGTAAGCACCGACCCCGTCTCCCCGATGCGGATTTCCCAGAGCCTGATCGACGAGATGGTCGCGCACGCGCGCGAGGACCTGCCCAACGAGTGCTGCGGCCTGGTCGGTGGCCGCGACGGGGAGGCGACCGAGGTGATCCCGGTGGTCAATGCGGCGGCGAGCCCGCTGCGCTACGAGATGGATCCGCAGGGGCAGTACGACGCCTTCAGGTCGATCGAGGACGGTGGTGGCGAGCTGCTGGCGATCTACCACTCGCACACCAAGAGCGCCGCCTATCCTTCGCAGACCGACGTCAACCAGGCGGTTGCCTGGCCGGACCAGGTTTACCTGATCGTTTCGCTGGCCGACCCGGGCACCCCCGACGTCAAGGCCTACCTGCTTAAGGACCTGAAGATCGCCGATGTCGAGATCGACCTCAACTAGCCACAAACGGGGCTCCCACCACAGAGGCGCCCAGGGCGGCGGCGGTGACGGCGGCTCGCACGAGGGCGGCGGAGGGGGCGGTGGCGGTGGCAAGCTGGTCAAGGTCGCCTTCGCCCGCAATCAGGTCGAAGCCGAAATGATCCAGGGGTTGCTCGGCGAGGCGGGCATCCCCAGCGTCCTCAAGCGCGCCCGAGGCTTCGATGCACCGGAGTTCATGGCGGCCGGGCCGCACGACGTGTTGGTCGACTCCGGCCACGCCCAGAGGGCCAAGTCTCTGCTCGCCGACACGATCACCGAGAACGAAGCAGACGAGGAAGCCGAGCTCCGCGACGAAGTGCGGCTGCGCCGGGGCGGGCCGACGACCGAAACCTCTCCAGCGCGGCTGGCGCTCTGGGTCGCCGTCGCCTTCCTCGGCGCCGTGATCCTGGTCTGGGTCCTCTACCAGCTCAGCTGACGCCGCTGGGGCGGGCCATGCCGCGCAGGTGGTCGCGCCAGACGGCCTCGATGTCGCGGAAGCGGGCGTCGAAGGCGTCTTCCAGCGTCGGCACCGGACCGCCGGGAAGGAGGCTGGCGACCAGGCGCTCGCAGGCCTCCGGGCCGCGCTCGCTCTCGAGCAGGTCGAAGATCGTGCCGCCGAGGATCACCGCGTCGCGGCGGGACGGCGGGAAGGAGGGCCGGGCGCTCTCGCGCAGGCGCCGAATCACGGCGGCCCGGTAGAGGCCGACCTGGCGGGCGAAATACTGGGCTCCCCCTTCGACCAGCCAGGCCCAGCTCAGGTAGCGAGCGAAGCGGCGCGGGGTCCAGGAGGGGGGGAGGTCGGGGTTGTTGGCGGCGACCACCAGCTGCGCGTAGAGGCGCTCGGCGGTGCCGCGCAGCGCCTCTTTGGAGTCGTCGCCGGCCGCGCGCCGTTCCATGTGGGGGTCGTTGAGGACGTGCAGCTCGGTGGCCATCGCCCAGCCGGCGAGGTAGCGGCGCCCCGCCGGCGCTGCCGACCAGCGCGCAGCCGGGAGAAAGGGGTGGGCCATCGTCAGCCAGGCCGGGTTGGTGTGGATGACCACGGTGACCTCGCCGGGCACCTTCTCGAAGCGGTCTTCCAGTCGCAGCCGTAGGTCCTCCATGCGGTCCAGCGTGCGCTCGGCAAACGCTGCGTCCTCGCTGTCGTGTCGAGCGGTGAAGCTGAGCGACTCGGTCTCAATCCACGACATGGGAGCGAGACTAACGCTGGTATCTGAGGCTCAAACCAGGGCAGGCTCGGCGTCGCCGCAGACTGCGCGAATCTCTTGCCGGGCGCGGTCGAACTCTTCGTCGGCCATCACCGGGGTGCCCTCGAAGGGCAGGTCGCGGTCGATCTCGACCCAGGAGCGGCAGCCGTGGTACTCGTCGCGGACCCGCACCGTGACCGGACGCGGGATGCGATGGACCCGCAGCAGCAGGATGTGAAGCGGGTGACGACGCTTCCAGCTCAGGCGCTTCTCCGCGTAGTCCGGGGTCCAGATGTAGTACGGAGAGAGGCTGTCGAGCGTGCGGCGGTCGTTGATCGTGACATGGTCGGTCACCTCGGCCCAGGCACGCAGCCGGACCCGGTCCGGTTGCGGAATGCCGCCGTCCTGGAGCAGCGCTTTGGGGGGCGGCTCCTCGTCGGGCCAGACGCCCTCCTCGAGAGCGCGCGCCAGCTCCGGGTGATGGGACTCGCGCACGAGGTCGTTGCGCTGGTGGTCGAAGGTCGGGTAGAGGAAGAAGCGCTCGTGCTCGAGCTCGAAGTGCTTGTTCTCCTCGCGGATGCCGCCCTTTCGCAGCGTCAACAGCTGCTCGCCCTCCGCAAGAGCGCGGACCGTTACTGCCCATTCCTTGAAAGCGATCGGCATGTGAAATCTGTACCTGGAAAGGTGGTGAATCTGGGGACTGAGCCTGCGCTGCGAGCCCTGTCGAAGGCCGTTCTGCCTGCCCGAGGCCGCGCATTCTAGACGAGCAGCGGCGAATCGCCAAATTAAAAATCCTTAACCGCTGCTGCCGCCGCCTGGAGTCTCGATCCGCAGCCTGTCGCCGGGCGCCAGCTCGCCCTCAGCCTTGCTCGGCAGCGGTTTGCCATTGAGCAGGTCGAGGCCCGGCTTGCCGTCGCCACCGCCGCGACCGCGCGGAGGGTGCCGGCGCCGCTCACCGATCAGGGTGAAGCGCATCGGCGCCAGCGGTTCGATTTCCCGCACGATCCCGTCGCCGCCCCGGTGGGACCCTTCGCCGCCGCTGCCGCGCCGGATCGAGAGCTCCCGCACCCGCAGCGGGAATTCGGTCTCCAGCGCCTCCACCGGCGTGTTGAGGGTGTTCGACATCGCCACGTGGATCGCGCTTGGACCGTTGGCGTCGGGGCAGGCGCCCTGGCCGCCGCCGAGCGTCTCGTAGTAGGTGAAGTCGGCGTTGGCGAGGGTGATGTTGTTCATCGTCCCCTGGCCCTGCGCCGGGACCGGTCGGGCGCCGCCCAGGGCGGCGATTACCAGGTCGGCAACGCGACTGGAGGTCTCGACGTTGCCGGCCGCGACGGCGGCGGGGAAGCGCGCGTTGAGCAGGCAGCCGGCGGGGGCGACGACCTCGATCGGCCGCTGGCCGCCGGCCGAGGGTGGGGCATCGGGGTCGGTGAGCACGCGCACGGCGAAGAACGCGGCGGACTTGGTCACCGAGAGCGGGCAGTTGAGGTTGCCCTCGATCTGGAGATCGGTGCCGCCGAAGTCGAGCCGCAGGCGCTCACCCTCGATCGTCGCCTCGACCCGGAGCGTCACGTCGCGGGCGGTTCCGCCGCGGTCGTCCTCGAGCACGTCCTCGGCGGCGTAGACGCCGTCGGGGAGGGCCGCCAGGGCCGCCCGGGTACGGCGCTCGGCGTAAGCGAGGATCTCCTCCATCCCGACGCGGAGCTCCGTTGCGCCGTGCCGGGTGGCCAGCTCGGCGAGCCGTGTCTCACCGACCCTGTTCGCGGCTTGCTGGGCGCGCAGGTCGGCGAGCCGTTGCTGTGGCGAGCGCATTTGGCCGGCGAGGCGCTCCAGCTCGGCGTCATCGGCGCGGGTCGGCGGGATCACCACCCCCTCTTCATCGAGCGTCTTCGAGCTGGCGGGCATCCCGCCCGGGGTCGGCCCGCCGATGTCGGCGTGGTGGGCGCGGCTGGCGGCGAAGCCGAGCAGGTCGCCGTCGACGAAGACGGGTGAGATCAGGGTCACGTCCGGCAGGTGGGTGCCGCCGCGGTAGGGATCGTTGAGGATCCAGGCTGCCCCCGGCCGCTGCTCCTCGTCGAGCACGGCGGCTACCGCGTCCGGCATCGAGCCGAGGTGGACGGGGATGTGCTCGGCCTGCATCACCAGCTCCCCAGCGGCGTTGAAGAGGGCGGTCGAGCAGTCGTGGCGCTCCTTGATGTTGGCCGAGTAGGCGGAGCGGATCAGGGTCGCGCCCATCTCGTCGCAGGCGGCCCGCAGGCCACCGATCAGGACCTGGAGGGCGATCGGGTCGAGCCCACTCATCGCGTGGTTCCTTTGTTACGCATCTCGTGCTTTAGGAACCGCGCGCGGATCGTGCCGGCGTTGTCGACCTCGGCCTCCCAACCAGGGGGGAGGACGAGGGTCGCCTCCGGCAGCTCGAAGACCACGGGTCCCGTGGCCCGGGTCCCAGCCGCTGGCTCGCCGCGCAAGACCGGCGTATCGATCCACTCGTTGCCGAAGCGGACCGGCCGGGCGCTCTCCGTCAGTCGCCCACCCGGCGCCGCGACGGGCCGCGGTTCGGGTCCGGGGACCACCATCGCCAGCCGGATGTCGACCAGGACGACCTCGCCGTCGGGGTCGCGGTGGCCGTAGCGCTCCTCGTGGGCGCGTTCGAAGCGCTCGACCAGGTCGAGCGGATCGGGCTCGGCCGACCCGGGGACCGGCAGCTCGAAAGCCTGGCCCGCGTAGCGCATCTCGTAGACCAGCTCGGGCCTGGCCCCCTCGAGGCCGGCGCCGACGGTGGCGATCATGCCGCTGACCTCGGCGGCGATGCGCTCGGCGCTCAGCTCGCCGCCGGCCAGCATCACCGTGCGCGCCGTGTCGCGACGGCGGTCCGAGGCGCAGAGCCCGAGCGCGGAGAGCACGCCGCCCGCCCGCGGGCAGAGGATCGTCCCGATACCCAGGTCAGCTGCGATCGCCGCCGCGTGCATCGGTCCGGCGCCGCCGAACGGCAGCAGGGCATAGGGGCGCGGGTCGATGCCGCGCTCGACCGTGACCACCCGCAGCGCCCGCACCATCTCCTGGTTGGCGACGCGGACGATCCCGGCGGCGGCCTCGATCGGCGCCAGGCCGAGCGTTCGGGCGAGGGTGCCGACGGCCGCCTCGGCCGCCGCGGCGTCGAGGTCGACGCCACCGGCCAGCCGCGAGTCGGCGGCGAGCCAGCCGAGCAGGAGATTGGCGTCGGTCACGGTCGGCTCGGCGCCGCCGAGCCCGTAGCAGGCGGGCCCCGGATCGGCGCCCGCCGAGCGCGGTCCCACCCGCAGCGCCCCGCCGGGGTCGCGCCAGCCGATCGAGCCGCCGCCGGCGCCGACCGTGTGGACGTCGACCATCGGCAGCTGGATCGGACGGCCGCCGATCCGGCGCGAGTCGGTGCGGCGCACCGCGCCGCCCTCGACCACGCAGACGTCGCAGGAGGTTCCGCCCATGTCGAAGCCGAGCGCGTTTCCGTCGCCGCTGAGGCGGGCCAGCAGGCCGGCGCCGACGGCCCCGCCCGCCGGTCCAGAGAGGACGCTCCAGGCGCCGGAGCGGGCCGCCTCCTCGGCCGGCGCGACTCCGCCGGAGGACCGCATCACCAGCGGCTGGGGGAGCCCCGCCCCCTGCGCCGCCTCACCGAGGCGCCCCAGGTAGCGGCCCAGGAGCGGGCTGAGGTAGGCGTCGATCGCGGTCGTCGAGCAGCGCTCGTACTCGCGGAAGCGCGGCAGCACCTCGTGCGAGACGGAGACGTGGACGTCGGGTAGGCGCTCGCGCAGGCCCTCGGCGATCCGCCGCTCGTGGGTCGGGTCGAGGTAGGAGAAGAGGAGGCAGACGGCGACCGATTCGGCCCCCCGCGCCCGCAGCAGCTCGGCCAGCCGCTCCGGCTCATCCTCACCGAGAGGGGTCACAACGCCGTCCGGCCCAACGCGCTCGGCGGCCTCCAGGCGCAGGTCCGGCTCGACCAGCGGCGCCGGCTTGGGCGTGCAGAGGCGGTAGAGCTCGGGCCGAGCCTGGCGGCCGATCTCGAGCACGTCGGCGAAGCCGGCGGTGGCGATCAGCGCGGTGCGCGCGCCTCGTTCCTCCAGCAGCGCGTTGGTCCCAACCGTCATCCCGTGCGCGAAGACCGCTACGTCGCCGGCCCGGGCGCCGGCTCGCTCCAGCACTTCGCCGACCGCTTGCATCACCCCCGCCGACTCGTCTCCCGGCGTGGTCGGCACCTTCGCGGCGTGGACCGCGCCGTCGTCGAGGAGGACGGCGTCGGTGAAGGTTCCGCCGACGTCCACTCCCAGGAGCATGGCCGGACGCTACCGAGTCACCGTCCGATGTCGCATTTGTTGCCGGATACCGACCACAAATGCGACATCGAGGCTTAGAGCCATTGCTCGCGGCGGACCTCGCCGTCAGGAGAGAGGACGAAGTGGGCGCCGTCGAGCTCGGGGTCGGTCTCCGGGCAGTCGGTCCGCAGCTGGCCGCCGCGGGACTCGCGCCGGTTCAGGGCGCAGGTCGCGATCGCGCTCGCCAGCGGGTAGGGGTCGGAGACCAGCGCCGCCAGGTCGTCGGGGTTGCGCTTCGGCCCGGCCTGGCGCCAGACCGCGTCCCGGGTCTTCTGCGTCGGCGGTTCGAACTGCCACGCGGGAGTCGACGGACGCTCGCTCGCGGCGACCTCGTCCAGGGCCGCGGTCGCGGCGCGGCCGCCGAAGACGAAGCACTCGCTGAGCGAGTTCGAGGCGAGTCGGTTGGCGCCGTGCAGGCCGGTGCACGAGCACTCGCCGACGGCGTACAAGCCCGGCAGCGAGGAGCGGCCGTCCAGGCCCACGGCGGTACCGCCCATCGTGTAGTGGGCCGCCGGGGCGACGGGCACGGGCTCGGTGCGCGGCTCGAGGCCGGCATCGGCGAGGGTCGCGAACACGTTCGGGAACCGGGCCTGGTCGATCTCGCGCAGATCGAGTCGCACGCTCGGCGCATCGTCGGCCCCCATGCGCTCAAGGATCGCCGCGGTCACCGCGTCGCGGGGCGCCAGCTCGTCGGTGAAGCACTCGCCCGCGGCGTCGAGCAGCTTCGCCCCCTCGCCGCGGATGGCCTCGGTAATCAGGGTTCCGTCGAAGGGCGAGCCGGGCAGGGCGAGGGCGGTGGGGTGGAACTGGCAGAACTCGAGGTCGGCCAGGTCGGCCCCGGCAGCAGCCGCCAGCACCGGGCCGGCGCCGATCGCGCCGCGCGGGTTCGTGGTGCGGCTCCAGAGCGCCGCCGCGCCCCCGGTCGCCAGCACGGTCGCCGCCGCGGCGATCGGGCCGGCGTCGCCGATCACCCCGTGGCAGCGCTCGCCGTCACTCCAGAGCGCCGTCGCCGAGGTGCGCTCCATCACCTCGATGCGGGGCTCGGTGGCGACCATCGCGGCCAGCTTCGAGGTGATCTCGTGTCCGGTCTGGCTGCCGCCGGAGTGGACGATGCGCCGACTCGCGTGGCCTCCCTCGAGCCCCAGTGCCAGCCGGCCTTCGTGATCGAGGTCGAAGACGACGCCGCGCGCGAGCAGGTCCCTCACCGCTTCGGGGGCCTCCTCAACCAGCACCCGCACGGCCGAAGGCCGGCAGAGGCCACGGCCGGCGGCGATCGTGTCGGCGGCGTGGCTCTCGAGCGAGTCGCCTGGCTCCAGCGCAGCGGCCAATCCCCCTTGGGCCCAGAAGCTGGCGCTCTGGGAGAGCGGCGTGCGGGAGATCAGGCAGACGCTGCCGCCCTGCTCGGCGGCGCGCAGCGCGGTCCAGAGGCCTGCGGCGCCGCCGCCGACCACGGCGACGTCGTACTCGGGGCCTGCGGCTATCGGCCCTCAGCCTCTCGGCGGATCGAGTCGAGTTGCTCCCGCAGCCAGGTGGCCGCACCTTCGCGTGCCCGTGCCTTCTCGTCGGCGACGGCGCGCTTGGCCTCGCCGGAACGCTGTTCGGCCTCCTCGACCCGCTTCTCTGCCGCCTCCGCCTGCGCTTCGATCTCGCTCAGTCGCTCCTCGGCGGCGGCGATCGCGCGCTGCTTGGCCTCGCGCTCGCGCTGCAGCTCCTCCTCGTGGGCGAGTCGCAGCTTCTCGAGAGCCTGCTCGGCCTCAGCCCGCTCGCGCTCCAGGTCGGCCTCGAGGGCCTCGATCTCGGCGTTGGCGCGCCGCTCGGCCTCGGTCGCAACCTCCGCTGCGGCTTGCAGCCGCCGCTCGGCCTCCTCGACCTGCACGCTGAGGCTCTCGCCGCTGGGGTCGCCCGATTCGGAGCTCATGCGTCCCCAATCTATTACGGGGTGCGGGTCACGTCGCGGTAGACCTCGATCACCCGTTCGGCCATCCTCCCGGCCGACAGCGTGGCGGCTCTCGCGGAGCCCGCCACGCGCGGGTCGGCCGAGTCGAGGTGAGGCCGAGCCGCATCGCTCCACACGCCGACGTCGAAAGGGGCGCAGAGGCAACCGTCGATGCCGCCGAGCGCGTATGGAGCGACGCCGACCGGGGTCGAGAGGACGGGCACCTCGCAGGCGAGCGCCTCCAGCGCGACCATTCCCATCCCCTCGTAGTCGGAGGTGACGAGAACCGCGTTGGCGGCGTTGAGCCAGAGCGGCATCCGCTCGGGGTCGATCGCGCCGCCGGTCAGCAGTTCGGCGCCGCTGGCCGCGGCGATCTCGGCGGCGCGGTCGTGTCGCTTCTCGGGACGGGCCGGGTTGGCGGGGAAGAGGAGGTAGCGGCCGGCGGGGTCGAGGCCGAGCGAGGCCCGCGCCCGCGCCCGCGGCAGCGGCTCGAAGCGCCGTAGGTCCGGGCCGCAGGGCAGGACCGCTGAGCCCGGGACCCGGGGGAGGCCCGGGCGCCCGTCCTCGGGAGCGAAGAGGGCCCGCGAGACCGCGGCGACGAGGTCGACGCGCCGGGCGAGGCGCCGCGAGAGCGGGCCGACGACCCTGTGGCGGACGTCGGTGCCGTGGAAGGTGACGATCAACGGCCGCGCCCCGGCGAGCCGCGCGCACCATCCCGCCAACCCGTAGTGGGCGTGGACGAGGTCGAAGCGCTCGCGGCGCAGCAGCGCCCGCAGCCGGCGGGTGGCAGGCAGGTACTCGCTGCGGCCGCGGGGGAAGCTGAAGACCTCGACGTCGACTCCCCGCCGGCGAATCTCATCGACCTGGTCGCGGACCCAGCGCCCGCGCTGCGGCGCCGACTCGTCGGGCTCGAAGTTGGTGACGACCAGGACGCGCACCGGGCTGAGGGTATCCGCGGCGGCAGGGGCGAGGTCGCGGTGACCGTTTTGGTGCGGCTGGGTTGCGGAGTTGTGGCATTCAGGTCTGGATCCGTGTGTCGCCGGAGCCGAGCATTGGGTCGCCAACCGAGAAGGAGGGGATTCGATGCTCTACGCGCTGATGGGGTACGTGCACGCCGCGATCGAGCGGCGCTTGCGCCGCATCCGCATGCTGGCAACGGGCGAGGCGGGGCAGGGGACGGTCGAGTACGTCGGCCTGATCCTGCTGGTCTCGCTGCTGATGGTGGGGATGGTTGCGGCGATGAAGGGGTTCAACGGCAAGCAGGGCACGGAGTTGGCGGACGTGATCGTCAACAAGATCAAGGAGGCGGTTGACAAGGTCGCCTTCAAGTGAGGGCGGGGGCGGCCGCGGTCGCCCTTCCCGGGCGAGAGGAGAAGCCGAGAAAGCCATGAGCACTGCAGATATGACAGCCACGCCGATTCCGTCCTCCCTGCGCCGTATGCTGTATGACAGCATGAAGCATCGGACGCAGCTATATCTGGACGAGGCCCAGCATCGTTGGCTCCGGCAGCGGGCCGGCAAGTCGGGCAGCATCGCCGCCGTCGTGCGGGAGCTGATCGACGCCGAGCGCGCTCGCCGACCGGACCGGGCCGCGGATCCCCTGCTCCGCTACCTCGTGGACGAGTCCCCGGGGCGCGGACGGGAGGAGACCAGCGTCACCACGCTGGACCGCGACCTCTACGGCCGATGAGGTCGGTCTTCGTCGACACCAGCGCCTTCGTCGCGCTCCGCAACTCTGCCGAGACCGAGCACGAGCGTGCTAGGGCGGCGCTTTCGGACCTCCTCTCCGAGGGCGCCGCGCTGTTCACCTCGAACTACGTCTTCGCCGAGACCTACACGGCCCTGATGGTCAGGGTCGGCCGCGGCGAGGCGATCGAGTGGGGGAAACGGTTCCGCGCCAGCGGTGCGATCGAGCTGGTACGGCTCGACGAGGACGTCGAGGGCGACGCCTGGGAGATCCTCGAGCGTCACGGCGACAAGCGCTGGAGCTACGTCGACGCCACCTCGTTCGCGCTAATCGAGCGCGAGGGCGGCGCCGAGGCATTCGCCTTCGACGCCCATTTCGGCCAGCGCGGCCTGCGGGTCCATCCAGACGGCTGAGGCGAAGCAGGACTCTTCGCATCACTTGGTGCTCGTGGGTAAGCTTGGACATCTCCCCGGACAAAATATAAATCGAAATCCTATAAACCCTTATATAATGCGATATTAGATGGCTTTTAATGGGACGCAATCCCGGTCCAAAGAGCGAGAATATACGCAGACTCATCCCTGGATCGACTTCAAGCTCGATCTGCGCCGCATCCCGGCTCGTGTCTGGGTCCTGCTCGGCAAGGCGGCATCGGACGCGGACCACGTCGCTCATTCGATGCTGAAGCCCGAGATCGGCCGGCAGCTTCACGAGCTTTTCCTCGCCAAGGGCGTTCTCGCGACTACGGCGATCGAGGGGAACACGCTCAGCGAGGGCGATGCGCTGAAGGCCGTCGAAGGGACTTTGGATCTGCCTGAATCCCAACAGTACCTGGGAAAAGAAATACAGAATGTCATCGATGCCGCGAACGAGATCAAGGCGGAGATGGTCGACTCCGAGGCATCGCCACAGATGTCGCGAGAGACGATCGAGCACTACAACGCGATGGTTCTTCGCGACCTTCCGCTGGAGGACGGGGTCGTCCGTGGCCGGGTTCGCGATCACTCGGTCGGGGTTGTCGGGTACCGCGGTGCGCCGTATCAGGACTGCGAGTACTTGCTCGATCGTCTCGCCCATTGGCTCAACAGCTCCGAGCTGAACACCACGGATCGGGCATTCCGAATTCCCTACGCGATCATCAAGGCGATAGTTGCCCATCTGTACATCGCCTGGATCCATCCATTTGGCGATGGCAACGGGCGCACGGCGAGGCTGCTGGAGGTCCAAATTCTGCTGGCGGCGGAGCTGCCGGTTCCCGTGTGCCACCTTCTTAGCAACCACTACAACCTGACCAGGAGCGAGTACTACAGGCACCTCGACAGGACGAGCAGGACGGAAGATCCGATCTCCTTCGTCGAATACGCGGTACGGGGTCTCGTCGATGGCGTCGAGGAGGCGCTCGGGACGATCAGGGCTCAGCAGTTTTCGGACAGGTGGGAGCAGTACGTCTACGAAACGTTCGGGGAGTTGAGGACCAAAGCGGATCGGCGGCGGCTGCGGCTGGTACTGGATCTGACGAAAGAGCACGAAGAGACTTTCGAGCCGGTTCGCAAGCGAGCCTTGAGACGGCTTTCGCCCGCGCTTTCCGAGGCTTACGCGGGTAAGACGGAGAAGACCCTGACCCGCGACCTCAATGCAGTTCTGTCCATGGGGCTGCTTGGAGCAGAGGGGGGCGGGTATGTTCCCCGAGACTGGATCATCCTGGCTTTCCGACCCGATCGACGAGATGCAGATGGCGAATAAACGTTCCGACCCGGCTGTCCGGCGCGTCGCCGCGCGCAATGCAAAATCGCCTCGCGATTTCGAGAAAGCCGTGCGGCGGCTTGAGCGCTCGTTTCGGCGCGCTCGATCGGCCCGGGACAAGTAGCGCCTGCAGGGTCCGCAGGCGCGATTTCCGCCCTGCGTGAAAGACTCGCCCGATGCCAGCCTCCCGCAGCTACGACCGCGCTCCCGCGGACATCCGGCCGGTGACGATCGATCCCGGTTTCGTCGCCAGCGCCGACGGCTCCGCCCTGATCTCGATCGGCAAGACGCGGGTGATCTGCACGGCGTCGGTCAACGGTTCCGTGCCGCGCTGGATGCAGGGCCGCGGCAAGGGCTGGGTCACCGCCGAGTACGCGATGCTGCCGGCCTCGACCGGGGATCGCAAGCAGCGCGACATCTCGAAGGGCAAGCAGGACGGTCGTGGGGTCGAGATCCAGCGGCTGATCGGGCGCGCCCTGCGCGTGGTCGTCGACTTCAAGGCGATGGGCGAACGCAGCGTCTACGTCGACTGCGACGTGCTCGAAGCCGACGGCGGCACCCGCTGCGCGGCGATCACCGGCGGCTACGTGGCGCTGCGCCAGGCCTTCCAGAGGTTGATCGACAAGAAAGCGCTGGAGACGATGCCGCTCAACGGCTCGGTCGCCGCGATCAGCGTTGGCGTGGTTGGCGGCCGGGCGCTGTGCGACCTCGACTACACCGAGGACTCCAATGCCGAGGTCGATGCGAACGTCGTCATGACCGGCGAGGGCGGCCTGGTCGAGGTGCAGGCAACGGCCGAGCGGACGCCGCTTTCCCGCGCCTCGCTGGACGAGCTGCTGGCACTCGCCGAGGGCGGCATCGCCCGCCTGCGGGAGGTGCAGGAGCGGATCGGTTGATCCTCGCCACTCGCAACCGGCACAAGCTGCGCGAGATGGCCGAACTGCTGCCGTCGGTCGATCTGCGGCCGCTGCCGCCCGAGGTGGAGTTGCCGCCGGAGGACGGCGAGAGCTTCGAGGCCAACGCCCTGATCAAGGCGCGCGCGGCGCGCGCGGCCACCGGCGAGGTTGTGATCGCCGACGACTCCGGCATCGAGGCGGAGGACCTCGGGGGGAAGCCCGGGATCTACTCGGCGCGCTACGCCGGCGAGGGCGCCAGCGACGAGGAGAACCTGGAGAAGCTCCTGCATGAGGTCAGCGCCGTCGCCGGAGACCGCCGCGCCGCCTATGTCTGCGTGATCGCGCTGATCGACGAGGCAGGGGAGGAGCGGATCTTCGAGGCCCACTGCGAGGGCTACCTACTCGAGCAGGGACGCGGCGAAGGCGGCTTCGGTTACGACCCCGCCTTCGTCCCCGACGAGACCGGGCCCGACGATACCCGCACTTACGCCGAGCTGAGCGACGCCGAGAAGCACGCGATCAGCCACCGTGGCAAGGCGACCCGATTGCTGGCAGCGCACCTCGGCACCGCCACCGAGGGCTCACCGTGATCCGCACCAAAAGCGGCGCCGCGGCGCTCTCGATCGTCTCCAACGCGATCCTGATCGCGCTCAAGCTTGCTGCTGGCGCGATCACCGGCTCGATCGCGATCCTGACCGAGGCGCTCCACTCGCTGATCGACCTAGTCGCCTCCGTTGTCGCCTACGTCTCCGTCCGCAAAGCCGACGAGCCCGCCGATGCCGAGCACCCCTACGGCCACGAGAAGGTCGAGAGCCTGGCGGCGACGATCGAGGGAATGCTGATCCTGGTCGGCGCCGCCGTGATCGTCTACGAGGCGACCCGCCAACTCGTCGTCGGCACGGAGGTCGAGAGGCTCGGCCTCGGCATCGCCGTGATGGCGTTCTCCGTGTTCGCCAACCTCGGCGTCTCCACGGTGCTCTCGCGCCAGGCAAGGGCGCACGAATCGGCGGCGCTCGAGGGCGACGCCGCGCACCTGCGCACCGACGCGCTGACCTCGGCGGGGGTCCTTTTCGGCCTGGCCCTGGTTCAGGTCACCGGCGAGGGCGCCTTCGACCCGATCACGGCGCTGGTGGTCGCGGCCGCGATCGTCTGGGCCGGCATCCGGATCATCCGGCGCTCCTCCGGCGTGCTCGTCGACGAGACGCTGCCCGAGGCCGAGCTGGACCAGATCGAGGCGGCGATCGCCAGCGCCCGCACCCCCGAGGTCGCCGGCTACCACAAGCTGCGCGCCCGCCGCGCCGGCAGCCGCCGCCACATCGACCTCCACGTCCAGTACCGCTCCGGGACCAGCCTCGAGCGGGCGCACGCGCTGGCACACCGGATGCGGGACTCGATCGAAGCCGAGATCCCCCAGGCCGAAGTGCTGATCCACGTTGAGCCCGAGACCTCGTTCCGGAACCCCGACGGCGACGACTCGGACCCGTTCCGCTCCGGCTAGATGATTGATTCCACGACCGCGTGTGACTGGGGACGGGCGTGGCCAAGCAGATCAAGGACGTAGGGCGCAGCCTTTGGCGGCGCCAAAGGCAAGCCCGAGGACGCAGAGATGCGCAGCGCCACGCCCGCCATCCAGGTGTGCGGGGTCGTGGAATCAACCATCTAGATCATCTAGGGACGGGGCAGCAGGTTGACTGCCGCGGCCAGCCCGACCGCGATCAGGGTGAGCGTATAGCCCGTGTAACCGCTGATCGCAAAGAGGACCGCGGCGATCGCGCAAACGACGACGACGGTGATCCAGGAGGCTCGGGCGAGGGGCACGGTCGGTATTTTCACCCACATGCCTGACGTTGCCGCCACCGAGGTCGCTGCGGGCGACGCCGCCGAGGCGGCGCTGGCATTCCTCACCGAGATGTCTACGGACCTGCGGGGAGCCGCGATCCTCGACTCCGGCGGCGCCGTCCTCGCCGCCTCCGGCGACCCCTCCCGCTGGCGCGAGGACGTGGCGGCGCTGCTCGAGGTCGCCGACCGGGCGGGGGGCGAGACGGTCGAACAGGTCCACGTCGCGACCGAGCAGGGCGAGGTCTTCGCCTTGCGCCACGCCGGCTTCCTCGCCGTCGTGGTCACCGACCGCTTCGCCCTAGCTTCACTCCTCTTCTTCGACATGCGCTCGACCCTGCGCGACCTCGCGATGCCGCAGCCGACTTTGGCCCCACCAGAGGGTGGTAAAGGTCGGCAGCGCCGGCCAGACGGGGGGGCTGATGCCGCCTAAGCCCCACCGTGTCCTGCTCGACCGGGTCTCCGGCTACGCCGACGAGGCCGCTGCCTACATGCGCAGGCGGCGGGTCGCCCGCCGCCCCTTCGCCCGCCTCTACTACCCGAACGGGCGCAGCGGCGACCACGCTGACGACTCCGCTTCCGGGGCGGAGCTGTTTGTCGCCGCCGGCCGCCTGATCGAGGTCGCGGGGAAACGGCGCAAGGCGTGAGCGAGCTGATCGAGCCCGGCGTTGCCGAGCGCGTCCTCTCGCGGGCGCTCGGCAACGGCGGCCGTTTCGCCGAGGTCTTCGCCGAACGCCGGCACGGGCTCTCGATGTCGATCGACGAGTCGCGGATCGAGGCCGTCCAGTCGGGCTCCGAGGAGGGGGCGGGCGTGCGGGTGGTCGACGGCGCCACCACCTATTTCGCCCACGTCGACGGGCTCGACCCCGCCGATCTCGAGCGCGCCGCCGACGAAGCCGCCGCCGCCCTGCGCGGCGAGCGCCGCCAGCCGCGGGCGTTGGAGGCGGTGGCGAGCACGCCGCAGCCGGTCGAGCTGCGCCCGCAGGACGTCTCCGCCGAGCGCAAGGCGGCACTGCTTCGCGAGCTGGACGAGCGCGCTCGCGGCCAGGGCGGCGAGATCGCCCAGTTCACCTCCTCCTACGCGGAGGCGCGCCGCGAGGTCGCCGTCGCCAACTCCGAGGGACTGCTCAGCGGTGACGATCGCACCCGGGTGCGGATCGGCGCCCAGGCGGTCGCCCGCCGCGGCGAGGTGGTGGAGACCGGAGCCGAGACCCTCGGCGCCCACCGCGGCTTCGAGCTGCTCGAAGACGATCCGGCGCTGATCGCCGAGCAGGCCGCCCGCAAGGCGCTGACCCTGCTCGAGGCCGGCCCCGCCCCCTCGGGCTCGATGCCGGTCGTGGTCGGCGGCGGCTTCGGCGGCGTCCTCTTCCACGAGATGACCGGGCACGGGCTCGAGGCCGACCACGTCCAGAAGGGCGCCAGCGTCTACGCCGGCAAGCTCGGGCAGGAGGTCGCCCGGCCGCTCCTCAACGCCTTCGACGACGGTCGCCTACCGAACGAGTGGGGCAGCGACGCCGTCGACGATGAGGGCACCCCGACCCAGAAGACGCAGGTGATCGAGGAGGGGCGCCTGACCGCCTACCTCTACGACCACCTGACGGCCGAGCGGGACGGCGTCCCCTCGACCGGCAACGGCCGCCGCGAGAGCTTCCGGCACCTGCCGATCCCCCGCATGACCAACACCTACATCGCCCCCGGCGAGGCCACCCCCGAGGCGATGATCGCCGAGGTCGGGAAGGGCTTCTACGCGGTCTCCTTCGGCGGCGGTCAGGTCGACCCGGCAACCGGCGACTTCGTTTTCGGCGTCTCCGAGGGCTACCTGATCGAGGGCGGCAGGGTGACCCGGCCCTGCCGCGGGGCGACGCTGATCGGCAATTGCCTGGAGGCGTTGCTGGCGATCGACGCGGTCGGGAACGACTTCTTTATGAAGACCGGCATCTGCGGCAAGGGCGGCCAGAAAGTCCCGGTCGGAACCGGTCAGGGACACGTCCGCGTCGGGGCGATGACGGTCGGGGGGACCGAGCGTTGAGCGACCTGAGCGCGACCGCGGGCCAGGCGGTCGAGGCGGCCCTCGCCGCCGGGGCTGGCGAGGCCGAGGCCTACGTCTCGCGCGACCGCGGCCGCGAGGTGCGGGTCCATGGCGGCGAGGTGGAGAGCCTGACGGCGGCCACCCAGGGTGGGGTCGGCGTTCGTGCCTGGGTCGGGGGGCGGGTCGGCTACGTCTACGGGACCGACCTCTCCAAGGCCGGCGTCGTCGCGATTGCCGCCCGCGCTGCCGAGGCGGCGGCGGTCGCCGACGAGGACGAGTTCGCCGCGCCCCCTGAGCCGGCGCCGTTCGAGGCGATCCCCGGTCTCAGCGATCCCTCGGTCGCGAGCTGGACGACCGCGCAGGCGGCGGAGCTGGCGCTGGGAGTGGAGCGGGCGGCGCTCGCCGCCGACCCCCGCGTCGCCGCCGTCGAGCAGGTCGTCTACGCCGACTCGGCCGAGCAGGTGGCGATCGCCTCCTCGACCGGCGTCGCGGGCGAGTACGAGGCCTCCAGCTGCTTCGCCTACCTGCAGGCTCTCGCCGAGGGCGAGGGCGGGCGGGAGACCGGCCTCGGCTTCGGGCTCGCCCGCGGCCCGGTCGGTCTCGACCCGGAGGCGATTGGGGTCGAGGGTGCCGGGCGCGCCGTCTCGATGATCGGCGCCGCCAAGCCCACCTCGCGTTCCTGCCCGGTTGTGCTCGATCCCACCGTCGCGGCCAGCTTCGCCGGGCTGATCGCCGGCGCCCTCAGCGCCCAGGCGATCCAGCGTGGGCGCTCGCCGTTCGCCGGGCGCCTCGGCGAGGAGCTTGCCGGCGAGGCGCTCGTCCTCCACGACGACGGCCGCGACCCGGGCGGCTCGGCCGCGGCGCCGTTCGATGCCGAGGGCGTGCCGCGCCGCCGCACGGCGCTGATCGAGGATCGCCGCCTGCAGGCCTTCCTCTTCGATACCTACACGTCCAACCGCGAGGGCTGCGCCTCAACCGGCAACGCCGCTCGCAGCGGCTACCGCTCGCAGCCCTCGGTCTCGGCTTCCAACCTGGTCGTCGCCCCCGGCTCGCTCTCCTTCGCGGAGCTGCTGGGAGAGGCCGCCGCCGGTGTCTTCGTCACCGACGTCGCCGGCCTGCACTCCGGGGTGAACCCGGTCACCGGCGTCTTTTCGGTCGGGGCCTCGGGCCGGGCGATCGAGGGCGGCGAGCTGGCCGGGCCGCTGCGCGAGTTCACGATCGCGGGGGACCTCGTCTCGATGCTGGGCTCGGTTCGAGCGGCCGGGGTGGAGGCGCGCTGGGTCCCTTTCGGCGGTTCCGTCAGCACCCCGCCGCTGCTGGTGGCCGAGATGGCCGTGAGCGGTTCCTGACGTTGAGGGTCCCCCGGGCAGGCCCTGACGCCGAGCCCGCTGTTAGATTGCGCCGTTCTTCAACCCCCGAGGAGGATTTCCGACGTGACCAAGGCTGAGTTTCTGGATCAACTGGCCGGCGACGACCGGCTCGGCAGCAAGAAGGCTGCCGGCGACGCCGTCGACGCCGTGCTCGACGCGATCACCGATGCGCTGAGCGCCGGTGGCGAGGTCAGCTTCACCGGCTTCGGCAAATTCCACGTCGCCGAGCGCGGCCCCCGTCAGGGCGTCAACCCGCGCACCGGCGAGCGCATCACGATTCCGGGCGGCAAGGTCCCGCGGTTCTCCGCCGGCTCGGCTCTGAAGACCAAGGTCAAGGGCGGCTGATTCCCTGAGCCCTTTCGCGGATCGGCTGGCGGCGCTCGTCGACGAGCGCCGCAGCCAGATCTGCCTCGGCCTCGACCCCGACCCGGCGCAGTTGGCCGGGGAAGGGGAGGCGGCCCCGGGGCCTGGCTCCCTGGCGGCCGAGCTCGCGGCCGCCGCGGTGCTGACCCATTGCCGCTCGCTGATCGCCCACGCCGGTCCCGCCTGCGTGGCGGTGAAGCCGCAGCTGGCCTGCTTCGAGCGCCTCGGCGCGCCCGGCTGGGCGGCGCTGGGGGAAGTCTTCCGGGCGGCTCGCGAAGCGGGCCTGCTGACGATCGCCGACGGCAAGCGCGGCGACGTCCCGGTCACCGCCGCCGCCTACGCCCAGGCCCTGGTGGGAGAGACGCCGACCCCATGGGGTCCCGTCCCCGGCCTCGGCGCCGACGCCTTCACCGCCAACCCGCTGCTGGGGCTGGACGCCCTCGAGCCGCTCCTCGTCGCGGCGGAGAGCGCCGGCGCCGGCGTCTTCGCCCTGGTCCGAACCAGCAATCCGGGCGCCGCTGACGTCCAGGACCTGCCGGCGCCCCACCAGCCGCTGCACGAGCGCCTTGCCCGGCTTGTCAATGGCCTCTCCGGACGGCTGCTGGGCGAGTGCGGGATGAGCGGCATGGGCGCGGTCGTCGGGGCCACCGAGCCCCTCCACATCGCCCGTCTGCGCGAGGTGATGCCGCGCTCGATCTTCCTCATCCCCGGCGTCGGCGCGCAGGGCGGGAAGCCGGAGCTGCTTGGCGCCGCCTTCGAGCCGGGGCGGGCGTCCGCCCTCGTCACTGTCTCGCGCGGGATCGCCGCCGACCCCGATCCGGCCGCTGCGGCGGAGCGCCTGCGCGCCGCAGTCTGGGACGTTTCGACCGCCTGAAAACCCTCGCAGCGGATATACGATCACCGTCCCAAAGAACTCGATTCCACTGGTTCATGGAAAAACGCACCAGCGCCTCCGCCCGGATCTTCGCCGCAATCGCCCTGGCTGGCGCGGTGGTGGTCGTGATCGTCGCGATCTCGAGCTCGCTCGGCGACTCCGGCTCCTCGAACGGGAGGCACGGGAACGGCCACTCCTCGCGGGCGCGCACCCACGAAACGACCGCGAGCACCTACGTCGTCAAGAGCGGCGACACCCTGGTCGCGATCGCCCACCGGACCGGCATCCCGGTTGCCCACATCCTCGCCCTGAACCCCGAAGTCGACCCCCAGATCCTGATCGCCGGCGAGACCCTGAAACTGCGATGAGCATGCGTCGCGCCGGCGTCGCCTTGCTGCTGGCGACGTTGTTGGCGATCGCTCTGGCGCCTGTGGCGAGCGCCGCCAAGGCGCCGGAGAAACTGGGGATCGAAGCCCGCGCCTGGGCGCTGATCGACGCCCGCAGCGGCGATGTGCTCGTCTCCCATGCCGCCACCAGGCACCTGCCGATCGCCAGCACGACCAAGCTGATGACCGCTTACGTGGCGATGCAGGAGCTGCCACTCGGCAAGATCGTGCGGGCGGCGCCCTACGACCCGATCTACGGCGAGTCTCTGCTGGAACTGCGGACGGGACAGCGGATCAGCGTTCGCGATCTCCTCTACGGGCTGATCTTGCGCAGCGGCAACGACGCCGCCCACGACCTCGCCCTGGCCGCCGCCGGCACCCAGGCCCGCTTCGTCGTGCAGATGAACCGCCGCGCCGCCGCCCTCGGCCTCGCCGACACCCACTACGCGAACCCCGTCGGACTCGACCAGCGCGGCAACTTCTCCAGCGCCCGCGACCTGGCGACGCTGACGCGACGGCTGCTGCGAATACCCGCCTTCGCCGAGATCGCCGATGCGCGCAGCACCGTCCTGCGCAGCCTCCGCCCGCCGCGCCGGATCGAGACGATCAACGAGCTGCTCTTGGACGCACCCTGGGTAACCGGCGTCAAGACCGGGCACACCTTCGACGCCGCCTATGTATTAGTCGGCTCTGGCCGCCGCAAGGGGGTCGAGCTGATCTCGGTTGCGATCGGCGCCCCGAGTGACGAAGCCCGCTACCGCGACAACCTCGAACTGCTCGAATACGGCTTCCGCCAGTACCAGCGCCGCCGTCCGATCCACGTCGGCCAGGACCTCGCCGATCCCGCGATCCGCTTTTCCGGTGGCGAACTGCCGCTGCGCGCCGCCCGCGGCGTCGCCGTCGGCTTGCGCCGGGGCCAGCGACTCGACCTCGACGTCCGCGCCCCGGCAGAGGTCGAGGGGCCGATCCGGCGCGGCGCCGTGCTCGGCATGGCGACTGTCCTTATCGATGGCCGTCCCACCGCCACGGTGCCGTTGCGGGCCGGCCGCGCGATCCCCGAGGCCAGCACCTTCGACCGCGTGCACGCCTTCGTCGAGGATTATCCGATCCCTATCGTGGCGGCGATGTTCGTGATACTGATTGGCGGGGTATTGCTCTACCGCCGTCTGTCCCGCCGAAGTGACTGAGGGGAGCGAATCCGGGGTGAAAGCGTGATTCTCACCGTGACTCTCAACGCGGCAATCGACCGCACCGTCGCTGTGCCGAACTTCCGTCTCGGCCGACGCCACCGCGCGGTAGAGAGCCGCACCGTGGCTGGCGGCAAGGGCATCAACGTCGCCCGCGCCCTCAGCTTGCTCGGCCGCCCGGTGATCGCCGCCGGCTTCGTCGGCGGCCCAGCCGGGACCCGGGTGCTGGAAGGGCTGCGGGAAGAGTCGGTGCTGACCGACTTCACCCGGATCGCCGCCGAGACGCGGATCAACCTCGCCGTGATCGACCCGACCTCCGGCGAGCAGACCGAGATCAACGAGCGCGGCCCCGCGGTCAGCCCCGAGGAGACGAAGAAGCTGTTCGAGCGGATCGGCTACCTCGCCGGCGGCGCCAAGATCTGCGTGCTGGCGGGCTCACTGCCGCCCGGCGCCGGCGACGATCTCTACGCCCGCCTGATCGCCGACCTCGGCCGCCGCGGGGTCCCAGTCGTGCTCGACGCCGAGGGTGAGGCGATGCTGGCCGGCGTCCGCGCCGGCGCCTCGATGGTCACCCCCAACGAGCGCGAGGCAGAGGAGCTGGTCGGGCAGGAGTTCGCCGACGGCAGCGACCTCGCCACCGGGCTCAAGGAGCTGGTCCGCCTCGGCGCCTCCGAGGCCGCGATCACGCGCCCAGAAGGCTGCGTCGCCGCCGTCGGCGAGGCCGGCGAGCGGCGCCTGCTCGAAGTCCACACCGAGCCGCTCGAGGCGGTCTCCACGGTCGGCTCCGGAGACGCCTTCCTGGCCGGCTACGTCGCCGCCCGTTACGAGGGCCGCCCGGCCGAGGAGTGCCTCGCCTACGGCGTCGCCTGCGGCGCCGAGTCGACCCAGCATTTCGGCGCCGGGACCGTCGACCGCAGCCAGGTCGAGCGCCTGCTGGGCGAGGTCGCCGTGCACGACTTGGAGGTCCCGGCAGAAGTGTAGGCTGGCTGTTCAACGCCAGCCCTGGAGGAAGACACTTGGAAATCGAAATCGGCCGCGGCAAGAAGGGGCGGCGCGCATACGGATTCGACGACATCGCCATCGTCCCGTCGCGTCGCACCCGCGATCCCGACGACATCGACATTAGCTGGACCCTCGGTCCTTATCGCTTCGACCTGCCGCTGGTCGCCTCGGCGATGGACGGCGTGGTCAGCCCCGACACCGCCGTGCTCGTCAACGAGCTGGGCGGCCTCGGGGTGCTCAACCTGGAGGGAATCTGGGCCCGTTTCGAGAACGCCGAGGAGCGGTTGGAGCAGATTGCCGCGGCGCCGAAGCACGTGGCGACGCGGCTGATGCAGGAGATCTACGCCGAGCCGGTGAAGCCGGAGCTGATCGGCCGGCGCATCGACGAGATCAAGTCCCGCGGCGCCGTTGCCTGCGGCTCGTTGACCCCGCAGAAGGTGCGCGAGCACTACGAGGTGGCGGTCGAGGCGGGATTGGACATCCTGGTGATTCAGGGCACGGTGATCTCCGCCGAACACGTCTCGACCACGGTCGAGCCGCTGAACCTGAAGGAGTTCATCGCCGAGGTGCCGGTGCCGACCGTGGTCGGCGGCTGCGCCTCCTACTCAACCGGGCTGCACCTGATGCGCACCGGTGCCGTCGGCGTCCTCGTCGGCGTCGGCCCCGGCGCCGCCTGCACCACCCGCGGCGTGCTCGGGATCGGCGTCCCCCAGGCAACCGCGATCGCCGACGTCGCGGCCGCCCGCTCCCAGCACATGCTGGAGACCGGTGAGTACGTCAACGTGATCGCCGACGGCGGCATGCGCACCGGCGGCGACGTCTCCAAGGCGATCGCCTGCGGCGCCGATGCGGTCATGGTCGGCTCACCTCTGGCCCGCGCCAAGGAGGCCCCCGGCCGTGGCTTCCACTGGGGGATGGCGACCTTCCACCCCTCGCTTCCTCGCGGCACCCGCGTCTCGACCAAGCAGGACGGGACGATGGAGGAGATCGTGCTCGGGCCGGCCCAGGAGAACGACGGCACCTTCAACCTGATGGGAGCGCTGAAAACCTCGATGGCCACCTGTGGCTACGAGGACATCCGTTCCTTCCAGCGGGCCGAGGTGATGGTCGCGCCGGCGTTGATGAGCGAGGGCAAGAAGCTGCAGAACGAGCAGTCGGTGGGCATGGGCTCGAATGGACGGGCCGCGGTGTCTGCGGGGGTTGCCGTATCGGATGACTGAGAGCCTCGATGCCGCCCGGCCGGCGGGTCCTGTCACCGCAGGGGACCCCCCATCTCCTCCGGTAGCTAAAGCTTCCTCGGAGATGGGCCCCCCTACGGTGCCACCCGCCGGAGGGGCGGTTGAGGAGGTACTGGTCCTCGATTTCGGGGGGCAGTACTCGCAGTTGATCGCGCGGCGAATTCGCGAATGCGGCGTGTTTGCGGAGTTGCTCCCATCGACTACGTCGGTAGGGGCGATTAGGGAGCGGAAGCCGAGGGCGTTGATCCTCTCGGGGGGGCCGGCTTCGGTGTACGAGGAGGGGGCGCCGGAGTTTCCGACTCAGTTGCTCGATCTGGATATCCCCCTGCTCGGCATCTGTTACGGGATGCAGGCGATGGTGCTGGCGCTGGGTGGCCGGGTCGAGTCGGCCGAGGCGGGCGAGTTCGGGCGCACCGACCTCGTCCTACGCGACGACGGCGGCCGGCTGCTGGGCGGGCTGCCGCCGGAGCAGAGCTGCTGGATGAGTCACCGCGACACCGTCTTCGAGGCGCCCGAGGGGTTTGCAGCGCTGGCTTCCAGCCCCGGCTCCCCGGTAGCCGCCTGCGAGCTTCCGGATCGCGGTCTCTACGGGATCCAGTTCCACCCCGAGGTCGTCCACACCCCCTACGGGACCGAGATCCTGACCCGCTTCCTGCGCGACGTCGCCGGCTGCGAGCAACAGTGGTCACCGCAGTCGGTGATCGCCGAACAGGTGGAGAAGATCCAGGCGCAGGTCGGAGACGGCCGGGTGATCTGCGGCCTCTCCGGCGGGGTCGACTCCTCGGTCGCGGCGCTGCTGGTCCACAGGGCGGTGGGGGAGAGGCTGACCTGCGTCTTCGTCGATCACGGCCTGATGCGGCTCAACGAGGCCGAGCAGGTGGTCGGGGCCTTCGGCCGCTTCGGCATCCCGCTCGTCCACGTCGAGGCCGAAGAGCGCTTCCTCACCAAGCTGGCCGGGGTGGAGGACCCGGAGCGCAAGCGCAAGATCATCGGCGAGGAGTTCATCCGCGTCTTCGAGGAGGAGGCGGCGAAGCTCGAGCATGTCGGCTTCCTGGTCCAGGGCACGCTCTACTCGGACGTGATCGAGTCGGGTGGCTCCGACCACGCCGCCACGATCAAGTCCCATCACAACGTCGGCGGCCTGCCGGACGACTTCGACTTCGAGCTGGTCGAGCCGCTGCGGATGCTGTTCAAGGACGAGGTCCGCGCGGTCGGCGCCGAGCTGGGCCTGCCGGAGCGGATGGTCTGGCGCCAGCCGTTCCCGGGTCCCGGGCTGGGGATCCGGATCGTCGGCGGCGAGGTCAACAAAGAGCGCCTCGACATCCTCCGCGCGGCCGACGCGATCCTGCAGGAGGAGATCCGCGCGGCCGAGCTCTACCGGCAGCTCTGGCAGTCCTTCTGCGTCCTGCCCGTGGTCCGCTCGGTTGGGGTCCAGGGCGACGGCCGCACCTACGCCTACCCGATCGTGATCCGCGCCGTCACCTCCGACGATGCAATGACCGCCGACTGGGCGCGGCTGCCCTACGACCTGCTGGAGCGCGTCTCGAGCCGGATCATCAACGAGATCCGCGACGTCAACCGCGTCGCCCTCGACATCTCCTCAAAGCCGCCGGCGACGATCGAGTGGGAGTAGCTCCCCTTATGGGCGACTGTGGCGGAGGCTAATTCTATGTGTGTACACATTCATGTACACTGAAGCCCATGGCGAAGATCGTTCCCGTGCGCGAGCTACGCAGCAACCTCAGCAGCCTCCTCGATGACGTCAGCGACCGGCGCGATCACGTGCTGGTGACCCGCAACGGCACCCCAGCCGCAGCCCTGGTCCCGATCGATGAGTACGAGGCGCTGGAGGAGACCGCCGAGGTTCTTTCGGACCCCGACGCTCTCGCTGCGCTGGAGGCCGGTCTTGCCGAGATCGCACGTGATGAAACGGTCACCCTCGTCGAGCTTCGCAACGAGCTGACCGAGCGTCGAGCGGCTGCCAGCTAGACCCTATGGCCGGCCCACCTGAGCGCCGGCTCAATCCGAGCCCCGCGTAAAGGTCGGCACCCGCGCATGAGATGCGCGGGTTTGTCGCCGAGGAACGGCCTCGGCGAGGACCGCAATCATGGGGGTGCCGACATGGCGCAGGTTAGGACGTGGGTGGGTCTCGATGTTCACGCGGCGAAGGTCCTCGCGGCGATCGCCGACTCGCAGTCAGGGGAGTTGGCGGTGCGACGGATGGGCGGGGAGACCGAGCAGGTGGCCGAGTTCTGCGCTGCTCTGCCAGGGCCGGTCCGGGTTGCCTATGAGGCCGGCCCAACCGGGTTCGGGCTGGCGCGGGCATTGGCGGCGAAAGGGATCGACTGCACCGTCGCCGCGCCGGGCAAGATCGAGCGCCCTGCCCAGGACAGGGTCAAGACCGACCGCCGAGATGCCGAGCGATTGGTGCGCCTGCTGATGATCGGCGGCCTGCACCCGGTGCGGGTGCCGACGCCGGCCGAGGAGGCGATGCGCGACCTGGTCCGCGCCAGAGAGGACGTCCGCGGCGACCTGATGCGGGCCCGCCACCGCGTCGCCAAGCTCTTGCTGCGCCACGACCTGCGCTTTGAGGGCAACAACTGGACCCAGCGCCATCTCGACTGGCTGGGCAGGGTGCAGCTGCCCGAGCCAGTCGCCCAGGCGGTCCTGCTCGACGGGATCGGGGCGATCGACGCCCTGCTGGTGCGACGCGAGAGCCTCGAGGCCCAGATGAGCGCCCTCATCGAGGGCTCCCCCTGGGAGCAGAGCGTCGCCCACCTGCGCTGCCTGCGTGGCATCGACACCCTCTCGGCGCTGGGTCTCTGCGCGGAGGTCGACGACTTCGAGCGCTTCCAGCGCCCCGCCCAGCTGATGAGCTACCTCGGCCTGGTGCCCTCTGAGAGCTCAAGCGGCGAGAAGCGCAGGCAGGGCGCGATCACCAAGTCGGGCTCCCGCCACGCCCGTCGCCTCTTGGTCGAGGCGGCCTGGCACTATCGCCGGGCACCGCGCAAAGGCAGGGATCTGCGCCGCCGCCAGGAGGGCCAACCCCAGTCCGTCTGCGCGATCTCATGGAAAGCCCAGCAGCGCCTGCACCGCAGCTGGGTCCGGCTTGACTCAGAGCGCGGCAAGCGCCGCACCCTCTGCGCGGTCGCGGTGGCGCGTGAGCTGAGCGGCTTCTGCTGGGCGGTAGCGACAGCCGACTGAGGCCACCAAGCATCGCTTGGCCCAGGAGGCGGCGGGCTCGGCCCTTCGCGCCAGCGCATCCGCGATTCAGCTATGAGCAGCCGCTTCGCGGCGACGCTCGATCCTAGACAGCGGGCGCTGAGACGAAACCCGGTCCTGCGGTAGCCAACCCGCGCATATCAGCCTGACCGCGCGTCGCGCACCAGGTCGACCGTCGCCTCCTGGACCAAGAAAAAGGCCCGCTTCAGCGGGCCTTTGGTGGTTGGGGACTTGACAAACGGACGGCCATATCAGCTGTTGGCTCGACTGGTTCTTGCCCGCCGCGCTCGCCGCGAGCTGCTTGAACTCGACTGGCCCTTGATCGATGCAATCGAGGATGCCCTCGGCCAGCTCGAGCGCGAGCCGCTCGCCGGCCATGCCTTGCGCGGCAAACTGCGCGGCCTGTACTCGTTGCGTGTTGGCGCCTATCGAATCCTCTACCAGCTAGCCGATGGCGAACAGACTGTTCGCGTCGCCGCCATTCGCCACCGTTCCATCGCCTATCGCAGCGATCCGCGCTAGGCCTGTCGCGAGCCCGCCGTCTCGAAGCTGGCGAGGCCGATCACGGTGGAGATCGCGTCCCCCCGCCCGCTGCTGGCGAGGCGGTCCTGGCTGTGCCGGTGCGCTGCCAGGACCTGTTCGGTCGTCTCTTCCAGGATCGCCACCACTTCTTCCCAGCCGCGCTGGTCGAGAAGGAGGGGCATCCAGCGGAAGATGGTGTCAGCGCGCCCGTCGAGCGTGCCAGCCTCGAGCGCCGCGACGGCCTTGTCGAGGAAGGTCTGCAGGGTGGCGCCGGAGACTCCGCTGAGGACCGAGCTTGGCACCCCGCGCCAGGCGGGGCTGCCGATGAAGGAGCGTGGCGCTGCCTTGTAGAAGTGCTCGGTGGCGCCGCGCTTTCGCGCGGTGTCCACCAGCTCCAGGCATCCGCATTTGTCGAGGGTGCGGGTGTGGTAGGCGACGTGGCTGAGGTTTGCTTCCAGGTGTTCGGACAACCTGTTGGGGCTCGCGACCTGTTCGGTCAGGATTTCGAGGATCTGAACGCGCAGGGGGTGAGCGAGTGCCTTTACCAGGCGCTGGTCGATCGGTTCGGTTTGGTTCTGCACGATGACTCCTTCGGGTGGGGTGGCCTTGCTCTTAGGTTAACTGCACACTCGATACGTTCTGAGTAATTGTTTGGTACCGGTCAGAGAGGCGTTGTTATGGCCAGCTTAAATTCAAATTAGATTCATTCTCATTATCATTGGGCGCATCCTCGCGCCCTTTGAGCTTCCCTTCGTGCAACGCGGCCTGATCGAGGTCCTGATCCTCGCTGTGCCCGCCGGCCTGCTCGGGACCTGGATCGTCCTACGAGGGCTCGCCTTCTTCTCGCACTCGGTCGGGACGGCGACCTTTCCCGGCCTGGTCCTCGCGGATGGCCTCGGTTTCGCGGCTCCCCTCGGCGCCTTCGGTGCGGCGCTCGCCTTCACCGCCGGCAACGCCGCCTTCGGGCGCGGGCGGGACCGCGAGCGTGACAGCGTTGTGGCGCTGATCCTTGTCGGCTGCCTCGCCGCCGGGGTGATCCTCGCCAGCGACGTCTTCGGCTCCGGCGCCAACGTCGAGACGCTCCTCTTCGGCAGCCTGCTGTTGGTCGACGGCGGCGACATCGCCTTGGCCGCTGGCGCTGCTGTGGCGACTCTCGTTGCGAGCGCGCTGGTGGGCGGGCGCTGGCTCGCGCACGGCTTCGATCCCGGGGCGCCGGGGGGGCGCCGCGAGGCGGCCTCGCTGGACGCCGCGCTGCTGGGCCTGATCGCGCTGGCGACGACGGCGGCGCTGTCGGTTGTGGGGGCGCTGCTGGTCAGCGCCTTGTTCGTCGTCCCGGCGGCGACCGCTCGGTTCCTCACCCGGCGCATGCGGAGTTGGCAGATGGCCAGCGTCGCCCTGGTTGCGGTTGAGGGGACGGCTGGGCTGTGGCTGTCGGTCAAGACCGACGCGCCCCCCGGGGCGACGATCGCCTGTGTCGCCGGGGCCGTCTTCGTTGCCGTAGCGCTGGTGCGGACGCTGGCCCGGCGGCCAGGCTGGACCCGGATGGCGGTGGCCGCGACCGTCGTGTTGGTTCTGCTCGGGGTCGGTTGCGGAAGCTCGGGCTCTGGCGGCGGCGGACAGCTCGAGGTGATCGCCACCACCACCCAGATCGGTGATTGGGTGCGCGAGGTCGGCGGTGGCGCGGTCTCAGTCGACCAAGTGCTGGAGCCGAACACCGACCCGCACGAGTACGAGCCGCGCCCCAGCGACATCGAGGCGGCGGCGGGTGCGGAGCTCGTCTTCGCCAACGGCGACGATCTCGACAGTTGGATCGAGGAGATCGTCTCCGACAGCGGCAGCGACGCATCCGTCGTCGACCTCGGGGCGGTGGTCCCGGAGCGATTGCCGGGCGAGACCGGCGCTGCCGAGGCGTCGAAATACGATCCGCACTGGTGGCACGATCCCCGCAACGCGGAGGCGGCGGTGCGACAGATCGAGCACCGGCTTGCCGCCGCCGATCCATCCCACAAGCGCGAATTCATGCGCAACGCCCGTTCCTACCTAGGGGGGCTGAGAAGGCTCGACGCAGGTATCGCCAGGTGCATCGACTCGGTTCCCGCTGCGAAGCGCAAGCTGGTCACCGATCACGACGCCTTCGGCTACTTCGCCCGCCGCTACGGGATCGACGTCGTCGGCGCGGTGATCCCGTCACAGACGACCCAGGCCCAGCCCTCGGCGAAGGATCTCAGCGCGCTGATCGCGCTGATCGAGCGGGAAGGCGTCGAGGCGGTGTTCCCCGAGAGCTCGCTCAGCTCGAAGGTCGCCGACGCGATCGCCGGGCAGACGGGCGCCTCCGCCGGCTACACCCTCTATGGCGACAGCCTCGGGCCGGAGGGATCCGACGGGGCCACCTATCTGGGGATGGAGGGGGCCAACGCGGACTCGATGGTCCGCGGCTTCAGCGGCGGGAGGCGTGGGTGTCGGCTCGGCCGCTGATCGAGGCCGCGGGCCTGTCGGTCGGATACGGCGGCGGGCCGGCTGCGGTATCCGACGTCTCTTTCGAGTTGGGGGCGGGCGAGCGGCTGGCGCTGCTGGGGCCGAACGGCGGCGGCAAGACGACGATCCTGCGAGCCGTGCTCGGCGAGCTGCGGCCGCTGGCGGGGACGCTGCGGGTTGGCGCCTCGTGTGGGTCGGTCCCCCAGACCGAGCGCTCCCGCCTCGACTACCCCGTCTCGGCGCTCGAAGTGGCGACGATGGGGGCGCTCTCGAGGCTGCCTTGGTGGCGCCGCCCCACCCGCGCGGACCGCGAGGCGGCTCGCCAGGCGCTGGCGCGCGTCGGCCTCGAGGCGGTGGGGGATGAGACCTTCGGCGAGCTCTCTGGCGGCCAGCGACAGCGCGTGCTGATCGCCCGCGCGCTGGTCCAGGACGCGCGAGTGCTGCTGATGGACGAGCCGTTCACCGGTCTCGATCGTGCCGCCGCCGAGCGCCTGGAAGCGCTGATCGCGGCGCTTGCCGAGGAGGGGAGGGGGGTTGTCATCGCCACCCACGATCTCGAGCAGGCGCGCCGCTGGGACGCGGTCCTCTGCGTCAACCGCCGCCAGATCGCCTGTGGGTCACCCGCGGCGGCGCTTGACCGCGAGACGATTGAAGCCACCTACGGGGGAGCCATCGTCGAGATCCCCGGGACCGGCGGCAAGGCGATTCTGCCCCCTCACCACCATCGCCACTGATCGTGTTCGAGCCATTCCAAGAACCGTTCATGCAGCGGGCGCTCGCCGAGATGGCCCTGCTCGGGCTTGCTGGCGGGGCTCTGGGCTGCTGGGTGGTCCTCTATGAGTTTTCCTATGCGGCGGAGTCGCTCGCCCACTCGGTCTTCCCGGGCCTGGTGATCGCCGCGATCGCCGGGGCGCCGCTGCTGCTCGGGGCGGCGCCGGCCGTCGTCGTCGCCGCGCTGGCGATCGCCGTCGTCTCGCGGCTTCGCGGTGTCGGCGGCGACCTCGGCGTCGCGGTAGTCGTCACCACGATGTTCGGGCTTGGCATCCTGCTCGCGCTCTCGCCGGATTCGCCGCCCGGAATCGAGGCGCTCCTCTTCGGCGACATCCTCGCTCCGACCGACGCCGACCTCGCTGCGGCGGCGGTGCTGGTGGCCTTGGTCGGAGTCGCGCTGCCGCTGCTCCATTGGCGCCTGCTGGCGACCGGGTTCGATCGCGCTTCGGCCCGAGCGCTGGGCGTCTCGCCGACCGTGGTCGACGCGGCGCTGCTGGTGCTGTTGGCGGCGGCGATCGTCGTCGCCGTGCAGGGTCTCGGCAACCTGCTCGTCGTCGCCGTTTTCGTCGGCCCGGCGGCGGCGGCGCGCCAGCTGACGGACCGGGTGTGGCCGATGATCGCGCTGGCTGCGGCCATTGCAGTTCTCGCCGGGATCGCCGGCCTCTACCTCTCTTACTACGCCGGAACGGCCGGCGGCGCCTCGGTGGCGCTGGCGATCGTCGGCTCCTACCTGGCCTCTCTCGTCCTCGGCCGGCTGCGGTTCCTGAAGCCGACTGGGCGGACGCCGACGGAGGCTACGATCGTCTGAGATGGCGACGCACACCGACAAGGCCTGGGCACAGCACGCTCTGGAGGCGCTGCGGACGGCGGGTCACCGCCGTGGGGGCGCCCGCATCGCGGTGGTCGAGGCCCTCTCTGGCCACGACTGCGCCGTCACCGCCCTCGAGCTCGACGACGAGCTGCGGCGCCGCGACCCCCCGGTCGGCCGGGCCAGCGTCTACCGGGCGCTGGAGCAGCTCGAGGAGCTGGGCCTGGTCCAGCGGATCGAGGTCCACCGCGGCACCGCCGGCTACGAGCGGATCGAGCCCAGCGGCCACCATCACCACCACGCGATCTGCCGCGACTGCGGCCGCATGGTCCCCTTCGAGGATCCCTCGCTGGAGCGCGCGATCGGCGCGCTCTCCGAGAGCCTCAGCTTCGACGTCACCGAGCACGACGTGGTGCTGCGCGGCCGCTGCGAGCGCTGCGCGGGCTGAGGCGGGCAGTCTGGAGCGACGCCGGGGCGTTACTTCGCTCGCTCGGGTGACATGGAGCCGATTGAAACACGTACAAAAATCTGTACGTACTCCGCTAGAATCTGGCTATGGCTTCTCCGCGGACCATTGTTCCAAGTGCCGAGGCGAGAGATCATCTCTCCAGCTATTTGAAGCTTTTTCGTGAGACAGGCGGACAGGCGGAACCGGTCGTTTTTGGCTCTCATCGCAAACCCGAGGGCGTGATTCTCTCTTATGAGCGATACGAGTGGCTGACGGAGGTCTTGGACGAGTTGGTGGCCTCGGAGGAGGTTCGCGAGGCACTTGCTAAGGACACCGGTGGGCGAGTCGAGCTGGCCGATGTCGCTCGAGAGGCTGGCTTCGATCCGGCGGAGTTCGGCCTGTAGGTGGCGCGGGTTCCGGTCGAGTTCTTCGACCCAACCGCCAAGCAGCAACTCCTTGATCTTCCCTCGAAGGCGCTAAAGCGCCGGGCGCTTGAGCTGCTTGCTCAGGTTTCGAAGGAGAATCCGAAGCTGGGAAAGCCATGTGGCTTCGCCTTCAGCACCGGCAACCTCTCCGACTGCCGCAAGCTCTACTTCGACGAGAAGCGCGAGGCGGACCCTCGCTACCGGATCGTCTATCGCCTGCTTCCGGACGAGGATGTCCCAACCATGGCAGAGGTCATACGTATCGGACTCAAGATTCCCTATGGCGATGAGGAGCAGATCTATCGGCAGGTCGGCCGAGCGCTGGAGCGACTTCTGGGAAGCAGGTAATTCTCTCTCGGTTTTGCGATACCCACGCGAGACGGCGCTTTCTCAGCCGACTCGCACGGGCTGCGGAATCAAGCCTTTAGCTGTAGCGGTCCCACTTTTCCAGATATGGCAGAGGGTCGAAGGGGCTGCCGCCCTCGTACCAGCCGGGGGGTCCCCAGATCTCGAAGTGGAGGTGGCAGCCGGTGGCGTCGCCGGTGTCGCCGACGATGCCGATCGGCTGGCCGGTGCGGACGGTGTCGCCGGCGTGCAGCGGCGAGGGTTCGGCGAGGTGTGCGTACATGAAGTCGTTGGGGGTGCCCCTGCCGTCGATGACGACGTAGTTGCCGGCGTTGGCCTCGTACTCGGCGTACTGCACGATGCCGCCGCGGGCGGCGACCAGCGGGGTGCCGCAGGCGGCCATCACGTCCTGTCCCTGGTGGGTGTGGCCCGATCTGGGCGCTCCGAAGCGGCCGCCGCTGAGGCTGAATTCGTGGCGACCGAGGATCGGGAAGGCGTAGCCGTAGAAGTCGAAGCTGAGCGCGAGGGCGGCCGACCGGGTTGCTCGCCGGGCAGGGGGCGCTACCGCCTGCGGCCCGATCCTGAAGCTGTAGCGGCCGTTGGGGGCGGGACGGCCGGCGTCGGTGCTGCCGTCCCAGCGGATGCTGTTGGGGACGTTGGGGGCGACGTCGTTGCGGTAGAAGCTCTTGACGACTTCGCCGTTGACGCCGACGACGTCGATCCGCAGATCGTTCTGGGGGCGGTCGCTGGCGATCGTGTAGCTGAGGCGGGGGTAGCGATAGCCGAAGTAGAAGGACTTGCGGGGGGTCGTCTCGGCGGCGACGAGGGTTAGGGCGCCGGCGCTGGGGGTGCTGCTCGGCGCGCCGGCGGGGCTGCCCGGGGGCGGCGGGCCGCCGCTCGGGGTGGGGGCGCCGCCCGTCGCCGCCCAGGCCGTCCCGCCGCAGGCCATCAGCAACGCCACGATTGCAACCCCGCAAATTTTCCCCGCCAGGCCAGGCCGGACCGTCTCGTCGAAGCGCACCGCCAACCCTCTCTTTCGATCGCCTACGGAGTTAGCTGTCGGGCTCGCGCTGAAAGAGATGCGCTACGGAACGTTTCGTCCGATTCGCCCCTGAGACCTGCCTCGGCCTCTTCGGTTCCTCCGCCCCCGCTCGGATGCCCGGGCGGGATTCGGCACTGCTGGCGCGGCAGTATAGACGCCGGGATGGCTATCATCCGCCGGCCGCGCAGGTTCGTCCGCGCGGTTTTTGCGCGATGAAGACCTTCGTAGCCACACCCGCCAACCGCCAGCGCGACTGGTACGTCGTCGACGCCGAGGGCCAGACCCTGGGTCGCCTGGCGACCCAGATCGCCAACGCCCTGCGCGGCAAGCGCAAGCCCGAGTACACCCCGCACGTCGACACCGGCGACTTCATCGTCGTCGTCAACGCGGAGAAGATCCGGGTCACCGGCGACAAGCTGGCGCAGAAGCTCTACTGGCGCCACAGCGGCTACCCGGGCGGGATCAAGTCGCGGACGCTGGCGGAGATGTTGGAGCGCCGGCCCGAGGAGGTAATCCGCAAGGCCGTGAAGGGAATGCTGCCGCGCAACCGCCTTGCCCGCCAGCAGTTGACCAAGCTGAAGGTGTACGCCGGGCCGGATCACCCGCATGCGGCGCAGCAGCCCAAACCGATGGAGACCACTTGATGGCAGACGACAAAGCACCGGACGAGACGACCGAGGGTCAAGACGCCCCGCCCGCGGGTCCTGTCGCGGAGGGCTCGGACGAGCCCACGCCGGCGGGTCCTGTCGCAGAGGAGGACTCGTCGTCCTCGCAAGCTGCGGGCGACGAGCCCACCTCTACGCCACCCGCCGGTGGGGACTCGGCAGAGGCAGCGGATGAGGTTCCGGCCGAGACGGAGTCCGATGAGTCTCCCGTCGAGCAGACCGAGGCGTCTGCTGATGAGCTCGCTCCTGAAGCTGAGGAGGAGTCCGAGGCGGCTGAGGAGCCGGTCGCCGAGGAGTCCAAGGCGGAGGAGCCCAAGAAAGACGTCATTCCGGGGGCTGATCTGGAGCCGATTGCGGTTGAAGAGGAGACCCGGGAGCTGAGCGCGGAGGAGCGGGCTCGGCTGGAAGCCGAGGAAGAGGAGAAGGCGCGGCGGGAGGCGGAGCTGGCGGAAGCCGACGAGCCCGGGGCGAAGGCCGCGAGCCGCGCTCCGGCGAAGATGGAGAGCGGCGCCCGCTACCTCGCCACCGGCAAACGCAAGCGCTCGATCGCGCGGGTCACGCTGCTGCCCGGCGACGGCAAGATCGAAGTCAACAAGCGCAGCCTTGAGGAGTTCTTCCCGCGCCCCCTTCACCAGACGATAGCTCGGCAGCCGCTCGTGGTCTCCGGCTACGAGGGCAACGTCGACGTCCGCGTCCGCGTCCACGGCGGCGGCATCAGCGGCCAGGCCGGCGCCGTCCGCCATGGGATCGCCCGGGCGCTGACTGAGATCGATCCCGAGCTGCGCGGCGATCTCAAGCGGCGCGGCTTCCTCACCCGCGATGCGCGGGTGAAGGAGCGCCGCAAGGCCGGGCTGAAGAAGGCCCGCAAGCGGCCCCAATTCTCGAAGCGCTGAGGCGGCCCTGGTGACGACCGGGCGCAAGCTCTTCGGAACCGACGGGGTCCGGGGAGAGGCTGGAACGTTCCTCAACGCCGAGTTGGCGACCGCGCTGGGCCGGGCGAGCGCCACCTCGCTAGAGGCGGCGCGGCCGCAGGTGCTGATCGTCCGCGACACCCGCGAGTCGGGACCGATGCTGGAGGCGGCCCTGGCCGCAGGGGTGGCCGCGGCGGGCGGCGACGCGCTGCTCGGCGGTGTCCTTCCCACCCCCGCCGCGGCGATCCTCGTCAAGCGGCTGGGGTTGGACCTGGCCGCCGTCGTCTCGGCCTCCCACAATCCCTACCGCGATAACGGGATCAAGTTCTTCAGCGCCCAGGGCTCGAAGCTCGACGACGAGCTCGAGGCGCGGATCGAGTCGCTGCTCGACGACGCCGCACAGGTCACCCAGGTCGGGCGGGTGCGCGAGCTGAGCGGCGGCCTCGAGGACTACCTGCGCGAGCTCGAGAGGGCCTTCCCACTCGACCTCTCCGGCCGTCGCGTCGTCCTCGACTGCGCCAACGGCGCCACCTACCGAGCTGGGCCGGCGATCTTCGAGCGGCTCGGCGCCGAGGTCGACGCGATCGGGGTCGAGCCGGACGGGTGCAACATCAACGCCGGCTGTGGCTCGACCCAGATCGAGCCGCTGGCCGAGCGGGTCGCCGCCTCCGAGGCCGAGATCGGCTTCGCCTTCGACGGCGACGGCGACCGCGTGCTGGCGGTCGACGGCAGCGGCCGGGTCCACGATGGCGACGAGCTGATCGCGCTGGCGGCTCGCGGCATGGCCGCCCGCGATGAACTGATCGGCGGCGTCGTGGTGACCGTGATGAGCAACTTCGGCTTCCACCGGGCGATGGAGGAGGCCGGGATCGAGGTCGCCATCACCCAGGTCGGCGACCGCTACGTGATCGACGAGATGCAACGCCGCAGCTGGTCGCTCGGGGGCGAGCAGTCCGGCCACATCATCGCCTCCGATTTCGTCTCCACCGGCGACGGGATCGCCGCGGCGCTGATGACGATGCGCGAGCTGGGCGGCGCCCCGCTGGCGGACGCGTCGCCGATGCGGAAACTGCCCCAGACACTGGTCAACGTCGAGGTCACCGACCGCGAGGCGGTGACCGACGCCGCCCCCGTCTGGGAGGCCGTGGAGCGCGAGGGCGAGGGCCTCGAAGGTCGCGGTCGGGTCCTCCTGCGACCGTCGGGAACCGAGCCGCTGGTGCGGGTGATGGTCGAGGCGCCGACTATCGAAGAGGCCGAGGCGGTCTGCAATCGATTGGTCGGCATCGTGCGCCAAGAGCTGACCTGACGCCGATGGGCCTCAAAGCGGACCATCTGTCCGCTTTGAGGCCCATCGGCCGCGGGTCTCTACTCTTACGGTCCTTCATGTGCGGAATAGTTGGATACGTGGGCGGCCGCCCCTGTGAGGAACTGCTGCTCACCGGGTTGGAAAAGCTCGAATACCGGGGCTATGACTCGGCCGGCCTTTCGGTGCTCGAGGACGGCGAGGTCGAGAGCGTGCACGCCGTCGGCAACCTCGCCAACCTGCGTGCGGCCGTCGACGAGCGCGCCGCCAACGGGGCCGGCGCCCTGCCGCCCTCCAACACCGGCATCGCCCACACCCGCTGGGCCACCCACGGCCGCGTCACCGAGGAGAACGCCCACCCGCACGACGACAGCTCTGGCAAGGTCCACATCGTCCTCAACGGCATCGTCGAGAACCACGCTGGCCTGCGCAAGCGGTTGCAGGCCGACGGCGAGGAGTTCACCTCGGAGACCGACGCCGAGGTCGTCGCCCACCTGATCGCCGCTCACTACGACGGCGACCTCGCCGCCGCGGTCCGCGCCGCCTACGCCGAGCTGCGCGGCCACTACGCCTTCGTCGCCATGCACGCCGACGAGCCGCAGCGGCTGGTCGGGGCCCGCAAGGAGTGCCCGCTGGTCGCCGGGGTCGGCGAGGGGGAGACCTTCCTCGCCTCCGCGATCCCGGCCTTCCTCGCCGACACCCGCACTGCGGTGCCGATCGAAAACGGCGAGATCGTCGAGATCGAAGCCGGCGGCGTGCGGATCACCGACGCCGAGGGTGCCGCCATCGAGCGCGCCCCCGAAGAGGTGACATGGGACGCCGACGCCGCCGAGAAGGGCGGCTACGAGACCTTCATGCTGAAGGAGATCCACGAACAGGCCGACGCCGTGGCGGAGACGATCGCCGACCGCCTCCCCGGCGATGACGGGGTCGATCTCTCCGACGTCGAGCTCGACGACGAGTTCCTGCGCGGCCTGAGGCGGATCGTGATCGTCGCCTGCGGCACCTCCTATCACGCCGGCCTGGTCGGCCGCTACGCGATCGAGGAGTGGGCGCGGGTGCCGGTCGAGATGGACATCGCCTCCGAGTACCGCTACCGCAACCCGGTGGTCGGGCCCGGTGACCTGGTGATCGGGATGACCCAATCGGGGGAGACGGCGGACACCCTGGCGGCGATGCGGCTGGCGCGCGAGGCCGGCGCCACCGTGTTGGCGGTCACCAACATCATGGGCAGCCAGGTGACGCGCGAAGCCGATGCCGTCCTCTACACCCGCGCCGGCCTGGAGGTCAGCGTCGCCGCGACCAAGACCTTCGTTGCCCAGGTGGCGGCGATGTACCTGTTGGGGCTGCGTCTCGCCGAACTGCGCGGATCGCTACCGCCCGACCGGGTGGCGGAGCTGGTGGCGGAACTGAAGTCGCTGCCGTCGAAGATCGAGGAGACGCTGGCGGCGGTCGAGGAGCCGGTTCGCGCGGTCTCGGCAGCCCACAGCTCGCAGGACTTCTTCCTCTACCTCGGTCGCCACATCGGCCTGCCGATCTGCCTCGAGGGGGCGCTGAAGCTGAAGGAGGTCTCCTACATCCCGACCGACGCCTACGCGGCGGGTGAGATGAAGCACGGCCCGATCGCCCTGCTCGACGAGTCGACGCCGGTCGTCTGCATCGCCACCGACAGCCCGGTCCTGGAGAAGGTCCTCTCCAACGTCGAGGAGGTGCGCGCCCGCGGCGCCCAGACGATCGCCGTCGCTACCGCCGGCGGCGAACGCGCCGCCGAAGTCGCCGACGAGATAGTCGAGGTCGCCCGCACCGACTGGATCCTGCAACCGATTGTGGCGATCCTGCCGCTGCAGCTGCTCGCCTACGACATTGCCCGCGCCCGCGGCCTCAATGTTGACCAGCCCCGCAATCTGGCCAAGACCGTCACCGTCGAGTAACCGTGGCGCTAGGATGCGCGCTCGCATGAAGGCCCGTCTCGCCCTCCCGGTCGCCGCCGCGATCGCCTCCTTCGCAGCTGCCGGCTGCGGCGGCAGCGGGGGCTCGGGCTCCGATCCAGCCTCGCTGGCGCCGCCCGACGCGCCGGTCTTCATCGAAGCCGACCTACGCCCCGAGGGCGAGGTGAGGTCGAACGTCGATGCGCTTGCCAAGAGCATCGCGGGCGTCGACAACCTCGGCGAGCTGATCGTCTCCGAACTGGAAGATTCGGCGCGCGACTCCGGCGAAGAGCTCGACTACGCGAAGGAAGTCCAGCCGTGGCTGGGCGACAGGGCGGGCCTCTTCCTTGAGGAATACGACGGCGAGGACTTCAACGGCTACGGCGTCGCGGTGCAGAGCAGCGACCCCGAAGCGACGCGGGAATTCGTCGACAAGCAGGCCAAGTCCGGGGACGACCAGGCCAGGAACGATTCCTACCAAGGGATCGAGTACGAAGTCGAACGCGACGATGGGACGACGGTCGGCGTCGTCGGCAACCTGCTCGCCTTCGCCGAAGACGAGCAGACCTTCAGGTCGATGGTCGACGCCTCCAACGGCGAATCGCTGGCGGACGCCGTCCGCTACACGAGCACCGTCGAAGCCGCCACCAACGGCAGCTTTGCCGATGTCTTCGTCGATATCGGTGCCCTGGTCGAGCAGTCCGGCGATTCGATCGATCCCGAAACGAAGCAGTTTTTCGACAGCGCCGGGATCGATACGGCAGAAGCGACCGCCGTCGCCAGTCTGGTCCCGGGCTCCGACGTGATCGAGATCGACGTCAGCACCGACCTCGGTGGCGACAACCCTCCGAGCGGGAACGTCTCGGGCTTGCTCGGCTCGCTCCCCTCAGGCTCGGTGGCAGCGCTCGCCTCACCCGACTTCGGTGAGCGCTTCGGGGAAGCGCTCGACCAGATTGACGCCAACGGCATCACCGGCGAGGTGCCGCCGCGCAAGTTCAAGAGCACTCTGAAAAAAGCGGGCATCGACGTCGAAAAGGTCGCCGCCTCGATCAGCGACCTCGGCGTCTTCGTCGAAGGCAACAGCGAAAGCAGCCTCACCGGCGCCGCGGTGTTGACCACGAAGGGGTCGAAGGAAGCGACCAACACGGTCGCCAACCTCGGCCTGCTGCTACGCGCCAGCGGCACGCCCGGCGTAACCGCGATCTCGGGCAAAGTGAGCGGCTTCTCGGTCCGCAGCCCGGATCTCGGCCCCAAGCCGATCGTCGTCGCCGCCAAGGGGGGGAGGATTGCGATCGCCTACGGCCTGCCCGCTGCGACCCGCGCCCTCTCCACGGGCTCTGGCGAAACGCTTGCCGACAGCCCGGTCTACAAGGAAGCCGTCAGCGCCCTCGGCGGCACTTCGATCAGCGGCTTTGCGGACGGACCCGCGGCGCTGAAGCTCGCCTCCGCCCTCGTCCCCCCGGACGAAGAGGACTTCCGCGAAGCCAAGCCCTACCTGACCAAGATCGACTTCATCGCGATCGGCGCCGGCTCCTCCGACGAGCGGGCGACGGCGAGGCTGATCGCCGGCATCGGCAAGTAGCCGCCGAATCCGTGGCCGGCGTCGGCATCGACCTGATCGAGATCAACCGCCTCGAGCGCGCCCTGGAGCGCTATCCCCGCCTGGTCGAGCGGGTCTTCACCGACGCCGAGCGCAAGTACGCGGCGGCGCGGGCGCGACCCGGCCGCCACCTCGCCGCCCGCTTCGCCGCCAAGGAGGCGGTCGTCAAGGCACTCGGCGTCCCGGGCGGCTTCGGCTTCCGCGACATCGAGGTGATCGCGGGCGAGCCCCC
The DNA here is from genome assembly GCA_963699125.1 of uncultured Actinomycetes bacterium. Lineage (GTDB taxonomy): Bacteria > Actinomycetota > Thermoleophilia > Solirubrobacterales > 70-9 > VAYN01. The sequence continues at coordinate 128,426 of OY969417.1, forward strand.
GACGGTACGGCTGGCGGGAAGGACCGCCAAGCTTGCCCGCGGCAAACGGCTCGATATCTCGATGACGCATTCGCGTGGCCACGCCGCCGCGGTGGCTGTGCTCTCGGCTTCGGATTAGCCTTCGAAGTCCACTGCTAGGAGCGGCTCCTTAGAAACTCAATTGTTCTTGATTATTTGTCCGGAAGGGGCTAAGGAATGAGGAGTCCCGCATTCGGGGCGATCCAAATTCCAAGCAAGGAGAAGACCATGACTCGAAGGGCAAGGGCCATCGTGGCGCTCGGGGCGCTACTGGCACTGGGCGCGATCGGTGCCCAGGCGGCGCAGGCGTCACCGGAATTGACAGGGTTCGAAACAGATGCGGAAGCCAACCGCATCCATGTGCATTCCATTTATAAGGCTACAACCGAAGCTGGGGCAGTCGAGACGCTCGGTACCAGCAATGGAATGCGCACATGCCATGTTACCTACGAAGGCACATCGCTGACCGGTAAAGCAACCAATTTCACAGCCAGCGTTGCATACCTCAGGCCGTCAGATACAACCACTCCAGGTTGTGAAGCCGTCGCTTCAACACCATCATCCGGTACGCTGGCGGATGTGAATATGAACAGTTGTGACTATGTGTTTCAGCTTGAAACGAAACTCAAACAGGGCGAATATACAGGGTCTGCCGGTTTGCACTGTGATGTTCCAGGAGACATGGTCCATGTCAAAGTTACAAAAAACGAAGCGATCAAATGTACAATGACTTATCCGGAACAAACTGGTCTCAAACATGTGATCTTCAAAAATAACGCAAGCAAAGAAGGTGAACCAGCAGACGTAACGATAGAAATAACACTCGAAGGAACAAAATACATTTCTGAAGGCGGTTTGCTCAACTGCGGAGTCGCAAACGGGGAACACACCAGCGGAGTCTCCTCCGGAAAAGAGACACTGAAAGCATTCAACACAGAAGGTAAACAGATAGATGTGGAAGTGAGCGGCGAATAGGCCCAGCATGACGATGCTCGGTGAGTGACGTCCGTCGGAAAGACGGGGCGCCGGCTCCGCCCCGTCTTCCGGCGATGAAGGTCGTGAATCTGGCTAGGGTGGGCGGATGGAGTCGTGGTTGAGCTCGCTGTACACCGCCGAGGAGATGCGGATGACTGATCGTTGGGCGATCGAGGAACAGGGCATTCCCTCGCTTGAGTTGATGGAGGCGGCGGGACGGGCGGTGGCTGAGATTGTGGCGGCTCTGGCGCCGCAGGCGCCGGTGCTGGTCGTTTGCGGGAAGGGGAACAACGCCGGTGACGGTTTCGTCGCCGCACGCGTGCTGGCGGAGATGGGCTTCGAGGTCGAAGTGCTGTTGCTGTGGCCGACTGGGGAGCTGAGGGGCGATGCGGCGGTGAATTTGCAGCGAGTGGACGCCGAGTACGTCGAAGAGGACCTGAATTCGAGACTGGCGGACTCCGGAGCCGTCGTCGACGCGATCTTCGGGACCGGGTTCGAGGGGGAGCCGCGCGAGCCTGCGGCGAGCGCGATCGACGCGATCAACCGTTGCGGGGCGCCGGTGGTGGCCTGCGACATCGCCTCGGGGGTCGACGCCTCCAGCGGCGAGGTCGAGGGGGTCGCGGTCGAGGCCGACGTGACGGTGAGCTTCCACGGCGCCAAGCTGGGGCAGCGGATCGCGCCCGGCAAGTGGCACACCGGCGAGTTGCAGGTGGTGCCGATCGGGATCCCAGATGGTGCCCCGGGCGAGCCGGCGAGCGGAGCGATTGACCCGGCCGTGCTATCCCTGGCGCCCCACCGCGGTCCCCGCTCGACCAAGTTCAGCTCCGGCCAGGTGGCGATCGCGGGTGGCTCGCGCGGACTCACCGGGGCGGTACGGATGTCCTCGGCGGCGGCGATCCGGGCCGGGGCCGGCTACGCAACGGTCGCCGTCCCTGCCGACCTTGAGTCGGTCTTCGAAGCCGGTCAGCCTGAGGTGATGTCGGTTGGCTGTCCCGGCGGCGACGGCTGTCTCGCTCCGGCCGCGAAGAAGTCGCTGCTGCGGGCTTTCGAGCCCGCCGCCGCCGGTGTCCTCGGCCCCGGTATGGGCCGCGATCCCGGGTCGGTCGAACTGGCGCGTGAGGTCGTCGGCGCGATCGGAGCGCCGCTGGTGATCGATGCCGATGGGCTCAACGCGTTTGCCGGGGAGATCGGACTGATCGCAGCCAGGTCGGCGCCGACGATCCTCACTCCGCACGCCGGCGAGCTCGGCCGCCTGCTCGGACGTGACTCGGAGGAGATCGCGGCCCACCGGCTCGCCTCGGTTCGCGAGGCCGCCCGGGAGGCGGGCTCCGTGGTGGTACTGAAGGGTGACGACACGATCGTCAGCGACGGTGAGCGGATCGCGGTCAACACTCTTTCTGCCCCGGCGCTGGCGACGGCGGGCACGGGCGATGTTCTCTCGGGGATGACCGCCGCCCTCCTTGCCCGCGGCCTAGAGCCCTTCGCCGCCGCTTGTGCGGCGGTGCTCGCCCACGCCCGCGCCGGACGCGACGCGGCGGCCCGGATCGGTGCGGCCGAGTCGGTCATCGCCACCGACGTGATCGACTCGATCGTGGTTGGTCTGCGCCCCGACCTGCCGGTCGAATAATCTCGCCGAGAGATGAAGACCGCCGCCGACATCATGGACGCCGAGGTGCCGAGCGTCTCGCCCGGGGACGACGCCCGCAAGGCAATCGACCTGCTGTCGAAGACGGAGCTGGGAGCGGTCCCGGTCGTCGACGAGCAGCGGCGCGTGGTCGGCATCGTCAGCGAGTCGGACTTGATCCTCAGCGATGAGGAGTCCGACCTACACCTGCCGCACTACCTCAACATCATGGGCGGGATCGTCTTCGTCGGCTCGATGAAGGGCTTCGAGGAGCGCCTCAACAAAGCCTTCGCTACCGACGTCGCCGAGCTGATGACGGCGGACCCGATCGTCGCCCGCGCCGAAGACAGCGCCGATGTGGTCGCGAAGACGATCGCCGACAAGCACCACAACCACCTTCCTGTGGTCGACGCCGACGGGCGCCTGGCGGGCATGGTCACGAGGGCCGACGCCCTCGCCGCGCTGGTCGACGACGAGTAGGCCGATGGAGAGGGCGGTCGCCCGGATCGACTTCGGCGCGATCCGAGGCAATTGCGCCCGGCTCGTTTCCGAGCTGCGCGCGGGGGCCGAGCTCTGCGCGGTGGTAAAGGCGGACGGCTACGGCCACGGCGCCGACGGCAGCGCCACCGCGGCGCTGGCCGGGGGGGCGACGCGGCTGGCGGTGGCGACCGCAGCCGAGGCCGAACAGGTGGGCCGGCGCTTCCAGCACATCCCCCTGCTGACGATGGGAGCGCTGACAGCGGAGGACGTCGACGTCGTCCTCTCCGCCGGCTCGGAGGTGGCGGTGTGGCGCGAGGGCTTCCGGAGCCTGCTCGCCGAGAGGGCGCGGGCTCAGGGCCGGCCCGCTCGCGTCCACGTCAAGTACGACAGCGGCATGGGCCGTCTCGGGAATCCCGATCCGACCGAGGTGCTGGGGCTGGCGCGCGCCTGCGACGCCGACCCCGACCTCGGGCTGGCCGGCGTCTGGACCCACTTCGCCACCGCCGACGAACCCGAGTCCGGCTTCTTCGACGAGCAGCTCGGCCGCTTCGAGGCCGTCGCCGCCGCGGTCAAGGCCGAGTTCCCGGCGGCGATCGCCCACGCCGCCAACAGCGCCGCCGTGTTCCGCGAGCCGCGCTCCCACTTCGACATGGCCCGCTGCGGCGTCGCCGTCTACGGGCTCGATCCCTTCCAGGCCGACCCAGCCGAGCGCGGCCTGTCCCCGGCCCTCTCGCTGCGTTCCTACATCGCTGACGTCAAGCGCTTTGCGCCCGGCGACAGCGCCGGTTACGGCCAGCGCTGGCGGGCGCCGGAGGAGACCCTGGTCGGCATCATCCCGCTTGGCTACGGCGACGGCGTCCGCCGTGGACTCAGCAACAACGCCGAGGTGCTGGTGCGGGGCCGCCGACGGCCGCTGGTCGGGACCGTCTCGATGGACAACATCACGATCGACCTCGGCCCCGAGAGCGAGGTCGAGGTGGGGGAGGAGGCGGTGCTGATCGGTGTCCAGGACGGCGACGCGATCCTCGCCGAGGAGGTCGCCGCCCGCCTCGACACGATCAACTACGAGGTCACCTGCGGCATCTCGGCCCGGGTGCCGCGACGCGCGGCATGAGCGGGTGGGGCGCTTTTGTGGCCGTATGGGTGACAAAAGCGCCCCACCCCGGCGGTACCGGGCGATGAGCTGGGCGGACGACCTGCGCGGATCGCCGCTGGTGGTGGCCGTACGGCGCGCGCTGGGCGAGGGCGAGGGAACCTGGGTCGTCGGCGGCGCCGTCCGCGACGCGGCCCTGGGGCGGGAGGTCGCCGACCTCGACCTCGCCGTCGCCGGCGATCCCGGGGCGGCGGCGCGGGCGATCGCGGCCGAGTTGGGCGAGCACGCCTTCGAGCTCTCGGCCCAGTTCGGCACCTGGCGAGTCGTCTCCCACGATCGCGGCTGGCAGGTCGACGCGACTGCCATGCGCGGCGCGAGCATCGACGCCGACCTCGCAGAGCGCGATTTCACGATCGGCGCCGTGGCCGTGCCGCTTCCGGGTGGCGATCCGATCGACCCGTTCGACGGTCTCGGCGATCTCGACCGCGGTGTCCTGCGCGCGGTTGGGGAGGGCAGCTTTGCCGCCGACCCGTTGCGGCTGCTGCGAGCGGCGCGCCTCGCCGCTGAGCTGGGCATGGAGATCGATCCAGCCACGGCGTCCCTGGCTCGCGCCATCGCATCCCACGCTGCCGACCCCGCCGGCGAGCGCCAGCTGACCGAGCTGCGACAGCTGCTCGGCGGCCCCGACCCGCTGCGAGGTCTCGCCCTGCTCGACGAGCTGGAGCTGACCGCGGTTGTGCTGCCGGAGCTGGAGAACTTGCGCGACGTCGAGCAGGGCCCCAACCACCACCTCGATGTCCACGGCCACACGCTGGCCGTGCTCGAGCACACGCTGGAGGTCGAGGGCGACCTCGACCGCTTCGCCGGCGAGCGCGCCGCCGAGGTGGCCGAGCTGTTGGCCGCGCCGCTCGCCGACGGGATGACTCACGGTACGGCGCTGCGTTTTGGCGCCCTCTTCCACGACATCGGCAAGCCCGCCATGCGGGCAGAACAGGGCGGTTACATCACCTTTGCCGGCCACGACCGCGAGGGGGCGGAGATCGTCGGCGGCATCTGCCGCCGTCTCCGTGCCAGCCGCCGCCTCACCCAGCATCTGCAGGGGCTGACGCTGCACCATCTCCGGCTCGGCTTTCTGATTCCAGAGGCGCCGCTGTCGCCACGCCGGGTCCACGAGTACCTGCGCGCCACCGAACCGGTGGCCGCTGACGTCACCCTGCTCACCGTCGCCGACCGACTCTCCGCCCGTGGCGCCGGGTCCCTGGCCAGCCCGGAGATGGTCGAGGCGCACCTCGCCCTCGCCCGCCAGATGGTCGCCGCCGCCCTCGACTGGCGCCGCGACGGACCGCCCCCCCCGTTGCTGCGTGGCGACGAGCTGGCGAGCGAGCTTGGAATCGAGGCGGGACCGGAACTGGGCGAGCTGTTGGCCGAGCTCGAGGCGGCGCAGTACGCAGGGGAGATCGCGAGTAGGGCCGAAGCGGTCGAGCTTGCCCGCCGGGCGCTGGGCTGAGCCCGCTGCGGGCACAGTCAGGTACGCTCCTCGCCGCATGGCCAAAGAGGAAAAGATCGAAATGGAGGGGGAGATCACCGAGGCTCTCCCCAACACCATGTTCCGGGTCAAACTGGATAACGGACACGACGTGCTCGGCCACATCTCGGGAAAGATGCGCCGCCACTACATCCGCATCCTGCCCGGGGACCGGGTGAAGATCGAGCTTTCCCCTTACGACCTCGATAGAGGTCGGATTACCTACCGCTACAAATAGTCCGGCCGGGGATCCGCTAACTCCGCGATCAGGGCCGACCAGGCGAAGTCCTTGGCGCCCAGGCCCTTGCCGCTCCTTGGGTCGTAGTACTCGCGCAGGCCTTCGCGCGCGACCGCGGCGATCAGGCCATCGGCCAGCCTCTGCGCCTGCTCCGTGTAGCCGAGTCGCCGCAGGCCGAGCCAGACCATCCAGGCGGAGTTGACCCAGGTCGGCCCGCGCCAGTAGCGGCGGATTGGGCCGTGGCCGCCACCGGGCTCATAGCTCGGCTCCGAGGCCGCCACCGAGGGCGGCGCGACCGGGGTCAGGAACTCCTCCGGGTTCAGCAGGTGCTCCTCGACCAGTCGCCGTCCGATTGCCTCCGGCAGGTCGGGGAGGGCGAGCGGGGCGAGCGAGGCCCAGGTGAGGACGCCGGGCCGGGAGCCGCCCGGCTGAACCTCGTCGAGGAAGAGGCCGCGGTCCTCGTCCCAGAGCCGCCCGACCAGGGCGGGGGTTGCCGAGGGACGCCCCAGCGCCTGCAGCGAGAGCGACCACATCGTGTTGACCAGCGTCTCGCAGAGGACCGGATGGCCGCGTGCGCGAATCCGGCGGGCATTGAAGCCCAGCTTGCGGTTGCGCCGGACCAGCAGCGGGAAGCCAGCGCGTCCGTTCGAGCGCCGGCCCCAGACCGGTTCGAACTTGGGCGAGGCGTCGAGGCCGGACTCGTCGGGCTGCAGGATCCAGAGCAGGCCGTCGCCCTCGAGGTCGCGGTTGGCGGCAAGCCAGTCGACCTGGGCACCGATCCTCGGCTCCTCCGTGGGGTCGCCGACGGCGATCCGCCAGGCCCAGGCCAGCAGCGGCGGCTGGATCGTCTCCGTCTGCGGCGAGCTCCGCGCGGCGACGTTGTAGAAGGCGAAGCGGAGCAGCGAGACCGGCCGGTGCCAGAAGATCGTGTGGCCGATGAAGCCGTCCGAGCGCTGAGCGGCGAGCAAGCTCTCCAGCTCGGCCCGAGCCCGCCCCCGATCGAACCGCCGCCAAACGATCGCCGCGAAGCAAGAGTCCCAATACCACTGCCACGGATACCGCCCCGGGCTCGGCCGCGTATACGCGTACCCCACCCCATCCCGCTCCCCCTCCACCCAGTTCCGTCGCAGCACCTCCGCGGCGAGCGCAGTGGCGGCCGACGGGCCTGAAAGCGGACCATTGTTCCGCTTTGCGGCCCGTCGGCCGCTCAAAGCGCGGTGCGGCGCATCTCTCGCAGGGCTAGGGTGCCGAGCAGGGCTAGGAGGCCGGTTAGGGCGAGGAGGCCCGGCCAGGTCTCGGACCAGGTGACGGCCCCGACGAAGCCCTGTCGCGCTGCTTCGACCACCTGCGTGACTGGATTGACGCGGGCGATGTCCTGGAGCCAGCCCTGCAGTAGGGCCAACGGCGCGTAGGCGGTGGTGGTGAGGATCAGGGCCATCGTCCCCGCCTGCATCAGCGGCGCCGCCGACTGGCTCTTGAAGCGCAGCGCCAGGAACGATCCCCAGCAGGCGGCGACCGCCGCCATCGCCGCGACCATGAGGTAGGTGACGAGCAGGCCGTCGATCCCGGGCCAGCCGGCCCCCAAGGCCAGCGCGATCGCCAACACGAAGGTCGCCGGGATCAGCGCTCGAGCGCTGGCCGCGAGCACGGAGCCGGCCAGCAGCACCCAGCGCGGGGCGGGGGAGACGAGCAGCCTGTCGAGCCAGCCCTGCTCGATGTCGCGGGCGAGGTTGACTCCCGCCGCGGCGCCGGTGAAGCCCGCCCCCTGCAGCATGCTGACCGGGACGATGAAGCTCTCGTAGGTGCCGGTGCTGAAGCCCTGCAGCTGGGTCAGGGCGCCGAAGACGCCGTTCAGCCCGAGGAAGAAGATCGTCGGCGCCAGCACCCCCGGGATCGCCGCCCCGGGAACCCGCACCAGCTCGTTCTTGGCCCGCGCCATCAGGGCGCCAATCGTCGCCAGATTGGCGCGCCAGGCCGGGATCGCGAGCGCCGCTTCCATCAGCCCACCCTCAGCCGGTGGCGTAACGCCCGCGCGCTCAGTACCAGCCCGGCGACGATGATGCCGAGGATCGCCAGCACCGCGTAGAGCGTGTCGGAGGCGTCGATCCCGGAGATGATCGGCTCGCGGATCCCTTCGACGACGAAGCTGAGCGGGTTGTACTCGGCGATCGTCTTCGCCGGCTCGATCATCAGCTCCTGGGGGAAGAAGGCGGAGGAGAGGAAGAGCACGACCAGGACCAGCGGGAAGAGACCCTGGACGACGCTGGCACTGCCCGTCCGCAGCGCGATCGCGGCGCCGATCCCGCCCACCGCCAGCGCCGCGGCGGTAACCAGGACCATCGCCAGCACCGCCCCGGCAACGCCGCTCTCAATCGTCGCGCCGAAGATCAGCCCGATCGCCAGGAACCAAACCGCGGCGAAAAGGCCCAGCGCCGCCGTCCCCGCCAGCCGCCCGAGGACGATCGCGAAGCGGGGGATCGGGGCGGAGAAGAGGCGGTCGGTGAAGCCCATCTCGATATCGACCGCGAGGGCGATGCCGCCGCTGTTGCCGGCCAGCATCAGCGACTGCATCATCGCCCCGGCCAGCATGAACTGGAGGAAGCTCTGCACGGGTGGGAAGCCGGGCAGTTCGACCGCACCGCCCGCACCGCCGGTCTGAATCGCTAGCAGCAGGGTGGGGAAGACGATGATCGGCGCCATCAGCTGCGGGCGGCGGAAGGTCTGCCGGATCGAGCGCAGCCCGAGCGCCTTCACGACCCGCGCGTTGACAGCCAGCGAGCTCACGTCTCGACCGCCGCCTCCTCGGCGTTCTCCTCGCTCTCCTCCTCGAGGTGGTAGCCGGTCTTGGCGACGAAGACGTCGTCGAGCGTCGGCCGTACCAGCTCCAGCGACTCGACCGCGATCCCGCCGTCGTCGAGCGCCCGCACCACGCGCGGGATGTCGGCGGCGCCGTGCTCGACCTCGACCAGGACGGTCCTGCCGTCCTTCGGCGGCAACAGCTTGCCGATCCCGGCGCAGACCCGCTCCGCCTCCGCAACCGAGCCGTCGGCGAGCTGCAGCTGGACGTGGGGGTTGCCGATTTCGGTTTTCAGCGACTCCGGCGTCCCCTCGGCGACGATCCTGCCGCTGTCGATGATGCCGACGTTGTCGGCGAGCTGGTCGGCCTCCTCCAGGTACTGGGTGGTGAGGAAGACCGTGGTTCCCTCGTCGTTGAGCGCCCGCACCTCCTCCCAGATGGTTTTGCGGCTGACCGGGTCGAGACCGGTCGTCGGCTCGTCGAGGAAGAGGACGCGCGGTTCGTGGACCAGCGCGGCGGCGAGGTCCAGCCGGCGCTGCATACCGCCGGAGTAGGCGCCCACGCGCCGGTCGGCGGCGGCGACCAGGTCGACCCGCTCCAACAGGTCGTCAGCGCGCTTGCGGCCCTCGGCGGTGGGGATGCCCTGCAGCGTCGCCTGCAGCCGGATCAGCTCGCGCCCGGTCATCAGCGGGTCGAGCGCCGCTTCCTGCAGGGCGACGCCGATCGTGGAGCGCACCGCCCGCGCCTCCTTGACGACGTCGTGACCGGCGACGCTGGCACGGCCGCCGGTCGGCAGCAGCAGCGTCGTCAGCATCCGCACCGTGGTCGTCTTGCCGGCGCCGTTGGGGCCGAGGAAGCCGTAGATCTCGCCCTCCTCGACGGCGATGTCGATGCCCTGCACGGCGAGCACCTCCTCGAAGCTGCGCTCCAGTGCCTCGACCACGATCGCCGGCATTGTCAGGCCCCCGTCGTCTCGGCCTGCTGGGCCAGCGGCGGCAGCGACTCGACCCAGCGGCGTCCGTTGGCGCGCTCCAGCGCCTCGGCCGCGTCCAGCAGGAGCTCGTCGCGTCCCCACGCGGCCTGCAGCTGCAGCGCGATCGGCAGCCCATCGGAGAGCCCGACCGGGACGCTGATCGCGGGGATCCCGGTCAGGTTGGCGAGGCCGGCTCCGCGCACGTTGGCCGCGTCGGCGGTGAGCGTGCCCGATGGCAGTTCGACCAACGGCGCCTCCAGAGGGGGCGCGACCGCCGGCACCGTCGGCCAGGCGATCAAGTCGACGTCCTCGAAGGCGGCGGCGACCCGGTGACGCATCAGCGTGCGCACGCTCTGCGCCTTCATGCTCGCTGCCGCGGGCAGCAGCATCCGGTACTTGGTGAAGCCGCGGGCGATCGGGCTCAGCTTGGGGTCGAGGTGGGCGAGTCGCCGCGGGCTGAGGCCGTTGAGCCCCTCGGTGTTGGCGATCAGCACCGTCGCCAGCGCCGCCGGCTCGATGTCGGCCAGCTCGATCTCTCGCACCTCGCCGCCGGTCTCGGACCGCAGCGCCTCGACCGCCTCTGCGCAGGCATCGCGCACGGCAGGGGCGACGTCCTCGGAGACGTTGTCGCGAACGACCCCGATCCGCAGCCCCTTTGCCTCGCCTGCCTCCAGGCTCTCGCCGAATAGCGCCGAGCCCAGCAGGCGGCAGTCGGAGGCGTCTGCACAGAGCGGGCCGGAGACGATCGTGGTCGAGATTCCCGCCATGTGGTGGCCGTCCATGGCCGCCCGCCCGAAGGTTGGCTTCAGGCCGGTCAAGCCGCAGTAGGCGGCGGGAAAGCGGATCGAGCCGATCCCGTCGGCGCCGACCGCGCCGGCGACGAGGCGGCCGGCGACGGCTGCCGCCGGCCCGCTCGAAGAGCCGCCCGGGCAGCGCTCGGGATCCCAGGGATTGCGAGCCGGGCCGTAGACCGACGTGTTGCCGGTGCTGCTGGCGCCGAGCTCGTGCATGTTGGCGACGCCGACGATCGTCGCGCCGGCGTCGCGCAGGGCGCGGTAGGGACCGGACTCGCCCGGCGCGGTCGGAGCGAACATCTCGGCGGCGCCGAAGCGCTGCGCCCGCCAAGGCAGTGGCCACTCGTCCTTGATCACAACCGGGACTCCGTGCAGCGGCCCCGCCGGCGCCTCGTCGAGCATCTGCCGCGAGCGCTCCGGGAAGGTCTCGACGATGGCGTTGATCGCCGGATTGCGCCGCGCGATCCGCGCCAGCGCTCGCTCGAGCAGCTCCTCCGGGTCGACGTCGCCCGCGGCGATCGCCGCGGCCTGCCCGCGCAGGGTCAGGTCAAGCGCGCTCACGCTGTCGGGGGTGGCTGGGAGAGGTCGGGCCTGAACTCGGGCGCGACGCCGCTCGTGTCGAGCTCGAACAGCTCGAGGATCGCCGGCCAGAACATCCTCTGGGCGGCGCCCATCACGGCCAGCTCGATCTCGTCGGCCTCGATGCCGAGGGAGGCGAGACCGGCGGGAATGAAGTCGTCTGCGCGGTTCGAAGCCTCCATCTTGGCGCTGGCAACCCTACCGAGCCGGAATGGCCGGGATCGTGCAAGCCCGGCCCAGCCGCGGCATTCCCCCGATGCGAAAGGCAGAATCCGGGCGCAACCGGGGTCACAACCCCGTGTTTTGCCTAAGTCCGATGCCTTTGAGCGAGCGAGACAACCGACGCGGCCGTGCCTGGGTCCTGATGGCGGCTGCCGCCTGTCTGCTCGCGGCGCTCGTCGCGGCCGTCGCCCCGGGTGACGCGGACTCGGCCCCATTACGGGTTGTCGTACTCGGCCAGACCGCGGAAACCCCGGCGGCTTCCTGCCCCGGCAAGATCGTCAACAACGTCGAGATCACCCCCTGCCGGGTAGAGGGCCACGTGACCGGTTTCCAGGCGATCGCCGGCGGCGTCCCACGCCCCTACGAGGCGCCCTTCGAAGGCAAGATCGTCGCCTGGTCGATCACCCTGGCCAAGCCCTCGACTAAGGAAACGCCGATGACCTCGAACGAGGTTGGCTTCTTCGACGAATTCCTCGGTCGTCCCTCGCAGGCGCGGATCGGCATCCTGCGGCCGGTCGAGGACACGAAGCCGCCCAAATACACGCTGGTGCGGCAGAGCCCGCTCGAGGTGCTCAACCCCTACTTCGGCAGCACCCCGATCTTCGCCCTCGAGCACCCGCTGATCGTGCTCAAGGGCCAGGTCGTCGCCCTCACCATCCCGACCTGGGCGCCGATGTTCGCCTTCAACGTCGAAGCCGACAACACCTGGCGCGGCAGCCGCCTGCCCGACCACTGCGCCTCCAAGGAGGACATCCAGAGCGGCCACCCCCAGCAGGGCGTCGGCAAGACCAAGACCTACGGCTGCTACTACTCAAACGCGCGCTTGCTCTACACGGCGACGCTGGTCAAGAAGCCGTAACCCGAGAGCGGGCCGGCGGGACCGGGTACCCCCTTCTCACTGCACCTCGGGGAGAGGGGTGGATGCGGCTGACGCCATGGAGGCCTGCGGCTCCCCTCATGCTGATACGTTCGAAGGGGGTACCCGGTCCCGCCGGCGAATCCTGGCAGACGACTCCAGAACACAGAAGCCCCGGAGGGGCGATGCCGGCGACGGCCCCAGCTTCCGGTCTCGATCTTGAAGCCCTTTACAGCTTCCGTTGGCCCGGGGGCGACAGGGCCTCCGAACGTATCAGCATGAGGAGCGCCGTCGGCCTTCACGCGTTAGCCGCAGCGGCCCCTCGCGACGAGGTGCAGTGAGGAGGCCCTGTCGCCCCCGGGCCTGACTAGCTAAAGCGCTTCCTGGCGCAGCCTGCAGTAAGGGCAGTCGCTGACGTCTAGGCCGATCAGCTGGTCGCAGCGGCGGCACGAGCGCAGGTTGGCCGGGGTGCGGGGGAGGGCTGAGGCGGAGGGGGCGAGCGGCAGGACCATCGCCACCGGGTCCATCTCCTCGCCGGTCTCGCGATCGACGTAGACCTGGCCGGGCTCGGCGTGGGTGAGGGCCTCGCGACCGGAGGCGCGGGCGCGCATCCTGTAGAGCTGACGCTCGTTCATCGCCGCGAAGACTATTAGCTTGAGCGGCAGCGATGCGCGTCCTCCTCTTCCACGGCTACATGCTGCGCGGCACCGGCAGCAACATCTACAACGTCAACCTGGCCAGGGCGCTGGCTCGGCTCGGTCACGAGGTCCACCTCCTCTGCCAGGACCGCGAGGTCCAGATCGAGGGGGTCGAGATCCACAACCCCGAGATCGGCGGCCTGCTGCCGGTCTACGTCAAAGATCCCTACGAGGGCTTCGAGGTCAAGGCGTTCCCGGAGCTGACCGAGGCGGAGCTGGATCACTACATCGACGCCAACGTGGTTGCCGTTCGCGAGGTCGCCGCGGCGGCAGGCGGCATCGACGCCGCTCTCGCCAACCATCTCGTAATGGGTCCCGCCATCCTCGCCCGCGCCGATATCGGCCCCTTCGCCGCCAAGATCCACGGCTCGGCGCTCGAGTACACCGTCAAGCCCCATCCTCGCTTCCTTCCCTATGCACGCGAGGGTATGGAAGCCGCCGCCGGAGTCCTCGTTGGCTCGGGTCACACCGCCGAGTCGCTGTGGGCGACGCTACCCGACGTTCCCGGCCTTCGAGAAAAGACGCGCTTGGGGCCGCCTGGCGTCGACGTCGAGGAATTCCGCCCCCGTGAAGGCAGGGAGCGCCTCGTGGCCTTCGTGGGGAAGTTGATCGTCTCGAAGGGCGTCGATCTGCTGATCGTGGCGTGGCCGCTCGTCAGGGCAGAGCATCCGGATGCGCTGCTGAAGATTGCGGGGTTCGGGGAGTACGAGGGTGGGTTGCACAGGTTGCTGGCAGCGCTCGATCGCGGGAATCTCGAAGATGCGCGTGAGATCGCTCGTCTCGGACGGGCCCTGGAGGGCGGCGAGGAGAAGCCGCTGCCGATCCTCTCGGCGTTTCTGGCCGACCCGCCCGAGGGGTATGTCGAGATGGCTCGGGGCATCGCCGGCTCGGTCGAGTTCATCGGGCGACTGGAGCACGACGAGGTCGCCGACCTGTTGCCGCGAGCGGAGGCGCTGGTGATGCCGAGCACGTTTCCGGAGGCGTTCGGGATGGTCGCTGTGGAGGCGGCGGCGTGCGGTGCGCTTCCAGTCTCGGCGGGGCACTCGGGGATGCTGGAGGTCTCGCGGCAGTTGGCCGCGGCGCTGCCGGCCGGAGTGGGAGAGCTGACCTCCTTCCCCGTCGCGCCCGGCGCCGTCGAGGCGATCGCGGGGCGGCTCGACGGCTGGCTGCGGCTGCCCGAGACCGAGCGGGAGCAGGCGCGGCGGGCCTTGGTCGGGACGGTCGCGAGGCTGTGGAGCTGGGAGGGCGTGGCCCGTGGAGTCCTCGCCGCCTCGGCCGGGGAACTGGGTGATCTGCCCCGCCCCGAGTAGCAAGTGCCAAGCGTCACCTGGGCCGGAAAACCTCCGGCCGCCGCTTCAATAGAATGCCCGCCGCCTCATGTACGGCCGCCTCCCGATAGTGAAGATGCTCGCCGCGACCCTTGCGTTGACCGCGGCGATCTCAGCGGTGATGGTGTCGATCAACTGGGACGGCCAGGAGGCATCCACGGCGGCGCCGAAGATCGACGATCTGCTCAACGTGATGATCGTCCTCTCGGCCTTCGTCTTCTCGCTGGTGATGGTGATGCTGTTCTACGCGCTCTGGAAATTCAAAGCGAAGCCGGGCGACGAGTCCGACGGCGAGCCGATCCACGGCAACACCCGGCTCGAGGTCGCCTGGACGGTGATCCCGACGATCATCGTCCTCTTCGGCGGCGGCTACAGCTGGGCGGTCCTGAACGAAATCGAAGAGCCCGTGGCGAACGCGCTCACGGTCGACGTCTTCTCCCAGCAGTACGCCTGGAGCTTCGGCTACCCGGGCAAGGACATGGCCTGGTCGGAGGGCGAACTGCACGTGCCGGTCGACCGCCAGGTCCAGTTCAAGATGCACTCCCAGGACGTGATCCACTCGTTCTGGGTTCCCGAGTGGCGGATCAAGAAAGACAACGTTCCGGGCATCACGACGACGGCGACCGTGACCCCCAACAAGGTCGGGACCTACCAGCTGATCTGCACCGAGCTCTGCGGCTTCGGCCACGCCTCGATGCGGGCCAAGGTGGTCGTCGAGCCGGCGGCGAAATTCCGCGAATGGGTAGTCGGCCTGAAGGAGACGATCCCGCCGCCGCTGCTGGAGTCGGTCAAGCAGGACACGGAGACGAACCCGGTGCCGCTCGGCGCGGGCGGGGCATAATGGAGAGGAACGGATGACGGCTGCGATCAAGCGACCGGGGTGGATTCGAGGCGCGCTGGGCGCGGCCATTGCCGGGGCGTTCGGCTTCGGCCTGGTCATCGCCCTGCGGGCGATCTCCGACCTGCCGCTCTACCAGACCGAGCAGACCGGCTACCCGCACATCGTCGTCCCGCTGACCCTCGCTCCGCTCGGCTTCCTCGTCGGCTTCGGCTGCTTCGACTACTGGCTGCGCTGGGCCGCCGGCATGCCGACGATCCCCGACGACCACTCCCAGCACGGGGCCACCAGCTGGAAGGACTACTTCCGCTTCAACACCGATCACAAGGTGATCGGCATCCAGTACATCTGCACCACCTTCTTCTTCTTCTTCGTTGGCGGCCTGATGGCGATGCTGATCCGGGCCGAGCTGGCCCAGCCGGGCACCCAGATCGTCGACGCCGCCACCTACAACAGCCTTTTCTCCACCCACGCCGTGCTGATGATCTTCGTCTTCGTGATCCCCGTCTTCGCCGGGATCGCCAACTACGTGCTGCCTTTGATGATCGGCGCCCCGGACATGGCCTTCCCGCGCCTCAACGCGCTCAGCTTCTGGATGCTGCCGCTGGCCGGGCTGCTCTTCATCGGCAGCTTCCTGGCGCCGGGTGGCGCCTTCGACGCCGGCTGGACCGGTTACGCGCCGCTCTCCACCGGGGCCCCGCTCGGACAGTCGTTCTTCAACCTCGGCGTCCAGTTCGCCGGCGCCTCATCGATCGCGACCGCGCTCAACTTCCTGGTCACGATCATCACCATGCGTGCGCCCGGGATGACCTTCTGGCGGATGCCGCTGCTGGTCTGGGCCAACCTCTCGACCTCGCTGCTGGTGGTCGCCGCGACGCCGTTCATCGCTGGCGCCCAGTTCATGGTTCTCTTCGACCGCGTCCTCCACACCAACTTCTTCCAGTTCGCGGCCGGCGGCGACGTCATCAGCTACCAGCACATCTTCTGGTTCTACTCGCACCCGGCCGTCTACATCATGATGCTGCCCGGCTTCGGGATCATCAGCGAGGTGATCTCGACCCATGCCCGCAAGCCGATTTTCGGCTACCGGCTGATGGCGCTGGCGCTGATCGGGATCGTCGTCCTCAGCTACTCGGTCTGGGCGCACCACATGTTCGTCGCCGGCATGTTCAGCTGGCTGCGGGTGCCGATGATGATCACCACGCTGCTGATCGCGGTGCCGACCGGGATCAAGATCTTCTCCTGGCTGGGGACGCTCTACTTCGGCAAGATCCACACTTACTCGACGGCGATGTTATTTGCGCTCGCCTTCATCGTCACCTTCACGATCGGCGGCATCAGCGGCGTCATGCTGGGCATGGTGCCGATCGACATCCACGTCTCCGACACCTACTTCATCGTCGCCCACATCCACTTCGTCCTTTTCGGCGGTTCCGTTTTCACGATCTTCGCCGGGATCTACCACTGGTTCCCGAAGATGACCGGGCGCATGTACGACGAGAAACTGGGTCGGGTCCACTTCTGGGGCACCCTGGTCGGCACTTGGGGCACCTTCATCCCAATGCACTGGGTCGGCATGGACGGGATGCCGCGCCGCGTCGCCGACTACGCCACCCAGTTCGGCGAGTGGAACCTGCTGATCAGCTGTTTCGCTTTCATGCTCGGCGCCGTCCAGCTCGTCTTCCTCTACAACATGGTCGTCAGCTGGCGCTACGGCCCGCGCGCCGAGGCCAACCCCTGGCGCGCCAACTCAATCGAGTGGCAGGTTTCCTCGCCGCCGCCGATCTTCAACTTCGACGAGATCCCGCGGGTGGTCGGCGGCCCCTACGAGTTCGGGGTGCCGGGCGCGAAGCACGCGATCATGGCCGGTGAGGGCGCGGAGGTCCCGGCGGCTGAGCCGAGCGTGGTGGGGACCAGGTGAGTGACGCGAGCGAGAGCCGCCCGCTGCTCGTCTTCCTCAACGAGGTCGCCGGCGGCCGCAAGTTGCTACAGGCGGTCCGCGAGCGCCAGGAGAATGCTTCCAGCGTGGTTGTCGCGGCGCCGCAGAACGAGCCGGCGGTCGGGCAGCTGGTCGACTCCGGCGAGCTGCGCGAGGCGGCCCGGGCGCGGGTCGAGGTGACGATGGCCGTGCTGGCCGAGTTCCGTATCGACTCGGTCGGCGAGGTGATGGACCCCGAGCCCTCGCTGGCGCTCGACGACGCGGTCCGCGCCCATGAGCCGGGCGAGGTGCTGCTGTCGTGCCTCTCCGACACCCGCTTCGGCTTCACCCGCAAAGATCTGGTCGAGTGGGCGCGGGCGCGCTTCGAGCCGGACACCACCGTCACCCACATCCCGGTGCGGATCGAAGACGACGCGATCCGCTGGGACCTGATCCACACCCTCGTCGTCGCGACCCAGACCGTGGCGACGCCGGACCTGGTCTCGCGGCTGAAGGAGCGCGCCGCCGCCCAGCCCCACCGCTACACGATCGTCTGCCCCCGCGCCGACGACGTCAGCGAGGCGGAGATCGTCCGCGACCTTGCCTCCACCCTGGCTGAGCTCTACCGCGCCGACGTCGACGCCACCGGCCAGCCGATGAGCCCCGACCCCTTCCAGGCGGTGAAAAACGCGATCGCGCACTACCGGATCGACGAGGTCCTGATCTCGACCTTTGCCGGTGAGGGCTCGCGCTGGCTCGAGGAGGACCTGATCGGACGGGTGCGCGAGATCACCGAGAAGCAGGTCGAGCACATCGAGGTGGGCCGGCCGGCGGCAGCCGTCGCCGCCGCCGTGGCAGAGGGGGGAGAGGCCTGATGGAGAGCGCGACCGTAACCCTCGGGCACGCCGAGGAGCACCACCACGGCCCGCCCGAGGCCAACCAGAGCTCGCGCATCGACCGCCAGACGCTCGGGATCCTGCTTTTCATCGTCTCCGAGGTGATGCTGTTCGGCGCCTTCTTCGCCGCCTACTTCTTCCTCCGCGTCGTCGTCGCTCCTCCGACCTGGCCGCCCCATCCGTACGAGCTGCCGGTCTACGTCGCCCTGGTCAACACCGGGATCCTGGTTTCTTCCAGCTTCACGATCCACTACGCCCTGGAGTCGATCCGCCGCGGCAACCACGCCGGTCTCAAACTCGGGCTCGTGCTGACCTGGCTGCTGGGCGCGACCTTCCTCTTCATCCAGATCAACGAGTACGTCCACCTCGGCTTCAGCGCCCGCGACCTCGGCTTTGGCTCGATCTTCTACAGCCTCACCGGCCTCCACGGCGCCCACGTCTTCATCGGCCTGCTGCTGCTCAGCTTTGCCACGATCCGCGCCTTCCGTGGCCATTTTGGCCCCGAGGCGAAGGACCACCTCGGCGTCGAGGTGCCCGGCATCTACTGGCACTTCGTCGACGTGATGTGGATCATCGTCTACGTCACGGTCTACGTCCTCTGAAGCTCTCCGAGGCGGCGGTCTTTCGCTGGGTCGTGATCGTCGCGGTCGCGGCGGCTTCGGTGATCGCGCTGACCATGCTGACCCGCCCGCTGGTGGGGGCGATCTGGGGGTTGATCCTGGTCTGCGCGGCGGCGTGGCACGGGTACCGCTGGATCGCGCGAAAGCGGCGCGGAAGCTGAGGCGAAGTTCTTACGTTTCGCAGACAATGGGTTACATCAATCTCCGTAGTCTGGCAATATGGAGGCCGTGAGATTCCGCTGGACCGATGAGCGCCTCGACGACCTAAACGGCCGGGTCGACGAGCTGTCGCGCCGCATGGACGACGGCTTCAGGGAAATGAGGGCCGGCTTCAGTCGCGTCGACGAGCGATTGGATCGGATGCAGCATCTGATGGTCCAGTTCGTCGTCGCGATGATCGTGGCCATGGTGGGCCTCTACGCTACCTTGGCCGGCCTGATCGTCACCCAGCTCTGAGGCGCCACAGCGCAGCAAGCACGAGTGCGGGTCTTGCCAACTTATGAGTTGTCACGTGCGCGCGTAAATCGAGACGAAGTCTTTACGTTCCGCAGACAACAGATTACACCGAGTCTCGTAGTCTGGCAATATGGAGGCTGTGAGATTCCGCTGGACCGATGAGCGTCTTGACGATCTGAACGCCAGGGTCGGCGAGCTGTCACGCCGTATGGACGACGGCTTCAACCGCGTCGACGAGCGGCTGGACCGGATGCAGCACCTGATGGTCCAGTTCGCCGGGGTGATGATCGCGGCGCTGATCGGGTTGCTGGCATCGCAGGTAGGGCTCTTCGTCATCCTCGTCTGAGCGGTCCTCCCGATCGGCGGGAGAGCTCCAGGGCGGCGAGGGTGAGGGCGATCGGGACGGTGGCAGGTAGTTGGTCGAGGGCGAAGAAAAGCAGATCGAAGCAAAGGCAGAAAATCGCGGCGAGGGCGGCGCCGGTCAGCTGCAGGCGCCGGTTGGCGGCCAGCAGGGCACCCAAGACGGCGGCGATGAAGAGGTCGCCGAAGCCCATCATGGCCGAGCCGAAGGAGGCGAGTTGGAGGCGGGGCAGTCCGCCCGGCGAGACCGAGTTGAGCACCGCGTTGGGGCCCTGCAGGAGGTTGGAGCCGACCAGCCAGGCGTCGATCGCGGCCATCGCGTAGATCCCCAGCTTTACCCAGCGGCCGGGGACGACGCAGACGAGCAGCCAGCCGAGGCTGATGCAGGCCAGCGCCGAGAGCGCCAGCGCCGCCGTCTCGCCGCTGAGCGACCCGCGTGCCGCCCAGGCTAGGGCGAAGAGGGGGACGACCAGGAGGGCGAGCGGCGGGCGGCCGCCGCGGACGATTGCGGTAAGCGCCAGCGCTGCCAAGGGCGGGACGGCGAGGAGGGCGAGGTAGGTGAGGAAGTGCGCGGTCGCTGAGTCGAGGGCGATCGCCGCGACCACGACGACGATCGAGAGCGGCAGCACCAACGCCCACCAGCGGGTGCGCAACCCGGACAGCAATGGCGAGGAGGCGGGTCGCGGCGCCGCGACGAGCGCGGCTTGGACGAGGCTGAGGACGCCGATCGAGAGCGCGAACGGGAGCATCTTGGGGCTGTGGGCCGCGTCCGGGAGCCGCTCGCGCCCAGGCCGTCCTAGAGAGCTCCGGCCGCGGTCGAGGTGGCGCTTTCGGTGGGAGCGGGGTCGGCGGGCTGCGGCGCTCCGCGCGGCTCCAGCCGACCAGCTGCCGCCACCGTCCACAGCATCGCCAGCCAGTTGAGGGTGGCGATGGCGACGTGGACCCAGACGATCTCGCCGGGCAGCTCCAGGGCCCACTGGAGGCCGCCCACCGCTCCCTGCAGCGCTAGCAGGCCGATGACCACGGTCAGCGCCCGCAGCGCCCGCCTATCGCTGCCGGGACGGCGCAGCAGGAACCAGACCGCGACGGCGGCAAGACCGTAGATGGTGGCGAGCGCGGCGTGGCGCTGCACGACCCACTCCAGCGTGTCGCCACCCTCGAAGCTGAAGCGGTGCACTAGCTGGCCCTCGTGCGCGCCGGCGTGGGGCCCGGAGGCGGTGGCGATCGTGCCGGCGAGGATCGTCAGCTGGCCGAGCGGGATCAGCGCCCGCACCGACCAGACGCCGAGGCGGTCGCCGGAGCGCCGCCGCTCCCACGGCTCATAGCGCGAGCACCAGGCCAGCGCGAAGGCCGCGTCGAGCAGCATCATCGAGAGGATGAAGTGGGACATCACCAGCCCCGGTGCGAGGTGGTACTTGACGACCAGGGCGCCGAGGATCGCCTGGCCGATCACGCCCAGCGGCAGCAGGGCCCCGAACAGGGCCAGGTGCCAGCGGTAGGGACGTCGGAAAAACGCCAGGACGGCGGCGGCGATGACCGCGAAGCCGACGAACCCGGTCAGGAGGCGGTTGCCGTACTCGATCACCGCGTGCGATTCGAGCGGCGGGGTCGTGCCTCCGTAACACTGCGGCCAATCGGGGCAGCCGAGGCCGGAGCCGGTCAGTCGCACCCCGGCGCCGGTGAGGACGATCAGCGCCAGGGCGCCCAGTGCAACCGCGGTGACCTGCGCGTAGCGTCGCGGGGAGATCTCGAGGCGGTCTTGGAGGCGTTCCCGCATCGTCGTGAAGATCATGCCAGCGGTTGCGTGGCCGCTGGGTGCGCCCCCCTACTTCGAGCCGAACTTCCCCCCGCCGGCCGGCGTGTTTTTGATCAGGTACTTGACTAGCTGTTCGATTTCTTTCTTGGAGATCGTCTGGCCGTAGTTCTGGGGCATCACGTTCGCGGGGAAACCTTCGGCGATCTCGGCGTTCGGGTCGACGATCATTTCTTCGACCGCTGCGGCATTGTCGTCGGGGGCGAGGAATTCGTTGAGGTTGGGGCCGGTGACGCCACCCGATTTGGCGGCCGCGAGCGTGTGGCAACCGCCGCAGCCGTTGTTGGCGAAGACCTGTGCGCCGGGCCCGCCCGGGACCTGCGGCGGCGCGGCGCCGGGCACGCCGGCGTACATGCCGACGTAGGCGGCGACGTCCTCGAGATCCTGGCCGGTGACGACGTCGGCGGGCATCGAAGCGGCCGGGTTGCCGCTCTCGGGGCGGGGGAACTCAACCTGGGCCTTGACGATCCCTTCGATCGTGTCGCTGTTCTCGCCGATTTCGCGCGCGGAGGCGAAGGCGTCGTCGAGGTTGGGGCCGATCTGGGCCGTCGTCCCTGCCTGGGCGAGGGTGTGGCAGACGCCGCACTTCTGCACGAAGAGGACGCGGCCGCGGGCCTCGTCGGCGGTGGTCGTCCCGCAACCGGATGCGGTCACAACCACGCCTGCGAGGGCGGCGAGGACTAGCAGCGGGCGGATGAGTTGCGAGGGGCTGAGCATACGGCTGGCGGCGGGCCGGAGTCTATATGCCGGACACGCCTGAAAGCGTCCTGTCCGATGCCTGGATTGGAGTAGTCTTGCGGCAATCAGCACTATCTCCGTAGGCTGGCGAGAGGAGGACGTAGATGCAGGTGAGAGACGGGATGTCGGAGGTTTCGCTGACCGTCGGCCCATCGCACACGTTGCGCGAGGCGGCCGCGAAAATGGTCGAGAAGGGAACGGGGGCAGCGTTGGTCAGCGACGCCGAGTCACCGACTCCGGGGATCGTCACCGAGCGCGATCTGCTGATCTCGGTTGGGGGCGGTGAGGACCCCGACGTGGAGCTAGTCGGGGATCACATGAGCGAGAGTGTGATCGCCGCCGCGCCGGACTGGAGCCTCGAGCGGGCGGCGGCCGAGATGTCGCGCCGCGGCGTCCGCCATCTGGTCGTCTTCGATCAGGGGGACGCGGTTGGCGTTCTCTCGATGCGAGACATCGTTCGCGTCTGGACCAGCGAGGGAGCGACCTCAGGGATGACGCCGGGCTGAAGTCCGGTCTGCTTCAGACCTCAGAGGGTGATTTTCTCTACCGGGAGGGCGGCACCGCGAACCTTCTGCTTGCGCGGCAGGCGGAAGTGGTCGCGGATGGCGCCGCGAACGAGGCTGCGGAAGGCGGCGATGAAGAAGATCGCGCCGACGATCGCGTAGACGAGCGGAGAGAAGATGAAGCCGGCCGCATAGACACCGCAGACCAGCCCTACGGCGCCGAGGGCGAGGAACGCCGGTGCCCAGGAGGGACGCGGCGCGTAGATCATCTCGCCGGGCTCGGGGATGTTCCGGTGCTCGCTCACTGGGCGATGTAGAGGAGGGCGGCGACGAAGCCGAGGGCGAAGATCGCCGCGGCAAAGCCACCGGCAACCAGCCCGGCGCTCATGTTCTTGCGTGCGGTCTCGCGGTCCACGGCCTGGATTTCTATCAGGGGGACGGGCGGCTGGGAGGCCGGGTGCCCTGCCCCGGAGACCGTCGCGCAGCTGGGCGAGCTCAACTGGTTCAAACGTCGGCTCCTGGAGCCTCCGGGTCAGGGCACCCGGCCTCCCAGCCGCGAGCTCCGGATAGAAGGAGGCTGACGGGCCTCGGGAGCTAGGCGATGCGAAGTCTCCCTCCCTCTCGACGAGGTTGGCGGCGCTCGTTGGAGGTGGGTGCGTTGCCCTCTCCCGGAGGCTCCAGGACAAGCAATTGAGCCCTCGCAGGCGACCAGCTGCGCGACGGTCTCCGGGAGAGGGCAACGCACCCACCTCCGAGCAACCCGTCAGATGTTCGCCGCGATCGCGATTGAGAGGAAGAGGAGTGCCAGGTAGGCGAGCGAGAAGAGGTAGGTGCGCAGCGCCCAGCGCCGGTCCGCCGTGCGCAGCAGCTTCACGGCGCAGTAGATGAAGCCGGCGCCGAGCGCCATCGAGGGCACCAGGTAGGCGACGCCGAGGCCGCCGGCGCAGAACGGGAGCTGGGTGACCGCGTAGAGCAGGACCGTGTAGAGCAGGATCTGGCGCCGGGTCTCCTCCTCGCCGCGGACCACGGGCAGCATCGGCACCCCGGCCTTCGCGTACTCGTCCTTCATCAGCAGCGAGAGCGCCCAGAAGTGGGGCGGGGTCCAGAAGAAGACGATCGCGAAGAGGTAGAAGGCCATGCCGCTGAGGCCGCCGGTCACCGCCGCCCAGGCGACCAGGGGCGGAACCGCTCCCGCGGCGCCGCCGATGACGATGTTCTGCGGGGTGCGGCGCTTCAGCCAGAGCGTGTAGACGAAGACGTAGCCGAGCAGGCCGGAGAGCGAGAGCGCCGCCGCCAGCGGGTTGACGGTGAGCGCCAGCAGGGCGAAGGAGGCGCAGCCGAGCAGCGTCCCGAAGGCGATCGCGGCGCCGGCCGAGACCCGGCCGGAGGCGACGGGACGGTCGATCGTGCGCGCCATCGTGCGGTCGATGTCGCGGTCCACGGCGTGGTTGATCGCGCCGGCGCCGCCGGCCGAGAGGGCGCCGCCGAGACAGGTGAGGAGGATCAGGTCGAGCGAGGGGTCGCCGGCGACGTACATCGTCGTCACCGTCGTGAACAGCAGCAGCGACTGGACCTTCGGCTTGGTCAGCGTCAGGTAGTCGCGCAGGACCGAAGGCGCCGCGGGGCGTTGAGAGATCGTCGCCGTCTGGGCACCGCTCATGGGCGGATCACCCGCTCAGGCTACCGGCTGGCGCTCGCGAGGCGGCGCCTCGGCGGCGCCGCTGCGATGGGCGATCGCGTCGCGGATGTCGCGCATCGGCCGGGCGCTGCGGACGTCGGGCAGCACGTCGAAGTTATGCGGCTCCGGGGGGGAGAGCGCGAACCACTCGAGCGAGTCGCCACCCCAGGGATCGTGCCCGGCCGCGGGCCCGTTGACACGGCTTCCGATCGCGTTGGCGAGCGTCATCACGATCCCGATCGCGAGGACCAGGGCGCCGATCGAGGCGATCAGGTTGTAGGCGTTGACGCCGGTCCCGTCGAAGAACTTGTAGGCGTCGATCACCTGGCCCTGCTCGCCCCCGGCGAGGAACAACGGTGCGAAGGCGAGGAGGACCCCGACGCCCGTGGTCCAGAAGGAGAGGCGGGCCAGGCCCTCGCCCATCGTGCGCCCGGTCATCTTCGGGAACCAGTGGTAGAGGGCGGCAAAGCCACCGAAGACAGCGCCGCCGACCAGCGCGAAGTGGGTGGCGGCGGTGGAGTCGGTGGTGTTCTTCAGCTGCCAGGCGGCGGCGACCATCGAGTGCGAGATCTCCGCCCCGAGCCCGATCGAGATCGAGGAGATCGCGCCGACCGCGAACAGCAGCGGCGCCCGCATCCGCAGCGACCCGCCGACCATCGTCGCGATCAGGTTGAAGACGATCAGCCCGAACGGCACGATCAGCGCCAGCGACATCAGCATCGCGAAATACATCCAGCCGACGCCGATCGGCGCGGTCATCATGTTCTGCATCCAGGCGAGGGTGCCGAGCACGGCGATCGCGACCATCGAGCCCATCACGGCACCGCGGCCCGACAGCGGCCTGCCCGAGAAGGCGGCGACAATTTCGGCGATCGCGCCGAGGGCGAAGATCAGGATCAGCATGTAGGCGCCGGAGAAGAAGATCCAGCTCAGGTGCTGCCACAGCAACGGTGCGCCGCCGGAGCCGTCGGCGAAGAAGATGCCGTCGTAGTTGCGGTCGATCATCAGCATCGTCAGTGCCGCCAGCAGCAGCGGTCCGATCACGAGCATCAGCCAGCAGCTGACCGTGGCGGCCCAGGAGAAGACCGGCAGGCGCCGCCAGACCATCCCCGGCGCCCGCATCACCCGCAGCGTCGTCAGCAGGTCGATCGCGAGCAGGACGAAGCCGAGCGTGGCGAGGCCGGTCGCCGTCGCCCAGGCATCGACGCCGTTGTTGGAGAGGAAGGCGAGCTCGCTGAGCGGCGCCAGCGGGTTGACGCCGGCCTCCGAGGGGGTGAAGAGGAAGCCGGCGTAGAGGACGGTGGCGCCGGCCGCGTAGAGCGCCACGCCGATCTGGCCGAGGCGCGGCAGGGCGGTGCCGCGGGCGCCGATCTGCAGCGGCACGACGTAGTAGAAGAGCCCGAGCGCGAGCGGGAGCGCGAAGAGGAAGACGGCGGTGGCGCCGTAGTCGGAGAGCATCCGGTTGAAGGCGACCGGCGAGAGGAAGGTGTTCTCGGGGATCGCCAGCTGCAAGCGCATCAGCAGCAGCTCGATCAGGGCGATGAAGAGGAAGCCGAGCGAGCCGCCGATCAGGATGCGGCCGAGGTCCTTGTGGTCAGCGCTGGTCGCCAGCTCGATCCAGCGCGGGCGTCTGTGGTTCGGGAGGCCGTCGACGACCAGCTCCGGGCGCGGTTGCTCGCTCATGGCACCTCTCCCGCTTCGATCAGTCCGACGACCCGGTCCTGGGCGTCCTCGATGTCGGCTTTCTGCCGCTTGACGAAGGCTTCGTAGGCCTGCGGGGAGACGACCTCGACCGCGGTTCGCATCGCCGCGTAGGCCTGGCCGGAGAGGGTCGCCGACTGGCCCTCGTACTCGCCTTCCTCGTCGGCGCTGAAGACGACCTCGTTGACCTTGCCGGGGACGGCGTCGCGCTTGCCGGAGAGGTCTGGCACGTCCCAGCTGTGGACGACGTCGGTCGAGAGCAGTTCGAGCTCGACCGCGGTGTCGACCGGGACGACCAGCTTGTAATAGGAGAAGGCGCCGTTGGGGTAGTCGTAGCGCCACAGCCACTGCTGGCCGGTCGCCTTGATCGTCAGCGGCTCGGTCTTGGCGGCGGCGAGGCCGGCGGCGCCGGTGGTGGGGGTCTCGCGCGCCTTGCCGGTGAAGACGACGCTGAGGACGAAGATCGCGGCGGCGAAGACGGTGAGGACGGCGCCGACCCGGAACTGGACGCGGCGGCTGAGGGCGAGCGGTCGCGGCTCGGCCCCGCGCTCGGCGCGGAACTTGCGCACCGCGTAGACCAGGGCGACGTTGATCGCGACGATGACTATCGTCGTGGCGACGAAGCCGATCTGGAGCAGGGTGTCGATCTGGTCGGTGCCAGGGGAGTGGGGCGCCAAAGCGCGGCCATTCTAATCACGCGGGCAAGCGCCAAGGCGCGCGCCATTTGCTCCCGCCCCCAGAGGCCTACCTATACTCGCCGACCCTATGAGCAGGCGCCGCCGGCCATCCCCTGCGCTACGCCTCGCGGTGCGGGCTGGTGCGGCGAGCGTCGTCGGTGCCGCCTTCGCGGTGCCGTTGCTGCGGCGCCGCTTGCGGATACCGCCCGCGGCGACGGTTACCGCCTGCGCCGGCGGGCCGCTCGCGCTCGCCGTCCTCTACCCGCGCTCGAAGAAGCGCGACGTCGCGCTTTACGCGATGCAGATGTGGGCTTTCATCATGGTTCACGAGATCCCCTACGACGATCCGGAGCGCCTGCGAGCCCGCCTGCGAGCCCGCTATCCGATCGTCGCTGACCGCGCGATCGGCGGCGGCAGGCTGCCGAACGTCCGCCTCCAGCGGACCCTTGCCCGGCTGCCCTGGATCGGCGTGATCGACCGCTTCCTCACCTGGACCCACTGGCTCTGGTTCTTCGAGCCGTACCTGGCGCTGGCCCTGATCCTGGCTCGCCGCAACGAGCGCTTCCCTCGCGCCGCTCGCCAGATGGCTGCCGTCTTCGACATTGGCTGTGCCGTCTACTTCGCGCTGCCGACGGCGCCGCCCTGGTGGGCCTCCGAGCAGGGCCTGACCGACGAGAAGGTGCGGCGGATCATGGTCGAGGTCGGCGAAGGGACCTGGGGCTCAGCCTGGCCGAAGATGTACGACACGCTAGGCGGCAACCCCTGGGCGGCGATGCCATCGCTGCACTTCGCCACCTCGCTGATGGCGGCGCTGTCGCTGGCCGAGGCCGGCAGGCTCGAGGGGGCGATCGGCTGGAGCTACGCGGGGACGCTCGGCTTCGCTCTCGTCTACCTCGGCGAGCACTACGTCACCGATCTGCTCGCCGGGGCCGCCCTGGTCGCTCTCGTCAGACGTGGAGAGCCGCTTGCCGAGCCGCTCGTTCACGGCGTCAATCGCGGCTTGCGCCGATTGGAGCGCCTCGCGAACGGGTAGCGTCCAAGGGGTGTCTGGAGAGGACCCGGTGAAGGAAAACGGGACCGTCGAAATGCCGTGGTTCACCACCCGGCGGCTGGTTCAGACGGTCCTGCTCGTCCTGCTGCTGCTCCTTTGCATCTATTTCCTCTTCCCGAAGCTGGTCGGGCTCGGCAATGCGCTCGACAAGCTCGACGAGGCCGACCCGCTCTGGATCGCGATCGCGATCGGCTTCAACGTCGTCGCCTACGCCGCCTACATCGCCCTCTTTAAGGCGGTGGTCGGGGGCGACGCGCTGCGGCTCAGCTGGGCGGAGACCTACGAGATCAACATGGCCGGGGTGGCGGCGACCCTGCTCTTCTCCGCCGGCGGCGCCGGTGGGATCGCCCTCACCTACTGGGCTCTGCGCAAGGCGGGGATGCGGCGCCGCGACGTGGCTAGGCGGATGGTCGCCTTCATCACCCTCCACTACGCCTTCTACCCGCTGGCGCTGATCCTCTTCGGCGTCTTGCTGCGAACCGGCGTGCTGGAGGGCAAGGGCTCGGTCGAGCTGACGATCGTGCCGGCCGCTGTCGCCGGGCTGCTGCTGGTGGTCGGCGTCCTGATCGCGCTGATCCCACCCGACCTCGAGGGCCGCTTGGCTCCGTACGCCCACAGCGAGCGCGCAAAGTCGTTCCTCCACAGCGCCGCCAAAGTGCCGGCCACGGTCGGCGAGGGGTTCCGCTTCGCGATCGGCCTCTTCGCCCATCCCTCGCGCGGCGGGCTGGCTGTGCTCGGCGCCGCCGGCTTCTGGGCGGCCAGCATCGGCGTGCTCTGGGCCTCCTTCCACGCCTTCGGCGTCCACGTGCCGCTGGCGGTGGTGGTCCAGGGCTTCTTCCTCGGCATGGTCGCCAACCTCTTCCCGCTGGCGCCTGCCGGGGTGGGAGCGGTCGACGCCGGCATGATCGGCGCCTTCGTCCTCTTCGGCATCCCCGAGGAGACGGTCTTCCCCGCCGTCCTGATCTTCCGCCTGGTCGCCTTCTGGATGCCGATCCCGCCGGGCATAGTCGCCTTCTTCCAGCTCCGCAAAACGGTCCAGCGCTGGGAAGCGGAGGGGCTGCCGGCGGAACGAGGCGGCAGCGCTGAATCGGACCTGGAGCCCGCCGTCGGTGGATTTGCGATGGGCCGCCAGGGGGGGTACTATAAAAAGTAAAGTATTAGACTCCAGGCGGCGAGAAATGGCTGATTCGAAGAAGGTAGAGAACGTAATCATCATCGGCGGCGGGCCCGCCGGCTACACGGCGGCGCTCTACACGGCGCGGGCCAACCTCGAGCCGCTCGTCTTCGAGGGGTTCCAGTGGGGTGGGCAGCTGCAGAACACGACCGACGTCGAGAACTACCCGGGCTACCCCGACGGGATCATGGGCCCAGAGATGATGAGCCAGTTCCGCGCTCAGGCCGAGCGCTTCGGGTCCCGCTTCGTCACCGACGACGTCGACCGGGTCGAGCTCTCCGACGGCGGCGTGCAGAAGGTCTTCCTCGGCGACGAGGAGCACCGCGCCAAGACCGTGATCCTGGCGATGGGGGCGGAGCCGAAACGGCTTGGGATCCCCGGCGAGATGGAGCTGGGCGGCCGCGGTGTCTCCACCTGCGGCGTCTGCGACGGCGCCTTCTTCAAAGGCCAGAGGGTGATCGTGATCGGTGGCGGCGACTCGGCGATGGAGGACTCGATCTTCATCTCCAAGTACGCCGGCGAGCTGACGATCGTCAACCGCCGCGACGAGTTCCGCGCCTCGAAGATCATGTTCGACCGCGCTCGCGAGAAGGAGAACATCAGCCTCAAGACGCCGTTCGTGCCAGAGGAGTTCGTCGCCGGCGAGGACGGCAAGCTGGCCAAGGTGCGGCTGCGCAACGCCGAGACCGGCGAGACCGAGGAGGTCGAGACCGACGGCGCCTTCGTCGCGATCGGGCACATCCCCAAATCGGAGATCGTCGCCGGCCAGGTCGAGACCGACGAGGACGGCTACATCGTCACCGAGCCGGGCTCGACCCGCACCAACCTCGCCGGCGTCCTCGCGGTCGGCGACGTCGTCGACCACATCTACCGCCAGGCGGTAACCGCCGCCGGCACCGGCTGCATGGGCGCCCTCGACGCCGAGTGGTACCTGCGCGACAGCCCGCCCCCGGTCGAGGCCCACTGGATGCCCGGCGGCGAGCCGGCCGAGATCGCCCCGACCTCCTAGCTTCGCCCTGGCCCGGCTAGGGTGCAGCAGATGGGCCAGCGCGCGAGCAGCCTCTTTCCGTTCGGGATCGCCGTGGTGCTACCTCCGGCGGGCCTGATCCTCGGGCTGCTGCAATTGCAGCAGGACCGCGAAACGGGCATCCGGCTGATCGTCGTCTCGGTGCTGGCGGCCGTCGTCTGGGCTCTACTCTTGGTTGGCTGATGGCCGAATGCGCCCATCTCGACTCGATCGAGGTCCTCGACCTCCCCGAGGGCGAGCTCGGCTGCGAGGAGTGCCTCGCCGAGGGGATGCGGTGGGTCCACCTGCGGATGTGCCAGACCTGCGGCCACATCGGCTGCTGCGACAACTCGATCGGCAAGCACGCGACCGCCCACTACGAGCAGACCGGACACCCGGTCATCCGCTCGGCCGAGCCCGGCGAAGACTGGAGCTGGTGCTACCCCGACGAATTGATGTTCCGGCTGCGCAGTGAGTGACGAGTCTGCTCTAAGGCACCCATAGGGTGCGTAGCAGCAGACTCGTCGATCTCCTCACTGCTACGGCGTGACGATCGCGAAGCCGGGGTCGGGCTCGTCGAGCAGGCCGAGCAGCTCGCCCAGCTTGATCCCGTCGCCCTCGACTTGGAGCCGCCCCGACTCGGCCAGCTCGGCGAGGTCCGCGGTTTTGCTCAGCAGCTCGTTCAGCGCCTGCCGTTCGATGACCAGGGTCGCGTCGGCCTTGGGGTGCTCGCGGTCGGCGCGGTGGTTGAGGACGCCGTTCTCGAGCTCGAGCAGGTGGCTCTCGTCGGGGTCGGTGACTCGCCAGTTGATCGTCAGCTGTTTGTCCCAGGCGCGCGGCCCGTCGAGCCGGATCGCCATCGCGTCGAGGATCTGCTCGACCGATAGCTGGGCGAGGACGTCGGGCGCGGCGGTATCGGTGGGGGTGCCGGAGATGCCCTCGCGCAGCTCTTGGGCCCCCATCAGGAAGAAGTTGCGCCAGGTCGCGTTCTCGGCGCCGTAGCCGAGCTGCTCGAGCGCGTCCGCCTGCAGCTCCCTCGCTTCCTCGTTGTCGGGTTCGGCGAAGACGACGTGGTTGACGACCTCGGCCACCCAGCGGTAGTCGCCGGCCTCGAACGATTTGCGCGCCCGCTCCAGGACCGCCTTGGCGCCGCCCATGAACTCGAGGTAGCGCCGCGCCGACTCGACCGGCGTGTGCTCCCAGAGGTGGGCGGGATTGCCGTCAAACCAGCCCATGTAGCGCTGGTAGACCGCCTTCACGTTGTGGCTGACCGAGCCGTAGTAGCCGCGGCAGTGCCACTCCGCCGCCAGTGCCGGCGGCAGCTCGATCTGCTCGGCGATCTCACGGCCGGTCAGGCCCTTGTTGATCAGCCGCAGGGTCTGGTCGTGCAGGTAGGCGTAGAGGTTGCGCTGCTTCTTCAGGTAGTCGACGATCCGCTCGCTGCCCCAGCGCGGCCAGTGGTGGCCGGCGAAGAGGACGTCGCTGTCCGCGCCGAAGAGCTCGATCGACTCGTTCAGGTAGTGCGCCCAGACGTGCGGGTCGCGGACCAACGCCCCGCGCAGGGTGAGCGTGTTGTGCATCGTGTGGGTCGCGTTCTCGGCGATGCAGAGCACGCGCTGGTCGGGGAAGTGGAAGTTCATCTCCGACGGCGCCTCGGTGCCGGGGGTGAGCTGGAAGACCATCCGCACGCCGTCGACCGTCTCCTCCTGCCCGGTCTCGGTGACGTCGAGGTTGGGCGGGATCAGCGTCACCGTGCCCAGCGAGGTCGTCTGCCCGAGCCCGGCGCCGATCTGGCCGTCGGGCCCGCGCCGCAGCCGGGCGCCGTACATGTAGCCGGCGCGCCTGCCCATCGCCGTGCCGGCGAAGACGTTCTCCGAGATCGCGTGGTGGAGGAAGCCGGCCGGGGCGAGGACGGGGATGCCGCGCTCCTCCACCTCCTCGGCGGAGACGACGCCTTTGGCGCCGCCGAAGTGGTCGATGTGGCTGTGGGTGTAGATCAGGCCGGTGACCGGTCGCTCGCCCCGGTGCTTCCGGTAGAGCGCCAGCGCCGCCGCGGCGGTCTCGGCGCAGATCAGCGGGTCGATCACGATGATCCCTTCGGTGCCCTCGACCACGTGCATGTTGGAGAGATCGAAGCCGCGCAGCTGGTAGAAGCCCGGCGCGACCTCGAACAGGCCGGCGATGCGGTTGAGCCGGCTCTGGCGCCAGAGGCTGGGGTGGGCGGTGTCCGGGCACTCCTCGGCGAGGAAGTCGTAGGACTCCAGCTCCCAGACGGTGCGGCCGCCCTCGCCGCGCACGGTTGCTGGCTCGAAGGGCGCGACCAGGCCGCGCCTCGCCTCGGCGAGGTCCTCCTCGTCGGCGAGCGGCAGCGAGGCGAGCGCCTCGCTGTTGCGCCGTGCCGTCAGCCCGGTGGCCGGCTTGCGGCCGGCGCTCACGGCCCGGCTTCCGCTGCGGCGCGCAGGCGCGGGGCGGCGAGGTAGGCGTCGCCCCGCTTCGCCCGGAGGGCGTCGAGAACCTCGACCGCGCGCCCGGCCCCGATCTTGGCGCCGAAGCCGAGCGGCCCCAGCGGCCAGTTGAAGCCGAGCCGCATCGCCGTCTCCATGTCCTCCGGCGAGGCGATCTCCTCTTCCTGTGCGAAGGCGGCCTCGTTGGCGATCTGGGCGAAGAGACGGCCGAGCACCTCCTCTGCGACGGGGTCGATCCGCGCCAGCTTCTCGGGATCGAGGGTGGGGGCGAGGATGCCCAGCTCGGGGTCGATCTCTCGCTCGATCCCTTCGCCGTAGGCGTAGTAGCCATGGCCGCTCTTGCGGCCGAGTTTGCCTGCGGCGACCAGGCGTTCCTGGATCGGGCTTGGCCGCCAGCGCTCCGGCTCCCCGCCCTGGGCGAAGAAGGAGCGGGCGATGGTGAGGTTGACGTCGAGGCCGATCAGGTCGATCAGCTCGAACGGGCCCATGCGAAAGCCGCCGCCGAGGCGGACGATGCGGTCGATCGTCTCGGCGTCAGCGACGCCGTCGCCGAGCATCCGCAGCGACTCCAGCGAGAACGGCCGGGCGAGGCGGTTGGCGACGAAGCCGGGGGTGTCCCTGGCGCGGATCGGCGTCCGCCGCATCGCCAGGGCGACCTCGGTCGCCGCCTCCAACGCTCGCTCGGAGGACCCCTCGGCCGCGACCACCTCGACCAGCTTCATCAGCGCCGGCGGGTTGAAGAAGTGCATCCCGACCAGCCGCTCCGGGTTCGGCACCCCGGCGGCGATCTCGGCGACCCGCAGCGAGGAGGTGTTGGTGGCGAGGACCGCCTCGGGGCCGCAGACCGCCGCCGCCTCCGTGAACAGCTTCCGCTTCAGCTCCAGGTCCTCGGGCGCGGCCTCGATCAGCAGGTCGCAGCCCGCCAGTTCGGCCATCGCGAAGGCCGGTTCGACCCGCAGCGAGGCCGCCTCCGCTTCTTCGTCGCTCCAGCGCCCCCGCGAGGCGCCCCTGGCGAGGTCTTCGCCGAGGTTCGCCGCGCCGGCCTCGGCCGCCTCCGGGTAGACGTCGTAGAGCAGGGTCTCGTAGCCGCCGAGCGCTGCCACTTGGGCGATCCCCTTGCCCATCGTGCCGGCGCCGAGGACGCCGATGCGGGAGACGGTCACCGGCCCCTGAACTCGGGCTCGCGCTTCTCGAGGAAGGCCCGCATCCCCTCGACCCTGTCCTCGGTCGCCATCGCCACCTCGAACATCCGCCGCTCCGCCTCGAGGCCGGCCGAGAGCCCCGACTCTTCCGCGGCGAGCACGGCCTGTTTGGCGAGACGGGTGGCGATCGGCGGCCGCTCGGCGACGGTGCGGGCCAGCTCCAGTGCCTCGTTGAGGCAGTGACCCTTCTTCACGACTTTGTTGACGAGGCCCCACGAGAAGGCGGTGCCGGCGTCGAAGTGGCGGCCGGTGAGCACGTACTCCATTGCCCGCTGCTTGCCGATCGCCCGCGTCAGCCGCTGGCTGCCGCCGCCGCCGGGGATGATCCCCAGGGTTATCTCCGGCTGGCCGAAACGGACAGTTTCGTCAGCGACGATCATGTCGCAGGACAGCGCCAGCTCGCAGCCACCGCCGAGCGCGTAGCCGCTGACCGCGGCGACCAGCGGCGTCTTCACCGCGGCGAGCCGCCGCCAGAAGGCGGCCGAGGGGTGGTAGAGCGCCTCCGGCAGGCTGCGCTCGGCCATCGCCCGAATGTCGGCGCCGGCGGCGAAGATCTCGTCGGAGCCGGCGATGACGATGCAGCGCACCTCGGGGTCGGGATCGAGCCGCTCCAGCTCGGAGGCGATTCGTTCCATCATCTCCGGCGAGAGGGCGTTGCGCGCCTCCGGTCGGTTGAGCCGGATCAGGGCGACATGGAAGTCGTCGACCGTGGTCTCGACGATCTCGGCCAAGGGGCGCTCAGCTCTCCTCGAACGGCAGCATCGCGTTGATCCCGGTCGCGGCGCGGCCGATGATCAGCTTCTGGATCTGCGAGGTGCCCTCGTACAGGGTGGTGACGCGAGCGTCGCGCAGGTAGCGCTCGACCGGGTAGTCGTCGACGTAGCCGGCGCCGCCGTGGACCTGGATCGCCAGGTTGGCGCATTCGACCGCCGACTCGGTCGCGTAGAGCTTGGCGACTGAGGTCTCCATCGTGTTCGGCACGCCTTCGTCCTTGAGCGCGCCGGCGCGGTAGACCAGCATCCGGCTGGCGTCGCGCTTGAGGATCATGTCGGCGATCATCTCCTGCACGAGCTGGAAGCGGGCCAGGGGGACGCCGAACTGCTTGCGCTCCTTGGCGTAGGCGACCGAGGCGTCGACGCAGCCGTCGCAGATGCCGACGCAGCCGGCGGCGACGCTGTAGCGGCCGTTGTCGAGGGCGCTCATCGCGACCTTGAAGCCGTCGCCGATCTCTCCCAGCATCGCGTCCTCGCCGACCTCGACCGAGTCGAGCGAGAGCTCCGCGGTGTCGGAGGAGCGCAGCCCGAGCTTGCCGTGGATCTCCTGCGTCGTGAAGCCATCCGATGCGGTCGGGACGAGGAAGCAGGCGAGCCCGCGGTGCTTCTTCTCCGGGTCGGTCTGGGCGAAGATCAGCGCCAGCTCGGAGAAGTTGCCGAGCGAGATCCACATCTTCTGGCCGCTGATCGACCAGCCGGAGTCGGTCTTGGTCGCGCGGGTGCGGAGGTTGGCGGCGTCGGAGCCGGTGTCGGGCTCGGTCAGGCCGAAGCAGCCCAGCGCCTCGCCCGAGCAGAGGCGGGGCAGCCACTTCTGCTTCTGCTCCTCCGTGCCCCAGCGCTCGATCGAGCCGGCGACGAGCGAGGTCTGGACGGAGACGACGGTGCGGGCGGAGGAGTCGCCGCGGCCGACCTGCTCGACGATCAGCCCGTAGCCGATGTAGTCGAGGCCACGACCGCCGTACTCCTCGGCGACCGGCGCCCCGAGGTAGCCGACCTCGCCCAGCTTGCTCGCCAGCTCGCGGTCGAAACGACCGGCGCGGTCGTTCTCTTTGACCCTCGGGACGATCTCCTTGTCGGCGAATTCGCGCGCCGTTTCGGAGATCAGCTTTTGCTCGTCGCTCAACTGGAAGTCCATCTCACTCTGCCTCTCTCGTGGTCATCGAAGTTCTTGCAGCTCGCGGCCGAGCGTCTCGGCGAAGGCCTGCTGGGCCTCGCGGGTGCGCGGCCCTGGCGCCGCCGGCAGCGCGGTGCCGTCGATCGCGGCGACGGCCTGGATCTCGCGCGTGGTCGAGGCGAGGAAGGCCTCGCTCGCGGCGCGCAGGTCGTCGACGTGCCAGCTCTCCTCGGCGACGTCGAGGGCCTTGATCAAGCGGTCGCGGGTGATCGACGCGAGCACGCCGTCGCCGAGCGCCGGCGTCCGCAGCTCTCCACCGGCCGAGACCCAGAAGATCGCCGAGGTCGGCGGCTCCAGCACCGTGCCGTCGGGTCGCACCAGTACCGCCTCGTCGGCGCCGCGGCCCTTGGCGAGCCGGGTCGCCTCCATGTTGGCGGCGTAGGAGAGGGACTTGACCCCGTTGAGGATCACCGTCGGCGAGTAGGTGACGGTGGCCAGCTTCAGCGTCTCGCCGTGCGCGGGGATCGGCTCGGTGGCAGCGATCCGCCGCCCGCCGCGGGTGACGATCAGCCGCAGCTGCCCGTCGACGTCGCCGGCCTCGACCAGCAGCGCCCCGATCTCGGCTTCCAGCGCTCCCCGATTGAACTCCAGCTCGATCGCCGCCGCCGAGCGGCCGAGCCGGTCGAGGTGATCCTCGAGCGCAAACGGCTTCCCCTCATAGAGCCGGATCACCTCGAAGGCGCCGTCGCCGCGGTAGAGACCGTCGTCCTTCATCGGCACCGTCGCCTCGGCGGTCGGGGTGACAGTCCCGTCCACACTGGCTAGCTCTGTGAAGCCCGTCGTCATCGACGGCGAGGCTATCTCAGCCCCCACCCCGTCGCGTGGTTCCTTTGGCACCGATGCCGTCCCAAAGGAACCACGGACGTCTGGATGAGACCCGGACGGCGGGATGAGACCACGGGCGGTGAGGTCAGACCGCTTCGAAAACCGTCGCCAGGCCCTGGCCGACGCCGACGCACATCGTCGCCACGCCGTAGCGGCCGCCGCGGCGGCGCAGCTCGCGGACCAGGGTGGTGGCGAGGCGGGCGCCGGAGCAGCCGAGCGGGTGGCCGAGGGCGATCGCGCCGCCGTTGACGTTGAGGCGCTCCTCCTCGATCCCCAGCTCGCGGGCGCTGGCCAGGACCTGGGAGGCGAAGGCCTCGTTCAGCTCGACCAGGTCGAGGTCCTCGATCGAGAGGCCGCCGGCAGCGAGGGCGCGGGGGACGGCCTCGACTGGGCCGATGCCCATGTAGGCGGGGTCGACGCCGGCGACGCCGGTGGAGACGACGCGGGCGAGCGGCTCGGCGCCGAGCTCGCTGGCGCCCCGCTCGGAGGCGATCAGCAGGCAGGCGGCGCCGTCGTTGAGGGTCGAGGCGTTGCCGGCGGTGACGGTGCCGTCCTCGCGGAAGACCGGGCGCAGGTTTGCCAGCTTCTCGACGGAGGCGTCGGGGCGGGGTCCCTCATCGGCCTCGACGAGGACCATCTCGCGGCCCTGCGGCGCCTCGATCGGGACGATCTCCTCGGCCAGCTTGCCGGCCTTGGCGGCGGCGACGGCGCGCTGATGGCTGCGCAGGGCGAAGGCGTCCTGGTCCTCGCGGCTGATCCCGTAGCGCTCGGCGACGTTCTCGCCGGTCTCGCCCATCGACTCGGTCGAGACGCCGAGCTCGGCCATGCGCGGGTTGATCATGCGCCAGCCCAGGGTGGTGTCGTGCATCGTCTGCGGGCCGCGGGGGAGGGAGCGCTCGGGCTTCTCGACCACCCAGGGCGCCCGGCTCATCGACTCGACCCCGCCGGCCAGGTAGAAGTCGCCCTCGCCGAGCTTGACCGCGCGGGCGGCGGCGTTGACCGCCTCCAGGCCCGAGGCGCAGAGACGGTTGACCGTGGCCCCGGGAACGCTCTGCGGCAGGCCGGCCAGCAGCGCCGCCATCCGCGCCACGTCGCGGTTGTCCTCACCCGACTGGTTGGCGGCGCCGAAGTAGACGTCGGTGATCCGCTCGGGGGCAACGCCGGTGCGCTCGACCACCGCCCGGATCGTATGCGCGGCGAGGTCGTCGGGGCGGACGCCCGAGAGGGCGCCGCGGTAGGACCCCATCGGGGTACGGATCGCGTCGACTACGTATGCCTCTGACATTGGCTGGGAACCGTATCCTTGTTGTCGAGACCGATGCTGTACATCCTCGGGACCCTGGCCTTGCTTGCGTTCATGATCGGCGTGCTGCTGCTCGTTGGGCACTTCTATCCCGGTACCTCAGCCGACCTGGTCGACTGGAAGCCGACCCGCCCCCCCGACGTCGAGGCGCAGAACGAGATCGACGACATCCGCCAGATGCTGGAGGCGCAGAACGAGATGCGCCGCCGGCGCGGTGCCCCCGAGATGACCGAGGCCGACCTGCAGGCGAAGGTCGCCGAGGACGAGCGGGTGCGCCTGCGGGGCCGCGGACCGTTCGAAGCGACATAGCCGGGCGGCGATGGCGCGAGCGCTGATCGTCGGTTGCGGCTGCCGCGGCAGGGTGCTGGGGGAGCGACTGCTCGCCGAGGGCTGGGCGGTGCGCGGGACCAGCCGGCGCGAGGAGGGCCTGGCCGCGATCGAGGCCGCCGGGCTCGAGGCCGCGCTCGCCGACCCCGACCGTCCCGGCACTCTGCTGGACCTGGTCGGCGACGTCGCCGTCGTGATCCTGCTGCTGGGCTCGGCCGCCGGCGAGGCCGAGGCGGTCGCCGCGATCCACGGGCCGCGGCTGGAGCGGCTGCTGGAACACCTCGTCGATACGCCCGTGCGCGGGGTCCTCTACGAGGGCGCCGGGACGGTCGGCGCGCCGCTGCTAGAGCCCGGGGCGGAGATCGTCCGCGCCGCCTCGCGGACCTGGCGGATCCCGGTCGAGATCGTCAGCGTCGAGCCGAACGAGCTGGATGAGTGGTCCGAGGAGATGGCGAAAGCGTCCCTGGCGGTGCTTCCTCTGGCCGGCGAACCCAAAGAGCTAAAGTCTGATGGGAATTAAGGAGAACACGCGAGAGGAGCGGTCGAATGGCGTTGCAGCTAGGTGACGTAGCACCGGATTTCGAGGCCGACACGACCCAGGGTCGGATCAAGTTCCACGACTGGATCGACGATTCGTGGGCGGTCCTGTTCTCCCACCCGAAAGACTTCACCCCGGTCTGCACGACCGAGCTCGGCTACATGGCGAGCATCAAGCCCGAGTTCGACAAGCGCAACGTGAAGATCGTCGGGCTCTCGGTCGACCCGCTCGATAAGCACGAGGACTGGGCGAGCGACATCGAGGCGACTCAGGGGACGGCGCCGAACTACCCGATCATCAGCGACGCCGACTTCCAGGTCTCGAAGCTCTACGGGATGCTGCCGGCCGACGTCTCCGGCGACCCCGCGGACCGCACGCCCGCCGACAACCAGACCGTGCGCAACGTCTTCGTCATCGGTCCCGACAAGAAAATCAAACTCATCCTCGTCTACCCGATGACGACCGGGCGCAACTTCGACGAGGTCCTGCGCGTGATTGACTCGCTCCAGCTCACCGCCCAGCACAAAGTCGCAACCCCGGCCCAGTGGCAGCAGGGCGACGACGTGATCATCGCCGGCTCGGTCTCCAACGACCAGGCGAAAGAGATCTACCCCGAGGGGTGGGAGGAGCCGCGTCCCTACATTCGCATCGTCCCCCAGCCGGCCGGAAGCTCTTCCTAGCCGAGGCGATCGAGCAGGTCGCCGAGGATGCGGGCGGTGGCGCCCCAGATCAGGTGGCCTTCGACCTCGTAGGTCGGAGTGTGGATGGGGACGCCGCGGCGGATCAGGCGCTTCATCGCGTAGCTGTCCCGCAGGATCGCGAGGGAGAAGGTGAGGACGGTCTCGACCTCGGTGGGGTTGGGCCGCAGGTCCAGCTCGCCGGGGTGGGGGACGCGGCCGACGAAGGGGTGGATGCGGTAGCCAGTGACGAAGGTCGAGGTCGGCGGCAGGGCGCCGCTCAGTTCGACCCCCGCCGGGTCGAGGCCGATCTCCTCCTCTGCCTCGCGCAGCGCCGTCGCCGCCAGGTCGGCGTCTCCGTCGTCCGGGCGTCCCCCCGGGAATGAGATCTCCCCGGCGTGTCGCCGCATGTCCGCCCGCCGCTCGGTGAAGATCAACCCGGGTTCATCCGGCCACCCGTAGAGCGCCAAGAGCACGGCCGCATCCGTGCCGCCCCGGGCCTCCATCGCAAACGCCTCCTCGGCGGTAAGGAGGCGGACCTTCAGATCGTCCATTCCACAATCATCTCTGAGCCGTCTCAGAGGATGACTTGGACGGTGCCGCCGTCTACGGACCAAGCAGCGCCTGCGACGTAGGAGGCGCGCTCGGAGCAGAGGAAGACGATCGCGGCGGCGATCTCGGCGGGGTCGGCGAGGCGGCCGATCGGGCGCTTGGAGCCGGCTTCCGCAAGCGCCTCCTCGCGAGTGGAGGCGCCCGACATCGCTTGGGACTGGTCGAGCAGGCCGCCCGGGTCCATCCACATCTCCGATTCGACCGGGCCGGGGCAGATCGCGTTGACTAGGACGCCGCTCTTGGCGAAGCGGTCGGCGAAGAGGCGGGAGAGCGAGAGCTCGGCCGCCTTCGCCACCGAGTACTCCGGCATCGCCGCCGAGGGGCGCTTGCCGGCGGTCGAGCAGACGTTGACGACCCGGCCCCAGCCGCGCTCGGCCATCGCCGGGGCAGCGGCGCGCATCGCCCGCAGCGGCGCCATCACGTTCAGCTCGTACTGGGTGCGCCAGTCCTCGTCGGGGACGTCGTCGAGGTCGCGCCAGCTGGCGACGCCGGCGTTGTTGACGAGCACGTCGAGAGCGCCGAAGCGCTCTCCGGCCTCGGCCAGCATCCGCTCGCCGGCGTCCTCGGTGGTGACGTCGAGGGCGAGCGCCATGGCCTGACCGCCCAACTCGGCCCCGGCCGCTCCTACCTCCTCGACCGCGGCTTCGAGCCGTCCCTCGTCGCGGCCGACCAAGACCACGTTCGCGCCCTCGGCGCAGAGCTGGCGTGCGGTCTCGCGGCCGATGCCGCGGCTGGCACCGGTGACGACGCAGGCGCGCCCCATCAGTCCCAGGTCCACGCTTCCTCAGCTCTTGCCGCGGCCCTCGAACAGGGCCGGGTCGTCGACGTCGGCGAAGCGGGCCATCGCGTAAGCGAGGTCGGAGGCGCGGTTGACGAAGTGGATCACGGTCTCGCCGCTCAGCTCACCAGCCGCGGCGAGGGCGGAGATGTGGCGCTCGGCGCGGCGGATCACGGTGCGGGCGACGTCGAGCTGGGCCGAGAGCAGGTTGCCGCCGGGGATCACGAACTTGGGCGGCAGCTCGACCTCGGCCATATAGCGGTCGATCAGGCGCTCCAGCTCGGCGACCATCGCCTCGGTCGTGCGGCTGACCCCGTCTTCGAGGCGCGCGGCCGCCTCCGGCGCGGTTGCCAGTTCGGCGCCGGCGACGAAGAGGTCGTCCTGGAGGCGGAGGATGTCGGCGGCCAGCTCGGCCTCGCCGGGGCCGCAGAGGGCGCGGGCGGCCCCGAGTTGCGAGCAGGCCTCGTCGAGAGCCCCGTAGGCCTCGGTGCGGCCGTGGTGCTTGGGCACGCGACCGCCGTACCAGAGCGAGGTGGTGCCGTCGTCGCCCTTGCGGGTGTAGATCTTGACCACGGCCCGATCCTACGCCGCGCCGTCAGGCGACCGGGTTGAAAGCGATCCCGGTCATCACCTTGGGGAAGAAGTAGGTCGACTTCGGCGGCATGTTCTCGTCGGTCTCGGCGACCGCCTTGACCTGCTCGATCGGGACCGGCCGCTGGATGAAGGCGACGTCGAAGGAGCTGTCCTCGATCATCGCCAGGGCATCGTCGACGCTCTTCGCGTACTCGAGCCCGCGCCGCTCGGTGATGTTCTCCTCGCTCATCCCCGCCAGCCCTTTCAGGACCAGGGTCTCGAGGATCGCCGAGTCGAGGCGGCGGTAGGCCTCGGGCTTGCCCTCCAGCCGGTCGTCGAGCTCGGCGGTGTCCTTCAGCCGCAGCCGAAAGCCCTGCTTGTGGAAGCCGTCGTAGAGGCCGAAAACGCCGACGCCCTCCTCGCCGGCCGGGTCGAGGTCATCGATCCCGACCTCGGTCACCTCGAACAGCTCGCGCAGGCCGCTGCCGAGGCGCCGCTGCCGCTCGGGGTCCCCGGCGAAGCCGGAGAGCAGGCGGTGGGTGGGGAAGACGGTGAGGCCTGGGTCGTCGAGCCCGGTCAGCGCCATCAGCGTGTAGTTGTGTGGGCCCTCGCCGCCGACCTCGTCGCGGTAGGCACGGGCGGTCTCGTAGCGGTGGTGGCCGTCGGCGATCAGCAGTTCGGCCCCGGCGAGCCGCTCGCTGACGGCGGCGTGGACGGCCGGGTCGGCTATCCGCCAGATGCGGTTGACCGTGCCGCTCTCGTCGCTTGCCTCGCCCCAGGGCTCGGCGGAGAGCGCCGGCTCGACCAGCGGCCAGGCGTCCGCGGTGCTGAGCGAGAAGATCGGCGAGAGGTTGTAGCCGGTGGCCCGGGTCAGCTCGAGCCGGTCCTGCAATGGCCCCGGGTGGGTCCGCTCGTGGGGGCGAACGCCTTCGTCGTAGTCGACGACCCGGACCCGGGCGAGGATGCCGTGGCGGCTGTGGCGGGAGCCGTCGGGGGCGGTGTAGTCCTGGGTCAGCGCCCAGATCGAGGGCTCCGCGTCCTCGACCAGCGCTCCCTCCGCCAACCAGTCCTCGATCGTTTGCGCCGCTCGCGCGTAGGGGTCGCCGGTGGCGTCGCTCGCCGGATCGGCGGGGTCGAACGGCTTCGGCAGGTCGATCGCGACGGCATTGTGCGGCGAGCGCGCCAGCAACCGCGCCCGCCCAGCCGCGTCGATCACGTCATATGGCGGCGCCGCGACGGCGTCGAGCGAGCCGACCTGATCGAGGTCGTAGCGCAGGGCCTTGAAGGGCTGGACGTCGGCCATTCGGCGCGAAAGCTAACGGTTGCGCCCTCGGGACCTGGCTTCGGCCGACGAAGCCGCTCTAGACTGGGGCCAGTCGGGGCGTGGCGCAGCCTGGTAGCGCGCGGCCTTTGGGTGGCCGAGGTCCCCGGTTCGAATCCGGGCGCCCCGATTTTCGATTGCCAGTGCGGCCGACCCAGTACAAGCCTGGTCGAGCTTGGCGATGCTCCACTCATGGGTCCTGGCTACCAGATCGTCAACGACTGCGGGCGGTCATGATCGCGGATGGCCCGATCCTTGGTTACGAGGCCGATGCCGTGCTCGATTGCGGTCGCGTAGATCAGTCGATTGGCAGGGTCGCCTGGGAACGAGGAGGGGAGGGCGGCTGCGGCGTCGGCGATTGCCGGGGTTACGCCGATCGTTCGAAGCTGCGCGGCGAGGCCCTGTAGCCAGGATCGGATCGGAATGTTGACGACGATCCGCTCGTGCTTCGCCAGCCAGGCCAGCTCGTACCAGGAGATCGCCGCCACGACATGTTCGTCCGCCTCCTCAAGGGCGTTGCGTGCCGGTTTGCTGACCCGTTTAGGCTCGGCCGACCACCAGTGGACCACGTGGGTATCTAGCAGAACCGCAGCCACACCTACGAAGCGTTCCAGGCCTCGCCGGTGGAGAACAACTGCTCCTCCTCGACTGCGGTCATTGCCACACCCTTGAACGAACCCTTGAGAGAGCGCGCGCCAGATGCGGGTACGAGACGGGCGACCGGACGGCCATGCCTGGTGATCTCGATCTCCTCGCCGGCTGCGGCCTCGTCCAAGAGGCGAAGGATCGTCGCCTTTGCGTCAGTAGCGGTCACTTGTTTGGCCATATGGACAATATAGCGATCAGATAAGCAGACGTGCGAGCGGCGCAAGGAACGACAAAGGCGAGCGGATTCGGTTGCGACGATGGGTAGGCGGGGTCCCAAGAGCAAGCACCCGACCGGCTTCGGGTACACAACCGCCAAGGGGTATCACCGAGCACACCTCGGCGGGCGCCTCAGGCTTGTCCACGACTGGATCTGGGAGCAGTCCAACGGGCCGATTCCCGACGGCTTTCAAATCCACCATCGGAACGGGGACAAACAGGACAACCGGCTCGAGAATCTCGAGTTGCTGGATCCGCTCACACACAAGAGAATCCACTCACCGCACTACCGACAGTCGAGAGACGGCCTATGGGAGCGACGTTGCTCCGTCTGCGGGGAGTGGATGCTCGCCAACGCCGAGCACTTCTACCTCCACAAAGCGGGCTGGGTCCTCTATGGAAGGTGCCGGCCCTGCCACATCAAAATCGTCGTCAAAGCCAAGCAGCAGCGACGACGAAGGAAATAGGGGGGTCGAGTGGCAGGCGCGATGAGCGATTTCGGTCAGGCGTGAGGTGCGGGAAAATCAGACCGCGGACATTTGTACAT
This sequence comes from uncultured Actinomycetes bacterium, assembly GCA_963699125.1. Classification (GTDB taxonomy): domain Bacteria; phylum Actinomycetota; class Thermoleophilia; order Solirubrobacterales; family 70-9; genus VAYN01. The sequence goes on from OY969417.1 coordinate 172,034, forward strand.
TCCAGTTTGCAGGCTTTTTGTCGATAGGGACGGGGATGAACCAAAGCGATCAAATCGCGCGCCGTGTAGAGCGCGCCGTTTTCGAAACTGATCGGCAGCTGATCGTCGGCGACGTTACGTTGCCGCCGGAGGGCTATCAGAGCCGCTTCTCGGATGCGCTCAACCGCCGCGACTTCGACTTCCTGCCGCTGACCAACGTCGAAATAACTTCGCTGGCGGACGGCACAGTGATCGAGCGGCCGTTCGCCGTCATCTCCAAGCAGCAGGTAAGGATCGCCTACCCGTACAGGGCGTGACCGCCGCGGCGCCCGCGTCTGTCCTCAGGCGCGGGCGGTTCTGGTGCGGCCCCGGCTCGCGTATGAGCCGAGGTCGATCAGGAAGGCGAGGACGACGATGAACCACTCGAAGCCGTAGACCCGGTCCGAGCTGCTCCACATCGCGGCGTAGGCGAGCGTCGTCCAGGGCAGCAGGAAGAAGCCGAGGAGGGGGACGAACCAGTCGTCGAAGGCGCGGCTGAGGAGGTCGGTGAACAGCCACAGCACGAACAGCGCCAGCCGCGGCGAGATGAAGGCGAAGAGGACGACGAGGCAACCGATGGGGGGAAGGTATCGGTTGTCCGCACGCGGTTGCAGTTACCCCCGTATATGGGGGGTTATTGCGACCTCGCACCTATATTGCGGGGAGGATTACGGCGAACGGAGGAGCTTTCGATGGGGGAGAAGTGGACCGCTGAGCAGATCCCCGACCAGATGGGACGTACCGCCGTCGTCACCGGCGGCAACAGCGGCCTCGGCCTCGTCACCGCAGGCGCCCTGGCGGCGGCCGGGGCGGAAGTGGTGCTCGCCTGCCGCAACATCGACAAGGCGGAGGGCGCGGCGTCGTCGATCCGCGCCGCCGCGCCCGGGGCGCAGGTTGCGGTCGAGGCCCTCGACCTCGCCAGCCTGACCTCGGTCCGCGAGTTCGCCGAGCGCTTCGGCTCCGAGCACGAGGGTCTCGACCTGCTGATCAACAACGCCGGCGTGATGGGGTCGCCGCGGCGCGAGACGGCCGACGGCTTCGAGCTGCAGCTCGGCACCAACCATCTCGGCCCCTTCGCCCTCACCGGCCTGCTGCTCGGGCGGATGGGGGGACGCGAGGACGCCCGTGTCGTCACCGTCAGCAGCACCGCGCACAAATTCGGTCGCATCCGCTTCGACAACCTGCAGGGGGAGCGCCGCTACTTCCGCTGGAGCGCCTACGGCCAGGCCAAGCTCGCCAACGTCCTCTTTGCGCTGGAGCTGGACCGTCGCCTGCGCGCCGCCGGCTCCGACGTTAAGAGTCTCGCCGCCCATCCCGGCTACGCGGCGACCAACCTGCAGTCGGCGGCGCCGCCGGCGTTCGACCGGGCTGTCTTCGCGGTGACCAACCGGCTGCTCGCCCAGAGCGCTGAGACGGGGGCGCTGCCGCAGCTTTACGCCGCGACCCGCCCCAACCTCGACGGCGGGCTCTTCATCGGCCCCGACGGGTTCGAGGAGCAGCGTGGCTACCCGAAGGTCGTCCGCCCGGTTCGCGCCGGCCGCGACGAGGCGACGGCGGCGAGGCTCTGGGACGTATCGGAGGATCTGACCGGCGTCAGCTACTCGCTACCTTGAACCCAGATGAACCGACTTGGAAAGCTGATGACGATGCTGAATCCCGAGAAGACGCGGATGCCCTCGCCGCAGGAGGCGCTGCCCGGCCGCAGCGAGCGCGCCTTCGAGGTTCCTGAAACCCACGCGGTGCTCGGCACGCCGCTGCAACCGCCGTTCCCGCAGGGGATCGAGGTCGCCTACTTCGCGCTCGGCTGCTTCTGGGGGGCGGAGCGGCTGTTCTGGGGACTGGACGGTGTCTACACGACGACGGTCGGCTACCAGAACGGGACCACGCCGAACCCCACCTACGAGGAGGCCTGCTCGGGCCGCACCGGGCACGCCGAGGCTGTGCTGGTCGCCTTCGACCCGCGGCGGATCTCCTACGCCGACCTGCTCAAGGTCTTCTTCGAGGAGCACGACCCGACCCAGGGCATGCGCCAGGGCAACGACGTCGGCACCCAGTACCGCTCCGGCATCTACTTCGCGAACGACGGTCAGAAGGCGACCGCCGAGATGGCGCGGGACGCCTACGACGCCGCGCTCCGCGCCGCCGGGCACGAACCGATCACGACCGAGGTCGAGCCCGCCGGACCCTTCTACTACGCCGAGGACTACCACCAGCAGTACCTGCACAAGGTTCCCAACGGCTACTGCGGCCTGGCCGGGACCGGCGTCAGTTGCCGCATCCCCGCCGCCGCCTCCTGACCCGCCGCCGGGCGCGGCGAATAGCATCCCGCGCCCGTGGCACCCTCCTTCGGCTCTTACATAGGCGGCTGCCTGGCCGTGATCGGCATCGTCGCGGCGCTCGGCCTCGGCGGCTACTGGCTGCGACGCTGGATCGTGCCCGAATTCTCGGGGGCGCTGGCGCGGCTCGCCGAGGCGACGATCGCGGTGGCGCTGCTGATCATCTCGCTGGAGGTGCTGGGCACCCTCAGCATCCTGCGGCTCGGCTGGATCGTCCTCCTCTGCATCGCTGTCGGCCTTGGGGCGGCGCTGCTCGGCCGCTCGAAAGCGCCCCGCGACGGCCAGGAAGTGCAGGCGCCCAGGGTCGAGACGATCGCCCTGCTGATCGCCGTCGGGGTCGCCTCCTTCACCGTCGCCGAGTGGACCTTCCCCGCCCAGTCCAGCCTCGACTTCGGCATGTTCGGCGGCGACACCACCTGGTACCACATGCCGTTCTCGGCGGGGATCGCCCAGGCCCACTCGACGGTCCACCTCCACTTCACCGACCCACTGCGCCTGGCGGCCTGGTTCTACCCACAGAGCAACGAACTGATCAACGGCGCCGCGATCGTGATCTTCAAGAGCGACTGGCTGGCGCCGCTGCTGAACCTGATCTGGTTGCCGATCGCGCTGCTCGCCGCCTGGTGCGTCGGCCGTCCCTACAAGGTCGGGCCGGCGACGCTGGTCGCCGCCGCGATCGTCCTCGACTCGGGGGTGATGATCGAAACGCAGCCGGGCGAGGGGCGCAACGACATCATCGGGCTCGCCTTCCTGCTCGCCTTCGTCGCCTTCCTGATCAACGGCCACCAGCGACGGGCGCCGGCAACCGGGGCGGTGCAGGACGCGCCCGAGCGCGACGCGCCGCTGCTGGACAAGGGGCCGCTGATCATGGCCGGGATCGCGGCCGGCATCGCCGCCTCGATCAAGTTCACCTTCCTCGTCCCCGTGGTTGCGATCACCGTCGGGGTCATCCTCTTCAGCGGCAGGGGACGGCGCTGGACCACCGCCTGGGTGATGGCCGTGCCGATGCTCGTGGTCGGCGGCTACTGGTACCTACGGGCGGTGATAAAGACGGGCGGCAACCCGATCCCGATCACCAAGTTCGGGCCGTTGAACCTGCCGACCCCCGACCAGATGCCGCTCGACCCGCGGCCGCGCTTCGCCGTCGCGCACTACCTGACCGAACCGACGATCTACCGTCGCTGGTTCTTTCCCGAGCTCGACAACGCGCTGGGTCCGCTCTGGCCGCTGATCCTGATCATCGCCGTCTCCGCCGCCGTCTACATCGCCTGGCGCTCGCGCAACAAGATCCTGCGGGTGGCCGCCGTCGCCGCCCTGGCCACCGCCCTCGTCTACATCTTCACGCCGCTGACCGCCGCCGGGCAGGAGGGCGCGCCGACCGGGTTCTTCACTAACACGCGCTACCTGATCCCAGGGCTGGTGCTGGCGATGGTGTTGTTGCCGATCGCGCGGCCGCTGCGGGCACCGGACGCGAGGGCATGGAAGACGCTGCTCTTCCTCACCGGTGTCTACGCGATCACGGTGCTGAGTACGCCGCGATGGTTCACCACCTACATTTTCGGGACGATATTCCTCACCCTGGTGCTGGTCTGGGCACCGGCCGCGCTCAGCCTCGGGCGTGTGCGCGGCCGGGTCAGCCGACCGATCGTCGCCGCTGCTGCAGCGGTGCTGGTGCTGATGGCGGTCGTCCTGGGACGGGCGCAGCAGGTCCAGTACGCCGACCAGCACTACGCGAACCCGCTGCCCTTCCTCGGCGAAGGCGGGCCGCGCAAGGCCTACGATTTCGCCCGTCGACAGGAGGACAAGCGGATCGGCATCATCGGCTCCAGCGAGATCATCTTCGGCCAGTACGGCTTCTACGGCGGCGACCTCTCCAACCGAGTCCAGTACATCGGCCAGCCTGGGCCGAATGGCAGCTACCGTCTGCCGACCAGCTGTCGCCAGTTCCGCCGCCTGATCAACGCAGGCGACTACGACTACCTGATCATGAGCCAGGACACCCAGGACTCGCCCGAAGCCGAATACTGGTATCCGATCTATGCCTGGGTGAAAACCGATCCGGCGCTGAAGCTGGTAATCGAAGAGCCGGAGATCTTCCCCCAGCCCGACTACGTCTTCAAGGTCAACGGCAAGCTCGACCCGGCGGGTTGCACCAGCCTCGGCGGCAGCTAGGCCGGCGCCAGGGCGTGCTGGCGGATCAGCTCGGCGGCGCGCTCGGGCTGCTCCCACCAGAACATGTGGCCGATCTCCTCGAGGGTCTCGAGGCGGGCGCCGGGGATCAGCGAGGCGATCAGGGGGCCGTTGGGGTAGCCGAGCACGCGGTCGACGGTGCCGTGGACGACCAGGGTCGGGACCGTTAGGCCTGGCAGGCGGTCGCTGGTGTCGTGCGCGGTGATCGCCTGCAGCTGGAAGCCGATCGTCTCGCGCGGGGCCGGCAGCTCTTCCGCCATCGCGACGAACTCCGCGAAACGGCCCTCGTCCTCGCGGAAGGCGGGGGAGAGGTTCAGCTCCCACATCGCCCGGTAGACCCGCTGCGGCTCGCCCGAGGCCATCGCCGCGGCCAGCCCCTTGAAGTCGTCGGGGTCCATCAGCTGCGAGCCGGGACCGCCGCAGTAGCTGCAGCCGATCGTCAGCGAGCGCAGGCGCTCGGGGTGGGCGAGCGCCAGCTCCTGGGCGATCATCCCGCCCATCGAGATCCCGAGCACGTGCGCGCTCTCCAGCTCCAGTGCGTCGAGCAGGGCGGCGGTGTCGGCGGCCATCTCGGCGATCGAGAAAGCCTCGCTGACCCGGCGCGAGAGCCCCATGCCGCGGTTGTCGAACGAGATCACTTCGAAGTCCCGCTCCAGCAGCGAGGAGAAGGGCCGTCCCCAGGCCAGGTGGTTGGCGCTCATCCCCTGGATCAGCAGCAGCGGCGCGCCGCCGCCGGCGCGCTCGTAGTTCAGCTCGGTCCCTGGCAACTCCGCCTTCGGCACGGCGCCGATGCTACGCGATCCCGCCGGGCAGGGCCTAACCTTGGCGAGCTGCCCCCGTAGCTCAGTGGACAGAGCGCCGGCCTTCTAAGCCGATGGTCGCTGGTTCGAATCCAGCCGGGGGTGCTCGCCGCCGGGGATCGCGCACAAAACGGCCTCGTGTATCTTGCGGCCCCCTCCGATGCGGTCTGTGACCTTGGCGACATTGACGGTGGTCTGCTCGTGGGCGCTTTTGGTCGGCGGGCTCGTTGGGCTCCCTGTCGCCTCTGCCGCGCCTGAGCCGGGCAGCCTCGAGGAGCAGTGCGTGGCTGCGGGGACGGTGCTGCCGCAGGAAGTCGGGGGGTTCTTCTTCAATCATCACCCCGAGAAAAAGCGGGAACCGCGCGCGACCGACAAGTTCCTCACCAGTCTCGAATCTGTCGCGGAATTCTCGGGAGTCATCCCGGCGATGCCGGCCGCCTGCGACGGCCGCTACCAGCGTGCCCTGTTCGCGACGGCCGATTTTCGCGCGACCCGGACCGGAGCCCGGTGGCATCCGATGCTGCGGGGCTGGGGGCAGCTACCGATTGAAGAGCGCTACCTGCGGTCGAAGTCCTACCCGCCGCCGCTGAGTCCGTTCGCCGCTTTCGGAACCCACCAGAACACCAACTCCTTCGGCCTCGGCTGTACGACGGCAGGTCGCATCCGGTTCAAGCTCGAGGTGGTCGACGAGGCCAACGGCGTCACGATCGCTCGCCGCTACGCCGAGGCGCGGTTGCCCGTCGATAGCTGGTTCCAGGCCCGCTGCCTCGGCCGGTTCTCGATACAGGAATCGGCGCGGGCGCACAGCTGCGGCGAGCGCCTGCTCGGCACCTCGCGGCGGGCGGAGCCGACGCAGTGGGGGGTCAAGGTCCTCCGCGTCGGCTGCGACGCGGCGGCGCGGATCGCCGAACGCGCTCTGCGTCTGCCGGCGATCCTGAGGGGGTCGGTCGCCGCTCAGAGCCTGGAGGGCTGGCGCTGCTACTTCGGCCATCGCGGCGCGGCGTCCTGCAACAGCGGCGCCCGCCACGTCTTCATGCTCGCCCGTGGGAACGACTCCCTGCGGTGTGAGAGCGGGCCGAGGAAAGATGGGGTCGCCAGGCTGAACGCCGCCGGCGTTCCCTGCGATGTGGCGCTCGGGTTGGTCACCTTCGTGCGGGGGCAACCAGCCACCGACCTGGAGCTCGATCTGAGCGCGAGCGGACAGTCCTGGTCGTGCATCGTCTCGCGCTACCTGGGCGAAGATGACTTGTTCACCAACAGGTACGCGTGCTTTTCCGCCGCGGCCCTGGTCACCTTCGAACTCTCGGCCCCCGAGACCGAACGTCAGGTTCCAAGCCTTCCCACGGTTGTTCCGCCCGACGTGGAGTTCGCCCCGGCCGGTTTGCTCGGCTTCCCCCGGACGCCACGCTTGAGGTTCGACTACCAGAAGTGGAGGAAGGGCAGGATGCTGCTGCCGCTGGAGGCCGAGGAAGTGCTGGTCGGCCGGCGCGCGCGCCTCAAGATCGTGGCCTACACCCAGCGCTGCCTCGAATCGGCCGATCCGTCCGAAGACTATTTGTTCTGTTACTCGAGGCGGATGGTGGGGAGGCCGGTCACGCGGTCGCTGACCCTCCAGCCGACGCAGCTGGTGAACGTCGGGCGCCTTCCCCGACACGGCAACTGGGAATACCGGATAACCGCGACGACGAGGCCCTTCATCGTCTCCGGGATCGCCTTCGAGAAGGCCGTCGCGGTCGGCTACGCGGGCGTCAACAACGACGTCGAGAAGTGCCCTAGCAGCCCCCTCTGTAACAAGCACCGATAGCGCCGAGGGCCGGCTAGCGGCCGGGGATGCAGCAGAGCTGCGCCGCGCCGGTCGCGAGCAGGCTGCCCTCCGTGTCCCAGACCTTGCCGCTGACGGCCATCAGGCCGTGGTCGGCGGTGGTGCACTCGTGGTCGATCAGCAGCCATTCGCAGCTCGGGTTGAACCGGTGGAACCAGGCGCTGACGTCCAGGCTCGGCGCTAGGTACTCCCAGCTGCGGTATCGCCGGTAGGCCGCTGGAAAGCCGTAGGTGTCCAGCAGGATCAGCGATCGTGCGGCGTCGAGGAACGGGTCGTCGAAGCACGCCCGCGGCCGGAAGCGCGTCCACTCGCGGAGGACCGGCGCCGCGGGCTCCTTCGACAGGCTCTGATCGATTGGCCGGCGCTCGACGTTGTCCCAGAAGCTGAAGCTGGGGCGTTGCTCGACTGGCCGTAGTTCCTCGTCGTTCTTCAGCGCCGCAGGGGGTGGCACGTCAGGTGCCGCGGGAAGCTGGTGGCTGTAGCCCGGCGCGTCGGCGGCGGTCTTCACCAGCGCCTGGAGGATCGGCTTGCTGCCCTGGGTCATCTCGACCGAGAACGACTCGGCACGGCGGCCGCGCTTGAGGACACTGACGCGGAGCTGGACGGCATCGAAGGTGGGGGAGTTGAGGAAGTGGCAGTACAGGCTCGCCGGTCGCTGGATCTGAGCGACCTCGCCAGCGGCGCGCAGCGCGAAGGTCGCCAGGTAGCCGCCGTTCGGGCCCCAGATCTCCCAGTCCTTCGAGAGGCGCGCCACGTAGCGACCATCGTCTCCCTCGACACGCGTCGCGCGATCGAGGTTCAAGGCGCTTTGGGTCACCGGCTCGATCAGTACCCCGGCGGGTGGCGGACGACGAAGCCGTCTCCCGGGGCTGGGGCGATGTGCCAGCGTGGGCCGGTGCCGTTCTCGTCGCCGACCGTGTCCCAGCGCAGGCCGGCGATCTCGGCGAAGGTGTGGCCGGGGTTGGCGTAGACGGTGATCCACTTGCCGGGGCCGGGGGCGCCCCAGCCCTGCAGCTCGCTCGAGGTCAGCGGGCGCGGGATCAGGCCGCCGCCGAAGAGGGCGAAGCTGACCGAGCCCGAGCAGTCGTAGCCGTTGGAGTAGAAGGAGCCGTGGCCGCCGCCCCAGACATAGGGCCGGCCGACGATCATGTTGGCGTTGTTGACCACGTCTTTGACCGCCTGCGGGGCGTCGGGCGGGGCCAGGGCGATGCCGGTCAGCAGGATCGAGGTCGAGTCACCGTCGGCGCGGGCGTGGGCGAAGATCTTCTCGTTGTCGGCAACGCTGTGGCGGGGGATCGTGGTGCCGTTGCTGCCGGCCGACGCCGGTGGCATCTCCGCGGGATCGGTGGGAGCCGTCGGGGGCGGGGGATCGGCGGCGACTTCGTCTTCCTCGGCCAGCCTGCTCCTGGCTTCCATCATCGCGAGGCCGCCGCCGAGCGCGCCCAGCGCCTCGTCGGCGTTGGTGGTCGAGACGATCGCGGCGAGGACCGTACGGCCGAGGGCGCCGAAGGCGCCTTTGTCGCGCGCGCCGCTGCCACCTTCGTTGGCACTTGCCAGAGCGCAGAGCGGCAGCGCCAGCAGGGCGAAGGAGCAGATCAGCGTTGCCCCCGCCCGGCGCCTGGCCGAGCGGGCATTGCCGCCGCTGCAAATAGCTCTTGTGAAGAGTCGCGCCATTCCAACCCTGAACCAGGGAACACGATAATGGGCCACGATGCCCGCCCATCGGGCGGCTGTTTTTGCAGCTAGGCCAGGTTCAGGAGTAGGCCTCCACGAGAACGGCCATCGCCGTCGCCGGATCGATCAGCGGCTTGACCTCGACGTCCGAGTACTGCGTGAACGGATGCTCGGCAATGATCCGCGAGATCTCCGCCGGATCGTCGGTCTCGATGGTCCCAAAACCACCGCCGTCGAGGAAGAACTGGACGTTCTCGACGCGGTTGGCGTTGTTCTGCATCCAGGCGCCCATGCCTTTGAGCAGCTCTGGCAGGAGCTCCGCGGGCGCCGGATGTTTGGGCCTGTAGATGACTGCGAAGCGCATAGCGATTCCTCCAGTCGTTTTGATTAGACATTCCGACCTTACGCCCGGCTCTCGCGCAGGGTCAAGCGAGTCGCCTTACGATTCCGGTTCATGGCCGACCTGATCCTCTACGCGGTCCCGGCATTCGTGCTGCTGCTCGCGGTCGAGCTCTGGTCGTTCCGGCTCGCCGCCGACGAGGACCTAGTTGGCTACGAGTCGCGTGATACGCGTACGAGCCTGGCGATGGGCGGCGGCAACGTCGCCATCAACGCCGTCTGGAAGCTGGTCGTGGTCGTCGTCTACGCCGGCCTCTACGAGCTGACGCCGCTGCGGATGCCGGCCGATGAGTGGTGGACCTACGTCCTCCTCTTCTTCGCCGACGACTTCGCCTACTACTGGTTCCACCGCATCCACCACGAAGTGCGGGTCTTCTGGGCCAGCCACGTCGTCCACCACTCCTCCCAGCACTACAACCTCTCGACGGCGCTGCGGCAGACCTGGACGCCGATGACCTCGCTGCCGTTCTGGGCCGGGCTGGCGCTGCTCGGCTTCCAGCCCTGGATGATCCTCACCCAGCAGGCGATCAGCCTGATCTACCAGTTCTGGATCCACACCGAGCGGATCGGGCGGCTGCCGGCGCCGGTCGAGTTCGTCTTCAACACGCCCTCCCACCACCGTGTGCACCACGGCTCCAACGAGGTCTATCTCGACCGCAACTACGGCGGCATCCTGATCATCTGGGACCGGCTGTTCGGGACCTTCCAGGGGGAGACCGAGCGGGTCAAGTACGGGCTGACGCAGAACCTGCGTACCTTCCGGCCGACCCGGGTCGCCTTCCACGAGTTTGCGGCGATCGCGCAGGACGTGCGGAGCGCCGCCAGCTGGCGGCACCGGCTCGGCTACCTCTTTCGTTCACCCGGCTGGTCGCCGGACGGGCGCGGCGGCGGCACGCGGGGCTGAGCCGGGGGGACGCCCGCGGGAGAGTCGCTAGCAGGCGTGGATGCCGGCGGCGCTCTTGACGACCTCGAAGGCGATGCCGGGGATCCGCTTCAGCTGGTTCAGGTTCTCGTCGTCCCAGCGGCGGTCGCTGCTGCCGTTGAAGTACCAGTTGGAGCCGTTGTCGGCGACAATCAGACCGTAGCGCTTCATCGCCTCGGCGATCGTGCGGGCGGGGCCGCTGAAGCCGCCGAGACCGTAGCCGGCCTTGAGCCGCAGCCGCAGGCCCATCGGCGGGGCGCTGGGGCTGGAGCTGTCGCCGGCGCAGTGGGAGGCGGGGTGGACCCAGGCGTCGCGGGTGCTGTCGAAGGTGACCCGGATCGCGTGTTCGAGCTGGCCGGCGGCGACTTCGTCGTAGCGGATCAGGCCGGGGAAGATCGGCAGGCCGGCGGCGTCGGCGGAGGTCCAGGAGTCGGGGCGGAGCATGGTCGAGTTGAGGTCCCAGGCGACGCCGGAGTCGGCGTTCCAGTGGGGCCGCGGCTTGGCTACATAGAAGGCGCGGTAGAGCTCGTAGAGCTTGCAAGTGGAGCGGTCGACCGTGAGCACGTGGCGGTCGCCGTCGCTGCGGTTGCCACCCTCGACCGGGGCGCCGGCGGGGACCGGGAACGGCCCCGGGTCGCTCTCGTCCCCGTAGGCGGTGTAGTGGACGGGGAGCTTGCGCTGGCCGGGGCCGACGACGGCGAAGGGGAAGCCGTAGGGGCGGGGCGAGCCGAAGTCGGGGTGCAGATGGTCGCCGCCGTGGGCGTTGATGTAGGAGATGTAGGCGGCCGAGCGCGGGTCGCGCGGCGCCTTGGAGACGTCCTGGTTCCAGGCGGCCTGGTTAGCGAGAGACGGCGCCCGCGGGGAGAGCGAGGCCGGCGGGTCGGGGAAGACCTGGCAGCCGCCAAGGTCCGGGTAGGGCCCAAGGGCGCGAGCGCCGGGCGCGAGCGCCACGAGCGCCGGCGCGACCGCGACAACGAAGCCCGCAAGCCCCAGCCGGCGTGTCTGACTTTTCCCGCCATATGTGGCGGTCAAAGTCAGACACCCCCGCGATCGGAGCGGTCCTCACGCACGGTCAGCCGGCCGACCTCGAGGTCCTCGACCTTCAGCTTGCCGATCGCGGCGCGGCCGATCGCCAAGCGGCCGACGCTGAGCCGGCCGATCGCGAAGCCGCCGATCGCGGCAGCGCCCACCGCGAGCGCGCCGATCGCTACGGCGCCCCGCGCTTGGGCACCGGTCAGTGCGGCGGGTCTGGTCCCCCGCCGGAAGAGAGCGACGCCACGGTGCTCCTTGGCCACTGCGCCAACCGTAGCGCGACTAGTCTGACGCCCGAATGAGCGCGGACGACCGTCCCACCCTGTTGGCGATCCAGCACGTGCCCTGGGAGACCCCGCACCGGATCCTCGACGCCTGTGGTGCCCTCCACGTCCAGACCGTGAAGCCGCTCGCCGGCCAGCCGCTGCCGGTCCACGACGAGGTCGCCGGCGCCGTCGTCATGGGCGGCCCGATGAACGTCGACGAGGTGAGCCGGTTCCCGGCGCTCGTGGCGGAGCGCGAGTGGCTGGCCGAGGCGGTGCGGCGGCAGATGCCCGTGCTCGGCATCTGCCTCGGTGCCCAGCTCCTGGCTCGGGCGCTGGGGGCGGAGGCGAGGCCGGCGGAGAAGCCCGAGATCGGTTTCGCCCCAGTCGAGGTCAGCGACCCCACCGACCCGGTGCTCGGCGCCCTCGCCCCCAGCACCGCGGTGCTCCACTGGCACGGCGACGTCTTCGACCTGCCCGATGGCGCGAAGTCGTTGGCCTCCTCGGCTCAGACCGAGCACCAGGCCTTCCGCGCCGGCAACGCCTGGGGAGTGCTCTTTCACCCCGAGGCCGACTTCGCCCTGGTTGAGGCCTGGCTGGCCGTTCCGCAGATGATCGACGACGCGTGCGAGGCCCTCGGCAACGCCGGCTGCGCCGCCCTCCCGAGTCGCGCCGCCGAAGTCGAGCCAGCCCTGATCGAGCGCAGCACCCCTGGCTTCGAGGCCTACGCCGCCCTGGTCGCCTCCCACCGCCCCACCTAACGACCCCGCCAACCCCGTTCCAGGCACGCTAGATTGAGCCGACGCGGTGGACGTAGCTCAGCTGGTAGAGCTCCTGGTTGTGGTCCAGGCGGTCGCCGGTTCGAATCCGGTCGTCCACCCCTCGTAGAAACCCCTGCTAATCGACAACTTCGCCACGGCGGCGTCATTTCAAACCATCGCCGCATATCGCTTCCGTTTCGGGCACCAGTGCCCGAAATCGCTCAAATATGCAGGGATTAGCGCCGATTACGGCTCGTCCGCCTCGCTTTTCAGAGTCAGGATGGCGGCGATGCCCAGCACGATGCTTCCGATCACCGCCCATATGGCGCAAAGGCGGATCGGCCTTGACTCGGTCCGGCTCAACCTGCCTAATTGTCATGCAGAAGGTCGAGGGTTCGCCTCCGTTTTGGACACCGAGCTTCGCTCTGGCGAAGAGAAGGCCCACCCCCAATCGGGTGAGCCATCCCTTCTCTACTTACCCCTTGCAGCCGGGGACTGGATCGTTGGAGCCAGGGCCGGTGCCATGACCGGGGGCATGACACTTGGCGCCACCGTCGTTCGGTCCCTTGCTGCTGTTGCCGGGACCGAAGTCCGGGTCGCCAAAGGCCGATGACGCCGGAATCGTCAAAGCGCCTACGGTGAGCGCCAAGGCCAATATCTTCCTACGCATGGGAACCTCCTTAACGCGCTATTCGCGCCTGCGGGGCTCCCAGATAAGCCTTACAGCGAACCGCCCCTCCTCGCCGAACAATCAAGCTATCACCGGCGTAGGGTCGACTGTCAAGCCCAAAACACCGCAGCCGATTGGCGTTACCGACCGTGGCTCGGCCAAGTCGGCGGTAGCGATCATGGGGGCACCGCCGATGATCGTCTCGCGGGCTGCCGTGGCCGAGACCTGTGCTCGCTTCCCCAGGGTTGCTCACCGGGTTGTCGGATTTGTCGATGACGCTCACGTTGGGCTTCGCGAAACCTTTGGCTGGATCGGTGCTTCGGACCAATGCAAAGGAGCTCAGACTGCGGGGGGCTTCGCACGCGCCGCGGGAACGACCGTGCCGAGCAGGCCGCGCAGGGTTGCGGTGAGGATGGCCAGAGGGTCGTAGTACTCGCGCCACAGAACGATCTGCCCATCGTGAATGTCGAAGCGCCCACAAATCCAGAACTGGACTCGCAAGCGGCCCCACTGGAGAACGTCGGTGCGCTCGGTCAGAACGGTTGGTCCGTCGGCCGAAATCGTGTGTACGTGCATCTCGACATGAGTGCCGATTCTGATTAGTGCTTGAAACAGCTTGCGCACCCGCTCACGGCCGCGCACAGTGGGCATCCAGCTATTTTCGTACGCCACGTCCACTGCGAGAAGGGCCACTGCGGCATTGTTGTCCGTGACCGTTCGAAGGTGGTCCAAGAACCGCTCTACGACCGCCGTGGGCGCTGAATCGGCCATCACGCCCCCTCAGTCGTGTCGAGCTGGCGCCGCGCCGCCTCGGCGGCGAGCTCGGAGCGGTTTCGCACCCCGAGCTTCGCGTAGATATGGGAGAGGTGCACCTTGACGGTGCCCCGGGTGATGAACATCTGCTCCCCGATCTGGGGGTTGGTAAGGCCTGTGGCGGCGTGTCGTACGACCTCAACCTCGGTGGGGGTGAGGCTCTCCCAGCCGCCCGGCGGGCGCTTGCGCTCGCCACGAGCGCGGCGCGCCCATGCGACCCCCTCGCCGGCATCGAGGGCGCTCCCTTCGGCGAAAGCCCCCTCCAGGCCCTCGCTGTCAAGCCGCTCGCGCAGGGTCTGCTCCAGCGTCGCGACCCGTAGGCCCTGTGCCTGCGAGCGCACCAGCTCATGGCGGGTCCGGGCCTCCTCGGCGGCGCCCAGCAGCCGCGCCGCCTCCTCATCGCTATGGAGGCCTCCAGCGACCTCCGCAAGCAACTCAAGCGCGTCGGGGATCAAGGCAACAAGGCTGCGGGCCTCGATCGCCTCCAGGGCGCGATGCACGTGGCCGTCCGCCTCGCTCCATTGCTCCATGTCGAGCGAGACGGACGCCAGGCACATGTAGGCCAGCGCGAGAACCCATGACGCCCCCGTCCGCTCGGCCACCTCCAGCGCTTGCCGGGCGCTGCTTGCCGCCAGATTCCGATCGCCCAAGGCGCAGTGGACGTCCGCCTGGATCTGCAGCGCGTAGGCGAGCATGTAGCCATCGTCGAGCCCGGTCGCGATCTCCGGCTCCAGACGCAGCAGCGCTTCGGCGCCGCGACCGTTTGCCGCTTCCGCCCGGGCGAGCGTGCAGCCGAGCAGGCTGTCCACCATGCCGGCGCCTGCCCTGACAGCGCGCTCGGTTGCCGCCCCCAGCCGCTCCAGTGCCTGCTCGGGACGCCCGCGCAGCAGATCGGCGCGGGCCAGATACCACTGAGCCGCGCCCTCGGTGACCGGCTCTCCCACTTCGCGCGCTGCCGCGATCGCCCGCCGGCAGTGCTCCTCACACGCCGCCCAGTCGGCGGACTCGCAGTTCCCCGCTGCGGCTACGCACCAGTGCCAGGCCAGCTGCTCGCGATAGCCCATCCGCTCGATCAGGGGAAAGACCTCCTCGGCGGTCGCGAGAGACTCCTCATGCCGGCTTTCCCATAGGTAGGTCCAGGCCAGGATCTGGGTGGCGTCGGCCACGCACCACTCATCGCTGCTCTCGCGTGCGAGAGCCAGGGATCGTTCCTGTCCCAGCCGGGTGCCCTTCGGGTCGAAGAGGAGCGTGGCCGTGCCCGCCGCGTCCAGCGCCCGCGCCATGGTCGAGCGGTCACCGGCTGCCTCTGCAAGCTCGAGGGCCTCTTCGGCGTACTCGACCCCCTGCTCGTAGCCGCCGGCATAGACCATCAGGTAGGCGCGACCCCACAGTGCCCGCGCGCGCAGGGGAGCGTCCGTGGGCGCCGCGTCGAGCGCCTGTGCATATCCACTCTCGGCGGCCGCGAAGCGCCCCCCGAGCTTCCAGTAAAGGGTCAGGGCAACCGCCAGCCGCAGCGCCTTGTCGGGATCGGTCTGCGCCGCGTGCTCCAGGGCACTCGTCAAGTTCGAGTCCTCGGCGGCGAGCCCCCGCAGCCACACGTGCTGATCGGCCCTTCCCAGATGCGGCTCGACCTCCTCGGCGAGGGCGAGCAGCGCGTCGCGGTGGCGGTCGCGCACCGGCTGCTCGTCGGGAGACTGGCTTAGGTGGTCGAGGGCGTACTGTCGCACCGTCTCCAGCAGGCGGTAGCGGGTGCTCGGCTCACCGTCTTCGACGAGAACGAGCGACTTGTCGACCAGCGAGCCAAGCAGGTCGAGCACCGCGAGGCGTTCGAGGCCCTCGTCGGCGGTCACGTCCTCCGCCAGATCGAGCGTCCAGCCGCCAGTGAAAACGGCCAGCCGGCGCAGCAACTGGCGCTCGCCCTCCTCCAGCAGCTCATAACTCCAGTCGACCGACGCTCGCAGCGTCTGCTGGCGCGGGAGCGCGCCTCGCGCCCCGCCAGTCAGCAGGCGGAAGCGATCCGCGAGCGCTGCGGCGATCTCCTCCACAGCCATCAGTCGCACCCGCGCGGCGGCGAGCTCAATCGCGAGCGGTATGCCGTCCAGCGCGTGGCAGATACCGGCCACGGCAGCCGCGTTGTCGTTGCTGATCGAGAAGTTCGGGCGGACCTTCAGTGCTCGCTCGATGAAGAGTCGGACGGCGTCGGACTGCGCCAGCCCCTCGACCGGCTCGGGCATGCGCTCGGCGGGCAGCGACAGCGACGGCACCCGCCAGCTCGTCTCGCCGGCGACGCCCAGCGGGGCGCGGCTGGTGGCGAGGATCGCCACCCCGGGCGCGCCGCGGAGCAAGGCTTCCGCCGCTGCGGCGCTCGCCTCCAGCAGATGCTCGCAATTGTCAAGGACGATCAGCGCCCGCTGTTCGGCGAGGTGGGAGACGGCTGCCTCCAGCGGCGTCTGGCCGGACAGCGGGCGAACGCCCAGAGCCGTGGCCAGCGCCGATCCGAGCTGCTCCGGATCGAGGACCGGGGCCAACTCCACCCACCAGATCCCGTCGGGATAGCGATCCACCGTGTCGGCAGCCGTTTGCAGCGCCAGCCGGGTCTTCCCACATCCCCCCGCCCCGGTCAGCGTCAGCAGCCGCGTGCCTTCCAGTGCCCCCTGGATCTCACGTAGCTCGGTGATCCGCCCGACAAAGCTGGTGAGCTGGCCGGGAAGGTTGTTCGGAAGCGCGTCGAGCGATCGCAACGCCGGGAACTCCTGCGGGGCATCCCCGTCGAGGAGCTCGTGCACGTGCTCGGGCCGGCCGAGATCGCGCAGGCGGTGCGCCCCCCGGTCGGCCAGCCGAGCCCCGTTCGGCAGGCGGTCGACCACGAGATCGTGCGTGGCCCGCGAGAGCAGGACCTGACCGCCGTGCGCGAGCTCGCGTAGCCGCGCGCAGCGGCTCAGTGCCAGCCCAAAGTAGTTGCCCTCGTCTCGTAGCTGGGCCTCCGCCGTGTGCAGCGCGACGCGCACCCGCAGCGCCGGTCCCTCGGGCCAGGCGTGTGCGCGCATGCGACGCTGGATCTCCAGTGCCGCCGCGACTGCATCCGAACCACGCGAGAAGGCGGCAACGATGCTGTCCCCCTCGCCCTGCTCGACCGGCCGCACCCCTCCGTGGAGCGCCACCGCCTCCTCCAGCAGTGCGTAGTGCTCGGGCACCGCATGGGCCATCGCCTCCGGCTCGTCCTGCCACAGGCGCGTCGAGCCCTCAATGTCACTCAGCAGGAAGGTGACCGTGCCAGCCGGTAGCGCAAACGTTGCTGTCTGGCTTCCCTCCACATCTCCCCAGATGAGCGGACGACCGAGCGCCCAGCCCACCTCTGATGTTCTCACAGAGCCGGTAGCTGGACTGCCCGCCACGGCATCCACGATGTGAGAGACAGTAGACATGGCCACCTCCATAAAGGCCAGCCCGAGCGGCCGGCATCAAGGCGACGCTACGGGCCGCAAGCGGCCACTACATCTGCCAGATGGCATAAATCTGGCTTCCGCGGGGGAAATTGCCCCGCCCTGCTTCCCGGTCACTCAGATTCAGGAGATCCAACGGCGGCGACGGGCTCGCTGATGGGCGATTCGAACCGGGTTCGGTGATTTCGGGCACTTCTGACCGGAAGTGCCCGAATCGCTGCATATCGGAACACTTCCGAGCGTATTGACGACGGCAAGCGCTGACCGCACCACCCGGAAATCTCCTGCAAATTGGCCAGTTCTCGTACGGCATTCGCAGGAAGTAGGTGTAATTGTGGTCCAGGCGGTCGCCGGTTCGAATCCGGTCGTCCACCCCTCTCAGAAGTGCCGGCAAATGAGTGAGTTTAATCGGGCTAGAAATGCCCTATTCGGCTCCAACCGCGACCTAGATTTGGCGGATGCGCGGGGACTAGCGGCGATTTCGGCCGATTCCGCCTCGCTTTCGGCCGGCGGCGGAGCTACGGTCGCCGGGGCCGACATAAGCAAGTGCCCCGGCGGGCGCGCAAACGCCCCGGGGCGTGGCACCTAAGTACACCCTTCGATGCAAAGCGAAAGCGATTCCGGGCTGGGAGCCGGCGCGCCTGATCGCACTAATGGTGGCACTAAATAACAATGAAGAGGGATTCATCAGAGAGGGGGAGTGGGATGGATCAGCCGACCGCGCAGGACGCGTTGAAGAAACTGGAGCCCTTGGTCGGCGCCTGGTCGCTGGAGGCGATTCCGCCGGGAGGCGAGCCGTGGCCTGGCGAGGCGCGGGCGACCTTCGAGTGGCACGACTCCGGCGCCCACCTAGTTCAGCGCTGGACGATCGAGATGCCCGAGGCGCCCGATGGGGTCTCGATCATCGGCTGCGACGCCGCGAACGGGACCTACTACCAGCTCTACTCCGACGAGCGCGGTGTCTGCCGCGTCTACCAGATGAGCATCGACGCAGGCGAATGGAAGCTCTGGCGCGATGGCGCCCCATTCTCGCAACGCTTCACCGGCCGCTTCGAGGACGACGGCGACACGATCGTCGGCCGCTGGGAGTTGGCGGAGAACGGGAGGAACTTCAGGACTGACTTCGACCTGATCTACCGTCGGGCCGAGTGATGGAGGACGCCGGCTGCTTCCTTCTGGAGGACGCGCACGAGCGCATCGTGCCCGAGCGGCTGCGCTTCCTGTCGCAGCTCCCAGACCGCGCCGCAGTCGACTGATCAACGCTCGGGCGATGAATTCCGCGGAACTGAAAGATGTTTGCCCTGTCCCAGCTCGACGCGGACTCGCTTCGGGTTAGCCTCAAGTGCGAGCCGCGGCTCGCCGAGGCGCTGCGTCAGGCGCACGCGGCGGTGATTCCCGGATACGAGGCGATCCGCGACATGATCGAGGACTCCTACGACCTGGTCGTGAGCAAACTGCCGCAAGCCCAGCGGCGCGCTCTCGGCTGGCGCGGCGACGCCTAGCCAGGGCTTGTCAGGCCAGACCCTAACCGCGGAAGGCGCGATGCCGTGCGGGTTTGGTCGGCTGAATCAACACCCACGCTTTTCATCGGCACCCAGGCTCTTTGTAGCGCAAGGGCCTGACATTCGATGTGGTGGTCCGTTTAGACCAATATCGGCGAGGACGGGGTGGTTCGCCTCAAATTCTGCAGGAGCCCCCTAAAAGGCGCGTGCAACGCGCTGGGAGGAGATCGAACGATGAAGAAACGTATCCGTCGGGTGGCTGCACTCGTTGCTGCGATCATGTTGATGGCGGCCGGCCCCGCCTACGCATTCGGCGGCCCGAATTCGGCTGGCAACTCCGGGCACTTCCATCCGAACAGCAATCCATGCCAAGGGCCGAACGATCAACCCAACTGCCCGGGGCCTCACTGATCTATCTCTTCGAGTAGATCGTGGAGGGGCCGCTCCGGCGGCCCCTCCATCGCGGAATCGCGGCATCCTGCTCTGCGTCGTTGTCGTGGCAGGCGTCCTGGCTTGAGGTCCCTCGAGCGCCAGCTCATGCGTCTGCGGTAGGTCAGCGACGAGCTGATCGAGTTGTGCGGGACGTACTTGAAAGGTCGTGCCAGGCCGTCTGCTCGCCGCCGGTAGCGGGACCGCGAGTTCGCCGCAGTCGAGATTGGACGCTAGCCGTCTTCCATTGGTTGGAATTGTGGTCCAAGCGGTCGCCGGCCACGGCGCCCGCAACTGAGATCCGGCTGCTCGCAGGGGTGCTGAGGGCAACCCGAGCTGATCTCGGGTGTTCTTCCCGGCAATGGGCGGAGCGCGCGGGGGGTCTCGGGTCGGGCTTGGTGCTGTTGGCTGCGCGCTCGCGGCCCTCTTGCTGGTGCCCTCGGTCGGGGTGGCGGCGCCGCTGCGCGGGATCCTCGATCGCTCCTTGGGCGGCGATGGTCGCGTCTTCTCCGACCTCGGCCACGCCCTGGTCAGCTCGCAGTTCACGGCAATGGTGCGGCAGCCGGACGGCAAGCTCGTGCTGACGGGGACCCTGGGTCGTTGGGGGCAGGTGCAGGTGGTCGAGCGCCGGGTGCCGGGCGGAACGCTCGATGAGGGGTTCGGAGATGGCGGCATCGCCAGGATCCCCAAGGCGAGGGCGGTGAGGGGATTGGCGGTTCGCGGGGACGGGCGGATCCTCATCGGCGCTCCCGAGGAAGGCGACGTCTGCGGTGACTCGACCGTCCGCAGCCTGCTGCCCACGGGCGCGCCGGATCAGAGCTTCGGCAGTGGTGGTGTCAGCGCGACCGTCCCGCTCACCGTCCGCTATCTCGCGCTGGACGCATACGGGGGAATCCTCGTCGCCGGTCGCGCCGCCTATCGTCCCTGCGGCAAAAGCGTGCCTCCCACGGAGATGGCGGTCGCGCGGTTCGGGGCCGACGGCCACCTGGACCGCGGTTTCGGCGACGAAGGGATGGTTCGCTTCCACGCCGAGGGCGAAGAACAGAGCTTCTCGACCGGGCTCGCCGTTCGCGAAGACGGGACGATCCTCGTCGCCGGGAGCCATCACCTGCTTGGGCTGACGCCCACCGGGGCTCTCGCTCCGGGATTCGGGACCGGAGGGGTCGCGAGGGCTGTGGGCAGCCCGAAGGCGCTGCTCGCCCTGCCGGGGGGCGGGGCGCTGGTCGCCGGCTCGAACTCCAACTCCTACTTCGAATCCTGCTGCCGCGAGCGCGGTGACTTCATGGTCAGCCGCTATCGCCCGGACGGCGGTCTCGATCCGAGCTTCGGGAACAACGGGACCGTTTCGCTCGACCTGGACCAGGTCGACGATGCGAGCGCCCTGGCATTGGCGCCCGACGGGAGCATCGTGCTGGCGGGTGGCACGAGCCCTGCCGAATGCTCCCGCGCCGAGTGTCCCGCCACCCCGATCCTGGCGCGGTTCACCGCCGACGGCGCGGTCGACCCGGTCTTCGGGCCATCGGGCTGGATCCCCGTCGAGATACCCGACGAACCCGGCGGCTACGGCTTCGAACCGCAGCTCCCTGCACTGGCGATCGCCCCGGACGGCCAGCTCATCGCAATGGGTGGCGCGGGCGGCCACTCGGACGCGTTCATCCTCGCCCGCAATGCGGACGGTCGGCCCGATCCGCGCTTCGGAAGCGCCGGCGCGGTGGTCGAACGCCGCACGCAGCCGAGCACGACCCAGGTGGACGGGCTGGGGATCACGTCGAGCGGCGAGATCCTCGTCTCCGCCTGGAGCACCGTCGGCACGCACAGGCAGCGGGCAATACTGCTCCACACGAAGCCGGACGGCGGTTTCGACCCGTCCGTCGACCCCGGAGAGGGCTTCGTGGAGAACGAAGCAGGAGCCCCCATTTGGGTCGTCAACGGTGACCGTGCTTACTCCCTGAGGCGGCGCCGGGTCATACGGTTCAACGACAGCGGCCGTCTCGACCGCGGCTACGGGTCCGACGGCGCCGCGCGCCTGCCCTCCGCCTTCCGGGCCGTGGCCCTGGACGTCCGACACGACGGTGGGGCCGTGGCGGTGGGGCGCCTCGCCGGCGGGCAGGAGATAGCGGCTTTCGAGCTGACCCCCGGCGGCCTCCCCGATCGCGGCTTCGGCCACGACGGTCTCTCAATCGTCGGGTTCGGGGGGACGGCGGCGACCGAAGCGCGGTCCGTCGGCGTCGATTCGAGCGGCCGGGTGCTCCTCCTCGGTCGCTCCGGCGCCGAGTCGATCGCCGCCCGCCTGCTCCCCGACGGCCGCCTCGATCGCGGCTTTGCCCAGCGCGGCCGCCTGCGTCACCTGCCATTCTCCGGTCTCGGCGAAACCGGCATCGCCTTTCAGCGCGGCGGCGGGATCCTGCTCGCTGGCCGGGCACCGGAGAGAGGACACCCGCCGCTCCTCATTCAGCGCCTGCGTGCCGACGGTTCCCGTGACCGTTCCTTCGGGCACGCCGGCAGGATCCGTATCGGAGCTGGCGGGCCGGGGCTCTCGCTCTTTGCCTCCCGTCGCCAGATCCTCCTCGTCAGCGCCCGCTGGCCCGGCAGCGCGGGCGGAGTCGTCCTGCGCGCCTACGGGCCGGACGGCGCGGTCGACCGGCGGTTCGGACACGGCGGCATCACGGTCGTTGCCGTCCGCTCTCCCCGCTACTTCCGCCCAGTCGCCGCCGCCCGCCAGCCCGGCGGCCGCATCGTCGTCGCCGCCACCGTCGGTCGGATCGGCGAGGCCTCCGACGTCGAGCTGCTGCGCTTTCGCTGAGCTCGTCCCTCCTCGACTATCTGCGCGGATAGAGCCTGACGGGCACCACGAGCCGGCGTTTCAGCCCAGAGAGGGCAGGGGAAAGGAGTCTCGCAACCCGAGGAGAGGAGATTCACATGCAACGCCCAGGCTTGACCCATCTGCGCTCAAGGCGCTGGGCAGGTTACGCATGGCTCGCAGTCGCGCTCGTCGTCGCGCTCGCCTTCGCCGCCGTCGGCTCGGCCGCACCGTCCGGCTCAACCGATCTGAGGATCACCAAGACCGACAGCCCCGACCCGGTCGGCGTTGGATCGACCCTCACTTACACGATCCAGGTGCAAAACCTCGGGCCAGAGGCGGCGACCGGCGTGACCGTCACCGACAAGCTCCCGAAAGGCGTGGACTTCCTCTCCGCCACCGCGACCTCAGGTCAGTGCGCGCGCAAAGGGACGAAAGTCACCTGCGATCTTGGCGGACTCGGTGCGCCAACGATCGACTACGGCAGCTCGCCGACGGTGACCGTCTCCGTCATCCCTCGTCAGGTCGGAACGATCAGCAACACGGCCTCGGTGAAGGGGGGCCAGAAAGACCCGGTGGCATCCAACAACAAGGCCACGGCGACGACGCTCATCGTCGGCCCCGCGGCTACCTGCCGTGGCGTTCCCGCCACGATGGTCGGGACGGCTGGAGATGACACCATCGCCGGCACGGGCGGCCGTGACGTCATCGCCACCCTCGGCGGCAACGACACGATCGCTTCGCTGGCAGGCCGGGATCTGGTTTGCGCGGGGAGTGGCAACGACTACATCGGTGCCGGCTCCGCGGCCGACCGCGTCTTCGGTGGCGCGGGTGTGGACCGCCTCCTCGGCCGCGGCGGCCCGGACGTACTGAGGGGCAATGCCGGCGACGACGTACTCAAGGGCAACCGTGGCGCCGACCGCCTGCGCGGCGGGACCGGCATCGACCGCTGTCGTGGTGGTGCCGGCGTGGACTCGATCCGGGGGTGTGAGCTGTAGACGTCCATGCCGTCTAGGAGACCGTGCCGGTGGGGGTGAACGCTCGCCGCGGGTTACCTGGATGACGCCGTGTGCTCGGCAACCTGACCGGCGCCGTCGACGAGGTCCAGCTCCTCCGCAGGCGAAGATGCCGGGGACGCTCGTCTCCAGGAGGTAGGGGTCGCGGTCGAGGGTCCAGCGGTCGGCCGAGCGCATGTCGGGGCCGGTGAGCACGTAGCCGTGGTGGTCGAGCGCGATCTCGGCCGGAAGCCATGACGTCTCCGCGTCGGCGCCGATGAAGATGAACAGCCCGCCCGACTCGAGCTGGGAAGTCTCTCCCCGTCGCGGAGCTGCGGACGTCAATCGCCTCGAGCGAGCTGTCGACGGTCTTAACCGCCTCCGATGCGACCCTCGAGCACAGCGAAGATCGCGCGTTCGTCGCCCTCGTGCGCCGCGTACTAACCCGGCACGAGGCCGATATCCGCCACCGCGCGAGAGAGCCGCTCTCGCTCGGCCGCGCCGAGAGCCGCAAAGACGGCCACCCCACCGATCTCCTCTGCCGTCACCATGCTCGGGAGGCTAGGGTACTTCGCGAGCGAGCTAGCCTCCCTGGTGTGACGCGAACGGTGCTGTGACTGAGCGAGGAGACGCGGACGCGACGGCGGTGCGTGTGGTCGTGCGCGGGGAGGTGCAGGGCGTCGGCTATCGCGACGCGACGCTGCGGCGGGCGCGCACGCTGCGCGTGATGGGCTGGGTGCGCAACGGGCCGGACGGCAGCGCGCTCGTCCACGCCGAGGGATCCGAGTCGGCGGTCGACGAGTTGGTGGCGTTCCTGCACGACGGGCCACGGGCTGCGCGGGTCACCGAGGTCACGGTCGAGCGTGTCAAGGTCGAGGGCCACGAGCAGTTTGCGATCCGCGGCGTCAGCGCCGGCGCCTTTGTCGTCCAGGAGCACGCCGCCACCGCCCATCATTTCGACCTGCGCCTGGAGGTCGGCGGGATGATGCGCTCGTGGGCGATTCCGAAGGGCCCCTCACTGGATCCCGCCGTCAGGCGCCTCGCCATGGAGGTCGCCGATCATGCAGTTGCCCACAATGACTTCGAGGGGGCGATCGGAGAGGGCGGTGTGATCATCTGGGATCGCGGACGCTACGAGCAGGGCGGCCGGGTCGCCTGGCCGCAGGCGCTCGAGCGCGGCCACGCCGTCTTCGTCCTGCACGGGGACAAGCTCGGCGGCGGCTTCGCCCTGCAGCGCACCCGCCCCGGTGAGAAAGCCCAGTGGCTGCTGATCAAGCGCCGTGATGAGCACGCGCGCCCGGGCTCGGACGTGGTCGCCGAACGACCGCAGTCGGTGCTCAGCGGTCGCACGCTCGATCAGCTCCTGCGAGAAGATTGACGCAGCCCGGCCAGCGGCCCAGCGCTTTGCGCCTACCCCGCCCCGATCTCACACTGCGCCGCTGCCGCCCGTTTCTACCGGTGAGAGGAGGTGCGGAAGGCGCAATATGAGCAGCAGCCAACTCACATGGACGATCTACGAGAGCCCGCTGGGACCGCTGACGGTGATCGCCGGCCCGACCGGGGTGAGGAGCCTCCACTTCCCCGGCCGCTCGCCGCAGCTGAAGGAGGGCGCGCCTCGCCCGATGCCGGAGGTGGTCGACCAGCTCGAGGCCTACTTCGCCGGCGCGCGCAAGGCCTTCGATCTCGACCTCGATCTACGCGGCGCTCCTCTGCAAGTGCTCGTCTGGGAACGGTTGCTGGAGATCCCATACGGCACCACGACCACCTATGGCGACCTGGCTGCGCGTATCGACGAGTCCTTCTATCCGGATGGCCTCGAGCCCTACGAGCGCGTGCGCATGGTTGGCGCGGCGATCGGCCGAACCCCGACCCCGATCCTGGTGCCCTGCCACCGGGTAATCGGCGCCGATGGCTCTCTGACCGGATACCTCGGTGGCCTGCAGCGCAAGCAAGCGCTCCTCGATCTCGAGAGCAAGGGTGCGGCGGGGCAGGCGCCCAAGCCGAGCTGGGCGAACCGCCAGCTGCCGATGCTATGAGGGGACCTGTAGCAGTGCCTCCGGTCAGGCCGCCACGGGGCCGGGCCGGAGGACGTCGGGGTCGTGCCCGGGCTGGACCGTGAGGCCGGCGTCGCGCAGTTCGCGGAGTCGTTCGGCGGAGCGGCGCTGCTCGGCGTGGTCGTCAGCGAAGACGGGGAATCGGTGGTCGTCGAGGCCGCTGGCGAAGTGTGCGACGTCGGCGCCGAGGACGAGGTCTCCGATTCGGACCGACTGATGGCCGGGGGTGTGCCCGGGGGTGCTGAGGAGCTCGATCGAGCCGTCGCCGAGGAGGTCGTAGTCGCCGTCGAGGAGGGTGAGGTCGGCCGGGGCATCGGCGTAGTCACGAGGTAGGAAGAAGTTGCGCTCGACCGCGGCGCGATCCTGACCGGCCTCCCACTCGGCGCGTTGGACGACGACCGGGACCGACGCGGGGACCAGAGGCAAGCCGCCGGCGTGGTCGAAATGCAGGTGGGTGAGGACCACCATGGTCACCGTGGCGAGGTCGACCTGCTCGGCGATCGACTGCTCCTGTTCCAGCCCGAAGAAGGCGAGTGCGCCGGACAGGTAGTGGGCCTCCGCGTCGGCCACGGCGGCGGGGTGCAGCCCGGTGTCGATCAGGATGCGCTCCGTCTCGGTCTCGACCAGGTAGGCGGGCACCGGCAGGCGGACCGGTCGCTCGGGCTCCTCTTCGCCCCGGCGCCAGATGCCCGCGGCCGCGGTGAGCCAGCCGACGTTCAGCATCTCGATCTTCAACTTCGCCTCCTGACTTGCCGTGGACGTCGTTTATCGCGGGGCGGACGATCTCGTGCCAGCGCCCAGCGCAGGCTAGTGTCTCGCGGAAGATGCCCGCGTCGACCACAACTGCGGCAGCTCCCTCCTCGCAGTCGGCTTCGACCGCTCCCCCCGTTCGCCCCGCTTCCGACATTCCCAGGGCGCCGCTTCCGGGCCCGCTGCAGTCCTGGCTTGGCGTCGCCTTCCCGAACGGGGCGAGGCTGGCGATGCGAAAGCGCTACGGCAGCCTCTTTCGCTCCAACGACTCGATTGCCGGCGAGGTCTTCCACATCGCCGACCGCGATCTGGTCGAGCAGATGTTCAAGTGGAAGCCGTCGCAATACAACGTCGCCGAGCCACGGGAGATCATGGAGCCCGTCGTCGGGCCAGCTTCGCTCCTGCTGCTCGACGGCGATCGTCATCTGCGCATGCGGAAGCTGATGCTGCCCCCGTTTCACGGCCAGGCGATCGCGAGCTACGCCGAGCTGATCGAGCAGATCGCCGACCGCGAGGTCGACAGGTGGGGCCCCGGCGAGACGATCCGTACCCGTACCGTCGCCCAGGAGATCACGATGGAGGTGATGATCCGCGCCGTCTTCGGCGTGTCCGATCCCGACCGCATCGCCGAGCTGAAGCGGCGCCTGCCGCGGCTGTCGTCGATCAGCCCGGTGTTGCTGTTCATGCAGAAGGACCTCGGCCCGCTCAGCCCGTGGGGTCGTTTCGTCCGCAACCGCGATCGCGTCGACGAGATCCTGTACGAGGAAATCAGCCAGCGCCGCGACGATCCGGATCGCGCTGCGCACAACGACATCCTCACCTTGCTGCTGTCGGCTCGCGACGAGGAGGGCAACCCGCTGACCGACCGGGAGTTACGCGACGAGCTGATCACGATCCTGCTCGCCGGGCACGAGACGACCGCGACGTCGATCGGGTGGGCGTTCGAGCGACTTCTGCGCACGCCGCTCGCGCTCGAGCGCCTGACCGCCGAGGTGAAGGCGGCCGAGGGCGGCGAATACCTGGATGCGGTGATCAAGGAGACCCTGCGCGTGCGGCCCGTCATCACGGAGGTATTCCGCTCACCGGCTGAGCCGACGGAGCTGGGCGGCTACCTGTTCGAGTCCGGAGCACAGCTGGCGGCCTCGATCTCGTTGCTGCAGTGCGACCCGAACCTGTATGCGCCTGACCCCTTCGCCTTCCGCCCCGAGCGCTTCCTCGAAGGAGCGCCGGAGCCCTATGCCTGGATCCCGTTCGGCGGCGGCGTGCGCCGCTGCATCGGGGCGTCCTTCGCGCTGCTCGAGATGAAGATCGTGATCGCGACCATTCTCGCGCGGACGCAGCTCCGAGCCCGACGGGCAAAGGACGAGAAGGCCAGCTTCCGGGGTGTCACGGTGCTGCCGGGCCGTGGGGGGGAGGCGGTCGTCGAGAGCGTCGCCCGGTGACAATCGAAGAGCTGACGGCCTCGATAAGTGGCTGGACCACTGGGGGCTTGCGCATTATCTGCGCCTATCCCGATTGAATCAAAAAATACTTGCCTATCAGCCCGCCGGCGGTTAGAGTCGCGGCGTGTTGGTCGACGAAGCAGGGGGAAAACGTCGAAGTAGGGCCTTCTTCACGGCCCTGATCGCCCTTGTTTGCGTACTTCTCGTACCTGCCGCCGCCAGTGCCGAACTATTCACGGTTGACAGCACGGGCGACGAAGCCGACGTCCTGCCCGGGGTCGGCGGCTGCCTGACGGCGGGTGGCAAATGCACGCTGCGCGGCGCGATCGAAGAGTCCAACAGCTCGGTCGGGGACTTCGACGAAATCGTCTTCGACGAAACCATCTTCAATGGCCAGGCCGCCGGCACGATCGTCCTCGGCAGCAGTCTGCCCGCGATGGTCGACCCCGCTCGCATCAACGGACGCGAATGCCCCACCGCGGCCGGAATCGGCGGTCCCTGCGTCGGCATCGACGGTCCCAACGCGGGCCCCGCCCTGATCGTCGACGACGCCGACGGCGTTGAAATCGAAGGGCTCGCTGTGACCGGCGCAAAAACGGGCATCGGCCTCGACAGCTCCGCCTTCTTCAGGGTTCGCGCCAGCTGGTTCGGCATCGAACTCGACGGCGACGCGGATGGCAACACGACCGGGGTCTTCGTCGGCCCGGAATCGGGGCAGGGCCGCATCGGCGGCGAAGGGCCGGAAGCGGGGAACGTCTTCGCCGGCAACGCCGGCGAGGGGCTCGACATCCACGGCGCCAGCAACGTCAGGGTTCTGGGCAACTACTTCGGGGTCAAAAAAGACGGAACCACCCCGGCTGCCAACGGCAAGGACATCGAGGTCACCTCGGCCTCGTCCGGAGAATTCGATGCGATCGGCAACGCGATCGGCACCAGGGTGAGCTCGGGAGCCGCGGCGACCCCGGGGTGTGACGGTGGCTGCAACCTGATCTCCGGCGCCGCGTCGAGCGGCATCGACCTGGAAGGAGACGGAGGGCAGGAGGCCCCCGCGGTGGCCACGACCATCGCCGGCAACTACATCGGCCTCAACGCTGCCGGGACCGCGGCGATCCCGAACGCCGCCTCCGGCGTCCGGGTCGGCAAAGCGGCGCAAACCGTGATCGGCGGGCCCAAAGCCGGCGAAGCCAATCGCATCAACGGGGGCGCCGCCGGCGTCCTCGCTGGCCCGGCCGCGCCCGACCTCGTCGTTCGCGGCAACCTGATCGGGGTCGACGCCGCCGGGACCGGGAGCCTGGCGCCGCCTGACGAAGGGATCGTCGTCGATTCCGAAGAACTCCCGAGCCCCGCGGTCGAAGCGGTGATCGCCGACAACGAGATCAGGATGGAAGGTGGCGTCGCCGTCGCCCAGCAGGGCTTCGGGGCGAGGATCGCCGCCAACGCGATCTTCGGCGCCAAAACCGGGATCAAAACCAGTGGCTTCAGCGTGGAACACGGCAACCTGATCGAAGGCAATGCCATCGACGGACTCGAAGGCAACGGGATCCTGGTCGAAAACGACCTCAACGAAATCCTCGGCAACGCGATCTCCGGCGCCGGCGGAGCCGGGATTCGGATCCAGGGCGCCCTCCCCTTCGGCGTGACGGAAAACCTGGTCGGCGGCGATACGGCGACGGACGAAAACGTCATCAACGGCAGTGGCGGCGACGCGATCGAGATTTCCGATGTCGAAGAAACCTTGAACGAGGTGGCGCGCAACCGGGGACTCGCCAACGGCGGTCTCTTCATCGACCTGGTCGCCGCCTCGCCCGGCACCGAACCGAAAGGTCCCAACTACGGGATCAAACCGCCCGGGTTCTCGACCTCGACCCAAGCGGGCGCCAGCGGCAGCGCCGAAGCGGGCGCCAACGTGCGCGTCTTCCGCAAGCAGATCGCCGCGGCCGGAGAGCTCGCGTCGTTCCTCGGCGAAGCGACCGCCGACGCCGGCGGCAACTGGGAAGTCGTCTACGGCGGCGCGATTCCGGCGGGGACGATCGTGGCGGCCACGCAGACGAGCGAAGGCGGGACCTCGGAGTTGGCTACGGCGACGACCACCGGCGAATCCGGCGGTGGCGGTGGCAACGGCGGCGGGACCGGCAACGGCCCGAGCAACCCTGCCGACGAGACCCCGCCCCAGACGACGATCGTCAAGGCCCCGAAGAAGAGGTCCCAAAGCAGCACCGCGCGGTTCAAGTTCAACTCCGATGAGCCCGGCTCGACCTTCCAGTGCAAGCTCGACGGCAAGCCGTTCGGGGCCTGCAAGTCACCGAAGAAGTACGAGGATTCTGAAGCCCGGCAGGCATGTATTCAAGGTGCGCGCGATCGATCCGGCCGGCAACGTCGATGCGAGTCCGGCGATGAAGAAGTTCACCGTCCTCGGCTGAGCATGAGAGTGCGGAGCAGCAGGCGCTTGATCCTTCTTGCGGCCGCTCTTCTGGCGCTGCTCGCGCCGAGCGCCGCTGCGGCGGCGACCGTCGTCAACGGCGATTTCGAGTCGGGGACCCTCGACGGGTGGCACGTTCGCCGGGTCGTAGAGGCCGGCAACTGGTTCGCGTACAAAGGCGTCGACGCTCCGATCGGCCACAAGAGGGGCGCCGACCCTGTCCAGGCTCCGCCGCAGGGTGTCTACGCCGCGGTCACCGACGAGGCCAACCCCGACACGCTGATCCTCTACCAGGACATCGCTCTCGAGGCCGATTTCAGCCATCGGCTCAGCCTGCTCACCTACTACAACTCCTACAAACCGATCGCCGTTCCGACTCCCGACACCCTGTCGGTCGACGACGAAAGCCTGGCAGGACAGCCCAACCAGCAGTTCCGGATCGACGTGATGAGGCCGGGCGCCCCGCTCGAATCACTCGATCCAGCCGACATCCTTCGCACCCTCTTCCGGACCAAGCCGGGCGATCCCGTAAACCTGCAGCCGACCAGGATCACGGCTGATCTCAGCCAGTTCGCCGGTCAGAGGGTGCGCCTGCGTATCGCCAACGCTGTGCACGAGGAAGTCTTCAACGCGGGCGTCGACGCGGTCTCGATCTCCTCCAGCGCTTCTTCGGGGCCCAACCCCCACGCCCCGGACCGGCTCGGCTTCGGCAAGGCCAGGGCGAACCGTCGAAACGGAACCGTTGCTCTGCCGGTGCACGTTCCAGGCCCGGGCTTGCTGACGGCAAGAGGCCAAAGCACGCCTCACTCAGCCCTCGTTGCCGGGGCGAGCAAGGCCAGGGGGCTGAGGAAGATGATCAAGCCGGCAACCGTCAAAGCCGCCGCAGCCGGCACGGTGACGATCCAGCTGAGGCCAACGCGGTTTGCCCGCGCGATCCTGAGGCAGAAGCACAAACTCCGGGTCAAGGTGACGGTGACCTATCAGCCAACCAAAGGCCCTCCGGAAGCGGCGTCCCTGCCCGTGGTGCTCAGGCTCGAGGCTCGTCCCCGCCACCGGGGCTGACGTCTCAAAATCAGCGGCGGAGAGCCGGTGATTCTGGACTTTTGTACTCAAACATTTGATTAGAATAATTTTCCTTGTTCAAAAATGACCCTGCCGCCGTGAAGGCAGTTGGCGGTGATCAGTCATTTAGAGAAAGGGAAAAGGGAGAATGAACATCAACAAACGGCTGCTGCTCGTCGGTGTGATCGCTGCGGTTGCGGTGCTCGCGGTACCGGCTCTGGCTTCTGCGGCGGTGTGGAAACACAAAGGGGCGAACCTCACCAAATTCGTCGAAATCGGCCTCACCGGTGGCGAGGTGTTCGAAACGAGCGCCGGCAACGGCATGTCGTGCGAACTGCACGCGACCCTCACCACCGAAGGCGGGAGCACCGGGAAAATCACCAAATTCGAAACCAAAAAATGTCCGACGGGCTTTGGCTCGTTCGCGAAATGCGAACTGAATACCGCTGAAGCGAAAGGCCTTCCCTGGACCGTCGACGTCAACGCCACGGATCTGACGATCACAGGGTGGCACATCAAGCGCACCTTCAAAGCCGGCTGTGGGACCACCGAAATCGATAAAACGATCGGGAGCGTCACAGTGACGCTCATCACTCCCACCGCGATCTCCGAAATGGAATTTTTCGGCGAAACCAGCGGCTACAAAACCCTTGGCTCGTTCACGCTCGACGGCGCCGCCAACGGTACATACGGAATCGGCTGAGAACGCGCACTTGACTCAGGTCCACTCGCCGGCGTTCGCCGGCGAGTGCGGCCTGGGGCACGCAGCGCTTCTCGGCGGATGGCGGCTACCGTCTGTATGTGGCTCCAACGATCGATGAGCTGACGGTTGCGGACGCAGCGGAGGCCTGGTCGGCGCTCGGATTCGAGCTCGACGGGGATACCTGCGTCGTCGGCGAAGTGCGAGTCCGTCTGGGTTCGAGCCCGGGTAAGGGGCTGACCGGCTGGTCGCTGCGAGGCATCGAGAGGACCGAGCTCGATGGGCTGGCGACGACCCGATCGGATCGCCAGCCTCCGAGCGAGCGGCCGGCTCACCCCAACGGCGTCACCGGGATCGACCATGTCGTCGCGATCACTCCCGCGCTCGAGCGGACGGTCGCGGTGCTGCAGGGCGCCGGCCTCGACCTGCGCCGCATCCGCGAGGAGCCGACGCCGGCCGGAGCTCCCCGGCAGGCGTTCTTCCGCCTCGGCGGCGCCATCCTCGAGGTCGTGCAGGAGCCCGAGGAGGCGATCGAGCGCGGCGGCGGCGCCGCCGACCGGCCCGCCTTCTTCTGGGGCCTCGCCTTCACCGCCCCCGATCTGGACGCAACCGTCTCCGGGC
This sequence comes from uncultured Actinomycetes bacterium, assembly GCA_963699125.1. GTDB lineage: Bacteria > Actinomycetota > Thermoleophilia > Solirubrobacterales > 70-9 > VAYN01. The sequence goes on from OY969417.1 coordinate 203,951, forward strand.
TTGGGGATCGCGTCAGCGAGGTTCGTCCAGCTATTCAGCCCGGCCGCCGCATCGCCACCCTTCGCCGCTCCGCGGGCCTGGCGGTGCCGGTTGCGCTGATCACGCCGCCACCAAGTGGTGACAGATCCGGATCCCTCGTGAGCGATTGAGTGGCTAGGCGCGAGCGGGCAACTGCTGTACGGCCCAGCCGTTTCCGTCTGGATCGCTGAAGAAGACGAACGAGCCCCAGGCGAACTCCTGGATCTCGCTGACCTCGACCCCCCGCTCGAGGAGCTCTGCGCGGGCGGCGTTGATGTCCGAGACGACGAGCTGCAGCCCCTCGGCGGAGCCGGGCTCCATCTCGGTGATGCCGGTCCCGAACGCGATCGAACAGGCAGACCCGGGAGGGGTCAGCTGGACGAACCGGAGCTCCTCGTTGACCTGATGGTCGTGATCCGCGTTGAAGCCGGCCTTCTCGGTGTAGAAGGCCTTCGCCCGGTCGACGTCAGAGACGGGAACGGCAACCAGTTGGAGCTCCCAATCCATGAGCGCCATTCTACGTTGCGGTTATTCTCGGCCGATGGATGCCGCGCTTGGCTGGGGAGCTCTGGCGGCCTCCTCGCTGGTGCTCGGCGCCCTGCTCGCCCTCGCCCGCCGCTGGCCCGCCCGGCAGGTCGGGTTGGTCCTCGCCTTCGGCGCCGGGGCCCTGATCAGCGCCGTCAGCTTCGAGCTGGCAGGGGAGGGGCTGCGGGTCGGCAGCCTCGGAGCCACCGCGGTCGGCCTCGGAATCGGCGCCCTCACCTACTACGGCCTCGATGGGCTGATCGCCAGCCGCTGGTCGACCGGCCGAGGGCGGACGGGCCGGGCCGGCGGCTCTGACCCTGGAACCGCCCTCGCCCTCGGCGCCTTCCTCGACGGCATTCCCGAGCAGCTCGTCCTCGGGATCGGGCTGGCCGGGAACGAGGGGATCAGCATCGGCCTCCTTGTCGCGATCTTCGTCTCCAACTTGCCCGAGGCGATCGGCTCGGCAAGCGAGATGCGCAGGTCCGGTACCGCTCAGCGGAGGATCCTGCGCATCTGGGGCGGCGTCGCCGCGATCTGCACCGTCGCCAGCGTCGTGGGCTACGCGATCGCCGATGCGACTTCGGGTGAGCTTCGAGCCGGCATCGACGGCTTCGCCGCCGGCGCCCTCCTGGTCATGTTGATCGACTCGATGATCCCGGAGGCGACCAGGGAGTCCGGGCGCGTCGCCGGTCTCGTCACGACCCTCGGCTTCGCAGTGGCGACGGCGCTCTCAAGCGTTTCCTAGCCAGCCTGCAAGCGGTGAGGGTTAGGCCGGCAAATAGCGGGAATACGAAAACAAGCGGTGAAGGGAGGAAACGTGCAACAGAGGAGAGAGAGCAATGGCTCAGACGAAAGAGACGAAAGCTAAAAAAGCGAAAGCTTCCAGCAAACCGAAGGCTCCGAGCAGCGCCAGGTCGAAAGCCGCGCGGAAACCGAAAGCAAGGAAGCCGCAGTCGCGCCCGGGACGTTCGAGCAACAGGCCGAAATCGGCCTCTCGCAACGGGAGCTCGAACGGGATCGGAGGCGGCGCCAAGGCCGTGCGTGACACGGTGAGCAGCGCGGGGAAAGAGGCTGGCCAGGCGGCTAGCAAGGCCAAAATTCCCCTGCTCGCCGGCGGTGCCGCCGTGGTGGGCACCGTGGGTGGAGTGATCATCGGCGCGACCCATTCCGGAGGCAAGGTGCTGGGGGTCAACTTGCCGAGGACCAAACGGGTCAAGATCCGGTCCAAAGACTTCACCAAGGCGGCAAAGGAAGTGGGCCGCTTCGGTGAAAACGTCGGAGAGCTGACGACGGAGCTGAAACGAGCGCGCGAGGGACTTGCCAGTGGCGATGGCACGCAGAACTCGCCGATCGAGATCCTTCTCAAAGGATTGACGGCACGGCGTTAGACGGTTCGCAGCCCCGGCGGTTCCGACTGCCCGGATTCCGCTTTGCCAACGAGGGTAGGTCAGTGGCATGAAAATCAAAGCGCTGCTCACCCCTGCCCTGATCGTCTTTGCCCTCGGTCTCCCCGCATGCGGGGGTGGAGACGACGGCGACACGTCGACGAACACCCAGCCCGCTGCTGGCACCGCTCCCGAGCCGAGTGGCAACGCCCCTGCTCCCAGCGGAGAGGCGGTACGAGCCGCCAAGGTCGAGATCGTCGATTTCGCCTATGACCCTGACCCCGTCACGGTCCAGGTGGGCGGCAAGGTGACCTGGCTCAACCAGGATTCCGCATCGCATACGGCGACGGCTGAAGACGGAAGCTTCGACACCGGGACGCTCGACCAAGGCAAGCTCAAGTCCGAGACCTTCAAGCAGGCCGGCACCTATGCCTACGTCTGCGAAATCCACCCGACCATGCACGGCACCGTCGAGGTGGTCGAGAAGGGCTGATGGCGGGTCTCCTGCTCGGTCCCTTGCTGCGTTACGTTGGCGAGACCGAGGCGACCGTTTGGGTCGAGACCGACTCACCCTGTGAGGTCGAGGTGCTCGGGCGGCGGGAGTCGACGTTCGCGGTCGAAGAGCACTTCTACGCGCTGGTCCGCATCGAGGATCTCGAGCCGGGGAGCTTCAACGAGTACGAGGTGAAGCTCGATGGCGAGCGGCGCTGGCCGCCAGCCGACTCGGACCTTCCCCCGAGCGCGATCCGAACCCTCGGTCGCAAGCGCCCACTGGACATTTGCTTCGGCTCCTGCCGGGTCGCCCTGCCGCACACCGAGCCTTACGTTCACAGCAAGGACCGCCACGAAGACGGGCGGGAGTACGACGCACTCCGGGTGCTTGCGACGGAAATGGTGCGCACCGAGCGCGACAAGTGGCCAGAGTTCCTCTTCCTGCTGGGAGATCAGGTCTACGTCGACGAGGGTTCACCGCGCACCCGCGAGCGCATCCGGGAGCGGCGGGGCACCGAGACTCCTCCCGGTGAGGAGGTCACCGATTTCGAGGAGTACTCCTGGCTCTACTTCGAGTCCTGGAGCGATCCCCTGATCCGCTGGCTGCTCTCGACGGTCTCGGTCTCGATGCTCTGGGACGACCACGACATGAGCGACGACTGGAACATCTCCCGATCCTGGGTCGAGGAGATGGAGCGGAAGTCGTGGTGGCACCGCCGGGTTGCCGCCGGCGTCATGAGCTACTGGGTCTACCAGCATCTGGGCAACCTCTCGCCCCGTGAGCTGGACGCCGACGACCTCTACCGCAGGGTTCGCGGCAACGTCCACGCGACCTCCGAGCTGCGCGACTTCGCGACCGCAATCGACTCAACCGGGGCCGGGGCCCGCTGGAGCTACTGCCGCGACCTCGGCGGCACCCGCGCCATCTTCATGGACTCGCGAGCCGGCCGGGTGCTGCGCGAGGGCGATCGGTCGATCTTCGACGAGGAGGAGTGGGAATGGATCGTCGGGCATGCGACCGGTGACTTCGATCACCTCCTGATCGCGACCACGGTCCCCTTCCTGCTCTCGCCCGGCTTCCACTTCCTCGAGGCTTGGAACGAGCGGGTCTGCGACGGAGCCTGGGGTGGAGGGGCGGCCCGCATCGGCGAGAAGCTCCGCCGTGCGCTCGACTTCGATCACTGGGCCTCCTTCGACAGGTCCTTCCAGCGGCTGCGCAGCCTGCTCGAAGAGGTCGGCGCCGGAAAGCGCGGTAAGGCCCCCGCCTCGATCGTCGTCCTTTCCGGCGACGTGCATCACGCCTATCTGGCCGAGATGGCCTTCCGGCCAGAGGCGGAGATGACCAGCGCTGTCTACCAGGCCGTCTGCTCGCCCTACCGCAATCCGCTCGACGACCGTGAGCGACTTGCGATCAAGGCCGGCTTCACGCGTCCGTTCGTCGCGGCGATGCGGGCTCTCGGACGTTCCGCGGGCGTTCCCGATCCGGGGCTGCGCTGGCGTCTAGCGGAGGGCCCATACTTCGACAACCAGGTCGCGACCCTGCGCCTCGACGGCCGCGAAGCGAGGATGCAACTGGACAAGACGGTCGCCGGCGATGAGGAGGAGCGGGAGCTGGACTGCGTGTTCGAGCGCCGTCTGACCTGAGTGTTGGCCTAATCTGGTCCGGTAATGGCCGCGGAGACCGACAGGCGACCGGACCACGAGGTGGCGGTGATCGGGGCCGGGTTCTCCGGGATCGGGACGGCGATCAAGCTCGACCGGGCGGGGATCCGGGACTGGGTCCTGCTCGAGGCGGGGGACGGGGTCGGCGGCGCCTGGCACTGGAACACGTACCCGGGGATCGGGGTCGACATTCCTTCGTTCAGCTACCAGTTCTCCTTCAAGCAGCGGGCGGACTGGTCGCGGGTCTACGCGCCGGGCAAGGAGCTGAAGGCCTACGCCGAGGACTGCGTCGACTCCTATGGCCTGCGCTCGCGGATTCGGCTCAACACGAAGGTCATCGGGGCGGCGTTCGATGACGAGCGTCACCTCTGGCGGCTGACTACTGGCAACGGGACGGTCACGGCGCGGTTCGTGGTCGGCGCCACCGGCATCTTCACCCAGCCGAAGCCGCCCGATATCCCGGGGCTGGAGACCTTCGCCGGGTTGGTGATGCACACGTCGCGCTGGGACCACAGCGAGGACCTGCGCGGCAAGAGGGTGGCGATCGTCGGCACCGGCGCCTCCGCGGTACAGGTTATCCCCGCGATCGCGCCCGAGGTCGAGCGGCTGATCGTCTTGCAGCGTACGCCGATCTGGTGCCTGCCCAAGCCCGACGCGCGGATCGGGCCGCGGGCGCAGCGGCTGCTCAGCCGCGTCCCCGGCGCCCAGCGCGCGGCGCGGGCGCTGAGTCAGGCCTATGTCGAGCTCAACTTCCCGCTGCCGGCCCACTTCCACGGTGTGGTTCCCCTCGCTACCGGGGCGGAACGAATTGGCCGCCGCCATCTGCGCCGCCAGGTCCGCGACCCGGCCGTGCGGGAGAAGCTGACGCCCCGCTACGGGCTCGGCTGCAAGCGCCCGAGCTTCTCGAACGAGTACCTCGCGACCTTCAACCGCTCCAACGTCCTACTCGAGACGACGCCGATCGAGGCGATCACTCCGTCCGGCGTGCGCACCGAGAACGGCGGTGAGCACGAGATCGACGCGCTGATCCTCGCGACCGGTTTTCAGGTCTTCGACAAGGGCAACATGCCAGCCTTCCGCGTTCACGGCAGCGGCGGGGTCGAGCTGGCGCAGTGGTGGGACGAGAACCGGTTCCAGGCCTACGAGGGCGTCAGCGTTCCAGGCTTCCCGAACATGTTCATGATCCTCGGGCCCTACGGCTTCAACGGCTCCAGCTATTTCAACCTGATCGAGAACCAGGCACGTCACATCGTGCGCTGCCTGCGCCGCGCCCGCAGCACCGGGTCGACGTCGGTCGAGATCAGTCGCGAGGCGAACCAGCGCTACTTCGAGACGATGCTGTCCCGCCGCGGCCGCCAGGTCTTCTTCCGCAACAACTGCGCGACCGCGAACAGCTACTACTTCGATTCCCACGGCGACGTGCCGTTCCGTTCCGCGACCACGCTCGAGACGGCCTGGCACAGCGCCCGCTTCGACCTCGACGACTACCGCTTCACTCAGCTCGACAGCGTGCAGGGCTCGATAAGTGAGAAGGTGGCCTAGCCATGGCGAACGTGCTCTGCGTGCTCTACGACGACCCGGTCGACGGTTACCCGCCGGCCTACGCGCGCGACGCGGTCCCGACGATCGAGCGCTACCACGACGGCCAGAGCACGCCGACGCCCGAGGCGATCGGCTTCGAGCCCGGTGAGCTGCTCGGCAGCGTCTCGGGGGAGCTGGGGCTGCGCGAGTTCTTGGAGGGGCGCGGGCACCGGCTGGTCGTCACCGCCGACAAGGACGGCCCCGACTCGGTCTTCGAGCGCGAGCTGCCGGAGGCGGAGGTCGTCATCTCCCAGCCGTTCTGGCCCGCTTACCTAACGGCCGAGCGGATCGCCAAGGCACCCCAGCTGAAGCTGGCGCTGACCGCCGGCATCGGCTCGGACCACGTCGACCTGCAGGCGGCGATCGAGCGCGGCCTGACGGTCGCCGAGGTGACCTACTCCAACAGCATCAGCGTCGCCGAGCACGTCGTGATGATGATCCTGGCGCTGGTCCGCAACTACATCCCCTCTTACAAAGTGGTGGTCGAGGGCGGCTGGAACATCGCCGACTGCGTCTCGCGCTCCTACGACCTGGAGGGGATGCAGGTGGGCACGGTCGCCGCCGGACGCATCGGCTCGGCGGTCCTGCGGCGGCTGGTGCCATTCGAGGTCGGCCTCCACTACACCGATCGTCACCGTCTGCCGGCCGAGGTCGAGGAGGAGCTGAACGTCACCTTCCACCCGACCGCGGAATCACTGGTGGAGGTGTGCGACGTGGTCACGATCAACGCGCCGCTGCACCCCGAGACCGAGAACCTGTTCGACGCGGAGATGCTCGCCAGGATGAAGCGGGGCTCGTATCTGATCAACACTGCGCGCGGCAAGATCTGCGACCGCGACGCGGTCGCGCGGGCGTGTGAGAGCGGCCAGCTGGCCGGCTATGCCGGCGACGTCTGGTTCCCCCAGCCCGCGCCCGGGGACCACCCTTGGCGTTCGATGCCCCACCACGGCATGACCCCCCACACCTCTGGCACGAGCCTCTCCGCCCAGGCCCGCTACGCCGCCGGGGCGCGCGAGATCCTCGAGTGCTGGTTCGACGGGCGCCCGATCCGCGAGGAGTACCTGATCGTCGACGGTGGCACGCTCGCCGGCGCCGGGGCGCACTCCTACAGCGAGGGCGACGCCACGGGCGGCTCGGAGGAGGCCGCCCGCTTCAAGAGCGGTTGATCCCGAGGGCGGTCGGTCGAAGATGAAGATGCGCGCCGCGGTGCTGGAGGAGTTCGGGGAGCCGCTCGCGGTTCAGGAGGTCGAGCTTGCCGAGCCGGGCGCCGGCGAGGCGCTGGTTCGCCTCGTCGCCTGCGGCGTCTGCCACACCGACCTCTACACCGCCTCCGGCGCCGACCCCTCGGGCTATGCGCCGACCGTGCTCGGCCACGAGGGAGCCGGCGTCGTCGAGCGGGTCGGACCGGACGTCGCCTCGCTGCGCCCGGGGGACCACGTCGTCACCCTCTTCTCGCCCCAGTGCGGTGAGTGCGTCCACTGCCTCGACCCGCGAACCAACCTCTGCCTGGCGATTCGCGAGCAGCAGAACAAGGGCTTCCTCCCCGACGGCACCACCCGCATCTCCCGCGGGGGCGACGGGATCCGCCATTTCATGGGCTGCTCGACCTTCGCCGAGTACACGGTGATGCCGGAGATCGCCCTGGCGAAGGTCAACCCCGAGGCGCCGTTCGAGCACGCCTGCCTCTTCGCCTGCGGCCTCTCGACCGGCCTCGGCGCGGCGATCAACACCGCCGCGGTGCGGCCGGGCAGCACCTGCGCCGTCTTCGGGGCGGGAATGGTCGGGCTGGGGGCGGTCGCCGGCTGCCGGCTGCAGGGCGCCGAGCGCATCGTCTGCGTCGACCTCTCCCCGGATCGGCTCGGTCTGGCTCGCGGCCAGGGCGCGACCGACGTCATCGCAGGCGGCGAGGGCGCCGTCGAGGAGATCCTCGAGATGACCGGCGGCTTCGGCGCCGACTACACCTTCGAGGCGACCGGCAAGGTCGCCGTGATGCGCCAAGCGGTCGAATCTGCGCGCATGGCCTGGGGCCTGTGCACCATTGCCGGAGTGGCCGGCAAGGGAGAGACCCTCGACCTGGTCCCGCGCCTCCTGATCACCGGCCGCCGCGTCGCCGGCTCCTCGTTCGGCGGCGTCAAGGGGCGCGACCAGGTCCCGCGTCTGATCGACCGCTACTTGGACGGCGAGATCGACGTCGAGCCCTTCATCTCCCACCGCCTGACCCTCGACGAGGTCAACCGCGGCTTCGAGCTGATGGAGGCCCAGGACGGGATCCGCAGCATCATCGACCTCGGCTGAGAGGCCGAGGGAGGCCATCGCAACTCCACACCTCGCTACCTCAGCGACTCAGCAAGTATCTCGAACACGCCGGCGAGCCCGAGTGTGCCAAGAACTCGGTCCACCGCGACCGGGTGTTGGGCGAGGCCGCCGTGGCCGGGCGAACGGCCGGGGCGGTGGCCCGCCTTGGCGTAGCGCAGGGATTTGCTCAGGAGGGCGGCGAAGGCGTCGGCGCCGGGGAAGGTGAGGTGGAGGCCGTCGGGTTGGAACCACTCGCCGTGCCCGGAGCTGTAGTCGACCCAGTCCAGGAGGACGCCGCGCGCCGGGTGTCGCTTGATCTCGTGCCGCACGACGGCGGCGTCGTGGCCCGACCAGCCGCCGAGCTCGACCGGCGTCACCAGGCCGAGCACCCGTTTTGGCCCGAGGATGTGGAAGGCCTTCTCGACCTGGTGGGCGCTGATGCTCGCGTCGGCGCCGAGGGCGATCACCACCAGGTGGGGAAGATGGTCGTGGTGCTTGGCCGCCCGGATCACTTCCAACCCCTCTTCCATCATCCGGCAGCCGCGGGCGTCGACGCGGAAGCCCGCGTGGGCGAGAGGGGGGAGGGCGAGCAGCATCGTCGAGTCACCGATCGCCAGCGGTGGGCGCCCGTCCGGGTTGACGTTCTTCCTTGGCTTCGCCGTCTCCACACCGCCGCACCCGGCCTGGGCGACGCCGGCAGTCCACAGTGAAAAAGCGGCGACCGCGATAGTCGCGAGGATGGCGGCGCCGGTGTGATCTCTACGGGTCATTGGAATCGATCGTCTAGCATCGCGCCGCTTCCGCGGGTGTGATGTCAGCGGCAAACTAACCAACAAAGGCAGATATTGGTTTTTCCAACGATCCAGTTCGCGATTTTCTTCCCGATCGTGCTGGCGCTGAGCTGGGCCCTGATGCCCAAGCAACGCCTTTGGAAGCCGTACATCCTCCTCGCCAGCTACGCCTTCTACGCCGCCGCCGATCCCCGCTTCTGCCTGCTGCTGGCGGCGATCACCGTGGTCAACCAGGTCGCCGCGGTTCGCATCCACGCGACCGAAGACGAGCGCTGGCGGAAGCGGATCACGGCCCTTGCGGTGGTCTTCGACCTCGGCACCCTCGCCGTCTTCAAGTACTACGGCTTCTTCACCCAGAACATGGGCGACCTGCTCGACTCCTTTGGCCTCGGCATGCCGCTGCCGCTGCTCTCGATCGCCCTGCCGGTGGGTGTCAGCTTCTTCACCTTCCAGGCGATCTCCTACACCGTTGACGTCAAGCGGCGCCAGGTCGAGCCGGCGTCGATGATCGACGCCGCCGTCTACCTCTCCTTCTTCCCGCACCTCGTCGCCGGCCCGATCGTGCGGGCGCGGGAGTTCATCCCGCAGCTGGCGAGCGCCCGCGATCCCGAGCACGTCGCGGTCGGGGCCGGCCTCGGGCTGGTCGGCCTGGGGCTGGTGAAGAAGGTGATGATCGCCGACTACCTGGGCCGGACCGTCGTCGACCCCGCCTTCGGCGTGCCGCAGGCGTTCGGCGGACCCGACCTGATCTTCGCCGCCTACGCCTACGCGGCCCAGATCTACTGCGACTTCTCCGGCTACACCGACATCGCGATCGGCCTGGCGCTGCTGATGGGGTTCATCTTCCCGCAGAACTTCCGCAGCCCCTACCGCGCGACCGGCTTCCGCGACTTTTGGCGTCGCTGGCACATGACCCTCTCCCGCTTCCTGCGTGACTTCCTCTACATCCCCCTCGGCGGCAACCGCAAGGGACGGGTGCGGACCTACATCAACCTGATGGCGACGATGGTGTTGGGGGGGCTCTGGCACGGAGCCTCCTGGACCTTCGTGCTGTGGGGCGCCTTCCACGGCACCGGCCTCTCCGTCGAGCACGCGCTGGGAGGCCGGATCAGAACCCCCGCCTGGTTGCGCTGGTTTGTCACCTTCAACCTGGTCGTGCTCGGCTGGGTCCTCTTCCGCTCCCAGGACATTGGCCTCTTCTGGACCTACTTCACCGGGATCTGGACGCCGGGGCCGCTCACCCTTGTCAGCCTGCCGGCGCTGCTGGCGTTGGTGACCGTGATCGGCCTGCAGCTGGTACCGGAGCGAGTCGGCGAAGGGCTCGAGGTGGGGATCGAGCGGCTCTCGCCGTTGCTGCTCGGAGCCGGGCTCGCGGCGCTTATCCTGATCGTCGGCGCCACCGTCCCCAGCCAGGGCGTTCCCCCCTTCATCTACTTCCGTTTCTAACTTCCAGCCATGCAAGACAACTCACCGAGCCGCGACGACAGCCTGATGGGGCGCTTCGACCGCCAGAAGCTGCGCCGCTTCAGCGCCCGCGACGCGGTCATGGCGACGGCGCTGACGACCGTCCTGCTGGTGCTCTTCTCGGGCGGCTCGGTGCGCAAGGCAGGCGAGGAGATCAACCCCGGGCTCGGCCGCGAGATAGTGCTCGCGATCGCCGAGCCGACCGGCTGGGTTGCCGCCCAGCTGCCGCTCTCGAGCGCCGCGCACGCCGTCACCGGCGGGCTCTCGCCCGACACCGAGCTGGTCGGCGCCGGCTTCGACGCCGCCTCTTCCAACGGAGCGGGGGGCGGTCCCTCCGCCGTCACCCCGGACTGGTTCGAAGCCGCGGCGCTCGGCGAGGCCCAGCCCAAGCGGGAGCTGCAGACGCTGCTGGTCACCGGCGACTCGCTCTCCACCCCGCTCGACCTGGAGATCGGGCGGCGCCTCGCGCCGGACGGGGTCGAGGTGGTCCGCGACCCGCACTTGGCGACCGGGGTCTCGCGCAGCGACATCGTCGACTGGGCGAAGCTCTCGGCCACCCAGGCGGCGCAGGACCACCCCGATGCGGTGGTGATCTTCATCGGCGCCAACGAGGGCCTGCCGATGCCGGGCCCAGGCGGCGAGGAGGTGGGCTGCTGCGGGCCCGAGTGGGCGGCCGTCTGGGCCAACCGGGCGCGGCAGATGATGGACAACTACCGCCGCGGCGGCGCGGCGAAGGTGTACTGGCTGACGGTGCCGACCGCACGGGACCCCGCGCGGCGGCCGATCGTCGACGCGGTCAACGCCGCCGTCCTCGCCGCCGCGGCCCCCTGGCGCAGCCAGGTCCGGGTGATCGACGCCGCCGCGATCTTCACCCCCGGCAACCGCTTTCGCGACGCGATCGAGGTCGACGGCCGGCAGACGATCGTCCGCGAACCCGACGGCATCCACCTCAACGACGCCGGCTCCAGCCTCGCCGCCGAAGCGGTCCAGCAGGCGCTCGACCGCGACTTCACCTATTGAGCGACCCTTTGTAGTAAGCTACCTGTGATTCTAGTCGGAATCATACATATCTGAAGAGGGGCCATCAATGCCAACCCTTGACACGAGGGAGCTTATATCTGTCACCGAGGCCGGAAGGCTTGGTATCTCTGCGCTTGTGAAGGTTGCCGAGCGGGGAGAGCAGCGAGTTCTGATGAAGAACAACAAGCCCGTTGCCGCCGTGGTCGGAATCGAGATGCTGGAACGCAACGAAGAGCTGGAGGAGCGCCTTCTTGACGTATCTCTGGCCTTGACTCGGTTATTGACGACCAACGAGCGGCGACACGCGCTGGACGACGTTCTCGATCGATTTGGATTTACCCGCGAGGATCTCGAGAAAGACTGAGCGAGGGATGTCCGTCCGTGTCGAGTTGATAGACGAGGCTGTCGTTGACCTGGCGGGACTGGCAGAGAGCGGGAACATCAAGCAATTCTTCAAGAAGCTCCTCGAGATCGAGGCGCATGGGGCCTCGGCGGGCGAGCCGCTCGGCCGCAGCCTTGTCGGCTGGCGCAAGCTCACAGTCGGTAATCGCAGTTGGCGCATCGTCTTTCGTGTCGACCGGGATCAAACGGTTGCAACGGTTTGCGTCATCGGCGACCGAGAGGACGCCACCTGCTACGAGGAAGCAGAGCGCCGAGCTAAGCAAAAGAACGACGCGGACGCGACCTCACTCGCAGCGTCGATGGTGGAGGTCTTGGGGAGCCGCAAGCAGCGCAAGGCCGCGCGGACGAGAAAAAAGGTCCTGAAGGGATAGGGCGGCCTACGTGTTCTGGGTGTAGGTGCTGAAGACCTTTTTGTCGCCCCAGGTGCAGGTCACCTTCGAGCTGTACTGGATGTGCGGCACCGCGTCGTAGCGGTGCTCGGTGCAGGTGTAGTGGCCGACCTTGTCGTCGCACAGGCCCTGTGGCTTGCCCGAGCGCAGGCGGCAGTTGTGGAAGGCGAGGGTGATGCTCTTGCCCTTGGCGCAGGTGGTCCCACTCACCTTCAGCGAGGTCACGTAGGAGGCGCCCAGGTTCCGCTGTTCGCGGGCGCTGAGGTGACAGTCGCTCGCCGAAGCGGTCGCCACCTGGTCCTGCGCCGCCCAGGCGCCGGAGGCGAGAAGGCCGGCGACGAGGGTCGAGGCGAGTGAGATGCCGATCAGCGTCCTGCGCATGGGTCCTCCTGGTGTCGTAGTGCGGCCGAGCCGGACGATCCTAGCCAGCGCGGCCCCTGAGGCCATGGCCGAGTGCTCGATTGAGACACGCCCAACCGACATTCACCCCACTCCAGTGTGGTCAAAGTCGGATGCGCCGCCGAGCGTCAATCGAGCACTCATCTGCTTCCATTCGGGGATGCGCGGGGTTTGCGGGTTCATCGTTGGAGTGGTGTTGCTCACCGCCGTCCCGGGTTGCGGGAGCGGGGCGCCGGCGGGGGACGGGCGCGCCGGCGCGAGAGCAGGACATCCCCCCGCGACGGTGGCTCCCTCGCACTGTCCACCCGGCCTGCCCAGCTGCCGCGGCACCGAAGGGCGGATCGCTTACATCGAGCGGGTCGATCCCGACGGCGACGGCGACGCCCATTTCGTGATCGTCGACCCGCAGGGCATCACCCTGCCGGGGCTGACCGCGATCGACGTCCGCAAGGGTCTGCGGCCGCGGCCCCTGCCCGGGGTCGGCGCGCTGATCAGCGCCGCCGGCCCGGTCCAGACCGGCTCCTACGGGCAGAGCCAGATCCACGCGCTCGAGCTGCACGTCGCCGGGGGGTGACTACTCGCAGAAGTTGGGAGCGGGAACGTTGATCGAGGAGATCAGCTCGGTTTCCGGGTCAACCACGAAGGTCATCTTCGGACCGGAGGGGCCGTCGATCCAGATGAAGCCGGCGTCGAAGGGGAGGGCGGTGCCGGGCGGTTCGTAGCGGGAGCTCGGGTAGGCATTCCGCGCTTCGCCCGGGGTCGATCCGATCCCGATGCCCCTCGCCGTTTGCGCCCCGCCGTCGATCACGATCGAGGAGAGCCTGCGGTTCGGACGGCTGAAGATCGCGAAGCCGTTCAAGGGCGGGCGCAGTCGTGCGACGCGCTGATCGGGGGCGAGCTCGCAGCCGGGGCGCAGGCCGCGAATCAGATGCCGCCGGTGCAGCGCTCTGGCGGTTGCCCCCAGTCGCAGCCTTCCGACTCCGCGGGGACTGACGATGGGGACGTTGCGCGCGAGGTTCATGCCGCCTCGCACGAGGGGGTCGGGCAGCGTCCCGCCGTTCGGGCCGCGCAGCTCGGCCGGGTGGAGGTTCTGCCGGCCCAGCTGCTTCGAGAGCGGCTCGGATGCGCTCGCCGCCGAGAGGCCGAGCGTGGCGACGCAGATCGCGGCCACGACCAGCGCGATCCAGCGCTTGGCGATCTCAATCGTCACGGGTCGGCAGAGCTTACGGCCGCGGCGGTCCTCACCCCGGAGCGCTGGCGGTCAAGCGCGAGCAGGGTCGCCAACGTCAGTGCGGCGATCGCGGCGGCCATCCAGGCGAACCCGAGCGAGGCGTTGAGCGGCGGCGGTTTGACCCAGCCGAGCATGTTGAGGACGACCTGCGAGACGCCGCCGGCGACGACGCCGCTGAGCAGCCCGGCGCCGCGCGCGCGCGGACGCCACCTCGCGCCGATCATCGCCCCCAGCACGCCCCCGGTGAACATCATCGAGAGCGCCTCGTAGGGGTCGGTCTCGGAGGCGGTGAGGTTGGTGGCCGGGAGGTATTTCGGTGCCGCCCAGATCGCGCCGCCGATCCCGCCGGCGATCGCGCCGAGGAACAGGCCCCGCAGGGCGGGGCGGACGAGGGCGGACCTCCCCGCCCGGTAGGCGAGCCAGGCGCAGAGGACGGCGGCGACGACCGCCCAGATCTCCCCGCCCCGCAGGACCGCCTTGGCGATCTGGTCAGCGGTGGTATCGGGGGGGTCGATCAGGTTCGCGGCGCCGCGCGCCAGGAACCCGGCCGCGGCGGCCAGGGCCGCTCCCTCGAGGATCGTCTGTTTCGGCGACGCTGCCGTCACTGCACGGCTCGGCGCCGGCTCCTCGGCGGCCGCCGAGGTCTGTTGCGGCGGCGCCGGATCCGGCGTCGGGGGGGCGGGTGGCGGTGCAGCGGTATTCCCCAGCAGGTCGTCGAGCGCGCCGTTGAGGCGGCCGACGTCGTAGGCCCAGCGGCCGTCGCTCAACTCCACCGCGTTGCGGCGGGTCAGCGGCCGCAGCTCCTCCGGCAGGTCCTCCCGCCTCGGCATCTGCGCGCCGCCGACCAGGGTCGGGATCGGCGTCACATCGGATCGGCTGAGCCCGGTTTCGACCTCGAGCCGGACGAAGTCGTCGGGGTCGGAGAGCCGCACGTTGCTGTCGTCGTCCTTCACCGTCGCCCAGCGCGGACCCATCACGACGATCAGCACCAGGCACCTCGACACCACCTCAGTGATCCGCTCGACGAAGTCGACGCCGGGCGCGATGTCGATGTCCATGAAGACGTTGCTCTCGCCAAAGCGGGCGACCATCGCGTCGTAGAGGCGACCGGCGTGGGCCGACGCTTCCTCGCGGCGGTAGCAGATGAAGACCTTCTGGCCCGTCGGGTTGACTTCCGCGGTGTCCGGCTTCACATCTCACCGCCAGTCCCGGCCGTGTCTTCGCGCTGCGAGACCCAGGCGGCGTGCTCCTGGGAGACCAGCCCCTCGACCCGCTCGGCGAGCAGGGCGTCGGGGTTGGGAGCGGCGCCGTAGGGACCGGCGTGAGCGAGGAAGAGGAACTGCTCGTGCTTGAGCCGCTCGCAGGTGGCCCGGTAGGTGGTCCAGTTCTGCTGGTACTGCTGCAGCTGCTGCAGGCCCTCGAGCACGACTATGAAAGCTCCGGCCCCTCCCACCAGCCAGATTGGGGCCTTCAATCCCGCCGCCACCGGGATCGCCGCCGCGGTGACGATCTGGCAGATCTTCAGCAGCTTGAACCAGCGCTGGTTGGACTGGCTCTTGGCGTCGTACCAGGCGATCTGGTCCCGGACCCGGGCCTGGGCCGGCGACTCCTCGCTGGCGACGCTCAGCGGTTGACTGGCATTTATCTCACTAATAGGGACTTCCACATTAATCCTCAATGTGGCGGTGTATCCCAACCACGTCCCACTGTCAAGCGTTCCCGTTAGAGCGGGACGAAATCCCAGCGTTCCTTCCAGTGGATCAGACGGAGGAAGGAGACGGTGGCCACCAGGCTCAGCACGAAGGCGGAATTCTCCATTCCCAGCCCGAGAAGGGAGACTGCCGCGACGAACGCCAGGATGCCGAGCAGAGCGGCGCGCCATGGGAAGGACCGAAAGGCGACTCGGTACCAACCCGGATACGCGCGTGCCCATCGCGACCAGTCGCGGGCGACGCGACGGCCCGCCTTGGCGCCGCTGGTCACCGCGCGGACGGAGATCAAGAGCCAGACCAGCAGGCCGACGACGATGCTCGCCAGCATCACCAGCACGACGCTGGGGTTGTGCGCGTTGGCTACCCCGATGCCGAATACCGACAGCGCGGCGACGCTGGGGGGATCCAGGTTCGCATCCGGCTGCCCTGCTCGAACAGCCAGGGCAGCGCGTGGGCGGTCGCCTTCCTGCCGCGGTCGGTGACGACCCACTCCGCCGTCCGCGGTGGCGAGCCGGCCGGCCGGGGCAGTTCCACGATCTCTTCACGCCGTCGGGCCGAGTCGATCGCCGCCTTCAGCTCGCGCCGGTTCAGCTCGAGGCCGAGCACGGCCGGCGGTTCCCGCACCAACTCATCGAGGCTATGCGCGCCCTCGTCTTGCAGATGGCGGATCAGGACGAAGCGGAAATGCCTCCAGGTCGCCGGGCGCCAGTCGCGCTCGTCTTCGGGCAGAAGCGCTCGGGGTGGCTCGCGGGACGCCCTGATCTGCGCGAAACGCCCCCAGAAGCCATCTCGCCAGCGCTCGACCTCTTCGGTGACCGACGGGCCCTTGCTCGGCGGGTCGAGTGCAGCCAGCCAAACTTCGATGCGTTCAGTGACCCAATTTCGGAGACGCCCACCCGGCATGGCGGCAGAGTACGTGGCGGTGCTATACTGAACCCAATGGTTCAGTATAAACCCGTAGATCGAACCTTCTCCGCGCTGGCCGACCCGACCCGCCGGGGCATCCTCGAGCGGCTCGGCCGCCAGGGCTGGACCAGCGTCAGCGAGCTGGCCGAGCCGGCCGGCATGTCCCTGACCGGGATGAAGAAGCACATCCGGATCCTCGAGCAGGCCGGGCTGGTGAGCACCGAGAAGGTGGGGAGGACGCGGCGCTGCAGCCTCGGGCCGGGGCGGCTCGAGGACGTGCAGGCATGGATGGACTCATACCGGGCAATGGTGGAGGAGAGGTTCGATCGGCTCGGGCAACTGCTCGAGCGAACGAAAGGAGACTCATCATGAGCGAGCAACAGGCTGCGACCAAAGCGACCCTGACGACGCCGGGCGAGCGGGAGATCCACGTGGAGCGCACCTTCGACGCGCCGCGCGACCGCGTCTTTGCCGCCTACACCGACCCGGAGCTGATTCCGCAGTGGTGGGGGCCCTACGGCACCACCACCACGGTTGAGGAGCTGGACGCGACTGCCGGCGGCCGCTGGCGGTTCGTGATCCACAACTCCGACGGCAGCGAGACCGGCTTCCGCGGCGTCTTCCGCGAGGTCATCGCGCCGGAGCGGATCGTCTGGACCTTCGAATGGGAGGGCCTGCCGGGACACGTCTCGGTCGACACCGCGACCTTCGAGGACCTCGGCAACCGCACCAGGGTCGTCTCGACCACGGTCTTCCACACCCCAGAGGAGCGCGACGGGATGCTCGAGTCCGGGATGGAGAAAGGCATGAACGAGACCTACGCCCGCCTCGACGAGCTGATGGCCCGGCAGTAGCTCGATGCTCGGCGAGTACGAGCGCAAGCGGGACTTCGACGCGACGCCGGAGCCGGCGGCGAGGAAGCGGGGCGGCAAGAGAGCCGCCCCGCGCTTCGTCGTCCAGGAGCACAGCGCCCGCCGCCTGCACTGGGACCTGCGCTTGGAGCGCGACGGCGTCGCCGTCTCCTGGGCGATCCCCAACGGCATCCCCGACGACCCGAGCGAGAACCGCAGGGCCGTCCACACCGAGGACCACCCGCTTGAGTACCTCGAGTTCGAGGGTGAGATCCCGGCTGGCGAGTACGGGGCGGGGACGGTGCGGATCTGGGACCGCGGCACCTACGAGTGCCACAAGTGGGAGGAGGGCAAAGTCGTCTTCAGCTTCGCCGGCGAGCGGCTGAGCGGCCGTTACGCGCTCTTCCGTGCCGGCAAGGGAGAGAAGGACTGGATGATCCACCGCATGGACCCCCCCGCCGAGGATCGCGATCCCTTTCCCGAGTCCGTGGTGCCGATGCTGGCAAAGCTCTCGAAGCTGCCGGCCTCCGAAAAGGGCTGGGCGACGGAGATTAAGTGGGACGGGGTGCGGGCGATCGCCTACTGCCGTCCCGGTCGCCTGCGGCTGCAGACCCGCAACCTCAACGACGTCACCGCCCAGTACCCGGAGGTGCGGCGGCTCTCGCGCCAGCTCGGCACCCGCGACGCCGTCCTCGACGGCGAGCTGGTCGCCTTCGACGATGACGGGAGACCCAGCTTCGAGCGCCTGCAGCAGCGCATCCACCAAACCTCCGAGAGCGTGGTCAGGCGGCGAATGAAAAGCCACCCGGTGACCTACCTGATCTTCGACCTCCTCTACTTCGAAGGCCACGACCTGATGGGCCTCCCTTACAGCGCCCGCCGCGAGCTGCTCGAGGGGCTGGAGCTGGAGGGGTCGAGCTGGCAGCTGTCCGCCTATTCCACCGGTCGGGCGCGGGATCTGCTGGCGGCGAGCGCCGAGCAAGGGCTCGAGGGGGTCGTCCTCAAGCGGCTGGACAGCGGCTACGTCCCGGGCAAACGGACCGGCGCCTGGCTGAAGGTGAAGAACATCGGCCGCCAGGAGTTCGTGATCGGGGGCTGGGCGCCGGGCGCGGGCCGCCGCAGCGGCCGCCTCGGCTCTCTCCTGGTCGGCTATTTCGAGGATGGCGAGCTTTGCTACGCGGGCAAAGTCGGCACCGGCTTCTCCGAGCGGGACCTCGCCGAGCTCGCGGAGCGGCTCGGCCCGCTGGAGCGCAAGTCGAGCCCCTTCGCCGCTGGCAAAGTGCCCAAGCAAGCCAACTTCGTCGAGCCTGAGCTGATCGCGGAGATCGAGTACCGCGAGCTGACCGCCGAGGGCATGGTCCGCCACGGCTCCTTCAAGGGCCTGCGCGAGGACAAGCCGGCGAGCGAGGTCGGGCTCGAGCGGACGGGGCCGCTGAGCGGTTAGCGAAGTTCCCAGCCGGGTATCTCAATTGCACCCATCTGATCTGGGAACGAGAGAGAGGCGAAGAGGAGGTTTTCCGATGCTTGGTGCTCTGATATTTGGACTGGTCGCCGGCGTCGTCGGGAGGGCGATCGTCCCCAACGACGCCTTTGAGGGCATGCACGGACCGCGCTCGTGGTTGGTGTCCGTTGTGCTTGGGCTCGTCGGCGCCGCCGTCGGCTGGGCGATCTTCACCGCTGGACTCGGGATCGGCGACACCGACATGTTCGACTGGGGCGGCATCCTCAGCGCCCTGATCGGCGTCGTGCTCGTCCTCCTGCTCGCCGGATTCGTGATGCGGCGAACGGGGCACGGGCACGGCCGAGCGACCGTTTGAGGGGGTTGTGCTGCCGTAAGTTCGCCGTGCGTGCCAGGGAACACGTCCAATACGGCCCGGCTCGCCTGGGTCGGTCGCGAGCACCAGCGAGGCGGGGTTCCTAGGGTCGGATGGTCCAGCCCGGATTTCGACACGAGGCCTTGATCTACGGCGATTCGGACGATTTCCTGGCCGCTACGGTGCCGTTTCTGCGCACGGCTGTCGAGGTTGGGGAGCCGGCGCTGGTCGCCGTGCGCCGGAGCAACGCGGTGCTGCTGGAAGCCGAGCTGGGCGAGGACGACCATCGAGTGCGCTTCGTCGACATGGAAGGGCTGGGGCGCAACCCGGCACGGATCATCCCCTTCTGGCGCGACTTCGTCGACGAGCACGGCGACAGACCCGTTCGCGGTATCGGCGAACCGGTCTGGCCCGGGCGTGAGCCGGCCGAGATCGACGAGTGCCAGCGCCACGAGACGCTTCTCAACGTCGCCTTCTCGGATCCGCCGGCCTGGTCGCTGCTCTGTCCATATGACGGTTCCGGGCTTGCCGACGAGGTGTTGGATGAGGTCGCCCGTTCCCACCGAGAGGTTGCGCGCGACGGTGTCCGTGAGATCAGCGCTGGCTTCGATGGCGAGAGGGACTGCTTCGCCGGTGTCCTTCCGGATCGTCCCGCGGGCCGCGTCGGGTTCAAGTTCGCGCGCGACGACCTGGCCTCCGTCAGGCGCCGGGTGGAGGGAGCGGCTGCGGTCGCCGGCCTGCCCGCTCGCAGCGCCACCGACCTCGTCGCCGCCGCCAGCGAGCTGGCGGCGAACAGTGTCATGCACGGCGGCGGCGCTGGCACGCTCCACGTCTGGCAGGAGGCCGGCCGCCTCCTGGTCGAAATCGAGGATGGCGGCTCGATCGAGAAGCCGCTGGCCGGCCGGCTACGGCCGCGGCCGACCCAAGACGGTGGCCGCGGGCTCTGGCTCGCCAACCAGCTCTGCGACCTGGTCCAGATCCGCTCCGGCCCGAGCGGCACCGCGGTACGGCTGCAGATGAGAGCCGATCAGTTGACCCCTCCATAGGGGTCAAATCATCACTCGATCAGGCGGGTTTGCCTTTGTCGCCGGGGGCGATGACGGTGTCGAGGAGCTTGGTGATCAGCTGCCGGAAGCTCGCCTCGCGGTAGCCGATCGTCAGTGCGACCACGTCGTAGAAGGTGGGGTTGGGGGTGATCGCCTCCTTGGTCGCCGCTTCGTTGAGGACGATGAACAGCAGGCATCCGAGCGTGCCCATGATGGCGCCGAGCACGGGCCGGACGCAGTGCCAGTAGTCGTAGCTGCGCCTCCAACTGTGGTTGTGGTCGAAGATGCCCTGGGCGGAGATCAACCAGCCGCCGACGGCGCCGAACCAGATCGACTCGAAAGGCAACGGCCCGAGGTCGAATTCGACGAAGTCCGCGAAGCTGTCGATCCGCTCGAAGCAGATGAAGCTGGCGACGAGGAGTACGAGCCAGATCACCGAGACGAGGAGGATCCACCAGGGGACAGTTACGCAGGGATTGTCCGGGCAGTCCTGATCGTTCACAGCGCTGCGAGAATTTCAAACGGAGCGGACGGCGACGCGATCGGCGTCCACCACCGCCGCGGCGATCGTCTCCACTGCCTGCCGCAGCTCGCGCTCGCCCGGCAGGCCGTAGCCGAGCACCAGGCTGGCCGGTTGGGGGTGGGCGCGGACGAAGGTGGAAAGCCCCTGGAGGTGGACGCCCTCGGCATGGGCGGCGGCAACCACGTTGTCCTCGGCGACGTCCTCCGGCAGCTCGAGGACGACGTGCAGGCCGGCGGCGATGCCGCGCACGCGGGCGGCGGGCAAAGAGATCGCCAGCGCCTCGAGCAGGGCGGCGCGCTTGCCGCGGTAGCGCTGCCGGGCGGCGCGGACGTGGCGGTCGAAGGAACCGCTGGCGATCAGGTCGGCGAGCGCCCATTCGTCGATCCGGGGGCCGCCGCCGTCGGCCATCGTGCGGACGGTGATCGCCGGCGAGACCAGCTCGGCGGGCAGCAGCAGCCAGCCGAGCCGCAGGGCAGGGGCCAGGGTCTTCGAGGTGGTGCCGGCGAGCACGACGACGTCCGGGGCGAGCCCCTGCAGGGTTCCGGCGGGGCCGCGGTCGTAGCGCAGCTCGGCGTCGTAATCGTCCTCCAGCACCAGCGCGCCGCGCTCGCGCGCCCAGGCGACGAGCCGTCGCCGCCGGTTCGGCGCCAGCACCGCACCCATCGGCAGCGCGTGTGCGGGCGTGACCACGACCGCGTCCGGAGCGGCCGCGGCCAAGGCGCCGACCTCGATCCCGTCGTCGTCGATCGGTACCGGGACGACCTCGAGCCCCTCGGCTTCGATCGTCCAGCCGGCGACCGGGTAGCCGGGATCCTCGACCGCGATACGGCCGCCGCCGCGCCCCCGTACCAGCTGGCAGAAGACGCGCAGCCCCTGCTGGAAGCCGGCGGTGACGACGACCCGCTCGGGCTCGGCGGCGGCCGCGCGCACGCGGGCGAGGTGCTCGGCCAGCGCCACCCGCAGCTCGGTGGTGCCGGCGAACTCGCCGTAGCTGAGGCGGGCGTCCGGCAGCTCGGCGAGGGCGCGGCGCAGGGCCCGGCTCCAGGCCCGGCGCGGGAACAGCGCCAGATCCGGTGCGCCCGGGAAGAGGTCGATGCCCTCGATCGGGGTGGGGACGGGCGCCGGTGCCGCCGGCGCTCCCTCGCCGTCTCGCTGCGCCGCCTTGACGCGGGGCGCGACGCGGGTGCCGGAGCCGCGCCGGGCGAGGACATACCCCTCGGCCGCCAGCTGTTCGTATGCCTCGACCACGAGCCGGCGCGAGACCCCGAGCTCGCTGGCCAGCGCCCGCGAGGAGGGGAGGCGGGCCTCCGGCAGCAGGCGGCCGGCGCGGATCGCATCCCTCAGCCCCGACTCCAGCTGGGCCCGGCGCGACTTGCCTGGACGCCAGGGCGGTAGCAGCAGCTCGGTGGTTCCGATCGATGAAGTGGTACCTGGTTTAGCCACCGAATTGGACCTTATCGCGGTGCCACATCCCGACTAGGCTGCGTGGCCCCCAGTCTGCAAAGGAGGCCCACCGATGTCCAGGATCGAACCGCGCCAGGGAGTGTTCGCCCGCCTAGTCGCCCGCGGCAGCCGCGTCGCCTACGGGCGGGAAATGAGCTCCGCCCGCGTCTACGCCCAGCACCCGCGGCTGATGCTCGACTACATGCGCTTCAACCGCGCCGCCGAACGCGGCAAGCGGGTGCCGAAGGCGCTCAGCGAGCTGGGGGTGCTGAAGGCGGCGACGATGGTCGGCTGCGAGTTCTGCATGGACATCGGCTCCGAGTACGCGCGCCGCTCCGGCCTCAGCGACGAGAAGCTCCTCGCCCTGCACGAAGCGCACGAGTCTGGGCTGTTCAGCGAGGACGAGCTGATGGTGATCGACCTGGCGGTGGGGATGACCCGCACCCCGGGCGACGTCGACGACGAGCTGATGGCGCGCGTCCGCGACCGCTTCGGCGTCAAGGGCACGCTCGAGCTGGTCCACCTGATCGCTTGGGAGAACACCCGCGCCCGGATCAACGTCGCCCTCGACATCGGCGCCGAGGGCTTCTCGGAGGGCAAGGTCTGCGCGGTGCCCGACCGCGCGGCGGCGAGCGCGGCGGTTGGATGAGCTATCTCTGATGCACTGACGCGGGTGGGGAGAACCGGGTCGCCGGCCGCCCTTGATGGGGTTGGTGGCGAACCTGGACCAGGAGATACACCGGATGGCTGCGGGGGCGCTCAGTCAACAGGAGCAGGCCCTGACCGAGCTGCGCGCGCGAACCAGTACGTTGATGACGGCCGCCTCCGTCACCGCGTCCTTCCTTGGTGGGCAGGTCTTGAGACAGGAGAGACTGAGCGTATGGATCGTCCTTGCCTTCACTGCATTCGGAGTGTCAGTGGTTCTGTGTATCTATGTGTTGCTGCCGAAGGACGGCCTGATCTTTGCCTTGGACGCTTCCGAGGTTTATACGGCGCTCCATGACACCCGAGGCGATGAGGGGGAAGTCGACAGGAGGCTGGCCTATTGGCTGCAGTCGTTTCGCGAAGGGAACCATTCGACGGTTGAGCGACTTACGAACGCGTTCGGGTTGGCCGGATTTGCGCTGATCGCCGAGGTTGGGTTTTTGGCGATCGGCCTGGTGATAGGTTGGTCGAGATGAAGATTCGGCCCAAGCAAGCCGTACCTGCGGTTTCGTCGTCGGCCGCGAAGCCGCTACCACTACCACCTCCGCCCCCGCCTCCGGGTGTGGGTATTCCCGAGACCCGCGGAGGGGGTCGGGAAAAGAAGAAAAAAAGAGGCTGGTTGAGAGATTTCCTTAGCCGCTAAGGCCCGCTGCCCGGGCGTGCGATCAGCTGTCTGCCGCCCGGGATAGTCCGGCGGGTCCATTCGACCAGCCGGACGGCGGGGTCGCGCCCATTGCCGTAAATCGCCAGCAGGCCGACCGACAGCGCGCCGACCCAGAGCCCGGCGGCGGCCAGGGTGAGGCGCTGGACGACCCCGTAGTGGCCGTGCGTGCCGCCGCCGGTAAAGAAGAAGAGGGTGGTGAAGATCGCCAGCCCGGCAAGGCCCGCCCCCAGGGCCAGCAGGTCCGCCCGGCCCCAGCGGCGGTCGCCCCGGAACCGCCACGCCATCGCGAAGACCGAGAGCTGCAGCGCGACCGCGCCGAGGAGGTAGGTCCAGCCGTGGGCGTAGTGCTGCCACGAGAGATCCCCGGCCAGCTCGCGGGCGTGGCAGCCGGGGTCGATGCTCGTCCGGCAGTCGGCGGGGAAGGGGAAGCCGTCGAGGATCTGGGCGAGCCCCGTGCAGGCGATCAGCGCTGGGCCGAGCTGGCCGCGCCAGTTGCGGGGGGCGTCGAGCGCCAGGGCAGCGGCGGCGGCTAGGAAGGAAAGGCCCCAGATCGTGACGCCAGTGTTGAAGATCCAGGGGTGGGGGGCGTTGCGCGCGCCCAGCAGGCTGACCGCGTCGCGGACCTCGCTGTAGCCGGGTTCGAACAGGCCGGCGAGGAGGACGATCGCGACGAACCAGATCAACTGCCCGCCCAGCGAGGCGATCGCGAGCCGGCGGATCGCGGCGCCGCGGCTGTCGGCTTGAATCAGCTGGCCCATCTCCAGCGCGGAAAGCTAACCTCTTGCGCCCAGTGCGGGAGTCATCGGTAAGGACAGGGTCGCTATTAGGTACCGCCGCGGCTGTAGCCGTGGTGCTCGCGATCTCGTCCTCGGGCGCCGCCGCGATCACGCCGGTTCCCTACAAGCGCTGCCAAGACGTCGTCATCCGCAACGAAGACGGTGGCGTCTACACCCGCACCCGCAGGGCTTCGACTGCTCGGGCGGCGCCGACGGTGTCGCCTGCCGCAAGGGCAACCGGCGCGTCACCTGGGGCTACTACCGCGACCGGCCGGGGCTCCGGGAGCGGGTGCGGAAGCGACGCCTGCCGCGGATCGAGTGCCTCTACCCGGGCCGCCATCTCTCGGCCGGTTGCCCCGCCTAGCGGAGAAGGGGGAGCCAGCGGACCCCCCGCGTACCATGCGGCCGGTAGATGCCTGAACCAGTCAAGCGCAATCAGCGCTACATGCCCGGGTTGGACGGCCTGCGCGCGATCGCCGTCCTCGCCGTCATCGCCTTCCACCTCGGCTTCGGCTGGGCGCCCGGGGGTCTGCTCGGGGTCGGCATCTTCTTCACCCTCAGCGGCTACCTGATCACCGACATCCTGCTCTCGCAGCTGGCCCGCCGCGGCCACATCCGCCTCGGCAAGTTCTGGCTCGCCCGCGCCCGGCGACTGCTGCCGGCGCTGTTCGCGATGCTCGTCATCGTCGTCGCCTGGGTGACGATCTTCGGTCCCGCCCAGCCGCAGCAGTTCCGCGACGCGGTCGTCTCCTCGGCGCTCTACGTCAGCAACTGGCAGCTGATCTTCGGCGATGTCTCCTACTTCGCCCGCTTCGCCCCGCCCGGCCCCCTCAACCACCTTTGGTCGCTGGCGATCGAGGAGCAGTTCTACATCCTCTGGCCGTTCATGCTGCTGGTCGGCGTCCGCCTCGTCCGCGAGGCGCCGCTGCCGTCGGGCGTGCGGCCGCGACTGGCGATCGTCACCCTCGGACTGGCCGTCGTCTCGGCGATCCTGATGGCGGCTCTCTACCACCCGAGCCTCGACCCCTCGCGGGTCTACTACGGGACCGACACCCGCGCCTCGGAGCTGCTCTTCGGCGCCGCCCTGGCGATGGTCTGGCCCAGCCGCAAGCTCAGCCGCAGGATCACGGCGGGCGCCCGCAACACCCTCGACGGCCTCGGCGCGATCGGCTTGCTGGCGATTGCGCTGATGATCTGGCTGAGCGACCAGTACTCCTCGTTCCTCTACCGCGGCGGCTTCGTCCTGCTCTCGATCGCGACGGTGCTGGTCGTCGCGGCGCTGGCCCACCCGGCTTCGCGGCTGGGCCCGCTGCTCGGCTGGAAGCCGCTGCGCTGGGTCGGCGTCCGCTCCTACGGCATCTACCTCTGGCACTTCCCGATCATCGTCCTGACCACGCCGGGCGGCGTCGCCAACGGTGCCGAACCGCTGCGTGAGCTGCTCCAGGTGGCGGCGATCTTCGCCGTCTCCGCCCTCTCCTGGCACTACATCGAGGAGCCGGTGCGCCACGGCGCCCTCGGCCGCCTCTGGCGCAAAGCGCGCTCGGGGGCTTGGCGGCCGGAGCAGATCTCGCGCGAGGGCTGGGCGATCGTCGGCGTCTCCACCCTCGTCCTCGTCGCCGCCTGCGCGGGGATGGCCGGCGTCAACTCCGTCTCCGCCGAAGGTAAAGACGTCAGGGCCGAGGAAGCGCGGGCGGCTGGGGCGACGAAGCCCGCTCCGCTCACCCCGGCTCAGGCCGCCTCCTCGACCCGCTCCTCCTGCAAAGCCGTGGTCCACATCGGCGACTCCACCTCGGAGGGCCTCACCTCGCCCGAATACCTGCCGCTCGAAAGCCAGCGGATCGAAGCCCAGTACGCCGACGTCGGCGCCGTCGAACAGCACATGGAGATCTCCGGCGCCCGCTCGATCGAAGAGCAGTTCGAAGGCGAACCGAACGCCCAGGAAGTGGCGGAAGCATGGAAGCTCGAAGGCTTCAGGGGCTGCTGGGTGTTGGCGCTGGGCACCAACGAGGCGGCCAACGTCTTCGTCGGCTCCGCCGTCGGTGAGATGGAACGGATCGAAATCATGATGAGCACGATCGGCGCCGAACCGGTGATGTGGGTCAACGTCCGCTCGCTGGTCGAAGCCGGCGATCCCTACTCCGCCGAAAACATGGAGAAATGGGACGAGACCCTGCTCGAAGCGTGCCGCAAATACCCCAACATGCGCGTCTACGACTGGGCCAGCGACGTCAAAGACGCCTGGTTCATCGAAGACGGCATCCACTTCACCTCACCCGGCTACGCCGCCCGCAGCGAGCTGATCGCCCACGCCCTCGCCCACGCCTTCCCCGCCAAGGGCGAGAGCGAAGGCGGCGCCAACTGCCTGGTCAGCTGATCTCGCGGCCGCCCTCGCGCTCGGCGTTGAGCTCCTGGCCGAAGAGGATCGCCAGATTGGTGATCCAGAACCAGACCAGCAGCGCGACCAGGCCGCCGAGAGCGCCGTAGGTCTTGTCGTAGGAGCCGAAGTTGGCGACGTAGAGGGCAAAGAGCGCCGAGGCGACGGCCCAGATCGCGATCGCGACGACGGCGCCGGGCGTGACCCAGCGGAAGCCGCGCAGCCTCACGTCCGGTGAGGCGTAGTAGAGGAGGTCGACGATGAGGATGAAGACGGCAGCCATCACTGGCCACTTGGCGATGTTCCAGGCGTCGACGGCGGTGCCGCTGAGCCCGACCGGGCCGGCGACGGCATCGACCACCGGACCGGTCAGGACCAGCGCCAGGGCCAATAGCGCGACGGCAACGACCATCGCCAGGGTCACCAGCAGCTGCAGCGGGCGCAACTTCCAGAATGGCCGCTCCTCCGGGGTTTCGTAGATCACGTTTGAGGCGCGGATGAAGGCGCCGATGTAGCCCGAGGCCGACCACAGCGCGACCGCCAGGCCGAAGACGAAGGCGAAGCCGGCGGCGCTGCGGTTGGAGGCGATCGATTCGATCGGGCCGGAGAAGGTCTCCGCCGCCGAGGCCGGGCCGATTTCGGTGACGATCTCGGTCAGACTCGAGGTCGTGCTCTTGGGGTCGCCGACGAGGCCGATCAGCGAGACAACGGCGATCAGAGCCGGGAAGAGGGAGAGCAGGCCGTAGTAGGTGAGCGCCGCCGCCCAGTCGGTGAGGTTGTCCTTGCGGAACTCGCTGACCGTGTGCTTGAGGGTGGCCACCATGCCACCCGGTACCCGTCAGGCTTGCGGCGAACCGTCGATCTCGACCGGCTCCAGCTCGTCGGCCGGCTCGAAGCCGAGGATGCGGCCGTAGAAGTAGAGCTCGGCTTCGAGGCAGCGGATCTCGGTCTCCGCGCGGCGGAAGCCGTGGGCCTCGCCGGCGAAGGCGAGGTAGGCGTGGGGGACGCCGTTCGCCTTCAGGGCCGCCACCATGGTTTCGGCTTGGCTTGGCGGCACGACCTCGTCTTCGAGGCCCTGAAAGAGGATCACCGGCGCCGCGAGTTGCTCGACGAAGTGGATCGGCGAGCGCTGCCGGTACAGCTCCGCCTGCTGCGGATAGGGCCCGATCAGCCCGTCGAGGTAGCGGGACTCGAACTTGTGGGTGTCGGTGGCGAGCGCCTCGGCGTCGGCGACGCCGTAGTAGCTGGCGCCGGTCGCGAACTCGTCGTGGAAGACCAGCGCGCACAGGGTCGCGTAGCCGCCGGCGCTGCCGCCGCGGATCGCCAGCCGCTCGCCGTCCACCTCGCCGGTCGCGGCCAGGTGGACGGCGGCGGCGATGCAGTCGTCGGTGTCGAGGATGCCCCAGCCGCCGCGCAGGCGCTGCCGGTAGGGCCGGCCGTAGCCGCTGCTGCCGCGGTAGTTGACGTCGACGACGCCGAAGCCGCGGCTGGTCCAGAAGAGGAACTCGCGGTCGAGGGCGGGCGTCGCGTGGGAGGTGGGGCCGCCGTGGCTCTGCACGATCAGCGGCGGCAGTTCTCCCTCCGGGGCCTCGAAGTCCGCGTTGGTGGGCGGGTAGTAGAAGCCGTGCGCGGTCTCGCCGCCGCTGGTCGGGAACTCGATCGCCCGCGGGATCGAGACGCAACCGCCGTCGACCGCCCCCTCGGCGGAGCTCCGCACCTCCTCCAGCTCACCGCTGAGGACGTCGAGGAGGACGACGGCGGTCTCGCGGGCGGGGCTGGCGGCGGCGAAGGCGACCGTCGTCCCGCGTGATGAGAGGGAGGGGAAGCCGAACGAGGTGTAGGGGAGCTCTAGATCCCGCGGCCGCTCGGAGCCGGGCTCGAGCAGAAAGAGGCGTTCCTCGCCACGGTCGCAGCGCACGCAGGCGATCGAGCCGTCCGCGAGGAAGGCGTAGGTGGCGCCGCCGAACAGCCACTGCGGGTGCCCCAGCTCGGCCTCCTCCTCGGTCAGCTGCACGACCTCCTCGCCCTCGTCGCGGTAGAGGTTCCACCAGCCCTCGCGGTCGGAGACGAAATGCAGCCTGCCGTCGGCGTCCCACTCGGGCTGGAAGACCGACTCCTGCGGTCCGCCGGATACCAGGCGGGCATCGTCCGGGTCATCGACCGGCGCGATCCACAGTTCGGTCCCGTCCCAGGGCATGTTCGGGTGGTCCCAGCAGAGCCAGGCGAGCCAGGCGCCGTCGGGGCTGGGGCGGGGGGAGGAGTAGAAGTCGCGGCCGGATGCGATGACGGTTGGCTCCTCCGCGGACCCGTCGAGCGCCAGCGCCACGATTTGGTTCTCGGCTTCGCCCGATCCATGCACCTCGCGCACGCAGACGACGATGCGCCCGTCGGGGGCGATCCGGCAGTCGGCGTAGCGCAGGCCCGCCGCGACGCCGGGCTCCGGCGTGATCGCGCCCGGCTCCTCGCCGAGGCGCTGTCGGTAGAGGCGTTGGTCGGCGAAGTTGCTGAACAGGACCAGATCGTCTCCGACGAGCGTCCATGCCCCGCCGCCGTACTCGTGGACGCGGCTGCGCACGTTGAACCCCGCCGGCGTTACGTCTTCGGGTTGCCCGCCGGCCGGCCGCCGCATCAGGACCACGCGCCCGCCCTCCGCAGGTCGTCCCTCCGCCCACCAGACCGCGCCGTTGCCGGCGATCGCCGGCGAGCCCAGCCGCCTGCCACCCCGGGCGACCGACTCGGCGTCGATCGGCGATCGCCAGGAGCCGAATGGGGCCGTCTCGGGCAAGGGCGAGAGTCTAGGCGGCGGGGCGGGGGCCGGCTCCGCGACCAGGTGCGAAGCCGGCATACGCCCAACTTGTTAGGAGGACTTCGCGATCGAGATCATCGGAACCGTCTCGTTGACAGCAGCGAACTTCATCCCCTCACCCCCTTCCTGCCTTGGAATATTCCTAAGACCCGTGCGACCTTTTGAATCGGTTCAAAAGGTGGATGCAGCTCCCTCATAAAGCTCCATCGCCGGCGAGGAATTCGCCTACGATGACCATTGCTTTATCGATCCAGAACAGGAGGAACGAATGGCAGCGGTAAAGAAGTCCGGCGCGCTCGACTCGACCCTTGGAGCCATAGTCGCCCACCCGCTTCGCAGCCGGTGCTTGACGATCCTCAGCGATCGCACCGCGAGCCCGAACGAACTCGCGACCGAGCTGGGGGAAGACGTCGGCAACGTCTCCTACCACGTCAAGCAGCTGCTGAAGATGGAAGTGATCGAGTTGGTCAGCGAACGTCCCGTGCGGGGTGCTGTCGAGCACTTCTATCGAGCGATCAAACGGCCGCTGGTCAGCGATGAGGAGTACGCCAACCTCACCGTCGAGGATCGCGTCCGGTTCGCGCGCCTGATCCTTCAGTTCTCGGTCGCCGATGCCGCCACAGCGATCGAGACGACCACCTTCGCCCAGCGGCCGGACCATCACGTCACCCGCCTGCCGGTTCGAGTCGACGAGGAGGGCTGGAAGGAACTCGGCGAGATCTACCGCGAGGCGTTCCAGCGAACGATCGAGGTGGAGGCCGCCAGCGCTGAGCGGATGGCCGGAGATCCCGACGCGACCAGCATCCCCGCTCGGGTCGTGACGATGTTCTTCGAGATGCCGGACCCGAGCCAGTAGGCGCTGCGGCGCCGAGCCACGCCGCGGCCGCTCCCTCCATACACTCCCCCGGCCGATGAGCGGCGTCTACGAGATCCCGCAGGAGTCCCGCGACCTTCGCGACATGGTCCGCCAGCTGGCGGAGGAGAAGATCGCGCCGCGGGCGGGTGAGATCGACCGCGAAGGCAAGTACCCGTGGGACGTGCGCAAGCTGCTCGCCGAGCACGACATCCTCGGCCTGCCCTTCCCCGAGCGTTACGGCGGCACCGGCACCGGCACGCTGGTCCTGCAGATGGCGGTCGAGGAGATCGCCAAGGCCTGCGCCTCCTCGGCCCTGATCCTGATGATCCAGGAGCTGGGGACGCTGCCGATCCAGCTCTTCGGCTCCGATCAGCTGAAGGAGCGCTTCCTGCCCAGGTGCGCCAGCGGCGAGTGGTCGCCTGCTTTCGCTCTATCGGAGCCCGAGGCCGGCAGCGATCCGGCGTCGATGCGCACGTCCGCCGTCCGCGACGGCGACGAATGGGTGATCAACGGCCAGAAGAACTGGATCACCAACGCCTCGATCGCCGACTTCTACATCGTCTTCGCCGTCACCGACCGCGAAAGCCACCGCATCAGCGCCTTCGTTGTCGAGAAGGATCGCGAGGGCTTCGATCCGGGCCAGCTCGAGCACAAGCTCGGCATCAAGGGCTCGCCGACGGGGTCACCCTCGTTCACCGACGTCCGGGTCCCGCACGAGAACATGGTCGGCGCCGAAGGCAAGGGCCTCGGGGTCGCGCTCGGCACCCTCGAGCGGACCCGGCTGGGCGCCGCCGCGCAAGCGGTCGGAATTGCCCAAGGGGCGACCGACTACGCCAGCGCCTACTCGAAGGAGCGGGTCGCCTTCGGCAAGCCGATCAACGCCCTGCAGGCGATCCAGTTCAAGCTCGCCGACATGGAGACCGGCACCGCCGCCGCCCGCGAGCTCCTCTACAAAGCCTGCTCGATGACCGACCTGGCCGAGCGCCCCGCCGACCTCGGCAAGTGGACCTCGATGGCCAAGCTCTTCGCCTCCGACAACGCGATGCGGGTCACGGTCGAGGCGATCCAGGTCCTCGGTGGCTACGGCTACGTCAACGAGTACCCGGTCGAGCGGATGCTCCGCGACGCCAAGATCACCCAGATCTACGAGGGCACCAACGAGATCCAGCGCGTCGTCATCGCCCGCAGTATGGGCGCTTAGCGGGCAATCCAGCCCGCCTGTTTTGCGGGGTTCCGTCCTGGGGCCTTCATACCCTATGTAGCGTGGATGAGATAGCCCCCAAGCCGCAGATCACCAGGCACACGCTGCGGCTCTTCTCGCTGATGACGTCAGACCCCCTGGCGTGGTGGTGGGGGGGGAAGCTGAGTCAGGAGCTGGACCTGAAGTCGGGGACGATCTACCCGTTGCTCGCCCGCCTCGAGAAAGCGGAATGGCTGTGCTCCTCATGGGAGCAGGTCGATCCGAGCGAGGCCGGTCGCCCGCGGCGTCGCCTCTATCGTCTGACCGGGGATGGGGAGCGGGTAGCGGCTGAGGCTCTCGCTGAGGTTGGCGTCGTGGCGGCGGGGCGGCCGCCTCAGAACCGGCCCAGGCCGCACGGCGTACCGAGGCCGCAATGGACCTGATCGTTCCCCTGATCTCGGCCCTCGCCGTCGCCCTGATCGGCGGGCTTTGCCTGGATCGCATCCGCGCGGTCCCGAAGCGGGTGGAAGGGGAGATGGCCCGGGCCCTGCGGCGAATTCCCGAGCCCACGGCTCGCGAGCGTTGGCTGGAGGAGCTCAGCGGCGTCCTGCTCGAGTTTGAAGGTCGTCCCCTGAAGCAGTTTCGCGAGGGTCGGGAGTTGGTCCGCGCGGCGGAAGGGGTCGTCGATGCTTACGCGTCCGCCGCCAGGCCCGCCTGCACCCCGCCTGCCGACTCGGAGCCGAAGGAGCCCAAGCGCGAAGAGCGCCCTCTGCCCGTCATGGTCGGGATGCTCAGGAGCCTGGATCGCGATGCCATGGTGGAGGTCTTGACCTATCTCACCTACCGCGAGCGGCGGGTCCTGGAGCTGCGCTTCGATCTCGACGGGGCCGGAACCCACTCACACGACGAAGTCGGGCAGACGTTCAACATCAGCGAGGGCAGGGTTCGCAATATCGAAGACTTCGCGCTGAGGAAGCTGCTCTCGTGGGCGACGGCGCAGAAGCCCGGGGACGACTGCGACGGAGAGAGGCCCGTTTAGGGCCTGTCTTTAGGCGGCGGTGGGGACGATCTCGCGCAGGCGGTGCGTTTCGACGTCGTAGACGAAGCCGCGCACGGCGTCGCGGTGGGGCAGGAACTCCGAGCGGCGGACGCGGAGGATTGACTGCGACACGTTGGCGTCGACGTCGCTGAAGGACTCGATCGCGAAGGCCGGAGCGACGCCGGTCGCCTCCATCAGCTCGGCCCTGAAGCCGTCGTCGGTGATCGACTGCATTCCGCAGTCGGTGTGGTGAATCAGCATCACCTCGCGGGTGCCGAGGCGGCGCTGGGAGATCGCCAGGGAGCGGATCGCGTCGTCGGTAATGACGCCGCCGGCATTGCGGAGCACGTGCGCCTCGCCGTCCCCCAGCCCAAGCGCCGCGAAGACGTCGAGGCGCGAGTCCATGCAGGTGACGATCGCCAGCCTGCGGCTGGGGCGGACGTCGAGATGCCGGTCCGGCACGACATCCGCGAAGGCACGGTTGTTGGCAATCAGCTCGTCGATTGTGTCCATGCGACGCAGCCTAGTTCGAATCGCTCCCTAGTCGGGCTTGACAGCGACTATCAAGGCCAACTCGAGCCACTTGAAGTGGCAGTCGACCCGTTCCAAGCCAGCGTCTTCGAGCCACTGCATCTGCTCCGCCAGACCGGCGAGTCGATCCGTCGGATCGTCCTCGACGCGCCCGATATCTCGGCGGAAGCGCTCGTGCACCTCACCGCTCGCCGGCTGGACCAAATCGAGATTGGCGAAAACGCCGCCAGGGGCCAATACGGCGGCGATCTCGCGAAAGAGCGTTCGCTTGCGGTCGTTCTCCAGGTGATGAATCGCGAGACCCGAGACCACAGCGTCGACGGGACCCCCCTTCAGCTCTTGCTCCAAGTCGTGCGGCCGCAGTTCGACTTGCGGATCCTCGGAATACTGCGCCGTCGCGCGGGCGAGCATCGGCTCCGACGAATCGAGTCCCACCGCGCTTGCCTTCGGGAAACGGCCTCTGACGAGTGCGATCAGGCGTCCATCGCCGGTACCGAGGTCGACGAAGCGGTCTACCCGATCCGGCAATGCTTCGAGCAGGAGTCGTTCGGCGATATCGCGATGGGGAATCTCGCGCGAGAGGTAATCCGCGACCCGGCCTGGGTTCGACCACTCACCTGCCACACGGCCACGCTACCAACGAGCCGATTGACCGTTGGTCGCCGCGGGTAGGGGAAGGCAAGCAAGCGAGAGAGCGGAGGGAAGGATGGAGTCGAAGAGCCTCAGCAAGGGAATCCTCGACGGCGCCAGCTCCGGCACGCGCGAGCACGTCGTCGAGCTGCTGACCAGGGCCTACTGGATGGAGATCGAGACGGTGATGAGCTATCTCGCCGCTTCGGTCAACCTCGACGGGGTGCGGGCGCAGGAGATCAAGGAGTCGCTCGCTGGGGAGATCGAAGACGAGCTCGGCCACGCGCGGCAGTTCGCCGACCGGATCAAGGAGCTGTACGGGGTGGTTCCCGGCTCGGAGGCTTTCGCCGCGGAGCAGAGCTTCCTGCAGCCGCCGGAGGAGCAGACCGACATCGTCCACGTGATCCGCGGCGTGATCAAAGCCGAGACCGGGGCGATCGAGCACTACACCCGGATCGTCGAGGAGACCGACCAAGTCGACCCGGTCACCCAGGACATGACGATCGCGATCCTCCACGACGAGCAAGCCCACCGCCGCCTCTTCGAGGGCTTCCTGCGTGAGTACGAGTTCGAGGGCATAGCCTGACCGGGTGCGAATCCGAGCGGCTATCGAGGCAGACCTAGAGGCTCTCTGCGCGCTGATCCTTGAGCTGGCCGAGTACGAGAAGCTGACCGACGCGGTCCGCGGCGACGCCGAGCTGCTGCAGCGAGCGCTGTTTGAGGAACGGGCAGCCGAGGCA
This sequence comes from uncultured Actinomycetes bacterium, assembly GCA_963699125.1. GTDB lineage: Bacteria > Actinomycetota > Thermoleophilia > Solirubrobacterales > 70-9 > VAYN01. The sequence goes on from OY969417.1 coordinate 238,201, forward strand.
CTGCTCGTGGAGGTGGGCGGCGAGGCCGTCGGCTACGCGATCTTCTTCACCACCTTCTCGACCTTCGAGTGCCGGCCTGGGATCTGGCTCGAGGACGTCTATGTTCGCCCCGAGCACCGACGGGGCGGCATCGGCCGGGCGGTGATGGAGCACCTCGCCGCGCTGGCACTCGAGCGTGACTATGTTCGCTTCGAATGGTGCGCGCTGGAGTGGAACGAGCCCGCCCTGCACTTCTACGACGAGCTTGGCGCCACCCGCCTCGAGGAGTGGCGGATGCTTCGCCTCGACCGCGACGGGATGCGGCGGCTATCCGAGCCCGCCCCATAACGTCGAAACCCGCTTCCCGTCCATATGCCCGAAATGCAGGTCTCGAGTGGGGGCGCCAAGATGAGTCAGCGCTTCAGGACAGCTCCGACGCGTTAGCGGCGCGCTTGAGCAGCAGCTCGCGCTCGCGGGCATTCTCGGTGAGGGAGGCGGCGCGCTGGAACTCGGCTGCGGCCTCGGCGTGGCGGCCGAGCCTGGCGAGGGTGTCGCCGCGGACGCTGGGGAGGAGGTGGTAGTCGGCGAGCGAGGGATCGGCGGCGATTTGGTCCAGCAGCTCGAGGCCGGCTTCCGGGCCGAAGGCCATCGTCAGGGCGACGGCGCGGTTGAGCTCGACCACGGGCGAGGGCGCGAGCTGGGAGAGCGCGTCGTAGAGGGCGGCGATCCGCACCCAGTCGGTTTCCTCGGCGCTGTGGGCGCGGGCGTGGCAGGCGGCGATCGCGGCCTGCAGGCCGTAGGAGCCAAGCGGACCGCGGGCGCGTTCGGCGCGCTCCAAGGCCTCGAGGCCGCGGCTGATCAGCAGCAGGTCCCAGCGCGAGCGGTCCTGCTCCCCCAAGAGCACCGGCTCGCCGCCGGGGCCGAGCCGGGCGGCGTTGCGCGAGGCCTGGATCTCCAGCAGCGCGATCAGCCCGTGCGCCTCGGGCTCCTCTGGCGCCAGGGCGGCGAGGATGCGGCCGAGCCGCAGCGCTTCCTCGCAGAGCGAGGGCCGGATCCAGTCCTCGCCGGCGCTCGCTGCATACCCCTCGTTGAAGACCAGGTAGATGACTTCCAGCACCGACGGCAGGCGCGCCTGCAGCTCCTCGCCGCGCGGGACCTCGAACGGCACCTTGGCGTCGCGCAGCGTCCGCTTCGCCCGCACCAGCCGCTGGGCGGTCGTCGACTCCTTGACCAGGAACGCCCGCGCGATCTCCGCCGTCGTCAGGCCGCCGAGCAGGCGCAGGGTGAGCGCCACCCGTGCCTCCCGCGACAGCAGTGGGTGGCAGCAGGTGAAGATCAGGCCGAGCAGGTCGTCGCCGACCTCGTCGTCGACGGCGGCGTCGAAGTCGGCGCGGTCCATCGCCATCCGCACGCCGGCCTCCCGCGCCAGCTCCTCCTGCTTGCGCTCGAGGGTGGCGCCGCGGCGCATCAGGTCGATCGCGCGGTTCTTCGCGGTGGCCATGAGCCAGGCGCCCGGGTTCTCCGGGACGCCCGACTCGGGCCACCGCTCCAGCGCCACGACCAGCGCGTCCTGGGCGAGGTCCTCGGCGAGGCCGACGTCGCGCACCATCCGCGCCAGGCCGGCGATCAGGCGGGCGGACTCGATCCGCCAGACGGCCTCGATCGCGCGATTGGCCGCGGCGTCGCTCACCGTCCTACGCCTGTTCGGCGGCCTTCTGCACGTCCTCCGGGAAGTCCTCCATCTCGAAGACCCGGCGCACCTCGATCGTGCAGCTCTCACCGGGGCAGCGAGAGGCCCACTCAACCGCCTCCTCCTTCGAGCGCGCCTGGATCAGCCAGTAGCCGCCGACCACCTCCTTCGCCTCGGCGAACGGTCCGTCGGTGACGGTCGAGGCGCCCTCGGCGTCGAAGCTGACCCGCGCGCCTTCGCCGGGCGGGTGCAGCCCGTCGAGCGCGAGCAGCATGCCGGCCTTGCGCAGCTCCTCGTTGTAGCGGCTCATCGCTGCTACCGCCTCCGCCGTCGGCTCCCAGTCCTCTTCCTCGATCTCCGGGTACATGAACATCATGAATCGCATCGCAGCTCTCCTTGCTGGTCGGTTCGGGTGGCTCCAACCACCCTCTTACCCCGGCGACGAACGACGATCGCCGAAATCGACATGCGGCTGAGATTCTCTCGGTCGGCGGCTACTCGTCGCGAGGAGTGATGCGGAAGATCGAGACGACCTCGGCCTGGTGGGCCTCGGGATGGGCGACGTAGGCGCTGGGGCCGCCGCCGAACCAGCCGGCGGCTTCGTTGTTGCCGACGAAGATTCCGGGATGGCGCTTGCCGTCGGCGTCCTGAACCCAGACCTTGTCCCCCTCCTCGAAGCCGTGCTCGATCGCCTCGCTCACGGCACCAGTGTATTCGCCGGCGGGTCGGGGGCGCGCATCCGACATTGACCCCAGCGGGGTGGGGTAAATGTCGGATGCGCGGATCTCGCGGACCACCTACTAGCAGCGGCCCATCCGCCGCAGTCGCTGGCGGTAGGTCTGCATCGAGCGGTGCTTCCAGTCGCCATGGGTCTGGCGTCGCAGGCTCGGTACCAGCTCGTGGTGGTAGGGCGAGCTGAGGCTCTCGTTGTGACCGATCACGTTGCGCACTCCGATCTGGAAGCGACAGCGCAGGTACTGCGTGAGCCAGAGTGAGGCGCGGCGCTGGCGGCGGTTCTCGAGCACGTCGGAATCGGCGTAGCCGACGTGCTCGATCCCGATCGCGGTCCAGTTGAGGCCGACGGTGTGGCGGCAGCGCGCCCGTAGCTTGACCAGCTTGTAGATGCGGCCGGAGCGGGAGACGACGAAGTGGGCGCAGACGTTGGGCAGCTCGTGCAGCTCGACGTCAGGCAGGTCGGGGGCGAAGGTGTCGTAGACGGCGGTGGCGGTGCCAGCCTGGGCCATGTGCTCGACGATCACGTGCGGATGGCGGAGCCGCCACCTGTGCTGCCCGTAGTGGCGCTCGGAGTAGGCGGCCATCTCGCGCTTGCGTTTCGGCCCGAAGGGGATCAGGCGGTTGACGATCGGCGGCCGGGAGACACTCGCCGTCGCCGGCTGCGAGGCGCCGGTGGGGCCGATCAACGCCGCCGCGAGGAGGGTTGCCAACGTTGCCACGGCGAGCGCAAGCGCGATCGCAACTCTGCCACTGGCGCCCATGCGGCTGGATGCTAGCCCTGACTGAGTTTGCTGCCCGAGAAGGGCGGGTAGCAGGACCTGCGGACAAAGGACAACCCGCCGGCCAGGATCCCTGCGGCTTTCACCGGGCTCACCCCGGTTCCCGCTCGGGCGAGACGACCAACCGTTACCCACGGCGAGGCGCGCAGGCCGGCGGGCGCAAACCGAAACCGGAGGAGGAGGGCGAAGAAACGATGACGACGAGCGCGCCCCACCGCCTGCTCGCGATCGTCACCGACGCTCTCGACGGCCCGGAGCCGATCGACGAGATCCGCCGCCGCGCCGGTGGCGATGGGGTGGAGGTCTTCCTCGTCGCGCCAGCGGTCGAGGGGAATGCCTTCCGCCATGCTCTCGGCGACGTCGACGAGCCTGCCCGCGAAGCGGAGCATCGCCTGGAGGACTCGCTGGCGGCACTGCGCGGCAGCGGCGTCGCCGCATCCGGGGCGGTCGGCGATCCGGATCCGGTCCTGGCGGCCGAAGACGCCCTGCGCGAGGCGCCCGCCGACGAGGTCCTGATCTTCGAGCACGAGGACAGCCAGGCGCGCTGGTTCGAGAACGGCCTCTTCGAGCGGGCTCAGGCGCAGCTGGAGCCGCCGTTGCGGATGGTCCTCGTTCACGACGATCGCGATGGTGGCCACGTCGTCGGGGTCGAGCGGGCTGGCGCCGGCATCAACGACCCCGACGAGTCGGTGGTCGTGATCTCGGAGAACCTGCCGCGCTTCTCACGGCGCGATTTCATCGGCATGGTCACCGGCGTCGCCGGCACGATCGCCGCGATCGTCCTCGCGGCCGCCGGTCCGGGACCGGAGTCGGGCTGGGGCGCCGCCTCGATCCTGATCGCGATGGGGATAGCCCTGATCAACATGGCCCACGTGGTTGGGCTGACCCTGTTCGAGAGCGTTCGCTACCGGGGCGGCTGGGAGAGGTTCTTCCGCACCCTGGCGCTGGTCGGGACCCCAACGGCGGTGCTGCTCAACCTGCTGATCCTGCTGTTCGCCTAACCAGGACTGGGTTCAGGTCTCGATCGAGGCGTGGTAGGTGTTGGTGTAGGCGCCGGGGTCGAATTTCTCGAGGAACCGATTCGCGGCTGTGCGCCCATTTTTCAGCAGTGTTTCTTTCTTGGGCTCGGGAAGGTTGAAGTCCGTCGTCCCGACGTCGTCGGCGTCGACCGAGATCGTGCGCACCCTGGTCGACTGGGAGACGAAGCGCTGGTCCCAGGCGTCCTGGGCGGTGTGGAAGATCTGAATCCCAAAGCGCACCGGCCATGGAGTGAGCTTTGAAGCGAAGCCAAGCCCCGCCCCGAGGCCCTTCCCGCCCTCCAGGGTGAAGCCGAAGGTGGGGCGTCGCGGCGGGCGCCCGGCCTGGGCCGGGTTGACGTCGAAGATCCAAACCGGGAAGTTGGAGAGCGTCCCGCCGTCGACGATCGTGGCGAGCTTGCCGTTCAGATCTTCGAGCTCGACCGGCTCGAAGAAATAAGGAATCGCCATGCTCATCCGCGCCGCGCGGGAGACGGGGAAGGTATTCGGATCGATCGCCACGCCGCTGCCGGGGATTTTGTAGTCGCTGAGATCGTTGGGCAGCAAGAGCAGGCGGCGGTTGGTGACGTCGACCGCGACCATTTTCAGCCGCCAGTCCGGCTCCTCGCCGGCCTCCGGATCCGATTTCAGGTCGCCGAAGGTCGCCCCGCCGAGCTCTCCGTCGAACCAGCGCTCGAATTTCCGCCCGCGCGCCATCCCATGCCGCCGGAACAGGTTGACGAGGCCCAGCGCCGGGTTGCCACCCGGGAAGTCGGCGAAGGAGCCGAACTCCGTGCGGTCGAGCAGCGTGACCATCTGCTCGGCGCTGTGGCCGAGGGCGAGGTAGCCGGCGATGATCGCCCCGGCGCTGGCCCCGGCGACGTTGACCCATGTGTGCACCGGCCACTGCGGATGCTGGGCGAACCCCTCCAGCGCCCCGGCGAGGCCGATCCCCTTGACGCCCCCTCCGCGGAACACCCCATCCGCCTCGCCGCTCCATCCGGGATTCGTGCCCTCCATCGTCGCGCACACTTTCAGAATCGCGTCTATGGCGCAAGGCGCACTGAGTAAATTCGTTGACTCCTCGAGCGAGGCGCTGGGCCGGTAGCGCGTCGGCACCGCGATCGCCCGCAGCAGGGCTCGCCAAACGGCAAGACCAAGACTCAAGGCCGCCGCCGAAGCCAAGTGCGCGCCAATCCGTGCGGGGCACTTTTTGGCACGCGCGTAAATCGGTCACACGCAGTTTGCAGGCACAAAGGAGCCCCGCTGTCCGAGCTTGGCAGAATCAACCTCAAAATACTCCAATGTCTTTGATTGATATGCCTCCAGCCGCTATGAATTGAAGGGCCCCACAGCCGTGGGGCCCGCCCCGCGCCAAGGGGCGCGGGCGGAGATCCAAGCGAAAGGAACGAAGCAATGACTCGCAACCTCAAGGCCCTCGGCCTTGCCCTGGCGGCGGTGTTCGCGATGAGCGCCCTGTCGGCGGCCTCAGCACAGGCAGAAAAACCGACATTCACAGGCTATGAAACAACGACGGGCAACCCCCACGTGCACACGATCATCGAAGGGACAACCGATCCGGGGGCGGTCGAAAGATTCCACGCCGGAGCGGGCACCGTCGAATGCCACGCCAGATACTCGGCGACAGATCTGACCGGGGATACCGAATCACTGACAGTCACAGTGACACAGGTCACAACACCGAACACAGAACCAGGCCATTGCAACACCAACGTCCCAGGTATCGGGAATTTCAAAACCCACGTCGAATTCACAAGTTGTGACTACACATTCACACCCGGTAAAAAACTGGAAGCAGACACATACACAGCAGAAGTTCACATCAAATGCACAACCCCCGGCGACAGTATCCACGTCAGGATCACAAACGCGGCGGGCGGCACCAAATGCCTGCTTACAATTCCGGAACAGACAGTCAATCACATCGTCTACCACAACAAAAAAGAAACGAAACCGACAAAAGTCACAGTTACAGCTACAGCTGAAAAAATCAAATACACCCAGACCGAAGGCGGCATCCTGGGTTGCGGCAGGGCCAACGGCACCTATGAAGACGCCACCTACAACGGTGAAGCGACAGTCTCAGGGTTCGACACACTAGGAAATCAGATCGACGTCGAAATAAGCGGCGAATAGCAGCTCTCTGAGGGTCGATGCACCCGGTTGGCGCGAAGCGCAGCCGGAAGCGAGCGAGGGGCCGGGAGCGATCCCGGCCCCTCGTGTTTCGTCACAAAGCCCTCGGTGTAAACGTATGAGTACTTGGATGTACCTTGACATGGATGTCAACGTTCCGATAACGTGAACGGGGTCACGGGTTGGATCGGCTCAGGGAACAGGGAGCTCAGGGAGATGCAGGCCCCAAGGGGGAAGAGAACAGGGGAGAGCAGCCCATCTGCGGCGGTGCTGCCGTGGGTTGGGGTAGTGGTGCTGGCCATCGCACTGGCTGCTGCGCTGCTGATGGCGCCAAGCGCCCCAGGAGCCGAAGCGCCGCCGAAGTTCTGGAAGAAGTGCACCACCGGCAGCGGTGCTGGTCAGTGCAGGATCCCGCGCGGGATCGCCACCGACCCGACCACCGGCCACCTCTTCATCGCCGACCAGAGCAACTACCGCGTTGTCGAGCTGAGCGCCTGGGGGCAGTTCATCAAGGCCTGGGGCCAGGGCGTCAAAGACGGCTCACCGACGTTACAGGTCTGCACGACGGCCAGCAAATGCCTGGCAGGGCAGGCCGGCGGCGAGAAGGGCGAGTTGAAAGACCCCCAGGGCGTCGCCGTGGACAGCGCCGGCGACGTCTACGTGGTCGATTTCAGCAACCACCGCATCCAGAAGTTCCACCCCGACGGCGAATTCGTGCTGATGTTCGGCGCCAACGTCAACAAAACCAAAGTTGACGAAAGCGCCCCCCCAGCCCAGCGCAACATCTGCACCGAGGCCTCCGGCGATGTTTGCCAGACCGCCACCACCGGCACCGGAGACGGTGAATTCGGCGCCTGGGCGGTCGGGAGCTTCATCGCCGCCGACCCACCGGGCTCGGGCGCCAAGATCTACGTCGGCGATCAAGGCCGGGTGCAGGAGTTCGAACCCAACGGCAGCTTCGTCAAAGAGCTGCCGTTGGCGGGGGAGACGGTGAAGAGCCTTGCGGTTAACGGCGCCGGCAACCTCTACCTCGCCGTCGAAGGCAAAAACGAAGTCAGAAAGCTTGACGCCAGCGGAGCTGAACTGTGCAAAACCGCGGCCCCGCTGAGCAACCCGGTGGCGCTGGCGATCAACCCCGAAGGCGGCTTCTACGCGGTGGCGGGAACCGGCCCCTTCGCGGTGCACCAGTTCGGCGCCGCCTGCCCGCTGAGCGAGTCGGGGCCCTCCTTCGGCTCCGATGAGCTGACCAACTTCTCGACCGGGATCGCGACCGGCTCCGCCTGCTTCACGAGTGGCTTCGGCCTCTACCTGCCCCGTGGTGAAAATGGCGGCGCCAACAGCTTCATCCGCGCCTACGGCCCCGTCCCCGACAAGCTAGGCCTCTGCCCGCGTCCCCCGGTCCCTCCCTCGATCACCTCCCAGCGGGTGGTGGCAGCCCAGCACGAACCACCCAGCACCACGGTGGAAGCCGAAATCAACCCCCACTTCTGGGATGACGCCACCTACTACGTCGAATACGGCACCGGCAAGTGCTCGGAAGGGGGCTGCCCCGAAAAAGCCCCGTTCACCCCCGCCCCCCTCGGCGGCGGCATCACCGACGAAAACGTCGCCACCGCCGGGGTGGTGCTCTCGGGCCTTGCCTACGGCACCACCTACCATTACCGCTTCGTTGCCCAAAGCAGCGGCGGCGGCCCGGTCTACGGCGGGGACCCCGACGGCGAAGGGCCAGAAAAAGCAACCGAAGAAAAAGGCACCGAACGCTACTTCCGCACGATCGCCCCGTCGCTCCCTGGCTGCCCGCCGGGATGCCTGCCCGACAATCGCGCCTACGAGCAGGTCTCCCCGACCGCCAAGGGCAGCTTCGACATCGACCGCGGCCCGGTGATCGCCCGCCCCGACGGGGAGGCGGTCCTCTACGGCTCCCTCGGCGCCTTCACGAACCCCAACGCCGGCGCCTTCACGAGCATGTATACGGCCCACCGCGCCCCCGGCGGCTGGGACAGCGAGGCGCTGGCACCGGCGGCCGATCCGGTGCAGGAGATCGCCAATGGCCAGGTGCTGGGGGTCTCAGGTGACCTCAGCAAGCAACTCGTCCTCACCAACGCGAAGCTGGCCCCCGAAGCCGAAGAGGGGAAAAACGAAGCGGTCAACATCTACGTCCACGACAGCGCCACCGACTCCTACCAGTACGTGGATACGGCCTTTGGCAGCGGGCAGGAAAAAATCCTGCTCCCCGACGCCTTCGCCGGCGCCTCCCACGACGGCTCGCACTTCTACTTCGTGCTGACCAAGCCGCTGGCATCGGCGACCCCGGTGCCGCCGCCGGTCGGTGAGCTGCAGGGCCTGCTCTACGGCTTCGACACGACCACCGGCGAGCTCTCCTATCTCGGCGTCCTGCCGGGGGGCGGGGTCGACCCGGTGGGCAGCTTCGGAGCGGGGGCGATCAGCAATCCTGACTATTCCCACGGAAGCGTCGCCTTCCGCGCAGTCTCCGAAGACGGCAGCCGCGTCTACTGGACCCACCGCAGCGAGCAGGCCCCCCTCTACCTCTACGCGGGCGGCCAGAGCACGCTGGTCTCTGAGCGCCAGTCAGACAGCTCGACCCAGAAAGCGCGGCTGTGGGGGGCGAGCGCTGACGGGGGTATCGCGATCATCACCTCCTCAGACAAACTGACCGAAGACGCGAGTCCGGCCGGCACCGACCTCTATCGCTATGACGCGAACGCCGATCAGCTCACCGACCTGAGCGCCGGCAAAACCTCAGCCGGAGGAGCTGGAGTGCAGAAGGTGCTGGGGGTGAGCGAGGATGGGACCTACGCCTACTTCATCGCCACCTGGACCAGTGGCGGGCAACCAGCCATCTACGCCTGGCACGAGGGCGATGGCATTCGCTTGATCGGCGCCTTGGCCAGCCAGGAGACTCAGTTCACCCTGGCGGAAACCCCCAACGACTTCTGGCGGGTGAGCCCCAACGGCCGCTACCTCGCCTTCCTCTTCGGCGGGGAGATCACCGGCCCCGACCCCCAGCAGTCCTACCCGGTGCGCGAGGCCTACCTCTATGACTACGGCGCCGAGCGCCTCAGCTGCGCCTCGTGCCCGCCGGGGGGGTTGGCCTCAGCCGAGGTGACCCTGCACGGCTCGCGGACCACGGGCAACCTCCTGAGCTCACTGTTTGCCTACGAGGAAGGCCTCACCCGCAACCTCACCAACGCCGGCCAATTCTTCTTCGAGAGCAAAGACCGCCTGCTGCTGGCCGACGTCAACGGCGCCCAAGACGTCTATCAGTACTCCGCCGCCGACGGCAAGGTCCACCTCATCTCCACCGGCCAGTCACCCAACGACTCCTACTTCGGCGACGCCACCCCCTCGGGCTCTGACGCCTTCTTCACCACCCGCGAGCAGCTCGTCCTCCAAGACCACGACGAACTCGCCGACCTCTATGACGCCAGGGTCGGCGGCGGCATCGCCTCCCAGAACGAACCACCACCGCCTCCCTGTGACCCCAACGTCAACTGCGGTGGCCCGATCACCTCCCCGCCCACCGGCCCCGGCCCCTCCACCCCCGCCCTGATCGGCCCTCCCGACCCGGTCCCGCCCAAATGCAAAGCGGGCTTCCTGCGCAAAGGCAACAAATGCGTCAAAGCCGGCCACGGCAAGAAAGCCAAGAAGCACAAGCACCGCCACCACTCCAAGCGCAAGAGGAGTCGGCGTTGACGGACAACGCCCACATCCGCAACCTCTGCACCCGCGTGCAGTTCGCACGCTTGAGCCTGCTCACCGCACTTTGCCTCTCCCTGCTTGCCTTTGGCGCAGCAAGCACGGCGGCACTCGAGTTCAACTTCCAGATCACCAAATTCGACGTCTCGGTCATCAAAGACGAAGCCAAAGCGGAGTTCACCAAAGCCGGGGGGCACCCCTACGCGCTCGACACCGAAATCGAATTCGGCGCCACCACCGACAACCTCGGCAACCCGATCCCCGACGGCGCGGTTCGGAACGTCCACGTCGAGACGCCGGCGGGCTTGGCGGGCAACCCGCTGGTGCTTGAGCGCTGCGAGGAGGCCGCGCTGGCGATCAACATCTGCCCGGCCGACTCCCAGGTCGGGATCATCACCTTCAGCGCCACCGACCACAGCTTCAGCAACGAATACCCGATCTACAACATGGTCCCCGCCCCCGGGGTCGCGGCCGAGCTCGGCTTCAACGTCGAGCAGCTGATCTGGGCCCACCTGGAAGCCTCGGTTCGCCCCGACGGCGCGATCACGATCAGCAGTCGCGAAATCAGCCAGATAGTGCCCCTGGCCGGGGTGAGCACGAGGATCTGGGGAGTCCCAGCCGATGACTCCCACGACGCCGATCGCGGCAAATGCCTGGAAACCGCAGCCGAAGATGAATGTCCCTCCGGCGAAGAAGAAAGGGCCTTCCTCTCCCTGCCCACCTCCTGCACGGGACCCCAGAGCTGGAACCTGCGCGCCGATTCCTGGCAAGACCCCCCCGGCACCCCTGAAGCCACCGCCACCGACTCCGAGCCCGGCAACGAGGACTGCGGCGGGCTGAAATTCGAACCCACCCTGCAAGCGCGCCCGACCACCAACCGCGCCGATTCCCCCTCCGGCCTTGACCTCGAACTGGAACTGCCCCAAAGCGATCAACCGGGCGACCGCGCCCAGGCCCACCTCAAAGACACCGTCCTCACCCTGCCCGAGGGCCTGGTGATCAACCCCGCCGCCGCCAACGGCCTCGGCGCCTGCTCGCCGAGCGAGATCGGCCTCGGCGATAGCGCCGAGCCCAGCTGCCCCAACGACTCCAAGATCGGCACCCTTGCGGTCGATACCCCCGCCGTCGATCACCCCCTCCCCGGCGCGCTTTACATCGCCACCCCCTTGCAGAACCCCTTCGGCTCCCTCTATGCCACCTACATCGTGATCGACGATCCCCAAAGCGGGGTGGTGATCAAGCTCGCCGCCAAGCTCGAGGCAAACCCGGTCAGCGGCCGCCTCACCGCGACCCTAAACGAAGCCCCCCAGCAGCCCTTCGAAGCGCTGAGCGTGCACCTAAAGAGCGGCTCCACCGCGCCGCTGCGCACCCCGGCGCTGTGTGGGCCCTACGCGACCACCGCCACCCTCACCCCCTGGTCTGCGCCTGACTCCGGTCCCCCGGTCCAAGAAGAAGACAACTACGCGATCGCCGCCGCGCCCGGCGGCGGACCCTGCCCGACCTCCGCCGCCGCCCAGCCCCACGCCCCCGCCTTTGAAGGCGGCACCGCCAGCCCCCTGGCCGGCGCCTTTACCCCGCTGGTGATCAACCTGCACCGCGAGGACGGCTCCCAGCAGTGGGCCTCCCTGGACCTCTCCCTGCCGCCAGGCCTTTTGGCAAAGCTCGCCGATACTCCCCGCTGCCCCGAGGCCACCCTCGCCGCCGCCGCGACCCGCCCCGGCCGCACCGAGCAGGCCGCCCCCTCCTGCCCGCCCGCTTCTCGGGTCGGCACCGCCACCGTCGCCACCGGTGCGGGTCCGACCCCCTACTACGCCTCCGGCACCGCCTACCTGACCGGCCCCTACAAAGGCGCCCCGCTCGGGGTCGCGGTCATCTTCCCCGCGGTGGCCGGTCCCTTTGACCTCGGCACCGTGGTGGTCAGAAACGCCCTGCTCGTCGACCCCGTAAGCGCCCAGGCAAGCGCCAAATCAGATCCCTTCCCGACCATCCTCGGCGGCATCCCCCTCGATGTCCGCTCGATCTCCTTTCGGGTCGACAAGCCGGACTTCATCTTTAACCCGACCTCTTGTGACCCGATGGCGCTGGGCGGGACCCTGCTCTCCACCCAAAACCAGGTCGCGATTCTCGCCAACCGCTTCCAGGTGGCCGAGTGCGCGGCGCTTCCCTTCAAGCCCAAGCTCACCCTCGCCCTCAAGGGCTCGACCAAGCGCGGCGGGCACCCCGCCCTTAACGGCACGATGAAGATGCCCGGTGGCGGCGCCAACCTCGCCCGCCTCTCGGTCGCCCTGCCTCACTCCGAGTTCCTCGACACCACCCACATCCGCACCGTCTGCACCCGGGTGCAGTTCGCCGCCGATGCCTGCCCCAAAGGAGCGATCTACGGCAAGGTCAAGGTCTATGCGCCGCTGGTGCAACCAGAGCCCCTCCAGGGCCTGCTCTACCTGCGCTCCTCAAGCCACCCGCTGCCCGACCTCGTGCTGGCGATCCAAGGCCCGCCCTCCCTGCCGGTCAAAGTCGCCGTTGCGGCCCGGATCGACTCAGTAGGTGGCGGCACCCGCGCCACCTTTGAGCAGATCCCCGACGTGCCGCTGCAAAAAGCCGTCTTCTCCTTCCAGGGCGCCAAGAAGGGCCTGCTCCTGAACTCCCGCGACATCTGCGCCTCCACCAACCGCGCCACCGCCCTGATCGACGGACAGAACGGCAAGACCAGGGACGCGCGGGTGGTGTTGGGGGTTAGGTGTGGGGGGCGTCGCGGGCACGGCAAGGGCTGAGGCACCGCGCTCGTTGTGGCCAAGGCGCGCCGATCGGCGCGCGCGCAGTTTGGCGCGCGCGAAAATCGCCCGCACGAGCTTTGTCGCTCAGGGGAGCCAATTCCCTGGTCAGTGGCCACAAAGTACTTCAATGTCTTTGACTAGTACCTCGCCAGCCGCTATGGATTGAGGCGCCCCACAACGGTGGGGCCCGCACCGCGCGAAGGAGCGCGGGCGGAGATCCAAGCGAAAGGAATGAAGAGATGACTCGCAACCTCAAGGCCCTCGGCCTGGCCCTGGCAGCGGTGTTCGCGATGAGCGCCCTCTCAGCGGCCTCGGCGCAGGCGGTGCCGACATTCACAGGCTATGAAACAACGACGGGTAATCCCCATGTGCACACGATCTACCAAGGGACAACGGACCCGGGGGGGATTGAAAAAATCAAAGCCGGCGCGGGTACGCTCGAATGCCATAAAAAATACTCAGGCACAGACCTAACCGGAGACAATTCCACACTGACACTCACAGTGACAGAAGTTAAAACACCAAACACAGAAGGGAATCACTGCAATACAAATGTACCGGGGATTGGGAATTTCAAAGTCGACATCGAATTCACAAGTTGTGACTATCTCTTCCACGTTGAAACCAAACTGGAAGAAAACACATACACAGGCTCGGTCGACGTCAAATGCACAACCCCCGGCGACAGCATCCACATCAGAGTCACAAACGCGGCAGGCGGCACCAAATGCCTGAATACAATTCCAGAACAGACGGGCCTCAAACACGTCGTTTACCACAATAAAAAAGAAACGAAACCGACAAAAATCACAGTTACAACAACACTTGAACAAATCAAATACGTGCAGACCGAAGGCGGGATTCTAGGCTGTGGCCAGGCCAATGGCACCTACGAAGGCGCCAAAGGCGCGACCTACACCGGCGAATTCACACTCGAAGGAGAAAACACACTGGGTGAAAAAGTCGACGTCGAAGTGAGCGGCGAGACTCTCTGACGACCGACGCACCGGCTCGCGCAACACGCAGTCGGAGCGAGCGAGGGGCCGGGAGCGATCCCGGCCCCTCGCGTCATGCCTGCTCCCTCAACTCAGCTCAGAAGGCGGTCCAGATCTTCCACGGGCCATTGCGAAAGTGGACCAGGAAGGCGTGCAGATCGCAGGCGGCGCATCGCATCCCGATTGGGTGCACCTGCACGTACACCGACTTGCGAACGACCTCGGTGCCGCACTGTCCCTTGGCCTGGCTGACGGGGCCGCTCTGGCCGTGGAGCCCCCGCGCGAGCCAGACCACACGGCCATGGTCGCCATAGGCGGCCGCCCGACTATCTCCCGCTGATTTGCGGCCATGCTTGGCCGACTCAGCCGCGCAGGGCCGTTAGCGCCTCGTCCCGGGTGCTGTGGATCGGGATCGACAGCTCGAGGCCGGTGATTTCGAGGACCCGGCGCACCTGGTCGTTGTAGCTGCAGAGGGCGACGCGGCCTTGGCCCTCGCCTTCGGCGGTGCGGTCGAGGCGCTGCCAGGCACGCACGATCAGCGCGATCCCGGTCGAGTCGATGAACTCGCACTCGGAGAGGTCGATTAGGACTGAGGCGTCTCCCGAGGAGACCGCCTCCTCGAGCGGGCGCTCCAGCTCGGAGGCCGTGCTGAGATCAAGCTCGCCCCTGACCGAGATGACGCGGACTCCATCGTCGAGTTGGGCGGCGGATGCCTCGAACGGTGCCGGAATCACGCGCCGATGCTACCGCAGCACCCACGCGGTGCCGCGCCGCGTTTCGCCCCGAGTTGCCGGGGTAGAAATTTGGCAAGCCCAATGGAAGCTATGCTCGCCGCCGGACTCGACGATGCGCTCGGCGCTTGGGAATTGACTGAATGTGAATACGACGACCGACGACCGATCGGGACTTCGCATGTCCCTTCCCGCGAGGTCGGAGAACGTCGCGGTCGTCCGTCACGCTCTCGCCGGTCTGGCGGAGCAGATCGGGATGGATGAAGCGGCGCTGGCTGACCTGAAGACGGTCGTCACCGAGGCCTGCATGAACGTCGTCGTGCACGCCTATCCCGGCGACGATCCGGGGCCGCTCGAGGTCGAGGCGGCGCCCGAGCTGAACGGCCTGACCGTCGTCGTGCGCGACTACGGCGCCGGGATCCGGCCCCGCCCCGACGTCGAGCGACCGAGTCTACGAATTGGGCTGACGCTGATCGCCGCGCTCTGCAAGAGCTTCGAGATCAAGGGGGGCTTCGATCGCGGCACCGAGATCCGGATGCACCTGTCGCTGCAGGGTTCTGAAGGGTCGGCCGACGGCGATCGGACTGCGGCGCCGGCTCGGGTCGAGGCGACCGAGATGCGGGTGGGACCGCCGGAGCTGGTCGGGCCGATACTCGGTCGCGCCCTCGGCGCTCTGGCCGCCCGCCGCGAGATCACCGTCGACCGCCTCTCCGACGCGATGCTGCTCAGCGACGCGATCTCGGCCGGCGCCCCCCAGGGGTTCAGCGACGGCCACGTCTGCCTCAACATCGCCGATCGCGAGGATGGGGTGGAGCTGCGGGTCGGGCCGATGCAGAGCGGTGGCGCCGAGCGCCTGCGCGCCAGCCTCGAGCTGCCGGAGTTGGGCGGCTCGCTGGAGACCCTTGCTGACGAGCTGCGCATCGAGCGGAGCGAGGACGGCGAGTTCCTCGTCGTCGGTATCGCCGCGCTCTCCTCCTAGGTTTCGCTGCCCCCGTCGTCTTTCCCGGCGACCTCGGCGCGGATCCGCTCCAGCGTGCGGCGCAGGATCCGCGAGACGTGCATCTGCGAGTGGCCGATCCGCTCGGCGATCTGGGATTGAGTCATGTCCTCGACGAAGCGCAGCCGCAGCACCAGGCGCTCGCGCTCGTCGAGGTGCGGCAGCGCCCCTTCCAGGGCGATCTTGTCCTCGACCAGCTCGAACCCCTCGTCCTCCTCACCGACCCACTCCGAGGCCGGCGACTCCTCCTCCTCGCCGCCGACCGGGCGATCGAGCGAGAGCGGGCGGCGGTTGTGATTGGCCTCCAGCACCTCGAGCACGTCGGTCGGGTCGACCTCGAGTTTGGCGGCGATCTCTCCCACCGAGGGCGAGCGCTGCAGCTCAACGGTCAGCGCCGAGATCGCCTTCTCAACGTCGGCCATGCGGTCGTGGAGGCCGCGTGGTACCCGCACGGTCCAGACCCGGTCGCGGAAATGGCGCTTCAGCTCGCCGAGGATCGTCGGCGAAGCGAAGGCGGTGAAGGGGGTGCCGCGGTCGGGCTCAAAGCGGTCGATCGCGTTGACGAGGCCGAGGCTGGCGACCTGAAGCAGATCGTCGAAGGACTCGCTGGCGCCGCGGTAGCGCAGGGCGAGGTTGCGGGCGAAGGGCAGATAACGGCGCACCAGCTCCTCGCGGGTGACCTGGTCGCGGCTCTCGGCGAAGCGTGCCCAGAGGACTCGCTCGCTCGCCAAGCCCTCGCCCGGCCCGGGCGAGGGCTGCTCCACTGACGGGTTCTCATCCCTCGTTGCCGTCGTCCTCACACGATACCCGGAGGGCTTTCCGGGCCGCCGCGGCGACGGTGCCGGGCGCCGACGCCGCTCGGCAGTCGAGCGGCGTCGGGCCGTCTTGGCTTCCTACTCGGAAATGGGCGACTCTGGCTCTGGCTCCGCCTCGGCCTCGGCCTCCGCCTCCGGGTCAGGCGCCGGTTCGGGCGACTTGAAGTGCAGCATCTGCACTTTCGCGAGGATGCCGGCCTCCTCGCTGTGGGAGAGCCGCTCCGAGGCGTCGGCCTGAATTGCCAGCAATCGGTCGAGCGTCTCGCTCAGGAGCGTGGCGGTTTCGCTCCAGCCCTGTTTGTCGACAACCATCGGGGTGCGACTGAGATGGCGATCCTCGATCTCGTCGAGGGTGCCGCTCTCGACGGCCTCCTCGATGTCGTCGAAGACCGATTTGAGCATCGCACCCGACAGGCCGGGCCGCAGGCTCTGCGGCATCCGCGCCCATTCGCTGTCGCTGAGGAACTGCCGTCTGGTCGCACGGTAGAAGTGCTCGGTGGCACCGCGGCGCTGCTTCGTGTCGACCAACTCAATGCAGTCGTATTTCTCCAGGACCCTGACGTGGTAGGCGACCAGGTTGAGGCTCTGTTCCAGCTCCTGAGAGAGCAGGTTGGGGCTGGCGACCCGCTCGTTGAGAATGATCAGGATCTGTACGCGCAGTGGATGCGCGAACGCTTTGGCGACGATTTGTTCGACGCCGTCTTTCTTCTTGGTTTTCGGCAAGGCAGATTCCTTCGGTTGTTTTCCGGGGTGGCGGCCGATCAAAACACTTTAGAGATCGCAGCTCAGGAAATCCACAACGCTTCCGCAATTTTCGTTTATTTCTTGATTCTTGCTCCCCTGCCCTTGATTGCTATAAAGATTTAAAGTAATACTTCTTCTTGCACGGAAACCGCTTTTGGGCGCGGTTCAGGGAGATGGGGATTCACGAGGGGAGGTGGATGATCGTGAGGATCGGAACGATGCAGGATCGAGTAGCTCCGGTGGCAATCACCAAGGGCTCCTAGCCGTAGCGGTGGGGACGGCGATTGCACCTGGCAGGCTTAGGCGGTGGCGCCTTGGAAGCTGCCTCTGGTCGTAGCTGCGATCGCCGTCCCGATCATCGCCGCCTTCTACGCCGGCGGCCCTGGCGTCGGGCTAGCTGCCGGCGCGCTGGCGACCGCGGCGATCGTCGTGGTCGCCGTCCGACAGCGTCCGCGAGGGGCAATCGGTGCCCCGGCAACGAGCGGCGAGCGCCGTCGCCTGCTGATCGTCCTCAGCAGGTCGATCGAAGAGCCCTCGGCCATCAGAGAGATCGCCGCCGCGGTCGAGAGTGGACGGGATTCGACGGCGGAGCCAGCCGAGGTGCTCGTTCTCGCGCCGGCGCGGATCGGCTTCCTCGACCGCTGGGCCTCCGACCTCGAGGGAGCGCGTCGTCAGGCGCAGCAGCGGCTGGTGATGACGGTCGCGTCCCTCGCCAAGGCCGGGGTTTCGGCCGAGGCGCGAGTTGGCGACGAGGACCTGGTGCAGGCGGTCGAAGACCAGTTGCAGACCTTTCCCGCCTCTGAGGTGATCCTGGTCACCGGCGTCGCCGCTGAGGATCCCGACGGTGAGGCCGCGGCGGCGGAGCTGGAGCCGCGGCTGCGCGCCGGCTTCCGCCGGCTTATCGTCAAGGGCTCAGCAGTTCGCTGAAGCGAAGCGCGGCCCGCGTCGGGGTCACGAGCTCGCCCTGGCTGTGGAGCAAGCCGGCGCCGGCGAGGTCGCGGACGGCGCGTTCGATCGCGTCTCGCTCGGCGAAGCCAGGCGACCCGCCGCCGACCTCGCGCACGAGTTCGGCGGCGGTCACCTGGACCGGGTGGAGGTCGAGCACTTGCTGAAGGACCGCTGACTCGGTGGCCGCGTCCGCGGCCGCGGGGCTCCAGCTGTTGTCGCTCTCGTCCATTGCCCTCCCTGGCCGCTAAGTCTCGGGCTCGGTTCGACTCTCCCCTGCTGGGCCGTTCGGTTTGTCGCCGAGCCCGAGCACCTGTCGCGCCCAGGGGGCCTCGATCGCGACGCAGTAGAAATGCTGCATCGACCCCCGCGCCGGCTTTGTGCAGACGAGCGATATGGCGGCGCACTCGGCCAGCACGCGGATGTGGTAGCTGACGTTGCTAAGCGGCTGCCGCAGGGCGCTGGCGATTTCGCGCGGGCTGATCGCCTCCTCGTCCGCCATCTCGCGGAGGATTTCTCGCCGCAGCGGATGTCGCAGGGCCACCAGCAAGTCGTTATCGTCCGAGCGGTTGAGATTCGTCATCTTGGCCCGCGCAATATAGAGCAAACGAAACGTTCTGTCTGTAGAGCTTCTGTCTGCGGTTGATTCCGTGCAGCCGACGGGGTCATCGACCTCCCCGGTCTCGCGCTCATTTTGAAAGGGGTTCTTAGGCGTCCTCGCGGACGCCACCCATTTCGCTGAAGACCGCGGTGACGCCGCCGTCTTCGCGCTGCTCGTCGGCGATCACATGGGAGACCGCGTTGATCAGGGCCAGGTGGGTGAATGCCTGCGGGAAGTTGCCGAGGTGGCGACCGCTGTCGGCCTCCAGCTCCTCGGCGAAGAGGTCGAGCCAGCCAGCCGCCTCCAGCAGCCGCTCGCAGAGCTCCCGTGCCCGCCTGTGCTCGCCGATCTCCGAGAGGGCCGAGACCAGCCAGAACGAGCAGATCAGAAAGGTGCCCTCCTCGCCCTGGAGACCGTCGTCGGTTTCCTCGACCTTGTAGCGGAGGACGAGACCGTGCTCGGTCAGGTCCTCGGCGATCGCGTCTACGGTGGCGCGGACGCGCGGGTCGTCGGGAGGGAGGAAGCGCAGCAGCGGGATCAGCAGCAGCGAGGCGTCGAGCGCGTCGGTGTCGTAGTGCTGGCGGAAGACCCCGTCGCGCACGCCCCGCTCGAGGATCTCCCCGCGGATTTCGTTCGCCGTCGCCTCCCATTCGTCGGCGATCTCGTCGAAGCCGAGGCTGCTGGCGAGGCGGACGCCGCGGTCGACCGCGACCCAGATCATCAGCTTCGAGGAGACGTAGTGCCGGGGCTCGCCGCGGGACTCCCAGATGCCCTGGTCGGGATTGGGCCAGGCGGCGATCGCCGCCTCCACCTGGTGGCGAATCAGCTGCCGGTCAGCCGGCGTCCCCGTTCCTCGCAGCGCTTTTTCGTGCAGGTAGATCGAGTCGAGCAGCGATCCCCAGACGTCGTTCTGGCGCTGGTCGAAGGCGCCGTTGCCGATCCGCACCGGCTTCGCCCCGCCGTAGCCGGAGAGGTGGTCGAGGGTCTTCTCGGTCAGCTCCTTCTCGCCGCCGATCCCGTACATGATCTGGAGATCGGGGTGGTCCTTGCAGACGCTGACGATGAAGCGCATGAAGTCCCGCGCCTCCTGGTCGAAGCCGAGCGTGTGCAGCGCCCAGAGGCTGAAGGTCGAGTCGCGGATCCAGCTGAAGCGGTAGTCCCAGTTGCGTTCGCCGCCGGGGGTCTCCGGCAGCGAGGTGGTCGGGGCGGCGACGATCGCCCCGGTCGGGGTGTAGGTGAGGCCCTTGAGGACGAGGGCGGAGCGCTGTAGGTGGATCCGCCAGGGGTGATCCGGGAAGTCGCCGTCGCGCAGCCAGTCGCGCCAGAACTCTTCGGTCGAGTCGAGCCGCTCCAGCGCCTCGGGAGCGCTGCGGGGTCCACCCAGGTCCTCGTTGCCCCAGGTGACCGCGCAGAAGCCGCTCTCGTCCTCACGCAGCTTCAAGGCGCCGCGGACGGCGCCGTCGGAGATCGTCAGCTCCATATCGCTGGTCAGCCGCAGCTCGGTTCCGTCGGCGGCGCGGGCAACTGCCTCGCCCAACTCGCCGCCGCTCCAGGCTGCGCCCTCGAGCCCGTAGCCGAAGCGCGGCAGGCACTCCATCTCCATCTCGACCTCGCCGTCGATGCAGGTCATGGTTCGCAGCAGCGAGCGGTCGGACGCGTGTTCGGTGTCGGGGCGGCTGCCCTTGCCGTCCGCGGTCGTCCACTCGGCGATCGTCAGCGCGTCGTGGACCACGACCCAGCCGGTGTCGGTCACCCAGGTCGTCTCGATCACCAGCGTGCCGGGCTCGTAGCGGCGGCCGATCGGGACGACGACGCCGCGCGGTTTCACCTGAAAGTGGCCGGCGCCGCGGTCGAGCAGCGCCGCGAAGGCGCTGGGCGAGTCGAAGCGGGGGAGGCAGAGCCACTCGACCGAGCCGTCGTAGGAGACCAGTGCGGCGGTGTGACAATCGGAGAGAAAGCCGTAGCTGCCGATCGTGGGAAAGCGGTCAGAGGAGGCGCTCACGGCGCCGCCCAAGCTACCAGCGACCACGGGCGGCGCGGGCGCGATCACCGCCGCTACGCTGATCTCCATGACCCTGCCGTTCGCGCACGTGGCCGGCGTCCTGGCGCCGTTGGAGTTGCTGCCGCTCCTGGTCGTCGCGGCCCTCTACGCGAAGCGGTCGATGACCCTGGCCGCCAGGGGCCGGCCGCTGCCGCTCTGGCGCCAGCTCTGCTTCGCCGCCGGCCTGCTGATGATCGTGGTCGCGCTCGCCTCGCCCGTCGGCCACATCGCCGAGGAGCTGGTCATCGCCCACATGGTCGAGCACCTGCTGCTGGGCGACATCGCCACCCTGCTGCTGGTGCTGGGCCTGACCGGCCCGATGCTGCAACCAGTGCTGGCGATCCCCGTCCTCGATCGCCTGCGGATCCTCGCCCACCCGCTCGTCGCCCTGCCCCTGTGGGCGCTGAACTTCTACCTCTGGCACGTTCCCGCTCTCTACGACGCCGCTTACGGGACGGCGCCCCTGCACGCGCTCGAGCACACCTCCTTCATCTTCTTTGGCTGCCTGATGTGGATGCCGGTCTTCGGGCCGCTGCCGACCCCGCAGTGGTTCACCGCCGCCTGGAAGGTCGGCTACGTGATCGCCGTCCGCTTCGCCGGCGCGATCCTCGGCAACGTCCTGATGTGGTCCGGCTCGGTCCTCTACCTGATCTACGCGCCGGGCGAGCGCTACTGGGGCATCTCACCGATCGCCGACCAGAGCACCGCCGGTGTGGTGATGATGGTCGAGGGCACCTTCCTGGCCCTGGGCCTGCTCGCCTGGGTCTTCTTCGAGGCGGCCCGCGAGGGGATCGAGAAGCAGCGCCTGCTCGACCTGGCGCGCGAGCGCGGCGTCGCGCTCGACGAGAACCGCGCGCAGCGGGCCGTCGCCGCCGGCCACGGCGATCGCCTCGAGAAACAACTGATCGCGGCCGGGAGAGACCCTGAGTCCGAGGGCCCCTGAGCGGCTGTTGCTGCCGGCGCTCGTCTTCGTCGTCGGCGCCGCCAGCCTCGGGGTCGAGATCGCCGCCGCGCGCCTGCTGGCCCCGTACTTCGGCGCCTCGACGATCGTCTGGGCCAACACGATCGGCGTCGTTCTCGTCGCGCTCTCGGCCGGCTACTGGTTCGGCGGCCGCTTCGCCGACCGCCACCCGCATCTGCGCGGCCTCTGCCTGCTGGTTCTCGTCGCCTCGCTGCTGATCGCGGTCGTCCCCTTCGCCGCGCGGCCGTTCCTCGGCTTTTCGGTCGACGCCTTCGACACGGTCTCGGTTGGCGGCTTCGTCGGCTCCCTCTTCGGCGTGCTCGTGCTGGTTGCGGTTCCGGTGACCTTGCTCGGCGCCGCGGCGCCGTGGGCGCTGCGGCTGGCGGTGGAGGACGTCGACCGCTCCGGCCGGGTTGCCGGCCGGCTCTACGCGATCTCGACCGTGGGCTCGCTGCTGGGGACGATGACCTCGGCGCTGCTGCTGATCCCGCTGCTGGGCACGCAACGGACCTTCCTCGCTTTTGCCCTCGCCCTCGCCCTGGTGGCCACGGTCGGCGCCGGCTGGCGCTTCGCCTTCGTCCCTGCCGCGCTGGCGCTGGCGCTATCGATCCCGGTCGGGACGATCAAGGCCGCCGACAGCGGCCGCGTCCTCTACGAGGCCGAGACCGTCCACCAGTACGCCCGCGTGGTCGAACGGCCCGACGGCAGCCGCGCCCTCGAGTTGAACGAGGGCCAGGCGGTCCACTCGCTCTGGCGGCCGGGCACCTACCTGACCGGCGACTACTGGGACGGCCACCTGGTCCTGCCCGCCGCCTCGCGGCGGCGCCCGCCGGCGCGGATCGCGATCCTCGGCAACGCCGGTGGCACCGTCGCCCGCGCCTTCGGGCGCTTCTTCCCCGCGACCGCCGTCGACGCGGTCGAGATCGACGCCGAGCTGACCGAGCTGGGCCGCCGTTTCCTCGACCTTCGCAACCCGCGCATGCGGGTCTTCGCCGAGGACGCCAGGCCGTGGCTCGAGCGCGTCGGCGGCGGCTACGACGCGATCATGGTCGATGCCTACCGCCAGCCCTACATCCCTTTCTACCTGACGACGCGGGAGTTCTTCGACCTGGCCCGGGAACGCCTGGCGGTGGGAGGCCTGGTCATCGTCAACGTCGGCCATCCCGAAGACAGCGACGAGCTCGAGCGAGTGCTCGGCAGGACCATGGCAACGTCCTTCCCGCGAGTGCTGCGCTATCCGATCGAGCCCACCAACACGCTGCTGGTCGGCGGCGATGGCGGTCTCTCCGCCGCCCGGCTGCGCCGCAACGCCGAGGCTCTGCCCGTGCCCCTGCGATCTCTCGCTCGCGTCGCGGCGGCGAAGTTGGCACCGCGCCTGCCCGGCGGCGAGGTCTACAGCGACGATCGCGCCCCGGTCGAGTGGCTCGTCGACAGCTCCCTGCTGGAATACGCGAATGACTGATAGTGCCGGGGGAAGTGGGATCGACCGCTTGCGGGCCTGGCTGGTGACCGGGCCGGTGGGGAGGGGGCTGTCTTTCGCGATCGACTTCGGGGTCGCGCTGCGCACCGCCCTGGCGCGCCGGCGCCGTTAGCACCCCAGCATTTCGCGCCCACCGTTCCGTGGTTCCTTTGGCACCCATGCGGTGCAGAGGGAACCACAGGCGCCGATTCGTCTAGGGTCAGCCGCGAACTTTGCTGACGACTTCACTCTCAGAGCTGCCCGACTCGCGCGTGCGGGTTGAGGTCGAGGTCCCGGCCACGGACGTCGATCGAGCCGCCTCCCGCGCCGCCAGGGCGATGGCGAAGGAGATGCGGATGCCCGGCTTCCGCCAGGGCAAGGCGCCGCCGTCGCTGGTGATCCAGCGGCTGGGCTTCGCTCCAGTGCTCGAGGAGGCGATTCGCGAGGCGCTGCCCGAATGGTACGAACGGGCACTGCTCGATACCCGGATCAACCCGATCGGCGATCCCAGCATCGAGATGCTCTCGACCCCCGAGGGAGAGGGCGAGCCGCTCAAGTTCAAGTTCGAGGTGGGGGTGAGGCCGCAGGCCGAGCTCGGCGAGTACAAGGGCCTCGAGGTCGGCCGGGCCGAGAACGAGGTGCCCGACGAGGTCGTGGAGCGTGAGGTCGAGCGCGTCCGCGAGAGCTTCGCCAGGCTCGAGCCGGTCGAGCGCGAGGCGGCCGATGGCGACTCTCTGCTGATCGACTTCGAGGGTCTGATCGACGGCACCGCCTTCGAGGGTGGCAAGGCCGAGGACTACCTGCTGGCGCTCGGCTCGGGTCAGCTGATCGAGGGCTTCGAGGAGCAACTCGGCGGCGTCAAGGCGGGAGAGGAGCGAAAGGTCGAGGTCAGCTTCCCCGCGGATTACCAGGCCGAGTACCTAGCCGGCAAGGACGCCGTCTTCAACGTCGAGGTGAAAGAGGTGCGGGAAAAGATCCTGCCCGAGCTCGACGACGACTTCGCCTCCGACGCCTCCGAGTTCGAGACCCTGGAGGAGCTGCGCGCCGACATTCGCGAGAAAGTCGGCGAGGCGCTAGGTAGCAGGGCCGAGGAAGACTTCCGGATCGCTGCGGTGGACGCGGCCGTCGATGCCGCGACCGTTGATGTGCCAGCCGACCTGGTCGCCGCTCGCGCGACCGAACGCTTGGAGCGGATGGAACGCCAGCTCGCCGGCCGCGGCATGGACCCCAACGCGTTCCTGCAGATGCAGGGCAAGACCCGCGAGGAGCTGATCGAGGAATCGAAGCCCGATGCCGAGCGGGAGCTGAAGCGTGAGGCGGTCGTCACCGCGATCGCCGAGGCGGAGGCGATCGAGGTCGCCGAGGAAGAGCTGCTGGAGGCGCTCGAGCACAGCGCCCAGCACGAACGCACGACGCCGCAGAAGCTTCTCGCGCGGCTGCGCGAGAACGGCCGCGAGGCGATGGTCATCGAGGACATCAAGGCGCGCAAAGCGATCGAGCTGGTGGCGGAGTCGGCGCAGCCGATCCCGCTCGAGCAGGCCGAGGCACGGGAGCAGATCTGGACGCCGGAGAAGGAGCGCGAGGCCGCCGGCGGCCTCTGGACTCCCGACTCCGACTGAGCCGGCGCTTGTCGCCGGCACGACACGCTCCGGGGAGGGCTGTCGGTACCCCTCCGCGGGAATTGAGTCGCGCGCCCTGCGGGCGCAGCTCCGGATGATTGTGCGCCCCTATGGGGCGCAGGAACCGGATTGCATTTCCGCGCGCTTCGCGCACATTCCCGCGGAGGGGTACCGACAGCCCTCCAGCGGGAGCGAGCCCCGCAAACCGCCAGGTTCACGGCAGCTTTGCGCAAAGCTCCCGTGACATCGCCGTCCTAGCTGGGGGAGAGCTTCCGAACCCTCGGCCGTCCCGGCGATGCGTGTTGGTGGAGGGGCCTGGCACGCCTGGCGCCTTCTATAGAGTGCGGCCCATGAGCCCTCTGGTCCCGATGGTGGTCGAGCAGACCTCGCGCGGCGAGCGTGCCTTCGACATCTACTCGCGCCTGCTGGGCGAGCGGATCGTCTTCCTTGGCACCCCGGTCACCGAGGACATCGCCAACCTGATCGTGGCCCAGCTCCTGCACTTGGAGTCAGAGGACCCCGATAAGGACGTCAGCCTCTACGTCAACTCGCCCGGCGGCTCCGTCTACGCCGGCCTGGCGATCTACGACACGATGCAGTTCATCAAGCCCGACGTGCAGACGATCTGCGTCGGCGTCGCGATGAGCATGGGGGCGCTGCTGCTCTGCGGCGGCGCCCAGGGCAAGCGGATGGCGCTGCCGAACTCGAAGATCCTGATCCACCAGGTCTCGGCCGGCTTTCAGGGTCAGGCGACCGACATCGAGATCCACGCCAAAGAGATCATCGACGTCCGCCGCCGCCTTGACGAGATCATCGCCAAGCACACCGGCCAGCCTTTCGACAAGGTGACGAAAGACACCGACCGGGATTACTTCATGAGCGCGGAGGAGGCGGTCGAGTACAGCATTGTCGACCGCGTCATCGAGCACCATTGAACGCCAATACCGGCAGGGGTTTCGCTTAACTTTTTCGACGACGAAAGCGGCCGTCCCAGGTGGGAAGCGCCGAAAAAGTACAAGACGCTCCACCCCTGCCGGTATTGGCGTTTTGTTGACGCTTGCCCTCGCCACTCCAGCGTTCGCCCAGATATCCAGCCGGGATGGAGCGGTTCCGTACTACGGGCACGTCTTCCCGGTTCAGGGGCCGCACGGGACGCGGGGGGCGATCGGCGAGTTCGGCGCGCCCCGCAGCGGTGGCCGCAGCCACGAGGGCTTCGACATCGTCGCCGCCTGCGGCACCGAGCTGGTCGCGGCCGCCAACGGCCGGGTCCTGCGCACGGGGTTTGACCCCGTCCTTTACGGCAACTACCTCCTGATTCACGGCGAAGGCGAGAACCGCAGCTACTTCTACGCCCACCTGCCCCGTCCCGCCCTTGTTCACCGCGGCGAGCGCGTCTGGGAGGGGGAGAGGGTCGGCGCCGTCGGCGAGACCGGCAACGCGATCACGGTCGGCTGCCACCTCCATTTCGAGATCCACATCCACGGCGTACCGGTCGACCCCGAGCCCGCCCTGCGCCGCTGGGACCGCTACAGCTAGCGCCCTCCCAGGGCATCTCGGATGAAATCGGCCTTCGCCTCGGTATAGGCCTCGCGGTCGTTGCCAAAACGAATGGCCAGGTCACGCTTCAGCGATGCGTATGCGCTCGCGGTACCGGGGTCGGCACGGAGACGATCCCGGAACGCCAGCTCGTCCGCGTAGCGCCCGCCGTCCACCGGGGCCAGGTGAAGGTGGTGGGTGCGCCGGCTCGGGTCCGGCTTGCAGAACCAGTGCATCTCGTCACTGCGGTAGGGCGCGTAAAGGTATCTGAGACCCGCGAGTGGCTTGAAGCACGCCTTCGAGGTCTGCAGACTCTCGACCCCGACCAGGATGTCGATGATCGGCTTGGCGTCCAGGCCGGGAACGGCGGTACTGCCGACATGGTGAACCCCACCGATCGCCCAGGGCCCGATCGCCGTTTCCAGCTTGACCCGCTCCTGCTCGAAGAGCTGCGGCCAGCGGGGGTCGTAGGGCACGATCCGAATCGGCTCTTCGTCGAGCGGGCGTTCGAACCAGAGGCTGGCCTTGGGGTTGCCGTTGTAGTCGAGGACCTCGGTGTAGCCGGCGGCGCGGTAGAGGCCGATCGCGTCGGTCAGGTAGTCGGAGGTGTCGAGGCGGGCGGCCCTGCAGTTGTGGCGCTGCGCGATTTCCTCGAGTTCGGTCAGCAGCGCTCGGCCGAGTCCCCGGCCCCGGAAAGCCGGCACCACGTACATGCTCTTGACCTCGGCGACTTGGGTGTCGAGGTGGCGGATGCCGCCGAGTCCTGCCGGCTCGCCGTCGACGCGAGCCAGCAGTAGCGCGCCGCTCGGCGGCGCCAGATCCGCCGGCGGCCCCGCCGCCATCTCCACCTCCAGATCGATCCCCAGCGGCCCGTCGGTCTCGCGGATGAAGGCGTCATAGAGCGCCCGCACTTCGGGGTCGTCGGGGCTTACAGGCTCAGCTCGTACTCGACCCATTCGGAGCGCTCGGCGCCGGTGCTGTCGTAGAGGCGCTGGGCGGTGAGGTTGTCGGGGGCGGTCGCCCACTCGAGGTGGGCGGCGCCGCGCTCGCGGGCGACGGCGGCGCTGGCTTCGATCAGGGCGCGGCCGACGCCGCGGCCGCGGGTCTCTGCGGCGACGAAGAGGTCGTTCATCAGCACCGTCTCGGCCGGGATCAGCGAGGTGAAGGTCCAGTAGAGGCAGGCGTAGCCGACCAGCTCGCCGCCTTCGCGGGCGCCGAGCAGCACGCCGTCGTCGCTGGGGGAAAGGAAGCGGCGGAAGAAAACGCGGTTGCGCTCCTCGTCGATGTCGTCGACCTCGTAGAAGCGCTGGTAGGCGGCGATCATGGGCAGGAGCTCCTCGAACTCGGCTGCGGTGACCGGGGCGATCTCGGGCTCGGCGGACACCGGCCCACCGTACCGCGAGCGCGCAAGGCTCGGATCACGAGCAGGGACCGCCGCGCGGGCGCCGTAAACGACCCCTCGTACCGGCTTTCGTGCCCCCTCTAAGCTGTGGGGGCCGCCGGAGGTCAAGATCGTCCCGTTAGGAGGGGATTCCGCTGGCACGGCCCACAGACTCGAACGAGCAGCTCCTCTGCAGTTTTTGCGGCAAGTCGCAGCGCCAGGTCAAGAAGCTGATCGCAGGGCCCGGGGTCTACATCTGCGACGAGTGCATCGACCTCTGCAACGAGATCATCGACGAGGAGCTGACGGCGCCGCCCGTCTTCGAGCTGGAGAACCTGCCGAAACCGCGCGAGATCCACGACGTCCTGCAGGAGTACGTGGTCGGCCAGGAGGCCGCCAAGCGCTCTCTCTCGGTTGCCGTCTACAACCACTACAAGCGCGTCCAGATCGCCCAGTCCGAAGAGACGGACGTCGAGCTGCAGAAGTCGAACATCATGTTGCTGGGGCCGACCGGCTGCGGCAAGACGCTGCTCGCGCAGACCCTGGCCCGGATCCTCAACGTCCCCTTCGCGATCGCCGACGCGACGGCGCTGACCGAGGCCGGCTACGTCGGCGAGGACGTCGAGAACATCCTCCTGAAGCTGATCCAGGCCGCCGACTACGACGTCAAGAAGGCCGAGACCGGGATCATCTATATCGACGAGATCGACAAGATCGCGCGCAAAGCCGACAACCCGTCGATCACCCGCGACGTCTCCGGC
Organism: uncultured Actinomycetes bacterium; assembly: GCA_963699125.1. Lineage (GTDB taxonomy): Bacteria > Actinomycetota > Thermoleophilia > Solirubrobacterales > 70-9 > VAYN01. The sequence goes on from OY969417.1 coordinate 266,631, forward strand.
GAAGGCGTGCAGCAGGCGCTGCTGAAGATCCTCGAGGGGACCACCGCTTCGGTCCCGCCGCAGGGCGGGCGCAAGCATCCCCACCAGGAGTTCCTGACGATCGACACCACCAACATCCTCTTCATCTGCGGCGGCTCCTTCGCCGAACTGGACAAGGTGATCGAGCGGCGAGTGGGGGACCGCGGGGTTGGCTTCGGCGCGGCGATCTCCTCGCGCGAGACCAAGGACACCGGCGAATGGTTCGAGCAGGTGCTACCCGAGGACCTGATCGAATACGGGCTGATCCCCGAGTTCATCGGCCGCCTGCCGGTGATCACGGCGATCCACCAGCTCAGCCGCGACGATCTGACCACGATCCTGACCGAGCCGCGCCACGCGCTGACCCGGCAGTTCCAGCGCTTCTTCGAGTTCGATGACATCGAGCTGGTCTTCGCCGAGGACAGCCTCGAGGCGATCGCCGACAAGGCGCTGGAACGGGAGACCGGCGCCCGCGGGCTGCGCTCGATCCTCGAGGAGACGCTGCTTGACGTCCAGTTCGAGCTGCCCTCGCGCCGCGACGTCACCAAGTGCGTGGTGACGAAGGAGACGATCGTCCAGGGGCGGCGTCCGACCCTCGTCACCGAGGCCGCGCCGCAGGACATCGGGGCGGCCGACGAGGGCCTCTCCGAAGAATCCGCTTAGCGTTGCCGGTAGGGGTCGGGTGCCCTCCCCATGAGGCCGTTGCGCAGCAGATCGCTAGCTGCACTTCGGGGCGCTGGTCCGGGAGCCTCCTGGGGAGGGCACCCGACCCCTCCCCGCGGGGCGGCATATATCTAGACTCGCCGCGATGAGCGCGGCGGACCGGAAGAGGCTCGAAGACACCACCCGCTACGACCCCGCCGAGGTCGAGGGGCGGGTCTTCGCGGAATGGATCGAGGGCGGTTACTTCCACCCCGAGGCGGGGGGCACGCCGGAGCAGAACTTCTCGGTCGCGATCCCGCCCCCGAACGTGACCGGGGCCCTGCACATGGGCCACGCGCTGAACGGTTCGATGCAGGACGCGCTGGTGCGGATGAATCGGATGAAAGGGCGCAGGGCGCTCTGGACGCTCGGCACCGACCACGCCGGCATCGCCACCCAGTCGGTGGTCGAGAAAGAGCTGCGGGCCGAAGGCAAGAGCCGCCACGATCTCGGCCGCGAGGAGTTCGTCAAGCGGGTCTGGGAGTGGAAAGAGGAGTACGGCTCGCGGATCGTCGAGCAGTACAAGCGGCTCGGCGCCTCCTGCGACTACGAGCGCGAGCGCTTCACTCTCGACGAGGGATACGTGAGGGCCGTCTACCGCGTCTTCAAGCGCCTCTACGACAAGGGCTACATCTACCGCGACAACTACATGGTCAACTGGGACCCCGGTTCGCACTCGGCGATCTCCGACCTCGAGGTCGAGAACCGCGAGGTCGAGGACACCCTCTACGCGATCGACTACCCGGTCGAGGACTCCGAGCGGGTGCTGACGGTGGCGACGGTGCGGCCGGAGACGATGCTGGCCGACACCGCCGTCGCAGTCAACCCGGACGACGAGCGCTACGCCGACCTCGTAGGCCAGCACTGCGTGCTGCCGCTGGTCGGCCGCCGCCTGCCGATCATCGTCGACGAGCACGTTGACCCTGAGTTCGGCACCGGGGCGCTGAAGATCACCCCCGGCCACGACCCCAACGACTTCGAGATCGGCCGCAGACACGGGCTCGAGGAGATCGTCGTCATCGGTCCCGACGGCAGCCTCACCGAGGAGGCTGGCGAGTTCGCCGGGATGAGCGCGGCGCAGGCCCAGGGCGCCGTCGTCGCCGCCCTGCGCGATCAGGGTCTGCTCCGCGGCGAAGAGCCCTACGTCCACTCGGTTCCCTTCTCGCACCGCTCCGGCGAGCGGATCGAGCCGTTGATCTCGCTGCAGTGGTTCTGCCGCATGGACGAGCTGGCGGCGCCCGCGATCGAGGTGGTCGAGCGCGACGAGGTGAGGATCGCCCCGGCGCAGTGGAAGCGCGTCTACCTCGACTGGATGCGGGAGATCCGGCCCTGGTGCATCTCGCGCCAGCTCTGGTGGGGGCACCGGATCCCGGTCTGGTACTGCGACCCCTGCGAGGAAACGCTCGTCGCCGAGCAGGAACCCGAGCGCTGCGGCGCCTGCGGCGGCGAGCTGCGCCAGGAGGAGGACGTGCTCGACACCTGGTTCAGCTCCGCGATCTGGCCCTTCGCGACGCTCGGCTGGCCCGACGATACGCCGGAGCTGCGCGCCTTCTACCCGACCAGCTTCCTCACCACCGCCCGCGAGATCCTCTTCCTCTGGGTGGCGCGGATGATCATGACCGGGATCGAGTTCGCCGGCGACGTCCCCTTCCGAGACGTCTACGTCCACGCGGTGATCCAGGCCCGCGACGGCCGGCGGATGTCGAAGAGCCTCGGCACCGGGATCGACCCGCTCGAGGAGATCGACGTGCACGGAGCGGACGCGCTGCGCTTCGGCCTGCTGGCGATGTCGTCGACCCAGGATGTGCGCTACTCCGACGCCAAGGTCGAGCAGGGCCGCGACCTCGCCAACAAGCTCTGGAACGCCAGCCGCCTGATCCTGCTCAACACCGCCGAGGTCGAGCCGAAACCGGTGCCGCTCCACATCGAAGATCGTTGGATTCTCTCGCGGCTGGAGCGGACGATCGCCTCGGTCACCGCGAAGCTAGAGGCCTACGACTTCGCCCACGCCGTCCAGGAGTCCTACTCGTTCTTCTGGCGCGACCTCTGCGACTGGTACCTGGAGATCGTCAAGCCCCGGCTCTACGAGAGCGAGGCCGAGGTCTCCGCGACCCTGCTCTGGGCGTTGGAGCGCATTCTTGGCCTGTTGCACCCGACGATGCCCTTCGTGACCGAGGAGATCTGGAGCTTCCACCCGGCCCGCCGCGGCCACCTCGCCGTGCACCCGTTCCCGGCGGCCGACGAATCGCTCTTTGACGCCGAGGCAGAAGCCGATGTCGAGGGGGGAATCGGCCTCACCCAGCGCCTGCGGGCTTGGCGCGACCTCGTCGATGTACCGGCCGCCAGCGTGCTTGCGGCGCGGATTGAGGGGGTCGACCCCCCCGAGTTCGTCGCCCGCCTCGCTCGCTTTGAGTTCGCGGCCGACGGCAGCGACCCAGTCGCCTCGATCGGCCCGGTACGCGTGCTCCCCTCCGAGCAGCTCGACGCCGAGGCGGTTGCGGTGCGGCTCGAGGGGCGGCGCCAGGAGCTGCGCGCCGAGGTCGAGCGGGCCGAGCGCAAACTCGGCAACGAAGGATTCGTCGCCAAGGCGCCCGCCGAGGTGGTCGAGGAGGAGCGCGGCAAGCTGGAGCGCTACCGGGCCGAACTCTCCGAGCTGGGCTAAGCGCGGGGTGACCGCCTTCGACCCGGACGCCTATCTCGATTCGCTTGAGCCGATCGGCTGGCGGCTCGGCCTGGAGCGGATGCACAAGCTGACCACCGCGCTGGGGATGCCCCAGCACCGTTTCGCCTCGATCCACGTCGTCGGCACCAACGGCAAGTCCTCGGTGACGCGGATGACGGCGGCGCTGCTGGAAGCCCACGGCGTCGCCTCCGGCGCCTGCCTCTCGCCGCACGCGGCGCACTGGGCGGAGCGGACGCTGGTCCACGGCGAGCAGATCGGGGGGGCGGCGTGGGCGGCCGCGGTCGAGCGGGTCGCGAAGGCCGCCGAGAGCGTCAACCCGACCCTCGAGCCGGGGGACGCGATCACCCAGTTCGAGGCGGCGACGGCGGCGACGTTCGTGGCGCTGGCCGCGGCCCGGGTCGAGGCGGCGGCGATCGAGGCCGGCCTCGGCGGCCGGCTCGACGCGACCAACACGATCCCCTCCAGGATCACGGTCCTGACCTCGATCGGGCTCGACCACACCGATTGGCTGGGGGAGACCGAGCTCGAGATCGCGGCCGAGAAGCTAGCCGTCCTGCGCGATCAGACGACTCTGGTGCTGGGGCGGGTATCGCCCGAGGTCGCGGCGCTGGCCGAGCGGGTGGCGGACGAACGCGGCGCCCAGTTGCTGCGCGCCCCGGAGGACCCCGGCTCGGAGCTGCGGCTGCTGGCACCGGGGCGCTTCCAGCGCCGCAACTTCGCCCTGGCGAGGACAGCGGCCGAGGCGTTCCTTGGCGAGCTCGACCCCGAGCGGGTGGCGCAAGTCGCCGCCACGGTGCCGGTGCCCGGCCGGCTGGAGCAGATCGCCGAGCACCCGCCGACCTTCCTCGACGCCGCCCACAACCCCGACGGCGCCGCCGCCCTGGCCGAGGCGCTGCCGGCGGTGACCGGTGGCCGCCGCGTCGTCGCCTGCCTGGCGATCCTCGCCGACAAGGACGCCGCGGCGATGCTGCAGGCGCTGGCCCCAGCCCTGGAGCGCGCCGTCTGCACCGAACTCCCCGCCGACGGGCCTCAAAGCGGACAATTTGTCCGCTTTGAGGCCCGTCGGCCGTCGGTTCCGGCGGCGGAGCTGAGCGCCGCGTGTGAGCGCGCCGGGGTGCGGGCGGAGGCGGAGCCGAGCTTTGCGGCGGCGCTGGGGCGGGCCGCGGCGCTGGCCTCGGAGGCACCGGAGGGGGTGTTGTTGGTAGCCGGCTCGCACTACGCGATCGCTCCCGCTCGGGCGCTGCTGTGACTGGGAACCTGCGAGGATTCGCGCATGGATCGCGGTGCCGGCTCCGAACTGCTCTCGATGATGGGCCTGGTCGCCGCCGTCGTCGCGGTTGTGATCCTCGTCTTCTTCGGGGTCGGCTATTTGTTCGGCCGGCTCTTCCTCTGACGGTCGCGGCAGCCCAAGAGGCGCCGACAGGGTTCGTGGCCGCCGTGGCGAAGTAGACTGCCCGCTCCCCATAGGGGCGCCCACCCATGTCACTAGCGATCTTCGGCATCACCAACGACGGCCTCAACCTGGTCGCGACCCTCTTCGTCCTGATGCTGGTCGTCCTCTGGCTGGCGCTGATCGTCTACACCTACCTCGACGCGCGCCGCCGCATCTCCGACCCCTTCCTCGTCGCCTGCGCGACCGTCGCCTCCTTCTTCCCCTACATCGGCACCGCCGTTTACGCGATCGTGCGGCCGCCCGAGTTTCTTGAGGACGCACACGAGCGCGAGCTCGAGATCAAGGCCGCGGAGCTGCGGGTGCGGCAGCTGAAAGAGCTGACCTGCCCCAACTGCGAGTACCCGGTGGAGAAGAACTTCCTCCGCTGCCCCAACTGCCAGCGCCGCCTCAAGGACCCCTGCCCGAGCTGCGGCAAGCCCGTCGATCCGCGCTGGGGCCTCTGTCCCTACTGCGAGACCACGCTCGGGGGCGAGCGAGGCCGCCGCCCGAAAAAAACGGTCCGCCGCAAAAAAGCTGCTGAGGCGCCGACCAAGAAACCTTCTGCGAGAGCCGAGGGCGAGGAGCCGGCCCGCGGCGCCCCGAGCGAGGCGTCGGATCCCAAACCAGAGCAAAGGAGCCCCCGCCGTGAGCCGGACCCTGATCCTCGTCAAGCCTGACGCGTTCGAGCGCGCCCTGACCGGCGAGGTGATCGCCCGCTTCGAGCGCAAGGGGCTGCGGGTCGCCGCCCTGAAGTCGATGCAGGCCGACGAGTCGATCGCCAACCGGCATTACGCCGAGCACACCGAGAAGCCGTTCTTCGGCGAGCTGGTCTCCTTCATCACCGGCGGCGCGCTGGTGGCGATGGTGCTCGAAGGGACCGAAGCGGTTCCTGCCGCTCGTCAGCTGATCGGCGCCACCAATCCCGTCGAGGCGGCTCCCGGGTCGATTCGCGGTGACTTTGCGCTAGAGGTCACCTTCAACATGGTGCATGGGTCCGACTCGGATGAGTCTGCGGAGCGGGAGATTGGGATCTGGTTTCCGGAGCTCTCGTAGCGGCGCGGGTGGGGGTAGGGGTTTCGCTTAACTTTTTTGAGGAGCGGAGCCGGCTGTCCGTCGTTCGCGGCGCCAAAAAAGTACAAGACGCTTCACCCCTACCCCCACCCGCGCCATGAGCGTGGTGCTGGCGTCCGGCTCGCCTCAGAGGAGCGAGATCCTGCGGAAGCTGGGCGTTGAGTTCGAGGTGGTGGTGCCCGGGGTGGAGGAGCTCACCGGTGGGGAGCCCGAGGTTGAGGTGGTCGAGAACGCTCGGTTGAAGGCTCGGGCGGTTGTGGCTGGCGACGGGGCGATGGTTATCGCTTGCGATACGGATGTGGTGCTCGATGGGAGGGCGCTGGGGAAGCCGGCTGATGAGGCGGAGGCGCGGGAATATCTCGATCGGATGTCGGGGCGGGAGCATCGGGTGCTGAGCGGGTTGGTGGTGCTGGAGGGTGGGGAGGAGCGATCTGGGCTGGAACGGACTTCCGTTTTCTTCAAGGAGCTGTCCGAGGGCGAGAAGGAGCGGTACGTGCGGTTTGGCGAGTGGCGGGGGCGGTCCGGGGGGTACGCGATCCAGACGCTGGGGTCGACTCTGGTGGAGCGGGTCGAGGGGAGCGTGTCGAACGTGGTCGGGCTGCCGGTGGGCTTGCTAATCGAGCTTGCGCCGCGACTGTTCGAAGCTGCCTGACCCAAAAAACGCGGCCCGATTTGGTGCGTTTGGGATGATTCTTCCCTGGAAACCCGCACATGGGCATATTCAGCTACCTGAAACGGCTCGGCGGCCGCGACATGGCCGTCGACCTCGGCACGGCGAACACCCTCGTCTACGTCCGCGGCCGCGGAATCGTGCTCCTGGAGCCGTCGGTGGTGGCGATCGACTCCCGCAACGGCCAGGTCCATGCGGTCGGTGCCGAAGCGAAGCGGATGCTGGGAAGGACGCCCGGAACGATCACCGCGATCCGGCCGCTGAAGGACGGGGTGATCGCCGATTTCGATGTGACCGAGCAGATGCTGCGCCACTTCATCAAGTCGGTCCACTCCAACCGCTTCGCCCACCCGCGGGTCGTCGTCTGCGTCCCTTCCGGGGTGACCGGGGTCGAGAAGCGGGCGGTCGAGGAGGCCTGCCTCTCGGCCGGCGCCCGCGAGGCGTACCTGATCGAGGAGCCGATGGCGGCGGCGATCGGGGCCGGGTTGCCGGTCGCCGAGCCGACCGGGTCGATGATCGTCGACGTCGGCGGCGGCACCACCGAGGTGGCGGTGATCTCGCTCGGCGGCATCGTCGTCTCGCAGTCGATCCGGATCGGCGGCGACGAGCTCGACGACGCCATCGTCGGCCACTGCAAACACGTCTACAAGCTGGCGATTGGCACCCAGACCGCGGAGGAGGTGAAGCTCGAGGCGGGATCGGCCTCGAGGCTGCCGGAGGAGGTGCGGACCGAGATCCGCGGCCGCGACCTCGTCTCGGGCCTGCCGAAAACGATCACCCTCGGCTCCGAGGAGGTGCGCGAAGCCCTCGACGAGACGGTCGGTCACATCGTCGAGGCGGTCAAGGAGACGCTCGACCGCACGCCCCCGGAGCTGGCGGGTGACATCATGGACCGCGGCATCACCCTCGCCGGGGGCGGCGCGCTTTTGCAAGGACTGGAGCAGCGCTTGCGCGACGAGTGCCAGATGCCCTGTCAACTGGCAGAGTCGCCGTTGACGTGCGTGGCGGTTGGCTCGGGCATCTCGCTCGAGGAGTTCGAGACGATCCACCGCGCTGGAAAGAACAACTCGGGAGCGCGGCAGCGTGTTTAGCCGGCGCTCATGTCAAGCAACGAACTTAGGTCTCCCACGTGTACCGAAAGCAAGTACGCCGCCGTAGGGCGGTGCTCGCGCTGTTGATCGTCGGCTCCTTCGTGCTGCTGACGGTCACCTACGGGCGCGGCTCCGACGGCGTGCAGCGCGGGGTCAGCGCCATCTTCAGCCCGCTCCAGTCGGTCGCCGACCGGGCCCTGAAGCCCGCCCGCGACCTCGTCAACTGGTTCGACCAGACCTTCGACGCCCGCGGCCGCAACAGCCGCCTGCAGAGCGAACTCCAGGACGCGCGGAGGCTGGCGGTCGGCGCCGACGCGGCCCTGGCGGAAAACGCGCAGCTGCGCAAGCTGCTCTCGCTCGACCGCGGCGGGGCGATCCCCTCCGGCTTCGAACATGTCACGGGCAGGGTGATCGCCCGCTCGCCGACCGTCTGGTTCTCCGAGGTCACGATCGATGCCGGCAGCGACGACGGGGTCGAGGTCGACGATCCGGTGGTCAACGGCGACGGCCTCGTCGGCACCGTCTCCGCGGTGACCGGCGGCTCGGCCCAGGTGACGCTGATCGCCGACCATTCCAGCGCCGTCTCGGCCAAGGTCGTGCCCGTCGCCGTCCAGGGCGTGATCCGGCCCGAAGTCGGCGACCCCGGCGACCTCATCCTCGACTTCATCGACTCGACCAAGCACGTCCACAGGGGCCAGGTGGTGGTGACCGCCGGCTGGCGCGCGATCGGCATCGAATCGCGTTTCCCGCCGAACATCCCGATCGGCGAAGTGACGCGGGCGCCGATCGTCGAGCAGGAGGCGAGCCAACAGGTGCACGTGCGCCCCTACGCGGACCTGCGCGATCTCGACTTGGTCCAGATCCTGACTGGGGGCTCGCGGGGATGATCCTGACCCCGAACACCCTCGTCCGCCTGGTCGCGATCGTCGTCGCCGGAGTCCTGCTCCAGCTCTCCTTCTTCTCCCAGGTCGCGATCTTCCACACCAGCCCCGACGTGCTGCCGGCGCTGGTCGTCTCGCTCGGCCTGCTCGGCGGCACGATGACGGGGGCGGTGACCGGGTTCTCGGTCGGCTTCCTGCTCGACTGCCTGCTGGTCGCGCCGCTGGGCGGCGACTCGTTGGTGCTGCTCTGCACCGGCTACCTCGCGGGGATGTTCCGCGAGCGCCTCACCTTCCACAGCCCGCTGGTGCCACCGCTGCTCTGCATGGGACTGACCGTCTTCGCCGAGCTCGGGTTCGGCGCGGTCGAGTTGATGCTCGGGATGGACACGCCGATCAGCGGCCTCGTCGTCCGCGACATCCTGATCAAGGGCATCTTCGCCTTCTTCCTCGGCTGGCCGATCTACGCCGGCCTGAGGAGGGCCTTGCGTCCGGCCCTGGTCGAGGAGCCCGCGGCGCGGCGTGGCAGGCGGCCGACGGTGCTGGGAGCCTAGTTCGATGTATTTGCGCTCCAACGATCACCCGCGGGCGGGCAACCGCCTGGCCCTGCGGATCGCGGTCCTCGGCGGCGTCGCTGTCGCGCTCTTCGCGGTCTTGTTCTTCCGGCTCTGGAACCTGCAGGTGCTCTCCGGCGCCGAGTACCTGGCCGAGGCGAAGAACAACCGCACCCGCGAGTTCAAGGTGATCGCCCCCCGCGGCAACATCCTCGACCGCGACGGCAACGTGCTGGTCGACAACGGCACCAGCCTGGCACTGCAGCTGAACACGCAGAAACTGCCCGCAGATCCAGCCGAACAGCGGGCCGAGTTGGCGCGGCTGGGAGAGCTCGCCCATATGTCCCTGCGCCAGGTCCGCCGGGCGATCCGCGAAGGGGAAGAAGTCGCCGCCGGGGCACCGATCACGCTGCGGCGCGACGTCGGCTACGACCTCGTCTACTACCTGGAAGAGAACCAGCGCCACTTCCCCGGTGTCGCTGTACAGCGGGTGTTCGTCCGCGACTACCCGACCGGCAGCCGCGCCGCCCACGTCCTCGGCAGCGTCGGCGAGGTCTCCGAAGACGAGCTGAAGGAAGCGCCGTACAAGGGCCTCGAGCCGGGCGACGAGGTCGGCAAGGGCGGAGTCGAGTACACCTACGACCACTACCTTCGCGGCCAGCCCGGGCTGACCAAGATCCAGGTCAACGCACTGGGCCAGCCGACGCCCGGCGGCCAGCTCGTCTCGCGGCCGCCAACGCCTGGCGACAACCTGAAGCTGACGATCGACCCCGACGTCCAGGCCGCCGGAGAAAGCGCGCTGGCGGCGCGCGGCCTGCTCGGCGGCTTCGTGACGATGAACGTCAACAACGGCCAGATCCTCGGCCTCGGCTCCTTCCCCACCTACGATCCCTCGGTCCTCACCCCCCCGATGACCCAGCAGCAGGTGGACCAGCTCATCCGCGACCCGGTGGCCGCGCCGCTGACCGACCGCGCCACCTCGGGGCTCTACCCGACCGGCTCGATCTTCAAGATCATCACCGCCCTGGCGGCTCTGGAAGGCGGGTTCGTCACCACCGGGGAAACGATCTTCGACGGCGGCTCGCTGACTGTCGGCGGCCAGGAGTTCCAGAACGCCGGCGGAGTCGCAAACGGAGCGCTGACGCTGGTGCCCGCGCTGCAGGTCTCCTCCGACGTCTTCTTCTACACGCTGGGCCTGAGGATGTGGGACGCGAACGACCTGCAGGAATGGGCGCACAAGATGGGGATCGGCAGGCTGACCGGGCTGGACCTGCCGGAGGAGGCCGAAGGGCTGCTGCCCACCCAGCGCTGGCGCGACCAGCTTTACAAGGAAGGGGAAACCGAACGCCCCTGGTCGGCCGGAGACAACATCCAGCTGGCCACCGGCCAGGGCGACCTGCAGACCAACCCGCTGCAGATGGCGATCGCCTACGCGGCGCTCGGCAACGGCGGCAGGGTCGTCACGCCGCACGTCGGCATGGAAGTCGAGGACGCCGCCGGGCGGGTGCTGGAGGAATTCGCCCCCCCGATTCGCCGCAGGTTCCACATCGACGCCGGTTACCGCAGCGCGGTCCTCGAAGGCCTGCACGAGGCGGCGCAGGTTTCAGGTGGCACCGCCGCCGACGTCTTCGGCGGCTTCCCGGTGGAAGTCGCGGGCAAGACCGGGACGGCGGAACGTCCCGGCCACGCCGACCAGTCCTGGTTCGCGGTGCTCGCTCCCTACCCCGACCCGCGTATCGTCACCGTCGTGACCATGGAGGAAGGCGGCTTCGGAGCCGAATCTGCAGCCCCGGCGGCGCTGCAGATACTCGAAGCGTATTTCAGCAAGCACGCGACCGAAACCTCGGCCGGCGGCGCCGGAATCGCCGAATGATGTACGCCACCCGCGCCCGACAAGCCCGCCCCGAGCCGTTCGCGGTCCGGATCGGCATCGCCGAGCGCCTCGGCCTTGCCCACATGGACTGGCCGCTGACGATCGCCGCCGTGGCGCTGGTCGGCTTCAGCGTCTTCACCCTTGGGCAGGCGACCGTGCACGACGTCCCCGGCAGCCCCCACTACTTCGTCGACCGCCAGGCGATCTACGGCGTCCTCGGCTTGGTCGGGATGCTGCTGCTGACCCGCATCGACTACTCGCGCTTCCGCGAGCTGCGGGTCGGCATCTACACCTTCCTCTGCGCCAGCGTCGCCCTGGTCTTCGTTTTCGGCTTCGCTGCCCGCGGCTCGCGGCGCGCTTTCGAACTTCCCTTCTTCAGCTTTCAGCCATCTGAGCTCGGCAAGCTCCTGCTCGTTCTGGCGCTCGCCGGGTTCGTCATCGATGGCGCCAGGAGAGGCTCCGAGAGGCAGCGGACCGTGCGCTACCTCTGCCTCGGCCTGGCTCCGGCTGCGCTCGTTTTCCTGCAGCCCGACCTCGGCACCGCGATGGTGTTCGCGGTCGCCACCCTCGCCGTGATGTACTTCGGTGGTGTCCCCTGGACCCACTTCGCAGTCATCGGCGCGGTTCTCGTCGCATTGATCGCCCTCGTTCTAGTGGCGGCCCCCGCAGTCGGGGTGCCCGTCCTCAAGGGCTATCAGGAGCAGAGGCTCACCTCTTTCCTGCATCCCAGCGAGGACGCCCGCGGCGCGGGCTACCAGCAAGCACAATCAGTGGTCGCGATCGGTTCCGGTGAGAAGACCGGCCGTGGCGACCGCGCCACCCAGACGCGGCTCGACTTCGTTCCCGAGCGGCACACCGACTTCATCTTCGCGGTGATCGGTGAGCGCTACGGGTTCATGGGCGCCGCGTTCGTCCTATCCCTATACGCCCTGCTCTTCTGGCGGGCGCTGCGGATCGTGACGCTCTCGAAGAACTCCTACGGAACCCTGGTCGCCGGCGGGATCGCCGTCGCGTTACTGTTCCAGGTCTTCGTCAACGTGGGGATGAACCTCGGCATCATGCCGATTACGGGCATCCCCTTACCGCTGATGAGCTACGGAGGATCCTCCGTGCTCGCCACCTTTTTGGCGGTCGGAGTGCTTCAGAGCATCAACATCCAGGCGCATCTCAGTCAGAGGGGGAGGTTCGCCTGGTGATGCCTTGAAAGGGCCACCCGGCGATGCGTACCTACCCGAACTGAGCTGAACAACAAATGAAAAAAACCATCCTGGTCTCCGCCGAGCGCGGAGAGACCCGCGTGGCCGTCCTCGAGTCGAAGACGAAAGGCGGCAAACGCGACGTCGCGGAGCTCTACATCGAGCGCCGCGGCCGGCGATCCATCGTCGGCAACATCTACAAGGGGAAGGTCGACAACGTCCTTCCCGGCATGGAGGCCGCCTTCGTCGACATCGGCCTCGAGCGCAACGGCTTCCTGCACGTCGACGAGATCGTCCTGCCGGGCGGCGAGCAGGCCCCCAAGCGCGGCCGCGGCAGCGGTCGCCGCATCAACGAGCTGATCAAACCCGGGCAGGAGATCCTCGTCCAGGTGGTCAAGGACCCGCTGAAGAGCAAGGGGGCGCGGCTCTCGATGAACGTCTCGATCGCCGGCCGCTACCTCGTCTTCGCGCCGCAGGGCAGCGGCGTCGGGGTGAGCCGCCGGCTCTCTGACTCCGAGCGCGACCGCCTGCGCAAGATGGTCGACCGCATCTACAAGGGGCCGGGCGGACTGATCGTCCGCACCGCCGCCCACGGGGCGAAAAAATCCGACTTCGTGCGCGAGGTCGGCTACCTGCAGCGCCTCAACGAGGTGCTGGAGCGGCGCAGCGAGGCCAGCAAGGCCCCGGCGATGGTCTTCCAAGAGGCGGACCTCTCGGTGCGGGTCCTGCGCGACGTCTTCCTCAGCGAGTTCGAGAAGGCGATCATCGACTCCGAGAAGCAGTTCGAGCGGGTCACCAACTTCTTCCAGCGCACCGCGCCGGAGCTGGTCGCTGGCGTCGAGCTCTATAAGGACCAGAAACAGTCGCTGTTCGAGAAATGGAAGATCGACGAGGAGATCGAGTCGACGCTGAACCGCCGCGTCGACCTCCCCTCGGGCGGCTACCTGATCATCGACTACGCCGAGGCGCTGACGGTGATCGACGTCAACAGCGGCAGCTTCACCGGCCGCGGCAAGGGCGGCCTCGAGGAGACGATCACCAAAGTCAACACCGAGGCCGCGGAGGAGGCAGTCAGGCAGCTGCGGCTGCGCGACATCGGCGGCATCATCGTCATCGACTTCATCGACATGGCCCGTGCCAGTAACCGCGACAAGGTGCTGAAGACGATGCGCAAAGCGCTCGACGCCGACAAGTCGAAGAGCTACGTGGTCGAGGTCTCGCCGCTCGGCCTGGTCGAGATGACGCGCCAGAACGTGACCGACGGGGTGCGGGAGATCCTCACCGCCCCCTGCCCGACCTGCGCCGGCGAGGGCGTCGTCCTCTCGGCCGAGACGGTGGCGTTGGAGGGTCTGCGCAAGCTGCGCGAAGTTGCCGCCGAGAACGGCGACGCTGAGGCGTTCCTGATCCGGGTCAACCCGAAGGTCGCGGCGGAGCTGACCGATCCCGACAGTGGCCTGGCCGAGATCGAGGATGAAACCGGAAAGCGGTTCCACTTCGAGGGTGGCGACGCGCTTGCGATCGACACCTTCGACATGGTCGAGAAGGGCTCCCGGGAGGAGATCGAGGAGCGGGCACTGCCCTTCAAGGTCGGCGAGGAGGTGCTGGTCAAGATCGACGAGCCGCACATGTACAACGCCGACGACGCGGTCGCCCGGATCGACTCCTACATCGTCAGCGTCACCGGCGGCGGCCCTTATGTCGGCGAGCGCAAGCTGGTGCGGATCGAGGAGGTCGAGCGCTCGGCGGCGATCGCCTCGCTGCTGGGCTCCGACTCCCCGAACGGGTCCGGAGCCGCCAACGGAGGCGGCTCCGAGCTAGACTCCAGCACTCCTTCGCGCAAACGCAGTCGTGGCCGCAGGGGCGGTCAGGGGCGTTCGCGCGCTAAACAAGGCAGCAAAGACGAGTGAGCTGAGCATGTACGCAGTAGTGGAAACCGGCGGCAAGCAGTACAAGGTCGAGCAGGGCACGTCCCTACTCGTCGATCGCCTCGATGCCAAGGAGGGCGACAAAGTCGCCCTGTGCGCGGTGATGTTCCGCGACACCGATGTCCTGGCGGCGCCGGTGGAGCTGGAGAAGGTGAAGGTCGAGGCGAAGGTCGCCGAGCACCTGCGCGGGCCGAAGATCAAAGTCTTCAAATACAAGGCCAAGAAGGGCTACCGTCGCCGCGCCGGCCACCGCTCTGAGCTGACCAAGCTCGAGGTGACCGAGCTCAAACTGCTGAAAACGGCGGCCAAAGCCAAAGAGAAAAAACCGGCGGCGAAAAAAGCCGCCAAAAAAGCGCCCGCGAAAAAAGCCGCCGTAAAAGAGGAGGGCTCCGATGGCTCATAAGAAAGGACTCGGGTCCAGCCGCAACGGGCGCGAATCGAACCCGAACATGCTCGGGGTCAAGGTCTTCGCCGGGCAGCGGGTCAGCGGCGGCGAGATCATCGTGCGCCAGCGCGGCACCAGGTTCTGGCCCGGTGAGGGGACCGGGCTGGGGCGCGATCACACGATCTTCGCGACGCGGGCCGGGCGGGTTGACTTCAAACCGGCCCGGCGCGGGCGCACGATCAGCGTTCTGGCTGAGTAGACCTTCAGCATGGGGCCCCCGCCCCTCCACAACCTTGATTGTCGACTTTCTCGGCTATATGCCGAATAAGTCGCCACTACGCTCTGATCTGCATGTACGACAAGGCGAAGATCTGGGTTGAGGGCGGTGCGGGCGGCAACGGGTGCGTGAGCTTTCGGCGGGAGGCGCATGTGCCGCGAGGTGGGCCTGATGGGGGAGACGGTGGGCATGGGGGGGATGTGGTGCTCGTTTGCGATGCGTCGAAGCGCGATCTGGGGGCATTGAAGGGGTCGAAGCACTTTCGCGCCGAGCGGGGGAGACACGGGGAAGGGTCGAACCGGCATGGGGCGCGGGGGGGGGACCGGGTGATTCCGGTGCCGGCGGGGACGCAGGCGGTGACGGTGGATGGGAGCGCGGTCGATCTCGTGGAGCCGGGGCAGCGGGCCGTTGTGGCCAACGGGGGGCGTGGGGGGCATGGGAACAAGCGGTTTGCGACCTCGACTCGGCAGGCGCCTCGGTTTGCCGAGAAGGGGACCCGGGGGGAGGCGGGCTGGATCGAGCTGCGGCTGAAGCTGTTGGCGGACGTGGGGCTGGTGGGGTTGCCGAACGCGGGAAAGTCCTCGCTGCTGGGGCGGCTGACGCGGGCGGCGCCGAAGGTGGCGGACTATCCGTTCACGACGCTCTCGCCCGTGTTGGGGACGATCGAATCCGAGGATCGGCAGGCGGTCGTGGCGGACATCCCGGGCTTGATCGAGGGGGCGGCCGAGGGAGCGGGACTCGGTCACGAGTTCCTCGCCCATGTCGAGCGCTGCTCGGTGCTGGTCCACCTCGTCGATC
The DNA here is from genome assembly GCA_963699125.1 of uncultured Actinomycetes bacterium. Classification (GTDB taxonomy): domain Bacteria; phylum Actinomycetota; class Thermoleophilia; order Solirubrobacterales; family 70-9; genus VAYN01. The sequence goes on from OY969417.1 coordinate 282,184, forward strand.
TGGCGCCGATGGAGGGAGATCCGGAATCCAACTACGAGACCGTGCGGGCGGAGCTGATGGCTCATGGCGCGGGGCTGGAGCTATTGCCGGAGCTGGTCGTGCTGAGCAAGCGGGATCTGCTCGCCCCCGAAGCGGTCGAGGCGGCGCTGGAGGACTGGAAACAGCGGCTGGGTGGGGAGGCGCTCGGGGTGCTCGCCGTTTCTTCGGCGACCGGCGAGGGCCTGGAGGATCTGCGGCGACGTGTGCTGGCCGACCTGCAGCCGCCGCAACCCTCAGTTGCCGTTCCCACGGGGGAGCCCGCGGCGGAGTTCGAGGTCGAGCACCGTGTCTACCGGCCGGTGGGGGAGGGCGGCTACCGGGTTGAGCGCGAGGAGGACGGCGGCTTCCGCGTCCTCGGCCGCGGCGTCGAGCTGCTCTTCGAGCGCCACGACGTCGGCAACGAGGAAGCGCTCGCCTACCTGGAGCACCGACTCGGCGAGATCGGCGTCATCGCCGCCCTCACCCGCGCCGGCTTCGAGCCCGGCGACGACGTCCGCATCGGTGAGCACGAGTTCGAGCTACATATCTGACATAAATATGTCTAAGTGATATGTTTTGACATATGAGAACCACGGTACGACTTGACGATGCCCTGGTCAAAGAGGCAAAGGTGCGGGCCGCGGAGCAGGGAATCACCTTCACGCAGCTGATCGACGAGTCGCTGCGCGAGCGGCTCTCGGTCCGTCCACGCAGAGCAGGCTCGCGGCCGCTTGAGTTGCCCTCTTACGGAAAGGGGGGGCTGCGCCCGGGTGTCGATCTGAGCGACAACCGCGCCGTCAGAGATCTGATGGATGACGATTTACCCGGACTCGGCAGAGACTCGGGACGGTCGGCTGGGTGATCTTGGCCGACGTCAACGTCCTGATCTACGCGCATCGCGAAGATCTCCCTGAGCACGAGCGATTTGCGCCATGGCTGAGTGAGGAGATCGGCTCCGGCCGTGCGTACGCGCTGTGCGATGCCACTCTCACCGGGTTTCTCCGGCTGGTCACCAACAGCCGGGCCTTTGCCAACCCGACTCCACTCGATCTCGCGCTGCGCTTCATCGAGGAGCTGCGGGGTGAGCCAGGTGCGATCCACCTCGGTCCAGGCGCGCGGCACTGGGCTCTCTTCACTGAGCTTTGCACCGCCATCGGGGCTCGCGGCAACGACGTTCCGGACGCCTACCTCGCAGCGCTCGCGATCGAGTCGGGTAGCGAGCTAATCACCGCCGATCGCGGCTTCGGCCGTTTTCCGGGCCTGCGGTGGTCCTGTCCGGTATGACCCTCGTCGTCAAGCTCGGCTCCTCGATCGTCGCCGCCGACGGCGGCGAGTTGCGCACGGACGTCCTCGACTCGGTCTGCGAGCAGGTCAGCGCGCTCGAGCGGGGCGGCGAGCGGGTGGTGATGGTCACCTCCGGCGCGATCGCGCGGGGGATGCGGTTGATGGAATTGCCGGCGCGGCCGCGGGCGATGGACGAGCTGCAGGCGGCATCGGCGGTCGGCCAGGGCGACCTCTTCCGCGCCTACGAGACCCGGCTCGCCGGTCATGGAACGAGGGCCGCCCAGGTGCTGCTGACCGCCGCCGACATCGCCGCGCGCACCAACTACCTCAACGCGCGCCAGACGCTGAGGCGGCTGGTGGAGTGGGGGGTGGTGCCGGTGATCAACGAGAACGACACCACCGCCACCGACGAGATCACCTTCGGCGACAACGACTTCCTCGCCGCCCAGGTCGCCCTGCTCCTCGACGCCCGCCTGCTGGTGCTGCTGACGAATGTCAACGGGCTCTACTCGGCCGACCCCGGGCTCGACCCAGCGGCCGAGCCGATCGCCGAAGTCACCGACTTCTCCCAGCTGGCGGCGTTCGAGATCGGCGACCGCACCTCCGCCTTCGGCTCGGGGGGGATGCGCAGCAAGGTTGCCGCTGCGGAGATGGCCAGCGAGGCCGGTACTCCAGCCGTGATTTGCAACGGGACGAAGCCAGGCACGCTGATCGGCGCTGCCGGGGGAGAGGCGGGCGGTACCCGTTTTGCAGCGCAGGAGGGCAAAGCATCCAGCTTCAAGCTCTGGCTCAAGTACGCCAAGCCCTCGCGGGGCCGCCTCCTGGTCGACGACGGCGCTGCCCGCGTCCTGCGCGAGAGCGGATCGAGCCTGCTCCCGGTCGGGATCGCGGCCGTCGAGGGCGATTTTGACGCCGGCGACGCCGTCGACGTCCTCGCCGCTGGCGCGATCCTCGGCAAGGGGATCAGCGACTACGGCTCGCGCGAGCTCGCTCAGGTGATCGGGCTGAAGTCCGATGCAGTCCGTGAGCTGCTCCCACACGCGGCGGACGAGGTCATCCACCGCGACCGGTTCGTCCTGGTCTAATCAGGACGCCGCTTGCGGGAGGGGCACCCGCCCTCCTCCAGCTACCCTTGTCGGCTATGGCTGTGACGGCTAAGGGTGTCGGTGAGAGCTGTGCGTCGGCGAAGGCGGCGGCGCGGGTCCTTGCGAGCGCTGAGACCGCGACGAAGAACGCGGCGCTGGAGGCGACCGCGCGGTTGCTGGAAGAGCGGACCGCGGAGATTCTCGAAGCCAATGCGGCCGATCTCGGGGACGAACGGGCCGCCGGACTGACCGAGGCGTTGAAGGATCGGCTGAGGCTGACCGAGGAGCGGGTTCTGGCTATGGCCGAGGGAGTGCGGGCGGTAGCGGCGCTCGACGACCCGATCGGCGAAGAGTTGGAACGCAAAACGCTTTCCAGCGGCCTCGACCTGCGCAAGGTCCGGGTGCCGCTGGGAGTGGTGGCGGTCGTCTACGAGGCGCGGCCGAACGTGACGGTCGACTGCGCGGCGCTGACGATCAAGAGCGGCAACGCGATCGTGCTGCGGGGATCGAGCTATGCGGAGCGCTCGAACGGGGCGCTGGCGGCGATCGTCCGCGAGGCTCTCGTCGAGGCGGGCCTGCCCGAGGACGCCGTGCAGCTGCTGGATGGTGGAGGGCGCGGGGGCCTGGCCGAGCTGGCGACGCAGGACGGTCTCGTGGACCTGTTGATTCCGCGTGGGGGTGAAGGACTGAAGGCGGCGTTGAAGGACGTCGCGACGGTGCCGGTGATGTACGCGGCGGCGGGCAACTGCCACGTCTACGTCCACGCCGACGCCGACCTGGAGATGGCGCGCCGGATCGCTGTCAACGCCAAGGTGCAGCGCCCCGGCGTCTGCAACTCGGCCGAGACGCTGCTGATCGACGCCGCGATCGCCGAGCGCTTCGTCCCGGCCGTGCTCTCCGACCTCAGCGAGGCGGGTGTCGATCTGGTCGGCGACGAGCGCGTCCGTTCGTTCGCCGGTGAGATCGCGGTCGGCGCCGCGACCGAGGCGGATTGGGACACCGAGTACCTGGGATTGAAGATGGTGGTCGCCGTGGTCGACTCGGTCGAGGACGCCGTCGAGCACATCAACCGGCACGGCACCGGCCACTCGGAGGCGATCGTCACGGGCTCCGAGGGGGCGGCGGAAGAGTTTGCCACCGGGGTCGACGCCGCCGCCGTCTACGTCAATGCCTCGACCCGCTTTACCGATGGCTTCGAGTACGGGATGGGCGCCGAGATCGGCAACTCGACCCAGAAGCTGCACGCCCGCGGGCCGATCGGGATGCGCGAGCTGACGACCTTCAAGTACGTGGCGCGCGGCGACGGTCAGGTACGTGAGTAGTCCGGGGGGAGTGGGCATCGGGGTGCTGGGGTCGGCCTTCAACCCGCCGCACCTCGGTCACTTGGCGCTGGCCCAGGAGGCGCTCTGGCAGCTCGGCCTCAGCGAGGTGATCCTGGTCCCGACGGGCGATGCGCCGCACAAGCGGATCGCCGACGATCCTGGCCGGGAGCTGCGGCTGGCGATGACCCGCCTCGCCGCCGCCGACGATTCGCGCTTCTCGGTCTCGACCGTCGAGGTCGACCGCGAGGGGCCGTCCTACACGTTTGAGACGTTGGAGCTGCTTGCGAGAGAACGGGGCGACACGCAGCTGGTGTTCGTGATGGGCGCGGACGCCGCCGTCGGCCTCGAGAGCTGGCGCAATCCCGAACGCGTCGCCGAGTTCGCTCAACTGGCGGTGGCGCGGCGGGCGGGCATCTCCGACGCGGAGGTGGCGGCGGTCCTGCGCAGCCTCGGCGCCGACGGGCGGGCGACGATGCTGGAGATGCCCCAGTTCGGGGTCTCCTCCTCGGCCGTGCGCGAGCGGGCGGCGGCGGGTCGACCGTTGCGCTATCTGGTCCCAGAGCCGGTTGCGCGTTTTATCGAGGAGAAGGGGCTCTACTCGTGAGCGCGTCGAAAGCGGAGCCTTTGGCCCGCAAGCTCGCTGAGCTGGCGGACTCCAAAAAAGCCGAGGACGTGGTCGTTCTCGACATGCGCCAGCTCGTCTCCTACACCGATTTCCTGACCATCTGCACGGCCCGCAACGAGCGCCAGGCGCGGGCGATCGTTGATGAGGTGAGGCTGAGGGTAAAGCGCGAGACAGGGTTGTTGCCGGGCGGCGTCGATGGCGCCGGAGAGGACGGATGGGTCGTGCTCGACTACCTCGACTGCGTCCTCCACGTGTTCACGCCGCAGGCGCGCGAGCGCTACCAGCTTGAGGACCTCTGGCGCGAGGCACCGCGCCTGCAGCTCGACCTGGACGCGCCCGAGGCCCCCTCCGCCGCCAGCGCCTGAAATACGTCCGAGCGCCCCCGTACGGTGCCGCGCATGGGTAGCTTCAAGCGGGTGCTTCTCGGCTACCGTCGCGTCGATGTGGACGCGGCGATGTCGGCCAGGAACAGCCGCATCGGCGAGTTGGAGGGCAAGGCGGCCGCGTGCGACCGCCAGGTCGAGGCGATCGCCGCGCTGGAGTGGGAGCTGTCCTCGCTCTCGGGGATGGTGCTCGAGCGTGAGCGCGAGATCCGCGGCTTGACCGAGCGCCTGCGCGAGGCCAACGAACGTCACGATCGCAGCATCGCCTCGCTCGACGCCGTCTCGGCGCGGCTGGAGGAGATCCAGGCGCAGGCCCGCGGCCAGGCGACGCGGATCCGGATGAAGGCGTTGCGCGAGGCGGTCGAGGTGAGTCGCCGTGTGCAGGAGCTGGCCGAGACCCAGCCGCCGGCCGGAGAGGCTGCGCCGATCGCGAGCGCCAACGGCGTCTTCGAGGGCCCGCTCAAGCTCGAGATCGGTCCGCTCGGTGACTTCTCCCAGCTGGTCGGCTTCGAGGACGCGATCGGCCAGCTCGGCGCCTCGGACATCTCGGTCGAGCGCTTCTCCGAGGGTCGCGCGACCCTCTCGATCAGGCTCGATCAGCCGACCGAGCTGCTGCGCGAGTTGGAGGAGCTCTCCAGCCTCGACTTCAAGGTCCGTCACACCGCCCCGGACAACTTGATTCTCGACGTCGACGAAGACCAGGGCCCCGAGCAGTACGCCGCCTAGCCGAGCCGAGGTCACGATAAACTCGTAGTTCGATTCGGGGCTGTAGCTCAGCTGGAAGAGCGTCGCGCTGGCAGCGCGAAGGTCAGGGGTTCGAGCCCCCTCAGCTCCACTGATAACCCGACCCGGGTACCGGGAGCCGTTCCTCCGAAAGCGGGGGGCTAACCCAGCGTCCCCAGGTACTTGGCCGAGTCGTCGACCTGCAGGCGCACCCAGAGCGGGGCGTGGTCCGAGTACTGATAGGTGCGCCATTCGAGGTAGTACTGCTCGATGTCGTCTTTTTTCGCGGCGTTGGGGCTCGCTTTGACCGCCGCCTCGTAGTCGCTGAACTGGTCGGCGGTGTAGAGGTGCTTGTAGATGTCCACTGAGCCGGCGCGGGCGTCGGCGCCGGTGCCTTTCGTGTCGAGGTAGTCGAGGTCCCCGGGGCGGGTCTGGAAGACGATCTGGTCGTAGTACTTGTCCTTCTCGACGTTCGTGGCCGGCGCCTCTTCCAGCGCCTTGGGTGCCTTGAAGCCGGCCTTGCGCAGCGCTTCCATCGTCTTGTGCTCGCGGCTGACGATGTTGAAGTCGCCGAGCAGGATCAGCGAGCGGCCGTCCTCGAAGGCCGCCTTGGCCCGCCTGCCGAAGAATTCGCCGACCCGCTGGATCTCCTCGATCCGTTCCTTCAGCTCATCGCCGCTCTCGGCGCCGTAGTAGATGTGGACGGTGCAGATTTCGAACTTGAACCAGGCCGCCTGGAAGAGGGCCGCGAAGGGCGTGCGGCGGAACTGTTGGCCGATCTGCCCACCGTCGACGTCGACCACGTCGCCGGAGTCGTCTTTGGGTTTGTCTTTGTGGCCTTTTTTGGGCTTGACGTACTTGGTGATCAGCAGTTTGGTCGGCAGCACCAGCTCCCCGGCGATGTTTCGGAAGTGGACCTTGCGCCGGTCCCAGAGGTAGGTCAGGCGCTCGCCGTTGCCGCCGACCCCGGGGTCGGTGACGTCGGTGGCGATCCAGTCCCAATCCGGTCCTAGGATTTGGACGATCTTCTCCCACTCGTCCAGTTCGTTGACCTCCTGGACGGCGACGAAGTCGAAGCGGGAGAGGGTCTCGGCGATGTAGAAGTAGGTCTCGGGCTGCCGCTCCCCGAATCCGCGCCGGTTCACCTTGCCGAGATCGCGGATGTTCCAGGTGGCGAGCAGGAGATCGCTGTCGGCGTCCTTAGCCGGCACTTCCCCGTCCAGCTGGGCCTTCAGCTCGACCAGGTTGCCGACTACGCGGCCGCGCTCTTCATCGGAGATCCACTTCTTTAATAGCCAATATTGCATTGAACGCTCGAAACTCTATGGGTGATATCCGTTTCGTCAAACTTGGCGGCGTTGCTTCCGGGCTCAGGCGACGCTCAACGATCCGGTCGTCGCTGTCGATGCATGGGCGATGAGCACGGCCAACCAGCACGTGTTCTCGCACGGGATGCGGGACACGCGGGAGACCTTCGAGACCTGGAACCGGCGCCCCTGGGTGGTCCTGCGGGGCTGGCTGGCGTTGAGTGTGGGGATCGCGCTGGCATTGCTGGGGGCGGTCTGGGTAGTGGCCGGGATGCTGACGCCGGATCTGACGCCGATCCACCTGCCGGGAGTGACCGAACCCTCAGAGCCAGGAGACCTACTGCCGATCCTCTGGCGCAACGCGACCGTGCTGGCGCTGCACGCGACCGCCTGCGTCGCCGGCTTCATCGCCGGCGCCTCGATGCCGATCGCCGCCGCCCAGCGCACCGGCTTCTCGCGCTGGGTCCACGTCAAGGCGGGGGAGCTGGCGATCCTCTTCGTCTGCGCCGTCACCCTCTTCTCGCTGATGACCCAATCCCTCTACCTCGGCTTCCAGGGAGCCACCATCGCCTTCCAGCTCGACCTCACCCGGCTTGAACTGATCCTCACCGTCCTCCCGCACGCGATCCCGGAGCTGACCGCCCTCTTCCTGCCTCTCGCCGCCTGGCTCATAGCCAGCCGCCGTGGCGAGTGGAACCAGCTCCTCGCCGCCACCTTCATCACCGTCGCCCTGGCGATTCCCACCTTGATCGTTGCGGCGACGGTCGAGGTCTACGTCTGGCCCCACCTCCTGCAGATGCTCTCCCCGGTCGCCTAGTGGTTCCTCGGGATTGCGGCTGACGCGCCGCCGCTCCCGGCCCTCGTAAGATCGCCGCTCCATGGCTGGCTATGACCCGAAGGCAATCGAGAGCAAGTGGCAGCAGGTCTGGGCCGAGGAGAAGACCTGGGAGGTGCCGAACCCGGGTCAGCCCGGCTACGACGCGAGCAAGCCCAAGTCCTACGTGCTGGAGATGCTGCCCTACCCGTCTGGGGAGCCCCACGTCGGGCATCTGAAGTGCTACGCGGTCGGCGACGCGATCGCGCACTTCAGGCGCCGCCACGGCTTCGAGGTGATCCACCCGATGGGCTACGACGCCTTCGGGTTGCCGGCGGAGAACAACGCGATCAAGACCGGTGAGCCGCCGCGGCAGGCGACCGAGCGCTCGATCGCCTCCTTCCGCCGTCAGTTCCGCGAGTGGGGCATCTCGATCGACTGGTCGCGCGAGCTCGGCACCCACACTCCCGAGTACTACCGCTGGACCCAGTGGATCTTCCTGCGCCTGTTCGAGCGCGGCCTCGCCTACCGCACCGAGGCCCCAGTTCAGTGGTGCCCCGTGGACGCCACCGTGCTCGCCAACGAGCAGGTCATCGACGGCCGCTGCGAGCGCTGCGGGACCGAGGTCGTCCAGCGCAGCCTCGAGCAGTGGTTCTTCCGGATCACCGACTACGCCGAGCGCCTGCTCGCCGACTTCGACCTGCTCGAGTCCTGGCCCGAGCATGTGATCACGATGCAGCGCAACTGGATCGGCCGCTCCGAGGGCGCCGAGGTGGTCTTCCGCTGCGCGGAGCTGGACCTCGACTTCCCGGTCTTCACGACCCGCCCCGACACCCTCTTCGGCGCCACCTTCTTCGTGCTCGCGCCCGAGCATCCCGAGCTCGAGCGCTTGGTTGCCGGCACCGCAGCCGAGCAGGAGGTGCGCGAGTACGTCAACCGGGTCGCGCGCGAGTCGGCCGAGGAGCGCGGCGCCGAGGATCGCGAGAAGACCGGCGTCCCGCTCGGCCGCAGCGTCGTCAACCCGGTCAACGGCGAGGAGATACCGATGTTCGTCGCCGACTACGTGCTGATGGAGTACGGAACCGGCGCGATTATGGCGGTGCCCGGCCACGACAGCCGCGACTACGAATTCGCCCAGGCGTTCGGCCTACCGGTCCGCCGCGTGATCGAGGGCACCGATCCCGAGCTCGCGCGCGACGACGAGGGCCTGCCCTATCCCGGCGACGGCCCGATGGTCGGCTCCGGCCGCTTTGACGGCAAAGACAACCGCGAGGCCTACGCCGAGATCGTCGCTTGGCTGGAGTCGGAGGGGCGCGGGCGGCCGTCGGTCAACTACCGCTTGCGCGACTGGCTGGTCTCGCGCCAGCGCTATTGGGGCGCGCCGATCCCGATCGTCTACTGCACCGAGTGCGGCATCGTCCCCGTATCCGACGAGCAGCTCCCGGTCGAGTTGCCGGAGATCGAGGACTACGCGCCGCAGGGCAAGAGCCCGTTGGCGGCGGCCGAGGACTGGGTCGCCACCGACTGCCCGCGATGCGGCAGCCCGGCCCGGCGTGAGACCGACACCATGGACACCTTCGTCGACTCCTCCTGGTACTTCATCCGCTATCTCGACGCGCACAACGAGGAGGCGGCCTGGGACCGCGTCGCCGCCGACCACTGGCTGCCGGTCGACCAGTACATCGGCGGCGTCGAGCACGCGATCCTGCACCTGATGTACGCGCGTTTCTTCACCAAGGCGCTGGCGGACATCGGCCAGCTGGATGTGCAAGAGCCATTCGCCAACCTCTTCGCGCAGGGGATGATCACCCGCGACGGCGCCAAGATGTCGAAGTCGAAGGGCAACACGGTCAGCCCCGGTGAGTACGTCGAGCGCTACGGCGCCGACACCGCTCGCACTTACATCTGCTTCATGGGCCCGCCGGAGCGCGGCGGCGACTGGTCCGACGAGGGCGTCGAGGGCGTCAACCGCTTCCTCTCTCGCCTCTGGCGCCTCTGCGAGGAGGTCGAGGAGCGGACCGACGCCGCCGAGCCGAGCGGCGAGGAGGCCGGCGAGGCGCGCGAACTGCTCGCCAAGTCCCACTGGGCGATCGACAAGGCCACCCGCGACTTCCGTCGCGGCTTCCAGTTCAACACCGCGATCTCAGCGGTGATGGAGCTGGTCAACGACGCTTACCGGCTCAAGGACGACCTCTATGGCGAGCCCGGCGGTGCCGCGGTCGTGCGGTTCGCCACCGCCACCGCCGCCTCGCTGATCTTCCCCTTCGCCCCGCACCTGGGCAGCGAGGTGTTCGAGCGCCTCGCCGGCGCACGGGTCTGGGAGCGGCCCTGGCCGCAGGCCGATCCCAGTCTGCTGGCCAGCGACACCATGACCCTCATCGTCCAGGTGAACGGCAAGTTGCGGGACCGGATCGAGGCGTCGATCGATGCCCCTCGCGAGGAGCTGCTGCGCTTGGCGAGGGAGAGCGAGAAGGTGGAGCGGTACCTCAACGGCAAAGAGGTGATCAAGGAAATCGTCGTGCCCGGCAAGCTGGTCAATTTGGTCGTTCGCTGACCTTTTCGCGGTTCCCGAGCCGGTATCTGGTACAAAGCGCGCCGATGCTCGTCAGGCACCTCCAGGACGCACCAGTTGAGGAGTGGCACCGGCTGCGCACGCATGTCCTCATGGACGCGGGCGAACTCGGTTCCCGCAACCTCTCGGTCACCTGGCTCTCGGTTCCGGCCGGGGCCGAGCAGGCGCTGCACTCCCACGGTGAGTCCGAGCAGGCTTACGTAGTCGTCCGCGGCGCCGGCGCGATGTCGGTGGCGGGCGACACCCAGCAGGTCGGCGTCGGGGACCTGATCCTGGTCCCGCCGGCGACCGACCACTCGGTCCGCAACGACGGCGACGCCGAGCTCTGCTGCGTCTCGATCCAGTCGCCGCCGGTCGCCGCGGCCGAGCTGTACAGCGATCAGCTCGCCGAGGTCGCCGGCTACGACGACGACGACGAGATTTAGCTAACTCGTTCGATTCCGCGCGCCACGCGCGCGCCGCTCCGTTGCAGGATCGGGGTCATGCCCGAGCTGAGCAGAGCCCAGGTCGTCGTCTACGGAGCGATCGTCGTCGCCCTGCTGCTGGTCGGGGCGCGCGCGATCAGGGAAGAGGGCGGCGGTCAGCTGTCATTTGCCGCCGGTCCCTCGGGCGACCCGCCGGCGAACGGCGGCTTCAGCATCAGCGGCCAGGGCGCCGACGTCGTCGTCGACGTCACCGGAGCGGTTGAGCGCCCTGGCGTCTATCGCCTGCCGGCCGGGAGCCGCGTCGACGACGCCGTCAGACGCGCCGGTGGCGCCGCCGCCAAGGCAGAGCTCGAAGTCGTCAACCTCGCTGCCCGACTCGCCGACGGACAGCAGGTGGTGGTGCCGGAGCGCGGTCCCGCTGGGATCGCGTCCCCGCTGGGGAGCGGCGGGGAAGAGGGGCCGATCAGCCTCGGCACCGCCACCGTCGAGCAGCTCGACACGATCGACGGCATCGGGCCGGTAACCGCGCAGGACATCGTCGAATTCCGCGACCAGCACGGCGGCCTCGCCTCGGTCGACCAGCTCGACCAGGTCTCGGGCATCGGGCCGGCGACGATGGAGTCGCTGCGCGCCCGGCTGCAGCCGTAAGGACTTGGGTGCGCTCTCCGCGCCCGCCGTTGCCGGTCCTGGTCGGAATCGCCGCCCTGGTGGCGATCGCGCTGTTGCGCAGTGGCGAGATCCGCGAGCGCGCCGAGGAGGGGCTCGGACGCGGCATGCCGGCCCGGGAGGCGGAGCTGGCCCGCGGTTTCGTGCTCGGCGAGGACGAGGACATCGACGCGCGTACGAGGGAGGACTTCCGCCGCGCAGGGCTGAGTCACCTGCTGGCGGTCTCGGGCGAGAACGTGACCCTGCTGGGTCTGCTGGCGATGCCGCTGCTGGCAGCGCTCAGGATCCCTCTGCGTGAGCGCCTGGTCTGGGTCCTCGGCCTGATCGCCGTCTACGTGCCGCTGGCCGGCGCCGGGCCCTCGATCCAGCGAGCCGCGGTGATGGGCGCCGCCGGGCTGCTGGCGACCCTTGCCGGGCGCCGGGCATCGCGCCTCTACGCGCTGGCGCTGGCGCTGGGTGTGACCCTGGCGGTCGATCCAGCGGTCGCCTCCGACGTCGGCTGGCAGCTCAGCTTCGCCGCGGTGGCGGGAATCCTCGCCCTCGCCACGCCGCTGCGGGAGGCGATCGCGACCCGGATCGGGTCCGGCGGCTGGCGTCGCGCCCTGGCCGAGGGCGCCGCCGTAACCATCGCCGCCACCCTCGCCACGGCGCCCCTGATCGCCTTCCACTTCGGAACTTTCTCGACCACGACCCTGCTCGCCAACCTGCTGGCGATGCCAGCGGTGGCACCGGCGATGTGGCTGGGCATGACGACCGCCGCCCTCTCCCAGATCCCCGGTATCCCGGTCGAAGCCCCCAACGCTCTCAGCGCGCTCCTGCTCGGCTACATCGCCCAGGTCGCGGCGTGGTGTGGGCGGCCGGGCTGGGCGGAGGTCCAGGTTCGGCTCGGAGGCGGCGGACTGGCTGCCGCCTACCTGGCGCTGGCAGCCATGGTTGCGCTTGGATCCCGCTTCTCCCGCGCGCGCCGGCTGGCGATCGCGCGACGGCGTGACGGCGGCTCGCTTTCGGCGCCGCACCGCTCGCGCCTTGGCCGCCTGGTTCCGCTCGCCCTCGTGGCCCTCGCGGCGGTTGCACTGTGGCCGGTCCTCTCGGCAGCGGAGGACGGCCCCGGTGGGGGCGGTGAGGCGGCGGGCCTGCGGGTCGAGGTCCTCGACGTCGGCCAGGGCGACGCGATCCTGCTCCAGCCCGCCCGGGCTCCGGCGATCCTGGTCGACGGCGGCCCGCCGGGTGACGACCTCGCCGCGCAGCTGCAGGACGCCGGAGTCGAGCGCCTTGGCGCCGCGGTCGTCACCCACGACCAGTCCGACCATGCTGGAGGCGTGGAGGAGTTGCTCGGCCGCCTCCCGGTCGCCAGGCTCGTCTACGGGCGCCTGGGACGACGAACGGTCGCGGCGGCGCGATCCGCCGGCGCCGTCCCGGTGCCGGTCTCCGCCGGGGGTGTGCTGCGATCCGGCGACCTCCGCCTGCAGGTGCTTTGGCCGCCTCGCGAGCTGCTGGCAGAACCCGATCAGGGCGCCGACCCGAACCAGCTCGCGCTGGTCCTGCTGGCCCGCTGGCGCGACTTCTCGATGCTGCTCAGCGCCGACGCCGAGGCCGAGGCGATCCCCCTCGATCCCGGCCCGGTCGACGTCCTCAAGGTGGCCCACCACGGCAGCGACGACGCCGGCCTCGGCGGTCTGCTCGATCGCACCGGGCCGCGCCTCGCGGTGATCTCAGTCGGCGCCGACAACCCCTACGGTCATCCGACCGCGGGCATCCTGGCGACTCTCTCCCGACACGGCGTCGCCACCCTTCGCACCGACCGCGACGGCACGGTGACTCTCGACGTCGCCCCAGGGACGGTCGTCGTCGAAACGGGCTGATCCACCTAACCCGGATGCCGCTCTCAACGGATAACCCAATCGATAGTGGGATTTCCAGCGCGAAGCTGTTGGCGAACAGGAATTCTTGCCTATCGTCGTGGAGATGCCCCTGCGGCGCGCACAGTCATTGCTGAGGCGATTCCTCGCTGCCAGGCCGAGCCTGGCGGGTCGCGGCCTGCTGGAACGAATGCGAAGCACGACCTTTGCGCTCCTGGGAACAATCGCGGCGATCGGGTTGGCGTTGGTGGCGGTGATCTCCCTTCAGGGCTGGCCGTCGCTGCCGATCAGCCCGCTCCCGCGCCCTCCGGCCGCGGGGGGAGAGGTCGAGGATGCGATCGCCCTGGCCCCCGGCCGAGCTGCCCTCGATCCGCGGGGCCCCGCGTCCGTCGCGCCCGCTGGGCCGCGTCGGCACGGCGGCGCACCCGATCCGCGGACGCCCCAACTGTCTGGATCGGGGCAACTGGACGGGCAAACGGCTGCCCCCCCGCCGACTCCAGTCGGCGGGGACCCGGGTGGCGGCGAGCCTCCTCCACCGTCCCCTGCGCCGGCGCCACCGGCGGCGCAGCCCCCACCGGCGCAGCCGCCGCCTGGCGTGCCGCCGCCCTCGCCCTCGCCGCCGCCCCCACCGGTCCCCGTTGCGCCTCCGCAGCCGCCGGCTTCGCCGCCGCCCGGCAAAGGCGGGGGGGAGGGCGACAAGCATGGGCACGGCCACGGCGGTGGCCACTGGGGTGGCGATCACGGCGGATCGGGCGGATCGAACGGCGGAAACGGCGTCGGACACCAGCCGCACCCTCCAGCCCCGATTGCTCCTCCTCCGCCGCAGCCCCCGGAGGGTGATCCGCCGGTCGCTCAACCGCCTCCCGCGCCGGACCAGGGTCCCGGAAAGGGTCATGGTCACGCCTACGGTCATCGCCAGCAGTAACGATCGCCACTGAGCCGGTACGGCATCTACACTCGTGGCGTGGCCGAGGAGATGCGAGCGCTCTACCTGATCGCCGGCACCGACGGGGCGAAGATCGATGCCACCCGGGGGCGCCTGCGGGCGCGGGCGGAGCGCGAGGCGGGCGCCGAGGCGCTGGAGGTATTCGAGCCCGGCGAGGGTCGCGGAATGCCCGATCACGAGGCCCTACTGGTGGCGATCCCGGCGATGTCGCTGATCGAATCTCGCCGCTACCTGCTGGCCGATGGGGTGGAGCGCTGGCGCGATCGCCAGCTCGACGCTGTCGTCGCCGCGATCGGCGAGCTGCCGCCGGACCTGACCCTGGTCCTGATCGCTCGCGCCAAGGCCCCGGCGAAGCTCGCCCGTGCCGTCAAGAGTGCGCAGGGGGAGATCCACGAATTCGAGGCGCCGAAGCCGCGCGAGATGCCGCGGCTCCTGGTCGCCGAGGCTGAGCGGCTCGGCTTCCAGCTCGAGCCCGCCGCCGCTCGGGTCCTGGTCGACCGAATGGGTGTCAACCCGGTGCGGCTGCAGCACGAGCTCGAGCGGCTGGCGCTGTGGGCCGGGGAGGGGGGAGAGGTCAGCGCCGCCGACCTCGCGGCGATGGTGGCCGACACCTCCGAGGCCGCGGTCTGGTCGCTCTCCGACGCCCTGCTCGAAGGCGATGCAACCGCCGCGGTGCGGATCGGAGAGCGGTTGATCGAGCAGGGTGAGAACGTGACCGGGCTGATCTACGGCCTCGCTTCGCGGCTGCGCAGCGCCTGCGCCGCCGCGGGACAGCTGGCCGAGGGCATTCCACCCAAGCAAGTCGAGTCCTCGCTGAAGATGCATCCCTACGCGGCCAAGCAACTGGTCGCCCGCCTCCGCGACACCGACGTCGCCATGTTGCGCTCAGCTACCGAGGCGCTGGCGGAGCTGGAGCTCTGGTGCCGCGGCGGGGCCGACTACGGCGACGAGCTGGCGCTGACCCTCACGCTGAGGCGAGCGGCGGGCGCGGCGGCCTGACTACTTCGCGACGGAAGCGGCGATTCGAGCCGCTTTCGCCTTCTTGCGAGAGCCCGTGTTCTTGTGCAGCGCGCCCTTTTGCACGGCCTTGTCGATCTTCGAGACGAGATCACGCTGCTCGGCCTCGATCGCGCCGGCGTCTCCGCCCTCTGCAGCGCTTTCAAGACGGCGAAAATGGGTCTTCACCGTGCTGGTGAGCAGCCTGTTCTCCGCGCGCTCGCGCTCGCTTCGTAGGATCCGCTTCTTCTGTGAGGCTATGTTGGCCATGTTGAGTGCCCGAGCGGGCGCCGTGCCGGCTCCGGGCGGCCGCCGACTATAGCGACTGAGACCCATTTGGAGACCCCTAGGGCACCTGACAGCCCCGAGAGCGACGAGCGGGAGGCGATCGACGCCGACGCCGCCTTGCGTGATGCCGAGGCCTTCGACCCAGGCGAGGAATTCGCGGGGGAGCCCGCCCCAGGTCGCCAGGCCGGGCGCATCGCCCGCTCGACCGCATTCTTCTCGGTCGCGACCGCGGCCTCGCGGGTGGCCGGCCTGGTCAGGGAGATCGTCGCCGCCGGCTACTACGGCATCAGCGGCCCGATGTCGGCGTTCACGATCGCCTTCCAGGTCCCGAACCTGATCCGCAGCCTCTTCGCCGACGCAGCGCTGCAGCCCGCCTTCGTCCCCATCTTCACCGAGCAGCTCGAGCAGAAGAACTACCGCGAGGCGTTCCGGCTCGCCTCGACCCTGCTGCTGATCGTGACCATGGTGCTGGGGGCGATCACCGCCCTCTTCGTGCTCGCCGCGCCGCTGCTGATGCCGCTCTTCGCCCCCGGCTTCGAGGGGGCGATCCTCGACCTCACCGTCACCCTCTCTCAGGTCCTCTTCCCGATCCTGATCCTGCTGGGGATGAGCGGCATCGTCGTCGGCATCCTCAACAGCTACGACCGCTTCGGCGCCTTCGCGATCGCGCCGCTGTTTTGGAACCTGACGATCATCGCCGTGCTCGTTTTCGCCGAGCCCCTCTTCAGCGGCCAGGACCGGATCTACGCCTACGCGATCGGCATCCTCGCCGGCACCCTGGTGCAGCTGTTGATTCCCGTCTTCGACCTCCGCAACACGCCGTTCAAGTTCAACTGGAGCTTCGAGTGGCGACATCCCGGCGTGCGCCGCGTCCTGCTGCTGATGTTGCCGGTGACGATCAGCCTCGGGCTGATCAACTTCAACTTGCTGATCAACAGCTTCTTCGGCAGCCTCGTCAGCGACGAGGCTCCGGCGGCGATCGACAAGGCCTTCCGGATCTACCAGCTGCCGCAGGGGATCTTCTCGGTGGCGATCGCGACGGTCCTCTTCCCGACCCTGGCGCGGTTTGCCAGTCGCGGCGCGATCGACGACCTGCGGGCGACCCTGGCGAACGGGATGCGGCAGATCCTCTTCGTCCTCGTACCCGCCGCCGCCGCGGTCCTCGTCCTCTCGGACCCGATGATCCGACTCGTCTACCAGCGCGGCGCCTTCGACGCGGCGGAGACGACGGTGGTCGCGACGGCGCTCTTCTGGTTCGCTTTCTCGCTGCCGACCAACGGCCTCTTCCTACTCCTGACCCGGACCTTCTTCGGCCTCCAGCGTCCCTGGATCCCGACCCTGATCGCGGCCGGCAACCTGGCCGTCACGGCGCTGACGGCGCTGGCCCTCTACCACCTCGGCGTCGGCGGCATCGTCGCCTCGACCGGGATCGCGACCACCGCCAGCGTCATCGCCCAGGGCGTGGTCCTGAGGCGCCTGCTCGGCGGCCTCGAGCTCGGCCGCCTGCTCGACGCCACGATCCGCATCTGCATCGCCGCCGCCGCCCTCGCGGCCATCAGCTACGGCATCTGGGACCTTCTCGACGGCGCGCTGGGACGCGGCCTCGCGGGCCAGATCGTCTCGCTCGGCCTCGGCCTCGGCCTCGGCGCCGCCGCCTACCTGGCGATCGCCCGGCTGCTCCGGATCGCCGAGCTGGAGCAGATCATGCGCCTGCTGCGCCGCCGCTAGATGCTCGGCCCGGGCCGCTACCTGCTGGGCGTCGCCGAGATCGCCCTGCTCGTCGGCTTCGCCTGGCTGGGTGCCGCCCGCGTCCGCTCGCGGCTGCTCCCCCGATTCGAGGGCGCCCCCGCATATCTGGCCACGGCCGTGATCGCGCTGGCTCTCCTGATCTGGGTTGCGGAGCTTCTCGGCAGCCTCGGAGCCTTGGCGGCGGCGCCATACCTAGTGCTCGTGGCCGCTGTCGCTGCTGCCCTGCGGAGATTTGCGCCGCTGCCGCCGGAGGGAGGGAGCCTGCACCCATACCTGCTGGGTGGGGTGCGGGCTCCCTCCCTCCGGCGGGACAGGCGCAGGTGGAAGGACTTGGTCCCGACTCTGATTGCGTTACTGGTTGCGGCGCTCGCCGTGATCCGATTCGCGGCAGAGGCAAAGCCGCACCTCTCGACCGGGATGACCGGGTTCGACAGCACCTGGTACCACGGGCCGTTCGCCGCTGGGTTTTTCCAGAGCGGGGATACGTGGGACTTGCACTTCATCGCCCCGCAGTTCCTGGCCTGGTTCTACCCAGCAAACGGGGAAATCTTCCACGCAGCGGGGATGCTGGCTTTTGGGCGAGATGTGCTGTCGCCGCTGCTGAATCTCGGTTGGTTTGTCGGCTGCTTGGGAGCCTGCTGGTGTATCGGCAGGCCGTACCGAGTCGCTCCCTGGTCCCTGGCTCTTGGAGCCATCGCATTGAGCGTTCCCACCCTCTCGGACCAGGCCGGAGAGGCACGGAACGACATCGTCGGGCTTTTCTTCTTACTTGCTGCTGTTGCGGTTGTTTTGAACGCCTCGGCGGCTCGGACGGACGGTCAGCGTGGTCTCCCGACCGGGGCGCTGATCGTCGTCGGCCTCGCCGCGGGCCTCGCCGCCGGGACCAAGCTCAACTTCCTGCTCCCCGCGGCGGTGCTGGTCGTGGGGCTGGTTGCGATCGCTGGCCAAGGCACGCGCTTGCGGACCCTCGCTGTCGCCGGCCTCGCCGCGCTTGCGGGCGGCGGCTACTGGTACCTGCGCAACCTCGTCCACACGGGCAACCCGCTGCCGTGGGTCGATCGCCTCGGCCCGATCTCGCTGCCGGCGCCCGGCCAGGGCCTGGGGGGACGCGAAGCGCACAGCGTCATCGGCTACTTGACCGACGGCACGGTCTGGTCCGACTGGTTCCTGCCCGGCCTCCACCACGGCCTCTGGTTCCTCTGGCCGCTGCTGGTCACCGCGGCCCTCGCCGGCCTTCTCCTCAGCCTCGGTCCCTCCCGCGAGCGTGGTTCCTTTGACACCTCGTCGGTAACAAAGGAACCACGCTCGCGGAGGTGGTGGGGGGATCCGGTCCTGGCGCTTGCGGGCCTGGTCGGCCTCGCCTCGGCCCTCGCCTGGCTCGTCGCCCCGACCTCGGCCTCCGGCCCCGACGGGATGCCCCGCGGCTTCGAGTCCGGCCTCCGCTATCTCGCCCCGACGCTGGTCCTTGGCCTGTCTCTGCTGCCCGCCGCGCCGCTCCTGCGCCCCAGGCTCGCTCGCCTCACCGCCGCGATGTCGCACTTGTGGCCGGATAGCGGCGACAAATGCGACATCGCGGCGGGGGGTGGGGGTGCGAGGAAGGTCGTGCCGAGCCTGTGTTTGCTGTTGGCCCTGCTGGCGGTTGGGATCGGCTACCCGGTTCAGCGCCACTACCTGGAGAGCCGTTACGCCGACCCGTCCTTCTCCACCCCCGGCCTCGACGCCGCCTTCGCTTGGGCCCGTGACGTATCCGACGCCCGCATCGCCACCACCAGCACCCGTCAGTACCCCCTCTTCGGCACCGACCTCTCCAACCACGTCCAGTTCCTGGGCGAAGAGCGCCCTCACGGCGGCTTCGAAGCCCCCACCACCTGCCGCGCCTACCGCGAGCTCCTCAACGAGGGCGACTACGACTACGTGATCACCACCCGCGACCGAATCGAACCCGCCAAGCCTCCCTACCCACCCCAGGTGGGCTGGACCGAAGCTCCCGCAGCCAAACCCATCCTGAAAAAGCCGCCGACGGTCGTCTTCCAGCTAACCGGCGACCTCGATCCCTCGTCCTGCCTCAGCTGAGGACCGCGGCTGCGGTCCATGGGCGTGTGTAGGCGAGCGCTCCTCCGGCGGGTGGCGTGGGGTGGGAGTGGTGTCCCGCAGCGCGGAGTCTGCGAAGGGCGAGGCTCCTTCCCCCGCACCGAACCCGTCCCTCTGCCCTGAGCAGAGCGAAGCGCAAGGGAGGCCACCCCCACCCCACGACAGGACCCGCCGGCCGGAGCTCCCGCTCGCCATACTCCGCTCCGCCCATGGACCGCATCCGCAACTTCTCGATCATCGCCCACATCGACCACGGCAAGTCGACGCTGGCCGACCGCATCCTCGAGCTGACCGGCGCCGTCGATCCGAAGAAAATGCAGGCGCAGATGCTCGACTCGATGGACCTCGAGCGCGAGCGCGGGATCACGATCAAGGCGCAGGCGGTGCGGGTCGAGTACAGCGCCGCCGACGGGCAGACGTACCACCTGCACCTGATCGACACCCCCGGCCACGTCGACTTCTCCTACGAGGTCTCGCGCAGCCTCGCCGCCTGCGAGGGCGCCTTGCTGGTGGTCGACGCCGCCCAGGGGGTCGAGGCCCAGACCGTCGCCAACACCTACCTGGCGATCGAGAACGGGCTGGAGCTGATCCCGGTGATCAACAAGGTCGACCTGCCCGGCGCCGAGCCCGACCGGGTCGCCGGCGAGATCGCCGACCTGCTCGGCGGCGACCCCTCCGAAGCGCTGCCGATCTCGGCCAAGACCGGCGAGGGTGTGATCGAGGTGCTGGAGGCGATAGTTGCGCGCGTCCCGCCCCCGAAGGGCGAGCCGGAGGCCCCGACCCGGGCGCTGATCTTCGACTCCGAGTTCGACCAGTACCGCGGGGTGATCGCCTACGTGCGGATGGTCGACGGCTCCTTTCGCAAGGGCGAGCGGATCGTGGCGATGCAGAACGGGACCGAGGCCGACATCGACGACATCGGCTTCTTCCGCCCGGCGATGACCGCGGTGGAGGGGATGGAGGCCGGCGACGTCGGCTACCTGATCACCGGCATCAAGAACGTGGCGAAGCTGCGGGTGGGCGACACTCTCACCGCCCAGGCCCGCCCCGCGAGCGAGCCGCTCGAGGGTTACCGCGAGGTGCGGCCGATGGTCTTCTGCGGTCTCTTCCCGATCGACACCGATCGCTACGAAGACCTCCGTGACGCGCTCGAGAAGCTCGCCCTCAACGACGCCGCCCTCTCCTGGGAGCCGGAGACCTCGGAGGCGCTCGGCTTCGGCTTCCGCTGCGGCTTCCTCGGCCTGCTGCACATGGAGATCGTGCGCGAGCGGCTCGAGCGCGAGTACGGGCTCGACCTGCTGGCGACGACCCCGAACGTGCGCTACGAGGTCAACCTGATCGGCGGCGAGCACAAGGAGGTCCACAGCCCCACCGAGCTGCCCGACCCGGCCTCGATCGACTCAATCGAAGAGCCCTACATCCGCGCCACGATCATCGCTCCCTCCGAGCAGGTCGGCGCCGTGATGGAGCTCTGCCAGGCGCGCCGCGGCACCCACGTCGACATGCACTACCTAAGCCCGCAGCGGGTGCAGATCCGCTACGACCTGCCGCTGGCCGAGATCGTCCTCGACTTTTTCGACCTGCTGAAGTCCTCGACCCGCGGCTACGCCTCGCTCGACTACGAGCCGATCGGAAACCGCCCCTCCGACCTGGTCAAGGTCGACATCCTGTTGGCCGGCGACAAGGTCGACGCGCTCTCGATCATCGTCCACCGCGACTTCGCCTACGAGCAGGGCAAGCGCCTGGTCGAGCGGCTGCGCAAGACGATCCCCCGCCAGCTCTTCGACGTCCCGGTGCAGGCGGCCGTCGGCTCGCGGATCCTCGCCCGTGAGACCGTCAAGGCGCTGCGCAAGGACGTCACCGCGAAGCTCTACGGCGGCGACGTCACCCGCAAGCAGAAGCTGCTGAAGAAGCAGAAAGCGGGCAAGAAACGGATGAAGCAGGTCGGCCGGGTCGAGGTTCCGCAGGAGGCGTTCCTCGCCGTCCTGGAGATCGACGAATAGATAGGGTCCCCGCCCATGGCGATCAAGACCGACGCAATAGGCAAGGAATGGCCCGGGACGACCTACCAGGTCGGCCGGGAGAAGATCAGGGAGTACGCGAACGCGCTGGGGCTCGACAACCCCGTTCACTTCGACGTCGAGGCGGCCCGCGCGGCCGGTTACCGCGACGTCGTCGCCCCGCCGATGTTCGCCGTCGTCTACAGCGGCCCGGCGATGGGCCCGGTGATGTTCGACCCCGAGGTGGGGATGAACTTCGCGACGATGGTCCACGGCGGCCAGGTCTTCGAGTGGGGCGAGCCGGCTTGCTCCGGCGACGAGATCACGACCACGCCGAAATGCCTCGAGATCTACGAGAAAGACGGCAAGGGCTTCTACGTCTTCGAGTCCGTCTCCGTCAACCAGAACGGCGAGCGGGTTGTGCGCGCCGTCTGGACCAACATCGTCAGGGGGGTATGAGATGGCCGAGCTGAATCCAGGTGACCAGGTCCCGGAACTGAGCATCACCCCCGACAAGTACCTGCCGCACCGCTACGCCGGCGCCTCGGGCGACTTCAACCCGATCCACATCGATCCCGAGTTCGCGAAAGCGGTCGGCCTGCCGAACAACATCCTCCACGGGCTCTACTCGATGGGCCTGGTCGCCCGCGCCAACACCGCCCTCGCCGGCGGCGACCCGCGAGCGCTGAAGCGCCTCTCGGTCCAGTTCCGCGGCATGGGCGCTCCCGAGCAGGAGATCGTCGTCTCGGGCACCGTCAAGTCGGTGGACGGCGACACGGTGGTCGTCGACACGGTCGCGAGCCAGGGCGAGACGGAGATCATCAAGAACGCCGAGGCTGAAGTCGAGCTATAGCGGCGCGGGCTAGCCGGCCTGCCCCGGCATCTCGAAGAGCATGTTGACGGTGGTCGCTTTGATCGCCGGCTCCTGCGACTGAGCCATGCGCTCGCGACTCTCCGCTTCGATCTCCATTTCCCGCTGGAGCTGATTCGCCTTCAGCTCTACGAACGCTTGCCAGCCCTCCTCATCCAAGGTCAAGGGCATCCAGCTGACGTGGCGGTCGTCGCGCTGATCGAAGGTGTCGGCCTCCACGGCGGCTGTGATCCGCTCGAAGATTGCCGTGACCATCTCGGCTGTGATGCCCTCGCGCATCGACTTCGGCAGCGCCTTCGCGATCTCCTGGGTGACGTTCGCTCGCTTGGTTGCCCGGTAGAAGTGCTCGATGGCGCCGCGCCGGGGTTCAGTCTTGACCAGTTCGATGCAGTCGCATTCCTTCAGCACGCGAATGTGGTGAGCCAGGCGGTTGACATCCATGCCGATCGCCTTCGCGATTTCGTTCGGGCTTGCTAGGTCGCGTTCGTTGAAGAGGCGAAGGGCGTCAAGTCGGGCGGGGTGACCGAGAGCCTTGATGGCTCGAGAGTCGATGCCATCGCGCGGTCGGATCTTGGATGCCACGGCTCCTCCGTTCGTTCGCTGAAGCGGTTCGAGCAATCCATCCTATTGAGGCCAATAACGGCTGTCGAGACATTCTTTTCACCGGCACTGGAACCTAGCCATTTAGTGCTCTGGTCCTCACTAATGGTTAATCGCTAGGCGAAGGGGGTGAGGCAGGGTGAAAATCGTCACGGACGAGCGGATGGCTCCGGTGCTCCAGATCAGCAAGCACGGCTGACCTCTGGCGACCTCGAGCGGGCCGGCTCCGAGCAGGCTCTGCGGGCCACCGCAGGCAGGAGCCGACCCGCTTGCTCGGTCGCGCTGCGCCGATTCCTAGAATGTGAACGTGCTCTCTACGCGGCAAGAGCTGATTCTGCGAATGGTCGTCGATGCCCATCTTGCTTCGGCGAAGCCGGTCTCCTCGAAAGAGGTGGCCGACAAGCCGGAGGTCGAATGCGGTTCCTCGACGGTGCGGGCGGAGCTGGCGGCGCTGGAGGCCGCCGGGTACCTGACCCATCCGCACACCTCGGCGGGGCGGGTGCCGACGGACTCGGGGTACCGGCTCTATGTCGACCGCCTGATCGAGTCGGGGGCGCCAGAGGTCGATGCCGGCGTCGATCTGGAGCTGTCGCGGCTGCGGCGCGAGGTCGACGAGGCGATGCGGGAGACGACGGCGGTGCTGGCCCAGGTCACCGACCTGGTCGCAATGGCGACCGCGCCACCGCCCAGCGTGGCGGCGACCATCCACCGGGTTGAGGTGCTGCGGCTGCAGCCGAACAAGATCGTCGTGATCGCGATCGCCTCGACCGGCGACGTCGCCCGCCGGGTCTTCGAGTTCGACCGCCCCGTCGACCCCGGCCTGGTCGAGTGGGCGTCCAGCTACCTCAACGAGTCCCTCGCCGGGTTCGGCGTCGGCTCGCGGATGATCGCCGGCCGCCTCGCCGACTCCGATCTGGACCGGGTCGAGGCCAAGTTCGTCGCCATCCTCAGCGCCGCATTCACGGAGATGCAGCCCGAGGCCGCCGCCGATCTGTACATGGAGGGCGCCTCGCGCCTGCTCTCCGAAGCCCACCGATCCGACCTGCCCCGGGCCGACGAGCTGGTGACGGCGCTGGAGCGCCGGGCGGGCGTGCTGCAGGTGCTGCGCTCCTCCCTGGACGAGCGCTCGGTCTTCCTCTGGATCGGCGACGAGAACCCGCAGCCGGAGCTGCGCTCGGTCAGCGTGGTCGGCGCCAACTACGGCCTCGGCCACCGCAACCTCGGCTCGGTCGGCGTCGTCGGGCCGCTGCGGATGGACTACGCGACCGCGATCGCCTCGGTGCGCGGCGCCGCCCGCGCGCTTTCGCGCTACTTCGAGACCGTGTACGACGGCTAGCGACGATGCCGCGCGACTACTACGAGGTGCTCGGCGTCAGCCGGGAGGCGGACGAGGCCGAGATCAAGAAGGCGTTCCGCGGTCTCGCCCGCGAACTGCACCCCGACGTCAACGACCACGACCCCGAAGCCGAGGAGAAGTTCAAGGCCGCGGCGGAGGCTTACGAGGTCCTCTCCGACGCCGAGCGGCGCCGCACCTACGATGCCTACGGGCACGAGGGCCTGCGCTCGGGCGGCTTCGATCCGCGCAGCGCCTCCTTCGGCTCGATCGATGACATCTTTCAGGCCTTCTTCGGCGCTGATGCCTTCGGCTTCGGCGGCGGCAGCGGCCGCGCCGCGGGCGGAGACATCCTGGTCTCGGTGGAGGTCGATCTCGACGAGGTCGCCTCCGGGGTCCGGCGCGAGGTCTCTTTCGACGCTGTGGGCGCCTGCGATCACTGCCACGGCAACGGCGCCGAGCCCGGAACGCCGATCTCCACCTGCGAGCGCTGCGGCGGCGCCGGCCAGCTGCGCCAGGTCACTCGCACGCCTTTCGGGCAGATGGTGAGGGGTATCGCCTGCGACGCTTGCGACGGCGCCGGCAAGGTGCCCGAGACCCCCTGCGCCGAGTGCGGGGGGCGCGGCCGCACCCCCGGCCGCGCGACGAAGGCGATCGAGATTCCCGCCGGGATCGAGGGCGGACAGCGACTGCGGATCTCCGGCGCCGGCCACACGGGCGAGGCCGGCGCGCCTGCGGGCGACCTCTACGTCGAGGTCGAGGTCGCCGAGGACGAGCGCTTCCAGCGCGACGGCACCGACCTCTTGAGCGTTGTCTCGATTCCCGCGACGGAGGTAATGCTCGGCACCTCCGTCACCGTTCCCACCCTCGAGGGGGAGCGGCAGATCGAGATCGCCGCGGGCACCCAACCCGGCCATGAAGAGGTGCTGCGCGGCGCCGGGTTGCCGCGACTCGGCGGCCGCCGGCGCGGCAACCAGCGCGTGGTCGTCAACGTCGTCGTCCCCACCAACCTCAGCGAGGAGCAACGCGAGATCACTGAGCGCCTCGACGATTCGCTCGAGCCCGGCAACCTCGGCCCCAAGCACGGCGAGGGTCTCTTCGGCCGCGTTCGCCGCGCCTTCGGGTGATCCGCCTAGCGGTCCGCTGCGCGCCTGAGCAGGCGGACGTCGTCCTCGCCGAGTTGACCGTGCTCGCGCCCAACGGGGTCGAGGAGGAACGCGGCCCGGGGTACGTCGAGTACGCGATCTACGGCGGTGCGGGGGAGCTGCCGGAGCTGGGCGAGATCGACGCCGCGGTCGGCGCGGGCACGGTCGAGGTCAGCTCCACCGAGATCCCCGACGACTGGGCCGACCGCTGGCGCGACTTCCACAAGCCGTTGCTGGTCGGCGGGCGGCTCTGGCTGCGCCCGTCCTGGGAGCCGCCCCGCGAGGACGCGGTCGACGTCGTCGTCGACCCCGGCCGCGCCTTCGGCACCGGCGCCCACCCGACCACCGGGCTCTGCCTCGAGCTACTGCTGGAGCTGGAGGCGACCGGGCGGGCGCGGGGGCGGCTGACCGACCTCGGCACCGGCTCCGGCGTGCTCGCGATCGCCGCCGCCAAGCTGGGCTGGGCCCCGGTCCGCGGCTTCGACCACGAGCCAGCTGCGATCGAGGCCGCCGCAGCGAATGCCGCCGCGAACGAGGTCGAGCTGGAGCTGGGGCAAATGAACCTGCGCGAACGCCTGCCGGATCTGGCCCCAACCGTCATCGCGAATATGACCGCTCCGATCCTGGCGGCAGTCGCCAGCCAGCTGGAGGAGGGAGAGGCTCCCCACACCTTCGTCTGCTCGGGCCTTTTGCTCGCCGAGCTCGACGAGACCGCGGCCGCCTTCGCCCGTGCCGGACTGATCGAAGCCGAACGCCGCCTCAGCGGTGACTGGGCGGCGCTGCTGCTCCGTCGCCGCTGAGAGATAGGGTTCCGCCGATGTCCCTCGCGACGATCGTCGATCCCGGCTACAAGTTCGCGCTCTTCCTCCACATCCTCGCGGTTGTGCTCGCCTTTGGGCCGACTTTCGGCTACGCGCTCTTCTTCTCAGTCACGCCTCAGTTCCCGCGCGCGACCCCGGTGATCCTCGCGGGTGTTCAGAAAACCGATCGCTACCTGGTTAACCCGGGGATGATCGTGCTGCTGCTCGCCGGGCTCTACCTGCTTGCAGACGGGCCCTGGGACGCGAGCGATGCGTTCATCAGCATTGGCTTCCTCGCGATCATCGTCCTCTTCGGGCTCCAGCACGCCTTCTTCCAGCCGCAGGTGCGCAGGGCGAAAGAGCTGGCCGAGCGGGACCTCAAATCCGGCGACGCGCTCGGCGGGGAGTTCATGGCCGTCTCGCAGCGGATCAGCAAAGTCGGCACGCTCGCCGGGCTGATCGTCGTCGTCACGACCTTCTTCATGGCTTACAAACCCTTCCTGTAGTGCTCCCCTGACGGCCCTGCCAACGGCGACGCCCCAGCTCGATGCCTCATTGCCGGTGGCGATGTTCGACTCCGGAGTTGGCGGCCTCACGGTCCTGCACGAGTGCCTGGTCTCGTTGCCGGAGGAGGACTTCGTCTACCTCGGCGACACGGCGATGTTCCCCTACGGGAGCCGCGACACCGATCGACTGCGCGAGCGGATTGCCCGGATCGCCGAGCTGCTGCTCGGCCGCGGCGCCAAGCTGCTGGTGATCGCCTGCAACACGGCCACCTCGATCGGTGATGACGTGGCTCGCGCTGTCGCCGCCGAGAGCGGGGTGGAGGTCGTCCCCGTGGTCGAGCCTCAGGCCGAGATCGCCGCGGCGATCACCGCCAGCGGCCGGGTCGGGGTGCTGGCGACCCCGAACACGGTCGCGAGCGGCGCCTACCGCCGGGCCCTCGAAGCGGCCGGCCGGCCGCTCGAGGTGACCGAGGTGGAGGCGCCGAAGCTGGCCCCGTTCATCCAGGACGGCTCGCCCTTCGACGAGGGGACGATGGAGATGGCCCGCGCCTACTGCGCGCCGCTGAAGCGGGCCGAGGTCGACACGTTGATCCTCGGCTGCACCCATTACCCGCTGGTGGCGCCGATGCTGCAGCGCATCCTTGGCCGCGACGTCCGCCTCGTCAGCGGCGGCCACGCCGTCGCCGCCGCGGTCCAGCGCACGCTCGAGCGCGACGCCCTCGCCCGCAGCCGCGACGGCGAGGGCGACTACCGCTTCCTCTGCACCGGCGACACCGACTCCTTCCGCGAGCTCGGCACCCGCTTCCTGCAGATGCCGCTGGGCGAGGTAGAGCAGGTCGAAATCGAGTCGCCGTGACGCTTGCGCGCGCGAATTGATCCACCTTCAGTAGAGCCAGCGCGCCACCCGTGCGTCGGGATCTAGAAGCATCGTGTCATGCCCACTCTCGTCGCCGGCAATACCGTATATACTCACCCCGTGGCAAAGGTGATGATCTCCATTTCCGATGACCTGCTCGAGCGGCTCGACGCCCAGGCCCGCGCGAATCGCGAGACCCGCAGCGGCTTCCTGCAGCGCCTGGCGGAGCGAGAGCTGAGTGAGCAGGGAGAGGGCAGGCGCCAGCAGCTGGAAGACCTGCTCGGGCCACCTGTCCACCTGGGTGGAGAAGCGGCGAAACTGATCCGCGAAGATCGCGAATCTCACTGAGGTGTTGTTGCTCGATGCCAGCGTCTGGGTTGCGGCAAAAGACGCCGACGATCGATACTTCGATGCAGCGCGATCGCTTGTCCTTGACACGAAGCTACCGGTGACCGCGCTCGACCTGACCTTTTACGAGGTCGCCAACGTCGTCGGTTCGCGCTGGAGGCGCCTCGATCTGGCGCGGGAGCTTTGCCGCACGATCGACCTGCGCTGCGGCGGCAGGATTGCATCGGTCGACGTCGACTTGATCGATGCGTCGGTCGCTATCGCGTCCGAGTACGGCCTTTCCGCTTATGACGCCGCCTACGCCGCGGCGTCACGCCGCGGCGAATGGACGCTGGTCAGCACCGACCTTCGCGACCTCGTCTCGAAGGGCCTGGCGGTGACGCCCGACGCCGCCGACTACCCTTAGCCCATGAGCGTTCTCGAGCAGGTGCAGAGCGACGTGCGGGCGGCGATGAAAGCCCGCGACCGCGAGCGGGCGGCGGCGCTGCGGATGGTCGTCGACGTCCTCCAGCAGGATGCGAAGCTGGGCAAGGGCGACGAGGTCGCGGTGCTACAGCGGGAGCGCAAGAAACGGGTCGAGGCGGCCGAGGCCTACGAGGGGGCCGGTCGCGCCGAGCAGGCAGCGGCCGAGCGCTTCGAGGCGGAGCTGATCGAGGGCTACCTGCCGCAGCAGCTCTCCGACCAGGAGCTGGCCGAGTTGGTCGACGCCGCCGTGGCGGAGACCGGCGCCAGCGAGCAGCGGCAGATGGGTGAGGTGATGTCGGCGCTGATGCCCAAACTGGGCGGACGAGCCGACGGCAAGCGGGTCAGCGCCGCCGTGCGGGAGCGACTTGGCGCGTAGGCAGCTGACGCTTGATAACACCGTTGCCGCCGAGTTGGCCGGCTCGGAGGACACGGTCTTGCGGGCGCTGCGCGGCAGGCTCGATTGCGACCTGCACCTGCGCGGCAACGTGCTCACGCTGGATGGAGATTCCGGCGACGTGCAGGCGGCCGCGACGATCGTCGACGAGCTGGTCGAGCTGATCGAGCAGGGGCACGACGTCGCGCCGGGGACGATCGAGGCGGTGACCGGTGCCCTCGACGCCGAAGAGAGCCCGGCGGAGATCCTCGAGGACGTCGTTTGGCGCCACCGCAACACCAAGGTGGCGCCGAAGACCCTGAACCAGAAACGCTACGTCGACTCGATCCGCCGCCACACGATCACCTTCGGGGTCGGCCCCGCCGGCACCGGCAAGACCTTCCTCGCGGTGGCGATGGCCGCGGCGGCGCTGACCGAGCGCAAGGTGCAGCGGATCATCCTCACCCGGCCCGCGGTCGAGGCGGGCGAGCGGCTGGGCTTCCTGCCCGGCGACATCCAGGCCAAGGTCGATCCTTACCTGCGGCCGCTCTTCGACGCGCTCTACGACATGATCGATCCCGACCGGGTCAACGGCTACTTCGAGCGCGACGTGATCGAGGTGGCGCCGCTGGCGTTCATGCGCGGCCGGGCGCAGCCGCTCTCCAGCGCGGTCCTCACGCCATCCGGCTTTCGGCCGATCGGGAGCCTTCGGGTCGGGGATCTGGTCGTTGGATCGAACGGCCAGCCGACCCCCGTCCTCGGCGTGTACCCGCAGGGTCGCAAGGAGGTCTTTCGAGTGAGTGCGCAGGATGGCGCGTCGACTCTCTGCTGCGGCGAACACCTATGGCACGTCTTCACCGCGGCCGATCGCCGCCGCGGCAGGCCGGGACGCGTCGTTGAGACGCGGGAGATGGTCGGGCGGCTCCGGTCCGCCCACCAGCACCGCTTCGAGTTGCCGCTGCTCAGCGGACCCGTCGAGTTCCCGTCCCGCGAAGTGCCGCTGGAGCCGTACGCCCTTGGTCTCCTGCTCGGCGACGGTTGCCTGACGGGCACCACGACCCCCAGCTTCTCCACGGCGGACCCCGAGTTGGCCTCGGCCCTCGAAGAGGGTCTCGATGGAATCGAACTGCGTCCAAAGGGCGGCGTGGACTACGTCCTCCGACATGTCGCCGGTCATCGTGGGGGCGTCATCGTCGCCAACCCGGTTACCGCCGCTCTCCGTGAGCTTGGCCTCGCCGGCACGAGGTCCGCCACCAAGTTTGTGCCTGATTTGTATCTGCACAATGAGCCAGCCGTCCGCTTGGCCGTTCTTCAGGGTCTCCTCGACAGTGACGGCGGTCCGGTCACGCAGTCCAGCCGGACCTGCCGGATCCAGTACGGGACCTGCTCCGAGCGTCTCCGGGACGACGTTTCCTTCCTCGTTCGCTCGCTGGGCGGCGTTGCCTACGCGCGACGGCGCGAGGCAGCCGGGCGATCCCCTGGCCTGGCGCGCGGTCGGCCGGTCCACCACAGGTCGGACGCGTTCGCCATCGACATCCGCCTGCCTGACGGGATCGAGCCGTTTCGCCTGGAGCGAAAGCGCGAGCTCTACCGGCGAGACGGTGGCGGTCGCCCGATGCGCTTCGTGCACGCGATCGAGCCGGTGGGCGAGGCGGAGACTGTCTGCATCCAGGTTGCGGCGGCTGACTCTCTCTACCTCACCGACGACTTCCTGCTCACGCACAACACCCTCAACGACTCCTTCGTAATCCTCGACGAGGCTCAGAACACGAGCCCCGAGCAGATGAAGATGTTCCTCACCCGGCTCGGCTTCAACTCGCGCATGGTCGTTACCGGCGACATCACCCAGATCGACCTGCCCAGCGACCAGCGCTCGGGCCTGATCGCCGTGCGGGACATCCTCAACGAGGTCCAGGACATCTCCTTTGTCCACTTCGGTGGCGAGGACGTGGTCCGCCACAAGTTGGTGCAGCGAATCGTCGCCGCCTACGACGAGCACGGCAACCGCGAGCGAGCGGCACGAGCGGAACACGGGCCGACGCCGAGCCCTTGAGTCTGGAACTCGCCGACGTCCCGCAGGAGCTGCGCGAGGCGGCGGCGGCGGCGCTGGACGCTGCCGGAGTCGCCGACGGCCACCTCTCGGTTGAGCTGGTCGACGCCGATCGCATTCGCAAGCTCAACCGCGAGCATCGCGGCGTGGACGCAACGACCGACGTCCTCGCCTTTCCGCTCGACGGCGCCGGTCCCACCGCCGGCCCGCGGGAGCTGGGAGACGTCGCGATCTGCCCCGAGCACTGCTCCGACGTAACCGAGGCCGCCGTCCACGGCGTCCTCCATCTCTGCGGCTACGACCACGAGACCGACGACGGCGAGATGCTCGCGCTGCAGGCACGGGTTTTGGCCGTGGTGAGATGACCCGCGCTGGCTTCGTAGGGCTTGCGGGCAGGCCCAACGTCGGCAAGTCGACGCTGGTCAACACGATCGTCGGCGCCCACGTCGTGATCGTCTCGATGCGGCCGCAGACGACCCGCCGGGCGATCCGCGGCGTCGCCACCGACCTCGAGGCCGGCTGCCAGCTCGTCCTCGTCGACTTGCCCGGGGTTCAGCGGCCCCGCGACGTCCTCACCGAACGGATGCAGCAGCGGGTCGAGCGCGAGCTCGCCGACTCCGACGTCGCGCTGCTCGTCGTCAACGGCGAGGAGGGGGTCGGTCCAGGCGACCGCTTCATCGCTCGCGCCCTGATCGCCGCCGGGCCCGACATCCCCGTCCTCTGTGCCGTCAACAAGTGCGACCAGCTTGCGCCCGGCGCCACCGTCGAGGCGCTCTCCGCCGCCGCCGAGCTGGAGGGGGTCGACGAGGTGTTCCCGATCAGCGCCCGCAACGGCGAGGGGTTGGATGCGCTGACGGGCCGGCTCGGGGAGCTGGTGCCGGAGGGCCCCTACATGTACCCGCCGCAGGACCGCAGCGACCAGTCGAGCGAGCTGCTGCTGGCCGAGCTGATCCGCGAGCAGGTCCTCAACCGCACCCGGCAGGAGATCCCGCACTCGGTCGAGGTCTCGGTCAAGGAGACGTCGCCGCGCGAGGATGGCCTGATCGTCGTTCGGGCCGAGATCTGGGCGGAGACCGAGTCCCAGAAGGGGATCCTGATCGGCAGGGGAGGGGCCAAGATCGGCGAGATCGGCGCCGCGGCGCGGCGCTCGCTGGAGCGCGAGCTGGGAACCCAGGTGTACCTTGATCTCAGCGTCCGCGTGCGTCGCCACTGGCGCCGCGACGAGGACCTGCTGGACCGGCTTGGGATCGAGTAGGCCGCGACGACTACGATTGGACCGATGTTCGGGGAAATCGAATTCGATCAGCGGGGGTTGGCGCCCTGCGTGGTGCAGGATTTCGCCACCGGCGAGGTGCTGATGCTCGCCTACGTCAGCTCGCAATCGCTGGAAATGACGCTCGAGACCGGCGACCTGCACTTCCACAGCCGCTCTCGGGGCGAACTCTGGAAAAAAGGCGAAAGCTCCGGCAGCTTCATGCACCTGCGCCAGCTCCGCTACGACTGCGACGGCGATGCCCTGGTGGCGATGGTCGACCCCGCCGGCCCCGCCTGCCACACCGGCCAGCGCAGCTGCTTCTACCGCGAGGTGCTGGGCTCGGCCTCGAGTCGCAAGGACGCGCCGCCGGCTCCGGGCGAGCCCTTCCCGGTCAACTACGAAGCGCTCTCGGCGCTGGAGCGGACCCTGCGCAGCCGCGCCGTCGAGCGGCCCGACGGCAGCTACACGGTGAAGCTGCTGGACGACCGCGACCTGATCGGCGCCAAGGTTGAGGAGGAGGCCGAGGAGGTGATCCGGGCGGCTCGCGAGGAGTCCAACGAACGCGTCGCCGAGGAGGTGGCCGACCTGCTGTACCACCTCAGCGTGCTGCTGGTCTCGCGCGGTGTCTCGCAGGCGGCGGTGATGGAAGTGCTGAATGACCGTAGCGGCTGACTTCGAGCTGAGGCTCGAGCCGACCCTGGAGCGCGCCCGGGAGCTGGCGCGTGAGGGCAACGTCGTGCCGGTTCGCGCCCGCTTCGTCGACGACTGCGAGACGCCGGTCTCCGCCTTCCTCAAGCTGCGCGCTGGCGAGCCTGAGGGAGCCCCCTGCTTCCTGCTCGAGTCCGCCGAGCAGGGCCAAGTCGGCCGCTACTCCTTCGTCGGCCTGCGCCCGCGTGCCGTGCTGCGCTGGAGCGACGGCGTGCTGTCTGAGTGGAGCGGAGAGGCCGCTGTCGGCGAGGGCCCGAGCGACAGCGAGCCGGCGCCCGACCCCTACGCGGCCCTCGCCGCCCGCTTCGCCGACCTGCGGCTGGCACCGGTCGAGGGACTGCCGCCCTTTGCGGGCGGCGCCGTCGGCTTCTTCGGCTACGACCTCGTGCGCACGGTGGAGCCGCTGGGGGAGCCCAATCCCGACCCACTCGGCCTACCCGACATGGCGCTGATGGTGACCGACGCGATGGTCGTCTTCGACCACCTGCGCCACGAGCTGACGATCCTCGCCTGCGCCTTCACCGACGCCGATGGCGGCGTCGACGCCGCCTACCGGCGGGCCGCCGAGACAATCACCGAGATGCGCGAGCGGCTGCGGGGCGCCGTGCCGGCGCCGGAGCGGCCGTCGGTCGCCGAGCCGCCGCAGTTCGTCTCCAACTTGGAGCGGGAGGAGTTCGAAGCCGCGGTGGGGCGGATCGTCGAGTACGTCCACGCCGGCGACGCCTTCCAGGTAGTTCCCTCGCAGCGCTTTTCCGCCCCGGCACCGGTCGAGGCCTTCTCGGTCTACCGTGGCCTGCGCGCCGTCAACCCCTCCCCCTACATGTACTTCCTCGAGTTCGGCGACTTCCAGGTCGCCGGCGCCTCGCCCGAGCCCCTGGTGAAAGTGACCGGCGACCGGGTCGAGACGCGGCCGATCGCCGGCACCTACCCGCGCGGGGCGAACGAGGACGAGGACCGCCGCCTCGCCGAGCGGCTGGTCAACGACCCCAAGGAGCGGGCCGAGCACGTGATGCTGGTCGACCTCGGCCGCAACGACCTCGGCCGGGTCTGCGAGTACGGCTCGATCTCGGTCGACGAGCTGATGGTGGTCGAGACCTACTCGCACGTGCTCCATATCGTCAGCCAGGTCTCCGGCACCCTGCGCGAGGGGATCGGCGCGATGGACGTGCTGCGCTCGGCGCTGCCGGCGGGGACCCTCTCCGGGGCGCCGAAGGTGCGGGCGATGCAGATCATCGACGAGCTGGAGCCGGTCAAGCGCTGCTCCTACGGCGGCGCCGTCGGCTACCTCTCCTGGGACGGCGATCTCGACACTGCGATCCATATCCGCACGGTCGTCGCCAAGGACGGCCAGCTGCACGTCCAGGCCGGGGGCGGCACCGTCGCCGACGCCGAGCCGGCCTACGAGTACACCGAGTCGGTGAACAAGGCGAGGGCGGTTTTCCGCGCCGTCGAGGTCGCCTGCGAACAGCCGGATTGGGCCTGACGATGCGGGTCTTGGTGATCGACAACTACGACTCCTTCGCCTACAACCTCGTCCAGTACCTGGGCGAGCTGGGGGCAACGGTGGAGGTCGTCCGCAACGACCGCGCCACGGTCGCCGAGCTGCTCGAGCGCGCCCCGGACCGGCTGGTCGTCTCGCCGGGCCCGTGCACGCCGGCCGAGGCCGGGATCTCCGGCGAGGCGATCCGCACCTTCGCTGAGGCCGGCACGCCGGTGCTCGGTGTCTGCCTCGGCCACCAGGCGATGGTCGAGGCCTTCGGCGGCCGCGTCGTCCTGGGCGAGCCGATCCACGGCAAGGACGCCGAGGTCGAGCACGACGGCAGGACGATCTTCGCCGACCTGCCGAGCCCGCTGGTGGCCGGCCGCTACCACTCGCTCGTGGCCGATCCGGACCTTCCTGAGGAGCTCGAGCTGAGCGCCTCCTTCGAGGGGGTGGTGATGGGAGCCCGCCACCGCGAGCTGCCCGCGGAGGGGGTCCAGTTCCACCCCGAGTCCGTCCTCACCCCCCAGGGCGTGCACCTGCTCGCCAACTTCCTCGACGTGAGGTCGTAGTTGTTGCCGCATACCGACCAGAAATACGACATCGGGGCGGTGTGATGCCGAACGACGTCGTCAGCCGGGCGATCGACGCGGTCTGCGCCGGCGACCACCTCACCGCCGACCACGCCGCGGCGGTGCTGACCGAGATCATGGAGGGGCGCGCCGACCCGGTCCAGACCGGCGCCTTCCTGATCGCGCTGCGGGCGAAGGGCGAGACGGTTCCCGAGTTGGTCGGCCTGGCGCGGACGATGCGGTCCCTCGCCACGCCGGTGTCCAGCGGCCGCACCGACTTAGTCGACACCGCCGGCACCGGCGGCGGACCCTCCACCTTCAACGTCTCCACCGCCGCGGCCCTTGTCGCCGCTGGCGCCGGTTGCGCGGTCGCCAAGCACGGCAACCGCTCCAACACCAGCAAGTGCGGCTCCGCCGACCTGTTGGAGGCGCTCGGCGTCGAGATCGAGCTCGACCCCGAGCAGGTCGGCCGCTGCATCGACGAGGTCGGCTTCGGCTTCATGTTCGCCCCCCGCCACCACACGGCGATGGCCCACGTCATCCCCGCCCGCAAAGCGCTGGGGGTGCGCACGATCTTCAACTTCCTCGGGCCGCTGACCAACCCCGCCGGCGCCAACCGGCAGCTGCTCGGCGTCGCCGACCGCCACTACCAGGAGACGATCGCCGAGGCGCTGGTCGGGCTCGGCAGCGTGCGGGCGCTGGTCGTCTCCGCCGACGACGGCCTCGACGAGCTCTCGATCTCCTCGCGGACGCGGGTGATCGAGGTCGCCGACGGGGGCACCTCGGAGTGGTACGCCGAGCCGGGCCAGTTCGGGATTGCGCCGGCCGAGCTGGAGGCGGTCGCGGGGGGGACCCCCGAGGAGAACGCCACTGCGGTGCGGGCGGTGCTGGCCGGCGAGCCGGGGCCGCGCCGCGACCTGGTCCTGCTCAACGCCGCCGCGGCGATCTACGCCGGCGGCCTCGCCACCGACCTCGGCGAGGGGGTCGTCAAAGCCACGGAGGCGATCGATTCGGGCGCGGCAGCAAACGTGCTGGAGCGCCTGATCGCGGCGACCGGAGCTGGCGCGGGCTAGTCTCTGACAGTCAAGTGGGCATGATCGAGCAGCTCATCGCCGGAGCCAGGCAGGGAGTCGACGCGCGTCGCCGCGAGCTTCCGCAGGCCGATCTCGAGTCGCGCCTGTCGGGCCGCGGCGAGGATCGGCCCTTCAACGAGGCGCTGGTGCGCCCCGGTCTCTCGCTGATCGCCGAGTTCAAGCGCCGTTCTCCCAGCGCCGGTGAGATCTCGGCCACCGCCGCGGTCGCCGAGCAGGTTGGCGCCTACGAGCGCGGCGGCGCGGCGGCGCTCTCGGTTCTGACCGACGAGCCGCACTTCGGCGGCTCGCTCGACGACCTGCGCGCGGCCCGCGGGGCCTGCGGCCTGCCGATCATCCGCAAGGACTTCATCGTCGATCCCTACCAGCTTTACGAGGCGGCGGTGAACGGCGCCGACGCCGTCCTGCTGATCGTCCGCGCGCTTGGCGACGACGAGCTTCGCTCGCTCTACGACGAGGCCCGGGCGCTCGACCTCGACTGCCTGGTCGAGGTCCACGACGCCGAGGAGCTGGAGCGGGCGCTTGAGGCCGACGCCGAGGTGATCGGGATCAACAACCGCAACCTCGACGAGGGCAACGTGGATTTGGCGACTACCTTCGAGCTGATGCCCGACGTGCCCGCCGGCAAGACGGTGGTGGCCGAGAGCGGCATCTCCGGCCGCGTCGAGCTGGAGGAGCTGGAGCGGGTGGGAGTCGACGCGGTGCTGATCGGCAGCGCGCTGATGGTCGCCGAGGACCCGGAGGCGAAGACGCGCGAGCTGACCGGCGCCGACGAAGGCACCCGCGAGCACCTTTTTTAGACAATCTTTCAAGAGCATTTAGAGGGGGCTCAGCGCCGGGGGTGATCATTGCCGCATGCTCACCAAGGCACGAGGAGTCCTCCGCACCCCGTTCGGATCGGCGCTGCTCGGCGGCGCCGTCGTCGCCGCCTTCGGCTGGATCGCGATCGCCGCCGGCTGGATCCAGTCCGAAGGCGGCTCGACGACCACCGTGGCGGCGCCGTTGTCGGCGCCTGTAGCCGACAGGTCCGGCGATGCCGCCGAAGAAGGCGATACCAACGTGGTCAACCAGATCTACCGCCAGGACGGCGAAGGGGTCGCCTTCATCGAAGCGGAAATCCCCGCCCGGGAACCGCAGTCGCTCTCGCCCTTCGGCGAACCCGAAGGCGGCGAAGGCGGCGGCACCGCCACCGGCTCCGGCTTCGTGATCGACTCCGCAGGCCACATGCTGACGAACAATCACGTGGTCGAAGACGCCGACCGGATCCAGGTCAAACTCGGCTCCTCCGACACGACCTACGACGCGGAAGTCGTCGGCGCCGACCCGGCGACCGACCTGGCGCTGCTCGACGTCAAGGCGCCGACGGACCAGTTGCACCCGCTTGCCCTGGGCCGCTCCTCGCAAATGGAAGTCGGCGATCCCGTAGTGGCGATCGGTAACCCGTTCGGGCTCGACCGCACCGTTACCAGCGGCATCGTCTCGGCCCTCCAACGCCAGATCCAAGCCCCCAACGGCTTCTCGATCTCCAACGTGATCCAGACCGATGCGGCGATCAACCCGGGCAACTCCGGCGGACCGCTGATCAACGCCAACGGCGAGGTGATCGGCATCAACTCCCAGATCGCGACCGGGGGCGGGGGTGGCGGCAACGTCGGCGTCGGCTTCGCGATCCCGATCGACACGGTCCGCGCCGAGATCCACCAGCTCGAGACCAAGGGCGAAGTGGAACATGCCTACCTCGGCATCAGCGGCGGCACGATCACCCCCGATCTCGCGCGCCCGATCAACCTTCCGGTCACCGAAGGCGTCATCGTCCAGTCGGTCGTCAAGGGCGGACCGGCCGACAAGGCCGGGATCGAAGGTGGCAACACCTCGGCGACGATTGAAGGGGCTCAGGTCAGCCTCGGCGGCGACGTCATCACAGAGGTCGACGGTAAGAAGGTCACGGGGATGGACGAAATCGTCGAAATCGTCAACGAAGCGAAGCCGGGCGATGAGCTCGAATTGACGATCGATCGCGACGGCGAGACCAAGACCGTGACGGTTACGCTCGAAACCCGGCCGGACTCGGTCGAAGGGCGGTCCGAATAGCAAGCCAGGAGACGGGAGCCGGACTCCCTCCTCTCTCAATCGAGGTCGTGCTCCCGTAACCTGCGTGCATGCGGGTCAAGTTTTGTGGGATCACGAATTTGGACGATGCAGCGGAGGCTGTGCGGCTGGGGGCTTGGGCTGTTGGGTTGATCCATTTCGATGGCAGTCCGCGCTGCGTCGATGCGGATGTGGCTGTCGAGATCGGGGCGGCTTTTCGGCGCAAGTGCGAGGTTGTGGGGGTCTTCGTGAACCCGACCTTGGAGGAGGTCGACAAGGCGGTCGAAGACGCCGGCTTGACGATGGTGCAATTGAACGGGGCCGAGGGGGCGCAGTTTTGCGGTGAGGTGGCACGGCGGACGGGTGTCAAGGTGATCAAGGCGATTCACGTGGCGAGCGCTGCCGATATCCACGCGGCGGAGGCATACCGGACCGACTTCCACCTCTTCGATCGGCGGGGAAAGGGCATGTGGGGCGGGACCGGGCAGAGCTTCGACTGGGAGCTGCTGCGAGGACACCGCTCCGACGTCCCCGACATCCTCGCTGGGGGCCTGCGGCCGGACAACGTCGCGGCGGCGATCGCGATCGCCCAGCCCTATGCCGTCGATGTCGCCAGCGGGGTGGAGGTCGAGCCGGGACGCAAGGACCACGCGGCGATGGCCGCCTTCTTCGAGGCCGCCCAGCCGGCCGGTATCTCCGCTCCATGAGCGCGGTCGAGGAGCGCTTCGGGCCCTACGGGGGGCGCTACGTGCCGGAGACGCTGATCGCGGCTCTCGACGAGCTGACGGCTGCCTGGGCCGAGGCGCGCGAGGACACCGGGTTCATGGCCCGCCTCGACTTCCTGCGGCGGGACTTCATCGGCCGACCGACCCCGCTCTACCGGGCCGAGCGGCTCTCCGGGCGGGTCGGCTCGACTGTCTATCTTAAGCGCGAGGACCTCGCCCACACCGGCGCCCACAAGATCAACAACGCGATCGGTCAGGCGCTGCTGGCGCAGCGGATGGGCAAGCCGCGGGTGATCGCCGAGACCGGCGCCGGACAGCACGGCGTCGCCACCGCCACCGCCTGCGCCCTGCTCGGGCTCGAGTGCGTCGTTTACATGGGCAGCGAGGACATCCGCCGCCAGGCGCCCAACGTCGAGCGAATGCGGCTGCTGGGGGCCGAGGTGGCGCCGGTTGAGGCCGGCGCCCGCACCCTCAAGGAGGCGGTCAGCGCCGCGATCCGCGACTGGGTCGCCAACGTTGAGACGACCCACTACGTGATCGGCTCGGCGGTCGGCCCGGCGCCCTATCCGGCCCTGGTCCGCGATCTGCAGCGGGTGATCGGGGAGGAGTCGCGCGAGCAAGCGCTCGCCGCCGAGGACGCCCTGCCGGCGCGGGTGATCGCCTGCGTCGGCGGCGGCTCCAACGCGATCGGCATCTTCACGCCGTTCCTGGCCGACGCCGAGGTGGCGCTGATCGGCGTCGAGGCGGCTGGCGAGGGCCTCGCCAGCGGCCGTCACGGCGCCTCGCTCGGCGCCGGTGTGACCGGCGTCCTGCACGGCTCGCTCTCGGCCGTGATCGCCGACGAGGAGGGCCAGATCCTGGAGGCGCACTCGGTCTCGGCCGGGCTCGACTACCCCGGGGTCGGCCCCGAGCACGCCCACCTGCGCGACAGCGGCCGCGCCAGCTACGTGGCGGTTGACGATGCACAAGCGCTGGCCGCCTTCGGCGAGCTGGCGCGGCTGGAGGGGATCATCCCGGCGCTGGAGTCCGCCCACGCGATCGCCTGGCTCATGGAGAACCCGGGGGCCTCGGGATTCGATGTTCTCTGCCTTTCTGGAAGGGGCGATAAGGATCTCGCCGAGGTGATTGCCAAGGGGGCTGGGGGGTGACTCTGTCGAGCAACAACGGGGAGGCTCGCCAGAGTCACCCCCCAGCCCCCTCAGCGGGCGCTGTCGACGATTCCATATCTATCCCGACGGGTGAGCAGCGAATCCTGCGGGCCTTTCAGCTGGCGAAAAATGAAGGTCGCGCCGCATTGATGCCCTACATGATGGCCGGGTATCCCGACCGGGAGGCCTCGCTCGCCGTCGCTGAGGCTTATGTGGACGCCGGGGCCGACCTGATCGAGCTTGGCGTTCCCTTCTCCGACCCCCTCGCCGACGGGCCGACGATCCACGCCGCCGCGACCACGGCGCTGGAGGCCGGCGCCACCTTCGCCACCGCGCTCGAGGTCTGCCGCTCGGTCTCGGACCGAGTCCCGGTGGTGCTGATGGCCTACGCCAACATGGTTCTCGCCCACGGCGGCGCCGCGGAGTTCGCCCGCCTGGCTGCCGCTGCCGGGGCGTGCGGCGCGATCGTCCCTGACCTACCGCTGGACGAGGCCGAGGAAGTGCGAGGGGAGTTGGCGGCGGCGGGCCTGGCGCTGGTGCCGCTGGTGGCGCCGACCACGCCGCCCGAGCGCCGGGCGCGGATCTGCGCCGCCGCCCGCGGTTTCGTCTACGTCGTCTCCACGGTCGGAACGACGGGGGAGCGGGCCGAGATCCCGGCGGCGCTGGCGGATCTGGTCGCCGCCACCAAGGCCGACGCGGAGGTCCCGGTCGCGGTCGGCTTCGGCATCGGTACTCCGGCTCAGGCCGCCGAGGTTGGCCGGATCGCCGACGGCGTCATCGTCGGCAGCCGGCTTGTCCGCGCCGCCGGTGAGGCCGGCTCACCCGCGGCTGCGGCCGATGCCGTGGCGACCTTTCTCAGCG
This sequence comes from uncultured Actinomycetes bacterium, assembly GCA_963699125.1. Taxonomy (GTDB): domain Bacteria; phylum Actinomycetota; class Thermoleophilia; order Solirubrobacterales; family 70-9; genus VAYN01. The sequence goes on from OY969417.1 coordinate 322,612, forward strand.
AGACGCGCGCCGCCCTCGCCGAGTAAGCTCCCGGCCGCAATGGGAATGGTTGTGACCCTCTTTCTGGCCCTGGCCGCGATGACGGTCTCCTACGCATTCGGGCAGGGTGGTCCGGTCGCCGGCCTGGTCTTCTTCACGGTATTGCTGATCGGCGGCGTGATCCGCGTCGTCCAGCCGCGCTAGCCGGCGCGGGTCGCGATCACCTCGAGGTACTCCGCCTCGAGCACCATTGCCCGCTCGCCGGCGGTGTTCTCCGCTTCGAGGAAGGCGCGCAGGTCGTCGGTCAGGGCCTGCTCGCCCTCGGCGCCGACTCGCTCGTAGGCCATCTGGGTCGGGCCGAAGTAGGTGCGGAAGAAATCGATGTAGTGGTCGGCCGAACGGAACGGCTGGCGCGAGATGCGGCGCTCGGCCCGCAGGTCCGCGATCCCGTCGCCGAACAGCTCGCGCAGGTGCTCCTCGGTGCCCCACAGCAGCGGCGAGTCGAGGCCGGGCGGCGGCGGCGCGTGCTTGGCGATCGTCATGAACATTTTCCCGACGGCGCCGTCGGGGCACCAGTTGCCCATGCCGATCCGCCCGCCCGGCTTGACCACGCGCAGCAGCTCGGCCGCGGCCTTCTCCTGGTCGGGGGCGAACATCGCGCCGTAGATCGACATCACGACGTCGAAGCTGGCGTCCTCGAAGGGCAGGTCCTGCGCGTCGGCCTCGACGAACTCGATCTCCAGCCGCTCCGCGGCCGCCCGCTCGCGGCCGCGCTCGAGCAGGGAGGGGACGTAGTCGGCGCCGACGGTGCCGCCCCAGGTCCGCCGCGCCGCGGCGATCGCACCGTTGCCGCTGCCGCAGGCGACGTCCAGCACCCGCTCGCCGGGAAGGATCTGGAGCGCCTCGGCGAGGTTCTCGCTGGCGTTGTAGACGATGTTGGCGACCATCGCGAAGTCGCCCTTCGACCAGGTCTGCTGCTGGACCTGGGTGACTGCTTGAAGATCGGGTGGCTCGTTCATCTCTTCTCCTCTCGGGTCTCCCTCGAAACTACCGCCTCGACGCTGGCCGTGGGCAAACTTCTAAGCTGAGCCGATGCGGATCGGGGTGCTTACCGGCGGCGGCGATTGCCCGGGTCTGAACGCGGTGATCAGGGCGATCGTCCGCAAGGGGGTCGAAAACTACGGCCACGAGTTCGTCGGCTATCGCGACGGCTGGCGCGGGCCGCTGGAGGGCGACAGCCGGCCGCTCGGCGTGCCCGAGGTGCGCGGGATCCTGCCCCGTGGAGGCACCATCCTCGGCTCCTCGCGGACCAATCCGTTGGCCGAGGAGGGTGGCGCGGCGCGGATCGCCGAGAGCATGGCTGTGGCCGGGGTCGACGGCCTGATCGCGATCGGCGGCGAGGACACCCTTGGGGCGGCCTCCCGTCTCCACGATGAGTCGGGAATTCCCGTGATCGGGGTGCCGAAGACGATCGACAACGACCTCGGCGCCACCGACTACACCTTCGGCTTCGACACCGCCGTCAACATCGCGATGGAGGCGATCGACCGGCTGCACACGACCGCCGACAGCCATCACCGCGTCCTCATCGTCGAGGTGATGGGTCGTCACGCCGGCTGGATCGCCTTCCACGCCGGCCTCGCCGGCGGCGCCAACGTGATCCTCATCCCCGAGCAGCCCTTCGACCTCGAGCGGGTCTGCGCGCTGGTCGGGCGGCGCTTCGAAAGCCGCTTCGCGCCGATCGTCGTCGTCGCCGAGGGGGCGCAGCCAACGGGGGGCGTGCCAACCCCGGGCGAGGAGGATCTCGACGCCTTCGGTCACGTCCGCCTCGGCGGGATCGCCCATTGGCTCGAGGGCGAGATCGGGCGCCGCACCGGCAAGGAGGCGCGGGCGACCGTGCTCGGGCACGTCCAGCGCGGCGGCACCCCGACCGCCTTCGACCGGGTGCTGGCGACCCGCTTCGGGCTGCACGCGATCGACGCCGCCGACGCCGGTCGCTGGGGCACGATGGCCGCCCTGCGCGGCACCGAGATCCGGCTCGTCCAGCTGAGCGAGGCGACCGCCGAGCTGAAGACCGTGCCCGAGTCGTTGTACGCGGAGGCAGAGGTGTTCTTTGGCTAGACAAGGGACGGGCGGGTTGCCCCTCCTGCTTGCTGGGAGTTGCGCACTGCTCCTGGTGGCAGCTGGCTGTGGCGAAGGGGAAGGCGTCGCCGACGGCGCCACCGTTGCTGTTTACGTCGCGGCGCCGTTGTGCGCTGAAGCGAAGGGGGAGCTGGCGCGCGAGGGCGGCGAGGTGGGAGGCATCGGGGTTCGCGTCGTCTGCCTAACCGACGCCGAGCGTGGCGAGCGCCTGAGTCTCGCCGCCGTCGGCGCCAACGCGCGGCGGGCAACCGAGGACTCGACCACCGTTGCCTATATCCAGCAACCCGGCCCGGCCACCCGCTTCTCGCAGCCGATCCTCGAATCCGCCGACATCGCCTCGATCAACGCAAGCTCCGGCGCAACCGCGGTCGGGCGAGTCCTCGACGCAGTCGCCGCCGCGGACTCGGGCTCGCTTCGTGAGTCGGTGCGCGAGGCCTTGGAATAAGTCCTCCCTCGCCTAGAGCAAGTCCCGCAGCGCCTCGTCCAGCTCTGGGTGCCGGAACTCGAACCCGAGGTCGAGCGCTCGTCGCGGCGCCACCCGCTGGCCGCCCCGCAGCACCGCCCCGAACTCGTTGCCGAATTTGAGGTCGAGGACGAAGCCGGGGACCGGGATCGCCGCCGGCCGCCCCAGGGCGCGCCCCAGCGCCTTGGCGAACTCGCGGTTGGTCGCCGGGTTCGGGGCCGTCGCGTTGATCACGCCCGACACCCGCTCCTCGTCCAGCGCCCAGAGCAGCATCCCGACCTCGTCGTCGGCGTGGATCCAGGAGACGTACTGGGCGCCGCCGGCGAGTGGGCCGCCGAGCCCGAGCTTGAACGGGGGCAACAGCTCGCCGAGCATGCCGCCACCGGGGTCGAGGATCTGGCCGCTGCGGAGGATCGCCAGGCGCACGCCGGCCCCCTCGATCTCCCGCGCCGCTCGCTCCCATGCCTGCACCACCTCGGCGTCGAAGCTCTCGCCGGGCCCGCTCGACTCGTCGATGATCGCTTCGCCGCGGTCGCCGTAGAAGCCGACCGCCGACTGGCTGACCAGGACCGCGGGCCGGCGCTCGAGCCCGGCGATCGCCTGGACCAAGTTGTGGGTGCCGGTGCGGCGCGACTCCATGATCCGCTTCTTTGCCTCGGCGGTCCAGCGCTGGTTGATCTTCTCGCCGAGCAGGTTGACGACCCCGTCGACCCCGTCGAAGGCCTCTGCAGGCGGTCGTTCCAGCATCGGCTCCCAGGGGTGCCAGGTGACCCGGGGGTTGCTGTTGCGAGCCCGGGTCGGGTTGCGCGTGAGGCCGACGACCTGGTCGCCTCTGACCAACAGCGAGTCACACAGCGCCGAGCCGACCAGGCCGCTGGCTCCGGTGACGAGCGCCTTCACGGCGTCGGCGCCCGGCCCCTCATCACTGGTCCTCCACCGTGGCGAAGGTGCCGGTCTCCTCGCTGAGGCGGGCGATCCCCTCGCGCCTGGCCTCCTCGACGACCGCGGCAGCGACTTTCGGCGCCACTTCGCGGTTGAAGACGCTGGGGATGATGTAGTCCTCGGCGAGATCCTCCTCGGAGACCGCCATCGCGATCCCATGCGCCGCGGCGAGCTTCATCTCCTCGGTGATGCTGGGCGCGCCGGCGTCGAGGGCGCCGCGGAAGATGCCGGGGAAGGCGAGCACGTTGTTGATCTGGTTCGGGTAGTCGGAGCGGCCCGTGGCCATGATCCGCACGTAGGGGGCGGCGTCCTCGGGCATCACCTCGGGGGTCGGGTTGGCCATTGCGAAGACGATCGCGTCGTCGTTCATCCTGCCCAGCGACTCGGCCTCGATGATCCCCGGCCCGGAGAGGCCGACGAAGATGTCCATGCCCTCGATTGCCTCGTCCGGCTGGCCGCTGACCTTGTCCGGGTTCGAGTTCTCCGCGTACCAGCGCTTGGCCTCGTTCATCTCGCCCGACAGGTAGTCCTCGCGCTCGATCGAGAGCGCGCCGCGGCGGTCGCAGCCGACGATCTGGGTGACCCCGGAGGCGAGCATCATCTTGGTCACCGCTACCCCGGCGGCGCCGAGGCCAACCACCAGCACCCGCAGCTCCTCGATCGGCTTGCCGACGATCTTCAGCGCGTTGAACAGCGCCGCCATCGTCACCACCGCGGTGCCGTGCTGATCGTCGTGGAAGACGGGGATGTCGAGCGATTCCTTCAGCCGCTCCTCAATCTCGAAGCAGCGCGGGGCGGAGATGTCCTCGAGGTTGACGCCGCCGAAGGTCGGCGCCATCAGCTCGACCGCCTTGACGATCTCGTCGGCGTCCTGGGTGTCGAGGCAGATCGGGAAGGCGTCGACGCCGGCGAACTCTTTGAACAGCATGCACTTGCCCTCCATCACCGGCATCGCCGCCTCCGGGCCGATGTTGCCGAGGCCGAGCACGGCGCTGCCGTCGGAGACCACCGCCACCGTGTTCTTCTTGATCGTGTACTCGAAGGCCTTGGCGCGGTCGGCGTGGATGTCCATGCAGACGCGGGCGACCCCGGGCGTGTAGGCCATCGAGAGGTCGTCGCGGGTTTTCACCGGGTACTTGTTGTGCATGTCGATCTTGCCGCCGCGGTGCATCTGCATCGTGCGGTCGACGTAGTCGAGCACTCGGGCGCCGCGGGTCGACCCGATCGCCCGCAGGATCCGCTCCCAGTGCTCGCGGTCCTGAGCGTCGATCGTGAACTCGCGCACCCGCTTGCCCTCCGGCCCGGCGCCGGGGACCAGGTCGACCCCCTGCAACTGCCCGCCGGCCTCGGCGATCGCCGCGGTCAACTTGCCCAGCGGCTCCTGCCGGGCGTCGAGCTCGACCCGGATCGTGACGCTGTATTGCGCGCTGACGGCCATCGCCGGCTATCGAATCAGATTCGGCCCGCCGGGCTCGGGGCGGCCCGCTCTGACGCCTGGCTCCAGGGAGATTTTGCCGCGCCGATCGCGTGCGTCCCTGCCCGGGAAGTGGAGCTCAAGCGCGAGCCCCGTTACCGTTTGGTGGCTGATGAACGTTGAACTTCGCCGCGGAGGGAGTTTCTGGCTTCTGGGGTTGGTGTTGGCCGCCGTGATGGCGGTCCCGGTGCAAACCGCTGCGGCCGAAGACCCGGCGGCGGCGATGTACGACCCGGCGGCGGTGTGGACGATCGAGCTGACGCTGCCGAAAGCCTCGGAAGAAACCCTCGAAGCGGAACCGACCAAAGACTACGTCGAAGGGTTCATGACGCTGCGGGAAACGGGCGGCACGCCCGGGACCGAGGGGCCGCCGGTGATCAACGCGATGAAAGTCGGGATCAGGCTGAAGGGGAACGTAGGCGGCTCGTTCCGGCCGCTGGATACCGGCAAGGCCGCCTTCAAGATCAAGTGCAATTTCGAAAGCGGCAAAAAATGCCTCGGGCTGAAGAAGATAACGCTCAACAACATGGTCCAGGACGCCTCGATGGTCCACGAGACCCTCGCCTACGGCGCCTTTGCAGCCAACGGTGTGCCGGCTTCGCGCAGCGGCTATGCCTACGTGCGGGTCAACGGGGAGGACTTCGGCCTATATCTCAACGTGGAGACTCTTGATGATGTCGCCCTAAAGCGGCTCTTCGGCTCCTTCGACGACGAAGTCCAGCATCTCTACGAGGTCGGGGAAGCGAATGACGTCTTCCCCGGCGGTGCGGCGGAATTCGAGGTCGACGAGGGTGACGAAGTCGACCGCGGCGATCTCGAAGCGCTGGCGGTGGCGGCCAACGGAGGCGGCAAACCGTGGGCGACGGCGGTCGCCCCCTACGCCGACTTGGCGGAGATGACCAAGATGTGGGCGGTCGAGAAGTACATCGACCACTGGGACGGGTACTCCGGTCATGCCGAAGAAGGCACGCGACCGAACAACTACTTCCTCTTCAGCGAGCCGTCGGGGCGCTTCAAGATGCTGCCTTGGGGCACCGATCAGACCTGGGCTCCGACCAAAGGCTTCCCGAAAATCGAAGTTACCTTCGACGGCCACGGAGGCCTGCTCTTCGACAAGTGCCTCGAGGATGCCGAATGCGGGCTGAGCTACTGGTATGCGCTGCAAGAGTTCGCGACCGCTGGAATCGCGGCGCTGAACCCGGGCGCCCTGACGACCTCGACCGCCGCTCTCTTGGCTCCTTGGGAGCAGGAGGAACGCGAACACGGCCGCCCCGAATTCGACGCTGGAGAAGTCGAAGAAGGGATCGAGGAAACGCTGGAAGAGATCGCCAACCGACCGGGCGAAGCGAGCGAATGGTTGGCGACGCATGCTCCGCCCGGCGCCGCGGCCCCTGTGGCGATTGTCGAGACCCCTCCCGCGGGACCGGCCGCTCACATCGGACGCGCTCATGTGGCGGGCGGCATCCTCACCACCAAGCTGCAGCTGTTGGTGTCTGCGACGGTGACGATGCGCGCGAAGATCGTCACTCACAAGGGCTCGATCTCCGTTTGCTCGGACCAGCTGCGAGCCGAGAAGGCTGGTCCCGTCACCCTCCGCTGTCACATCTCCGCCGCGATTCGCAAGCGACTGCGTGAGAGGTGGCTCAAATTCACCATCATCACCCGCGTCGATCCCACCGCGGGACCCACCGAAACCATCACTCGCCACCTCACGGTCCCCCGCACCGGCTCGTAGCGAGGGGGAGAATTGGCGGCTGGGTCGCCTTTGTCACCCAATGGGTGACAAAGGCGACCCAGTGGATCGAAGTATCGCTCGTGTCGCGGAACGGCAGCACGGGGTTGCGACTCATGCGCAGCTCACCACGGCGGGGCTCGGCAGAAACGCGATCTCGAAGCGGGTGAGCGCGGGGCGACTACATCGCGTACACCGTGGCGTTTACGCGGTGGGGCACCGCGGCCTATCTCGCGAGGGAGGATGGATGGCCGCTGTGCTCGCGTGCGGAGAGGGCGCGGCGCTCAGCCATATGAGCGCGGCGGTTTGTTGGGGCCTGCTGCGCCCCATGGACGGGCCGGTCGACGTGTCGGTTCCGACTCATGTGGGGCGTCGCACTCGATCGGGCATACGCCTGCACCGACGTCGCTCGATGCTCCCCATCGACGTCGTGGAGCGCAATCGCATCCCGGTGACGACACCCGCTCTCACCGTCGCCGATCTACGCGGGACAGTTCCGCCCCGGTGGTTGCGACGGGCGATTCGACAGGCGGAGATGCTCCGCTTGGACCTCGGACCGAGCGTCGAGACCGACGGGACCCGCAGCGACCTGGAGCGCGACTTCCTGCGGCTCTGCCGTCGCCATGGCCTACCGGCCCCGGAGGTCAACGTCACCCTCGGCCGCTGGACCGTCGACTTCCTCTGGCGAGATGCGGCGGTCGCGGTCGAGACCGATAGCTGGGGCTTCCACCGCGGCAGTGTCGCTTTCGAGGACGACCACGCTCGCGATCTCGACTTACGTCGCCGCGGCTACGACATTCGCCGTTTCACCTATCGCCAGGTCCGGGACGCACCCGCCCAAGTTGCGGCGGACCTGCGGGACGCGCTCGCCCCGGCCTCATAGAGTTGGCGCCGATGGCCGCCGACGCACCAGAGCTCTTCCTGATCGACGGCAACTCGCTCGCCTACCGGGCCTTCTTCGCGCTCCCCGAGTCGATCGGGACCAGCGATGGGCGGCCGACCAACGCGATCTACGGGCTCGCCTCGATGCTGGTGAAGATCATCGACGAGCACCACCCCCAGGGCGTCGTCGTCGCCTGGGACGCCGGCATGTCCGGGCGCGAGGTCACCTACGACCTCTACAAGGCCCAGCGCAAACCGCGCCCCGACCTTCTGCGGGAGCAGTGGCCACACCTGATGCCATTGGTGGAAGCCTTCGGCTACACCAACGTCAAGGTCGAGGGCTACGAGGCCGACGACGTGATCGCCTCGCTTGTTCGCCAAGCTCGCGAAGAGGGCATCGCGGTGATGGTCGTGACCGGCGACCGCGACGCCTACCAGCTGGTCGACGAGGGGGTGCGGGTGATGAGCACCTCGCGCGGCATCACCGAGACCAAGGTCTACGACCGCGACGCGGTGCTCGAGCGCTACGGGGTGGCGCCGGAGCTGATCACCGACCTGATGGGGCTGCGCGGCGACACCTCGGACAACATCCCGGGCGTTCCCGGGATCGGCGAGAAAACGGCCTCACAGCTGCTGCAGAAGTTTGGCTCGCTGGAGAAGGTGCTGGAAAGCGTCGGCGAAATCTCCGGTGCCAAGCGCAAGCAGAACCTGGTCGAGCACGCCGACGACGCCCGCATGTCGAAACAGCTGGCGACGCTGCAGTGCGAGATCGAGACCGGGGTGGACCTGGAGGCGGCGATGGGCTCCGAGCCCGACCGCGGAGCCCTGCGCGACTTCATGCGCGAGTTCGAGCTGCGGGCGGTGATGGAGCGGCTCGAAGAAGCGCTGCCGGAGGGGGAGGCGGTTCCCGGTCGCAGCGTCGAGCGCGAGCTGGAGGTCAGCGCCGAGGAAGGGACCCCTGCGGATCTCGACGAGGGTCCGGCGGCGGTGGCGATCGCCGGCGACCGCTGGGCCACCGCCCAGGGAGATCGGATCGTCACCGGCGCCGCGACCCTGGACGAGCTGGCGGTGGCATTGGTGGGGCGGCCGCTCGTCGCCCACGACGCCAAGTCGCTGGGCGGCGGTCGTCACGGGCTGCTTGCCGCCGCTGATCGCGAGGGCGTCGCGCTGACGCTCGATCACGACACGATGATCGCCGCCTACCTGCTGGAGCCGCAACGCCGCACCTACGAGCTGACTGAGCTGGCAGCCGACGCCGGGATCGGCCTCGCCGAGGGTGCCGCGGCGGCGCCGGACGACGACGGCCAGCTGGCGCTCGGCGAGGAGGTCGAGGCCGGACTCGACCCGGCCGAGGAAGCGCAACTGGTCGCGGCCCTGGCCGAGGTCCAGCGCCCCCGCATCGAGGAACTGGGCCTGGAGAACCTCTTGCACGGGGTCGAGCTGCCGCTCGTCCAGGTGCTGGCGGCGATGGAACGGGAGGGGCTGAAGCTCGACGCCGTGCGTCTGGCCGAGGTCGGCGCCGGCTTCGGCGAGCGGATCGAGGTTCTCGAGAAGGAGATCTTCGAGCTGGCGGGGGAGGAGTTCACGATCGGCTCCCCCCAGCAGGTTGGCCGCGTCCTCTTCGAGAAACTCGAGCTGACCCGCAAGCGCCGCGGCAAAACCGGGTTCTCGACCGACGCCCGGGTCCTCGCCCAGATCCGCGACGAGCACCCGATCGTCGAGAAGATCGAGTCCTGGCGCGAGCTGACCAAGCTGAAGAACACCTACCTCGACTCGCTGCCCGACCTGATCGACCCCGAGAGCGGCCGCGTCCACACCACCTTCAACCAGGCGGCGACGACCACCGGCCGCCTCTCCAGCACCAACCCCAACCTGCAGAACATCCCGATCCGGACCGAGATCGGCCGCCCGGTTCGCGCCTGCTTCGTCGCCGCCGAGGGCAACCGTCTGCTCTCCGCCGACTACAGCCAGGTCGAGCTGCGGGTGCTCGCCCACGTCGCCGACGAGGCGGTGCTGAAAGACGTCTTCCACGCCGGCGAAGACGTCCACGCCGCGACCGCGGCCGAGGTCTTCGAGATCGGCCGCGACGAGGTCGACGTCGGCCAGCGCTCGAAGGCGAAGATGGTCAACTTCGGGATCGTCTACGGCCTCACCGGTTTCGGGCTCGCCGACCGGCTCAACATCCCCCGCAAGGAGGGTGAGGAATTCGTCGCCCGCTATCTGGAGCGCTTCCCGGCGGTGCGGGCCTTCCGCGAGGAGATCGTCGAGAAGGCGCAGGAGGAGGGCTACGTGACGACGCTGATGGGCCGCCGTCGCCAGATTCCCGAGCTGCGCTCCGGCAACCCCAACACCCGCCGCCTCGGCGAGCGCCTCGCCGTCAACACGGTGATCCAGGGGACCGCCGCCGACATCATCAAGGTGGCGATGGTGCGCTGCCAGCGGGCGCTGCGCGAGGCTGGAGGGGAGACCCGCCTGATCCTCCAGATCCACGACGAGCTGCTGTTCGAGGGACCGCCGGTGGAGATGGACGGCGCGACCGAGCTGGTGCGGCGCGAGATGTGCGCCGCCTACCAGCTCGATCCGCCGCTCGAGGTCGACGTCGGCGTCGGTCGCGACTGGCTCGACGCCAAGTAGCCCAGCCCCAAACCAAGCTCCCTCAACCCGACACGCAGGACCAGCGGTGAGTTCGTCTTTTTTCGCGCATACGGCGAATAAAGGCGAACTCACCCTCGGCCTGGGGGGTTGGGCTGATATGACGTTGCGGAGATGGACCGGGGATTGGCCGTGATCCTGACCGCGGCGGCTGGGGGGCTGATCGCTCTGCAGGCGCCGATCAACGCTGGGCTCGGCAAGGCGACCGGCGGGCTGCCCGCCGCCCTGGTCTCCTTTGCGGTCGGCACCTCGGCGCTGACCGCGATCGTCGTCCTCAGCGGCAAGGCGGGCGGCCTCGGCTCGGCCTTCGACGTCAGCTGGTACTACCTGCTGGGCGGGTTGCTGGGCGCCGTCTACGTCGCCAACGCGCTGATCGCGGTCTCGGCGATCGGCGCCGGCGGGGTCGCCGCGGCGACCGTCACCGGCCAGCTCACCGCCTCGGTCGCGATCGACCGCCTAGGCCTGTTCGGCCTGGACCAGGTGCCGCTCAGCCCGGAGCGCCTGCTCGGCGTCGTCCTGCTGCTGGCCGGGACCGTGCTGATCGTCCGCTGAGCCGGCGAACTCGGGCGGCGCGATCTTCAGGTAGTGGTCGAAGGACCAGTCGACGAAGCGCTTGCTTCCCATCAGCCGGATCAGCGGGCCCAGCACCCGCGGCGGCACCCGCGGCACCAGCCGCTGCACCCGCAGCATCCAGCGGAACTTCCACTCGTGCGAGTCGTGGAACTCGGCGTACCTCCTCGCCGCCTGCTCGCGATCCTGGCGTCCTTCGACGACGCCGCGCAGCTCGCGACCGAGGGCGATGCCGAAGTAGAGCGCGGTCCTGATCCCCTCGGCGCTGAGCGGCAGGCAGTGCCCGGCCGAGTCGCCGGCGAAGAAGACGCCGCCCTCGGTCGCCTGGCGCAGCTTGTGGGGGATCCAGTTGCCCTGGTAGCGGACGCTGTCGCGCTCCAGGTCCTCGGCCAGCAGCTCGGTCGTCTCCCGCACGTGGAACCGCGGGTCGAAGGAGCCGACCCCAATCCGCGTCTCGTCGTTGGCGGGAAAGGACCAGCCGTAGCCGGCGGGGACGTAGCGACGGTCGATCCAGACCTCTAGATCTTCGCCGCCGCCGCTCGGGTGCACCTCGAGACCGCGCGAGAGCGGCGCATCCGGGGGCTGGTAGCCGTTGTCGCTCGCCAGCATCCGGCGCCAGCCGAGGGCGTCGACCACCAGCGGCGCCGAGATCGTGCCGCGGTCGGTGTCGACGGCGATCTCGCCGCCGCCGTTCGCCGCCGGCACCCGCCCGTTCACCTTCACGGTCTCGAAGCTCGCGTCGCAGTCGCGCCAGAGCAGCTGGCAGAGCTCGCGGTAGTCGAAGGTGGAGAAGGTCCAGGGGAGCCGGTAGCGGGCGTCGCCGTGGGGGGTGTGCATGACCAGCGTGTCGAAGCGCTGGCGCTCGCAGTCCATCAGGCCGAGCTGGCCCAGCCACTCGGTGGGGACCCCGCAGGCAGAAGTTTGTCGCTCGCCGATCTCGTAGCGGTCGACGATCAGCACATCGGCGCCGCAGCCGGCGAGCTCGCGCGCGATCGCCAGCCCGGCGAAGCTGGCGCCGCAGATCAGCACATCGTGGCTCCCGTCGAGGGGCGTGCGCTCCTCGCCGCGCTTGGTCGCTCTAACCGGCATGAAGCTCGATTCTGCCATTATTCGCCGCCGTGTCTCCGACCGACGTAGTGACCGCTCCCGCACCCGCCGCGACGCCCGTCGAGGGCTCAGGCGGACTGCTGCTGCAGATCGACGGCAAGGTCGTCCCCAACTACGCGGCGACGATGGTCTCCTTCGAGGAGGGCGACGTCGTCAACGGCAAGGTCGTGCGGATAGACAAAGACGAGGTCCTGGTCGACATCGGCTACAAGGCCGAGGGCGTCATCCCCTCCAACGAGCTCTCGATCCGCAAGTCAGTTGATCCCTCTGAAGAGGTCGAGCTGGGCGAGGAGGTCGACGCCCTGGTGCTGACCAAGGAGGACGCCGAGGGGCGCCTGATCCTCTCCAAGAAGCGCGCCCGCTTCGAGAAGGCCTGGCGCCGCATCGAGGTCGCGGCCGACTCCGGCGAACCGGTCGAAGGCAGCGTGATCGAGGTCGTCAAGGGCGGCCTCATCCTCGACCTCGGCGTGCGCGGCTTCCTGCCCGCCTCGCTGGTCGACATCCGCCGCGTCCACAACCTCGACGAGTTCATGGGACAGACGCTTGAGTGCAAAGTGATCGAGCTCAACCGCAGCCGCAACAACGTCGTCCTCTCGCGCCGCGCCGTGCTCGAGGAGGAGCGCAAGGAGGTGCGCGAGCAGATCCTCGGCCGCCTCGAGCCGGGCCAGGTGGTCGAAGGCAAGATCTCCAACATCGTCGACTTCGGTGCCTTCGTCGACCTCGACGGGATCGACGGCCTGATCCACATTTCCGAGCTTTCTTGGAGCCACGTCAATCACCCCTCCGAAGTGGTCGCGATCGGCGACACGGTGCGGATCAAAGTGCTCGACATCGACCGCGACCGCCAGCGCATCTCGCTTGGTCTCAAGCAGACGCAGGAGGATCCGTGGCAGCGCGTGATCAGCACCCACCGGCCCGGCGACGTGCTCGAGGGCGCGGTGACCAAGGTCGTCGCCTTCGGCGCCTTCGTCGAAATCCTGCCCGGGGTCGAGGGGTTGGTCCACATCTCCGAGCTCGCCGATCACCACGTCGAGAACCCGAACGAAGTGGTCGAGCCGGGCACGAACCTGAACGTGAAGATCCTCGAGATCGACGAAGAGCGGCGGCGGCTGTCGCTGAGCATCAAGCGGGTCGAGGGGGAGAACATGCCGATGGGGGACCTTGGAGACCAGCTCGAGGCGGCGGCAGAGGGCTCAACTGACGAGGGCTCAGACGTCGCGCCCGCGGGTCCTGTCCCGGAGGATGACTCCTCGTCCTCGCAAGCTGCGGGCGAGGAGCCATCCTCCGCGCCACCCGCGGATGCAACGCCTGAGGGGTCGGCCGAGTCGGCTGCCGAGGAGCCTGAGGCCGAGGCCCCCGCTGACGAGCCTGTAGCGGAAGAGGCCCAGGACGAGGCTCCCGCAACGGAGGAGCCTGTTGCGGAGGAGGCTGAGGACGAGGCCCCTGCGGCGGAGTCTGTGGCGGAGGAGTCTGGGGACTCGGCCGAGACGGACCCCGAGGCGCCTGCCGACTCTTAGATAGCGATGCCGCTGACGATCGGTCTCACCGGCGGCATCGCGGCCGGGAAGTCCGAGGCGCTGATGGCCTTTTCGCGGCTGGGCGCCGCGACGCTGTCCAGCGATGCGGTGGTCCATGAGCTGCTCGACTCCGAGCCGCTGATCGGTCGCCTGGTCGAGCGCTGGGGACCCGAGGTGGCTCCGCGGGGGTGCGTAGACCGCAGCCGCATCGGCGAGATCGTCTTCGCCGACCCCGAGCAGCTGACCTGGCTCGAGCAGCAGATCCACCCGCTGGTCGGGGAACGGATCGGCGGCTGGCTCGCGTCGCTTCCGACCGCCACCGAGCTCGCGGTGATCGAGGTGCCGCTGCTGTTCGAGTCCGGGATGGGAGAGGTCTTCGACACCACCGTCGCCGTCGTCACCGCTGACGAGGTGCGACGCGAACGGGCGGCGGCGCGCGGCCACGCGCTGGTCGACGAGCGCGAGGCGCGCCAGCTGGCCCAGCACGAGAAGGCGGCGAGGGCCGAGCACACGATCGAGAACGACGGCTCGGTGGAGGACCTCGAAGGGGCGCTGTCCGCTCTGATCGAGAGTCTGCGTCGATGAGCCAAAAGGTCCGGCGCCGACGTCGACGCTGGCTGGCCCTCGGCGCCGGCGCAGCCGCCGCCGGGCTCCTCGCCGGCGTCCTGGTCGCCAGCGGCGCCTTCGACCAGGCGCTGCAGGAGCTGACGCTGCCGCTCCACCACGAGGACGTGATCCGTCAGCAGGCATCGGAAAAGGGCGTTGACGCGGGCTTGATCGCCGCCGTCATCTACTCCGAGTCGAAGTTCAGCGACCAGACCTCCAGCGCCGGAGCGCGGGGGCTGATGCAGATCACGCCCGAAGCCGCGAACGAAATCGAGCGCCTCAGCGGCGGCACCTCTTTTCGGATCGACGATCTCTCCAACCCGGAAATCAACATCCGCTACGGCACCTTCCTCCTGCGCGAACTGCTCGACCGCTTCGACGGCGACGAGGTCGCGGCGCTGGCCGCCTACAACGCCGGCCCGGCCAACGCGGAACGGTGGGGCGGCAGCGATCTCACCCTCGAGACGATCCCGTTCCCGGAAACGCGGGCCTACGTCGAAGAGGTGCTCGACAAGCGCGACGCCTACCGCGACAACTACGCGCGGGAGCTGGGGTACCGGTGAGCGACGTCCGCAGACCGCGGGTCGGTGCGCTGGCGCTGGCGGTCGGCCTGGTCCTGGCCGACTCCTCGGTGGTCGTCCTGGCGCTGCCCGATATCTACCGCGACCTCGACACCAGCGTCGCCGGCGTCACCTGGGTCCTGGTCTCCTTCAACCTGGTGATGGCGCTGGCCGCGGTTCCGGCCGCGCTGCTGGCGCGCCGAGCCGGACCCGGCCGGACCGCCGCGGTCGGGCTGGCGGTCTTCGCCGGGGCCGGGCTCGCCTGCGGCGTCGCCGACGAGCTCTCGACCCTGATCCTCGCCCGTTGCGTGCAGGCGCTCGGGGGGGCTGCCGCGGTGACCGCGGCGCTGGAGCTGCTGCCGGCGACCGTGGGCTCCGAGCGGCGGGCCACCGCGATCTGGGCCAGCGCCGGCGCGACCGGGGCGGCGCTCGGCCCGGCGCTCGGCGGCATCCTCACCGAGCTGGTCTCCTGGCAGTCGATCTTCCTGCTGCAGGCGCCGGTGGCGCTCGCCGCCGCCGCCCCGGTCCTCGCCGTCGCCCGGCACGAGGCGGCGACCGGGATCCTGCCGACCGAGCTGCGGCGCACCGGGCGCCCGCATCTCGCGGCCAACCTCGCCCTGGCGATGGTCTCGGCCGCGATCGCGGCCGCGCTCTTCCTGCTCGTCCTGCTGCTGATCGAGGGTTGGCGCCTGACCCCGATCGGGGCCGCGATCGTCGTCACCGTGATGCCCCTCTCGGCGGTGCTCGGCAGCCGCCTCGACCCGCTCGTCCCCAGCGCCCGGGCGCGGGCCGCCGCCGGCGCGATCCTCGTCTCCGGCGGTCTCGCCGGGTTGGCCTTCCTGCCGAAGGCGGAGGTGGCGCTGACCCTGCCACCGCAGCTGCTGGTCGGGGTCGGCCTCGCGTTGGTGCTCTCGGCCTTGACCGAGACGGCGCTCGCGGGGCGGGCGCCGCAGGCGATCCACGGCGGCTGGACGATCTCGGCCCGCCACGCCGGGGTGGTGATCGGGCTGCTGGCGCTGACCCCGATCTTCACCGCCGACATCGCCCAGCAGCGCCAGGACGCGATCGACGCCGGCACCGCGGTGATCCTCGACTCCCGCGTCAACCCGCTCCTGAAGATCGAGCTCGCGCAGCGGATCGACGACCGGCTCGAAGGGGAGAAGGGAAGGGTGCCGACGATCGGCCCCGCCTTCGAGCCGCTGCCCTCCGACCCGGCCGACCGCGAAGCGGTCGAAGGCCTGCGCGCCGAACTGCAGGACCAGCTCGACCGCGGCGCCACCCACGCCTTTAGCCCCTCCTTCCTGCTCGGCGCCCTGCTTGCCCTGCTCGCCCTCGCCCCGATCGGCCTCGCCAGAAGGGTGGACCTCTGATGTCGATGGGCCCATATCTCCGGAAATCGGCCCGTCGACCGTGGGAGCGCTGATGCGGATGGAGCGGAGGGGGCAGGTGCTGGTTGGGGCGGCGATCGTGGCGGCCCTGGTTCTGGTTGGCGTCTACCTCGCCGCCGGGGGCTCCTCCTACACGCCGGAGAAGACGCGGGACCCCTGCAAGCAGCGGCCCTGGACCAACCCGCAGGGCCTGGGGGAAATCGCCAACCAGTTCACGAATTCCGCCCTCGATGGCGCCGCCTGCCAGCTCGGGGTCTCGCGGGAGACCCTGGCCCGGGCGCTGGCCACGCCGGAGGCTCGCGAACGCTTCGGCGAGCGCTACGGAATCGACGATGCGAAGCTGGCGCGGGCGGTCCGTGCGGGCCTGCTACGGGCGATCAGGGACGCGGAAGAAGCCGGCGCCATTAGCCCGCTGATCGCCGGCCCGCTGCGGGCTACGGTCGAAGAAATCCCCCTCGACCAGGCGATCGAACTGATCAACAACGCTCGCTCCCTGCTCGACAACGTGCAGGGCTTCCTCGGCCCGGCCCAGGACCTGCTCGAAGAACTCCTGCCCTGAGCCGGAGCCGGAGCCGCGCTCAGCGCCGCGTCGCCCGCCAGACCCAGAGCATCGCCAGCGGCTGCAGCGGCAGTCGCGCCCACAGCGCCCAGCGCGGGATCCGGTCCAGGTCCAGTCCCCGGATCTGCCCGGGGTTGACCGCCATATGGACGTTGGCGGGGAAGACCGCGAGCAGCAGCCCCAGCAGCCACCAACGGCCGAAGTGGCGGCTGGCGGGGTGGAGGACCGCCGCGGCGCCGGCGATCTCGGCGACGCCACTGACGACCACGGCCTGGCGTTTGTCAGGCACCCAGGGCGGCACGATCGCTTCGAAGCTGCGCTGGATCACGAAGTGCATCGTCCCGGTGAAGGCGAAGAACCCGGCCAGGGCCGCGCGCGAGCGATTCATCGCGGCGCAGTTTCGCATCACCCCAGCCTGCCGCGCCATTCCGTGGTTCCTTTGTCCCCGGATACGTGCCAAAGGAACCACGCACGCTCGACCGAGGTCAGGCGCGAATCGCGTGGTTCGTTAGTTACGGATCAGGTGCCAAAGGAACCACGCGGTCGGGAATCTGAGGGCGCGCTCGCTATGTTCGTAGCCGGTGCCCGGCTTCAAGCTCAACTCCGCCTACACGCCGACGGCCGATCAGCCGCAGGCGATCGCCGGGCTGGCCGAGGGCCTGGGGGCAGGGGAGCGGTTCCAGACGCTGCTGGGGGCGACCGGCACCGGCAAGACCTTCACGATGGCGGCGACGATCGAGGCGGTGCAGCGTCCCTCGCTGGTGATCGCCCACAACAAGACGCTGGCGGCGCAGCTCTGCAACGAGTTCCGCGAGTTCTTCCCCGACAACGCGGTCGAGTACTTCGTCTCCTACTACGACTACTACCAGCCCGAGGCCTACGTGCCGGCTCAGGACCTCTACATCGAGAAGGACTCCTCGATCAACGACGAGATCGACCGCCTCCGCCACGCTGCGACGGCGGCCCTGTTCGCCCGCCGCGACGTGATCATCGTCGCCTCGGTCTCCTGCATCTACGGGATCGGCTCGCCGCAGGTCTACAACGAAAAAATGCAGCTGTTCAAGGTCGGGGCGGAGATCGACCGCGACGAGGTGCTGCGCAAGCTGGTGAAGATGCAGTACCAGCGCAACGACTCGGTGCTCGGGCGCGGGTCGTTCCGGGTCCGCGGCGAGGTTCTGGAGATCATGCCCTCCTACGCCGAGTCGGCCTACCGGATTTCCCTGTTCGGCGACGAGATCGAGGGGGTTCAGCACTTCGATCCGCTGACCGGCGAGGTGCTGGACACGATCGACCACGTCTCGGTCTGGCCGGCCTCCCACTACGTGACCCGGGACGAGACCTTGGAGCGGGCGGTCGAGGAGATCCGCGCCGAACTCGAGTCCCGCACGACCGAGCTCGAGGCGGAAGGCAAGCAGCTGGAGGCGCACCGGCTGCGCCAGCGCACCGCCTACGACATCGAGATGCTGAAGGAGGTCGGCTTCACCTCCGGGATCGAGAACTACTCGCGCATCCTCGATGGCCGTCCCGAGGGCAGCCCGCCGCACACGCTGATCGACTACTTCCCCGACGACTTCGTCGTCTTCGTCGACGAGTCCCACCAGACGGTCCCGCAGATCGGCGGCATGTACGAGGGGGACCGCTCGCGCAAGCAGACCCTGATCGACTACGGCTTCCGGCTGCCGTCGGCGATCGACAACCGCCCGCTCAAGTTCGACGAGTTCCTCCAGCGGGTTCCCCAGCTGGTGATGGTCTCGGCGACGCCGGGGCCGTTCGAGCGCGCCGAGTCGACCCGGATCGTCGAGCAGATCGTCCGCCCGACCGGGATCGTCGACCCCGCGATCGAGGTGCGGGAGACGGTGAACCAGATCGACGATCTGATGAACGAGGTGCGGGCGGTCGCCGAGACGGGCCACCGCGTTCTGGTCACGACCCTGACCAAGAAGATGGCCGAGGATCTGACCGCCTACCTGCTCGAGTACGGGATCAAGGTCCGCTACCTGCACTCGGAGATCGACACGCTGGAACGGATCCAGATCGTCCGCGACCTGCGACTTGGCGAGTACGACGTGCTGGTCGGGGTCAACCTGCTTCGCGAGGGACTCGACCTGCCCGAGGTCTCGCTGGTGGCGATCCTCGACGCCGACAAGGAGGGCTTCCTGCGTGGCGAGACCAGCCTCGTGCAGACGATCGGCCGCGCCGCCCGCAACGTCGAGGGGCGGGTGCTGATGTACGCGGACAAGGAGACCGAGGCGATGCGGGCGGCGATGCGCGAGACCGACCGCCGCCGGGCGATCCAGCTCGCCTACAACGAGGAGCACGGGATCACGGCGACGACGGTCCGCAAGGGCATCTCCGAGATGTCCGAGTTCCTGGCGATGGAGGACCGGGCGCCGGCCAAGCGCCGCCGCAAGCGCAGCGACGACTTCTCCAGCCCCGAGGAGCTGGAGCGCACCATCGTCGCCCTCGAGGAGGAGATGTTGGCGGCGGCCGACGACCTCCGTTTCGAGGAGGCGGGCCGGATCCGCGACGAGCTGAAGGAGCTGCGCCGCGACCTCGATGGGATGACCGCAGGCGCTTAGAGCCCATCCCCGTGGGGCTTAGTGTGCGCTGACTCCAAGTTCTCCCGACACTCTCCGGGAGATCGATAGCTCTTCAAGCGAGACAGCCCCCGACCCAGCTGGGTCGGGGGCTGTCCGCGCTGCGACTCAGGCTCCTGGCTTCACGCCAATGAAGTTCAGAAAAGGAGTCGCATGACCAAGGATGACGTGCTGTTCGGCTACCGCCAAGCCCTCTTTGCAGAGACTGCCCGCACAAGCGTCGCTCAAGCCTGCCGACGCTTTGGGGTGCATCGCTCCACCTATTACGCCTGGAAGCGGGCGGTCGATCGCCACGGCTTGGAGATGCTGCGACCCCGCGAGCGGCGGGCGCCGAAGATGCCCAACCAGCTTTCAAAGATGATCGAGGAGAAGATCGTCGCCTTCGCGCTGGGCCATCCCGGCCTTGGGCCAAAGCGGGTGGCTTCAGAGCTCGCCTGCCCCAAGTGGGGAGGCATCCTCGTCTCGCCAAACGGCGTTTGGAAGGTGCTGCGCCGCCACGGCCTCAACACCCGCACAAAGCGCCTGGGGCTCTTGGCGGGCTACGCCGCGCCCTATGAGCCGGCGCGCGATTACGGCCCCGAGCGCCACATCGAGGCCTCCCGCCCCGGCGAGCTGGTCGGAATCGACTGCTTCTTCGTCGGTCGCCTGCAGGGCACCAAGGGCTCAATCTGGCAGCTCACCGCGATCGATATCGCCTCCTCCTACGCCTGGGCGGAGCTGGTGGTCTGCAAGGAAGGCAAGCCGGCCAGCCCCGGCGCCAGGCAGACCGCGAAGCTGGCTCGCCGGGTCGCGAAGGAGCTGCGCGAAGCAGGCTGGCGCCTGGAGCGGCTGCTCTCAGACAACGGCAACGAGTTCAAGGGCGAGTTCTCGGCGACCGTCGCCCGGATGAAGGCAAAGCACACCCGGATCCGGGCCGGGCGCCCACAGACCAACGGCAATGTCGAGGCGCTGCACCGCACGATCCTCGACGAGTGCTGGCGGCCTTCCTTCGCCCGCTACCTGCACCCTGCACTCTCCAGCCTCAGGCGCGACCTCGATGAGTACCTGCGCTTCTACAACTTCGACCGTGTTCACCACGGCCGGCTGACAGCCGGTCAGATCCCGGCGGACATCGTCTACGGTGCCCGCAAGATGGAGGTCAGATGAGCCGCGAGTGTCGGCACATCTTGGAGTCCGTGCAGGCTAGAGCCCATCCCGGTAGGGGTTCCACTTAACTTTTTCGAGGGGCGGGAGCTGCTGTCGCCCGGATGGTGGCCGCGAAAAAGTACAAGACGTTCCACCCCTACCGGGATGGGCTCTTAGTCACCCGTTCGTGAGAGCATCGGTTGATGACCATCTGCGAGGAGATTGCCGAGTGGGCAGTCGGGTTGCGAGCTGAGGACCTGCCGGCGAGCGTTCGCGAGCGGGCGGAGCTGCAGGCGCTGTGCGTCGCGGCCGGGCGCGTCGCCGGCGAGGAGGCTGCGGCACCCTTCGCGGCGGTCGCACCCGACGGCCCGGTCGGCGAGATCTACCGCTCGGCGGCGGCCTCGATCGCCCACGATTGGGACGACTACTTGTTCATGGGGCACACCGGCCACTCGGCGGTGTCGGCGGCGGCGGCCTTCGCCGGTGACCCAGAGCGGGCGCTGCTTGCGCAAGTCGCCGCCAACGAGGTCGCGGGCCGCCTCGGCGCGGCGCTCTTCCTCGGCCCCCACAACGGCCAGTTCTGGGCCTCGATCCACTGTGCCTCGGCCGCGGTCGCGGCCTCGGTTGGGCTGGGACTCGACGCGAGGCGGGCGGCGCACGCTCTGGCGATCGCCCTCTACCAGCCGCCCTACGGGATGTGGCCAGGGTTCATGGGGCCGCAGAGCAAGCTCCTCACCGCGGCCGAGCCGGCGGCGGTCGGGGCGCGGGCGGCGCTGCTGGCGGCGGACGGCGTCACCGGCGCGCTCGACGTGATCGAGCACCCGCGCGGCGTCCTCGCCGCCCTCTCCTTCGCGCCACGGCCGGCGATGTTCGGAGGGCTCGGCCGGGTCTGGCTGACCGACACGCTCGCCTTCAAGCGGTTGCCCGGCTGCGCCTACCTACAGTCGGTGGCGGAGGCGGCCTGCGCCGCAGAAGTGGAAGCGGGGGAGGTCGCCGCGGTCGAGATCGAGGCCGGCTGGCTCACCTGCGAGATGGAGGAGTTGGGACGGGGTCCGGACCTCTCCCCGATCCGGGTCAACTTCTCCGCCACCCTGACCGCGGCGATCGCGCTGCTCGCCGGCAGATTCACCCCGGCCGAGCTCGATCCCACTTGGCTGGCGGAGCGCGAGGGCGAGATTCGCGACCTGGCCGCGCGTGTGAGCCTCAGGCACGAGCCGGCGCTGACCGCTCAGACGCTGCTGGGGACGCTGGAGGCCGGCGCCTCGCCGGACCTCGGCCTGCGCGACCTGCTGCGGATCCGTCGCCGCCTCGGCGACGCCAACATGGACGAGGCGAACCCGGCGCCGGCAGTGTTGCGGGCGCTTGCCGCCGATCGCTCGCTGCGCGCTTTCCTAGGTCGCTCGCTGCGCGGGCGGCTCGCAGGCGACTCGGGCGATCGCGGCATCGACCAGCTCGACACCACGGCGCTGCGGATGACCTTTCCCAGCCGCTTGCGGGTTCGGCTGCGTGACGGCTCGACCCGCCTCGTCGAGGGCGCCGAGCCCGGTTCCTGCGGCCGCCCGCTAGCCGAGCAGCGCGCAGTCGTCGAGGAGCGACTCGCAGTCGCCGGGGTCATGGTTCGCTGAGGTTCCTCAAGCCAGCAGCTTCGCCGCCTTGGCGCTGTCGGTGAAGAATTCGCCGCGCACGGTCTTGCCGTCCTCGTACTTGAGCAGGTGGACGAAGGGGGCCTCGAAGCTGCCCTTGTCGTTGCCGGCCCGCTGGGTGCCGCGGACGATCACGTAGTCACCGGCGTCGATGAACTCTTCCGGTTCGACGCTGAACGATGACCAGTAGTTGGGGATCTGGGCGAAGTTGCCCATGATCGTGTCGCGTCCTTCGACCACTCCCCCGAGCGGCAGCTCGTCCGAGGTGACCCAGACGGCGTTCTCGGCGAACGAATCCTGCAGGGCGGCCAGGTCGCCGCGCCCGAAGGCGTCGTAGGCGGACCGGGCGGTATCGACGTTCGACATCTCTCTCACTCCTTTTGGGTGGGACTGCACCCCCCGCCCACAATGACCGTACGCCCCCCGAGCCGCGGCCGCAACCGCGCGCTCGGATGGGGGCTGTGCTCAGGACTTTCGTCGCTGGGCAAACAGGGCACGCAGCCGGGATGCGACCTCATCGGGCTCGCGTTCGGTCCGCCGTGCGGGGATGCAGATCGAATCAATGCCCGCGAGCTTTAGGTCTTCCTGGCGAAGACGGTCGCGCTCGAACGCCGCCCGAGTTCGATGGGTCTCGAAGCCATCGAGTTCGACGGCAAATCGCTCTCCCTCCCAGTAGGCGTCGATCTCATGACCCGCGACGAAGCAGTTGATCGCCGGTCTTGGCAACCCGCCCTTGAGCACAAGCTCCAGAAAGCGCCGTTCGGTTCCCGCGCGGGTGAAGACAGGCGCGCGATAGATGCCGAGGCAGGTATCCAGGCGTTGCCTTCCGCGGTGACTGCCGCTTCTCGCCAAGATCGCGTCTATCTCGCCGAGGTCAAGCAGGTCCAGCCGCTCCGCTCGCTCGAGCAAGCCATCCACGGCTCGCTGGCTGTCCCGCGCGGCGAGGTCTAGAAGGGTGCGTGGTACCGCAGTTGTGGGAACACCCTCGTGGACTTCCCGGTCTCGGTCCTCGAGGATCGTGGAGTGGTGAATTCGTACACCGACTCGCGTGTGGCCTCGCGATGGCAGAGTCACGTGATGTAGGCCTGGACACCGGGGGCGTAAGCCCCATAGCCATGCGGCCGAGCCGTGGCTGAGCAGGGCCCCCTTTCCGCAGGCGAGAACGGCGGCGAGGCAGCGCCCGTGATGTGAGAGCGCGGAATGCCCAACCGCGTAGGCCCCGCGATGGACTGGGTGCAGCCGTTCAGATCTGACCGCCCGGCGTATTGCCGACGCCGAGTAGCCAAGGTCCATCAGCTGCTGATGCGAGACCACCCCATGCTGGGTCGCGGCCAACCTCGCCAACTCACCATGGTGTCGCACTTCTCGCCGCATGCCGGATATAAGTGCGACTGCGCCTCGATTTCTCCCCGGCCCCCTTCCTCCGATGTCGCAGTTCTCTCCGCTATACGGCGGCAAGTGCGACATCGGGAGGGGAACATCTGTTCGTGTGCGTAGAATCGGCGTGTAGTGGCTGCCTCGGAAAGAATCGTCATCTCCGGTGCGCGGGAGCACAACCTCAAGGACGTTGACCTCGAGCTGCCTCGCGATGCGCTGATCGTCATCACCGGGCTCTCGGGGTCCGGGAAGTCGAGCCTTGCCTTCGACACGATCTACGCTGAGGGGCAGCGGCGCTACGTCGAGTCGCTCTCGGCCTACGCGCGCCAGTTCCTCGGGCTGATGGAGAAGCCGGACGTCGACTCGATCGAGGGGCTCTCGCCGGCGATCTCGATCGACCAGAAGACGACCTCGCGCAACCCGCGCTCGACGGTCGGCACCGTGACCGAGATCTACGACTACCTGCGCCTGCTCTGGGCGCGGATCGGGGTGCCGCACTGCCCCGAGTGCGGCGAGGAGATCACGGGCCAGACCCAGGAGCAGATCGTCGATCGGCTGATGACCCTGGAGGAGGGGACCAAGTTCATGGTGATGGCGCCGGTCGTGCGCGGGCGCAAAGGCGAGTACGGGAAATTGCTGGAGCAGATGCGGCTCGAGGGTTACTCGCGGGCCAAGGTCAACGGCGAGCTGCGCCGGCTCGACGAGGAGATCGTTCTCGACAAGAAGTACAAACACGACCTCTCGGTCGTCGTCGACCGGCTGGTGATGAAGTCCGACCTGCGGCGCCGACTCTCGGAGTCGGTCGAGGCGGCGGCCGGCTTGGCCGGCGGCCTGATTGAAGTCGAGATGCTCGGTGACGGGCCCGGCGAGCCGCTGCTGTTTTCCGAGCAGTTCGCCTGCCTCAACTGCGGCACCTCGATCCCCGAGCTGGAGCCGCGGATCTTCTCCTTCAACTCGCCCCACGGCGCCTGCGAGCGCTGTCACGGGCTCGGCTTCCAGCGCGTAATAGATCCCGAACTGGTCGTCCCCGACCCGACCCTTTCGCTCGCCGAGGGCGCCCTGCAGCCCTGGAACCGCGGCATCACCGCCTACTGGAAGCGCCTGATCGCCGCCGTCGCCGAGGAGTACGGCGTCGACGCCGAGCGGCCCTGGTCGAAGCTCAAGAAGACCGACAAAGAGATCTTTCTCTACGGCACCGGCGAGGAGCGCCACCTGGTCACCTACACCAACCGCTTCGGCCGTCGCCGCTCCTACAAGGTTCGCTTCGAGGGGATCGTCAACAACCTGCAGCGGCGCTATGAGGAGACCGACTCCGAGACCAACCGCGAGCGGATCGAGGGCTACATGGCCGAGCAGCCCTGCCCCCAGTGCAAGGGCGCGCGGCTGCGGCCGGAGAGCCTGGCGGTCAAGGTTGGCGGCATCAGCATCGCCGAGTACAGCGCCCTCTCGGCGCGAGCCGCCGCGGAGTGGATCGCGGGGCTGGAGCTGACCGAGACCGAGCGGGCGATCGCGCGCCTGATCGTGCGCGAGATATCGGAACGGCTCGCCTTCCTCGAGAACGTTGGCATCGGCTACCTTTCGCTGTCCCGCTCGGCCCGCTCGCTCTCCGGCGGCGAGGCGCAGCGGATCCGCCTCGCGACCCAGATCGGCTCCCATCTGGTTGGTGTCATGTACGTACTCGACGAGCCCTCGATCGGCCTCCACCAGCGCGATAACGAAAAGCTGATTGCGACCCTCGACCGCCTGCGCGACCTCGGCAACACGGTGATCGTGGTCGAGCACGACGAGGGGACGATGATGGCCGCTGACCACCTGGTCGACCTCGGTCCCGGCGCCGGCGCGCACGGCGGTCACGTGATCGCCGCCGGCACCCCGGCCAAGGTCGCCAAGGATCCCGCCTCGCTGACCGGCCAGTACCTCTCCGGCAAGCGCCGGATCGAGGTACCGCAGGAGCGGCGCCAGCCGCGCGGGGCGCTGCGCGTGCGCGGCGCCCGCGAACACAACCTCAAGGGCATCGACGTGGCGATCCCGCTCGGCGTCTTCTGCTGTGTCACCGGCGTCTCCGGCTCCGGCAAGTCGACGCTGGTCAACGAGACGCTGCACCACGCGGTCGCCAACCGGCTGCACCAGGCGAAGCTGCGCCCCGGCGCCCACGACGGCATCGACGGCCTCAGCCAGATCGACAAGATCATCAACATCGACCAGTCGCCGATCGGCCGCACGCCGCGCTCCAACACGGCCACCTACACCGGCGTCTTCGACCACATCCGCCAGCTTTTCAGCCAGACCCAGGAGGCGCGAGCGCGGGGCTACAAGCCGGGCCGCTTCAGCTTCAACGTCAAGGGTGGCCGCTGCGAGGTCTGCAAGGGCGACGGCCAGATCAAGATCGAGATGCACTTCCTGCCAGACGTCTACGTGCCCTGCGAGCAGTGTCACGGCAAGCGCTACAACCGCGAGACGCTCGAGGTCCGCTTCAAGGGCAAGAGCATCGCCGACGTGCTGGAAATGTCGGTCGAGGAGGCGGTCGATTTCTTCGAGAACGTGCCGAAGATCGCCCGCCGCCTCCGCACCTTGCACGACGTCGGCCTCGATTACATCCGCCTCGGCCAGCCGGCGACGACGCTCTCCGGCGGCGAGGCGCAGCGGATCAAGCTCGCCTCCGAGCTCTCCAAGGTCGCCACCGGCGACACCCTCTACATCCTCGACGAGCCGACCACCGGCCTCCACTTCGCCGACGTGCAGCGGCTGCTCGACGTCCTCGGCCGCCTCGTCGACGCCGGCAACACCGTGGTCGTGATCGAGCACAACCTCGACGTGATCAAGACCGCCGACCGCCTGATCGACCTCGGTCCGGAGGGCGGCGAGGAGGGCGGCGAGGTGGTCGCCACCGGGACGCCGGAGGAGGTCGCGGCGGTCAAGGGGTCCTACACCGGCCGCTTCCTCGCGAGCCTGGTCCAGCCGGCGAAGCCGAAGCGCGGTGCGCAGCGCCGCGAGCCGGTCGCGGCCTGAGCAGTCCGGACGGAGGCTTAGACCAGGTGTAGAGCGGTCTTCTCCGGGTATCAGGAGCGCAAGGAGGCGCAGACAAGGAGGAGACATGTCCCATTCTGCGTTGCTGAAGCGAGTCGTCCCGGTGGTTGGCGCGCTGATCGCGGTTGCCCTGGTGGCGGCCGGCTGCGGTGGTGGTGGCGGCGGCGGGCCGAAGATCGCGTTGCTGCTGCCCGAGAACGAAACGCCGCGCTACGAAGCGCACGATCGCCCCGAATTCGAAGAAAACGTCGAAGAGGAATGCGAAGACTGCGAAATCCTCTACAGCAACGCGACCGGCGACGCATCCAAACAGCAGAGCCAGGCTGAAGCGGCGTTGACCCAGGGCGCCGAAGTGATGGTCCTCGACCCGGTCGATGCCAAATCGGCAGCGGCGATCGTCGAAAAGTCGAAGGCGCAGAACGTCCCGGTGCTCAGCTACGACCGGCTGATCGAAAACGCCGAAGTCGACTACTACGTCTCCTTCGACAACGTCGAGGTCGGCGAACTGCAGGCCGAATCGCTTGCGGAAAGGCTGAAAGAAGACGGCAGCCCCCAAGGCCCGATCGTGAAGATCAACGGCGACCCAGCCGACAGCAACGCCGCGCTCTTCAAGGAAGGCTCGAGCAAAGGGTTCGAAGCGGCCGGGGTCAAAGTCGCCAAGGAATACGACACGCCCGAATGGTCGGCGACGAACGCCCAGAACGAGATGCAGCAGGCGATCACCGCTCTCGGCAAGAACGGGTTCGAAGGTGTCTATGGGGCCAACGACGAAATGGCCGCGGGCTCTATCGCCGCGATGAAATCGGCTGGCATCAAGCCTGAAGAAAGACCGAGCACCGGCCAGGACGCGACGGTCGCCGGCGTGCAGCGGATCATCGCCGGCCAGCAGTTCATGACGGTTTACAAGGCGACCTCACTGGAGACCAAGGTTGCTGCGGAAATCGCGGTCGCGCTGGCCGAAGGCAAGACGTTCCCGCAGAGCAAGATCACCGACGAACCCAACAACGGCAAAGTCAAAGTGCCGTCGGTGCTGCTCGAACCGGTTGCGGTGACGAAAGACAACGTCAAGGAAACTGTGGTCAAAGACGGATTCATCACCAGCGGCGAACTCTGCACCAGCGCCTACGCGAAAGCGTGCGAAGAAGCGGGGATCTCCTAGCAGGCCGGAGCGGGTGAGATGAGCTCAGATGGCACGCTGCTCGAGCTGGAGGAAGTGAGCAAGCGATTCGGCCCGGTCCAGGCCTTGGACCGGGTCGACTTCGCAGTCCACGCCGGCGAGGTGGTCGGTCTGGTCGGCGACAACGGGGCGGGCAAGTCGACGCTGGTCAAGACGATCGCTGGCATCCATGCCGCCGACGGGGGCAGCATCCGCTTCGGCGGCGAGGGGGTCGCGATCTCCAAACCGCAGGACGCGGCCGCGCTGGGGATCGCGACCGTTTACCAGGACCTCGCCCTCTGCGACAACCTCGACGTCGTCGCCAACCTCTTCCTCGGCCGCGAGGAGGTCTCGCCGGGCCCAGCGGGGTTCTCGCGCCAGCTCGACGAGGCGAGGATGGAGCACCGCACCGGCGAGTTGCTCTCCAACCTGGCAGTGACGATCCCGAGCCTGCGCAGCGAGGTCGGGACGCTCTCGGGCGGCCAGCGCCAGCAGGTTGCGGTCGCCCGTTCGCTGCTTGGCGAGCCCCGGGTCGTCCTGCTCGACGAGCCCACCGCCGCGCTCGGGGTGGCGCAGACGGCGCAGGTCCTGAACCTGATCCGGCGGTTGCGCGACCGCGACCTCGGCGTCGTCGTCATCAGCCACAACCTGGTCGACGTTTTCGCGGTCGCCGACCGGATCGTGGTCCTCAGGCTGGGCCGCGCCGCGGGGGAGTTCGACGCTGAAGCAACCACCGAGGAGCACGTGGTCTCGGCGATAACCGGCGTCGGCGCGGAGGACGCGAAGGAGAAGGCCGAGGAGAAAGAGCGATGAGCGACGCGGCGGTCAGCACCGCGGACAGCGCTCGGGCCGAGGACGGCGCCACCAGGCGGAAGGAGACGCTGCGCCGCCTGATCCAGGGCGATCTCGCCTCGCTGCGGGTGGTGATCGGCCTGGCGCTGATCTGGGCGATCTTCCAGTTCGAGAACGATCGCTTCCTCTCGGCCGAGAACCTGACCAACCTGATGCTGCAGATCACGGCGATCGCCCTGATCTCGATTGGCATCGTCTACGTGCTGCTGCTGGGTGAGATCGACCTCTCGGTTGGCGCGGTTAGCGGGCTGGCGGCCGCGGTGATGGCGGTGCTCAACGTCAGACACGGCTGGAGCCCCTACCTCGCGATCTTCGTCGCCGTCCTCGTCGGCACCGCGATCGGGCTGCTTCAGGGGTCGCTGTTCAGCCGTTTCGTCGTGCCCTCGTTCGTGGTCACCCTGGCCGGCCTGCTCGCCTGGCAGGGGGCGCTGCTGCAGGTGCTGGGCTCAACCGGCTCGATCAACCTCACCGATCCCAAAATCACCGGGCTCGCCAACACCTTCTATTCCGGCGCGACCGCCTGGGTCTTCGCCGCGATCGCGATCGCCGCCTACGGGACGGTGCTCGTGCTCGGCCACCACCGCCGCGTCGCCGCCGGCCTCGACACCCAGAGCCCGGCCGCGCAGGCGGTTCGCTTCGCCCTCGTCGCCGGCGTCACGATCGTCGCCGTCGCCGTCCTCGACTCCGACCGCGGCATCCCGCTGGCGCTGCTGATCCTGCTCGCCTTCGTGATCGGCATGGAGTACGTGGTCCGGCGCACCGGCTTCGGCCGCCACGTCTACGCCGTCGGCGGCAACGCCGAGGCCGCCCGCCGCGCCGGCATCGGTGTCAACCGGGTGCGGGTCGCGGTCTTCGCGATCGCCGGCACGATGGCGGCGATCGGCGGCATCATGGCCGCTTCGCGACTGCTCGCCGTCAACCAGGGCTCCGGCGGCAGCGAATTGCTGCTGCTCGCGATCGCCGGCCCGGTGATCGCCGGGACCAGTCTCTTCGGTGGCCGCGGCTCGGTCTGGACGGCGCTGCTCGGCGCCCTGGTGATCGGCTCGATCTCCAACGGCATGGACCTGCTGGCGCTCTCCTCGGCGGTCAAGTTCATGGTCACCGGCGGCGTCCTCCTGCTCGCTGTCATCGTCGATGCGATCGCCCGTCAGCAACGCCAGGCAAGCGGCCGCGTCTGAGGTCGAGCTGAGCTTTTGGGCCCTCTGGCGGCCCTAAGGCTCGGTTCGATCTATCGCGCGAAGAGAAGTGAGGCCCCGACGGCGCCGCCGAGGTCGCCCAGCGAGGCGACGCGCACCGCCGGCGGTCGTTCGTCGACGAAGAGGTGCTTGCCCATCTCCTTGGTCAGCGGCTCCATGTAGCGATCGCCGAAGCGCACGCCGAGGCCGCCGCCGATGATCACCGCTTCCGGGTCGAGCAGGTTGACGGCGGAGGCGACGCCGGTGCCGAGGGCCTCGATCGCACGGTCGATCAGCTTCTCCGCCAGGTGGTCGCCGTGGTCGAGGGCGCGTTCCCAGATGCCGCTGGTCAGCCGCGGTTTCTCGTGCTTTTCCATCAACTTGAAGAGGTCGGTCTTGTGGCCCTCCTCATGCTGGCGGCGAGCCTCGGCTTCCATTGCCGAGCGGCCGGCGTAGGCCTCCATGCAGCCCTTGCGCCCGCACGGGCACTTGGCGCCGCCGCGCTTGACGACCATATGGCCGATCTCCCCGGCGGCGCCGCGGCCGAGCCAGGGCTTGCCGTCGAGGACGAGGCCACCGCCGACCCCGGTCCCCCAGAAGACCCCGATCAGGCTCTGGAACTCGCGCCCGGCGCCGAGGTGGAACTCGGCCTCGGTGGCGACCTGGACGTCGTTGCCGACCCGGACCTCGGTCCCCAGCGCTTCCTTCAGGGTTGCGGCCAGGGGGAAGCTGCCCTCCCAGCCGGGCAGGTTGCGGGCGCCGGAGACGACGCCGGTCCTCTCGTCGGCGTCGCCGGGGGAGCCGACCCCGACGCCCTCCAGCACCGCCGACTCGACCCCCGCCTGTGCGGCAGCCTCCTGCAGCGCCGCCGCCATCTCCGCGGCGACGTCACTTGGGCCGCCACCGGTCGGCGTCGGCCGCCGCGATTCGCCCAGCACCCTGCCCGCTGTATCGACGATCGCCGTCTGGATCTTCGTCCCACCCAGATCAATCCCACCACGCAGCTTGGCCACGCGCGCAGTCTAAGCGCCGACGCGCCGCCGACGGGCCGATTTCGTCCAAATGCTGGACGGTTTCGGCCCATCGGCGGGGTTGTAGCGTTGGGGCGATGAGTGCGCTCAGGGGGTGGCGGGTTTGGTGGATCAAGCGGCGTTGGTATGAGCGCAACCGGCGCTGGTTGCGGCGGCGGCGGATCGACCGCCACGCCGCCCGCGGTGGCTTCTTCGTCCGCTACCCGGTCGAGGGGGAGCTGCTCGAGGCGCTCGACGAGGGCCGGCTGACGATCGGCGAGGGAACCCTGCTGGAGCCGGGCTGCTGGCTGACGCTGGCGCCGCAGGCGCGGATCGAGATCGGCGCCGGTTGCTTCCTCAACCGCAACACGATGATCGCCGCCCATGAGCGGGTGACGATCGGCGACCACACGATGCTCGCCAACGGCTGCTTCGTCGGCGACGCCGACCACCGCTTCGACGATCCCGACACGCCAATCACCTGGCAGGGCTTCAGCTCGAAGGGCCCGGTCGAGATCGGCGCCAACTGCTGGCTCGGGGTCAACTGCGCGGTAACCAGCGGCGTCAAGGTCGGCGATCGCTGCGTGATCGGAGCCAACTCGGTGGTCAATCGCGATCTGCCGCCGGCGACGATCGCCGCCGGCGTTCCCGCCCGCGTGATCAAATCGGTCGAGTTCCGTGATTAAGTGCCTATAATTCGGGCCCAATGGCCGTGACCCTGAAGGGCATGGACCGGATGAACCTGAACCTCGGCACCGTCAATCCCCCCCGGACCGAAGGCGCACGCGTGCTGCGCGCCAAGGCTGCGCTGCGCGCGGGGCTGGAGCAGGCGCGGCGTCAGGGATTGACGATCGGACTGGTGCCGACGATGGGCTCCCTGCATGAGGGCCACCTCTCGCTGCTCCGCGCCGCTCGCGCCGAGTGCGACGTGGTCGTGATGAGCCTCTTCATCAACCCAACCCAGTTCGGCCCCGGCGAGGACCTCGACCGCTACCCGCGCGACGAGGAGCGCGACCTGCGACTGGCGGGCGAGGCCGGCGTCGACCTCGTCTACGCGCCTTCCGTGGCCGAGGTCTACCCCGACGGCTTCTCGACCGCGATCGAGGTCGGCGGCAGCCTGACCGAAGTCCTCGACGGCGACCCCGCCCGCCGTGGCGCCGCGCACTTTCGCGGCGTTTCCACCGTCGTCGCCAAGCTCTTCAACACCGTCGGCCCCGACGTCGCCTACTTCGGCCAGAAGGACGCCCAGCAGGCGGCGGTGATCCGCCGCATGGCCCGCGACCTCGACTTCCCGCTGCGGGTCGAGGTCCTGCCCACCGTGCGCGAGACCGACGGGCTGGCGATGAGCTCGCGCAACGCCTACCTCGACGACGAGGCCCGCGAGCGCGCCGCCGCCCTCTCGCGGGCGCTGCGAGCCGCCGAGCGCGGCGCGCTCGAGGAGTCCCTGCAGGCGGGCCTCGAGGCCGCCCGCCGCGAGCTGGAGAGCGCCGGCATTGAGCCCGAGTACCTGGAGGCGCGGGACGCCGAGCGGCTGGAGCCGGTCGCCGAGCTGAACGGCCGCCCGGTGCTGGTCGCGCTCGCCGCCCGGGTCGGCGGGGCGCGGCTGATCGACAACGTCTTGATCCGACCTTGACCACGTAGAACGGCGAAGGAGAGCCAATGCAGAGACAGATGCTGAAGTCGAAGATCCACCGGGCGACGGTCACCGACTGCGACGTCGACTACATCGGCAGCATCACGATCGACACCGAGCTGATGGCCCAGGCCGACCTGATCACCAACGAGCAGGTCCACGTCTGGGACATCGACAACGGCTCGCGCTTCGTCACCTACGTGATCGACGGCGAGCCCGGTTCGGGGACGATGCAGGTCAACGGCGCCGCCGCCCACCTGACCGCGCCCGGCCACAAGATCATCGTCGCCTCCTTCGGTGCCTACGACGAGAGCGATCTCGAGCGCTACTCGCCGGTCGTCGTCCACGTCGACGCCGACAACCGCGCGGTCGCGGTCGACAGCCATCCCGAGGTGCTGCTCTCATGAGTTCCGGTGGCCGCTCCCACACCGCGCCACCGCCCGCGGGGCGCAAGCCGGTGACCCTGCCGCGCCTGGCCGAGATGAAGGCCAACGGCGAGCCGATCGTGATGGTCACCGCCTACGACTACCCCTCGGCGACCGTGGCCGAGGCGGCCGGCGTCGACATCGTCCTCGTCGGCGACTCGGCGGCGATGGTCGTGCTCGGCTACCCCGGCACCGAGCCGGTCTCGATGGAGGAGATGATCGTCCTCGGCAAGGCCGTGCGCCGTGGGCTGAAGACGCCGCTGATGGTCGGCGACATGCCGATGGGCAGCTACGAGTCAAGCAACGAGCTGGCCGTCCAGAACGCCCAGCGGCTGGTCAAGGAGACCGGCTGCCAGGTGGTGAAGCTCGAGGCTGGCGGCATCGCCGTCGAGCGGGCGCGGGCGATCGTCCGCTCCGGCATCCCGGTCATGGGCCACGTCGGCCTCACCCCGCAGACCGCCACCGCCCTCGGCGGCTACAAAGCCCAGGGCAAGACGGCGAAGGCCGCGATCAAGCTCTTCGAGGACGCCCTGGCGCTGCAGGCGGTCGGCTGCTTCGCGATCGTCTTCGAGGCGGTCCCGGCCGCGATCGCCGAAGCGATCGTCACCAAGCTGGAGATCCCGACGATCGGTATCGGCGCCGGCCCGGCGACCTCCGGCCAGGTTCTCGTCTTCCACGACCTGCTCGGCATCACCACCGGCCACATGGCCAAGTTCGTCAAGCGCTACGCCAACGTCCACGAGCAGATGGTCGAGGCGGTCGAGCGCTACGGCGCCGAGGTCCGCTCCCGCCACTTCCCCGAACCCGACCACGTCTACAGCGTCGAGCCGGCCGAGCTGGACGAGTTCCGCCGCTACCTCGACCAGGAGAGCCTGGCATCCCAGAAGGCCTGGGACTGGGAGCCGCTGTCCTGACGGGTGGGTGAGTTGGCGCCCCCGGCGACGGGGGCGGTGGGCCAGCATGGCGAGAGCA
The DNA here is from genome assembly GCA_963699125.1 of uncultured Actinomycetes bacterium. Lineage (GTDB taxonomy): Bacteria > Actinomycetota > Thermoleophilia > Solirubrobacterales > 70-9 > VAYN01. Next base: position 356,177 of record OY969417.1, read on the forward strand.
GCGGGGCGTTCGGGCAGAACCTGGCGGCGAAGCCGTCGCCGGTCAGGGCGGTATCCGGCGCGCCCGGGAGGAGAACGCTCAGGGACCCGGTCCAGGTTGGTGGGCCGCCACTCGGCTTGCGGAAGCTGGCGCTGCCCGCGAACGGGGCCGGCGGCCGGACGCTGACACGTTGTGGGCGGCTGTTTCCGCCGCTGATGACGAAGGCAGACTTGCCGCCGCGCACGTGGGCCAAGCGCGAGATCGTCATCGCGCCCACATGTTCGCGTAGGGAGGCTTCAAAGTCGGCGCTTTTTGCAGGCAGGAGTCTTGAGGCTTGGAAGGCGACCAAGCCACGATCGGTCAGGGCGCGCGTGCCGAGCGCCGTCCACCGCAGTCCCGGCGGGAGAGGCAGCCGAGCGCGCCGATCGTCGCCGAAGCCGCAGAACCCGTTCGGCAGTCGGAGCACTTCACCCTTTGGATCGGTTGCCGCGGCGGCGGTATAGCCGCCCTCACCGTTGAAGGAGAACGCGCCGTGGAAGATGCCGCGTTCGGTGATCATCCGGCAGCCCTTTTCCGGCGATTCGACCTCGCGGCTCCGGCGCTCGAAGCGCACGGCGACGCGACCCAGGGAGCCGAAGGTTGCCTGGATGCCAGGGACAAGGTCCTCGGGCACTTCGTAGGTCGCTTGAAGTGCTCTTCGGCTGGCGGTGACCCCGGCGAGGGAGGCAAAGCCCCCTTCCTGCAGCTCTCCGACCCCGATCTTGTAGCCGTGGGTGCCTTTGTGCTCGAAGGTGCTGAGAGTCAGGCCCGGAGTTCGATGCGGCGACCCAGCCGCCGGCACGGTTGCCGCCACGCACAGCGTCAGCATCGCCGCGCCGATCGACGCAATGCCGATCTTTGTCTTCGTTCCCATCGGCGCAGGCTATTCGGCGCCCCCGGCGGCACCCTGCCGAACTACCATTGGCCGGGCCAATGCCAATCTACGAGTTCGAGTGCGAGGGGTGCGGGCGGCGCTTCGAGGAGCTGGTGGGCGCCGAGGCCGAGGGGATCGCCTGTCCGGAGTGCGGGTCCACTCACACCGAGCGGCTGATCTCGAACGTCTCGCCGCCGGGGCGCCAGCCGCGGGGCGCCGCGGTGCGCTCCGACGAATCGCGGCGGCGCGAGCGGGAAGCGGCGCGGCAGGGCCGGATCGCCGAGTCGCGCAAGGAGCGGGCGGCGGGCGGGACGATCGGCCCCGCCCCCAAGAAGGGGGCGAGATGACGCCCACCGCGGAGGAGCGCCGCGAGGAGCTCGTATCGCTCTACAAACAGGTCTCGGCCTGCACCAAATGCCCCCTGCACGAGACCCGGACCAAAGCGGTCTTCGGAGCCGGCAACGCCGACGCCGAGCTGATGTTCGTCGGCGAGGCGCCGGGGGCCGACGAGGATCGTCAGGGATTGCCCTTCGTCGGCCGCGCCGGGCAGCTCCTCAACCAGCTGCTGGAAGAGATCGGCCTCTCGCGCGAGAGCGTCTTCATCGCCAACGTGCTGAAGTCGCGGCCGCCCGGCAACCGCGATCCGCAGCCGCAGGAGATCGAGGCCTGCAAGCCCTACTTGTTCGAGCAGATGCGGCTGATCGAGCCGAGGGTCGTCTGCACCCTCGGCAACTTCGCCACCAAGCTGCTCAGCGGCAGCCCGGTCGGGATCACCAAGGTGCGCGGCACGCCGCAGGTGCACGAGCTGGGCGGTCGCACCGTCTTCCTGTTGCCGCTGCTGCACCCGGCCGCCGCCCTGCGGACGCCGGCGATGAAGGAGACGCTGCGCGGTGACTTCGCCACGATCCCCGGATTGCTCTCGGGGCCCGCGCCCGCGCCGACTCCCAGCGCGGAGGAGATCGCCGCCGCGGAAGCCGGGCCCGAGCAGCTGCCGCCCGCCGACCAGCTCGACATGTTCGGCTAGCCGCCCAGGCGCGGAAGCGAACGAGCAAGATCGCCGGTGATGATGGGTGCGAGTGAGCGAGAGCAGAGGAGGCGGCACCCGGCCGAGCGGGTCGAGAGCCGCTCTGCGGCGGAGACCGAAGCGCTTGGGGCGCGCGTCGCCGAGCGCCTCAACCCCGGCGACGTGATCGTCGTCAGCGGTGAGGTCGGCGCCGGCAAGACGACGCTGATCCGCGGCGCCTGCCGCGCGCTCGGCATCGAGGAGCCGGTCACCTCGCCCACCTTCACGATCGGGCAGCGCTACGCCGGCGGCCGCCTGCCGGTCTCCCACCTCGACCTCTACCGACTCGAGAGCCTCGAGGACGAGGACCCCGCCCTGATCGACGACTACCTTCCCCCCGACGGCGTCACCTTCGTCGAGTGGCCCGCGGTTGGAGTGGAGCGCCTCGGCAACCCAGCCCTCAAGATCAGCCTCCATCACGCCGGCGGCGACGCCCGCCACATCGACATGGGCCGATGGGCCTGAAACGTCCAATTGTTGGACGTTTCAGGCCCATCGGCCGAAAAGGTCTCCGCACCGACCGGGCTCGGTGTGTGTTCGAATGGCAGCGAACGCAGCTTGTAGCATCGGCGCAGAACTCGATCCAGGAAGGGAAGGACCCGATGAAGGGACTGAAAGCGCTCTCGGCGGTGTTGGTTGCCACCGGCCTGCTTGCCGGCACGGCGCCCGCTACGGCCGGGGCGGCGGCGTACAAGCACTACGTCGGTTGCGGCATATCCCGCAACGCCAATCCCTCTCATGCCTGCCCGAAGGGCAGCAAGAAGGGCGCCTTCTTCAAAAGCCTCAAAGCCGACGTCAGCTACAGCATTTGCGTCAAGTTCCCGAGCGGCAAGAACCTCTGCGCCCAAAAACAGGAGGCGGAACAGGGGACGCTCTACGTGAACAAGATCACCTCGACGATCCCTGGCAAGCACCGGGTGACCTGGTTCGTCGAGGGCAAAAGGGTCGGCTCCTTCGTCTTCAGGGTCAGGGACTAGAAGCCGCGCTGCTCGTCGTCGGCTTCGACACCGCGACCGCCGACACCGGCGCCTGCGCCTGGCGCGACGGCCAGGTTCTGCAGGAATCGCTGCTGGGCCCTGCTGCCGACGGACCCCGCCACGCGACCGCGCTGCTCGCCGAGGTGGAGCGCGCAGCCACCGCGGCGGGCGGCTGGGAGAGCGTGGATCTGCTCGCGGTCGGGCTTGGGCCTGGCTCGTTCACCGGGCTGCGGATCGGCATCGCCACCGCGCGCGGACTGGCAACCAGCCTGGGCCTGGCGGTGGCCGGAGTCTGCACCCTCGACGCGATTGGGCGGGGGATGGGCGAGCACGGGCTTGCCGGTGAGCGCCTAGCTGTCCTCGACGCTCGCCGCGGCGAGGTCTTCGCGGCGCTGTACTCGGAGCGGGGCGAGCGGATCTGGGAGCCGCTGGTCTGCCGCCCGGAGCAGCTGGAGGAGCGCCTGGCGGTACTGCCGGCGCCGCCGCGGGCCGCCGGCTCGGGGGCGGTACGATTCCGGCACGAGTTGGCTCGGCACGGCGTCCGGATAGAGGACGATGCCGACCCCGTTCACCGGGTCGCCGCGCGGCACATCTGCGCTCTCGCGGCGGCATCGGAGGCCGGGGGCCCGCTCGCCCCGATCTACCTCAGACCTCCCGACGCGGAGCGGTGGCGTGAGCGAGATTCTTTCCAGAGAGCCGAGTGATGTGACCCAGGGGGTTCGGGTCCGCAGGCTCGCCTACAGCGACCTGCCCGCGGTGATCGCGATCGAGCGCCGCTCCTTCCCGACGCCCTGGTCGCTGGCGATGTTCGTGCTGGAGCTCTCGAAGCCGTCGGGCATCTGCCTCGCGGCGAGCGCCGAGGAGGAGCTGCTCGGCTACGTGATCTGCTCCCGCTACGACCAGGTCTGGCACCTGATGAACATCGCGGTGGCGCCGGAGCAACGGCGCGCAGGCGTCGCCAGGAGGCTGCTGGCGCAGCTCTTCGAGGAGGCGCGGGGGGTGCTGCCGTTCACCCTCGAGGTCCGCGTCTCCAACCAGCAGGCGATCGCGATGTACGAACGGTTCGGCTTCCGCTCCGCCGGCGTCCGCCCTCGCTACTACCACGACAACGGCGAGGACGCGCTGATCATGTGGCTCGACTGAGGTCGGCTTGATCCTCGCCATTGAGACTTCCTGCGACGACACCTGCGCCGCCGTCCTCGACGGCCCGCGGATCCTCGCCAACCTGATCTCCTCCCAGGCAGCCGCGCACGCGCACTTTGGCGGCGTCGTGCCCGAGGTCGCCTCCCGCCATCACCTCGAACTGACGGCGCCGCTGGTCGAGGCCGCCCTCGAGGAGGCGGGCGTGGGCCTCGACGGGATCGAGGCCGTGGCGGCGACGGCCGGCCCGGGCCTGATCGGCGCCCTCCTGGTCGGGATCAGCACCGCCAAGGCGATCGCCGCGGCGCGACGGCTGCCGCTGATCCCGGTCGACCACCTGCAGGGCCATGTCGCCGCCAACTTCCTCGAGCCGGAGCCGCTCGAGCCGCCCTTCCTTTGCCTCGTCGCCAGCGGCGGCCACACCCTCCTCGCCGCGGTCCGCGACCACGCCGGGCACGAGGTGCTCGGCCAGACGCTCGACGATGCCGCCGGTGAGGCCTTCGACAAGTCGGCGCGATTGCTCGGGCTCGGCTATCCGGGCGGACCGGCGCTGGAGAAGCTCGCCGCCGAGGGGGACCCGTCCGCGTTCGAGATGCCGGTTGCGATGGCCCGCGACCCGAGCCTCAACTTCAGCTTCAGCGGCCTGAAGACGGCGTTGGTCTACCGCTGTCGCGAACTTGGCCCGGAGGGCGTCGCCGAGCGCCGCGCCGACCTCGCCGCCTCTTTCCAGGCAGCGGTGGTCGGCCAGCTGACCGCGAAACTGAAGCGAGCGCTGAAGAAGGGCGACTGGGATGCGGTGGCGCTGGGCGGCGGCGTCGCCGCCAACGGGCCACTGCGCGAGGCGGTCGCTCAGCTCTGCGAGGAGCGCGGTGTGCGCCTGAAGCTGGTGGCGCCCGAGCTCTGCACCGACAACGCCGCGATGATCGGCTCCGCCGCCCGCTTCGCCCCCCAACTGGAGTACCCCGCCTACCTCGCCTACGACGCCTTCGCCACCGGCGAAACCCCCGCCGACGGGCCTCAAAGCGGACTATTAGTCCGCTTTGAGGCCCGTCGGCCGCCGGCATGACGCGGGTGACGGTTTACTCGCGGGCGGGGTGTCATCTTTGTGAGGAGGCGGTTGCGCGGATCGTGCGGCTGCACGGAGAGGGGTATCGCTTCGAGCTGCACGAGGTCGACATCGAGAGCGACGAGTTGCTGCTGCGCCGGCACCTCGAGCGGATCCCAGTAGTCGAGGTTGACGGGGTCGCTGTCTCCGAACTCGTGCTCGACGAAGCCGGTGTTCGCGCCAGGCTCGATACTGTGGGGGCATGGTCGAGGTGATCGAGGAGTTCGAAGCCGCGGGGGGCTTCCCGGTCGAAGGCGAGAGGCTCTCGCTGGGCGTTGCCGCGCGCCTATCGCGCTACCTGCAGGTGCTGACCCAGGCGCGCAAGATGGGCCGCGACACGATCTCCTCGCAGGAACTCTCGGAGTACACCCACATCAACCCGACCCAGATCCGCCGCGACCTCTCCGGCTTCGGCAAGTTCGGCAAGCGCGGCGTCGGCTACAACGTCGAATCGCTGGTCTCGGAGATCCGCAAGATCCTCCGCACCTCGGGCCAGCACAACATCGCCCTCTTCGGCGCCGGCAACCTCGGCCAGGCGATCGCCAGCTCGGCGACCTTCGCCGACCACGGCTTCCAGGTGGTGGCGGTCTTCGACGTCGACCCAACCGTCGTCGGTAAGCGGATCGGCGAGCTGCGGGTGCGCGACCTCGGCGACCTGCAGGACGTCGTCGCGGAGGAGGAGATCGTCGTCGGCGTCCTCGCCGTTCCCGCGGAGGCGGCCCAGGAGGTCGCCGACCGCCTCGTCAAGGCCGGCGTCAAGATCATCTTCAACTACTCCGAGCAGCTGCTCCAGGTGCCGCCGGAGGTGACGGTCCACACGTCCAGCCCCGCGGTCGACCTGCTCTACGCGCTCTACTTCTACCTGGCCTAAGTGGCCCGCTGATCCCTTGTCCCTCGACCTCGACCTCGTCCGCGAGCGATTCGAGTCCTCGACCGACTTCACGATCGGCCTCGAGGAGGAGTTCGCGATCCTCGACCCCGCCACGCTGGAGCTGGAGCACCGTTTCGAGGATGTCTACGCGGCCTGTCGGGGGGACGACGTTCTCGCCGAGGCGGCGGCCGGTGAGCTGATTGCCTCCGAGATCGAGATCCGCTCCGGCCGCTCGGCGACCTTTGCCGAGGCGACCGCGAAGCAGCAGCAGCGGCGGGAGCGGCTGTTCGACCTGGTCGGCGGCATGGGGCTGGCGCTCGGCGCCACCGGCACCCACCCCTGGGCCAGCTACCTCGACCAGCGGATCATCGACACCCCCCACTACAACCGGCTGCGGCAGGAACTGGGTTGGGTGGCGCAGCGCAACAACACCTGGAGCATGCACGTGCACATGGGCGTGCGCGGCGCCGACCGGGCGATCGCGGTCTGTGACTGGATGCGGGAGCTGCTGCCGCTGCTGCTGGCAGCGTCGGCGAACTCGCCCTTCCTCGACCGCCGAGACACCGGCCTGCACACCGTCCGCACCGAGATCTTCACCCGCACCTTCCCCCGTTGCGGCATCCCCTCGCCGTTCCGCGACTGGGACAGCTACGCGGGCTTCGTCGGGATGCTGGAGCGGGCGAACTCGATCGTCGAGTCGACCCAGCTCTGGTGGAGCGTCCGCCCCCACCATCGCTTCGGCACCGTCGAGGTGAGGATCTGCGACGCCCAGACTCGCGGCGACGAGTCCTTCGCGCTGGCCGGGCTGATCGCCGCCTGCATCGCGCAGGCGGCGATCGACTACGACGAGCATGGCTACGAAGGGGTCGGGACGGCCCTGGCCGATCGCGAGATCGAGGAGAACCTCTGGCGGGCGATCCGCCACGGCCTCAGCGGCAAGATGATCGATTTCCGGCGGGGGGAGGAGGTCGAGGCGCGGGCGATGCTCGATTCGGTCCTCGCCTGGGCCGAGCCGGCCCGCTCCCAGCTCGGGCTCGACCTCCAGCTGCCCGAGCGCAACGGCTCCCAGCGGGCGCGCGAGGCGCTCGACGCCGGGGTGGCGATCGAGGACATCTACCGCGACGCGGTAGCGGAGACCAAGCGCACTTACGCGGGCGCTGAACAGACCGCAAAGCCAGCGTAGAGCGGCCTGGGGGCGGCGACGCCGCCTCCGTCTATAGACTCCCGCGCCGCCAAAACCACCGGAGGATCGAACTTGACCAGCTTCTTGACCGATTACGGGGTAGTCGTTGCGCTCGTATGCGCGGGGATCGCCGTCGTCTACGGACTCATAGTCACCCAGCGCCTGCTCTCCAAGTCCGCGGGCAACGACCGCATGAAGGAAATCTCGGGCGCGGTGCAGGAGGGTGCCCAGGCCTACCTCAACCGCCAGTACACGATCATCGCCGCGGTCGCGGTGCCGCTGGCGATCGTGCTCTGGCTGCTGCAGGACTACAAGACCGCGATCGGGTTCGTGATCGGCGGCTTCCTCTCCGGCGCCACCGGGTTCATCGGCATGAACGTCTCGGTGCGAGCCAACGCCCGGGTTGCCGAGGCGGCTCGCGGCGGCGTCCCGCCGGCACTCGACGTCGCCTTCAAAGGCGGCTCGGTCACCGGCCTCCTGGTCGTCGGTTTGGCGCTGCTCGGCGTTGCCGGTTACTACGGCATCCTCGTCCTCACCGGCAGCAGCGACAAGGAGGCTGTCGACGCGCTGATCGGCCTCGGCTTCGGCGGCTCGCTGATCTCGGTCTTCGCCCGGCTCGGCGGCGGTATCTTCACCAAGGCCGCTGACGTCGGCGCCGACCTGGTCGGCAAGGTCGAGGCGGGGATCCCCGAGGACGACCCCCGCAACCCGGCCGTGATCGCCGACAACGTCGGCGACAACGTCGGCGACTGCGCCGGCATGGCGGCCGACCTGTTCGAGACCTACGCGGTCACCTCGGTCGCCGTGATGCTGCTCGGCGTCCTCACCTTCACCACCGACTACGCGCGCGAGGTGGCGATCTTCCCGCTCGTGATCGGCGGCGTCGCGATTATCGCCTCGGTCATCGGGGCGCTCTCGGTGCGGACCAAATCCGACAAAGTCGAGGGCGCGCTGTACGTCGGCATGATCGTCTCCGGCGCCCTCTCGATCGCCGCTTTCTACCCGATCACCGATTGGCTGATGAGCGAACCGCTGCGGCTCGGCTTCGCCAGCACCGCAGCCGACGCGGTTAGCGTCACCGACCTCTGGCTCTGCGCCGTGATCGGGATCGCCGTAACCGCCCTGCTGTTCGTGATCACCGACTACTACACCTCGACCCGCTTCCGGCCGGTGAAGACGATCGCCGCGGCGTCGGAGACGGGCCACGCGACGAACATCATCCAGGGGCTCGCCCAGGGCTTCCAGTCGACCGCGGCTCCGGCCCTGGTGCTGGCGCTGGCGATCCTCGGCGCCAACGAGCTGGCCGGCATCTACGGCATCGGCATCGCCGTGATGGCCCAGCTCTCGCTCTGCGGCCTGATCGTCGCGCTCGACGCCTTCGGTCCGATCACCGACAACGCCGGCGGCATCGCCGAGATGGCCGACCTGCCGGAGGACGTGCGCAACGTCACCGACCCGCTCGACGCGGTCGGCAACACGACCAAGGCGGTCACCAAGGGTTACGCGATCGGCTCGGCGGCGCTGGCGGCGCTGGTGTTGTTCGCCGCCTTCAAGAGCGAGCTCGCCGAGGAGGCGCCCTCCGGCTTCGACCTCAACGGGCTCTTCAACCTGACCAGCCCCGACGTCCTGATCGGGCTGATCATCGGCGGCATGATGGTCTACCTCTTCGCCGCCCTGGCGATCGAGGCGGTCGGTCGCGCCGGCGGCCAGGTCGTCGAACAGGTGCGCGAGCAGTTCCGCGAGCACCCGGGGATCATGGAGGGAACCGAAAAACCCGAGTACGGGAAGACGGTCAGCATCGTCACCCTGGCCGCCCAGAAAGAGATGATCCTGCCCTCGCTGATCCCGATCGTCGTGCCGGTGGTCGTCGGCCTGCTCAGCGTCGACGCGCTCGGCGGCCTGCTGATCGGCGTCATCGTCGTCGGCCTCTTCGCGGCGATCTCGATGACCGCGGGCGGCGGCGCCTGGGACAACGCCAAGAAGCTGATCGAGGACGGCGCCCACGGCGGCAAGGGCTCCGAGGCCCACGCCGCCTCGGTGACCGGCGACACGGTTGGCGATCCCTACAAGGACACGGCCGGGCCGGCGATCAACCCGATGATCAAGGTGGCGAACATCGTCGCCATCCTGATCATCCCGATCGTCCACTTCTAAGCGTTTCGGGTGGGAGGGGCCGGGTGACCCTCCCACGGAGGCCGTTACGCAGCTGAGGCGACCATCCGGGCTCAGTGCCGGGGCGCCTGAGCCTCCGTGGGAGGGTCACCCGGCCCCTCCCTACGGGGCGCCGGTGGACGATCGGGACGATCGCCACGGCTCGTCCGCCCAGTTTCGGGGGCGTGTCTGACCTTTGCCGCCATATGTGGCGGGGAAAGTCAGACACGTCGGTGGGCCGTCGGTGGGCCTTTGCGGCGCGCTCATCGCCGCCACGGTAGCGCTAGGGTCGCCCGCTGTGAGCGAGGACTGGGTCAACGTCGCCGACTTCGAGCGGGTTGCCGCGCAGAAGCTCGATGCCGGTGCGCTCGGGTACTTCGCCGGCGGCGCTGGGGACGAGCTGACCCTGCGTGAGAACGTCGAGGCCTGGCGTCGTTGGCGGCTGCGGCCGCGGGTGCTGGTCGACGTCAGCGAGGTCTCGACCTCGGTCGAACTGCTCGGCGGGCCGCTCTCGATGCCGCTGCTGGTGGCCCCGGTCGCCTACCAGCGACTCGTCGACCCCGAGGGCGAGGTCGGGATGGCGCGGGCAGCGGCCATGGCCGGGACGGCGATGTGCCTCTCGACCCTGGCCACGGCGCGGCCGAGCGAGCTGGCTGCCGCGGCACCCCCCGGGCGGCGCTGGTTCCAGCTCTACTGCTTCAAGGACGAGGCGGTGACGCGGGCGCTGATCGACGAGGCGATCGACTCCGGCTTCGAGGCGATCGTCGTCACCGTCGATGCGCCACGCGGCGGCAACCGCGAGCGCGACCGCCGTACCGGTTTCGAAATCCCCGAGGGACTTGGCGTCCCCAGCGTGGCGGCGGCGATGGGGGTCGAGCGAGCGGTGACGATCGAGGAGACCTTTGCCCTGATGGACCCGGCGCTGAGCTGGTCCGATCTCGCCGACCTCGCTTCGGAGTCGAGCCTGCCGCTGCTGGTCAAGGGGCTGCTGACGCCGGAGGACGCTGAGCTCGCGGTCGAGCACGGTGCCGCCGGGGTCGTCGTCTCCAACCACGGCGGCCGCCAGCTCGACCGCGCTCTTGCCAGCGCCGACGCGCTGCCGGAGGTGGTCGACGCCGTTGCCGGGCGTGCCGCGGTCTTGGTCGACGGCGGCATCCGCCGCGGCGTCGACGTCGCGATCGCCCTCGCCCTCGGCGCCGACGCGGTCCTGGTTGGCCGCCCCGCCCTCTGGGGGCTCGCCGCGGCCGGCGCCGACGGTGCCGCCCGGGTCCTGGAGCTGCTGCGAGCGGAGCTGGAGTTGACGCTGGCGCTGTGTGGCTGCGCCTCGCCTGCCGATCTCAGCCGCGCTCACGTGCAGAAGGCACCGGCAGCGTCCGTATATTCGGTTTGAGCATCGGCTCCGCCTCCTGACCCACAATGGCCCAGCGCATCCCCAGAGACGAATCGCTGAGTCGCGTCCACGGCGTCGGGGCGCTGTTCTCGGCCGCCTACGGAAACGTCGGCTCCTCGATCTACTACGCGCTCGGCGTCACCGCCGCCTTCGCCCTCGGCCTCACCCCGATCGCCTTCGTCATCTCCGGGCTGATCTTCGCCGCCACCGCCGCCACCTACGCCGAGGCGACGGTGATGTACCCGGAGGCGGGCGGCTCCTCGAGCTTCGCCCGCCACGCCTTCAACGAGCTGGTCAGCTTCATCGCCGCCTGGGGGCAGATGCTCAACTACACGATCACGGTCGCGATCTCGGCCTTCTTCGTGCCCCACTACCTGGCCGTGTTCTGGCCCTGGCTGGGCGACAGCCCGGGCGACATCATCGGCGGCGCAGCGCTGATCATCGCCCTCGCGTTGATCAACATCCGCGGCACCGAAGAGTCGGCGAAACTGAACCTGGTCCTCGCCGTCGCCGACCTCGCGACCCAGGTGGTGCTGGTCGGGATCGGGCTGGTGCTGGTCTTCAGCCCGCAGATCCTGGTCGACAACATCCACCTCGGGGTCGCCCCGACCTGGAGTGACTTCGCGCTCGGGATCGCGGTCGGGATGATCGCCTACACGGGGATCGAGACGATCTCCAACATGGCCGAGGAGGCCAAGGACGCGGCCCGCACGATCCCCCGCAGCGTCGGCCTCGTCGTGGTCGCGGTGCTCGGCCTCTACCTGCTGATCCCGGTCGTGGCGCTGTCGGCGATGCCGGTCACCCAGGACGCCGGCGGCCACTTCACGACCGCGCTCGGCAGCACCTTCGCCGACGACCCGATCCTCGGCATCGTCGAGAACCTCGGCCTCGCCCACGGCCCGACCGAAATCCTCCGTTACTACGTCGGCGTCCTCGCTGCGGTGATCCTGCTGATCGCCACCAACGCCGGCCTGATCGGCGTCTCCCGCCTCACCTACTCGATGGGCCAGCACCGCCAGCTGCCGGAGGGGCTGCGGCAAGTGCATCCACGCTACCGCACCCCCTACATCGCGATCCTGATCTTCGCCGCGATCGCGATCGTCACCCTGCTGCCGGGCCAGACCGACTTCCTGGCGACGATGTACTCGTTCGGGGCGATGCTCTCGTTCACGATCGCCCACGTCGCGGTGATCCAGCTGCGCCGTGTGCAAAGTGACGTCGAGCGACCGTGGAAGCCGCCGCTGAACCTCCGCGCTTTCGGCTTCGACCTGCCGCTGTCCGCCGTCCTCGGCGGCCTCGGCACCTTCGCGGCCTGGATCGTGGTGATGGCGCTGAACCCGCGCACGCTGGTCGTCGGCACCGGTTGGATGGTGTTCGGGATCGCCGTCTACGTTCTCTACCGCCGCAGCCAGCGCCTGCCGCTGACCGAGACCGTCAAGGTCGTGACGCCCGAGCCCCTGGGCGTCGAGGAGGTCGAGTACCGCAGCGTCCTGGTCGGCTTTGACGACGGCCAGCCGTTCTCGGCGGAGACGGTCGCGACCGCGGTCAAGCTCGCCTCCAAGCGCCGCCGCGGCATCCACATCCACTCGATGCTGACCGTCCCCACCCACCTGCCGCTGAACGCCGAGATGGTCGCGGGGGAAGCCGAGGCGCAGAGCAAGATCGAGGAGGCGAAGCTGATCGGCGGCCAGCGCGTCACCGGCCACGTCGCCCGGGTTCGTCCCGGCCAGGCCGGCTACTCGCTGGCCGACGAGGCGGCGCTGATCGAGGCGGCGGCGCTCGTGGTCGGCCTCCGCTACCGGGGCGGCGTGCCGCTCTACGACAAGACCCTGCAGACCGTGCTTGGCGAGCGCCCCTGCCGGGTGATCGTCGTCTCCGACCCCACCGGCAGTCCGGCCGCCGGTCCCGCGCCGCTCCTGGCCGAGGTGGCTCGATGAGCTACGGAGGAGCGGTACGGGCCTTCTCGGTCGCCTTCGTGGCGATCGGCCTCCTGGTGCTGGTGGTGACGTTGGCGAACGGGGGCGGCCCCGCCTCGGTCGGCATCCTGATCGGGGTGGCCTTCGTCACGGTGGGAGTGGCCCGGCTCTGGCTCGCGTCGAGGACGGAGCGGTGAGCGAGGCCGGGGACCAGCCGGCGCCGCCACAGCGCCGGCCCGAAGGGGGGCAGGCGGATCGGCTGCTGGTGCGCGGCCTCGGCGTCCCCTGGCTCTTCGCCGCCGCTTACTCGGCGGTCGGCTTCTCGATCTACTTCGCGCTCGGCGTCGTCGCCGACCGCGGCCTCGGCCTGACGCCGCTGATCTTTCTCGCCTCCGGGCTGCTCTTCGGCCTGACGACGCTCAGCTACATCGAGGGCGGGGCGATGTTCCGCGAGCGCGGCGGCTCCTCGAGCTTCGCCCGCCACGCCTTCAACGAGCTGGTCGCCTTCATCGCCGGCTGGGCGATCCTGATCGACTACCTGATCGTGATCGCCCTGGCGGCGATCTCGGTCCCGCACTACCTGCAGCCGATCTCCGCCGACTTCGCCAAGCCGGGCTGGGAGATCGGCATGGCCGCCGCGGTGATCGCCGCCGCCTGCGTGCTCAACATCCTCAACATCACCGGCCGCGAGCGCGGGCGCTCGCTGGCGGTCCTTGCCCTGGCCGACCTCGGCCTGCAGCTCGCGGTGGTCATCGTCGGCGCCCTCGTCGTCCTCCACCCCGACCGCCTCACCGCCGAGCTGAACCTGTTCAGCGATCCCAACTTCACCGACATCGTCTACGCCGCCGTCGTCGCGATGCTCGCCTACGCCGGGATCGAGGCCGCCTCCGACCTGGCGCCGGACATCGACGTCAGCCGCCGCGACCTCAAGCGGATCGCCTCGCTGGGGGCGATTGGGGTGCCGCTCGTCTACGCCGGCATGGCGGCGATCGCGCTGATGGCGGTGCCGGTGGTCGCCGGGCCGCAGGGGCCTGAGACGGCGCTCGGCGGCAAATTCGTCGAGGAGCCCGTCCTCGGCGTCGTCTCCGCCTTCCACCCGGGCTGGGTCGCCGACTCGATGCGCTGGATGGTGGCGCTGATCGCTGCTCCGGTCCTCTTCTGGGCCGCCAACACCTCGATGCTCGGGGTCTCGCGCCATATCTACACGCTGGCGATCAACCGCCAGATCCCGAGCTGGCTGGGCAAGCTCGAGAAGCGCCGGGCGACGCCCTACGTGGCGATAGTGATCTGCGGCGTGATCGCCCTCGGCCTGGTGATTCCGACCGACGTCAAGCTGCTGGCCGGGATCTACGCCTTCGGCGCGACCCTGGCGATCACGATCGCCCACCTCTCGATCATCCGCCTGCGGGTCCGCGACCCCGATCGCCCGCGGCCGTTCCGGATCCCGCTCGGGATCCGCTGGGGTGCCGCCGAGCTGCCGCTGCCGGCGATCGTCGCCGCGGTGGTCAGCGGGCTCGCCTTCCTCAGCGTCCTCGCCTACCACGACATCGCCCGCCTGGTCGGTGGCGGCTGGATGGTCTTCGGCCTCCTCTTCTACGTCGTCTACCGCAAGGTCTTCGAGGGGACGAGCCTGACCAAACGCGTCTCAGTCACCGAGCGGGCGCTGACCAAGCAGGTACCGGAGGTCGAATTCCGCAACATCCTGGTACCGGTCTTCGGCACCGCGCTCGACGACGACATCGTCGCCACCGCCGGTCGCCTCGCCGCGGCCGAGCAGGAGCAGTCCGCCGATGGCGAGGACGACGCCCGCCTCGACGTCGTCTACGTGGTCGAAGTGCCGTTGACCCTGCCGCTCGACGCGTCGCTGCCGCCCGAGCGCGAGGCCGAGGCGCAGCGGGCGCTGGAGCGGGCGCGGGAGGTCGGTGAGGAGTACGAGGACGTCGACGTCACCACCGAGGTGATCCGCGCCCGCAAGGTCGGCGCCGGCATCCTCGAGGCGGCGCGGCGCAGCGGCGCCGAGGCGATCGTGATCGGCGGCGAGCCGCCGACGAAGATCCGCGGCGGCGCGACGATCGGCGGCATCGGCGCCGCCAAGCCGGCCGAGATCGGCGCCGCGACGGAGTACGTCCTCAAGAAAGCCCCCTGCCGGGTCCTCCTCACTGCCCCGCCTGAAACGCCCTAGCGGCACTTCCGATCTAGTATCCGGCACATGTTCATCTTGATCGTCGGCTGTGGCCGCGTCGGCTCCTCTGTCGCCCGCGCGATGCTGCGCGAGGGGCACGAAGTCTCTTGCCTCGACGAGGACCCCGAGTCCCACGCCCGGCTTGAGGTTGGCCTCGAGAAGAGCTGGGAGGATCTCGGCGGCCAGTTCACGGTCGGCGCCGGGCTGGAGACCGAGGCGCTGGTGGCCGCGGGCATCGAGAAGGCCGATGCCTTCATTGCCTCTACCGACGGCGACAACACCAACATCGTGATCGCCCAGATCGCCCAGAAACGCTACGAGGTTCCAACCGTGATCGCTCGCGTCCTCGACCCACTGCGGGCCGAGTGGTACCAGCGGCAGGGTCTGCACACGGTCTGCCCGACCAGCGTCGCGATCGACATGCTCGAGGACGCGGTGCGCAAGGGCGGAGAGGGCGGCCCGGCGGACGGCGCGGCGGCGGCGGCTTAGGCAAGGGGGCTGGAGCGGATGTACATCATCGTCGTCGGAGCGGGCAAGGTCGGTTGGAACCTGGCCCGCGAGCTGCTCGAGAAGGACCACGAGGTGACGCTGATCGAGAGCAACCGCCGCCGCTACCTGACCGTCGAGCAGGAGCTCGAGCACAACGTCTCCTACGGCGACGCCTCGGAGTTGTGGGTCCTGGAGCGGGCGGGGATCCAGCGCGCCGCCATGGTGATCGCGGTCACCGGCGACGACGAGGACAACATGCTGATCTGCCAGGTGGCGCGCGAGAAGTACCTGGTCGAGCGGATCATCGCCAGGGTCAACAACCCTCGCAACCGCCAGCATTTCGACCTGCTGGGCATCAAACCGTCGGTCTCGGCGACCGACCTGATCCTGCGGCTGCTCGAGCACGAGGTGCCCGAGTACGGGCTGGTCCACCTGCTCGACCTGCAGGAGGAGCAGTTGGAGATCATCGAGATGCTGCTCGGCAAGGACTCGGGCGTCACCGGCCGCCGGGTCGGCGACCTGCAGATGCCCGACGGCAGCCTGCTGATCTCGGTCCTGCGCTCGGGCAAGGGCTTCGTCCCCAGCGCCGACACCGTGCTGGAGGAAGGCGACGAGGTTCTGGCGGTGCTCGATCCGGGTAAGGAGGACGACCTGAAGGCGCTCTTCGGACCGGAAGGCAACGGCAGCGACGGTGGTTGACCGCGAGGTCGATTTCCTCCTCATAGGCGGCGGCATGGCCTCCGCCCACTGTGCCGCGGAGCTGCGCCAGCGCGGCGCCGAGGGCTCGGTGCTGCTGGTCGGGCGCGAGCCGGAGCCGCCCTACGAACGGCCGCCGCTCTCCAAGGAGTACCTGCGCGGGGAGGCCGAGCGCGCCGACGCCTACGTCAACCTGCCCTCTTGGTACGAGGAGAACGGCGTCGAGTTGCTGAGCGGCCGCAATGTGATGTCGATCGATCCCGATGCCCGCACGGCCAAAGTCCAGGGCGGAGAAGAAGTTGCCTTCGGCGTGGCGCTGGTCGGCACCGGGGCGATGGTCAACATCCTCCGCGTCGAGGGGGCCGAGAACGAGGGCATCCACTACCTGCGCGCCTTCGGCAACTCCGACGCGATCCGGGTCGAGGCCGAGGCCGCGGAGCACGTTGTCCTGATCGGCGGCAGCTACATCGGCACCGAGGTCGCCGCCTCACTGACGGCGAAGGGCACGAAATGTTCGATCGTGGCGATGGAGGACGTGGCGCTCTCGCGCACGTTTGGGGAGGACGCCGGGCGCTGGTTCCAGGAGCAGCTCGAAGCGAAGGGGGTCGAGTTCCACGGCGGCGAGGAGCTGGAGGCCTTCGAGGGCGACGGTCGGGTTGGCGCGGTGGTGACCAAGAGCGGGCTCAGCATCGAGTGCGACGCGGTCGTGGTCGGCGCCGGGGTGCGGGCCGACACGATGCTGGCGCAGCGCGCCGGGCTCGAGGTCGAGGACGGGATCGTCTGCGACTCGAAGCTGCAGACCTCGGCCGCGGGCATCTACGCCGCCGGCGACTGCTGTTCCTACGAGAGCGTTGTCCACGGTCGGCGTCTGCGGGTGGAGCACTGGGACGTGGCGATGCAGCAGGGCATCCACGCAGCCGGCAACATGCTCGGCGACGATCGCGATTACGAGGTGGTCCCCTACTTCTTCAGCGACCTGGCCGACTGGGCGAGCCTCGAGTACGTCGGCCCCGCCCACGACTGGGACGAGGAGCTCTGGCGCGGCGACCGCGACGGGGGCGAGTTCTCGGTCTGGTACCTGAAGGACGGCCGCGTCGCCGGCGCCCTCAGCGTCGGCCGCCCCGAAGACCTGGCCGAAGCCCGCCGCGTGCTCGCCGACGGGGTCGACGTCACCGCCGCCCGCGACCGCATTGCCGACGCCGGTAGCGACCTCTCCGAGATCGCCTAGCGGGGGCGGGCGATATCCTCAGCGAGTTCTCCTTGCGGCCTGGTGTAATGGCAGCACGCCTCGCTCTGGACGAGGTAGTCGGGGTTCGAGTCCCTGGGCCGCAGCTGAAAGACCGCCTGCAAAGGCGTCGAATCGCTTTGCTAGCTTCGCCTCGATGAGAGCCGCCAAGATCCTGACGACCTCCGCTTCCCTCGCCACGCTGGTCACGATCGGCATCGCCGGCTGCGGCGGCGGGGGCGACGACTCGACCGCCTCTACCGCGGCCACGACCGAAACCGCGCCGGCGCTGAGCAAGGCGGAGCTGATCTCCCAGGGCGACGCGATCTGCGCCGAGGTCAACGCGGCGGTCGGATCGGTCGGCAGCGCCGGAACCGAAGCCAGCGCCCAGGCGGCCCAGGTCTCCGCCCTCTACATCGTCATGGTCGAAAGCATCGAGCGGCTGGGGACCCCCGACGACCCCAGCGGCTACGCCGACTTCATCGCCGCCGCCGAAGAGCTGGCCAAGGTCGAGGGCGAAGAGAAGCAAGCGGCCGAAGGCGAAGTGGGCACCGAAGAAATCGACACCGGGACCGCGCTCGAAGAATTCCAGACGGCGGCGGCCGTGTACGGCTTCGGTGACTGCAGCGAAGCCCCGAGCGCGCCGGTGCCCTCCGGCGCCGGCTCGGCCCCGGCCGAAGAAACCGAAGAAGGCGGAGTGGAAGCCGCGCCCGAAGAAATCGAAGAACCCGAAGTCGAAGCCGCGCCCGAAGAATTGCCCGAAACCGGCGGCGCCGGGGGCGGCGTCGAAGAAGCCGCTCCCGAAACGGGCGGCGGCACCGGCGGTGGCAGCAGCGGCGGCGTCGGTCCGGGCTGAGCGTTACGGGTCGGGGGGAGGGATGTCGACCTCCTCCGGCGGGAATTGAGTCGCGCGCCCTGCGGGCGCAGCTCCGGATGATGCTGCGCGCCTATGGCGCGCAGGAATCGGATTGCATGTCGCGCGCTTCGCGCACATTCCGGCGGAGGAGGTCGACATCCCTCCCACAAACGCCCGCACAGCTCCAGCTACGGAGGAGCGAGGCCGGCTCTACTTCTGCGGTAGGTGCCACCACCCCTCTGTCGCTGGAGTGGTTGCTGCCTTTGCGGTGACTGCGTGAGTTCGATCGTGAAGGGAGCCGGTTGGGTCTGCGGGCGAATGTGGCCGAAGGCCGCGATATGCAATCTGTTTCCGCGCGGCGAAGCCGCGCTCTAGATCTGGAGCTAAGGCGCGAAGCGCCGTGCGACTAAATTCGCCCGCAGACCCGACCGGCTCCCCTACGCAGCCGAAGACTCGGCCCAGGCGCCGTAGAGCTTTGAGTAGGGGCCGGCGGCGGTGATCAGCTCGTCGTGGGTGCCTTGCTCGGCGATGCGGCCGCCTTCGAGGACGACGATCTTGCCGGCGCGGCGGATCGTCGAGAGCCGGTGGGCGATGACGATCGCGGTGCGACCTTGCAGCAGGCGCTCGAGCCCTTTCTCGATCGTTTTCTCGGTGCGGACGTCGACGTTCGAGGTGGCCTCGTCGAGGATCAGGATGCGCGGCTCGGCGAGCAGGGCGCGGGCGAAGGCGACGAGCTGGCGCTGTCCCGCCGAGAGCTGGATGCCGCGCTCCCCGACCTCGGTCTCGATGCCGTCGGGCAGGGCGGCGACGAACTCGGTCGCGCCAACGGTTGCGAGCGCCGATTCGATCTCCTCCAGGCTCGCCTCCGGTCGGCCGAAGGCGACGTTCTCGCGAACGCTGCCGGAGAAGAGGAAGCCCTCCTGAGGGACGATGCCGAGCTGCTGCCGCAGCGCCCGCTGCTGGACGTCCCGCAGGTCGTGCCCGTCGACGAGGACGCGCCCCTCCTGCGGGTCGTAGAAGCGGGCGACCAGCTTGGCGAAGGTCGACTTGCCCGCTCCGGTGGCGCCGACCAGGGCCAGCGTCTGGCCGGGCGGGACGTGGAGATCGACATTTTTGAGAGCCCAGACGTCGTCAGCCGGGTCCTCCTCATAGGAGAACCAGACCCCGTCCAGCTCGATCTCTCCGCGCAGCGTCCCCGGGTCGATCGCGCCGGGGGCGTCGACCATGTCGGGCTCGGTGTCGAGCAGGTCGAAGACCTTGTCGAGCGCGGCCATCCCCTGTTGGTAGGTCGTGTAGAGCTGGGATAGCTGCTGGATCGGTTCGAAGAAGGTGGAGAGGTAGCCGACGAAGGCGACGATGACGCCGACCTGGATCGCGCCGTCGATCGCCTGCGACCCGCCGTAGACGAGGATCACCGCGGTGGCCAGCGCCGCCAGCAGTTCGACCGCCGGGAAGTAGGAGGCGTTGAGGTAGACGGTCTTCATGTTGACCGCCCGGTTGCGCTCGTTGAGGTCGGTCATCGCCTCCATGTGGCGAGGCTCCTGGCCGAAGCTGCGGACCACCCGTACGCCGCTGATCGTCTCCTGCAGGTAGCCGTTGATCGCAGCGATGCGCTCGCGGGTCGCCCGGTAGGCGCCGCGGGAGACGATCCGGAAGGTGACGCTGGCAATCGCTAGCAGGGGGAAGGTGAGGAAGGTGACCAGCGCCAGCTGGACGTCGAGGAGGAGCAGGATCACGACCACCCCGACCAGGGTCAGGGTGCTCGAGAACATCGTCACGACGCCGTCGGTAACGAGTTGGTTGAGCGCCTCGATGTCGTTGGTCATGCGCGAGATCAGGACCCCAGGGCTGCGGCGGGTGAAGAAGCCGATCGACATCGACTGCAGGTGGGCGAAGACCCGCTGGCGCAGGTCCTGCAGCACCCGCGTCCCGACCCAGCCGACCATGTAGGTCTGCAGGTAGGTGGCGGCGGCGTAGACGATCGCGACAGCGACGAAGGCGGCGACGATCAGGTCGAGCGCGGCGACGTCGCCGGTTTGGATACCGGAATCGATCGCTCGACCGGCGAGGTAGGGGGGCGCGAGCCCGGCGCCCGTCGCCAGCGCCAGCCCGACGAACATCAGCGCCACGCGGCCGCGGTGGGGGCGCAGCTGTCCGACCAGCCAGCGCACCTTGCGCCCGCGCTGGTCCTCGCCGCGGATCAGGCGCCAGAGCGCCGCGAAGAGGCGGCCAATGTTGCGTACGTCCCTCACAGCCGCGCCATCTCCTCACGCTGCTCGAGGTCGCGCTGGAGAAAGACGCTGTCGGCGAGGCCGTGCTCGGCGATCTCGCGGTAGAAGCCGCAGCCCGCCATCAGCTCCTCGTGGCTGCCGCGGTCGACGATCCGGCCGCCGTCGATGACGACGATCTCGTCGGCCAGCGAGACGGTTGAGAGGCGGTGGGCGATGATGAAGGTGGTGCGGCCGGCCATCGCCTCTCGCAGGCCGTCCTTGATCGCCGCCTCGGTGGTCGCGTCGACCGAGGAGGTGGCGTCGTCGAGGATCAGGACGCGGGGGTCGGCGAGCAGGGCGCGGGCGATCGCGACCCGCTGGCGCTGGCCGCCGGAGAGGGTGAGGCCGCGCTCGCCGACCCTGGTCTCGTAGCCGTCGGGGAGTTCGCGGATGAAGCCGTCGGCCTGGGCGCGGCGCGAAGCCGCTTCGATCTCCTCCAGCGTTGCCCCCTGCCGAGCGTAGGCGATGTTCTCGGCGACGCTGGCGGTGAAGAGGAAGCTGTCGTCGGCGACGAAGGCGACCTCCGAGCGCAGCGATGCGAGGTCGACCTCGCGCACATCGGCACCGTCGATCAAGACCGCCCCGGAGCTGGGGTCGTAGAGGCGCGCGATCAGCGCCACCAGGCTCGTCTTGCCCGAGCCCGACGGCCCCACCAGCGCCACCGTCCGCCCGGCCTCGACCTCCAGCTCGACACCGGTCAGGGCGGGCACGGCTTCCGCTGCATCGCGATCGCCCTCGGCCGCCCCCTCATAGCGCAGGCTGACGTCGCGCAGCTCGACCCGACCGCCGCCAGCCGGCAGCGGCGGTGCGCCGGGATTACTTTCGATCCGCGGCTCGCGGTCGAGGATTTCGAACAAGCGGTTGCCGGAGGCGATCGCCCGTTGCGCCATCCCCATCGCGACGCCGAGCATCCGCATCGGGCCGGCCAGCATCACCAGGTAGGTGTAGAAGGCGGTGAAGTCGCCGAGGCTGAGGTTGCCGGCGATCACCTCGCGACCGCCGACCAGCAGCACCAAAGCGATCCCGATTTGCGGCAGCAAGCCGATCAGCGGCGAGAAGAACGCCTGCAGCCGGGTCGAGTAGATGCTCTGGTCGAAGACGCGGGATACCGCCTGGCTGAAGCGGTGCAGCTGGTATTCCTCGCGGGCGAAGGCCTTGACGATGCGGATCCCGGAGACGTTCTCCTCCGCCTCGGCGGTCAACTCGGCGATCCGCTGCTGGACCTCCTGCTGGGCGGGGCGGGAGACGCGGTTGTAGCGCGAGGCGGTGTAGACGATGAAAGGGGCCGGAGCGAGGGCGATCAGCGCCAGCCAGGGGTTGATCGCGAACATCACCGCGCTGGCGAGGACGATCGTCAGCAGGTTCTGGGTGATGAAGACGAGCCCGTAGCCGAGGAAGAAGCGGATCGCCCCCAGGTCGACCGTCGCCCGCGACATCAGCTGGCCGGTCTGCTGGGAGTCGAAGAAGCCGAGCTCGAGTCGCTGCAGGTGGGCGTAGAACATCTGCCGCAGGTCGAATTCGACCGCCAGCGAGACCCTACCGGCGACCAGGCGACGGACGACGGTGAGGCCGAGGCGCAGGATCGCCGCCCCCAGGATCGCCAGCGCCAGCGGCAGCAGGTCGGGCTTGTCGTGATCGACGATCGCGTTGACGGCGCGGCCGATCAGCCAGGGAATCAGCACCGTCATCCCCATCGCCGCCCAGGCGAGGACCAACGAGCCCCAGAGCTGCAGGCGGTAGGGGCGCAGGAAGCCCATCAAGCGGCGGTAGGTCCGCATCAAATCCCACTATACAAAGTGAAGTATTGGCCTCGCGGCCGACGACTGAGGAGTTGACCCCCTCATAGTGGGGTCAACTCCTCAGTCGCGCACGGGCTCCGCCTGGGCTCAGCGCAGGCGGGCCGCCGCCTTGGCGCTCGGGACCTTGCCCTGCGGGCAGGGTTTCGGGCCGTGGCCGGGTCGGGGCAAAATCTGGAAGTTGGTGACGGCGTGGGAGGAAGTGGTGGTGCCGTTGTTCTGGGCGAGGTTGAGGATCAGCCGGTAGAAGCCGGGCGGCAGTCCGCGGTAGAAGATCTCCGGCCGCGTGCCGGGCGAGTAGCTGCCCGCGGTGCCGATCCGCTCGGCCAGGATTCCGTTCGGGCCCGAGTAGCGCGGGTAGTCGAAGGAGGCGCCGACGAGGCGGCCGTTGCCGATCGGGCTGTTGATCGCGTGCAGCAGCTTGATCGGGTCGACGCAGTCGGGGACGCGGTTGAGGCTGAAGCGGATGTGGCCCTCGCCGAGCTGCGGGTCGCGGCCGAACTGGCGCGGGGCGAGGCGGAAGTTATGGACGATCGCCTTGACGACGACGGCGTGACTGGTCTGGCGAGCGCCGTTGCGAGGCGAGACGATCTCTACGCTGGGCTGGCCCGGTACCGCTGCCTCGCTCTCCTGCGCGGGTTTGGAGTCGGAGCCACCGCCGAAGATCAGGGCCAGCGCCAGGACGACGGCAGTCGCCGCTAGCGCTGCCAAGGTTGCAGTCCTTCCAGGCACAGAGCAGGAACATTATGCGCAACGAACAGATCCCCAGACGACGAGCCTGGACCGTGCTGCTGGCGGTATCGCTTGGGCTCGCCGTGGCGGTGCCGGGTGTCTCCGCGGCCGGCTTCGCCGCCCACGTCAACCCATTCGCCGGCACCAGGCCGGGACCGGGAACGTTTGGCGGCGGTCACAACTTCCCCGGCGCGACGCTCCCCTTCGGGATGGTCCAGTTGAGTCCCGATACGACCCCGTCGGCGCCGCACTCCGGCGGCTACGACCATCGCGACAACCACGTCTCCGGCTTCGGCCTCACCCACCTCAGCGGTGCCGGCTGCGCCCTCTACGGCGACTTTCCGCTGCTGCCGACGACGGAGCCGCTGGACTCCTCACCCGCCAGTGCGACCGGGAGCGGCCTCGACGGCGAGTTCCAGCCGGGCTTCTCCCACGCCGAGGAGGGGGCGAGTCCGGGCTTCTACGAGGTCCGTCTCAACCCGGTTCGGGGCGCCGACATCGACGTCTCCCTGACCGCGACCACGCGCACCGGGATGGCGCGCTTCGAGTTCCCCGCCAACCCGCACGCCAGCGTCCTGATCGACGCCGGCGGTAGCGCCCAGCCGAACGACTTCGCCGCGGTTAGCGTTGACCCCGGCCGCCGCGAAATCTCCGGCGCCGCCTCCAGCGGCCTTTTCTGCGGCCAGCGTCCGCGCTACAAGGTCTACTTCGCCGCCGTCTTCGACCGCCGCTTCGATGCCTACGGGACCTGGGGGGGCGACTCGCTCGATCGCGGCGGCAGGGTGGCCGAGGATCGCCAGGCGCCGCCGGCCAACCCGCGCACCACCGCCCAGGTCGGCGCCTACGCGAGCTTCGACAGCCGCCGCGACAGGTTTGTCACGGCGCGGGTCGGTGTCTCCTTCGTCAGCGTCGAGGGCGCCCGCGCCAACCTCGCCACCGAGAGCAGGGGCGTCGGCTTCGGCGCGATCGCCAGGCGGGCCCGCAAGCGTTGGAACCAGGCCCTGGGCCGGGTCCGGGTCAGCGGCGGGCCCCGGCACCTCCTCGACACCTTCTACACCGCGCTCTACCACGCCCTGCTGGCGCCACGGACCTTCGACGACGTCGGCGGCGCCTATCCCGGCATGGACGGCCTGATCCACCACGCCCGTGGCCGCACCCAGTACGCGGACTTCTCCGGCTGGGACGTCTACCGCGGCGAGGTGCAGCTGCTCTCGCTGCTGGTGCCGGAGCGGGCCAGCGAGATGATGCGCTCGCTGCTGGCCGATGCGGTGCAGAGCGGCTGCCTGCCGCGCTGGCCCTACGCCAATGGCCAGAGCATGACGATGGTCGGGGACTCCGCCGACCCGATCCTCGCCTCGGCAGCCGCCTTCGGCGCCGGCGACTTCGACCGCCGGGCGGCGCTGGAGGCGATGATGAGGGGAGCGACCGAACCCTGCCGCAGCGCCAACGGTGAATACCTCCAGCGTCAGGGCCTGGCCGCCTACCTGGCGCACGGCTACGTCCCCTTCGACCTCGACACCAACACCCGCAACGCAAACTCGATCTTCGGGGACCCCGATGCGGTCTGGGGGTCGGCGGCGACCACGCTCGAGTACGCCGTCGACGATTTCGCGATCGCCCAGTTCGCCGCTCGCTCGCTGCACAACCGCTCCGCCTATCGCTCCTTCATGCGTCGCTCGGCTAACTGGCGCCGCCTCTTCAACCCGTCCAGCGGCATGGTCGAGCCCCGTTTCGCCGACGGCAGCTTCCCCGCCCCCTACGACAACTTGCGCGGAGGCGGTTTCGTCGAGGGGAATTCCGCCCAGTACACCTGGATGGTTCCCCACGACCCCGCTGCGCTGATCGGCAGGATCGGCGGCCGCGCGAGGGCGGCCTCCCGCCTCGGCCGCTTCCTGCGCAAGCTCAACGGGGGAGCGGGGGGGACGCATACCGATCACGCCCTGCTCGGCAACGAGCCGACCCTCGGCAGCCCCTGGCTGTATGACTGGATGCGACGGCCGTACCGGACGCAGGCGGTGGTGCGCAGGGCGCTGCTCACCCTCTACGACACCTCTCCCGACGGCTATCCCGGCAACGACGACCTCGGCACGCTTTCGGCCTGGTACGTGTTCGGCGCCCTCGGCCTCTACCCGGCGGTCCCCGGCGTGGGCCTGCTGGCGATCGGCAGTCCGCTGTTCAGGCGGGCCGAGATCCGCCTGCCGCGGCGGCGGCGGGCGCTGATCCTCGCCCGCGGACGTGGCCCCTACGTCCACTCGCTCCGCCTCGACGGCCGCGCCCACGGTAGGCCCTGGACCACCTACTGCGAGCTGGCCCGCGGCGCGACCCTCTCCTTCCGCCTCGGTCGGCGCCCAGACCGCCGCTGGGGCGCCTCGGCGGCTGCGGTCCCACCCTCGTTCGGCCCCCACCACTCGATGCCGGAGAGCGCTTGCGCCCCCTGACCGCCACCGATCCCCCTCCGGCGAGGTCGCACTTGTCGTCGCTATCCGGACAGAACTGCGACCGCGATGGGGTTCGGACGGCAGTGCTCTGGGCCCTCGCCGGCCTGACCGCCCTCGGCGTCGCGGTTCGCTTCGCCAGCCTCGGCCTGCAGAGCTACCACCACGACGAGGTGATCACGGCGATCCGCGTGATCCCCGGCAGCTTCGGCGAGATGCTGCACTCGGTCAAGGCGAGCGAGTCCAACCCGCCCCTCTACTACATCCTCGCCTGGGGATGGGCGAAGGCGTTCGGGACCAGCGAGTTCGGACTGCGCTCGCTCTCGGCCCTGTTCGGGGCCGCCACCGTGCCGGTCGGCTACCTGATCGGCCGCCAGCTGGCGACTCGGCGGGTCGGCCTTCTCCTCGCCGCGCTAATCGCGGTCAACCCGATGTTGATCTGGTACTCGCAGGAGGCGCGCTCCTACGCGCTGCTGGTCTTCTTCGCTGCCCTCTCGCTGCTTTTCTTCATGCGGGCGCTGAACGGCGGCCGCGGACGCGATCTGGCGCTCTGGGCCCTGAGCTCGGCGCTGGCGCTCTGCAGCCACTACTACGCGGTCTTCCCGGTCGCGCTCGAGGGCGCCTGGCTGCTGTTTGCCCTCCGCGCCCACTGGCGCCTCGTGCTGCCGGCGCTGGGGGCGGTCGCCGCCGCCGGCCTGGCGCTGTTGCCGCTGGCCAACGCCCAGACCAACCCGACCCACATCGGCTGGATCGACCACAGCCCGTTGCCGGAACGCCTCTGGGAGACCGCGGTCAGCTTCCTGATCGGCGAGACCGGCCACGTGATCGCCGAGCCGCCCCGCGAGCGCTACGCGCTGTTCCCGCTGGCGCTGCTCGGGCTCGCCCTGCTTCTGGTCGCTCTGCGGGGCGGCCGCCGCGAGCGCCGCGGCGCCGGCCTCGGGCTGGGGCTCGGGTTGGGCGTCCTCGCCTTAGCCTCCGTTGCGGCGCTGCTCGGCAAGGACTACGTGGTCGAGCGCAATCTGCTGCCGGCGTTGCTGCCGCTGCTGGCCGCGGCGGCGGTCGGTTTCGGCGTCGCCGGCGCCCGCCGGCTGGGGCTCCTGCTCGCCGTCGCCCTCTGCGCCTACTGGCTCGCCTTCGACGTCCACGTAACCCAGACGCCGAACCTGCAGCGTCCTGATTTCCGCACCGTTACCGACGAGCTCGGGCCGCCCCGCGACGGCCGCCGGGCGATCGTAATGTGGAAGCTCGCCGGCGACCCGGTTCGCTATTACCTGCACGACCATGCGGTGCGCATGTACGGTGGACAGGAACGAATAGGCGAGATCGCCGTGCTCCGCAAGCCCCTGGCAACCGGGCTGGTTAACCTGCCGCCCTCGTTCCACCAGGTGGGGCGAGTTCGAGTCGACCGACTCACGCTCATCACCTACGTCTCCAAAGACCCCGTGCCAATCTGGTTCCACACCCTGCGCGACCTGCCGACCGGTTTCGGCGACTACGCCGTGTTGATCGACGGGCCGAAGCGGTGAGCGCCTCCGAATTCGCCGAAAGGCTGGGCGCCGCGGCGCGGCGGCCCGCGAGCTGGTGGCAGCTGCTCAAGTTCGGGATCGTCGGCGGCTCCGGCTATCTGATCAACCTCGCCGTCTTCGCGGTTCTGGCCGGCAATCTCGAGGTGCACCACGCCGCCGCTGCGATTGGCGCCTTCTGCGTTGCCGTCACCAACAACTTCCTCTGGAACCGGTACTGGACCTTCGGCGCGGGCGACGGCTCGGCCGGCTTCCAGGCGGCGCGCTTCTTCGCCGTCAGCATCGCCTCCCTCGGCCTCAACCTGATCGTGCTGGAGGCGCTGGTCAGCGGCGGCGTCGGGGAGCTCTCGGCGCAGGCGATCGCGGTCGCGGTCGCGATGCCCTTCAACTTCCTCGGCAACAAGCTCTGGACCTTCGCCTAGCCAAGGAGACCCGGTTCGTTGGCTCAGCCGCGCTGTCCGAGCCACTCCATCAGTTCGGGCAGCCGGCTGCGCAGCCGCGGCGCGGGTGATGCGAGCTCGGCTCGGGCGAGGTGAATCGCGGCTCCGATCCCCAGGCCCGCCCGGGTGGGCTCGCCGCCGACCCGCGCCTCCAGTCGATTTAGTGTTGGCCAGTCGGACTGCAGCTGCCACAGCGCCGCCCGCGCTCCCTCGGGGTCGAGGTCGGCCATCTCGGCGACCGCTTCGACCCCGGCCTGCACCGGCTCCGGCGCTCCCGCCGCCGCCGCGAAAGCTCGTGCCACCGCCTCAGGGTAGAAGGCTTCGGCAACGGCCAATTGCGCTTCTCTACTCTCCACCATGTTGGGACCTCCTTTTCAGGTCTCGGCCAGGCCCCGGGGTGTCCCCACACCGCCGGGGCTTCACTCTGCAAGGACCCGGTAAACCCGGGAC
Organism: uncultured Actinomycetes bacterium; assembly: GCA_963699125.1. Classification (GTDB taxonomy): domain Bacteria; phylum Actinomycetota; class Thermoleophilia; order Solirubrobacterales; family 70-9; genus VAYN01. The sequence continues at coordinate 383,959 of OY969417.1, forward strand.
CGGTTCCGAACACCGCTAAGTTAGCCTTGAGCGTGAGATGAGCAAGCGGAAGCCGAGCTTCGATGCGCAGCGGATCGAGCGCGACAGACAGGCTGCTTGGGAGCAGCGCGGTGACTTCGAGGCGCCGCGGCCGGCAGCGGGTCAGGCCCGCGTCTACGTCAAGCCCTCGAGCCCCTTCACCTCGGGCAACTTGCATATGGGGCACGTGCGCGACTACTCGATCGGCGACGCCTACGCGCGTTTCCGCCGTGCCAAGGGCGACGCCGTTCTGCTCGGCTTCGGCTTCGACGCCTTCGGGCTTCCCGCCGAGTTGGCGGCGATCGAGCGCCAGGAGCCGCCGGCGGACTGGGTGGCGCGTTGCGGCGAGCGCATGCTCGGGCAGATGAAGCGCCTCGGCTTCTCCTTCGACTACGACCGCGTCTTCTACAGCTCCGACGAGAGCCAGTATCGCTGGTCCCAGTGGCTGTTCCTGACGCTGCTCGAGGCGGGCCTGATCTATCGCGATGACGCCACGGTCGACTGGTGCGACACCTGCCAGACGACGCTGGCCTCGATTCAGGTCGAGGACGGCCGCTGCTGGCGCTGTCACAACGAGGTCCGCCTGATCCGCCGCCCGACCTGGTTCCTGCGGATCACGCCCTACCTCGAGGAGAACGATCACAACGCCGGCAAGCTCGAGAACTGGGACGACCTCTCGCTCTCGACCCAGCGCTACATCCTCGGTCGCAGCGACGGGGTCGAGCTCGACCTCGAGGGCCCCGGCGGCCAGGCGCTGACGGTCTTCAGCACGCACCGCCAGGCGCTGCGGGAGGCCCGCTTCGCGCTGCTCTCGCCGCGGCACCCCCAGGTCGAGGACTGGACGCGGGGGCAGGGCGTTGCCGAGCAGCTGGAGAAGCTGCGCTCCGGCGGTTGGGAGCGCAGCGCCCGCGACGCCGGCTCGGTGCCGATTGTCGATACCGGGGAGTCGGTCGTCGGCCCGGCCGGCGAGGAGCTGCCGGTCTTCGTCTCTCCCCTGGTCGACGCCCGCTACGGTCCCATCGCCGCGCTCGGCATTCCCGCCGTCGACGAGGCCGACGCCGAGATCGGCAGCCGGATGGAGCGAGTGGCCGCGTGGGACGAGGTCGACGAGGACGAGGCGCCGTCTCCGGTCCCCGGCGCCCGCGAGGCGAAGCGCTACCGCGCCAACGACTTCTCGATCTCCCGCCAGCGCTCCTGGGGTACCCCGATCCCGGTCGTCCACTGCGACGTCTGCGGCGTCGTCCCGGTTCCCGAGGCCGACCTGCCGGTGGTGCTGCCCCGCGACATCGCCCCGACCGGCGAGGGCAACCCCCTGGCCGAGCGCCCGGACTTCGTCGATGTCGCCTGCCCCACCTGCGGTTCGCCAGCCAAGCGCGAGACGGACACCCTCGATTGCCATTTCGACGCGCTCTGGCTCTGGGTTCCAGCTGCGGTGCCGCCGCAGGATCGCGAGGAGCTGATGTTCGAGCATCCCGACCTGCGCGAGTGGCTGCCGGCCGAGCGCCTCGTCGCCGGCGGCGACAGCGGTGGCTTCGTCTTCGACCAGCGCATCGTCACCAAGGCGCTGCGGGACATCGGCCCCTTCTCCTTCCTCGAGGACGGCGAGCCATTCGCGGGCTGCCTCTTCCACGAGATGGTGATCGCCGAGGGCCGCAAGATGAGCAAGCACCTGGGCAACGTCGTCGACCCCGACGATCTGGTCGAGCGCTACGGGGCCGACACGGTCCGGCTCGCGGTCCTCTACGCGGCGGGGCCCGCCAAGACGCTGAACTGGAGCGACGGGGCGCTGCGCTTCGCCAACCGCTTCCTGCGCAATCTCTGGACCTACTCGCACGACCGTTTCGCGGCGCTGGACGACGCGCATCACGACGAGGAGGCCGCCGCCGACACCGAGTTCATGCGTGACCGGCTGCGCAAATGGTGCGAGAACGGCCTGGCCCGGATCGGCGACGACGTCGAGCAGTTGCAGATGCACAAGGCGGTTCGCAACATCACCCGTCTCTTCGAGCGGATCCAGGATTTCGAGAAGCGGGTGGTCAAGCGCCGCGGCCAACTCGACCGCGCCGACGCAGAGGCTCAGGTCGCCGCCCTCGTCCTGCTGGCCCGTGCGCTGGCGCCCTTTGCCCCGCACACGGCGGAGGAGTTGCTGCTCGGCTCCGGTCGCGTCGAGAGCGCCTCCCTGCCGTCGCCGTGGCCCGATTCGGCGCCGATCCCGGTCGCTTCGGAGGCCGGGGCGGCAAGTCGCTAGGCCCACTCCTACGAAAGTCCACCGATTAAGCAAACAGACTTGATTGTTACACGCGGGTGTGTTATGAATGGCTCCGCCGGGCGATCAAACCGGTGAAGGGGGGCGGGGCTCTCGAAACTGGGAAACCGCCTTGGGGTGGCAAAGGAGGACCAGTCGTGTGCCAGGACCGTGACGGACCTGGCGACGCCGGCATGGCCGGCGCGGCCCCGCCTCACTTCATCGCTCGCCCGCCGCCGGTGACTTAGCCTTTACTCGCGCATACGGCGAAGAAAGGCGAACTCACCCTCAGTTGGGGGTGCGGGGTGGGCGCTTGACGTCGAATCGCCGTTTCGCCGGCTGCCAAGCGATGCCGTCGCAGAGCTTGGCTGGCGTCGTCCCCAGGGCGCCGGCGAGCTTGACGATGGTGGCCAGTCGAGGCTCGCGCCCGGCTCGCTCCAGCAACGAGATCTCGGTCCGGTGCAGATCGCAGCGATAGCCCAGCTCTTCTTGGGAGATGCCGACCTCGGTGCGGGCTCGGCGAAGGTTTGCGGCGAAGCGCTCCTGGGGGGTCATGGGCGATGATTCTCTGGGCCTGAAGACAGGAACTCTACAGACAGGGGGTTTCCCGACTTTGCGGAGGTTGGGTGTTCCGCTACCTTGCAGTCGAAGATCGTGGGCCGATATCCGAATATTTACGCAGAAAGCGTTGAGCGCTGGCAGCCTATGTGTTATACCCGTGCGAACAATGGACGAGCGTCGGTGAGTGCTCGGGCCGGCGCGGCCCGCTTGCCGGCGGCAAAGGAGGAGTCATGAACGAGGCGGTCGATCCGCACCTGGGAGGCCCCGCCGGGCCGCGGACCAGCTCCTGCGCGACCGAACTCGTCTGCCGTGACTGCGGTTACCGGACGCCCCTGCTCGATACCGCGTTCAAGTGCCCGGCGTGCGGCGAAGGTCTCGACATCGACTACGACTACGAGCGGGCGCGATCGCTGATCGGGGAGCGCGGCCTCGCCGAGCGCCCGCGGAACATCTGGCGCTTCGAGGAGCTGCTGCCGATCGTCTCCCAGGCCGCCCAGGCGAAGGTCGGTCAGTTCTCCGGGCAAACCCCGCTGATCCGGGCCGATCGGCTCGGCGCCGAGCTGGGCTTGAGGAACCTCTACCTGAAGGACGACTCGACCAACCGCCCGACCCTTTCCTACAAGGATCGGGTCGTCGGCATGGCGATCGCGCGCCTGCTGGAGCTGGGCAAGGACGAGGTCGGCTGCGTGTCCACCGGCAACGTCGGCACGGCGGTGGCGGCGCTCGCCGCCAAGGCCGGGGCGACCGCCTACATCTTCTACCCGGGCAACATGGAGAAGGCGAAGGCGAAGGCCTGCCGGGCGCTGGGGGCCGCGGTCTGCCAGCTCGACGGCAACTACGACCAGGCCAACCGCGCCTGCCGGGAGCTGTCGCTCGCCAGCGGCATTCAGTTCGCCAATATCACCCTGCGGCCGTTCTACGCGGAGGGGGCGAAGACCGTGGCCTTCGAGGTGGTCGAGGAGCTCGGCTGGACCGCGCCGGACCACTTCGTGATCCCGGCTGCGGGTGGAACCCTGTCCTCACGCGTCCACAAGGGTCTGAAGGAGCTGGAGACGGTGGGCTTGGCAACGACCGCCGCGACCAAGATCAACATCGCCCAGGCGAGCGGCTGCGGGCCGATCGCGACCGCGATCCTCGAGGGCGGCGAGATCGAGCCGCAGACCCCCGAGACGGCCGCTCACTCGCTGGCGATCGGGGCCCCCGGCGACGGCAGCCTGGTGGTCGACGCGGTGCGCTCCCGCGACGGCTCGGCGGCGACCGCGAGCGACCCCGAGATCTTCGACGCGATCGACCTGCTGGGGGCGACCGAGGGCATCCTCACCGAGCCCGCCGGCGGCACCACGATCGCCGCGACCGCGCGGCTCGCGGCGGAGGGCAAGATCGGCCCCGAGGACACCGTGGTCGCCGTGATCAGCGGCAACGGCCTCAAGACCCTGCACGAGCACCCCGACAAGCCGTGGCCGGAAATGGTCGCCTGCGACGTCGAGACGATGGGGGAGATGCTCGCCGACTTCCGTCAGGCCGCGGCTGCACTGCACTGACGGACGGGGGGGCGGGTGATCGGCGCGTCCCGGCACGCGGCCGGTCGCCGCGCGCCGGCTCTCGCAAGGTGACTTAGCCTGTGCTGGTGCCGATGACCGAACCGCCTCACGTCGACGGAGTCAGTCACCGTTGGGTCCGCGCCCGCGGCCTCGACTTTCACGTCGCCGAAGCGGGCGAGGGAGAGGACGTCGTCGTCTGCCTGCACGGCTGGCCCCAGCACTGGTACGAGTGGCGGCAGCTGATGCCGGCGCTGGCCGATCGCCACCGCGTGCTGGCGCTCGACCTGCGCGGCTGCGGCTGGTCCGACGCGCCCCGCGACGGCTACGAGAAGGAGAACCTGGCCACTGATGTCCTCGCCGTGCTCGACGAGCTCGGGCTCGATCGGGTGAAGTTGGTCGGCCACGACTGGGGCGGCTGGATCGCTTTCCTGCTCTGCCTGCGCGCCCCGCAGCGCTTCGAGCGCTTCCTGGCGCTGAACATCGTGCCGCCCTGGATCACCCTCAGGGCCGGGATCGGCCACGCCTGGCGCTTCACCTACCAGCAGGTGATTCTGGCGCCGGGGCTCGGCTACCGCCTCCACCGCGGCGGCCAGTTCGTCCGCCGCATCCTCGTCGGCGGCTCGGAGATCAAGGACGTCTGGGACGAGGAGACGCTGAGCGCCTTCGCTGAGAACCTGACCGAGCCAGCGCGGGCACGGGCGGCGGTGCAGATGTACCGGGTCTTCAACTGGCGCGAGCTGCTGCCGATCCTGCGCGGCCGCTACGCCGAGGACCGTCTCGCGGTGCCCACCCGCCTCGTCTTCGGCGCCGACGACTTCGTTCTGCGCCCGTCGATGCTGGCCGGCTATCAGCGCCACGCCGACGCGATGACGGTCGAGCTGGTCCCCGGCTGCGGCCACTTCATCGCCGACGAGCGCCCCGACCTCGTCGCCGCGCACGCCCGCGAGTTCTTCGCCGGACCCCCACCCCCCGCGATGTCGCACTTGTGACCGCATAGCGGATAGAAGTGCGACATCGCGGGGGGTTAGGAGCGGATTCGCGCCTCCTCGAGGTCGAGGTCGCGCTCGATCTGGCGCATCGTCGTGTGGCGCAGTCGCCGCTCGCCCTGCAGCTCCAGCAGGATCTCGCGCTCGACGCCGATCAGCTCGCGGCGCAGTCCGCCGTAGTCGGCGAGCCGCTGCTCGCGCGCGGCGACCTCGGGGTCCTCGCCGCCGAGCACCATCTGGCACATGCGGAAGCGGGCGCGGTAGAGGTCGCGCAGGCGCTTCAGCTGCGACTCCGAGGCGCGCTCCTCGTCGGCGATCTCGTCGATGCGGTCGAGCGCGGCCTGGGCCGCCTCCATCCGCGCCACCGCCTCTTCGTCGCTCCAGCGACGCGGCTCCTCGAGCCGCAGCTTGCGGATCACGAAGGGCAGCGAGAGGCCCTGCCCGACCAGGGTGACGAGGATCAACGAGAAGGTGAGGGAGATGATCTGGGGACGGTCGGCGACGCCGAGCGGGACCGCCAGCGCCGCCGCCAGGGAGACGGCACCGCGCATCCCGCTCCAGCCGACGGCGAAGCGCTCGCCCGGCGTTTCCCCGGCGTCCGATCCGATCGCGAAGACGAAGGCGAGCCGGGTGGCGATCGAGGCGACGGCGATCGCCGCGACCGGGACCAGCAGCTCGCCGATCCCGGACGAGCTCGCCTCGAGCGAGTCGACGATGCCGGGCAGCTGCACCCCGAGCAGGACGAAGAGCGTCATCTCGAGCCCGAAGATGAGGACGTTCCAGAAGGCGACCGAGCTGAGCCGGGTGTCGGCGTCGAGCGCGCGTGGCGCCTGGTAGCCGCCGTAGAGGCCAGCGACGACCGCGGCGAGGATGCCGGAGACGCCAACCTCCTCGGCGCCGATATAGGCGCCGTAGGCGGTCAGCAGGGTGAGGACGACGACGAGGCTGGCGTCGGTCTGGCGGCGGATGACGAGGATCGAGAGCGCCCCGACGAGGAGGCCGGCGGCGATGCCGCCGGCGGAAATGGCGATGAATTCGAGCGCCGCGTCGCCGAGCGCGAAGGCGCCGCCGGTGGCGACGCCGACGGCGATCCGGTAGATCACCAGCGCCGTCCCGTCGTTGACCATCGACTCCCCTTCGACCAGCAGCCGCACCCGCTCGGGGCCGCCGATGCGGCGGAAGATGGCGATCGCGGCGACGGCGTCGGTCGGCGCCAGGATCGCGCCCAGGACCGCCGCCTCGGCCCAGCCGAGCGCCGGCACCAGGGCGTGGGCGACCAGCGCCACCACGGCGGCGGTGAGGAAGACGAGGCCGATCGCAAGCAGCCCCAGCGGCCGCATCACCGTGCGCAGCTCCCGCGGCGAGGTGCGCCAACCGGCCGAGAAAACCAGCGGCGGCAGGAAGACGAGGAAGATCACGTCGGGGTCGAGCTCGATCGTCGGCAGCCCGGGGACGAAGGCGATCGCCAGGCCGCCGAGCACGAGCACGATCGGCGCCGGCACCTTGCCGTACTCGGCGAGGCGGACCAGCAGCGTCGCCGCCAGCATCAGCACGAGGATCGACTCGACCTGGTCCATCGGGGCATAACATCCTGCCGAGTGGACGCCACGCTCATCCCCCCGCTCGACCAGGACGACCACATCCGCGGCGAGTTGGACAGGCCGCTGGAGCTGACGATGTTCGGCGACTTCCAGTGCCCCTTCTGCCTCGGCGCCCAGTCGGTCCTGCGGCGGGTGCACGAGCGGCTCGGCGATCGTCTCGTCTTCGCCTTCCGCCACCTGCCGATCCCCGAGCGCCACCCGCTGGCGCCGCTGGCGGCCGAGGCGAGCGAGGCGGCTGCGGCGCAGGGCCGCTTCTGGGAGTACCACGACGCCCTCTTCCAGGCTCAACCGAAACTCTCCCGCGAGACGATGCTCGAGGTCGGCCGCGAGCTCGGTCTCGACGCCGAGCGGATGGCGGCCGAGATCGACGCCGGCGCCCACCGCGACCGCGTCGCCCGCGACCTCGAGTCGGCGGCGCGCAGCGGCGCCACCGGCACGCCGAGCTTCTTCGTCAACGGCACCCGCCACTACGGGGCCTACGACGCGTCCTCGCTGGTCGAGGCGCTGGAAGGCGAGGCGTGAGGGCACTGGTCCAGCGCGTCAGCCAGGCCGCGGTCGACGTCGAGGGCGAGCGCGTGGCCCAGATCGGTGCGGGGATGCTGGTGCTGCTCGGGGTCGGCGCCGGGGACGGGGAGGAGCAGGCCGACCGCTTGGCCGAGAAGGTCCGCGCCCTGCGCATCTTCGACGACGCCGAGGGACGGATGAACGAGCCGCTGGGCGAGCGCGAGGCCCTCTGCGTCAGCCAGTTCACGCTCTACGGCGACACCCGCAAGGGCAACCGTCCTGGCTACACCGGGGCCGCCCACCCCGAGTTGGCTGAGCCGCTGTACGACCGCTTCTGCGATCGGCTCGGCGCGAAAAAGGGTGTGTTCGGCGCCTGCATGGGCGTGGCGCTGGTCAACGACGGCCCGGTGACGCTGATGCTGGAAGCCGGATAGGATCGCTTGAGCACTTGAGGCGCCGGCAGCTGACGAAATGGCTGAAGACCGTGCCCGGCATCGCCGGGGCGGCGATCGTGACCGCGCTGGTCGGTGCGCTCATCGCCTACTTCGTGCCGAAGTGGCTCGACGACGCGACCGGCCACAACGGGATCAAGGTCAGCGTCGAGACGAATCCCGCCGAAATCGACACCTTCAACGATCTTGGCCAGGCGGTGATCGTGCCGAACGGCGAGACCATCGACGGCAGCCCGGGAGCAGGCTGCGGCGGCTTCGCCGATTGGAGCAAGCGGGTGGGGGCCGTTCGAGCCGGCCGCACCGACATCCGCCTGATCGTCCAGGGAGTCGGCGACCAGATCGCGATCACCGGTTTCCGCGCCGACGTCACCGAACGCCGGGAGCCGCTCTCGGGCACGGGCGTCCGCTGCCCCTCGGCCGGCGCCGGGCCGGTCCGCAGCGTCGTCATCGACCTCGATGAACCCGACCCGACGGGCGAAGTCAAGGGCAGCGAAGACGGCAGTCTGTACTTCAAGGTCGGCCCGAACGAAACCGAGGTCTTCGACGTCACCGCCTGGACCACCGAGTGCTACTGCAAGTGGCGGCTGGAGCTGGTCACCACCCAGGACGGCGAGCAAAAGGTGGTCACGGTGACGGACGACGGAGCCGACTTCGAAACGACCGCCTGGAGCCCAAACCCAATCGACGAATTCCCGGAAGTCAGCGGCAGGTACTACTCCTGGAACTGGGACAGCGAAACCTGGTCCGCCCTCTCCGACTACGAAACCGAAGGCGAATACCAGGCGGGTGAAACCCTGCCCGCCCTGCCGACCATCGGCCCTGCTTCGCACTGACCGGCAACCGCTTGGGCGCCCCGAGCAGCTCTCAGGTACGAACAGATGCTCTGAGCTCGCCGAAACCGGCGAGTTGGGTGCACGGCGCAAGCGCGAGAAGGGGCAGCGCTGACGGCCCGAAAGGTTTTGTCTGCTGCTCAGCGTAGGCTCGCTCAGTCATGATCGGCCTTGTCTTCGGCGGCATCTTCACCGACGCGCTCTCAGGCGCCGTCGCTGCGCTGGTCGGTTTTACGGGTCTCTTCGGAGGCGCCGCGCACTACGGCGCGATCTTGGCCAGCCGCAACAAAGCCGAGATCGAGCGCGCAACCGCCTTTGGCTTCTTCTTCGGCTTCGGACTCGGAGTCCTCGTCCTGGTGATCGACTCCGTGACGTGATCTACACTGGTCCCATGGCAATCCGCCTCACGCTCTTCGCCCTCCCGACCGCCGCGGTGGTCGGGCTAGTGCTGCTGTTGAACGGCCTGGACGCAGGTACCGGCATCGCGGCTGCCGCTCTCGGAGTGGTTGCGGTGGCAAGCGGCGCCGCCCTCGGTTACTTCGCGGATCGCCTCCCCGAGCTGCCACGCGCTCGCCGCGCGCATCCGCTCGTTCCGAATCACGTGGACTGAGAATCGAGCGAACCGGATGCCGGAGGAGGGACTCGAACCCCCGACACGCGGATTATGATTCCGCTGCTCTAACCAGCTGAGCTACTCCGGCGGGGACGGGGATGGTAGCGATGCGGTTGTGGCTGGCGATTGGAGGAAAAATTCGCAGCAATCGGCGTCGCGGGTTAGGGTTGCGACGGTGAACGTCGAGCTGGACAGGGCAGTGCGGACCGTCGTCCGCGAGTGCATGAGCGTGTCGCCGGGCGAGGAGGTGCTGGTGGTCTGCAACCCGGTCACCGAAGAGATTGGCGCGCTGATGCGGATCGAGGCGCAGGGCGACGGGGCGATCGCCACCCTGGCCGTGATGTCGGAGCGCGAATCGCACGCCGCCGAGCCGCCGGACGTGGTCGCCGCCGCGATGGCCGAGGCCGACGTGGTGCTGGCGCCGACGATCCAGTCGATCTCCCACACCGAAGCCCGGCGCAAGGCGAGCGAAGAGGGAGTCCGGATCGGCAGCCTGCCCGGTGTGACCGAGGACATGCTGACCCGGCTGATGGTCAGCGACCTCTCCGAGGTGCGGCGCCGTGGCTGGGCGCTCAGCGGGATCCTCAACGGCGGCTCCGAGGCCCGCATCACCTGCCGCCACGGCAGCGACCTGCGGCTCGGCCTCGAGGGGCGGCTGTCGATCGTCGACGCCGGTGAACTCGGCAACCGCGGCGCCTTCGGCAACTTGCCCTGCGGAGAGGCCTTCATCGCGCCGTTGGAGGGAACCGCGGAGGGGACGCTCGTCGTCGACGGCTCGATCGCGGGCGTCGGCCTGCTCGACACCCCGACCTCGCTCACGGTTCGCGGCGGCCACCTCACCGACGCCACCGGTTCCGACGGCGCCGGCTTGTTGGAGCTGCTGAGCGCGCACGGCGAGGACGGCACCAACGTCGCCGAGCTCGGGATCGGAACCAACGAAGAGGCCCTGCTCACCGGCAACATCCTCGAGGACGAGAAGATCCTCGGCACCATTCACGTCGCCTTCGGCGCCTCGGCGGCAATTGGCGGCACCGTGCAGGTGCCGATCCACCTCGACTGCGTTCTGCTCGAGCCGACGGTCGAAGTCGACGGCGAGACGATCGTCCGCGGCGGCGACCTGCTGGTCTGACTCGGCGGGCGGCTAGCCTCACTACATGCCGCCCTTGCTCGCCGTGCCAAACGTTTCGGAGGGGCGCGACGCGGATCGGTTGGCGAGGCTGGAAGCGGCCTTCGGCCGGGGCGTGTCGCTGCTCGACAGCCACTTCGACGCCGATCATGACCGCAGCGTCTTCACCCTCGCCGGCGCGCCGGGCCCGCTGATCGAGGCCCTGGTCGCTGGCGCCGAGGCGGCCCTGGAGACGATCGACATGGCGAGCTACCGGGGCGCGCACCCGGCGATCGGCGCCCTCGACGTCTGCCCGCTGGTCTGGCTCGACTCCACCGTCCGTGAGGCCGCCCGCACCGAGGCGGTCGCGGTCGCGGCGCAGCTCGGCGGCCTCGGCGTCCCGGTCTTCCTCTACGGGGAGCTGGCGCGGGAGCCGGGGCGGGAGGAGCGCGCCTTCTTCCGCAACGGCGGCCTGGCGGAGCTATGGCTGCGGATGGAGGCGGGGGAGCTGCGCCCCGACTTCGGGCCCGAGCTGCCGCACCGCCGGGCGGGCGCAACTTTGGTTACCGCCCGCCCGCCGCTCGCTGCTTTCAACGTCGAGCTCGACAGTGGCGACCTCGAGCTGGCCCGCTCGGTCGCCGCCGGGCTGCGCGAGTCGGGCGGCGGGCTGCCGGGGGTGCGGGCGATCGGCCTGCGGCTGTCCAGCGGTCGCGGCCAGGTCTCGGCCAACGTCCACGACCCGCTCGCGGTGCCGCTCGGGACCGTGGTCGAGCGGGTGCGGGAGCTGGCGGCGCCGCTTGGCGCCCGGCCGCTCGAGGCCGAGCTGGTCGGGCTGGTCCCGGCCGCCGCCCTGGACGGCTATCCGGCCGAGGTGCCGATCAGGGACTTTGACCCGAAGCGGCACCTGATCGAGCGACGCCTCGCAGCCGCGACCGATTAGATTCTTCAAGACCATGGCTCAGACCAAGAAAAAGCGCCGTCGCAAGCGTCGCGGTACCCAGGGGGGCCGGATCGACACCAACCCCCGCCGCTCGCGTCCCCGCAGCCGCGCCGAGGCGAAAGCGCGCGCCAGCGCCAAGCGCAAGCCGGCATCGCGCGCGGACCTGCCGCCGACCTGGCGCAGCTCGATCGTCCGCGGTCTCGTCGCCGCCGTGATCTTCGCGGTCCTGCTGCTGCTGATCTTCAAACGGCCTGTCGGCGCCGCGCTGGCCCTCGGCGCCTTCATGCTCGCCTTCTACATCCCCGCCGGCTACTTCATCGACACGACGATGTGGCGGCGACGCGAGCGGGCGCGAATGCGCGCGCAGGGGGACTAGTGGTCCAGTGAGCCTCGACGTCGAGATGCTCACCGTCGGCGCGATCGCCGAGAACTGCTTCCTGCTGCGGCGCCAGGGCTCCGATCGGGTCCTGATCGTCGATCCCGGCGAGGAGGAGGAGAGGATCCTGGCTGCAGCCGGGGAGATGGGGGAGGTCGAGGCGATCCTCCTCACCCACTGCCATTTCGACCACATCGGGGCCGTGGCGCCGGTGGCGGCGGCGACCGGGGCGCCGGTCTACTGCCCGAAGATCGAGGTCCCGGTCCTCGCCGACATCATGCGTTTCGTCCCTTGGGAGGGCTTCGGCCCCTACGAGAGCTACGAGGCGGACGAGACCGTGTCCGGCGGCGAGACGTTGGAGCTGGCGGGGCTGGTGCTGGACGTGATCTTCACCCCCGGTCACAGCCCCGGCCACGTCACCTACTCGGTCCGCGGCGAGGACGCGATCTTCTCCGGCGACGTGCTCTTCCAGGGCTCGGTCGGGCGCGTCGACCTGCCAGGCGGCGACGGGCCGACCCTGCTGGAGTCGATTCGCGGCCTGCTCGACTCGCATCCCGACGAGGCCGTCGTTTACCCCGGCCACATGGGGACGACGACGCTGGGGGCCGAGCGCGCCTCCAACCCGTTCCTCACCTCGCTGGTCCGGTAGCTCCGGCGCCGGTCGAATAAGGTCGCCGCGACCATGGCAAGCAAGTACCAGGCGCCGCGCGGGACCTTCGACGTGCTGCCCGAGGGGGCGCGCGGGCGGGCGCGGATCGAGCGCGCGGCGGCGGCGATCTTCGCCCGCGCCGGCTACGAGCCGATCGCGACGCCGGCCTTCGAGGACACGGAGCTGTTCGAGCGCGGAGTCGGCCGTTCGACCGACATCGTCCGCAAGGAGATGTTCACGTTTGAGGACAAGGGCGGGCGCAGCATCACCCTGCGCCCGGAGGGCACCGCGCCGATCTGCCGCGCCTACCTGGAGCACGGAATGCACAAGCTGGCGCAGCCGGTCAAGCTCTCCTACCTCGGTCCCTTCTTCCGTCACGAGCGTCCGCAGGCAGGCCGTTACCGTCAGTTCCACCAGCTCGGGGTCGAGTGCATCGGCACCGACTCGCCGCTCGCCGACGCCGAGGCGATCGGCCTGCTCGCCGAGCTGATCGCCGAGCTGGGGGTGCCCGGCGTGAAGCTGCGCCTCGGCAGCCTCGGTTCGCTGCAGTCGCGGCGCGCCTACCTGGAGGAGCTGAAGGCGCACCTGCACGCGCACGAGGGCGACCTCTCCAAGGACGTGCGGGAGCGGATCGACGTCAACCCGCTGCGCGCCTTCGACTCCGACGACGAGGGCACTCGCGGGGTGATGGCGAGCGCGCCGACGATCGTCGAGCGGCTGGAGGGCGAGGACGCCGACCACTTTGCGGCGGTGCGGGAACTGCTCGACGCCGCCGACATCGCCTACGAGGTCGATTCCACCCTCGTGCGTGGGCTCGATTACTACACGCGGACGATTTTCTCCTTCGTCTGCGACGCCCTGGGAGCGCAGTCGGAGATCGGCGGCGGCGGCCGCTACGACGGGCTGATCGAGCAGCTCGGTGGCCCGCCGACGCCGGCGATCGGCTGGGCCGCTGGCGTCGAGCGGCTGCTGCTCGCGCTCGGCGAGCTCGAGCAAGCGGCGGAGCGCGACGTCTTCGTCGCCACCGACGATGACGCGCAGAAGCTCCGGGCCTTTGTTCTCTCTACCCAGCTTCACTACGTCGGGGTGGCCGCCGAGCTCGACCTCTCGGGCCGCGGTCTCAAGAGCCAGCTCAAACACGCTGACCGCCTCGGCGTCCGGCGAGCGCTGATCCTGCTGGCCGACGGCTCCGCCCAGTGGCGGGACATGGAGACCGGCGAGCAGCGACCGGCAGACCTGGAGGACCTCGTCGACGACGCGAAGGGGGAGTCGTGAGCGAGGCGCCGCCGCCGCGGGCCAACGGGTACCGCGACGCCTGGTGCGGCGAAGTCCTCGGGGACCGCGTCGACTCCGAGGCGCGCGTCGCCGGCTGGGTCCACCGTCGCCGTGACCACGGCGGCCTGATCTTCATCGACCTGCGCGACCGCAGCGGCGTCGTCCAGCTCGTCTTCAATCCGGATACCTCCGGCGAGTCGTTCGCGCTGGCGCACCAGTTGCGGGCCGAGGACGTGCTGAGCGCGGCCGGCAGCGTGGTCCGGCGCTCGCCGGAGACGGTCAACCCGGAGCTGCCGACCGGCGAGGTGGAGCTGAAGGTGGCGAGCGCCGAGCGGCTCGCCGCGGCCGAGACGCCGCCCTTCCAGATCGAGGGCTTCTCCGGCGAGGTCGGCGAGGACGCGCGGTTGCGGCACCGCTACCTCGACCTGCGCCGCGAGCAGATGCGCGAGGCGCTGCTGCTGCGCCACCGGGTGACCGCGGCGATGCGCGAGTTCCTCGACGCCGAGGGCTTCGTCGACGTCGAGACGCCGGTGCTGACCCGCTCGACCCCGGAGGGCGCTCGCGACTTCCTCGTCCCCAGCCGCCAGCAGCAGGGCTCCTTCTATGCGCTGCCGCAGTCGCCGCAGCTGTTCAAGCAGCTGCTGATGGTGGCGGGCTTCGAGCGCTACTACCAGGTGGCGCGCTGCTTCCGCGACGAGGCGACTCGGGCCGACCGCCAGGCGGAGTTCACCCAGCTCGACATCGAGATGTCGTTCGTCGACGGCGAGGACGTGATCGAGATCAACGAACGGCTGCTGGCCCACGTTTTCGAGCGCGCCGGCGGGCCGCAGATCGAGCTGCCGATGCAGCGCATGTGTTACGACGAGGCGATCGGCCGCTTCGGCACCGACCGGCCCGACCTGCGCTTCGGGTTGGAGCTGGTCGACCTCGGCGAGGCGCTGGGCGAGACCGAGTTCAAGGTCTTCCGCTCGGTGCTGGAGGGCGGCGGCTCGATCCGCGGCATCAACACGGGGCGCCGCGAGATGCCCCGCTCGGAGCTGGACGGGCTGATCTCCCGCGCCCAGGAGCTGGGGGCGAAGGGGCTGGTCTGGGCCTTCCGCGAGGGCGACGGCTGGCGCTCGCCCACCGCGAAGTTCCTCAGCGCGGCGGAGCTGGCCGACCTCAACCGCCTGCTCGGCGCCGAGGAGGGGGACCTGCTGCTGCTGGTCGCCGACGAGCGCCGGGTGACCGACGCCGTCCTCGGGCAGATGCGGATCGACCTCGCCGAGCGCTTCGGGCTGATCGACGAGGACGAGCACCGCCTGGTCTGGATCGTCGACTGGCCGCTGATGGAGTGGAACGCCGAGGGGAAACGCTGGGACCCGCTGCACCACCCCTTCACCGCGCCGAAGGGCGAGCTCGACCCCGAGAACCCCGGCGCCGCCCGCGCGGTCGCCTACGACGTGGTCTGGAACGGGCAGGAGCTCGGCGGCGGCTCGATCCGGATCAACCGCGCCGACGTCCAGCAGGCCGTCTTCTCGGCTCTGGGGATCGACGCCGAGACCGCCGAGGCGCGCTTCGGCTTCCTGCTCGAGGCGCTGCGCTTCGGCGCCCCGCCGCACGGCGGCATCGCCTACGGCATCGACCGCATCGTCCAGCGCCTCAGCGGCGCCGAGACGATCCGCGACGTGATCGCCTTCCCCAAGACCGCTTCTGGCTTCGACTTGCTCACCGGCGCCCCCGCTCCGGTCGAGGACATCCAGCTCCGCGACCTCGGCATCTCCCTCCACCAGCGCAAACTCGCCGGCCACTGAGATGGCGCTCCGGGACTGGCTTCCACGCAGGTGGCGCCCGGCTCCCGGCCCCGGGCAGACGCCCGTCATCGTCGACGACCCTCGCTTCGACAACTGGGAGGTGGTGCGCGATTTCGGTGACCTGAGGACCGCGCGGGCCTGGCACCAGGCGCTGGTCGAGGCCGACATCGAGGCTGCGCTCACCGCCGACTGGCCCCTCGACCGCTTCGGCCGCGGCGACATCGCCCTGCGGGTGCCCGCCGATCGCTGGAGCGAGGCCGAGCTGCACCTCTCCAACCTCGACTGGGACGACTGAGGCGCCGCGAAATAGTCACCCGCGCCGGGCGCCCGGTGGTACGGTTGAGCCGAGGCTCGAGCCCGTACGAGAGCCGTCTCACCGTTTGACCCAACACAAACGGCGCGGGAGCTGAAGTCTTCGGTCCCTTTGGGGGCAGGAGCAGGCACCCACCTTCACTTGAAGGGATCAAAGCCAGAGGCGGCAACGGCGGGCTGGGGCCTCCCTTTCTTCTCGGGGGGCGAATCCGGTTGACCTGAGCCTTTAGGCCCTAGTGGGGCGCGAAAGCTCAGCTCAATCTCAGCTGGACCGGCGGATGGTCGCTATGGCCTGGAGTCAGCACGGGGTTGTGACGCGGGGGCAACTGCTCGCTCTCGGGCTGAGTGGGAAGACGATCAGGGAGAGGAGGGAGCGCGGCCTCCTTCGGCCCGTCTATCGCGGCGTCTACGCCCTTGGCGGAGCGCGGCTCGTGCCGCGTGGGCGGTGGATGGCGGCGGTGCTCGCCTGCGGGCCGGGGACGGTGCTCAGCCATCGCTCCGCCGCGCGTTTGTTGGGTGTTTTTCCCTACGATCCGGGGCAGGTCGAAGCGAGCCGGGACGCGCCGGGACGGACGCGGCGCGGGGCGATCCTGCTGCGGCAGGCGCGGCTTCTGCCGGATGAAATCGAGGAGGTCGACGGGATTCCAGTGACCTGCGTGTCACGGACGATCCTCGACCTCGCCGCCGTCGTCTCGGAACGGGAGGTGGAACGGACCTTCCACGAGGCCGAGGTGAAGCGGTTGACGAGCCGCGTCTCGTTGCCGCAATTGATCGACCGCCATCCGGGGCGCCGGGGCATCGAAGCGGTGCGCTCTATTCTCGCCCGCCGCGCCCCGGTCGGCATCACCGAGAACAAATTCGAGGAGGAGTTCGTCGCCTTCGTCGACGCGCACGGGCTGCCGCGGCCTCTCTTCAATGCGACCCTGCCACTGCGCGGGCGGCTGCTCAAACCGGACTGCATGTGGCGGGACGAGCGGCTGATCGTGGAGCTCGATGGGCGGGCGGTGCACGGGACGGATCGGGCCTTCGAGAGAGACCGGCAGCGGGACCGGATCCTGCTCGCCGAGGGCTGGCGGTCGACGCGGGTCACCTGGCGGCAGTTGCGCGACGAACCGGCGGCGATCGCCGCCGATCTTCGCGGGCTCTTGACTGTGTGACCCGGCGTCCTGGGCCGTCACCCACACCCACACGGCAGGTAGGTGTGGGTGACGGCCCAGGGCAAGCGCTCTACCATTTGGCCAATGGAGCGGGAGCTTTTCGAGCATTTCTTCGGTGACGAGAGCCGGCGTGGGCCGGCGCCCGCTGGCGCCTTCACCGGTGCGGCCGGAGGCGCGGCCTGCGGCGACCTGTCGCGGATCTCGTTCCGGGTCGAGGACCGCCGAATCGGCAGCGCCAGCTTCGATGCCGAGGGTTGCGGCGCCACCATCGCCGCAACCGCCGCCGTCGCCGAGCTGATCGACGGCGCTCTCGTCCTGGAGGCAGCCTCCATCGACGTCGACACCGTCGACACCGCGATCGGCGGCCTCACTCCGGGCAAGCGCCACGCTGCGGTCCTCGCCGCCGACGCCCTCCATCGCGCCCTCAGCGCCGCCGCCGCATCAAACGTCCTCCTCGCAAGCGACCCCCCCTCAAACGTCCTCCTCGCAAGCGACTCGGAGGTGGGGCGGGACGCGGCGGCCGCACCTGCAATGGACGGCCGCCGCGTCCCGCCCCACTCGACTCCGTCCCCCGAACGGGTCGCGGTCGCGATGTCGGGCGGCGTCGACAGCGCCGTCGCGGCGTTGCTGGAGCGCCAGCGCGGGGCGGAGGTGGTCGGCGTCACCGTCAAGCTCTGGGCCGATCCCGACACCGACGGCGCCAAGGCCTGCTGCTCGCCGGAGGCGGTGCTCGGCGCCCGCGCGCTCGCCCACTCGCTCGGCATCCCGCACTTCACCCTCGACCTCGAGCAGGACTTCCGCCGCCGTGTGGTCGACCGCTTCGTCGCCGGCTACAGCGCCGGCAGCACTCCCAACCCCTGCGTTCTCTGCAACGGCGAGGTGCGGATCGCGGCGATGGTCGACCTCGCCGAGCGGCTCGGCGCAACGCGCCTCGTCACCGGCCACTACGCCCGCATCGTCGAGGACGACCAGGGGCCGCTGCTGGCCTCCGCCGCCGACGCGGCCAAGGACCAGAGCTACATGCTGGCGGCGCTGCCGCCCGAGCTGCTCGGCCGGCTCTCCTTCCCGCTCACCGAGCTGACCAAGCCGGAGGTGCGGGAGATCGCCGCCCGCCACGGCCTCGCCGTGGCCCGCAAGGCCGAGAGTCAGGACCTCTGCTTCCTCGCCGGCCAGGGCAAGCGCGGCTTCCTGCGCCGGCACGGCGGCCTGCACGACCGCGAGGGCGCCGTGCTCGACCGCTCCGGCCGCACCGTTGGCCGCCACCGCGGCCACCACAACTTCACCGTCGGCCAGCGCCGCGGCATCGGCGTCTCCGCCCCCGAGCCGCTCTACGTACTCGCCACCGACGCCGGCGCCAACACCGTCACCGTCGGCACCCGCGCCGAGCTCGAGGCCCGCCGCGTCCGCGTCCGCGACGCGGTCCTGCACCGCGACGGCGCCCGGGTCGACGCGGTCCGGCTCCGCTACCACTCGCGAGCGCTGCCGGCCTCCGTTGGGGTCGCCGGGCCCGGTCGTCACGGTGCTCTCGAGGTCGAGCTGGGCGAGGCGTTTGCCGGCGCCTCGCCCGGTCAGACGGCGGTGTTGCTGGCGGGGGAGACGATCGTCGGCCACGGCACGATCGCGGCTGCGGACTGAGCTCCTCGACCGGCCCGGCGGCTTTCCCGCCGACGAATATTTAGGCTCCCTCACATGAAGGCGCAGGAGATCCGGGATACCTACCTCTCCTTCTTCGAGGAGCGGGGCCACAAGATTGTTCCTTCGGCCTCGCTGGTGCCCTCCGCGCACGATCCCTCGGTGTTGCTGACGACCGCCGGCATGCAGCCGTTCAAGCCCTACTTCCTCGGCCGCGAAACGCCGCCGGCGCCGCGCCTCGCCGACGTGCAGAAATGCTTCCGCACCACTGATATCACCGAGGTTGGGGACACTGCCCGCCACCTGACCTTTTTCGAGATGCTCGGCAACTGGAGCTTCGGCGACTACTTCAAGGCGGAGTCGATCGCCTGGGGCTGGGAGCTCTCGACCGAGGGCTTCGGGATGGACCCGGAGCGGATCTGGGTGACGGTCTTCGGCGGCGACGAGGAGCTCGGGCTGGGACCGGACGAGGAGGCGATTGAGATCTGGCGCGCCACCGGCGTCCCCGACGAGCGCATCGTCCGGCTCGGCCGCGAAGACAACTTCTGGCAGGCGGGTCCGACCGGCCCCTGCGGCCCCTGCTCGGAGCTCTACCTCGACCGCGGCGCCAATGGCGTCGGCGCCGACGGCGAGCGTCCCGGCGACGACACCGACCGCTTCCTCGAGTTCTGGAACCACGTCTTCATGAGCTACGACCTGGCCGAGGACGGCTCCCTGACCGAGTTGCCGATGCGCAACATCGACACCGGCATGGGGCTGGACCGGATGGCGGCGATCCTCCAGGACGTGCCCTCGGTCTTCGAGACCGACCACGTGCGGCCGCTGATTGACCTCGCCGAGGAGCTGTCCGGCCGCCGCTACGACGAGGGCGGCGCGGTTACCCGGGCGATGCGGATCGTCGCCGACCACTCCCGCGGCGCCGCCTTCCTGATCGCCGACGGCGTCGTCCCCTCCAACGAGGACCGCGGCTACATCCTGCGCCGGATCATGCGGCGGGCGATCCAGCAGGGCCGCACCCTCGGCCTCGAGTCGCCCTGGCTCGGCCGCTTCGCCGAGCGCACGATCGAGCTGATGGGGGAGACCTACCCGGAGCTGGCGGCCGAGCGGGAGACGATCGTCCGTTGGGTCGGCGACGAGGAGGAGAGCTTCGGCCGCACGCTGGAGCGCGGCACCGAGCTGCTCGAGCGCCTCGTCGCCGAGGCGAAGGAGTCGGAGACCTCCTGGATCGACGCCGCCGCTGCCTTCAAGCTGCACGACACCTACGGCTTCCCCTACGACCTGACCAAGGAGCTGCTGGCGGAGCGGGGGCTCTCGGTCGACGACTCCGGTTTCGAGGAGCTGATGGAGGAGCAGCGCCAGCGCGCCCGCGTCGGCGCCGCCACCGCCCACGGCTCCGAGGACCGCCACCAGAAGGTGATCGCCTTCGCCGCGGCGGCGGCGCCGACGCGGTTCGTCGGCTACGAGACGCTGCGCGCCACCACCGGCCTAGCCGCGGTGCAGGCCGACGACGGCCGCGCCCTGGTCAAGCTGGAGGAGAGCCCGTTCTACGCCGAGGGCGGCGGCCAGGTGGCCGACTCCGGGGTATTGCGCTGGGCGGGGGAGGAGGCGAGGGTGGTCGACGTCTACCGCGTCGGCGAGGACCAAGCACTGGAGGTCGAGCCGAGTGGGGGGGCGATCGAGTCCGGAGTGGCGGTGGAGGCGGTGGTCGACCGCGAGACGCGCCACGCGACGATGCGCAACCACACCGCCACCCACCTCCTGCACGCGGCGCTGCGCGAGCGGCTCGGGACCCACGTCCGCCAGGCGGGCTCGGCCGTCCGCCCCGACAAGCTGCGCTTCGACTTCACCCACGGCCAGGCGCTGAGCCCGGCGGAGCTGCGCGACGTCGAGGACCGGGTCAACGAGTGGGTCAAGGCAAGCCGGCCGGTGCGCTGGCTGAACATGGAGAGGCCCGAGGCCGAGAAGCTCGGCGCGATGGCCTTGTTCGGCGAGAAATACGGCGACTGGGTGCGGGTAGTCGAAGTCGACGGCGTCTCGCGCGAGCTCTGCGGCGGCACCCACGTCGCCAACACCGCCGAGGTCGGCATCTTCAAGATCGCCGCGGAGGGCTCCAGCGCCGCCAACGTGCGCCGGATCGAGGCCCTCAGCGGTCCCGCGGCGATCGACTGGTTCCGCCAGCGCGAGGAGCAGCTGCGCGAGGCCGGTGAGCTGCTCGGCAATCCCCAGGACCCCCTCGGCGGCGCCCGCCGCGCGGCCGAGCGCCTGCGCGAGGCGGGTGCCGGTGCCGAGCAGGCGCAGAAACAGCTGCTGGGTGAGGAGGCGAAGCGTCTGGTGGATACAGCTGCCGAGGTGGAGGGCGTCAAAGTCGTTGTTTCCGCCTTGGATCTGCCTGGTCAGCGTGAGCTACTCGATGTCGCCAATCGCGTCCAATCGATGCTGGGTGGCGCCACTGCGGTGGTCTTGGGCGGCGGTGAAGGGGGAAAAGTCGCGCTGGTCTCGTTGATCTCCACGGACGCTTTCCAGCGAGGGCTTTCCGCTGTGAAGCTCATTCGAGAGGCAGCCGCTGTCGTTGGCGGTGGCGGTGGCGGCCGTGACTACATGGCACAGGCCGGCGGCCGCGATCCGGAGAAGCTCGACGAGGCGCTGGCCACCGCACGCGCCGCGATCGAGCGGGAGCTCGGCTAGCCGTGCGCGTGCTCGCCCTCGACCACGGCACGGCGCGGATCGGCTGCGCGATCTCCGACCCGACCGGCACCCTGGCGACGCCGCTGCCGGTGATCGAACCGCCGGAGGTGAAGCTGGTCGCCGAGATCGTCGCCGAGCACGGGGTCGAGCGGGTCGTGGTCGGGCTGCCGCTGCACCTCAGCGGCGAGGAGGGCAGTCAGGCTGCGCTCGCCCGCAGCTTCAGCGCCGAACTCGAGGCGATACTCCGGATCCCGGTCGAGATCTACGACGAGCGCCTGACGACGCGGATGGCCGAGATGAGTCGGCGCGCGGGGGCGACGGCGGCACCGGACTCGCTCGCCGCTGCCCACCTGCTGGAGGCCTACTTAGCGGGCAGCGCCGCGATCGACGAGGCGACTCCCGACCTGACGGAGCCGGGCGATGAGTGAGGACTGGCCGGGCGGCGACCCGTTCGCCAATCCGAACGACCCCGCCGCGCGCGAACGCGAGCAGCGGCGGCTCGAGCGCGAAGAGCGGCGTCGCCAGCGCGAGGCGAAGCAGCGCGAGGAGCAGGCCACCCCGCCGGCGCAGCCCGCCCCGCCTCCGACTCCGCCCGAGCCCGCCCAGCCGCGCAGCCCCGAGCAGGAGTTCTGGGACGAGGAGCCGCAGACCGCGGAGCCCTCCGCCGGCAACCCGGTGGCGACGGAGCGAGCAAACGGGAGTGGCGACAGCGGTGGGGGCTCTGGCTCAGGCGCGCTCGGCGCGTTGCGCCGCCACCCCTTCCGCATCTTCGCCGTGGTCGCTGCGCTCTTCCTCCTCTGGTTCGGATTCGCGCTCTTCCAGCCGTTCCACGGCGACGGCTCCGGAAGGGTCGAGGTGACGGTGCCGAAGGGCGCCAGCGTCAGCGAAGTCGGCGACCTGCTCGGCGAGAGGGGCGTCGTCGACAGCTCGACCCTGTTCCAGGTCCGCGTCACCCTCGCCGGCAAGCGCTCCGAGCTCTACGCAGGGCACTTCACGCTCGCCCACGGGATGAGCTACGGCGCTGCCATCGACGCCCTCTCCCAGCCGCCGCTCAAGCGCACGGTCACGGTCACGATCCCCGAGGGATACAGCCGCCCCCAGGCGGCGCAGCTGGTCGAGGAAGACGGGGTCCCGGGCAGCTACACGAAGGCGACCGTCCGCTCCAAGTACCTGAACCCGGCCAGCTACGGAGGCAAGGGCGCCCGCAGCCTCGAGGGCTTCCTCTTCCCCGACACCTTCGAACTGAAGCCGAAGGCGCCGGTGGAGGACCTGGTGCAGCTCCAGCTCGAAGACTTCAAGCGGCGGATCAAGGGCGTCGACATGGCCTACGCCCGCTCCAAGAACCTGACGACCTTCGACGTGCTGACGATCGCCTCGTTGATCGAGGACGAGGCGGGGATCCCGAGCCAGCGCAAGCTGGTCGCCGCGGTGATCTACAACCGCCTGCACGAAGGTATGCCGCTCGGGATCGACGCGACGGTCCGCTTCGCCACCGGCAACTACACCCAGCCGCTGACCGAATCCGAGCTGGCGGTCGACTCGCCCTACAACACCCGCGTCAACGCCGGTCTGCCGCCCGGGCCGATCAACAGCCCCGGCCTAGCCTCGATCGAGGCCGCCGCCCATCCGGCGAAGGCCGACTACCTCTTCTACGTGACCGAGCCGGGGACCTGCGGCAAGCTCGCCTTCTCCCGCACCGACGCCGAATTTGAAAGCGACGTCGCGCGCTACAACTCCGCTCGCGAAGCGGCCGGGGGCAACTCCCCGGATACCTGCGGGGAATAGGGATGCCGCGGCTGGCGGTTCTCGGCCACCCGGTTGCTCACTCGCGCTCGCCGGCGATGCAGACCGCGGCACTGGCCGCGCTGGGTCTGGGGGAGGAGTGGAGCTACAGGGCGATCGACGTCGCCCCCGAGGGGTTTGCCGAGCGGGTGCGGGCGATGCCCGCGGAAGGCTTCGCCGGCGCCAACGTCACCGTCCCGCACAAGGAGGCGGCGCTGGCGCTCGCCGACGCGCCCAGCGAGGTCGCGCGCGAGATCGGCGCCGCCAACACGCTGGTCTTTGCCGAGGAGAAAATCCACGCCCACAACACCGACGCCGACGGCTTCCTGGCGGCGCTGCCGTCCTCGCCGCGGGAGCGACGGACGCTGGTGCTCGGGGCGGGCGGCGCCGCTCGCGCGGTGGTCTGGGCGCTGGAGCGGGAGCGGGCGGAGGTCGAGGTCTGGAATCGCACCGCGGCGCGAGCGGAGCGGATCTGCGCCGAGCTGGGAGGGAGCGCGGTCGCCGAACCCGACCAGGCGGCGTACGAGCTGATCGTCAACACCAGCGCCGCCGGGCTCGGCGGCGAGAACCCCTTCGAGCAGCTGCCGCTTGCGGCCGAGCGCTTCTCCTCCGCGCAGACGGTCGTCGACATGGTCTACGGCGAGGAGCCATCGCCGCTGCTGGCGGCCGCCGAGGCAGCCGGCGCCGCCACCGTCGACGGGATCGAGGTCCTGGTCCAGCAGGGCGCGCTCTCGCTGCGCATCTGGACCGGCCGCGAACCTCCGGTCGAGGCGATGCGCGCCGCCGCCCGCACTTGACCCTGTCGCCAGGATAAGTTGACGGATTGTCCCACCTATAGGGGGTCAACTCGTCAACTCTTTCGGCTATAGCCTTGCGGCGTGACCACGTTCCGCTTCACCACCGCGGGGGAGTCGCACGGGCCGGGTCTCGTCGCGATCGTCGAGGGCATGCCGGCCGGGCTCGAGCTCGACCGCGAGGCGCTCGACCGTGACATGGCCCGGCGCCAGCTCGGCCACGGCCGCGGCGGCCGGATGAAGATCGAGACCGACACGGTCGAGATTCGCTCCGGGGTCCGTCACGGGCGCACCCTCGGCAGCCCGATCGCGGTGCTGGTCGCCAACCGCGACTACGCCAACTGGGAGGAGCGGATGAACCCCTGGCCGGTCGAGGGCTTCGAGCCCGAAGAGGTCCACCTGCCGCGGCCAGGCCACGCCGACCTGGTCGGCGCCCAGAAATACGGCCACACCGATATCCGCAACGTGCTCGAGCGAGCCAGCGCCCGCGAGACCGCGGCCCGGGTCGCCGCCGGCACGATCGCCCGCGGCTTCCTCTCCGCGCTGGGGGTGCAGATCCACAGCCACGTCACCCAGATCGCCTCGGTCAGGGCGGCCGCGCGCGAGGACCTGACCCCGGAGGACTTCGCCGCCGTCGACGAGGACCCGGTCCGCTGCCTCGACCCCGAGGCGAGCGCGGCGATGGTCGAGGAGATCAACCGCCTGCGCAAGGCCAACGAGAGCCTCGGCGGCAGCTTCGAGGTGCGCGTCTTCGGCCTTGTTCCCGGGCTCGGCTCCCACGTCTCCTGGGAAGACCGCCTCGACGGCCGCCTCGCCGGCGCCGTCGCCTCGATCCAGTCGGTGAAGGGGGTGGCGATCGGCGAAGCCTGGGACGTCGCCGGGCGGCCGGGCTCCGAGGCCCACGACGAGATCTTCTGGTCGCAGGAGCGCGGCTACCACCGCGAGACCAACCACGCCGGCGGTCTCGAGGGCGGGATGACCAACGGGCAGCCGCTCTCGGTGCGGGCCGCGATCAAGCCGATCTCGACCCTGACCAAGCCGCTGCGCTCGGTCGACACCGAGACCAAGGAGCCGGCGCAGGCGCTGCGCGAGCGCACCGACTCGACCGTCGTCCCCGCCGCCGCCGTCGTCGCCGAGGCGATGGTGGCGCTGACCCTCGCCCGCTGCTACCGCGAGAAGTTCGGCGGCGACCACATCGACGACGTCCTCGCCGCGGTCGAGGCGTACAAGAAGCGCATCGACTTCAGGGGGTGAGCCAGTGAGGCCGGCGCTGGTCTTCATCGGCTTCATGGGCGCGGGCAAGAGCACCGCGCTCACCGCCGCCCGCGAGGCCGGCCTGGAGACGACCGAGATCGACTCGCTGATGGAGCGCGAGCTGGGGATGCCGATCGCCGCGGCCTTCGAGCGCGACGGGGAGGAGGCGTTCCGGGAGCGCGAGGCGGAGGTCGTCGGCGCGCTGCTGGAGAACGCCGACGGCGGCGCGATCGCGCTCGGCGGCGGCAGCGTCCTTTCGGAGCGGGTCCGCGCCGCGCTCGGGCGCCACACCGTCGCCTGGCTGCAGGTCAACGCCGAGGAGGCCTGGCGGCGGATCGCCCGCAGCGACCGCCCGCTCGCCACCAGCGCCGAGGACGTTGAGCGCCTGCTGGCGGTGCGCGAACCGCTCTACGAGGAGCTTGCCGATGCGGTGGTGCCGGCTGGAGACCGCGAGATCGCCAGGCGCGCGCTGCCCTCGATCCTGGCGCTCGGCGATCTCCCCGCAGACACCAAGTTGTTGTGGGCGACGAGCGCTTCGGGCGAGTACCCGGTGCTGGTCGGGCGCAGACTGTTGGAGTCCGGCTGGTGGCCGCTTGAGGGACGGCGCTTCTGCATATCCGATCGAACTGTGATGAAGCTCTATGCGGACCGGCTGGAGCCCCTCGCCGACCGGATTGAGATCGAGCCCGGTGAGCAGACCAAGACGATGGACGCAGCCGCAAAGGCCCTGGAAGGGCTGGGTAAGGAGGGGATGACCCGCGAAGATCACGTCGTCGCGCTCGGCGGCGGCGTCGTCGGCGATCTGGCTGGGTTTTGCGCCGCCACCTACCAGCGGGGCGTCCCCGTCATCCAGGTGCCGACCACCCTGGTCGCCCAGGTCGACTCGGCCTACGGCGGCAAGACCGGGGTCGATCTGCCCGAGGCCAAGAACTACGTCGGCGCTTACCACATGCCCGCGGCGGTCATCGCCGACACCGGCACCCTTGCCTCCCTACCCAGCAACGAGCTTGCGGCCGGCTTCGTCGAGGCACTCAAGACCGGGCTGCTGGCGGGCGGAGCGCTCTGGGAGCGGGTGAGGGAGATTGAGACCCTCGACCCGGCTGGGCTGGACGATGTCGTCTTCGCCTGCGCCCGCTACAAGTGCGAGGTCGTCGCCGCCGACGAACGCGATGGGGGCCTGCGACAGGCGCTCAACCTCGGCCACACCGTCGGCCACTCGATCGAGGCCGCGAGCGGCTACGCGCGCTACCGCCACGGCGAGGCGATCGGCCTGGGGTTGCTCGCCGCGCTGCGCCTCTCCGGCGCCGCCGCGCTGCGCGCCGAGTGCGGGGAGATCCTGCGCCGCCACGCGCTGCCGGTCGACCTCGACCCGACGGTCGAGGTCGACGCGATCCTCGATGCCCTGCAACGAGACAAGAAGCGCACCGCCGAGGGCGTCGGCTTCGTCCTGCTCTCCGAGCCCGGCGACCCCCGGGTTGGCCAGCTGGTCGATCCCGCCAGCGTCCGGGCCGCCGTGGAAGAGTTGTACCCATGACCACCACCCGCAACCGCGTCGCCGTCCTGCATGGCGTCAACTTCGACATCCTCGAGCGCCGCGATCCGGCGGTCTACGGCGGTCTCTCGCTGTCCCAGCTGGAGCACCGGATCAAGGGCTGGGCGCGCGAACTGGGCTTGGAACCGATCTTCTTCCAGACCAACCACGAGGGCGAGTTCGTCGAGTACTTGCACCGCCTGCCGGACCTCGCCGACTCCTCGCTGGTCAACGCCGGCGCCTGGACCCATTACAGCCGCGCGATCGCCGACGCCCTCGACGTCGCCCGCCTGCCCGCGGTCGAGGTCCATCTCTCCGACGTCGAGTCGCGCGACGATTGGCGGCGGCTCTCGGTCTTCGACGGGCTGGTGCTGGCGAAGATCTCGGGCAAGGGCCCCGACGGTTATCGCGAGGCGCTGGAGCTGCTCGCCCGCGAGCTCGGCGCCAGCGCCTGATGCGCGGTCGCGGCGACCGGCTCGAGAAGCTGCTCGCCGAGCGTGAGCTGAACCGGATGCTGGTCACCGACCTGACCAACGTTCGCTACCTGACCGGCTTCACCGGCACCAACGGCGCCTGCGTCTGCGGGCCCGGCGTCCATCTCTTCCTCACCGACTTCCGCTACACGGAGCGCGCCGCGGCGGAGGTCGAGGGCTGGGAGCCGGTCACGGTCGAGGGCGACTGGCTGGGTGCGATCGCCGCGCGCCTGGAGGGCAAGGTCGGCTTCGAGGACGACCAGATGGCCGTGCGCGTCCTGGGGAAACTGGAGGAGAAACTCGCCGACGGGATCGAGATGGTGGCCGCGGGCGGGGCGGTCGAGCAACTGCGGCGGGTCAAGGACGAGAGCGAGCTGGCGGCGATCGCGGCGGCCTCTGAGTTGGCCGACGAGGTCTGGCGCTGGAGCCTGGAGCGCGGCCTGGCCGGGCGCAGCGAGCGCGACGTCGCCCGCGCCGCCGAAGCCAGGATCCGCGAGCTGGGCGGCGATCCGTCCTTCCCGGCGATCGTCGCCGCCGGGCCGAACGGGGCGCTGCCGCACGCCGAGCCCGGTGAGCGTGAGATCGGCCGCGGCGAGCTGGTGGTCTTTGACATGGGGGCAAAGCTGGACGGCTACTGCTCCGACGGCACCCGTACCTACGCCACTGGCGATCCCGGCGAGGAGGCGCGCGCGGTCTACGAGGTCGTGCGCGAGGCACAGCAGGCGGCGCTCGGTGCGATCGCGGCCGGTGCCGGCGGTGAAGCCGTCGACGCCGTTGCTCGCGAGGTGATCGACGCTGCCGGCCACGGCGAGCGGTTCGGTCACGGGCTCGGGCACGGGGTCGGGCTCGAGGTGCACGAGGCGCCGCGGCTCTCGCTGCGCTCCGAGGACACGCTCGAATCGGGAGAAGTGGTGACGGTTGAGCCGGGGGTGTACCTGCCGGGCCGGTTCGGGGTGAGGATCGAGGACCTGGTCGTCGTCAACGACGAGGGCCACCGCAACCTCAGCTCGCTACCCAAGGACATGCAGCTGGTGGACTGAGCTAGTGGTGTGACCGGCAACGTTCACCGGTTTCTGGCGGCCTCGGATGATCGCCGTGCGGCGTCCTCAGTCGGCCAAATGGCGCTGCCATTCGGCCTCCCTGCGTCCCTGCCCGACGACCACCGAGTCTCGCCAGATTCCCGGCAACGTTGCCGGTCACACCACTAGGTACGAACGGCTGGCCAGCCGCGTGCAGATTCAAGTGGGACCGGGCTGGCGCCGATGGCCGGACATGAACCGGACCATGGAACCCCTGCGGCACCGTGGCGGCGTCCAACCGCCCCGGCCCGAGTCGGCCGAGACGCTGGTCTCGATCCACGAGGAGGCGCGGCGGGAGCGGTTGCTCGACATGGAGGCGCGGGTGGGCCGCTACCGCGCCGCCTGCTTCGCGATCCTCGCGATCTCGATCGCCCTGGGAGGATCCTCCGACATCGGCTGGTGGTGGGTGGCGCCGATGGCAGTCGGGGTCGCCGGCTTCGCCATCGCCGACCGCTTCATGCGCACCAGCAGCCACCCGGCGATCTGGATCGCGGGCGCCTGGGCGGCGCTGCCCCTCCTGCTCGCGGTCGCGGTGCTTATAACCGGCGGCGCCACCAGCCCGGTGCTGGTCTGGTTCGCGCTGCCCGCGGTCACGCTCGGCTTCCGCTTCGAGCCGCGCGGGATGGTGATCGGCACCGCCTACATCCTCTTGACGTTCGTCGCCTGCGCGGTCCTGCCCGATCCGGGCGCGGCGCTCGAGCACCGCCAGATCCTGGTCGCCGCGGCGGCGCTGATCGTCAGCACCGTGATCCTCTCCGGCGCCCTGGTCGAGTCCGACCGCGCCCACCGGCGCCGCTCCACCCTTGATCCGCTGACCGGCCTCTTCAACCGCAACGCGCTTGAGCAGAGGCTGGGCGAGCTCGACGGCCAGCCCTGCGACCCCTCGGAGGGCCTCTCCCACGCGCTGCTGCTCTGCGACCTCGACCACTTCAAGCAGGTCAACGACCAGCTCGGCCACGCCGCCGGCGACGCCGTCCTCCAGGACGTCGCCTACACGATGCGCGCGGCGCTGCGGGCCGGCGACTCGATCTACCGGGTCGGCGGCGAGGAGATCCTCGTGATCCTGCCCGGCGCCGGCCGCGAGGACGCGATCGAGATCGCCGAGCGCCTGCGCAACGAGGTGCGCGAGCGCCGTCCGGTTGGGGCTCAGGTGACCGTCAGCATCGGCGTCTCCGTCTCGGAACCGAGCACCGTCGACACCGACGACCTGATCGCCCGCGCCGACGCCGCCCTCTACGCGGCCAAGGCCGGCGGCCGCGACACCGTCTACGTCGACAGCTGAGCCGCTAGCGACTCAGGTCGACGTCGGCGGTCAGCCGCGCCGCGAAGGCGGCAAGCAGCTCCACTGCCGCCTCGACGTCGCGCAGGTCCACCATCTCCACCGGCGAGTGCATGTAGCGGAGGGGGATCGAGACGAGCCCGGTGGGGATGCCGGAGCGGGAGATCTGGAGGACGTCGGCGTCGGTGCTGGTGCCGCGGCCGCTGGCGCTGATCGAGTGCTCGATGCCCTCCGCCTCGGCGGTCTCGACCAGCAGCTCGAAGACTTTGGGGGAGAGGGTCGAGCCGCGGCCGATCGCCGGGCCCGAGCCCAGCGGGTGGCTGCCGATCTCCTTCTCGTCGACGCCGGGGGCATCGGTCGCGTGGGTGACGTCGACCGCGACGGCGACGTCGGGCCGCACCTCGAAGGCGGCGGTGCGGGCGCCGAAGAGGCCGATCTCCTCCTGCACGGCGGCGACCGCGGCGAACGATCCGCTGGCCCCCCCGCGCTCGTGGCAGCGGCGCAGCGACTCCAGCGCCACGTAGGCGCCGAGCCGGTTGTCCATCGCCCGCGAGACGATCCGCTCGCCCGCCAGTGGCAGCGGTGAAGCGGCGATCACCACCGGGTCGCCGACCCGGATCAGCTCGGCCGCCTCGTCGCGGTCTGCGGCGCCGACGTCGATGTGCAGGCCCTTCAGCTCGACCACCTGCTTGCGCTGGTCGGCGTCGAGTAGGTGAATTGGCTTGCGCCCGACCACGCCCGGGACCGGGCCGCTCCTGCCGCGGATCTCGACCCGCTGGCCGACCAATATCTGCGGGTCCCAGCCGCCGACCGGCGCGAACCAGAGGAAGCCCTTCTCGTCGATGTGGGTGACGACCAATCCGATCTCGTCGATGTGGCCGACCACAGCCAGCAGCGGCGCCGCCTCACCGATCCGGGCGATCGAGGAGCCGATCCCGTCGCTGCTCAGCTCGGCGAACGAGGCGGCTTCGCGCCAGATCGCGGTGGCCGGTTCCTCGTAGCCGGAGGGGGCGCCAGCGCGCAGGAGGTCATCGAGTAGTGAGGGAGTCTCGCTCAAGGTTCCGCAGTATGTCGAACTGATACGAACGTCCGTCGCGAGGCCGAGGGGTCCTAGGAATGCGATGCAGCGGCCTCGCGGCGAAGCTGCTCGCGCCCCTCGCCGTAGCCATGATGCTCGTAGGCGATCATCGCCCAGATCAGCGCGTCGACGACCGCCAGGCTGGCCAGCGCCGGCGCCGCGGTGGCTACCGGGACGAGGAGCAGCAGCACGATCGCCAGGCCCAGCCGCTGGCGGTTGATCGTCTGGACGTGGCGGTAGCGGAAGGCGACCAGGCCCAGCAGGTAGATCGCGGTCCCGCCGAGGAGCGCGAAGGCGGGAACGGCGTCGAGCTCGTCGCTGGAATGGCCGATCGCCTTCTTCATCCCGAGGGCGACGAGGACGATCCCAGCCACCATCGCCAGGTGGATGTAGGAGTAGGAGTCGCGGGCGAGCTCGTTGCGGACCCGTCCGGCCTCGGCTTCGCCCAGCCGCCGGGCCGAGATCAGGGCGACGACGTCGAAGTAGATCCACCACATCGCCGCGGCCAGGGCGACGCCGAGGACAGCTACGGCGCCGATCCCGAAGTCGAGCTCGCCGGCGGCGCCGACCCCGATCGCGACGATCGACTCGCCGAGGGCGATGATCACGATCAGGCCGTGGCGCTCGGCGAAATGGCCGGGGACGAGGGTCCAGCCCTCGGAGCCGAAGAAGTAGGGCCCGGCCATGTCGAGGAAGAGGGCGATCGCCCACAGCGCCCCCTGGGCGAGGCCGTCGAAGAGCGAGGCGGTGGCCAGCAGGGCGATCGCTACCACGGTGCTGACGGCGAGGCCGAGGACCGAGTGGCGGAGCGCGTCGTCGTCGGGGCTGGCGAGCATGAAGAGGGCGATGTGGGCGATGCGGAAGACCCCGTAGGCGAGGGCGAAGGTGAGGGCGAGGCTGCCGAAGGCCTCGGGCACGCAGAGCGAGACGATCAGCAGCGCCGCCATCGCCGCGAAGATCACCAGCCGCACCGCCCCCTGCTCGGGATCGATGACGCTGGTCAGCCAGGCGTAGCCGACCCAGGCCCACCAGAGCACGCCAAGCACCAGCAGCCCCTGGCCGAGGCCGGCCCAGGTTGGGTGGTGCGACATCAGCGCCGTGCACTGGGTGATCGCGAGGACGAAGACGAGGTCGAAGAACAGCTCCAGCGGCGTCACCCGCTCCCCCTCCCGCCTCACCGCCGCCAGCCGCGCCCCGTGCTCCCTCTCCGATTCCGCCATCGCCCCATCCTCGCAACTCCCCGAACCGGCGTGTCTGACTTTGACCGCCAAATATGGCGGGAAAGGTCAGACACGTCAGCTCGGGGACAGGGCGCGGTCGAATACGGTTGCGGCGATGAGCGTGGCGGTGATTACCGGGGCGTCGGCGGGGATCGGCGCGGCGACGGCGGTCCGGCTGTCGCGCGAGCCCGGTATGGAGCTGGTCCTGGTCGCGCGCCGCGAGGAGCTGCTGCACCGGCTGGCCGACTCGCTTCCCTGCAGGGCGACCTTCGTCGTTGCCGACCTGACCGCGCCCGACGCTCCCGAGCGCGTCCGCGCCCACCTCGAGGCCAACCACGAGGGCCTCGACCTGCTCGTCAATAACGCGGGCGGCGCCTGGCGCGGCAGCTTCGCGGAGGGCGGTTACGCCAACGTCCACCGCCACATGGAGCTCAACTTCGACGCCGTCGTCCGCCTCACCGAGGCGCTGCTGCCGCTGCTGCGGGCCTCGGCGCCGAGCGCGATCGTCAACGTCGCAAGCACTGCAGGGCGGGTCTCCCGCGCCCGCACCGGCGCCTACTCGGCGAGCAAGTTCGCGCTGATCGGCTGGACCGACTCGCTCTACGCCGAGGAGCTGTCCCAGGGCGTCCACGTCGGCATGGTCCTGCCGGGATTCGTCGCCACCGAGGGCTTCCCCGCCACCGAGCTGCGCGAGAAAGCGCTCACCCGCTGGATCGTCTCCAAGCCGGAGCGGGTGGCCGAGGCGATCTACCAGGCCGGGCCCGGCGGTAAGCCCGAGCGCTACGTGCCGCGCCCCTACGCCCTGGCGGCGGTGCTCCGCATCATCGCCCCGCGCCTGGTCCGCCGCGTGCTCAGCGGCGGCGCGGCCACGAGCCTCACCACCAGCACCGCGGGCGACGGGGTCTCCGGCTCCTCGTCGCCCTGATGCCGGCGAGACCGGCGGACTGGGCTCGCGCGGCCGCCGGCCGCCCCCTGCCCACCTGGCTGCTCGGATCGCTCGTCGCCCTGCTGGGGTGGAGGGTGGCGATGAACCCGCCTTCGGTCGGGCTCGACGCCAGCTGGAACGGCGGCCTGGCGATGGCCTTCGAGAACGGACTGCAATGGGGGACCGAGATCGTCTTCACCTACGGCCCGCTCGGCTTCGTCAACGGCCAGAGCGTCTGGTACCCCGACCTGGGGATGATCGCCTTCGCCTACGGCGCCTCCCTCTTCGTCCTTTTCTGCATCGCGCTCGTGGGCGCGCTGCGCCGGTCCATACCCGCTCTGCCGGCGGTGGCGATCGCCTTCGTCATCGTCACCGTGCTGCCGCTCGTGGAGCAGGCAATCGTGGTCGCCGTCCTGGCCTGCATGTGGGCGCTCGCGAGGGAGCGCTCCGAGGCCACGGTCAACGCGCTCGTCGTCGGGGGCGCGACCTTCGCTGCCGTCGAGGTCCTGATCAAGCTCTCGGCCGGGCCGGTGATCGCGGTCTTCTTCCTGATCGCGCTGCTCGGCCTGCGGGCCCGCTGGTGGCAGATCGGCGGCTACCTGGCGCTGCTGGCCGGGGAGGTGCTGCTGCTCTGGCTGGTCGCCGGACAAAGCCTGGCGGCGATCCCGGACTTCCTCCGCAACACCTATGAGATCGTCTCCGGCTTCAGCGCCTCGATGATCGCCACCACCGACGTCTCCGCCTGGCAGGTGATTGCGGCGACGGTCGCCGCGGCCGGCGTCGCGATCGGCCTCGTCGTGGCCAGCACCCGCGGCAGCTTCCGCGACGAGCGCGCCCGCCGCTGGGCGATCGGGCTGATGGCGCTGGCCGCCTTCACGGTCTTCAAGGAGGGGGTGGTGAGGACCGACGCCGGCCACCTCAGCCTCTTCTTCTCCACCGCCTGCGTCCTCTGGATCGCGATCCCCTGGATGCGCCCCAACCGCTACTGGATGCTGGCCGGCATCGCGGCGATCGTCGCGATCGGCTGGCCGGTGCGGCCGACCGGGCAGACCAACAACCTCGATCCGGTCGCCAACGTCAGGCACGCTGCCGACCAGTTCCGCACGCTTCTCAGCCCCACGCGCCAGGACGAGCTGATCGCGGTGGGCCGGGCCTCGATGAAGGCGGTCTACCGTCTCGAGCCGCGTACGCTGGCCGCCCTGCGAGGCCACACGGTGGCGATCGAACCGTGGGAGGTCGGCGTCGCCTGGGCCTACCGCCTCAACTGGGACCCGCTGCCGGTCTTCCAGAACTATTCCGCCTACACGACCCGGCTCGACCAGCTCAACACCGTCGCGCTGAGCGCCCCTGACGGCCCCGAACGCATCCTCCGCGAGAACGCCGGGCTCGTCTATCCCGAGTTCCCGACGCGCAGCATCGACGGCCGCTTCCCCGGCTGGGACCCGCCCGCCCAGGCGCGGGCCACGCTCTGCCGCTTCGCCGTCGTCGAGGCGACCGCACGCTGGCAGGTGCTGGCGCGGAGGCCGAACCGCTGCGGGCCCTCGCGGCGCATCGGTGAGGCCGAGGCTGACCCCGGCGAGGCGGTTCGCGTGCCCGCGCCCGGCCCTCACGAAGTCGTCTGGGCGCGCATCGACGGCGTCGAAGTCGAGGGGCTGGAGCGATTGCAGGCCTTCGTCGCCCACGCGCGGACCCGACACGCGATCCTCGACGGCGAACGGAGCTACCGGCTGATTCCGGGCACCGCCAGCGACGGTCTGATGCTGCGCAGCAGCAACGGCATCGGCGGGCGCGGGGCGTTCGCCCAGATCCCCCAGGCGAGAACGATCACGGTGACCGGAGTCGACCGAAACCTGCGTTTCACCTTTTTCACTATGTCACTCCAGGCGGTACGCTCTTTTAAGTAGTACGACCGGGAGAGCGGAGGCGATGAGTGGAACCGCGATAGGACTCGTAGCTGGCGCCCTGGTGGTAATGGCCGCCGTGACGGCGATTTCCGTGGTGCGGGCGAAGCGCGCCGGCCGTCGCTTCCAGATCCTCGACGAAATCGCCAAGGTCGCCGACGGCGGGCGCTCGCTCGAGCAGACCCTCGACGCGATCGGTGTGATCCTCGTTCCCGAGCTGGGCGATTTCTGCCTGATCGACGTGATCGAGGGCGATCAGGTCCGTCGCGCCGCGGTTCGCGTCGCCGGCCCTGACGCGGAGGAGGTCGAAGCGGGTTTGTCCGAACGCCCTCCCCTGTTGCAGGAGCAGATGGCAAACGCCGCCTCGGCAGGTCGGCTGGAGCCGCGTTTGTTCGAGCGCCTTTCCGACGCCGACCTGCGCGGTTTCGCCGCAGACGACGAGGATCTCGAATTTCTGCGCAGCGTCGGTAGCCGCTCCGCGGTGACGGTGGAGATGCGGACGCGCGGCAGGGCGACGGGGATGCTGACGATCGGGATCAGGGGCTCGGGTCGCCGCTTCCGCCAGGGCGACGCTCAGTTCGCTGCCATTCTCGCCGGCCGGGTGGCGCTTGCGCTCGACAACGCCGGCCTCTTCTCCGATCTCGAGCGCAGTGAGCGGGAACGGGCGCAGATCGCCGAGAGCCTGCAGCGCGGGCTGCTGCCGCCGCCGCTTCCGCACATACCGGGGTGGTCGGTGGCGGCGATGTACAGGCCAGCCGGGGCCGAGAACGAGATCGGCGGCGACTTCTATGACGCCTTCCGTGTCAGCGGTGGTTGGATGGTGGTGATCGGCGACGTCACCGGCCGCGGTGCGCACGCCGCCTCGATCACCGCTCATGCCCGCTACACGCTCCGCACCGCAGCCATGCTCACGGGGGACCCGGTGGTGGCGCTGGAGACCCTCAACCGCGATTTGCTTGGCCGTCGCGATGCCGCCCTCTGCAGCGTCGCGATGGTGGCCATCGACGAAGACCCGGAGCAGCCGGTGCGCCTGGTCGTCGCCGGCCACCCGGCGCCGCTGCACGTCGACGGCGACTCGGTGGTGGAGGCGGCGGCCTCGGCGCCGGTCCTCGGCGCCTTTCGCGACGTCGCCTGGGACGTCGATGAGATCGAGGTGCGGCCCGGCCAGCAACTCGTCGTCGTCACCGACGGCGTCACCGACGCGGTCGGGGCGGAAGGTCGCTTTGGCGAGAGGCGGCTTCACGCCGAGCTGGCCGGGACCGGTAGTCCGGCGCTGGTCACCCAGAAGCTGGAGGGAGCCCTGCACGACTTCACCGCCGGCGACCTCGACGACGACGCCGCGATTCTCGCCATCGGCCCGGCCTCGGCCGCCGCGGCGTTGGCACCGGCAGACGATCGCGAGCTGATCGAGCGACTGTTCGACGCCTTCAACCGTCGCGACGCCGACGAGATCGCGGAGCTCTGCGACGCCGGGATGGAGTTCTTCCCGGTTGGCACCGCCGAAGCAGTTGGGCGCACCGCCCCCTACATGGGGCCGGCGGGCCTTCAGGATTACCTCGGCGATGTCGAGCGGGCCTGGGAAGAGCTGTTGATCCGGCCCAAGCTGGTCGAGCGGCACGACGAGTCGTTCTTGGTGCGGGGCAGGGTCTACGCGCGCAGCCGCGAGCTTGGCATCCGCGACATCCCGGTGGCTTGGATCTGGGATGTCGCTGACGGCCGCTTCGTGCGTGGCGAAGTCTTCATGGACCCCGAGCAGGCGCTCCTCCGGGTCGCCGCGTCGGCCTGAGGGCGAGCCTACGCGTCGCACCCGCTCGGGAGCAGGTGCCGGCGCAGGAAGGCGAGCTCGTCGGCGACGACGGCCTCGTGCGCCGGCCCGTCGTAGATGTCGAAGTGATCGACTCCCGGGTAGGTCCGCAGCTCACCGAGCGGCGCCCGGCGAGCCGCGGCGATCGCCGGCCCTGGCTTCGCCACTCGGTCCGCCTCGCCGACGCAGAGAAGCCAGGGGCAATGCAGCCGCCGTGCCAGCCGGGTCGGCCGGAAGGGGGCGCCGAGCAGCCAGCTCGAGGAGACGCGGTTGCGCCAGCGCGAGTCCTCGCCGATCGCGACGACGTGGCGCCACCCTGCCTCGCCGCCCGGCGCGTTGATGAAGGCGGCCTCGTGCGGCTGCCCGACCGCTGGCAGATGCCGGCCGCGCGCGGCGGCGAAGAGCATCCGGGCGGTAACCCGGGGACCGGCGCGGTGCGCCTGGCGCAAGATGTCGATGAACGGGACCTGGCTCACCACCGCCGCCACCCGCCGGTCGTCCGCCGCGGCCGCGAGCGCGTTGCCGCCGCCCATCGAGGAGCCGAAGGTCGCCACCCGCTCGGGGTCGATCCCCGACTGCGAGCGGGCGAAGCCGATCGCCGCCCGCCAGTCGTCGAGCTGCCGAGCCGGATCGAAGCGGTCCGGCTCGCCGCCGCTGTCGCCGAAGCCGCGGTGATCGAACAGCAGCGCCGCGATCCCCGCCGCCGCGAACCGCTCCGCGAACGGCCCCAGCCCGTCCCGGCGCGTCCCCGAGAGCCCGTGCGCCATGACCACGACCGGCGAGGCCGGCGCGTGGGTGGCGGCCGGGTAGAGCCAGGCGGCGCAAGCGTCCCCGCCCGCGTCGAACTCGAGATCCTCCCGCTCCATGTCCAGTCAACGTCCCAACTGTCAGAAACGTGAGGTCGACGGCTGCGGTCGTCGCTCTCTAGGATTCCCCACCGTGATCTCCACCAATCAGTTCAAGAACGGCTCTCATATCGAGATCGACGGGAAGATCTGGAAGATCCTCGAGTTCCAGCACGTCAAGCCGGGCAAGGGCGGCGCCTTCGTGCGGACCAAGCTACGGCGGATCGAGGACGGCTCGGTGATCGACAAAACCTTCCGGGCGGGGGAGAAGTTCCGTCCGGTCAGGACCGAATCGAAGAAGATGCAGTACCTCTACGACTCCGGCGACGCGGCGGTCTTCATGGACAGTCGCGACTACGAGCAGATCGAGATCCCGAGCGACGCGCTGGGCGAGGCGATGCAGTGGGTGCTGCCCAACGCCGAGGTCGAGGTGCTGTTCGTCGACGAACGCCCCAGCGACGTCCAGGTGCCGAGTGCGATCGACATGAAGGTGACCCAGACCGATCCGGGCGTCAAAGGCGACACCGCCTCCGGCGGCGGCAACAAGCCGGCGACCCTGGAGTCGGGGGTGGTGGTCCATGTTCCGCTCTTCATCGAGGAGGGCGAAACGATCCGGGTCGACACCCGCACGGGAGAGTACGTCTCCCGCGCCTGAGAGCGGGAGAGGCGACCTCGCCGGGGCCGTCGTCAACGCCCGGGTCCTCCTGGTCGAGATCCTGCGCTGAAAAGAGCGAGAATAGGTTCATGCGCAGGTCCGACCAACGCCGCGACGCCGTCTTCGCCAGCTACCAGCGCGACGTCACCGGCCGCCCGCTCGAGGAGCTGATCGCCGACGCACGGCCGCTCACTCGCGATCTGGCCGAGGGAGTCGACGCCGAGCGCGAAGATTTGGACGAGACGATCGCCGAATACGCAAAGGGCTGGTCGGTCGACCGGATCGCGCCGCTGGACCTGAACGTGCTGCGGGTGGCGCTGTATGAGATCGAGCACGGCGAGGTGCCCTACGAGGTGGCGATCGACGAGGCGGTGGAGATCGCCAAGGAGTACTGCGGCGCCGATGCTCCCAAGTTCATCAACGGCATCCTCGGCGCCGTCGTCCGCGAGCGGGAGCCGGCCAAGTGACCCGGTTGCACGAGATCGCCGAACGGCTGCGCCAGATCTCGGCCGAGCTGGAGGGGGAGGGGGCGAGCGACGAGCGCGCCGCCGAGCTGGCCTCCGAGGCGGCCGATCTCTCCGCCGAGGCGGCCGAGGAGGCGAACCGCCGAGCGCGCGAGGCGGCCGGCTCCGAGTGAGCGGATCCCGAGTGAGCGGCCTCCGGTGACCGCCCCCCCGCCGCGTGGTTCCTTTGTTACGCGTCCAGTGCCAAAGGAACCACGCTCGCTGTGAGCTACCCGGATGACCTGCGAGCGCTGGTCGAGGCCGACCTCGAGCGGCTGCGCTTCTCCGGCGCCGAGTCGACCGCCGGCCTCGAGGAGGCGATGCGCTACTCGCTGCTGGCCGGGGGCAAGCGCGTGCGCCCGGTGCTCGCACTTGCCACCGCTCGCGCCCTCGGCGCCGACCCGGAGCGCTTTCTACCGGTCGCCACCGCGATCGAGCTGATCCACACCTACTCGTTGATCCACGACGACCTGCCGGCGATGGACGACGACGAGCTGCGCCGCGGCCAGCCGACCTCGCACGTCAAGTTCGGCGAGGACGTCGCGATCCTCGCCGGCGACGGCCTTTTTGCCGAGGCGGTCCGACTCTTCTGCGAGCAGTCGGGTGAACCGGCGCGGGTGCTGGCGGCGTTGCGCGAGCTGGCGGCGGCAACCGGCGTCGACGGCATGGTCGGTGGCCAGTACGTCGACGTGATCGGCGGCGACCCGGACGCCTCCGGCCTGCGCGCCCTGCACGTGTTGAAGACCGGGAGGCTGATCGCCGCCAGCATCGGCGTCGTCCTCACCCTTGAGGGGCTCGGCGAACCTGAGACAATTCCCTATCGCCGTTTCGCCGGCGAGCTGGGGGTCCTCTTCCAGATCGTCGACGACATCCTCGACGTGACCGAGAGCGACGAGCAGCTCGGCAAGCCACATGGAAGCGACGAGAGACATGGCAAACTCACCTACGTCAGCCTCTTCGGGCTCGAGCATGCCCGCGAGCTGGCCGCCGAGTCCCACGAGAAGGCGACCGCGGCGTTGGCCGAGGCCACGGGCGAGACCGACGACCTGAGGCGAGTGGCCGACTACATCTTCACGAGGAACGAATGAGCGAAAAGCCCCCCACCCAGGGCCCCGACGACGACAAATCCCCACCGCTGCTGGCCGCGATCGACGGTCCGGCCGACCTGCGCGAGCTCGATGACGAGCAGTTGCAGCAGGTAGCGCAGGAGATGCGCACATACATCATCGACACGATCGGGGAGATCGGCGGGCACTTCGGCGCCAACCTCGGCACCTGCGAGCTGGCGGTGGCCCTGCATAGCCTGCTCGACTCGCCCCGCGACAAGGTGCTCTGGGACGTCGGCCACCAGGCTTACCCGCACAAGGTGCTGACCGGCCGCCGCGAGCAACTGTCGACGATCCGCCAGTACGAGGGCCTGGCGCCGTTCTGCTCGATCGCCGAGTCCGAGCACGACATCATGGGCGCCGGTCACGCCTCGACCTCGATCGGCTACGCGGTCGGGCTGAAGGAGGCGATGCGCAAGGGGATCGGCGAGGACGGCAAGGTCGTCGCCGTGATCGGCGACGGCGCTCTCACCGGCGGCGTCGCATACGAGGCGCTGCACGCGGCCGGCGGCCTGCAGACCCCGATCGTGATCGTCCTCAACGACAACGGGATGTCGATCTCGCCCAACGTCGGCGCCCTCTCGCGCTACTTCAACCGGATTCGCCTCAACCGGCGCCTCTACCACGCCCGCGAGGAAGTCGAGGACCGGCTGACGAAGCTGCCGCTCGGGCTGGGGCGGCGGATCGAGCGGCTCGGCCCCGAGATCAAGGCGGCGATCAAGGCCTACTGGGCGCCCGGGCTCTTCTTCGAGGAGCTCGACCTCGCCTACATGGGCGTGATCGACGGCCACGACGTGCACGCCCTGCGCGAGGCCCTGCGCGAGGCCTTCGAGGCCGACCGCCCGGTCGTCGTCCACATCAACACGGTCAAGGGCAAGGGCTTCGCGCCGGCAGAAGACGGCGGTCTCGAGTCGATGGAGAAATGGCACGCCGCCAAGCCCAACTCGATCGTCGACGGCAAGCCGGCGGCGAAGCCGGTGCCGGTGACCGAAACTGACTCACCGGAGGGGATCGAGCGGCTGGAGAAGCCCCCCGCTGCCGGCTCACCGCCCCAGTACACGCAGGTCTTCGCCGAGGCGATGGTCGCGGAGGCGAAGCGCGACGAGCGGGTGATCGGGATCACGGCGGCGATGGCGGGGGGGACCGGCCTGCAGAAGCTCGCCGACGAGCTGCCCAAGCAGTACTACGACGTCGGCATCGCCGAGCAGAACGCGGTCCTGCTGGCCTCGGGGCTGGCGCTGCAGGGCGCCAAGCCGGTCTGCGCGATCTACTCGACCTTCCTCCAGCGCGCCTACGACCAGATCATCCACGACGTCTGCCTGCAGGAGCTGGACGTGACCTTCGCGATGGACCGCGCGGGGCTGGTCGGCGACGACGGCCCGACCCACCACGGCGCCTTCGACGTCTCCTACTTACGCCCGATCCCGAACGTCGTCGTGATGGCGCCCCGCGACGAGGCGATGCTGGTCCACATGCTGCACACCGCCGTCGCCCACGACGGTCCGGTGGCGCTGCGCTACCCGCGCGGGGCGGCCGAGGGGGCGGAGCTGCCGTCGAAGCCGGAGCCGCTCGCGATCGGCAGCGGCGAGATCCTGGCCGAGGGCGAGCAGGTGGCCCTGCTCGGCTACGGCTACGGGGTCACCGTCGCCCGCGAGGCGGCGGAGATTCTCGCCGGGCATGGGCTGCGGGCAACGGTCGCCGACGCCCGCTTCGCCAAGCCGCTCGATACCGAGCTGGCGGAGCGGCTGGCTCGGGAGCACGATCTGGTGGTGACGATTGAGGAGAACGTGCTGCCGGGCGGCTTCGGCGCGGCGGTGCTGGAGCACCTCGAGGACGCCTTCGCCGAGGGTCCCGCGGAGCGGGCGCGGGTACTCCGCGTCGGCCTCCCGGACCGCTACGTCACCCACGGCAAGCCGGCGCTGCTGCGCGCCGAGTGCGGCCTCACCGGCGAGGCGGTCGCCGAGCGGGTGCTGGCCGCGCTGCCCTCTCAGCAGCCGGTTCTCGGCTAAGAGCCTGTGAGCCTGGCTCTAATGAATTTTGAGGATTGCGTCAATCGGCGCAATCGATTAGCCTGCGCAAACTCTCCGGTGATGGTGGAAGTCGCAACGGCCATCAGGCCACGCTTCTGGGGATCGCCATAGGGAGGAGAGATGGGTACCTCTATATGTGTGGGCCGTTGGGGGAATCGGACCACTCGCGACCGGCCGCCTAGCGCGGCCGGTGTCGCGAGGCGCGTCCGGGCCGGCTCGGTGGGCCGGTCGCCGGCGACTATCGTGCGCTAATGGACGAGAGGCAGCGCGAGAAGGCGGCACGCTTCCGAGCCCTGCACGAGGGCAAGCCCTTCGTGATCCCGAACCCGTGGGACGCCGGCTCCGCCAAGGTGCTCGAGGCGCTCGGGTTCGAGGCGCTGGCGAGCAGCAGTTCCGCGCTGGCGTTCACCCTCGGGCGACCGGACGGCGAGGCGACGTTGGACGAGGTGGTCGAGCACGTGCGCGCCGTCGATCGAGCGACCGGGCTACCGCTTTCGGTCGACTTGGAGAACGGCTACGGCCCCGAGCCCGAGGACGCGGCCGGGGCGATCGAGCAGGCCGCGGCGGCCGGTGCGGTCGGCGGCTCGATCGAGGACTTCGACCCCGCGGGAGGGATCTACGAGGTCGGCCACGCCACCGAGCGGGTCGCCGCCGCGGCCGAGGCCGCCCACCGCCTCGACTTCCCGTTCACCTTCACGGCCCGTGCCGAGAACCAGATCCGCGGCAACCCGGACCTCGAGGACACGATCGTCCGCCTGCGGGCCTACGAGGACGCTGGCGCCGACGTCCTCTACGCACCCGGCCTGCGCGACGGCGAGGAGATCCGCGCCGTCT
Organism: uncultured Actinomycetes bacterium; assembly: GCA_963699125.1. Classification (GTDB taxonomy): domain Bacteria; phylum Actinomycetota; class Thermoleophilia; order Solirubrobacterales; family 70-9; genus VAYN01. Next base: position 426,327 of record OY969417.1, read on the forward strand.
GCGAGGCGACCAGCCGCCCCCTCAACGTCCTCGCGCACCGGGGCCTGACGCTGGACGAGATAGTCGAGGCCGGCGCGCAGCGGGTCAGCGTCGGAGGCAGCCTCGCCTGGACCGCGGTGGAGGCGATGGCAGCGAGTGCCGAAGCGATCCGCGACCACGGCGATTTCTCGTCCCTCGCCGGGATGAAGCGAGTAAAGGGCTGGCTGGAGGGGTAGCGGTCTTCTATGAAGCTCCTCTTCGCCCCAATCGGAATCGGCGCCGGCCTTCTGGCGGGCTTCGCCGCCCAGAAGGCATTCGAGCGCCTCTGGGCCGCAATCGACGACGAGGACCCGCCCGAGCCCGACGAGCGCGAGATCTCGGCGCCGAAACTGATCGTCGCCCTCGCCGTTGAGGGGGCGATCTTCCGCCTCGCCAAAGGCCTCGCCGACCACGGCGCCCGCTCCGGCTTCGCCCGTCTCACCGGCCGCTGGCCGGGGGACGAGAAACAGGCACAGGGCAGCTGATTCCTGCTGCATTGGCGGGATCCGGTTAGAGTGGCACGATGGCGGTCAAGCTCCATCGCTGCTCGGCAATGTGGATCAAGATCGATGCCCATCCGTGCTGGCGCGTGCAGAAGGCGCTCGACGAGCAGGGGGTCGAGTACGAGGTCGTGAAGGGTCCCTTGCGACCCGGCAAGCGCGACGAGCTCGACCGCATCTCCGGGCAGCGCAAGTACCCGACGATCGAGCTCGAGGACGGCCGCGTCTACCGCGAGGAGTCGGCCGACATGGCCCACCGGATCCAAGCCGGACAGCTCTTCGAGGGCTCCGCCGCGAGCGGCCCCCCCTCCCAACAGTAGGAATCAGCACAGCCCCCGGCTCGCGCCGGATCAAGCAAGGCGCGCAGCCGACATTGACCACACCATGGTGTGGTCAATGTCGGCTGCGCCCGAGCGTCGGGGACGCTACGTCCGCGCGGGCGCGGTGCGGCTGCGCAGCCGCACCGCCAGGCCGGTGAGCAGGTAGGCGATCGCCGCTGCGAGGAGGATGAACTTGCAGGCCGCGAAGATCGTCGCCAGCAGGGGGAGTGCGGCGCCGGCGCCGTCGAGGGTGAGCAGCAGGCAGACGTTCTCGAGCGCGTCGAACGCGGCCACCAGAGGACCGAACGCGACGACGACCCCGCCGATCGCCGCAAGGCGGCGCCAACCTCGGTCCCTGGCGAGATCGCGAACCGCGGCGAGGGCGAGGGTGAGGAAAGCCCCGTAGGCGAGCAGGAAGCCGAAGTCGATCCAGAGCGACTCGCGAGCGGCGTCCTGGCCCTCCTCGCCCCATTCGGTGAGGATCTCGTCGGCCCGATCCTGGCCGCCCGTCAGCTCGAAGGGGATCATCCCGGGACCGCCGGTGTCCTTCATGCGCCCCTCAGCGGGGGACATCGCCAAGAGCAGGATCAGCGTCGCGATCCCCGATGCGATCAATCCCCGCCGGCGCGTCATCGGGGGGATTTTAGTTGCCGCTGCTGCTCAAGCGCCACAACAGAAAACGCCCCGCCGGGGAGGCGGGGCGCTTCTGGGGTTACTACAGGGAGGAGAGATATATGTATCTCTATATATGTGGATCCGTGGGAGGTAGGTGAGCCCTGTTGTGCCGTGGGCGCCCGTCGTGGGAAGCGATGGGGGCCATAGATACGGCGCGGGACTCGACCAAGAAGTCTTTGGTTCCGCTTTGCATCGGCATCTCCATGTGAATCCTTTAACAGCGTACGAACGTATGTGCGATTTGTGTGTGAGTGCGATCACAGAGAACCGCTGAGTGGTTCCGCGCCGCTCTCCCGCCACTCCCTGCTACCGCAATCAGAGCAGATCGCGACCGAAAACCGGTTAACAAAAAGTTGCATACCCGCATAAGGCTTCGCTAAACGGCCAGCAGTCGACCGCCGCTGTAGCGTTGCGGGCGTGAAGAAGTCCCGGATAGACGCGGTTTTGGCCGATCGTGGGCTGTTCCCATCGCGCACGGCGGCGGCCGGCGCAGTGCGGGCCGGTGAAGTCCGGATCGGCGCCGACGGGCCGATCGCTCTGCGCCCGAGCCAGCTGGTCGAGCCGGAGGCGAAGCTGGTCGTCGACGAGGGGCCGCGCTACGTCTCGCGCGGCGGCGTCAAGCTGGAGAACGCGCTCGATTCGCTCGGCGTCGAGGTCCGCGGCTGCGACTGCCTCGACGTCGGCGCCTCCACCGGCGGCTTCACCGACTGCCTGTTGCAGCGAGGGGCGACGCGGGTTGCGGCGCTCGACGTCGCCTACGGCCAGCTCGACCTGCGGCTGCGCGAGGATCCGCGGGTGACCGCGATCGAGCGCCTCAACGCCCGCGCCGTCGCGCCCGGCGACCTGCCGTTCGCGCCGGCGATAACGACGATCGACGTCTCCTTCATCTCCCTGACCAAGGTGCTGCCGGCGGTGGCGCGCTGCCTGGCGCCCGCCGGCGAGGTCCTGGCGATGGTCAAGCCGCAGTTCGAGCTCGGCCGCGAGCGGGTCGGCCGCGGCGTTGTCCGTGACGCCGGCGACCGCCGCGAGGCCGTGCTCTCGGTCGCGCGAGCCGCCGCCGGGCTCGGCCTACCGGTGCGGGGTTTCGCCTCCTCCGGCCTGCCCGGCCCGAAGGGCAACCGCGAGACCTTCGTCTGGTGCGGCGGCGACGGCCCGGCCGTCGGGGACCTCGAGCAGGCGATCCTCGCCGCGGAGGGAGAGCGATGAAGACCGCCACCCTGATCACCCACTCGCACCCGCCCGCCGCCACCGAGGCGGTAGCCGTCGCCGCGGCAGTGGCCCGCGAGTCCGGCTGGCGCCTCCTCGCCAGCGCCGAGGAGTTGGCGAAGCACGGCAGCGCCGCCGAGGGGGTGGAGGTCGCCTCCGGCGAGGAGCCAACCCCCGACCTCTGCCTGGTCCTCGGCGGCGATGGCTCGATCCTGCACGCGCTGCGCCGTTTCGCCCGCACGGGGGTGCCGGTCTTCGGGGTCAACTTCGGCACCGTCGGCTTCCTCGCCGCGGTCGACCGCGGCGACGCCGAAGAGGGGATCCGGCGCGCTCTCGCCGGCGAGAGCGAGACGGTCGAGCTGCCCGGGCTGGAGGTTGGCCTCGAGGGCGCCGCGGGGATCGGCCTCAACGACATCACCCTGACCCGCCGCCCGCACGACCGCATTGCCGAGCTGAGCTACCGGATCGCCGGCGAGGAGGTCGGCCACGTCCGCTGCGACGGCCTCGTCGTCGCCACCCCGGCGGGTTCCACCGGCTACAACCTCGCCAACCAGGGCCCGATCCTGGCCTGGGGGGTGAAGGGATACGCGGTCAGCTACATCTCGCCGCACTCGCTCACCGCCCGCGCCCTCGTCGTCGCCCCCGGCGACGTCCTCCACGTCGGCAACGCCGCCGGCCGCGAGCCGGTCGAAGTCGCGATCGACGGCGTCCCCCTCGCCGATCTCCCCGCCGGGGCGGCGCTGGAGGTCCGTTTCGCCGACGCCGTCGGCCGCCTCGCCCAGCTACCGGGCACCAGCTTCTACCAGCGAATCCGCGAGAAGTTCGGCCATTTAGCGGTCTGAGACCGCCTTAGACGAGAGCGGCTGTTGTCTAGGGTTGCCTGCCATGGAGCGCAAGTGGTGGACCCTGGTCCTGATCTCGATCGCGACGTTCATGCTGTTGCTCGACATCACGGTCGTCAACGTCGCCCTGCCCGACATCCAGCGCGAACTCGACGCCAGTCTCTCCAGCCTGCAGTGGGTCGTTGACGCCTACTCGCTGACCCTCGCCGCCTTCCTGCTCACCGCCGGCTCGCTCGGTGACCGACTCGGCCGCCGGCGCGTCTTCACGCTCGGCTTCGCCGTCTTCACCTTCGCCTCGTTCCTCTGCGGGATCGCCGGCGACCCGACCCTGCTCAACCTCGCCCGCGGCCTGCAGGGGGTCGGCGGCGCCGGCATGTTCGCGACCTCGCTGGCCCTGATCGGCCAGGAGTTCCACGGCAAAGACCGGGCGACCGCGTTCGGGGTCTGGGGGGCGACGATCGGCGGCGCCGTCGCGATCGGGCCGCTGGTCGGCGGCGTCATCACCGAGCACCTCGGCTGGGAGTGGATCTTCTTCGTCAACATCCCGATCGGGCTGGTGGCGATGGCCCTCACCGAGCGCAAGATCGCCAACGTCGTCTCGCCGGACCCCGAGCCGATCGACGTGCCGGGGGTCGTCACCTTCTCGCTGGCGCTGTTCCTCCTGATCTTCGGGCTGATTCGCGGCAACCCCGAGGGCTGGGGCAGCCCCCTGATCCTCGGCTGCCTGGTTGGCGCAGTGGCGCTGCTGGCGGCGTTCATCGCGATTGAGGCCCGCAGCGACCACCCGATGCTCGACCTCACCCTGTTCCGCAAACCCGCCTTCAACGGGGTCTCCGCCGTCGCCTTCGGGCTCTCGGCCGGGATGTTCGCGATGTTCCTCTACCTGACCATCTACATGCAAGGGGTGCTCGGCTTCTCGCCGCTGGAGGCGGGCTTGCGCTTCCTGCCGCTCACCGTCCTCTCCTTCATCGCCTCGCCGATCGCCGGCGCGCTCTCCCACCGGATCCCGATCCGCGTCCTGCTCGGGGTGGGACTGGCGACGGTGGGAGCCGGGCTGCTGCTGATGCACGGGGTCAACGCCGCCTCGGAGTGGACGGCGCTGCTGGCCGGCTTCCTGCTCGCGGGGGTCGGCATCGGCATCACCAACCCAGGTATCGGCCAGGCGGCGATCGCCGTCGTGCCGGTCGAGAAGGCCGGCATGGGCTCTGGCATCAACACGACGTTCCGCCAGGTCGGCATCGCCACCGGCGTCGCCGCCCTCGGCGCGATCTTCCAGTCCCGTGTCGACGCCAAGCTGGCCGAGCTGCTGCCGCGCGCTCCTGATGGCCTCGGCGAAATCGTTGCGTCGGGGGGCTCACGTGCTGCCGCGGCGCTGGCGCCCCCGGGGCTTCACGACCGCATCGTCCAGGCCTCGAACGAAGCCTTCACCAGCGGCTTCAACGAGATCATCATGATCGCCGCCGTCCTCTCATTCGTCGGCGCCGCCCTCGGCTTCTTCCTGGTCCGCTCCCGCGACTTCGTCCAGTCGACGGACGGGGCTACGTCGTCTGCCGCAGGGGGTTGATATGAGGGTCGGGGTAGGGGTGGAGCGTCTTGTACTTTTTGGCAACTAAGTAGTCAGAACACGTAGGGGTTCGGGGCATGGCTACGATCCTCCCGCTGTGGATATTCAAGGCCGATACGAAGCGCTGAAGGGCGAGTACGAAGTCGAGGACGCAATTCTTCTCCGGAGCGACGGGCCGGCAGAGGAGAAGTTTCTCCGGGCCTTCGCTGACGGAGACGCCGTGCGAATCGACCTCTTGCCCAGTGACGGCGGCGATGGCGACCGGCTTCAGATCCTGGTCAGCCGTGACGGCCTGCTGCGCCTGCTCGACAGGCCGCAGGACTTGCCGAGCAGATAGCCCGACCGGCCGCTAGGCTCGAAAGAGGCCCGGCCAAAGCCGTCCTTGTAGAGAGCACCGAACGCAGAGAGCGTCCTTCGGCCGGGCCAGAGAAGTTGGTGGCGGCCCAGGGTGACCGCCCTGGGCCGCCGATGCATTTGGAGAACAGCAGGACGCATGACCATCCAATCAAGCGCGTCGGATCGCGTCCGGTGCGCTTGCGACGATCCGCTCATACCGATCCGGTTCCCATAGCCTGTGACCGCAGGCGACCTGATCGGAGATTGGAGAAGGACGTATGGCGAGCACCTATCGTCGGCGCAAGGGCGGTTACGACACCTGGCATTTCTGCTCGAATTGCTCCAACTGGCCGACCAGCAACTACGACTCGCAGACTTCTAAACCCACCACGGGCGAGTTCTGCAACGAGTGCAAGTCGAAACGAGCTAACAACAACTGCTCGTAGGCGAGAGCCAGGCACCGGGGACGGCGTAGAAGTCGCACCCCTGCTCGGTCCAATCGACGCCGCGCGCAGTCGCGTAGCGGTCGAAACAGCCTAGGCATAGAACGTGATGGGTATGGCGCGCCGGGACGACGGCGCGCCATACCTCGTCGGGCACGCTGAATCCGACCGGGTTTTCTCGCCAGCAGCGCTTGCAGACCTCGCGCCGCAAACGCGGATTAAGCGCGTACATGGCGCGTCGGAGCAGACCGCCCATCCGGCATTCCTTTCCCCGCGATCTGTGGCTCGCCGAGCCTTCGCGGTGTACGTGTAACTGGTATCATAGAGGAAATGTCAGCAAGGAACCGCAACTCAGTAGCGCCAGCCCCGTCGAGCGAATCCCAGATGACCTACTCGCGATTCATGGAGCTGTTCCCCGACAACGACGCCTGCCTGGAGCATCTGAAAGAGCGCTTCTACGCGGACGGCACCGAGTGCCCGAAGTGCGGCAAGGCGAGCAAGTTCCACCGGATCAAAGGCCGGTCGGCGTACAGCTGCCAGTTCTGCGGCAACCACGTCTATCCGACCGCCGGCACGATCTTTCACAAGTCGACCGTCAGCCTCCAGCTTTGGTATTTCGCGATTTACCTGATGAGCAGCACGCGATGCGGGATCAGCGCGAAGCAGCTAGAGCGCGAGATCGGCGTCACGTACAAGACGGCCCATCGGATGTTCAAGCAGATCAGGACGCTGCTCTCAGACGAAGGCGAGCGACCGCTGAGTGGCGAGGTCGAGATTGACGAGACGTTCTATGGCGGCAAGCCGCGAGCGCAGGAGAAACGCGAGAAACGCGGCCACCTGCGGCGCAAGTTCCGCCCAAGCGTGGTCGGCATGGTCGAGCGCGGCGGGGAGATTCGCGCCCGCGTTGCCCGCGACGCTACCCACTCGACGCTCTCCACCATCGTCAAGGAGTTCGTGCTGCCGGAGTCGATGATCTTCACCGACGAGTGGCACGCCTACAAAGCCATCGGCCGCGAATACAAGAGCCATCGCCGCATCCGGCACCGCTCGAAAATCTACGTCGAAGGCGACAACTACACGAACACGATTGAGGGCTTCTTCGGCCTCTTCAAGAACGGCGTGCGCGGCGTCTACCACGCGATCAGCGCCGAGTACCTACAGAGCTACGTCAACGAGTACGCGTTCAGATACAACCGACGCCACTCGGACGAGCCGATGTTCTGGGCGATTCTCAATCGCGTCCAGAAGGCCGCAGCCCCAGCTTCTTCCTAGCCTGGTTGGAGGTCGCCTTTGCTAGGTCGCGGAGGAAGTCGGCCTCAGTGTGGCCGGGGTCTTGCTTCACGTCGCGCTGAGGCGGCGTTGGAGCCTTCTTCTCGGGGCGTTTGCGGGCTGGACTCATTGGCTCGTAGAACAGGCTAGCGGGGGCATGGGTCAGTCCTCGCTAAGCACTTCGTAGAACGTCAGCGCCGCCCGAGTCGGCAGAACGAGGCCGTCGCAGCGGAACAGAAGGCCGACCGCGATCAGGTCGCGAGCCGCCCTTTCGATCCGGTCGCGCTCCTCGAACTCCTTGGAGCCATCGGTTAGCTCGCGGACGAGATCTGAGACCCGGAAGTGCGTCGGGTAGTGATGAACGATGTGGACCAGGACGATGCCCTGGTCGTGCCGGTCCTGGGCGGCGGTGGTCGCGGTCCCGCCATCGTCGCCTGACGTAGGCTCTTTCTGCATGGGAAGCCAGCCTTCCTGTGCCAGCCGGGGGGCCGTTAGCGCGGTGCCCCCGGCGCTTTTCAGTTGTCGGCCAGAAGGCTAGGCCGAGGAAGGGCGAAAAGGTACGTGCTCTGAAGACACCGTTGCCTACTTTTTTGCCGCTGCGACCCGCGGGCAGCCGCATCCGTTCCTCAAAAAAGTTAAGCGGAACCCCTACCCCGACCCTCGCAACAAGCGGCCTTCCGAGCGAAGTCAGTCCGCGCGCGTTGCTACACAGATCGCGTGCTGCGTGAGCTGCGGATCGAGAACCTGCTGCTGATTGAGCGGGCGGAGTTGCGGTTGGGGGAGGGGCTCAACGCGATCACCGGCGAGACGGGGGCGGGGAAGACGGTGCTGGCGCACTCGCTTGATCTGCTGATGGGTGGGAAGGCGAAAGAGAACATCGTGCGGCCGGGGGCCGAGGAGGCGTGGGTCGAGGGGGTCTTCGACCTGCCGGATGGCCTGCTCGAGGAGCCGGAGTTGGCCGAGCTGGCGGAGCGGTTGCCGGAGGGGGCGGATGAGGTTGCGCTGGGGCGGCGGGTCTCGGCCAGCGGGCGGACCGGCGCCTTCCTCGGGGGGCGGGCGGCGACGGCGGCGGATTTGAAGCTGCTGGGGGGCCGGCTGCTTGCCTTTTTCGGACAGCACGAGCACCGCAAGCTGACGATCTCCTCGACCCAGATGGAGGTCTTGGACGGGTTCGCGGGGGCCGAGCATCTACGGACGCGGCGCCAGTATCGGGAGGCGCACCGGGAGTGCCTGCGGCTTGGAGCCGAGCTGGCGGCGCTGCGGGAAGCGGACGGGTCGCGGGAGCGCGACCTCGACCTCTACCGGTACGAGCTGTCGGAGATCGAGGCGGTGGCGCCGGACCCCGAGGAGCGGGCTGGGATGGCGGCGGAGCGCGAGCGGTTGCGGCACGTCGAGGCGCTGCGCGAAGCGGCGGCTGGGGCCCACGCTGGGCTGGCCGGCGCGGAAGAGGACGGCGGCGGCGCGGCGGCGGCGCTGGCCCAGGCCGAATCGCTGCTGCGGGGAGCGGCCGGCCTCGACGCCGGCCTCGACTCACTCGCCGAGCGGGTGGCGGCGCTGGCGCTCGATCTGGGCGACATCGCCTCCGAGCTGCGCGACTACACCGAGGGCCTCGAGGCCGACCCCGGCGCGCTGCAGGCGATCGAGGAGCGGCTGGGGGCGATCGACAGGCTCGAGCGCAAGCACGGCGGCAGCGTCGAGTCGGTGCTGGCGCACGCCGAGCGCTGCCGCGAGGAGATCGCGCGGTTGGAGAGCGCCGAGACCCGTGGGGCCGAGGCCGCGGCGGCGCTGGCCGAGGCCGGACGGCGTCGCACGGAGCTGGGCGAGCGGCTCAGCGCCGGCCGCGCCGACGCTGCCGGTCCGCTGCAGGAGCGGGTCGCGGCCGAGCTGGAGCGGCTCTCGATGGTCGGCGCCACGCTCGAGGTAGTGCTGGAGTCGCACCCCGACGGCTTCGCCGCATCAGGCCGCGAGACCGTCGAGCTGCGGATCGCCCCCAATCCCGGCATCGAGCCGGCGCCGCTGCGCGACGCCGCCTCCGGCGGCGAGCTGTCGCGGGTGATGCTGGCGCTCAGCGGGCTCGGCCAGGCCGCGGTCGCCGGCACTCTCGTCTTCGACGAGATCGACGCCGGAATTGGCGGCAACACCGCGCGGGCGGTCGGCAAGCGGCTGCGGGCGCTGGGCCGGGGCCGCCAGGTTCTCTGCATCACCCACCTGCCGCAGGTCGCCTCGCTCGCCGATGTCCACTTCCGCCTCGAGAAGGACATCGCCAGCGGCAAGGCCCTCGCCACCGTCGAGCGGCTCGACGGCGAGGCCGTGGTCGGGGAGATCCGCCGCATGCTCGGCGGCGAGAGCTCCGACGAAGCTGCGACCCGCCACGCCCGCGAGCTCCTGAAGGCGGCCTGATCGGCGCATCTCGGCGTCCTCGGTCGCTTGCGTGCGGAGCACGCGGCGCTCCCTGCGTCCTTGATCTGCTTGACCAGGCCGCCTTCAGGCTTGCCGACCGCTGGTCCTGTCGCCTAACCTGGGTCGGTGGCCACCGCCAGTCGCCGTCGCCTTCCTGCTCTGCTCGGGCGCCGCAATGGCGCCCGGCCGGAAGCGCCGATCGAGGGGACCGCCCGCCTCGGCGAGCGCACCAAGCACCTGGTGAAGCGGCTGCGGCCGGGCGACGTCGCCGTCGTCGACCACCTCAACATCGACCGGATCGCGGCCGAGGAGCTGATCGAAGCCGGCGTCGCCGCCGTCCTCAACGCCTCCGAATCCTCAAACGGGCGCTACCCGAACGCGGGGCCGCTGATGCTCGCGCGGGAGGGGATCCGGGTCGTCGACGCGCCCGGTGCTGGCCTCTTCGAGCTGCTGCGTGACGGCGACCGGGTGCGGATCGACGGCGGCACCGTGTCGATCGGCGACCAGGAGGTCCTGCGCGGCCGGGTCCTCGGCGCCGCCGATCTGGAACGCCAACTCGAGGAGCAGCGCGAGCGGATCAACGAGGCGCTGGCCGTGTTCGCCGAGAACACCGTCGCCCACGTGCGCGGGGAGACCGACCTGCTGACCGGCAGCGTCGAGTTCCCCTCGACCAGAGCTTCCTTCCGCGACCGCCACGTCCTGATCGTCGTCCGCGGCGACCGCCACCGCCGCGACCTGAAGGCGCTGCGCGCCTACATCCGCGACGTGCGGCCGCTGATCGTCGCCGTCGACGGTGGCGCCGACGGGGCGCTGGAAGCCGGGCTGAGGCCGGACCTGATCCTCGGCGACATGGACTCGGCCTCCGACGCCGCCCTGCGCTGCGGCGCCGAGCTGGTCGTCCACGCCTACCCCGACGGCCGCGCGCCCGGTTGCGAGCGCCTGCTCGAGGCCGGCCTCGAGCACACAGTGGTCCCCGCCGCCGGCACCAGCGAGGACGTGGCGATGCTGATGGCCTACGAGAAGGGCGCGGCCCTGATCGTCAGCGTCGGCGCCCACTTCAACCTGATCGAGTTCCTCGACCGCAAGCGCGGCGGCATGTCCTCCACCTTCCTCACCCGCCTGCGGATCGGCGAGCGCCTGGTCGACGCCAAGGGCGTCAGCCGCCTCTACAACCCGAGCTCGACGCTGGCGCCGATAGCCCTCTTCGTGGTCGCTTTCCTGATCCTGATGACGATCCTCGTCATCACCTCGCCGGCCCTCAACGACGTCTTCGAGCTGATCTGGTTGAAGATCCGCATCTGGCTCGGTCTCTAGCCAGGTCCCGGGCGAGCATCTAGCCTTCGCCGGTCGATGGGTTACAGCGCTCGCTACCACGCCACCTCGCTGATCGCCGTCTTCTTGGCGCTGGCGGTCGGGATCCTGATCGGCGCTGAGTTCGGTGGCGACGCCCTGACCAACACCCGCAGGGACCTCGAGAACAGTCTCGTCGGCAACCTCCAGGACGCCCGCTCACGGGCCGACGAGTTGAGTGGCGAGCTCGGCCGCTCGAACGAATTCGCCGAGCGCGTCTACCCGGTCCTCACCCAGGGTCGACTGGAGGGCAAGCGAATCGCGATCATCGCCCTCGGTGGACTGCCGAGCGAGGACACCAACGCGGTCGAGGACGCGCTGGGGCCGACCGGTGCGAGGCTGGTCGGGGTCGGGGTGGTGCGCGAGCCAGTCGACCTGAGCGGGCTCGCCGCGGACCTGGCGAAGACCCGCTTCGCCGACATCCGCAGCAACGCCGACACCCTGACCGCGTTCGGGGTCGGCGCCGGGCGGCAGCTGGTGCGCGGGGGAATCCTTCCCGAACTCGTCCGTGGCCACCTCTTCTCCCGCGCCAGCGGCAACTTCGGCGCCCTCGACGGGGTGATCGTCGTCCGCAACCAGCCGCAGGACATGGGCCCGGTCCAGCGGACGACCGCGGGCACGCTCGAAAGTGGGCTCCTCAGCGGCATCACCGCCACCCGCACGCCGGCGGTCGGGGTGGAGACATCGACCGCGGAGGTGTCCTCGATCTCTTCCTTCCAGGCCAACGACCTCTCCAGCGTCGACGACGTCGAGCTGACCGCCGGCAAGCTGGCGATGGTCTTCTCGCTGCTCGGGGCCGAGGGCAGCTTCGGGATCAAGGGCAGCGCCGATCGGCTGCTGCCGGACCTGCTGACCCAGGGTCCCTGAGGTGTACTGGGTCGGGTTCCCGCTGGCGCTCACGCTCTCGCTCTTCCTAGTGCCGGCGGGGGCGCGGGGCCTGCGCGACGCGGGCCTGGTGCGGGAGAACTACCGCGGGGCGCTGCTGGCCTTCCCGCTCGGGGCGGTGCTGGCGACGGCGGCGCTGGTGGCGTTGGCGCCGCTCGCCTTCCTCAACGACCGCGCCGACCTCGATCTGCTCGACCCCGAGCTGCGCCGCTGGCTGCCCTACCTGCTGGGAATCGCCTTCCTCGGCTTTCTCGACGACGCGCTCGGCCAGGGGGCCGCGGCGGCGACGCCGCGCGGCTGGCGCGGCCACTGGCGGGCGCTGCGCGAGGGCAGCCTCTCGACCGGGGCGATCAAGGCGGTCGGCGCCCTGGCGCTGGCCGCCTATGTGGTCTCGGGCCGCGGCCTGGAGTCGTGGCGCTACATCGCCGACGTGGCGCTGCTGATCCTCGCCACCAATCTCTTCAACCTGCTCGACCTGCGGCCGGGGCGGGCCGAGAAGGGGTTGGCGCTGCTGGGGGCGGGCATCTGCCTCGGCGCCTGGACTCTGGTGCCGCTGGAACTGCTGGGGATCTTCGCGGGGCCGGTTGCGGTTGGCGCTTGGCTGACCCTGCGCGAGCGGGCGATGCTGGGCGACACCGGCTCCAACCTCGTTGGGGCGATCGCCGGTGTCTGGCTGCTGACCAGCCTCGGCGGCGACGGGCGGCTCGTCGCCCTCGCAGTCGTCGCCGCGCTCACCGTTTACGGCGAGTTGCGCTCTATTTCGGCGACGATCGATTCGGTTCCGCCACTGCGCTGGCTAGACTCGCTCGGCAGAGCATGAGTCCGGCTAACAAAGGCGATACCAGGTTCATCTTCGTCACCGGCGGGGTGGTCTCGGCTCTCGGTAAGGGCATCGCCGCCGCCTCGATCGGTCGCCTCCTCGTTTCCCGTGGCTTCCGCGTCCAGCTGCAGAAGTTCGATCCCTACATCAACGTCGACCCGGGGACGATGAGCCCCTTCCAGCACGGCGAGGTTTTCGTCACCGAGGACGGTGCCGAGACCGACCTCGACCTCGGCCACTACGAGCGCTTCACCGACGAGAACACCTCGCGTGCTTCCAACGTCACCGCCGGCGCCGTCTACAACTCGGTGATCCGGCGCGAGCGCCGCGGCGACTACCTCGGTGCCACGGTGCAGGTGATCCCGCACATCACCAACGAGATCAAGCAGCGGATCCTGATCGTCGCCGAGTCGCAGGCGGTCGATTTTGTGATCACCGAGATCGGCGGCACCGTCGGCGACATCGAGTCGCTGCCGTTCCTCGAGTCGATCCGCCAGCTCTACACCGACCTCGGCCCGAAGCGCAGCATGTTCGTCCACCTGACCCTGGTGCCGTACGTCGGGCACGCGGGCGAGCTGAAGACGAAGCCGACCCAGCACTCGGTCAACGAGCTGCGCCGGATCGGGATCCAGCCCCACGCCCTGGTCTGCCGCTCCGAGGGCCGGCTCGACCAGGGGATTCGCAGCAAGATCGCCCTCTTCGCCAGTCTGCCGGTGGAGGGAGTGATCTCCGCCAACGATGTCGACAACATCTACAAGGTGCCGCTGGTCTTCCGCGCCGAGGGCGTCGACGACCTCGTCCTCGACCATTTCGGGATGGAGGCTCCCTCTCCCGACCTGGCCGAATGGGAGGCGATGGTGCGGCGCGCCGATTCGGCGACGGGCGAGGTGAAGATCGCCGTCGTCGGCAAGTACGTGCAGCTCGCCGACGCCTACAAGTCGGTGATCGAGGCGCTCGAGCACGGCGGCTTCCACCACGGGGTCGGGGTCAAGGTCGAGCTGGTCGACTCCGAGAACCTCGACCCGGAGCAACTCGAGGGGATGGACGGGATCCTGATCCCCGGCGGCTTCGGCGAGCGCGGCATCGAGGGCAAGATCCAGGCGGCGCGGATCGCCCGCGAACGCTCGATCCCCTACCTCGGCATCTGCCTCGGGATGCAGATCGCGGTGGTCGAGTTCGCCCGCGCGGTCGCTGGCATGGAGGGCGCCAACTCGGCCGAGTTCGACCCCGAGACGCCGTTCCCGGTCGTCGACCTGCTGCCGGAGCAGAAGGAGGTCTCCGACATGGGCGGGACGATGCGGCTCGGCGCTGACCCGGTGAAGCTGCACGAGGGTACGCGGGCACGCGAGATCTTCGACGAGGCCGTGATCTACAAGCGCCACCGCCACCGCTACGAGGTCAACAACCAACTGCGGCGCCGGCTCGAAGACGAGGGCATGGTCTGCGGCGGCACCTCGCCGGACGAGCGCCTGGTCGAGATGATCGAGCTGCCCGACCACCCCTTCTTCGTCGCCTCTCAATACCACCCGGAGTTCAACTCCCGGCCCAACCGGCCGGAGCCGCTGTTCCGCGAGTTCGTCGGCGCCGCGGCCAGGCACGCGGGCGAAAAGCCCGCCGATGGGGCGGATCTGGAGCCGGCCGAGGACGCCGAGGAGAGCGACGTCGGCGTCCGCCGCTCGGGCTGAGCGCTGGGGACTATCCCGGTAGGGGTTTCGCTTAACTTTTTTGAAAATTCCCGTCAGCTGTCGCCCCGGCCGCAGCAGCAAAAAAGTACAAGACGCTTCACCCCTACCGGGATAGTCCCATAGCCTTGCTGCCGTGAGTTCGCGCCTCAGCGAGACGTTCATTCGTCTATGTGAGATCCGCAGCCCTACGGGGGAGGAGCGCGAGGTGGCCGACACCGTCGCCGCCGAGCTGCGGGCGCTGGGGCTCGAGGTGGGCGAGGACGACGCGGCGGCTGCGGCGCAAGCCGGGGCGGGGAACCTGCTGGCGCGGCTGCCGGGTCGCGGCGAGGAGTGGGTGATGTTCTGCGCCCACCTCGACACGGTGCCGCACCGGGGTCAGGTCGAGGTCGTCGAGGACGAAGGCATCTTCCGCAGCCGTGGCGAGACGATCCTCGGCGCCGACAACAAGGCGGCGGTGGCGGTGTTCATGGAGCTGGTCGCGCGCCATGCGGCCGAGCCGCCGCCGGTCGGGATCGAGCTTGTGCTCACCGTCGCCGAGGAGCAGGGGCTGCGCGGGGCGAAGGCGTTCGACGCCTCCACGCTGAAGTCGCGGTGCGGCTTCGTCCTCGACCACGCCGGGCCGGTGGGCGAGGTAATCGTCGCCACCCCGACCCAGCAGAAGATCCTCGCCGACTTCATCGGGGTCGAGGCCCACGCCGGGATCCGGCCCGAGGACGGCAGCAGTGCGATCGCTGCGGCGGCGGCGGCGATCGCGCGGATGGAGCTGGCCCGGCTCGACGAGCGGACGACCGCCAACGTCGGCCTGATCGAGGGCGGGACCTCGGGCAACGTCGTGCCCGGGCATTGCTGGCTGCAGGCGGAGGCGAGGAGTCTCGACACCGCCCGGGCCGCGGAGGTGGCCGGGCAGATCTCAGACGCCTGCGCCTGGGGTGCAAGCGAGCACGGCTGCGACGTCGACGTGCGGATCGAAGAGCTGTTCCGCGGCTACGAGGTGCCCTCGTCCTCCGCTGCCCTGAAGCTGGCCGAAGCCGGGCTGCGCGCTGCCGGTATTGAGCCGGTGCGGGCGGCGATCGGCGGCGGCAGCGACGCCAACGTCTTCCGCCTCGACGGCTTCGACTGCGTCCTGCTCGCCAACGGGACCGACGCGGTGCATACCGCCGACGAGCACGTCCCCGCGGCGAGCCTCGAGAAGATGCTCGAAGTCTGCGAGGGGATCGTCACGGCGGTGGCCGCGACGAACGCATGAGCCGTCGGCTCCAGCTGCGCCGCGGGACGGTCGTCGCCACCGAGCCGCTGACCGTCGAGGTCGACGGCGAGCGCCGGCCGGCCTGGGCAGACACAACGCTGTTGGGGGAGATGCGGGAGGGCGACGAGGTCGTCGTCAACGTCGCCGCCCTCGACCTCGACCTCGGCTCGGGCGGGTTCGACGTCGTCCACGTCAACCTCACCCGTGGGTTGGGCGGGGGGGCCGCGGGGGACGAGCACGTGATCAAGCTCAACTACACCTCGCTCCAGCACGCGGTGGAGCCGGTCGAGGGTGCTGACCCGCAGCTCCCCGCTCCGCGGTTCCTTGGGGACGATATGGGTAACAAAGGAACCGCGGAACGGGGGGAGGGCGGGTGCCGACGCTTGTCCTGCCTTTGCACGGTCATCTGGCGCCGGCGGCCTGGGCGGCATCCCAGGCCCGGCCCGGCCTGAAGCTCGGCTATGTGCAGACCAGCGGCGGTGCGTTGCCGGGGTCGCTCTCGCGCGACGCCGCCGAGCTGCGCGAGCGCGGCCTGCTCTGTGGCCACATCACCGCCGCTCCGGCCTACGGCGGCGAACGCGAGGCGCTCAGCACGGTCGGCGCCCTCGACGCCGCCGCCAACCGCCTGGGCTGGGACGCCATCCTCGTCGGCCCCGGGCCCGGCATCATCGGCTCGAACACCGAGTTCGGCCACGGCGGCATGGTCGCGCTCGACAGCGCCCACGCCGCCCTCTCGCTGCGACTCCCGACCCTGCTCTCCCCGCGCCTCTCGTCGAGCGACCCCCGCGAACGCCACATCGACGTCAGCCACCACACCTACACCGTCCTCGAACTGCTCCTCGCCCCTGTCGACGTCGCCGTCCCAGCAGGAGAGGACAAGATCATCGCCGCCCTGGAAGCGGCTCCCGGCCCCCACCACCTCCGCTCCGCACCCGTGGATCTCGACGCCTACGCGGCCTCGGGTCTGCCCGCCATAACCATGGGCAGAACGCTCGAGGAGGACCCCCTCTTCTTCGCAGCGCCCTTAGCGGCAGGCCGCCTCCTCACCGAATAACGACGCCCCACTGGCCCGCACCTCCCGCGGGTGGCGTGGTGGCGGGGGTCCCCCGCGGCGCGCAGGCGCGCTAGCGCCGAGCACCGTGGGGGATGCCGCCACGACAGGACCCGCGGGCTGACCGCTCCGGTGGGCCGCCTATTGCGCGACAAGGGTTGCCCCCCGCCGACGAGAACCTGCGCTTCATGGCGATCGCCATCAAACCCCAGGCCCCTGGCTCACCGGCGAGCCCCGGCGCCGACGCCCGCTTCGAGAGCCTGCTCCTCGACTTCCTCTCCTACCTGGAGCTGGAGCGCGGCCTCTCGCGCAACACCCTCAACGCCTACCGCACCGACCTGCTCCAGTACGGCGAATACCTATCGGCGCATGATCGGGACGCGCTGGGCGCGCGCCCGGCCGACGTCGCCGACTTCCTCGCCGAGCTGGCGACCGGGGAGGGGCGGCCCGCCTGCTCCGCCTCGACCATCCACCGCAAGGCCGCCTGCCTGCGCTCCTTCTACAAGCACCTGCGCCGCGACGAGCTGATCGGCGACGACCCGACCGCGGCGCTGAGCGCGCCGCGGCGGGCGAAGAAGCTGCCGCAGGTCCTCAACTACTCCGAGGTGCAGAAGCTGCTCGCGGCGCCGCGCGGCAGCGAGCCGACGGCGCTGCGCGACCGGGCGCTGCTGGAGGTGATGTACGCCTGCGGGTTGCGGGCCTCGGAGACGATCGGGCTCGAGCTCGCCGACATCGACATGCGCGAGGGCTTCCTGCGCGCCCGCGGCAAGGGCTCCAAGGAGCGGTTGGTGCCGCTCGGCCGCCAAGCCATCGCGGCGATAAGCGCCTACCTGCGGGGCGGCCGCCCGAAGCTGGTCGGCGAGCGCCACGAGCCGAAGCTGTTCGTCAACTTCCGCGGTGGCCCGCTGACCCGGCAGGGCCTCTACAAGATCGTCCAGCGCCACGCCCGCGAGGCCGGGCTGGGCGGCCGCATGAGCCCCCACACCCTGCGCCACAGCTTCGCCACCCACCTGCTCGCCGGCGGCTGCGACCTGCGCGCCGTGCAGGAGATGCTCGGCCACGCCGACATCTCCACCACCCAGATGTACACCCACCTCTCGGGCGACCACCTCAAGCAGGTCTACTTCAGCGCCCACCCCCGCGCCACCGCCAACTGATCTCCAGCGATGTCGCATTTGTAATCGGATAGCGGTCACAAGTGCGACATCACGCCACGTCTCTCCGACGATGTCGCATTTGTCGTCGGATAGCGGCAAGAACTGCGACATCGATGGGGTAGAACTGGGGGATGCCGGAGCTGCCCGAGGTCGAGACCGTCTGCCGCCAGCTCGAGCCGGAGTTGGAAGGGCAGCGGATCGAGCGGCTGGAGGTGCTCGACGAGCGTTGGTCGCGGCCGGTTCCGCCGGCCGAGTTGGGCGAGGCGGTCGGGGGACGCACGATCGAGGGGCTGGGGAGGCGCGGCAAGTACATGCTGTTGGCGCTCGACGGTGGGCAGACCCTAGTCATGCACCTGCGGATGACCGGCAACCTGGTCCTGGTCGAGGGGGAG
This sequence comes from uncultured Actinomycetes bacterium, assembly GCA_963699125.1. Classification (GTDB taxonomy): domain Bacteria; phylum Actinomycetota; class Thermoleophilia; order Solirubrobacterales; family 70-9; genus VAYN01. The sequence goes on from OY969417.1 coordinate 444,486, forward strand.
GAAGTGCTCGATCCTTCCGAGGGGCGGCGGCTGTATGAGGGCGAGCGCTCTGCCTCGGCCCGCCACCTGCGCGCCCGCTTCGTCCTTGACGACGGCCGCGAGGTTTGGTTCACCGACCCACGCCGTTTCGGCGAGGCCTTCCTGATCGACGACGCCGACCTCGACGAGCGCTTCTCGAAGCTCGGCGTCGAGCCGCTCTCACCCGAGTTCACCGCCGAGGCGCTGGGCGAGATGGCAGCCGGGCGCACCGCGCCGCTGAAGTCGTTCCTGCTCGACCAGTCCGGCGTCGCCGGTGTCGGCAACATTTACGCCGACGAGGCGCTGTTCCGGGCGCGGCTACACCCGCTTTCGCCCGCCGGCTCGATGAGACCCGAGCACCACGCCGCGCTGCGGGACGCGGTCGTTGCCGCGCTGGAGGCGGGGATCGACGGCGGCGGCGCCTCGATCGACGACTACCGCGACGGTCGCGGCGAGAAAGGGGCGATGCAGGACGAGTTCCTGGTCCACACCCGCGAGGGCGAGCCCTGCCCCAACTGTGGCGGCGAGATCCTCCGCATCGTCGTCGGCGGCCGCTCCACCTACTTCTGCCCGAGCTGCCAGATGCGATTGCGTCGTCGTCCGCGCCGGCGGGCAAAGTAGGTGGGTGGCCGGAAAAACCGTCAAGACGGAGGCGGTTGTACTGCGCAGCATCCGCTACGGGGAGGCGGATCGCATCCTCCATCTCTACTCCGATACGCGGGGCCGTCTCGGCGCGATCGCCAAGGGGGCGCGGAAGCCGCGGTCGCGCTTCGGCGGGCGGCTGGAGCCGTTCTTCCGGCTCGACCTGATCCTGCACGAAGGCCGCGGTGATCTGATGACGGTGACCGGAGCGACCACGGTCGATGGCTACCCGCGGCTGCGTTCCTCCGGTCCGGCCCTGACCGCCGCCGCCCGCGCCTGCGACGCGGTGCTGCGGCTGCTCGACTCGGCCGAGGCGAACTCCCCTGCCTACAACCTGCTCTGCCGCTACCTCTCGCTGCTTGACGACCCCGCCCAGCCACGGGCGGCGGGGCTGGAGGTGGCGCTCTCCTTCCGGCTGAAGCTGGCGCTGGTGGCGGGGTTCGCCCCCGAGCTTGCCTCCTGCACCCGCTGTGGCGAGGCCGAGCACCTGGCGGGGTTCTCCGGCGCCGCGGGGGGCGTCGTCTGCGCCGGCTGTGAAGCCGGCGCCTTCGAGCTCTCCGAGGAGGCGCACCGTTTCATGGTCGAGGCGCTGGCCCAGCCGTTGGCCGAGGTACCGGAGGCCGAGCAGCGAGCGCTGCGCCAGGTCGAACGGGCTGTGGGGGAGACGCTCGAGCACCACGCTCACGTCCAACTCCGCCGCGCCGCTTAAGATCGAGCGGTGCCCGTTGCCACCGCTTTCGCCGACCGCGTGCAGGCCTGGGAGACCGAGTTCCTCTCCGAGCACGCGACCCACTCCTACCCGGCCCAGCGCGTCGCGCCGGAGGCCGACAGCCCACTGCGGACGCCGTTCCAGCGCGACCGCGACCGCATCGTCCACTCCAAGTCCTTCCGCCGCCTCAAGCACAAGACGCAGGTCTTCGTCGCTCCCGAGGGTGACCACTACCGCACCCGCCTCACCCACACCCTGGAGGCCTGCGGAATCGCCCGCACGGTGGCCCGGGCGCTTGGCCTCAACGAGGACCTGACCGAGGCGATCGGGCTCGGTCACGACCTCGGCCACCCGCCCTTCGGCCACGCCGGCGAGGAGGCGCTCGACGCGGCGCTGCGCGAGCGCTGCGGCAGCGGCTTCAAGCACAACGAGCACTCGCTGCGGGTGGTGGAGGTGCTGGAGCGCGACGGTCAGGGACTCAACCTGACCGAGCAGGTGCGCGACGGCATCCTCAACCACACCGGCCCGTCCAAGCCGGCAACCTTGGAGGGACGCATCGTCAAGTTGGTCGACCGCGTCGCCTACATCAACCACGACATCGACGACGCCCTCCGCGCCGGCATCCTGCGGCCAACCGACCTGCCGGCGGCGGAGATCGAGCTGCTCGGACCGACCGGCTCGAAACGGATCGACACCCTGGTCCGCGACATCGTCGGACACTCAGAAGACGCCGGCGACATCGTCCAGGGCCGTGAGATCGGCGGCGCGATGCTGCGCCTGCGGAAGTTCATGTTCGACCGCGTCTACCTCGGACCCGACACCCAGCGCGAGCACGAGAAGGTGGGACGCACGATGCGCGGCATCTTCGACCACTACCTCGAACACCCCGACGAGGTACCGGAGTGGGATCCGGGGGCGAGCGACTGCCAGCGCGTTACTGACTACATCGCCGGTATGACCGATCGCTTCTGCATCGCCAAGTTCGCCGAGCTGACGATCCCCGAGGAGGCGAGGTTCTAGTGGCGCTGATCTCCGCCGAGAGCCTGGAGCGGGTGAAGCAGACGGCGGACATCGTCGAGGTCGTCTCCGCCCACACCGACCTGCGCCGCCAGGGCGCTCGCTGGGTCGGCCTCTGCCCGTTCCACGAGGAGCGCACGCCGTCGTTCTCAGTCGACGCGCAGGAAAAGCTCTACCACTGCTTCGGCTGCGGGGTCGGCGGCGACGTGATCAAGTTCGTCGAGGAGAAGGAGGGGTTGGGATTCGCCGAGGCGGTGGAGCTGTTAGCCGACCGCTACGGGGTCGAGCTGGAGCGCGAGCGGGAGGACCCACGGGCGGAGGCCAGGCGCCAGCGCCGCCGTCGTCTCGAGCAGCTGCTGGAGCGCACCGCCGCCTTCTACGCCAGCTACCTCTGGGAGTCGCAGGAGGCCGCCAAGGCGCGTGAATACCTGGCTCAGCGGGGGCTTGGGGAGGAGGTGCTGCGGGGCTTCGGCGTCGGCTACGCGCCCAGCGCCTGGGACAAGATCCTGGTGCGGGGGCAGCGGGCCGGCTTCAGCGTCGAGGAGCTGCGCGGGGTCGGCCTGGTGCAGCGGGGACGGGGGGGAGGCGAGTACGACCGCTTCCGCTCGCGGATCATGTTCCCGATCCGCGATCGCCGCGGCCGCACCCTCGGCTTCGGCGGCCGGGCGATGCGCTCCGACCAGGGGGCGAAGTACGTCAACACGGCGGAGACCGACTTCTTCCACAAGAGTCAGCTCCTCTACGGCGTCGACCGGGCGAAGACGGCGATCGCCAAGGCGACCCGCGCGGTCGTCGTCGAGGGCTATACCGACGTGCTGGCCCTGCACCAGGCGGGGATCGAGGAGGCGGTCGGGGTGATGGGCACCGCGATCACCGGCGAGCAGGTGGCGACGCTGTCGGGGATGGTCGAGGAGGTGGTGCTGGCGCTCGATGCCGACTCCGCCGGACAGGAGGCGATGCTGCGGGCCCAGCGGGTGGCGGCGGGCCGCAAGATGCGCTTGCAGGTAGCGGCGATGCCCGCCGGCGAGGACCCGGCCGAGATGATGGCCGAGCCGGGCGGCGCCGAGCGCTTCCGGGCGCTGGTCGACGCCGCGGTCGAGCTGAACGCCTTCCAAGTCGGGCTGGTGCTCGACCGCACCGACGTCTCCTCGCCGGCTGAGCGCGACCGGGCGCTGACCGAGGTGGCGCCGGTCCTGGCCGCGATGGGGGAGACGGCGAGCCGCGACGACCTCGTGCGCCAGGTCGCCGAGCGGCTCGATCTCGAGCCGGCGATGGTGATGGGCCGGGTCGTGGCGGCGCGGCCCGCAAGCGGTGGCGGTGGGGAGGCGGCCCCGTCCCACGGTGGTGGGGCCCCGGCGTCGCAGCCGCGGCGGACGGCCGAGCTGACCTCCCGCGAGCGCCGCGAGCGGGCGCTGCTGGCGATGTGCATCGCGCTGCCGGCCGAGGGCAAGGAGTACCTGACCCGCCTCACCGACGCCCACCTTTCACCGACCGGCCTGCGCGCCGCCGCCTGGCTGCGCGAGCATCCCGAGGACCCGGCCTCCAACCTGCCCCACGACGACGGCGAGCTGGCCGGGCTGATCGCCGAGCTGGTGATGCTGGCCCACGACGAGCCCGCCTCGCACGAGTCGATGGAGCTGAACTTCCTGCTCCTCGAGCAGCGCCGCCTCGAGGACGAGATCGCCGCCGCCGGCGAGCGCGACGATTACGAGCGCCGCGCCGGCCTCAGCCGCGAACGGGCCGCCCTGGTCGAGCGCATCGCCCACGCCCAGCGGGTCGAGAGCTGAGCGAAGCTGGAGGACCGGCGCAGCTTATGCAGCGTCTTGTCTGCATTGTCTGAGATCATTGCGGCATGGACAAGGGGTTCCTGGAGGATCGCCTAGCGGAGGGCATGTCGCTCGAGGCGATCGGCGCGAGCGCCGGCAAGCACCCGTCGACGGTCAGCTACTGGCTCCAGAAATATGGTCTAAGAGCGAACGGCGCCGTCCGACATGCGTCTAAAGGCGGTGTGAAGCGTTCCGAGCTCGAGCCGCTCGTCGCGCAGGGTCTGACGATCGAGGGAATCGCACAGCGCCTGGGTATCGGGGACACGACGGTGCGTCATTGGCTGAAGAGATATGGACTCAAGACCCATGGGAGCCGATACCGATCTGCCCGCGGGGACGTTGGCGATGGTCCCGATCGGCGGGACATTGATGTCGAGTGTCCGAGACACGGTCTGACACGGCACGTGGTCGTGGCTTCGGAACGGCGCCTTCGCTGTACTAGGTGTCGCTCAGAGGCGGTCTCGCGACGAAGGCGCAGGGTGAAGCAGATACTCGTCAACGAAGCCGGTGGCAGGTGTGCTCTCTGCGGCTACCGCCGTCACGCAGCCGCCCTACAGTTCCATCACGTTGATCCCGCGACCAAGTCGTTTGGGTTGGGCGTGCGTGGAATCACCCGTTCCATCGCGAAGCTCCGCGAGGAGGCCGCGAAGTGCGTGCTGTTGTGTGCTAATTGCCATGCGGAGCTCGAGGCTGGCGCGGTCGAGCTACCGGTAAAGTCCCTGCGGCGTCACTGGCCGAAACGACAGTGAATCGGCGGCGCAACGATCCGGGGTGGCCGACTGGTAAGGCAGCGCCCTGTTAAGGCGTCCAATGTGGGTTCGAGTCCCACCCCCGGAGCTTCAATCGCGAGATGCCGATATCCCGGTTCTCGATTCGCCTACCCCGAGGCCACGCCGAGCTTCGAGGCGACCAGGCGCTCGACCAGCTCGGCGCCGCGTTCGGCGCCGTCGTTCTCCCGCCCCCAGGCGGCGATCTTCGCGGCGCGGCGTGTGAAGGAGGGGTCCTGGAGCACCCGCCGCGCCGCCCAGCGCAGCGGTGCCGGGCGGCAGAGGCGCCAGGGCAGGGAGAGGCCGGCGCTGGCCCAGTTGACCCGCATCGCCGTCTCGCTCATGTCGCCGGTGATCGGGCAGATCAGCACCGGGGTGCCGGCGCCGAGGGCGCGGGCGACGGTGCCGTGGCCGCCGTGGGAGACGACCAGGGACGCGGCGGGCATCAGCTGGCTGTAGCTGAGCCAGTCGACGAGGACGGCGTTTGGCGGCACCTCGATCGGGCGCTGCGGCACGACCCGGTTGGTCGTCGCCACCACCCGCACCGGCTCCGCCGCGAGCGCCTTCAGCGCGGTGCGAACGAGGTGGTTGTCGGAGTCGTGGGCGGTGCTGGGGGCGACGAGGACGAGCGGGCGCTCGCCCGGCGGCAGCTCGATCTCCGGATGCGACACCTCGAAGGTCATCGGCCCGGTCACCTCGACCCCGGGCGGCCACCGACGCGGGTACTCGAGCTGGGGATAGGTGGCGACCAGGGCCAGGTCGGGGCTGATGCCGCCGTGGAAGCGCTCTACCGGGGGAAGGCCGAGGCGCTCGCGCTGCAGGTTGAGGTCGCGGCGCCCGTGCTCGAGACCGACGTCTAGCGCCCGCTGTCCCGCCCGCCAGACGGCCCTCCCCAGCGGCGTCCGCGGCGGCCGCAGCCCGATCGCGAAGAACGGCAGGCCCGGCTCGACCACCGGATATATATGGGGGATCAAGGTCGCCAGCGGCACGCCCGCGGCCTCGGCGGCGAGCGACGGCGCCAGGGTGAGGATGTCGCTGACGGCGACGTGGGGGCGCATCTGCTCGAGCAGCGGCAGCAGCGCCCGCGCCGCCTCGGCGGCGTGCTGGCCATCGGCCGAGTCCGGCTCCGGCGGCGGGAACATCCGGTATTCCTCGGCGGCGGTGAAGCCGAGTCCGGCGCCCTCGACCGCCGCCCGCCGCTCCTTCCAGGTCTCGACCACGACCTCGTGGCCGCGCCCGGCCAGCGCCCGTCCCAGCGAGATCGCCGGGAACACGTGCCCCGGGTCGCCAAAGGCTGCTACCAGGACGCGCAGTGACGTGGTCCGGACGTTGCCAGTCAAGGACGCAGGGAGCCTAAATGGCAGCGCCATTTAGGCGACTGAGGACGCCGAATGGCGGCGTCCGGGGCCGTCACGGCGTGTCCTGGCCCTCACCTGGGCGAGTAAACACAATCTCCGGCACGTGGCAGTTCGACGAGGTCCGCAGCAGGAAGCGCACCGCCTCGCCCAGGTCGGAGGGCTGGATCATCGCCTCGGCCGGGACCTGTCCCTTGGCGAACTCGGTCATCGGCGTGTCGACGAAGCCCGGCGCCAGCGCCGTGCACTGGACCCCGGCCCCGCCCGCCTCGCGGTGGGTCGACTGGGTGAAGTTGATCACCGCCGCCTTGGTCGCCGCGTAGATCGAGAGCCAGGCCTGGCCGCCCTTGCCGGCGATCGAGGCGGTGTTGACGATCAGCGCCTTGCCGTGCTCGGCGCCGGCCTCGCGCAGCAGCGGCAGCCCCTCGCGGGTGCCGAGGATCAGCGCCCGCAGGTTGACGGCGAGCTGCATGTCCAGGTGCTTGGTCTTGATCTCCTCCATCGGCGCCCCGATTCCCACCCCGGCGTTGTTGACCAGCGTGTCGAGGCGGCCGTAGGCGGCCCGGTGGGCGGCGAAGGCGGCGAGCACGTCGTCCTCCTCGGTCATGTTGGCGGCTACGGACTGGACCTCGAAGCCGTCAGCGCGCAGGCCCTTGGCTGCTTCCTCGAGCTTCTCAGGCCGGCGGGCGGAGACCGTCAGCGCGTAGCCCTCCTCGCCCAGGGTCCGCGCGATCGCCAAGCCGATCCCGCTCGAGGCCCCGGTCACCAATGCCGCTCGTTCCGCCATCTCGCTCTCCTCCTGTTTCGACGCCGCCGCGCACCCTATACGCCGTCCCGAGCCGGCGCCGGGGCAGATCGGTCGCCCCTCCGGTCTCAATAACATGCCGCCGATGCGCGTTGCCACCCGCCTCGCCTTTGCCTTGGCCTGCCTGCTGGTCCCGGCTGCGCTCGCGCTCGGCTGTGGCGGCGACTCCGGCTCGACCGGTTCCACCTCGGCTTCCGGCGGTAGCCCAGAGAGTCGGCCGGCGTCGCCGAAGAGCGATTTCCCGAGCCCCGGTGGCCGGACGCTGCGGCAGGTCCTCAAAGCGGCGGACGGACCGGCCGAACTGGTGGTCTCGCCGGCGGCGACGGTCTTCTACAAGGGCGAGAATCGCTACCCCTTCGGCGTCTTCGAGCGCGACCGCACCCAGGTGCCCGATGCCGAAGTCGCTCTCTACCTGGCCAAGGCGCCGACCCCGCAGCCGAACGTGAAGTCCAAGTCGGGGAGCAAAGGTCCGGCGGCGAAAGCGGCGGTGCAGGCGCTCGACGAGCCCGCGATCGGCCCCTTCCCGGCGGCGATCGAAAGCCTCGCCACCCAGCCCGCCTTCCGCGCCATGACGACTAGCGACGACCCCGATGCCGCCAGCGTCGTCTACTCGACCCGGCTCGACTTCTCCGGCGACGGCGAGTGGCGGATCGCGGCGCTGATCAAGCGCGACGGCGAGATCAAGGGGACGTTGCTGCCCAGCGCCGTGGTCGGCGAATTCAGCGGCATCCCGCGGCCCGGTCAGAAGGCGCCGAAGATCCACACGCCGACCCCCGAGGACGCCGGCGGCGACCTCTCGAAGATCACCACGCGGATCCCGCCCGACACCCAGAACCGGGTCGACTACGCGGACGCGCTCGGCAGAGAACCGATCCTGCTCTTGTTCGCGACCCCACAGTTCTGCGAAAGTCGGGTCTGCGGCCCCGTTGTTGACGTGGCCGAGCAGGTCAAGCAGGAATACGGAGACGAGGCGGCCTTCATCCACATGGAGATCTGGAACGACAACGATCCGGGCAAGGGCGTGCGACCGCAGGTTCGGGCCTTCAACCTCCCCAGCGAGCCGTGGCTGTTCGCGATCGACCGCCGCGGCGTCATCAGTTCCGAGATCGAGGGGGCGTTCGGCGTCGAGGCGCTGACCGCGGCGGTGAAGAAGGCGGTGGGGGAATGAGCGACAAGACCACCTCCGACGGGGACAAGACGGAGTCCAGCGAGGAGCTCCTCGCCTCCTTCGCCGAGGAGGCTCGGCGTCGCTGCGACGTGATCGCCGCCGGCCTCGCGACCGAGACGACCGACTTCGAGACGATGCGCGCCGAAGCCCACGCGCTGCGGGGCACCGCCGCCGTGGTCGGGCTGCGGCGGCTGGCGGAGCTGGCCGGCCTGATGGAGTCCGACCTCGCCGAAGCGAAGACCACCGGTGTGATCCGCGGCGGCCGCGCCCACCAGATCGCCGACGCGGCCAAGGCCCTGGCCGAGGGCGCCGCGGCGGCGGCCCAGGGAGAAGAAGAGCCGCCGGACGTCGGCCGCTCCCTGGCCCAGCTCTTCAGCGCCTGAGGGGGAGGCGCCGACCGTGCCCGACCCGACCTTCTCCGCGCGGGTGGACGTCTGGCGGCGCCGCGGCCATGAGGAGCGGTTCCGCGAGCGCCGCATCCACTGCTTCTACCAGCCGGGCGACGGTCCCCTGCTGTTGCTCCTGCATGGCTTCCCGACCTGCTCCTACGACTGGCGCCACCTGATCGACCGCGAGCCGGGGCGGGCGATCCTCGCCTTCGACTTCCTCGGCTACGGCCTCTCCGACAAGCCCCGGGACCACGACTACACGCTCGCCTGGCAGGCCGACCTGACCGAAGAGCTCGTGCGTCGGCACGGCGGCGGCCCGGTCCAGCTGGTCGCCCACGACATGGGGACCTCGGTGGCGACCGAGCTGCTGGCCCGCGAGATCGACGGCTCGCTGGGCATTGACCTGGTCGACGCCGTCCTTTTCGACGGCAGCGTGATCATCGAGCGGGCCAGCCTGACCCCCGGCCAGAAGCTGCTGCGCAGCCGCCTCGGCCCCCTCCTCGCGCGCATCTCCTCCGGCCGCTTCTTCCGCCAGCAGCTGGGCTCGGTGTTTGGCAAGGACCACCCGATGAGCGCCGAGGAGGGCGAGGACCAGTGGGCATTGATGAAGCACAACGCCGGCAACCGCATCGCCGACAAGCTGATCGGCTACACCTTCGAACGCGCCACCCACGCCGAGCGCTGGCACGGCGCCATCCGCGACTGGCCCAAGCCCCTCACCTTCCTCTGGGGCCTCCAGGATCCGGTGGCGACGACCCACGTCCTCGACGGCCTCCGCGAGCTGCGCCCCACCGCCCCCGTCTCCGAGCTCCCCGACCTCAGCCACTACCCCCAGATCGAAGACCCCGCGACCTTCCAAGCGACCCTGTCGAGCGCCCTGAAACCCCGCTAGGCTCGCTCCGAGGGGCGGTAGCTCAGCTGGTTAGAGCAGCGGACTCATAATCCGTCGGTCGAAGGTTCGAGTCCTTCCCGCCCCATCGAGAAATGGCTCTAGAAAAGGAAGCATCGCGGTCGCGGAGCGAATTTAGTCCCGAAATTGGTCCCGAACTCCCGCGACATCCCTCTGGGACGCTCTCCGAAGTCGAGGCCACTCGCGCCGTTACACTGGTGCTATGAGCGACCCCCTGCACCTCACGATCCTCTACGAGGAGGGAGACGACGGCTGGATCGTCTCCTCAATCCCCGAGGTCCCCGGCGTGCTCAGCCAGGGCCGAACCAAGGATGAGGCCCGCGAGATGGCGCTGGATGCGCTCGCGGGAATGCTCGAGCTGCGCGCAGCCGAGCACGAGCCACAGGGCAAAGCGGTCGGCAGCGAGTCGCTCAACATCGTCGCGGCGTGAAGCGACGAGACCTCGAGCGGCACCTGAAAAAGCACGGCGCGCGCTTGCTGCGCGAGGGCGGCCGCCACAGTTATTGGGGCATGGACGCCGAGCGTTCTACCTCGGTTCCTCGGCATCGCGAGATCGCCTATCCGCTGGTCCGCTCGATCTGCAAACAGCTCGGCATTCCGCCCCCGGAGGGCTCACGGTAGACGGCCATCGCAGTGGCGTTCGCGGAAGCCCACAACGGCTATGCCGACCTAGCGGTGATTTGGTGGTCGGTGATCGAGAATCTTTATGGGGCAGGCGTCTCAACTCCGGTACGCGGGGGGTCGTTTTGTAGGATTTGCCGAGTGAGGCGAGGCTCGACGGGCGGCATAGGTGCGTTGCTGATGCTTGCTCTGGGCCTGTTGCTGCCTTCCGCCGTGCAAGGGGATGAAGTTCGGTCTCCGTCGGTCACCGGGTTTCGTTTGGAGGCGAGCAACGGTTACGAATTCCTTGCGCTCGCGGGAGAAGCGCCGCCCGAAGGAGACGAAGGATGGATCGGCCTCTTCTTGGTTAGAGGCGACCGACACGCTGCGGTGACCTATGCAGCACCAGCGACGGTGACGGGCGAGACCATTGATGCGGACCTCGGCAAGCTGGGAAGGATCTCCGTGACCCGGGTGCCGACCGGACGGACGAGGACAGCGCACCTGGTCTGCGGGTCGGAAAGCACGCAGCGGGTCAAGGCCGAACGCTACGAGGGGACCATCGAGTTCCACGGCGAGGAGGGATTCACCGAGGTTGGTGCCACCAGCGCGCCGCTTGTGTATCCGCCTCCTTGCGGTATCCCCGAGGGTGGACGGCCCGCCGGCAAGAGCCTGCCAGGGGCTCGTCTCGGCGTGGAGAAAGAGCATTTCGAACAGTACCGGTTTGATTTCAACGCGGTTCAGAATAGGCCGGGCGCTAGAACCGAGGTGGGAGCTGAAGTCGAAGAACACCACGGAGAAATGGAGATCCATCGAGCGACGTGGACCTGGGCAAACGCCGACGTGTTGCACTACGACCGGCGTCTTCGCACCGCGACGGTGAGGCCTCCCGACCCCTTCTCTGGCCATGGAAGCTTCCGCGTCAGCGCCCGCGGCCCCAACCTCTGGACTGGAAACCTGACTGTCGATCTCCCCGGCCGCTCGGAAGTGCCGTTGACTGGCCCGGGCTTCCGGGCGAACTTGGAACACCCTCGCCATTAGCCTCAGGCCGGACTATGCCTGGCTCGCCAGCACGGTGTTATCTGGCGCGATGTAATCGACCGGACGAAGGCGCACCCGAAAACTTTGTCCCGAAATTTGCCCCGGACTCCAGCAAACTCAGCCGATCTCCTCAGACTTAGCGCACCCTGTCAGACGCGAATCGCCGCTACAAACGCCTTCCGGCCCGACTCATAATCCGTCGGTCGAAGGTTCGAGTCCTTCCCGCCCCATTGAAAGTCGAATTTCTACTCGCAGAGAGGGCGGAGTACAGCGCAAGCATGATCAATCGTCGCCTTAAGTGCCGTGAGGCGATCTCTTGCGGGCGGTTGGTTCGATTTTTCGGGCCGCTGGGTGGAGAGCTCGATGAGGTAACTGAGAACGCCGCTTTGAATTGAGTTCCAATCCTGGCGAGAGAGATGGCCTGCGAGGACATCTTGGTGTTTCGCCCAGGTTTGCTCAAATGACTCTCGTCCTGGGGTGAGGTCGATGACATTCCATCCATCGATTTCTGAGGCCGTATGGACCCCGGCTCCCGCCATTGCGAAGGTCGCGTGCAGGGAGCGGGCAGCGACACGTAGACGACGTCTCTCAAGCCGTCGCTCACGATAAAGCGCGATACCTCCCGCGAGGAATGCGGCGACGACTGCGGCTGCGACCGCGGCCATGCCCTAGACCACTGGACTGTCAGAGACCTGCACCGACGACCACATCACGATGCAATAGTCGTTCTTCGGCACTCAGCTTCTCAAGTTGAAGACGGACCGAGGAGACTCGCGCAAGGCGATCAGGCCTGTCCAGCAAGGAAAGAAAGTTCCAGAGCGGGATCTCCCTGTCGGCATAAGTGTCTCCCGGGCCGTGCTCGAAATCGATTCGATGGGCATCGAGGAGGCCCGCAAGAGCGTCCGTTTGCCCGGTTCTCTGCGATTCCCGCTGAAAATGCCGGAGCGATCGCAGGTAGTTGTCGACGATCGGAGGTTCCCAAATCACAACTTCAGGCTAGCTGCCACGGAGGATATTCCAGCGAAGGGGTGTCGGCCGCAGCTGCCGATACCATCAGCGCATGGCCCACGCGACTAAGCTCACCAAATCCGAGGTCGAACGTCGCCGCGCCGCAGCCGAGCGGATGCGGGGGCTTTTTGCCGATGTGGCACCGGATCGCAGCTTGGTCGATGAGCTGATCGCTGATCGTCGGGCCGAAGCCGGAGCCGAAGCACGCGAGGGCACGGCTCGCTCGCGGCGCGCCGGTGGCTGAGGCCTCCCCGGCGTCGGTTCTCGACGCGTCAGCGCTGATGGCGGTCCTTCACGACGAGGATGGAGCCTCGGCTGTCATGGAGGCGATCGGCGAGGGGGCAGCGATCAGTGTTGCGAACTGGGCTGAGGTGCTTTCCAAGCTCGCTGAGGCGGGAAGAAATCCAGAAGGAGCCTCCGCCGAACTGCGCAGAGCAGAAGGCTCTAGGAGGGCGCTGACGATTGAACCCATGACCGCTGCTGACTGCATCACGATCGCGCAACTTCGTCCCATAACGAGGGCGCAGGGACTTTCGCTGGCGGATCGAGCTTGCCTGGCGTTGGCCCAGCGCCTCCGGGTTCCAGCATTGACCGCCGATCGTGAATGGGTCGCCGCCGATGTTGAGGCTGAGGTTCGCTTGATTCGCTGAAACTTTGTCCCGAAATTTGTCCCGGACTCCACCGAGCCCAGCCGAACTCCTCAGACTGAGCGCACCCTTCAGGCACGATTCGACTCTATAGACACCTTCCGGTCTGACTCATAATCCATTGGTCGAAGGTTCGAGTCCTTCCCGCCCCACTTCACTCCGCGAACAACTCCTAGACCGCGGTCGCTCCGCCGGTGAGATAGACGCGACCGTCCATCTGGACGGCTCGGCCTAGCTCGCGCATGCCGCCGCCCGCTCGAAGCTGACGAGCCGAAGCTGACGAGCCGGCGGATCAGGGCGTTATAGACGGAATGAGCGCCGTCGCCTTTTTCACGCGCAAGGAGCAGGTAGAGCTTGTGCTCGGGAGAGGCAATTGGCGAGGACAGCTCAATGCCCATCGATCGCAGTCGTGGAGCGCCAATCGATACGAGTAGCGCCTCGACCGATTCATGCCCGCCATCCAAGTCTTCAGCGCCCTGCTTGACAAGGTCGGCGCCGGGAAGGGTTTCTAGGTCGACGAAGCTGGCCATTCCCGTTGAGGGTAGCTGGGTCCGTGGCCATGGATGGTCCTGCTCTACAGCTATGACGAGACATCGGACCGCGTCTTCGTCGTCGCGATGCACGATGTTCGGTCCGCCACTGCGCCGCGGTCGTCCGGGGGCTGAACCTTGTCCCGAAATTGTCCCGGACTCAGCCGAACCCCTCGACTGAGCGCGCCCCATCAGGCACGATCCGGCTCTGCAAAGGGCTTCCAGCCCAACTCATATCCGTGGACTCGGGGGCAGGAGCTCGAACTTGGCCCGGGCGCCTGCCGGATCCATCAGGCCGAGGGCGACAGCGGGGTCGAGCTGACGCTGTAGATATCCCACTCCTCGGCGACCCCCTTCAGGGTGCGGCGGCCGAAGTGGTCGAACTCGATGCCAGAGCCGGCGGCGAGGTCGCGGACGGTGCGCGAGGCGAGGACGGCGCCGGGGCCGGCGAGGGCGGAGACCCGGGCGGCGACGTGGACCGCGATCCCGCCCACGTCATCTCCCATCAGCTCGACCTCGCCAGTGTGCAGGCCGGCTCGCACCTCGATCCCCAGGGAGGGCATGTCGGCGGCGATCTCCCGGGCGCACCCGACCGCCCGGGTGGGACCGTCGAAGACCGCCAGGAAGCCGTCCCCGGTCGTCTTCACCTCGCGACCCCCGAAGCGCTCGAGGTGCGCGCGCACGACCTTTTGGTGCTGCTCGAGCAGGTCGCGCCAACGGCGGTCGCCCAGCTCGGTGGCGAGGCGGGTTGAGTCGACGATGTCGGTGAAGAGCACCGTCGCCAGCACCCGCTCCGGCGCCGGGCCGGGGCGCACCCCGGTGAGGAACTCCTCGATCGCTTCCAGCGGCGCGTTGCTGTCCCCGACCCACGGGAAGTGGTCCTCGCCCTCGAACTCGACGTAGCGACTGCCCTCGATCTGCTCCGCCAGCCAGCGAGCGGCGCGGTAGTTGACGGCGCGGTCGCCGCGGCGGTGCAGGACCAGCGCCGGGGTCTGGATCAGCGGCAGCGCGTCGCGCACGTCGGTGTCGAGGAACATCTCGAAGAGTTGCCGCACTCGCATCGGGCTGGCCGCCTGCCGCTCGAAGCGGGCCTGGAACTCGCGAGCGCGGGGGTCGTCGGCGAGGCTCGGCGAGAAGATCTCGATCGTCGCTCCCTGCCCCCACAGCGGCGAGACCAGCTCCTCGTCGGCTTCGAGCAGGGCCTGCTTCGGCGCCGCCCAGGGGTAGTCGTCGGCGGCCGTCGAGCGCGCCATCGCACCCCAGAGGACGAGGGCCGAGGTCCGCTGGGGGTAGGTCGCGGCGAACAGCATGCACATCGTCGCCCCCTCCGACATCCCCAGGAGCGCGGCCCGTTCGGAGTCGGCGGCGTCCATCACCGCGCGGACGTCGTCCATTCGCTCCTCGAGGGTGGCCGCGCCCTCCACCGGGTCCGAGAGGCCGACGCCGCGCCGGTCGAAGAGGATGACGCGGGCGAACGACCCGAGGCGGCGGACGAAGTGCGCCAGCGCCGGGCTCTCCCAGAGCAGGTCGAGGTGCGAGACGAAGGGAAAGGCGAGCACCAGATCCATGCTCCCCTCCCCGACGACCTGGTAGGCGATCCCGATCTCACCGCTGCGCGCGTATCGCGTCTCCGGGTACATCGCCCGATTCACATTACGCGCTGCCAGGGCGAGGGTGGGGCAACTCCCGACGCGCTCAGCAGAGGCTGCGGAGCGAAAAGCGCGCCGCCCGCAGGGCGAACCGCGCGGTCGGCGCGCTCTGCGCCTGATCTCTCAGCCGCGATCGCTGGGTCAGGGCGCGTATTCTTCGGCGTACTTCTTCGCTTCTTCGACGCCCTTTTCGGCCTGGGCCTTGCCTTCTTCGAGCCCCTTTTCGGCCTGCTTAGTGCCTTCTTCGATTCCCTTGGAGGTGCTGCCCTTGCTTTCTTCGAGTTTCTTCCTGGCTTCTTCGATCGCCTTCTTCGCTTCGTTGCCGCCTTCCTCGACCGCTTCTTCGGCCTTCTTGGCGCCGGCTTCGACTTCTTCCTTGGCCTTGGTGGTGCTGTCGCTGTTGTCGTCGCTGCTGCCGCAGCCCGTCCAGACCGCGCCACCGGCGACGATCGCAAGAATGGCGAAGGCGGCGCTCAGAGCGCGGAGCCTCGTACTGCCTGACAGTGCATCTCTCATCTGGGTCTCCCCGGGGTGGATTCTCCGATCGGATGACTCTACCGTTGGCTTGATGGCGGACGAGCACGAGATCGGGGAGTTCGAGGAGCTGGTCGCCGACGCGATCGACGCCCTGCCCGAGGAGTTCCAGGCGGTGCTCGAGAACGTGGCGGTGGTCGTCTCGGACCTCGGCTCCGAGCAGCACGCCTACGGCCAGTACTTCGGCGACGGCGTCGCCCGCGAACGCTACGAGGACCGGATCGTGATCTACCGCGACACGCTGGAGCGCGACTTCGGCCACGACCGCGACCTCCTGGCGCGCCAGGTCGAGCGCACGCTGCGACACGAGCTGGCGCACCACCTCGGCTGGGATGAGCGCGGCGTCGGCGGCCTCGGGCTGTGACGCCGGCGGTCCTGCACCTCTCGCCGCATCCCGACGACGAGCTGATCGGCGCTCCGGCGACGCTGATGGCGCTTCGCGACGCCGGTTGGAGGGTCGTCAACCTCGCCTGCGGGATGGGCGGGCCCAAGCAGCGTCCCCGCCGTGAGGCTGAGCTGCGAGAGGCCTGCCGGTTGGCGGGCTTCGAGTTGCTGCTGTCCCCGTCGGCAACGATGCCCAGCGGCGGCGACCCAGCCGCGGCGCGCGCCGAGCTCGAGGCCGCCGTGGGTGTGGCGATCGAGGAGATCGAACCGGCGCTGATCGCCTCGCCGAGCCCGTATGACCGGCACCCGGCGCACCTGCTGGTCGCGGCGGCCACCCGAGCCGCGCTCGAGCGTCGGGGAGGGGGGGCGCCGCGGTGGTGGATGTGGGCGCTCTGGGGATCGTTGCCGCGGCCGACGCTCGCGACCGAGTTCGGCGAGGACCGCCTGGGACAGATCCTCGCGGCGCTCGGGGCATACCACGGAGAGCTGCGTCGCAACGACTACCGCCGCCTCGTCAAGGGCAGGGCCGAGGCCAGCGCCTGCCTGGCCCCGGAGCTGCTGTTCGGCTTCGGCTCCGAGGCGCGGCGAGGGCCGCCCTACGTCGAGCTGCTCTGCGAGGTCATGCGCGCTGGGGGGCATTGGCGCTTCGGTTCCGCCCGCTGGCTGGACCCAGGCGCGCCCTTGCCTCTGCCGGCGGAGGGGGTCGGCGCGGGGGACCTAGCGGACGCGGCAGTCGCGGGCCAGGGTGGTCTGGATCTTCCTGCCGTCGACGAAGTAGAAGTTGCCGCGGGCGAGTGAGAAGACGGCGGCGGTGAAACCGGCCGGGGCGGCGCAGGAAGCGCTGATGAAGCTGCGCCGCTGGCCGCGGTAGGTGTAGTTGCGGCCGATTCTCAGGTCGATTTCGGTGACCGAGCCGACCCCGGCGGCGAAGGTCGGGATCCGGGTCGAGAGAACGGTCCCGAATTGGCCCTTCGACCTGTGCGCGATGGTCAGCGGCAGGACGAAAGTCGTGCGGACGGGGGCGGTGCCGTAGAGATGGAGGAGGACTGCGGGGGCGCCGCCATGTCTGCCGTTGAAGGCGAGCATCGTCCCCTCGGCAGGGAACGGAGTGACGCTGGGGAAGTCGACGCCGATGCCGAAGTGGCCGCGACCGATCAGGGCCGAGCGGCAGCGGGCAAGCGCCGCCTGGGTGGTCGTCGACTGCAGCTTGGCGTTGCTGCAGGTGGGCAGTCCGGCGGTCGAGATCCGACCGTAGCGGCTGAGGTCGATTTCGATTTTCTGCAGGGTCGGCGGGTGGGAGCCGTCGGTGGTGGAGATCGCGCCGCGGACGTGGATCGTCAGCGGCGCGGGCCGATCGCGCGGCAGCGAGCGGGGGCTGAAGCCGCCGTCGAAGTCGATCCGCAGGTTGCCCTGCTGGCGCAGCTCACCCTGTGCCGCGCCGGCGCCGAGCAGGGCAATCGCCACGAGGAAGCCAAAGATGCGCTTGTACCTAAACATGGGCGCCCTTGAGTCTAGGCACCGGTTCTCGAATCGCAGATTGAGGAATGGTTGAGGTCTTCGTCATGCTTGAGCATCGGCTATTCAGCGCAAACAGGAGGGAAGCGCATGAAGACGAGCACGTCCTACCTGACCTTCGAGACGAGCGAGCGCCGCAGGCTGATCCGGATCACCGAGGACCTGCAGGCCGCGGTCGAGGAGGCGAGGATCGCGGAGGGGATGGTCCTCGCCTCGGCGATGCACATCACGGCCGGGATCTGGGTCAACGACGACGAGCCCGGCCTCCACGAGGACGTGCTCGAGTGGCTCGACAAAGTCGCGCCGCCGAGCTGGGCCCCAGCGACGTGCGAGGTCGCGGAGCAGCTGCTCCCGGACGGCGGCGAGTACCGCCACCACCGCGGTGGCGAGGACAACGGCGACGCCCATCTCAAGAACCTGCTCGTCCACCATCAGGCGATCGTCCCCGTCACCGCCGGCCGCCTCGATCTCGGCCCTTGGCAGCAGGTCTTCTACTGCGAGTTCGACGGTCGTCGCCGCAAGCGGGTGGTGATCAAGGCGATGGGGGAGTGAGCGCGGCTACCACGGCAGCCCTGTCGAGCTGCTCTAAAGCGTAATAGAACTCTTACGTAATGATCTGCTTAAATATAACCATGGATGCGAGCGTCGCGGAGCGAGACGAGCTGGACCTGGTGGCGCGGGCGATCGCCGAGCCACGGCGGCGGCGGATTCTGGCGATGGTGCGCGAGCGCGAGCTCAGCGCCGGCGAGATCGCCGCGAATTTCGATGTCTCGCGGCCGGCGGTCTCCCAGCACCTCGCGGTCCTGCGCGGGGCCGGCCTGCTCAGCGAGCGGCGCCAGGGGACCAGCCGCTACTACCGCGCCCGCCCCGAGGCGCTCGCCGGGCTGCGCGACTTCATGGACGAGTTCTGGACCGATCGTCTCGAGCGGCTGAGGCTGGCCGCCGAGCTGGAGCAGCAGAGGAGGGACAAACGTGGCAAGCGCAGAGACGGTGGACGCGGTCGAGATAGAGGTCCGGATCGCCGCAAGCCCTGAGGCAGTCTTCGACTTCTTCACCGACCCCGACAAGATGATCCAGTGGATGGGTCGTTCGGCTGAGCTCGACCCGCGGCCGGGCGGCGGCTTCCGCTGCGACATCAACGACGAGGCGATCGCGGCGGGCGCGTACGTGGCGCTCGACCCGCCGCGCCGGGTCGTCTTCACCTGGGGCTGGGAGGGCGAGGGCAGCGTCACCCCGCCGGGCTCCAGCACGGTCGAGGTGCTGCTCGCGCCGGACGGCGAGGGCACCCATCTGCGGCTGATCCACCACGACCTTCCGAGCGTCGAATCGGCCCAGAGACACGGCCATGGCTGGCGCCACTACCTGGACCGCCTCGCCGGCAGCGCTGCCGGCGAAGACCCGGGCCCGGACAAATTCGGCGAGTAGCCGGGTAGTTGGATCCGAACGAAGCAACGACGAAAGGAACGATGATGGGCAACCCGACGATGTGGTTCGAAGTCTGCGGCAAGGACCACCAGGCGATGAAGGACTTCTACTCCGGCCTCTTCGACTGGCAGCTGACCGACATGGAGGAGATGCCGTACGCGACCGTCAACAGCGGCGGCGAGGGCATACCCGGCGGCATCGGCGCCGCGCCCGAGGGCCAGGACGGCCACGTCACCTTCTACGTCGAAGTCGACGACCTCGAGGCCGCGCTCGCCAAGGTCGAGTCCATGGGCGGCACGCGAGTGCTCGAGCCGACTGATATTCCCAGTGGCCAGATCGCCCTCTTCAACGACCCCGAGGGCCACATGGTCGGCCTGATGCACATGAACGGCGGCGCCTGAGGATCGGTCAAGATGGGCCGGGTGGAGAACCTGGCGATCCGGCTCGAGGGGGACCTGGTCGCCCTCGAGCCGCTCGAGGAGGGACACGCGGAGGCCCTCTGGCGGGCGGCGCAGGCGCCGGAGATCTGGCAGTGGCTCGCCCGCATCGGCAGCAGCCGCGAGTACTTCGACAGATGGCTCGAGATGTCGCTGGCCGCCGGCCGCGACGGCAGCGAGGGGGTCTTCGCCACCCGCGACCGCCGCAGTGGTGAGATCGTCGGCAGCAGCCGCTACCTCAACGTGCGCCCGGCCGATCGGGTGGTCGAGATCGGCTGGACCTGGCTCAATCCCGCCGCCTGGCGACGCGGGATCAACGTCGAGGCGAAGCTGCTGATGCTCGGCCACGCCTTCGAGACGCTTGGCTGCATTCGAGTCGAGCTCAAGACCGACGCTCGCAACGAGCGCTCGCGAGCGGCGATGGCCGCGCTTCCGGCTCAGTTCGAGGGAATCCTGCGCAAGCACATGATCGTGCCCGACGTCGGCGTCCGCGACTCCGCCTACTACAGCGTCATCGATGAGGAGTGGCCCGCAGTGCGGGCCAACCTAAAGCGCCGCCTAGGCCGCCCCCAATAGCTCCGCTGGTGCGCGCATCCGACTTCGACCACACCCCGCTGGGGTCAAAGTCGGATGCGCGCGGCGCAGGCCGCTCAGTCGTCGTCCCGATTCGGGTGGGCGACCCGTTCGGCGCGGTGGCGGACTTCGGCGGTCGCCTCGCGGGTGGCGGCGACCGCCTCGTCGCGGGCCGCCGCCACGCCCTCGCTCGGCTTGCCGCCAACGATGTCGCGGAAGGCGTTCTTGAAGCGCTCGGTGCGGCGATCGGGAGCGAAGCGGTCTTCGGCCTCGGCCTGCTTCTGCGGCCGCCGCTCGCCGTAGCGGCGCCGAGCCCAGGCTGAGTGCGGCTTGCCGATCCGGCAGGCGCCGTAGAGCGCGATCGGGAAGAAGAAGAAGCCGACGGTGCCGTGCAGGACCCGGCCCTTGGCGAAGCAGGCTGCGACCAGACCGAAGACGAAGACGGCGGTGAGGACGCTGCCCACCACCGCCGCGACCGAACCGGTTTCGAAGGTGAAGGGGCTGAAGCCCAGCAGCACCATCAGCATTCCGGCCGCCGCGATCACGGTCGCGTCGATCGAGCTGCGACCCTCCTCGGCCCAGTAGACGTCGTCGAGGTGGACCCAGAGCGCGAACTCGTCGATCGTCAGACCGGCGCCGATCCCGAAGGCGAAGGCGCAGATCTCGGTGGTCGGGCTGTGGCCGAAGGAGAGGGCGAGAAGCGCCCCGGAGATCATCATCGTCACGATCCCGAACACCAGGTGGTGCAGATGCACACCGCTGTCGCTGACGACGCTGCCGGGCCACCAGGGGACCTTGGGGCTGCGCATCAGCCGCGTGCTCATGCGGATGAAGGCGAAGGAGAGGATGAAGCCGACAAGGACCAGGAACAGCCCCTGCTCGTCGTGCTTTTCGAGTCGACCCCAGAAGTCCGTGAGGATCGAGGCGGTGATCATGCGGAGGTGGGGGAGGGGGCCGGCGCGGGCTCCGGGTTGAGCCGTGGCCCGCTGCCGTCCCTGGCGGCGATCAGGTCGAGGGTGAGCAGGACGGCGGCGACGGCGAAGATCGGGGTCAGGAAGACGTTGGCGGCGAAGTCGGCGAGCCAGGTTGCGAGGAAGGAGTCGCCGAAGGCTTCGTGGACGGCGCCTCCGAGCCCCTCGCCGATCGTGTCGCCGACTATCTCGATCGGGACGAGGACGAAGAAGACCGTCCAGAAGCTGCCGCGGATCAGGTCCACGCTGCGGCGGAAGGCGTCGCGGACCGTGCGCTTCTCGATCTCGACCACCGGGCCCGCCAGCCCCAGCCAGACGAAGGCGAGCGCCCCCGGGACGAAGAGCAGCAGCAGCCCGACGACGACGATCAGGACGTAGATGAGATCGACGGCTATCAGTCGCCGGTAGTCGATTCGGCGAGCGATCTCGCGAAGCGAGGGCGGGTGTTCGTGTTCGGGGTGGGTGAGCGAGATCGCGACGGCGCCACTGTAGAAGACCTCGCCGATCAGGCTGGTCGCCGTGAGGGCGCTGATCGTCGCGATCAGCGCCGCGACTTTGATGCCGTTGTCGAGGTCGAGCGATTCGGCGTCCAGCTCGCTGGAGATCGAGTCGAGCAGTCCCAGCGGCAGGAAGACGATCGCGGCCAGCAGCAGCAGCGAAGGTCCCCAGGACCAGTAGGTGCGCCCGATCCGGGTGTAGATCGAGATCAGCCTGCGCCAGAAGGCCACCTCAGCCTCGCCTGCGGCCGGACTTCTCCTTGCCGCGCGCCTCCAGCTTCGACTGGCTCGACTCCGAGGCGGGAACACGCCGCAGATTCCCCAGCTCGGGGATCAGCAGCTCTTCGGCGCAGCGCCGGTGCCAGTGATGATGATCTGTGCCGCCGAGCCGGCGCACGTACTGGACGACCGTGTGCTCGGCTCCGACCTCGATCTCGCCGTGACAGCCGGGACAGCGATAGAGCTTGCGGGCGATGCCCCGGATCAACCAGGTCTCGTCTCCCTCTTCGTTCAGTCCGCGGAGACTCCAGCGAATGCTCGGCTGGCCGTCGAACTGACCCACGTCATCGCCTCGACATCCAGGCGAATCCGGCGGCCATCGCCAGGTTGGCGACCCCGGCCAGCTGCAGGCCCAGCTTCGCACCCGGCCTGCTCACCGCAGGGGATTTCGCCCAGAGGGCGTCGGTGGCGATCTCGGTCCCGCGCAGCCAGGCCAGCGCTTGCCAGTCGCCGGGCCTGCCGCGCCGGTCGGCGACCGCGTGAGCGGCGGCGAAGGTGAGCCAGATCGGCCCGCAGCGGCGGAACAGGTGGGCGGCGTCGGGCGAGGGCTCGTCGTGGCCGAGCACCTTCAGCGTCGCCGCGGGGGCGGCGATCGCCGCGCTTCCGAGCAGCAGATCGAAGGCGATCATGTTGCGGTTGGTGAGGCGGAGGGCCTGTTCGAACGTCATCGCTGAACTCAATCCAACCAGATGGAAGGGAAAACGTGAGGTCCGGCGAAATGGACCGCCGTGACCAAGACTGCGACGAAGCCCCCCCAACTAAAGAGCCTTTCCGACTACATCCAGGAGCGCTTCGACGAGTTCTCGCGCTCCCAGAAAGACGTCGCCCGCTACATCGTCGACCACCTCGACGAGGCAGCCTTCCTCACTGCCGAGGAGCTGGCCCGGAGAGCGAGCACCTCGTCATCGACGGTGGTGCGCTTCTCCCAGGCCCTCGGCTTCGAGGGTTATCCGGAGCTGCAGCAGGCGGCGATCGAGGAGTACCGGACGACGATCGCCGCCAACGGCAGCAGCAGCGGCGCCCTCTTCTCCTTCGATCATTCCGAGCTCGAGGGCTCGCTCAGCGCCGACTATTCCAACCTCGAGGAAACCGCCCGCAAGCTGACCCCCGAGCAGGTCGACGCCTCGGTCGCGGCGCTCGCCACCGCGCAGCGCATCGTCATCGTCGGGGTCGATCAGATGGCGTTCTTCGCCAGTTACCTGCGGCACACCCTCAGCCTGCTCGACATCCGGGCCGAGATCGTCGCCAGCACCGGCGGCGAGTCGCTGCAGCGGCTCGGCCGCATCGGTGAGGACACCCTGGTCATCACCCTCTCCGCCGGCCGTGCCCACCCGCTGTTGCTGCGGGCGATGAAGCTCGCCCTGCACCGCGGCGCCCGCACCCTGGCGATCTCCGACGCGACCATGTCGGAGGTCGGCGAGCACGCCGAGCTGACCCTCTACTTCTCCTCCAACAGCCCCTCCTTCGCGCGCTCGAACACGGCGCTGATGGCCCTGGTCCAGGCTCTGGCTCACGGTCTCTACGCCCGTGACGAAGCCGCCCACAAAGACCGGATCCGCGCCTACAAACTGAAGTAAGGACGGAGCACGCAGGCCGGCGGGTCCTGTCGTCGCGGCATCCCCCACGGTGCTCGGCCGCGGGAGGCGCGCAGGCCCGCGGGTCCTGTCCCGGTGAGGGAGGCCTGCGGGCGAGGTTTACGTCCTCGACCTCCCTCACCGGGCCACCCGCGGGTCAGCCGCTCCGTACACGTAAGATGGCTTTTACATGGCTGAGCGAGCTACTTTCAGGCTGAAAACGGGTCTTGCGGAGATGCTTAAAGGCGGGGTGATCATGGATGTGGTCACGGCCGAGGAGGCGAGGATCGCCGAGGAGGCGGGGGCCTGCGCGGTGATGGCGCTGGAGCGGGTGCCAGCCGACATTCGCCGCGACGGCGGGGTCGCCCGGATGTCTGACCCGGCGATGATCAAGGGGATCCAGGCGGCGGTGACGATCCCGGTGATGGCGAAGGCGCGGATCGGGCATTTCGCCGAGGCTCAGGTGCTGCAGGCGCTCGAGGTCGACTACATCGACGAGTCCGAGGTCCTGACCCCGGCCGACGAGCGCAACCACATCGACAAGCTCGCCTTCGAGGTGCCCTTCGTCTGCGGTGCCACCAACCTCGGCGAGGCGCTGCGCCGGCTTGGTGAGGGGGCGGCGATGATCCGCTCCAAGGGCGAGGCCGGGACCGGCAACGTGGTTGAGGCGGTGCGCCACATGCGCGAGATCACGTCGGGTATCAAGCGCTTGGCGCAGCTACGCCCCGAGGAGCTTGCCGGCGCCGCCAAGGAGCACCAGGCGCCGCTGGAGGTCGTACAGGAGGTCGCTGCCGCCGCTCGCCTGCCGGTGCCGCTGTTCTGCGCCGGCGGCATCGCCACTCCGGCTGACGCGGCGCTGATGATGCAGCTCGGCGCCGAGGGCAACTTCGTCGGCTCCGGGATCTTCAAGAGCGCCGACCCCGAGCGCCGCGCCCGGGCGATCGTCGAGGCGACCACCCACTTCAACGACCCGGAGCGCGTCGCCGCCGCCTCGATCGGCCTCGGCGAGGCGATGCCCGGGCTGGAGATCGCCGACCTGGCGGCGGAGGACGCGCTGCTGCAGAACCGCGGGGCCTGAGCTGCGGGTCGGCGTCCTAGCGATCCAGGGTGGCTTCGGGGCGCACGCCCGGATGCTGCACCAGCTCGGGGCTGAGGCAGCCGAGGTCCGCACGCCGGCGGACCTGTCCAAGCTCGACGGCCTGGTCATCCCTGGCGGCGAGAGCACGACGATCGCCAAGGGCATCGAGTCGGCTGGATTGGAGCCCGCGATCCGCGCCCACCACGAAGCCGGGAGGCCGGTCCTCGGCACCTGTGCCGGGCTGATCATCTGCGACGCCGAGCACCTCGGCTTCCTCGACGCCAGCGCCAGGCGCAACGCCTTCGGTCGCCAGCTGCAGAGCTTCGAGGCCGACCTCGCGGTCGAGGGGATCGGCGACGAGCCGTTGCGGGCGGTCTTCATCCGCGCTCCCTGGGTCGAGCGCCACGGTCCCGGGGTGGAGGTCCTGACCAGCTACGAGGGGCACCCGGTGGCGGTGCGCGAGGGCACCGTGCTGGCCTCCGCCTTCCACCCGGAGCTGACCGACGACCCCCGCTTCCACGCGCTCTTCATGGCGATGGTGACTAGTGCGCGTTCGCGCGCGAACGAGGAGGCGGCGAGATGAGGGACCCGAGGGTTGAGAACTTGGCCAAGATCCTGGTCGGATACGCGACCGAGGTGAAACAGGGCGAGGTGGTCTCGATCGACGGCGAGACCGCCGCGGCGCCGCTACTGCTCGCGGTCTACGAGGAGGTGCTGAAGGCCGGGGCGCACGCGATCCTCAACGTCGCCCTGGAGGGCCAGATCGCCGCCTACTTCAAGCACGCCAGCGACGCCCAGCTGGAATGGATCTCGCCCTTCGCCGAGTGGATGGTCGACAACGCCGACGTGCGGATCGCGGTTGGCGCCAGCACCAACACGCGCGAGCTCTCCGGGGTGCCGCCGGAGCGCCAGACCCTGCGGCAGTCGGTGACGGGAGACCTGATGGCGCGGGCGATGCAGCGAGCCGCCGAGGGCGATTTTCGCTGGTGCTACACGCTCTACCCGACCAGCGCCTACGCCTCGGAGGCGGAGATGAGCCTGGCCGACTACGAAGACTTCTACTACGGCGCCTGCCTCGCCGACGATCCCGACCCGCTCAACGCCTGGCGGCGGGCCTCGGAGGAGACGGTGCGGCTGGCGGAGTGGATCGAGGGCCGCGAGGAGGTGCGGGTGACAGCGCCGGGGACCGACATTCGCCTCGGCATCGCCGGGCGCAAGTTCATTCCCTGCGACGGCCGCAACAACATGCCCGACGGCGAGTTCTTCACCGGCCCGGTCGAGGACTCGGTCGAGGGCGAGGTCAGCTTCCACCTGCCGGCGGTGATCGGCGGCCGCGAGGTCTCCGGTGTGCGACTGCGTTTCGAGGCGGGCGTGGTCGTCGAGGCGAGCGCCGAGCGCGGCGAGGAGTACCTCCTAAAGCTGCTCGACACCGACGAGGGAGCACGCCGCCTTGGCGAGCTGGGGATCGGCACCAACTTCGGCATCGACCGCGGCACCCGCGAGGTGCTGCTGGACGAGAAGATCGGCGGCACCGTGCACATGGCCGTCGGCACCAGCTACCCCGAGTCGGGTGGCGTCAACGAGTCCGCCGTCCACACCGACCTGGTCTGCGACCTCCGCCTCGGCGGCAAGCTCGAAGTAGACGGCGTGGTGATGCAGGAGGACGGCAGGTTCGTCGTCTGAGGCCGCCGGACCGCCGGCTCAGGCCTGGGTGAGGATGGTGGCGATCGTCCCGCCGAAGCCGACCGCCAGCGTCGCGAGGGCGCCGACGCTGACCTGGATCAGCGTCCGGTTCAGCGCCGCCATCTCCGCTCTGACCGCGGCGAATTCCGTCCGCATCTCCGAACGCACCGCAGCGAATTCGGCTTTCATCTCCGAGCGCACCGCCGCGAATTCAGCTTGCATCTCCGAGCGAACGGCCGCGAATTCGGCTTGCATCTCCGAGCGCACCGCCGCGAACTCTGTCTTCATCTCGAGCCGCTGTGCCTTGAATTCACGGCCGACCTCTTCGAAGCCGCCGTCGACGCGGTGGCTGAGATCGCCCAGGCGCTCGTCGGTCCAGGTTTCCCTCATCGCCTCCATTTTCTCAGCTTAGAAGGCGAGCTGTAACGAGTTATCTGCGAAATGCAAATATTGAGCCACATGAAGCGGGCGTTAACGCGCGACCGGCACGTTGCGCCTCCGTTTAGAGCCTGCCGAATAGCGCTTGGCTATTCGGCCCTCCCTGCGTCCTGGCACCGCTTGGTCCGGCGCTCGCCAGCCACGCACGCTGGGTTATGAGACAGGCTCTTTACTGGTTCGGGATCGGTGAGCCGGCGAGGAAGAAGAACCAGATCGTCAGGGCGACGGCGGCGAGCATCACCGAGCTCATCAAAACCGCCTCGACCACCGTCACGTTGCCGGGGGCCGAGCCGGTATCGCGCATGCTCTTCAGCCAGGCCGGCCGGATCGGGCCGAGCCGGTTGGTGCCGGTGATGCGAACGTAGAGACGGTTGAGCCGCCCGATCAGCCAAGCGATGATGAGGATCGAGGCGACGATCCCGACCGCGACGACCGCGTAGGGGCCGCCGCTTGGGAACTGGGTGTGCGAGACCTTGGAGGCGATGTAGACCCAGGTCAGCGGGATCGCCGTCCACAGTGAGAAGGCCGCCAGCAGCATCGCCAGGAAGACGACGCCGGCGGCGGCGCTGCGGCCCGGATGGTGGGTATGCACGTTCGAGTCCATTCCCACTTCATAGAATGTCACGCATATGTCCGGTCATTCGAAGTGGGCTTCGATCAAACACAAGAAGGGCGCAGTCGACGCCAAACGCGGCAAGCTCTTCACCAAGCTGACGCGGGCGATCACCGTCGCCGCCCGCGACGGTGGCGGCGACCCTGAGGGCAACCCGGCGCTGGCGACCGCGGTGCAGAAGGCCCGCGACGCCTCGATGCCCAAGGACAACATCCAGCGGGCGATCGATCGCGGCACCGGCGCCGGCTCCGACGGCGAAGCGATCGAACGGGTCCTCTTTGAGGGCTACGGCCCCGGCGGCGCCGCGGTCCTGGTCGAGGCGCTGACCGACAACCGCAACCGCGCCGCGGCGGAGATCCGCCACGCCTTCAGCAAGCACGGTGGCAGCCTCGGGGAGCCCGGCTCGGTGGCCTGGATCTTCGAGAAACGGGGCGCGATCGTCGTCGACGCCGGCCGCTACGGCGAGGATGACCTGATCGCCGCGATCGACGCCGGCGCCGAGGACGTGCGCGAGGACGGCGGCCAACTGCGGGTGCTGGCGGACCCCAGCGACCTGACCAGCGTACGCGAGGCGCTGGAGGCCTCCGGGGTCGAGGTCGAGTCGGCCGGCTTGGCGACGGAGCCGAAGAGCACGGTGGAAGTCAAGGGCCACGACGCCGAACGGCTGTTGCGGATGCTCGACGCGCTCGACGAGCAGGACGACGTCGACGAAGTCTTCGCCAACTTCGACATCCCCGAGGACGTGCTCGAAAAGCTCGCGGCCTAGGTTCGATTGGGACGGGGCGATGTAGGGGAGGGCAGTCGGTACCCCTCCATCGGAGGCCGTCGCGCAGCTGGTCGAGCTCCCAGGGCGCGAACGCTTGTCCTCGAGCCTCCGCTGGAGGGGTACCGACTGCCCTCCAGCGCAACGAACTCCGCCCAACGGCCAAGGACCCGGAATCTCTCTGCGAAAGCGTCGGGGATGTCCCCCGCTCAAGCTGGAAAGGTTCTGAACCCTGGGCGATCCCGTTGGTGCGTGTCGTCGGAGGGGTCGGGTGACCCCCTCCCGGAGACTCAAGGACCGGCGTTTGAGCCCTGGGAGCTCATCTAGCTGCGCAACGGTCTCCGGGAGGGGGTCCCCCGACCCCTCCTGCAAGACGAGATAAAGGCATCCGACTCGGTTCCCAGAATCACTCCCCATGCAGGTAGTGATGGGGATCGACCCCGGCGCGGCGAACCTTGGCTTCGGCATCGTGCGGGTCGAGGGCAACCGCATGGTCGCCCTCGACGGCGGCGTCGTCGAGACCAGCGCCGAGCTGCCGATGGAGCGCCGCTTGGAGCGGATCCACAAGGCGCTGGCTGAGCTGATCGCCTGGCACGAGCCACGAGCGATGGCGATCGAGTCCGTCTTCTTCGGCAAAAACGTGCACTCGGCGATGGCCGTCGGCCAGGCCAGCGGGGTGGCGATGCTGGCCGCAGCCCAACGCGGCGTCAGCTGCTTCACCTACACGCCGCAGGCGATCAAGATGGCGGTCTGCGGCTCCGGCGGCGCCGGTAAGCGCCAAGTGCAGCGGATGGTGGGGACGTTGCTCGGGCTCCCTGAGCCGCCCACGCCCGATCACGCAGCCGATGCCCTCGCGGTGGCGATCTGCCACGGCGGCGGGGCCGGGCACCGGCAGGCGATCGCCGCGGCCGGGACCACGCCGGAGCCGACGCCGGAACGGATAGCGGGATGATCGCCGCGGTGCGAGGCGAGGTTATGGTGCGGCGCGCCGACCACGTCGTCATCGATGCCGGCGGAGTTGGGTACCGGCTTGTGGTCTCCGCGGAGACGCTGAAGGCGGTGCCGGCGACCGGGCGTGACACCTTCCTGCACGCTGAGCTGATCTCGCGCGACGACTCGCTCGCCCTCTACGGCTTCGCCTCCGAGGAGGAGCGCGAGCTCTTCCGCCAGCTGATCTCGGTCAGTGGCATCGGCCCCAAGGTGGCGATCGCCGCGCTCTCCGGCGGCAGCGCCCGCGATCTGCTGCGGGCGATCGCGGCCGGCGACGCGAAACGCTTCCAGACCGTGCCGGGTATCGGCAAGCGGACCTCGGAGCGGATCATCGTCGAGCTGCGCGAGAAGGTCGCCGGAGCGCTGGAGGAAGAGGTCGCGATCGTTGCAGCCGAGTCTGACAATCCTCGCTCCCTCGCCCGTGACGGCTTGGTCAACCTCGGCTACGCGCCGCTCGAGGCCGAGCAGCTGCTCGACGGGATCGAGGGCGATGACGCCGAGGCGCTCCTGGCCACCGCGCTGCGCAAAGCGGGGACGGGTAAGGCCGCATGAGCGAATCGCCAGACATCGGCGCCAACCGGATTCGCACTCCGGACATCGACGGCGAAGGGCCGGTGCCGGTGGATGCCGAGGTGAAAGTGCACGATGCTCGGGCTGAGGCGCCGGATGAGGATCTCGACCGGTCGCTTCGTCCGCCAACCCTGGCGGACTTCGTCAACCAGGCTCAGGTGACCGAGCAGCTGGCGATCTTCATCGAGGCCGCCCGTCGTCGTGGCGAGCCGCTCGACCACGTCCTCCTTGCCGGCCCACCCGGCTTGGGCAAGACCTCGCTCGCCCACATAGTGGCCGCCGAGCTCGGGGTGCCGATGGTGCAGACCGCCGGCCCGGCACTGGAGCGCAAGGCCGACGTCGCTTCCTTCCTCACCGCGCTGGAGCCCGGCAGCGTCTTCTTCATCGACGAGATCCACCGCCTCGGCCGCGCCGTCGAGGAGACCCTCTACCCGGCGATGGAGGACGGCGAACTACCGGTCGTGCTCGGGCAGGGGGCGGGCGCGCGAACGGTGACGCTGCCGTTGCCGCCGTTCACGTTGGTGGGCGCGACCACCCGCGCCGGCCTGCTGACGACGCCGCTGCGCGACCGCTTCGGCGTCTCCCACCGGCTCGAGCACTACAACCCCCAGCACCTGGCCCAGATCGTCGAGCGCTCGGCCAGCATCCTCGAGGTCGCGATCGACGCCGACGGGGCGCACACGATCGCCTCGCGATCCCGCGGCACCCCCCGGGTCGCCAACCGTCTGCTGAAGCGGGTCCGCGACTTCGTCCAGGTGAAGGGCAGCGGTGAGATCGGCGCCGAGATGGCGGTTGCCGCCCTGGAGATGCTCGAGGTCGACGCGGGCGGACTCGACCGCAGCGACCGGGCGCTGTTGGACACGGTCGCGAGCAAGTTCGGCGGCGGCCCGGTCGGGCTCTCGACTTTGGCGATCGCGATCGGGGAGGAGCAGGACACGATCGAAGATGTGTTCGAGCCGTACCTGCTCCAGCAAGGCTTGTTGAAGCGGACCCCGCGCGGTCGCGTCCTCACCCAACGGGCCTATGACCATCTCGGGCTGCCGGTGCCGGAGGGCGCTGCGAGCCTCTTCTAGCCGCACGCTTGTAGCCTGTCGGGGATGCCGTTTTTCATCTGTCCGAATTGCGGGCACCGGGAGGTCAGCAGCGAGCGAACCACTGGCTTCAGCTCGCGCCCGAAGGGCTGCTCGAAATGCGGCTTTGGCTTCGTGTTCGAATTACTCGACGATTATTATCCGGCTCCCAATGCCGCCTTCTTCGTCTGTGACAAGCAGGAACGCGTGATCGACGCAGGCAAAGGGAGCTTCGAGCTGACCGGGCTGACCGATGAGGACGTGATCGGCCGCCCGGTGCGCGAGGTGCTCGGCCTCGACTGGATCGACAAGGGAGGCGGGGGCGAGGAGGCGGACAGCGACGGCGACGGGGTCACCGACCCGATCGAGACCTCGCTGGAGTGGGGGGTGCGCTCGCTCGGCAAGCGGGTCTCGGTCAACGCCGAGGGGGACCTTCCCGCCCGTGCGGTAGCCGACGTCTTCCCCGCCTATGACGACGACGGCGGGCTGCTGCTCGTGCTCACCCCGGAGGGCTAGAACGATGGGCACGGGGCGCCGCCATCTTTTCGTGCTGCTCTTCGTGCTCGGCCTGGTCGCCGTCTCGGCGCTGGTGATCGTCAGCAAGCCGACCAAGTTGGGTCTCGACCTCAAGGGTGGGGTCGAGCTCGTCTACCAGGGTCAGCCGACCGGCCAGGTGAAGACGGTCAGCGGCGAAGACATCGAACGCTCGATCGAGATCATCCGCGCCCGCATCGACCAGCTCGGCGTCTCCGAGCCGGAAGTAGCACGCCTCGGCAACAGCGAGATCACCGTCAGCCTGCCCGACGTCACCAACGCCCAGCGCGCGATCGACCAGGTTGGCACCACGGCCCAGCTCTTCTTCTACGACTGGGAGCCGAACCAGATCGGGCCCGAGCGCGCGATCGGCGGTCGCCCCGGCCAACAACCGCCCAAAGGCCCGCTGAGCCAGTCCGAAAAACGCTGGGAAGAAGCCGGCCGCAACGCCAAAAGCCCCGAGAACCTGCAGCTGATCTACGCCGGCGCCTACCCCAACGCCTACGGCGCGGCACAGCTCGCATCCAAACAGCAGCCGGTGGAGAACTGCGACAGCTGCTCGGTTGCGAAGCCGCGCTACTACCTCTTCGAGCGCAAGTCGCCGCACGACCTGATCGCCGGTCCCGAGCTGAGCAAGAAGGATCTCTACATCAGCCCGACCGGGCAGAAACGGCCGCGCAACGGGATCGTGATCGAAGTCCCGGCGGGGACGATCCTCGTCTCCGAATACCCGACGGATGAAACGGGGAAGCTCGACAAGACCGCGGAGCCGGGCTGGTTTGCACTCAAGGACGACCCGGCCCTCTCCGGCACCGACATCACCAATCCCAAGCAGGAATTCGGCGAATTCAACGAACCCAACGTCACCTTCGGCTTCACCGACAAGGGCCGCGAGGCGTTCCAGGAAGTCACCCGCCGGATCGCCCAGCGCGGCCAGGCGCAGGCGATCGGACCGGCGGCGGGCGAACAGGCCGCCGAACTCTCCGGCCATTTCGCGGTCGTTCTCGACAACGAAGTCAAAACGCGGCCGATCATCAACTTCGCCGAAAACCCGGACGGGATCGACGGCCGCACCGGCGCCCAGATCTCGGGTGGCTTCAGCGGCCCCGAAGAGGCCCAGGAACTGGCGGCGATCCTCGAGATCGGCGCCCTGCCGATCAACCTGAAGCTGATCAGCCAGACCCAGGTCTCGGCGACGCTGGGGAGCCAGGCCCTCGACGCCGGCCTCAAGGCCGGTGTCATCGCGATCGTGCTGGTCGTCCTCTTCCTGCTCCTCTACTACCGCCTCCTCGGCCTGATCGCCTCGATCGCGCTCGGCGCCTACGGGGTGATCTTCTTCGCCCTGATCAAACTGATCCCGATCACCCTGACCCTGCCGGGGATCGCCGGCCTGGTGCTGACGATCGGGGTCGCGGCCGACTCCAACATCGTCATCTTCGAGCGAATAAAGGAGGAGGTGCGGGCCGGGCGCTCGATGGCGAGCGCGATCGGTGCCGGCTACAAACGCGGGATCAGCACGATCATCGACGCCAACGTCGTCACCATGCTGACCGCCTTCATCCTCTTCGTCCTCGCGACCGCGGGGGTCAAGGGGTTCGCCTTCACGCTCGGCGTCGGCACGATCGTCTCGCTGCTGACTGCGGTCGTCTTCACCCAGGCGCTGCTCGGGAGCATGAGCCGCTCCCGCCTCTTGCGCTCGCCGTCGGCGCTGGGCGCCTCGGGACAGGGCCAGCGATGGCACTACGACTTCATGGGCGCGAGCCGTTGGTTCTTCTCGATCTCCGGCGTGATCCTCCTGGTCGGCGCCCTGTCCCTGGCCACCAAGCAGCTCAACTTCGGGATCGACTTCGAGTCCGGCACCAGGGTCAAGGTGGCGCTGGTCAAGGCGACCGACGAGGAAGGGGTTCGCGACACCCTCGACTCGATCGGGGTCCGCGGCGAGGAGATCCAGCAGGTCTCCGACCCGGTGCTCGGCGAAAACGTCTTCCAGATCCAGACCCGCGAGCTGGGGCCGGAGCGGGTCAAGGAGGTGCAGCGGGTGCTGGGCTCGGAGTACGAGATCGCCGAAGACGGGTTCGACAGCACCAGCGTCGGGCCGACCTTCGGCCAGCAGGTCGCCAACAGCGCGCTGAAGGCGCTGATCTTCTCGCTGCTGGTGATCTGCGGCTACGTGGCGCTGCGGTTCGACCCGAAGTTCGCGGTGCCGGTGCTGATCGCGATCTTCCACGACATCCTGATCACCGCCGGTGTCTACTCGTTGACGGGAAAAGAGGTGAGCAGCGGTACCGTCGCCGCCTTCCTCACCATCTTGGGGTACTCGCTCTACGACACGATCATCGTCTTCGACCGAATACGCGAGAACGTGCCGCGGATGCCGCGGGCGGCGTTCTCGCAGATCGTCAACCGCTCGATGAGCGAGGTGCTGACCCGGTCACTGGCGACCAGCTTCTCGACCCTGCTCGGCGTCGCCTCGCTGCTGATCTTCGGCGGCGCAACCCTGCAGGACTTCGCCTTCGCGATGCTGGTCGGCATCGCCTCCGGCACCTACTCGTCGATCTTCATCGCCTCGCCGGTATTGACTGCCTGGAAGGAACGTGAGCCGGGCTTCGTCCGCCGGCGGTTGCGGATCGCGGAGGTCGAGGGCAGCGTTCCCGCATTCGCCGACGAGATCGCGATGGCCAAGCTCAGCGGCGACGAGGAGAGCGAAGCCGAGCTTGCCGGCGAGCCGGAGGATGCAGCTGCGCGGCCGCAGGCCGGTGCCGTCGCCACCGTCGAGCGGGGCAGCAAGGGCAACGGCGCCGACCCGGCCAGGAACGGCGAGGCCGACGCCGCCTCGGCGGAACGGCGCCAGCGCAACGCCGAACGAAAGGCGCGCCGCCAGCAGCGGCGCAAGCACGGGAGGAATCGCTGATGGAGGTGAACGACTGATGGCGCTGCTGGTCTGGTTCACGATGGGCATCGCCCTCTGGCACTTCACGGTCTTTTTGCCCGACCACTTCTGGCAGGGAATCGTCGGCGCCTTCGTCGGCGCGGTCCTGGGCGCGATGATTTTCGGTTTGATCGTCGAGGCGTTCAGCGGCAAAGGGCTCGGCGAGACCGACCTGGCGACCGCGCTGACCGCGGTTCCCGGGGTCGCGATCGGGCTCGCGATCGTCTACGCGATCGGCCTCCGCGCCGAGCAACAGCTCGACTAGCTTTCTCCTCCATTTTCGGCGTTTTTGCGGGGGCTTTGACGCCGCCGCGCCGCCTAGCCTGGGTTCGTGCCGGAGACCAAGGCGTTTGCCGCCGAGCCCTACGACTACGCCGACGTACGCGCGGTCGCCGACGGTCTCGATCTCAGCGAGCCGGTGGCGGTGACCCTGGTTCGGCGCGGCTACCGGACGCCGGAGCTGGCGCAGGCCTTTCTCGCGGCCGACGAGGGGCATCCGCCCGCGGCCTTCGACTCGATGGAGGCGATCGTGGCCCAGGTGCAGGCGGCAATCGCCGCTGGCCAGCGGATCACCGTCCACGGCGACTTCGACGTCGATGGCGTCTGCGCAACCGCGATCACGGTCTCGACTCTGCGTGAGCTAGGCGCCGAGTGCGACTGGCTGATCCCCGATCGCATTGGCGACGGCTACGGGCTCAGCGCCGCCAACATCGAGCGCCTCGCGCAGCGCGGAACCTCGCTGCTGGTCACCGTCGACTGCGGCATCACCGCGGTCGAGGAGGTCCGGCTGGCTAAGGAGCTCGGGATCGAGGTCGTGGTCACCGATCACCACCAGGCCGGGGAGACGCTGCCGGATTGCCCGATCCTGCACCCCGAGCTGTGTGGGTATCCGTTCGAGCATCTGTGTGGGACGGCGGTGGCTTGGAAGCTGGCCACGGCGCTGCGAGAGAGGTCGGGTGCCCCTCCCGTGGAGGCCGTTGCGCAGCCGGTGCGCTCTCTGGGTTCGGAAGTGGTTCCAGGAGCCTCCCCGGGAGGGGCACCCGACCTCTCTCACGGTGAGGCGGATCTCGACCTGGTGGCGCTGGCGACGGTTGCCGATGTGGTGCCGCTGGTGGGGGAGAACAGAGCGTTGGTGAAGCGGGGGCTGGCGGTGATGAGGCGGGCCCAGCGGCCGGGGCTGCGGGCGTTGATGGAGGCTTCGAAATGCGAGCCGACGCGGCTGGACGAGGGGGATCTGGCGTTTCGGTTGGCGCCCAGGATCAACGCAGCGGGGCGTCTTTATCGGGCGGATGCGGGAGTGGAGCTGCTGCTGACCGAGGACGAGGGGCGGGCGGCGGAGATTGCCGAGGAGCTCGGGCGCGCCAACTCCGAGCGGCGGGCGCGAGAGCGCGAGGTCGACGCCGCCGCCGAGGCCGCGCGTCGCGAGCTTCCCGAGCCGCTTCGCGAGGCCCCCGGCCTGGTCCTCGCCGGCGAGGACTGGCATCCCGGCGTCGTCGGGATCGTCGCCTCGCGCCTGGTCGAGCGCCACCACCGACCGGTCGTCGTGATCTCTCTCGACGGCGAGGGAGGGGGTCGCGGCAGCGGTCGCAGCATTCCGGGCTTCGACCTGCACGCGGCGCTGGAGGCCTGCTCCGAGCACCTCATCAGCTTCGGCGGGCACCGCGCAGCCGCCGGACTGTCGCTGCGGGCCGAGGACCTCGACGCTTTCCGCGCGGCCTTCGTCGCGCACGCGAGCGCAGTCCTCGGACCCGAGGACCTACGGCGGACCGAGCGGATCGACGCGGTGGTGGGCGGCACCGAGCTCGGCCTCGACTTAGCTGAGGAGCTGGGCCAATTGGCCCCCTTCGGGATGGGCAATCCGGGGGTGCGGTTGATGGTCCCCTCGGCGCAGGTGAGGGACGTGCGGACGATGGGGGAAGGCAAGCACGCGCGCTTCAGCCTCCACAGCGGCGCCCACCGCGCCCTCGGCGTCGCCTTCGGCCGCTCCACCCTTGGGGTCGAGGAAGAGGAGCCGGTCGACGCCTCGATCCGACTCGAGGTCAACCACTGGAACGGCTCGGTCGAGCCGCGCGTGGTGCTGCGCGAGCTGTATCCGCTGCAGAGCGACGCCGAGGCGCCGGCGCACGCCTGCTCCTGCGATGACGAGGAGTGGTGGCGGCGCTTCGAAGCCGAGCTCGAGCGCGACCCCGTTGCCGCTCTCCCGCCCTCCGTGGTTCCTTTGTCCTCGGATGAAGGACAAAGGAACCACGCGGAGGGGGGGCGGGTGGTGGTGCGGGGGGGTGGCTCGGCTACGGCGGCGATCGCCGAGTTGGTCTCGAGCGGCGCCGGGGTGCTGGCGGTCTGCGCGGACGCCTCGCGGCGGGCGGCGCTCGCGGTTGGAGCGAGTGGGCTCGCCCGCTTCAACGGCGGCGCCGGACGGATCGCCTGCGCGCGCTGCGGCGGCGCCGCGTTGGAGGGGGTGCTCGGCCGCGCCGAGGAAGGCTTTGCGTTGGTCGACTACGCGACTTTGGAGCGGGTGGAGGAGGTTGTGGCTGCTCGCTTCGAGCACGTTGTCCTCGTCGATCCACCCTGCTCATCCGCCACCGAGCACCTCGTCACCCAGCCGTTGGTGGGTGAGGGCGAAAGAGCCGACACCGAGGGCAGCGGCTTCCTGCATCCACTCTGGACCGACGCCGAGCGAGAGTTCGCCGCTGCGGTGGAGGACGAGCGGCTCGCTTCGCGGAGCGCCGTCGCCGCCGTCTTCCGCGCCCTGCGCGAGGCCGGCGATGCGAGCGGTTCAGCGCTACGGGAGGCTCTCTGTGGCGGCGGCCCCCACCCGCACTCAGCCGAGGCCGCCGCCCGCTGCTTCCGCGTCCTCGCCGAGCTGGAGCTGGTTGCAGGCGAACTCAATGGCGGCGCGGGGGCGGTCCGGGTCGTATCCTCCGAAGGGACCGATCTGGAGCGCTCAGCGGCGTTCCGGGCCTACAGAGCACAGCACTCGGAGGCATCGCTATACCTCGCAAGACCCAAGTAGCCGTGGAGCACAGCGAGCTCCTCGCCGATCTCTTCGCCGTGGTCGAGGAGTTCGACTCCCCACCGAACGAGGGTGGCAACGGGGCCGGCGGCACCGCGCTGGCGGTGGCGACGATCGACCGTGCCGCGGTCGAGCGCGCTTTCGATTTCGCCTGCGACCGCCACGCCGACCAGCTACGGCGCTCGGGCGACGAGTTCATCACCCACCCGGTCGGTGTCGCCCAGGTCTGCGCCAGCATGCGGCTCGACACCGAGACTCTCTGCGCGGCGTTGCTGCACGACACGGTTGAGGACACCAGCGCCAGCCTGGAGGAGATCGACGAGGAATTCGGCGAAGAGATCGCGCAACTGGTCGACGGCGTCACCAAGCTGACCGGGATCACCTTCGAGAGCCGTGACGAGCGGCAGGCCGAGAACTACCGCAAGATGATGGTGGCGATGGCCACCGACGTCAGGGTGATCCTGATCAAGTTGGCCGACCGCCTCCACAACATGCGCACGCTCGGCGCCCTGCCGAAGCAGAAGCAGATGGCGAAGTCGCACGAGACGCTGGAGATCTACGCGCCGCTAGCGCACCGTCTCGGGATCCACGCGATCAAGTGGGAGCTGGAGGACCTCGCGTTCGCGACCCTGCACCCGCGCAAGTACGCGGAGATCAAACAGTTGGTCGCCCAGCAGCGGGACGAGCGGGAGAGCTACGTCAACGACGCCGGCGAGTTCCTCGCGGAGGAGCTGCAGGAGGTCGGGATCGAGGCCCAGATCTCGGGGCGGGCCAAGCACTTCTACTCGATCTACACGAAGATGGCGAAGAAAGGCCGCGAGTTCAACGAGATCTTCGACCTGACGGCGATGCGGGTGATCGTCGACTCGGTCAAGGACTGCTACGGCGCGATCGGCGTCATCCACTCGCTTTGGAAGCCGCTGCCGGGCCGCTTCAAGGACTTCGTCGCGATGCCGAAGGCCAACATGTACCAGGCCCTGCACACGACTGTGATCGGTCCCGAGGGTAAGCCGCTCGAGATCCAGATCCGGACCGAGGAGATGCACAAGCTGGCCGAGTACGGAATCGCCGCCCACGTCGCCTACAAAGAGGGTGGCGGCGGCGACCCGCAGCGAGAGAAGATGACTTGGCTGCGGCAGCTGGTCGAGGCCGAGGGGGAACAGGACCCGACCGAGTTCCTCGAATCACTCAAGGTCGATCTCTTCGAGGATGAGGTCTTCGTCTTCACCCCGAAGGGTGAGGTGAAGAACCTCTCGGCCGGCTCGACCCCACTCGACTTCGCCTACGCCGTCCACACTGACGTCGGTCACCGCTGCGTCGGCGCCAAGGTCAACGGCAATATCGTGCCACTGCACTACCAGCTGCGCTCCGGCGACATCGTCGAGGTGTTGACCGCAAAGCAGAAGCGGGGCCCCTCGCTCGACTGGCTGAAGTTGGTGCGGACCAGCCGCGCCCGTAACAAGATCCGCGCCTGGTTCAAAGAGGAGCGCCGCGAGGACGCCGAGCGCGACGGCCGCGAAGGCCTCGAGGAAGCCCTGCGCACCCGTGGCCTGCCGATGCAGAAGGTGACCGGGTCGCCGCTGCTCGCCGACGTGATCCGCGAGATGGGCTTCCGCAAAGCGACCGACTTCTACATCGCCCTCG
The DNA here is from genome assembly GCA_963699125.1 of uncultured Actinomycetes bacterium. Classification (GTDB taxonomy): domain Bacteria; phylum Actinomycetota; class Thermoleophilia; order Solirubrobacterales; family 70-9; genus VAYN01. Next base: position 483,081 of record OY969417.1, read on the forward strand.
GCCAGGGCAAGATCTCAACCAAGACCGCGGCCAACAAACTGATGCAGCGGCTGAAGGCGGGCGAGGCAGTCGAGGAGGGGCCCGCCGAGCTGGTCAGCGGCCGCGAGGATCGCGCCCGCCGCACCAAGGACGCCTCCAACTACGGGATCACGGTCAAGGGCGTCGACAGCGTCGCCGTGCGGCTGGCCAAGTGCTGCCGGCCGGTCCCCGGCGATGAGATCGCTGGCTACGTCTCGTTGGGACGCGGGATCACCATCCACCGCGCCGACTGCCGCAACGTGAAAGCGCTGAAAAAGGCACCGGAGCGCTTCGTCCAGGTCGGCTGGGAAGGCGAAAACGAGGCCTCCTACAAAGTCGAGCTGCAGATCGACGCCTACGACCGCACGCGCCTGCTCGAGGACCTCTCGCGAACGTTCTCGGAGGCTGGGATCAACATCATCGGCGCCTCCTGCACCACCAACCACCCGATGGTGAAGAACCGCTTCGTCGTCGAGGTGGGGGACACCGAGCAGCTGAAGCAGTGCATCTCGCGGCTGCGCAACGTCGAGTCTGTCTTCGACGCCTACCGGATCACGCCAACGGCCTGAAGCCACGGACGGGGTCGGGTCTCGGCCCGGCGACACCTCCAACCGTGAGGGCGTCTAACTACTCATTTTTTTGTAGAGTTAGGTAAAGTAATGAGTAGGTTTAAGCAACCCTCGTTACAAACTCTCCGGTTCCGGGAAGGGGGATGATCGATGACGGCGAAAACGGAAGAGCGCTGTGCCACTCGTGATCGGGACTCAGTGAAGCAGTCGCCAACCCTCAAATTGAGTCAGGTCGCGTTCGAAGCTCTTGTCGGGAAAGAGGGGATGAGCGCTGAGCGCGTGGCAACCAAGATGGAGGGTGCGATTCGCTTCTATCTGGGGGACAAGGGCGTGGGTCGGCCGGCGTGGCCGTATCCGGCCTTCTTGCGGGCGAGTGAGACCCAAGAGGACGTGGAGCTCGAGTTGAGCATCGACGGTGACCTCTGGCAGTGCTTCGAGGAAGAGGCCGACGAGCAGGGCGTCTCAGTGCAGCAGCTCTCAGAGCACGCCGCGTTCTACCTCGCCGCCGAGGTCGATGCCGGGCGAATCACCCAGCGCATCCTCGACGATCTCGAATCGACGAACGACTAGAAGGGCCAGCCCTTCTAGGCCGCGGGGGGCGACTGAGCCACCACCGGTGCGGCGCCGAGCTCCGCCAGGCTGGCGCGGAGTTGGCGGCGACCTCTGTGGTGAAGCCCGTGCACGGAGCTCTCGGTCTTATCGAGGGTGTCCGCGATCTCCACCGGCGAGAGGCCGACCACGTGCCTGAGGACTAGCACCTCGCGCTGGTCCTCGGGAAGGGCTTCGAGCGCCTGGCGCAGTGCCCGGCCGCGATCGAGACCCGTCTGGGCGCGGCCGGTGTCGACGAGCCTCACCTCTTCGGTCGGGATCGCACGTCTGGCACGCAGATGGTCGAGGGCGGCGTTGCGCGCCACCCGCAGGATCCAGGCGTCGAACGGCACCTCACGTTGCTCGTACTTCGCGATCGCGGTGATCAGCTTGGCGAAGACGTTCTGGGTGATGTCTTCCGCCTCGTGGGGGTCGCGGACGAAACTGGTCACATAGCGAAGGACGTCATCCGCATAGCGCACGTAGAGGTAGTGCAGACCCTCTGAGTCACCGGCCTTGGCGCGCGCCACGGCCTGTCGGGTGAGCTGGCTGGCCCTGTGAGCTTCGGTTGCATCATCGGGCGTACCGGTCATTTTAAATTCTCCTGCATGCTCACCGCATGCTCACTGCTGGGGGTTTTCAAACACTCTCTGGACTGGTCATAAAACGAGACCGGCAGCCCTCTTTGGAAAAGAATTGGAAAACAAATACCTCCCAATTTGGGCAATCCCCGGTTTCTAATTCGCTCCTAGCGAAAGCGAATGCGGGAGGTTTATGGACAATCGGCTTACTTGTCAATGCCCAATATTTGTCCAAATTTCATTCCCAGGCTCAAGGCGCCGTAATTGCACAAGTATTCCGGACGATATTGCACAAGTATTAGGGGTATGAAATTTGGGTGAGTGGGGGTCTGAAGTTAGGAGGAATTCTCCGAGGGCGGTGAAAATATTGACCACCTCGGGGGTTCATAGATAGCCAGATGAGGGTCACGCTCGGCACATTTGCCTGTTCCGGAATTGAAGCCCACCTCGGCGGGGACGTTCCCGCGGGGGTGCGAAAGGCGCTGTTCCATTACGTCGGCAAGCTGAAGGCCGGGCGCAGGCCCACGCCCTTTCCGCGCTTCCTGACCGAGCGGGCTCCGCAGGAGCCGGAGATGGCCTTCGACCTGACTATCGACGCGGAGACGGAAGCCTTGCTCGAGCGCGAGGCGCTGAGGCAGCGGACTACGATCAGCCAGCTGGTGGCTCACACGGTCCTGGTCTACCTGGCGGAGCTGGAGTTCCTCGGCGCGGCGCCTCGGGGGCGCGGCGCCTCCAAGGTGTAGGTCGAGAAGCTAGGCGTCGCTCGGGCGTGCGGCGACGAGCGGACTACGTGCGGCGGCGGCCAGCACCTCGTCGACGGGGCGAACCTCGACCGGCTCGCCTCGCGTCTGCAGCGACTTCTCCAGCGCTTCGAGGCCCAGCACGATCTCCAACCCCAGCCGTGAGTTCGAGACCGGCGTCGTGCCATCCTGGATTGCCGATGCGAAGTCCCTCAGCTCCTGGCCGAGCGGCTCCAGCGCCTCGACCCGCGGGGCGACCATGTCGCCGGTGCGGTAGGTGAGGCGATACTCGCCGAAGTTGGCGGGCGGCTCGGCGAAGTCGAGGCCGCGATCGTAGATCCGGACCGAGTCGTCGGCGGCGGTGTCCTCGTACTGGACCATCCGCTTGCTGCCAACCACGACCATCTGACGCATCTTGCGCGGCGCCAGCCAGGAGAGTTGGACGTTGGCCTGGGCGCCGCCCTCGAAGCGCAGGGTCAGGAAGGCGGTCTCGTGGACGCCCTCCTGGAAGACGCTGCGACCGGTCGCGGAGACCTCGACCAGCGGCCTGTCGAGCCAGTGGAGGAGGATCGAGAGGTCGTGCGGTGCAAGGTCGAGCACGACCCCGTCCTGCTGGTAGAGCCCCAGGTTCATGCGCGAGGAGGTGGCGAAGTAGATCTCGCCCAGCTCGTCGGCCTGGATCAGGTCGCGGACCGCGTTGACCGAGGGGCTGTAGACGAAGGTGTGGCCGGGCATCATCACCAAACCCAGCTCATCGGCCAGCGCGATCAGCGCCGCTGCCTCGTCCGCGGTGCGGGCGAGGGGCTTCTCGACCAGCACGTGCTTGCCGGCCTCGAGGGCCCGGCGCACGAGGTCGTAGTGGGTGTGGGGAGGAGTGGCGATAGCCACGGCTTCGATCCGCGGATCGGCGAGCGCGGCGTCGAGGTTGCCCTCCACCCAGATACCCGGATGGCGGCGGCGGAAGTCTTCGGCGCGGCCCTGGTCGAGCTCGCAGAGGCCCATCAGGCGGAACTCCGGCCGCTCGACGACGTTGCGGACGATGTTCGGTCCCCAGTAGCCGTATCCGACGACCATCGTTCCTATCGCTCCTGCTGAGTTCACTCGGCTCCCTTTCTGCTGAGGACGATCCACGGGGTCTTGAAGAGGATTGAGAGGTCGAGGGTCGGCGAGCGGCGCTCGGTGTACTCGATGTCGAGGCGCACCATTTCCTCGTAGGTGCGCTCGCTGCGCCCGCTGACCTGCCAGAGGCCGGTCAGCCCGGGCTTGACCGAGAAGCGCTGCAGGTACCAGCTCGGGTACTCCGCAACCTCATAGGGGATCGCCGGGCGCGGCCCGACCAGGGTCATGTCGCCAAGGACGACGTTGAAGAGCTGGGGCAGCTCGTCCAGACTCCAGCGCCTGATCCAGCGCCCGACCGGCGTGATCCGGTTGTCGACCGCGAGCTTGTAGAGGTTCTCGCGGCCGCCGTCAGGAGCCGCCTCCTTGCCCTTGATCAGAGCCGTCACGTACTCCTTGTGGCCGCGGGGGTCGGCGTCGAGGCGCATGCTGCGGAACTTGAACAGCGTGAACTGCCGCTCTCGGTGGCCGACCCGGCGCTGGCGAAACAGGGCCGGCCCGTGGCTGTCGACCCGGATCGCGACCGCGACCGCGATCAGGATCGGCGCCAGCACGAGGATCAGGGCGATCGCGAGGGTGAGGTCGATCAGGCGTCGCAGCGCCGACAGCCAGCGGGGCTCGCTGGCAGCGCGGCTGAGCGATCGCTTGCGGGTGAGTCCGTGAGCCTCCATCCTCGCTCAAGACAACGTCTTTGCCCCGGGAACACTTGCGCCCGGGGTGGGGATAGAGGTTGAAAAAAGTCGAGGCTTGCACCGGGCGAGAAACTTTTCGGTGCCGCGCAAAGACGTGGCCGTCTCATCCGTTGTCTTCCCAATGGCTCCCCGCATCGTCTCCGTGATCGGCTCGCGGCCTGAGATCGTGCAGGCCGCGCCGCTCTCGCTTGCCTACTCGGGCTGCGTCGAGGAGATCCTGGTCCACACCGGCCAGCACTACGACCCGGGGATGTCCGACCTGCAGATCGCCGACCTACGACTGCCGCTGCCGGAGTTCAACCTTGGCGTCGGTTCCCTCCCCCACGAGGAGGGCATCGCGGTGGCCGAGGAGCGGATTTCCCGGGTGATCGAGAGCGAGCGGCCCGACGCCGTGCTGGTTCGCGGCGACACCAACGCGACGATTGCCGGCGCCCGCGCCGCGGCTGCCGCCGGAGTGTCGCTGCTGCACGTCGAGGCCGGCCTGCGCAGCTACCGCCGGGACATGCCGGAGGAGCACAACCGGATCGAGACCGACCGCCTCTCCGACCTTCTCTTCGCTCCCTGCGAGCACGCCCGCGACGTCCTCATCGAGGAGGGTGTACCGGGGGTCGTCCACGTCACCGGCGACGTCCTGGCCGACGTCCTGCTGGCGACGCGCAGTCGCCTGCCCGCGACCGGCGAGGAGGGCGAATACGTCCTCGCCACCGCCCATCGCAACTACAACACCGACTCCCCCGAGCGGCTCGCCGCCGTCCTCGACTGTTTGCAGGCGGCCGAGCGCCGGGTGATCTTCCCGCTGCACCCGAGGACGCGCAAGAGCATCGAGGCCTGGGACCTCGAGGTGCCGTCCAACGTCGAGGTGCGCGACCCCCTGACTTACACCGAGATGCTGGTCCTCGAGAGGGGCGCGACGGCGATCGCGACCGACTCCGGTGGGGTCCAGCGCGAGGCCTATCTCTGGGGGGTGCCGTGCATCACGATGCGCGAGGAGACGGAGTGGATCGAGACCGTCTCGACGGGCTGGAACACGCTCGTCGGCGTCGACGCCGAGAAGTTCCGCGACGCTCTCGCGAAGCCCCTGCCGGCGGCGCGGCCGCCGATCTTCGGCGACGGCCACGCCGCCGAGCGGATCGCCGAGCTGACCGTCGCCCACTTGGATCGAGCACTGGAGAAGTCCGCTGTCTGAGCAGCTGAGAGTCGGGGTAGTGGGCTGCGGCCGGATGGGTGCGTTCCATCTCCGCAACTACTCGCAGCTCGATTGCGCGCAGCTGGTTGCGGTGGCAGAGCCCGACGCGGACGCGCGCCGCCGCGCGGTCGGCGAGTCCCGGGTCGCCGAATACGCGGACTGGCGCGAGATGATCGACCTCGGTGCCGAGGAGCTGGACGCGGTCTCGATCGCATGTCCGTCGGAGCTCCACGCTGAGGTGGCTCTGGAGGCGCTCGCGGCCGGCCTGCACGTGCTGGTGGAGAAGCCGATCGCGACGACCTTGCCGGACGCGCTGCGGATGCGCGGTGCCGCCTTCGAGGCCGACCGCAAGCTGATGGTGGGGCACGTCGAGCGCTTCAACCCGGCGGTGGCGAAGCTGCGCGAGCTGGTCGCCGACGGCCGCCTCGGCACCGTCTACCGCGCCCACGCGACCAGGGTCGGGCCGCTGCCGGTGCGGATCCAGGACACCGGCGTCGCGATCGACCTCGCGACCCACGACCTCGACGTTATGCAGCACGTCCTCGATCTCTCGATCGGCGAGATCTACGCCGACGGCGGCCGTTTCCTGCACAGCTCGCAGGAGGACCTCCTGACCTGCTTGGTCCGCTTCAACACCGAGGCGGAGAGCGACACGCTGGGCCTGCTCGACGTCAACTGGCTAACCCCCGAGAAGAAGCGCGAGATCATGCTGATCGGCGAGAACGGCCTGCTGCGGGCGAGCTACATCACCCAGGACGTCTGGTTCGTCGAGTCGCCGAGCGCTCCCCTGCAGTGGGACGGGCTCTCGATGTTGCGCGGCGACGGCGAGGGTGCCGCGGTGCGGTTCTCACTCGCCAAGGCCGAGCCGCTGCGGGCCGAGCTCGAAGCCTTCTGCCGTTGCGTGCTGGACGACACCCCGGAGCCGGTCAGCGCTCACGACGGGGTCAAGGCCCTGGCCGCGGCCCTCGCCGTGCGCGAGTCCGCCGCCGTGCGCAGGCCCGTCGAGCTGCTCGACATCCCCGCTCCCCGACCGCTGGAGGTGCTGGCGTGATTCGCTTCGTGATCCCGGCCTACAACGAGGCTGAGAACATTCCTCGCCTGCTTGCCGACCTCGCCCCGGTGGCCCGCGAGCTCGGCGCCCGCGTGATCGTCGTCGACGACGGCTCCACCGACGGCACCGGCGAGGTGATCCGCGAACACGCCCGCGACATGCACCTCGCCGTGGTCACGCACTCGGTCAACCGCGGCCTCGGGACGGCGATCAACACCGGCATCCGCGCTGCTCTCGGTGAGTCCTCCGACGACGACGCGATCGTCACCCTCGAGGCCGACACGACCTCCGACCTCTCCGACTTGCCGCGGATGCTCGAGCTCTTCGACCGGGGAACCGACGTCGTGCTGGCCTCGGTCTACGCTCCCGGCGGCAAGATCATTGGGGTCGCCGGATGGCGCCTCGCGGCCAGCAAGTCGGTCTCCAACACCTTTCGCCTGCTGGGGGGGCTGCGCGAGATGCACACCCTTTCCTCGCTCTACCGGGTGTACCGGGCAGGGACCCTGCGCCGCGCCGCCGACACCTACGGCTATCTGCTCGTCCGTGAGCCGGGCTTCGCCGCCAACGTCGAGTTGCTGCTGAAGCTCTACAACGCCGGCGCCAGCGTCGCCGAGGTGCCGACGGTGAACGACTGGACGACCCGCAAAGGCGAATCGAAGATGCAGCTGAAGCCGACCGTCCTCGCCTACTTCCGGGTGATGGCCGCCCACATGGTGGGCCGGATCCAGCCGCCCCCGGTCTCGCCGCTGGCTGAGGCGACGGCACCAGTGTCCGAGGCGGCGCCCCCTTCACCGTCCAGCGTGGCGGCGAAGTCCGGTCGCCGGCCCGTCGCGCAAACGGGATGAGCGGGCGACCGCCAAGCGTTGGCGTCGTCGGCGGCGGCGTCCTCGGCACCTCGCTCGCCCTGCGCCTGGCCCAGGCGGGGGCGAAGGTGACCGTGCTCGAGCGCGGTCCCAGCCTCGGCGGCCTCGCGGGGACGATGGACTTCGGCGGCCACCAGGTCGACCGCTTCTACCACGTGATCACCCCCGCCGACCAGTGGATGATCGCGATGGCCGAGGAGGTCGGGCTAGGTGACCAGCTGCGCTTCAAGCCGGTCGGGGCGGGGTTCTTCGCCAACGGGGAGATGCACGACTTCAACGGCATCGGCGACCTCCTGCGCTTCTCGCCGCTGAGCCCGGCGGCGCGGTTGCGGCTGGGTTGGTTCGTCGCCCAGTGTCAGCTGCGCAGCTCCTACCGGGGGCTCGAGAGCCTGCCGCTGGAGGCCTGGCTGCGCCGGATCTGCGGCAACCAGGTCTGGCAGCGGATCTGGAAGCCGCTGCTCGACTCGCGCTTCGACGGCGATCCCTCGGGGCTGCCGGCGACCTATCTCTGGGCCCGCACCCGGCGCATGTCGGGTGCTCGCCAGGGCAAGGGCAGCGGCGGCGAGGAGATGGGGCATATCGTCGGTGGCCATCAGCGCCTGATCGACGCGATGGTCGAGCGGGCGCGGGAGCTCGGCGTCGAGACGCTCACCGAAGCTCCCGTCAGCGGCCTGGCGATGGCCGCGGACGGCTCGGTCACCGGGGTCGAGCTCGGCGAGGAGAGGCTTGATTTCGACCTGACGATCCCGACCCTGCAGCCGCCGGCGTTGCGCTTCCTGTTGCCGGAGCGCCACCAGGGCCTGTTGGAGGCGTATCCGCGGCGTTGGCTCGGCGTCGTCTGTCCGATCATCAAGGTCCGCCGCTCGCTGCTTCCCTACTACGCGGTGAACATCACCGAGAAGACGCCGGTGACCAGCGCGATCGAGACCACCCAGGTGCTGGGGACCGACCACACCGACGGCCTCCACCTCGTCTACCTGCCCAAATACTGCGATCCGAGCGCGCCCGAGCAGAGCGAGGACGACGAGTCCGTCTACCGGCGCTTCACCGACTACCTGGCCCGCCTCTCCCCCGGCTTCAGCCGCGAGGAGGTCGTCGATTGGACCGTTCAGCGGGCGAAGCTGGTCGAGCCGGTGCACACGCTCGCGCCCCAGCACGGGGTCCGGGTGGCGCCGGTCTGGCCGGGCGTCGACGGCCTGGCGCTCGCCTCGAACGCCCAGATCTACCCGTACCTGCTGAATGGCGACTCGGTGATGGGCTTCGCCGAAACGGTCGCGGGGGAGGTCTCCAACCGACTCGGGCTGACGGGCGAACCGGCGACGGAAAGTGCGAGAAAAGGACTAGTCGGCTCGTTGCATCACTGAAGGGCGCACGCCGACCAGACCAGGGCCTGCGCTCGATCGAGAAGCCATGTACCAGGTCGAAGCCTCCAAAGCACTGCTGAAACCGCGCCTCTGGGCGCGCCACACGAACCGGCTGCGGGTGCCGCGCAACGTCGTCATGCTCGGCATGGTCAGCCTCCTGACTGACGTCTCCTCGGAGATGGTCGCCACCGTCCTGCCCCTCTACCTGGTCTTCACCCTGGGCGCCAGCCCGCTCGTGTTCGGCGCGATCGACGGCACCTACCGCGGCGCCGCGGCGCTGGTGCAGGTGGCCAGCGGCTTCAGCTCGGATCGCTGGCGCCGCCACAAGGAGGTGGCGGGGCTCGGCTACGGGCTCTCGGCCCTCGGCAAGGTGGCCCTGGTCGCGGCCGGCAACACGATCGGCGGGATCGGCGCGATCGTCGCCGTCGACCGGGTCGGCAAGGGGATCCGCACGGCGCCGCGCGACGCGCTGATCTCGCTCTCCAGCGCCAAGGACAGCCTCGCCACCTCGTTCGGCGTCCACCGGGCGATGGACAGTGCCGGCGCGATGCTGGGGCCGTTGGTCGCCTTCGGCATCCTCCTGGTCGCGCCTGCCCGCTTCGACGCCGTCTTCGTGGTCAGCACCCTGTTCGCCCTGCTCGGCCTCGCCGTGCTGGTCCTGAACGTCGAAGGCAGGCCGCGGCGGGCGCCGCGCGAGGGAGCGGCGCCGTCGCTGCGGGCCGCGGCCGGACTGCTCCGCGACCGCCGCTTCGCGCCGCTGCTGATCGCGGCCGCGGGGCTCTCGATCGCGAGCGTCTCCGACGCGCTGATCTACGTCGGCCTGCAGCGCACGATCGATTTCGAGCCGGCCGTCTTTCCGCTGCTCTACGTGATCACCGCCGTCGTCTTCATGGGCCTGGCGATCCCGTTCGGCCAGCTTGCCGACAGGGTGGGGAAGGTGCCGGTGCTGTTGGCCGGCCACGCGCTCCTCTTCGTCGTCTACGGCGTCCTGCTGATGACCTCGGTCGGATACGGGGTGCTGATCCTCTGCCTGGCCGCCCTTGGCGGCTACTTCGCCGCCACCGAAGGGGTGATGACCGCGCTTGCCGGCGCGGTCCTGCCGGAGAAGCTGCAGGCGAGCGGGATCGGGATACTGATCACCGTGATCAGCCTCGGTCGCCTGCTCTCCTCGGTTGCCTTCGGCGGGCTCTGGTTCGCGATCGGCCTGCAGGACGCCGTCCTGGTCTTTGCCGGCGCCCTCCTCGCCGCCCTCGCCGTCGCGGCGCCACTGCTGGTTCGCGCCCAGCGGGCCCCGGTGCATGGATAAGCGCGGCGGCAAGATCCTCGCCGCCCTCGTCGTCCTCTGCCTCGTCGGCGGCGGCGGCTACGTCGCCTTCGCCGCCCTCGGCCCCGACCAGACCACCACCGAGGCGCGACCGCAGGCGCGCGAGGTGCTCGGCCGCACCGACCTGATGGTGCGGGCCGTCGACCCCGCCAACCCGCGGCTCAACGGCCGGGTCTTCACGATCGACGACGGCAAGGTCCAGCGCCGCTCGGGCGATCTCGCCTGCGAGCGGGTCTACTACGCCGGCGGGCGCGGCATCTGCATGGCGCTCGCTCCCTCGGGGGTCGACTACACCGCCACCATCTTCGACTCGAAGCTGCGGCCGCTGCACGAGATCTCCCTGACCGGGCTGCCCTCGCGGGCGCGTGTCTCCGACGACGGCCGCTACGGCACGATGACCGTCTTCGTGACCGGCGACTCCTACCTCGAATCGCCGACCGCGTTCTCGACCCGGACGACGATCGTCGAGATGGCCAGCGGTCGCCAGCTCGGCCAGCTGGAGCAGTTCCAGGTGACCAAGGACGGCGAGCCCTTCGACGCGGTCGACTTCAACTTCTGGGGCATCACCTTTGCCAAGGACCCGAACCGCTTCTACGCCACGCTCGGCAGCGGCGGCGAGCACTACCTGGTCGAAGGCAACGTGCGGGCGCGAGCGATGCGGGTCCTGCGCGACGGGGTCGAGTGCCCCTCGCTCTCGCCCGACAACCGGGAGATCGCCTACAAGAGCCGGATCGGCGGCGAGGAACGCTGGCGGCTGCGGGTGCTCGACCTGGCCACGCTCGCCGACCACGCGGTCGCCGAGACGCGCTCGATCGACGATCAGGTCGAGTGGTTGGACGACGACACCCTCGCCTACTCCGACGGGATCAACGTCTACACGGTGCCGGCCGACGGCGGCGGCGAGGCCGAGCTACTGGTCAAGGACGCCACCTCGCCGACGCGGCTCGCGCCGACCGCCTTGACGCCCGTCTCAGCGCGAGCGCGAGACGAGCGGCAGTAGGCGGTCTCGGCCCTCGCTGAGCGCTCGCCGCGGCAGCGCTAGCGGTTGACGGCGGGGCGGCGCCACCGATCGGATATCGACCTCGTCCCGATCCCGCAGCTCGATCTCGACCGTGGCCCCGGGCGCGACGCTCACCGGCTCACCGGGCTGTTGCGGCTGGCCGGCGATGAGCAGTCGCTCGGACGAGCGCCGATGATCGCCGGCGGGCCCCTCGACGACCAGCTCCTCGGCCGTGGACGGGATCTCCACCCGAGCCCTGCGGGTCAGCAACTGGACCGCGAGCCGCGAGCCGTCGAGGCGGGTCTCGAAGCTGGCGCCGGCGATCTCGCCGAGCGAGCACCAGCGCGTCTCGCCGACTCGGTTGACGTCGGCGACGGCGCCGGCGAGCAGGTCGAGCCCGCCGAGCAGATCGCTCTGGTGACCGTAGAGGATCAGCGGCTGGTCGAGGAAAGCGCGCAATCTCAGCTCCGCCAGCGAGCGGCCGACGATCGGGTGGCGGAGGAGGACAGGCAGCCCGTCGGCGAGATCTGCCGGGCGCCAGCCGACCAGCGGGCCGACTCCGGCGGGCCGTGCCAGCCAGGAGTGAGGCGATTGCGCCTGCCAGGGGAAGGGCCGGGTCATGGTGATGCCCTCGAAGCCACAGCGCCGCAGCCCGCCCACGGTGGCCTCCGAGCACTCCTCGTGTGGGGGCACCATGACCGGGTCGACGCGAACGCCGGTGCGGCGGGCGAAGGCTCGCACCCGACGCAGCGCCTGAGACGCCAGGCCCACGGCCTCGGCCTCCGTCCGCACTCGGCCGAGCTCGCCGCCGTAGTGGTCGTTCCCGTGCACGGCGAGGGAGACGGCGCCCTCGCTTTCCTTCAGCGCCCGAACCGCGGCCGGGTGGGCGAACCAGGCATCCAGCGGGATCGTCGCCAGGGCGGCGTGGTATCCGTGGGCCCGGGCGTGCGCGCTGAGGGCGCCGAGCTTGACCGACCCATACGAAGGCCAGTGCAGGTTGGGGTCGTCGAAGAGCAGGCTGGCGCGGGCCGGCGGCGGCCGCCAGGCGATCGGCGCCGTCAGCTCGCGCAGAAAATGGACCAGTGGCAGCAGGGCGGCGCTGCGACCGTCGCAGAGTCGCTCGCGCAGCGCCTCCTCGGCGCCAAGCTCGCGCGGCGAGAGCAGCGCGGTCCGGAGCGCTCCCGCGCGGACCCAGGTCGGTTCGCCGCCGTGGCTGGCCAGCACGGTCGTCCCGGCGGGAGGGACGAGGCCGCCGCCGGCGCGCAGGGCAGCGCCCAGGCGCGAGTCGGGAAGGGTGGCGCCGTGCAGGCGACGGTCGAGCTCGGCGCTCTCGACCAGGGCTTGCACGGCCATCGCCCCGTCTTCGTCCGGCTCGGTTGCGAGCAGCGAGAGCGCGGCGATGCCGACCGAGGCCGCGGTCGCCGCCTGATCGCCGTCGCCGAAGTCGAGAACGCCTCCGAGATCGCGAAACTCGGCCGGCCCGCGACCCACGAAGCGGACCGGAAAGGCGGCTTCGAGCGCTTCCAGGAGGGTGCGCCTGCCGTCCCGCTCGGCGGCGGGGAAGACGCCGACCGTGACCGCGGGCGAGCCCGCGGTCACATTCTCAAGGCCCGACCCGGTAGATGGCATAGGAGGTCCCGGGGTTGGTGCCGCCTGACCGCCCGCCGTCGCCGAAGCTCGCCACGGGAGCCCCGTTGCGCTCGATCCAGCTGGCCAGTAGGCGGTTGTAATCGTCCCCGAAGCGTTCGTAGCCGTAGTTGACGAAGGTGCGCTTGTCGACGACGGCGTAGCGGGTGCCCTCGGCTTCGAGCCGCGCTATCGCCGCGACTTCGTCGGCGCGCGAATCGAGCAGGCCGGGCAGGAACATCGGGTCGTACAGGGCCGGCGGGTGCTCGCTCATGAAGTTGAAGCCGGCGTCCGCCGGTACGGCGAGGACCGGTTCGCCGGGGGCGGCGTGGGTGCGGATGAAGTCGATCGCTCCCTGTTGGGCCGGGGCCGAGCCCGGGGTGGTGACGAAGGTTCCGCGCGGGGTGTGCACCGCAGCGCTGTCGTCGGGGTTGAGCGCGACCGCGGTGTAGGTGGCGATACCGAGCGCGACCGAGGCCAGGGCGGCGAGCAGCGCCGCGCGCGCCTGCGGCCAGCGCACGGCGAGGCGATCGTGCAAAAGCGCCAGCAGCAGCACCAGCGGCGGCGCGTAGTAGGGCGCATAGGAGGCCTCGGCCGTGAAGGCGTCGTAGGCGCGGGCGCCCAGCGCGACCGCGACCGCGACCAGCGCCAGGTCGAAGCCCCACGAGCTCGAGATCGGCGGCGAGCCGCCGCGGAAGAGCCGCACGGCGACCACCGCGGCGGCGGCGAAGCCGAGGGCCGGCAGCCAGCTCATGCCGATCAGCAGGTGCGTGCACTCTTCCTGGACCGCGGCTTGGGCGGGGGCGAAGACGCCGAGCGCCTTCCAGGCCGCGTCGAGCAGCCCCAGCGCCGCGATCGCGGCCGGGATCGGCCAGAGGGCGCGGATGCGGCCGGCGGGGCGACTCTCCCGCGAGACCAGCACCGCCGCGGCGACAACGGCGGCGAGCAGGGTGCAGTAGATGCCGCCGCGGGCCACGGTGGCGACGAGGCTTTCGAGGTCGAGCGGCGCCCAGGCTTCCTGGGAGGCGAAGCCGGCGATGCGGAGGAAGTCGACCGGCCAGAGGTTCTCGGTGAAGAGGCGCGCGGCGCCGACCTCGGCGGCGAGCAGCCCGAGCACGGTTGCGGCGACCAGGAGCGCCGGCAGGGCGAGGCGGGGGAGGGCGAGGAGCGCGGGGCGGAGCCCGCGTTGGCGCCAGGTCCCGACCAGGTACGCGGCGAGGGCGAGGGCGGCGATGGCGGCGAGCTCGGGCCGGGTCAGGCCGACGACCCCGGCGGCGAGGCCCGCCCAAACCAGTCGCTCGCGCGAGAGCCCCAGCAGCATCAAGAGCAGGAAGAGGAGCCCGAAGGTGGCGGAGTTGGTGTGCGGCAGGACGAAGTTGAAAGGGGTGCCGGAGGAGCCGATCGCGGTCACGATCAGCGTCGCGATCAGCGCTGGCAGGACCGCGAGCAGCTGCCGGGACAGCGCGTAGAAGGCGACGACGATGGCCGCCGCCTGGATCAGCCCGAACGCGAACGCGGTCGTGAAGCTGGTTCCGAAGACGGCGAACGCCCCGGCCAGCGAGTAGACGCCGACCGGGCCGTAGAAATAGCGGATGTCGCCGTAGGGCTGGGCGCCTTCGGCGATCGCGTTCGCCACGGTCAGCTCGTGGCCGGCGTCGACCGAGGGCACGCCCCAGGCACGCCAGCCCAACGCCGCCAGCAGGGCGAAGGCGAAGGCGATCAGACCGATCGCGCGGGCGTCGGCGCTGGCGGCGATCCGGCGCAGCGCGCCCTTGGCCGCCCAGGCTTCGCGGCCGGCCGCGGTGCGAACCGCGACGTTCATGCCGAGGCCGGCTTGACCGCGCCCACCAGCAGGCGCACCTGGTGCGAGGCGAGCCGGGAGGTCAGCAGACCGTAGAGCAGCGAGCCGACCGCGATCGTCAACAGCGGCGCGGCGACGCCGCTCGCGAACTCCGAACCGATCGCGGCGCCGATGCCGAAGCAGATGGCGGCAAGGAGGCCAAAGCGGAGGCCGTCGCGAGCCAGCTCGCGGGCGATCAGGCCGCTCTCGCGACCGGCGCCGGCGAGCAGCAGGAAGACGCCGAAGACGAGGGGGACGACGCAGAAGGCGCCGACGACGCCGTTGGCGCCAAAGAGGACGCCGCCGAGCGCCGTCACCCCGATGTGGAGGACGAGAATCACCGGCGCCAGGACATTGACGAGCTTGGCACGACCGAGCGCGAAGAGCGCCGGCAGCAGCAGGTTGACCAGCAGCGCCCCCAGCGTCCAGGCGCAGAGCAGGGCCGAGAAGACCTTCAGCTGCTCGACCTGAGCGCCGTCGAAGCTCGAGGGCAGAACCTGCCCGATCAGGGTCGCGCCGCCGGCGATCAGCGCCGCCAGCGCCGGCGCGACCAGCAGCATCGCGTAGCGGAAGCCGGCGGGAACGGTGTCGGCGATCACCTCGCGCCAGTCGGCCATGGCACCGCGGCGCATGTCGGCGATGCGCGACATCCCGAGCGCGAAGCCGGTGGCGGCGACGAGGTAGCTGGCGAAGAGGTAGGCGTAGGAGAGGACGGTGGCGTCACCGGCGTTGTAGTTGCTGGCGAAGGCGAGGGTGACGACGTAGAGGCCGTTGAAGGCGAGGTAGATTGCGGTGCTGCCCAGCACCAGCCAGACGCTGCGGGCGAGCCTCCCCAGGCTGCGCCCGAGGGGCGCCGCGGCGGCGACGCGACTGGTGCGCAGGCCGTCGAGCATCGCGCCGCAGGTGACGATCGCCATCGCCAGCATCGACCAGCCGAGCGAGAGCTCGCCGGCGCCGCCGGAGACCGCCAGGTAGACGACGAGACCGGCGGCGGCGCCGGCGATGTAGGCGAAGGCGACCCGGTCGAAGCGATCGCGGACGGCGAGCAAGGTCGCCGCGCCGGCGGCCCAGAGCTGCAGGACCATCGCGCCGCCGAGGATCGGCAGCGCCGATTCGGTGACGCCGCGGCCGGCCTCGTTGAGGCCCGGGGCCAGCAGGCTCGCCAGCGGTCCCGCCAGCGGGATCGTCACGATCGCCACCGGCAGCGAAATCGCAACCAGCGCCACCGCGAACTCACCCGGCGTCAGGCGCGGGCGGCCGCCGACCAGCAGCGGCGCCGAGGTGACGCGGATGCTCTGGCTGAAGACGCCGAAGCTCGAGTAGAGCGCGAAGGCGACGAAGAAGCCGTCGGTGCGATCGTCGATGCCGAAGGAGCTGAGGTAGAGGAGCGCCTGGACGCCCGAGGCGGCGGCCATCGCCAGGGTCGCGATCGCCATCGCCACGCCGGCGTGGGCGTGCTTGTCACGCAGGCCATCCATGTGACTGGCGGGCTCGTGCGGAGGCGAGACCGGCTCCGCGGTCGCGGTGGCGCTCATATCGGATCAACGCCCTGAGCGCGCCAATACTTGTTTGCGGACAATCGATTATCTAGATCGATCTTGGCTCTTTCAAGCCTGCTCAGGGTCCGTAGTGCTCCTCGGCGGGGGCCCAGTCGACGCCGCGGCCATTCCGCAGCCGGTAGTCGTCGTCGCTGGGGTCGAGGAAGTGGGGTGAGCAGGCCCTGGTGGAGCCGCGGCTGAGCCGCGGCAGGCCTTCCCACCTGCAGGCCGTGTCCTCCTTCTCGCTGTAGTCCGGAAAGCCGCCGGTCCAGTCGCTCCAGCCGCGGTAGATCACGTTGTCGGCGAGGGCGATCCGCCCGAAGGGCCCCTCGCGCAGCGCCAGCGGCGAGTCGTTGCCGGGCGTCCAGATCGTGTTGGCGGCGATCCTGATCCCCTTCGTGGGGCCGAAGATCTGGACGATCAGCGGCGGCCCGCAGCCGGAGTCTGGTGGATCGCAGGGGGCGGCGTTGCGCAGCATCAGGTTGTCCTCGATGACCACGTGGGCGACCGGCGCCGGCTGGTCGTTGATGAAGAATCCCTGGCAGCGGTTGTCGTGCAGGTAGTTGCGGCGGAAGTAGAGGCCATCCCCGCCCCAGACCGACTGCAGGCAGTCGCTGTGGTTGCCGTTCTCGCGGACGTTGGTGATCTCGTTGCCTTCGATCAGGGCTCCATAGGGGTCGCGGTCGCCGCTGTCGTGGTAGCGGTTGAGGCGGATCGCGTCCTCGCCGAAGGGCCCGACGAAGCGGTTGCCGCGGATCGTCGTGTCGGCGATCGAGGTCGTGGTGGTCGGGCCCGCTTCGACGCCGAAATAGCCACCTGAGATCCGGTTGTGGAGGATCGAGATCCCCCGCGAGCCCGGCTCGACCGTGACCTCGCCGCGGATGTCGAAGCGGGCGAGGGCGAGGTTGGCGCCGCTGAGGTCGGCGCCTTCGAGCGTCGCCCGGCCCGGGTGCTGGGCCCTGAGCGTGACCCCCGGGGAGGACTTATCGGCGTCGAGGGCGACCTCGCCGTAGTCGCCGTCGCGCAGGCAGACGACCGCGGTCTGGGGCGCCGAGGCGACGGCTGAGCGGGCCGCGGGGAGGCTGTCGGCGATCGTCGAGCAGGGGTTGTGGGGCCCGGCGACCGGCTTGGCGTCGTCCGATCCAAGCGCCAGCGCCAACCCCGCCGCCGCGAGGACGAGCACAGCGGCAAGGGGCACGAGCAGCCTGAGGGCGCGAGCGGGGCTCATACCCCCAACAACGCGCCCGGCGGCTCGTTTCTCGCCGCCGGGCGTGAATTGTCAGGGCCCGAAGTGCTGTTCCGCCGGCGCCCAGTCGACGCCGCGGTCGCCCGCCAGCCGGTAGTCGTCAGCGGCGGTGTTCTGGAAACCGAGGCTGCACGACGTCGTCTCGCCCGGCCGCGAGGAGGGCCAGGAACCGCCGGAGCCGGTTTCGACTTTGCAGGCAGTGTTGTTGGTCATCGACGCCACGCTCATGTTGGTATCGGTCCAGAAGCGGTAGATCACGTTGTTGGCGATCTGCGTGTCGGACCCGGTGCCCTCGCGGAAGGTGGCGATCGAGTCGCCGCCGTCGCCCCAGATCGTGTTGCGGGACATTTTGAAGCCGCTGTAGGGGCCAAAGACCTGGAAGTACATCGGTTGGCCGCAGCTGGTCAGCGGCGGCCCGCACGGTTCCTTGTTGCGGAGGAAGAGGTTGTCTTCGACCGTGATCCCGTCGATCGGGCCGGAGACTCCGCCCAGGCTGGCCTGATCCTTGACGAAGAAGCCCTGGCAGCGGTTGTCGTGCAGGTAGTTGCGGCGGAAGACGATGTGGTCGCCGACCCAGACCGTCTGCAGGCAGTCGCTGTGGCTGCCGTTCTCGCGCACGTTGGTGATCTCGTTGCCTTCGATCAGGATCCCGATTCCGTCGCCGTTTGAGTCGTGATAGCGGTTGAGGTGAATCGCGTCCTCACCGAACGGGCCGATCAGCTTGTTGCCGATGATCCTGGTGTCGTTGATCATGGTGGTCGAGGTGGGGCCGGCGTCGATTCCCTGGCCACCGCCGGTGATCCGGTTGTGTTCGATCGTCATCCCGGTGGCGCCCGGCTGGACGACGATGCCGCCGGTGGAGACGAAGCGGGCCAGGGTCAGGTTGGAGCCTTGCAGGCTGGCGCCCGAGATCGTCGCCCCGCCGGCGCTGGCGGCGCGCATGACGACGCCGGGGGCTGCCTTCGACGCGTTGAGGCTGAGCTGGCCGTAGCTGCCGTTGGCGAGGCAGACGACCGATCCCGCCGCCGCCGAGGAGACCGCGGACTGTGCCGCCGAGGTGCTGGAGACCGTGGTGGTGCATTCGGTGGACGGCGGTGGAGGAGGCGCCGGCGCTTCCACCGTCCAGCTCTGCGTCGCCGGCGTCGCGTCGACGTTGCCGGCGGTGTCGCTGGCGCGGGCGGAGAATTGGTGGGCGCCGATCGCGAGCGAGGAGTAGGACTTCGGCGAGGTGCAACTGGACCAACTGGCGCCGTCGAGCTTGCACTCGAAGGTCGAGCCGCTCTCGTCCGCGGAGAAGGAGAAGCTGGCCGAGGTCGCGGTGGTGGTCGCCGCTGGGTTGGCGGTGATCGAGGTCTCGGGCGCGGTGGTGTCCGCCGGCGGGGATGGTTCCGATGGCGGGGGCGGTTCCGAGGGCGGTGCTGGTTCCGATGGGGGGGGTTCCGAGGGCGGGGCTGGAGCCGCCGGCGCTTCCACCGTCCAGCTCTGCATCGCCGGCGTCGCGTCGACGTTGCCGGCGGCATCCCTGGCGCGCACCGAGAACTGATGTGAGCCCAGCGCCACAGAGGAGTAGGACTTCGGCGAAGCGCAGCTGGACCAGCTGGCGCCGTCGAGCTTGCACGAGAAGGTCGAGCCGCTCTCGCTGGAGGAGAAGGAGAAGTTGGCGGAGGTGGAAATTGTGGCTGCGGCTGGGCCGCCGGTGATCGAGGTGTTGGGTGAGGTGGTGTCGCGATGACGGTGGAAGCGGAATGACGTGACCCGGCTGGCGCGCGCCAGCGCGCTGTGGTGGCCCTTTGCGGTGACGCTGGCGCCAGCGGGCTTGGCCTTGCTCAGCAGGGTGTACAACGGACCCTGGGCGAACGCGAAGCTGGCGGTTGCTCCGAGCAGGGCGATCGCGAGGACGGCGGCGATCGCGGTCAGGACGCGCTTCGAGCGCACTGCACGACTGGGGGTCTGCATCTGGGCCTCCTTGGGCGGCATTGACCGCTAGGTCGGCACCGGGCGACCCCCTACGGATAAAGATCCCTGCCCGCCGACGGATGTACGAAACCCGTCGTGGACGCCGAGCTCAGCCCGGCTGCCCCGCTCGCCTCAGGGCCCGAAGTGCTGTTCCGCCGGCGCCCAGTCGACGCCGCGGTCGCCCGCCAGTCGGTAGTCGTCGGCGGCGGCGTTGGTGAAGCTGAGGCTGCAAGCCGTGGTTTCCCCTGGTCGGGAGGAGGGCCAAGAACCGCCGGGGCCGGTTTCGCGCTGGCAGATCGTGTTGTCGGTGAGCGCGATCCCGCTCATGTCGGTGTCGGTCCAGAGGCGGTAGATCACGTTGTTGGCGATCTGCGTGTCGGAGCCGGTGCCCTCGCGGAAGGTGGCGATCGACTCACCGCCGTCGCCCCAGATCGTGTTACGGGCCATTTTGAAGCCGCTGTAGGGGCCGAACACCTGGAAGTAGTTCGGTTGGCCGCAACTGGTTAGCGGCGGCCCGCACGGTTCCTTGTTGCGGAGGAAGAGGTTGTCTTCGACCGTGATCCCGTCGATCGGTCCCGAAACGCCCCCCAGGCTGGCCTGGTCCTTGACGAAGAAGCCCTGGCAGCGGTTGTCGTGCAGGTAGTTCTTGCGGAAGACGATGTGGTCGCCGACCCAGACCGTCTGTAGGCAGTCGCTGTGGCTGCCGTTCTCGCGCACGTTGGTGATCTCGTTGCCTTCGATCAGGATGCCGACCCCGTCGCCGTCGGCGTCGTGGTAGCGGTTGAGATGGATCGCGTCCTCCTCGAAGGGACCGATCAGCTGGTTGCCGATCACCCTGGTGTCGTTGATCGTGGTGGTCGAGGTCGGGCCGGCGTCGATCCCCTGGCCGCCGCCGGTGATCCGGTTGTGTTCGATCGTCATGCCGGTGGCGCCGGGCTCGACCTCGATGCTGCCGGTGGAGACGAAGCGGGCCAGGGTCAGGTTGGAGCCCTGCAGGCTTGCCCCGGTTATGGTCGTCCCGCCGGGGCTGGCGGCGCGCACGGTGACGCCGGGCGTGGCCTTTGACGCGTCCAGGTTGAGCTGACCATAGCTGCCACTGGCCAGGCAGACGACCGACCCCGCCGCCGCCGAGGAGACCGCGGACTGTGCCGCCGAGGTGCTGGAGACCGTGGTGGTGCATTCGGCGGATGGCGGTGGAGGGGGCGCCGGCGCTTCCACCGTCCAGTCGTAGGTCGCGGGAGAGCTGTCGACGTTTTCCGCGGCGTCGGTGGCGCGCACCAGGAATTCGTGTTCACCGGTGACTACCGATGAGTAGGACTTCGGCGAGGCGCAGTCCACCCAACCGGCGCCGTCGAGCTTGCAGTCGAAGGTGGAACCGCTCTCGCTTGATTTGAAGAAGAAGCTGGCGGTGGTCGAAGTCGTGGTGGGCGGTGGTTGGCTCGTGATCGAGGTCTGCGGCGCCGTGGTGTCGACCGGGGGCGGGGTCGGCGCAGTTTCCACCGTCCAGTCGTAGGTGGCCGGCGAGGCGTCGACGTTCAGCGCCGCATCGGTGGCCCGCACCGAGAACTGGTGGGCGCCCACCGCGAGCGAGGAGTAAGACTTCGGCGAGGTGCAGTTTTCCCAGGCGTCGCCGTCGAGCTGACACTCGAAGGTGGACCCACTCTCATCCGAGGAGAAGGAGAAGCTGGCGGAGGTCGAGGTGGTGGTCGCGGCGGGACTGTCGGTGATCGAGGTCTGCGGCGCGGTGGTGTCGGATGGGGGGGTGGGAGGAGTCGGTTCGGGTGAGGGTGGCTCGGGTGGAGTCGGTGCGGGAGGAATCGATTCGGGTGCACCCGGAGCAGGGGGGGTGGGCTCGGGTGGGCTCGGCAGGGTGGGGAGGGGGTGAAGGCGATGCCAGTGGAGGCGGCGAGGGTTCAGGTGTCTCGCTCCGTCGACGGCGGGAGGAGCGTGCCTGCGCGCGGCCGTGATCGCGTCGATGCCGATCGAGTAACCCCCCGGGAAGGCCGAGGTCAAGCCGATCGACGCCCCACTGGCCACCGCCACGGTGGCGCCGATGACAAGCACCGCAAGAACCCCCGTCATCGGGATTCGGACGAATCTGGATCTGGCTTCCCTGTTCCTGCTGGCGGTCGGCATCCTGACCTCCTCTGGTGTCATGTCCATCGAGCGGCGGAGCACCGGTCCCTGCTCAAAAAGTTATGACCGGTAGAACCGACGTATGTTCGATACCCAGTTGGCGGCTATGTCGAACCTTTCCCCTGTTTATGTAACCCTATTTGACGGCGTCGATGGAGGCGCTGAAATCGGCGTAAAAAGCCGGAAATAGCTCGATTTCCGGCTACGGGAAGACCATTGCGTGGCTAGTTGGCCGCGTAGTGCTGGGCGATCTGCGTGGCGGTCAGGGCCTGGTTGTAGATCGCCAGCTCGTCGAGCGTGCCTTTGCCGAACAGCGAGCTGCCGCCGCGGGACATGAAGTAGAGCGTGGAGCTCGCGAAGCTGCCGGCGCCGGTGCCGCTGGAGCCCTTGCTGATCGAGACGGATTTGCCGTCGACGTAGGCGAGGATCTGCTGTGAAGCGGAGGCGGCGGTGTCGAAGACGAAGGCGAAGTGGTGCCAGCTGTTGGCCGACGGCCGCGTGAAGTACACGTTGTTGCGCGAGGTGCCGCGGCCGAGCGCGACTTCGAACCGCCCGCTCGAGGCGCTGGAGTTGGGGTTGACCAGGAAGCCACCGTTGGTGTTGTTGAAGTTCGGGGTGAACTCGAGCGCCAGCCGGTCGTCGTTGGAGTTGGTGGTCCACCTGAGCCAGAACTCGATCGTCAGTTTCTGCGTGCTGGAGAGGTTAAGCGGAACCGAGGCGTAGTCGTTGCTGCCGTCGAAGCTGGCGGCGCTGTTGGAGTCGCTCGAGAGCGTCTCGGAGGCGCCGAGGGTGACCCCGTTGAAGGCGGTCGCGCTGAGGCCGCCGACCGAGTCGGCGAGGGTCGTCCCCGAGGTCTCGCCGAGTCGCCAGTAATCGATCAGGCCGGCGGTGCCGAGGACCGCCGCGTTGTAGGGGCCGCGGACGACCACGTTCTGGGTCGTCGTGTTGGTCGCCCCTTTGTTGTCGGTTACGCGCAGGCTGACTTTCACTTCGGTCGCGTTCGAGTAGGAGCGGCTGGCTTTCGTGTTGGAGGTGGAGCTGGTCTCATAGGTGCCGTTGCCGTCCAGGTCCCACTCGTATTTTGCGATCGTGCCGTCCGGGTCGCTGGAGGCGGCGGCGTTGAAGCTGACGGTCGAGTCGGCAACGGCGGGATTGGGGGTGACGGTGAAGGAGGCAACCGGCGGCCGGTTCTGGACGGTGACGGTCTGCGTCGCCGTCGCGGTGGCGCCGCTGTTGTCGGTGATACGCAGTCCGACTTTTACTTCGCCGGCGCTCGTGTAGGTGCGGCTGGTGTTGGCCGTCGTCCCCGTGTTCGTCTCGTAGCTGCCGTTGCCGTCCAGGTCCCACTCGTATTTGGCGATCGTGCCGTCGGGGTCGCTGGAGGCGGCGGCGTTGAAGGTCACGGCGGTGCCGGTCGGCACCGGGTTGGGCGTGGCGGTGAAGGAGGCCGACGGCGCGCGGTTCTGGATCGTCACCGACTGCGTCGCGGTCGCGCTGCCGCCGTTGTTGTCAGTTACCCGCAGGCCGACAGTCCTCACCCCGGGGGTCGCGTAGGAGAGGGACGCGCTCGCCGTCGTCCCGGTGTCCGTCTCATAGCTGCCGCTGCCGTCGAGGTCCCACTCGTATTTGGCGATCGTGCCGTCGGGGTCGCTGGAGGCGGCGGCGCTGAAGCTGACGGTGGTGCCGCTCAGGGTCGGATTGGGCGCGGCGGTGAAGGAGGCGGTCGGCAACCTGTTCTGGACGGTCAGCGTTTTGGTCGTCGCCGCGGTGGCGCCGTTGCTGTCGGTCACCCGCAACCCGATCGTGCGATCCCCGGGCGTCGCGTAGGTTCGGCTCGCCGTCGCGGTCGCCCCGGTGCTGGTCTCGAAGCTGCCGTCGCCGTCCAGGTCCCATTCGTATTTGGTCACGGTTCCGTCCGGGTCGTTGGAGGAGGAGGCGTCGAAGGCCACGGCGGTGCCGGTCGGCACCGGGTTGGGAGCGGCGGTGAAGGAGGCCACGGGCGGTCGGTTCTGGATCGTCACCGTTCGGGTCGTGGTCGCGGTTGCGCCGCTGTCGTCGGTCACCCGCAGCCCGAGCGTGCGATTTCCCTGGGTGGCGAACGAGGGGCTGGCGGCCGCGGTCGCCCCGGTGCTGGTCTCATAGCTGCCGTTGCCGTCGAGGTCCCATTCGTATTTGGCGATCGTGCCGTCGGGGTCGCTGGAGGCGGCGGCGTCGAGAGAGACGGCGGTGCCGGTCGGGGCCGGGTTGGGAGCGGCGGTGAAGGAGGCGGTCGGCGGTCGGTTCTGGATCGTCACCGTCCGGGTCGTGGTCGCGGTTGCGCCGCGTTCGTCGCTGACCCGCAGCCCGACCGTCCGCTCACCCGGGGTGCCATAGGAGCCGGTCGTGCTGGCCGTCGTGCCGGTATCCGTCTCATAGCTGCCGTTGCCGTCGAGGTCCCATTCGTATTTGGCGATCGTGCCGTCGGGGTCGCTGGAGGCGGCGGCGTTGAAGGCCACGGCGGTGCCGGTCGGCACCGGGTTGGGCGCGGCGGTGAAGGACGCGGTCGGCAGGTGGTTCGGCACCCCGAGCTCGAAGTGAGCGGCGATCGTCGCGGCGCTGAGTGGGCCGCCGTAGATCGAGACGTCGTCGAGGTCGCCCGCTCCGAACAACGCCGTGCCCGCGCGCGACATGAAGCTGAGCGCCGCATCGGCGAAGGGGGGAGCGCCGCTGCCGTTCTCGGCCTTGGTGTAGGCGACCGCTTTGCCGTCGACGTAGGGAACGACCTCTTCGCCGGCGGGGGCGGTCGTGTCGAGGGCGAAGGCGTAGTGGTGCCAGGCCCCGGCGGAGGGGCGGGCGAAGAGGGCGACGTTGCGCGAGGAGCCGATGCCCAGGCCCACGGCGAAGCTGCCGTAGCTGCTGTTGGGGTCGACGATGAAGCCCCCCGGCGATTCGTTGAAGTTCGGCGTGTACTCCATCGCCAATCGATCGTCGTTGGCCCAGCTGTTCCACTTCATCCAGAATTCGAGCGTAAGCGCGGTCCTGCCCGTGAGTGCGAGCGCGGCGCTGGCGGAGTCATCGATCCCGTCGAAATGGGCGGCGGTGTTGGTGTCGCCGGCAATGGCTCCGGGCGCTCCCAGGGTTGGTTCACCCAGCGCGCTGGCCGGGATGGGCCCGGCGCTGTCGGCGAAGACCGAACCGGAAGGCTCGCCCAAGCGCCAGTAGTGGAGCAGGTTCGGGGTGCCGAGAACCGCGTCGCGATAGGCGGTGCTGGAGCTTTCGCCGCCGCCACCTTCTTCGCCGCCGCCGCTTTCGCCCGCTTCCACCGCGAGGGTGTGAGCGGCGATCGCGGTGGCGCCGGCGTCATCGGTCACCCGCAGCCCGACGTTGACCGCGCCGGCGCTCGAGTAGGAGCGGCTGGCGCTCGGGGTCGTGCCGGTGCTGGTCTCATAGCTGCCGTTGCCGTCGAGGTCCCATTCGTACCTGGTGATCGTGCCGTCGGGGTCGTTGGACGCAGAGGCGTCGAACTGGGCTTTTTCGCCGGTTTTGACGCTGGCGGGGGCCTGGAAGGACGCGACCGGGCGCTGGTTGGTGACGATGCCCTGGTAGTGGTCGGAGATCGTCGTGGCGCCGAGCGGGCGGTCGTAGATCGAGACGTCGTCGAGGTCGCCCGCTCCGAACAACGCCGTGCCCGCGCGCGACATCAGGGTCAGCGTCGCGTTGGCGAAGGCGGGCGCGCCGGCGCCGTTCTCGGCCTTGGTGTAGGCGACCGGTTTGCCGTCGACGTAGGGGACGACCTGTTCCGCCGCCGGGGCCATCGTGTCGAGCACGAAGGCGTAGTGGTGCCAGGCTCCGGCGGACGGCCGGGCGAAGAGGGCGATGTTGCGCGAGGAGCCGATGCCGAGCCCGACCGCGAAGCTGCCGTAGCTGCTGTTCGGGTCGACGATGAAGCCACCGGGCGCTTCGTTGAAGTTGGGCGTGTACTCCATCGCCAAGCGGTCGTCGTTGGAGTAGCTGTCCCATTTCAGCCAGAGCTCGACGGTCAGCGCGGTCTTGCCCGCGAGTTCGAGCGTGGCCGCGGCGGAGTCGTCGACCCCGTCGAAGTGGGTGGCGGTGTCGGTGTCGCCGGGCACGCCACCGGGCACGCCCAGAGTTGGCGCCCCCAGCGCGCTCGCCGGGCTCGGTCCGGCGCTGTCGGCGAAGACCGAGCCCGTGGGCTCGTCCAGGCGCCAGTAGTGGAGGAGGCCCGCCGTGCCGAGCACGGAGCCGCTGTAGTTGGGGTTCGAGCCGCCGCCGCTGCTTTCGACGTTGACGGTGCGAACCGCCGATCCCGTGTTGCCGCCGTTGTCGGTCACCCGCAGCCCGACGTTGACCGCGCCGGCGCTCGAGTAGGAGCGGCTGGCGCTCGGGGTCGTTCCGGTGTTCGTCTCGTAGCTGCCGTTGCCGTCCAGGTCCCACTCGTATTTGGCGATGGTGCCGTCGGGGTCTTTCGAGGCGGAGGCGTCGAACTGGACCGTTTCGCCGACTTTGGCCGAGGCGGGCGCTTTGAAGCTGGCGGTCGGACGGCCGCTGGCGCCGTTGCTCGCGAAGTGCCCGGAGATCGTCGCCCCGCTCAGGACGCGATCGTAGAGCGCGAGGTCCTGCAGGTTGCCGGCGCCGAACAGGGCCGAGCCGGCGCGCGACATGAAGTAGAGGGTCGAGTCCGCGAACGACCCGGCGCCGGTGCCGTTTTCGGCCTTGGTGTAGGCGACCGGCAGGCCGTCGACGTAGGGGACGATCTGCTGCGCCGCGGGCGCCGTGGTGTCGAGGACGAAGGCGTAGTGGTGCCAGGCACCGGCGGACGGGCGGGCGAAGAGGGCGACGTTGCGCGAGGAGCCGATCCCGAGCGAGACCGCGAAGCTGCCGTAGCTGCTGTTGGGGTCGACCAGGAAGCCGCCGGGGACGCTGTTGAAGTTGGGCGTGTACTCCATCGCCAGCCGGTCGTCGTTGGAGTAGCCGTTCCACTTCATCCAGAACTCGACCGTCAGCGCGGTCCTGCCGGAGAGGTGGAGCGAGGCGTTGGCGGCGTCGTCGACGCCGTCGAAGCGAACCGAGGTGCCGGTTTCGCCGGGGACCCCTCCGGCCGAGGAGAAGGTTGCGCCGCCGCTGGCCGTGGCCGGGTTGAAGCCGACGCTGTCGGCCAGGGTCGGGCCGGAGGCCTCGCCCATCGTCCAGTAGTCGAGCAGGCCGGGCGTGGCGAGGACGGAGTCGGTGTAGCTGGGTCCGGTGCCGCCGGGCGGCGGCGGTTCTTCGCCTCCGCCACCTTCGCTCCCGCCTCCACCGCTGCCTTCGGAGCCTTCCTCGCCTTCGACGACGATGCCTTTGTAGTGCTTGTCGATCGTCGGCGCCGCGAGGGCGCGTTTGTAGATCGCGACCTCATCGAGGTCACCGGCGCCGAACAAGCCGGCCCCCGCCCGCGACATCATGTACAGCGTCGAGTCGGCGAAGTCGCCGGAGCTGGTGCCGCTGTCGAGCTTGGTGTAGGCGACCGCTTTGCCGTCGACGTAGGGGACGATCTGCTGCGCCGCCGGCGCGGCGGTGTTGAGGACGATGGCGTAGTGGTGCCAGGCTCCGGCCGACGGGCGTTCGAAGAAGACGTTGTTGCGGGCCGGACCGGAGCCGATCCCGATGCCGAAGGTACCGCCCAGCTGGGGCGCGTTCGGGTCGACCAGGAAGCCGCCGGCGACTTCGTTGAAGTTGTTGGTGAGCTCCATCGCCAGCCGGTCGTCGTTGGAATAGCTGTCCCATTTCAGCCAGAACTCGACCGTCACGGTGTGCGTTCCGGCGAGGTTGACCGCGGCGCTGGCGGAGTCGTTGACCCCGTCGAACTCGGCCGCTCGGTCGGGGTCTTCGGCCACGCCTCCGGGTACGCCGAAGGTGAGCGCGCCCGCCGCGGTCGCCGGGCTGGAGCCCTTGCTGTCGGCGAAGGTCGGCCCGGTCGTCTCGCCCATCCGCCAGTAATGCGCCAGGCCGGGCGTGGCGAGCACTGAGTCGCTGTATTTGCTGATTTCGCCGCTGTTGATGCTGACCGGCCGGGTCGTGGTGGCGGTCTTGCCGCCGTTGTCGGTCACCCGCAGGCCGACCGTGTAGGTGCCGGGCGTCGCGTAGGTGTGATTGATCGTCGCGCTCGAGCCGCCGTTCGTCTCATAGCTGCCGTTGCCGTCGAAGTCCCATTCGTATTTGGCGATCGTGCCGTCGGGATCGCTCGACCCGGAAGCGTTGAAGGCGATCGGTTCGTTTTTGACGCTGACGTTGGGGGTCGCCGTGAAGCTCGCCGTCGGCGGCTGGTTGTCGATGATCGTGATCGTTCGCACCGCGAGGTCGGTGGCGCCACCGTTGTCGGTCACCCGCAGGCGGACGTTGAACGTTCCCTCTTCCGGGTAGCTGTGGACCACCGTCGCTTTGGTGCCGTTGTTGGTCTCGAAGTCGCCGTCGCTGTCGAGGTCCCACTCGTATTTGGCGATCGTGCCATCCGGGTCGTTGGAGACGGAGGCGTCGAAGGTGATCGGGGTCGCCGTTTTCGACGGGTCTTTGGAGATCGTGAAGCCGCCGTTGGGGGCTTTGTTCGAGCCGCCCGGGTCGAGGGTGATGTCGGTGGGCGTGTTCGGCTGGATCCCCATGTCGGAGAAGACGTTGTAGGTCGCCTGCTGGATCCGTTCGTCGCTTTCGTTGCTGAGCCCGCGCGACCACTGCATCGTGCCGCTGGCGAAGACCTGGGCGCCGCTGGCGGCGGTGTACCTGACCGCGCCGACCGTGCCGGGCTGACCCGGCGGCGGCGCCGTGTTGCGCAGCCGGCCCTCGTCCTGCAGCCAGGAGTTATCGGGGGCGGTCTGGACGTTGGTCGAGTAGAGCCGCTTGACGCCGCTCGGCTGGTGCGCGAGGTACTGCGCCTGGGTCGGGATCGCGTCCCACTCCCAGTTGACGAGCAGCGAGCCGATGTTCGTGGTGCCGTTCTCGGAGATCCCGGTGTTGCGCCAGACCCGGTCGGCGGCGAATTCTTCGTTGGCGTTGCCGGGCGGCACCGTGACCGGGAAGCCGCGGGCGTCGTTGTCGCCGACGTACATGATCCCGAACAGCTGGTTCTCCGGCATGTCGGGGCCGACCCGGCCCCCGGCCGGGGCGGACGGGTCGCCGGGCGGCGCCCCGTTGTCGCGGAAGGTGGTGGTCGCGTTCTGGGGGTTGTCGTCGCTGGTCCCGGCGACGCCATCGAGGCCGAGCGCGTCGTCGGCGGTGCCTTTGACCCCATCCGGGCCCCAGTCGTTCTGACTGACCGAGCCGCTGCCCGCCGAGCCGCTGCCCTCGACGGTCTTGTAACAGACCAGGGTGCGATTGCCGTTCTCGTAGCGGACCTTCCAGTAGGCGGTGTTGGCGCTGAAGGAAGCGATGTTGACGCCGGCGTCGCGGGCCGCCTTGACGCCGTTGAACTGCTGCAGGGACCAGTACTCGGAATGACCCGAGATCACCACCGCGTCGTGCTGGAGCAGCTGCGACGGGTTCTGGTGCACCTGGACGTCGTCGGTGTAGGAGACGTCGTAGCCCTGGCTCTCGATCCAGGAGATCAGGTTGAAGTCGGGACCGAAGAGCCAGTCGTGTTCGCCGCCGGCGCGGTTGAAAGGCCGGTTGAACGAGACCTTGACGGCGCGGCTGGTGCCGGAGACCGTGTTCTCGCCCTCGGTCCCGAAGTAGAGGGACTTGCCCCCGAAGGTGTTGTAGGCCTCATACGTCGCGATCGGCAGAACGAAGAGCATCTTCGACTGGGGGTTGCGTTTGTCGTCGCGGACCGTGAAGACGACCTGGGTTTCGTCGCCGGTTGAGGCCGTCAGCTTGACCAGGTAGACGCCCGAGGCGGGGAGGGCGCTGCCGGGGATGGTGTAGGTGGGGGACCAGTTGCCGCAGTCGACGAGACCGGTGGTTTCGTCCATCGGTTTGCAGCTGTAGTCGTTGTTGATCGCGACGTTGTTGGCGCTGTTGACGAGCCGGCCGCCGAGGCCGTCGTAGTAGCCCATCCGGTAGACGGCGATGTTGACCGTTTTCGTCGGCGCCACCGGCGCGTCGCGTCCGACCTTGAGGACGACGCTTTCCCCGAGGTCGACGCTGGTCTGGGTGGTGAAGCCGCCGAGGTCGGGGCTGGCGCTCGCGCCGGAGATTTCCCAGGACGAGGTCCCGGTTTTGCACTGGTTCTCGTTGACGACCGGGACCGGGTTGGGGCAGACCACGTCGGCCCGCGCCGCGCTCGAGAACAGCAGGCCGGCGAGGAGGAAGAGGACGCCGAGGCCGAGCGCCAGCGCCGTCCCGCGAGGTCGGAGGAGGCCTGAGTTAGGCCCGATATGGCGTGAACCGCCCATCCACTCATTCTCCCGATGGACAGCCTGAGAGAAGGATGAAATACGGCTATTTTGAAGCCTCGCGCGCCTCAATGTAAGCCTCGACTAGAGGTTGAGGTTTGGGCGGATGAAAGGTCTGAGGCGAGAGCCAGATCGAGCAGGGCCTCGAAGCGGCGACTCCAGGAGTTGGCGGCGATGAATCCCCGACGCTCGGATTCCTCCCAGCGGCCCAGCCCGAGAGCGCTGCCGGCGGCTGCGGCGAAGCCCTCGGCGTTCGCGGCCAGCACCACGCGATCGGAGCTGACGTCGGCGACGCCCGGCAGGTCTATCGCGGCAACCGGGATCCCGGCGGCGAGGTACTCGTAGAGCTTGAGCGGGCTCATCGCCTCGGTCTGGGCGCTGCGCACGTGGGGGATCAGCCCGAGGTCGGCTGCGGCGACGAGCTTGACCAGCTCGTCGCGAGCGACGGGGGGGTGCAGATGAATGTTCGGGACGGACGCGATCGCGGCAGCCGGTCCGCCGTCGGCGCCCGGGCCGACCAGTACCACGGAGCCCTCGGGGCGGGCTGCGGCGAGCGCCTGCACCGCGGCGAGGTCGATCCGCTGATCGAGCGTGCCGACGTAGATCATGCGAGGGGCGGGAAGATCGAGGAACCATCTCGGCGCCGGCCCCGGTTGCATCCACTCCTCGGGCTCGAGCCCGCAGGGCACGATCGCCGCGGGGCCGGTTGGCGCGACGCTCCGCAGCGACTTCGAGGTGAGCGCCACCGCCCTGCGACCCGCCGCCCGCATCCGGGCAAAGGATTCCTCGAACGCCGACCACCAGGGCCTGAGGGGCGGGAACGCCGTCAGGTCGTCGTTGGCGTAATAGGTGACCGGCCCCGCCCAGGCGAAGCTGCCGAAGCCGGCGAGGAGGGGGTGGGTGGTGATTACCGCGGGTCGCTCCAAGCCGTGCCTCGCCGCCGCCCGGCGGATGCTGCGCTCGTACCTGGCGCAGGCCCGTTCGATCGCGCCGCGGCGGGTCGGGTCGGTTCGGCGCAGCCGCACCGGCTCGTGCAAGTGGCGGCCGGCGGATGCGGGGAAGGGCTCCTCGGAGGCGCCTGCGGCGGTTCGCAGCGCCCTTGCGGGCAGGGAGCGGAAGGGGTTACAGACGAGCAGGCGGGGAACCCGTGGCGAGTCGATCAGCTCGAGGGTGAGCCGGTCCTCGGCGTGCACACGGCCGCGGCCGGCGGCGCCGGACCACGACGTGTAGCCGAGGATCATCATCGCGTCCCGGCTGGCAAGGGCGCGCGCCGCCGGACGGCTTGGCGTAAGAACGGCCATCGTTAGACCAACGCGCGACGCCTGCACCCCCTTTCGCGGCTGCAAGTCGCCTTCGTGGCGATGCGTTGGTGTCTATATATGGAGTCGGAGCCGACCTACGAGCGATTGCGCGATGCGGCGGTCGCCGGCGTCCGCTGGATCGCGATCGCCAAGGTGGTGGGGGAAAGCGCCCAACTGATTGCCGCCGTCGCCCTCGCCCGCCTGATCACCCCCGCCGAATTCGGCCATGCCGCGATCGCGCTGATCCTGGTCCCGCTGGCGGCGATCCTCACCTTCGAGGGGTTCGGCAGTGCCCTTGTCCAGCGCAAGACGATCGAGCGCGAGCACTTGGAAACGGCGATGCTGGCCAGCATCGCCGCCGGGGTCGTGCTCACGGCGGCGGCCTACTACGTCGCGCCCCCGGTTGCGGCGCCCCTCTTCGGCGAGCGCACCGCGGATCTGATCCAGCTGGCGTCGCCGCTGTTCCTGGTCGCCGGCTTCAGCGCCGTCTCCCGTTCGCTGCTGTGGCGGGAGCTGGAGTTTCGCAAGGTCAGCCTGATCGAAACCGGCGCGATCGCGCTCGGCTCCGCGGTCGCGGTCGCCCTCGCCCTGGCCGGGCTGGAGGCCGAGGCGATCGTCCTCGGCGCGATAGCCGGCGCGGCGATGGCGAGCGCGATGTTCCTCGTCGTCGTGCGTCCTCCGATGCCGGTCTGGCACGGTCACCACCTGCGCCAGATCGTCGGCTTCGGCGGGCCGGCCTCCGGCGCCGGCCTGCTGCACGTCGCGATCACCAACGTTGACTACACGATCCTCGCCGCCCGGCTCAGCTCCGCGCAGGTCGGCTTTTACTGGCGCGCCTTCCAGCTCGGCGTCGTCTACCAGGACAAGATCAGCGGGGTGATGATGCGCCTCGCCTTCCCGATTTACTCCCGCACCCGCGACCTGGCCGAGTTGGGCCGCCTGCACGAGCGGGCGACGCGCGTCCACGCCGCGGTGGTGGTGCCCTTGCTGGCGATCCTGATCGTGACCGCGCCGGTGCTGATTCCTTGGCTGTTCGGCGCCGATTGGGCGCCCTCGGTCCTGCCCGCGCAGATCCTCGCGGTCGCCGGGATGATCGCCGCGATCCTCACCGGGTTCGCCCAGGTGCTGCTCGCCGCCGGCCGGCCGCGGGAGCTGTTCTGGTTCAACGTCGTCCTGCTCGCCGTCTACTCCGGCGCCGTCTTCGCGACGGTCGAGCGCGGGATCGTCGCGGTCGCGATCGCGGTTGTGGCCGTCTACGTGGCCCAGCTGGTCGTCGTCTACGCGGTCCTCTTCCGCAGGGTCGTGGGAATCCCGGTGAGCCGTATGGTCAGCGACCTCGCTCCGGCCGTCGTCGGCGGCCTGGCGCTGCTCGGGGTCTGCTTCCCAGTGGCCCACCTCCTGCGTGGCGCCGACCTGCCGCCGGCGCTGATCGTCGCCACGGTTGGCGCGCTCGGGCTGTTGATCCACAGCGTCGTGGTGCGCCAGCTCTTCCCGGCGGTATGGGGGGACCTGACCGCGCTCGCGCGCCGCATCCTGCCGGCGCGGCTGCAGCCCGGAGCGAGGCCCGTCCCGGTCGCGGCTGCGGGCGAAGTGCTCAGCGCACCGCAGTGAGGTGCAGGCAGTCGCCCTCGCCGAGGCGGTCGCTGAGCAGTAGCAGCGGCGCTAGCGCCCAGGCGAGGACGCGGAAGCCGCGACCCTCGTAGCGGAGTCGGCCGAAGGTCGCGTACTGCAGGCTGCCCAGCGGGCTCGGCCGCATCGTCGCGGCGCCGATCGCGACCGGGCGCAGGCCGGCGCGGCTGACCAGCGCCGTCAGCGAACCGCGGTCGAAGTGCTGGAGGTGGCGGGGTAGGTCGAGTTGGAACCAGGCCGAGCCGAAGAGGCGCCGCTGCCAGCTGCCGAAGTTCGGCACGGCGATCGCCAGCAGCCCTCCGGGGCGCAGCAGTCGCGCCGCCGCGGCGACCGCTTCGGCCGGATCGCTGACGTGCTCGAGTGAGTGGTTGAAGACGATCGCGTCGAAGTGGCCGTCCGGCCAGGGGGCGTCGGCGAGGGTGCCGGCGACCGCGTCGACCCCGGCGGCGCGGGCGTGCTCGGCCGCTTGGCTCGACGGCTCGAGCCCGCAGGCCTCCCAGCCGTGGCGGCCGAAGGCCGCCGCCAGGTCGCCGACGCCGCAACCGACGTCGAGCAGGCGCCCGGGCGGCCGTTTCCAGACCTCGCGGTAGGGGCCGTAGCGGATGATCGCCTCGCGGTGCAGGGCGCCGAGCCGTTCGCCGAGCGAGGGGCGCGCGCCCGCGTTCGGCTCGTAGGCGCTGTAGGAATCTGGGTAGTAGGTCGCGAAGTCCTCGGGCTCGAGCCGCGGCTGGGTGAAGGCCAGCCCGCAGGCGGGACAGGCGAGGACCGCGAACTCTCCGGCGGCGCCGGTGAGCCGATCGTGTCCGCGCAGGATCACGGTGGGATCCTGCTGCCGCGAGCCGCAGGCCGGGCAGCACACCGCGGCGGCGTTTCTCTCCAGGGCGACGGTGCTCATCGCGCTCGTTCCAGTTGCTCGCGGCCGAGCACGAAGGCGATCGCGGCGAAAAAGCAGAAGAGGTACGGGAGCTGCGGGAAGGAGAGGAAGTCGAGCAGGGCGCCGGAGACCAGGGCGACCACGATCGCTGCGGCGGCGCCGAGCGCGGGGGGCGCTCGCTCGGGATCATGCGAGCGAACCACCCGATGAGCGCTGAGGAAGGAGGTCACGAAGATGGCCAGGTAGCCGATCAGCCCCAGCAGCCCGACGCCGATCCCGAGGCCGAGGTATTGGTTGTCGAGGATGCGATGTAGCTTCTGGTCGTAGCTGCCGTAGCCACGGCCGATCAGCGGGTGGGCGACCAGATCGGGCTTGATCGCGTTGTAGTCGCTGACCCGGTCCTGGGTGGTGTTGACCTTGGTCACCGAGCTCGGCGCCAGCTGGTCGATCACGGCGCCGAGCGCGCCGGGGGCGATCGTGTGCACGACCGCGACCAGGACGATCGCCAGCGGGGCCAGCTTCAGCATCGCCCGCGGCCGGTAGGCGGCGAGCACCAGCACGCAGACCAGCGGCCCGATCATGCTGGTCTTCTTCTGCGTCGCGACCGCGCCGCCAATCAGCAGCAGGACCACCGCCGCGTAGATCAGGCGCTGACGGCGCTCCTTGGCTTTCAGCAACCAGGCGAACGCGAACGGCAGGACCATCGACAGCATTACCGCCACCGCCAGCGGTTGGAGCGCGGGCCCGTACATCAGCTTGCGGCCGATCGAGTCGACGCTGCCGAGCCCTGCGGGCTGGACGTAGCCGGGGAACAGCGGCCCGATCCAGTCGTGGAAGACGTTGACGCCAAACCTGTACTCGACGATCACCGCGGTCGCGGTGACGCAGGCGAGGACCAGCATCGCCGTGATCATCTTCGGGATCTCGGTCGGCCTCAGGATCGCCGCGACGAGGGCGAAGAAGACGCCGTAGGAGGCGAGCAGGGCCAGCTGTTTGATCGCGAGGTCGAGGCCACCGACGCGGACCAGCGCTTCGGCGTGCACGAGCACGCTGAAGACGGCGATCACGATGAAGATCGCGAACGCCCAGTGGATCGGACTCATCCGCACGCTGCCGCGCCTGCCGGCGATGTCGGTGGCAAACAGCCAGGCCCCGACCAGCAGCACCAGCAGCGGCCGGTCGAGCGTCGCGTCGACCGGCCCGCCGACGGGGAGCTTGACGCTGTCGAATGGGACCAGCCACAGCATCGCCACGAAGGCGAAGAGGGCCCAGGGCAGCAGGCGCGTTGTCCTTGGCCAGTCGGCGGTCCTGCTGGCCGCTGCCCTCAGCGCGCCATGGCTGGATGCGCGCGATTCCGGGGTTGGCTGCCCAACGAATGGGCCGGCCCCGGTCGTGGCCTCCATTAGCGCAAGGGGGCTGCGCGCGGGGCGATCGGCTCCCTGGGCTCGCCGTTCGGCAGGGTCGTCGGGTCGTAGCCGTGCTCGGGAGCCTGCTGGAGGTGAGGCTCGGCCGGGCTGACGTAGTCGACCTCCTCGAGCGCCCGCCAGCGTTGCGCGAAGCTCGGCACCAGCAGAATGGCGGCGCAGCCTGAACCGAAGACGACGAGGAAGGCGAGCACCATCAGGATCAGATTGTTGGAGCCGCCGAGCGTGCCGCCCTCGGGCGCTCCCAGCTCACGCACCGTCACACCCCGGCTGACCGGTTTGCCGTCGGCCTCGAGGCTGTGCACGTAGTGCTCCAGCGTCGCGAAGGAGGCGCTGGCGAGGGCGATTGCGGTGTCGGAGGTCGCCGACTGGGCGTCGACGGTGAGGATCGGCACCCCTTCCTGGGCGGTGAAGACCAGCCGGTTCGCAGCGCCTTCCTGAAGGAGTTCCCCGGCCCGATCCTCCGAGGTTTGGGTCGAGTAGACGTTTTGGCCGGTGGCGGAGCTGAACGGCCCGCTGGTGGCGATCGAGGGCACCGGCACTTCGGCACGGTCGGCGATTTCCTCCCGGGCGGCGAGGCTGGCCAGGTACTGGCCGTAGATTTTGGCCCGCGTCGCGAGCGCGTCGAAGGTTCCCAGGTCGGCGCCGGCGACCAGCGTCGACTGTGGCGAGTCGACCAGGATCTGGCTCGAGGCGGCGGCCACCGCGAGCGATCGCTTCTGTAGCCCGAAGGGGCTGAGGGTGACGCGGTAGGCGGAGAAGATCGCTGCGGCCAGGGCGAGCGCCAGCACCAGACCCACGAGCAGCTTGCGCTGCGAGAGCTGCCTGATGGTTTCGACGAAGGCCACGAGCTAAGAACGCATGAAAAACGTAGGAACTTTCGCCGCCCCCGGGCGTTCCGGGATTCGCGCGTTGGGCTCGCCTGACAACCGGGCGCGATCGCGCAACTCACGGGCGACGAAACGCCGGTACTCCTCGTCCTCGACGCGGTCGTCGCGGCGCAGGGCCGAGCGCAGGTAGCCGTAGAGGAAGGCGGCCCCGGAGAGGCCGAGCGGTCGCGAGCAGGCGACCTTGAGCGACCGCAGGGTCACCCACCAGGACCCGTAGCGAAGGATGTAGGCGCACTGCCCGTGCCGGGCCCTGCCGCGCAGGGTCCCGCCCCGGGTCGCCACCGGGCGGTGATGGCGGGCCGCCAGCTCCGGCAGCGAGCGGGTGGAGTAGCCGCGCATCCGCGCGTAGGTCTCGTCGATGGTGTCCCAGCCGAGCCGCTCCTCGATCCCGCCGATCGCCCCGAAGCACTCGCGGCTGTAGAGCTTCAGCGCGCCGCGCACGTGGTGGGCCGGCACCTTGGTCGGCCGCCAGCGACCCCCGCCCTGCTCGAGCAGGGCGCCGCCGGCTATTCCGAGCTGCGGGTCCGCGGCGAAGCGCTGGAGCAGGAGCTCGAGGTAATCGGGCGGCAGCTCGACGTCGGCGTCGAGCTTGCCGAGATGGGTGAAGCCCGCGCGGTCGACGGTCGCGAGCCCCGCGTTGAAGGCCCGCGCCTCGGCGGCCATGGTCAGCCTGTCCTCTCCCGGTTGGCTGTCCTGGGGCGGCGCCTGCAGAACCCGAAGGAAGGGCACTTTGGCCGCGAGGCTGCGAAGGATGCGTGGGGTGTCGTCGGTGGAGCCGTCGTCGACGATCAGCCAGAGGTCGGGGGGGCGGGTCTGGGCCGCCACGGCGCGGATCGTGTTCGCCAGATAGGCGGCCTCGTCTCGGGCCGGGGTGATCAGGAGGACGCGCGACATCAGCTTCGCCTCGCTCGCTCGACCAGCCCATCGACCAGCCCCAGATAGTGCTCCCGCTGCCGCCGCCACTCGATCTCGGCGAGCTGCCGGGAGGCGCGTTCGGCGCGCTCCCGCGCCAGCTCCGGCTCGGCTCGGACCCCTTCGATCGCGGCCGCGATCGAGGCCGGGTCTCCCGGCTCGGCGAGCAGCACGTCATCGCCGAAGTAGCGCTCGATCACCGGCAGCCGCGAGGCGATGACCGGCAGGCCCATGTGGACGTACTCGAGCAGCTTGACCGGGAGCAGCAGCGCGGTGAAGTCGTCACGCAGCGTCGGCACGACGCCGAGGTGCGCTTCCCGCAGTCGCTCCGGGATCTGCTCAACTGGGGTCGGCTGCGGCGCGATCCGTATCCCCGTGGGAGCGACCCTCGCCGCCGCCGTGGCGAGGGCGCGAGCCGCCTCGGCGTCGGAGCCGTAGACGTCCAGCTCGACGTCCACGCTGCGATCCCGCAGCATCGCCACCGCACGGACCAGGGTCTCGACCCCGAAGCGGTCGGCGAGGCCGCCGTGGTAGACGACCCGCAGCGGGCCCTCGCCGGGCGGCGCGACCGGGTCCCGGCGCTCGCCGAAGACGCGCTCGTCGGGGGTGTTCATCACGACCTGGGTGCGCTCGGCGGCGACCCCACGCGCGCGCAGCAGGTCCCGAGCCTCGGAAGTGACGAAGATATGACCGTCGGCGAGCGCCGCGCTGACCCGCTCCTCGGCCCGGATCAGGCGCACGAGCGGGTCCTCCGGTGAGCGCTTGAAGAGCGTCGCGAACAGCTCCGGGAAGGTGTCGTGGAAGTTGAGCACGATCGGCGTGCCCCGCAGCTTCGGCCGCAGGGCCGCGAAGACGAGGGCGTCGGGCATGTTGTGGATCTCGATCAGGTCGAAGCGGCGGCGGCGGTCGAGCGCGCTGACCTTGCGCGCCGCCCCGGCGAGGAAGCGCGCGTTGCCCTCGATGTAGGCTCGCTTGCCGCCGCGCGGCTTGCCCGCCGCGGCGCGGTGGAGGGCGATCTGGCCGCTGCCGACGGCGATCTCCTCGGCGTCGTTGAGGCAGACGCAGTCGACCCGATCGCCGCGTTCGGCAAGCGCTCGTGCCTGGCGCTGGATGCGCGAGTCGACGACGAAGTCCGAGTAATGGACCATGCAGATGCGCAGGCCGCCGCCGCGGCCGTCGCGCACCCGGCTCTCAGCGACCTGCTGCGGCTTCAAAGCCATTGACCGCCGCCACGATCTCCGCGATCTGCGCTTCCTCGATCGCCGGGAAGATCGGCAGCGAGCAGTTTTCCCCGGCGAGCCGCTCTGCCACCGGCAGGGCGCCGGGGCCGAGCCCCAGTCCTGCGTAGGCCGGCTGGAGGTGGATCGGGGTCGGGTAGTGGACGGCGCTCGCCACCCCGCGCGAGTCGAGGTGGTCGCGCAGCGCGTCGCGGTTTGCGCTGCGGACGACGAAGAGGTGGTAGATGTGGTCGCCGTCGGCCGCCGCGGGCGCGGGCGGGATCACGTCGTCGCCGGTGAGCCCGGCGCGCAGAGCGGCGGCGGCGTCGCGGCGGCGCTGGTTCCAGTCGGCGAGGTGGCGCAGCTTGACCTCGAGGATCGCCGCCTGCAGCGTGTCGAGGCGGTGGGTGCCGGTGGCCAGCTCGTGGTTGTGGCGGACCGCCTCGCCGTGCGAGCGCAGGAGGCGGACCTTCGCGTCCAAGGCCGCGTCGTTGGTGACCAGGGCGCCGCCGTCTCCCCAGCCGCCGAGGTTCTTGGTCGGGTAGAAGCTGAAGCAGCCGGCGTCGCCGAGCGAGCCGACCGGGCGGCCGCGGTACTCGGCGCCGTGGGCTTGGCAGGCGTCCTCGACGACGGCGATGCCGCGCTCGCGGCAGAGGGCGAGGAGCGGGTCCATGTCGACCGGGCGGCCGAAGAGGTGGACGGGGATCACGCAGCGCGTCTTCGCGGTCAGCGCCCGCTCGACGATCTCCGCGGTGATCAGCGCCGTCTCCTCGTCGACGTCGACGATGACCGGGGTGGCGCCGACGGTGCTGACCGCCTCGGCGGTGGCGATGAAGCTGTAGGTGGGGACGATCACCTCGTCGTCGGGGCCGATTCCGAGCGCGCGCAGGGCGATCTCCAACGCCGCGGTCCCAGAGGAGACCCCGGCGGCGTGCTCGGTCCCGCAGAACTCGGCGAAGGCCGACTCGAAGCTTTCCAGCTCCGGGCCCAGCGTGAAGGCGGAGTCGCGGGCGATCCGCTCGACCGTCTCGAGCAGCTCCGCGAAGAGGTCGGGGAAGGCGCTGTCGAGGCGGATGAAGGGCACCCGCGTGCCCTCGGTCGCCGCCAGCGGCAACGGCGCGCTGGTCCCGACCGCGGCGCTCACGCCGTCGCCCCGCTCGGGGTGGGGGAGACCAGGTCGTGCCCTTCGCCCGGCAGCCCGGCGCCGTTCGTCTGTTCCAGCTCGATGAAGAGCGCGGCCGCCTCGCGGCGCGAGCGCACTCCGAACTTGGCGAAGGCCGAGGAGAGGTGGCTCTTGATCGTGCTTTCCGAGAGGAACAGCTGCTCCGCTATCTGGGCGTTGGTCAGCCCCCGCGACACATAGGCGAGAACCTGGCGCTCGCGGTGCGAGAAGGCCGGCCGCTCGACGCTGGCCCGCATCTTGCGCGGCACCACCGACTGGCCGGACCCCACGGCGCTGACCGCCACGGCGAGGGTCAGCTCGAGTTCGGGCTCGAAGACGATTGCGTCGGCGCCGGCGTCAAGCGCGCGACGGACACCGGTCGCGGTGGCGATTGGAGAGACGGCCACTATTGCCGGCCCACGCAGCTCGCGGCGCAGGCGCCGCAGCGTGGCCATCTCGTGGGGCCGATCGACGTCGCAGGCGAGGATGACGATCGCGGTCTCGGCGATGTCGAGGTCGACCAGCTCCTCGGGAGCTTCGATGAGGAGCGGGGCTTCCGCATCGCGGCCCGCCAAGGTCGCCGCGATGCGACGCCGTGTGTCGGGAGCGCCGGCGCCGACGACCACGCAGGGTTGGTCCGACGAGGCGCGGACGTCGTCGAGTGGCTCGCTGAGAACCGCCATGGACCACCAACGGCACGACGCCGCAAAAGCTTGCGCGCCGCGGTTTTGTGGAAGTCCCGCCCGCGCTGGCCGTTGATCCTGCAATGGAGCAACGCAGAGCGGTTTCACCGACCAACGAAGCCCCCTATCGCGAGCTCGACGACGTGTTTCTCGGCGAGGACGTCGTCATCCACTCGTTCGCAAACCTCTACGGGTGCCAGATCGGCTCGCGCACCCGCGTCGGCGCCTTCGTCGAGATCCAGCGCGGCGTCGTCGTCGGCTCCGCCTGCAAGATCCAGAGCCACACCTTCATCTGCGAGGGCGTCGTGATCGAAGACGAAGCCTTCGTCGGCCACGGGGTGATCTTCGTCAACGACAAGCACCCTCAGGCGACGAACGGGGACGGCGAGCTTCAGGACGACGCGGACTGGGAGCTGCTGACCACGGTGGTCGAGCGCGGGGCGACGATCGGGTCCGGGGCGACGATCCTCGGCGGCGTCCGGGTCGGCGCCGGTGCCATGGTCGGCGCCGGTGCAGTGGTGACCCGAGACGTCCCTGCGGGGTCGACCGTCGTCGGCAATCCCGCCCGGCCGCTCGCCGCCCGGCGGGTGCTCAGCGCCAGCGCTCCAGCAGGTCTGCCGCGGGCACCTCGCGCAGCTGCCGCGCCGGCACGCCCATGACGACGGCGCGGGGGGCGACGTCGGCGGTGACGACCGCGCCGGCCGCGACGAACGCCTCCTCGCCGACCTCGACGCCGGGGCAGATCACGGCGCCGCCGCCGATCCGGCAGGCGCGACGCAGCAGCGGCCCGTCGAAATCGCCCCCCGGCGGACGGCGGTCCATCGTGTTGTCGTTGGTCAGCGTCACGCCGGGGCCGACGAAGACGTCGTCCTCGACGATCGAGCCGCCGGTCAGATAGCAGCGCGTCTGCACGCTCACCCGCTCGCCAACCACTACCCCGGGGTCGACGGAGGAGAAGCTGCCGATGGTCGACCCGGCGCCGATCCTGGCGCCGTCCCTGACCTGGGCGTGATCGCCGATCCGGACGCGGTCGCCGATCTGGGCGCCGGCGTGGATCACGGCCTGGCCGCCGATCAAGACGCCCTCGCCGATCGCGACGCCCTCGCCGAGGAGAAGCCCCGGGGCGAGGTCGGATGGGTGGAGGTCCGCTCCGGTCACGAGGCGGCATCGTAGCGGCGGGTGGGCCGTGAGAGGCCGCAAGCTGCGCGGCAGCCCGGTCGTTGACACGGGTAGTGCACGACGTCTGCGTGATCATCGTCTCCCACAACGGCAAGCGCTGGCTCGACGCCGCGCTGGTCAGCCTCTTCGAGCGCGCGGGGGGCCTCGATCTCGACGTCGTGGTCGTCGACAACGGCAGCGACGGCTCGGCGGCCTACGTCGAGGAGCGCTTTCCGGGAGTCCGCACGATCGCCTGCCCGAACCACGGCTTCGGCCACGCCAACAACCGGGCCCTGGAAACGGCCGACGCCCGCTACGTGCTTTTCCTCAACCCCGACACCGAATTCCTCAGCGGCAGCCTGGAGGAGTTGACCGCCGCCCTCGATCGTCGCCCGGAGATCGGCCTGGCGGGGGTGCGGCAGGTCGGGAGAGACGGTTCGCTGGCGCTGAGCATCAGACGCTTTCCCTCCGCCGCCAACATGCTCGCCGAAGCGCTAGCGGTGGAGAAGGTGCCCGGCGTCAGGCGGGTGTTCGGCGAGCGCGAGTTCGACCTGCGCCAGTACGGGCGCGAGACGCCCTGCGACTGGACCTCGGGGTCGTTCATGCTGGCGCGGAGCGCGGCGCTCGCGAGCGCCGGCGGGTTCGACGAGCGGTTCTTCCTCTTCTCCGAGGAGACCGACCTCTGCTGGCGGCTCAAGCAGGCAGGGTGGGGGGTCGTCCACATGCCCTGCGTGACGATCCGCCACTATGAGCACGAGGGCGCGCTGAGCTCGCGGCTGGAAGCGCAGGTCGCCTACGCGCGCATGCAGTTCGCGCGCAAGCACTTCCGCCGCATCGGGGCGTACCGCGCGGCGATGGTCCTGCGGTACGCCCTGCGCGCCGCCCTCCACTCGATTCGGGGCGGTGGTGAGAGCGGGGAGGGGGACGCAGCGCGGGCGGCGCTGACCGCGGTGCTGGGCGGGCAGCCACCTTTCGGCGAGCCGGCCACTATCGAGGCTCAGGCGACGATTGTGAGGGCGCCGGGATCGGCGCGCAGCTCGACCCGGGTGCGCTCGCCGATGTAGTCACCGTCGACCTGGAGCGGGAAGGGTCGGGGGGAGCCATCCTTGTTCTCGGAGATCGAGCTGACGGTCCCTCCGAGGACGTCGTCGAAGTGCTCGACCTGGCGGTGGCGGGCCGCCGGGCGTCGCTCGCTGAAGAGGCGGGCGATCAGGGTCGGCATGTCGCGCTGGGTGGCGCGCTTCAGGACGCCGACGGAGAGGGTGCCGTCGTCGATCTCGATCCCCTCGCAGACCCGGATCGGGCGGCTGGCGAAGTAGGTGAGGGGGTCGGAGTTCTGGATGATCGCGGTGACCCCCTCAGCGGACCCCTCGCCGCCCTCGAAGCGAACGCGAGCGGCGTTGTAGAGGTAGCGGCGGTAGAAGGCCGAGAGAGCGGCCCAGCTGTAGTAATAGGGGCCACCCCGGGCCTTCAGATGTGGGTGGGCGTCGACCCGCTCGACCACGGTGGCGTCGATGCCGACCCCGCAGGCGAAGACGAAGCGGCGGTCGTCGACGACGCCGAGGTCGATCTTGCGCGGCGCCCAGTCGTCGGCCAGGGCGAGCAGGTGCTCGGTCGCGTCGACGACGTCGTTGGGGATGCCGAGGGTGCGGCAGACGACGTTGGTCGAGCCGCCGGGCAGCGCCGAGACCGGCACGTCAGTGCCGGCGAGGCCGTTGGCCACCTCGTTCAGGGTGCCGTCGCCGCCGAAGGCGACGACGATGTCGTAGCCGTGGTCGCGAACCTCACGGCCGATCTCGGTCGCGTGGTTCTGCGCCTCGGTCGAGACCGCCTCGACCTCATAGCGCCCCTGCAGGGCGTAGACAACGAGGTTGCGCAGCCGGTCGGAGACCGTCGTCGCGTAGGGGTTGACGATGATCAGCATCCGCTTCTTGACCGGCCTGCTCGGCCTTCCGGGACGACGCACGCAGGCAATCTATTGCGCGCGGGCGGGGCGGTGCCGAAGCCGAGTGCGCGCCAATCGGTGCGGGCACTTTTTGGCACGCGCGCAAATCGGTCACACGCGATTTGCAGGCACAAAGGAGCCCCGCCGTCCGAGCCTGGCAGAATCAGCCTCAAAATACTCCAATGTCTTTGACTGATATGCCGTCAGCCGCTATGGATTGAAAGGTCCCACAGCGGTGGGGCCCGCCCCGCGCCAAGGGGCGCGGGCGGAGATCCAAGCGAAAGGAACGAAGCAATGACTCGCAACCTCAAGGCTCTCGGCCTGGCCCTGGCGGCGGTGTTCGCAATGAGCGCCCTGTCGGCGGCTTCGGCGCAGGCGGAACCGACATTCACAGGCTATGAAACACCCTCGGGCACCCACGTGCACACGACCATCAAAGGGACAACCGATCCGGGGGCGATCGAAATATTCGATGCCGGTTCCAAAATCGAATGCCACAACACCTACTCCGCGACAGACCTGACCGGAGACACCAAAACGCTGACAGTCACAGTGACAGATTGGAAAACACCGAACACAGAAGAAGGTAAACACTGCAAAGCTAATGCAGGTGGCTTGGGCAATTTCAAAGCCGACATCGAATTCACAAGCTGTGACTATCTCTTTCACGTTGATAAATTCCTAGAAAAAGATACATACACAGGCTCGGTTGATATTAAATGCACAACCCCCGGCGACAGCATCCACATCAGGGTCACAAACTCGACCGGCGGCACCAAATGCCTGATCACAGTTCCGGAACAGACTGGGCTGAACCACATCGTTTTCCACAACAAAACAGAAATCAAACCAACAAAGGTTACAGTTACAGCCACAGTCGAAAAAATTAAATACACCCAGACCGAAGGCGGCATCCTCGGTTGTGGTAAAGCTAACGGAAATTATGAATCCACCTACACCGGCGAAGCGACAGTCGAAGGATTCAATACAGCAGGAGAACAAATCGACGTCGAGGTGAGCGGCGAATAGCGGCCCTCTGACTATCGATGCCACCGGCTCGCGCGACGCGCAGCCGGGAGCGAGCGAGGGGCCGGGAGCGATCCCGGCCCCTCGCGTATCGCGAAGACTGGGGGCGATGACACGCGGGTACTTATATGTACCTTGACACTAACGCAGACGTTCCGTAAGGTGTCAGCGGTCCGGTGGGATCGGGCCGAAGGGATAACAGGGAGGTGCGGGGAGCGATGCAGGCAAAGAGCAAAGGGACGATGCAAGGCCTTGTGTGCGCGTTGGCTGCGGCAGCTCTGCTGGCCGCGGTGCCGGGCGCCCTGGGAGCCGAAGCGCCGCCGAAGTTCTGGAAGAAGTGCACCACCGGCAGCGACGCGGGGCGGTGCAGCGTCCCGCGCGGGATCACGACCTCCCCGGCCAGCGGCCACCTCTTCATCGCCGACCAGAACAACCGCCGCGTGGTCGAGCTAACCGCCTGGGGGGAGTTCATCAAGGCCTGGGGGAAGGGGGTCGTCAAAAACGGCTCGCCGGAATTCGGGGTTTGCACGGCGGCGAGCGGCTGCCAGCAAGGGGAACTGGGCAGCGATAAGGGTGAGTTGAAAACCCCCCAGGGCGTCGCCGTGGACAGCGCCGGCGACGTCTACGTGGTCGATTTCAACAACCACCGCATCCAGAAGTTCCACCCCAACGGCGAATTCGTGCTGATGTTCGGCGCCAACGTCAACAAAA
Organism: uncultured Actinomycetes bacterium; assembly: GCA_963699125.1. Taxonomy (GTDB): domain Bacteria; phylum Actinomycetota; class Thermoleophilia; order Solirubrobacterales; family 70-9; genus VAYN01. Next base: position 527,807 of record OY969417.1, read on the forward strand.
CGAAAGTCGACGAAAGCGCCCCCCAAGCTCAGCGCAACATCTGCACCGAGGCCTCCGGAGACGTCTGCCAGGCGGGAACCACCGGCAGCGGCGACGGCGAATTCGGCGCCTGGCCGATCTCCAGCTTCATCGCCGCCGACCCGCCCGGCTCGGGCGCCAAGGTCTACGTCGGCGACGAGGGCCGGGTGCAGGAGTTCGAACTCGATGGCAGCTTCATCAAAGAACTGCCGCTTCCCTCGGCGGCAGAAGTCGTCAAGAGCCTCGCGGTCGATGCCAGCGGCAACCTCTACCTCGCCGTGGACGGCAAAGACGTGGTCCGCAAACTCGACTCAAGTGGAGCGCTCCTTTGCGAAGCCCCGCTCACCAACCCGGTGGCGCTGGCGATCAACCCCGCAGGCGGCTTCTACGCGGTGGCGGTAACCGGCCCCTTCGCGGTGCACCAGTTCGGCGCCGCCTGCCCGCTCACCGAATCAGGTCCCTCCTTCGGCGCCGATGAGCTGACCAACTTCTCGACCGGGATCGCGACTGGGACGGCCTGCTTCACGAGCGGCTTCGGCCTCTATCTGCCCCGTGGTGAAAATGGCGGCGCCAACAGCTTCATCCGCGCCTACGGCCCCGTCCCCGACAAGCTTGGCCTCTGCCCGCGCCCGCCGGTCCCTCCCTCGATCACCTCCCAGCGGGTGGTGGCAGCCCAGCAGGAGCCGCCCACCACCACGGTGGAAGCCGAAATCAACCCCCACTTCTGGGATGACGCCACCTATTACGTGCAATACGGCACCGGCAAGTGCGCTGAAGGAGGCTGTCCCGAAAAAGCCCCGCTCACCCCAGCTGCGTTGGGCGGCGGCATCACCGATGAGGACGTCGCCACCGCCGGAGTGGTGCTCTCGGGCCTTGCCTACGGCACCACCTACCACTATCGCTTCGTCGCCGAATCCGGCGGCGGCGGCCCGGTCTACGGCACCGACCCCGATGGCGAAGGGCCAGAAGAAGCAACCGAAGAAGCGGGCACCGAACGCACCTTCCGCACGATCGACCCGCCCGCCCCCGGCTGCCCGCCCAACTGTCTGGCCCCTGGCTATGCCTATGAGCAGGTATCCCCGACCGCCAAGGGCAGCTTCGACATCGACCGCGGCCCGGTGATCGCCCGCCCCGATGGGGAAGCGGTCCTCTATGCCTCCCTCGGCGCCTTCGCGAACCCCCATGCAGGCGCCTTCACCAGCATGTACACGGCTCATCGCGCCCCTGGCTCCTGGGGCAGCGAAGCACTGGGACCAGCGGTCGACCCGATGCAGGAGCTCATCCCCGGCCAGGTGCTGGGGGTCTCAGGTGACCTCAGCAAGCAGCTCGTCCTCACCAACGCGAAGCTGACCCCAGAGGCGATGGAGGAAGACAACACGGCGGTCAACATCTATGTCCACGACAGCGCTACCGACTCCTACCAGTACGTGGATACTGCTTTTGGCAGCGTCGCCCCGTGGCAGCAAGATGTCCTGCTCCCCGACGCCTTCGCCGGCGCCTCCTACGACGGCTCCCACTTCTACTTCGTCCTCACCAAGCAGCTGGCATCGGCGGTGCCCGCGCCGCCGCCGGTCGGAAATCTTCAGGGCCTGCTCTACGGCTTGAACACCACCACCGGCGAGCTCTCCTACCTCGGCGTGCTGCCCGGGGGCGGGATCGACCCGGCGGGCAGCTTCGGGGCGGGGGCGATCATTACCAGCGGCAACTTCTCCCACGGCGCCCCTTCCTTCCGCGCCGTCTCTGAAGACGGCAGCTGCGTCTACTGGAATCACCGGCGTGGAGGACCGCTCTACCTCTACGAAGGCGGGGCGAGCACCCTGGTCTCCAAACGCGAAGCAGACAGCTCGACCCAGGACGCGCAGCTATGGGGAGCGAGCACCGACGGGAGCCTCGCGATCCTCACCGCGGCGAAAGGGCTGACCGAAGACGCGAGCCCGGCCGGAGCCGACCTCTATCGCTATGACGCCGAAGCCGATCAGCTCACCGACCTGAGCGCCGGCAAAACCGCAGCGGGAGGAGCCGGGGTGCAACGGGTGCTGGGTGTCAGCGAGGACAGCGCCTACGCCTACTTCATCGCCAGCTGGGCAAGCAGCGAAAAGCCGGGTATCTACGCCTGGCATGAGGGCGATGGCATCCGCTTCATAGGAACCTTGGCGAGCAAAGAGACCGAACTGACCCTGGTCGAAACCCCCAACGACCTCTGGCGGGTGAGCCCCAATGGGCGCTACCTGGGCTTCCTCTTCAGCGGGGAGATCGCCGGCCCCGACCCCCAGCAGTCCTACCCGGTGCGCGAGGCCTACCTCTATGACTACGGCGCCGACAGCCTGACCTGCGCCTCCTGCCCGCCGGGGGGCCTGGCCGCAGCTGAAGTCAGCCTGCACGGCACCCGCACCACGGGCTTCACTTGGAACTCCCTGCGGGCCTACGAGGAAGGCCTAACCCGCAACCTCACCAACGCCGGCCAATTCTTCTTCCAAAGCAAAGACCGCCTGCTGCTTGCCGACGTCAACGGCGCCCAGGACGTCTATCAGTACTCCACCACCGACGGCAAGGTCCACCTCATCTCAACCGGCCAGTCACCCAACGACTCCTTCTTCGGCGATGCCACCCCCTCTGGCTCTGACGTCTTCTTCAGCACCCGCGAGCAGCTCGTCCTCCAAGACCAAGACGGCCTCGTCGACCTCTATGACGCCAGGGTCGACGGCGGCATCGCATCCCAGAACGAAGCGCCGCCACCTCCTTGTGACCCCAACGTCAACTGCGGCGGCCCGATCACCTCCCCGCCCCCCGGCCCCGGCCCCTCCACCCCCGGCCTGATCGGCCCCCCCGACCCGGTCCCGCCCAAATGCAAAGCGGGCTTCCTGCGAAAGGGCAATAAATGCGTCAAAGCCGGCCACGGCAAAAAAGCCAAGAAAAACCGTCGCCACCGCGCCAAGCACAGGATCCGGAATTGATGGATAAGTCCCACATCCGCACCCTCTGCACCCGCGCGCAGTCCGCCTGCCTGATCTTCCTCGCCGCGCTCTTCCTCTCCCTGCCCGCCGCCCTCGGGCTAACGCCGGCCGCTGCGCTCGGATTCAACTTCCACATCACCAAATTCGACGTCTCGGTCATCAAAGACGAAGCCAAAAACGACTTCACCGAAGCCGGCGGGCACCCCTACGCGCTCGACACCGAGATCGAATTCGCCACCACCACCGACAACCTCGGCAACCCGATCCCCGACGGCGCGGTTCGGAACGTCCACGTCGAGACGCCGGCGGGCTTGGCGGGCAACCCGCTGGTGCTTGAGCGCTGCGAGGAGGCCGCGCTGGCGATCAACATCTGCCCGGCCGACTCCCAGGTCGGGATCATCACCTTCAGCGCCACCGACCACAGCTTCAGCAACGAATACCCGATCTACAACATGGTCCCCGCCCCCGGGGTCGCGGCCGAGCTCGGCTTCAACGTCGAGCAGCTGATCTGGGCCCACCTGGAAGCCTCGGTTCGCCCCGACGGCGCGATCACGATCAGCAGTCGCGAAATCAGCCAGATAGTGCCCCTGGCCGGGGTGAGCACGAGGATCTGGGGAGTCCCAGCCGATGACTCCCACGACGCCGATCGCGGCAAATGCCTGGAAACCGCAGCCGAAGATGAATGTCCCTCCGGCGAAGAAGAAAGGGCCTTCCTCTCCCTGCCCACCTCCTGCACGGGACCCCAGAGCTGGAACCTGCGCGCCGATTCCTGGCAAGACCCCCCCGGCACCCCTGAAGCCACCGCCACCGACTCCGAGCCCGGCAACGAGGACTGCGGCGGGCTGAAATTCGAACCCACCCTGCAAGCGCGCCCGACCACCAACCGCGCCGATTCCCCCTCCGGCCTTGACCTCGAACTGGAACTGCCCCAAAGCGATCAACCGGGCGACCGCGCCCAGGCCCACCTCAAAGACACCGTCCTCACCCTGCCCGAGGGCCTGGTGATCAACCCCGCCGCCGCCAACGGCCTCGGCGCCTGCTCGCCGGCCCAGATCGGCCTCGGCGAGGTCGCCGAGCCCAGCTGCCCCAACGACTCCAAGATCGGCACCCTTGCGGTCAAGAGCCCCGCTGTCGATCACCCCCTCCCCGGCGCGCTTTACATCGCCACCCCCTTGCAGAACCCCTTCGGCTCCCTCTATGCCACCTACATCGTGATCGACGATCCCCAGAGTGGGGTGGTGATCAAGCTCGCCGCCAAGCTCGAGGCAAACCCGGTCAGCGGCCGCCTCACCGCGACCCTAAACGAAGCCCCCCAGCAGCCCTTCGAAGCGCTGAGCGTGCACCTAAAGAGCGGCTCCACCGCGCCGCTGCGCACCCCGGCGCTGTGTGGGGACTACGCCACCACCGCCACCCTCACCCCCTGGTCGGCGCCTGACTCCGGTCCCCCGGTCAAAGAAGAAGACAACTACGCGATCGCCGCCGGCGCGGGCGGCGGACCCTGCCCGACCTCCGCCGCCGCCCAGCCCCACGCCCCCGCCTTTGAAGGCGGCACCGCCAGCCCCCTGGCCGGCGCCTTTACCCCGCTGGTGATCAACCTGCACCGCGAGGACGGCTCCCAGCAGTGGGCCTCCCTGGACCTCTCCCTGCCGCCGGGCCTTCTGGCAAAGCTCGCCGATACCCCCCGCTGCCCCGAGGCCACCCTCGCCGCCGCCGCGACCCGCCCCGGCCGCACCGAGCAGGCCGCCCCCTCCTGCCCACCCGCTTCTGCGGTCGGCATCGCCACCGTCGCCACCGGTGCGGGTCCGACCCCCTACTACGCCTCCGGCACCGCCTACCTCACCGGCCCCTATAAAGGCGCCCCGCTCGGGGTCGCGGTCATCTTCCCCGCGGTGGCCGGTCCCTTTGACCTCGGCACCGTGGTGGTCAGAAACGCCCTGCTCGTCGACCCCGTAAGCGCCCAGGCCAGCGCCAAATCAAATCCCTTCCCGACCATCCTCGGCGGCATCCCCCTCGACCTCCGCTCGATCTCCTTCCGGGTCGATAAGCCGGACTTCATCTTCAACCCGACCTCCTGTGATCCGATGGCGCTGGGCGGGACGCTGCTCTCCACCCAAAACCAGGTCGCGATTCTCGCCAACCGCTTCCAGGTGGCCGAGTGCGCGGCGCTCGCCTTCAAGCCCAAGCTCAGCCTCGGCCTCAAGGGCTCGACCAAACGCGGCGGGCACCCGGCCCTCAGCGGCACCATGAAGATGCCCCCCGGCGGCGCCAACCTCGCCCGCCTCTCGGTCGCCCTGCCTCACTCGGAGTTCTTAGACACCACCCACATCCGCACCGTCTGCACCCGGGTGCAGTTCGCCGCTGATGCCTGCCCCAAAGGAGCGATCTACGGCAAGGTCAAGGTCTATGCGCCGCTGGTGCAGCCAGAGCCCTTAGGAGGCCTGCTCTACCTGCGCTCCTCAAGCCACCCGCTGCCCGACCTCGTGCTGGCGATCCAAGGCCCGCCCTCGCTGCCGGTCAAAGTCGCCGTCGCGGCCCGGATCGACTCGGTAGGTGGCGGCACCCGCGCCACCTTTGAGCAGATCCCCGACGTGCCGCTGCAAAAAGCCGTCTTCTCCTTCCAGGGCGCCAAGAAGGGCCTGTTGCTGAACTCCCGCAACATCTGCGCCTCCACCAACCGCGCCACCGCCCTGATCGACGGACAGAACGGCAAGACCAGGGACGCCAGGCCGGTGCTTGAGGTGCGGTGCAAGAAACACAAGCACTGAGGCCCATCTCTACATACTCAGCTGTTCTTGACTGATACCTCCTGAGGCCTCAAGGTAGGGGCCGGGGTCGCGAAGGCGGCCCACCCCACCGAAGGAGGAAGAAGATGACTCGCAACCTCAAGGCCCTCGGCCTGGCCCTGGCGGCGGTGCTGGTGATCAGCGCCCTCTCAGTGGCCTCAGCGCAGGCGGTGCCGACATTCACAGGCTATGAAACAACGCCGGGTAATCCCCATGTGCATACGACGCTCGAAGGGACAACCGATCCGGGGGTGGTTGAAAAATTCCAAACCGGTGTGGGCACGAAGGAGTGCCACAACACTTACTCGGGGACAGATCTGACCGGAGACAACTCGACAGCAACAGTCACAGTGACTGATTGGAAAACACCGAACACAAGCGCAGGTAAACACTGCGTGACCACAGCGTTCGGCAGCGAATTCAAAACCGACATCGAATTCACAAGCTGTGACTACCTCTTCCACGTTGAATCCAAACTAAAAGAAGACGAATACACAGGTACCGTGGACGTCAAATGCACAACCCCGGGCGACCACATCCACATCAAAGTTACAAATGCCTCTGGCGGGGTTAAATGCCTGACAACAGTTCCGGAACAGACCGGGCTCAAACATGTCATCTTCCACAACAAAAAAGAAACGAAACCGACAAAAGTCACAGTTACAGCTAACGTGACCGAAATCACGTACACACAGACCGAAGGCGGTCTCCTCGGTTGCGGAAGGAAAGACGGCACCTACACCGACGCCACTTACACCGGCCAGGCGACAGTCGCTGGAGCCAACACAGCAGGACAGCAGATCGACGTCGAAGTGAGCGGCCAATAGCAACACTCAGCGAGGGGCGGGGAGCGATTCCGGCCCCTCGCGTCATACAGAGCGGACCTCATACCGAACCACCGTCCCATCATCAACTTCCCTCACCCGTCCCTCGTTGACCAATAGGTCGGCGTGGCCGATCACCTCGGAGAGGGTGAGGAAGGCCTGGGTCACGGCGACGTTGCCCCAGAGCGCCTGCGCCAGTTCGTAGCCGGTGCGCGGTTGCTCGGCGATCAGGTCGTGGATCTTCTCCTTGCGCCGCTCGTGCTTGGCGAGGCGCTCGTCGATCAGGGCGACGTGGTCGACGATCGGGTCACCGTGGCCGGGGAGGACGACCTCGGCCGGCATCTCGCGCGTCCTGCGCATCGACTCGATGTAGGTGACGAGGGCCTGCGTTCGCGCGGCGGAGCCGTCGAGCGGCCGGGTGATCAGCGGGTTGGAGGAGATGTGGGGGAGCAGGTGATCGGCGGCGATCAGGATCCGGCGCCGCTCGTCCCAGAAAACCGTGTCGGAGGGGCTGTGGCCGGGGCGGTGAAGCGCCTTCAGGGTGCGGTCGCGGAAGCGGATCTCCTCGCCGTCGGCCAGCGGCCGCGTTACCGCCACCCGCGAGCCCCAGCCACGGAAGCTGCGGGAGACGCTGCGCAACGCCGCCGTCACTTCCTCCGGGATGCCGTTGCGCAGCATCAGCTCGATCGCGAAGCGGTCCTCCTCCTCGGCGTCCTCGTCGAAGTTGGCGAGCCGCTCCGCGGCGACGCCGATCGCCGCCACCTCGGCGCCGGAGTGCCCGGCGACGATCTCGACCAGGCCGAGGTGGTCGATGTGCTGGTGGGTGACGATCACCAGCTCGAGGTCGTCGATCGAGTGTCCGCGCTGGGCGAGTTGCGCGCCGAGCTCGTCCAGCGCCTTGCCCGAGTTAGGCCCGGTGTCGACCAGGGTCAGCGGCTCGTCCTCGATCAGGTAGCAGTTGACCCGACCGACCGCGAACGGGGTCGGGATCCGGAGGCGGTGGATGCCCGCCAGGGCGGCTTGCTCCAGCGCCCCCTCGGGGGTCAGGTCGCTCACGCCCGGATCAGCCCGAGGACCTCGTCGCGCCGGCTTCCCATCTCGGCGCGGGAGACCAGCGACTCGAGGTTGAGCCGCAGCAGCGGCTCGGTGTTCGACGGCCGCACGTTGAAGTGCCAGTCGGGGTAGTCAACCGAGACGCCGTCGAGGCGGGTGATGGTCCCGTCGGAGTAGCGCTCGGCGACTTCCTCCAGCTTCGCCGTCGGGTCGGCGACCTCGGAGTTGATCTCGCCGGAGATGAAGTACCTGGAGCGGAACTCCTCCATCAGCTCGCGCAGCCCGCGGCCCTCGAGCGAGAGCAGCTCCAGCATCAGCAGCGCCGGGATCGTGCCCGAGTCGGCGTTCCAGAAATCGCGGAAGTAGTAGTGGCCGGAGACCTCGCCCCCGAAAGCGGCGCCCTCCTCGCGCATTCGCGCCTTGAAGAAGGCGTGTCCGACCCGCGAGAGGTCCGAGCGCCCGCCCTCCGCCGCGACCAGGTCCGGCACGGCGCGGCTGGAGCGGGGGTCGTAGAGGATGGTCGCGCCGGGGTTCTTGCGCAAGGTGGAGCGGGCCAGCAGGGCGCAGATGAAGTCGCCGTCGCAGAACTCGCCGCCGGCGTCGATGAAGAAACAGCGGTCGGCGTCGCCGTCCCAGGCGATGCCGAGGTCGGCGCCGCTGGCGCGGACGCGGTCGATGATCATCCGCCGGTTCTCCTCCAGCAGCGGGTTGGGCTCGTGGTCGGGGAACTCGCCGTCGGGCTCGAAGTACATCTCCTCGAGCTCGAGCGGCAGCTTCTTCAGGATCGGTCCGACCATCGGCCCCGCCATGCCGTTGCCGCCGTCGACGACCACCTTCATCGGCTGCACGTTGGCGGGGTCGATGAAGGAGAGCGCGTGGGCGCGGTACTCCTCCCAGACGTCGACCTCCTCCAGCGAGCCGCCACCGGGGGCGTGGCCGAGCCCCGCTTCGATCTCCACCCTGACCTCGCCGATGCCGGCGTCGCCGGAGAGCGGCAGCGCCCCCTCGCGGACCAGCTTGACGCCGGTGTATGCCTTGGGGTTGTGGGAGGCGGTGACCATCGCGCCGCCGTCCAGCTCGTGCGAGCCGACCAGGTGGTAGAGCATCTCGGTCGCGACCATGCCGGCGTCGAGCACGGTCGCGCCCTCGAAGATCAGGCCGTCGCGGAGCTCGGCCGCCATCGCCGGCGCGGTCAGCCGCATGTCGCGACCGAGGCCGATTCGAAGCTCGCGCGGCTCCTTGCCCCGCAGCCGCGCCAAAACGCGGGCGAAGGCGCGGCCGATCGCGTGCGCCGTGCCCTCGTCCATCTCCGAGCCATGCAGCCCGCGAATGTCGTAGGCCTTGAAGATGCCCGGCGGCGCCAGGATCGGCTGTTCGCTCAAAACGCCCCCTTCAGGGCCTCGTAGCTCTGCTCCAGGGTCTGCGGCATCACCCTGGTGTCGGCGATCACCGGCATGAAGTTCGTGTCACCGCCCCATCGGGGGACCACGTGCATGTGGATGTGGTGCTCGACGCCGGCGCCCGCCACCCGGCCCTGGTTGAAGCCGACGTTGTAGCCGTGCGGCTGATAGACGCTCTCGAGCCGGTCCATCGCTCGCCGGGCCAGCTCCATCGCCTCCGCCAACGTCTCCGCCGGCAGATCCTGCAGCCGGCCGAGGTGGTCGTAGGGGGCGATCATCAGGTGCCCGTTGGTGTACGGGAAGAGGTTGAGGATCACGAAGCAGCGCTCGCCGCGGTGGACGATCAGGTTCGCCTCGTCATCGTCCGCGGCCGGCTTGGCGCAGAAGATGCACTCCTCCTCGTTGTCCTTGGACGCGTCCTTCACGTAGGCGAGGCGCCAGGGCGCCCAGATGCGGAAATTTGCCACGGGTCTCTCATCCTATTTCAGACCAGAGCCGCCCCGGACCGGCGTTCCTGCTCAGAGCCAGCCGCGCCGGCGAAACCAGGCGACCATCCCGAGCAGGATCGCGAACATGCCGCCGAGGACGATCCAGAAGGCGGTCACGCCCTGCTCTCCCGGCACGTGCACGTTCATGCCCCAGATGCTGGCGATCAGGGTCAGCGGCAGGACGATGACGCTGATCGAGGTCAGCACCCGCAGGATGTCGTTAACGCGGTGGGAGATAACCGACTCGTTGGTCTCCGCCAGCGCCTCGGCGACCTCCTTGTAGTTCTCCAGCATGTCCCAGATCCGCTCGTGGGCGTCGACGATGTCGTCGAAGTAGATCTCGAGGTCGAGGTCGGTCGCGAGGTAGCGCTGCTTGACCTTCTCGAGGTCGCGCAGCACCGGTCGCTGCGGCCGGATCACCTTGCGGAAGTTGATGATCTCCTGCTTGACGTTGGAGATGTCGCGCACGACCTCCTCCGAGCGACCGTCGAAGATGTCGTCCTCCAGCGCGTCGAGCTTGTTGCCGATCTTGCGCAGCATCGGGAAGCAGTAGTCGAAGCTGTCGTCGACGAGTCGGTAGAGCAGGTAGCCGGAGCCGCGCGAGAACAGCTGCTCGCGCAGCTCCTCCTTGCTGCGGCAGCGCTCGAACAGGTACTCGACCGGCTGCAGCGGCTGGTTGGGGATGGTGACCATGTAGTCGGGGCCGACGAAGAGGTCGAGCTCGCCGGTGCCGAGGCGTCCCGCCGCCGGGTCGAAGACCGGGAAGTGGAGGACGATGAAGAGGTAGTCGTCATAGACGTCGATCTTCGGCCGCTGGTTGCGGGAGAGCACGTCCTCGAGGTCGAGGGCGTGGAAGTCGAAGTGCTCCTCCAGCCAGGCGCGCTCCAGCGCCCCCGGGCGCTCGATGTTGACCCAGCGCAGGCCGGCCGAGTCGATCTGCTCGACGTTGGGGGCCTGGGGCTCAGCCGAGGAGGGCGGCTCGACGAGCGCGCCGCGCCGGCCCGGCCGCCGTAGCCGTGGTTTCGGAAGGTTCGGCATCGGCAGGGCTCGTCTTCTCATCTCGCGGCTGACTCATCACGGTGCCTAGGTTAAACGCACAGCGTGCCTGCAATGGAACGAGATGTCCCTGGTAGGCTTCTCCCAACATAAGCGCCACATCTAGAGGGGTGGAGGGACTGGCCCAGTGAAGCCCCGGCAACCACCTCGGACCGACCGGTTCGAGGGGAGGTGCCAAGTCCAGCAGGTCGCGGTTGCGGGCCTGGAAGATGTGGGGGACGTCCGATCGGACCTCTGCCCCACAGAAGGCGGAGGTTTTTTCGTGAGAAAGAGGATCGGATGTCAATCGAGAGCTTGAAGTGCAAGGAGTGCGGCAGCGCCTACGAGCTGGACGCCAGCTATGTCTGCGAAAACTGCTTCGGCCCGCTCGAGGTGGCCTACGACTACTCGTCGCTGGACGCGGTCGAGGTCAAGCGGCGGATCCAGGCTGGCTCGCAGGGGATCTGGCGCTACGCCGACTTCCTCCCTTTCCAGGGTCGTCCGGGCGACCCGCTGGAGCCGGGCCTGACGCCGCTGCTGCGCGCCGATCGCCTCGCCGATCGCCTCGGGGTCGAAGCGGAGCTGTGGATCAAGAACGACGCCGCCAACCCGACCCATTCCTTCAAGGACAGGGTCGTCGCGGTCGCGGTCGCCAAGGCGCAGGAGCTGGGCTTCGAGACAGTCGCCTGCGCCTCGACCGGCAACCTCGCCAACGCCGTCGCCGCCCACGCCGCCGCCGCCGGGCTCGACTCCTACGTCTTCGTCCCCGCCAACCTCGAGGAGCAGAAGCTGCTGGCGACCGGCGTCTACGGCACCAACCTGGTCGGCGTCCGCGGCAACTACGACGACGTCAACCGGCTCTGCACCCAGCTCGCCGAGAGCCGGCCCTGGGCCTTCGTCAACGTCAACCTGCGCCCCTACTACGCCGAGGGCTCGAAGACGCTCGCCTACGAGACGGTCGAGCAGCTCGGCTGGGAGCTGCCGGACCGCGTCGTCAGCCCGATCGCCTCGGGCTCGCTCTTCACCAAGCTCGGCCGCGGCTTCCAGGAGTGGCTCGACCTTGGCCTGGTGGAGGGCTCACAGCCGATCTTCAACGGAGCCCAGGCGGAGGGCTGTAGCCCGGTCGCGACCGCCTTCGCCGAAGGCTGGGACGTCTGCAAGCCGCAGAAGCCCGAGACGATCGCCAAGAGCCTGGCGATCGGCGACCCGGCCGACGGCCCCTACGCGGTCGAGCACGCGCGCCGCACCGGCGGCGGCGTCGACTCGGTCACCGACGCCGAGATCCGCGAGGGCATCAAGCTGCTGGCCGAGACGACCGGGATCTTCACCGAGACCGCAGGCGGGGTCACGGTGGGCGTCCTGCGCAAGCTCGCTGAACGCGGCGAGATCGGCGCCGGTGAGCGCGTCGTCATCTACATCACCGGCGAGGGGCTGAAGACCCTCGACGCGACCCGCGATACGTTCCAGATGCACGAGATCGACCCCGACCTCGAGAGCTTCGAGGCCGAGTTCCGCCAGGAGGTAGCCGTCTGATGAGCGTCACCGTCAAGATCCCGACCCAGCTGCGCGCCGCGACCGGGGGGCAATCCGAGGTCGAGGTGTCCGGATCGACCGTCGGCGAGGTCCTCGACGCCGTCTTCGACGCCCACGGCGACCTGCGCGAGCGGATCACCCAGGACGGCGACCTGCGCCGCTTCGTCAACGTCTACGTCTCCGGTGAGGACATCCGCTTCCAGCAGGGGCTGGAGACCAGCATCGACGACGGGGCCGAGGTGACGATATTGCCAGCGGTGGCTGGTGGATAGGGCATCCGGGTAGGGGTTCCACTTAACTTTTTCGATGGAGAGCCGGGCTGCTGACGCCGCGAGGTCGGCGCCGAAAAGTACAAGACGTTCCACCCCTACCCGGATGCCCCATAGACCGCCCGTTGTCATTCTCTGCGGAGGCCGTGGGACCCGGCTGCGTGAGAAGACCGAGTCGGTGCCGAAGGCGCTGGTCGAGATCGGGGGGCGGCCGATTCTCTGGCACGTGGTTCAGATCTACGCCGCGCAGGGGTTCCGGCGCTTCCTGCTCGCCACCGGCTACATGGGGGATGCGGTGGCGGAGTTCGCCGCGGCCGAGCGCTGGCCGGACGGGGTGGAGGTCGAGTGCGCCGACACCGGCCTCGACACGCCGACCGGCGGTCGAATCGCCCGGCTCGGCGAGCAGCTCGGCGGCGAACGCTTCTGTACGACCTACGCCGACGGGGTCGCCGACGTCGACCTCGGCGCGCTGCTCGAGTTCCACGTCGGTCACGGGGCGCTGGCGACCCTGACCGCGGTCCGCCCCCACCTGCAGTGGGGAGTGGCGCAACTCGACGACGACGCGGTCATCGGCTTCGCCGAGAAGCCGCGCAGCGAGCACTGGATCAACGGCGGCTTCCTCTGCTTCGAGCCGGGGGCGCTCGCCTACCTCGACGACGACAGCGCGCTGGAGCGCCAGCCGCTGCAACGGCTCGCCGCCGACGGTGAGCTGCGCGCCTTCCGTCACGAGGGCTTCTGGGACTGCATGGACACCTACAAGGACGCGGTGACGCTCAACGACCTCTGGGCGAGTGGCGAGGCGCCCTGGCGGACCTGGGACGCGGCCGCGACCGAGACGGGATGAAGCGGACGCTGGTCACCGGCGGCCACGGATTCGTCGCCTCCCACCTGGCCCGGGCGCTGCTCGAGCGCGGCGACGCGGTGACCGTGCTCGACCTGGCGCCGCCGCCACTTTCGGGGCTGACGCTGCAGGGGATCGCCCCCGAGGTCGAGCTGGTCGAGGCCGACCTCTGCGACGCTCGCCGGGTCGGCGCCGCGGTCGATAGCGGCGCGTTCGATGTCGTCTTCCACCTCGCCGCCCAAACCCTGGTCGGACCGGCGATGGCAGACCCGGCCGCGACCTTCGAAGCCAACGTGCGGGGAACCTGGACCCTGCTGGAGGCCTGCCGGGGCGCCGACGTCCCCGCGGTCGTCGTCGCCTCGTCCGACAAGGCCTACGGCCCGAGCGAGGAGCTGCCCTACCGGGAGGGAATGCAGCTGCGCCCCGCCTCTCCGTACGAGGCAAGCAAGGCGGCCGCCGACGCGATCGCGCTCAGCTACCACGCCGCCTACGGGCTGCCGGTCGCGGTGACCCGCTTCGCCAACATCTACGGCGGCGGCGACCTCAACTTCTCGCGCCTGGTCCCGGAGGCGATCGCCGCCGTCCTCGACGGCCGCCGCCCCCAGATCCGCTCCGACGGCAGCCCGGAGCGCGATTTCCTCCACGTCGAGGACGCCGTCGCCGCCTACCTGGCGATCGAGCACGCGGTGGGCGCGGGAGGGCCGGCAGCGGGGGAGGCGTTCAACGCCGGCGGCGAGCGCCCGCACTCGGTCGCCGAGGTGTTGGGGACGATCGCCGCGCTCGCCGGCGCCGACCTCGATCCCGAATACCACGGGACCGGCAACCCTCCTGGTGAGATCGACCGCCAGTTCGTCGACTCCTCGAAGCTGCGCGGCCTGACCGGTTGGCGGCCCGAGGTCGAGCTCCGGGATGGGCTCGCGAGCACGCTGGAGTGGTACCGCCAGCACCCGGAGGCGCGGCCTAGACCCTATGGCCGGCCCACCTGAGCGCCGGCTCAATCCGAGCCCCGCGTAAAGGTCGGCACCCGCGCATGAGATGCGCGGGTTTGTCGCCGAGGAACGGCCTCGGCGAGGACCGCAATCATGGGGGTGCCGACATGGCGCAGGTTAGGACGTGGGTGGGTCTCGATGTTCACGCGGCGAAGGTCCTCGCGGCGATCGCCGACTCGCAGTCAGGGGAGTTGGCGGTGCGACGGATGGGCGGGGAGACCGAGCAGGTGGCCGAGTTCTGCGCTGCTCTGCCAGGGCCGGTCCGGGTTGCCTATGAGGCCGGCCCAACCGGGTTCGGGCTGGCGCGGGCATTGGCGGCGAAAGGGATCGACTGCACCGTCGCCGCGCCGGGCAAGATCGAGCGCCCTGCCCAGGACAGGGTCAAGACCGACCGCCGAGATGCCGAGCGATTGGTGCGCCTGCTGATGATCGGCGGCCTGCACCCGGTGCGGGTGCCGACGCCGGCCGAGGAGGCGATGCGCGACCTGGTCCGCGCCAGAGAGGACGTCCGCGGCGACCTGATGCGGGCCCGCCACCGCGTCGCCAAGCTCTTGCTGCGCCACGACCTGCGCTTTGAGGGCAACAACTGGACCCAGCGCCATCTCGACTGGCTGGGCAGGGTGCAGCTGCCCGAGCCAGTCGCCCAGGCGGTCCTGCTCGACGGGATCGGGGCGATCGACGCCCTGCTGGTGCGACGCGAGAGCCTCGAGGCCCAGATGAGCGCCCTCATCGAGGGCTCCCCCTGGGAGCAGAGCGTCGCCCACCTGCGCTGCCTGCGTGGCATCGACACCCTCTCGGCGCTGGGTCTCTGCGCGGAGGTCGGCGACTTCGAGCGCTTCCAGCGCCCCGCCCAGCTGATGAGCTACCTCGGCCTGGTGCCCTCTGAGAGCTCAAGCGGCGAGAAGCGCAGGCAGGGCGCGATCACCAAGTCGGGCTCCCGCCACGCCCGTCGCCTCTTGGTCGAGGCGGCCTGGCACTATCGCCGGGCACCGCGCAAAGGCAGGGATCTGCGCCGCCGCCAGGAGGGCCAACCCCAGTCCGTCTGCGCGATCTCATGGAAAGCCCAGCAGCGCCTGCACCGCAGCTGGGTCCGGCTTGACTCAGAGCGCGGCAAGCGCCGCACCCTCTGCGCGGTCGCGGTGGCGCGTGAGCTGAGCGGCTTCTGCTGGGCGGTAGCGACAGCCGACTGAGGCCACCAAGCATCGCTTGGCCCAGGAGGCGGCGGGCTCGGCCCTTCGCGCCAGCGCATCCGCGATTCAGCTATGAGCAGCCGCTTCGCGGCGACGCTCGATCCTAGACAGCGGGCGCTGAGACGAAACCCGGTCCTGCGGTAGCCAACCCGCGCATATCAGCCTGACCGCGCGTCGCGCACCAGGTCGACCGTCGCCTCCTGGACCAAGAAAAAGGCCCGCTTCAGCGGGCCTTTGGTGGTTGGGGACTTGACAAACGGACGGCCATATCAGCTGAGTAAGAGTAATACCAGTGCTACTCTTACTTTATGAGAATCACCAGCAAAGGCCAGGTCACGATCCCCAAGAAGATCCGCGACGAGTTCGGGCTGCTGCCCGGGACCGAGGTCGAGTTCGTGCCCGAGGAAGGGGCGATTCGAGTCTGCAAGGTTTCCGGCGGCCGGAATCGAGGCGATGAGATCGTCGATCACCTTCGCCGGGCCGGCGGCGGCAAGTACAAGATGACCACTGAGGAAATAATGAGGCTGACCCGGGGAGAGGACTGGGGCCAGGGAACTTAGGTCCGAGTGGCTGCGACTCTTGTCGACTCCAACGTCCTGATTGACGTCTTGGCTGCGAGCCCTGTCTGGGCGGAGCGCTCTGAGCGCGCCATTCGAGCCCTGGGAGCGGCTGGTCCACTCGTGATCAACGAGGTGATCTATGCCGAGGTGTCCGTTCGATACGCGGACACCGACGAACTGGATCTAGATTTCCCGGTGGGCTATTTCCAGCGCGAGCGCACGCCATGGCCGGCTGCGTTTCTGGCCGGGAAGGCATTTCTCAACTACCGGCGGAGAGGTGGCAGTCGCCTCTCGCCGCTACCGGACTTCTTCATCGGCGCCCACGCGGCCGTGGCGGGATTGCGCCTCTTGACCCGCGATCCGAGTCGTTATCGCACTTACTTCCCGACCGTAGAGTTGATCTCACCTCAGGACTAGGTCCGGAGATGTCTAGGCTGGGCGTCATGTGCGGACGTTTCACCGCCACGGCCAAAGACACGAAGAAGATCGCCGATCGCTTCCAGGTCGAGCTGGAGAAGGCGCTGGAGCGGGGTGGGGACGGCGAGGCGCCGCCGCCGAGCAGGGAGCGGGCTGAGAAAGCGGCCAAAGCGCTGGGACGCTTCAACGTCGCGCCCACCCAGGAGGTGCTGACCGTCCGCTCCTCGCCCGACCCCGACGAGGCGGCGCGGGGCGAGCGCGAGGCACGGCTGATGCGCTGGGGCCTGGTGCCGCGCTGGGCCAAGGACCTCAAGGTCGGCTACCGGATGATCAACGCCAAAGCCGAGAACCTGACCGCCAGCCGCGCCTACGCGCCCCTGGTCGGCAAGTTCCGCCACCGTTGCCTGATCGTCGCCGACGGCTTCTACGAGTGGATGGTGGCGGAGGACCCGAAGCAGCCGCGCCAGCCCTGGCGCTTCACGGTCGACGGCGGCGAGCCCTTCGCCTTCGCCGGCATCTGCACCCGCAAGGAGTGGGAGGACGAGGGAGACCGCGGCTTCGATGCGGGTTGGCTCTACAGCTGCACGATCGTCACCACGACCCCGAACGCGGTGGTCGCCCCGGTCCACGACCGGATGCCGGCGATCCTGCCCAGCGCCGAGGCCGAGGCCGCCTGGCTGCGGCCCGACCTCAGCGTCGAGGACGCGGTGGCGATGTGCGCCCCCCTCGACCCGGCGCGGATGGACAGCGCCCCTGCCAACCCGAAGCTGAACAAGGTCGGCAAAGGAATCGAGGGCCCGGAGCTGTTGGTCGTTCCGTAGCCCGGGTGGCCTATTCGTCTTCGTTGATCGGTTTGGAGCGCTCCTTCTGGGCGCCCGCGGTTCGCACCGTGGCGCTGCCGCCGCTGGTGGTCAGGGTGCAGGCGATTTTCGCTGACGGCATGGCCGTCGTTTTCCAAACCGACGCGAACGGAAGCACCAACGTCTGGGCCGGGGGGCCGGGGGGGAGGAACCATTCCCACCGCTCCTTGCCGATCTTGTAGGTCGGCCATTCGACTTTGAGCCCGCGCTCGGAAGAGAAGCCGTCCTCGAACAGGTCGCTGAATTCGAGCACCGCGAGTTCGCTGCCGTTGGAGCTGAACTCGGCCAGGACGACTTCCGGTACCTCCTGCGCGAAGAGATCTTCGCTGGAGCGCGGATAGGAGGCGCGCGAACCCGGCGTCTGCGCCACTTCGGTGCGGCCGGGGGCCTGGATGGCGCAGCGGATCCGCCCGCTGCCGACCGGCGAGCCCGCGTCAATCTCGAGTACCGCTGCGACGCGGTAGAGGGAGTAGCCGCTGACGTTCGCGCCGGTGTCCCGAATGCCGGCCTCCACGAGCCGCATCCGCCCGCCGCTCCCCGGCACCGCAACCGCCGCCGAATCGGGCAGCGGCCTCCTCTCCACCCATTCCAGCTCGGCGGCCGTGCCGCCCGACTTGTCGGTCGCGAGCAGCGCCGCGGCGAGGCAGGCCAACAGCCCCACGGCGACGACGATCACGGCCCCGCGGGGCGGTCGGTCATCTTGCGGGGCTTCGCTCACGGGCGCGACAGTATTGAACGACGCGCCCGACAGGATTCGAACCTGTGGCCTCCGCCTCCGGAGGGCGGCGCTCTATCCAGCTGAGCTACGGGCGCAGGCCCCCAGCTTATCCGTACTTATTTGTTTGTCCGGGAAGAAGCTTATTGTCTGCGGTCATGTCGACGGCGATCAAAGGAAACGCGACTGAGGCCGCTGTGCTTGGTGCCTTTATCCAGCGCGGCTTCGATGTCCTCGTTCTCTTCGGCGGCGGCCAGCCATATGACCTCGTCGTAGATCTCGGTGCCAACTCCTTCCTTCGGGTGCAGTGCAAGACCGCGAGGCCGGTGGACGGTTGCGTCGTGTTCAACGGACGCAGCACAGATCACGGCCGCGGTCGGATGACCTATGACGGCCTCGCGGATGTATTTGGCGCCTACTTCTCTCCCACTCGGACGGTGTACGTCGTGCCGGTGGCGCCGAACTTCGCCCCACGCCTGAGGCTTCGGCCGGCCCGCAACAACCAAAAGCGGGGAATACGCTTAGCCGCGGACTTCGAGATCGATCGCTGGACGCCGGAGGCGCTACGCCGGCTCGCCGGCGGCGCCATTCTCGCAGCGGCCTAGCCGCGCAGTTCGCGTAGGCTCGCCGCCGTGGACCTTTCGGCGATCTTCCTCGGGACCGGTGGCTCGGTTCCCTCGGCGCGGCGCTCGACCGCAAGCGTGCTGATCGCCCGCGGCGGAGACCGGCTGCTGTTCGACTGCGGCGAAGGGACGCAGCGGCAAATGCAGCGCTCGCTGGGGCTGGTCCAGGTCGACGAGATCTACCTCACCCACTTCCACGCCGACCACGTTCTCGGTCTGCCGGGGCTGCTCAAGACCTATCACCTGATCGAGCGTGAGGTGCCGCTCAAGATCTATGGCCCGACCGGCTTGGGCGACTTCTTCGCCGTGCTGACGCCGATCATCGGCCGCCTCGGGTTCGAGCTGGACCTGGTCGAGCTGCGGCCGGGCGAACCGGTTGTCCATGACGGCTACGAGGTCCAGCCCTTCGAAGCCGCCCACAGCGTGCGCGCCAACGGCTACGCGCTGGTCGAGGAGGAACGGCCGGGCCGCTTCGACGTGGATGCCGCGAAGCGTCTCGGCGTGCCGGAAGGACCTGCCTTCGCGGCGCTGCAGCGCGGGGAGGAGGTGCAGGGCGACTCCGGTCCCGTCCGTCCCGAGGATGTGGTGGGCGAGCCCCGGCCCGGCCGCACGATCGCCCTCACCGGCGACACCGCGCCCTCACCGGCGACGGTCGCCGCCGCCGCCGACGCCGAGCTGCTGATCCACGACGCCAGCTTCGCCGAGGAGGAGGTCCAGCGCGCCGCGGAAACCGGCCACTCGACCGTCGGCCAGGCTGCCGCGGTAGCCCGCGAGGCGCACGTCAAGATGCTCGCCCTGATCCACATCTCCTCCCGCTACCACGTCGGCAAAGTGCTCGAGGAGGCCCAGGAGGTCTACGAACCGACGGTCGCCCCCAAGGACTTCGACGTGATCGAGGTCCCCTTCCCGGAGCGGGGCTATCCGGAGCTCGTTCCAAACGGCGCGCGTGACCGGGGCGGGGCGGGTGACTCCTCGTAGCGAGGAGTTGCCCGTCCCGGCTGCTACGCTGGCGCCGTCCTTTAACCGGGTCCAGAGAGGCCAGGAAGGAAGCTAAGAGTGAGCGAGAAGGTCGTGCTGGAGCACGATGACCTGCGGCGGACGCTGAAGCGGATCGCCCACGAGATCGCCGAGAAGAACCCCGATTCCTTCGGTCTGGCGATCGTCGGGATCCACACGCGGGGCGCGGTGCTCGCTCGCCGGCTCCACACCCTGCTCGCCGAGTTGACCGACTCCGAGCTGCCGATCGGCGACCTCGACATCTCTTTCTATCGCGACGACGTCGGCGCCAAGGCGCCCGACACACAGCCGGTCGTCCATGCCTCCCATATCGACTTCGACCTCAGCGAGCGCACCGTCGTCCTCGTCGACGACGTCCTCTTTACCGGCCGCACCGTGCGGGCGGCGATCGAGGCGCTCTTCGACTACGGCCGCCCGCGCCGGGTGCAGCTGGCGGTCCTCTGCGACCGCGGCCACCGCGAGCTACCGATCCGTCCCGACTACGTTGGCAAGAACCTGCCGACGGCGCGCGAGGAGCGGGTCAACGTCAGCCTCGAGGAGAGCGATGGCACCGACCGGGTGACGATCTCTGCCCCCACCGGGGTGGCGGCATGAAGCACCTGCTGGCCATTGAGCAGCTCTCGCGCGAGGAGATCGAGGCGATCCTCGATCGCGCCGAGAGCTTCGCCGAGGTTGGTCGCCGCGACATCAAAAAGGTGCCGACCCTGCGCGGCCGCACCGTGGTCACCCTCTTCTACGAGTCGAGCACCCGCACCAGCAGCTCCTTCGAGCTGGCGGCGAAGCGGCTCTCGGCTGACCTCGTCTCGGTTAAGGCGGCCGGCTCATCGGTCGACAAGGGGGAGTCGCTGAAGGACACGGTCACCACGCTCTCCGCCTACGACCCGGCGGCGATCGTGATTCGCCACCCCTACGCCGGCGCCGCCCAGATGGTCGCCGAGTGGACTGCCGCCGCGGTGGTCAACGCGGGCGACGGCAAGCACGAGCACCCGAGCCAGGCGCTGCTCGACGTCTACACCCTGCGGCGGCGTCTAGGCAAACTTGACGGCGTGCGGATCTGGATCGTCGGCGACGTCCTCCACAGCCGCGTCGCCCGCTCCAACCTGATCGCCTTCCAACGGATGGGCGCCGAGGTCACGGTCTGCGGCCCGCCGACGCTGATCCCGCGAGGGATCCAGGAGCTGGGCTGCGAGGTCTCCCACTCACTCGAGCGGATCGGCGAGGCCGAGGTCGTCTACGCCCTGCGGATGCAGCAGGAGCGGATGAGCGAGAGCTTCGTGCCCTCGCTGCGCGAGTACGCGGCGACCTTCCAGATCGACACGCGCAAGCTCAACCCGCGACAGCTGTTGATGCACCCGGGCCCGGTCAACCGCGGCGTCGAGCTCTCCGGCGAGGCGATCGACTCGCCGCAGTCGCTGATTGCCGAGCAGGTGGCGGCGGGGCTGGTGGTGCGGATGGCGATCCTCTACGAGCTGTTGGCCGGCGGCGAGCGCCCGGCGCCGCTAGCCGAGGGCGACGGGGTCGGCCGACCAACCCCGATCGGGCAGCCGGCGTGAGCCTGACCGACGCGCTCGACGTGCGCCCTGGTGAGGGCGCCAACCTGATCCTGCGCCGGGTCAGCACGCTCGATCCCGTCGCCGGGATCGACGGCGTCCACGACGTCGTCATCCGCGATGGCGAGATTGCCGAGCTAGCGGGCCCTGGGGAGGGGGTCGCGGAGGGGGCCGAGGTGGTCGAGGCCGAAGGCATGCACGCCTTCCCGGCCTTCTTCGATCCCCACGTGCACCTGCGCACCCCCGGCCACGAGCACAAAGAGGATGTCGAGACGGGGACCCGCGCCGCCGCCGCTGGCGGCTACTGCGGCATCCTGGCGATGGCCAACACCGAGCCGCCAGTCTCGACCGCAGCCGACATCTCCGCCCTGCGCGAGCAGGCTCGCGCCGCCGCCTCGGTGCCGGTCGGCTTCCTCGCCACCGTCAGCCGCGACATGGAGGGCGAAGAGCTGACCGAGATGGTCGAACTGCGCGAGGCGGGGGCCGTCGGCTTCTCCGACGACGGCCTGCCGATCGTCAGCGCCCGGGTGATGTTGCGCGCCCTGCAATACCAGCGGCTCTGCGGCGGCACGATCGCCCTCCACGAGGAGGATCCCAAGCTTTCCGGCGATGGGGTGATGCACGAGGGGCCGGTATCCGCGGCGCTCGGGCTGGCCGGGGTGCCCTCGGTCTCGGAGTCGACGATGATTGCCCGCGACGCCGCCCTCGCCGCCTACGAGGACGCCCGCATCCACGTCCAGCATCTCTCGGCAGCGGAGTCGGTCGAGGTCGTCCGCGCCGCAAAGGCCGCCGGGGTGCAAATCAGCGCCGAGGCCAGCCCCCACCACCTCTGCCTCACCGACGAGGAGGTCCGCAGCCTCGACCCGCGCCGCTTCAAGATGAACCCGCCGCTGCGCGGGGAGGCGGATCGCCAGGCGCTGATCGAGGCTTTGCGCGACGGCACGATCGAGTGCATCGCCACCGACCACGCTCCCCACCAGGCGGAGGAAAAGGACGTTCCCTTCGAGCAGGCGGCGATGGGCGTTACCGGCCTCGAGACCGCCTTTGCGGCCCTGCACACCGAGCTGGTGCTGCCGGGGACGATCGGGCTCGACCTGCTGGTCGAGCGGATGGCCGGCGGCGCCGCCCCCTTCGGCATCGAGCGACCGACGCTGGCGCCCGGCGCGGAGGCGAACGTCGCCCTCTGCGACCTGGCCGCGGAATGGACCGTGGGCGAGGACGGCTACGAGAGCCGCTCGCAGAACTCCTGGTGCGCGGGGAGGACCCTGACCGGACGGGTGATGGTCACCGTCGCCGCCGGCCAGGTCGCCTTCCGCCTGCGCAGCTTCAGCCTCGGAGTCGCCGCGTGAGCCGGCTCACCCCACCCGTCCGTGGTTCCTTTGGGACGGGACAGGTAACAAAGGAACCACGGACAGGGGAGGGGCCTGCATGAACGGCTACCTGCTGCTCGAGGACGGCACCCGCTTCGACGGCGAGCTCTGCGGTGCCCCCCGCGCGGTCACCGGCGAGGTCGTCTTCAACACGGCGATGACCGGCTACCAGGAGTCGGTCACCGATCCCTCCTACGCCGGCCAGATCATCATCTTCACCTACCCCCTGATCGGCAACTACGGCGTCAGCGCCGCCGCGATGGAGTCCGACCAAGTCCACGCCCGCGGCGTCGTCATGCGCGACGCCAAGAACCGCGAGGACGTCGCCAGCGCCGAGGGCGGCTGGCTCGACTGGCTCGGCGACTGCGGCGTCCCGGGGATCAGCGGCGTCGACACCCGCGCCCTGGTCCGCCACATCCGCGACCGGGGGGCGATGCGGGGCGGTGTCTTCGGGGCCGAGACCCCCGAGTCCGAGGCGCGCGAAGCGGTCGCCGCCGAGCCCTCGATGGACGGCGCCGACCTCGCCCGCACCGTCACCCCGCCCGAGCCGGTCCGCTTCGACGGCGACGGCCCCCATGTCGTCGGCATCGACACCGGGGTGAAGATGAGCATCGTTCGCCAGCTGCGCGAGCGCGGCTGCAGGCTGACCCTGCTGCCCTGCGAGACGAGCGCCGAGCGGGTGCTGGCGGAGGACCCCGACATCGTCTTCCTCGCCAACGGCCCCGGCGACCCGGCGGCTCTCGGCTACGTCGTCGAGACCGTCCGCGAGATCGTCGGCAAGCGACCGGTCTTCGGTATCTGCCTCGGTCATCAGCTGCTCTGCCGGGCGCTTGGCCTGGAGACCTACAAGCTGCCCTTTGGCCACCGCGGCGCCAACCACCCGGTCAAGGACCTGGAGACGGGGCGGATCGACATCACCTCCCAGAACCACGGCTTCGCGGTCGCCGGACCCGGTGGTGAGCCGCGGATCGAGGGTGAGGAGCCCGTCCGCTGGGACACCGACTTCGGCGTCGCCGAGCTTTCCCAGCTCAACCTCTACGACCGCACCGTCGAGGGCTTGGTCTTGCGCGACGTCGCCGGCGCCACCGTCCAGTACCACCCCGAGGCCGGTCCCGGACCTCACGACGCCCGACACCTCTTCGACCGCTTTCTGGCCCTTGCCGCGTAGGGACGACATCTCGAAGATCCTGCTGATCGGTTCCGGGCCGATCGTGATCGGCCAGGCGGCGGAGTTCGACTATTCCGGCGTGCAGGCCTGCAAGGTCCTGCTCGAGGAGGGCTACGAGGTGGTGCTGGTCAACTCCAACCCGGCGACGATCATGACCGATCCCGAATTCGCCACCGCGACCTACATCGAGCCGCTGCTGCCGGGGCCGGTGACGAAGATCATCGAAAAGGAGCGCCCCGACGCGCTGCTGCCGACGCTGGGCGGCCAGACCGCGCTCAACCTGGCGATGACCCTGCACGAGGACGGCACCTTGGAGCGCTTCGGGGTCGAGCTGATCGGCGCCGACGCCGCCGCGATCCGCCGCGCCGAGGACCGCGAGGAGTTCCGCACGACTATGGGCGAGGCCGGCCTCCGCATCCCCTGGTCGATCACGGTGGAGACGCTCGGCGAGGCCGAGGAGGCGCTCGCCAACAGCCGTATCTCGCTGCCGGCGATCGTCCGACCCGCCTTCACGATGGGTGGCCAGGGGGGCGGCATCGGCAACACCGAGACCGAGCTGCGCCAGGTCATCAGCGAGGGGTTGGCGGCGAGCCCGATCAACCAGGTGCTGGTCGAGGAGTCGGTGATCGGCTGGGGAGAGTTCGAGCTCGAGGTGATGCGCGACCGCAACGACAACGTCGTCATCGTCTGCTCGATCGAGAACGTCGACCCGATGGGCGTCCACACCGGCGACTCGGTCACGGTGGCGCCGGCGCAGACGCTGACCGACCCGCTCTACCAGGACCTGCGCGATCAGGCGATCAAGGTGATCCGCGCGATCGGCGTTGAGACCGGCGGCTCCAACGTGCAGTTCGCGGTCAACCCGGACAGCGGCGAGATCGTCGTGATCGAGATGAACCCGCGCGTCTCGCGATCCTCGGCGCTCGCCTCCAAGGCGACCGGCTTCCCGATCGCCAAGATGGCGGCGAAGCTGGCAGTCGGCTACGCGCTGGAGGAGATCCCCAACGACATCACCAGGGCCACGCCCGCCTCCTTCGAGCCAACGATCGACTACGTCGTCACCAAGGTGCCGCGCTTCGCCTTCGAGAAGTTCCCCGGCTCCGAGGGCCGACTCTCGACCTATATGCAGAGCGTCGGCGAGGCGATGGCGATCGGCCGCACCTTCCGCGAGTCCTTCGCCAAGGCGCTGCGCTCGCGCGAGCTCGATTCCACCCCGGAAGTACCAGAGGATGAGGCGGAACTGCTGGCAGCGATCGAGTGCCCCTGCGCCGAGCGCTTCGACCTGATCCTCGAGGCCTTCCGCCGCGGGCTCGATGTCGAGCGAGTTCACCAAGCCTGCCTGGTCGACCGCTGGTTCCTGCACGAGCTGGAGGCGCTGGCGCGGGAGGGAGAGGGCACCGAAGATCTCGTCCGCACCTACAAGGCGGTCGATACCTGTGCCGCCGAGTTCGAGGCCGCAACGCCCTACTACTACTCCGCCCACGAGCGCCCCCGCCCGGGCGGCGCCACGCCCTCCTCCGAGGTCCGTAGGGGCGACCGCGACTCGGTCGTGATCCTCGGCGCCGGCCCGAACCGGATCGGCCAAGGGATCGAGTTCGACTACTGCTGCGTCCACGCAGCGATGACCGCGCGTGACCTCGGCCGCGACGCGGTGATGGTCAACTGCAACCCGGAGACCGTCTCCACCGATTACGACACCTCCGACCGCCTCTACTTCGAGCCGCTGACCGCAGAGGATGTGCTCGCGGTTTGCGAGCAGGAGCACCCGGAGGGGGTGATCGTCCAGTTCGGCGGCCAGACGCCGCTGAAGCTGGCACGCACGCTCGAAGAGGCGGGGGTGCCGCTGCTCGGCACCCCGGTCGACGCGATCGACCTCGCCGAGGACCGCGGCCGCTTCGGCGCCCTGCTGCGCCGCCTCGGGATCAAGCACCCGCCCTACGGCACCGCCCTCTCAGCCGAAGAGGCGGAGGTGATCGCGGCCGAGGTGGGCTTCCCGCTGCTGGTCCGGCCCTCCTACGTGCTCGGCGGCCGGGCGATGGAGATCTGCTACTCGACCGAGGACCTCGGCGCCTATCTCGAGGCCCACGTCAAGGCCGACCAGGAGCACCCGCTGCTGCTCGACCGCTTCCTCGAGAACGCGATCGAGGTCGACGTCGACGCGCTCGGCGACGGCGAGCAGGTCTATGTCGCCGGGATCATGCAGCACGTCGAGGAGGCCGGGGTCCACTCCGGCGACTCCGCCTGTGTGATCCCGCCGCTCAGCCTCGGCGAGCAGATGCTCGACCAGATCCGGGCAACGACGGAGCGGATCGCCCTCGAGCTTGGCGTCGTCGGCCTGATCAACATCCAGTACGGGGTCGCCGGCGGTGAGCTGTACGTGATCGAGGCCAACCCGCGCGCCTCGCGCACGGTGCCCTTCGTCTCCAAGGCGATCGGGGTGCCGCTGGCGAAGCTGGCCTGCCGCCTGATGCTGGGAGAGGGGCTCGCCGATCAGAGCCTGCCCACGGGGCCGATCGAGCACGTCAGCGTCAAGGAGGCGGTGCTGCCCTTCGCCCGTTTCGCCGGCGCAGACTCGGTGTTGGGTCCGGAGATGAAGAGCACCGGCGAGGTGATGGGCATCGCCTCCGACTTCCCGACCGCGTTCGGCAAGGCCCAGGCCGCGGCCGGGGTTCGCCTGCCCGAGGAGGGATCGGTCTTCATCACCGTCACCGACACCGACAAGCCGGCAGCGACGCAGCTGGCGGCGCGCTTCCACGACCTCGGCTTCGAGGTGATCGCGACCGACGGCACCGCGCAGGCGATCGAGCGGATGGGAGTGCCGGTGAGGCGGATCAACAAGCTCGCCGAGGGCTCGCCTCACGTCGTCGACTTGATCCGCAAGCGCCGCTGCGACCTGGTGATCAACACCCCGACCGGCTCTGGTGCCCGTGCCGACGGCTACGAGATCCGGACCGCCGCGGTCCGCCACGGCATCCCCTGCGTGACCACGATGACCGGCGCCACCGCCGCGGCGCGCGCGATCGCCGCCGGCAGGCAGGGCGACGCCGAGGTCCGCAGCATCCAGGAGATCCACGGCACCGCCAAGACCACCCAACCTCGATGACCGCTCCCTTCGGCCGCCGCCTCTGCAAAGTCAGCGAGGCCCGCGCCTCCGGCGGCTACCGAGTCTTCTCGCTGCTCGACCGCGAGGGGCCCGAGCCGTTGCCGGGCCAGTTCTACATACTGGCGGCCGAGCGCTGGGCCGACGAGGGCGGGCGCCCCTATCTGCCCCGCGCGATCTCCGTCGCCGAAACCGCCCCGGCGCTGACTTCGCCTTTACTCGCGCATAGTGCGAAGAAAGGCGAAGTCAGCGGGGTGCGACTTGACTTCTTGATCGAGGGGGTCGGCCCGGGGACCGAGCAGCTCTGTGGGTTGGAGGTGGGGGAGAAGGTCTGGGTCATGGGGCCACTCGGCAGCTCCTTCGCCGAGCCGCGCGAGCTGAGCTCGGATGCTGCGGGCGCGATCCTCGTCGGCGGCGGCATCGGCATCGCACCCCTGGCCCTGCTCCGCCGCACCTTCGCCGAGCGCAATATCCCCACCCGCGTCCTGCTCGGCTTCCGCGACAAGGCCCACTCCGGCGGCCTCGACGACCTCTTCGCCTGCTGCGAAGTCCGCCTCGCCAGCGAGGACGGCCACGTCGGCCACCGCGGCTACGTCACCGACCTGCTCTCAACGATGCTCACAGGCGACGACGCCACCAGCGCTGCCGTCTATGCCTGTGGCCCTCCAGCCATGCTCGACGCCGTCGCTCAGCTCTGCGAATCGCGTGACGTCGCCTGTGAGCTAGCCATGGAGTCACCCATGGCCTGCGGCTACGGCGCCTGCTTCGGCTGCGCCGTACCGAAGCCGGATGGCGGCTACATGCGACTGTGCGTCGATGGTCCGGTGCTCTCCGGGCCGGCGGGTCCTGTCGCCGCAGGGGACCCCCCATCCCCTGCGGTAGCTAAAGCTTCCTCGGGGATGGGTCCCCCTACGGCGCCACCCCCCGGCAGCGGCGGTGGCGGCGGACAGCCCGGTGACGAAGGGGTGAGCTTCTGTGGAATCGGGCTCGAGCACCCGGTGATCAATGCTTCTGGGACCTACGACGCGATCGCGGCGCGCCGCGTCTTCGGCAATCGGCTGCTCGAAGAGTTCCCGTTCGCGGCTTTCGTCTCAAAGACGATCACGCCGGAGCCGCGCATAGGCAACGCCCCGCAGCGGATCTGGGAGACGCCGAGCGGGATGATCAACTCGATTGGGCTGCCGAACAAGGGGCTCGACGGGTTCCTGGTAGAGGATCTTCCACAGCTAGCCGAATTGCCGGTGCCGCTGATCGTCTCGGTGATGGGTACCAGTAGAGAGGAGTTCACGCGCCTCGTCCAGGCGGTGGGAGAGAGAGAGGAGGTCGCCGCGATCGAGCTCAACGTGTCGTGCCCGAACGTTCACTCCGGCCTGATCGTCGGCGAGCAACCGAGCGAGACGTTGGCGCTGCTGAACGCGCTGCGGCCGCTCACCGAGAAGCCGCTGATCGTGAAGCTGACCCCGAACGTCGCCGACCCGGCGGCGGTCGCGATTGCCGCCGAAGAGGGCGGGGCGGACGCGGTTTCGTTGATCAACACCCTGAAGGCGAGCGCGATCGATCCGGCGACCGGAGCACCGGCGCTGGCAGCCGGTCACGGCGGCCTCTCCGGTCCCGCCGTGCGCCCGATCGCGCTGCAGCAGGTTCGCGCCGTCGCGGCGGCAGTCGAGCTACCGGCAATTGGCATGGGGGGAATTGCAGACGGCGGTGACGCGGCGGAATTCCTCGCCGCCGGGGCCGCGCTCGTCGCGGTCGGAACGGAGAATTTTCGCGACCCACGGGCCGGTTCGCGGGTGGCTCGGGAGCTCGCCGAAATCGAGTCGGAGAGACCCAGGGCGGCCTCGGTACTCGACCTCGACTAGAGGTTGAGGTGAATTTCAGGCGATTTGGGCCGGTTCGACTTGCACCCGTTCGACCCGCGGCTATACTCGCCGCCCAGATGCCTGCCCCCTCAGTCAAGATTTCAGCCGCAGCTCCCGAAAGGTCCTTGGATCAGAGGATGGAGGCACTGAAGCGGGCCAACGACATTCGCACCGCCAGGGCCAAGCTGAAGAAGGATTTGAAGGCGAGCCGGGCGAACATTCACGCGATCCTGCTCGACCCGCCCGAGTACGTGCTCACCGCGAAGGTGTTCGACATGCTCTTGGCTGTTCCCAAGTACGGCCGGGTGAAGACGAACCGCATACTCAACCAGTGCCGGATCTCGCCATCGAAGACGATAGGCGGGCTCTCGGAGCGCCAGCGCACCGAGCTGGTAGGCCTGTTGCGCCGTTAGCGCGACCGCCGCGCCGGTCAGTATGCCCGCGCGCATGTCCAAGGTCTTCGTAATCACCGGCCCGTCGGGTGTGGGCAAGGGAACCCTGATCAGGGAGCTCCTGCAGCGCGTGCCCAACCTCGAGCTTTCGATCTCGGCGACCACGCGGGCACCGCGGGAGGGTGAGGTCGACGGCCGCGACTACCACTTTCTCGCCCGCGAGGAATTCGATCGCCGGGTTGAGGCGGAAGACTTTCTCGAGTTCGCAACCTATAGCGGCAACCGCTACGGGACCCTGCGCTCCGAGGTCGAGCGGCGCCTCGCGGCCGGGCACTCGGTCGTGCTGGAGATCGAGGTTCAGGGAGCCCGCCAGGTGCGGGCGGCGATGCGCGAGTCGGTCCAGGTCTTCATCGCGCCGCCTGAGCCGGCGGTGCTGCGGGAGCGCCTCAACGCGCGCGGGACCGATGCCCAAGACGCGATCGACTCCCGCCTCGAGGTGGCGGCGCAGGAGATGGCGGCGCAGGATGAGTTCGCCTACCGCGTCGTCAACGACGATCTCGGGCGCGCGGCGGCCGAATTGGAGGGGATCGTGCGCACCGAGCTCGGACTACCACTAGACTCCGCAGCCGAATGATCAAACCACGCGTAGACAAGCTGCTCGAACACGCCGACTCCCACTACGCCGCCGTCGTCGTCGCGGCGAAGCGGGCGCGCCAGATCAACAGCTACTTCCACAACCTCGGCGAGGGCGGATTTGGCGAGTACCCGCCGCCGATGGTCGAGGTCAACGCCGAGAGGAACTACCTCTCGATGGCGCTCGAGGAGCTTGCCGAGGGCAAGCTCAAATACGAGTACCGCTCCTAGCGCCCCGCGCTGGAGCCCCCTGACGGGAGGCAGCGAGATGGCCAGAGTCCTGCTTGGCGTGAGTGGCGGGATCGCCGCCTACAAGTCCTTGGAGTTTGCCCGTCTGGCGACGTTGGCTGGGCACGGCGTGCGGGTTCTGATGACCGAGACGGCGACGCGGTTCGTCGGCGCCGCCTCGTTCGAGGGCATCGTCGGCGCCCCGGTCCTGATCTCCGAGTTCGAGCGCGACCCGATGCGCGGCGCCTTCCCGGGCGACGTCGAGCCCGGTCACGACCCGATCGGTCACCTCGAGCTGGCCGCCAACTGCGATGCCTTCCTCGTCGCCCCAGCCTCGGCCAACACCGTCGCAAAGCTGGCTTGCGGCCTCGCCGACTCGATGCTGACCACCTCCTTCCTCGCCTCTGCCTCGCCGCGGCTGATCGCCCCGGCGATGAACAACCGCATGTACGCCGATGCGGCGACTCAGGCGAACTTGGCGACCCTGCGGGAGCGGGAGGTGGGGGTGATTGAGCCCGACGAGGGCAAGCTCGCCTCCCGCGGCGAGTTCGGCCGCGGCCGCCTACCCGACCCGGAGCAGCTGCTGGCGCGGGTCGAGGCGGTGCTGCCGATCGGCAACCGTCCCTGGGACGGTCTGCGGGTTCTGGTCACCGCCGGCGGCACCCGCGAGCCGATCGACCCGGTCCGCTTCATCGGCAACCGCTCCAGCGGCCGCATGGGTCTCGCGCTCTCGGCCGCCGCGGCTCGCCGGGGGGCCGAGGTAACGCTGGTCGCCGCCAACGTCGCGCTCCCCGAGCCTGCAGGCGTCCGCCGCGTCGACGTCGAGACCGCCGAGCAGCTTGCCGAGGCAGCGTGCGCCGAGTTCCCCAGCGCCCACGTCCTGCTGATGGCCGCAGCTCCCGCCGACTTCCGCCCCAGCGAGACGGTGGTGGGCAAGCTGAAGCGCCAGGACGCCCTCGACCTCCACCTCGAGCCCACCGAGGACATCCTCGCCTCCCTCACCGCCAAACGAACCGAGTCCCAGACCATCGTCGCCTTCGCCGCTGAGCACGGGGGAGAGGCCGTCAAGCGCGCGCGGGAGAAGCTCACCCGCAAGAACGCCGACCTCATAGTCCTCAACGACGTCTCCAACCCCGAGATCGGCTTCGAGAGCGAGAACAACGCAATAACCCTGATCGACAATAACTCCGAGACAACCGTCCCCCTCGCCCCGAAGGACACCATCGCCGACGCAATCCTGGACAAGGTGACTCAGCTCCGAGGCGACGGCGTCCCTTCCCGCCCGTAACTCCGGGGGGTGGCACGGGGAGGGGTCCGAGAACGGACGCCCCGCGCCCGCCCGCAGGACCCCTCCCCGTGACAGGCCCCGCCGGCCGGGCACGCATGGACATCGAGCTATACTGACTTCACTTTTCCACGATCATTGCGTGTCGAGAAGTGGGCCTGGCCCACTTTTTTTTCGCCCCGAACCAGGCATGGCCGACCTCCAACAGAACATTCAGCAGCAGTTATCCGAACTCGATTCTGAGCTCGACTTGATCGCCGTGGAGCATCCCGGCAGCGAAGCGTTGCGCCTCTTCATCGACCACCCGGACGGGGTCGACTTGGCGCTTTGCGAACGGGTCAGCAAGCACCTCAACCATCTGCTGATCGACTACTCGCTCGAGGTCTCCTCGCCTGGCCCCAAGTACAGCCGTCCCAGCACCGATTCCGAGACCAAGGAGCCGCTTCAGTGAGCAAGGAGATCGTCGACGCAGTCAAAGCGCTCGAGCAGGAGAAGGGAATCTCCGCCGACAAGCTGATGGACGCCCTCGAGGATGCGCTCCTCTCGGCCTACAAGAAGACCCCTGGCGCCGCCAAATACGCGCGCGTGGACCTTGACCACGAAACCGGCGACTTCCGCGTCTTCGAACTGATCCTGCCGCCGGAGTTGGAGGAGAAGTTGCTGGCGGAGGCAGCTGAGCTGCAGGAGGAGCCCGAGATCGACCCGGAGACGGGCGAGATGCGCGAGCCCGAGGAGCCGGAACTCGACCCGGAGATGATCGCCCCCTATGAGGATCAGATCGAGACCCGCGATGTGACCCCGGAAGATTTCGGCCGGATCGCCGCCCAGACCGCCAAGCAGGTGATCCTGCAGCGGATCCGCGAGGCCGAGCGGCAGATGATGTACGACGAGTACCAGGACCGTGTCGGCGAGCTGATCACCGGCATCATCCAGCAGTCGGACAAGCGCTACACGTTGGTGCAACTGCGCGAGCGGGTCGAGGCGCTGCTGCCGAAGTCCGAGCAGGTCTACAACGAGCGCTACGACCACGGGATGCGGGTCAAGGCGGTGATCACCGACGTCTCCGACTCGACCAAAGGCCCGGCGATCGTCGTCTCGCGCCGCAGCCCGGAGCTGATCAAGAGCCTGTTCGAGCTCGAGGTCCCGGAGATCGCCGACAAGCTGGTCGAGATCGTCGGCGTCGCCCGCGAGCCCGGCTATCGCTCGAAGATCGCCGTCGTCTCCCACGCCGATGGGGTCGACCCGGTCGGCGCCTGCGTCGGCCCGCGCGGATCGCGGGTGCGGATGGTCGTCTCCGAGCTGCGCGGCGAGAAGATCGACATCATCCCCCACAACGACGAGCCCGCCCGCTTCGTTGCCAAAGCGCTCTCCCCGGCCCGGGTGCGCGAGGTGATCGTCGACGACGGGGAGCGCCAGGCGACCGTGATCGTGCCCGACGACCAGCTCTCGCTGGCGATCGGCCGCGACGGCCAGAACGCTCGCCTCGCCGCCCGCCTCACCGGCTGGCGGGTCGACATCAAGTCGGAGACCGAGTTCGCCTCCGAGGAAACGGAGATCGAGTACGAGGGCGAGGAGCAGTCCGATGGCCGCTGCCTGGCAGTCCTCTCCAACGGCCGCCGCTGTCCCAACGCCGCGGTCCCAGGGTCCACCTACTGCGGCTTGCCGCAGCACCAGGCGCTGACCCGCTTCGAGACCAGTCAGGTCGCCGTACTGGCGAGCGTTTCCGAGTCCGAGGTGGCGATCCTCGCCGATCCGGATGCCGATGGGGGGCAGGTCGAGGAGATCGTTGCCCGCGCATCGGCGAACTTCGTAGAGGAGGCCGACGAGGGCGACTCCTCCGGGGGTTCGGGCGATGAGGCTGGTGACGAGGACGCGGCTGCTGATGAATCGGCTGAGGACGCTGCTGTGGTCGCTGAGGGGGAGGCTCCTGTTGCTGAGGGTGATGAGGTTGTCGAGGAGGCGGAGCAGGCTTAGTGGCTAAGAAGCGGGTTCACGAGATCGCGAAGGCTCAGGGCGTTACCAGCAAAGAGCTGCTGGCCGCGCTGAAGGCCGCTGGCATCGAAGCGAAAGCGGCTGCTTCCAGTGTCGAGGAAGCGGACGCGCTGAAAGCGATCTCCGCCGCCAAAGGCAATGGTGGAGCGGAGGCAACGAAAGCCCCGTCCAAAAAAGCTGCCGCCGCGAAACCGGCGCCGGCGCCGAAAGCGAAAGTCTCGACCAAACCCGTGCGCCCTGCGGGACCCCAGCAGGGCAGCGCCGGCGGTGCCAGCGCAGCTTCAAAAAAACGCCGCGTCGTGATCGACTCCCAGGCCGCCCGTC
The DNA here is from genome assembly GCA_963699125.1 of uncultured Actinomycetes bacterium. GTDB lineage: Bacteria > Actinomycetota > Thermoleophilia > Solirubrobacterales > 70-9 > VAYN01. The sequence goes on from OY969417.1 coordinate 561,277, forward strand.
GTGACCAGATGGGCGGTCCGCCGCCGCAGCGGCCGCCGCGGCGTCGCGGCGGCAGGCGCCGGCGGCCCCTGCTCGAGGAGCCGCCGGCCAAACCGGAGACGCCGGCCGAGCCCGAGGCGACCAAGGTCAACTCCGGCGCGACCGTGCGCGAGGTCGCGGAGTCGCTGGGGCTGGCCCCGGCCGAGGTGATCAAAAAGCTGATGACGATGGGGGAGATGGCGACGCTGACCCAGACCCTCACCGACGAGTCGATCAGGGCGATCGCCGACGAGTACGACCGCAAGCTGGAGATCGTCACCGCCGCCGAGGAGGAGCCGGAGGAGCCGGAGTTTTCCGACGCCGAGGAGGACCTAGTCACCCGACCGCCGGTGGTCACGATCATGGGCCACGTCGACCACGGCAAGACGTCGCTGCTCGACGCGATCCGCGAGACCGAGGTCGCGGCCGGTGAGGCCGGTGGCATCACCCAGCACATCGGCGCCTACCAGGTCCACAAAGACGACAAGACGATCACCTTCCTCGACACCCCGGGCCACGCCGCCTTCACGGCGATGCGAGCGCGGGGCGCCAAGGTCACTGACGTGGCGGTCGTGGTCGTGGCCGCCGACGACGGGGTCATGCCGCAAACCAAGGAGGCGATCGACCACGCCCGCGCCGCCGACGTGCCGATGCTGATCGCCGTCAACAAGATCGACAAAGAGGGCGCGAATCCCGAACGGGTCCGCAACGAGCTCGCCCAGGAGGGCCTTTCGCCTGAGGAGTGGGGAGGGGACACCGTCTTCTGCGAGGTTTCGGCCAAGACCCACGAGGGGCTCGACAACCTGCTCGACATGATCCTGCTGGTCACCGAGCTGGAGGAGCTGGCGGCCAACCCCGACGCCCCCGCCTCGGGCACGGTGATTGAGTCCCAGCTCGACCCCGGGCGCGGCCCGGTCGTCACCGTGCTGGTCCAGCGCGGCACATTGAAGGTCGGCGACTCGCTGGTCGCGGGACCGCAGTGGGGCCGGGTGCGGGCGATGCAGGACTTCACCGGCGAGCGGGTCGAGGCCGCGGGGCCGGGAATGCCGGTCGAGGTGCTCGGTTTCGACGGCGTCAGCGACGCCGGCGAGTTCGTGCAGGCGGTGGAGAACGACCGCCGCGCCCGCCAGCTCGCCCAGGAGCGCGCCAACCGCCTCAAGACCGAGGCCCTGGCCCGCCGCCAGGCCCGCAAGGTCAGCCTCGACGAGGTCTTCGCCCGGGTTCAGGAGGGCGACATCAAGGAGCTCAACATCGTCCTCAAGGCCGACGTCGCCGGCTCCCTGGAGGCGCTCCAGGACGAGCTCGCGAAGGTGCCGCAGGAGCGGGTCGCGATCAACGTCATCCACTCCCAGACCGGCGGTATCAACGAGTCCGACGTGATGCTCGCCTCGGCCTCCGACGCGATCATCATCGGCTTCAACGTGCGGCCCCTGGCCGATGCCCGCCGGGCAGCCGAGCGCGAGGGCGTCGACGTCCGCACCTACTCGGTGATCTACAAAATCACCGAGGACCTGCGCAACGCGATGGAGGGCCTGCTGGAGGCGGTCGAGGTCGAGGAGACGATCGGCGAGGCCGAGATCAAACAGACTTTCAAGGCATCCAAAGTCGGCCGCATCGCCGGCTGCGTGGTCACCGAGGGCAAGGCGACGCGCACCGCCAGCGTCCGCCTGATCCGCGAGGGCACGGTCGTCTGGACCGGCAAACTCGGCTCGTTGCGCCGTTTTAAAGACAACGTGCAGGAGGTCGAGGAAGGGCAGGAGTGTGGCATCGTCCTCGACGGCTACGCTGATGTGAAGGAGGCCGACGTGCTCGAGTTCTTCCAGACGAAACAGGTCGAGCAGACGCTGGAGTAGGATGCCCGGCGCTCGTATGCGTCGCATCAACGAGGTGCTGCGCGAGGTCGTAGGCGCCGCGATCTCGAGCGATCTGCGTGACCCCCGCATCGGCTTCGTCACCGTGACCTCGGTTGAGACCAGCCCCGACCTGCGCACCGCAAAGGTGTACGTCAGCGTGCTCGGAGACGACGCTGAGCGCGAGGCGACGCTGAGCGCCCTGCATTCATCCCACGGGGTGATCCAGTCTCGGATCGCCGCCGAGACGCGGATGAAGCGGACCCCGACCCTGACCTTCCGCTACGACGAGACGATCGAGCAGGGACTGCGGATCTCGCGGCTGCTGGAAGAGGAGCCTCCTTTGACCGAGCCGGAGGGGGGCGGGTGACCGAGGCGGTTGCGACATCCGATCTGCAGCGGGTCAGCGCCGAGCTGCGCGTCCGCAAGCGCTTCCTCCTCACCGCCCACGAGGGGCCCGACGGAGACGCCCTCGGTTCGCTGCTCGGCATGCACAAGCTGCTGACCCAGCTTGGCAAGGACTCGGTGATGTTCCTCGCGGCCAAGGAGTTCCCGCTGCCGATCGAGTATCGCTTCCTGCCGCTGGAGGAGGTCTTCCACGAGCCTCCGGCCGACATGGCCGACCGCACCGTCGTCTTCCTCGACTGCGGCAACATCGACCGCATGCCGGTCGATTTCCTCACCGCCGACGGCAACGCCGTCATCAACATCGACCACCATCACGACAACACCCGCTTCGGGGATTTCAACCTGGTCGATATCGGCGCCTCTTGCACGGCCGAGATCGTCTATGACCTCGCTGTCTCGTTGGGGGCGCGGATCACGCCCGAGATGGCCTCGGCGCTCTACGTCGGCCTGATCACCGACACCGGCAAGTTCATGTACGAGAACACCAGCGCCCATACCCACCGGGTGGCGGCGGAGCTGATCGAGGCCGGGGTCAATATCGACGACACCTACCGCCGACTCTACGAGCACGTGCCGATCGAGAAGCTGCGCCTGATCGCCCGCGCGCTCGACGGGATCCAGCGCCATTGCGGCGACCGACTGGCGCTGACCTACATCACCAGCGCCGACTACGAGGCGACGGGCGCTGGGGAGGAGATGACCGAGGGCGTGATCGACCACCTGCGTTCGATCGAGGGAACCAAAGTCGCCGCGGTGATCCGCGACCTCGGCAACCGCGGCCGCGCCGCCCGCAAGGTCAGCCTGCGCTCCAGCGAGGGCGACGTCGACGTCTCCGCGGTTGCCCGCAAGCACGGGGGAGGGGGGCACAAGCGCGCCGCCGGTTTCTCCACCGACCTCTCGCTGGATCAGCTGGTCGAGTTCCTCTGCGGCGAGGTCACCTCCCAACTGGGACCCTGAGCGTGGCTCACGGCGATCTCGGAGGGGCGGTTCTGCTCTACGACAAGCCGGCGGGGGTCACTTCGCACGACGTGGTCGCCGAGGTGCGCCGCGAGCGCGGCTGCAAAGTCGGGCACGCGGGGACTCTTGATCCTTTCGCGACCGGGCTGCTGCTGATCTTGCTGGAACGAGCCACCCGCCTACAGCGCTTCCTCGTCGGCCTGCCGAAGACGTACTTGGCGACCGCCCGGCTCGGTTGGCGCTCCAGCACGGGCGACCCCGACGGTGAGCTGGTCGAGACCGGGAAGGTGCCGGACTCGCTTGAGCTGCCGACCGGAACCGTGCGCCAGCGGGTGCCGATGACCTCCGCCGTCAGGGTCGGCGGCGAGCGCCTCTATCGCAAGGCCCACCGAGGCGAGACCGTGGAGACGCCTGAGCGCGACGTCGAGGTCCACCGCGCCGAGCTGCTCTCGGCCGGTGGCGGCGTCGCCCGTTACGAGATCGAATGCTCGGCCGGGACCTACATCCGCACCCTCGTTGAGACGCTCGGCGACGCCTACTGCGCCGAGCTGCGCCGCACCGCGATCGGTCCCTTCCGGATCGAGGCCGCCGGTGAGGAGATCAAGGCCGCCCGGGTCGGCGAGCTCGTTCCGGCCGTGGGGGCGGCGCTACGGTGAGCATCGAAGTCACCTCGCTGCCGGACGCCCGCTCGCGCCCCCGCCATGTCGCGATCGGGACCTTCGACGGCGTCCACCTCGGTCACCAGGCGGTGATCGACAGCGCCGACACCGTCCTCACCTTCGACCCCCACCCGCTCGAGATCCTCCACCCGGCGGCGCTGCCGAAGCTGATCATGCCCTTTTCGGTCAAGCGCGACGTGATCGAGGGATTGGGGGTCGAGGAGCTGGTCGTGATTCCCTTCGACGAAGGGTTCGCCCAGAGGACGGCCGAGGACTTCATCGAGCGCGTCCTGGTCGCGAAGCTGGGCGCCGAGCGGGTCTCGGTCGGCGAGAACTTCCGCTTCGGGGCCAAAGCGAAAGGCGATCCGGCCATGCTGGGCGCCTGCGACGAGTTCGAGACCAGGGTGGTGCCCCTGGTCGAGGTCGACGGCGAGACCGTCTCCTCGACCCGAATCCGGGCGCTGGTCGCGGCCGGTGACATGGAGGGCGCGCGGCACTGCCTCGGCGCCCCCTTCATGGTCGAGGGCGAGGTCGTCAAGGGCGATCAGCGCGGTCGCGAGCTCGGCTTCCCCACCGCCAACATCGTCCCCGACGATCGCCTCGCGATCCCGGGTCACGGCGTCTACGCCGCCTTCGCCGACGGCGTGCCGGCAGCCGTCAACGTCGGCATCCGCCCGACCTTCGAGACGGGGCGCGGGATCCTGATCGAGACCTACCTGATCGATCGCGAGGACGACCTCTACGGAAAGACGCTGCGCGTCGCTTTCGTCGAGCGTCTGCGGGGAGAGAAGCGCTTCCCGGGCGCCGAGGAGCTGGTCGCCCAGATGCACCGCGACGTCGAGGATGCGAAGCGTGTCTGTGCTAGCTTCCAGCGGCCGTGACCCGCTGGGTGCACGGCTTTTTTGAGACGATTTCACCATGGGCCTGACCAAGGAAAAGAAGAGCGAGCTGATCGGCAAGTACGGCCGTGCCGACGGCGACACCGGCTCCGCGGAGGTTCAGATCGCCCTGCTGACGGAACGCATTAATGACCTCACCGGTCACCTGCGGGAGCACAGCAAAGACCACCACTCACGCCGGGGCCTGCTGATGCTGGTCGGCAAACGCCGCCGCATGCTGCGCTACCTCGAGCGCACCGACCTCGAGCGCTACCGCGCCCTGGTCGCCGACCTCGGCCTGCGGCGATGATCGCGGCCGGCGAGCCGGCCCCCGACTTCACCCTGCGCGACCAGGACGGGGAAAAGGTTTCCCTCGGAGACTTTCGCGGCGAAAAGGTGCTGCTGGTCTTCTACCCGCTCGATTTCAGTCCCGTCTGCTCGGACCAGCTCTCGATCTACCAGGAGGTGAAGCCGGAGATCGAGGCAAAGGGCGTGAGGATGATCGGCATCAGCGTCGACAGCGGCTTCGCGCACAAGGCCTTCCAGGAGAAGCTCGGGATCGACACGCCCCTGCTCGCCGACTTCGAGCCGAAGGGCGAGGTCGCCCGCGCCTACGGCGCCTACATCGAGAAGATCGGCCACGCCAACCGCTCGCTCATCCTCGTCGACGAGGAGGGCACCGTCGAGTGGGTCCACGAGTCGCCGACGCCGCTGGAGATCCCCGGCGCCAACGTCATCTTCGACGCTCTCGCGTCCTCCGCCTGACCACGAGTCTGCAGTTGTACATCCATAGGGTGTACTACGGCAGACTCGTGCTGGTATGGACCTGACCAGCGCAGACGTTCCACCCGTCGGGCCCGAGGATCACATCCGCGGCGAGGGCGGCGCCCTCGTCGTCTACGCCGACCTCGGTTGCCCGCACTGCGCGGCGGCTTGGGAGGGGATCCGGTCCGGAGCGATCGTCTTCCGCCACTTCCCGGTCGCCAGCAAGCACCCGCGGGCGCCGGCGCTTCACGCGGCGGCCGAGGCGGCGGGACTGCAGGGTGCCTTCTTCGCGATGGTCGACTCGATCTATCGCGACCACGGCCACCTCGACGACCCCCACCTCTGGGAGCGCGCCGAAAGCCTCGGTCTCGACCTCAAGCGCTTCGAGCGAGACCGCCGCTCTGACGCGGTGGCGGCACGTGTGCGGCGCGACTTCGAGTCCGGCATCCGCGCCGGCGTCGCCTCGACGCCGGCGCTCTTCAGCGCTTCTGCTTGATCGTTGCCACGGTTGCGCCGCTGCGGTTGCCGGCTTCGTCGGTGGCGATGACCGTCACCTTGACCACGGCCTTCCGGCCCCTGGCGATTGCCCGTTCCGCCGCTTCCAGCACCGTCCGCGGCATCCTCAGCCGCAGCTTCACCTTCTCGCCCGCCGCGACCGGGGCGCTGGTCGAGTAGATGCCGTAGATCGTGTGCCACCTCGGGACCTCGAGCTGGCCGCTGGCGTTGGCGGTCGCGTCCTCGCTCGATCGCAGGCGCACGAACACGGTCTTCTTGGCGAGAAAGTCCTGCCGGTTCGGGTAAGTGACTTTGGTCGCCGGCGGCCGGCGGTCTTCAGGGCAAGGTTCCAGCGGGAAGGGTTCCGGCAGGCAGCTGGCGGCGCGGGAGGGACCGGCGGGGGCGAGCCAGAGCAGCAGCGCCGCGGCAAGTAAGGGCAGCGCCACCACTCGCCTGCGTATGGGGCTCGGCGACATCGGAGGGCACGATACCCGCCGCGGGCGCCGGTATTCCGCAAGGGACGGATCCAACTCAGCGGGGAGCGCCTTCGCGCGACGCTTGTCGCACCACTTCACGGAGACGGCGCGAAACGAGCGTTCGCAGGCGCAAAGCCTCGATGCGGCCGGTCCATTCCTTCATTTGTGCGTCTTCAAAATTCCTTGGCAGCGAGAGCTCCGGGAAGAAAGCTCGACTGCCGGCGGCGGTGCGGACATAGACGGTGTCGAAGAGAGCCTTCTCCGGCGTGGCCAGGTATCCAGTTTCATCCGAACCCCGGTAGCCGCCAAAGAGCCCGGGGGCAAGATGATGGATCGTGTAAGTGCCGATGCTGGTCGTGATGCTCCTGGCGCGGTCGAGTGACGCAACCGAGATTCGACCCGGGATCTGTTCGATCATCCCGTGATGGGAGAGTGCCGACCAGAACGACACGTAGGCCGGATACGGCGCCGTTAGATAGGGAACGGCGACGAACGGCGCGATATTCGGGTCAAGTGCCCAGAGACCTCGGCGCAGCCGGCGCACGAGCCCAGCTTGCTCGAGGGCGCGGAGGCGCCGTCCAGCGGTACGCTGCTCCACCTGCCACCGTGCCGCTGCCTCGCGGGTCGTGACGATCGTGCGGTTCATGCGCAGCAACTCGCCGTAGGCGTCGGTCGCCCTCACTGGGCTTGCTCCAGCTTTTCCGCGACGAAAGTCTGCATCTGCTCCCAAGCGGCCGCGGTCTCGTAGAGCTCGACGACGTCGGGCTCGAGAAAGGGGAGGACTTGGTCGCGGAAGGCGGCAAAGGGCAGCTGCAGTGCCCGATCAGCCGCATCAGTGAGGATCCGCGAGTCGAGCGATCCAGCCGGCAGCGACTTGCGGCGGAGCAGGAGGTCGAGGTCGAAGACGTCGCGCGCCTGCGTCTCGGAGCGTCCCGCAAGCGCCTTGACCTTCTGCTCGGCGGGGGCGTCCTCGGTGTAGTGCTGAACGCTTGGCGAGCGCAGCGCATAGGGAGCGACGATGTGGCTAGGAACCGGCTCTAGGCGGTATCGCTGCTCGCCGTTTCGATTGCTGAACTCGATCTTGGTTCGAACGGGCTCGGAATGTCCCGGCCTCTCGATCGCAACCTTCCAGCGCCGCGTCGTCTCGGTCTGCTTCGGCTTTGAGAACTCGGCGATCGACAGCCCGCCGACACCAAGGAGGGCCCGCATCGAGCCGGAGCCGAGGACGCCGTCGACCTTCTCTTCAAGACCCCATGGCTCGACGCCGTTGATGTCGAGGTCGATGTCCTCGGAATACCGCAGGCTGCCGAAGAAGTAACGCAGGTTCGCGCCCCCCTTCAACACGTAGCGAGCTGGGTCGAGGCGCTTCGACAATGCGTCGAGGAAGGCGACGTGAAAGAGCTCGGTGATCTGGGTGCTGCTAAGTTTCATGCGTTAAGAATACAGAAAGAGGACACTATAGGGCGCTTTCTAGTATTCTTAACTCAAGACCGGCGGTCATTTCCGTGCCTCTTGTACTCTCTCTGGCGAAAGAGAACGAGAGTTCTGAAAGCAATTGGCCGCCAACCGGGTGGCCGGAGGTAGGACAACTAAATGAGCATGTTTGACGTAAGCCGTGTCTCGGTGGATGTCGGCGATAGCCAGATATCCTTCGAGACGGGCAAACTCGCAAAGCAGGCGGGTGGCGCGGTCGTGGTCCAGGCCGGCGACACGATGGTCCTCTGCACCGCAACCGTCGGCAGCCTGCGCGACGTGGACTTCCTTCCCCTCACCGTCGACATCGAGGAGCGGATGTACGCCGCGGGCAAGATCCCGGGCTCGTTCTTCCGTCGCGAGGGCAAATCGAGCGAGAAGGCGACCCTGACCGCGCGGATGATCGACCGGCCGATCCGGCCGCTCTTCCCGAAGGGCTGGCATTACGAGACCCAGCTGGTCGCGATCCCGATGTCGGTCGACCAGGTCAACCCCTACGACATCCTCGCGATGAACGGCGCCTCCGCGGCGCTGGCGATCTCGCCCGTCCCGGTCGCCGCCCACGTCGGCGCGGTGCGGATCGGCAAGCTCGAGGGCGACTTCATCGTCAACCCGCCGGAGGACCGGCACGAGGAGCTCGACCTCGACCTGATCGTCGCCGGCACCGACGAGGCGATCCTGATGGTCGAGGCGGGCGCCAACGGCGTCACCGAGGCCGAGATCCTCGACGCGCTCGACATCGCCCACGGCGAGATCAAGAAGCTCTGCGCCGCGATGGAGGAACTGCAGCAGAAGGCCGGCAAGGAGAAGATCGAGGTCGAGGCTCCCTCGATCGATGAGGGCCTGATCAGCGACATCCGCTCCTCCCACGGCCAGGCTCTGGTCGACGCGATCGCCACCGAGGGCAAGCTCGAGCGCTACGAGGCGATCGACAAGGTCAAGGACGAGGTGGTCGCCGAGTACGCGCCCGAGTCCGGCGACGGAGAGACCGACGAGAAGCGGGTGGCTGAGGTCAAGGCCGCCTTCGGCTCGATCGAGAAGGACACGATCCGCAAGGCGATCGCGGTCGACAAGAAGCGCCCCGACGGCCGCGCCCAAGATGAGATCCGGCCGATCGAGTGCGAGGTCGACATCTCCCCGCGCGTGCACGGCTCGGCGCTGTTCACCCGCGGCGAGACCCAAATCCTCTCCAACGTGGCGCTGGGCACGACGCGGATGGACATGCGGCTCGACACGCTCGGGCTGCAGACGACCAAACGCTTCTGGCACCACTACAACTTCCCGCCCTTCTCGGTCGGGGAGGCGGGCTTCATGCGCGGTCCGAAGCGGCGTGATATCGGTCACGGCGCCCTCGCCGAGCGCGCCCTGGCGGCGACGGTTCCCGACGAAGAGGCGTTCCCCTACGTGATCCGCGCGGTCTCCGAGACGCTCGAGTCCAACGGCTCATCCTCGATGGGCTCGGTCTGCGCTTCCTCGATGGCGCTGCAGGCCGCGGGAGTCCCGGTCAGCGCCCCGGTCGCCGGGGTGGCGATGGGCCTGATCAAGGAGGGCGACGACTACATCGTCCTCACCGACATCGCCGGCGTCGAGGACCACCTCGGCGATATGGACTTCAAGGTCGCTGGCACCAAAGACGGGATCACCGCTCTGCAGATGGACATCAAGATCACCGGCGTCACCTTCGAGATCCTCACCGACGCCCTCGAGCAGGCCAACAAGGGCCGCCAGTTCATCCTCGGCAAGATGGCCGAGGCGATCGACGGGCCGCGGGAGAAGCTCTCCCAGCACGCACCGGCGATCGAGTCGATCAAGATCGACCCGGAGAAGATCGGGGCCGTGATCGGCAAAGGCGGCGAAACGATCCGCGCCCTCTGCGAGGAGTTCGAAGCGGAGATCGACGTCGAGGACGACGGCACGGTGCGGATCTACGCGCCGACCGGCGAACTGGTCGAGGCCTGCGTGGCCCGGATCGACTCGATGACTCGGGAGGCCGAGGTTGGGGATCGCTACAACTCCGCCAAGGTCGTGAAGACGACCACGTTCGGCGCCTTCGTCGAGCTGGTCAAGGGCACCGACGGCCTGCTTCACATCTCCAACGTCAAGCCGGGCGAGCGGGTCGACTCCGTCGACGACGTGCTCAAAGCCGGCGAGGAGATCGACGTCACCGTGGTCGAGGTCGATAAGGAGCGCGGTCGGATCGGGCTGCGCCTCTCCAACGACCCTTCGGTCGAGGGCAAATCGCCGGAGGAACTGGCCTCGGTCGGCTCCGGCGACGGCGGCCGGCGCAACGGCGGCGATCGCGGTAGCCGTGGCGGCCGCGACAGCAGCCGGCGTCGCGAGCGCGAGCGTCGTAGCTGAGCAGTTGAGCGCGCCCCAACTCACCGAGTTGGGCTCGGGCGTCCGGGTCGTCACCGAGGAGGTTCCCTCGGTGCGGTCCGTGGCGCTCGGGCTCTGGGTGCGAACGGGCTCGCGCAACGAGACCCCGGCCCAGGCGGGGGTCTCGCACTTCCTCGAGCACCTGCTGTTCAAGGGGACGGCGCGCTACTCCGCGATCGAGATCTCCGAGCGCTTCGACGGGCTCGGCGCCTCGGTCAACGCCGCCACCGGCAAGGAGACGACCCACCTCCACGCCCGCTTCCTCGACGAGCACACCGACGAGGTATTCGACCTGCTGGCGGAGATGCTGCTGGCGCCGACCTACCCCGACATCGACTCCGAGCGCCAGGTCGTGCTGGAGGAGATCGCGATGTACGAGGACGAGCCGCAGGACCGCGTCCACGACGTCCTCGCCGAGGCCGTTTTCGGCGCCCACCCGCTCGGGCGCCGCGTGCTCGGCGAGGCGGAGGTGATCGCCTCGGTGCCGATCCCCGAGATCGAGTCCTACCACCACGCCCACTACACCGGCCCGCAGATCGTCGTCGGCGCCGCTGGCCATCTCGAGCACGAGCGGATCGTCGATCTGGCCCAGCGCCTGGTGTCGCCGGCCCCGGCTGGCGACGGCGCCGTGGCGTCGTCGCAGCTCGACAGCGGAGCCCGCCTCTGCTTCCACCGCAAGGAGACCGAGCAGTACCACATCTGCTTCGGCGCGCCGGGCCTGCGCCGCGACGACGAGCGGCGCTACCCGCTTGCCGTGCTCGACTCGATCTTCGGCGGCTCGACCTCCTCGCGGCTCTTCCGCGAGGTGCGCGAGAAGCGCGGCCTCGCCTACTCGGTCGGCTCCTACAACGAGCAGTTCACCGACCAGGGGCTGGTCGCGACCTACGTCGGCACCCGCGAGGACAACGTCGAGGAGGCCTGCGCGATCATCGGCGCCGAGCTGGCGCGGCTGCGCTCGGAGCCGGTTTCGGCCGAGGAGCTGACCCGCGCCAAGGAGAGCGTCAAGGGGAGGCTGGTGCTCTCCTCGGAGTCGACCGCGGCGAGAATGACGCGGATCGCGCGGGCGACCCTGTTCGGGTTGCCGATCGAAAGCCTCGATGAGATGCTGACCAAGGTGGACGCGATCGAGGTCGACCAGCTGACCGAGCTGGCCGCCGAGCTGTACGGCGCCGAGCGGCTCTCGGCTGCCTGCGTCGGCGCCGACGAGGATCGCTTCCGGCGGGTCCTGGCCCCGGTCAGTGAGAGCTTGGTGGCCGCGTGATCCGGGTCGCGGTGGCGGGCGCCGCCGGCCGCATGGGGCAGGCGGTCTGCGAGGCCGTTGAAGGGGCTGCGGACCTGGAGCTCGCCGGCAAGGCCGACCCGGCGCTGGATACCCCCCTTGCCGATGTCCTCTACGGGACGGACGTCGTCGTCGACTTCTCCACCCCGGACACCGCCCTGGACAACATCCGGGCCTGCCTCGAAAACGGTGTCAGCGTCGTCGTCGGCACCACCGGCTTCGACCTCGACGCCGCCCGCGACGCCGCTAAGGCGGCGCCGGCCAAAGTCAACTGCTTCGTCGCTCCCAACTTCGCGATCGGCGCCGTGCTGCTGATGGAGGTGGCGCAGACGATCGCCCCTCACATGCCCGAGTGCGAGATCGTCGAGCTGCACCACGACCGCAAGCTAGACGCCCCCTCGGGCACCGCCAAGCGCACCGGGGAGCTGATCGACGCCGCCGGTGGCAACGTGCACCAGCCGATCCACTCGGTGCGGCTGCCGGGCCTGGTCGCCCACCAAGAGGTGATCTTCGGCGGCGAGGGCCAGACGCTCGCGCTGCGCCACGACTCGATCGACCGCCGCTCCTTCATGCCGGGAGTCCTGCTCGCCGTGCGCCGGGTCGGCGGGCTGCCCGAGAAATTCACGGTCGGCCTCGAGAAGCTGCTTTTCGATGACTAGACCAGCGGACGGGGTACTCTGGCAGCGATGAAGGAGATCCGCGGAATCATCACGGCGATGGCCACGCCGTTCGACGAGAACGGCAGCGTCGACACCGACGCAGCCCGCCGCCTCGCCGTCCACCTGCTCGAGCACGGCTCCCACGGGCTGGTGATCGCGGGGACCACCGGCGAGTGCCCGACGCTGACCGACGAGGAGGAGATCGTGCTGCTGCGCGCGGTCCGCGCCGAGGTCGGCGACGACGTCCTCCTGGTCTGCGGCACCGGCACCAACGACACCCGCCACTCGCGCGAGCTGACCAAAGCGGCGGCGGCGGCGAGCGCCGACGCCTCGCTGGTCGTCGCGCCCTACTACAACAAGCCCAACCGGGCTGGCCTGCGCGCCCACTTCGAGGCCGTCGCCGAAGCCGTGCCCGAGCTGTCGCTGGTGATGTACAACATCCCCTCGCGGGTGACGATCAACATGCCACCCGATCTGCTCGCCGAGCTGGCCTCGGTCGACAACATCGTCGCCGTCAAGCAGGCAAACGATGAGGAGCTGGGCCCGATCGAGGGGCTCTCGATCCTCGCCGGAAACGACAACACCTTCCTGCGCGTGCTCGAGTTCGGCGGCGCCGGCGGCATCACCGTCGCCTCCCACGTCGTCGGCGATCGCATGCGCGAGATGTGGGACTCCGCGCAGGGCGGCGACCTCGACCGCGCCCGCGAGATCGACAACGAACTTACGCCCGTCTACGAAGGCCTCTCGGTGACGACGAATCCAATCCCGTTGAAGGCGGCGCTGGAGATGCTGGGGCTTGCGGCAGGCAGGCTGCGACTTCCGCTCGTACCGGTGGACGCCGAGCAGCGGGCCGCGGTCAAGGCGGCGCTGGAGCGCATCGGCCTCCCGGTTGCGCAGTAACCCAACCTCAGAGAGAGTGAGCGACTAGTGGCAAGCAAGACGCTCCGAGTGCTGCCGCTTGGCGGGCTCGGCGAGATAGGCAAGAACATGACCGTGATCGAGTACGACGGGCGGATCGTCGTCGTCGACACCGGGCTGATGTTCCCAACCGCGGAGATGCACGGGATCGATCTGGTCCTGCCCGACTTCTCCTACCTGCGCGACCGCGCCGATGACATCGAAGCGATCGTGCTGACGCACGGACACGAGGACCACGTCGGTGCTCTGCCCTACGTGCTGCGTGAGATCGGCTCGCCGCCGGCGATCTACGGCGGGCTGCTGACGATCGCGATGGTGCGCTCAAAGCTCGACGAGCACAAGCTCGGCGAGTCGGCGCCGCTGCAGGAGCTGCCGGCGGGGGAGAGGGTCCAGCTGGGGCCCTTTGGGCTCGAGCTGGTTCACCTCGCCCACTCGATCCCGGACATGCGCGGGGTCCTGATCAACACCGAGCTGGGCTCGATGCTGATGACCGGCGACTACAAGTTCGACCAGACGCCGGTCGACGGTCGCCCGGCCGACATCCCGCGCCTGGCCGAGATCGGCCGCGAAGGCCTGCTGCTGCTCTGCGGCGACTCGACCAACGCCGACCGGCCCGGGGTCGCGCCCTCGGAGTCGAGCGTCGGCCCGGCGCTGCTGCAGCAGTTCGGGCGCTGCGAGGGGCGGATCATCGTCACCTCCTTCGCCTCCAACATCCACCGAGTGCAGCAGGTGATCGACGCCGCCGTCCAGCTCGACCGCAAGGTCGCCCTGGTCGGGCGCTCGATGCGCAAGAACTTCAACATCGCCTCCAACCTGGGAATGGCGGAGGCGCCCGAGGGCCTCTTCATCCAGCCGCGCGAGATCGAGGACTTCCCCGATGAGAAGGTCGTCGTCATCTCCACCGGAAGTCAGGGCGAGCCGCTGTCGGCGTTGCGGCGGATGGCCAACAACGACCACCGCGACGTCGAGCTGCACTCCGGCGACACCGTCGTCTTCTCGGCCACCCCGGTGCCCGGCAACGAGCGCGCCGTCAACGAGACGATCGACCGCATCTACGAGATCGGGGCCACCGTGATCACCGCCCGCGACGCGCCGATCCACGCCTCGGGCCACGGTTGGCAGGAGGAGCTGAAGCTGATGCTCAACCTGACCAAGCCGCGCTACGTGATGCCGGTCCACGGCGACCACAAGCGGCTGCGGCTGCACGCGGAGTTGGCCCACGCAGTGGGGGTCGATCCCGCCAACGTCTTCCGCGGCCGCAACGGCCTGCCGTTGGAAATCGACGAGGACGGGGCCCGCTTCGGCGATGACACCCACGCCGGCACGATGTACGTCGACGGCGTCAACATCGGCGACCCCGACGACGCGGCGCTGCGCGACCGGCGCGAGATCTCCGCCGACGGAATCTTCATCGTCGTCGTCACCGTCTCCTCTGATGACGGCAGCGTCGTCGCCGACCCCGAGGTGATCTTCCGCGGGGTTGCCTTCCTCGAGGAAGCCGACGCGCTGGTCGAGGAGCTGAGCGACCTGGTCGAAGACACGCTCGAGGAGGCCGCGGCGGCCGGCAACCGCGAGTCGCACCTGATCGAGGAAGATCTGCACGACGCCGTCGGCAAGTTCGTCTTCCAGCGCCTGCGGCGACGGCCGATGATCCTGCCGGTTGTGATCGAGGTCTGATCTCGACGGAACGGGCGATTGGGGAGGACGGGTGCCCCTCCCCCGGAGGCCGTCGCGCAGCAGATCGCTCGCAGTGATTCGCTACGTCTGCCCATGAGCCTCCGGGGGAGGGGCACCCGTCCTCCCTGACAAGCGCCGGTCCGGGACGCTCAGAGCTAAGAGGGAATAGCGAAACTTCGGGGTGCGCGGGCCGGTGAGCGCCATCTCCGGCGTCGGGGGCGCGTAGCCGACTTTGTCCCCAACGGGGTGGGGTAAATGTCGGATGCGCGGGTCTCGCGGTTCCCTCCTGGGTTGAGACCGCGGCAGTGACCGAAGGTGCGGAAGCTTCAGCGACCAGGGCTTCGTTTCTTGTGCGTCTGCTGCAGCGCAGTACGTAGGGAGGGAGTTGGAACCCCTCTCGCGGAGGCTCCCGGGCAGACACCGTGAACCCTGGCCTCCGGCTCAGCTGCGCGACGGCCTCCGAGGGAGGGGTTCCAACTCCCTCCCCTCGCAACCTCAGGCCTCAGCCTTACTGGAAAAGAAAGCCCGCCGGGGCGGTGTCTGGGGAGAAACCCCGGCGGGCCTGTGTGTCTCGTCCACGGAGGAACTTAAGACGGTGCTCTAAAGCGGCTCTAAATGTGAGCTAACAACCTGCTCAGAAGTGGCGAGGGGGATCTGGATGCGGAACAACGCGCCGCCCGATACCGATTCGCCTGCTTCCACGCTGCCGCCGTGGGCGACGGCGACGGCGACGACGATCGCCAGTCCGAGACCGGTTCCGGCGCCGCCAGCCGTATCGGCCGGGCCTTCGCCGCGGACGAAGCGGTCGAAGATCTGGCCGCGCATCTCCACCGGTATGCCCGGACCGTCGTCGGCCACCTCCACCACCACCGCGCCGTTCGCCTCGGACAGGCTCATCTCAATTTGGGTGCCGTCGGGCGTGTGGCGGGCGGCGTTGTCGAGCAGGTTGAGCACCATCCGATGCAGCTCGTCGGGGTTGCCTTGCACCCGCAGCGGCCGCTCGTTGTCGACGGTCAGGGTGCGCTCGCCCATCAGCGGCGCCGCCTCGGCGGCGGCTTCGCCGGCGACTTCGGCGAGATCGCAGCGCCTGTGCACGCCGAGCCGGCCGGCGTCGGCGCGGGCCAGCAGCAGCAGGTCGCCGACTAGACGGCTCATCCGGCGCGAGGAGCGCAGGGCCGAGTCGACCACCTCGCGATCCTCCGCTTGTCCCGCAGCGCCGAGCGAGGCCTGCAGCAGCTCGAGGTTGGCGAGGACGCTGGTCAGCGGGGTGCGCAGCTCGTGGGAGGCGTCGGCGACGAACTCGCGCTGCTTCTGCATCGCACCCTCGCGCTCGGCGCGGGCGGCATCGAGCGAGCGCAGCATCTCCTCCAACGTTCGCGCCAGCTCGCCCACCTCGTCGTCCACCACGGGCTCCGGCATTCGTCGCGACGGATCGCGGGTGGTGGCGATCTCCCGCGCCGTCGCGGTCAGCGAGGCGATCGGCCGCATCGCCCGGCTGGCGATCGCGACCCCGGCGAGGCTGGCCAGCAGGGTGCCGCCGAACACGCCGGCGACGATGAAGAGCCAGAGCCGGTCGATCGTCGAATCGACGTGCTGCAGATTGCGGCCGTACTGGATGTAGCCGGTCACTTCGCCGCCGGAGGTGATCGGCGCCGTCGCCACCCGCATTTGGCCGAAGGTCGTGAGGCCGGGGTGGAACGGGCCCAGCACGTCCGCTTCGTCGCCGACACCTCCCTTGACCGCGCCGCTACGGTCGAGCACCCGGGCGGCGCCGTCGTCGGGGAGGACGAAGCTGCTGATGCTGGGGGTCTGCTGGGCGAAGCTGCCGAGCGGGGTGTAGACGATGCGGACCTCGGAGGCCAGGGTCTGGGCGGCGTTCTGGACCTCGCCGTTAAAGTCGTTGCGGATCCGCTGCGTCGCGACGCCGCCGATCACCGCCCCGAACAGCATCAGGATCACCAACGTCAGGCCGGCCGAGACGGCCGCCAGGCGCCAGCGCAGTGGCCAGCGGCGGGGGCGGAGCAGGCGTCGCCTCGAAGCGGCCCGGTTGCCCGTAGCCCGCATCACTCAGTCCTTGAGCACGTAGCCGGCGCCGCGTTTGGTGTGCAGCAACCGTGACTCGCCGCCGGCCTCGAGCTTGCGTCGTAAGTTGGAGACGAAGACGTCGATCGTGTTCGTCGCGGCCATCGGGTCATAGCCCCAGACCTCGTCCAGCAGGCGCTCCCGTGAAATGACGAGCCGCTCGTTGCGCATCAGGAACTCGAGCAGCTCGAACTCGCGGTTGGTTAGCTCGATCTCACGCTCGCCGCGGCGGACCTCGCGGGTGTCGGGATTGAGTTGAAGATCGGCGACCTCGAGCGAGGCGGCGCCCCGCGGTGGTCGCCGCCGCAACAGGGCGCGGATCCGCGCCAGCAGCTCCTGGCGCTCGAACGGCTTCGCCAAGTAGTCGTCGGCGCCGCTGTCGAGACCGATGACGCGGTCCTCGGTCTCGGCCCGGGCGGTCAGCATCAGGATCGGGACGTCACCGTCCATCCGCAGGCGGCGGCAGACCTCGACGCCGTCGAGCCGGGGCAAGCCGAGGTCCAGCACCACCAGATCGGGGACGAAGCCGGTGGCGACATCGAGGGCTTCGACCCCATCGGCGGAGGTCTTGACCTCGTAGCCCTCGTTGCGCAGGGAGCGACGGAGGACATCGGCGATGTCGGCGTCGTCCTCGACGATCAGGACGCGGGCGTCGGTTTGCGGGGCATCGTTGAGCATTGCGGCGATGTTAGCCCCGCACAGGCTCGATTCCGCCTGCTTTTAGGGTGAATTTAACGGCGCAGAGCGAGGATGAGGGCAGACGAGGGGTTCCGCTTAACTTTTTCGAGCGGCGGTTGCGACCGTCCGAGAATCGAGGCGACGAAAAAGTACAAGACGCTCCACCCCTCGTCTGCCCTCATCCCAGAGCGCGGCCCTGGTGCACCAGGCGCAGGGGACCAGGCTCAGATGTCGAAGCGGGCAGCATGTTCGTGCGTAAGAAGAAGGCCGTTCCTGCGCGGCGGAAGAAAGCTGCCGCGAAGCGCGCGCCGAAAGCGAGAGCTGGCTTGAGAATGCCGGCGGGGCTGGAGCAGCGACATCTGGATCTGATCGGGTTGTTTCTCGTCGCCTTCGGGGTCTACCTGGTCTTCGTCCTCTTCTTCGGCTGGGAGGGGGGGAAGGTCGGTTACGGGGTCGAAACCGGGCTCGACTATCTATTCGGGACCGTGGGGGCGCGGATCTTCACGGTGTCGATGCTGCTGGTCGGGGGGATGCTGCTGACCGGGACTTCGGTATCGGCGCTGGCGCGTGGAATCGGCCGCGGCTTCAGGACGTCGGTTCGGGCGATTTTCCACGGTGGCGACGCGGCGGCGCGGACGGTGGCAAGGACGCACCAGGACTGGCGCGAGCAACGGGAGACGCGGGCCGGACCGACCGACGTGATGAGCAGCTATCCGGACACCGAAGAGTTCGAGCCGACCGTTCAGCTCGCCGAGGAGCCCGAGGACGAGCCGAATTTGGCGGTGGCGGCGGACGCCTTCGACCGCGAACTGGAGGAGATCTCGACCTCGGAGGAGGATGCGGTCACCCTCGACGAGCCGGCCACTGAGCCCGAGCAGGTGGCGCTGACGCCGATGGGGCAAGCGCGAGGGGTCACCACCTCGGACGAGATCGACTACCGGCCGCCGTCGCAGAAGTTGCTGGAGCGGGGCAAGAACGGCGACAAGGGACCGGACCCGCGCGATCACGAGATCGTCGGCCGCAAGCTGGTCGAGACGCTGGGGCACTTCGGGGTCGAGGCGAAGATCGTCGGCGTCGTCAGCGGCCCCCACGTCTCGCGTTACGAACTGCGGCTGGCGCCCGGAATCAAGGTGAAGAAAGTCACCGAGCTGGCCAACGACCTCGCCTACGCGCTGGCCTCAACCGACATCCGCATCCTGGCGCCGATTCCCGGCAAACAGGCGGTCGGGGTCGAGGTGCCGAACACCCGTCGCCGCATCGTCCGCCTCGGCGACATCTACGCCGGCCGTCCCGAGAAGACCTCGCCGCTGGTCGCCTGGCTCGGCAAGGGGATCGACGGCAACCCGGTCTGGACCGACCTGGCGAAGATGCCGCACGTCCTCGTCGCCGGCACCACCGGCTCCGGCAAGTCCGGCTGCGTCAACGCGATCCTCTCCTCGATCTTGATGCAGGCCTCGCCCAACGAGGTGCGCCTGGTCCTGGTCGACCCCAAGCAGGTCGAGCTCAACCACTACGAGAACGTGCCGCACCTGCTGACCCCGGTCGTGACCTCGCCGCGGCTGGCGGCCAACGTGCTCTCGAACCTGATCGGCGAGATGGAGAGCCGCTACGGGATCATGGGCGAGGCGCGCTGTCGCAACCTCGGCGAGTTGAACCGGGCGCGGGTCAAGGTCGGCGAAGCGCCGCTGCCGCACATCCTCTGCGTGATCGACGAGCTCGCGGACCTGATGATGGTCGCTCCGGCCGAAGTCGAGGACTCGATCATCCGCCTGGCGCAAAAGTCGCGCGCCACCGGGATCCACCTCGTCCTCGCGACCCAGCGGCCATCGACCGACATCATTACCGGCACGATCAAGGTCAACATCCCGGCCCGGATCGCCTTCGCCGTTTCCTCGCAGACCGACTCGCGCGTGATCCTCGACCAGGGTGGGGCGGAGGCCCTGCTCGGCCAGGGCGACATGCTCTTCCGCGGCGCCGGCACCTCGAAGCTGCAGCGGGTCCAGGGCGCCTTCATCACCGAGGAGGAGATCGCCCGGATCACCGGCCACTGGGCCAAGCAGGGCGAGCCCGAGTTCGAGGCGGAGCTGCTGGAGAGCCCCGAGGAGATCGAGGGGGAGGGCCACGAGGGCGACTTCGACCCCGATAGCGACGATCTACTCGACGAGGCGATCCGCTTGGTCGTGCAGACCGAGACCGCCTCGGTCTCGATGATCCAGCGGCGCCTGCGGGTCGGTTACACCCGCGCCGGCCGCCTGATCGACATGCTCGAGCGCCGCGGCGTGATCTCCGGCTACGAGGGCTCCAAACCCCGTCAGGTCCTGATCACCCAGGCTGATCTGGCCAGGGTGCTTGCCCCCGCCTCCCAGGACGCGGGCTCCGATCCGGTCGCGATCGAGCCACAAGCGGACGAGTAGGCGTCCCCTCACACCCGGGCAACGACAAAGGCCACAATAGGTGCATGGACTACGGCGTCGGAGCGACGCTACGGAGAGCGCGTGAGAGACGCAGGATTGATCTCGCCGAGGTCGAGGCCTCGACCAAGATCCGGGTTCGCTTCCTGCGTGCGCTGGAGAACGAGGAATGGGACGCCTTACCCGGTGAGGCCTACGCTCGTGCCTTCATCCGCACCTACGCCGACTACCTTGGGTTGGACGGCGCCAGGCTGGCGGAGGAAGGGCGCCGCGACGTTGCCGGCGAGCGGACGGGGGAGCGCCTACCCCAGGTCGACCCCGCCCCGATCGCCGCGGCGCCAATCCCGCGCCGCGGCCGGCGTGTCCCCCCGCGCCTGGCAGCCCTGGCGATCTCGGCCGGGCTGGTCGCGGTACTCGTCGTCTTCGGACTTTCCAGCGGCGACGAGGGGCCTCCGGGCGCGCCTCACCATCAGCGCCACCACAAAACCCAGCGACAGGTGGAAACCGGGCTGGCTCGGTCTTCCGAACCGCCCCGGGGGCTGTCCCTGAGCCTGACGGCCGATGCGGAAGTCTGGGTCTGCCTGCTCGATGCCGCCGGTCAGCCACTCGTCGACGGCCAGATTCTTCCTACCGGGTCCGAGGCGGGGCCCTTCCGGTCCGGTAGCTTCACGGTCTCTTTCGGCAACGGCTCGGTATCGATGACGGTGAACGGACAGCAAGCGAGCATTCCGGCGAGCGCCAGCCCGATCGGGTACACGATCGGCGCCGGCGGTGAGCTGCGCGAGCTGTCCGAAGGCGAACGGCCGACCTGCACGTGATCCGCGCCGGCATCGTCGTCACCGGGACCGAGGTCCTGACCGGGAGGATCTCCGACTCCAACGGCCCCTGGGTCTCCGAAAGGCTGGCCGAGCAGGGGGTCGAGGTGGCCCACATCCTCGTCGTCGCCGACCGTCCCGACGACCTCGAGGCGGCGCTGCGCTTCATGGCCGCCGAGGGGATGGACCTGATCGTCACCAGCGGCGGCCTCGGGCCCACCGCCGACGACCTCACCGCCGAGATCGTCGCCCGCTTCGCCGGTCGCGAGCTCGTCCTCGATGAGCAGGTCGAGGAGAAGATCGCCGAGGTCCTGCGCGGCTTCGCCCGCCGCTTCGACTTCGACGAGGAGGCGGTGCTGGCGGCCAACCGCAAGCAGGCGATGGTGCCCGAGGGGGCGATTCCGCTCGACCCCGTCGGCACTGCACCGGGCCTGGTCGTTCCTGCCGACGGCCGGATCGTGGTGGTGCTGCCCGGCCCGCCGCGGGAGCTGCGGCCGATGTGGCCGGTGGCCCTGGAGACCGCGCCGATGCGGGAGCTGCTCGCCAAGGCAACCCCGCTGCACGGCTACACGCTGCGGATGTTCGGCGTGCCGGAGTCGGAGATCGCCAAGAGCCTGCGCGAGATCGAGGACGGCGGCGTCGCGCTGGAGGCGGTGGAGATCACCACCTGCCTGCGCCGCGGCGAGATCGAGATCGACGTCCGCTACCGCGACGAGTCGGCCGCCGTCGCCGATTCGGTTCGCGCCGGGCTCGCCGAGCGCCACCAGCGCCACCTCTTCAGCCTCGACGGCGAGACGATCGACTCGCAGGTGGCGGCGCTGCTCGGGGGGCGCCGGCTGGGGCTGGCGGAGTCGTGCA
This sequence comes from uncultured Actinomycetes bacterium, assembly GCA_963699125.1. Classification (GTDB taxonomy): domain Bacteria; phylum Actinomycetota; class Thermoleophilia; order Solirubrobacterales; family 70-9; genus VAYN01. The sequence continues at coordinate 583,009 of OY969417.1, forward strand.
GCGGCGGTCTGATGGCGGCGCGGATCACCGACCTTCCCGGCGCCTCGGGATACATGGCCGGGAGCGTCATCGCCTACTCGAACGAGGCCAAGGTGGGGCTGCTCGGCGTCGAGCCGGGACTGATCGAGGCGAACGGGGCGGTCTCGCCCGAGGTCGCCGAGGCGATGGCGATCGGAGCGCTTGAGCGCTTCGGCGCCGACGTTGCCGTCTCCATTACCGGCATCGCCGGCCCCGACGGGGGTAGCGAGGAGAAGCCGGTCGGCTACGTCTGCTTCAACGCTCGCCTCGCCGACGGGACCAGCATCGCCCGCGACCCGATCATCCCCGGTGGCCGAGCCGATATCCGCGAACGCTCCGCCCTGGTTGGCATGCACCTGCTGCGGATCCTTCTCAGCGGCGTCGAGCCGCCGTTGTAGACCGATGCTTCGAAGTCGCGCGTAAATCTGCTCGCATTTCTTGCAAAAGAGCCTTAACTCGCGCGTCCCGACGCCGTAGCGTGGGCCGAGTGAGCGAGCCAGCCGAGAAGAGCAAGCGCGTCCGCATGTTCGTCGCCCTCGACCTGCCGGAGATGGTGCGGGAGGACATCGCGAGCTGGGGCGAGGCCGAGCTGACCGACCCGGCTCTGCGGCGGGTCCCGCCGGAGTCGCTTCACGTCACCCTCGCCTTCCTCGGCAATCGACCGCTGGATGACGTCGAGCGGATCGAGTACGCGATGGAGCAGATCGCCGAGACCCCGGTGCTTCTGCAACTGGAGGGCCCAGTCGGCCGTCCTCCTCACGGGAGGCCGCGGCTCGTCGCGCTGCCGGTCGAGTCCCGGCCGGTCGAGGTGCGACAGGCGGAGCTGAGCGAAATCCTGGCCTTCGAAGGTCTCTACGAGCCGGATAGCCGCCCCTTCTGGCCGCATGTGACGGTTGCCAGGATTCGCGCCGAGGGACGCGGCTCGCGGCGGCCGATGCTGGTGAAGGTCCCGTCCGGCCTCTCTCCCACGGCGCACACCGGTTTCTTCGATGCCGTCCGAATCTGCCTCTACCGTTCCGAACTCCAGCCACAGGGTGCGCGCTACGTCCCTCTGGCCCAAGTCGAGCTGCCCGGAGCAGGGTGGCAGTGAGGTGATCCAGATGGCGGACAAGAAAGTGAACCTGAAGGACGCTTCGGCCAAGGAGGCCAAGGCCAAGGACGCGGCGCTGGAGGCAGCGGTGACGCAGATCGAGCGCGACTTCGGCCAAGGCTCACTGATGCGGCTCGGCGACAAAGGCACTGTCAAGGTCGATTCGATCCCGACCGGCGCGCTGGCGCTCGACCTGGCGCTCGGCATCGGCGGCGTTCCCCGCGGCCGGATCGTCGAGATCTTCGGCCCTGAGTCCTCGGGGAAGACGACCCTCGTCAACCACATCATCGCCCAGGCCCAGGCGCTGGGCGGCGTTTGCGCCTTCATCGACACTGAGCACTCGATCGACCCGGTCTACTCGCGGGCGATCGGCGTCGACACCGACGAGCTACTCGTCTCCCAGCCGGACTACGGCGAGCAGGCGCTGCAGATCGCTGACCGTCTAATCGCCTCCGGCGCGATCGACGTGGTCGCGATCGACTCGGTCGCGGCGCTGACCCCGAAAGCAGAGCTCGACGGACAGATCGGCGACCAGACGGTCGGGCTCCAGGCCCGCCTGATGTCGCAGGCGCTGCGCAAACTCGCCGGGAATCTCAACCGGACCAAAACCGTCTGTATCTTCACCAACCAGATCCGCGAAAAGATCGGCGTCCAGTTCGGCTCGCCGGAGACGCAGCCGGGTGGGCGGGCGCTGAAATTCTATGCCTCGCAACGGCTCGACATCCGCCGCATCGAGACGCTCAAGGAAGGGACCGAGGCGGTCGGCAACCGGGTCCGGGTCAAAGTCGTCAAGAACAAGGTCGCCTCGCCGTTCCGACAGGCCGAGTTCGACATCGAGTACGGCGTCGGCATCTCCCGCGAGGGTGGCCTGCTCGACTTCGGGATGGAGCAGGACCTGGTGCAGAAATCCGGCTCCTTCTTCTCCTACGGGGAGACCCGCCTGGGCCAGGGCCGCAACAACGCCAAACAGTTCCTCGTCGACAACCCGGAGCTGGCGGCGGAGATCGAAGCCAAGGTGCGAGCGGCATTGGGAATCGACGGCAAGAGCGCGACGGAGGCGAAGCCCGCCGAGCCGGATGCCACGGTTCCGGCCCCGGAGGCAAAAGCCGCTTGAAGGGCTGACGGCGCCCGAGCGCCGTCCTGACTTAGGATTCCGGCCGCCTGATGAGTGACGAAACTCTCTTCTACGTCTGCGGGATCGCGCTTGCCGTCTCGGCCGTCCTGATCAGCTTCGCCGGCCTCAAAGTCAAGGGCTTCCCGGGTCGCGCCTTCCCGATCGTGATCCTCTGGTTCGCGCTCCTGGTCGGCAGCGCGACCACCTTCGCCGTCCTCCACGCCAAGGACGAGGAAGAGGCGAAGGCGGGCGAGTTCGAGAAGGCGGGCAAGGAGATCGAAAAAGAGCAGACCAGCGGGCCGTTTGAATCCGAGCCTTCGGAAAAGCAGCAGGGTCAGCCGGCGGCGAAAGGCTCCGGCGGGACGCTGCAGCTGGCCGCCGACCCAACCGAAATCGCCTACGACAAGACCAGCCTCACCAGCAAGCCGGGCAAGGTCACGATCGACTTCACCAACCCAGCGACGATCGAACACGACGTGGCGATCGAAGGCAATGGCGAAGAGATCGCCGGCTCGAAGCTGATCTCGCAGGGGAAGACGTCAGTGACCGCCGAGCTCGCGCCCGGCACTTACGAGTTCTTCTGCACCGTGCCGGGCCATCGCGAAGCCGGCATGGAAGGAACGCTCAGGGTCCAGTAGGTCGGCCGGACGGCAGGGTGCCCCTCCTCCGAGAGGCCGTCGCGCAGCTGAGCCGCCGCCGTGCTTCGGGACCTCTGTCCATGAGCCTCCGGAGGAGGGGCACCCTGCCGTCCGGCCAATCTCACTCTCCTTCACGGAAGCTCATTCACCTTGACGGCCGGGGAGAGCTTCGTGGGGAGGCGTTGGGGGCCTCTCCCGCGGAGGCTCATGAACCGACGCTTCGAACCCCGGTGGCGACTCAGCTGCGCGACGGCCTCAGCGGGAGAGGCCCCCAACGCCTCCACGCAAACCCTCTACCCTGCCGGCTGATGGCCAAGCGCTTTCACGTCACCACCTTCGGCTGCCAGATGAACGTGCACGATTCGGAGCGGATGCGGGGGATGCTGGCCTCGCTCGGGTACGAGGAGGCCGAGAGCCGCGACGGCGCCGACGTGATCCTCTTCAACACCTGCTCGATCCGGGAGTCGGCCGACAGCCGTTTCATCGCTCATCTGGGCGAGGCGAAGCGGCTGAAGTCCGAAGATCCTGCGCGGGTGGTCGGCGTCGGCGGCTGCTGGGCGCAGTCGGTCAAGGACGAGGTCTTCCAGCGCTTTCCCTTCGTCGACGTCGCCTTCGGCCCCGGCCAGATCCACAAGCTGGCCGAGTTCCTCAACTCCGACTCGCTCAGTGCCCAGGGCTACTTCGAGTTCGAGGACTTCTCCGGTCACCTGCCGGCCCGGCGCGAGCGTGAGTTCCAGGGCTGGCTGCAGATCTCCCAGGGCTGCAACTGCGTCTGCTCCTACTGCATCGTCCCCTCGACCCGGGGCCGCGAGGTCAGCCGCGACCACTTCGAGCTGCTCGCGGAGGCCGAGGACCTCGCCGCCGATGGTGTGCGCGAGGTGACGCTGCTGGGGCAGAACGTCAACAGCTACGGGCGCGATCTGCCCCGGGACAACAGGATCGGCTTCGCCGAGCTGCTGGCGCGGGTCGACGCGGTCGAGGGGATCGACCGGATCCGCTACACAAGCCCGCACCCGAAGGACATGAAAGAGGACGTGATCCGCGCCCACGCCGAGCTGCCGGCGCTCTGCGAGCAGATCCACTTACCGCTGCAGTCGGGCTCGAGCGCCGTCCTCAAGCGGATGCGGCGCACCTACGACCGCAGCCGCTACATGGACCGCGTCGCCCTGATCCGCGAGCACGTCCCCGATTGCGCGATCACCACCGACATCATCGTCGGCTTTCCGGGCGAGACCGAGGGGGACTTTGCGCAGACGCTCGAGGTGGTCGAGGAGGTCGGCTACGACGGCGCCTTCACCTTCGTCTTCTCGCCACGGCGCGAAACCGAGGCGGCGGAGATGGACGATCAGGTCCTCCATCCGGTCAAGGTCGAGCGGATGGAGCGGCTGGTGGAGGCGGTGCAGCGGCGCGCGGCGGAGCGGTCCCAGCGGTTCGTCGGGCGGACGATGGAGGTGCTGGTCGAAGGGGCCAGTCGGACCGATGAGACGAGGCTGCGGGGGCGGACCCGGCACAACAAGGCGGTCAACTTCGATGGGGTTGCCGAGCCTGGGGAGCTCGTTGACGTGGAGATTGAGAGCGCGACTTCGCAGACGTTGGCAGGGGTGTCGGTGAAGCCCCTCACTCAACTTTTTCGACAGTAGCCCGCAGGCTGCCGTGGGCGAGCGCCGCCGAAAAAGTACAAGCCGTTCGGGGCTTCACCGACACCCCTGCTCGTGAGCGTGCTCGCGATATTCGGGCCGACGGGCGTTGGCAAGACCGGCGTCGCGATCGCGTTGGCGGAGCTGCTTAGGGAACGGGGGAAGGATCCGGTGGCCATCAACTGCGATGCGTTGCAGGTGTACGAGGGGTTGGGGACGCTGACCGGGGTCGCGAGCACTGAGCAGCAAGCTCGGTTGGAGCACAGGTTGGTTGGGTTCGTTCCCGTTACCCAGGACTTCTCGGTGGGGGACTACATGCCGCTTGCGCATGCGGAGGTGGATGCGGCGCGGGCGGCAGGGAGGACGCCGATCGTGGTGGGGGGGACGGGGCTCTATCTGCGGGCCGCCGTCGCCGAGCTTTCCCTGGTCAAGGCGCCGGCGGAAGCGGAGAACTCGGAGTTGTGGTCGCCGCAGACGCGGCATCCGACGACGATCTTCGGACTCGACATGGACCGAGAGCGGCTCTATCAGAGGATCGATGCGCGGACCGAGGCGATCGTCGCCGGTGGGGCGCTCGAGGAGGTGCGGCGGGCGGATGCCCTGGGACCGGGCCGAACCGCCCGCAAGGCGCTCGGCTTCGACGAGCTGCTCGCCGGCGACGTCGAGGCGATGAAGAAGCGCTCCCGCAACTACGCCCGCCGCCAGCTCACCTGGATGCGCAAGATCCCCAACCTCCACCCGATCGACCGCACCGGCCTCTCCGATTTCGAGGTTGCCATTCGAATTACGCAAGGGTGCGGGTGACCGAGCAGATCAAGGACGCAGGGAGCGTGGCGTGCTCTGCACGCGAGCGACCGAGGACGCCGAGATGCGAAGTGTCACCCGTGCCCCACTAGGCTGCCGCTCACCTTGAGATTTGAGAAGTGGCAAGCGCTGGGGAACGACTACGTGATCGTGGAGGCGGCGAACCTCCCGTGGGGCCTCAGCGCTAAGCGGGTCGAGTGGCTTTGTGATCCGCATTTTGGGGTCGGCTCGGATGGGGTGCTGCTGCTCTCGCGCAGCGAGGACCCGGGGTTCGTCGCCGAGCTACGGATCTTCAACCCCGACGGCTCCGAGGCGGAGCTCTCGGGCAACGGGGCGCGGGAGGCGATCCTCTATCTGCGCCGTCACGGCTGGACCGACGCCGACACCTTCGCGATCAAGACCGTGGTCGGGCCAATCGTGCCGACGATCACCGGCGAGCTGACCTGCGCGGTCGAGATGGGCCGCGCCTCGACCAGCTCGAAGGACTTTCCCGGCGGCGGAGAGGACGGCAGGGGGTCGTTGAGCGCCGCCGGCCGCGAGTGGGAGTTCCAGCACGTCTCGATCGGCAACCCGCAGTGCGCGATCGTCGTCGGCCAGGAGCTGGAGGACCTCGACCTCGGCGAGATCGGCCCCGGGATCGAAGGCCACGAGCTGTTCCCCAACCGGACCAACGTCTCCTTCCTGGCGATCGAGGGCAGCCGGGTCAGGGCGCGGATCTTCGAGCGCGGGGCGGGGGAGACCCTCTCTTCCGGGACCGGCGCCAGCGGCGCCGCGGTGACCGCCTTCCTGCGCGGCGCCCCAAGCCCGATCGTCGTCGAGCTCGACGGCGGCGAGTTGGAGGTCGAGGTCCGCGAGGACCTCGCAGTGCGCCTGACGGGCTGGGCCGAGCCTGTCTACGCCGGCGAGCTCTCGCCGGAGCTGCTGGCGGCGCTGGCCGAGCTTGACCAATAGATTTCCGCGCCATGTCGATCTCCGACCCGTCCGTCCGCCTGGAGGCGATGCCTCCCTACATGTTCCAGGAGCTGGAGCGGCGGATCGCCGACAAGCGCGCCGCCGGGATCGACGTGATCAGCCTCGGGATCGGCGACCCGGACGAGCCGACCTACCCCTACATCGTCAAGGCGATGCAGGATGCGGTCGCCGATCCGGCCAACCACCGGTACCCGAGCAACCGCGGCCGCGAGGAGTTCCGCCGCGCCTTCGCCGACTTCTACGCGGAGCGCTTCGGGGTCGAGATCGACCCGGAAAACGAGGTGATCCCGGCGATCGGCGCCAAGGAGTGCATCTACAACCTCTGCTTCGCCTTCCTCGACCCCGGCGGCGTGGCGCTCGCCTCCGACCCCGGCTACCCGGTCTACACCGGTGGGCCGATCCTCGCCGGTGCGACCCCGGAGCTGCTGCCGCTAGTGTCCGAGCTGGGCTTCGCGCCCGATCTCAGCGCGGTTCCAGCTGAGGTCGCCGCCAAGGCGCGGCTGATGTTCATCAACTACCCGAACAACCCCACCGGCGCCGTCGTCCCCGAGGGCTTCTTCGAGCTGGTCGTCTCCTTCGCCCGCGAGCACGAGATCCTCGTCGTCCACGACAACGCCTACTCCGAGACCACCTACGACGGCTACGTCGCGCCCAGCTTCCTCGCCACCCCCGGCGCCAAGGAGGTCGGGGTCGAGGTCTTCTCGCTCTCCAAGGGCTTCAACATGACCGGCTGGCGCTGCGCCGCAATCCTCGGCAACGCCGAGGCGGTGCAGACCTACTGGCGACTGAAGACCAACGTCGACTCCGGCCTCTTCGAGGCGGTGCAAATGGCCGGCGTCGCCGCCCTGCAGGGGCCGAGCGGGCCGTTGGAGCGGATGAACGAGACCTACACCCGCCGCCGCGACCTGGTCGTCTCGGCGCTGCGCGAGATCGGCGTCGAAGTCTCAGCCCCGAAGGGCACGATCTACGTCTGGGCGCCGGTCCCCGACAGCCACACCTCGACCTCCTTCTGCGAGCTGGTGCTGGAAGAGGCGGCGGTCGTCGTCTCGCCTGGCTCGATGTACGGGCCCAGCGGCGAGGGGTTCTTCCGGATTGCCCTCACCACGCCCGACGACCGCATTGAAGAGGCGGTCGAGCGGATGCGGGAGCACCTGGCGTGAGGGAGGCGACCAAGGAGGCGTCCGGGTAGGGCCTTCACTTAACTTTTTCCGAAGGCAGTTGGCGGCCGTCCGTGGGCCGTAGCTCGGAAAAAGTACAAGACGTTCCGGCCCTACCCGGACGCCTCCCGAGCCGCGTCGAGCTTCTTCCAGTAGCGGGTCAGGCCGCGCCATTGGTATTCGGGGGGGACGCATTGGATCAGCTCGGCGGCGGCCTCCTCGTTGGAAGCAGCTGCGGCGACTCGGGTGCGGTGGCGCAGCTCGTAAGCCCCCTCGTCCAGCTCGCGGGCCAGCTGGGCCTCCTCTCGGAGGCGCTCGCGGACCGTGGTGAGGTGGGGGAGCGGGTCTTCGACGGCGCCGAAGTGGGTGAGGGCGAGGCGCTCGGGGCGCCAGCCCTCGACGATCCCGATCGAGTCCTCCCAGCGCTCGATGTTGATGTCCGGCGGCGGGGTGGGGGGGACGATCAGGTCGACGCCGGGGATCTGGACCGCGGCGACGTCGCCGACGAAGGCGGTGCCGCTGTCCTCATGCAGGTAGCAGACATGGTGCGAGGCGTGGCCCGGCGTATAGGCAACACGCATCCCGAGCACGGTCTCTCCGCCCGTGAGCGGCTTCACGTTGGACTCCGGAACCGGCACGATCTCGCCCCAGAGACGCTGCATCTGATCGCCGTAGAGTCGCTCGGCGCTGGCCAGTAGCTTCGAGGGGTCGATCAAGTGGGGGGCACCGCGCTCGTGGACGTAGACCTCGAGGTCGGGCCAGCGGCGCACCAGCGCCCCGGTCGCGGCGGCGTGGTCGAGGTGGATGTGGGTCAGCAGTAGTGCCCGTGGCCGCTCCTCGCCGAGCGCCGCCAGCAAAGTGGGGAGGGAGGACTCGGGGCCGGGGTCGACAAGGGCGCCCTCGACCTCCCAGCAACCGATCACGTGGGTACGGCCGAGGTGCTCGACGTCGATGACCCGCATCGGCGAGGAGTTCTCAGGCTGCCGCGGCAGCCGGCACCCGGCCTTCGGCCTCGAGCGTCTGCCGCAGGCCCTGCTCGAGCCCGCGCGGCTCGTAGCCAAGCTCGCGCTTGGCCTTGTCGTAGCTGGCCCAGAAGGTGACGCCATCGGCTGAGGAGATCAGCTCGCGCAGGTTCGGCGGCTGACCCATCATCTTCCCGACCAGGGGTCCGATCGGGATCATCGCCTTCATCAGCGGCACCGGGATCGCCCGCTTCGGGGCCTTGCGGCCGCTCACGTCGGCGACGATCCCGATCGCCTCGCGGACGGTAGTCGCCGGACCGCTGATCACGTAGGTCTCGCCCGCCTCGCCCTTATCGAGGGCGAGGATGATGCCGCCAGCGATGTCTTCGACGTGCGAGAGGCAGATGCCGAGGTCGGGGAACGGCAGCAGTGGCATTTTCCCCGCCAGGAACTGGTTCAACAGGTCGGCGATCGAGGAGGTGTCGCCGGGACCGTAGACGCCACCTGGCTGGACGATCGTGCAGGGCAGCCCGTCGGCGATCATCCGCTTGGCGATCTGGTGGGCCTCCCACTTGGTCTCCTCGTAGCAAGAGGTGAAGTCCTTGCCCGGATGCTCGTAGGCCTCGTCGACGACCTCGCCGTGGGTGTTGCCGAAGATGCCGACGGTGGAGACGTAGACGATCTTCGCGATCTTCGCCTCCTTTGCCGCCTGCAGGACCCGTTCGGTGCCGCCGACGTTGGCCTCGCGCATCGCCGGTCGTTGCGAGGCGGGGATCCCGACCTCGTACATAGCCGCCGCGTGGACGACGGCGTCACAGCCCTCCATGCCGGCGCGAATCGCCGCCGCGTCGCCGAGGTCGCCGGCCGCAAGCTCGCAGCCCAACGCCTCGACTTTCTTGCCCTTCTCCGGGTTGCGAACGAGGCAGACGACCTCGTCGCCGCGCGCGCATAGCTGGCGCACGACCTCACCGCCGATGAACCCCGTTCCTCCGGTGACGAAGACCTTCACGGCGCCTAAGCCTATCCACCCGGGGCGGTTTCCTACAATCAGACTGAGTGCAAGGGTCGAGAAACGGACGAAACACGCAGGCTCTCAACGGCGCCAGTGGTGCCGGCGTCTCGAACCCCCGCGCCCGCCAGCGTGCCCTCGCGATCGGGATCGTCGGCGGCGGCGAACAGGGCGACCCGCTCGCCGAGCTGAAGGAGCTGCTGCGCACGGCCGGTGTCGCCACCGCGGGGGAGGCGACGCAACAGCGGCCGCAGCCCGACCCCGACCGCTACTTCGGCCGCGGCCGCCTGACCGAGCTGAAGCGGGAGATCGCCGCCTGCGGCGCAAATCTGGTCGCCTGCGACGACGAGCTGGCGCCGCGCCAGGAGCGCAACCTGGAGGCGGCGCTCGGCGTGCCGGTGATCGACCGCACGGCGGTGATCCTCGACATCTTCGCCGACCACGCCCACTCGGCCGAGGGCAAGCTCCAGGTCGAGCTGGCCCAGCTCGAGTACAACATGGCCCGTATGCGGGGGCTCTGGACGCACCTCGAGCGTCTCGGCGCCGGCCGCATCGACGGCGGCATCGGCACCAGGGGTCCGGGCGAGAGCCAGATCGAGACCGACCGCCGCCTCGCCCGCGACCGGATCGCGGCGCTGCGCCGCCGCCTGGTGCGACTGGAGCGAAACCGCGGCGTGATGCGCGCCCGGCGCCAGCGCTCCTCGCTGCCGCGGGTCGCCCTCGCCGGCTACACCAACGCGGGCAAGTCGACCTTACTCAACACCCTGACCGGGTCCGAGGTCGGGGTCGGCGACAGGCTCTTTCACACGCTCGACCCGACCACCCGCAGCCTCGAGCTGTCCGGCCGCGACTACCTGCTGACCGACACGGTCGGTTTCATCGAGAAGCTGCCGCACCAGCTGGTCGAGGCATTCAAGGCAACCCTGGAGGAGACCGTCCTCGCCGACCTGATCGTCCACGTCGTCGATGCCTCCGAGCCGGAGGAGCGGAGACTGCTCGACATGGGGGCGGTCGACGAGGTGCTGGAGGAGATCGGCACGGGGGGGACGCCGCGCCTGTTGGCGCTCAACAAGGCCGACCTCCTGAGCGAGAACGAGCGCCACGAGGTGGCGATCGCCCACCCCGATGCGGTGCTCGTCTCGGCCACAGAGGGGGAGGGCCTGAAGGGGTTGCGAGACAAGATCGAGGCAGCGTTTGAGGAGACTCTCGCGGAGGTTGAGCTGCTGATCCCCTACTCGGAGGGCGGCCGCCTGCACGAGCTTCACGAGGTGGCTGGCGATCTGCAGCGGCAGGAGCGGACCGACGGGGTGCTGGTGCACGCCAAAGTTCCCGTCGCCGAGCTGCACCGGTTCGAGGATCTAGGGACCAGCGGCAACGGCGCGCGGGTCCTGTCCCGGTGAGGGGGGCCTGCGGGCGGGCAAGTATGTCCGTTCTCGGCCCCCCTCACCGGGACACCCGCGCGAGTTGCGGCTGACCCGGACTCCGTCGGCTGGGGGGGGCGGGTCGCTAGGGTGCGCGGCGTGGAGCTGCCAGTCGCCAAGCTAAACGAGCAAGCCCTGCTTCCCACGCGAGCGCATGAGGGGGATGCAGGGTTGGATCTCTATGCGTGCGAGGCGGCGCATATTGGGCCGGGGGAGCGGTGGAGTGTGGGGACGGGGATCGCTGTTGAGATCCCCAGCGAGTACGCGGGGCTTGTGCTGCCGCGCTCGGGCCTGGCGCGGGAGCACGGGATTGCGCTGGTCAACAGCCCCGGCCTGATCGACTCGGGCTACCGCGGCGAAGTGCGGGTGCTGCTGCTCAACACCGATCCCGCCGAGACCTTCCGGGTCGAGCCGGGCGCCCGCATCGCCCAGCTCGTAATTGCCCCGATCGCCCTTGCCGAGCCGGTCGAGACCTCGGCGCTCGCCGATTCCGCCCGCGGTGACGGCGGCTTCGGCTCCAGCGGTCGCTGAGCCTCTCCGGACGCGGCTGGCGGCGTCATCGGTCGCTTGTGTGCGAGGCACACGGCGCTCCCTGCCTCCTTGCCAGTCACGCCCGGAGAGGCTCAGTTAGATGCCCGCCGCGGCGCGGGCCGACTCGTGGGCGGCAGCCTCGAGGGCGTCGTCGAGCGGCTCCAGCTCCGGGCGCTCGCCGTAGCGCCGCTCCAACGCCACCGCGATCAGGTGGTCCGCAAGCCAGGCGTTCTTCGGCAGCAGCGGACCGTGCAGGTAAGTGCCGATCAGGTTGTCGCGGCGAACCCCCTCGAAGCCGTCGCGCCCGTTGTTGCCGTGTCCATTGACCACTCGCCCGAGAGGCTGTGCATCCGACCCGAGATAGGTGCGCCCGCCGTGGTTCTCGAAGCCGGCGAGCAGGCGCGGCCCGGAACCGAGGTCGGCCTCGATCGCGACGTTGCCGATCAGTCGCGGGCCCGGCTCGCGCACGGTCTCCAGGTCGGCGAAGCCGAGGCCCGGCAGCTTCTCCTCGTCGAGCTGGTAGCTGTGCCCGAGCAGCTGGTAACCGCCGCAGACGGCGAGCAGGGCGGCGCCGTCCGCCGCCGCCGCCGCCAACGCCTCGCGCTTGCTCGCGACCATGTCGGCGGCGACCAGGCGCTGGTCGCGATCCTGACCGCCGCCGATGTAGAAGAGGTCGTGGGCGGCGGGGTCGACGGCGTCGCCGGGGCCAGCGCCGGCGTGCTTGAAGCCGATCCCGCGCCACTCGCAGCGCCGCTGCAGGAAGACGATGTTGCCGCGGTCGGCGTAGATGTTCATCTGCTCCGGGTAGAGGCTGAGCACGCGCAGCTCCATCAGCCCTCCTTTCCCAGTACGACCACCGTGGAGCCAACGTGGAGATCGGTGGGAGGGATATCGCGACGGGCGATCGCCGTCAGACCGGCGCCAGCGGCCTCCTCCTCCAGCTGCCTCGCGGGGAAGGTTCGGATGCATACCTCGTTGCGCTCCTCGGTCAGCTCACCGGCAGGGGAGACGACCTGGCGTAGACGGGCGATCGCGACCTCGCCGGCGCCGACCGCAGCGTCAACCGGCAGGCTGGAGTAGACCCAGCCGTCGACCTCGCGCACGTCCGGCAACGGCGGCGGGGCGGCGACGGCCTCGGGCATGCGCTCGACGATCGCCGCGGCGAGCAGCCCTCCGGGTTTCAGCTGCGTGGCGACCCGGGCCAGGCAGGAGATCCGGTCAGCGGTGGAGGGGAGAAGTTGGAGCACCTGCATCGGGGCGAGGATCAGCCCAACCTCGGACCCCAGCTCGAAGTCGCGAGCGTCGCCGAGGACCGCCTCAACTGAGAGGCCATCGGCTCGTTCGGCCAGCGCCGCGACCAGCTCGGAATCGAGATCCACTCCCACCACCCGATGTCCCCTCCGAGCAAGGTGCAACGCGACCCGCCCGGTCCCACACCCGAGCTCGAGCACCGGCCCCTCGACTTCTGCCGCCAACTCCTCCCAGATCTTGAGATCGGCGTCGTAGCCTCCGCACTCGACGTCATGCCAGATGACCCCGGGACGGTGGCTCGGGCGGGTGGCATGGGGGGAGGGGGGTCGAGGACGTACACCTCGCCCGCAGGCCCCCCTCCCCCCATGACAGGACCCGCCCGCCGCCAACCCCCCGGTCATCTCCAGAACTCCTCTGCGAGACCTCGCGCCGCAAGCAGCTTGCGCAGCTCCAGCAGCGCGGTGTAGGTGGGGAGGGCAAAAAGACGTCCCGGCGCAGCCGCGACGGCGGCGTCGAGCGCGGCCTCGACTCCGGGCACGACCTCGATCGAGTCGGTCGGCCAGCCGGCGTACTTGAGCCGCAGGGCCATCTCCGGCGCCCGAGTGCCGGTGCAGACGACACTCCTCACCCGGCCCGTCAGCAGCTCGAAGTCGGCGTCCCAAACCCAGGAAACGTCGCGGCCGTCGGCGATCCGGTCGTTCAGCGCGATCAAGAGGTCGACCCGCTCCTCGCCCGCCTCCAGCCGCAGGGTGCGCAGCACCTCGTTGGCGCCGGCCGGGTTCTTGACCAACAGGATCGAGACCGGCACGCTCCCGACCTCAATCGTCTCGACCCGGCCAAAGGCCGCCCGCATCTCACCGAGGGCCGCCGCGATCCGCTCCGGCTCGACCCCGAGGCGAAGGCCCGCAGCCACCGCCGCGAGGGCGTTGTAGACGTTGTAGAGACCGGGCAGAGGCAGCTCCAGGCGCAGCTCGCCGGCGGGGGTGCGGACGACGGTCGAGGAGCCGTCCATCCCGTGCAGCTCGATCTCGGTCGCCGCCACGTCGGGCCGGGGCCGCTCCGCCCCGCAGCCGGGGCAGGAGTAGTGGCCGAGATGGCCGACGAAGGCGCGCTCGTAGGCGTAGGGCCGCCCGCAGCGGCGGCAGTGCTTGGCGTCGAAGGCGTGCTGGAGCTCCGGCAGCGCCTGGGAGGGATCCTCGATCCCGAAGTAGACGACGTTCTCGCGACGGCGGCCCTCGGGGTCGCGGCCGAGGTCGGCGATCAGCGGGTCGTCGGCGTTGAGGACGAAGCCGGTGCGACCGCTGCGCTCCGCCACCGTCGCCGCCCAGTCGTCCGCCAACGCCTCCATCTCGCCGTAGCGATCGAGCTGGTCGCGGAAGAGGTTGCCGAGGACGATCGTCGCCGGGTCGAGCTCGGCCGCCACCCGCGGCAGCCAGGCCTCGTCGACCTCGAACAGGCCCTCGCGCCCGCGCTGCTCGAGCAAGGCCGTCGCCACTCCCCAGGTCATGTTCGAGCCGGCTCGGTTGTGAACCGGACGGCGCCCGTCGGCCGCGAGCACGGCGGCGATCATCCCCGCCGTCGTGGTCTTGCCGTTGGTAGCGCTGACGATCGTTGCGCCGCCGTCGAGGTCGGCGCCGAGGCGGGAGATCGCATCGGGCGCCAGGCGCAGCAACACCCGGCCCGGCAGGGTCGTGCCGCCACCACGGCCGCTGGCCCTGCTCGCTGCCCCGATCGCCCGCGATGCCGCAACCTTGGCACCGAACAGCGCTCCGCGCCGGCTCGCCCGCGCGGACACCTCGGCGCTCAAGTCTCGGCCGGCGCCGGAACCAGCACGCTGAGCGCCCGCGGCAGCACCCGCAGTGCGGCCGGCAGGTCGGTCAGGTGCTCGCCGTCGGCGTAGACGGGAAACGGCTGGCTGGCGCTCAACTCGAGCTGCGGAGCGCGGAAGACACGCACCTCGTCCTCCTCGACGTGGGTGCCCTTGAACACCTTCGGCAGGTTACCCAGGAAGCGCAGCTTGCCGACCGCGCCGACCGCGACGACGTCGAATTCGCCGTCGTCCAGCTCGGCGTCGGGAGCGATGTACATGCCGCCGCCGAAGGCCCTGCTGTTGGCGACCGAGACCGAGTAGCCGCTGATCCGGATCCGCTCCTCGTCGACCCTGATCGTGAAGCGCGCCGGGCGCCAGCCGATCAAGGTGCGCAGCGCGGCGTAGGCGTAGACCAGGTTGCCGCGGAGGAAATGCGTTTCGTTGGCGAGCCGGTTGGCTTCGGAGTCGAAGCCGACGCTGACGATGCCGAGGAAGCGCTTGCCGTTCGCCTCCCCGACGTCGATCCGGCGGCTGTGGCCGGCGAGCAGCGTCGCCACCGCGCCCTCGGGCTCCACGGGCACGCCGAGGACCCGCGCCAGGTCGTTGCCGCGCCCGGCGGGGACGATGCCGAGCGGAGTCTCCGAGCCGGCCATGGCGCCGCCGACGGCGCCGAGCAAGCCGTCCCCGGACATGACGACCGGGAGCTCGCCCGCTTCGACCGCCAGCAGCGCCTGCTCGACCCCGTGCTCAAGCCCCTTGGTGCGCTGGACCCGGAAGTCGGCGCGGCCGGCGTCGAGCGCCTGCTCAACCCTGGGTAGGAGCTTTAGGGTCTTCCCGCCCGCCGAGGACGGGTTGACGAGCAGGGCCAGTGGCATCCCCTCGATGTCCATGCGCCCTCAGCCTAGTCGGCGGGCGGCCGCAGGATCGCCGCGGCGCAGGCGCCCGACAGAGAAGCTGCCGTCGCCGGCCGGCGCCGTCGTTCCCAGCTCGAAGCCGCGGCGCCCGAGCCGCCATCGCAGCAGCCGCTCGCCGAGGCTGCCGGGCGCCGGCGCCCGGCCCGAGCAGGTGAGGATCAGGTAGCCGCCGGGTCGCAGCACCCGGGCGATCTCGGCGACCGAGGGGCGGGTATCGAGTAACACCACCAGGTCGAACTGGTCGGCCGGGAACGGCAGCGCTCGCGGCGAGCCCTGCTTGAAGGCGACGCGCCCCTCCGGGTCCAGGCCGACCCGGGCAGCGGCGCGGGCGATCGCGGCTCCGGAGCGGTCGACCCCCCGCACCCGGGCGGTCGGGAACTCGCGGGCCAAGAACAGCGCCCCCTCACCCTCGCCGCACTGGACCTGCAGCACCCGCTCCGGCTCCCCCACGTGCAGGGTCGCGGCGGCGAGCGGGGTCAACGGCGGCAGCGGCACTGCTGCGAAGCGTAGGGCGCGGGGGATCGTCTAGGCTTCCGCGGCGATGGAGGGGCAGGGGACCGACCGGCGGCTGATCATCCTCGCAGTCTTCGCGCTGATCGCTATCGGCGTCGTCGCGGTCGTCCTGATTTCCCGCAGCAGCGGCAATGACGAAGGAGAGAGCAACTCGACCGCCGCCGACGGCTGCGAGCAGGTGGAAGCGCCGAAGCCGAAGCAGGTCTCGCTGAAGGCGCCGAAGCAGACCCTCGAAGCGGGCGAAGAAGTCACCGCGGTCGTGCAAACCAGCTGCGGGACCTTCGAGATCGCGCTCGACACCGATCGAGCTCCGAAGACCGCGAACTCCTTCGCCTACCTCGCCGAACAGGGCTTCTACGACGACCTCACCTTCCACCGAATCGTCCCCGGCTTCGTGATCCAGGGCGGCGATCCGCTCGGTAACGGCACCGGGGGGCCGGGCTACAGCGTCGACGAGAAGCCGCCCGCCAACCTCGCCTACACCAGAGGCACCGTGGCGATGGCGAAGAGCTCAGCGGACCCGCCCGGCCGCTCGAGCAGCCAGTTCTACGTGGTCACCGGCGCCGACGCCGGCTTGCCGCCCGAATACGCCTTGGTCGGCAAGGTCAGCGAAGGCTACGACGTCGTCGCCCGGATCGGCAAGCTTGGGACGCCGTCCGAGAAGCCGAAACAGACGGTCCTGATCGAAAAGATCACGATCGAAAAGGGCTAGCTCCAGGCTCTAAGCTTGCCCTGTGGCCAAACCCGACGTAGGCGACCCCGCCCCCGATTTCGAGCTCCCCGGCACCGGCGGCAAGACGTACCGACTTGCCGACCTGCGCGGGCAGAATGTGGTCCTCGCCTTCTACCCCGGCGACGAGACCCGCGTCTGCACGCAGCAGTTCTGCTCCTACCGGGACGAGAGCGAGAGGATCGACGGCTTGGACGCTGAGGTGCTGGGAATCTCACCGCAGTCGGTCGACTCCCACGAGCATTGGGCGCGGGAGCAGCGGCTGAACGTGCCGCTGCTCGCCGATGAGGACCTCGCGGTCAGCCGCCGCTACGGCGTCACCGCTTGGCTGGGGCCATTTGCCCGCCTCACCGACCTCAAGGACAAGGAGCTGCCCGGCGGGCGGTACATCATGCGCTCGATCTTCGTCATCGATCGCGACGGCATCGTGCGCCACCGCCACGTCTCCCGCACCGGCGCCAGCTTCCAGTCCGTCGGGGACCTGGAGCGGGCCGTCGCGGCGCTCGCTTGACCCGACCCGCGTCGCAGTTCGCGGTGGCCGGGGCGCCAACGATCCACGGCGAGGTCGCCGGCGAGGGCCCGCCGATTGTGCTCTGCCACGGGATTACCGCGACCCGACGCTACGTCCACCACGGCTCGCGGGCGCTGGAGCGCGCCGGTTATCGCGTCGTCGCCTACGACGCCCGTGGGCACGGCGAGTCCGACCCCGCCCCGCCGGGCGAGGGTTATGGATACCCGGCGCTCGTCGCCGATCTGAAGCGCGTCGTCGCCGCGCAGGTGGGGGAGGGCGGCTTCCTCCTCGCCGGGCACTCGATGGGCGCCCACACCGCGGTTGCCTACGCGCTCGCCAATCCGGGTCGTCTGTCTGGCCTGGTCCTGATCGGCCCCGTGTACATGGAGGAGATAGAGCCGTCCTCGCTTGCCTACTGGGATGGCCTGGCGGCGGCGCTGGCCGGAGGAGGGGTCGATGGCTTCGTCGACTACATCGGCCGCAACCAGGGCATCGATCCCGCCTGGCGCCGGTCGGTCCTCGGCTTCACCCGGGCGCGCATGCTCCTGCACCGCCATCCCGCAGCCCTGGTGGACGCACTGCGAGAGGTGCCGCGCTCGCGGCCCTTCGGCTCGATGGAGGAGTTGGAGAGCCTGGAGGTGCCGGCCCTGGTGGTCGCCAGCCACGACGCCGCCGACCCGGGGCATCCCTACGGGGTCGCAGCAGCCTACGCTCGCCACCTGCCCCGGGCGCGGCTGGTCAGCGAGGGGGAGGGGGAGTCGCCGCTGGCCTGGCAGGGCGGCAAGCTCTCGCGTGAGTTAGCCGCCTTTTATGCGGAAGCTCTATCTTCATCGCTATGAAGTTTCCGACTGAAGCCAGGCTGCGCCGGATCATCGCCTTCGTGGCGGCCCTGGGGATCGGCGTCGCCACCTACATCACGATCGCCGATTCGGGCGGCGGGGCGCCGACCTGCCTGGCCGGCGGGGGTGGCTGCGAGACGGTCGCCAACAGCTCCTACTCGCACATCGCCGGCGTCAACATCGCCGTCTTCGGGATCGTCGGCTACGTGGCGCTGCTGCTGAGCGCCTTCTTCGCCAACGACCTGGCCCGCTTCGGCGGCTTCGCGGTCTCGCTCGGGGGCTTCGGCTTCAGCGTCTACCTCACCTACCTGGAGCTCTTCAAGATCGAAGCGATCTGCCAGTGGTGCGTGGCAAGCGCCGTGCTGATGACGATCCTCTTCCTGCTCAACGCCACCCGCCTGATCGGATACGCCGGGACCAGCGACGGCGCCGTGGCCGAAGAGGCCGACTCGGGCGCCAGGCCTGCGTAGAGTTGTCAGGCGCCGGACCGGCGCCGACAGCCTCGGATTCGACAAGGGAAACCACAGGAGGACAGATGAGCAACAAGCGGGAGAGGGAGAAACGCCGCGAAGAGCGGTTGCAGGAAGAATCGAAAGTCGACGCCGGCGAGCGCCGAACCCGGCTGCTCCAATTCGGAGCGGGGGCGGTGTTCCTTGTCGTCGTGGCGGTGGTCGTGCTGATCGTCGCCAACTCCGGCGGCAGCGACAGCGGCGGCGACGCCACCGACCTCAAGGAAACCGCCTCGGTCGACAGCCTCTTCGTGGGGATCCCTCAGAACGGGCTGGTGCTCGGCGATCCGAAGGCGAAGGTCGAAGTGATCGAGTACGGGGACCTGCAGTGCCCGGTCTGCAAAGCGTATTCGGAAGAAATCCTGCCGCAGGTGATCGAAGGCGCGGTCAAGAGCGGTGAATCGAAGCTGGTCTTCCGCAACTTCACGATCATCGGCCCGCAATCGGCCCCCGCTGGCGCGGCGGCGCTTGCGGCAGGCGCGCAGGGACGCGGCTGGAACTACCTCGAGCTCTTCTACCGCAACCAGGGCGAAGAGAACTCGGGCTACGCCGACGCTGGATTCCTCACCGCGGTGGCCAAGGGCGCCGGCGTCAAGGACATCTCGAAGTGGAACGAAGAACGCAAAGGCGCGAAATTCACCGGCGAAGTCCAGAAAACGACCGAACAGGCGCAGACCTTCGGCTTCACCGGCACGCCGTCGTTCGCGATCAAGGGCCCGAAGAGCAAGGGCATCGAACTCCTTGGCACGCCAAGCACGCCGGAAGAAATAGAAGAAGCGATCGAAGCAGCCAGCTGAGTTGACATAACCACCATTATCGTGCGTTGAAGGTCGGCTTACCGGGCCCCCGCCCGTGGTTCCTTTGGCACGGGATGCGTAACAAAGGAACCATGGGGCGGCTACTGGGCCCCAAAGCCCTCAGGGCATAGTCGCGCTGCCCCGGACCAGCGGCCTGACGATCGGCGGCGCTTTCGGCAGCTGGTCGCGCTCGACCCGCTCCAGCGTCAGGGGCGACCCGGCGATCGTGGCGACGGTGTCGCGGTTGCAATGACAGCCGTCGCCGAGGAAGCGCCAGGGCTTCTCGAGTCGGTCCTGCCAGCGGGCGAGGGCGGCGTCCTCGGCGCGAACGTGCTCGAGGAAGAGGAACCGGCCACCGGGCTTCAGCACGCGCGCGGCCTCGGCCAGAGCGGCCACCGGGTCGGGGACCGTGCAGAGGACCAGGGTCGCGACCGCGGTGTCGAAGCTCGCGTCTTCGAGGGGCAGCCGCTCGGCGGATGCTTCAACGACGGTCGCGCTGCGTCCCGACTCCGCCAGCTTCGCCCGCAGGCGCTTCGCCATGTGCGGATCGGGCTCAACCAGGGCCAGATCCTCGACCGCCTCAGGGTAGAGGTCCAGGTTGGCGCCGGTCCCAGCCCCCAGCTCGATCGTCCTCCCCCCTGCCTCGGCCAGCAGCTCGAGCCGCATCTGCCCCAGGCCGGCCTCCTCGGTCGCCCTCAGCCCCCGGTCGTAGAGCGCCGAGAAGCCCCGCCCCCAGGTCGCGTCGTAGAGCCTGGCTAGAGGGCTTTTCGCGGGCGCGGCTGGCATCTCGCCTCAGTCCCCGACGGACCCCTGACTCAGGCGGCGTCGCGCTGCGCGGTCGCGGCCTCGGCCGACGCGTCGCCGTCGCCCGAGGTGCTCGCGGCCGCCCGCTCCTCGTAGGCGCGGCGGGCGCCGTGATCGACCTCGAACATCAGCTTGTCGAACTTCATCAGACGGCCGAGCGCCTCGCGCCAGGCCCGCGGCAGCAGGCTCAGGACCCGGTAGAAGCTGCCGTTGACCCGCGGCACGAAGACGTCGAAGCGCGGCGCTTCCATCGCGTCGACGATCTCGTTGGCGACGTCCTCGGCCTCCACCGGTTTGATCCAGCGCTGGCCAACGCCGCTGGTCAGCTCGGTGTTGACCACGGTTGGCATCACGCAGAGGACCTCGATGCCGCTGCCCCGCAGCTCCGCCCGGACCGCCTCGCTGAGGCCGACTACGGCGTGCTTAGTGCCGGAGTAGGTGGCGATGCCGGGCACGCCGGCCTTGCCCGCCTGGGAGGCGATGTTGACGATGTAGCCGTCGCCCCGCGGCCGCAGCCGTTCGATCGCCAGCTGGGTGCCGGTGATGACGCCGTGCAGGTTGATGTCGATCTGGCGCTTGACCGATTCCTGGCTCTCGTCGACGAACGGGGTCACCGGCATGATCCCGGCGTTGTTGATGACGGCATCGACCGGCCCGAGCTGACGCTCGGTCTCCTCCAGGAACGCTTCGAAGGAGCCGCGGTCGGTGACGTCGAGCGGCAGCGCGATCGTGCCGCCGCCGAGCCCAGCTGCGGTCCCCTCCGCCAGCTCCAGGTCAAGGTCGCCGATGGCGACCCGGCAGCCTTTGCGCACCAGTGCCGTCGCGGTCGCCTTGCCGATCCCCCGGGCGCCGCCCGTGATCGCCACGACCTTGCCACTCAGTGAACGCCGCTGCTTCGCCATCGTGCCCTCCTCCTGGTCCCGGCGAACCTCAGCTCGCCGGCTTGTAGACGGTGACCACGGCGGCGCCGCCGAGGCCGATGTTGTGCTGGAGCGCTACCTTCGCGCCCTCGACCTGCCGCTTCTCGGCTTCGCCGCGCAACTGCCAGGTCAGTTCGGAGCACTGCGCCAGCCCGGTCGCGCCCAGCGGGTGGCCCTTGGAGATCAGCCCGCCCGAGGGGTTGACGACGACCTGGCCGCCGAAGGTAGTCGCTTCTTCCTCGACCAGCTTGTGCGCCTCGCCCTCCGCCGCGAATCCCAGCGCTTCGTAGGTGATCAGCTCGTTGGCGCTGAAGCAGTCGTGCAGCTCGCAGACGTCGACCTCGCCGGGGCTGACCTGGGCCTCCTCGTAGGCGTTATCGGCGGCCAGCTTCGACATGTCCGCGCCGACGATCTTCATGCAGTCGGTGTCGTCGGCGAAGGTCGAGGAGAGGTCGGTGACCATCGACTGGCCGGCGATCTCGACCGCCTTGTCCCAGAGGCCGTGCTCCTCGACGTAGCGCTCGGAGGCGACGATCGCGCAGGCCGAGCCGTCGGAGGTGGGCGAGCACTGCAGCTTGGTCAGCGGGTCGTGGATCATCCTCGCCGCCTTGATGTCCTCGATCGTGTACTCGTCCTGGAACTGGGCGTAGGGGTTGTTGACCGAGTGCTTGTGGTTCTTCCAGCCGATCCAGGCGTAGTGGTCGGGGGTCGAGCCGTACTTCTGCATGTGGTCGCGGCCGGCGTTGCCAAACATCTGCGGCGCCGGCGGCGAGGCCTCGGGGTCGCGGAGCTCGAACATCCGCGTCGCGTGCTTGTCGAGCGCGTTGGTGCGGTCGGTGTACTTGACCCCGAGGCTGCCCGGCTCCATCTTCTCGAAGCCCAGCGCCAGGGCGCAGTCGACGAGGTCGCCCTTGACCGCCTGGCGGGCCAGGAACAGCGCCGAAGAGCCGGTCGAGCAGTTGTTGTTGACGTTGACCACCGGGATCCCGGTCAGGCCGAGCTGGTAGAGCGCCCGCTGGCCGTAAGTCGAGTCGCCGTAGCAATAGCCCGCGTAGGCCTGCTCGACGTCGTCGTAGGGGATGCCGGCGTCGGCGAGCGCCTTCTCCCCCGCCTCTTTGGCCCAATCGGGGTAGTCACCCTCCTTGCTGCCGGGCTTCTCGAACTTGGTCATCCCAACGCCGATCACGAACGTGCGATTGCTCAACTCTGGCTCCTCGAGGTCTCCCGCCTGTGGGGCGGTTTGGCTGCGTAGCCAGGAATCTACCGGTCGGCAGCCTCCGATGTGGTCCGGCGGAAGCTTTCGGGCTCCCCCTCCCCCCGCTTCGGATTCGGCCAGAGGAGGAAGGCGGCGCCGGCGATGGCGATCCCGATCGCGGTCGCCCCGGCCCGCTGTCCGGCCGCTTCCAGGATGGGCTCCCCCAGGGTGTCGGCGAGCAGGACCGCGTAGACGGTGATCGCGGCGGTGAAAAGCGCGTACTGGACGGTGAGCAGTCCATAGGCGAAAGCGGTGGCGATGGTGAGCGCAACCGCCAGCGCAACCCCGTCGTCGTTCAGCCAGTAGGAGAGTCCGGTGGCGATCGCCAGGCCGATGGCGGTGCCGACCGCTCGCAGGATCAGGCGGTGGAAGGTCTCGCCCTCCTCCGGGCGCATGACGAAAAGGATCGTCAGCGGGATCCAGAAGCCATGCTCCTCCATCCCCAGCAGCCAGTAGGCCGCGACGCCGGCCGCAAGGGCAGCGCCGAAGCGCAGCGCGTGACGGCCGCTGGTCGAGTGCAGGGTGAGGTTGGCCCGCAGGTCGCGCTCCGCCTGCCGTCTGTCCCAGCCCTCGCCGCCCCCGTCCTCCGCGCGGTCGCCGGCGGCGTAGACGCAGAGCGAAAACGCCGCCTGGAGCAGGCCGCCCGCGGTCGCGAAAAGCAGCGCCGGCAGCGCGTCGGCAGGTTCGAGCGGCAGTCCCTGCGCGATCAGCAGCGAGAGAGCGACCGAGAGGCCGGCGATCGCCAGGCGCAGTGAGACCGCGAAGCAGTAACCGGCCGCCGCCCCGACCACTGCCATCGTCAGGATGGCGAGCGCCGCCGACTGGCCGCTGAGGACGCCGAGCGCGGCGGCGATGCCAACCAGCGGCGCGATCGCCGCCTGCCAGGCGGCGCGGGTACGGGCGGGCGCGTCGAGGCCCGGAAAGCCGGCGAGCAGGGCGCCAGTCGCGATCGCACCCTTGGTCGGACCCCCGAAGCCGAGCTCCACCAGCAGCGCCAGGCCGACCGGGATCGCGACCAGGGCGCCGCGCCGCAGCGCCGGGCTGGGAGCGCTGGGGCCGATCGCGAACAGGGGCGAGGCCTGCAGCCGCCGCGCCAGCCCGGAGGCGTTGAAGAGCCGCCCGGCGCCTCGCCCGGGCGAGGCCTCGTTGAGGGTAATCTGAGGGGTCTTGATCAACGCCGTTCTCAGCTCTGATCCCGCGGCTGGAGTGGGCATCTTCGCCGCCCTAGCGGCGGGAGTCATCTCCTTCCTCTCCCCCTGCGTGCTGCCGCTCGTTCCCGGCTACCTCTCGGCGGTCACCGGGGTCTCGGCGGCCGGGCTCGAGGACGCAGGCTGGCGCCGTGTGTTGGGCCCGAGCCTGCTCTTCGTCGCCAGCTTCTCGGCGATCTTCATCCTCCTCGGCCTCACCGCGACCGGCCTGGGCTCCTTCCTGAGGGACAACCAGGAGCTGCTGACCAAGATCTCGGGGGCGCTGATCGTCGCCATGGGCGTCCTCTTCGTCGCCTCCCTTTTCATCACCCGGCTCAACCGCGAGTGGCACGTCGAGGCCCTGCTCGAGCGCGCTGGCAAGGGCGGCCCGATCGTCGCCGGCGCCGCCTTCGCGATCGCCTGGACGCCATGTATCGGGCCGACCCTCAGCGCGATCCTCTTCACCGCCTCGCTCTCGGACTCCGCCGCCCGCGGCGCCTTCCTCCTGGCCGTCTACTCAGCCGGCCTGGCGATCCCCTTCCTGCTGACCGCGATCGCCTTCTCCCGCATGACCACCGCCTTCGCCGCCGTCAAGCGCCACTACCAGGCGATCGTCGCCGCCGGCGGTGTAATCCTGATCGCGATGGGCGTCCTGATCTGGACCGGCGAGCTGTTCCAGCTCAACATCGAGGTCCAGGACTGGCTGGAACGCTCGGGGGTCGATTTCTGGAATTCGGTCTGATGCCACGCGTCTGCACCTGTACGTCCCATGGACGTACGAGAGCAGACGCGTCTCAGTTCTTGACGGGGGCGGCGATCTCCAGCTCCTGGCCGACGGCCTCGGTGATCTCCAGGCCGTCGTCCTCGAGGTCGCGGGAGCAGACGATGCGGAAGCGGCCGGTGCCGATCTCGGCGTCGGGGACGACCGGCAGGCCGCGGATGCTCTCCCAGCCCAAACGCTCGACCTCGAACGGGTTCATCCTCACCTCCGCCGCCGGGAAGGGGCAGTTCGAGTTGTGCTGGTCGATCGCCCTGGAGATCGCCTCCAGGTTCTTCGCCTCGGGGGACGCCACCTATCGAAGTCTAGGGCCGAGGACAGGCGCTCCGTCCCTCCCTCCTCCTACGATCAACGGGTGGCCGATACGCGGACGATCGCCCATCTCGATATGGACGCTTTCTACGCGTCGGTCGAGTTGCGGCGGCGGCCGGAGCTGAAGGGAAAGCCGGTCGTCGTCTGCGGGTCGGGGCCGCGGGCGGTGGTGACGACGGCGAGCTATGAGGCGCGGCAACTGGCCGGGATCCACTCGGCGATGCCGGCGGCGGTGGCGCGGCGACGGCTGCCGGATGCGGTCTTCCTGCGGCCCGACTTCCCCGCCTACCGCGAGGCGTCGGCGCAGGTGATGGAGGTGCTGAGACGCAACGTGGAGACGGTCGAGGTGGTCGGGCTCGACGAGGCCTACCTCGACCTCACCGGCCTCTTCTCCCCGAAGGCGACGATGAGGCGGATCGCGACCGAGATTCGCGAGGAGATGGGCCTCAGTTGCTCGGTCGGGATCTCCGAGAGCCGGATGTTGGCGAAGATCGTCAGCGAGCTGGGCAAGCCGGCGGGGCTGGTCGTGCTCTCGCGCGCGCAGGCGCTGGAGCGCTTCGCCGACGCATCGCCGGGGCTCGTCCCCGGGATCGGGCCGAAGACCGTGCTCAAGCTCGAAGGCATGGGCATCCGCACCCTGGCCGACCTGGGAGCGCGCGAGCGGGAGGAGCTGGAAGCGGCCTTTGGCCCCCGCTCCGGGGCCTGGCTGCACGCCCGCGGCCGGCTCTGGGACGAAACTCCGATCACGGTCGCCCACGAGACCAAGTCGCAATCGGCGGAGGTGACCTTCGACGTCGACGTCCGCGAACACGCCGAGCTGGAGCGCCACCTCGCCGAGCTGACCGAGGAGCTCTGCCGGCGGCTGCGCAAGCGCGAGTTGGAGGGCCGCACGATCGGGATCAAGGTGCGGCTCGACGACTGGACCAACGTCAGCCGCTCCCACACCGTCGAGCACCCCACCAACGACGCCACCGTCGTCGGCCCGGTCGCCCTCGACCTGCTGCGCGCCTACGACCCGCAGCGACCGGTGCGGCTGCTCGGCGTCCGCGTCGCCAGCTTCGAGGCGGCGGAGGCGGAGGCCGACAAGCCGGCCACCGGCCAGCTTCAGCTCGGCCTCGGCGCCGCCGCAGCCTGAGCACGGTTCCTCCGTTACCGCCGAGGTAACAAAGGAACCACGGTCGGCGGTGCGCCCATCGCGTGGTTCCCTTGGCACCCATTTCACGACAAAGGAACCACGTGCGAAGATGAGCGGGTGTCCAGCAATCGGCTGAGTGGCCTCGACGCCTCCTTCCTTCACATGGAGCGGGCCGGCGCCCACATGCACGTCGCCTCGACGATCATCTTCGAGGGGCCGGCGCCCTCCCACGAGGAGTTCCGCGACCACATCGCCTCGCGCCTGCACCTGGTTCCGCGCTTCCGCCAGAAGCTGCGCCTCGTGCCCTTCGACCAGGGCCGCCCGGTCTGGGTCGACGACCCGCACCTGAACCTCGACTACCACGTGCGCCAGACCGCGCTGCCGGCGCCGGGCTCCGAGGAGCAGCTGCGCAACCTGGCGGCGCGGATCTTCTCCCAGCAGCTCGACCGCAGCAAGCCGCTCTGGGAGCTGTGGCTGGTCGAGGGGTTGCGCGACGGCCGCTTCGCGATCGTCGGCAAGAGCCACCACGCGCTGGTCGACGGCGTTTCCGGGGTGGACATAACCACCGTCCTCTTCGACCTCGACCGCGAGCCGCAGGGCTCGCCGACCTCTGCCCCACCCTGGCTCGCCCGCCCCGAACCGACCGACCTGAAGTTGCTGGGAGACGCCCTGCGCGAGCGGCTCACCAGCCCGAAGGAGATCGTCCGCGGCATCCGCGCCGCCCTGCGCGGGCCGCGGCAGGTGCTGCGGGGTGTCGGCGCCACCTCGAAGATGATCGGCGCCGGCATGGCGGCGCCCAGCAGCGTCTTCAACGTCGAGATCGGCCCGCACCGGCGCTTCGCGATCACCCAAACCGACCTGACGGAGCTGAAGCAGGTCAAGGACACCCACGGGGGTACCGTCAACGACGTCATCCTCTCGATCGTTGCCGGCGCCCTCGGCAGGTACCTGCGAGCGCGGGGCCACGACACCGAGGGGCTGGAGCTGCGGGTGATGGTCCCGGTCAGCGTCCGCGCCGAGGAAGAGCACGGCGCCCTCGGCAACCGCATCTCGGCGATGATGGCGCCGCTGCCGGTCTGGTGCGAGGACCCGGTCCAGCGGCTCCAAATAGTCACCGAGGAGATGGGCGACCTGAAGTCCTCCGGCCAGGCGGTCGGTGCCGAGATCCTGACCAAGATCACGGACTTCGCCCCGACCACGATCGCCTCGCAGGCGGCGCGCCTGCAGCCGGCGCAGCGCTTCTTCAACCTCGTCGTCACCAACGTGCCGGGCCCTCAGTTCCCGCTCTACGTGCTCGGGCGCAGAATGGAGTCGATCTTCCCGATGGTGCCACTGGCCCGCCGCCAAGCCCTCTGCGTCGGGATCATGTCCTACGACGGCCAGGTCAACTTCGGCCTGATCGGCGACTACGACGCGATGGCCGCCCTCGACAGCTTCGCCCTCGACCTCGAGGCTGCGACCGCGGAGGTCGTGGCCACGGCGACGGTGCCGAAGCGTACTCGCGACGCCCGCAAGGCGGCGACGAACGGCGCCGGCACGCTGGCCTCCCAGCCGCGCTCCTAGGAGCTCCTAGCTCGCCGCCACCGGGTCGCCCCGCCGCGGGATCAGCCTGCCGCGGACCTCGAACGGGACGCGGTCGGTCAGGTAGCGCCAGTCGAGCCGGAGGGCGCTGAAGCCGTTGACGCTGGCGTCGGCGTTGACGAGAACCGCAGTGATACGGCTGAAACGACCGGGGTCTCCGAGGCGAACGGCGAGCCTGCCGCCGCCGCGGCTGAAGTCGAGCTTGGTGATGGTGTGGCCGCGGCGCTCGCCGCCGACGCGACCGACGAGCGCCAGGCTCGCCGCGATCCCGCGCGGCGCCTTGGCGCTGACGACGACGGCACGGCCGCCGCGGGCATCGACGCGCAGCAGCGCGAAGGTCGTGTGGTTGAGCAGGCGGGTCAGCGCTCGCCCGTCGAGCGGCAGCGCCCCCTGGCGCGGCATCTCGGCGTACAGCCCGCCCTCGCGGAACGCCTCCCCGGTGCGCCACTCGGCCACGGCGGCGGCGAAGTTGGCGAAGTCGTGGCCGAGGTCGGAGCGCCCGGCGGCGCGGATCGCGGATTCGTAGGCGGCGACCGAGAGGCCCCCCGGTCGCGTGTGGATCGCCCGTGACCAGGCCTGGCGAACGATCGTGGCGTCGTAGCGACGCGCCAGCCACTGGTTCCAGACAGCCGACCCGTACTCCTTGATCGAGCTGGCCGTGAGCGGCGTGTCCCAGCGCCTCACCCAACGCCGTACGTAGCGCAGGTAGTCGTCGATGCCGTTGTAGACCTGGTCCTCCATCCAGACCGCGGTGGACTCGGCGAACCACGGGTCCTGAAAGGCGTCGTAGCCGAACTGCAGGATGTGGTTGTACTCGTGGGCCAGCGTCACCTCGAGGTCCTGGTTCGACTTCGTGCCCGGGAACTCGAAGACGCTGTAGTCGTTGTCGATCACGAGGTAGCCGTGCAGCCGCCGCGGTATCCGGTGCTGCTTCGAAGCCTGGCCGCGATCCGGCGCGGCGTAGCCGAATAGTTCACCGCCGATCTGGGAGAGGTAGATGTCGGTCTTGCCCTCGCCGCCCCCCTTGCGACCGTCGCTTTTCGGCTCGCGCCAACCGAGCCTCCCGTTCTCGACCTCGTGCACGTGCTCGGCGATTGCGAGCACCTGATCGACGAAATTCGGGATGCCGTCGCCGTTGGCGTCGGCGAGGTTGGGCGCATCGATCCCCTCCGCCACCCAGTGGACGCAGAAGTGCGGCGTGCAGGCCGGCGAACGCGGCGCCTGCGGGACCGTGTAGGCGTTGCGGTTGGGGTCGGGATCGTCGGTCGGACGCAGCCGCGGTTCGGTCGGCCGCGGCCGCGGAGCGACGAACGGCTTCTGGCTCATCGAGGCGAGGCTTGGGATCGAGTCGGCGAGGCCGGTCGAGGCCGAGGCCGAGGCCGCGACAGGCGAGGCGGCCAGGAGCAGGGCGGCCGCCGCGGAGAAAGCGACCAGCTGGCGACGGCGCTCCCGCATCGGCGCCACCCTAGCGAGCGCCGCGGCCCGCTCCACCGCCTCGGGCGGCGATACTTCGCCGGTGATCACCCCGAGGCAAGCATGCGCATAGCCCTCGCCCAGATCGACCCCACCGTCGGCGACATCGACGGCAACGCCGCCAAGATCGCCGAGTGGATCGGCCGCGCCCGCGACGAGGGCGCCGAGCTGACGATCTTCCCGGAGCTGTGCCTGCCCGGCTACCCGGCCGAGGACCTCTACCTGAAGCGGCATTTCGTCGAGGCCAACCGCCGCGCGGTCGAGGAGCTGGCGGGCGAGGTCGGCGCCGATCAAACTGTGCTGGTCGGCTTCGCCGAGCCGGTCGCGGGCGGTGGCGACTTCCGCCGCGCCCACAACTCGCTCGCCGTCCTCGCCGGTGGCGCGGTGCGGGCCGTCTACCGCAAGAACCGGCTGCCCAACTACGCCGTCTTCGACGAGCAGCGCTACTTCGTGCCGGGCGCCGAGCCAATGACGATCGAGGCGGGCGGCGAGACCGTCGGGCTGACGATCTGCGAGGACTGCTGGGTCCCCGGGCCGCCGGCGCAGACGGAGGCGGAGCAGGGGGCGAAGCTGATCGCCAACCCCTCGGGCTCGCCGTACCACCGCGGCAAGGGCCGCGAGCGCGAGGCGATGTTCACCGAGCGCTCGCGCGCCTACGGCGTCCACTTCGCCTTCTGCAACCTCGTCGGCGCCCAGGATGAGCTGGTCTTCGACGGTCAGAGCCTGGTCACCGCCCCCGATGGCGAGGTGATCGCCCGCGCCGCCCAGTTCGAGGAGGAGCTGCTCGTCTGCGAGGTTCCCTCCACCGCACCCAACCGGCTCGCCGCACCCCTCAGCGACCTCGACGAGGTCTACGCGGCGCTGGTCCTGGGGCTGCGCGACTACGTCGCCAAGAACGGCTTCCGCCACGTCGGGCTCGCTCTCTCCGGCGGCATCGACTCGGCCCTGGTGGCGATGCTCGCCGCCGACGCCGTCGGTCCGGAGCGGGTCAGCTGCGTGGTGATGCCATCGCCTCATTCCAGCTCTGGAACCCAGGAAGACGCGCGAACTATCGCCGCCAATCTCGGCTGCGAGCTGCTCGAGATCGCGATCGAGCCGGTGATGGAGAGCTACGGGAGCGCCCTGGCCCGCCACTTCGACGAGCCCGAGGACGACGTACCGGCGGCGCCCCGCGACCCGGCCCGGCCCTCCGAGCCCGACCTCGCCGCGGAGAACATCCAGGCGCGGATCCGCGGCAACCTGATGATGGCGCTCTCCAACCGCCACGGCTGGCTGGTCCTCACCACCGGCAACAAGAGCGAGATGTCGGTCGGCTACGCGACCCTCTATGGCGACATGGCCGGCGGCTTCGCGGTGATCAAGGACGTGCCGAAGACGCTCGTCTACGAGCTGGTCCGGCGCCGCAACGAGCGCGCCGGCAGCGAACTGGTGCCCGCCTCGGTGATCGAGCGGGCGCCTTCGGCAGAGCTGCGCCCCGACCAGCTCGACAGCGACTCGCTGCCGCCCTACGAGGTGCTCGACCGCATCCTTGAGGCCTACGTCGAGCGCGACCAGGGGCGTGAGGAGATGATCGCCTCGGGCCTGCCGGCCGCCACGGTCGACGAGGTGATTCGCCTCGTCGACCGCTCCGAGTACAAGCGCCGCCAGGCGGCGCCGGGCATCCGCATCACTCCGCGAGCATTCGGCAAGGACCGCCGCCTGCCGATCACCAACCGGTTCGGGGGTTAGAGTGCGCTGACTCCAAGTTCTCCCGACACTCTCCGGGAGATCGATAGCTCTTCAAGCGAGACAGCCCCCGACCCAGCTGGGTCGGGGGCTGTCCGCGCTGCGACTCAGGCTCCTGGCTTCACGCCAATGAAGTTCAGAAAAGGAGTCGCATGACCAAGGATGACGTGCTGTTCGGCTACCGCCAAGCCCTCTTTGCAGAGGCTGCCCGCACAAGCGTCGCTCAAGCCTGCCGACGCTTTGGGGTGCATCGCTCCACCTATTACGCCTGGAAGCGGGCGGTCGATCGCCACGGCTTGGAGATGCTGCGACCCCGCGAGCGGCGGGCGCCGAAGATGCCCAACCAGCTTTCAAAGATGATCGAGGAGAAGATCGTCGCCTTCGCGCTGGGCCATCCCGGCCTTGGGCCAAAGCGGGTGGCTTCAGAGCTCGCCTGCCCCAAGTGGGGAGGCATCCTCGTCTCGCCAAACGGCGTTTGGAAGGTGCTGCGCCGCCACGGCCTCAACACCCGCACAAAGCGCCTGGGGCTCTTGGCGGGCTACGCCGCGCCCTATGAGCCGGCGCGCGATTACGGCCCCGAGCGCCACATCGAGGCCTCCCGCCCCGGCGAGCTGGTCGGAATCGACTGCTTCTTCGTCGGTCGCCTGCAGGGCACCAAGGGCTCAATCTGGCAGCTCACCGCGATCGATATCGCCTCCTCCTACGCCTGGGCGGAGCTGGTGGTCTGCAAGGAAGGCAAGCCGGCCAGCCCCGGCGCCAGGCAGACCTCGAAGCTGGCTCGCCGGGTCGCGAAGGAGCTGCGCGAAGCAGGCTGGCGCCTGGAGCGGCTGCTCTCAGACAACGGCAACGAGTTCAAGGGCGAGTTCTCGGCGACCGTCGCCCGGATGAAGGCAAAGCACACCCGGATCCGGGCCGGGCGCCCACAGACCAACGGCAATGTCGAGGCGCTGCACCGCACGATCCTCGACGAGTGCTGGCGGCCTTCCTTCGCCCGCTACCTGCACCCTGCACTCTCCAGCCTCAGGCGCGACCTCGATGAGTACCTGCGCTTCTACAACTTCGACCGTGTTCACCACGGCCGGCTGACAGCCGGTCAGATCCCGGCGGACATCGTCTACGGTGCCCGCAAGATGGAGGTCAGATGAGCCGCGAGTGTCGGCACATCTTGGAGTCCGTGCAGGTTAGAGCGTGTCCCGGTAGGGGTGAAGCGTCTTGTACTTTTTCGCCGCTGCGATTCTCGGACGGCGACAGGCGACCTCGAAAAAGTTAAGCGAAACCCCTACCGGGACACGCTCTAATCGCTCCGGAGCGGGCGGATGGCGATCGTCATCTGCGCCAGGGCGCAGAGTCGATCCTGGTCGTCCCGCACCTCGGCGTCCCAGACCCAGGTGGTGCGGCCGCGGTGGCGGGCTTTGGCCTTGACTTCGGCGCCGCCCTCGGTGACCGGGCGGATGAAGCTGACGCTGATCGACTGGCCCATCGCCGCCATCCCGTCATCGAGCACGGTCAGCGCCGTCGAGCGCGAGCAGACGCTCTCGACCAGGGTCGAGAGTACGCCCCCGTGCAGGAGCCCCACCGGCTGGCGCAGCTCGTCGCGCAGCTCGACCCGGACCCGGGCGTGGTCGGGGTCGTCGTCCAGCCACTCGGTTCCGACCAACTGGTCGAAGTGGGAAAGCAGGCCATGGGGATCATCCGCCATCGCGGCCAACCCTAATAGGGTTTGCGGCCGATGCCGCTGAGCGACGACCAGAGGGCGATGCTACGGCTGCTGGCGCAGCGGGAGCAGGGGTACGACGACCTGGCGGCCCTGATGGGCCTCAGCGTCGAGGAGGTGCGTGCGAAGGTCGCGGAGGCGCTCGCGCAGCTCGAGGAGGAAGGTGCGCCAGCGCCTCCGGTGCCCAGCGAGCCACGGGAGGAGCCGGCCGAGCCCAAGCCACAGGTTGAGCCGACCGAGCCACCCCGGGTCGAGGAGAAGCCCGCCGCGCCCCCCGAGCCTGCAAAGGCGGAGCCACCGCCTTCTGAACCCACCCCGAGCGGCGCCCCCCGTGCTTCCGGGATCATCCTTCCCAAGGGCGGCGCGCGGGCGGCGCTCGTCGCCGGCGCCGCGGTGGTGGTGCTGCTGATCGTCGTCCTGGCGCTCAGCGGCGGCGACGATTCCGGCGACGCGACCACCGCCGCCAGCGAAGGCGCCACGACCTCCGAAGAAACCACCACCAACGCCGCCAACTCCAAACAGGTCACCCAGGCGGTTCTCGACCCGGTCGACGGCGGCGACGCCCAGGGGGTGGCGATCTTCGGGCGAATCAAGAACGCCCTGGCGCTGCAGGTCGAAGCGACGGGCCTGGCCCCGACCGGCAAGGGGCAGTCCTACACGATCTGGCTCTACGAGTCGCCGCGAAAAATGCTGCCGTTGGCCTCGACCGCGGTCGGCAATGACGGCAAGATCGGCGCCCAGGTCCAGGTCCCGACCGAAGTGCTCGCCTACCTCGCCCAAGAAACCTTCGACCAGATCGACATCTCGCTCACCTCCGACGAGACCCTCAAGGCCTCGCTGGCGAAAGCGACGAGCGAAAAGAAGGCGCCGCTCTACACCGGCACCGACGTGCTGCGCGGACGCATCACCGGCCCGATCATCGGCGCCGCTAAGAACACCGGCGAATAGCTCAGCCGAGCAACTTGCCGGGATTCATAATTCCCGCGGGATCCAGCCGTTCCTTGACCGCTCGCAGGACGCCCAGCCCCGTCTCCCCCACCTCCGCCTCCATGTAGGGGGCGTGGTCGCGGCCGACCGCGTGATGGTGGGTGATCGTGCCGCCGTGGGCGACGATCGCCTCGCAGGCGGCCCGCTTGACCTGCCGCCACTGCTCGACCTCGGCCCCGGCGCGGCGGCCGGCGATGAAGGTGAAGTAGAGCGAGGCGCCGTCGGCGTAGGCGTGCGAGAGGTGGCAGAAGACGAGGCCGGGGGTCCCCTGCCACTCGACCGCGCCGCGGATCGCCGCCGCGACCGCGCCGTGCAGCCCCTCCAAGCGGCTCCAGGTGTGCGAGGTCTCAAGCGTCTCCACCATCGCCCCCATCGCCATCAGCGTGTCGCGCAGGTAGGGCCCCTGGTAGCGGCCGTGCTCCCAGGAGCGGCCGGCCGCCTGTCCGAGGTAGGCGGCACCGCCCCGGCGCAGCTCGCGAACCGCGAGCGCTCGGCGCCGCGCCACCGACTCCTCCTCGCCCTCGAAGCCGAGGATCGTCAGGCAGCCGCCGCGGCGCCGGCGCAGCCCCAGGTAGCCGCCGAAGAGGGTTCCGGCGAGGCCGCGCGGCCCCGACAGCGCCAGCGTCCCCTCGGTCTCCTCGCGGTCGGAGACGCGGACGATCTCCGGCAGCCCTGGGCCCTGGGCCAGGGCGCGGACGATCTCCGCCCCGGCCTCGAAGCTCTCCACCATCCAGGCCTCGTAGCGCCTCACCCGCGGCGCGGGACGGACCCGCACCGTCACCTCGGGGATCACCCCGAGCACGCCCTCCGAGCCGACGACCAGCTCACGCAGTGCGGGGCCCGCCGCCGTGTGGGGAGTTTCCAGCGTCTCCAGCTCTCCTTGCGGGGAAACCAGGCGAATCGAGCTGACCAGGGCGTCGAAGCGGCCGTAACCGCTCGAGGCCTGCCCGGCGGAGCGGGTCGCGGCGAAGCCGCCGATCGTCGCGTACTCGAACGACTGTGGGAAGTGGCCGAGGGTGACGCCCTCGCGCGCCAGCGCCGCCTCGGCCTCGGGGCCGCGCAGCCCGGCGCCGAGCCGCGCGGTCAGCGAGCGGCGGTCGACGGCGACCTCGCGCAGGGCGGAGAGGTCGAGGCTGATCAGCCTCTCGTGGGTTCCCCGCAGCGGCTCGACCCCGCCGACGACGCTGGTGCCGCCGCCGAACGGCACCACCGCGACCCCCTCGCGGGCGCAGACGTCGAGCACCCGCCGCAGCGTCCGCGAGTCAGCGGGAAGGACGACCGCATCGGGGGCCGCATCGAGCTCGCCGCCCCGCAGCCGCGCCAGGTCGGCGTAGCCGCATCCCGTCGCGTGCCGGAGACGGTCCTCGGTCGAGGTGAAGACGGCATCCGCTCCAACCGCGTCGGTCAAGGCCGCGGGTAGCGGTTGCGGCCGCGACAACGAGAAGTCCTCGAGGTTACGCGCGAGCGGCCACGGCTCCAGCTCGCCGAGCCGCTCGCGCAATACCCCGCGCGCCTCCGCGTCCAACTCGGGGATGTTGGAGGGGTCCCCCCACCCCCACCACTTCGAGTCGCGTCGCGGCTGGCTCACCTCGAGCGCCGCCTGGGTCGCGTTTCTGTCGCATAGCGACAGGAAAGCGCCCCACTCACGCCAGCGCCCTTTCGATGCCGTCGAGCGCTTCGTCGAGGATCGCGCCCTGGCCGCGGCGCATCATCGGCGAGCCGAGCCGCGACATCCCCTTCAGCGACTGCACCGAGCTGAGGTCGACCTGAGTGCCGCCGTCGCTCTGGCGCAGCGCGATCTCCACCCTCGAGCTGCGCAGATGACGGGCGAAGGGCGTCCCCTCAAGCTCCTGCTCCCAGACGTAGCGCTCGTTCTCGGCCGCGCTGAGACAGCGGTAGTCGGCCCGCACCCCGCGCCCCTCGCTGGTCTCCAGCACCTTGGTCCAGCGGCTGCGACGCCCGCCCTCCTTGCGCTCGACGTCCTCGACCCGAGTCGTGCGCGGCCACCAGCGCGGCAGGCTGTAGGGATCGGAGACGAGGCTCCAGACCTCCGGCAGCGGAGCCTGGATCGTGCGGCGACGGTTGACCCGCACGGCGGCGCGGGCGTCAGTCTCCTGCCAGGCGCCGCAAATCGCGGACCAGCAGCAGGTGCTTGAGGTGGCTGACGGTCGCGGCGAGGCTTTCCAGGCTCTGCAGCGCCTCCTTGCGGCGCTCCGGGTTGCGCGAGCGCAGCGAGGGTCCGAGCAGCGCCTCCAAGAGGTTCGCCTCGCGGTCGGCCGAGGAACGGAAGACGCGCAGGTTGCGGGCGCCGACGCCGAAGCGGGAGAGTTCGTTGGCGGCGCGGACGATCTCGCGGTCGGTCTCGTCGTAGACGGTCTTGCCTTCCCGCTTCTCCGGCTGGACGATGCCGAAGTTCTCCAGCTCGGCGATCAGCTCCTCGCGGGCGCCGGTCTCCTCGACCACCTCGTCGAGGGTCAGGTAGGCGCGCGAGGTGTCGACCAGGATCGCCCTTCGCACGGCACCAGTGGCCGGCCGCCGCTCGCCGTCGCCGAGGCTGATGTCGCCCCCCGTGGCCAGCTCCTGGCGGATCACCCGCAGGGGCAGGAACTCGTCGCGTTGCAAGCGCAGGATCGTCCGCAGGCGCTCGACGTCGGACTGGCTGTAAAGCCGGTAGCCGCCCGAGGTGCGGCGCGGGCTCAGCAGCTTCTGGTCCTCGAGGTAGCGGATCTTCGAGATCGAGACGTCGTCGAACTCGTTCTGGAGGATCTTGCAGACGGCGCCGATCGTCAGCGCCTTGCGCGGACGGGTGGGTGATTCCGGCGAACGGGTTGCCTGTTCGGAGATCGCCGCCATCAACGCTCCAGGTAGCTGAGCTTGTACTTGCCGACCTGGATCTCGTCGCCATCGGCGAGCCGATGCGACTCGATCCGGCGCCGGTTGACGTAGGTCCCGTTGAGCGAGCCGAGGTCGTCGATGTAGAGGCCATCGCGGCGGCGCACCAGCAGCGCGTGGTTGCGGGAGACGGTGACGTCGTCGAGGAAGACGCCGGCGTCGGGGCTGCGGCCGATGCTGACCCGGTCCTCGTCGATGCTGAAGCTCTCGCCGGCGCGGCCACCGCCGGCGCGGATCACCAGCGCCGCGCCCGCCGCCTCGACGACCTGGTCGATGTCGACCGGCTGCATGTCGCCGGTGTCGTCGACGGTGTAGGTCATCGTCGTCGGGTCCTCGCCGGACTCCGCCGGCCCACCCAGGTAGGCGCCGCACTTCTGGCAGTAGTTGGCGCCCTCGGGGTTGGCGAACCCGCACTCGGGACAGTGAACGGCCATGCCGGTGCTCCCTCCGCTCAGGCGGCGGGTTCGTCCTCCGGCGGCTGCTGCTGCGCCTTGCCGGCGAGGATCTCGGTCAGTTGCTGAACGTCGTCGCCGGAGATCATCGAGTCGCCGCGCTCGTGCTTGTCGCGCAGGCGGTTGACCAGCTCGGCGCGGAGGATGTCGATCTTTCCGTGCAGGACGCGCCGCTTGTAGGAGATCTCGTTCTCCTCCTCCGTCAGCTTGTCGATCAGCTCCTTCAGCTCCTTGTCGCTGAGGGAGCCCAGATCGGGAAAGGTGTCCTCCATCTCGCTCCTTAGTTGGAAGGAGGCGCGGGGCCTCCGTTTGCGCAAGCGACGATTATAAGTCGAGCGACGCCAAAGGTTCAACTGAAGGTTGAAGGTTTATCGATCCTGGCCCGCAGCTTGCAGGCGGGCGCGGCGCACGGCGAGGATGCCGCTGCGGGCGTAGAGGATGGTGGCGACGATCGCCAGCGCCAGGCCGACGATCAAGAGCGCCGCCGGCACCCAGCCGGCGAAGACCATCGCGAAGAAGATCCCGCCCATGATCGGGAAGACCGAGATCCGCCCCGGCCAGTTGACCTCGATGTCGACCCCGTGGCGGAGCCCGTACTGCGCCAGGAACAACATCACCACCTCGCGCAGGGCGAGCAGCGCCAGCGCCCAGCGCGGCAGCAGCTCGAAGCTCCAGCAGACGACGGCGCCGGAGAGGATCGTGAGGCGGTCGACCAGCGGGTCCAGCAGGGCGCCCATGCGGCTGTACTGGCCGGTGACGCGGGCGAGGAAGCCGTCGAGGTAGTCGCCGGCGGCGATCAGCCAGAAGACGGTCGCGGCAGCGGCCGAGCGGCCGTCCCCCGATTCGTAGGCCAGGTAGAGGAAGAGGGGCAGCGCCGCCAGGCGGAGGTAGCCGACCAGGTTCGGGATCGTCCACGGGTTGAGCGGCTCTCCCTTGCGCGTCCGTTTCGGTTTGGGGCCGCTGCGGTCGAGCCCGAAGAGGCGGCGCACGCGGCCGCGGCCGAAGGGAGCGCTGTCACTCATCGAGCGCCTGCAGGAGTGCGGGCGCCCGCGCGGCGGCCTCCTCCACGGGCAGCTCGTGCTCGGCGCCAGAGGCGCGCTCGGCGGCCTCGACGACGCCGTTGGCCAGACCGCGGCGACCGGCGACGATCCGCAGCGGGCAGCCGAGCAGCTCGGCGTCGGTCAGCTTCTCCCCCGGTCCGGCGTCGCGGTCGTCGTAGAGGACTTCGGCGCCGCCGGCCCGCAGCTCCTCGTAGAGGCGGTCCGCGGCCTCGCGCTCGGGCTCGCCGGCCTTGGCGAGGGAGACGAGGTGGACCTGCCACGGCGCCAGCGCCCGCGGCCAGACGATCCCGCGCTCGTCGGCGCGCTGCTCGATCGCCGCGGCGACGATCCGGGCCGGGCCGATCCCGTAGCTGCCCATCACGATCGGCCGCTCCACCCCGCCCTCGTCGAGGTAGGTGGCACCGAGCGGCTCCGAGTAACGGGTGCCGAGCTTGAAGATGTTGCCGACCTCGATCGCCGGCTCGATCGCGATCGCGCCACCGCCCGGGGCGGTGTCGCCGGCCTCGACCGTGCGCACGTCCATCTCGTAGGACTCTAAGTCGCGGCTCGGGTCGACCCCGCGCAGGTGGGCGCCCGGCTCGTTGGCGCCGCAGACGTAGGAGTCCCCGGTGAGCGCCGCGTCCTTGATGATCGGCAGGCCGGCGCCGACCGGGCCCAGGTACCCGACCGGGCCGAGCTGCTCCTCGATCTCCTCCGGCCGCGCCTGCCGGAAGTCGGTCCCCATCCCGTTGCGCAGCTTGATCTCGTTGAGCCGATGGTCGCCGCGCACCAGGACCAGCACCAGGCCGCGGCCCTCGACCACGATCGGCAGGCACTTGATGAAGGCCCCGCACGGGAGGCCGAGGTGCGCCGCGACCTCCTCGACCTTGGCCAACCCCGGCGTCTCGACCCGCTCCGGCGCCGGCAGCGGCGCCGGCAGCTCGACCGGCTGGGCCGTCGCCGAGGCGACCTCGACGTTGGCCGCGTAGCCCGGCGCCAGCGCCACCTCGTTCTCCCCCGCCGGGCAGGGCGCCATGTACTCGTCGGCGCCGGAGCCGCCCATCATCCCGACGTCGGACTCGACCCGGTACCAGCGCAGCCCGCAGCGGTCGAGGATGCGCTCGTAGGCACCGGCCTGCAGCTCGTAGGAACGCGCCAGCCCCTCCTCGTCGCGGTCGAAGGAGTAGGCGTCCTTCATCGTGAACTCGCGGGTGCGCAGTACACCCGCCCGCGGCCGCGGCTCATCGCGCTCCTTGGTCTGAATGTGAAACAGCATCAACGGCAGGTCCCGATACGACCGCACCTCCCGCGCGACGTGGTACGTGACGCACTCCTCGTGCGTCATCGCCAGCACCATCGGCGCTCCCCTGCGGTCCTCGAGCTTGAACAACTCCTCGATCCCGTACCTGCCCGTCTTCTCCCAAGCCTCGGCAGGCTGCAACACGGGCATCAACATCTCCTGACACCCAATCCCCTCCATCTCCTCCCGGACGATGGCCTCAACCTTCCGCTCCACCCGCCACCCAGCAGGCAGATAAGTCCAGAGCCCGGCCCCGAGCTGGCGGATGAGGCCAGCCCTAACCATCAGCTTGTGAGAAACGGCCTCCGCATCAGCCGGTGCATCCTTGAGCGTGGGAAGAAATGCCTGGGACAGTCGGGTCACGCCCGAAACCTATCCCGCTGCTCGGGCGGGTGGCGTCGGGGGTGGGTGTGCTCCGCCGCGCGGAGGCTTCTGAGGGCAAGGCATCATCCCTGGCACCGCTGTGACCCTCTGCCCGAAGAAGCGCGTAGCGCCAGGAGGGCACCCACCCCCGACGACAGGACCCGCCCGCCGCAACGGCTAGGCTGCACGGACTCCAAGATGTGCCGACACTCGCGGCTCATCTGACCTCCATCTTGCGGGCACCGTAGACGATGTCCGCCGGGATCTGACCGGCTGTCAGCCGGCCGTGGTGAACACGGTCGAAGTTGTAGAAGCGCAGGTACTCATCGAGGTCGCGCCTGAGGCTGGAGAGTGCAGGGTGCAGGTAGCGGGCGAAGGAAGGCCGCCAGCACTCGTCGAGGATCGTGCGGTGCAGCGCCTCGACATTGCCGTTGGTCTGTGGGCGCCCGGCCCGGATCCGGGTGTGCTTTGCCTTCATCCGGGCGACGGTCGCCGAGAACTCGCCCTTGAACTCGTTGCCGTTGTCTGAGAGCAGCCGCTCCAGGCGCCAGCCTGCTTCGCGCAGCTCCTTCGCGACCCGGCGAGCCAGCTTCGAGGTCTGCCTGGCGCCGGGGCTGGCCGGCTTGCCTTCCTTGCAGACCACCAGCTCCGCCCAGGCGTAGGAGGAGGCGATATCGATCGCGGTGAGCTGCCAGATTGAGCCCTTGGTGCCCTGCAGGCGACCGACGAAGAAGCAGTCGATTCCGACCAGCTCGCCGGGGCGGGAGGCCTCGATGTGGCGCTCGGGGCCGTAATCGCGCGCCGGCTCATAGGGCGCGGCGTAGCCCGCCAAGAGCCCCAGGCGCTTTGTGCGGGTGTTGAGGCCGTGGCGGCGCAGCACCTTCCAAACGCCGTTTGGCGAGACGAGGATGCCTCCCCACTTGGGGCAGGCGAGCTCTGAAGCCACCCGCTTTGGCCCAAGGCCGGGATGGCCCAGCGCGAAGGCGACGATCTTCTCCTCGATCATCTTTGAAAGCTGGTTGGGCATCTTCGGCGCCCGCCGCTCGCGGGGTCGCAGCATCTCCAAGCCGTGGCGATCGACCGCCCGCTTCCAGGCGTAATAGGTGGAGCGATGCACCCCAAAGCGTCGGCAGGCTTGAGCGACGCTTGTGCGGGCAGCCTCTGCAAAGAGGGCTTGGCGGTAGCCGAACAGCACGTCATCCTTGGTCATGCGACTCCTTTTCTGAACTTCATTGGCGTGAAGCCAGGAGCCTGAGTCGCAGCGCGGACAGCCCCCGACCCAGCTGGGTCGGGGGCTGTCTCGCTTGAAGAGCTATCGATCTCCCGGAGAGTGTCGGGAGAACTTGGAGTCAGCGCAGGCTAGGCCCTGGTGAATCTCCGCCCAGCCGTCGGCGAAGCCTCCTCGTCCAGCAGCACCCGGTCCGACTCCCCCTTTTCAGCCGCCTCATGCTCCATCTGCGCGATCTTCTCGGGGGTCAGCTCGCCCTCGTTTTCCTTCTCGATCCTGGCCAGCCAGGCGGCGCCCTCCCGCGCCTCCGCCTCGTCGACCTCGACCTTGCCGCGGTCGAGCGACTTGTCGATCTCTTCGAACAGGGTGTCGACCAGCGTCTCCTGGGGGACCTTTCGCAGCGGCTTGCCGTGGGCGAAGATCAGGCCCTCGTTCTTGGCGCCGGCGATCCCGAAATCGGCGTGGCTGGCCTCGCCGATCCCGTTCACCGCGCAGCCCAGCACCGCCACCTCAACCGGCTCGGCGTAGCTTTCCAGCCGCCGCTCGATCTCCGCCACCACCGAGTCCATGTCGAACTGGAGGCGGCCACAGGTCGGACAGGCGATCAGGACCGGGCCGCGCTCGCGCAGCTGCAGCGCCTTCAGGATCTCCCAGGCGACCTTGACCTCCTCCTCGGCGTGGAAGGTCGAGAGACTGATCCGGATCGTGTCGCCGACCCCGTCGGCGAGCAGCGTCCCCAGCCCCACCGCGGATTTCAGCGAGCCCGACCATTTCGTCCCCGCCTCGGTGATCCCGAGATGCAGCGGGTAGGGGATCTTCTCCGCCAGCAGGCGGTTGGCGGCGATCGTGTTCGGCACGTTGGTCGACTTGATCGAGACCTTGAAGTCCTCGAACTCGAGGCCCTCCATCAGTTCGACGAACTCGACCGCGGCGGCGACCAGCGCCTCGACGGGCGCCTCGCGCTCAAGCTCGTGCAGGTGCTTGGGCAGCGAGCCGGAGTTGACGCCGATCCGCATCGGCACCCCGGCCGCCGTCGCCTTCACCGCCACCTCGGCGACTTTCTCGCGGCCGCCGATGTTGCCGGGGTTGAGGCGGATGCAGTGGGCGCCGGCGTCGATCGCCTTCAGCGCCAGGGTGTGGTTGAAGTGGATGTCGGCGATCACCGGGATCGGCGACTCGCGCACGATCGTCTTCAGCGCCTCGGCATCCTGCTCGCGCGGGACCGCACAGCGGACCAGGTCCGCCCCCGCCTCGGCGACCTTGCGGATCTGCTCCATCGTCGCCGCCAGGTTGGCGGTCTCGGTCTTGGTCATCGTCTGCACGGCGACCGGGGCGCCGCCGCCGATCGGCACCCCCCCGACGAATATCTGGCGCTTAGAGGCCATCTGGAAACTCCACGACCGAAGCGTACCGAGAGGGCTCGCCGCGCCGGGTTTGAACCTGGCCGCTGCAGCGGCCGTATCTTTGACCGATGGGAGGACGGCGGCTCCTGCTCGGCATCGCGGTCGCGGCTGCGGCTGTGCTGAGTGCTGCCCCGGCCGCCCGGGCGAGCTTCCACGAAATCCTCGTCCGCGAGGTCTTCGCGGGCGGGGCGGCCAACGACAGCTACGTGGTCCTGCAGGCCTACAGCGGCGGCCAGAACTTCCTCAGCGGGCACTCGGTAACGGCCTATGACGCGACCGGCACCGCGATCGGGACCTTTACCTTCTCGAGCATGGTCGCCAACGGCCAGAACCAGATGACGGTCCTGGTCGCCGACAGCGAATACGCGACCGGCTTCCCGAGCGGGCCGGCGCCGGACGGCACGACCGCGAACCTCAATCTCAGCCCGGCGGGCGGCGCGGTCTGCTGGGCCGGGCTCGACTGCATGTCATGGGGGAGCTTCAGCGGCGCGACCGTCCCCTCATCCGGCTCGCCGGCCGACCCGGGGGGAATCCCGGCGGCCACGGCGTTGCGGCGCACGATCGCCCCGAACTGCCCGACGCTGCTGGAGTTCGGCGACGACTCCAACGTCAGCGCCACCGATTTCGCCAACGCCTCCCCCAGCCCCCGCGCCAACTCCTCGGCGATCACCGAGACCGCCTGCCCGCCGGCGCCGGACACGATCATCGGCAACCCGAAACCGCCGATCCGCACCAACAGCACCGAAGCGAGCTTCAGCTTCAGCGCCAGCCCGGCGGCCGAAGCCAGCTTCGAATGCAGGCTCGACTCCGCTCCCACCTTCACTTCCTGCACCTCGCCGGCAAGCTACACGAGCCTTACCGGTGGGGCGGGGACCAGCCACACGTTCAGGGTCAGGGCCGTGCACCCGACCAACGGCACCGACCCGACCCCCGCCACCTACACCTGGACGGTCGACACCGTCGCCCCGACCACGACGATCGACACCCACCCGCCGGCCTCCAGCCCCAGCGATGGCAACGCCTTCACCTTCCACGCCAGCGAGACCTCGACCTTCCAGTGCAGCCTCGTCCCGCTGGGGGAACCGCCCACTTTCTCCACCTGCAGCTCGGGCAAAACCTACAACGACCTCGCCAACGGGGAATACACCTTCGAAGTGCGGGCCACCGACCAGGCGACCAACGTCGGCGCCCCCTCCTCCTACAGCTGGGAAGTCGATGACAGCGCCCCTGATACGACCGCCCCGGAGACGACGATCGACTCCAAACCGCCGGACCCGAGCACCAGCGCCACGGCCTCGTTCACCTACCACTCCAACGAGGGTGGGTCGAGCTTCGAATGCGCGCTCGATGGCAGCGGCTTCGCCGCCTGCCCCGCGGCCGGCATCACCTACGGAGGCCTCGCCAACGGCCCGCACAGCTTCCAGGTCCGCGCCATCGACCCCAGCGCCAACGTCGACCCGACGCCGGCCGGCTACAGCTTCAGCGTCGCGGCGGAAGCGCCCGCCGGGCCCAGTCCTGGGCAGGCGCCACCGCCGCCCGTGGTACCGGAGACGATTCTCTCCATCAAGCCGGCGGCGAAAACGCCCGACCGCACCCCGAGCTTCCGCTTCCGCTCCGCCACCGCCGGCGCCACCTTCGAGTGCGCGATCGACAGACAGCCCTTCAGGCCCTGCCGCTCGCCGTTCACGACGAAGGCGCTGAAACCGGGCCGCCACACCTTCTCGGTCCGTGCGCGGCTCGCCGGCCTCGTCGACCCCTCACCCAGCAAATGGGCCTTCAAGATCCTTCCGAGGCGATGAGATGATGGCCCGGCGGCTGCTGAGGGCAACGGCAACGGCGCTGGCCCTGCTCGCCCTCTGGGCCCCGGCGGCCACCGCCACCTTCCACCTGATCTCGATCCGCGAGGTCTACCCGGGCTCGCTGGCCAGCCCCGGCGCCGAGTACATCGAGCTGCAGATGTGGGCCGACGACCAGAACCATGTCGCCGGCCACCAGCTGCGCACCTACGACGCCACGGGGACGTCAACTGGAACCGACGGCTTCCCGGCCGACGTGCCTCGCGGCGCCAACCAGAGCACGCTGGTGCTGGCGACGCCGGAGGCGGAATCGCAGTTTGGCTTCCTCGCCGACGCGCCGATCTCGCCCTCCGGGCGGCTCGATCCAGCCGGCGGCGCGGTCTGCTGGGAGGCGATCGACTGCGTCGCCTGGGGCAGCTTCTCCGGCTCGCTACCGAGCCCCGTCGGCACCCCCGCCCCCGCGATCCCCGACGGCATGGCCCTGCGGCGCACGATCGCGCCGGGCTGCGCGACCCTGCT
Organism: uncultured Actinomycetes bacterium; assembly: GCA_963699125.1. Classification (GTDB taxonomy): domain Bacteria; phylum Actinomycetota; class Thermoleophilia; order Solirubrobacterales; family 70-9; genus VAYN01. Next base: position 627,100 of record OY969417.1, read on the forward strand.
CGAGCCAACCGACGATCACGACAACAGCGCCGCCGATTTCTTCGCCGCCTTCCCCGCCCCGCGCCCCAATTCGGTCGTCCCGTCAGAGCGCGCCTGCGGAGGGGGAGCCGCCGGCCCGGGTGGGCCCCCGGCACAGGGAGGCGGCGCCCCCGAGACGAAGCTGCTGAGGAGACCGGCGCGCAAATCCCGGGACCGCACCCCGACCTTCCGCTTCGGCGCCGACGAGCAGGGCGCGAGGTTCGAATGCCGTATCGACGCGCGGCCCTTCCGCCCCTGCCGCTCGCCCTACACCAGCAGGGCGCTGCCGCCGGGTCGCCACAGCTTCAGGGTGCGCGCCCGCGACGACTCCGGCAAGGTCGACCCCTCCCCCGCCACCTGTTCCTTCAGGATCTTGCCGCAGCGGCCCTAGCGGGCGCTGAACCCTTCGCCGCCGAGGCGGCCGATGTCGTTGCTGAGGCCGATGAACATCAGCACCGCGACCAGGGCGAAGCCGATCACCGTCGCGCGCTCCATCACCCGCAGCGAGACCGGCCTGCCGCGCAGTTTCTCGATCACGCTCCAGAAGATGTGGCCGCCGTCGAGCGGCAGGATCGGCAGCAGGTTGATCAGGCCCAGCGAGAGGCTGACCAGAGCCAGCAACAGCAGCGATTCTTCAACGCTTTTCTCGATCGTCTGGTGGGCGACGTCGCTGATCCCGACGATGCCGGAGAGCTGCTTGCGCTGTTCGGCTTCGAACAGGTGGGAGACGACCGACGCCGTCTTGCTGGTGACGAGCCAGATCGAGTCCAGGGCTTTGCGCGCCGCCGCGCCGACCCCAATGTCCGCCGGCACGAAGGCGTAGCCGAACCCGACCAGCGCGCGTTCGGCAGCTCCGTCGTATTCGGGTCGCACCGCGATCACCTCCACTGCGCCGTCCCTTTCGATCTTCAGCTCGACCGGCGTCGCCGCCCTGCAGCCGTCGACCTGCTTGCCGGCGCATTGGTGGGATTCGATCTGCTTGCGGAAGCTTTCGAGACGGGCTACGCGGTCGAGGTCCGGGTAGGTCTCGCCATCGACCGCGAGCAGGCGATCGCCCCCCTGCAGCGCTTTCGCCGCCGGGGTCCCCCGTATGACTTCTCCCACCGTCTGGGTCGCCTCCCGGGCGTTGACGAAGTAGAGGAAGAAGAGGATCGCGAAGGCGAGGGCGATGTTCACCGCCGGCCCCGCCGCGACGACGACGATCCGCCTCCAGACCGGCTGCCGGTAGTAGGCGCGGTCCTCGACCTCGGGAGGAATCTCCTCCTCCGGGTTCATGCCGGTGATCTTCACGTAGCCGCCGAGCGGGATCGCTTTGACCCCGTACTCGGTCTCGCCCCGCTTGAACGACCAGATCGTCGGTCCGAAGAAGAGGAAGAAGCGCTCGACCCGCATCCCGGTCGCCTTGGCGGCCAGGTAGTGCCCGCCCTCGTGGAGGATGATCAGCAGTGAGAAGCCGAGGAAGACGAAGAGCCAGCTCATGCTGGAGTCAACCCCCGAACCCGCTCTTCGCTGCGGCGCCTGGCCTCGGCATCGGTGGCGAAGATCTCCTCGAAATGGCCCACGGGGAGGGCCGGCATCTCCTCCAGCACACGCTCGATCACCGCGGCGATGCCGGTGAAGGGGATGCGGCCGTCGAGGAAGGCGGCGACCGCGACCTCGTCGGCCGCGTTGAGCGTGCAGGGCGCCGTCCCCCCCGCTTCGCCGGCCTCCAGCGCCAAGCGCAGGCAGGCGAAAGTGTCGGGGTCCGGTGGCTCGAAGCTCAGCTCGCCGACCGCGGCGAGGTCGAGCTGCGGCACCTCGACGTCGGCCCGCTCGGGGAAGTGCAGGGCGTAGGAGATCGGCACCCGCATGTCGGGATGGCCGAGGTGGGCGAGCGAGGAGCCGTCGTTGAGCTGGATCAGCGAGTGCACCAGCGACTGCGGGTGGACGACGACCTCTATCCGCTCGTAGGGGACGTCGAAGAGGTGGTGTGCCTCGATCGCCTCGAATCCCTTGTTCATCAGGGTCGCCGAGTCGATCGTGATCCGGCCCCCCATCCGCCAGGTCGGGTGCGCCAGCGCGTCCTCGACGCCGACCCCGGCGAGGTCGGTACGGCCGCGGAAGGGACCGCCGGAGGCGGTCAGGACCAGCCTCTCCACCGTGCCCGGCGCCTGCGCGCCGATCAGCTGGTGCAGGGCCGAGTGCTCGGAGTCGACCGGCAGCAGGCGGGTCCCGGTCGCCTCGGCCAGCGCCATCACCAGCTCGCCGCCGACGACCAGGCTCTCCTTGTTGGCGAGGGCAACATCGACGCCCTCGCTCAGCGCCACCACGGTCGAGGCGAGGCCCGCAGCGCCGACGATGGCGTTGAGGACCAGGTCGGCATCGCAGCTCGAGATCAGCTCCCGCACGCCCTCCTCGCCGTCCAACACGCGCCCGCTCCACGCTCCGCGTGCCCGCTCGGCGGCGGCCTCGTCCGCAAGCGCAATCGTCGGCACCCCGTGCTCACGCGCCTGCTCGACCCCCAGCTCCCAGCCGCTGCCTGCGGCCAGGCCAACGGCCTGGAGCTCGCTGGAGCCCCCGATCACGTCGAGAGCCTGCGTCCCGATCGACCCCGTCGACCCGAGTATCAGCACCTTCTTCATGCCTGACCAGAGGATACGGAGGCCACGCGTCTGCTCCTGTACGTCCTATACACGTACTGGAGCAGACGTGTCTCAGTAGACAAGGGCGACGGCGAGGTAGTAGCCGACGACTACGGTGAAGAAGACCGCGTCGAGGCGGTCGAGGATGCCGCCGTGGGGGCCGAAGAGGGTGCCGGTGTCCTTGGTGCCGAGGTCGCGCTTCAGCATCGACTCGAAGAGGTCGCCGACCGGGGCGACCGCGGCGACCGCGGCGCCGATGATCAGCGCGTCCACCCCGGAGAGCCAGTCCTGGTAGAGGCCGGCGAACCAGAAGCCCATGGTGCCGATCAGGAAGCCGCCGAGGAGGCCCTCGATCGTCTTGTTGGGGCTGAGGTTGGGGGCGATCCGGTGGCTGCCGAACATGCGGCCGGTCGCGTAGGCGGCGGTGTCGGCGACGAAGGTGCCGACCAGCACGTCGACCAGCAGGCCGGCGCCGTGGTCGGGAAGGTCGCGCAGCAACACCGCGTGGACCAGTGGGATCCCGATCCAGATGATCCCCAGCAGCGTCACCCCCATCGAGACCGTCACCCCGTCGCGATGGCGGGCGTCGGCGCCGAAGGCGAACAGCAGCGGGAAGGAGGCGGCGAGGATCATCAGCACGTTGAAGGCGGTGCCGAAATGGGCGGCGAGGATCAGGGCCGCGATGGTGACGTAGGCCGGGATCTCGAGCGGCCGCGAGTCCTCGGTCATCGCGCAGTACTCGCGCACGCAGGCGGCCCCGATCGCGATCATCGCCAGCGCGAAGACGATTCCCCCGGCGACGACGATCGCGATCGCGAAGACGATCCAGGGCAGCGCCACCAGCACCCGTTTGGCGGTCTCGCCGCGCAGGCCTCGCTTGCGGCGTGGCAGGCGCGGCGGTTTCGGCCGGGGCGGCGGCTCGTCTTCGAACATCTCGTCGTCGAAGAGGTCGACGGTCATGCTCGCGCCCCGAACCGGCGCCGGCGCGACTCGTACTCCTGCAGACACTCCTCGAGCGCGGCGCGGTCGAAGTCTGGCCAGAGCTCCTCGCGGAAGACCAGCTCGGAATAGGCGCACTGCCAGAGCAGGTAGTTGGAAATCCGCTGCTCGCCGCTGGTCCGTATCAGCAGGTCCGGATCGTGCATCTCCGGCGCGTAGAGATGGCGTCGGAACTCCTCCTCCGACCCCCCCTGGAAGCTTCGCGCCGCATCGACGATCTCCGCCCTGCCGCCGTAGTTGAAAGCGACGAAGAAGGCAATGCGGTCGTTGGCCGCGGTGGTCTCCTCCGCCCACTCCATCCGCTCCACCAGCTCCGGCGCCACCCCCTCGCGGCGGCCGACGAAGCGCATCCGCACTCCCTCCGCGTCCAGCTCGGGAGTCTCGCTGGCGATCCGCTCGCCGAACATCTCCATCAGCGCCCGCACCTCCTCCTGCGGCCGGCTCCAGTTCTCGGTCGAGAAGGAGAAGACGGTGAGCTCCTCGATCCCCAGCTCGACCGCGTCGCGCAGCCGCGCCTTGACCACGTCGGCGCCGGCCCGGTGGCCCTCGACGACCGGGAGCCCGCGCCGCTGCGCCCAGCGCCCGTTGCCGTCGGTGATGATCGCTACGTATTTAGGAGCGGTCATGGTCTTGCCTCAGTCTTGTGAGGCGGCGAAAACCAAGCAGATCGTGGGACGCAGGGAGGGCGGCGAAGGGAGCGCACTCTGTGCGTAACCGAGCCAACCGACCGAGGACCGCGAGATGCGCCGGTTTGCAGCCGCCTCACACCTCGAGGATCTCTTCTTCCTTGCCCTTGAGCAGAGCGTCGATCTCGGCGATCGAGTCGTCGGTCTGCTTCTGCAGCGCCGCCTCGGCACGACGCTCGTCGTCCTCCCCCGCTTCGCCCCCCTTCTTCAGCTCACGCAGGTCGTGCATGACGTCGCGACGGACGTTGCGGACGGCGACCCGGCCCTCCTCAGCGACGCCGTGGACGACCTTGACCATCTCCCGCCGCCGCTCCTCGGTCAGCTCCGGGATCTGAAGGCGGATCACGTTGCCGTCGTTGCTCGGCGTCAGGCCGACGTCGGACTCCCCGATCGCTTTCTCGATCCCGCCCAGCGCGCCCTTGTCGAAGGGCGTGACGGTGAGCAGGCGGGCATCGGTGGTGGCGACGTTCGCGAGCTGCTTCAGCGGCGTCGGATTGCCGTAGTAGTCGACGACTATGCGGTCGAGCAGGTGCGGGGAGGCGCGGCCCGTGCGAACCGTCGCCAGCTCTCCACGGCTCGACTCGACCGACTTCGTCATCCGCTCCCTGGCGTCCTCGAGAAGTTCGTCGATCAGCTCCACCGGTTCCCGTCCTCGCTCATTCGGCGGGGGCACTGGAGACCAGCGTGCCCACCTTCTCGCCGCAGACGATCCTATCTATGTTCTTCTCGTCGCCCATGTTGAAGACGTAGATCGGCAGGTCGTTGTCCATGCAGAGCGAGAGCGCGGTCGAGTCCATCACCCGCAGGCCGCGCTCGATCGCCTCGCGGTGGGTTATCGCCGGGATGAACTCCGCCTCGGGATGGGTGGCCGGGTCGGCGTCGTAGACGCCCTCCACCCCGTTCTTCGCCATCAGGATCGCCTCGGCGTGGATCTCCAGCGCCCGCAGCGCCGCCGCGGTGTCGGTGGTGAAGAACGGGTTGCCGGTGCCAGCGGCGAAGATCACCACCCGCTCCTTCTCCAGGTGGCGCATGGCACGGCGGCGGATGTAGGGCTCCGCGACCTCCTTGACGTCGATCGCCGACATCACCCGCGTGTGCTGGCCGAGCCGCTCCAGCGCATCCTGCAGGGTGAGGGCGTTGAGCACCGTGGCCAGCATCCCCATGTAGTCGCCGGTGGCGCGGTCCATGCCGCCGGCGGCGCCGTCGAGGCCGCGGTAGATGTTGCCGGCGCCGACCACGATCGCCACCTCGACGCCGCGCCCGCGCAGCGCCGCGACCTGCCTGGCGATGCGGTCGACCTCGACGGCATCGGTGCCGAAGTCGAGGCTGCCCATCAGGGCCTCGCCGGAAAGCTTCAACAGGATGCGCCCGAAGCGCGGCTCGGGAGAAGCGGTCACGTGCCGGTAGAGCCTATTCCTCGCCGACGCGGAAATAGGCGAAGCGGGAGATGCGGATGTTCTCGCCCGTCTTCGCCGCCAGCTCCTGGCGCAGCTCCTCGATCGACTTCGAGTCGTGCTTCTCGGCGTTGACGTGCGTCTGGCCCAGCAGCGCCACCTCGCTCGCCCACTTCGAGAGCTGTCCCTCGATGATCTTCTCGACCACGTTGTCGGGCTTACCTTCCCCGCGCGCCTTCTCGTCGAAGACCCGCCTCTCGGCCTCGCGCTCGTCCGCGGGAATCTCCTCGGCCGAGACGTAGCGCGGAGCGGTCGCGGCCACGTGCAGGGCGACCTGGTAGGCGAACGCCTTGAAGTCCTCGTTGCGGGCGACGAAATCGGTCTCGCACTGGACTTCGACCATCGCCCCGACCTTGTCGTTGGCGTGGATGTAGGAGGAGACGACGCCCTCGTCGGTGCCACGCCCTTCACGCTTGGCGGCGGAGGCCTGGCCCTTCACCCGCAGCAGCTCGATCGCCCGCTCGGCGTCGCCATCGGCCTCGGCCAGAGCCGCTTTGCAGTCCATCATCGCCGCCCCAGTCCGATCTCGAAGCGCCTTCACGTCGGCGGCGGTGATGGTCATTTGTCGTCGCCTTTCCCGCTCTCGGTCTCGGCGGCCTGCGCCTCCTCAGCCGCAGGAGCTTTCTCCACAGCGGCCGGGGCCTGCTCGGCCTTCTCTTCAGCGGCCGGGGCCTCGGCTTTAGCCGGAGCCGCCTCTGCTTTCGCCTCAGTTGGAGTTTCGGCGTCAGCGCCAGGCGCCTCTCCTGCGGGTGGCGCCGATGATGGGGGGGTCGAGGACGACCCCGCCCGCAGCGCCCCCCCATCAGCGGGGACAGGACCCGCAGGCCGGGGCTCTTTCGCTTTCGCCGCCGCCTCAGCCGTCGCTTGCGCGGCTTTCGCCGCCTCTTCTCCGGCTTTCTTGGCCTCCTCGGCTTCCACGCGAGCCTTCTCTTCCTCCTCGCGCTTCTTCCGCTCTTCCTCCTCCTTCTTGCGCCGCGCCATTTCCTCGCCGATGCGCTTCTCCTCCTGCGCCCGCCAGGTGCCGGAGCCCTCCTCGACGGCGGCGCCGATCGTGCCGATGATCAGCTGGCAGGAGCGGATCGCGTCGTCGTTGCCGGGGATCACGAAATCGACCGGCGTCGGATCGCAGTTGGTGTCGACCAGGCCGATGATCGGGATCCGCAGCCGTGCCGCCTCGTGAACCGCGATCTCCTCGGTTTTGAGGTCGGTGACAAAGACCGCGTCGGGCAGGCGCTCCATGTCGCGGACGCCGCCGAGGTTGAACTCGAGCTTCTCGAGTTCCGCCTCCATGCCCATCCGCTCCTTGGTCGGCAACAGGTCGAGCTTGCCCTCCTCTTTCCAGGCGGTCAGCTCGTGCAGCCGCGCGATCCGGGTCGACATCGTGTTGAAGTTGGTCAGCAGCCCGCCCAGCCAGCGTTTGTTGACGTAGGGCATCTTGCAGCGATCGGCCCATTCCTGGACCACGTCGCGGGCCTGCTTCTTGGTGCCGACGAACAGCACCGTGCCGCCGCCGCTGGCGAGCTCGCCAGCGAAGCGGCGGGCGTTCTCCAGCAGCCCCTCGGTCTGCAGTAGGTCGATGATGTGGATCCCGTCCAGCTCGCCGAAGATGAAACGGCGCATGTTCGGGTTCCAGCGACGCGTTTGATGGCCGAAGTGCACTCCGGCTTCTAGCAGCTCGGTGAGCCCTGCCTCTGGCATCGAAATCTCCTTGGTTGGGTGCAGCTCTCCCGTCCCGCTTACCGGACCTGGCACCGGGCGCCAGGCAGGATCCGGCTCGCCGCCGAACGGAGGTTGGTTTAAGACGGCTGATTGTAGAGGCCCCGCTCAGGCGGCGCGGGCCGCTTCCAAAGCGGTGGCGAGGTCGGCCGGGAGCGGCGACTCGAACGCGAGCCGCTCGCCGCCGAGAGGGTGGTCGAAGGCGAGGCGGTGGGCGTGGAGGAATTGGCGCTCGAGCCCGTAGCGGCGGGCGCCGCCGTAAGTCTCGTCGCCGGTCAGGGGATGGCCGATGGCGGCGAAATGGGCGCGGATCTGGTGCGTGCGGCCGGTCTCCAGGCGAACCTCCACGTAGCTCTCCAGGCCAAGCAGCTCGAGCACGGTGAAGTGGGTTCGTGCCTCGCGCGAGGCGGCACCGGAAACCGCCATCCGGTGGCGTTGCCGTGAGGCGCGCCCGATCGGGGCGTCGATCGTGCCGGTGCGCGACCCGAGCCGGCCGCCGGCGAGCGCCAGGTAGACGCGTTCGACCTCGCGGCGCTGGACCTGCGCCTGCAACGCCGCGTGCGCCTCCTCACCACGGGCGACGACGAGCAGGCCGCTGGTGCCCCTGTCGAGGCGGTGGACGATGCCCGGGCGCTCCGGGTCACCGCCGCCGAGGATGTCGGCGAGCTCGTCGACGAGGGTGGGGCCGCTGTGCGACGGCGCCGGGTGCACGACCAGGCCCGCCGGCTTCTCGACCACGGCCAACGCCTCGTCGAGGTGGACGACCCGGAGCCCCGGCTCAGCCACCATCGTCCTCCGGCGGCCCGGAGTCGCGCAGATAGAGGGCGACCAGCAGGAGGACCCCGGCGACAACCGCGACGTCGGCGAGGTTGAACGGCGGCCAGGGCGAGATGTCGACGTAGTCGGTTACGGCGTCGGCGCGGATGCGGTCGATCAGGTTCCCGATCGCGCCGCCGGCGATCAAGCCGCTCGCCACCCACATCCCCCGGCGGGTGGGGTCGCGGGCGAACAGGTAGCCGACCACGGCGAGCGCCGCCAGGGTGAAGAGGATCAACGGCGGGCCCGCGCCCCCGGCCAGGCCGAAGGCAACGCCGCGGTTGTGGGTCAGGGTCAGTCCGAGCGGCCCGACCAGATCGACGTCCTCGCCCGGCACGAGCCGCGCCTCGATCGCGGCCTTGGCGGCCTGGTCGGCGATCACGATGACCGCCCCGAGGGCTCCGGCCAGGCACCAGGAGCGGCCGGTGGCGCTCACCCTGCGATCAGGCCGACGACGATGGTCTGCGCCACGAAGAGGACGATGATCCCGACGATCGGGCTGAGGTCGAGCGCGAACCCGCCGCCGCCGATCGGCGGCAGGAAGCGGCGGAAGAAGTTGAGGTACGGGTTCGTCGTCTCGGTAATGAAGTCGAGCACCGCGCGCAACGGCGGGCTGTAGGGCATGCGCGGGACGTAGGAGATGAGGACGTTGGCGAAGATCAGGACGATGTAGACGATGAAGATCGCATTGACGTAGGTCGCCACGTCGCCGCGGCTGAGCGCCAGAGCGATCACGCCCCCCGCATCCTCTCCAGCGAGGCGCGCACGGCGGCCTCGAACGCCGCCCGGACACCCTCGCGGTCGAGCGCCTCGAGGCCCGCCTCGGTGCTGCCCCCCGGCGAGGCGACCGCCCGGCGCACGTCGGCCGGGTGGCGCATTCGCAGCAGTTCGGCGGTGCCGGCCGTGGCCTCGACCACCAGCTCCCGCGCCAGCTCCTCGTCGAGGCCGTCCGCCGCTCCCGCATCGGCGATCGCCTCGACCGCCAGCGCCAGGTAAGCCGGCGCGCAACCCATCACCGCCGTCGCCGCGTCGAAGTCCTCGTCGGGCAGCTCGACCACATGGCCGAGCACCTCCAGCTTCCCCCGCACCTGCGGCGAAGCCGGACCCGCCACGCAGAGGACGCCGCTACGAACCTCGACCGCGACGTTGGGCATCACCCGGTGGGTCTCGGCAGCCGGAAACGCCGCCGCCACGGTGCTCAGCGACGTCGCCCCGAGCAGGGAGACGACGACCTTCGCGTCCTGGAGCTCGGGCGCCACTTTCTCCAACATCGCCGGCTTCACCGCCAGCACCACCAGGTCCGCTCTGGCGCCGATCTCCACATTGGAGACCACCTCTCCACCCAGCTCCCCGGCCAGGGCGGTGGCCCGTCCCGATCCGGAGTCCGAGAACAGCATCCCCTCGAACTCCCCCTTCCAGCCACGCGCCATCGCGGCGGCCATGCTGCCGGACCCACAGAAGCCAACGATCATGGGCTGGAGCCTAACCACGCCTTACGAGCGACGGGCGGGCACCCCCTCCGAACGGCTTGTACTTCTCGGTCGCAAGCAACCGCGGACAGCCACCCCCGCCCCACCCGAGCAAGTTGAGTGAGGTGGGGGTGCCCGCCCGTCGCACCGGTGACCTGTTCGGATCAGCCCCCCAGCGTCTCGAACAGGTCGGTGTGGTCGTTGGTCCCGAGCACGTCGAGCGAGCCGGGCCCGCTCGCCCACACGGGCACGGCCGCGCCGGTGTGCTGCTGGCTCGGCGGTACCGCCGTCGGCGCCACTCCGGCGCCGCCGAACCCGGCGGTGCCGTAGGTCAGGCTCAGCGTCTGCCCGTCCTTGGTCAGCAGGTTGGTCGAGTAGCCGGTCGGCAGACCGGAGCCACCGGCGTCCTCGCTGACGATCTGGCTCGTGTGCGAGTGGTCGGCGCTGACTACGACCAGGGTGTCCGGGTGGTCCTCCTGGTAGTCGAGGGCGACGCCGATCGCGCGGTCGAAGGCCACCGTCTCGCCGATCTGCCCGCAGGCGTTGGTGGCGTGGTCCTGCTTGTCGATCGAGGCTCCCTCGACCTGCAGGAAGAACCCTTTGCGGTTGTTGTCGTCCAGCAGGTCAACCGCCCGCTTGGTCATCGCCGCCAGGCTCGGCTCGTTTGCCGGGCGCTGGCCCTCGTTGCAGGCAACCGGGGCGTTGCCCTTGCCGGTCGACGCCGCCGGGCCGCTCCACTCCAGCGCCATGTTGCCGTTGTTGAAGAGGCCGAGGACCGGTTTACTGCCATTCGGCACGGTGCTGAGGCCATCAGCGTCGGTGATGTAGCGGTAGCCCTTGGCCTGAGCCGACTCGACCACGGTTTTGCCGGCGTCGGGCCCGCCGCTGATGACCTGGGTGAAGCGGCCGCGACCGCCGCCCAGCAGCACGTCCACTTTGTGGTCGACCTCCTGCTCGGCGATCGAGCCGAGGCCGGCGGCGGCCTTGGTCTCGGTCGGGCAGGCCGCCATGTTGGCGGGGCCCTGGCAACCGCGCAGCGAGATGTGGGAGGCGAGCACCGCCGGCGTCGCGTCGGTGATCTCCGCGGTCGAGACGTCGCCCACCTTCATGCCCCGTTTCTGGGCGATCTCGAGAACGGTTTTCAGGTTCACGCCGGGGACGTTCTCGGCACTACTGGGGCCCTGGGAGATGCGCTCGTCGATCGTCTTCTCGCCGGTCGCCCACATCGTCCCGGTCGAGGCCGAGTCGGGGACGTAGTCGGGCAGGTAGGGCGCTTTCGCCGCCGGCTTCAGCGACCAGGTGGTGTCGAAGCCGGTGAACGGCATCCGGTCGACGTTGAGCTTGTTGCCCACGCCCTGGTAGTAGCGGGCCGCGGTGATCTCTTGGGTACCCATGCCGTCGCCGAGCAGGAAGATCACGTTCTTCGGCTCGCGATCATGGAGGGCGCCGGCGAGGGCACGCTCGGTGCGATCGCGGTGGTGGGACGAGAACACACCCGTGGCGGTCGCGGTGCCTGCACCGACGACCGTCAGGGCGAGCGTTGCCGCGAGTGCGGCGGTAAGGCGCTTGCCTTTCATCTGTTTCCCTTTGCTTGGGTCGATTACGAGACGTCCTATGAGACGCCAGGCAAGCTAGGAGCGCCCGAGCGGGGCGATGTGGCCGTGCTGTTGAGCCGCTGTGAAATTCCCGTTGATGGAGACCAGCGGGCGGCGGTGCTCAGGACTGGTTGAAGAAGCCCTTGTCGATCAGCCTCGCCTTTTCCTCGGCGGAGACCTCGACGTTGCGCGGGGTCAGCAGGAACATCTTCTCGGCGATCCGCTGCATCCCCCCGTCGAGCGCGTAGGTCAGCCCGGAGCAGAAGTCGATCATCCGCTTCGAGAGCTCGTGGTCGGCGGTCTGCAGGTTGAGGATCACCGGCACCGAGCGTTTGAACTGGTCGGCGACCTGCTGGGCGTCGTTGAAGTTGCGGGGGATCACCAGGTGGACCTGGATGTCATTGCCGCCGTTGTCGACCGGGCGCAGGGTGCGGGTACGGCTGGCGGCGATCGGCTCGTCGTCGGCGAAGATGTCGTCGATCTCGTCGCGGCGGGCGCGGCGCGAGGTCGGCAGGCGGCGAACCGAGCCCTGGTCGCGCTCGCGGCGCGCCTCGAAGACTTCCTCCGAGCCGGTCTCGGGCTCGAAATCTTCTTCGTACTCGGGGCCGTAGTCGTGGTCCTCGGCGAGGCCGAAGTAGACCAGAGCTCTATGCCAGGTGTCGCGAAGCGCCATCGGTATCGGTGTTTCGGCCTCAGAAGGCCGACTCCTCTACAAGTTTCGCCCAGATTAGCGCCGATTCATACGAACAGCGCGGTCCCCAAACGAACGATCGTCGCCCCCTCCTCCACCGCCACCTCCCAGTCCTGCGAGGTCCCCATCGAGAGGCGGTGAAGCCCGTTGGCGGCGGCGAGCTCGGCGAGGCGGGCGAAGTGAGGGCGAGAAGCCTCCGGGCGCTGGCTGAACGGCGGCATCGTCATCAGCCCGCCGACCTTGACCGGGCAGCGTTCGATGAAGTCCGACAGATCCACCGGGGCGACGCCGCCCTTTCCCTCCTCTTCGGCCACGTTGACCTCGACCAGGACCTCGGTCCCAGGCCCACCGTGCTTGCCCAGCTCGCGCAGGACGGAGTCGGTGGCGACGGAGTGGACGAGCCGGCAGAGCGGTAGCACCTGCTTTACCTTGCGGCTCTGCAGGTTGCCGATGAAGTCCCACTCGAAGGCGCCCCCCCAACGCTCGTGCTTGGCAGCGAGGTCCTGCTGGCGGTTCTCTCCGACCAGCCGCACACCGGCCTCAGCCAGGGCGCCCATCTCCTCGACGGGCACGTACTTGGTCGCGACCAGGATCTCGGCCCCCTCGCCAACCCGCTCCCGCACCCGCTCCAAGTTGTCCCGCACCTTGGCGGGCTCGATTCCGTGAATCAACCCAGCCACTTGACCCTCCCACCGCCGATGGGCCTGAAACGCCCAAACAGTTGACGGAATAGGCCCATCGGCTGGCTAGCTGGCCTCGAGCCAGACGAGGCCGGCCTGGCGCCCGGTGCGGCCAGCGTCGCGGCGGTGGGAGAAGAACAGCTCCGGCTCGCAGCTCGTGCAGAGGCCGGCCGACTGGACCCGCTCCACGCCCGCCTCGCGTAGCAGTCGGCGGGCGACCTCGGGCAGGTCGAGCATCCGCTCTTCGGCGATGCCGTCGCCGAGAGGCGCGAAGGCGTCGAGCACCTCGGAGCCGACCTCGTAACAGCAGGGGCCGATGCCGGGGCCGATCGCCGCCTCGGTCGCGCCAACGGCCTCCGCGCCCGCGGCGACGATCCCCGCCGCCAGCCCGCGCCAGCCGCAGTGCAGCATCGCCACCCCACCGGGCCCGCGCAGCGCGACCGGAAGGCAGTCGGCGGTGAAGACCAGTCCCGCCGTCCCCGGCCGGATCATGACGTGCCCGTCCGCCTCCACCACCCCCTCCCCGCTGCGTGGTTCCTTTGGCACGGGATGGGTGCCAAAGGAACCACGCAGTGGGGGATCGGGGGCGGCGTGGGTCAGCAAACGAGCGCCGTGGACCTGGCGGGCAAAGGCGATCCGCGCGGGAGGTAAGCCCAGCGCCGCCGCGAGCCGCCGCCGGTTCTCGGCCACCGCTTCGTTCGCGTCGTCGGTGAGGACGCCGAGGTTGAGGCTGTCGAAGGGAGCGGTGCTAACCCCGCCGCCGCGGGTCGTGAAGGCCGCCCGCGCCCCGTCCAGGTCGGCCTCCAGCCAGCGCACACCGTCGTGCTCTTGCCATTGCATGCAGGTAACTAAGCAGACGCGGGCCGAGGCGCGAAAATCGGCTAGGTAGAGCGGGCAACCTCGAGCGCCAGCGCAAGCTCCTGTTCGCGATTGGATACCTCGCCGTCGAGCTTGGCGTTCAGAGTCGCCTGCAGGCCGCGGCCGACGGCCGGCCCCTGCGGCACGCCGGCGGCGATCAGGTCCTCGCCGGCGATCTCCAGCTCGACGACGCGCCACTTCGAGAGATAGTCGTCGAGCCACTCGGCGCCCTCCGCGCGGGCCAGCGACAGTTCGACGGGATCGCGCCTGCGCGCGAGCTCGAACCCCTCCGACGGCCTGGGCGGCCGGGTCGCGGCGAGGGCGCTCTCTCCTCCGACCGGTCCGACCGCGGCCGCCAGCACCGCCTCCTGCGGCTCCACCCAGCCCAGCCACGGCGGCGAGGCGAGCAGCTCGCCAACCCGCTTCGCCAACTCCACCCCGCCCTCCCGCAGCTCAACAAGACCCCACGCGGAGAGAAGCTCAAACCCACTTGGCGCCGTCGGTTCGGCGGCGAGCCGCAGCAGCTCGGCCCGTTGTCGATCGGCGGAGAGCGTGTCGAGATCGGTCGCTGCCAGTAGGCGGGCGGTCTCCGGCGCCAGTCCAAACCCGAAGCGGGCCGCGTAGCGAGCGGCGCGGAGGGCGCGGGTCGGATCGTCGACGAAGGAACGGTCGTGGAGAACGCGGATCAGCCCGGCCTGCAGATCGTCCCGCCCCCGATGGGGGTCGAGCAAACGGACCTCGCCGCGCAGCGGCAGCGCCATCGCGTTGATCGTGAAGTCGCGGCGTCCCAGGTCCTCCTCGACCGAATTCGCCGGCGCCACCACCGGCAGGGCCCCCGGGTGCGGGTACGTCTCGGAGCGGGCGCTGGCGATGTCCAGCTCGTGCCCGTCGAGGACGACCTTCGCAGTGGCGAAGCGCTCGTGGGAGACGTGGTCGTCGTCGCCAAGTTTGGCCGCGAGCGCCACCGCATTCCCCTCGACGACCAGGTCAAGGTCGGCGCGGCCGCGCCCGAGCAGGAGGTCGCGCACGGCGCCACCGACGACGTAGACCGGGTCGGTGGCCGCGTCGCGCACCGTATCCAGCTCGGGGTAGGCGCTCCGCAGCGCCTCGGCGATGTTCTCGATCGGTTGGCTCGAACTCTCCATCGTGCGCTACATGATCTCCCCTGTGAGGTGGTCTAGGGGGACCGACCGCCGATGTCGCAGTTGTGGTCGCTATCCGACCACAACTGCGACATCGGCCTCGTTTTCAGAGCCGCACCGGGATGCCGTCGGCTGCGAGGCGTTCCTTCGCCTCTCGGACTCGGTGCTTGCCGTAGTGGAAGATCGAGGCGCAAAGGACGGCATCGGCGCCGCCGTCGGTGATCACCTCGCTGAGGTGCGCCAGCTCGCCGGCGCCGCCGGAGGCGATCACCGGCACCGTCACCGCATCGGCGACCGCCCTGGTCAGCTCGAGGTCGTAGCCGTCGGTGGTGCCGTCGCGATCCATGCTCGTCAACAGCACCTCACCCGCGCCGCGCTCGACCGCCTCTCGCGCCCAACCGATCGCGTCGCGCCCCTCTACTTTCACGCGTCCGCCGTTGACGTAGACGCCCCAACCGTCGTCCTCGCGCTTGGCGTCGATTGCGATCACGACGCACTGGGCGCCGAATTGAGCGGCCAGCTCGGTCAGCAGCTGCGGACGCGCGAGGGCAGCGGAGTTGACCGAGACCTTGTCGGCGCCGGCGTCGAGCACCGCCTGCGCGTCCTCGACCGAGCGGATGCCACCGCCGATCGTGAAGGGAATGAAGACGTTGTCGGCGGTGCGCCGCGCCAGCTCGACGATCGTCTCGCGCTTCTCGTGCGAAGCGGTGATGTCGAGGAAGACCAGCTCGTCGGCGCCCTCGGCGTCGTAGCGCTCAGCCAGCTCGACCGGATCGCCGGCGTCGCGCAGGCCGACGAAGTTAGTGCCCTTGACGACCCGGCCGGCGTCGACGTCGAGACAGGGTATGACGCGCTTCAAGACCATGGGGGAAGCGTAGAGGTAGAGGGTCGGGGTGCCCTCCCCGGGGGACGGTGGCGCTGAGGGCGGGGGTGCCCTCCCCCGGAGGCCGTCGCGCAGCTGGGTGTTTGTGGTGATTCGGGAGGTTGGTCCAAGAGCCTCCGGGGGAGGGCACCCCCGCCCTTATCGGCTCCCCAGGGCGGCAATTGCTTCGGCGACGGTGAAGCGCTTCTCGTACAGGGCTCGGCCGACTATGGCGCCTTCGATGTTCGGGGCCCCGTCGTCGGTTAGGGCTTTGAGATGGGCGAGGGTTCCGATGCCGCCGGAGGCGATCACTTGGGCTGGGGTTGCGGCGGCGATGCGGTTCAGCTCCTCGAGCGCCGGGCCCTCCATCGTCCCGTCGACCTCGATCGCGGTGCAGAGGAACCTCGCGACGCCGCGGGAGCTCAGCTCCGCCACGGCCTCGACCACCCCCTCCTCACCTGCTTCAGTCCATCCCTCTAGGGCGACCCGTCCCTTCTTCGCATCGACCGAGACGACCACGCGCTCGCCGTGCCTCTCCAAAGCCTCGGCGAGGAACTCCGGGTCGCGCAGCGCCGCGGTTCCGATCACCACCCGCTCGGCGCCGGCGCCCAGCACCGCGTCAACCGAAGCCATATCCCGCAGCCCACCCCCCACTTGGATCGGGCACTCGACAGCCGCGGCGATCCGCCGCACCACCTCCAGGTTCCGCGGCTCCCCCGCCTTGGCGCCGTCGAGGTCGACCACGTGTAGGTACTCCGCCCCTTCCTCTGCCCAGCGTGTAGCGGCGTCCACCGGGTCGGCGTCGTAGGCGGTCTCGCGCCCGTAGTCGCCCTGTAGCAACCGCACCGCCTGGCCGCCACGGATGTCGATGGCTGGGTAGAGGATCACGCGGGGACAGCCGCGCAGACCCCCGCGAAGTTCGAGAGCAGTCGCAGGCCGGCCGCGCTCGACTTCTCGGGGTGGAACTGGACGCCGAAGACGTTGCCGCGCTCGGCCGCGCAGGCGAAGCGGGCGCCGTAGACGGCACTGCCCAGCAGCTCCGCCGACGCCGGGCGCGGCGCGAAGGAGTGGACGAAATAGAACGGCGTGTCGGAGGGGATGCCCTCGGTCAGACGCGAGTCGCGCTCCCAGCGAACCGGCGACCAGCCGATGTGCGGGACCTTGAGCCCGTCCGCCTCGAGCTCGGCGGCGCTGCCCTCGAACAGGCCCAACCCCGCGGCCCCACCCAGCTCGGTGGTTGACTCGAACAGCAGCTGCAGGCCGAGGCAGATTCCGAGAATCGGCACCCCTGCCTCGTGCCGCTCGGCGATCAGCTCGTCGAGCCCGATCTCACCGATCCGCTCCATCGCCCGCGGGAAGGCGCCGACGCCGGGCAGGATCAGCCCGTCCGCGCCGCGGACCTCGGTGGCGTCGGCGGTGATCGTCGCGATCACGCCGACGTGCTCCAGCGCCTTCTCGACCGAGCGCAGGTTGCCCATGCCGTAGTTGAGGATCGCGATCCGGGTGGTCATTCGTTCAAGGTCCCCTTGGTCGAGGGCACACCGCTCTCCTCGGGGTCGATCGAGACCGCCACCCGCAGGGCGCGGGCGAAAGCCTTGAAGCAGGCCTCGATCATGTGGTGGGCGTTGGTCCCGTAGCGGACGGAGACGTGCAGGGTCAGCTTGGCGCTGTTGGCCACCGCGCGGAAGAACTCCTCGGCCAGCTCGGTGTCGAAGCCGGCGATCGAGGTCGTCGGCAGCTCCGCGTCGAAGACGCAGAGCGGCCGCCCGGAGATGTCGATCGCGCACTCGGCCAGCGACTCGTCCATCGGCACCAGGGCGGAGCCGTAGCGCCGGATCCCCGCACGGTCGCCCAGCGCCTCATCAAGCGCCTGGCCGAGGACGATGCCGACGTCCTCCACCGTGTGGTGGGCGCCGGTCTCGAGATCGCCGCTGGCCTCGACCTCAAGGCCGAGGCGGCCGTGGCGGGCGAGCAGATCGAGCATGTGGTCGAGGAAGCCGACGCCGGTCGCGGCACGCGCCTGCCCGCCGTCGAGGTCCAACGACAGCTTGATCTGCGTCTCGGCGGTCTGCCGCTCCTTGCTTGCGACCCTGCTCATCGCCTAATCATCGCTGACTCGGCGTGGACGGGGAAGCCCTCGGCGCGGGCGAGGGCGTCGACGTGCGGCGCCAGCTCGGCGGCGGCGTCGGGTGGAAGCTCGACATTGGAGATGCGACGGCGGAAGGTGCCCGGACCGAGTGGGCCTGAGAACCGGCCAGTGCCGCTGGTCGGCAGCACGTGGTTGGAGCCGGCAACGTAGTCGCCGAAGGCGGTCGCGCCGTAGCGGCCGACGAACACGCAGCCGGCGGTGGTGACGCGATCCGCGAGCAGCTCCGCGTCCTCCTCCATCAGCTCGAGGTGCTCAGGAGCGAACGCGTTGGCGAAGTCGATTGCATCGCCGAGGTCGGGTACCTGGATCAGAGCCAGGGGTGCATCCTCGACTCCGGGTCGCTCGGCTGCGACCTGCACGGTGGCCGCTGCCACTGCGTCCAGTACATGCTCCTCTACAGCGACTGCGACCAACGGGCTTTCGGGACCGTGCTCGGCCTGCGAGCAAAGGTCGAGTGCCGCCCACTCGGGGTTGGTGTCGTGGCCGGCAATGAGCATCAGCTCTGAGGGTCCGGCGTATGAATCGATCCCGACCATCCCGATTACCTGGCGCTTGGCCTCCTGCACCCAGAAATTCCCGGGACCGACGATGACGTCGACGGGGGCGATGGTCTGGGTTCCATAGGCAAGCGCAAAGATCGCCTGGGACCCCCCAACCGCGTAGATCTCATCAACTCCACAGAGGGCAGCCGCAGCCAAAACCGGTTGGCTGAGGTGACCATCCGGACCCGGCGGAGAAACCAGGACGACACGCTCGACTCCAGCCACCCGAGCCGGGATCGCACACATGAGAACAGTCGAGGGGTACGTGGCGCGGCCACCGGGAGTGTAGATACCGGCTACCCGCACTGGAATCTCGCGTACGGTCACCGACTGGCCTTGGGGCAGCTCCACCGCCCAGGGCTCGTCGCTCACCTGGGCTTCGGCGACGATCCGAATGTTCGCGGCGGCCACCTCCATCGCCTCACGCAGCTCCGGCTCGATCGTCTCCAGGGCCGCCTCGATCTCTGCTGGGTCGACTCGCAGGCCCTCAGGCATCCGCTCGGTTGCATCGAGGCGCTCGGTGAGCCTCAGCAATGCGGCGTCACCCTCTTCTTTGACTTCCCGCTGGATCTCGTTGACAGCCTCGGCGACGTTGAGGTCGCTCTTCCGCTCCGGCTCGGTCACCCAGAGGCGCATCGCCGCGGCGGTTGCCGCCGCCCCTTCCCACTGAAAGCGCTCGACCCTCACCCCACGCTCGCCTCCCTCAACCTCGCCGTCAGCTCGTCGACTTCGGCCGCGCGCAGCTTGTGGGCGACCCGGTTGGCGACGAAGCGGGCCGTGCACTCGAAGATCTCCTCGCGCACCTCGAGGTCGTTCTCCTCCAGGGTGCGCCCGGTCGCGACCAGGTCGACGATCCCGTCTCCTAGCCCGATCAGCGGCGCCAGCTCGACCGAGCCCTTGACCTCGATCACCTCGACCTGGCGGCCGGTCGCCTCGAAGTGGCGCTCGGCGATCCGCGGGTACTTGGTCGCGATCCGCATCATCCCCAGGCGTCGCTGCGACTCCCCCAGCCGCTCGTCGCCCACCCGCCCGGCGAGGACCATGCGGCAGCGGCCGAAGCCGAGGTCCGCCAGCTCGTAAACCATCCGGTCCGATTGCTCCAGCAGCACGTCCTTGCCGGTGATGCCGACGTCGGCGGCGCCGGCCTCGACGTAGGTGGGCACGTCGGAGGGCCGCATCGTCACCAGCGTCATCCCCGCGGTCTCGAAGATCAGCGCCCGCGAGTCGCCGCGCAGCTCGGCGGTGTCGATTCCGGCCGCGTCGAGGACGTCGAGGGTCTCGCCGAAGAGGGCGCCCCGCGGCACCGCCAGCTTCAGCGGCCCGTCGGCCTTCGCCGGACCGAGGCCGGCGACCTCGAAGCTCATCGCTCCTGCCTCCCCCGGCGCGACTCCTCCTCCATCTGAGCGACGTGGACTCGCTCCAGATAAAGCGCGAAGCCCGCCGCCGGCAGATCGATCCCGAACCGCTTCATCAGCCCGTCGTAGCGACCGCCGCCGCCGAGCACGTGGCCGAGCGCGGGGTCGTAGACCTCGAGGATGGCGCCGCTGTAGTAGCCGAGGTCGCGCAATAGGCCGAGGTCGATCTGGACCCGGTCGGCCACTCCGCGCCGCTCCAGCTCCTCGTAGGTCTCCTGCAGCCGCGCCGTCGCCCGCTCGACCGCGGCGCCGCCCAGGCCGCGGGCCTGCTCCAAGATCTCGCTGCCGCCCCGCAGCTGCGAGAGCGCGACGCAGGTGGCGGCCTGCTCGTCGCCAATGCCCTCGACCCCCGACAACTCGGCCTCGAGGCCGACCAAATCGTGCATCGCCAGCCGCTCGATCACCGAGTCGCGGGCCTCCCCCTCAACCCCGTACTCGCTGAGGAGCTGGCGGTAGAGGTCGGCGTCGCCGAGGCCGATCACAGCGCGCCCGAGCCCGGCCGCGTCCAGCGCCGCCTCGAGCACCTCGACCACCTCGGCGGTGCCCTGCGGCGCCGGTGCCCCGATCAGCTCCACGCCGGCCTGGACGAACTCGCGCATCTGGCCGCGCTGCGGTCGTACGGCGCGGTAGGCGCTGGCCAGGTAACAGAGCCTCAGGGGCGGCTCGGCGTCGGCGAAGCGGCTGGCGACCAGGCGCGCGATCGGCACGGTCATGTCGGAGCGCAGCGCCAGCAGATCGCCGCTCTCGTCGAAGAAGCGGTAAGCGTTCTCGGCGCCGCGACCGTCGCCCCGGGCCAGCACCTCGTCGTACTCGATCGCCGGGGTCGCGACCTCGCCGTAGCCGCGCTCTTCGAAGAGGTCGATCAGCGCCTTGTGCAGGCGGCGCAGCTCCCGCATCTCGTCGGGGAGCACGTCTCGGGTTCCGGGTGGAATCGGGTGGATCATCCGGCTGACCTTACGAGAGGGGAGCGAAAAGCCCTGCTAGGCAGGGACCTCTGCAGAGACTCGCTCGATCTGGGCGCCGAGCCCGCGCAGGCGCTCGTCGATTTGCTCGTAGCCACGATCGATCTGGCGGATGTTGCCGATCTCCGAGCTGCCGTCGGCGGCCAGAGCGGCGATGAGCATCGCCATCCCGGCGCGGATGTCGGGGCTCTCGACCCGCTCACCATGAAGCCGGCTCGGACCGCTGACGATCGCCCTGTGGGGATCGCAAAGCGTAATCCGAGCGCCCATCGCGACCAGCTTGTCGACGAAGAAGAGGCGGTTCTCGAACATCTTCTCGAAGATCAGGATCTCGCCCTGCGCCTGGGTGGCGAGCGCCAGGGCGATCGAGGTTAGATCAGCCGGGAAGGCCGGCCAGGGCCCGTCCTCGATCTTCGGGATCGCGTCGCCGAGGTCGGATTCGACCGCCAGGCTCTGCTCCGGGGGGACGATCACGTCGGTGCCGTCGATATCCGAGCGCAGCCCGAGGCGGCGGAACTGGCGCCTGACCATGGTCAGATCGGCGGGCTCGACGTCGCGGATGCGCAGCTGTCCCCCGGTCGCGGCGGCGAGGGCCATGAAGCTGCCGACCTCGATGTGGTCGGGGGAGATTGGGTGCTCGGCGCCGCTGAGCCGTTCGGCGCCGTTGACGACCATCACGTTGGAGCCAATGCCGTCGACCCGGGCACCCATCTTCGTCAGCAGGCGGGCTAGGTCCTGGACGTGGGGCTCGCAGGCGGCGTTGGAGATCTTCGTCTGGCCCGGGGTGAGGGCGGCCGCCATCAGGGCGTTCTCGGTCCCCATCACCGAGGGCTCGTCCATGAAGATCTCGCAGGCGCAGAGGCCGCCGGGCGCGGTCAGCTCGATCCAGCGGTTCCCGTCGACTCGCGCGCCGAGGTCCCTGAACGCATCGAGGTGGGCGTCGAGGCGGCGACGGCCGATGAAGTCGCCCCCCGGAGGCGGCATCCGCGCCTCGCCGAAGCGGGCCAGCAGCGGCCCCGCCAGCAGGAACGAGGCCCGAATGCGCCTCGAGAGCTCCTCGTCCACGGTCGTATCCGCGACGTCGCCGGCGCAGAGGCGGACGCTGTTGTCAGCGACCCACTCCGCCTCGACCCCGAGCTGCTCCAGCAGCGCGATCTGGGCCTCGGTGTCGCGGATCCGCGGCACCCGGTGCAGCAACAGCTCCTCCTCGGTGAGGAGGCAAGCGGCGAGAATTGGCAGCGCGGCGTTCTTGTTGCCGGCGACGGTCAGCTCGCCGGAGAGCGGCACGCCACCTTGGATCACGAATTTCTCCATCGGTGTCGGCTAGGGTAACGACCGCCATGGGCAGAGGCTGGAAAATCGCGATCGGGGTGGCGGCGGTGCTCATCGCGCTAATCGTCGTCAACGCGCTGGTGGTCGACGGCAAGACCGAGCCCGCCGAGGTGACCGAGCCCGGAGGAAAAGTCCTCGATCTGCCAGGGGGCGAGGTTCAGGTGGTCGACCATGGCCCGCGCGACGCCAGTCCGATCGTCCTCATCCACTGCTTCAGCTGTGCGATCAACTGGTGGGACCGGGTAATGCCGGCGCTGGAAAAACGCCATCGGGTCGTCGCGGTCGACCTGCTCGGCCACGGTGGCTCCGAAAAGCCCGGCTCGGGCTACGAGATCCCGCACCAGGCCGAAGTCGTGGCGCAGGCGCTCGAACGACTGGGGGTCAGCGGCGCCGAGGTCGTCGGCCACTCGCTCGGCGGCGCCGTCGCGACGGCCCTGGCCGAGGATGCCCCGGATTTGGTCGACCGAGTCGTGATCATCGACACCCCCCCAGACCACTCCAGGAGCAGCCTTGGGTTCATCGCCGGCCTCGCCTTCGCGCCGGTGATCGGCGAGGCGCTCTGGCAGATCAAGCCCGACTTCGCGGTCCGCGACGGCCTCGGGGTCGCCTTCGCGCCCGGCTTCGACGTTCCCGACGCCTTCGTCGAGGACGTCAAGCGAATGACCTTCACCTCCTACGACGACTCCCCCACCGCTTCCGAGGACTTCGTCAACGAAGAACCGCTGAGCGAGCGCATGCGCAAGACCGGCAAGCCACTGTTGGTAATGATGGGCGCCGAGGAGCAGATCATCGACGGTCCCGCCGAAGCGCTGGCCGAATACCGCGCCACCGTCCCGGGCGTCGAGACCAAGCTGATCGCCGGCTCCGGCCACTCGCCAGCCGTCGAGAAGCCGGCCCAGACGGCCGCCCTGATCCTCGCCTTCAACAGCGCCGGATCGGCCGCCTCCGTGCCTGAGCTGCAAAACCGCCTGCAAAATCCGGAAGCCGTCCGCAAGCGTCCGTAGAGTCGAACCCATGTTCGATTCGAAGACCACCATCACCGGACGACTGTCCGACGCCGTCGACCTCCTGATCGACTTCGCAACCCTCGGCGAGTACGGGCTAGAGCCCGTTGGGAGAGCTTCGCCGAGCTGCCAGTCCCGCCGCCGCCCGCAGCAGTTCCAAGCGGGCGCGCGGCGGCGCGAAGCCGATCGCCCCTTCGTCCTGCGCCCCTAAGCCCCGCTCCGGTCATTCTGGAAGATCCCCCCTCCCCAGCACAGCGGGGAAGAATTAGCGCGAGGCCGGGGAGGTCTAGGACCAAGCGGGACGCACGCGAAACGGCCCCCGCGTAGCAGCGCTACGTGGGGGCCGGCGAGCGGGCGAATCCGCGCCGGTCATAGACCTCATCCGGACCGCGATCATTCTTCCCCGCTGTGCTTCAAAGAACCGGCGGCGACCTACTCTCCCAGGAGGTTGCCCTCCAAGTACCATCGGCGCTGAGGGGCTTAACTGCTCTGTTCGGAATGGGAAGAGGTGTCTCCCCCTCGCTATGCGCCACCGGAAATTTGCGAGACGACGCCCCGGTGGAGCTTGAAAACTGCACAAGGCCTCAAGGTAGGTAATAAATATCCGTCAAGCCCTCGACCCATTAGTACCGGTCGGCTGAGCACATTGCTGCGCTTGCACCGCCGGCCTATCAACCTGGTGGTCTACCAGGGGTCTTACTCCCTCAAGGGGATGGGAGAGCTCATCTCGAGGACGGCTTCCCGCTTAGATGCTTTCAGCGGTTATCCGTTCCGTGCGTAGCTAACCTGCGATGCCCTTGGCAGGACAACAGATACACCAGCGGCACGTTCATCCCGGTCCTCTCGTACTAGGGATGACTCCTCTCAACTCTCCAACGCCCACAGCAGATAGGGACCGAACTGTCTCACGACGTTCTGAACCCAGCTCGCGTACCGCTTTAATGGGCGAACAGCCCAACCCTTGGGACCTACTCCAGCCCCAGGATGCGACGAGCCGACATCGAGGTGCCAAACCGGTTCGTCGATGTGGACTCTTGGAACCGATAAGCCTGTTATCCCCGGAGTACCTTTTATCCGTTGAGCGACGGCGCTTCCACTTGCTACCGCCGGATCACTAAGCCCAACTTTCGTTCCTGCTCGACCCGTCGGTCTCGCAGTCAAGCTCCCTTGTTGCCTTTACACTCTACGCACGATTTCCAACCGTGCTGAGGGAACCTTTGGGCGCCTCCGTTACTCTTTAGGAGGCGACCGCCCCAGTCAAACTGCCCACCTGACACTGTTCACCGCCCGGATCACGGCGCGGTGTTAGAAGCCCAGACTACCAAGGGTGGTATCTCAAGGGTGACTCCCCGACAACCAAAGTCGCCGGTTCACAGTCTCCCACCTATCCTGAGCGAGATACCCCAGACTCCAATATCAAGTTGCAGTAAAGGTTCACGGGGTCTTTCCGTCTTGCTGCGGGTACTCGGCATCTTCACCGAGACTTTAATTTCACCGAGCCTCTCGTTGAGACAGCGTCCAAGTCGTTACGCCATTCGTGCAGGTCGGAACTTACCCGACAAGGAATTTCGCTACCTTAGGACCGTTATAGTTACGGCCGCCGTTTACCGGGGCTTAGCTTCACTGCTTCGCGCCGAAGCGCTAACAAGTCCACGTAACCTTCCGGCACCGGGCAGGCGTCAGCCCCTATACGTCGTCTTACGACTTAGCAGAGGCCTGTGTTTTTGGTAAACAGTCGCTTGGACCAATTCACTGCGGCCCCCTCGGGCTTCCTCCGTATGGAGTTCACCCTACCGGGGCGTCCCTTCTCCCGAAGTTACGGGACGATTTTGCCGAGTTCCTTAACGAGAGTTAGCTCGCTCACCTCAGTATGTTCTACTTGTCCACCTGTGTCGGTTATCGGTACGGGCACGCGAATCCTGCCTAGAGGCTTTTCTCGGAGGCATGGGATCGGGGACTTGCCGGCGGTCAAGCCAGCTGGCATCGCACCTCGCGTCAAAACGCCGCTGCGGATTTCCCTACAGCGACTGGCTACGTGCTTGCCCCAGGACGACCATCGCCTGGGTTCCCTTACCCTTCCCCGTCCCCCCATCGGTCATAACGGAATCGACGTGGTACAGGAATATCAACCTGTTGGCCATCGGCTACGCCTTTCGGCCTCGCCTTAGGTCCCGACTAACCCTGAGCAGACGAACTTTACTCAGGAAACCTTGGACAATCGGTGGTGGGGAGTCTCACCCCACTTTCGTTACTCATGCCGGCATTCTCACTTCCAACCGCTCCACGGAGCCTTACGACGCCGCTTCACGCAGTTGGAACGCTCTCCTACCGCGTGCAGAGCCCGCAGGCCTGCACACCCATAGCTTCGGAGGCTAGCTTGAGCCCCGTTGAATTATCCGCGCCCGAACACTTGACCAGTGAGCTGTTACGCACTCTTTCAAGGGTGGCTGCTTCTAAGCCAACCTCTTGGTTGTCTCTGCATTCGGACATCGTTTGCCACTTAGCTAGCACTTAGGGTCCTTAGCTGATGGTCTGGGTTGTTTCCCTCTCGCGTACGAAGTTTATCCCCCGCACACTGACTCCCGAGTTAACCGTAACGGTCTTCGGAGTTTGCCTGAAGTCGGTAACCTGGTAGGGCCCCTAGTCCAAACAGTGCTCTACGGCCGCAACGCAATCACTCGAGGCTATACCTAAATATATTTCGGAGAGAACCAGATATCTCTGAGCTTGATTAGCCTTTCACTCCGATCCACAGGTCATCCGCCCAGTTTTCAACCTAGGTCGGTTCGGCCCTCCACGAGGTCTTACCCCCGCTTCAGCCTGCCCATGGATAGCTCGCTCAGTTTCGGGTCTACCGCCAGTGACTGTGTCGCCCTATTCAGACTCGCTTTCGCTGCGGCTCCGCTCATCGCTTAACCTTGCCACTGACGAGTAACTCGCCGGCTCGTGATGCAAAAAGCACGCCGTCACACCCGAAGGTGCTCCGACCACTTGTAAGTTTACGGTTTCAGGTACTATTTCACTCCCCTTCAGGGGTGCTTTTCACCTTTCCCTCACGGTACTAGTTCACTATCGGTCACCAGGTAGTACTTAGCCTTGGAGGGTGGTCCCCCCAGGTTCAGACCGCGTTTCACGGGTGCGGTCTTACTCAGGAACGTCAATCGACAGATCAGTGCGCTTTCGCCTACGGGACGATTGCCCTCTGTGGTGCGAGGTTCCACTCGCTTCGGCTAACACCTGATTTTGTAACTGCCGCCGAGCCAGGCACGGCTCGGGCATGACGCCCTACAACCCCCGACAGACAACGCGTGCCCGCTTACATCTGTCAGGTTTGGGCTGATCCCCTTTCGCTCGCCACTACTAAGGGAGTCTCGGTTGATTTCTATTCCTCGGGCTACTTAGATGTTTCAGTTCGCCCGGTTCCCTTCCAGCGGCTATGAATTCACCGCCGGATGACGCCGCATTACCGGCGCCGGGTTTTCCCATTCGGAGATCCGCGGGTCAATGGCTGTTCAGCGCCTCACCGCGGCTTATCGCAGCCGTCCACGTCCTTCATCGACTCCTGGTGCCAAGGCATCCACCGTAAACTCTTACTATCTTGACGGTGAGCGACCCGCACACCTAAGCGTACGGATCGTAAATTAAATACCCTATATTGGCCTTGTGCAGTTTTCAAGGTCCACCGAGGCGCACCGCGGAGTTCTTCCGCCGGCGGTCTCTCAAAACTGAGCAGCGTTCCCGTCGACACATGGTCGGCGGGGAGCCCGGTCGACGTTCTAGAGAAATCTCCCTAGAAAGGAGGTGATCCAGCCGCAGCTTCCGCTACGGCTACCTTGTTACGACTTCACCCCAATCACGGGCCCCACCTTCGACGGCTCCCTCCTTGCGGTTAGGCCACCGGCTTCGGGTGTTGCTCGCTTTCGTGGTGTGACGGGCGGTGTGTACAAGGCCCGGGAACGTATTCACCGCGGCATTGCTGATCCGCGATTACTAGCAACTCCACCTTCATGGAGGCGAGTTTCAGCCTCCAATCCGAACCGAGACGCACTTTCTGGGATTTGCTCCACCTCGCGGTATTGCTGCCCTTTGTATGCGCCAATGTAGCACGTGTGTAGCCCTGGACATAAGGGGCATGATGACTTGACGTCATCCCCACCTTCCTCCGGTTTGTCACCGGCAGTCTCCCATGAGTCCCCAACTAAATGCTGGCAACATGGAACGGGGGTTGCGCTCGTTGCGGGACTTAACCCAACATCTCACGACACGAGCTGACGACAGCCATGCACCACCTGTGATGGTGTCCCGAAGGAAAACCGTGTTTCCACGGCGGTCACCAACATGTCAAGCCCAGGTAAGGTTCTTCGCGTTGCGTCGAATTAAACCACATGCTCCGCTGCTTGTGCGGGCCCCCGTCAATTCCTTTGAGTTTTAGCCTTGCGGCCGTACTCCCCAGGCGGGGCACTTAGTGCGTTAGCGACGGCACGGGAGGAGTCGACACCTCCCACACCTAGTGCCCATCGTTTACGGCGTGGACTACCAGGGTATCTAATCCTGTTCGCTCCCCACGCTTTCGCGCCTTAGTGTCAGTACCGTCCCAGCGAGCTGCCTTCGCTATTGGTGTTCCTCCTGATATCTGCGCATTCCACCGCTACACCAGGAATTCCACTCGCCTCTTCCGGACTCTAGCCCCGCAGTATCCATCGGCTTTCAAAGGTTGAGCCTTTGACTTTCACAACGGACTTACAGAGGCCACCTACGCGCGCTTTACGCCCAATGATTCCGGACAACGCTTGCTCCCTACGTATTACCGCGGCTGCTGGCACGTAGTTAGCCGGAGCTTCTTGTGGAGGTACCGTCAATCCACACGGCTATTCACCGGTGAACCTTCGTCCCTCCTGAAAGGGGTTTACAACCCGAAGGCCGTCTTCCCCCACGCGGCGTTGCTGCGTCACGCTTTCGCGCATTGCGCAAGATTCCCCACTGCTGCCTCCCGTAGGAGTCTGGGCCGTGTCTCAGTCCCAGTGTGGCTGATCGTCCTCTCAGACCAGCTACCCATCGTTGCCTTGGTAGGCCTTGACCCCACCAACAAGCTAATGGGCCGCGGGCTCCTCCCAATGCGGAGGCCGAAGCTTCCTTTAGTACACAGGCTTATGCCTGTGCACCACATCCGGTATTAGCCCGAGTTTCCTCGGGTTGTCCCGGTCATCGGGGCAGATTACCCACGTGTTACTCACCCGTTCGCGGCTTAGCCCCAGGGCAAGCCCTGGTTCGTCGCACCACTTGCATGTGTTAAGCACGCCGCCAGCGTTCGTCCTGAGCCAGGATCAAACTCTCCGTGAAAGGTACTTCTTACAGAGAGCTGTCATGCCTGGCTGGCCGCCGGGTACACATACTCGACGGCCGGCATGACGGGTAAATCAGACCACTCGGCACGCTGACGGGCCGAGCGGTTCGGGCTCAAACAATCCGCAGGCCGGTTGATTGGCCCACGGAGTGCACGCTGCTCAGTTTTCAAAGACCGCTGCGCCTCTGCGGCGGGTCTCGCCGCGCTTCACGCATGGGGCTCCACAGGGGAGCCCCAGAAGGACGGGGGAGTATAGCGCCACGGCGACGCTTTGCCTAGAGGGTCGGGCGGAGCCGACAGAAGCGTCGCTTGCCGACCTGCAGGACACGCCCCTCGAGGCCAGCGGCCTCGAGGTCCAGGGAGTCACCGGGCAGCGGCTCCCCGTCCAGCTTCACGCCCCCCTGCTGGATCAGGCGCCGGCCCTCGCTGGCGCTGAGCCCGAAGGCGTCGGCGATCAGGCGCGGAAGGTGGACGAGCCCGTTGCCGCCCTCGAGGAAGGGGCCGAGCTCGACGTCGGGCATCTCCTCCGGCGCCGAGCGGTCGACGAATACGCGGTTGAAGTGGGCCTCCGCCTCGGCCCCCGCGCCCTCGCCGTGGAAGCGGTCGACGAGGCGCCGCGCCAGCTCGCGCTTGGCCTGGTTGGGCGGCGCCGCGGGGCGCTCTTCGCCGAGCAGGAGCCGGTAGTAGTCGTCCATCGCCTCGTCGGGGACGCTCATCAGCCGGCCGAACATCTCCTCCGGCGGATCGGTGACGCCGACGTAGTTGCCCAGCGACTTGCTCATCTTCTGGACGCCGTCGGTGCCGACCAGGATCGGCATCGTCAGGATCGACTGCGGCCGCTGGCCGTAGGTCGTCTGCACGTCACGGCCGAAGAGCAGGTTGAACTTCTGGTCGGTCCCCCCCAGCTCGACGTCGGCCTCGACCGCGACCGAGTCGTAGCCCTGCAGCAGCGGGTAGAGCAGCTCCAGCGCCGCGATCGGCTTCCCGGCCGCGAGCCGCTTCTGGAAGTCGTCGCGCTCGAGCAGCCGGGCCACGGTCGTCTGCGCCAGCAGGCCGAGCAGCGCCTCCGGCTCCATGCGCAGCCACTCGCTGTTGAAGCGGACCTCGGTCCGCTCGCGATCGAGCAGCTTGAAGGCCTGCTCCTGGTAGGTGGCCGCGTTGGCCTCGATCTCCTCCGCCGAGGGCAGCGGCCGGGTGCTGGAGCGCCCGCTCGGATCGCCGACCCGGGCGGTGAAGTCGCCGATGATGAGGACGACGGTGTGGCCGGCCCGCTGGAACTCGCGCAGCTTCTCCAGCACGACCGTGTGACCGAGGTGGATGTCGGCCGTGGTCGGGTCGATGCCCAGCTTCACGCGCAGCGGCCCGCCCCCGGCGAGCTGCTCGGCGAGCCTCCCCTCCGGCAGCACGTCGACCGCGTTGCGCGTCAGATCCGCCATTTCGCGAATGCTAGACTGCCGCCTCCTCTTGGCGGGCCAACGCACCAAGCCGCGCCTGAAGAAGCTGCGCGTCCTCTTCGTCCTGCTTGGGCTGGGCGTCCTCGCCGTGGTCTCGATGGTCTTCGGGATGATGGCCGCCGTCTCCCAGGACCTGCCGGCGATCTACGACTTCGCCCAGTACAAGGCCTCGAAGAACAGCGAGGTCTACGACGCCAACGGCGAACCGCTCGGCACGCTGACCAGCGACCAGAACAAAATCCTGCTCAGCTCGGGCCAGATCTCGCCCAACGTCAAGAACGCGGTGGTCTCGATCGAGGACGCGCGCTACTACGAGCACAGCGGCGTCGATTTCGAGGGCATCGGTCGCGCCCTGGTCAAAGACATCCTCAGCCAGAGCGCCTCCCAGGGCGCCTCGACGATCACCGAGCAGTTCGTCAAGAACGCGCTCGAAGCGCAGGACACCCGGACGATCTTCGTCAAGTTCAAGGAGGCGGCTCTGGCCTACCGCCTCGAGCGCCACTGGAGCAAGGACAAGATCCTCACCGAGTACCTGAACACGATCTACTTCGGCGAGGGCGCCTACGGGATCGAGGCGGCGGCCCGCACCTACTTCGGCGACGCCCACCCCGGCTGCGGCACTCCGACCGAGCCCTGCGCCTCGGTGCTGGAGCCCTGGGAGGCGGCAACGCTGGCGGCGATCATCTCCTCCCCCTCCGCCTACGACCCCAAGGTCTACCCCGAAAACTCCCTGGCCCGGCGCAACCTGGTGTTGGAAAAAATGTACGAACAAGGATACATCTCACGCGAACAGCTCGACGAAGGCAACAAGCAGGCGCTGCCCTCTCCGGACGACATCGAACCGCCCAAGCTCGACTCCAAGGCCCCCTACTTCACCGCCTACCTGCGCCAGCAGCTGGTCGAACGCTACGGGGCCTCGAAGGCCTTCTTCGGCGGCCTCAAGGTCAAGTCGACGCTCGACCTGGGGCTGCAGGAAGCGGCCGAAGAAGCGGTCAACTCCTACCTCGGCTACTCGCCGGCGACCGCCTCGGTGGTCGTGATCGACAACCGCAACGCCGGCATCAAGGCGATGGTCGGCGGGCCCGACTTCGACACCAAGCCCTTCAACCTGGCGACCCAGGGACACCGCCAGCCGGGCTCCTCGATCAAGCCCTTCACGCTGCTGACGGCACTCGAAGAGGGGATCTCGCCGGAAACGGTCTACGAATCGGCGCCGCAGGAATTCCACTTCGGCAAGAAGGGTCAGGAAACCTTTGTCGTCACCAACGACGGCGACTCCTACCTCGGCTCCTGCTCGATCATCTGCGCCACGACCAACTCCGACAACTCGATCTACGCTCAGCTCGCACTCGAGGGATTGGACGGCAAGACGGTGCAGGACCGCACCCGCTCGATCGCCGGCACGATCCACAAGATGGGCTACGCGGACCCGATCTCGACCAACCCGGCGATGGTGCTGGGCGGCCTCAAGGTCGGCGTCACCCCGGTCGGCTGGGCCTACGCCTACAGCACCCTCGGCAACGACGGCGACCGGGTCAGCGGCAGCCTGGCGCCGCGGCCCGGCGACAGCCCCGTCTCCTACACCCAGGTCACCGACAAGGACGACCACACGATCAAGGGCGGCGACAACGACTCCACCCATGAACAGGTGATCGACCAGGGCACCGCCGAAGAAGCCAAGCGAATCCTGGAAACGGTGGTCTCCAGCGGCACCGGCACCAACGCCCAGATCGGCGCCGAAGGGCAGTGGGGGAAGACCGGGACGACCGAGAACAACGGCGATGCCTGGTTCTGCGGCGGCATCAGCGACGAAGTCACCGCCTGCGTCTGGGTCGGCTACGCCGACTCGACGACGCCGATGACCACCCTCTACAACGGCGGCCCGGTGATGGGCGGCACCTTCCCGGCCCTGATCTGGGCCAGCGTGATCTCCGCCTGGGAGGAAATCAAAGCCAACCGCGCTGCCGAAAAAGCGGCGAGGAAAGCGGCCGCGGCGAACGGCGAAGACTTCGAACCCGGCGAATACGAACCCTACGTCCCCCCCGAAGCGGGCGGCGAATACGAAGCGGCGCCGGAAGGCGAAGAATCCGCTCCCACCGAACCGGAAGCGGCGCCGGAATCCGAAGCGGCCGAAGCGGCTCCGGAAGCCGCTCCCGAAGCCGCCCCGGAATCCGGCGGCGGGGGTGGGGTGACCGCCGGCTAGCGGATCATTCGCCGCTCACTTCGGTGTCGATCTGCGCGCCGTTTTTGTTCAGCGCTTCCAGTGTCATAGTGCTTTCGAAGCGACCGTCGTTGTGAGCGCCGTTAGCGGTGCCGCAGGCCAAGAGTCCGCCTTCGGTCGTGTATTTGGCCCCTTCGACTGTCATTGTAATTGTCACGTCTGTCGGAGTCTCTTTTGTGTTGTTGTGGAAAATGACGTGTTTGAGTCCTTTCTGAGCCGGGATTTTAATTGTGCAGTTGATTTCCGCCGATTTTGTGATTTTGATGCTGATCGCGTCTCCCGGCATCGCGCAGATGACGTCGACCGTGCCTGTGTATTCGTCTGTTTTGACTTTCGTCGACGGAAAGAGACCGTAGTGACAGCTGTTCATGCTGATGTCCGTTGTGAATGTCAGGTCTTCGCCAAACCTCATCCGGCAGTCGAGTTTGAATGTGTTTCCTGGATAGCTGTACGTTGCATATAATGTGAGTTCCCGTTCCTGCCCGGTGATCGAGGGTCCCTCGTAGTGCCCGTGGCATTCGACATTGCCGGCGCTCGAGCCGAATATGTCAAACGTTTCGGGATCGCTTGTCCCTGTGTAGGTCGTCTGCACGTGTTTGTGTTTGGTTCCTTCTGTTTCGAACCCTGTGATTTCTGGTTCCGCCTGCGCCCCCTGCGCCGCCACCGCGCCGATCATCAGCACGGCCACGAGGGCGATTCCGAGGGCCTTTGCCTTGCCAATCATGTCCTGCTCCTTCCGCTTGGATTGAGGGCCCCGCCAGCGCGGGGCTCGGTCAATCTCTAGCCCTTCGGGAACGAGCAGTCAAGAATAACTGCGTATGTAATGGCCGCTACGGTCGCGGGCGCGAGACGAAGCAGCTGCCGGCGGCGCAGAAGCGCCAGGGGCGCTCAACCGCTTTGGTGATCCCGATCCGCGGCCCGGTGACGACCTGCGGGCGGTCCCCGTCGGGCCCGAGCAGCAGGAACGGGTCGCGACCGAGGTCGGCGCCGTTGCGCTCGAGGCCGATGCCGAGCGCCTCGGTCAGCTTGCCGGGGCCGGAGCAGAGCTCGCCGTCGGGGCGCTCGCCGCGGCGGGCCCGCATCGCCTCAAGGCCGGCGGTCGGCTCCAGCGCCCGGATCAGCACCGCCGCCGCCTCGCCCTCGGGTTCGGCGACCGCGTTGAGCAGGCTGTGGATGCCGTAGGAGAGGTAGACATAGGCACGACCGGGCGGCCCGAAGAGGACCTCGGTGCGGTCGGTCAGTCCGGCGTAGGCGTGACAGGCGGGGTCGTCGCGCTCGTAGCTCTCGGTCTCGACGATGACCCCGCCGACGCCTGCGAAGAAGAGCCGGCACCCGATCAGCTCGCCCGCGACCTCGTGCACGGAGCGGTCGAAGAACGCCCGCTCGAGCCGCTCCCCTGCTTTCGGCGCGACCGTCAAGCCCTCTCTTCGAGTACCCGCGCCTTGACCGCAGCCAGGGTCTCCCGCGCCTCGCCGAGCTGGGCCGCCAGGGGCGCCGAGCCGGTGCCGCCGGCGATCCGCTTCGACTCCAGCCAGTTGCTGCGCTGGAGGACCTCGTAGTAGGAGTCGTCGAGATGCTCGGAGTGAGCGCGGATCTGCTCCGGGGTCAGCTCCGAGAGCGCGCGGCCCTGCTCGACCGCGTCGCGAACTAGGCCACCGACGATGCCGTGCGCCTCGCGGAAGGGGATGCCGCGGCGGACCAGCAGGTCGGCGACCTCGGTCGCGGCCAGCATCTCATCGCCGGAGGCGGCCTCCATCCGCTCGCGGTCGAACTCGATCCCGGCCAGCATCCCCGCGGTCACATCAAGGCAGAGCTCGACCGTGTCGATCGCGTCGAACAGCGGCTCCTTGTCCTCCTGCATGTCCTTGCCGTAGGTGAGCGGCAGCGCGTGCATGACCCCGAGCAGGGCCGAGTAGTCGGCGGCGACCCGCGGGCTCTTGGCGCGCAGCAGCTCGGCCGAGTCGGGGTTCACCTTCTGCGGCATGATCGAAGACCCCGAGGAGAAAGACTCGTCCAGCTCGCAGAAGCCGAACTCGGTGCTGGACCAGATCACGATTTCCGAGCCGAGCCGCGAGAGGTGCATCGAGCAGGCGGCGGCGGCGGCCAGGTAGTCGAGGACAAAGTCGCGGTTGGAGGCGCCGTCGATCGAATTATGGCTGACGTGCTCGAAGCCGAGGTCGGCGGCGACCGCCTCGCGGTCGATCTCCCAGTTGACCCCCGCCAAGGCGCCGGATCCGAGCGGCATCACGCTGGCGCTGTCGAGCGCGAACTGGAAACGCAGCACGTCGCGGGCCAGCATCCAGAAGTAGGCCAGCAGGTGGTGGCCGAGGTAGACGGGCTGGGCGCGCTGGAGATGGGTGTAGCCGGGCATCGCCCAGTCCGCGTGGGCTTCGGCGAGGCCGAGCAACCGCGCCATCGTCGCCCCGCAGAGCTCGATCGCCCGCAGCGAGTGCGCCTGCACGACCATCGCCACGTCGGTCGCGACCTGATCGTTGCGGGAGCGGCCGGTGTGCAGCTTGCCCGCCAGTGGCCCGATCTCCTCGCCCAGCAGGCGCTCGACCGCCATGTGGATGTCCTCATCGGCGTCCTCGAACTCGAAACCGTGCGCGGCCATCCGCTCCCGCACCCGCTCCAGGCCAGCGAGGATCCGCTCCAGCTCCTCCCCGTCGAGGACGCCGATCTCGCGCAGGCCGCGGGCGTGCGCCTGCGACTGGTCGATGTCGTAGGGCGCCAGCCGCCAATCGAACTCGATCGAGCGGTTGAGCTGCCAGAAACGCGGATCCGGGTCTTTGCGGAAACGGGACATCAGCGGGCGATTATTCCCTGCCGGGGGCCTGACCGAGGGCGGCGGCGAGCTCCTGGCAGACACGATCCACCTCGCCCTCCCCCATCGAGGGGAAGAAGGGCAGCGCCAGCGAGCGAGCGGAGGCGGCTTCGGCGACTGGGAACTGACCCTCGCGGTAGCCGAGCTCGCGCAGGTGCGGGAAGAGGTGGATGCAGGGCAGGTAGGCCTTGCTGGCGACGCCGTGGGCGGCGAGGCGGGCGATCGTCGCGTCGCGGTCGACGCCCTCGGCGAGGCGGACCGGGTAGACGAACCAGCTGCGCCGCTCCCGCCCGCGGCCGGCGATCGGGGACTCGGCACCCTCGATCTCCGCCAGGCGCTGCTCGTAGTGCGAGGCGACCGCGGCGCGGCGCTGCAGCAGCGAGTCGAGCTGCTCGACCTGGGCGACGCCGAGCGCGGCGGCGAGGTCGGAGAGCCGGTAGTTGAAGCCGATCCCGCCGTGGTCGAGCCAGCCCATGTCGGCGTCGCGGCCCTGGTTGCGCTCGCTGCGCAGCCGCGCCGCCGTCTCCGCGCCGTCGGGGACCACCATCCCCCCCTCGCCGGTGGTCATCTGCTTGTTGGCGTAGAAGGCGAAGGTGGCGAGGTTGCCGCGGGCGCCGACCGCGCGGCCCTCGGCGTCGACCGCGCCGAGCGCCTCGCAGGCGTCCTCGAGGATGCCGAGGCCGCGCTTGGAGGCGAGCGCCTCGAGCGCGGGCATCGCCGCCGGGAAGCCGAAGATGTGGACCGGCAGGATGCCGCTGCTGCGCTCGCCGACCGCCGCCTCGACCGCAGCGGGGTCGAGGTTGAGGGTTTCCGGGTCGACGTCGCAGAAGACCGGCCGGGCGCCCTCATACAGCAGGCAGTTGGCCGAGGCGACGAAGCTGAAGGGGCTGGTCAGGACCTCGTCCCCGGGGCCCCAGCCGAGCGCCCGCACCCCGAGGTGCAGGCCGGTGGTGCCGCTGGAGACCGCGACCGCGTCCTCGACCCCGAGCCAGTCCGCCAGCGCGCGCTCGAAGCGCTCCAGCATCGGCCCGAGCGAGAGCCGGCCCGAGCGTAGGACCTCGAGCACAAGCTCCTCCTCGCGCGCCCCAAGCTCGGGGCGCGCGTGCGGGATCTCGCGGCTCATTGAAACGCGTACTCCAGCGAGTCGACCAGGGCCTCCCAAGATGCCTCGATGATGTTCTCCGAGACGCCGATCGTGCCCCACTCGCGCTCGCCGTCGGCGGAGTCGAGCAGGACCCGGGTGACGGCGCCGGTGCCGTGGGCTTCGTCGAGGATGCGGACCTTGTAGTTGGTCAGCTCGATGTCGGCCAGGTGCGGGTAGCGGTCGGCGATCGCGTCGCGCAGGGCGCGGTCGAGCGCGTTGACCGGGCCGTTGCCCTCGGCGACGCGGACGTAGCGCTCGCCGTCGACCTCGACCTTGATCGTCGCCTCGGTCTCGACCTCGCCGCCGGCCCGCTTCTCGGTCACGACCCGGAAGCTCTCCAACTTGAACAGCGGCTTGTAGCTGCCAGCCTCGCGCCGCAGCAACAGCTCGAAGGAGGCCGGCGCCGCCTCGTAGTGGTAGCCGCGGTGCTCCTGCTCCTTCAGCCGCTCGACCGCCTGCGCCGCCGCCTCCTCGTCGATCTCGATCCCGGCCTGGGCCGCCTGGTCGCGGATCGTCGCCTTGCCCGAGAGCTCCGAGGGCAGGACGTTGCGCTGGTTGCCGACCGCGGCGGGGTCGATGTGCTCGAAGGTGCGGGCGTCGGCGGCGACCCCGGCGACGTGCATCCCCCCCTTGTGGGCGAAGGCGTTGCGACCGACGTAGGGAGCGTCGGGGTTCGGCGTCACGTTGCAGAGCTCGTCGACGAAGTGGGTTGTCTCGGCCAGCGAGGCGAGCTGCTCGGCCGAGACGACCTCGAAGCCCATCTTCAGCTGCAGGGCGGGCAGGATCGTGGTCAGGTTGGCGTTGCCGCAGCGCTCGCCGTAGCCGTTGACGGTGCCCTGCACGAGGCGGGCGCCCTCGCGCACGGCCGCCAGCGAGTTGGCGACGCCGCAGCCGGCGTCGTCGTGGACGTGGATCCCGACCTCGACCCGCTCCCCCAGCCGTGCCGCGACCGCGGCGGTCGCGGCGGCGACCTGATCGGGCAGGCTGGAGCCGTTGGTGTCGCAGAGGGAGACGTCCTCGGCGCCGGCCTCGATCGCCGCCTCCAGGCAGGCGAAGGCGTAGTCAGCGTCGTCGCGGTAGCCGTCGAAGAAGTGCTCGGCGTCGTAGACGACCCGCTTGCCGCGCTCGCGGCAGAAGCCGACCGAGTCGGCGATCATCGCCAGGTTCTCCTCGCGCGAGACCTTGGTCACCTTCTCCAGATGCAGTCCCCAGGTCTTGCCGACCAGGGTGACAACCGGGGCGATGCAGCCGACCAAAGTCGCCAGCGCCGGATCGTCCTCGGGGGCGCTGTCGCGCCGTCGGGTCATGCCGAAGGCGCAGATCGTCGCCTGCTCCAGCTCCAGCTCGGCGAGCTGCTCGAACAGCTCCACCTCCTTCGGGTTGGAACTGGGGAAACCAGCCTCGATCATCTGCACGCCGAGTTTGTCGAGGGCGAGCACCACCCGCGCCTTCTCCGAGGCGGAGAGCGACATCCCCTCGCCCTGCATGCCGTCGCGCAAGGTCGTGTCGTAGAGCTTCACCTGTTCCATCTGCTGCTGCCTTTCGAGTCGGAAGATCGGGGAATGGGCCAGGAGGCCCGCCTGCACGGCATCGCCGCGCCAGCCGCTAGGCGGCTGCGGTAATTCGCCCGATTGCCTCGAAGCTGCGGTACATCAGGAGCCGACCTTACTCGCCTGCTCCGGCGCGGCGGGGACCTCGACGAAGTCGGCCCACTCCAGGTACTCCTCGGCGCGCCCGCGCAGGGCGTCGTTGAACTTCGCCTGCAGGTGGCGGGTGATCTCGCCGGGCTCGCCGATCGTGTGGTCGTCGATCTCCCGCACGGGGACCAGCTCGGCGGCGGTGCCGGTGAGGAAGACCTCCTCGGCCAAGTAGAGCTCGGCGCGGGCGACGTCACGCTCGACCACGGCGTAGCCGAGGTCGCGGGCGATCTGAATCACCGATTTGCGGTTGATCCCGTCAAGGATCGCGGCGACGTGCGGCGGGGTGACGACCTGCCCGTCGCGGACGACGAAGATGTTCTCGCCGGAGCCCTCGCAGACGAAGCCGCGCTCGTCGAGCAGGAGCGCCTCCTCGTAGCCGGCCTTTTGCGACTCGGTCTTGGCGAGGATCGAGTTGAGGTACTGGCCGGAGGCCTTGGCGTGCGGGATCAAGCCGGCGGCGCTGATCCGGCGCCAGCTCGAGACCTTGGCCCGGATGCCGTGCTTCTGTCCCTCCTCACCCAGATAGGCACCCCAGGGAAAGGCGGCGATGATCACGTCGATCGGGGCGTCGGTCGCGTAGAGGCCGAGGTCGCCGTAGCCGCGGAAGGCGAGCGGCCGGATGTAGCAGGAGTCGAGGCCGTTGCGGCGGATCAGCTCGTGCGTCGCCAAGCGTATCTCCTCGACGCTGTAGGGCAGCTCGAGGTAGTACAGCGCGGCCGACCTCTGGAGCCGCTCGAGGTGGTCGCGGTGGCGGAAGACCGCCGGCCCGCGCTCGGTCTCATAGCAGCGGATGCCCTCGAAGACGCCGGTCCCGTAGTGCAAGGCGTGGCTGAGCACGTGCACCTTGGCGTCCTCCCAGCGCACGAACTCGCCGTTGTGCCAAATCAAGTCCGCCTGCTCCATGTTGGGGAAGTATGCCCGATCAAACGCAGGGCTTCACCCCCACGGGCGCGAAAGACGCCTGACAAGCGACGAAAGGAGCAACAAGCCATGAATTCCAGCTTTCGCCCGAAGCTCACCTACTCGAACGCGATCGCGACGATCGCGCTGTTCGTCGCGCTGGGCGGCGCCGCGGTTGCGGCCGGCCTGCCCCAGCGCAGCGTCGGCCCGAAACAGCTGAAGCGCGGCGCCGTCACCAGCGCCGCGATCCGCAAAGCCGCGGTGACCAGCGGCAAACTGGCGCCGAAGTCGGTGATCGCCGGCAAGCTCGGCCCCAACGCGGTCCTGCCCGGCAACATCGGCAACGGCGCGATCACCAGCGCCAAGATCGGCGCCGGCGCGGTGATCGCCAGCTCGATCAAAAACGGCGTCGTCACCGCCAACAAGCTCGACAACGAAGCAGTGACCGCGGCGAAGCTCGGCAAAGGCTCGGTCACCCTGGCGAAACTGGGAGACGAAGTCGCGCCGCTGCTGGGAACGCTGAAAAGTGGCCAGACGCTGCGGGGGGTGTTCGACCTCGGCGGAACGGCCGACGACAAAGTCGCCGCCGCAACGGCTCGCTCCGCGGTCAGCTTCCAGTTCCCGCTGCTCAACTCGCCGACCGTGAGCGTGCTGAAAAAAGGCGAGACCAACGCCAACTGCTCCGGCCTCGGCGGCGGTTCGACGCCGGCGGCGACGGGCGGCAACCTCTGCATCTACATCACCGAAAGCGCGAACGTCGACGAAGCAACGCCGCTCGCGGCGGAGGCCAACAACCGCCTCGGATTCGGCCTCGTCGCGAAAGCGAAAGAAGCCGAAAAAGCGTTCTTCGCCTACGGCCAGTGGGCGGTGACGGCGCCCTAGGCGGCGAGAGCCGCGAGGACCGCGTCGGTCATCTCCGCGGTCCCGACCTCAACCTCGGCGTGGACGTCCGGCATCGGAGGCGGTGCCGGCGTCCCCGAGGCGAGGTCGGGGGTGCGCAGGCCACGCTCCAGCACCGCGTCGACCGCCGCCTCGATCCTGCCCGCCTCCTCGGCGCGTCCGAGGCCGTGGCGCAGCATCATCGCCACCGAGAGAAAGGTGGCGAGCGGGTTGGCGATGCCCTTGCCGGCGATATCGGGGGCCGAGCCGTGGACGGGCTCGAACAGCCCCGGGGCGCCGTCGGCGCCGAGGCTGGCCGAGGGCAGCATCCCCAGCGAGCCGGTCAGCATCGCCGACTCGTCGCTGAGGATGTCGCCGAAGAGGTTCTCGGTGACGATCACGTCGAAGTCGGCGGGGCGGGAGACGAGCTGCATCGCCGCATTGTCGACCAGCAGGTGGTCGAGCGCCACGTCCTCATAGTCGGAGGCGAGACCGCTGACGACCTCGCGCCAGAGCCGCGAGGTCTCCAGCACGTTGGCCTTGTCGACCGAGGTCACCCTGGGGGCGCGGCCGGAGCTCTCGGCCCGCCGCCGCGCCGCCTCGAAGGCGGTGCGGGCGATCCGCTCGATCTCCGCCGCCGTGTACTCGCAGGTGTCGTGGGCCGAGTCGCCGTCGCGGCCGCTGGCGCCGAAGTAGATGCCGCCGGTCAGCTCGCGGACGACGAGCAGGTCGGTGCCGGCGATCCGCTCCTCGCGCAGCGGGCTGGCCCCGACCAGGGCCGGGCTGGGCCGAA
This sequence comes from uncultured Actinomycetes bacterium, assembly GCA_963699125.1. GTDB lineage: Bacteria > Actinomycetota > Thermoleophilia > Solirubrobacterales > 70-9 > VAYN01. The sequence continues at coordinate 667,370 of OY969417.1, forward strand.
CCGGGCGCAGGTTGGCGTAGAGGCCCATCCCCTTGCGCAGGCCGAGCAGACCCTGCTCGGGGCGGGGCGCGTCGGGGTCGGTCGTGTCCCATTTGGGGCCGCCGACCGCTCCCAACAGCACCGCATCCGCCGCCCGGCAGAGGTCGAGCACCTCGTCGGTAAGCGCGACGCCGCTGGCGTCGATCGAGCAGCCGCCCATCAGCTGCTCGTCGAACTCGAACTCGCCGAGCGCCTCAAGCAGCTGCCGCGCCGCGGCGACGATCTCCGGCCCGATCCCGTCCCCCGGGAGGACGACTATGCGCGGCGCCTGGCTCACGACTCGGACTCTATGGGCGCAACCCAATCCGCGGTTCCTTCGACACGCTATGCGTCACAAAGGAACCACGGTCGTAGTTTGGGGTCAGGCTGCGGCGGCCTCGATGTTGAGGCGCACGTAGTCGAGGGTCAGCGGCTGCTCGCACTCGGCGAGGACAGCTTCGGCGAACGGGAGCTTCTTCTCCTCCGGCAGCAGCGCCAGCAGCGGCCCGAGAGTGACGGTCATCGTGAACCGCAGCGGCTCCGCGGGGGTGTAGGGCTTCGGTTGCAGCCAGCAGCGAGCCTCGGAGAAGCCGGCTCCGCGCAGGCGGGCCTCGGTCTCCTCCGGCCCGGCGAAGTTCCAGGGGGCGTTGGCGGCGTCGAAATGCTGGGCGAACTCCGGTCGCGCCGCGGCGGTTGCGATCGCGGCTGCGTGCCGGGCGACGTTGCCCTTGCCGCCGCACTGGGCGACCAGGCGACCACCCGGCCGCAGCGCCGCCCGTAGGCGCGCGAAGAGGCGGTCGTGGTCGAGCAGCCAGTGGAAGGTCGCGGTCGAGAAGATCAGGTCGACCGGCCGCTCGAGCTCGAGCTCGGCGAGGTCGGCGACCATGTACTCGGTCTCCTCCCCCAGCCGCTCCCGCGCCTTGGCGATCATCGCCTCCGAACCGTCGACGGCGATCAGGTGCCCCTCGGGAAGACGGGCGAGCAGCTCGGCGGTCACCCGTCCCGATCCGCAGCCCGCATCCAGCACCACCTCGTTCCCACCCAGCCCGAGCCGTTCGAGCACCTCCATTCCCCAGTTGAACTGCGGGTCGGAGACAGCGTCGTAGGTCTCGGCGTCCCACTCGCGGGCGCTGCTGTTCATCGCCCCAGCCGGGCGTGGGTCGCTCACAGCGCCGTCGTCACCGGGCCCGGGGGCGCCAAAGCGCCGGACTCGAAGGCGTCGATCGCCGCCGCGTTCTCGAGGGTGATGCCGATGTCGTCGAGGCCGTTCAACAGCCGCTGCTTGACGTCGGGCTCGACCTCGAACTCGAAGACCCCGGCGGCGCAGGTGACGGTCTCGTCGTCGACGTCGATCCGCGCCTCCCCGGCCTCGGCGACCGCCCGGCAGTGCTCCTCGTCGAGGATCGCCGGCAGCAGTCCGATCTTGGTGCAGTTGGAGTAGAAGATGTCGGCGAAGGAAGGGGCGACGATCGCCTGGAAGCCGAAGTCCTCCAGCGCCCAGGGGGCGTGCTCGCGGGAGGAGCCGCAGCCGAAGTTGCGGCCGGTGACGAGGATCGGGTTCGGCTCCAGCTCGATCTCGCCGTCGCGGATCCAGTCGTAGAAGAGGAACTCGCCGAAGCCGGTCCGCTCGACCCGCTTGAGGAACTGCTTGGGGATTATCTGGTCGGTGTCGACGTCGGCGCGGTCCAGCACCGAGACCTTGCCCTCGATCACGTCTATCGGCCTCATCTTCAGCTCCAGTCTCTGATGTCGACGAAGTGGCCCTCCACGGCGGCAGCAGCAGCCATTCTCGGGCTGACCAGGTGGGTGCGACCGCCCTTGCCCTGGCGCCCCTCGAAGTTGCGGTTGGAGGTCGAGGCACAGCGCTCGCCCTCGATCAGGATGTCGGGGTTCATCCCCAAGCACATCGAGCAGCCTGCCTCGCGCCATTCGAAGCCGGCGGCACGGAAGACCTCGTCCAGCCCCTCGGCCTCGGCGGTCGCCTTCACCTGCTGGGAGCCGGGGACAACCATCGCCCTGACCGAGCCGGCGACCTTGCGCCCGTCGACGATCTCCGCCGCCTCGCGCAGGTCCTCGATCCGCGAGTTGGTGCAGGAGCCGATGAAGACCCGTTCCGGCGCCACCTCGGTCATCGGTGTGCCCGGCTTCAGGTCCATGTAGGTCAGCGCTCGCTCGGCCGCTTCGCGGTCGGCCGGCGAGTCCATCGCCGCTGGATCGGGAACCCGATCGGTGACCTCGACCACCATGCCCGGGTTGGTCCCCCAGGTGACCATCGGCGAGATCGCGCCGGCGTCGATCTCGACCTCGGTGTCGAAGCTGGCGCTTGGATCGGTCGGCAGCGTCCGCCAGCGCTCGACCGCGGCCTCGAAGTCCCCAGGTGCAGCGGCCCGCCCGCGCACCCACTCGTAGGTGGTCTCGTCGGGGGCGATCATCCCGGCCCGGCCGCCGCCCTCGATCGTCATGTTGCAGATCGTCATCCGGCCCGGCATCGCCAGCGCCTCGATCGCCGGCCCCGCGTACTCGACCGCGTGCCCGACCATGCCGCCGGTGCCGAGGCGGCCGATCGTCGCCAGGATCAGGTCCTTCGGGGTGACGCCGGAGCCGAGCTCGCCCGAGTAGGAGATCCGCATCGTCTTCGGCCGCTTCTGGACCAGGCACTGGGTCGCCAGCACGTGCTCGACCTCGGAGGTGCCGATGCCGAAGGCCAGCGCCCCGAAGGCGCCGTGGGTGGAGGTGTGGCTGTCGCCGCAGACGATCGTCATCCCCGGCTGGGTGACGCCGAGCTCGGGACCGATCACGTGGACGATCCCCTGGCGCTCGGAGCCCAGCGAGTAGAGCGGGATGCCGAACTCCTCGCAGTTGCGCTCCAGCGTTTCGACCTGGACCCGGGAGAGCTCGTCGGCGATCAGCCGCGCCGCCATCGTGCCGTCGGTGGGGACGTTGTGGTCGGCGGTGGCCAGGGTCTTGTCGGCGCGCCGGACCGGCCGCCCCGCCATCCGCAGGCCGTCGAAGGCCTGGGGCGAGGTGACCTCGTGGACCAGGTGGAGGTCGATGTAGATCAGCCCGTTGGAGACCTCGTGCGCCCCCCAGATCTTGTCGAACATGGTTTTCGGCATCGTCAACTCCTCCTCAAGCCGGCGGCGATCACGGCGATGAACCTGGTCGGCTCCTCGCCGTCGTTCTCGAAATGATGCGGCAGGTCGGCGTCGAAGGTGACGCTGTCGCCCTCACCCAGGTCGTGGCGGGCCCCGTCGACGATCAGGGCCAGGGTCCCGGCCAGAACCACCGCGGTCTCGCGGCTGCCGGGCTCGTGCATCGGTGGGTCCTTGCGGCCGCCGGTGGCGGCTCCCGGCTCGAGCACGTGCAGGGAGACGTCGGCGCGCTGGCCCGGCAGCGGCGGCGTCAACTCCTCGAAGCGATGGCCGCCGCGCGCGAAGCTGCGGCGACGCCCGGCGCGGCTGACGGCGACGTGCTGCCCCTCGTCGAGGCGCAGCAGCTGCGACAGCGTCAGCTCCAAGCCGGCGGCGATCTTCTCGGCCACCGCCAGGGTCGGGCTGGTCTCGCCGCGCTCGACCTGGGAGAGCATCGGCGCGCTCACCCCGGAGCGCTCGGCGAGGTCGCGCAGCGAGAGGTCCATCGCGTCGCGCAGGGCCTTGATGCGCCGCCCCACCGGGGGCGAGGGCTCCGTGTCTACCGGCTGGGTGGGGTCAACAAGGGTCGCGCTCACTCGCTGTACGTTATCACAGACACTTGTCTATTCACCGAGGAGCCGGTGCAGATCGGAGGCGATCGCCTCCGGTTCGTCGTCGAGCTGCTCCGGCGCGATGCGCGTGACCCCGTAGCCGGCCACTCGCAGGCGTCGGTCCCTCGCCCGATCATCCCGAAACGCGCTCCGGGTTCCGTGCGCGGCGAAGCCGTCCAGCTCGACGATCTGCCTCGGGTCCGGCCAGAGGCAATCGACCTCGAAGGAGCGTCCCCCCACCGTGACCAGGGCGTTGAGTTGCGGGCGCGGCAGGCCGTATCGGCGCAGGAAGGGCAGGAAGCGCTCCTCGAGCGGGCTGCGGGTGCGGCCGGCTGGGAGCTCGGCGCGGCGGACCAGGCACTCCCTCACCCCCGGCGAGCCGCGGTGGCGGGGATAGCGAGCGAGCAAGTGGGGCAGCGAGAGGCGGTCGTGGAGCCGCAGGTATTCCGATTGCCGCAAGGCGTTCTCAACGACGTCGACCGAGGAGATCGCAGCGAGGTCGAACAGGGTCCGGGGGACGGTCGTAACAGGTATTTCGTCATGGGTCGTCATCTCGTCTGCGGGTAGGACGGCGAAGTGGCGGTGGATGCCGTGGCCGGAACGGCTCTTCGACCGGGTCGTCACCTCGATCGCGCCGCTCGACGGGTTGCGGATGCCCCAGAGAGCGGCAGCCGACCGATGGCTGAGGACGGCGCCGGGACCGCAGGCCAGCACCGCCGCCATCCACCGCCCCTCTCGAGAGACCACTTTGTGGCCGACCGCGTAGACGCCTCGGTGCAACCGGTGCAGCCGCCCGACCCGCAATCTCACCGCGATCGCCTCACGCCCCATCCCGAGCGCAAGCAATTGCCGCCGCGCCACCGTCCCATGTTGCCGCTCAGCAAGCCGCGCGATTCGAGCATCGAGCCCACGCGTCTGCTCCAGTACGTCCATAGGACGTACAAGTGCAGACGCGCCCGGAATTCGCCCCCCCTACGGAGTGCGGGAGGCGGCGGCTTCGGCGGTGGCGGCCTCGGCCTCGCGGGTGGCGGCGCCTTCGAGGGCGTTGGAGAGGGCTCGCACGTAGGCGCGGGCGGAGGCCTCGAGGATGTCGGTGGCGACGCCCTGGCCGGTCGCCAGGCGGCCGGCGGTGCGCAGCATCACCGTCACCTCGCCGAGGGCGTCCTCCCCCCCGGTCACCGCCTCAACCGTGTACTGGCGCAGCTCGCACTCGGTCTCGGTCGCCTTCTGGATCGCGTGGAAGATCGCGTCGACGGGGCCGTCGCCGCTCGACTCGCCGACCGCCTCCTCACCGGAGGGCAGGGTTACCGCGACCCGCGCGGCGGGATCGCGGCGGGAGCCCGCCTCGACCTCGAACCAGGCCAGCTCGTGGGCGTCGGCGCGCTCCCGCATCTCGTCGGAGACGATCGCCTCCAGGTCGAGCGCGGTCACCTGCTTCTTGCGGTCGGCGACCTCCTTGAAGGCCTTGAAGGCGGCGTTGAGGGCGTTGCCCTCGACCTGGAAGCCCAGCTGCTCCAGCGCGTCGCGCAGGGCGTGGCGTCCCGAGTGCTTGCCCAGCACGATCGAGTTCGACTCCAGGCCGACTTCGGTCGCGTCCATGATCTCGTAGGTGCTGCGCTCCTTCAGCACACCGTCCTGATGGATCCCGGACTCGTGGGCAAAGGCGTTGCGGCCGACGATCGCCTTGTTGGGCTGGACCGGGTAGCCGGTCAGGCGCGAGACCATGCGGCTGGTGCGGGCAATCTCGCGACTGTTGATGCCCGTCGTCAGACTGTGCACGTCCTCGCGGGTGCGGATCAGCATCGCGATCTCCTCCAGCGAGCAGTTGCCGGCGCGCTCACCGATCCCGTTGACGGCGCACTCGACCTGCCGCGCCCCGGCCAGAACGCCAGCGTAGGAGTTGGCCACGGCCAGCCCCAGGTCGTCGTGGCAATGGACCGACATCTCGACCCCGCGCAGGGCCGGCACCAGCTCGTAGAGGCGGCGGAAGTAACCCGCGTACTCCTCAGGCGTCGTGTAGCCGACGGTGTCGGGGATATTGACCACGGTCGCGCCCTCCTCGACCGCGATCGCGCAGACTTCGGCGGTGAACTCGATCTCAGCGCGGGTGGCGTCCATCGGCGAGAACTCGACGTCCTCGCAGTAGGACTTGGCCAGGGAAACGGCTGCCCGTGCCTGGCCCTTGACGTCCTCGCGATCGGTCTGCAGCTGGTGTTCGATGTGGATGTCGGAGGTGGAGATGAAGGTGTGGATGCGCGGCCGCTGGGCGTCGCGCACGGCCCCCCAGGCGGCATCGATATCGGCCTTGTGGGTTCGCGCCAGGCCGCAGACCACGGGGCCCTCGACCACCCGCGAGATTTTCTGGACCGCCTCGAAGTCGCCGGGCGAGGTGATCGGGAAGCCGGCCTCGATCACGTCGACGCCGAGCCGGGCCAGCTGCTGAGCGATCTCCACCTTCTCGGCGGTGTTGAGCGAGATTCCGGGCGACTGCTCGCCGTCCCTCAGGGTGGTGTCGAATATGTGGACGCGGTTGGCGTCAGATGCGGGTCCCATCGGACCTCCTCCTTCTCTGCTTGCTGTGAATGACCTTGTCTCTCGCGGCTATCGCGCCGCCCAGCGCTATTCCCCCCGAGGGGGGAGGAGAAGGAGAAGCGCGAGGCTGTGGAACCGACGGGTCATTCGCTCACTGCAGAGTAGCGCAGAGGGATGCGGCATCGGGGTCGTTACGTAGGCTCACGCCCATCGCCTCCCAGCAGCGCACCAACTGGCTCGCACTCTTGGCCATGGGGATCGCCGTCGTGGTGATCGCCAACGACTTCTCAGCGATCAACGTCGCCCTTCCCACCATGGAGAAGGACTTCGACACGAACATCAACACGATCCAGTGGGTGGTCAACGCCTACGCGCTGACCTTCGGGGTGATGATCGTCACCGGCGGCCGCCTCGCCGACATGTTCGGCCGGCGCAACGCCTTCTTCCTCGGCACCGCGATCTTCGCCTCGATGTCAGCCCTCGGCGGCGCCGCCCAATCCGAGGCCTGGTTGATCGCTAGCCGCACCCTGATGGGGATCGGCGGCGCCCTGATGTGGCCGGCGATCCTCGGCATGACCTTCGCGATCCTGCCGCAAGAGAAGGCGGGCCTGGCGGGCGGGATCATCCTCGGCGCCGCCGGCCTCGGCAACGCGCTCGGGCCGCTGATCGGCGGCGTCCTCACCGACGCCCTCAGCTGGCGCTGGATCTTCTTCCTCAACGTCCCGGTCTCGGCCTTCGCCGTCGCGGTCACCTACTTTCTGGTCCACGTCAAGGAGCCCGAAACGGATGATCAGCGGATCGACTACGCCGGCATCTCGGCCCTCTCGATCGGGCTGGTCTCACTGCTGGTCGCCCTCGACCAGGTCGACGACTGGGGCTGGGGCGACCCGAAAATCATTGCGCTGCTGGCGCTGGCGGCGGCGTTGATTGTCGCCTTCGTCCCGATCGAGCGGCGGGCCGGCAAGCACGCCTTGGTGCCGAGCGAGGTGATGCGCAACCGCAGCTTCACCGCCTCCTGCGTGGCGATCCTCTTCATGTCCGCCACGTTCTTCGCTTCGCTGCTCTACCTGCCGCAGTTCATGGAGAAACAGTTCGGCTACTCGCCGCTCGAATCTGGCGTCGGGCTCCTGCCGTTCCTCGGCGTCTTCGCCCTGGTCTCCTTCGCCTCGGGGCCGCTCTACAACCGCCTCGGCGCCAAGCCCCTCGCGGTCTTCGGCGCCGCCTGCATCACCGCGGCGCCGTTCCTCTTCTCCCAGGTCGACGCCGGATCGGGCTACGGATCATTGGTCCCCGGCATGGTCGTGCTCGGGATCGGGATCGGCAGCTTCTACCCGACCGCCACCACCGCCGGCGTCACCTCGGTCGACGAGTCCCAGACCAGCCTCGCCGGCGGCATCGTCTACATGTTCCAGATCGCCGGCGGCTCGATCGGCCTCGGGCTGACCACGACCGTCTTCACGGCCGCGATCCCGCCCTTCGTCGACGGCGTCCAGGCCGGTTTCCGCCTCGACGCCTCGCTTTCGCTCGTCGGCTTCCTGATCTCGCTCCTGTTCGTCGGCGGCACCCTGATCCGCCCAGGCGTTCTCAGGCAAGGACGCAGGGAGCCTGAATAGCAGCGCTATTCAGGGCGACCGAGGACGCCGCATGAGGGCGCCTGGGCGGATCAGGGGATTAGTTCGTTGCGGCCGGAGCCGCCGGACAGCGTGTCCTTGCCGCTGTTCCCATGCAGCAGATCATTGCCGCCGCCGCCGATCAGGTAGTCGTCCCCCGGCCCGCCGTACAGGTAGTCGGCGCCGGTGCGGCCGATCAGCTTGTCTGCGCCGGCGCCGCCGATCAGCTTGTCTGCGCCGGCGCCGCCGACCAGCCGGTCCCGCCCGGGACCGCCCCGCACGGTCACCGGGACCGGCACGTTGAAGGCCAGGACGACGGAGTCGTCGCCGGCGCCCGCGTTGACTTCAAAGCCCCCGATCGAGGAGGCGGAGCAGAACAGCACGTTCGCCTGTCCTTCGGGGTGCCAGCAGACGTTTCCCCCGACTTCGAGCGGCACGACCGATTCGATCAAGTAATCGCGGCCGTCAGAGCTGAGACCTATCGAGATCATGTTCGCTTCCGTCCCCCCGGCGAGCAGCACCGTCAACCCCGATTCGGCGCCGCGAGCCAACGGAGCAGCGAGAGCCGCCAGCACCACGGTCAGGATCAGGATCGCCCTCTTCATCGCAGAATCGCCCGGGCCTCGAGTCGCAAGGCCTGCTCTATGGGAACAACACGACCTTGCCGACGTTGCGGCGCTGAGCGATGAACTCGTGCGCATCACCGGCTTGATCGAACGGGAACGCCTCCGCGACCACAGGCTCCAGTCGACCCGCTTCGAGGTCGCCCATCAGCGGCTCGGTGACGCGGTCGAGGTTGCCCTCGCGTTCCCACCAGCTCAGCATGTTGAGCCCGAACACCCCTTTGTTCTCGTTCATCATCGAGAGGCTCTTCCACCAGGGCATCGTCGCCAGCGGCATCTTCAGCAGGCTCTTGAGGGTGGCTGGGAGGTCGCGGGCGCCGGCGTTGGTGCTCTCCGACAGCCCATACATGACAAGCCGCCCGCCGGAGCGCAGCAGCCGGTAGTCCTTGCGGAAGGAGGTCGGGCCCAGCGCATCCATGATCAGGTCGACGCCCTCACCGTTCGTGATCCGCATCACCTCGGCCTCGAAGTCGAGGCTGCGGTAGTCGATCGGGTGTGCCACGCCCTGAGCGCGAATCGCCTCGTGCTTGGCGGGGGAGGCGGTGCCGAAGATCTCGGCGCCGGCGTTGCGGGCGATCTGGGTGGCCGAGATGCCGACGCCCCCCGCCGCGGCGTGGATCAGGACGCGATCGCCCGCCCGCATGCCGCCCATCAGGATCAGCGCCGCGTAGGCGGTCCCGTAGTTGACCGGGAAAGCGGCGCCCTGCTCGAAGCTGAGGCGGTCGGAGAGGGGCAGCGCCTGCTCGGCGGGCACGGTGACCAACTCGGCCTGGCCGCCGAAACGGGTGCCGGCGAAGACGCGATCGCCGACGGTGAAGTCGCTCACCCCCTCCCCCACGCTCTCGATCTCGCCCGCAACCTCGTAGCCGAGCACGCAGGGGGGCTTCGGCGCGTCCGGGTAAAGGCCGACCCGGGCCATCGTGTCGGCGAAGTTGATGCCGGCTGCCCGCACGGCGATCCGAACCTGCCCCGGGCCAACCGGCGGGTCGGGTCGCTCCTCGACCTTGAGAACCTCGGGACCACCGGTCCCCGTTAGCACCACCGCCCGCATGGGGGAATTTTATAGGTCGACGGAGCGACCGACCGCAAACCCCTCGAGACCGAGGATTCTCTCGGTCGTCTCAGACCGCACCGGGGCGTCGGTGGTGAGCGCCATCACCGCCCGTTCGCCGCCCTGCTCGGCACCGACGGCGGCGGAGACGATGTTCACTCCCTCCTCACCAAACATCGTCCCGACCCGGCCGATCATGCCCGGCTGGTCGGCGTAGCGGAAGACCGAGAGGTGTTCGGCGAAGGGCAGGTAGAAACCCTCGCCCCAGACCGAGACCAAGTAGGGCTCGTTGCGAGGGCCAACGCTGGTCCCGGCGACCTCGACCTCCTCACCGCCGGAGGTGACCCGGACGGTGACGAGCTCGGTGAACTCCTCCGCGCTCGCGTCCTTGGTCTCGACCAGCTCGATGCCTCGCTCCTCGGCCATCTGCGGCGCGTTGACGAGGTTGACCGGCTCCTCGGTGTGGCCGGAGAGGATGCCGACGAGGACGGCGATTCCGAGCAGGCGCGTGTCGTGGGAGGCGATGCGTCCGCGGAACTCAGCGGTCACCCGGTCGACCGAGCCATCCCCCAACCCCTGAGCGAGGCGGCCGAGCTTTTCGCAGAGCGGCACGAAGGGGGCCAGCGCCTCCATCGCCTCGGGCCGGACGGCGGCGATGTTGACCGCGTTGGTGACGACGCCGCCGCTGAGGGCCGCGGTCACCTGCTCGGCGGTGACGACCCCGGCCCGGTCCTGCGCCTCCGCCGTCGAGGCGCCGAGATGGGGCGTGACGACGACGTCGTCGCGGGCGAAGATCGGGTGCTCGGTGAAGGGCTCGGAGGGGAAGACGTCGAGCGCGGCGCCGGCGAGCTTGCCCGACTCGAGGCCGGCGAGGAGAGCGTCGAGGTCGACCAGCTCGCCGCGTGCGCAGTTGACGAGGCGGGAACCGTCTTTCATCTGGGCGATCGTCTCGGCGTTGATCAGGCCAACCGTCTCCGGCGTCTTCGGCACGTGCAGGGTGAGCAGGTCGGCGCGGGCCAGCACCTGCTCGACGCTGTCGACGCCCTCCACCCCGAGCTCGCGGAAGCGCTCGGCGGAGACGAACTTGTCGAAGGCGACGACGTCCATCTCGAAGCTCTGGGCGCGCTTGGCGACGAGCTGGCCGATCCGGCCGAAGCCGAGCACCCCGAGCGTCTTGCCGTAGAGCTCGGCGCCCTTGAACTTGGCCCGGTCCCAACGCTCGGCGACCAGTGAGCCGTGGGCCTGCGGAACGTTGCGGAACAGCGCCAGGGCCAGCGCCAGGGTGTGCTCGGCGGCGGCGACCGAGTTCGACTCGGGCGCGTTGGCGACGATGATGCCGCGGCGCGTGGCGGCCGGGATGTCGACGTTGTCGACGCCAGTGCCGGCGCGCCCAATCACCTTCAAGTTGGCGGCGATCTCGATCAGCTCGGCGGTCATCTTGGTCGCCGAGCGGATCAGGATCGCGTCGTAGTCGCCGATCTTTTGTTTGAGCTCCTGGTCGGACATCTCGAGGCCGAGGTCGACATCGAAATTTGCACGCAGGAGATCGACGCCGGTGTCGGCGATCTTCTCCTTGACCAGGACCTTCACCGGGCCACGCCCTCGGCGTGGGTCAGCACCCAGTCGATGCAAGCGGTCAGCGCCTCGACATCATCTGGCTCGACCGCCGGGAACATGCCGATCCGCAGCTGGTTGCGGCCGAGCTTGCGATAGGGCTCGACGTCGACGATGCCGTTGGCGCGGAGCGCCGCGGCGAGCGCCGCGGCATCCACCGACTCGGCGAAGTCGATAGTGCCGACGACCAGCGAGCGCTTGGCTGGGTCGGCGACGAAGGGGGTCGCGAGGTCGCTGCGCTCGGCCCAGCCGTAGAGGCGCGCCGAGGAGTCCGAAGTCCGCTCCACGCACCAGCCGAGGCCGCCGTTGCCGAGCATCCACTCGACCTGATCGGCGAGCAGCAGCAGGGTCGCCAGGGCGGGCGTGTTGTAGGTCTGCTCCTTGCGCGAGTTCTCCAGCGCCGTCTGCAGCGAGAGGAAAGCGGGCTGCCAGCGACCGGCGGCGCCGTCCAGCTGCTCGATCCTGGCGATCGCCGCGGGGCTCAGCAGCGCCAGCCAGAGCCCTCCGTCGGCGCCGAAGGACTTCTGCGGGGCGAAGTAATAGGCGTCGGCGTCGGCGATCTCGACCGGCAGGCCGCCGGCGCCGGAGGTTGCGTCGATCAGGACCAGGGCCTCGCCGCCATCCTCGGGGCGCCGCACCTCGACCATCACCCCGGTCGAGGTCTCGTTGTGCGCCCAGGCGAGGGCGTCGGCATCGGGGTCGGCGGTCGGCGCGGGCGCGTCGCCCGGCGCGGCCTCGACCAGGATCGGGTCGGCCAGGAACGGCGCCGCTGCCGTCGCCTTGGCGAACTTCTGCGAGAACTCGCCGTAGCTGAGATGGAGGGCGCGCTCGCGCACGAGCCAGGCGGCGGCGGCCTCCCAAAAGGCGGTGGTACCGCCGTTGCCGAGCGCGACCTCATAGCCGTCGGGCAGCGAAAAGAGCTCTGCCAGTCCGGAGCGCACCCGGCGAACCACGTCGCGTACCGGCGCCTGGCGGTGCGAGGTGCCGATCAGGTCCGCGCGCTCGGCCAGCGCGGCCAGCGCCTCGGGGCGCACCTTCGACGGACCGCAGCCAAAACGTCCATCGGCCGGCTTCAGCTCGGCTGGGATCAGGACGGTGTCGGTGGTCGGAGGCGCCATCGGGCCGACAGGTTATTGACAGTCGCGGGTGGACTCCGCACGGGACCGCGGGTAGGCTGGCGGCGCTCGTAACCAATGGCTTCGAGATAGGAGATAGACGATGGAGGCATCTGTCCAACCAGCTCCACCCAGCAGCACCCAGCGTGGCTTCCTCGAATCACTGATGGACACCCGCTTCAACAGCCTGATCACGCCGAAGCTGATCCGGTTCCTCTATATCGTCGGCATGATCGTCGTCGCGATCGGCACCCTCGTCTGGATCGTGATCGGCTTCTCCAACAGCGCCGGCACCGGCGTGCTCTTCCTGATCCTCTCGCCGCTGGTCGGGCTGGTCTACCTGATCGTGGTCCGGCTCTACCTCGAGCTGATCGTGGTCGCCTTCAAGATCCGCGATGCGGCCGAGGAGATCGCCGGCAACACCCGGCGGCCGGGGGTCTGAGCGCGGCTGAGCGCGGCTGGACTCGACTCCGGGCCAGGGGTAGGCTGGCGAGGCTGTCCTCGTTAGGCCTGCCCAACCGGAGGAGGAGCGATGTACCCGATCAGCTACGAAGCCGATTTCAGCCCGACGCCGAACCGCTGGACGACCTTCTTCCGCCCGGTCCTGGCCATTCCGTGGCTGATCGTCGCCATCTTCTGGGGGATCCTCTTCGCCTTTACCCACCTCTTTGCCTGGGTCGCGGTGGTGATCCTCGGGCGCTACCCGGAGTGGCTCTACAACTTCAATTCAGGAGTGATCCGCTTCGGCGTGCGCGTCGGCGCCTGGGTTTACCTGCAGACGGACGTCTGGCCTCCGTTTGGCATCAACGACGACCCCGGCTACCCGATCCGCGTCAACTTCCCGCCGCGGGCTGAACGTCAGAGCCGGCTCAAGGCTTTTTTCCGACTGATCTTGGTGATCCCGCTGGAGATCGTCATCTACCTGGGGATTGGGGTCCTGCACGGCGGTGCCGCCGCCGTCGCCTGGCTGACCATCGTCTTCCGCGGCTACCTGCCGGAAGTGGTCAACAGCATCCTCACCTACGTCAACGGTTTTTACGCGCGGTTCGCCGGCTACTTCGCGCTGCTCACCGACGACTACCCGCCAATCGGCCTCGAGCGAGCGAAACCGGCCGCCCCATCTGCGGCCGCTCCGCCTCCGCCGCCTCCTCCTCCGGCCGCCCCGGCGGCATAGAGTCAACCCGTGGACGACGCAGCGACCGACGCGATCTCCAAGGGCGACGGCTACGCCGTCGCCCAGCTCGACGACCTCGGCGAGGGGCCGGGCTTCCGCAAGATCCGCAAGCCGCTCGGGGTCACCGCTTTCGGCGTCAACGCGATCGTGCTGCCGCCCTCTTATGAAACCGGCAGCCACCTCCACGAGGAGCAGGAGGAGCTCTACTTCGTCCACAGCGGCGAAGTCGAGTTCACCTTCGGCGACGGCTCCACCCAGCAACTGGGCCCCGGCGGCCTCGCCTGGGTCGACGCCCCCACCCCCCGCAAGATCCGCAACCTCAGCGACTCCGAAGACGCCGTCTACTTGATCGTCGGCGGCAAAGATGGTTATGTGGGACGCGACGGCAAACTCGCCGAGGGAGAGACCCACCGCTGAGTCGACTCACCCGGACCTTCGTGGGTGAGGGCGACCGGGACACCCCTCCACGGAGGCCGTCGCGCAGCTGGGTCGCGCTCCCAGGGCTCGAGGCGCCTGCTCATGAGCCTCCGGGGAGGGGTGTCCCGGTCGCCATCGACACGCAGCATCGGGACGGCCGGTCCAGAGGTGCTTTTCAGCTAGAAGGTTGAGTGCCGCGACCCACTGCGCTTGAGCTTTAGGTGTCTGAGGCGTGGGTGTGGGCCGGAGCCGGGAGCCCCTCCCCATGAGGCTCATGAGCCAACATTCCGAACCCTGGCGCGCGACCCAGCTGCGCGACGGCCTCAGGGGGAGGGGCTCCCGGCTCCGGCCCCCCGCAACGCCTCAGAACTCCTGATCTATCCAGGGCATCATGTCGCGGAGGTCTTTGCCGACCTCCTCGGTTGGATGCCCCGCCCCTTCCTGCCGCATCTGGTCGAAATGCTCGCCGCCGGCGCGGTTCTCGGCGATCCACTCGCGGGCGAACTCGCCTGACTGGATCTCGCTGAGGATCTGCTTCATCGCCGCTCGCGACTCCTCGCCGACGACGCGTTTGCCGCGGGTCATGTCGCCGTACTCGGCGGTGTTGGAGATCGAGTAGCGCATCCCCTGGATGCCCTTCTCGTACATCAGGTCGGCGATCAGCTTCAGCTCGTGCAGGCACTCGAAGTAGGCGAGGCGGGGGTCGTAGCCGGCCTCGACCAAGGTCTCGAACCCGGCCCGGACCAGCTCCGAGGCGCCGCCGCAGAGGACGGCCTGCTCGCCGAAGAGGTCGGTCTCGCACTCGTCTTTGAAGCTGGTCTCGATGATCGCGGCGCGGCCGCCGCCGATTCCGGAGGCGTAGGCGAGGACGAGGCCGTGGGCGTTGCCGCTGGCGTCCTGGTGGACCGCCATCAGGCAGGGGACGCCGTTGCCTTCCTCGTACTGGCGCCGGACCAGGTGGCCGGGTCCCTTGGGGGCGACCATGCCGACGTCGACGCCGGGCGGCGGCTCGATCTCGCCGAAGTGGATCGCAAAGCCGTGGGCGAAAAGCAACAGGTTGCCGGGGGCGATGCCGTCGGCGATCTCGGCCCCCCAGACCTCGGCCTGCTTCTCGTCCGGCAGCAAGACCATCACCATCTCGCCGCGGCTGGCGGCTTCGGCGACGTCGAGCACCTCCAGCCCGGCCGCCTCCGCCTTGGCGCGGCTGGAGGAATCGGGACGCAGGCCGACGACCACGTCGACGCCGGAGTCCTTGAGGTTGAGGGCGTGGGCGTGGCCCTGGGAGCCGTAGCCGAGGATCGCGACGGTCTTGCCGTCGAGCTTGCCGAGGTCGGCGTCCTTGTCGTAGAAGATGTCGTCGGTGCGCATGGGCGGGGAGGCTATCGGAGCGCTCTGCGCATCAGCTTGCCGGAGGGCGTGCGCGGCAGCGCCGCAGCCAACTCGACCCGCTTCGGCACCTTGAAGCCAGCCAGCGCCTCGGCGCAGTGGCGGCGCAGGTCGTCGGGGGTGACGCAGGAGCCGGTCTCCAACACCACCACCGCCGTCACCGCCTGCTGCCACTCTGGGTCCTCGCGGCCGACCACGGCCGCGTCGGCCACCTCCGGGTGACGCAGCAGCACCTCCTCGACCTCGGCCGGGACTACGTTCTCGCCGCCACTGACGATCATGTCGTCGATCCGGTCCTCGACGTAGAGGAAGCCTTCCTCGTCGATCTGGCCGAGGTCGCCGGTGTGCAGCCAGCCGTCGGCGTCGGCCAGTCCCGGCGCCACGGTCGGCCCCTGGACGAGGATCTCCCCCTCCTGGATACGGAGGTGGGTGGTCAGCAACGGCCGCCCGGCAGAGCCGAGCTTGCGACGGGCGTCGGCCGGAGCCAGGGTCGTCACCTGCGAGCAGGCCTCGGTCAGGCCGTAGGTCTGGACGACGGTGGCGCCATTGGCGATCGCCTCTTCCAGCGGCTCCTCGGGAACCGGCCCGCCGCCGACCAGGATCGCCCGCGGCCCGGAGAGGTCGGCGCCGGCGTCCAGGAGCCGGGTCAGCATCGTCGCCACCACCGAGACGACGGTGATCCCGTCGGCTTCCAACGCCGCCGCGGCGCGGTCGACGTCGAAGCCGTCGTGGACGACGGTGGCGGTGCCATATACGACCGAGCGCATCACGATGCCGAGCCCGGAGATGTGGCTGAGCGGCAGGCAGCAGAGCCAGCGATCCCCCGGTTCGACGCCGATGTTGAAGGCGGAGCCGACCGCGCTCCAGAGGAAGTTGCCGTAGGTGAGCCCGACCGGGTGCGGGGCGCCGCTGCTGCCGCTGGTCAGCACCCGCGCGCAGACGTCGTCCATGTCGTGCTCGCCCAACAGCGGCATGTCGGCCTCGGTCTGGGTCAGCTCACCCGCGTCGTCGAGGTCGACGATCGCCTCCTCGGCGGCGACGATCGACTGCCGCTCCTCGGCCGTCGTCCTCGGGCTCAACGGCAGCAACCTGGCGCCGACCTTCATCAGCGCGTGGACGAGCACCACCTGCTCGCGCCGCGGGTGCATGGTCAGGGCGGCGGTGGAGCCGCGACGAACTCCCTGCGCGGCGAGCCGGCGCGCAACCCAGGTTGCCTCCGCCTCCAGCTCCGCGTAGGTCATCTCGGCGCCGTCCGCCATCAGCGCGGTGCGGTCGGGGCAACTTTGGGATCTCTGGGCCAGCCAGTTGTCGAGCTTCATCGGCGGGATATCGTGCCCATCATGCCCAAACGACACAAGGACGCCCCACCCGAGCAGGATCTCTACGCCCCGATCGAGTGGCGGAGCGCCGCCGAGTACGGCGACATCCGCTACGAGAAGGCCGACGGGATCGCCAAGATCACGATCGACCGCCCCGAGGTCCACAACGCCTTCCGGCCGCAGACGCTGATCGAGATCTCCGCCGCACTCGAGCTGGCGCGCGAGGACACCGAGATCGGCGCGATCATCCTCACCGGTGCGGGACAGCAGGCGTTTTGCTCCGGCGGCGACCAGACGGTCCGCGGCGACAGCGGCTACGTCGCCGAGGGCGCCTCCCTCGGCCGCTTCCACGTCACCGACCTGCAGGTCCAGATGCGGCGGCTGCCGAAGCCGGTGGTGGCGATGGTCGCCGGCTATGCGATCGGCGGCGGCCACATCCTCCACGTCTGCTGCGACCTGACGATCGCCGCCGACAACGCGCGCTTCGGCCAGACCGGGCCACGGGTCGGCTCCTGGGACGGCGGCTTCGGCGCCTCCCTCCTGCGCGACTTGGTCGGGACCAAGAAGGCGAAGGAGTTCTGGCTGCTGTGCCGCCAGTACGACGCCGAGGAGGCGCTGCGGATGGGGCTGGTCAACGCCATCGTCCCGCTCGACCGCCTCGAGTCGGAGACGGTCGCCTGGTGCCGCGACATGCTCGCGCTCTCGCCCTTCGCCCTGCGCCTGGTCAAGGCCAGCTTCAACGCCCACGAGGACGGCTACGCCGGAATCCAGCAGCTGGCGCACGACGCAAACCTCCTCTTCTACGGCAACGAGGAGGCTCGCGAGGGACGCGAGGCCTTCAAGCAGAAGCGTCAGCCCGACTTCTCGAAGTTCCCACGCCGCCCATGAGGATCTGGCTGATGGCCGCAAGGCCGCGGACCTTGCCCGCTGCCATTGCGCCGGTGCTGGTGGGGACGGCGGCGGCTGTGCAGTGGGCGGGCGAGTTGCCGCGCTGGGGGGCGTTCGTGGCGGCGCTGGTCGGCTCGATCTTCATCCAGATCGGCACCAACCTCGCCAACGACTACTCCGACGCCAGGCGCGGCGCCGACACGGCCGACCGGCTCGGGCCGGTGCGGGTCACCTCGGCCGGGCTGGTGACGCCGCAGCGGGTGCTGACCGCGACCTGGATCGCCTTCGCGATCGCCGTCGCCTGCGGGATCTACCTGGCGACCGTCGCCGGTCTCATCATCCTCCTCGTCGGCGCGGTCTCGATCGCCGCCGGCGTCCTCTACACCGGCGGCCCGCGCCCCTACGGCTACGCCGGCCTCGGCGA
The DNA here is from genome assembly GCA_963699125.1 of uncultured Actinomycetes bacterium. Taxonomy (GTDB): domain Bacteria; phylum Actinomycetota; class Thermoleophilia; order Solirubrobacterales; family 70-9; genus VAYN01. Next base: position 685,283 of record OY969417.1, read on the forward strand.
GGTCTTCGTCTTCCTCTTCTTCGGCCTCGTCGCCGTCAACGGCTCCTACTACGTGCAGGTCGAGCGGCTCGACCCGCTGCCGCTCGGGCTCTCGATCGCGGTCGGCTTCCTCGCCACCGCGATCCTCGTCGTCAACAACGTCCGCGATCTCGAGACCGACCGGCGGGCAGGGAAGATGACGCTGGCGGTGCGGATGGGGCGGGCCAACGCGGTGACGCTCTACCGGCTGCTCGTGCTCGGCGCCTTCACCCTGCTGCCGATCTCGCTGGTCGCCGGGGAAACGAGCGCGCTGCCGCTGATCGGCCTGCTGGCGATGCCGCTGGCGATCCGCCCCGCCCGCACCCTGGCCAGCCGCAGCGATGGCCCCGCCCTCAACGGCGCCCTCGCCGCGACCGGCGCCGTGCTGGCGGTCTTCAGCCTGCTGGTCTCAGCCGGCCTGCTGATCGCGAGCTGAGAGGCTTTCTCGGTGCGCCTCGCGTCGGTCGAAGTCATCCCTTACGCGCTGCCGTTCAAGGAGCCATACGTGACCGCGCGCGGATCCCTGACCGAGCGGGAGCTGGTGCTCTTGCGACTGCGCGACGAAGCCGGCGTCCTCGGCCTAGGCGAAGCGGTGCCGCTATCCCTGCGGGGCGGGGTGACGCTGCAACAGGTGGTGCGGGAACTGGAGGAGCTGGACAGCGGCGGTGCGCTCGATCGCGCCATCGCCGAGAGCGCCAGGGAAGAAATCTTCGAACCCGGCGCCGAGGAGTTCGACGGGGAAGAGTCGACCTCGGCCCCGGCGCGATGCGCAGCTTTGATGGCGCTGCGGGACCTCTGCGAACGACAGCGCGCCGGCTCCGACCTGATCGTCGGGGTTCCCCACGATCCCGAGCCCGTGCCGTGCAACGCCACCCTGGTCGCGGGGAAGCCGGCGGCAGTGGCCGAGGACGCCTTGCGCTGGGCCGCCGAGGGCTTCTCCACCTTCAAGCTCAAGCTTGGCCGAGGCGAAGACGTCGAGCAGGTGCGGGCGGTACGCGAGGCCCTCGGCGACGACGCCCGGATCCGTGTCGACGCCAACGGCTCCTGGTCGCTCGAGGAGGCTCGGCGGATTCTCAACCAGCTCGAGCCGCTGGCGATCGAGTTCGCCGAGCAGCCGGTCTCGACTACCGAGGAAGCCGCCACCCTCGCCTGGCAGACCACGATTCCTCTCTCCGGCGACGAGAGCATCACCGAGGTCAGGGACCTTCAGCAGCACCTCACCCTGGCCGCCTTTCGCCTCACCGGCATCAAGCTCTCGAAGGTCGGCGGAATGCCGACGGGCCGGGTGGTCGCCTACCTCATCGCCAGCTATGTCTCCAGCGCCCTCGACGGCCCGGTTGGGATTGCCGCCGGGGCGCGGCTGGCGCAGATGATCGCGTCGGAGCCGGGAAACCCCTACGCGCCGAGATTCGCCCACGGCCTCGCCACCCAGCGCCTCTTCGCCTCCTCAATTGCGTCGATCGAGTGCGAGCTTCGCGATGGCGTGCTGCACCCTCCCCCCGGCCCCGGCCTCGGGGTCGAGATCGACGAGCGGGCGCTCGACGCCCACCGCCTTTAGCCTGGCCTGTCGACTTATTCGGCATATAGACCGATAACTCGACAATCGCCGTGGATCCGACCAACGCCAACACCGCCCTCGCCTCCGCCTTCGTCGAGGAGCTGGCGCGAGGTGGGCTGCGCCACGTGGTCGTCTCCCCCGGCTCGCGCTCTACGCCGCTCGCGGTCGCGCTCTGGCGCCAGCCGGAGGTCGAGGTGACGGTGATCGTCGATGAGCGCTCGGCGGGGTTCTTCGCGATCGGGGCGGCGCAGGCGAGCGGCGAGCCGGTGGCGCTGCTGTGCACCTCCGGCACCGCGGTCGCCAACTACCATCCCGCCGTCTGCGAGGCCGACGAGTCCGCGCTGCCGTTGCTGGTCCTCAGCGCCGACCGTCCGCCGGAGCTGCGCGGGATCGGCGCCGGGCAGACGATCGACCAGATCGGGCTGTTCGGCTCCGCGGTGCGCTGGTTCTGCGAAGTCGGGACCCACGCCGCGGACGACGACGGCTTGCTCCACTATCGCTCGGTGGCCTGTCGGGCGCTGGCAACGGCCCGAGGAGAGACCCGCCCCGGGCCGGTCCATCTCAACCTCCCCTGGCGCGAGCCGCTGGCGCCGGTCCCGGTCGAGGGTGCGGTGACGGCGACCGATCCGCTGGCGCTGGAGGGTCGCGACGGACGGCCGCTGACCGCGGTGACGCGGATCGACCTCGAGCCCTCGGCTTTCCTGCTGGACGAGGTCGCCGGGCACATCGGCGACGCGATCTCGGGCGTGATCGTCGCCGGCCGCCAGCTCGACCCCGAGCTGCGCGAGCCGCTCGCCCACCTCGCCCGCGTCGCCGGCTTCCCGGTCCTCGCCGAGCCGACCTCGCAGTTCCGCTGCGGCCCCCATGACCGCTCCCACGTCATCTCAACCTACGATCTGCTGCTGCGCGACGAGCGCTTCGCCCGCTCGGTCATCCCGGATCTCGTTCTCCGCTTCGGGGAGATGCCGACCAGCAAGCCGCTGCGCACCTGGCTGGCGGCGAGCGGGGCCAACGAAATCGTCGTCGCCCCGTCCGGAGGTTGGAACGAGCCGACGCGGCGGGCGGCGGCCCTGCTGCGGGCGGACCCGACCGAGCTGGCCGCCGGATGGGCGGCCCGACTGAAAAAAGAAGAGCGCGGGGTGCCCGAGACCTGGATCGCCGCCGAGGAGGCGGCCCGTATCGCGCTGGATGGGACGCTGGACGTGGGAGGCACGATCTCCGAGCCCGCGCTGCACCGTACCCTCGGCCGCGCCCACGTCGACGGCGACCTCGTCTACACGGCGTCGAGCATGCCGATCCGCGACCAGGAGGCCTTCCTCGCCGCCGACGGAACCGACGCCCTCTTCCTCTGCAACCGCGGCGCCAACGGGATCGACGGCCTCATCTCCTCCGGCATCGGCGCCGCCCACGCCAGCGGGCGCCCGACCACGATCGTCAGCGGCGACCTCGGCCTGCTCCACGACCTCGGCGGCCTCGCCGCCCTGCGCGACGTCTCGACCCCGGTCCGGATCGTCGTCATCGACAACGACGGCGGCGGCATCTTCCACTTCCTGCCCCAGGAGGAGGCACTGGCCGGCGAGGAGTTCGAGACGCTACTGGGAACGCCGCGCGGCGTCAGTGTCGAGAAAGCCGCAGCCCTCTTCGACCTCCCCCACCGCCGCCTCGACTCGCTCGCCGAGCTCCCCGACGCCCTCGCCGCGGGCACCGGCCTGATCGAGGTGAAGACCGATCGCCAGGACAACGTCGCCGTCCACCGGCGACTAGCCGAGCGCGTTCACGACGCGCTCCGGTCCCGCTGACCTAGCGTCGGAAGACCCTCCAGGGCACGACGCGCCAGCGGAAGACGGCTGGGGTCGGGTCAGCCAGACCCTGCGCGTCGACGGCCCGAACCTGGAACTTGTGCTCGCCGAGCCCAACTTTCCTTCGACACGGCGAGGCGCAGGCGCGGTAAGGCTTGCGGTCGAGCTTGCATTCGAAACGGGAGCCGACGTCGCTCGAGCCGAAGTTGAACTCAGCCCTCCGTGAAGGGGTTCGTATCGGGCGCCTCAGCGGGGCCATCACAAACTTCGTGACAGGGGCGGAATTGACGTAAGAGGCGAAGGGCCCGAGCTCGTCGGCGCCGATGTCCGGCACCGCACCCATCATCCGCAGCTCCCCGTCGATGTCGAGGTCTGCGCTGACGTCATCGACCGCGCCTTTGTCGATCGTCGGCGAGCCAGGGAGCTGGTGCAGGTTGCCGTCGGCGAGCAGCGGCGTCGCGGTGATGTTCCCGTTGGTCCCCGGCGGGGTGATCGAGGCCCTGCCGGCTCTCGAAGGCTCGGTTTCGATCGTCGCGTAGCTGGAAGCCTGAAGCTCGATCTTCATAGTCGCGGCCGCCCGAGGACCGTACCCCGGGATCGCAGCGGTGTCGCCCTTGAGCGCACGGGCGACGATGTCTTTCTCCTCTCCCTCCACCAGCACCCCGATCGCGCTGATCTCAGCCCTCCCTGCGTAGTAGATGAAGTTCATGCCGATCGACCCAGGGCCGGTGGCGACAAGGGTGCTGTTGCGGATGAGGCTTCTGTCTACTCCCTCCCCAGAAAGGAAGTCGGCGCCTATTGCCGAGGCGCCGCCCGAGTTGAGACAGGCGCTGTTGCGCACGATTCCCGAGGTGAACTCGCAGGTGGGCTGGTTGTCGGTGGTCGAGCGGGCAATGACCCGATCGATCGTCCCTCCCGAAACCCCGATCGCCGGTCCGTACCCCGACCGGTTGCGGATTTCCACGTTCGCGACTTCTGCGGCGGTGGGCACGTAGAAGGGCCCGTAGCTTTCATTTGCCCGGGCGATGATGACCGGCCTCCGTTTGCCAGGTTCACCTCGGACGGTGACACCCTCCGGCAGCTTCACGGTGGGAACAAAACCGAATTCGCCTTCGTGGTCCGCGTAGTAGGTGCCCGGTGCGAGTTCGACCACATCCCCGGCCTTGATCGTCGTGCGGGGTACATCCCGGTCGGCGGCGATGAACACCGCGCAGGGGCGCGCTGGATTGGTGCAGGGGTCCTTGCCAGTACCTCCGGGCGCCGCATAGCGGGTCGCGGCCGGCGCGGCGGAGACAACCGACAGCGACAGCGCCGCCGCCAAAACCCACATGCCCCCCGTTCGCCGCATCATCGGTTGAAAAAAGCTAGCCCTCAGCAACTGATCGGCCCGGCCTCGCGGCCAGGGCCAGGCTGCCAGGCGGGCCCATAGAAAATGGTTCTCCTGCTCGACAGGATCTCGGTCTCGCAGGTGCCGTCGGCGTTGATCTCGACGATCGAGTTGGCCCATTCGAAGTGCCGCCCGCGGAACCGGGCGAAGGCGATTCGTTCGCCGGACGGGTCCCAGCTCGCGAAGAGCTCGTATCCAGGTGAGGTGCGGGTCAGCCGGCGCAAAGTGCCGCGCACGGCATCGAGGACGAAAAGATCGTTGACTTCGCGCCTCCCGACCTTGCGGAAGAGCGCGATCTTCGAGCCGTCGGGCGAGTAGACCGGCTGGAGGCCGTCGGCGAGGAGGCGGGTCACGCCGCCCGTGCCCAGGTGCAGCGCCACCGGTTCCGCCACGCCGCTGCGGTGGTTGTCGACGCGGGTCGCCAGCAGCGTCGTCCCGTCAGGAGAGAACGAGGAGGCGGCGTATACGAGCCCCCGCCGCCATGGCGTCAGCTGACGCTGCTCCCAGGTGTTCAGGTCGATGGTCCAGATCGTCGCCGCCCCCCCGCCTTCGCGGGTGAAGGCGATCGTGTGGCCGTCGGGCGCGAAGACGGGCCATTCGGCGCCGCCGGCGTTGATCGCGCGCGCTCCGCCCCCGTCGCCCTTCGCCAGGAAGAACCCCAAGAGGCCGCTGAAGGCGACCTCAGCGCCGTCCGGGCGCCACGACAGCGGCCCGAAGCCCTCCACCGGGCCGTCGTTCTTCTGGCCACCGGCGAGCCGCATGGGCGCGCCGCCGTCGGGACCGACCGTGAGCAGCGTGGCCCGGCTCGGGCTCCACGTCTGCTTGACGACCGCGAGGCGCGGTCCTGGCGGCACCCCGGCGCCCGCGACTCCCACCGTCAGCAACAGCGCCAGCGCTACCGCTACCAGGCCCAGCCGGATCACGCGGCGCATTCCGGCCATCTCACTAGCACTCGATCCGTCCCGCCCCACGGCCGGGCCCGGGCTGCCAAGCGGGGACGAAGAAAAAGGCTCCGGGCGCGGAGGCCACCTTCGTCTGGCAGGTGCCGTCAGCGTTGATTTGCATAAGGGCGTTGCTGTACCCGAAGGGTGCGTCCTCCGATCTGACGAGCGGCAACCGGACGAAGGCCAGGCGTTCGCCGGACGGATCCCAGCTGGGGGAGAGCTCGGCGCGGCCAGCGGTCCGGGTGAGGCGGCGGAGGCCGGTGCCGTCGGCGTTGAGGACGAAGAGGTCGGTGTTTTCCCCCTGGTCATCGCCATATTCCACGATGCGACGAACCAGGGCGATCTTGGAGCCGTCGGGCGAGTACACCGGGTACGAGCCGTCGTTGAAGACGATGCGGGTCGACCTGCTGCCGTCGAGCTTCAGCGCCACAGGCTGGGGTTCGTAGGTGAGGAGATCGCCTTCGCGCGTCGCCAGCAGCGTCGTCCCATCGGGCGAAAAAGAGGAGGCCGTGTATCTGAGCTGGTCCTGCCACGGCGTCAGCCGGCGCTGTGCGCCGGTCAGGAGGTCGACGGTCCAGACGCTGGAGCCGTGGAAGCCCTCCTTCCACTGCCTCCCGCCAACCGTGGTCGGCGTCTCACGGTCGACCATGCGAGTGAATGCGACCGTCCGCCCGTCCGGCGAGAGAACGGGTCCAAGGGCCTCGCGCGTCCCGCGGATGGCACGCAGGCCACTCCCGTCGGCGTGCACGGTGAAGATCTTTTGGATCGCCTCATGGTCGTCCCCTTTTTCGAACCTGACGATCCCGCTGAACGCGACCTTCTCTCCGTCCGTCGACCATGAGATGGGCCAGAAGAAGTCCAGCAGTGGTCGCGAGCGCCAATCGCCTCCCGCCAAGTGCAGTGGGCGACCGCCGTTCCGGTTGACGGTCACCAGCTCCAACCCTGACGACTTCGAACTGAGCCTGACGACGGCCAGTCGGGGGCCGGTCGGGGCCGCAGCGATTCCGGGTGCGGCCGCCGAGCCAAGCGCAAGCAGCGCCAGCACCACTCCCGCCAAACCCGCACCCCTCCCCGTCATCCGGGGGGATTCTTTCGCAGATAAAGAACCGCACTGTGCCTACTCAGCGAGCAGCGGCAGCAGCGCCTCCAGCTTGACCTCCGTCTCGGCCAGCTCGGCGGCGGGGTCGGAACCGGCGACGACGCCGACTCCGGCGTAGAGGTGGGCGGAGCGGTCGCGGAGGAGGGCGCTGCGCAGGGCGACGCAGAATTCGCCGTCCTCGGTCGCGTCCATCCAACCGACCGGGCCCGCGTACCAGCCGCGGTCCATGTCCTCGAGGTCGGAGATCGTCGCGGCGGCCGCGGGCCATGGCTCGCCGCCGACGGCGGGGGTCGGGTGCAGCATCCCGGCCAGCTCGATCGCCGAGCGCGGCTCGGCCAGCTGGGCGATCACCGGCGTCGCCAGGTGCTGGATGTTCGCCACCTTGACGATCTCGGGCTCGGCAGCCGCCTCGACCCAGACCGCGTGCGGGCGCAGGGCGTGGACGATCCGCTCGGCGACGATCCCCTGCTCGCGGCGGTCCTTGTCGCTGCGCAGCAGCTGCTCGCCGAGGTGGTCGTCGACCGCGGGGTCGGAGCTGCGCCTGGTCGAGCCCGCCAGGGCGACGGTCGAGACGCTGGCGCCCGAGCGGCGCACCAAGAGCTCCGGGCTGGCGCCGATGAAAGCCGCCTCGGGGGTGCCGCAGCAGAAGCAGAAGCAGGCGGGGAACTGCTCCCGCATGGCGCCGAACAAGGCCGCCGGATCGTGCGCCGCGGCGCCGGCCACGACCACCTCGCGGGCGAGCACGACCTTGCTCATCCCCCCCTCGCCGAGCCGCCCTGTCGCCGCGGCGACCGCGGCTTCAAAGTCGCCGGGGGGCAGGGCGCTGTGGATCTCGGCGTGGGCGGTCGGGTGCGGATCGAGTATCGGCAGCGGCGTCTCGACACGCAGGCCGGCGAGTCTCGCCTCGAGGCGCGCGCACGTCTCATCGGGGTCCTGGTGCGGTTGCACGACCGCGTTGACGGCGAGGAACGAGCTCTCGCCGTTGCGGCAAATCGACAGCTCGGGCAGGAACAGCGAGCCAGGCGAAAGCGAAGACCAAGTCGGGGACGCTCCACCCTGGGGGTCGAACGCGAACCCGCCGAGCCAGACCGGTCCCGCACCGGCGGGCAACCCGCGCGGTTGATCGACCAGCGCGTCGCCACCCACTCGCAGGCACTCCTCGGCGACGTCGGTGAAGCGGTCCTCGCCGCGCGACGCCGCCTCGTGCGCGACACCGAGGCCGGCTAGCGCGAAGTCCCGATCCGGCTGCTCCCAGCAGAACCAACGATCCGATGCGAGGCGCGAGGCGAAGACCGCCGTACACGGGTCCTCGAGATCGCACTCGACGGTAACGCTGACCAGAGTTCGCCGCCCCCGCTCGGCGGCCTTGGCGAGGGCCCTCCGGACGACCTCAGTCGCTACCACGCGCTATGGCTATCTCGCCGGTCCGGACCATTTCGACCAAGCCGTGGGGGCGGACCATGCGCTCGAAGGCCTCGATCTTCTCGGCCGAGCCGGTCACCTCGATCGTCATCGTGCGGCGGGCGACGTCGACGATCTTGGCGCGGAAGATCTCCGCGAACTGGATGATCTCGGCCCGGTTCTCGACCGCCGAAGAGACCTTGAACAGCGCCATCTCGCGGGCCACAGTCTCCTCCGGCTCCATGTCGCGGATCTTGAGCACGTTGACCAGCTTGTGCAGTTGCTTGGTGACCTGGTCGATCGGGTGAACGGCGCCGTCCAGGGTCAGGGTGATCCGCGAGACGGTGGGGTCGTCGGTCGGGCCGACCGCGAGCGTGTCGATGTTGAAGCCGCGGCGGGAGAAGAGGCCGGCGACGCGCGCCAGCACGCCCGGTTTGTTCTCGACCAGGATCGAGAGGATGTGTTTGCGCCCGCTCAGCTGTCCCGGCAGGTGCAGGTCCTCCAGTTTCACCGCCTGCGGCGTCCCCGCCTCCATCAGCGCACCGCCCTCGGCGCCTCGACCATGTTGCGGGCGGCTTCGCCCGGCGGGATCATCGGGTAGCAGTTCTCCTCCTGGGCGACGCGGACGTCGAGCAGAACCGGGCCGTCGGTCTCCAGCGCCTGGACCATCGTCCCCTCGAGGTCGGCGGCGTCCTCGCAGCGCATGCCGGTGGCGCCGAAGGCCTCGGCCAGCTTCACCCAGTCGGGGCTGGCGCCCATCTCGACCGAGCTGTAGCGGCGGTCCCAGAACAGCTCCTGCCACTGGCGCACCATGCCCATGTAGCCGTTGTTCATGAGGAAGACCTTGACCGGGATCTCGTTGGTCACGCAGGTCGCCAGCTCCTGCACGTTCATGATCAGGCTGCCGTCGCCGGCGAGGCAGACGACGGCCTCGTCGGGGCAGGCGACCTTGGCGCCGACCGCCGACGGCAGCCCGAAGCCCATCGTGCCGAGGCCGCCGGAGTTGATCCAGCGGCGCGGCCTATCGAAGCCGTAGTACTGGGCCGCCCACATCTGGTGTTGGCCGACGTCGGAGGTGACGATCGCGTCGCCCTGCGTCGCCCGGTGCATCGCCTCGACCATGAACTGGGGCTTGATCTCGCCGTCCTTGCCGGGCTCGTAGAAAAGCGGGTGCTCTTGCTGCCAGCCGCGGATCTCGTTCCACCAGGCGTCGAGCCGGGAGGAATCGGTCTGCAGCGCCCGGTACTCGCGGGTCAGCTTCGGCAGGACCAGCTTGACGTCGCCGACGATCGGGATGTGGGCGCCGACGTTCTTCGAGATCTCGGCCGGGTCGATGTCGATGTGGATCACCTTCGCGTGCGGGGCGAACTCGGCCAGCTTGCCGGTGATGCGATCGTCGAAGCGGGCGCCGATGGCGACGATCAGGTCGGCTTTATCCATCGCGTAGTTGGCGGTGAAGGTGCCGTGCATCCCCAGCATCCCCAGCCAGTTCTCGTCGGAGGCGGGGAAGGCGCCGAGCCCCATCAGGGTCGAGGTGACCGGGAAGCGGTCGGAGCCGGCGAGCTCGCGCAGCTCCTCGGAGGCGTTGCCGTTAACGACGCCGCCACCGCTGTAGAAGATTGGGCGGCGGGCGTTGGCGAGCGCCTTGGCGGCGATCCGGATCTGTTTGATGTTGCCCTCGGTCGAGGGCTTGTAGCCCGCCAGCTCGACTGGCTCGGTCCGCGGCTCGTAGTCGATGTCGGCACGGGAAAGGTCCTGCGGGATGTCGAGCAGGACCGGCCCCGGCCGCCCGGTCGCGGCGACGTGGAAGGCCTCGTGAACGTACTCGGGGATCTGGCGCGCGTCGGTGACCTGGAAGGAGTGCTTGACGAAGGGCAGGGTGGCGCCGAGGATGTCGGCCTCTTGGAAGCCGTCGGTGCCGATCAGCTCGGTGCGGACCTGGCCGGTGATGAAGACCGTCGGCACCGAGTCCATCATCGCGTCGGCGATCGCGGTGACCAGGTTGGTGGCACCCGGGCCGGAGGTGGCGAAGGCGACCCCAACCCGGCCCGAGGCCTTGGCGTAGCCCTCAGCGGCGTGCCCGCCGCCCTGCTCGTGGCGCACCTGGACGTGGCGGAAGTCGGCGTCGACGAGCGCGTCGTAGGTCGGCAGGTTGGCCCCGCCGGGGATGCCGAAGACGTCTTTGACGCCCTCCGCCTTCAGCGATTCCATCAGCGTGTCCGCGGCTCTCATCGGACTGGCGATGGTACCAGCGGGGCTACGGGTGGCCAGCAGGGGATTTGGCCGGGTTCCAGCGGGTGCGGGGCTCGATCGCGCTCTCGATCACCTGTGCCTTGTGGCGCTCGATCGCGTGCAGCATCGACTCCACCAGCTCCTCGCCGAGCAGGGTCGGCTGCAGGCCGAGGTCGAGCAGCTTGGTGTGAACGGCGTTGTAGTAGTGCTCTTCCTTCTCGACCCGCGGGTTCTCGACGTGGTCGATCTCGACCGCGTAGCCGAGGTGCTCGGCGGCGTGCTTGACCAGCTGCGCTAGCTCCAACACCGAGAACTGCTCGGTGAACTGGTTGTAGACGCGGAACTCGCCGCGCTCGGCCGGGTTGGCGACCGCCAGCTCGACGCACTGGAGAGTGTCGCGGATGTTGAGGAAGCCGCGAGTCTGGCCGCCCGAGCCGTAGACGGTCAGTGGGTGGCCGATCACCGCCTGCAGACAGAAGCGGTTGAGCACGGTGCCGAACAGCTCGTCGTAGTCGAAGCGAGTGAGGAGGCGGTCGTCGCCGGCGGTCTCCTCGGTCTCGATCCCGTAGACGACGCCCTGGTTGAGGTCGGTCGCGCGCAGTCCCCAGGTGCGACAGGCGAAGTGAATGTTGGTCGAGTCGTGGACCTTCGAGCAGTGGTACAGCGAGCCGGGCAGCTTCGGGAACGGCAGCGTGTCCTTGCGGCCCTTGTGCTCGATCTCGATGTAGCCCTCCTCGATGTCGATGTTGGGCTGCCCGTACTCCCCCATCGTCCCGAGCTTGACCAGGTGGCAGTCGGGGACGTGGTCGCGGATCGAGAAGAGCAGGTTGAGGTTGCCGATCACGTTGGTGTGCTGGGTCTCGACCGCGCGCTCGCGCGAGAGCATCGAGTAGGGCGCGGAGGGCTGCTCGCCGTAGTGGACGACTGCCTCCGGGCGGGTCTCGGCGACGACCTCGTCGAGGAAGTCGCCGTCCTCGACCGCGCCGACGTAGCTGCGGATCTGTTCGCCGGAGACCTCGTGCCAGGCGGCGATCCGCTGCTCGAGCTCGCCGATCGGCGTCAGCGAGGCGGTGCCGTGTTCGCGGTGCCAGCGGCGGCGGGAGAAGTTGTCGACGACGGAGACCTCGTGCCCGCGAGCCGAGAACCGCAGTGCCGTCGGCCAACCGAGGTAGCCGTCGCCCCCGAGGATGAGGATTCGCATAGAAGGCGGCAGCTTAGTTGAATCCGGCCGATGGAAAGTGGACTGGCGGCGCGCAACGGAGGTCGGATCGGCCTCGCCGCACTCCTCGCGATCCTCGCCGTCGGGCTCGGCCTTCGGGTCGGATACGCCTGGGACGGGCGAGCGCCGGTTTACGACGCGGCGGCCTACGCCGCGATCGCCGCCAACCTTGAGCGGGGCGAGGGGTTCACGGTCGGATCCGGCGCCACCCAGCCGTCGAGCAACTACTCGCCGGGGCTGCCGCTGTTCGTAGCCGGCCTTTACGAACTGACGGGCGGGGCGCACGAACGCTCCGCCCGCCTGGCGCTCGCCCTGGTCGGAACCCTCGCCGTCCTCTTCACCTACCTGATCGGCCGCCGACTGGCGCGCTCCGCCGATCCACCCCATCTGGGTGAGGTGGATCGGCGGAGCGTGGTCGCGGGAATGCTGGGAGCGGCTGCGGTGGCCATCTACCCGGCGCTCCTGGAGTACGGCGGGATGCTGATGAGCGAGCCGCTGGCGGCGACCCTGCTCTCGGGAGCCGTGCTCGCGATGCTCTGGGCTGGGGACGCGAGACGGGGCGACCCGGCGCGCGGGTCCTGTCGCGGGGGCAGGGGGGCGCTGCGGGCGGGGTCGTCCTCGACCCCCCTGCCCCCGCGCCACCCGCGCGTCAGGTGGTTGCTGCCGGGCGTGTTGCTCGGAGCGTTGGCGCTGGTGCGGCCGGAGTACTTGATGGTCGCCTTGCTGCTCGGAGCGTTGGTGTTCGCGAGTGGCGCGGCGGAGAACTGGCGGGGGTCGCTGGGGCGGGCTGCGATCCTGCTGGCCGGAGTCGTGGTGGTCGTCGCGCCCTGGACGATCCGCAACGCGGTCGCGCTCGACCGCTTCGTGCCGATCTCGACGGGGGGCGGACAGGTGCTGTTCGCGGGCACCTACCTGCCTTCCGACGGCGACCCTGAAAGGGTCGGCGAGGAGGTCGTCGCCCACAACCCGGCGATCTTCGCCCCGGGCGATGCGCAGCGGCTGCGACTGGAGCAGATCCTCGCGCGGCTGGCGGCCGATCGCCACCCCAACCTGGAAACCGACCAGGCGCTGGCGCGGATGGGTCGCGAGCAGCTCTGGGACGACGTCAGCGAAGAGCCGCTCGAATACGCCGGCTTCGTCGCCACCAAGGTCGGCCGGATCTGGTCGCATGGCCCCCGCGACGTCATGCGCGAGCCGGGCTGGGAGGCGCTGCACTGGGCGCTGGTCGCGTTCGGCCTCCTCGGGCTGGGGGTGCTCGCCTGGCGTCGCCGCTGGGAGGCGTTGGTGCTGGCGACGGTTTTGATCGCGATCACCGCGCTGAGCGCCGTGCTCGTCGCCTCGCCGCGGCGGGTGCTGGTGATGCTGCCACTCGTGGCGGCGTTGGCCGGCGTTGGCGTACTTTGGACGTGGAACTCGCTGGCGATTCAGCGCAGCCGACATTGACCACACTCCCGTGGGGTGAATCTCGGCTGCGGCGGGATAGCCTGAGCCGGCCGTGACCGTCGTCGACCGCATTCGCGCGCTGCCGCAGCGCCATGGGAAGACGACGCTGATCCTGCTCGCGGCGATCGTCGCCGTCGGCCTCGGCGCCCGCGCCTACGTCGTCGTCAACCCCGTCGCCGACCCGGCCGACGATTCCCACGCCTACTACGCGCTCTCGAAGGCGCTGTATGAGGAAGGCAGCTTCGGCGGGCCCGAATTCGACGACGCCAGCGACTGGTCTCCCGGCGCCCCCCTCCTCTACGCCGCTGCCTTCTACGCCACCGGCGGCGCCCGCGAAGGGACCGCGCGGGCGGTCGAGGCGCTGCTCGGCCTCGCCGCGATCGTCGTCGCCTTCCTGCTTGGGGAGCGCTTGGGCGGGCGCTGGACCGGCCTGCTGGCGGCGCTGGGTGTGGCCGTCTACCCCCCGTTCATCCACTCAACGGGGGAGCTGATGAGCGAGCCAGCGGCGATCTTCACCCTGCCCGCGGCGGTCCTCGCCTTCCTCTGGGCAGCGGACGTCGACAGCAGCCGCCCCTCGCGCGGGTGGCGCGGGGGGAGGGGGGTCGAGGACGACCCCGCCCGCAGCGCCCCCCTCCCCCCGCGACAGGACCCGCGCGCCAGGTGGCTGGTCCCGGGCGTTCTGTTCGGAGCGACGGCGATGATCCGGCCGGAGTACTTGCTGGTCGGGATCGCCTTCGTGGGCTTGGCAGCGTTGCGGGTGTGGCGGGAGCGCGGATGGTCACCGGGGCTCGCGGCGGGTGGCTTGCTCGCGGTGGGGCTGCTGCTGCCGATCGTGCCCTGGACGATCCGCAACCTCGACGTCCTCGATCGCGTCGTCCCGATCTCCACCGGCAGCGGCAAGGCGCTCTACATCGGCACCTTCCTCCCGGCCGACGGCGAATACCAGCGGGTCAAGGCGATCCTGGTGGAGCGCTACCGGCACCGTGATCTCGAGCCCGACTCGGCCGCGCTCGACGACGTCGATCCAACCCCGCTGTTCGATCGGGTTGCCGAGCGCTACCCGAAGCTGCCGCGGGACTCCGCCCTCGGAAAGATCGGCAAGCAGAACTTCTCCAAATTCTTCGGCGAAGACCCGTTGGGATACCTAGCGATGACCGCCCGCAAGGTCGGCCGCATGTGGAGCAGCGGAGTTGGCGAAGCGATGAGCAGTGCCCTTGGTAGGGCGATCCAGATCCTGATCGTCGCCCTCGGCCTGGCCGGCTTCGTCCTGCTGGCGCTGCAGCGGTGGTGGTGGGAGCTAGTCGTCCTGGCGACCCCGATCGTCCTCGTCACCGCCGTCGGCGCCGCCTCGCTGGCGGCCCCGCGCCGCAACGAGGTACTGATGACGCTTGTCTTTCCTCTCGCCGCCCTGACCCTGTCGCGCGCCGTCGCGGCCATATCCTCTGGCCGCAAATGGTCCCCACAGCAGGCATCTTCCCCTCCGAGCTGACGGCGCTGCGCAGCGCCGGGCTGCTCTTCGCGGTCGCCCTGATCGCCTACGCGCTGCTGCGCCGCCGCTCGCTGCGCAACGTCGACGTGCTGATCCTGCTCGCCGCCGGCGTCGGCCTGGCGGTCGTCGCCGGCACCGAAATCACCGACAAGCTGCTCTCCGCCTTCTCCTTCGAGAAGGGCAACGGCGGCCGCATCCTCGGCCTCGCCGTCTTCGCGATCTTCATCCTCTTCCTGCTGATCCTGCGGGCGCTCTCGCAGGCGGCCCGCAACGCCCGCCAGCTCTCGGCGGCCCTGGAGGGCCTTGCCTGGGAGGAGTTCCGCCAGGCCGACCTGCCTCAGCGCTTCCGCGGCAAGGTCGCGATCCTCGTCCCCGCCTACAACGAGGCCGAGAACATCGGCTACGTCCTCGACCAGATGCCCGCCGAGGTCTGCGGCGTCGCCACCGAGACATTGGTCGTCGACGACGGCTCTCGCGACGGCACCGGCGACGTCGCCGCCGAGCACGGGGCGGTGGTCGCCCGCCATGTCACCAACCGCGGCGGCGGCGCCGCCCTGCGCACCGGCTACCGGCTGATGGTCGAATCCGGCCCCGAGGCAGTGGTGACGCTCGACGCCGACGGCCAGCACCTCCCCGCGGAGATGGAGCGCCTGGTCAAACCGGTTCTCGACGGCGAGGTCGACGTCGCCCACGGCTCCCGCGTCCTCGGCCACGCCGACCGCAACCACTTCGCCCGCGAGTTCGGCATCGTCTTCTTCAACCGCCTCGTCTCCGCCATCACCCGCACCCACGTCACCGACTGCTCCAACGGCTACCGCGCCGTCCGCACCACCGTCCTCCCCCAGCTCGTCCTGCGCCAGGAGCAGTTCCACACCTCCGAGTTCATGATCGAGGCGATAAAGCGCGGCATCCCCGCCAAGGAGATCCCGGTGACCGTGGAGCAGCGGCTGCACGGTCACTCCAAGAAGCCAGCGGTCTTCCGCTACGGGGTCGGGTTCGCCAACGCGATCGTTAGGACCTGGCTGCGATAGGTGTGCGGGGGGATGCCGGTGGCCCTCACCGGGAATTGAAGTCGCACGCGCTTCGCGCTTAGCTCCCATGTTCGAGCGCGGCTTCGCCGCGCGATTGTGAGATTGCATGTCGCGGCCTTCGGCCACATTCCCGGTGAGGGCCACCGGCATCCCTTCACAGACGTCTCGCACAGATCAGCTATCGGAGCGAGTGTCCGTCCGACCTCGTTGCGGCTCCCTCGTGAGGTGACGAACCTCGGTCGTTTTCTTGCTCGGTCGTCTTCTTTGCGCGTGGGAGTAGGGGCCTGGTCGGTCTCCGGGCGAATGTGGCCGAAGGCCGCGAAATGCAATCTGTCATCTGCGCGCCATAGGCGCGCAGCATCATCTGGAGCTGCGCGCAAAGCGCGCGCGACTCAATTCGCCCGGAGACCGACCAGGCCCCTACTTGACACCCGGATGCCGCACGGCCGCGGGGTCAGGCAGGTACAGGTCGGTCCCGCAGCGCGGGCAGACCTGGACGTAGAGCTTGAGCGGCTTGTGGCAGGTCGGGCACTCGCGTTCGGGTTCGTCCTTCTCGAAGCGGTAGAGGATCACGGCGACGAGGCCGAGCAGGGGCAGGACGGCGCCGATCAAGAACCAGAGCCAGAAGGAGCTGCCCTTGCCCTTGCCGACGATGGCGGTGGCGAGGCCGAAGAAGAAGGCGATGACGAGGTACTCCACCCGCTCATTCTTGCGGTTCGGGGCCGTAGGCCTTACGTCCAGGCGTCGCGCCCCTTCGGACCGAGCAGGCCGCTGCGGCTGCTCAACTTAGCTAGAGCAGCCGCTTCGGGTGACCGATCGAGCCGACCTCGGAGATGTCGCGTCGGAAGGGCAGGCCCGCGGTCCAATCCAGTACCGCGCGGGCCTTGCGGGCGGCGCCGGGAATCTGGCTCATGTGGTAGGTCCGCGCCAGCCACCAGGCCGGGAAGCCGCGGAAGGTGCGGCCCCCTATCCGGCCCACCGCCTTGTAGCGGCCGAGGTTGACGAAGGAGGCTTCGCTGCGGTACTCGAACGACTCCGGCGTGCCGACGCCCAGCTCCGCGGCGATGTTGCGGGCCGCCACGGGTCCCTGGCGCACGGCGTGCTGGGCAGTCGGCGGGCAGAGGCCGCCGCGCGGGTCGGGGGCGGCGGCGCAGTCGCCGATCGCCCAGACCGAGTCCAGCCCCTGCACTCGCAGTCGCTCGTCGACCGGCACCCGGCCGCGCTCGTCCAGCGGCAGATTTAGGTCGCGCAGGATTGGCTGCGGGGCCACACCGGCGGTCCAGACGACGGTGCAGGTCGGCAGCGTCTCGCCGCTGGAGAGGCGGGCGCTGTCGGGGCCAACCTGCTCCAAGGTCGTCTCCAGCCGGATGTCGATGCCGCGGCCGCGCAGCTCCCGCAACGCGTAGTCGGCGAGCTGGGTGTCGATCTCCGGCAGGACCCGCCCGGTCGCCTCGACCAGCACCCAGCGCATCCCGTGCAGGCGGGCCCGCGGGTAGCTCTCGATCGCGTCGGCGGCAAAGTCCTGCAGCTCGGCGAGCGCCTCGAGGCCGGCGTAGCCGCCGCCGACGAAGACGTAGGTGAGGAGCCTGTCGCGCCGCGCCGGGTCCTCGGTCGCGTTGGCTTCCTCCAGCGTCTCGACCAGGTGGTTGCGGAGCCAGATCGCGTCGGCGAGGTCCTTGAACCCGATCGCGTGCTCGGAGAGGCCGGGCACGGGCAGGGTCCGCGAGACCGAGCCGAGCGCGAGCAGCAGCTGGTCGTAGGGAAGCGTCTCAACCTCGCCGTACTTTGCCCGCATCTCTACCGTCTTTGCCTCGGGGTCGTGGCCGACGATCGACCCCAACCGCAGGTAGGTCCGCTTGAGGATGTCGCGCAGCGGCGTCACCACGTGCCGCGGCTCCAGCGTCCCCGCCGCCGCCTCCGGCAGGAACGGCGTGTAGAGCATGAAGTTGGTCTCGTTGACCAGCACCAGCCGCGCCGACTGCCGCGGCATCACCCTCTCCAGCTCCCGCGCCGCCGCCGCTCCTCCGAACCCCCCACCGGCGATGACGACGTTCCAGGCCATGTCCCCAATCTAGCACTTTGTAACAAGGTGTCACAAAGTGCTAGAACGCACTTCCTCTAGTTCCTTTAAGCACTAGTATTTAGCTTAAATTTAAGGCTAAAACTAGGGAGGAAGTACATGTCAATCGAACTGTCGCCGGGCGAAACGATCAAACGTGTCGAGCTACACCAGCGCTACGGCGGCCGTCGGCAGGGTGGAATCAGCCCCTCGAAGCAGTCGCGAAACGTGTTCCTCTTCACCGACCAGGCCCGCGGGGCACTCCACGGCTACATCTATGACGGCCTCAACGAGGACGGTCTCTACCACTACACGGGTGAGGGACAGTTCGAAGACCAGCGCATGGTTCAGGGCAACCGAGCGGTCCGCGATCACCAAGCCGAAGGGCGCGCCCTCCACCTCTTCGACGCAAACGCTGGCAGCGCGACCTACATGGGCGAGTTCGAGTACGTAGACCACTACACCGCGGACGCACCCGAGACCGACAATGGTCCGATTCGTTCGGTGATCGTCTTTCGCCTGCGTCGGCTCAGCGGCGACTCCCGCTTGGCACCATCGCGAGCCGAACCGCTCAGCGGAAAGTCCGTCAAAGAGGTGCCTGTTGAGCGACAGCTAACCGAGCGAATGATGATCGAGCCAACCCACGAGCCCTACCTAGCCGAGCGGCGCGAGCAAAAGCTGGTCATCGAACTAATGGCGTCCTTGCGAGCGCAGGGTCACGATGTCTGCCGGCTTCAGCTTCGCCCTGAGGGCGAGGCCGCCTCACTCCTCTGTGATCTCTTCGACCGGACCGCCAACGTGCTGATTGAGGCCAAGGGAAGCGTCGCTCGCCCGGCGATTCGGATGGCGATCGGGCAGCTCGCCGACTATGCCCGGCTGGTCAAACCATCGCCGCGCAAAATGATCCTGGTCCCACAGAAGCCGCGGCCAGATCTAATGCGGCTGGCCGAGAGCCAAGGAATTGGCGTCATCTGGCCCAGCGGTGAGGAAGGCTTTGCCTCTACCCCGCCAGCTTCTGCTGGATCAACCGGTTGACCTCGCCGCCGTCGGCGCGGCCTTTGGTCTCGCGCATGACGTGGCCGACGATGGCGCCGATCGCCTTCTCGTTGCCGCCGCGGATCTGCTCGACGGCGGCGGCGTTGGCGGCGATCGCGGCGTCGACTATCGCCTCCAGCTCGCCGTCGTCGGAGGACATCTGGGCGAGCCCCTCGCGCTCGACAATTGCGTCCGGCTCGCCGCCATCGGCAACTAGCGCCGCCAGCACGGCCTTGCCGCTGCCGTGGGAGATCCTCTTCTCCTGGACCATCGCCACCAGCGCCGCAAGGGCCTTGGGCGTGACCTTGGATTCCGCCGCGCCGGCGTCGGCCTCGCCCTGGCGCAGTGCCGCGGCGAGCTCGCCGGTGACCCAGTTGGCGACGATCTTCGGTTCGACGTCGCCGGCCTCACCCAGGGCGCGCTCGAAGTAGGCGGCGGTCCCGGGGTCGGAGGCGAGGACCGTGGCCACGTCGGCCGCCAGTCCGATCTCGACCTGGTAGCGCTCGATCCGCGCCGCCGGCAGCTCCGGCAACGCCGCGCGCGCCTCGCGCAGCATCTCCTCGGTCGGCGCCAATGGCACCAGGTCAGGCTCGGGGAAGTAGCGGTAGTCGTGCGCCTCCTCCTTCGATCGCAGCGAGGTGAGGCTGCCGCTGGCGGGGTCAAAGTGAAGGGTCTCCTGGACCACGCTCCCCCCCGCCTCGATCAGCTCGCGCTGGCGCTCCAGCTCCGCTTCGACGCCGCGCTGGAGGAAGCGGAAGCTGTTCATATTCTTCAGCTCGGTCTTGGTCCCCAGTTCCTCGGAGCCGACGGGGCGGACCGAGACGTTGGCGTCGACGCGCAGGCTGCCCTCCTCCATGTTGACGTCGGAGACGCCGAGTTGGCGCACGGTCTCGCGCAGCAGCCGCGCCCAGTCCGCGGCTTCGGCGGCGCCGCGCAGGTCGGGCTCGGTGACGATCTCGACCAGCGGCGTGCCACCGCGGTTGAAATCGACGAGCGAAGCGCCGGAGCCGTGGATCCGGCCCGACTCGCCGACGTGGATCATCTTCGCCGCGTCCTCCTCGAGGTGGGCGCGGTGGATGCGGACGTCGCCGAGGCGACCCTTGCTGGCAAGCGGGATGTCGTACTGGCTGATCTGGTAGGCCTTCGGGTTGTCGGGGTAGAAGTAGTTCTTGCGGTGGAAGATCGAGCGCGGCGCCACCTCGCACTCCAGCGCCGCCGCGATCTGCAGCGCGTAGCGGATCGCCTGCTCGTTGGGCACCGGCAGCACCCCGGGATGCGCGAGGCAGACCGGGCAGGTGTGGACGTTGGGCTCGTCGCCGAAGGAGAGCTCGCAGCCGCAGAACATCTTCGTCCTGGTCGCCAGCTGGACGTGGATCTCCAGTCCGATCACCGCTTCCAGCTCAGCCATCGACACCCTCCGGCTTGGCGTCGAAGTCGATCGCCCGCTCCAGCGCGAAAGCCGCCTCCAGCAGCTTCTGCTCGCCGAAAGCGGGCGCGGCGATCTGGAACCCAACCGGCAGCCTCGGCCCGCCGGCGGCGGGCTCGGCCAGGCCGGCGGGGATCGAGATCGCCGGGATCCCGGCCAGGTTCATCGGCACGGTGAAGAAGTCGTTGAGGTACATCGCCAGTGGGTCGTCGGTCTTCTCGCCGAGCCCGAAGGCAACCGAGGGCGAGGTCGGCGTGACGACGAAGTCGACCTTCGAGAAGGCCCCGGCGAAGTCCTCGGCGATGCGGGTGCGGACCTTCTGCGCCTGACCGTAGTAGGCCTCGTAGTAGCCGGAGGAGAGCGCGTAGGTGCCGAGCATGATCCGCCGCTTGACCTCGGTACCGAAGCCATTCGCTCGGGTCGCCTCGTACATCTCGAGCAGGTCGCCGGCGCCCTCCGAACGCAAGCCGTAGCGGACGCCGTCGTAGCGCGCCAGGTTCGAGGAGGCCTCGGCCGGGGCGATCACGTAGTAGGCGGAGATGCCGTGCTCGGCGCTCGGCAGCGCCACCTCGGCGATCTTGCCGCCGAGCTCCTCGATCCGCGCCAGCGTCCCCTCGAAGACCTCGCGCACGCCGGCGTCGATCTCGTCACGGGCCAGCTCGACGGGGACGCCGAAGCGCAGGCCACTGAGGTCCTCGCGGCTGGGGGCGACGATCCCGCCCGCGATCCCGACCGAGGTCGAGTCGCAGGGGTCGCCCCCCTGCAGCGCCGCCAGCAGCAGCGCCGCGTCAGTGACGTCACGGGTCAGCGGCCCGCACTGGTCGAGCGAGGAGGCGAAGGCGATCATCCCGTAGCGGGAGATCGCGCCGTAGGTCGGCTTCAGGCCGACGATCCCGCAGAGCGAGGCGGGCTGGCGGATCGAGCCGCCGGTGTCGGTGCCGATCGCGCAGGGCGCGAGGCCGCCGGCGACGGCGGCGGCCGAGCCGCCCGAGGAGCCCCCCGGTACCCGGCCCCGGTCCCACGGGTTGAGCACCGGCCCGTAGGCCGAGTTCTCGTTCGAAGACCCCATCGCGAACTCGTCCATGTTGGTCTTGCCGAGGACGCGGGCGCCGGCAGCGTCGAGCCGCCGCACGGCGGTCGCCGTGTAAGGCGGCCGGTACCCCTCGAGGATCCGCGACCCCGCCGTGGTCGGCGAACCCTCGGTGCAGAAGATGTCCTTGACCGCGACCGGAATCCCCCGCAGCGGCCCGTCCTCGACCTCGTACCCGTCCCCGTCCTCGACCCGCCAGAGGTAGGCGTTGAGCTGATCGCCGGCGGCGGCGTCCTGCCACGCCTCGAAATACTCCCCAGCCGAAATCTCCCCGGCCGCGATCTTCGCCGCCGCCGCCGCGACGGTCAGCTCCAGCAACCCCCCCATCAAGCGTCAGCCTGCGGCGAAGGCACCCTGAACGCCCCATCGACCGGTTCCGGGGCCGGCTCCA
This sequence comes from uncultured Actinomycetes bacterium, assembly GCA_963699125.1. Classification (GTDB taxonomy): domain Bacteria; phylum Actinomycetota; class Thermoleophilia; order Solirubrobacterales; family 70-9; genus VAYN01. The sequence goes on from OY969417.1 coordinate 706,904, forward strand.
ACGCCAGCTCGCGCGGCAAGCTCTGATGCGGCTCGTCCGCCCTCAAGACGTTCTCGAGCGCAACCACGTGCGAGGTCGGCTCAACCCCCTCCAGATCGAGCTTCCCAATCCGATCCACGTGCTCCAAGATCCCCGACAGCTCCCCCACCATCGTCTCGACTTCCTCCTCGGACAGCCGCAGCCGCGCAAGCCGCGCCACATGAAGCACCTGCTCCCGATCGATCATCGCCGGGATTCTAGGCGGCGATCCGAACTTGGCGAGGGACGCGGGTGTGGGTGAAGCGTCTTGTACTTTTTTGGCGCTGCGAACCTCGGACGGCCGCACCCGTCCCTCAAAAAAGTTAAGCGAAACCCACATCCGCGTCCCTCGCCCTTTGGCCGCCCAGCCAGTTAGAGTCCCCCTCGTGCAGGGAGCTGCAGCCGAGAGATTCATAGTTCTCAGCCTGCGGCTGCTAGCTCTGAGCTTTGCCGTTGTAGGCATTCTCTTCATAGCTCTGCCCAGCGGCGTCCTCGACGTGATCTCCGACGTCGGCGAATGGTTCGGCAACGACACCCGCGCCCCGCACACCCAGGAGTACCTGTGGCTGGCGCTGGCCTTCGCCTACATGGTCGTGATAACCGGCATCTGCCTGGTGGCCCAGGCCGACGTCGTCCGCTACCGACCGTTGTTGCTCGTCCTCGCCGCCGGCAAGACCGCCTCCTCGCTGGGTTCGCTCGCCTTCTTCCTGATCCAGGACCAGGTCTTCATCTACCTGCTCAACTTCCTCGTCGACGGCTTCCTGGCCCTGCTGGCCCTCTGGTTGTGGGCGCTGGCCGGCCGCATCGGCCGCCGCGCCGACCCCGGTTGACAGCGCCCGCCGGGGCTCTCGGCCGCTGAGCAGCGCACCCTGAGCGCGATCTGCGCGGCGATGGCGCCGGGCATCGACGGCCTGCCCGCGGCGGAGCGCGACGTCGACGTCTCGGGTCCGGTGGCGAACTTCCTCACCTCCGTCTCGCCCCGGGTGTTGACCCGGCTCAAGCTCGGGCTGCGGGCCTTCGAGTGGCTGCCCTTCCCCTGGCGCTTCAGCCGGCTCGACCCAGAGGCCCGGGAGGACTTCCTGCGCCGCCTCGAGGGCTCGCGGCTCTCCCTCCACCATGACCTGTTGCTGATGGCCAAGGTCCTCTCGACCCTCGGCTACGCGGTGATCCCGGCGGTGCAAGAGCGGGTCGGCTTCGAGGTCCGCTGTGGCCTCGCCGACGGCTCACTGCCGGAGCCGGCGGGCGGCCTCGGCGACACCGAGCCGACGGGAGAGGGCGAGGACTGCGACGTCGTCATCGTCGGCTCGGGCGCCGGCGGCGCGGTCGCCGCAGCGGCCCTGGCCGAGGCCGGGCTCGACGTGGTCGTGCTCGAGGCCGGCCAGCACTACGACCGCGACAGCTATCCCGCCGATCCGCTCAAGGCGATCGCCTCCCTCTACCGCGACGGCGGTCTGACGATTGCGGAAGGGCGTCCGCCCATTCCCGTGCCGGTCGCCGAGGTCATCGGTGGCACCACGGTGATCAACTCGGGCACCTGCTTCCGCGCCCCCGACCCCGTGCTGGGGGAATGGAGGGAGCGCTTCGGGATCGAGTGGGCCGGCGACCTCGACACCGACTACAGCGAGGCCGAGGAGTTCCTGCGGGTCGCCCGGCTCGACCCCGAGCGGATGGGCCGCAACGGCCAGCTGGCGATGGAGGGTGCGGCGGCGATCGGCGCCAGTGGCGGACCGATCCAGCGCAACGCCGGCAGCTGCGTCCAGTGCAGCTCCTGTCCCTTCGGCTGCGAGATCGACGCCAAGCGCGGCATGCACGTCAGCTACCTGCCCCGCGCCGTCGCCGCCGGAGCGCGGGTCCGCGCCGGGGTTCGGGTCGATCGGGTGCTGGTCGAGGACGGCCGCGCGGTCGGGGTCAGTGGCAGCGCTCGCGGCGGCTCGGGACGCCGCCCCTACACGGTCCGTGCCCGGCGGGCCGTGGTGGCGGCCGGCGGCGCCCTCGGCACGCCGGAGCTGCTGCAGCGCTCGGGGCTGGGCAGCCGCCAGGTCGGCCGCAACCTCCACATCCACCCCGCCTGCTGGGTCGGGGCCCGCTACGACGAGGAGGTGCGCGGCTGGGAGGGGGTGATGCAGAGCTACTACGTTGATCAGTGGGATGGCGACGGGATCCTGCTCGAGGCGACCTTCACCCCGCTCGCCTTTGGCGGCGCCTGGCTGCCCGGCGCCGGCCGCTCCCACCAAGAGGCGATGCTCGACTTCGGCCGCGTCGGCTCGATCGGCGTGCACCTCTCCGACCGCTCCTCCGGGCGGGTCGGGCTCGGCGCCGAGGGCTCACTGCGGGCCAGCTACAAGCTGACCGGCGGCGACGCTCGCCGACTCGCCTTCGGCATCGCCCGCGCGGCCGAGATCCACTTCGCCGCCGGCGCCACCGAGGTCTACCCAAACATCGCCCGCGTCGGCGTCCTGCGCCCGCAGCAGCTGGCCGAATTCGAGGCGACCTCCTTCAAGCCCTCCGAGCTGCGTTTGGAGGCCTTCCACCCGATGGGCACCGCCCGCATCGCCGCCGACCCGCGCGAGGGTGCCTGCGCGCCCGACGGCTCCCTGCACGGCACCCGCGCCCTCTACGTCGCCGACGCCTCCCTCTTCCCCACCTCGGTCGGCGTCAACCCGATGATGACCGTGATCGCCTTCGCCAAACAGGTAGCGCGTGGCCTAGCGGGAGATGGGTGAGGGCGAAGCGTCTTGTACTTTTTTGCTTCAGCGAAGCTCGGACGGGCCACGACCGCTCCACAAAAAAGTCAAGCGAAGCCCTCACCCATCTCCCGCTAGGCGGATGGCCACAAGTATGTAGGAGCTGGTGCTAGCTGCCCGGGGGTGGCGGGGTGCTGCTCGGTGGCAGCGGAGGTGGTGGCGTGCCACCGCTCTGCGGCGGGGGTGGCGGCGGAGGTGGGGTCGAAGACGGCGGGGGTGGCGGGTTGTTGCCGGGGCCGCCGCCGGAGAGCTTGTCGGCGGTGCCGCTGAAGGAGGAGCCCTCTTCCTGCATACCGCGGTAGCCGCCGACGGCAATACCGATGGCAGCGATCAAGCCAAGGAAGATGCCGAATTCGAGCGTGGCGTCGACCGAGACGCCGCCGAAGGTGCCGAAGCCGGGCGGGTCGATGATCCGGTAGAGGATCACCAGGGTCGCGATGCCGCCGAGGACCGCGACCGCGACGTTCATCGAGATCGGCGGCTCGTAGTCGGAGTCGCTGAGCCGCAGGGCGACGTTGACGAGGGCAACGACGATCGCGACCACGAGGACGATCGGGATGAAGTCGAGCGCGTCCCAGGCGCTCCCGCCCGCACCCGAGCCGAAAGAAACGGATCCGCCCTCGCCCGATATCTCGACCCCGAACCAGTCCAAGAACATGAAGATGAAGAGGAGAACGGCGGATACCCCCGCGATTTTCTCTCCCGTGTTGAGCTTGTCTACGTCCATCGATACATCCCTCCGTGAGAGCTGGGCGGTCGTTCCGACCATACACCCGCCAAAGGGGGCAAACGCGGGGAAATCAGCGCCCTTCCTAGGCCGAAACGGAAAGGGTGCGCGCCCGCGCTGCCTGCAGGGTGTTGACCAGCAACATCGCGATCGTCATCGGCCCAACACCGCCCGGGACCGGCGTTATCGCGGTGGCCACCTCAGCTGCGGCCTCGAAGTCGACGTCGCCGCGCAGGCCGTCGTCGGTGCGGTTGACACCGACGTCGATCACGACCGCGCCGGGCTTCACCGCGTCGCCCCCGAGCAGTTCCGGCACCCCGGCCGCGACGACCAGGACGTCGGCGCGGCGGCAGCTCGCGGCGAGGTCGCGGCTGCGGGAATGGCAGACGGTGACGGTCGCGTTTGCGGCCAGCAGCAGGCGCGCCACCGGCACCCCGACCAGCTTCGAGCGCCCGACGACGACCGCCTCGGCCCCTTCCAGCTCGATGCCCTCGTGCCGCAGCAGCTCCATCACCCCCGCCGGGGTGCAGGGCACCAGGCCGGGGATACCGTGGGCAAGCAGGCCGGCGTTGACGGGAGTGAGGCCGTCGACGTCCTTGCCTGGGTCGATCGCGGCGACGACCGCATCGGGGTCGATCTGGTCGGGGACAGGCAGCTGTACGAGGATGCCGTCGACGTCGTCGTCGGCGCCGAGGTGCGCCACCAGCTCCAGCAACTCGTTCTCGGTGGCGGTGCCGGCGAGGCCGTGGTGGGCGGACCGCATCCCGACCTCCTCGCAGGCACGGTGCTTGCCGCGAACGTAGATCTCCGAGGCTGGGTCCTCGCCGACGATCACGGTGACCAGTTGCGGCACCCGGCCCGCCTCGGCCTCGTAGGCCGCAACCTCGCCGCGCACCCGCTCGCGGACCGCGGCGGCAACCGCCTTGCCGTCGATCGTCCGCGCGGCCACCGCGCTACCGCCTGCGGATCGGCGCGTAGTCGGCCATCAGCTTGCGCTCGGAGCCATCGCCGGAGAAGCGGACGACGACGACCCCGCCGGGCTCGACCCCGGTCACTACGCCGTCGCCGAAGCTGGCGTGGACGACGTCGTCGCCGGTCTGCAGTTCCAGCGCCGGGCCCGGATCGAGCGGCTGAGCGGAGTCGGGCGCGGGCGCGTTCCACGACATGCCGCCGCCGGAAACCTTCTGGTGGCGCTCGGTCAGCTCCTCCGGCAGCTCGTCGATGAAGCGCGAGGGCAGGTTGTGCTCGGCCCGGCCGAAGAGGCGACGCTCGCGCGCCCAAGTCATGTAGAGGCGGCGGCGGGCGCGGGTGATGGCGACGTAACAGAGGCGCCGCTCCTCTTCTTCCCCGCCCTCTTCCAGCGCCCGCATATGCGGGAAGGCGCCGTCCTCGCAGCCGACGACGAAGACCGTGTCGTACTCCAGCCCCTTGGCGTTGTGCAGGGTCATCAGGGTGACCAACGACTCCTCCTTAATCGAGTCCTGGTCGGAGTAGAGCGAGATCTGCTGCAGGAACTCCTCCAGGGGCGGGATCTCGCTTTCGCCCTCGACCTCACGCTCGCGGTCGAACTCGGCGGCGACACCGACCAGCTCTTCGAGGTTCTCGGCCCGGCCCTCGGCCTCGACGGTCCGCTCCGCGGCCAGCGCTTCCAGGTAGCCGCTCTCATTCAGAACCGCCTCCAGCACCGCGGCGACGGGCGAGGACTCCGCCCGCGCCCGCAACCCCTCCATCGTCTCGCAGAAGCGGGAGACGGTTTTGATCGCGGCGGCGCTCAGCCCGGGCACGTCCTCGACCCGTTCCATCACCTCCCAGATCGGCAGCCCGGTCGTATTGGAGTAGGAGGCGAGCCGCCCTTGGCTGGTGTTGCCGATGCCCCGTCGCGGCGAGTTGACGATCCGCGAGAAGGAGACCTGGTCGGCCGGGTTGACGAGCAGGCTGAGGTAGGCGACCGCGTCCTTGATCTCGGCCCGGTCGTAGAACTTGGTGCCGCCGATCACCTGGTACGGCAGCTCGAAGCGCACCAGCGTGTCCTCCAGCACCCGGCTCATCGCGTTGGTCCGGTAGAAGACGGCGACCTCGGAGCGGGCCACCCCGTGCTCCTCACCGAGCCGCTCGATCTCGGCCGCGACCCAGCGCGCCTCCTCGTGCTCGTCGCCGAGCTCGGAGAGCTGCACCGGCTCTCCCCCCTCCTCCTCGGTCCAGAGACGCTTCGGGCGCCGGGCGCGGTTGCGCTCGACGACCGCGTTGGCGGCCGAGAGGATCGTCTGGGTGGAGCGGTAGTTCTGCTCCAGCTTTATGGCCTCGGCCTGCGGGAAGTCCTGCTCGAAATCGAGGATGTTGCTGATGTCGGCATGGCGGAACCCGTAGATCGACTGATCGTCGTCGCCAACCACCATCAAGTTGCCGTGCTCGGAGGCGAGCAGCTGCAGCAGCCGGTACTGGGCGTGGTTGGTGTCCTGGTACTCGTCGACGAGAACGTGGCGGAAGCTGCGGCGCCAGCGCTCGCGCACCTCCTCGAACAGCTCCATCGCGTTGACCATGCGGACCAGGAGGTCGTCGAAGTCCATCGCGTTCGCTTCCAGCATCCGTTTCTCGTAGAGGGGGAAGGCCTCGGCGACGACTTCCTCGAAGGGCCCGCTCTGGGTTTCGGCGCAGGCGGCGGCGTCGATCAGCTGGTTCTTAGCGCCGGAGATCTTCGAGCGGATCGCCCGCGGCGGGTAGCGCTTGGGGTCGACGCCCAGCTCCGCGAGGCAGCGTTTCAACATCCGCAGCGAGTCCGACTCGTCGTAGATCGTGAAGCCGCGCGAGTAGCCGAGGCGCTCGGCGTCAGCCCTCAACATCCGCGCGCAGGCGGAGTGGAAGGTCGTCACCCACATCGCCCGCGCCGAGCGGCCGACCAGCTGCTCGACCCGCTCGCGCATCTCCGCCGCCGCCTTGTTCGTGAAGGTGATGGCGAGGATCTCTCCCGGCCGAGCGGCACCGGTGGCGAGCAGGTAGGCGATCCGGTGGGTCAGCACCCTGGTCTTGCCGGACCCCGCGCCGGCAAGCACCAGCAGCGGACCCTCGCCGTGCTCGACCGCCTCCCGCTGGGGGGGGTTCAGCTCGGCAAGCAGCCGCTCGACGCGGTCGGCGCCGGGTTCGGTCGGGGCGCCACCCGGCTCGCTCAGGCCCTCCACGGGGCTCTCGGACTCGGTCTCCTGGAGCATCGCTTCGAGCATAGAGAGACGGGCGGCTGGCGAAGGGCCAGCGGCGCGTGGTTCCTTTGGCACCCCCGACGCGCCAAAGGAACCACGGACGTCAGCCGCCGGCGGAGGAGCGGCCGGTGCGCGGCCGGATGTCCGGCGAATCGTTGCTCGGGCTGTCACCGCCGTCGAGCTCGGAGAGACGGCGCTCGAGGTCGGCGATTCGCTCCGAGAGTGCCTTGATCGCCTCGGCGATCGGGTCCGGCAGGTGGATCCAGTCGGCGTCTGGGCCTTCGACCCGCCTGCCTTCGACCCGGACCGGGTGGCCGGGGTTGCCGACCACGGTCGCCCCCGGCGGCACGTCCTCGACCACGACGGTGTTGGCGCCCACCTTGGCGCCGGCGCCGACGGCGATCGGGCCCAGCAGCTTGGCGCCCGAACCGACGGTGACGTTGTCGCCAAGTGTCGGGTGGCGCTTACCGCGCTGGAACCCGGTGCCGCCCAGGGTCACGCCCTGGTAAAGGGTGACCCGGTTGCCGATCACCGCGGTCTCGCCGATCACCACCCCGGCCCCGTGGTCGATGAAGAACTCGTTGCCGATCACCGCCGCGGGATGGATCTCGACCCCGGTTACGGAGCGGCTCATGTAAGCGATCGCCCGCGGCAGCACCGGTACCCCGGACTCCATCAGCGCGTGGGCCGCACGGTGGGCAAGCAGCGCCTGCACACCGGCCCAACTGGTGAGGATCTCGAAGGTGGAGACACCCTGCGCGGCGGGGTCGCGGTCGCGCGCCGCGGCGACGTCGGCGCGCACCTCGGAGACCAGCCGCTTCCACCTTCTCATGGTGCGAAGAAGGGTAGGGACATGTAGCGCTCGCCCGAGTCGCAGACGATCGTCACGACCCGTTTGCCGGCCATCTCGGGCCGCGCCGCGACCTCAAGCGCGGCCTTGATGTTGGCGCCGGCCGAGATCCCGGCCAGGATGCCCTCCTCGCGAGCGACCAGCCGCGCCGTCTCCAGCGCGTCCTCGTCGCCGACCGTGAGGACCTCGTCGATCACCTCGCGGTCGAGCACCGCGGGCACGAAACCGGCCCCGATCCCCTGGATCTTGTGCGGGCCGGGGGCACCGCCGGAGAGGACCGGCGAGGCGGCCGGCTCGACCGCGACCACGAGCGCCTCCGGCGCCCGCTCCTTCAACATCTGCCCGACCCCGGTGATCGTCCCCCCGGTGCCGACGCCAGCGACGAAGGCGCCGACCTGCCCGTCGGTGTCGCGCCAGATCTCCTCAGCGGTGGTGCGGCGGTGGACCTCGGCGTTGGCGGGGTTGGAGAACTGCATCGGCATGAAGGCCCTGCGCTGCTCGCGGATCTCCTCCGCCAGCGCGACCGCCTCGCTCATCCCGCCAAGCGACGGCGTCTCCCGCACCTCGGCGCCGTAGGCGCGCAGCAGCTTCGCCCGCTCGCGGCTCATCCCCTCGGGCAGGGTCAGGATCAGCTCGTATCCGCGCGCCGCGCAGACCATCGCCAGCGCGATCCCGGTGTTGCCGCTGGTCGGCTCCACCACCACCGAGCGCCCCGGCTTGACCAGCCCCTCCTCCTCGGCGGCGTCGATCATCGCCACCCCGATCCGGTCCTTGACCGAGCCGCCTGGGTTGAAGTACTCCAGCTTCACGCAGACCTGCCCCCCGACCCCCTCGGCGAGCCGGTCCAGCAGCACCATCGGCGTGCCCCCTACAACCGCCGAAGCCTCGGCCCCGACCCGCATCAGGCTCGCTCACCCAGGATGCTCCACATGGAGCGTCACTCTAAGCGACCAAGTGGAGGGGCCTCCGCACGCACTACCGGGACGGCGCAAGGTCGGAGCTCTTCAAGCACAGGGACGCCCGAAGCGGCTCTCAAATCAGCTGGAGACGAGCCGTGGAGGGATGCCGATATCCCTCACCGAGAATGTCGCCGCAGGCGGTTGCTCCTATCTATGTCAAGCCGCTACCGCAAATTGCGGCGCCAGCATGCCTTTCTGAGTGTCGACGGTGGTCATGGATATCTCTCTTTCAGAATCGATCAACAGCCTCCATACCCGGCGCGCCAGGTGGCGTTTGAGACAGCGCAATGCCTCCCTTCGCGACTTGCCTTCGGCCTGCTTTTTGGCCAGGAACTGGCGGGCGGGCGCGTGGACGCGCCCTTGGGTCACGGCGCTGACCCAACGTCTTGGCCGCATTTGCTGATCTTCCGGGAGTCGAGCGAGATGTACGGATTGCCGCCGTCTAGGGCTTGCCGACAGGCCGCCCCCACCTCGCTCTTAAGCTCGTTCACAACTGCTTCCAGCGCAGCCTGCCGGACGACGATCTTGCCTGCCCACGGCTCAGCGCATTCCTCGTCGTATTCGTTGATGGGCGTCACATCCCCGCATTCGTCCCTCACCCGCGCATCCTCCGACGCCTGCGCTTCATCCTCGCGGAGTGCCTCAATCAGCCGCTCGACCTCAGCGGCAGAGGTAGTAGGCACGGCTGCCTCAACGGCCGTATCGGCCGTAGACGACTCGCCCCCTCCTCCACCACAAGCAACGAGGACCAGCGCGAGCGACGCACAAATAACACTCCCGAGTACCTTCATGTGCCCACCCAGCCTAGCCGCGCGGGGGGCAGATTTGTTGGTCTACACGCTCATCGATGAGGCTCTGACCAACAGGGGTGGTGACCGCGAAAGTGGTCCCTCCGATTGAGCCTGCTGCCGAAAATCCCCCTGCAGAACCGCACTGAACTACATGAGGCTCTTGCGCCTTCTAAAGGCGCTCACATCCGCCTGAGTCAACTCGAACCACTCGCCATTGCGACGTCGATCTGCAAATCGTCTGTGCCAGTAAGCCTCAATGCCTCGCGGGTCGTCGGTCGCGATCTCGTGGATAGGAGTCGGGCGCTCTGGAAGCTGGAGCGCTAGTTCATAGGCTCGCCGTCCGGTCGAGTTGGTGTGCCCAATCTTGTAGTAGCGCCCGGACTTTAGGAGGTAGATGAAACCGCGCTCTCCCGATTCGCTGTTCTCGCCGCTGTCGATGGCGTCGTCAGATTCGAGAAGTGGCGAAATGATCTCCAGCACGTCCTTGTAGTCACTGTTCTCCTCGCAAAACGCAGCCAGGCGCGCTGCCAAGGTGGCCTTGGGACCAAGCCGCTCATAGACGCCATTGCTCGGCAGGCTCTTATCGGCCAGTCGCTGCATGCGCATCTCCGCGAAGGTCGGGAGGTGCCCGAGCCGCCGCGTCTCAACCGCAAGGCGACGGATTGCCTCCTGATCGTCAGTTCTGCTCTGCATTGCGTTGGGAGCAAAGCCCGCCTCCTCAACGGCATCACTCCAACGCGCCCAGTAGCGGCCAAGCCAATCCGCCTCCCGTATTCCGGTGGCTCCAAAGAAGCGATTTCGACCTAGAGGCTTCCCGCCGTTCTCTTCCGCCAGGCGACGAATCTCAGAAAGAATTTCGTCCTTCTCGACCATTCGCTTGCGATGCTAGTCGCAGCCTCGCCAGACGAACAACGATCCTGTGCAGGCCCGAACAGGCCGGAGGTCTATGAACTAGCCTCGGGAGCGTCGCCTGATTGGCGGATGCTCTCTGATCCGAGTACCTCGCACATTTCTGCTCGCGTTTGATCGAGAGGCACATCCCCAGTAAGACCCTCTTGGAGGTAGTCGATCGGCGCAGTGGTCTGATCCAGCGGCACTTCGGGTGCCACGTTGACTGGCTCCGGGCGCTCTTCCGGATCGGTCATTTCTGATTCCCGTTCGGAGCGTCACGGCCCTCATAGTCAACGGGTGCCGTGGTCTGATCAAGCGGGACGCCGGGAGGCGGAGGTGAGGGATTAGGTGCTTTCGACATTTAGATCAACTCCACGATCAGGATACCAATGGCGAGAACGGAAAAGGCAAGGCCAGCGAGAAATGCGTAAAGAGAGACATTGATGGCTTTGGCAGCAGCATTACCACCGTCTTGAGCGTTCCTGGTGGCGGTCTCCAATGCCCGAAGCGACCGAACGTGAACGCGCCAAAGATCAGGCTCGCTCTGGAATCGGTCGGAGACGTAGTTGGTGATCTCGTCAGCCGAGATCGATGCGAATGGCTGCGGCTTGATTACGCCCACACCTGCAACCACCACCGACACCGCCAGACAAAGAGAGGCACCGAGCAGCGCCAGCCCGGTCGCAGTCCCGGTACAACCGTCAACCGTTTCGAGGATTTTGGCGGCGTTACCCCCGATCAAGGCCAGGAACACAGCGCCGAAGCCTGCGACCTGACCTCCCCTCGTCCGCAAGGACTCCGCCCGACGCTGTTGGTCCTCGAGCAGCCGCTGCGCCTCTTCTACGTACCAAGCAATCGCTTCAGCATTCGGCTTGGTGGGCGACTGCTTCGGGGAAGCATCCATGGAAGCCCGATCATTCATCACGCCGCGGACACTCCGACGGTCCATGGCTCCCCGTGCGGCCACTGTGCGCCAGTCGTGCGCCAGTCAGACCGGAAATAACCGGATTCAGCCGGATTGTCAACCGCTTGGATAAGCGGAATGCCAATCCCTGCGCGGCCCGATCTAGATGAAGTACATCCCGCTTCCCGCCTCCGCCGCCTCGCGACGCGCCACTTCGGCGATCGTCGTCTGGCCGAAAACCTTGCGCAGGGCGGTGACGCCCTCGGCCCAGATGCCACCAGCCTCGTCCGCCTCCTGGCCGATCTTGCCGTCCAGCGCCTGCACGACCTCGAGCACGGTGATCTCTTCCGCTGGGCGCGAAAGCGTGTAGCCACCGCGCATACCGCGGTGGCTGGTCAACAGGCCGGCGCGGCGCAGAGTCGAGAACAGCTGCTCCAAAAATTGCTCGGGGATCTCGCGGCGCTCCGCCAGCTCCTTGATCGGCACCGGCCGATCGCCGGAACGAGCGAGCTCGGCGAGGGCGACGACGGCGTAGCGGGACTTGGAGGTGATCGAGATCAGAAACCCTTTCTACCGCACCATTCCGGGCTGGGCTAGGATCGGAGTCAATGGGGCGGCGAGAAGCAAACGTCCCCTGCACCGCAAACGAGTGATCGGACGCAGTCCTGAGCGAACGCCCTAACTGCCTTGTGATCGACGATCACCCGCTCGTCCGGCTCGGAGTCCGCGGAGTGCTCGAAGACGGTTTCGAGGTGCACGAGTCCAGCGGCCGGGAGGAGGCGCTCGACCTGGTCCGCGACATCGACGACTTCGACGTCGCGATCGTCGACATGCGCTGGCGCCAGAACGGCGTCGGCAATCCGGCGATCAGCGGCCAGGAGGCGATCCGCGCTCTGCGGCGCGCCTCACCCGTCCTGGGGATCGTCGCCCACGGCGAGCGGCCCGAGCGCCACCTCGCCAGCGCCGCGATGCAGGCCGGAGCCAGCGCCTACGTGGCCCGCACGACCGGCACCGAGGAACTACGGCGCGCGGTCGACGCCGCCACCGCGCAGGAGAGCTTCGTCGACCCCGCCGTGCCGCCGAAAGGCAGCCGCGGCAAGCTGACCCAGCGCCAGCGCCAGATCTTGCAGCTGCTCGCCGACGGCGAGTCGACGACCGTCGCCGCCCGTGAACTCGATCTCAGTGAAGAGACGGTCAAGACCCACATCAAGACCGCCCTCGCCCGCCTCGGCGCGCGCAACAGAACTCACGCCGTAGCGATAGCGCTGCGCGAGTGCCTCGTCGACTAGCCCGTTAGATCCAGCCGCAGTCGCGGGCGGTGAGCACCGCTTGGGCGCGGTCGACGGCGCCGATCTTGCCGTAGACGTTGTGGAGGTGGGTGCGGATGGTCGAGACGGAGAGCTGCATCTCGCCGGCGATCTGCTTGTAGACCATCCCCTCCGAGAGGTGGCGAAGGACGTCCAGCTCGCGGGCCGAGAGCGGGCAGGGCTCGCTGATCCGCGAGGAGTCCTGGCGCGGCATCGGCATTTCGTAGAGCAAGTCGCGCAGCCCATCGGGGCCGAGGCCGCAGCGCTCGGCGCTGGCCCGCAGCCGTTCGGGCGAGATCGCCTCGCCCTGGGAGTAGTGGGCGACCATGTCGGCGGTGGCGACCATCGCCGCCAGGCCGTCGACGTCTTCGGTGTGGTGGCGCTCGATCGCCACCGCTATCCGCTGTGGCAGGTTCCAGCGACGAGCGAGCACGCCGCCGACCAGGGCGTGGTCGATGCCGAGCTGGTCGCGTTCGTCGCGCAGGCGCTGCTCGGGCGTCCGCGAGGCGGCTTCGAAGTAGACCTTGAAGCCGGGATGAATGCGCGAGATCACGAGGCGCCCGACGTCGTGCAGGAGCGAGGCCACGGCCAGCTCGTCGCGTTCGACCCAGCCGACGACGCGGCCGATCTGGTCGGCCGCGCGCTGGGCCGCGAGGGCGTGGACCCGGAACCGCTCGGGCTTCAGCTCCCAACCGCCGTTGGACTCGAAGAAGTCGAAGTTGGGTGCGGTACCGGCGATCGCCAGCACGCCCGACGGCTTCAGGACCTCGACGGCCTCAGGGATGCCGCCGACGCCGGCGGCAACGCCGCTGCGGTTGGCGAAGCGGAGCACGGAGATCGAGAGCGCGACGTCGGACTCGACCGCCTCGACCAGATCGCCGATCCGCGCCGTGTCGGCGGTCGCCGCGGCGATCACCCGCTCGCGCGACTCGATCAGGACCGGGAAGCGCTCAACCGCCTCGAAGGCTTCGGCGAGGCGGCTGCCGGGCGCGGCGGAGCCGCGTGAGCCGTTGCCCGCGGCCTTGGAGCCGTTGGTTCCGGCGGGGACTTCGTGCGCGGCAACCTTGCCGTTGGCTTGGGTGGTCGTGGCGCCCATTGACCTCCCCATCGGCAGGGAAAGACGTTTGGTTTAGCCGAAAGTACGCACCCTCACGGCCTCAAACCTCGATCATCCGTCCGTTTTGGCGCCTGAGAGACGTTCAATGGCGTCTTCCAGCCTGCCCAGAGCAGCATCGCGCCCGAGCGCGGCCAACGACTCGAAAATGCCCGGCGAGACCGAGCTGCCGGTGATCGCGACGCGGATCGGCTGGTAGAGGCGGCCGGGCTTGACGTCGAAGCGGTCCAGCAACGGCGCCAGGGCGGCCTCGATCGGCCCCGACTCAAACGGCTCGACCCCCTTGAGCGCCTCCGCGGCGGCCTCCAGCAGATCCCCCGACCCCTCCTTCATCACCTTCGACCAGGCCTTCGGGTCCTCGACGGGTGGCTCGAAGAGAAAGCGAATCAACGGCCAGACCTCATCCAGGGTCTGCGCTTTCTCCTGAGCGATCTCGCAGGCGGCGCGCAACCGCTCGTCCGGCTCGCGTCCGAGATGGCGAGCGACCGCGGCCGTGTAGTCGTCCAGCGGCATCTCGCGCATGAAGCGGCCGTTCAGCCAGCGCAGCTTCTTCTCGTCGAAGATCGCCGCCGACTTGCCCACGTCCTCGACCCGGAAGCGCCGCACCAACTCCTCCGTCGGCATCAGCGTGGTGTCGTCGTCGGTGCCCCAGCCGAGCAGCGCCAGGTAGTTGCGCACCGCCGCCGGCAGGTAGCCGGCGGCGCGCAGCTCCTGGACGGAGGCGGCGCCGTGGCGCTTGGAGAGCTTCTTGCCGTCGGGCCCGTGCAGCAACGGCAGGTGCGCGTAGCGCGGCGGCTCGTGGCCGAGGGCGGCGAGGACGAGCAATTGCTTCGGGGTGTTGGAGAGGTGGTCGTCGCCGCGGACTACCTCGCTGATCCCCATCTCGGCGTCATCGACCGCGACCGCGAAGTTGTAGAGAACCGAGCCGTCGCCGCGGGCGATCACGAAGTCGTCATAGCTGGCGTTGGGAAAGGGGACCGGCCCGCGGATCAGGTCCTCGACCACCGTCTCCCCCGTGTCCGGCACCCGCAGCCGAATCGCCGCCCCCGGCTCCTCGGTCGGGGTGCCGCGGTAGCCACGACCGGCGCCGTGCTCGGCCTTCCAGGCCTCTACGTCCTTGGCGGCTGCCGAGTCGCGGTAGGCGGCACCGGAATCGAGCAGGCGCTCCAGAGCCTGCTGGTGGCGCTCCGCCCGCTCGGCCTGGGAAATCGGCCCCTCATCCCAGTCGAGCTCCAGCCAGCGCATCGCGTCGAGGATCTGCTCGACGTTCTCCGCCGTCGAGCGCTCGCGGTCGGTGTCCTCAATCCGCAAGACCAGGGCGCCACCCTCGTGCCTGGCGGCAAGCCAGTTATAGAGTGCCGTTCTCGCTCCGCCGATGTGCAGCGCACCGGTCGGCGAGGGGGCGAAGCGGAGACGGGTCGAGGAAGCGGGCACGGGGATCGCCGGGCCATATTTCCACAGCGACGACCAAAATCGCTCAGCGCGTCTTCCTCAGGTTCTCCAGATAGAAGTGCGTCCAGACCTCGCGATCCGAGCGCCAGGTGCCGTCCACCTCGAGCTCGACCGTGCAGGCCACCGCGTCGACGTCTCTCGCGGTGAGGGTCAGGTCGAGTCGGTACCTCCCGGCCGGCAGATGGTTGCGCTCCGAGCTCGGGGTCGGAATCACCTGCAGCTTCGCCCAGCATCCGGAGCTGCCCTCCGCCGGTATCCGCGTCCTCCCCCCGGGCCACTCGAGGCTGGCGACGTCCACTCGGCGACTCGTTCCCGGGGGCAGTTCGAGAGCGTCCGTGACGGTCGGGAGGTTGGACCATCGCAGCGCGACCGTGTCGAGAGGCAGCCATACGTCATCGCCCCCACCGACGCGGTGAACCGAGGTGACCAAAACCCGCACGTCATCGGCCGACCTACGCCCGCTGGCGTTGGTCACGGCGAGCCGCAGCCAGTGAGAGGCGACCTTGCGATCGGGAGCGTGGACATGGTCGGCGAAGACGGTTATCGCGTCGAGAGGCGCACCAGCGAATTCCAGCGCGAGCTTGGGCCGGGTTCGCCACTCACGGACGGTGTCGCGGTAGAGCGCCAGCAGCACCGCGGCCGACGTTGCGACCACCCCGGCCACGGCCGCGCAGGTCCTCACGGTCTCGCCGGTAACCGCGAGGACTTGCCACCCGCCCGTCATGACACAGTCATAGACTGGCCACCGGATGCTGATCGGCGCGCACGTTTCCACCGCGGGCGGGCTCGCCAAGGCGGTCGAGCGCGGCGGGGAGCTTGGCTGCGAATCTATCCAGATCTTCCACCAGAGCCCGCGGATGTGGCGGCCGACGAAGTACGGCGAGGAGGACTTCGCCGCCTTCCGCGAGGCGCTCGACGCCTCACCGGTGGAAGCGGTCGTGATCCATGCCGTCTACCTGATCAACTGCGCAAGCAAGGACAGGGACCTGCACGAGAAGTCGCTGGCCTCGCTCACCCACGCGCTGCGAATCGGCGACGCAATCGGAGCCGCCGGCGTCGTCCTGCACCCCGGCGCGCAGAAAGGCGAGCCGCTGGGCCCCTCGATGAAACGCGCTGCGAAGACGATCGCAGCAGCGCTGAAGGACAGCGATCGGTGCCCGCTGCTGCTCGAGCAGACTGCCGGTCACAAAGGCCTGCTGGGCCGCGACTTCGATCAGACCGCGGAGCTAATCAATCTTGCCGGCGGCGGGGTGCGCCTCGGCCTCTGCCTCGACTCCTGCCACCTCTTCGTCCAGGGCTACGACATCACCGACGAGACCCACCTCGGCGCCGTCATCGACGAAGCCGACGCCAAGGTCGGCCTCAAGCGCCTGCGCTGCCTCCACGTCAACGACGCCGCCGCCCCGCTCGGCTCCTGCCGCGACCGCCACGCCAACATCGGCAAAGGCGAGATGGGCAAACGAGGCCTCGCCGCCTTCCTCTCCGAGCCCCGCTTCGAAGGGTTGCCGGCAACGCTGGAGACCCCCGGCCCGAAAAAGAAAGGCTCCGACAAAAAAGAAGTCACCCTGGCCAAGAAACTCCGCCGCGAAGGCCTTAAGCGCCGAGCGGCGTAGCGCTGAGAGGGTCCGGTGCCCCTCCCCCGGAGGCCGTCGCGCAGCTGAGTCGCTCGCGGCAGTTCGGTTCGCTGGTCCTTGAGCCTCCGGGAGAGGGGCACCGGACCCTCTGACCCCACCGGCTCAGCGCCGATCCTTTCGCCTTCCTGAGAGTGCGTGTCGAGGAGGCACCGAATGCCCTTCCCGGGAGGCTCATGGACATGCCTTCGAACCCAGGCGGACGATTCAGCTGCGCAACGGCCTCCCGGGAAGGGCATTCGGTGCCTCCTCAGCATGTGATCAAGAGCAGGCGACAAGGACCGGCTGAGCCGGCCCTTGCTCTCCCGCCGTAAATTCTCTATTTGATGTGGACGCCGGAGATCGCGCGCGAGATCACCAGGCGCTGGATCTCCGAGGTGCCCTCGAAGATCGTGTAGATCTTCGAGTCGCGGTGCATCCGCTCGACCGGGAACTCGCGGGTGTAGCCGTTGCCGCCGAGGATCTGGATCGCCCGCTCGGTTGCCCAGACGGCGACCTCGCCGGCCTTCAGCTTCGACATCGAGCCCTCGGCGTTTTCGAAGGTCTGTCCCGTGCGGCCCATCCAGGCCGCGCGCCAGACCAGCAGGCGGGCGGCGTCGATCTCCAGCTTCATGTCGGCGAGGGCGAAGGCGATCGCCTGGTTCTCGATGATCGCCTTGCCGAACTGACGCCGCTCTTTCGCGTAATCGAGCGCGTACTCGTAGGCGGCGCGAGCGATGCCGAGCGCCTGGGCGCCGACCGTGGGCCGGCTGGCCTCGAAGGTCTGCATCGCCGCCTGCGATTTCGATTTCTTGCCTTCGCGGACCCGCGCCAAGCGCTCGTCGAGCTTCTCTTTGCCACCGAGCAGGCAGGCCCCCGGAACGCGGCAGTCGTCGAGGTGCACGTCCGCGGTGTGGGAGGCGCGGAGCCCGTGCTTCTTCACCTTCGTACCTTGCTCGCAGCCCTTGGTGCCGGGCGGGATCACGAACGCCACGTGGCCGCGCGAGCCGAGCTCGCGATCGACCGAGGCGATCACGACGTGGACGTTGGCGATGCCGCCGTTGGTCGCCCACGCCTTCTGGCCGTTGATCACCCACTCGTCCTTGGCCTCGTCGTATTTGGCGGTGGTGCGAATCGCCGAGACGTCTGAGCCGGCGTCCGGCTCCGAGGCACAGAAGGCGCCCAGTTTGACGTCCTCCGGCGTGCCGAAGCACTGGGGGATCCACTCCCCCATCTGCTCCGGGGTTCCCTGCCCAAAGATCGCGGCGACGGCCAGCGAGGTTCCCATGATCGCCATGCCGATGCCGGCGTCGCCCCAGAACAGCTCCTCGTTGGCGATCGGCAGCGTCAGGCCGGTCTCATCAGCCCAGAACTGGGCCAGCGCTTCAAAGCTGTAGAGACCGATGTTGGCGGCCTCCTGGATCACCGGCCAGGGCGTTTCCTCGCGCTCGTCCCACTCCTCGGCGGCGGGCCTGACCACGCCCTCGGCGAAGCCGTGGACCCACTCGCGAATGTCCTTCTGGTCCTGGTTGAGCTCGAGCGTGAATTTGGGGCCGCTCTGCTCCTCTGCGGCCCCACCAGCCGCCTCGGCGACCATCTGATCCGCGTCCGCCTCTGCAACTTCCGCCGTCTCAGTCATGACGACGAAGGTTACATGAGATCGTGTCCCATCAGACGTCGCGCAGGTCGAACGCACGCAGCCCTTCGGGGCCGCCGTCGCTGCAGTCGAAGAAGCGCCGGTTGACACAGTCATACGACTCCCCGGCGCCCTCGTAGGCTCGCTCGACCCCGAACTGGCAGTGGGGCAGCGGCTCGCCGGTCATCTTGACGCCGCCGAAGCCGCCTGGCTCCAACAGCGCCGATAGCGCGATCTCCGCCCCGAACACTTCCTGCATGCAGCCCACGTACTGCTCGCCGTTGAGCTGGTCGACGTAGCTGTAGAGGTAGCGGCAGCCGAGCTCGATGCAACCGCGCGGCTCGACCATCTTGTCGCAGAACGACCGGCATTGGCGACACTCACCGATGCGAGTGCGAGTTGCGGTCATATCGGAAGTCTAGGGACGCAAGACCTCACGCGGCGAGGGCGTCTTGGCCAAGGACGTGGTCGATCTCGGCGAGGAGGCCGCTGGAAGGCCTGACCCGGTAGTCGCTGCCGAGACGAAGCCGCCGCGTTCCCTCGCGCGTCTGCATCACGAGATGGACGTCCGCGTCACCCTTGTGGTGCTCGAGCACGGCCTTCAGCTCGTCGACCAGCGCCGCGTCGAGGCGAGCCGGGTCGACCTCGACCTGCAGCGGCCCCGGCGGCGGCGCCGTCGCCTTGTTGCCACGGGCGATCTCGTCGCCGTCGGGCTCGAACCGCTGCGCCTCCTGGACGACCAGCTTGGTCTCGCCCCGGTCTTTGTGGTCGAGGCGACCGCGGACGAGCACGATCGCATCGGGCGCGATCACCGCCGCGCTCTCGGACTGATCGGCCTTGAAGACCAACATCTCGACCTGGCCCTCGATGTCGTCGAGCGTCGCGAACATCATCTGGGTGCCGCTCTTGGTGCGGATCTTCTTGCAGTCGACGACGATGCCGCCGACCGTGACCCAAGAGCCGTCGGGCTTGCCGCTCAACTCCGCCAAGCTGCAGTCGACCCGCGCCTTCAGCGCCCCCCGCACCTCGGCCAGCGGGTGCGAGGAGAGGTAGGTGCCGAGCGTCTCCTTCTCGAGGGCGAGTAGCTCGGCGCGGTCGAACTCGGCAGCGGAGATCGGCGGTCGATGGTGCGCCTGGGACGCCGAGGGCGCGCCGGCGTCGTCGCCGAAATCAAAGATCGATCCCTGGCCCATCTGCGCGTCCTCCTGCGCCTTCTGGCCCGAGGACTGGGCGGCGGGCAGGGCTTCGAGCATTCCTTTGCGGGTCGCTTCGGTCGAGTCGAGGGCGCCGCACTTGATCAGGCACTCGATCGCCCGCTTGTTGACGGCGCGCGAGTCGACTCGCTCGCAGAAGTCCCAGATCGAGGCGATCTCGGCGTCCTCGCGGGCGCGCAGGATCGCCTCCACCGCCGCGTGGCCGACGTTCTTGACGGCGTCGAGGCCGAAGCGGATCGCCTTCTCATTGACGACGAAGCTGTGGTCGGAGGAGTTGACGTCCGGCGGCAGCACCTCGATTCCCATCTCCTCGCAGCGGTTGACGAAGAAGGGGACCTTGTCTTTGGTGTTCATCACCGAGGAGATCACCGCCGCCATGTACTCGGCCGGGTAGTTGGCCTTGAGGTAGGCGGTCCGGTAGGCGATCAGCGCGTAGCAGGCAGCGTGGGACTTGTTGAAGGAGTAGTCGGCGGCGGCCTCCATTAGCGACCACATGTCGTTTGCGACCCTGTCCGCGGTCGCCGAGGCCTTCATCCCCTCCAGGAACTTGGTCTTCATCGTCGCCATCAGGTCGCGCTTCTTCTTGCCGATCGCCTTGCGCAGGTCGTCCGCCTCGGAGGGGCTGAAGCCGGCCATCTGCTTGGCGATCTCCATCAGCTGCTCCTGGTAGAGCACGCAGCCGTAGGTCGGCTCGGTGATCGGGCGCAGGCGCGGGTCGGGGTAGGTGACCGCGGAGGGATTGCGCTTGCCCTTTGCGTAGGCGGGGATGTAGCTCATCGCGCCGGGCCGGTAGAGGGAGACGAGGGCGACGATGTCGTCGAACTCGGTCGGGCGCACCTTCTTCATCGCCTCGCGCATACCCTCGGACTCGAGCTGGAAGACGCCGGTCGAGTCGCCCTTGGCGAGCATCTCGAAGGTCGGCTTGTCGTCCACAGGAATCGCCGCCATGTCCAGCTCGACCCCGCGCGAGCGGCGGATGATCTCGATCGCGTCCTCGATCACGTCGAGGTTGCGGAGGCCGAGGAAGTCCATCTTCAGCAGCCCCATCTCCTCGATCGGCCCCATCGAGTACTGGGTCACGATCTTGTACTGGCGCTCCGCCTTGCCGGACCCGTTGCCGTTGGCGGCTGGGGCGCTGCGGTCCTCGGCCAGCTGCAACGGCACGATCTCCTGCAGCGGCCGGTCGGCGATCACCACCGCGGCGGCGTGGATCGAGTTGTTGCGGATGATCCCCTCGAGGCCTTGGGCGACGTCGATGATCCGTTTCGCGTCCGCCTCGGCGTCGTAGGTCTTCCGCAGTTCCTGGCCCGGCCGCAGGCACTCCTCGAAGGAGGGGTTGCGGCCCATGATCGGCTCCGGGATCTGCTTCGCCAGGCGATCACCGGTGGCGTAGTCGAAGCCGAGCACCCGAGCGGCGTCGCGGGTCGCCGCCCGCGGCGCCATCTTGCCGAAGGTGATGATCTGGGCAACCGATTCGCGGCCGTATTTCTCAGCCACGTAGCGGATCATCCGCTCGCGCCCGCGGACCGAGAAGTCGATGTCGATGTCCGGCATCGACTTACGGCCCGGGTTGAGGAAGCGCTCGAAGAGGAGGTCGTTGGCAAGCGGGTCGAGGTCGGTGATGTTGAGGCTGTAGGAGACGATCGAGCCGGCCGCCGAGCCACGGCCGGGGCCGACCGCGACGCCGTTCTCCTTTGCGTAGCGGACGAAGTCCCAGACGATCAGGAAGTAAGAGGCAAAGCCCATCTCCTCGATCACGCCGAGCTCGAACTCGAGCCGCTCGACCGCCTCGGCCGGCGGTGGGTCGCCGTAGCGGGCGCGCAGGCCCTCGCCGGCGATCCGGCGCAGCATCTCCTCCGGCTCGGAGCCGTCCTCGGTCGGGTAGCGCGGCAGCAACAGCTTGCCGAGCTCGATCTCCAGCTCGCAACGTTCGGCGATCTCCAGCGTGCTCGGCACCGCCTCCGGCCACTCGGCGAAGGACTCGGCCATTTCCTCGGAGCTCTTGATGTAGAACTCATTGGTGTCGAAGCTGAGCTTCGGCAGCTCCAGGGTCGATTTCGTCTGCACGCAGAGCAGCGCCGCGTGGTTGTCGAAGTCCTCCCGCCGCAGGTAGTGGACGTCGGCGGTGCCGACCAGCGGCCGGCCCAGCTCGCGGGCGTAGCGGACGATCCCCTCGTTGGCCTTGTCCTGCTCGGCGATGCCGTTCTTCTGCACCTCGAAGTAGACCTGCTCCGGGCCGAAGGCCTGGATCAGGTCGTCGAGGTGGGCGCGGGCGTCGTCGGCCCGCTCTTCGACCAGGCGCCGACAGAAGCGCGACTGCAGACAGCCGGTGAGGACGATCACTCCCTCGGCATGGCGGGTCAGCAGCTCCATGTCGACGTTGGCCTTGCCGCGCGAGAAGCCCTCGAGGAAGCCGGCCGAAGTGAGCTGGACGAGGTTGGCGAACCCCTTGTCGTTCTCGGCCAAGAGCGTTAGGTGATTGCGCTCGTAACGCGTCTGCTCCTTGATCGCCCGACGGTCGTCGACGAGATACGCCTCGAGCCCGACGATCGGCTTGATCCCGTGCTTGTTGCAGGCTTTGTAGAGATCGACCGCTCCGTTCATCACGCCGTGATCCGTCAGCCCCAGCGCCGGCTGCCCCAGCTCCGCAGCGCGAGCCGCCATTGCGTCGATCTTGCAGGCACCGTCCAGCAGCGAGTACTCGCTGTGGGCATGGAGATGGGCGGCGGCTGGGCTGCTCACGGGACGCGGACGATCATGCCAACCGGGGCAGATGCCACGAGCGTCTTCCGACCCTCTTTCGCGCTAATTCCGTGACTCGGTCCGGAGGGGTGTCGGGTAGGGGTTTCGCTTAACTTTTTTGAGGGGCCGATGCGTCCGTCCGAGGGCCGATGCGCCAAAAAAGTACAAGACGCTCCACCCCTACCCGACGCCCCTCCGAAGCGGTGCGCCGCTTAGGCGCAGACCCAGGCGCTGCCGCCAGAGTCGGCCCAGATTTCGGCCGCGATACGGTCCTGTTCTGCCTTCGAGGCGTTCTGGGGCTCCCCCTGGCCACCGTAGAGCTCCCAGGTCGAGGGGAGGATTTGGTAGGCGCCACCCGCTCCAGAGGACGGGTTGACGGCGCTGTAGTCGCCGCCGGACTCGCACATGACTATGTAGGTGGGGATCGAGTAGGGGCCGCCCAGCCAGCGGCCGACTTCGGCTTCTGCTTCGGCTCTGCTCGCCGCCCGGGCTTCTTCCAACTCCCCCACCCAGCTGTCGATGTCCGACCGTAGGCTGGCCAGCGAGGCTTCGCGGGCGGCGCTCAGCTCCTGCAGGTGGGCCGCCGCGACCTCGGCGGCGGCGCGCACCGAGGCGATTTGGGAGCGGGCGGCGGCGAGGCGTTCGTTGTAGGCGACCGCGCGGGCCTCGAGCGCGGCGACCCGCTTGGCCTGGCGGTGGACGGCGTTCCGCACCTGCTCGACCCGGTCGGCGAGGGCGCTGTCGGCTTCCTCGATCGCCCGCAGGTAGTCCGTCCGGGTCGCCAGTTCCCCGTAGTCGGCGGAGCCGAGGATCATGCTGGCGGTGCTGGGCATGCCGCTCTCGTAGATCGCCACCAGACGCGCGGCGAGCGCCCGGCGAGAGCGGCGCAGGCGCGCCCTCTCGGCCGCCAGATGCTTGCGGGTGACGCTCAACTTGCGGCTCAAAACAGCGGCGCGTTCCTCGCCTTCGGCGAGCAGGCCGGAAAGGCGTTCCTCCTTGGCCCTTGCCGCCGCCGCTTCGCCTTCGGCGACGGCGAGCTCTTCGTGGCTTTCGCGCAGCCCGGCTGCGATCGAGCTCGCTTCGTCGCGAGCGCTCGCCAGCTTCGCTTCGAGCGCGCCGGGGTCGGCAGCGCCCGCCCGCGGGGCGATCGCGAGCACGGCCGCCAACAGCCCACCGAGCAGCGTGGCCGCGCAAACCGCGGCAAGGTCCTTTCTGACGTGAGCCCGCCCCACCAGTCGCCCGAGGCTAGCGGACTTTGTTAGCGATTCCTCACAAGTTGTCGATAAGCCGCAACGGAAGTTGCGGCCCAGCCGATGTCGCACTTGTAGCCGCTATGCGGGCACAAGTGCGACATCGGGGGATGGGCTCGGGCCTCGCGGGAGCGGGCTCAGCCCTCGGGGACGTTGCGGCTGGCCAAGTAGGCGCCGACGCCGATCGCGACGGCGGCGAGGCCGATCCCAATCCGGATCTCGCGCTTGTAGCGACGGCGCAGATAGCGAAAGGCGAAGCGCACGGCGGTTTTGCCCACGGTGTCGTTCATCACCCCTCCTCCCTTTCGCGCAGCCGGTGCGCCATTCGCGACTGCAGCGACCATAGCTCGATGAAGCCCGGCGAGGCCGTTTGCGAGAAGAGGCCACCGGACTCGGCGAAGCTGGCCAGGTCGGCGTCGTAGACGGCGTTGGGCGAGGAGCGGGTGACGACGCGGACGCCACCTTTGTAGAGGCGCAGCCCGATCTCTCCGGTCACCTGGGCGTTGACCGCGTCCATGTAGGCGTCGAGATCGCTGCGCAGTGGCTCCCACCAGAGGCCGGCGTAGACGAGGTAGCCCCACTTCTGGTCGAGCGCCGGCTTGAACTGGTTCTGGTGGATCGTCCCGACCAGCCGCTCCAGCTCCTCGTGGGCGGTGAGGACGATCGCGGCGGCTGGCACCTCGTAGATGTCGCGAACCTTGAGGCCGACGATGCGGTCCTCGATGTGGTCGACGATGCCGACCCCGTGGCGGCAGCCGATCTCCGCCGCCCGTTCGAGCAGCTCGACCAGGCCCAGCCGTTCGCCGTCGATGGAGACCGGCAGACCCGCCTCGAAGCCGACCGTGACGATCTCGGCCTCGTCGGGCGCCTGCTCGGGACGGGTGACGAGCTGGAAGACGTCGTCCTCGGGAGCGTGCTCGAGGTCCTCGATCCAGCGGCCCTCCGAGGAGCGGCCCCAGAGGTTGTCGTCGATCGAGTACGGGGCGGCCTCGGTGCCGCCCTTGATCGGGATTCCGTGCTCGCGGGCGTAGGCGATCTCCTCCTCGCGGCCCATCTGCCAGGAGCGCACCGGGGCGATCGTCCGCAGCTCCGGCGCCAGCGTCGCCACCGTGGCCTCGATCCGCACCTGGTCGTTGCCCTTGCCGGTGCAGCCGTGGGCGATCGTGTCGCAGTTGGTCTTGCGCGCGTACTCGACCGCGAGCTGGGCGATCAGCGGCCGCCCGAGCGCGGTGAAGAGCGGGTAACCGTTGCCGTAGACCGCGTTGGCCTTGATCGCCGGCGCCAGGAACCCGGCGGCGAAGCGCTCGCGGGCATCGACCGTGTGGCACTCGACGGCGCCGAGCCGGCGCGCCTTCTCCTCGATCACCTCGTAGTCCTCGCCGGGCTGGCCGAGGTTGACGGTGAGGCAGACCACCTCGGCTTCGTAGGAATCCTGGATCCACTTCAGCATCACGCTGGTGTCGAGCCCGCCCGAGTAGAGCAGGAGCACCCGGTCGACCTGAGCCGGGTCCGCCTCGTAGCTGGCGGTCGGGTTCAACGAGCTTCGATGCCGCCGCTGCCGCCTTCTTCAGGCGGCGTCGGCGTGGTGGTGGTCGGTTCGGTGGTGGGGGTCGTCGGCTCGGTGGTGGTCGTCGTCGCGGTCGATTCCGTGGTCGTGGTCGGCTCGGTGGTCGTGGTCTCGGTGCTGTCGGTCGTCTCCGACGTGGTCGTCGGCGCGGTGGTCGAGACCGATTCCGAACTGGTGGCAGTCGAGCTGCTGCTGCCATCGTCGGCGATCACGACCACGGCGACCAGCAGTCCGACGATCACGGCGACGAGGCAGGCGACGAGGAGGCGCATGTTGCCGCGCGGCCGATGTCCGTCCGGACCCTCCCCTTCGGGTCCCATCAGGCGGGTCGGGTCCTCGTGCATCCCTAATCCTCCGGACCGAGTATGGCGTCCAGGATCGAGGCGGTGTCTTCTATTTCGAAGCCGTTTCGCAGCCTTGCTTCGATTTCTTCGCGGCTGCTGCCGGAGACCGCCATCTGGGTCGCCAGCAGGCGCGCTCCGGCCGGGGTGCGGACCTCACCGCCGGTCCCGTCGGAATCATCGGGCTCCTCGTTCGCGGGCTCGGCGGCGGCGACCGCGGTGAGGTGGCCGCGCGAGAGGCCTTTCGAGAGCTCCTGGCCTGCGCCCTCGACCTCGCCGTCGACGGCGAGGCGCCGCTTCGCCTCCTCCAGGGTCGAGAGCAGGCGCTCGGACTGCTCGCGAATCGATTCGGCCTGGGCGACGAGCGAGTCGGTCAGGCCCGACAGCTCGGCGATGCGCTCGGCGACGGTGCGGTCCGCCTCGGCCTGCGCCTGCTCGAGGTGGCGCCGGGCCTGCGCTTCGGCGTCGTCGATGACGGCGACCGCGGCGCGCTCGGCGGCCTCGACGATGGCGCCGATCCGCTCGGCGGTGCTGGCGGCAAGGGTTTGCGGCGGCGACTCTGGGCGGTTCTTGCGTCTCACGTGCGCGACAACCCTAGAAGCGATTCCCCGATCAGTCCAACCGCCCTCTGGATCTGGGCGGAGTCGACCAGCAACGGCGGCAGCAGCCGCAGCGTCTGCGGCGCCGGCACGTTGACAACCAGGCCGCGGCGCAGGAGGTCGGCGCCGACCGCGGCGGCGTCGGCGCCGGACTCGAGGCCGACCCCGATCATCAGGCCGCGGCCGCGCACCGCGGCGACGCCGTCGAGGGCGGCGAGACCCTCGCGCAACTCCGCCCCCAGCTCGCGCACCCGGCGCAGCAGCGCCGGGTCGTCGACGACATCGAGCACCGCCAGCGCCGCCGCGGAGGCGACGGGGCCGCCGGCGAAGGTCGAGCCGTGGTCGCCGGGCTCGAGCACGTCGGCCGCGGCCGGGCTGGTGACGCAGGCGCCGATCGGGACGCCGCCGCCGAGCGCCTTGGCGCTGGTCAGGACGTCGGGCCGGACCGGCGTCTGCTCGTAGGCCCAGAGCGATCCGGTCCTGCCGATGCCGGTCTGGATCTCGTCGAGGATCAGCAGGGCGCCGGCTTCATCGCAGGCCTGGCGCGCGGCGAGAAGCGCCTCATCGGAGATCGGGTGGATGCCGGCCTCGCCCTGGATCGGCTCGATCAGCACCGCCGCGGTCCGCTCGCCGATCGCCTCGCGCAGGGCGGCGGCATCGTTGCGGGGCACCGCGCGGAAGCCGGGCAGCATCGGGCCCAGCGCCTCGTTGCGGGCGAGGTTTGGGGTCGCCGCGAGGGCGCCGTAGGTGCGGCCGTGGAAATCGCCCTCGAAGCTGACGATCTCCGGCTCGGCGATACCGCGCCGGTGCGCGTGCTTGCGGGCGATCTTGATCGCGCACTCGTTCGCCTCGGTGCCCGAGTTGGCGAAGAAGACGCGGCCGCCGAGGCTCGCCTCCGAGAGGCGCTCGGCGAGGCGGACCATCGGCTCGGTGTAAAAGAGGTTGGAAGCGTGCATCAGCCGCCCGGCCTGCTCGCGCACCGCCTCGACCACGGCGGGATGGCAGTGGCCGAGCGAGCAGACCGAGATCCCGCCGAGGAAGTCGAGGTACTCGTTGCCCTCGGCGTCCCACAGCAGCGGCCCCTCGCCGCGGACGAAGTCGACTGGCGCCCGCCGGTAGGTCCGCATCAGGTAGCGCTCCTCCAACGCTTGGGTCTCGGCGAGGCTCATGGGGTCACCATGGTTCCGATGCCGGCGTCAGTGAACAGCTCCAGCAAGAGGCTGTGGGGCTTGCGGCCGTCGATGATGTGGGCCGACTGGGCGCCGCCGCGAATCGCGTCGACGCAGGCCTGCAGCTTCGGCCGCATCCCGCCGTCAATATTTTCCAGCCGCTCCTCGACCTCGCCCACGGTGGCGCGCGAGATCAGCGAGCCCTCCTCCCCGGGCTCGGCCAGCCAGCCCTCGACATCGGTGAGGAAGATCGCCTTGTGGGCGCCGAGCGCCGCCGCGACCTTGCCGGCTGCCTCGTCGGCGTTGACGTTGTAGGACTGGCCCTGGCGGTCGGAGGCCGAGGAGGCGATCACCGGGATGTAGTCGGCGGCGATGTGGTTGAGGACGTCGACGTCGACCCGCTCGACCGAGCCGACGAAACCGACCTGCTCGGCGTTGGCCGCGGGCGCGACCTCGAACAGCGTCCCGTCCTCGCCGGCGAGCCCGACGGCGGGCTGGCCGTGGCGGTTGAGCCGCTGCACGATTTCCGAGTTGAGCTTGCCGACCAGGACCATCTTCGCGACCTCGACGGTGTCGGCGTCGGAGACCCGCATGCCCTCGTGGAAGCGCACCTCGAGCCCGAGCCGCTCCATGTAGCGGGTGATCTCGGGGCCGCCGCCGTGGACGATCACCGGGTTGATGCCGACGTACTTGAGCAGGACCACGTCGGCGGCGAAGGCTTCGCGCAGCTCCTCCTCGAGCATCGCCGCGCCGCCGTACTTGATCACCACGGTGCGGCCGTGGAACTCGCGGATGTACGGCAGCGCCTCGAGCAGCGTCTCGACGCTGGTCCCGGCCGCCCTCGATTGCGGCGCCTGCTCGGTCATCTTCCGCTCCTCTCGCTCGTCGCCATCAGGTCGTGTACTCGGCGTTGATCCGCACGTACTCGTAGCCGAGGTCGGAGAACCAGACGTGGGCACGGTGATCACCGCGGCCGAGGCGGAGCCCGATCTCCGCCTCGCTGGTCTCAGCCCCCAGCTCGGCGGCGTCGATCGAGTCGGCGCCGATCTCCTCCAGGTCCTCGCCGACCAGCGCCGCGCCGGCCGCCTGGGCGATCCGGCCCCAGTTGGGGTCGCGACCGAACAGCGCCGTCTTCACCAGCGGCGAGTTGGCGACCGCGCGGGCGACGCGCTCGGCCTCGCCGCCCGAGGCGGCCTCGCTGACCTCGATCCGCGCCACCCGGGCCGCGCCCTCGCCATCGGCGACGACCTCGATCGCGAGCTGCAGCAGGACCGCCTCCAAGAGCCCGTCCGGCAGCGGCTTGCCGCTGGCCCCGCTGGCCTGGAGGAGGACGGTGTCGTTGGTGCTCATCTGCCCGTCGACCGTGATCCGGTGGAAGGAGGCGTCGACCGCCCTGCGCAGGGCGGTATCGGGGTCCGGGACGACGGCGTCGGTCTGCACGAAGCAGAGCATCGTCGCCATCTTCGGCTCGATCATGCCGGCCCCCTTGGCCTGGGCGGAAAGGGTGACGCCACCGGCCCGCAGCGTGCAGCACTTCGGCCAACGGTCGGTGGTGACGATCGCGTCGGAGAAGATTGCGCCTCCCTGAGTAGAGAGGCTCGCCGCGGCTTCGTCGATGCCGGACAGCACCTCCGCGACCGGCAGCGGCACCCCGATCGTGCCGGTCTCGGCCACGGCGACGCTCTCCGTCTCCAGACCGAGGGCGCGCGCCGCCCGTTCGCACATCGCCAGCGCGTCGGCGTAGCCTTTCTCGCCGGTCTCGGCGTTGGCGTTGCCGGAGTTGACGACCGCGGCGCGAACCCGGCCGCGGTCGCAGCGCTCGCGGCAGACCCGGATCGGCGCCGCCGCGGAGGCGTTGCGGGTCAGCAGCAGGGCCGAGGCGACGTCTTCCTCATCGCAGGCGATCAGTCCGACGTCGGTCTGCCCGCCCCCCTTGAGGCCGCAGTGGGCGCCGCCGGCACGGAAGCCAGGCGCCAGCCGGGCAGAGTCGAACTCCTCGACGCCATCGGGCACCTCGACCCAACGGGACCGGAAAAAGCCCGTCATGAGCCCCTCCCTATCACCAGAGCGGAGCAAAGAGGCCTCCGCCGGGACGAACTAGGCCTCAGCTCGACAAGCCCTGAGCCGAGGCCATTGGTCGGTCCAACGACGACCGGGCACCCCAAGAGCTGGGCAGGGCAACGTGCCCTGGGATCCCGTGGTCCTCCGGAATCCCCAGCGCGATGTTGAGGTTTTGCATCGCTTGCGATGCTCCGCCCTTCCAAAGATTGTCGATCGCTGCAAAAACAAATATCCGCTTTCGATCGTGGTCGAGGCGAGGGTGGATACGACAAATGTTGGTATCACGGACCTCTCGTACTCCAGGCAGAGCCGAGGTCAACTCGATAAAGGTCTCGGACGAGTACATGGTTTCGTAAAGGCTCACCAGCTCGTCTGGATCGAGATCCCGGGTTGGCTTGACGTAGCAACTCACCAACTCACCTTGGTCCAGCGGAATGAGATGCGGAACGAAGCTCAAGCTTCCGCTGTACCCGAGCCTGCTCATTTGCTCGACGATCTCAGGCTCATGACGATGGCCAAGACCGTCAATGCCATATGCCCGCATGTTCTCGTCCGTCCCAACGTAAAGGGCGGCGGCGGTCCCACGCTTGCCAGCCCCCGAAGCGCCAGACTTCGCGTCCACGACCACGTCCTCGATCAAGCCCTCGCGAGCTAGCGGAGCAAGGGCGAGCACCGTTGCGGTGGGGTAACAGCCAGGGTTGCCAATCAGTTTCGAATTTGCGATGGCATGCCGGTTGATCTCGGGCAGTCCATAGACAGCCTGACCGACCAGCTCAGGTGCCTCGTGTGCGTCGTACCAATCCTCGTATACAGCAAGGTCGCTGAACCGAAAGTCAGCGCACGAGTCGACCACGGTCAGATCGGCCTGGCGAAGTTCTCTTACAAGCTGCGCCGCAGGTCCGGGCGGATAGGCGACAACGGCGGCATCGAAGTCATCGAAGTCGAGCTCATCGATGGTCTGGAGAACTTTTTGAACGCGATGCTCCGCGTGAATCTCGCAGAGTGGCTTTCCCACCACGGACTCCTCGCTTCCGTCCACGCGTACAGTTCCGTCAGCGCGTGCGGTGATCGCAGCCAATTCGAGGTCCGGATGAAATTCAATCAGCTCGGCAACCATTGACCCCACGGCTCCGAGGGCACCTGCAACCAGAACCCGGTAAGGCCGCCCACTCGCCCGGCTGTGGCCATTTTGAGAAAGTCCGTTGACTGCCCGACCAGTGCTCATCGATCCCTTTGCTCTTGGTTTCGCCGATTTCTATTTTTGATCAATACGGCAGGCTGGCCGTGAAGATCCGCCATCGGTCGCATCTGTCACCGAGACCCCGCTTCTAGCCTGCCGGCGCCGGCAGGCTATCGGAATCGGGCACATACACGTCAAATGATCCCGATATCCGTGTCGATGTCAAGTAGCCGAGACGCGGAGCTCTCCCCCGAGGGCAGTGATTCGCTCAACGATCTCTGTGCGCAATGCGGCGACTTGTTCGTCCGTGAGAGTGCGGTCACGCGACTGGAACTCTAGTCGCAAGGCCAGACTCTTGTGTTTCTCCCGGACCTGGTCGCCTTCGTAGAGGTCGAAGACGCGGGCAACTCGCAGCAGATCGCCACCCCCGCCCAGCACCGCCTGACGCACTTCCTCCGCCGAGACGTCGTCCGGCACCACGACGGAAATATCCTCGTGGATAGAAGGAAAAGTGGTGGCGTCCTCGTAGACCTCCTCACCGACGGTCGACGCCTCGACCAGCGCCGCGGTGGCGACTTCGAAGCCGACCGCCGAGTCGAGGTCCCACTCGCGGCAGACCAGCGGATGGACCTCGCCGATCCAGCCGACCGGGACGCCGGCGATCAGGACCACCGCCGAGCGCCCGGGGTGCAAGAACGGCTCCGGCGCGGCCTCGAAGCCGAGCGAGATCCCGAGCTGTCCAGCCAACGCCTCCAACACCCCCTTCAGGGCGAAGAAATCGGCCGGCTCGCCACCCCCTCGCCAGGACTTCTCAACCAGCGGCCCGCTGGCGAGGGCGGCGAGCCGGTGCGGCTCCCCAAACGGCGCCCCCCGCGCGCCCACAAACACCCCCGCAAGCGGGTCGACGGGCCTCACCCGTCCGCCATCTGGACGTCTCAAGCCCATCGGCGGGAGGTTCAGGTAGACGCTGCCGGACTCGAACAGGGCGACGCCCGCGGCGTCGCGGGCGAGGTTGCGCGCGGCGACGTCGAGCAGGGAGCCGAGCAGCGTCGTCCGCATCGCCGACTGATCCTCGGAGAGCGGGTTGGCGACGCGGATCGGGGCGGCGCGCGGATCGGCCTCGGGGATCCGCAGCCGCCCGGGCTCACCCGGGTCGCCGAAGCTCCAGCCGACCACCTGGTCGAAGCCGAGGTCGCGCAGGGCGTCCTCGCCGCGGCGCCGCAGCCGCTGCTCGCGGCTGAGGCCGCCGATCCGCTCCGCCACCGCCGGCAGCGTCGTCGGCAGGTGCTCGTCGAAGCCGTGGACCCGACCGACCTCCTCGATCAGGTCGACCTCCCTGGTGACGTCGTAGTGGCGGTCGGGCGGGACCTCGACCCGCAGGTCATCGCCCTCCGGCTCGACGCCGAAGCCAAGCCGCTCCAGGTAGGCGGCCTGATCGGCCTGGTCGATCCGCATCCCCAACAACCCCTCGACCCGCGCCGCCCGCAGGAGGATCCGCGGCGCGGCGGGTGCCTCAGCGGCGACGTCGATCGTGCCCGGCACCAGCCTCGCCCCGCAGAGCTCGACGATCAGCCGCGAGGCGATCCGCTGCGCCCGCATGCACAACGCCGGGTGCAGTTGCTTCTCGAAGCGCGAGGACGCCTCCGAGCGCAGTCCCAGCAGCCGCGAGGTGCGGAGGATGTTGGTGCCCTTCCAGTTGGCGACCTCGAGCAGCACCCGCGTCGTCCGCTCGGATACCTCGGAGACCTGGCCGCCCATGATCCCGGCGATCCCGCTGGGCCCGTCGCGATCGCAAACGAGGACCGTCTCGGCATCGAGGACGCGCTCGACCCCATCGAGGGTGGTCATCTTCTCGCCGTCGGCGGCCGCCCGCACGGTCAGCGCCCCGCCCGGAACCCTGTCGAGGTCGAAGGCGTGCAGCGGCTGCGCGGTCAGCAGCATCACGTAGTTGGTGATGTCGACGACGTTGTTGATCGGCCGCTGCCCGGCCGCGGTCAGACGCGCCTGCAGCCAGAGCGGCGAGGGGCCGACCTCGACGTCGGTGAAGACACGGGCGGTGAAGCGCGGGCAGAGATCGGGGACCTCGACCGCGACCGAGGCGAGGTCGGCGACCTCCCCCCCGCCCTCGGCCTCGGCGTCCTCGCTCCAGGGCGCGGCTGCAAGCGGCGCCGCGGAGATCGCGTGGACCTCGCGGGCGACCCCGTAGAGGCCGAAGCAGTCGACCCGGTTCGGCGTCACCTCCAGCTCCAGCACCGGCTCGGCCAGCGGCAGAACCTCGGCAAGCGGCGTGCCCGGCGCCGCTTCGTCCTCAAGCACGAGGATGCCGTCGGCGTCCTCGCCGATCTCCAGCTCGGAGACCGAGAGGATCATTCCCTCGGAGGCGACGCCGCGCAGCTTCGCCTTACGCAGCTTCTCGCCGCCGGGCATCCGCGCCCCCGGCAGGGCCACCGCGACGGTCTGGCCGGCGGCGACGTTGGCGGCGCCGCAGACGATCGTGCGCTCGCCGTCGCCGGTGTCGACCGCGCAGACCCGCAGCCGGTCGGCGTCGGGATGTTGCTCGGCGCTCAGCACCCGGCCGACGACGAAGCCCTCCGGCGAGGGCGGGCCGACGGCGCCGACCCGCTCGACCTCGGTCCCGGTCATCACCAGCCGCTCGGCGATCTCCGCCGCCTCGACGCCGGGGTCGCAGTACTCCCGCAGCCATGCGTAGGGCACCCTCATCCGAACTGCCTCAGCATCCGCACGTCGTTGTCGAAGAAGCGGCGCAGGTCGGGCACGCCGTGGCGCAGCATCGCGGCCCGCTCGACCCCGAGGCCGAAGGCGAAGCCCTGCACCCGCTCGGGGTTGTAGCCGTTCTGCTCGACGAAGCCGAGCACGTTGGGGTCGACCATGCCGGCGCCGAGGATCTCGATCCAGCCCTGGCCCTTGCAGAGGTTGCAGCGCTCGCCGCCGGCGAGGGAACCGCTCCCCCCGCACTGGAAGCAGGAGACGTCGACCTCGACGCTGGGCTCGGTGAAGGGGAAGAAGTGGGGCCGCAGCCGCACCTCGCGCTCGTCGCCGAAGATCGCCCGCACCAGCGCCAGCAGCGTCCCCTGCAGGTCGGCGAGGGTGATTCCCTCGGCGATCGCCAGCCCCTCGATCTGGTGGAACATCGGGCTGTGGGTGGCGTCGGAGTCGCGCCGGTAGACCTTGCCGGGGACGATGATGAAGATCGGCGGCGGCTGCGCCTCCATCGAGCGCACCTGGACCGGCGAGGTGTGGGTCCGCAGCAGCACGTCGGGGTGCGACTGCACGTAGAAGGTGTCCTGGAGCATCCGCGCCGGGTGCCCCGGCGGGTGGTTGAGGGCGGTGAAGTTGTAGTAGTCATGCTCGATCTCGGGCCCTTCCATCACCTGGTAGCCGAGCCCGACCATCGTGTCCTCGATCAGGCGCGTGGTGCGGGCGATCAGGTGGGCGTGGCCGACCGGGAGCGGCGGCGCGCCCGGCAGGGTGACGTCGACCCGGTCGGTGGCGAGCTTGCCCTCCAGCTCGCTGGCGTCGAGCCGCGCAGCGCTCTTCTCCAGCAGCGCCTCCAGCTCCTTGCGGGCCTGGTTGGCGGCGCCGCCCACCTCGCCCCGTTCCTCCGCCGGCAACTCGGCGATGCCGCGCAGGATCGACGTCAGCTCAGCTTTGCGGCCGAGGTAGTGGACCCGCAACTCCTCCAAGGCGGCGCTCGAGGTGGCATCCTCGATCGCCGCCGCAGCCTCGCCCCTGATCTCCTCGATCCGCTCAAGCATCGGGCTGGGCCTCCATCGCGGCCGACGATATCCGCTGCGCGGCAATCGCCGCCGCGGCGGCGACGTTGAGCGACTCGGCGGCGCCGGCGCGCAACGGGATCGTCGCTTCGACCTCGCACTCGGCCAGGACCTCGGCGGGCAGGCCCCCCCGCTCAGCGCCGAGGCAGAGGGTGGCGGCCCCCTCGAGCGCCTCCAGCCCGGCGCCGCCATGGGCGACCAACGCCACCCGCGGCGCCGGCGTCTCCGCCACCCCGGCCCGCGCCGGCGGCCGGGCGAAGATCGAGCCCATGCTCGCTCGCACCGCCTTCGGCGAGAAGGGGTCGGCGCAGCCGGGCCCGAGCGCGACCGGCGCGTCGAGCAGCGCGTGGGCGCTGCGAACGATCGCGCCGACGTTGCCGGGATCGGCGACCCCGTGCAGGTAGACGCAGGGCGCGCTCAGCCGCTCCGACCAGCGCAGCGGCCAGACGGCGATCGCCCGGGTGCCGGAGCCGAGCGAGGAGGTCGCGGCGAGCAGCTCCGGCTCGACCTCCTCGCCGCCCAGCCCGGAACCGGCGGCGCTCAGCAGGATGCGGGGCTCGGCGCCGGCGGCGATCCCGGCCTCGACCAGGTCCTCGCCCTCGCTGGCGAACAGTCCCTCGCGCTCGCGGTGCTTGCGGTCGCGCAGCTTGCGGACCAGCTTCAGCTTCTCGTTCTGTGGGCTGGCGATCATCGACGTGTCCTCTGGCGTGTGGGTTGTGCCTGTCTCTTCTGGTCGGTGGTTTCTTCTCCTGGAACGAAAAAGCGGGCCGCAAGTGCGGCCCGCCCGGGAAGGTGGAGTGTCGGCGTTGCCGCTAGGCGGCCGCACCCTCCCGGGCTAGCTCCACGAATCGGCGGAAGGCGTCGCGGTCGGAGACCGCGATCTCGGCGAGCATCTTGCGGTTGACCTCGACTTCGGCCTCCTTGAGTCCGTGCATCAGCTCCGAGTAGCTCATGCCCTCGAGGCGCGCGGCGGCGTTGATCCTGGTGATCCAGAGGCTGCGGAACGTCCGCTTGCGGTTGCGGCGGTCGCGGTAGGCGTACATCCCCGACCGCTGCACCTGCTCTTTGGCGAAGCGGTAGGAGGAATGCTTGCGGCCGAAGTAGCCCTTCGCTTCCTTCAGCACCTTGCGGCGCTTCTTGCGCGCGTGGACAGAGCGCTTCACCCGGCTCATCTCTTCTTGCTCCCTCCGAGCAGGGCCCGCACGGTCGGCGCGTCGTTCGGTGAGATCTCGACCGGCCGCGCCATCCGCCGCTTCCGCTTCGGCGACTTCTTCTCGAGGATGTGACTGGAGTAGGCACGACGACCCCGCAGCTTGCCGGTAGCGGTCTTGCGGAAGCGCTTCTTGGCGCCGGAATGGGTTTTCATCTTCGGCATCGGGGTCGCTATTGAAGCAGACAGGCGCGCCCCTGCGGGTTCGCGGCCTGCGCCGCGGGTACGCTGGCGCCGCGATGCGGATCGTCTACGTGGTCGGGACGCGGCCGAACTTCGTCAAGACGGCGCCGGTGATCGGGGCGCTGCGGGCGCGCCTGCCGCAGGGCCGGCACGCGATCGTCCACACCGGGCAGCACTACGACCGGCTGATGTCGGAGGTCTTCCTCGAGGAGCTGGGGGTGCCGGCCCCCGACCACATGCTCGAGGTCGGCTCCGGCAGCCACGCGCTGCAGACCGCGCGCACGATGGAGCGGCTGGAGCCGGTTCTGCTCGAGGAGGCGCCTGACCTGGTGATGGTTCCCGGCGACGTCAACTCGACCCTGGCGGCGGCGCTGACCGCGGTCAAGCTGGGCATCCCCGTCGCCCACATCGAGTCGGGGCTGCGCAGCTTCGATCTGACGATGCCGGAGGAGGTGAACCGGATCGTCGCCGACCGCTTCTCCGAGCTGCTCTTCCTCCACAGCGAGGAGGCGACCCAGAACCTGCGCGCCGAAGGCATACCCGAGGGGCGCATGCACATGGTCGGCAACACGATGATCGACACCCTGGTCGCGCTCGAGGGGCGCTTCCGGGCGGCGGGCGCGGCGGCTCGGCTCGGAGTCGAGCCCGGCTCCTACGTCCTCGTCACCCTGCACCGCCCGGCCCTGGTCGACGGCCCGCTGTTGCCGCAGACGGTCGAGCAGCTCGCCGCCCTGGCCGGCGAGATGCCGGTCGTCTTCCCAGTCCACCCGCGCACCCGCAAGATGATGGAGAGCGTCGAGGCCGACCACCCCGGCCTGCTGCTGAGCGAGCCGCTCGGCTACCTCGACTTCCTCTCGCTGCTCGCCGACGCCGGCGCCGTGCTGACCGACTCCGGCGGCATCCAAGAGGAGACGACCTTCCTCGGCATCCCATGCTTCACCCTGCGCGACAACACCGAGCGCCCAGTCACCGTGCGCGCCGGCACCAACACCCTGCTCGGCCTCGACCCCGCCGCGATCGCCACCATCCCCGCGACTCTCGCCGCCCGCACCGATGCGCCCTCGCAGCCCCCCCCACTCTGGGACGGCCATGCCGCGGAGCGAATCGCCGGCATAGTCACCGCCGGCGCCTGAGCCGACCCCGTAGGGGCGATCCCGGTAGGGGTGAAGCGTCTTGTACTTTTTCGCCGCACCGCCCCTCGGACGGCCACTGGGGCCAGTCGAAAAAGTTAAGCGAAACCCCTACCGGGATCGCCCCTACGCGTCCGCAGGGCCGTCAGCCGTCGGAGCCTCGGCGGACTTCACGTCCCCCATCGCCAAGGCCTCTTTGCTCGGCGCCAGCAGCATGCTCATGTTGCGCCCTTCCTGCAGCGGCTCGGACTCGACCGTGGCCAAGCCGCCGAGATCCTCGTAGAGCTTCTGCAGCAGCGCCCGGCCGCGCTCGGGGTGGGCCTGCTCGCGGCCGCGGAACATGATCGTGACCTTGACCTTGTCGTGGTGCTTGAGGAAGCGCTCGACGTGGCCCTTCTTCGTCTCGTAGTCGTGGGTCGCGATCTTCGGTCGCAGCTTGATTTCGCGGATGTTGACCTGCTGCTGGTGCTTGCGCGCCTGCTTCTGCTTCTGCTCCTGCTCGTACTTGTACTTCGAGTAGTCGAGCAGACGGGTTACGGGCGGCTTCGAGCCCGGGGCGACCTCGACCAGGTCGAGGTCGGCGTCCTGGGCGCGTTTCAGCGCCTCGGCGATCTCGACGATGCCGAGCTGCTCGCCGTCGGCGCCGATCAGCCGCACCTGGGGAACACGGATGCGCTCGTTGATCCGCGTCGTGTCGCGCTCTGGGGGGCGCCGATCGAACCTACGGGGAACCGGCACTATCGAGAGGAGCGGTGGAGCTTCAAGAGGACGAGAGGTCGGGGTGCGGGCACGGGACGCTCAGCGGCGGCGGTGATTTGGCGTGCCTGCAGTCAAGTCGGGCGGAGTATAGAGGCAGAAGGGCGGTTGGCAAGCCGCCCGCGCCTCAGGCGGCACCGGCCTCCGCCACGACCCGGCCGGCGAACTCGACCAGCGACATCTCCCCCAGCTCGCCCCCGGCGTGCGAGCGGACCGCGACCGCGCCCGCCTCCCGCTCGCGGTCGCCGACCACCAGCATGTAGGGATAGCGGCCGATCTCGGCGTCGCGGACCTTCTTCCCGATCGACTCCGAGCGGTCGTCGATGGCGACCCGCACACCCGCTTCGCGCAGCTCCTCGAGCGTCTTGTGCGCGTACTCGTTGTGGCGGTCGGAGATCGGCAGGACGATCGCCTGGACCGGCGCCAGCCAGATCGGGAAGCGGCCGGCGTAGTGCTCGATCAGGATGCCCGCGAAGCGCTCCATCGAGCCGAGCAGCGCCCGGTGGATCATCACCGGCCGGTGGGCGGCGTCGTCTGTGCCGGTGTAGTAGAGGTCGAAGCGCTCGGGCATCTGGAAGTCGAGCTGGCAGGTCCCGCACTGCCAGGAGCGGCCGAGCGCGTCGGTGACGTGGAAGTCGATCTTGGGCCCGTAGAAGGCGCCGTCGCCGGGGTGCAGCTCGTACTCGCGGCCCTGCTGCTCGAGTGCCTCGGCCAGCGCCGCCTCAGCCTTCGCCCACTGCTCGTCGCTGCCCATCGACTTCGGCGGCCGGGTCGAGAGCTCGACGTGGACGTTCTCGAAGCCGAAGCGGGCGTAGAGCTCGTCGATCGCCTCGCAGATGCCCGCCACCTCACTGGTTATCTGCTCTTCCGTGCAGTAGACGTGGGCGTCGTCCTGGGTGAAGGCGCGCACCCGCAGAAGGCCGTGCAGGACACCCTCGCGCTCGTTGCGGGAGACCCGGCCGAACTCGGCCAGGCGCAGCGGCAGCTCCCGGTAGGAGTGGCGGTCGGAGGCGTAGACGAGGCAGGCGCCGGGGCAGTTCATCGGCCGCAGCGCGAAGCGGCGCTCGTCGTCCTCCATGAAGTACATCTCGTCGCGGTAGTTGTCCCAGTGCCCGGAGCGGTGCCAGAGCTGCTCGTCGAGCACCTGCGGGGTGGCGATCTCCTGGTAGCCGCGCTTGCGCAACTGCTCCTGGACCTCGTCCTCGATCAGGTGCAGCAGGGTGGTCCCGTTGGGCAGCCAGAAGGGCATCCCCGGCGCCTCATCGCGCAGCATGAAGAGACCGAGCTGGGGGCCCAGCCGGCGGTGGTCGCGGGCCTTCGCCTCCTCGATCCGCTCCAGGTGCTGCTTCAGGTCCTTGTTCGAGAAGAAGGCGGTGCCGTAGATCCGGGTCAGCCGCTCGCGGTTCTCGTCGCCCCGCCAGTAGGCACCGGCGACCGAGCTCAGCTTGATCGCCTTGATCCGCCCGGTCGAGGGCCCGTGGGGGCCGCGGCAGAGGTCCTCGAAGGGGCCGTTGCGGTAGAGCGAGACGGTCTCGACGCCTTCCTCGCGCACCAGGTCCTCGATCAGCTCGACCTTGTAGCCCTGGCCCTGCTCCCTGAAGATCTCGATCGCCTCGGCGGTCGGGACGTCGCGGCGGCCGAACTGCTCGTCGGCGTCGATGTGCGCCTGCATCGCCGCCTCGATCTTGCCGAGGTCCTCTTCGCTGACCTTTGCCTCGGGCGGGAACTCGAAGTCGTAGTAGAAGCCGGACTCGATCGGCGGGCCGATCGTCACCTTGGTCCCCGGGTACAGCTCCATCACCGCCTCGGCCATGACGTGGGCGGCGTCGTGGCGGATCAGCTCCAGCGCCTCGGGGTCGCGATCGGTGAGGATCGCGATCGCGCCGCCCCCCTCGGGCAGCGGCGCCGAGAGGTCCCGCAGCTCACCGTCGACGCGAATCGCCAGCGCCGCCTTGGCGAGACCCGGCCCGATCGCCGCAGCCGCGTCGGCTCCGGTGGCGCCGGCGGGCAACTCCAGCGCCTTCCCGTCGGGCAGCGTGACGATCAGCTTCTCCGTTGCGGCCTCCATCCGTGGCCATGGTATCCACGCTTTGACCGCTCACCGCTCGACGAGACCTCCCTTTCCGGGCATATAGACGGGAAAGGTAGGTCTCGTCAGGGAGCCGGTCCCTGTCGAGCCTGGCGGACGGCGATCAGCGGGCAGGGGCTGTGGCCGCGTACCGGCCGGGTCGATTCCCAGAGGACGTAGGGCGGAGCGACGCGGCGGACGCGCAGGTCCGCGAAGGGCGGTTGCGCAGCGGCGCCGCGGGTGACGACGAAGCGCACGCCCTGCGGCGGGCGATTCCCGGCTTCATCCTCGGAGGAGATGCAGACCCGTCCCCCGCGCAGCTCCCAAGAGACATAGGGGACGCCGTGTTCGTCGGCGAGCAGCTCAGTCGAGGCGAGAACGAGGGTCGAGGAGGAAGCGACGAGCGGCCGCATCCCGGTCAGCGCCGGCGAGTAGGAGGTCGGCCCGACCGGCGCGTTGGCGAGCGCCAGCAGCGAGCAGACACCGGCGGCGAGGGCGAACGCCGCCGCGGCCCCTACCCCCACCCGTTCCGTGGTTCCTTTGTCGCGTATTGGGTGCCCAAGGAACCGCGCAGCGGTGTCCAGCAGCGGCAGGAGGATCGTCAGCGCCACGAGTGGCGAAGCGATCTCGATCGCCTTGGCGGCGGTGTAGGGGGTGCCAACGATCCGAGCCGCTGCGTAGGCCGCCGCCGCGGCAACGAGACCCGCGAGCAGCGCCGACTCCCGGCGGCGCCAGCAGCGGACGACGCCGTAGAGCAGCAGGGCCAGGGCAAAGGCCGCGCCGAGGTAGTAGCCAACGGCCGGCACGGCGCCGTCGCCGGGGGCGAGGCGGAAGTCCCCGGATGGCCAGATGCCAAGCGCCTCGAAGGGCGAGAGCTGGCCGAAGAGGTTGCCGAGGCCGGGGCCGTTGGGGTCGAAGGTCTCGAATTGCTGGAAGTCGACCATGCGGCCGATCTCGGGGGCGACCAGGATGGCGAAGACGAGCAGGGCTAGGAGCGTTGCCCTGACTGGTGAGGGACCAGGCGGTGCGTCCGCGGGTCCTGTCGGGGCGGCATCCCCCACGGTGCTCGGATGCTGCGCATCCTCCGCGCCGCGGGGGACCCCCGCCACCCCGCCACCCGCGGGTGAATCGCGTCGGGCCCAGGCCAGTTCGGCTATCGCCCAGACGACCAGGGTCCCACCCAGCCAGATCAGGCCCGGGAAGCTGTAGGTGTAGACGCTTCCGACTGCGAGTAGAGCTGGAGGGACGAAGCGGAGCGGTAAATCCCGCCAGCCTCGGGTCGATTCGCGGAGGGAGAGGGCGAAGGCTAGGACGAAGAGGGCTTGGAGCGTCTCCTTGAAGGCGCCCTGGGCGAAGTAGGAGGCGGCTAGATAGGCGAGGCCGACCAGAAGGGCTCCGGCGGTGCGCGGGATCGGTCTCAGGTTCGCGAAGGCGGCGAGGGTGGTGA
The DNA here is from genome assembly GCA_963699125.1 of uncultured Actinomycetes bacterium. Lineage (GTDB taxonomy): Bacteria > Actinomycetota > Thermoleophilia > Solirubrobacterales > 70-9 > VAYN01. The sequence goes on from OY969417.1 coordinate 747,812, forward strand.
GCGGGGCGAGGACGGCGACGGCGACGGTGAGGCCGCTGAAACCCTGGACGAGGCCGATCCCGAGGCCCTTGTTGAGGGCGACAACGATCGCGTGGGGGCCGAGGGGGTAGCCCTGGTGGAGGAGCTGGGAGGTCTCGCCGTGGGCGAGGCGATCGGCGGCGAGGAGGTGCTGTGACATGTCGGGGTTGAAGCTGGTGCCAAGGATCCCGAAGTGGCCTTCGACGGCGAAGGGGAGCGAGGCGGCCAGCAACGCGATCAGCGCGACCGGCCAGCCGACCTGCAGCGCCTCCCCACCCCCCTCCAGCCGATCCCAAAGAAAGACGACCGAAGCGATGGTGAGCAGCGCAACCGCAACCACCGAGCCGATCCCGTCGCCACCCAAGCGCGCCGTCCCCCAGCAGACCGCGCAGAGCAGCGCCAGGCCGACCGCGGGCGAGAGCCAGGACCAACGACGGGCGCCGCAGAGGCCGATCGCCGCCTGCCCGATCGCCAGCGACGCCCCCCAAACCGCCAGCACGGCTGCGTAGGTCCCGATCACAGGATCGCGAGCCTAGACCGAGTGGGCGTTACTGGGCTCGAACCAGTGACCTCTACCTTGTCGAGGTAGCGCTCTCCCAACTGAGCTAAACGCCCGGGAGACCTGAATCTAGCAGCGCGAAACAGAGGGCCGGGCGGCGAGCGCCGGGCGGCTAAAGGCGGTCGCTGCAACGGCCGATGCAACCGGTGCAACTTTTCAACCCCCCGAGTGTTTATCAGTACGTCGCGTGAGCAGCGGCAACTAGAACTTCCAAGCTCGAGGACCGACGAGCCAGCGACATCTATCTCTCTGGTGGCACGTCCTTCGGAAACAAAGGGCCCCTCACGGGGCCCTTTTCCGTTCCCCGCCCCGCGCCGACTCAGACGTGGTTGCTGGGCAGGTGCCAGCGGCGCGGCGCGATCAGCTCATCGCTCGCGGTCGGGCCCCATGAGCCCGGCGCGTAGAGCTGGGTGGGCGGCGGCTGCTCCAGCACCGGCTCGGAGATCGCCCAGAGACGCTCGATCGCATCCGAGCTGGTGAACAGGGTGCGGTCGCCGATCATCACGTCGTGGATCAGGCGCTCGTAGGCGTCGAGAGCCGCCTCGGCGCCGCCGAAAGTGTCGGCGTAGCTGAAGCGCATGTGCGCCTCGCCGAGCTGGATCGTCGGGCCGGGGACCTTGGCCAGGAAGGAGGCGGAGATGCTGCCGGGGTCGCCCAGCTCGAAAGTGAGGTGGTCGTGGCCGAACGACTCGGCGACCTGGTCGCAGTCGAGCGGGAACATGCGGCGCGGCGGCTGCGCGAAGGCGATCGTCAGCAGGTGCCGGCTCTGGGCGAGTCGCTTGCCCGACCGCAGGTAGAACGGAACCCCCTCCCAGCGCCAGTTGTCGACGGTGGCCTTGATCGCGACAAAGGTCTCGGTGTCGGAGTCGGCGGCGACGCCGTCCTCCTCGCGGTAGCCCTCGTACTGGCCGCGGACCACGTTCTCGGCCCTCAGCGGCGGCATCGCGTCGAAGACCTTCTCGCGCTCGGCGCCCAGCGTTTTCGGCTCCAGCGAGGTCGGCGGCTCCATCGCGACGAAGCCGAGCACCTGGAAGAGGTGGGTGACGACCATGTCGCGAAAGGCGCCCGTCTGCTCGTAGAAACTCCCACGCATCTCGATCGCGCGGGTCTCGGGGACGTCGATCTGGATGTGGTCGATGTGGTTGCGGTTCCAGACCGGCTCGAACATCCCGTTGGCGAACCGCATCGCCAGCAGGTTCTGCACCGCCTCGCGGCCGAGGTAGTGGTCGATCCGGTAGATGCAGCGCTCCTCGAAGACGGAGTGCAGCAGCGCGTTCAGCTGCCGCGCCGAGGCGAGGTCGATGCCGAACGGCTTCTCGGTGATCACGCGAGCCCCTTCGCCGATCCCGAGCGCGCCGAGCTGCTCGACCGTGCCAGCCGCTGCGTTCGGTGGCAGCGACAGGTAGTAGAGGAGGCCGGGGTCGCCGCCGAGCTCCGCGCGCGCTCGCGCGACCGCCTCGCCCAGCGCCCCGAGCCCCTCCCCCACTCCGACGAACTCGAGCGACTCGGCAAAGGGGTTCCAGGTGGCCGGGGACAGGTCCTCGCGGCCCGAGGCCTCAATCGCCTTCCGGGCCATCTCCCGGAACTCGTCCTGCCCGATCTCCCTTCTCGCCGCGCCGATGATGCGGAACCGTCGCGGCATCAGACCGACCTGCGCCAGGTGGAACATTCCCGGCAGCAGCTTGCGCTTCGCCAGGTCACCCGTCGCCCCGAAGAGGACGATCACCTGGTTCTCCGGGATCTGAGACGCCGACCCGTCGGAACTGGGGGTGGCAACGCTCACGCGCCCAGGCTGACAGATGCGCCGCTCTGGCCGGCGGCGGAGCGGCGACCTATGCTGCCATCAGCGATGCCGGGCGCCGAAACAGACGGTGGGGTCGGGTATGACCCATATGCCCTGGACCTCGTCGAGCGCGGCTTCTGGCGGGATATCTGGACGGCGATCCCGGCTGAGGTCGTGGCCGAGCGCGGGATCGAGTCGCAAGACTTCGGTCTCGTCCAGGCGACGATCGTCGCCGCCCTGCCGCAGGTGGGGATGCTCAACCTGATCCTCGGCGCCGCCGAGCCGGGGGCGGTTGAGGAAGGCCAACTCGCCGCCGCGATCGAGTGGGCAGCGGCGAGAGGCGTGTCCCCTTACGTCCCGGTGACGCCGGGCCTTGCCGGTGCAGACGCCGCCGCAGCCTGGCTCTCGCAGCGTGGCTTCACCCCGAGCTACGCGTGGATGAAGTTCGTTCGCGACGCCCATTCCCCGCGCTTCAGAGCCCCCGACACGGTCGAGGTCATCGAGCTGGAGGATCCGGAGCAGGAGCCCTTCGGGACGATCGCGTCGACGGGGTTCGAGATGCCCGCCTGGGCCTCGACCTTCTTCGCCCGCCTGCCCGGACGCGGCGGCTGGCGCTGCTACGTCGCCCGCGTCGAGGGCGAGCCCCAGGCCTGCGCCGCGATGCACGTCCACGAGGGCATCGCCGAGTTCGGCATCGCCGCGACGCTCGAGCCGGCCCGCGGCCGCGGCTGCCAGCTGGCGCTGCTCCACCGCCGCATCCTCGACGCGATCGAGGGTGGCTGCCACACCCTCCTGGTCGAGACCGGCGAGCGGGTGCCCGACCGCCCCTCAGCCAGCTACCGCAACATCCTCCGCGCCGGCTTCGAGGAGGCCTATCTGCGCCCGAACTGGCAACGGCTTCGTGGGTGACTTCCTGCTTGAAGTGCCCCGTTAGTAGGTGGGCCAGACGATCGGGTCGCGGCCAGTCCCCGTCCAACCGGTCAGCCGCTTTTCGTTGGTACTCGCGGATCGTTCTCGCAAATATGCCCGAACAATCATTGTTCATTGCGATTCGAAGGGCAGGGACATGTGGCAAAGGCGTGAAAACGAACGGGAGACAGGCGGAGATGAACTCCTGGTCCAACTGATTGCCGAGCTTCCGCCCCAGGTTCGGAAGGCGTTGGAGAACCCCGTTCGTCGACGGATTTTGCGGGCACTCAACAACAGCGAGATTCCGCGCACTTCGATTGAACTCGCGTCAGCATCCACTCCGGCGTCGAGCATCAGCATCATCAACTATCACGCGCTGGTCCTGGCGGGCTGCGGCAGCATCAAGGTGACTGGAACACAGCCGATCCCCGGCAACGTGACTCGCCTCTACGCCTCGAACGTCGCTGGTGATCGGCAGATCGCGTCGGTCTTGCAGGCCAGCCGCCAGCTTGATCGGGATCACCTGAATTAGTGGCGCGCGCCTCGAAAGGCGCGCGCCAAGCCGCACTCGATTCAGCCTCCCTTGCGAATTGCGGTCGCAGGGAACGCCTGCCCAACCTTTGCGATGGTCACCAAAGATCACCTCCCTCCACCGTCGGTCGACTTCGGCTCAGGAGGCAGATCGCGAGCAAGGACGGGGCGCCGCCTATAGACGACGGCGGCCAGCTCGCCTACGCGAGCGATCCCTGAGCCCTTGCGACAATCGGTTTAGTCAGAGGGGTTGGGGCAATCAATACCGCTGCGCCAAAACCATCGCAAATTGCGATTGCCGCCACTCAGCAGTTTTGGGCCAGCTACGGCGTTGTTTGAGGAAGCTTGTCTGAAGTAGTTACATATCTCCGACTGTTTGGCGTAATTCCGAAAGGAACCCCCCGTTGCCGAAAAAGGCCCCGGCGCTCATTGATCCACGACTGATCAAGGCGCTCTCCCATCCAACCCGCATTCACATCCTGGACATTCTGAGCGAGGGGCCGAGCAGCCCATCGCGGATGCAGAAGCGCATGGACAACATCAGCCTGAACCTCGTTTCGCATCACATCAAGGTCCTGCTGGGCCTGGGCTGCATTGAACTGATCGACCAGGTGAAAAGACGCGGCGCGACCGAACACATCTACCGGACCAAGGAACGGCAGTTCTTCAACGCCGAGGAATGGGAGATCGTGGAGCCGAAGGCCCGCCAACCGATCACCGCAACCCTGCTCCGGCTGATTTCTGAGGACACCGAGAAATCGCTGACGGACGGAAAGTTCGACGAGCGGCCGGACAACCATCTGAGCCGGTCACCGGTCGAACTCGACAACGAGGGCTGGCGAGAAGTCGTGGGCAGCTTGGCCCGCGCTTTGGACGAGGTCTTGGAGGCACACGCCAAGAGCGTCGAACGCGCCTCGATCAGCGGAGAGGAGCTGATGGTCGCCCGCGTCGTGATGATGCAGTTCCCCCTGCGACGGGAACCGCCCGTTCGCGAGGACCCCTGCTAGGACTCCCGTCGCAAGGCGCCTACCGGAATCGAACCGGTGTAAACGGCTTTGCAGGCCGCTGCGTAGCCACTCCGCCAAGGCGCCGGGAACTCGCTGAAGCCTAGCGGCGGCCGGGGCACCGGCGCGCCGGTGCCGATCGCTCGGCGCCGGGGCGCGATCAGGCGGTGGCTTTTTCCAGCGGGCTGCCTTGCGGGACCGGGCTGGAGAACTGCATGGCACCGTCATCGACCGGGCCGTGTCGCAGCATCCTCAGGTCGAGCGGGTAGTTCTGGCGCAGCTTCCACGGTTCCTTCGAGCCTTGTTTGGGCAGGGTGTCGAGCGAGCGCAGGACGTAGCCGGAATTGAAGTCGAGCAACGGCTGCTCGGTCACCGACCGGTCGCTGACATGAGGCGTGCACCTGGTGTAGCCGTGGGCGTCCATGTGGTTGAGCAGGCGGCAGATGTATTCGGACGTGAGGTCCGCCTTCAGCGTCCAGGAGGCATTGGTGTAGCCGAGGGTGAAGGCGAAATTGGGGAAGTCGCTCAGCATCATTCCCTTGTAGGTCAGCGCCCTCGCCAAGTCGGGCTCCTCGCCGTCGATCGTCAGCCGGGCGCCGCCGAGGAAAAGCACGTTCAACCCGGTCGCGGTGATGACGATGTCGGCCTCCAGCTCGGCCCCGGACTCGAGCCGGACGCCGCCCTCGGTGAAGGTCTCGATCCGGTCGGTGGCGATCTCGGCGCTGCCGTCGGCGAGCGCCTTGAAGAGATCGGCGTCGGGAACCAAACAGAGGCGCTGGTCCCAGGGGTTGTAGCGCGGGCTGAAGTGCGTATCGACGTCATAGCCGGGCGGCAGCGCTTTGATCACGCCGCGCCGCAGCAGCTTTTTCATCAGCTCCGGGCGGCGGCGGCTGAGCCGGTAGCTGAGGCCCTGGAGGGTGACGTTCTTCCAGCGCACGATCGTGTAGACGACGCGGTCGGAAAGGTGGCGGCGCAGCCACTTGGCGATGCCGTCTTCGCCGGGCATCGAGACGACGTAGGTGGGCGAGCGCTGCAGCATCGTCACCTTCGCGGCGTCCTCCGCCATCGCCGGGACCAGCGTCATCGCGGTGGCGCCGCTGCCGATCACGACGATCCGCTTGCCTGCGTAGTCGAGGTCCTCGGGCCAATGTTGCGGATGGACCACCTTGCCGCCGAAGTCATCGATCCCCGGGAACTCGGGCGTGTAGCCCTGGTCGTAGCGGTAATAGCCGCTGTTGAAGAAGAGGAAGTCGCAGGTCAGCGTCACGGTCTCCCCCGTGTCGGCGCGCTCCGCCTCCACGGTCCAGCGGACATCGGCGCTCGACCAGGCGGCGCTGAGGACGCGGTGGCGGAGGCGGATCTTGCGGTCGATGCCGCCGTCGCTGGCGGTTTCGCGCACGTAGCGCAGGATCGAGGGGCCGTCGGCGATCGACTTGGCGTCGGTCCAGGGCCGGAAGCGGTAGCCGAGCGTGTGCATGTCGGAGTCGGAGCGGATGCCGGGGTAGCGGAAGAGGTCCCAGGTGCCACCGATGTCCTCGCGCGCCTCGAGGATCGCGTAGCTCTTGCCGGGGCAGCGTTCCTGCAGATGGTGGGCGGCGCCGATGCCGGAAAGGCCGGCGCCGACGATCAGCACGTCGAAATGCTCAGGTGACACTCTGCTCCCTCGCTCGCGTTTGACTTGGTTCGACCACCCGGAAGGCTATCCCTGCCCGCTGCAGCCTTGTGAGAAGCGCGTCACCCATCGCCTCGGCGGTCGTCACCTGACCGGCGCTGGGCGGCAGCTCATCGAAAGCCAGGCAAAGCGCCGACTCGGCCAGCATCTTCGAGGTCTCGCCGTAGCCGGGGTCGCCGCCGGAGACCTCGGTGACGACTCGCTCGCCGCCGCCCTCGCCGACGAACGTCACCTTGAACGAACTGCGGGCGCGCTCGGCCTCACTCGGCCCCTCACCCGGGGACTTGATCCTCAGCAGCAGCTTTCGGGTCGGCGGCAGCGGCGCCAGCACGGCCACCGCCCCCACCCCGCCGGCGATCGCCGCGATCGTGGCTAGTCGACTCGAGACCAGATGGTGGCCGTAGGTGAAGTCCGGGCCGTAGCGATCGAGGGCGGCGGCTGAGCGGCGGACAATCGCGCCGTCGATCGTCGGCAGAGTCACGGTCCAGCCGCCTAGCGCGGGATCGCGGTGCACGCGAGGGGGGCTCGAATGGATCTGACGCCCGGCAGGTCGTGGCTCCTTCCGCCGGCGCTCCCTGGCCACGCCGAGCGTCTGACGGGCGCGGGCGAAGCCGTTGATCGCCGAGTGATAGGTCCCCCCGGAGAAGCTGCCGCCGATGCGGGCGTAGCCGTTCACGGTCAGCGGCACCCCCTCGGGCAGCTGCTTGACGGTGAAGTAGGCGCCGAGGTCGTGGGGGATCGAGTCGAAGCCGCAGCAGTGGACCAGCCGCGCGCCGGTCCGCTCCGCCTCGGCGTTGTGCGCGAGCCAGGCCCGGTCGACGAACTCGGGCTCGCCGGTGAGGTCGACGTAGTCGGTCCCGGCGGCCGCGCAGGCGGCGAGGAGCGGCTCGCCGTAGAGGGCGTAGGGGCCGACGGTGGTGATCACCACCCGGGAGGACTCGGCGACCTTCGCCAGCGCCGCCGCGTCGGCGGCGTCGGCCTCCAGCAGGTCGGGCGCGGGCGCCTTCGCGGAGATCTCGGCGAGTTGGGAACGAACCGCTTCGAGCTTGCCCCTGTTGCGCCCGACCAGCGCCCAGCGCAGCCCCTCCGGGGCATTCTCCGTCAGGTAGCGGGCGGTCAGGCCACCGGTGAACCCGGTCGCCCCGAACAACGCCAGGTCGTATCGCCCCTCGGCCGCCACGGGCGCATTGTGCCAGGGTGGGCGCCTACGCCCGACGCAGAGCACGCGGGCGGACGCCCTGGGCGGCGATTCGCGAATCGCGTCGACGACCGCAACCCTGGAGGAAAGCTGTGTTTAGTGCTCGAAATTCCATCTCTCAACCCAGTGTGTCGAGAGCCAACAGCGAGAGGAAGGCGTTCGGATGAAACGTGGACAGGGAAATCGAGTCGAGGAAAGGGCGGCAAGCGGCGATAGACGCGGCAGGCTGGGTCGAATCGGCGCAGCGGCAATCGTCGCCGCGAGCGCATGCGCCCTGCTCGCGTCCACGGCACCGGCGGCCATCGTCAGCGTCGGCAGCGTCCTGCCGCCGGGCTCCGCCTCCAAACCCTTTGGGTCCGTGCAGACCCTCTTCAACACCGCCCTGCCTGAGAAAGGGGCCAACCTCGTCTCGCCGGTGAACGGCGCGATCGTGCGCTGGCGGGTGCAGGGCGCCAAAGGCGGCCCGTTCTCCCTGCGGGTACTCCACCCGAACGGCACCGGCGCCTACACGGCGGCCGGCACCAGCGGACCGGTGACCCCGTCCGACACCGGGCTGCAGACCTTCACGACGAACCTCCCGATCCACAGCGGCGACCTAATCGGCATCAACCCGAGCAACGCCGGCGACGAAATCGGGATCTCGGAAGTGCCGGGGGCGAGCTACGCCTTCATCTTCCCGCCGCCCTTCGACGGATCGACCGTCCCCCCGAGCGGGAATGTCTCCGGACAAGAGATCCAGCTCAGCGCCGAAGTCCAGGCGGCCCCCGCGATCACCTCGATCGTCCCGAACTCGGGCCCGATCGCCGGCGGCACCAAGGTGACGATCACCGGATCGAGCTTCACCACCGCCAGCGCGGTCAAATTCGGCTCGACGCCGGCGAGCGCGTTCACCGTCGACTCCGACACCCAGATCACCGCGACCGTCCCGCCGACCAAATCCCCCGGCAGGGTCAACGTCAACGTCACCACCCTGGCCGGGACCAACGCTTCGGTCAGCGGCAACTTCTTCACCTACAGGGCGTGCGTCGTGCCCAAGCTCAAAGGCAAGAAGCTGAAGGTGGCCAAGAACCGCCTCAGGAACGCCGGCTGCAAGCTCGGCAAAGTGAAAAAGCTCGAAGGCGTCACGGCGAAAACTGGCAAGGTCGCCCAGCAGAGCCCGAAAGCCGGGAAAGTGCTGGCGCCGGGCACCAGGGTTAAAGTCACGCTGAAGAAGTAGGGGCGCCGCCCAGATCGAATCGCTCCCCGCCTCGGTCCGAGGCGGGGAGTCGACCCCCCGCGTCACCGGCGCGCCGATCCCAGTCCAGGTTTCGATGTACAATTGCTGAGTATCCGGAGAGCAGTTGAGTTTTCCGGCAACTTGCCGATCTGGTCGAGGGGAGAGCATCTTGCGAGGGCGGATAATTCGCGCACCCACGGTTGTCGTTCTGAGCGTTGCGTGTGTGGGTTGCTTCGCTCTCGGCTGTGGTGAGTCAACTTCCTCCGGCGTGGGGACGGACGAAGCGTCCTATCCCATGAAGTGGATCCTCTACGGCCCTCCGGTTAGCCCCCGTGCCATCAAACTCACCGGCAGGGTGAACCACTGCATCGGCACCCGTAAGCCTCAAGTGCAAGAAGTACAGGTGGAGGAGGAGGCCGATAAGAGCATCATCACGGCCTACCTCGGACCTCGTGACGTCTTCGAGGAAAACAGCGCGAAGGCGTGCAAGGGGGTCATGGTTCCGCTTGCGGTCTTCAAGACCGTGAAGCTGTCCCGTCCCGTTCTGGGGCAATCGCTTTTCGACGGGAGCGTATCCCCGCCCGCCAAACGGTGCTGCTCCAAGCGGACGGTAGAAGCTCTAGAAAGAGGCGGCTGAAGGGATTCGAACCCTCGACCTTCTGCGTGGCAATTACAGGGGGGCACCCGGAACCGCGCGCCGCGAATGTAGCGGCTTGCAGGGGTTTCGCACCCCGGCTGTCGACAGGCCCGATCAGCAATGCGCGCGGATATGCGCCGATATGCAGCGATTTGGGAGCTTCGGCGCGGAAGTGCCCGAAAGCCGAGGCGGCGGTTTGATTGCCTCTGCGCTCCCGCCCCCAACGCGGCCCGACCGGCTTAGGGCCACTCGGTCTTGGCGACTGAACTGACGTAGTAGAAGCCCGCCAGAAAGCGCTCGGTCCCGACCGGGCCATAGGCGGCGAGATCGCTCCAGGGGTCCGAGTAGGCGTCGCCAGGCCCAAGCTTGACGAGCAGGCGGGCGATCGGGTCGAACAGGCGGTGCCACCGGCTTTGGGTAAGCCCCATATCCATGACGACAACGCGTCCGCTCGGACGCAGCCGGTCCCAACCCCGCGCCAATGCCGGGCGTGGTTCGGGTAGCGCCGAGTAGCTGAGACTGAAAAGCGCCCCATCCACATCGCGCCATAGGATTGCGCCGTGCCGTTCACTCTCAGGAACCTCAAGGAGGACCTGGAGGACCTCGGGTCCAAGTTCGACGGCGCGCCGGACCTGGAGTTCCGCATGGCGACCGAGGCGCTCGAGCTCGAGAAATCCGGCCTGAGCTACCAGCGCGTCCCGCCCGGCTATCGCTTTCCGTACGGCCACACGCACAAGAAGCAAGAGGAGGTGTACGTGGTCCTGCGCGGAAGCGGGCGGATGAAGGTCGACGACGAGATCGTCGAGCTCAAGGAATGGGACGCGGTGCGCGTCCCGCCCGGTACGTGGCGAGGCTACGAGGCCGGGCCGAAGGGCCTCGAGATCCTCGTCATCGGCGCGCCCAATCTCGGCGAGGCTCCGCGCGAAGACGTCGATGGCCAGCGCGACTGGTGGGCTGACTAGCGCCCAAAATGGAGGCGATATGCGGGGGTGGTTTGATTTTTCCCCGTGAGGGCCGACTGGCCCAAGTGCAGGGGATTCGAAGCGAAGCGGCTGAAGGGATTCGAACCCTCGACCTTCTGCATGGCAATTAGGCCCGTCTCCGACCCCGACCGGCAACGAATACGCTCATTTGCAGGGTTTTTATAGCGGCACTGCAGACGACCATGATTGGGAATGTGTGCGGATATGCCCCGATATGCAGCCATTCGGGCACTCGTGCGCGCGAGTGCCCGAAATTCGAGGTGGTGGTTCGATTTCCCTGGCGCCGGCAACCGCAAACGGCAGCCCCCAGGCAGGTAAGCTGAACCGATGTCCACTTCCCGCGAGTACGAGGTAGTGCTGACGCCTGAGGCCGAGGGGGGGTTCAGCGTGGCCGTCCCCGCCCTTCCCGGCTGCGCGAGCCAGGGCGAGACCCGCGAAGAGGCCCTATCGATGATCCGCGAGGCGATCGAGGCCTACATCGAATCGCTCGTCGCGCACGGCGACCCCATTCCCGGGCCGGTCGAGATCGAGCGAGTCACCGTCGCCGCGTGACGCCGCGGCTCCCGGCCGTCACGCCGCGCCAAGCGGTTCGCGCGCTGGAGCGCTGCGGCTGGAAGCTCGATCGGGTCAAGGGGAGCCATCACGTCTTCCGGCATCCCGATCACGCTCATCGAGTCGTCGTCCCAATGCACGGCCGAGACCTGGCCAAGGAGACGCTCAACCAGATCGTCAACGCCTCCGGCTTGGATCGTGCCAAGTTCCTGGAGCTTCTCTGAGAGCCAGGGCCGGGCGCCGCTTAAGGCGTCTGGGCAGCTGCCGGTGGGTGAGGCCTGGAAGTCGTCCGGTTCCTCGCCGACAAGCTTGAGCCGATGCCGCGCTGCTCGCAGCGCATCATCAACAGCATTTTCACTGTCGGCTCCACCTTCTATGCAGCTCGGTTGCGCTCGGCATGAACGCGGTCAAGCCTGGTACCGACCTCATGCACTAGCTCGATATGACTCAACTCGCGCACCTTTCGGGTCTTCGGATTCATCGCCCAGCAGTTGTCCGGAGCTGATATTCCCGGCAATCGAACTTCATAGGGGATGACCTCTTTACCAAACAAAATGATCATCACCATCAGCCTATCCACGCCCATAGGTTGAAGAGACACTAGGTGCTCGGGTGGCTCGCACATATATCCGAGGATGCCCTCAGCGCCGTTTTGCATTGCTCCAATCTGCTCGCCGTCAAGCTTCGGGCGCGGATCCCACAGCCACTCCTGCAGCTGGTGGGCTTCGGGGCTGTCAAGCCACTCCTCGGGAAAGACCTTTGAGAGCACGCCAAGAACCATCTTTGCTCGGGCACGGACACGGATGCGAGTGTCCATGCTGAGCGTGAAGAGCACCCGGGGAAGCTCCTCTTCAGACCAGCGTTCCTCGACAATTCGAAAGTTCTGCCCAGTTCTTTCGCTCCTTTAGCGATGACCTCTTCGGCCTCCTCAACGCTGCCAGCGGTGATAGTCAAGCGCTCCCCTTCCTCGCGGACGTGGGGAACTACCCTCGCCTCCCATGGGCCGTTCCGCGTCTCCAAAGCAACGGGAGTGCCGTCCTCCAGGGTGGCGTGGCGTACCGGGTTCGGGGGTCGGTTGCCGCGTCGATCTCTGATGTCGTAGAAGACTCGGTTAATGGCAATTAGGCCCCTCTTCGAGGCCGGCGGACAGCGAATATCATCACTTGCAGGGGTTTTGCAGCGGGGCCGGTAACGGCCGCGATCTGGAATACGCGCGGATATGCGCCGATATGCAGCGATTTGGGAACTTCGGCGCAGAAGTGCCCGAAATAGACGGGCTCGGTTTGATTTCTGCGCAGGGACAGGCTCGGGTAAGTATCTGGCAAGTTCTACAACAGAAAAACTTGCCAGATACGCTAGACTGACGCTATGCCGAAGCCAAAGCGAAGCGGCCGGGGGCCCAGCCCCAACAGCACGGCCACCCGCGTCTACGAGCGGGTGCGCGCGGGCGGCGAGCGCTATTGGTCGCTGTCGGACTTTCGCGACCTGCCGGCGACCGCAGTCGCCCATGCTCTTTCGCGCCTGGCAGGCAAAGGCGAGCTGCAGCGCATGCACAAGGGGCTCTACTACCGATCCAAGCAGACCGCCATCGGCCCGACTGGACCAAGCGCCAGTGCGGCGGTCGCTCATAGCCTGAGCGCGCCGTTCCATCCCGCCGGGCTGAGCGCGGGGGCCGCACTGGGATTTTCGACGCAGAATCCGGCTCGCCCCGAGTTCGCGACGCCAGCCAGCGCCGCGCCCGGCACGCTGCGAGATGCCGACGTCCGCACGCGACGCCCGGCCTCCCGCTTTGAGCTCGACGCATCCGACGGCGCCTTGTTCGAGCTTCTGCGCGACCGCGCGCGCTACAGCGACCTATCCCCCCAGGAGACGGCGCGGCGCCTCGTTTCGATGCTCTCCGACCGGGCGCGTTTCGAGCGACTCGCAAAGGCTGCCCTCTCGGAGCCACCGCGTGTACGAGCCATGCTCGGCGCGCTCGGCGAGCAGGCCAACGCTCCGGCCACCGCGCTCGGGGAACTGCGTGAGAGCCTCAACCCGATCAGCAAGTTCGACTTCGGCATATTGGCCGCACTGCCCAACGCGCGCGTTTGGCAAGCGCGATGAGACTCGCTGAGCACCCGGATTTTGCCGCCTTCCTTACGGCGGCTGCGGCAGACTCGAGCCTGCCGGAGACCTTCGTCGAGAAGGACTACTGGATCACGGAGATCCTGCGCACGATCGCCACGACCCTCGGCGAGCGTGCCGTTTTCAAGGGCGGCACCAGCCTCTTCGAAGGGGTGGAACCTGCTTGACCGCTTCTCCGAGGACATCGACCTCTTCGTCGACCCGGCGGTGGAGCCACCGCTGGCCAACGACCGGGCAATCAACCGGGCGATGAAAAAGCTGAACCGCGATGTCACCGCTATTCCGGGCCTGGAGTACGTCCCAGCCGATTCCCAGACGATCGGCGGACGCGGGCGCATGGACACCTTCCTCTACAGCTCGCACTTCCCCGCACTTCAAGGGTTCCCGCCGACCGTCCGTCTCGAGCCTGGCATCCAGAGCGGCAAGCAGCCGACCGCCACGGTCGAGATCTCCTCGATCGTCGGTGGGCTCTTGATCGAACGGGATGCCGCTGGCGAGCTTGATGTCGAGGGAATCCAGCCCTTCGAGATGACCCTCCTGCACTTCCGGCGCACGTTCGTCGAGAAGCTCTTCGCCATCCACGGCAAGGTTGAGCGGCTGAAGGAGGACAGCACTCCACTGGGTCGTGACGTTCGCCACTACGCAGATCTCTATGTCCTTGCCGGCCGTTCCGAGGTCACGGCGATGCTGGCGTCGGACGAGTACGACGAGATCAAGACCGACTACGACGAGAAGAGCAGCACCTTCTTCCCGCATAGCCATCGCCCTCCGCCGAGCCTCCGCTTCACGACCAGCGACGCCCTCTTCCCATCCGATGAGCTCCGAGCGGCCATCGAGCCCGGGTATGAAGAGGAGTGCCGCCGCCTCTTCTTTCGGCCGCACCCGAGCTTCGCTGAGGTACTTGAGCGCTTCGCCGGAATTCGCGGCCTGCTCTGACCTACCTCAATACGCGACCCAACATCGGCTGCAAACGTGCAGCGAGGTCGGGGTTGACGAGTACAGATGCGCCCGAAAGAGGGGCGTCGAGCGGTACTTCGGACTCAGCGGCCATTGAACTTCTTGATCGAGTCGTGAATGAGCGTAGGACCAGGGTGGTTACCGGAGGGCAGCTCTAGGCGCTCGGCTGACAGGTCGTCACGACGGCCAACCAGGAGCATGCCGTGGTCAAAGGTGAGGCGGAAGCCCTCGATCTTCTTGGCAATCATCGCCGTATCCTTGGCGATCGCACGCTGCGGGTCGAGGCCTTCGTCGCGAAGGCGTTGACGCAGGCGCGGACGGTCGTTCTCATCGATCGCACGGCGCATAAACGCTTCGGGTGCAATCTGTTCATCTGGCTCCTCAAGGTATGCCTGGATGGCGACCTGGTAGCGGCCTTGGCGTTCAGGCGAAGTGACGTCGGAGTTGATGAAGTCCTGGGCCGCGTTCCAGAAATCGTGGGTTGCCTTCTCCGGACTTCCTGCGATGTGGCATCCGAGGAAGTCACAGAGGAAGAAGCGAGCCAGGCCGCGCGCCTCAACGCGGCTGCGCTGGTCGTCAGAGGCGAGGCCGACCATTGAGAGTGGGTCGTCGAGATTGTCGAGGCGAAGTGCCGCTGCCTTGAAGACGCGAGTCTTGCGGGTGAGCGTCAGGTCACGGAGGAACTCGAGATCGATGACGCGCTGGCCGCCGATATTGTCGATCAGTACGTGGACACCGACCTCACGCTCGAGCTTCAAGACGCCGACTGCCTCCTTCACCGCCGGCCCTGGCCCTAATCACGGTGAGTAGACCTGGCGAGTTGGTGCGCTTCTGCAGCTCATAAAGATGGGTGGCCATCGCCCGAGAGGCCTGTATGTGGGTACTGGGGTCGGCGAGGATGCTCCGCACCCCCTCGCGGACGGCCGCAGGCTCATCGGAATCTGCTTCGATTGCGACGCCACGGCCCCCGAGACTTTCCAGCAGCTTGTCGTAGAAGTAGGAATTGAGCTCGGGATCAAGGGCGACTGGGCGATCCGTGAGAAGCAGTGACTCTGCCCCACCGGGCCTTGGTACGTCATGAACTACGGCCTCGATGATCTCGAGGTCAGAGAGGTCGACGCTCATCCCTTCCCTGACTGGGCTGCGAGACATTGTCGTGCCCGCGCGAGGAAAGTCATTCGAGCCTCTTCAAAACGATCGACGAATTCATCGATTTCGAGGTGCAATCGCTTATCCCCAAAGGCCTTTGCAGTACCGACAAGGTGGTCACGGGCAGCGAGATAGGCCTCGCTGACAGGATCCTCTGCTGACAACCGAAGCAAGAGACGCTCGTAGGTTGCATGGACCTGAGAGGGCCACGTACCAAGTTCAGCCGGATCTACGTCATTGTCTGCCATCGCCCGAAGGCGGCTGGCCCCAGGCGCAAGCAGTTGTGCAGCGTCATCGAGTAGACGGGCAAGATCCTCGTAGCGCCTTTCACTCCGCTCATGATGATGATCGGCCCGTTGACGGGCACGGGCCCAGCGAGCGGCACACCGGGTCCGACGATGCCGGAGACAGCTATACCGACGATTGAGATAACTGCCGTGTCCGTCAAGGTAAGCCGGAGTATCGCTCAAGGACGGCAATCGGCGTCGATCCCCGCGCATCCGGGCCATTCCAGGCACTAATTCGCAGTAGTGCCTGGAATGACATCGATATGCGGGGATGGTTTGATCTTGTTTCGGCGACCCGTGCCGAACCCAACCACCCAACGTGCAGGGCATTCGCGAAAAAGCGGCTGATGGGATTCGAACCCACGACCTTCTGCATGGCAATTAGCCGGGTCGGCAGCGCTAGGTGGCCCTTGATTCAACTGATTTGCAGGGCTTTCATGATCGGCCAGCCCGCGCCTTGCCAGCGGAAATATGCGCAGATAGGCACCGATATGCAGCGTTTCGGGCACTTCCGGCCAGAAGTGCCCGAAATCGCCATGGCCGGTTCGAATGCAGCGATTCGGCGCGTCCGGCCAATGGTGAGTCCCACTAGATGTCGTGCCCCAACACATCCCGAACGCGAGTTATAGGCGGGCGGTTACCGAGAGCTGAGTGACGACGGCTCTCGTTGTAGTGGCGCAGCCAGTGTGGCAGGGCGGCTCGCCGATCAGCACTCGAGCGATAGCTGAGGCCCCGAGCCCACTCGCGGTCCATGGTCTGCTGCAGGCGCTCTACCTTCCCATTCGTCTGGGGCGAGTAGGGCTTGGTGCGCCAGTGCTCAATCGCTCGATCGGCCAGTAGTTGGTGCAGATCCTTGTTCTTCACGTAGGCCCAGGCGTTGTCGCTGAGCAGCCGCTCAGTGACGATCCCTCGTCCTAGGAGCCAGTCCAGGCCCCGGCGGGTGAAGGCGGTGACGGTCGCGGCCCGCTCGTCGTCGTGGACCTCCGAATAGGCCAGGCGAGAGCAGTCGTCGACGATGGTGTGGACGAACTCCCAGCCAGCTCCCCGCGAGCCCTGGGTGCGCTTGCCGGTCACCGCGTGACCGGGCTCCAGAAAGCGCGCGTGGCGCTTGGTGTCGATGTGCAGGAGATTGCCGGGGCAGGGCCACTCGTAGCGAACCACCTTCTCCCGTAGCTGCTTGGGGCGCCGTGAGCAGCCGCCGCGCTTCAATGCCCGATGCACTGTCGCGTGGGGGATGTTCACCTCCGAGGCGATCAACCGCGGTCCCCAGCCGGTCCGCCGACGCACCTCGCAGCAGCGCTCCTGGCCGGCCACGCTGAGCATCGCCGGGCTGCGGTGGGGGCGCGAGGAGCGGTCCTGCAGGCACTCCAGACTCCGTCGTTGCTCGGAACTGGCTGCCCGCCAGCGCGAGACCCAGGTGTGGGCCGTTGACTTCGCCACGTTCGAGGCGGCCGCGGCCGCCTCGAACGTGAGGCCCTCCTCTTCCACCAGCGCCACCAGGCGGCGCCTTCCGTTCGGGGTGAGCGGGGCATTACGGTGCTGCATCCGGGTCCTCCTTGAGGTTGTAGGCGTCGAACACCCACAGCCTCTCGGTGGACCCGGATCTACTTCACGGCGTTCGGAACGTGGTGAGGCGCGTCAACTAGAAATCCGCCGGCAGCAACTCGAAAGACCCGCCCTGAAGCGGCGCAACCGCCCGGAAATGCCGCTCGTCAAAGCTGAGCAGACGTCGGGTTTCGTAGCGCTCCGCGAGAACCGCAATCGAGCAATCGGCGAGACCGAGACCGAGATCGGAGTAGCGGGTGTCGAGCTCGGAAACCGCGCGGTAATCGTCGGCTTCCAGACACGCGACGTCGTAGCGCTGGGCGGCCAGATCGCTGAGGAAGGCACGCCGGGCCGCTTCGCCAAAGCGGACGCCGAGCAGGTAGTCAACCTCGGCCGCAACCGGTGCCGGCAGGACCAGCCGACCCTCCTCCTCGTCACGGATTCTCAATAGAGCCTCGAGTTGAGGCTCCCTAGCGTCAGCCAATGCCACCAGTGGCGCCGCGTCGAGGATGAGCGTCACTCGCCGAAGCCGCGCATCAACTCGTCCTCGGGGATCTCCGAGATTGGATGAGAGTCGTGATCGATGCGCTCGAAGTTGCCCGCCAGGGCGAAGTTCCGATCCCGCTTGGGCGCGGGCCGGTAGCAGGAGATCGCCTCGCGGACGATCTCAGCTTGGGGCCGGCCCTCGGCCCGGGCCAGACGAGCGAGGCGATTTGCCTGCTCGTCGTCTAGGTAGATGCTGGTCTTGCGCATCACGAAGGCAGTATAGGGCACGACGTAGGGCATCGCCATCGACAGGCGACCAACTGAAGCTTTTCGCCTCCAACGAAGACGATCGCGACGGAGACCGGCCGTGGCGCTGCTTCCCGACGAGCTCGTCTACCACCGGGGCGCCGCCATCGCCAAGGTCGCCACTCGCGCATGAGGCTCAAGGAAGAACGAAAAGCTGGTCCCGTCCGTGAGCGCCTTGGGGAAGGGTTCGATCCATCTGGGGCGGCCTTCACTAGTCACATAGGGGTCAACGATCAGAGCGGTCACGTGCTGGCCGCGATCACCGAGAAGGCCGCCTCGCCTGATCGTGATTGGCCGCTTCCGATGATTGACGACACGGACCTCCCAAAAGTCGCGCGTAAGCGCATCGTCGGTCTCGGCGGGGATATGCGCTGATATGCAGCGATTTGGGAACTTCGGCGCAGAAGTGCCCGAAATCCGAGGTGGCGGTTTGATTCCGAGTTGTGCGGGGGCCGGGTGGTCCCGAGGTCGCAGACTAGGAGCTGCAACCGGGCGAACGGCGGCCGATCGTCGTGACGAGGGGTGGGCGGTGATTCCTCCCGCGGATCGTCCTCGGGGTCAGCGTCGTCTGCTGGCTGGCGTTCTGGATCGGGGTCGTCGTGGACTGCTGGAACGCGGACCCCTGGCGGTCGTGGTGGGCCTGCTCCTGTTCGTCGGGTGGCTCGTCCTTCGGCGGCGAACCGAGTCATGGTTGGCGCGTGCGAGGCCGGGGAGACTCGGCCTCTTTTTTGCCCCTCACGATGGGTTCCGATGGTCCAGCTACGATCTGCTGCGCAATGGGTGACGACAAACCGCAGAATCGACCCGATCCGCCACCACAGAAGGCCGAGCGCCCGGTTCCCCCAGTTGCCGAGCCTGGTGAGGTTGGCCTTTCAGAGGGCAAGGGAATGACGGCACTACCGGCCGGAGACCCGAGCAGCCTGGTCAACAAAGTCGAAGCCCTGCCGCCTGTCGAGCCGCCCCCGCCCCCACCTCCTCCACCACCCCCTCCGCCGCCTTCTGACTCAGAGTGATCCTCGCGACGCTCGCCAGCCTGGTCATCCTCGCGGTGACGGCGGCTCCTGGTCGAGTGTTCGAGCGGCGGGCCGACGAACGCGCTCCCCGTCACTTCAGATCGTCGTTCGCCGAATACATCGAGTTGGTGATGATCGGCTCGGCTACCTCGCTCTTCGCCGTGCTCGTCGTCGTCCTTTTCGCCGGGGCAATCGGCCAGTTCGACCTAGGCGAATTCTTCAAAGGGCCGGGCGACTACGTCAAGAATGAGCCGTGGCGGATAGTCGGGTGCGGCTTCGTCGCCGCCGTCCTCAGCTTCGTATTCGCCGACCTCGCAGCGAGGATTCTCAACCCCAAGTCGAAGAAGCCGGATCAGAGCGCCTATCGGCAGCACACCATCTGGTTCGACTCCTTCGAGAAGGAACGGCCGAAAGACAAGACCGTCTCCATGGCTATCGAGCTCAGCGACGGCGTTCAGTTGTCGGGAATCCTCCGGGCCTTCTCTC
Source organism: uncultured Actinomycetes bacterium (assembly GCA_963699125.1). Classification (GTDB taxonomy): domain Bacteria; phylum Actinomycetota; class Thermoleophilia; order Solirubrobacterales; family 70-9; genus VAYN01. Next base: position 767,227 of record OY969417.1, read on the forward strand.
CCACCGAGAGTGACGACCGTGAACTCAAACTCCAGCCGTTCACGATTCGTCGGCCCGGGCAGGCAGTCACCGAGCTTCCCGAGGATCAGTTTCTCGTTCTTCGCGAGAGCCAGGTCAGGTACCTGGCTGGCGAGTACAGCGGCCTCGCCAAGTAAGAGAGAGATTGCCGCCCCGGTGGGCGTTCACATAGAAGAGGTGAGCCGGGACCAGTTATGAGCCGCGGTGCGCACGGATCTGGCAACGAAAAGGGCTGGGCTGGCGGCGGGATACGGTGGGGGGATGGAGGCGAGGAGCGCGGGGGCCGGAGCAGAGGACGTCGTCGCCGTCCTCCTGGCTCTGCGGAGCGAGGCCGACTTCAGGGCATTGCTGGAGGAGCAACCGCAGATCCTCGAAGAGGGGGCGGTCGAATCGGTCCTTCAGTCTCAGGATCTGCCGGGGTACGGCACCGTGATGCGTGCCTTGGCCGCGCTAATACGGGAAGGACGCGAGGACGTCAGCGGCGCCTGGGCTCGATACGAGCGCGCGATGAAGGCTTCTCAAGACCCCGATGGCATCCTGCACTCGGAAGTAAAGGGCGTCCAGAACGCGCTCGCCGAAGGAAGCCACGTCGATGCCCTAGCGCTGATCGACAAGGCCGCCCAGCGAGCCGATTCGATCGGCGACGGGGCCGTCTGGGCGGCCCTCCAGGCGCTGCGAGGCCGGGCGATACTCAGCCAAGACGGCGACCGGGCTGAGCTTCAGGAGTCGGCCCTCCCCTGCTTTGCCATGGCAGCCTCGCTGTCGAGCGGAGATCAGCAGACCGCGTCGATCATCGAGCTGGCCGAGCAGTCGATCGCGCGGATCGGCGAGGATCCGGCCGAGAACGTGGAGCACGCGCTCGCCCTGATGCGACTCGTCATGCGCGAACTCGCCCGCGACGCTCCGGCGTGGCTTCACGTTCGTGCTCGTCAGGTGCTGCGCAAGGCGCTCCTCGCCCAGGAGCGTGGCGATCGCGTTGCCCTCCTGCGGGAGGCACAGGCGCTGGCCGAGAAGGACGGGGCGAGCGAGGACGAGGGCGAGCGGATAGAGGCCGAGCTGGACCGAGGCACGGCCCTCGAGGCTCTCGCCGAGCTCGAGGAGGCCGGAAGAGACGAGGCCGAAGCCGTCTTTGCCTCGCTTCTCACAGAGGGCGTTGGCGAGTGGGCACAGGCCGCCGCGGACCTCGCGCTCGGCCGACTGCTGCGAAAGGGCACGGACGTAAGCTGGGAGGACCAGCCGATCGACTCGGACGAAGTCCCCGCCTACATCGGAGCCGGAGGGGTCGACAACCGCCCGGTTCTGCACGAGGCTCGTGAGCATCTGGAGCGTGCCTGCGAGCGGTTGGAAGCCGGACCCGATCGGCTTGAGCTCGGGAGGGGCATGGACGAGTTGGCCGAGGTCCTGACCCGTCTCGAGGAGTCCGAGCGAGCGCTCGAGGTAAACCGGCGGGCACTCGCGATCCTGCGACCCACTTCACTGCCAAAGGAGAGTCGGACCTCAGCCAGGCGTCTGGCCATGGCGCTCGGGGAAAGAGGTGAGTGGGCCGAGTCGGCGGCGGCGTTTCGCGATGCGACGGAGGCCGCGGAGCTTCTCTACGAGAGGCGGGTCGACCCCGGCGCCCGCGCGCTGGAGTCGATGGCGTCGGTCAGCCTCGGGCGCTGGGCCGCCTTTGCGCTCGCCGCCGCAGGCGACGTCGCGGGGGCGGCCCTGACCCTGGAGGGAAGCCGCGCCCGACAACTGCGGCGCCGAATCGCACCCGAGGCCGCGGGCGAGGTAGAGCTGAACGAGGAGGCGCGACTCGCCTACGAGAAGGCGCTAAAGGCGCTCCGACGTTCGCCTCTCGGAGGAGGCAGCTCGGACGCCGCCCGAGAGCTCAACCGTGTGATCGCCGAGATCCGGCGCGGCGCCGGACACGAAGACTTCGCCCACGGCGCACGGATCGAGGACTTCGAGGACGCCGCGATCGCCGGGGGGCCGCTCGTCTATGTCAATCCGACTCCGTTCGGGACCCAGTTGCTCCTCGTGGAGCGGCGCGAGGGGGAGACGAGATTCGAGAATTTCACCGCCGCAGTCACTAGCTGGCAAGTCCTGATGCGGCTGATGATCGGCGACCTCGAGCAGCGAGATGTGGTTGAAGGGCATCCGATCGATGCCTCCTACATGGCCGGGATCTTCATGCTCGATGAGGAAGGGGCGATCGACGAAGCGATCCTCAATCGTCGCATCGAACAGCTCCAGCTCGGATTGGAGGAGATCCTTCCCTGGCTCGGGAGCACAGTCGGCCAGCCACTTGCCGCCGCACTGCGTTCAGTCTCAGCCGAGACCGTGACTCTCGTCCCCTGCGGTGTGATCGCCCACGCTCCGCTGGAGGCGATCCTTTTGGGCGACGAGCTCAACTCGAGCCTCCTCGACGAGTTCACCGTCAGCTTCTCGCCCTCGGCCCTGGCGGCAGGGGAAGCACGACGACGGTCGGGGCGGTCCCTGAACGAGCCGCCTCGCCTGCTCTGCCTCGCCGACCCGACGGAGGATCTTCCGGCAGCTGCCTCGGAGGTGGCAGAGGTGGTCGGCCACTTCGGAGCAGGCGCGGAGTCGGCGGTCGGGTCTAAGGCGAGCGCCGTCTTCCTCGAAGACAGGGTCGGCGACGCCGACTACGTCCATCTGGCATGCCACGGCCAGGCGAGCCTCGACCCGGCCGAGACCGGTGTGCTCCTGGCCGACGGTCTGCTCGAGGCCGCGCAAATGGGAGGCGCAGACCTGAAGGCACGGTTGGTGGTCGTCTCCGCCTGCCAGAGCGCCACCGCGGACACCGTGCGGAATCCGGAGGAGCTCTTCTCGATGGGCACAGCGATCCTCTCGGCCGGTGCCGCCGCAGTGATCGCGAGCCTCTGGCCGGTCGACAGCGAGGCGACGGCTCTCCTGATGACCAAGCTCTATGAGGAGATGATGGTGGTCGGTCTCGGGCCGGCGGCATCACTCCGCCAGGCTCAACTCTGGCTGCGTGAACTCTCCGAACCAGAGCGGGCTGAATTCCTCGAACGACACCCATCCTTGGCTGCGGGCCTGCGAGGGCAACCCCGGATGGCGGCGCGCAGAAGCATGGGCGCCAAGCCTCTTCAGGTCACCACTCAGCCCTTCTCCCATCCGGATTTCTGGGCAGGCTTCATCGCATTCGGAATCTAGAAGCGGCCGGCTTCGGCACCGGAGTCTCGTCAGGAGGCGACGGTGTTCGCGTCGGGAGGAGCAGCTTCACGCCGCTGGAGCTACCACTGCCAGCTCGCGCTCCTGCGCGGCGGCGGCTGCGTATTCGAGCGCAGCGAGGACATCCTCGCTTTCGAGGTAGGGGTAGTCGGCCAGCAGTTCGTCGATGCTCGCACCCGCAGCCAGCTGGCCGAGCACCGCGCTGACGGTGACGCGGGTGTCGCGAATGGTGGGCAGGCCGCGCATCCGATTGGGGTCGACGGTGATTCGCTCCTGGGCCATAGGGCTAGGGTACCTCGCCGTCCGCCTACTACCGCGTCTGCGGGACCACTGCAAGCGGAATCGGCCGAAATCACCGCCAATCGCCGCGCATCCGCGTCATTTCGGGCACTAGTGTGCACGGACTCCAAGATGTGCCGACACTCGCGGCTCATCTGACCTCCATCTTGCGGGCACCGTAGACGATGTCCGCCGGGATCTGACCGGCTGTCAGCCGGCCGTGGTGAACACGGTCGAAGTTGTAGAAGCGCAGGTACTCATCGAGGTCGCGCCTGAGGCTGGAGAGTGCAGGGTGCAGGTAGCGGGCGAAGGAAGGCCGCCAGCACTCGTCGAGGATCGTGCGGTGCAGCGCCTCGACATTGCCGTTGGTCTGTGGGCGCCCGGCCCGGATCCGGGTGTGCTTTGCCTTCATCCGGGCGACGGTCGCCGAGAACTCGCCCTTGAACTCGTTGCCGTTGTCTGAGAGCAGCCGCTCCAGGCGCCAGCCTGCTTCGCGCAGCTCCTTCGCGACCCGGCGAGCCAGCTTCGAGGTCTGCCTGGCGCCGGGGCTGGCCGGCTTGCCTTCCTTGCAGACCACCAGCTCCGCCCAGGCGTAGGAGGAGGCGATATCGATCGCGGTGAGCTGCCAGATTGAGCCCTTGGTGCCCTGCAGGCGACCGACGAAGAAGCAGTCGATTCCGACCAGCTCGCCGGGGCGGGAGGCCTCGATGTGGCGCTCGGGGCCGTAATCGCGCGCCGGCTCATAGGGCGCGGCGTAGCCCGCCAAGAGCCCCAGGCGCTTTGTGCGGGTGTTGAGGCCGTGGCGGCGCAGCACCTTCCAAACGCCGTTTGGCGAGACGAGGATGCCTCCCCACTTGGGGCAGGCGAGCTCTGAAGCCACCCGCTTTGGCCCAAGGCCGGGATGGCCCAGCGCGAAGGCGACGATCTTCTCCTCGATCATCTTTGAAAGCTGGTTGGGCATCTTCGGCGCCCGCCGCTCGCGGGGTCGCAGCATCTCCAAGCCGTGGCGATCGACCGCCCGCTTCCAGGCGTAATAGGTGGAGCGATGCACCCCAAAGCGTCGGCAGGCTTGAGCGACGCTTGTGCGGGCAGCCTCTGCAAAGAGGGCTTGGCGGTAGCCGAACAGCACGTCATCCTTGGTCATGCGACTCCTTTTCTGAACTTCATTGGCGTGAAGCCAGGAGCCTGAGTCGCAGCGCGGACAGCCCCCGACCCAGCTGGGTCGGGGGCTGTCTCGCTTGAAGAGCTATCGATCTCCCGGAGAGTGTCGGGAGAACTTGGAGTCAGCGCACACTAGTGCCCAAAACGGAGGCGATATGCGGGGACGGTTCGATCAAATTTTGGGCTCCCGCGCCGAAACCGACCCGCCCACATGCAGGGAATTCGCGAAAAAGCGGCTGATGGGATTCGAACCCACGACCTTCTGCATGGCAAGCCGGTTGGTGAATCGGGAAGGGGTGACGTAAACCGCTGATTTGCAGCGCCTTTTGGTCAGCGGATCAGCGCGCGCCGGAGCCAAATAGGCACGGATATGAACCGATATGCGGCGTTTCGGGAACTAATGGCCACGAGTTCCCCAAATCTGCGGGGGTGGTTTCAATCCGCTCAGGACAGGAACGCGATTCGATTCCGCAGCGCGTCCTCATCCTCGTTCGTCTCTAGGAAGCTGGCTAGCGTTTGCACCCAAAGCGGGATGGAGGCCTTATTGCGGGGCATCGCCGCGTCGTCGGTGAAGAGGATGCCGAAATGCCCCTCGCCCTCGGCCATCATCCGGTTGTGGATCAGCTGGAAGTCGAGGACGTCGTTGCTGACGACGGTGCGACCCTCGGCGGCGGCATGACGCAGGATCTCCCGATCGGGGAGCGCTTCCCACTCCGGCCGGTCGGCCTTGACCGCGACCACGTCAAAACCCTTGTCGCGCAGCTCGCGGGCGACGCGCGGCGAGATCATCTCGTCGAGCAGCAGCTTCACAGCCGCGGGCTCAGGAGAGGGCTTCGCGCTGTCGGTTCCAACGCTCGCGCTCGCGCTCGGCGGCAAGGCGAGCCCGCTCAATCAGTGCGTCGACCTCATCCGCGTACTCGCCGTAGTAGCGAGCAGCGGCCTCGACCAGCTCCACCGGCACCTCCAGGTAGGAGGCCGCCTCCTCGACCGAGCCATCGTTCTGGCGGATCGTGGTCACGACGTCGGCGACGTCAAGCCGGGAACCCAGTAGTGCCGGCCTGCGTCCCGCCTCTCCCTCTCGGAAATAGATCAGCGGGTGCTCGTCGCGCCGGATGCCCTCCTCGATGTAGCGCTCGGCTAGCGCCGTCTGCCCGGCGCCTGCCTCGGCAGCACGGTCTTTCAGCCGCTTGATGACGATGGGGTCGAAGCGAAAGCTGACGCTCTGCTTGTTCTGGGTGGAGGCCATATAAAAACTATACATAGCATTACGGCGAAATACGAAACCTGCCGTTTCAGCCAAAGACGGCGGGGAGCGTTCACTCGAAGCCGGGAGAGCATCTCAATGAGGGCGATCGGACTACCGCATCTTGTGCTTGGACTTCGCGCATAGCGGTAGTCCGGAGCGCCTAATGTTGAGACATGTCGAGGGTTGAGCGGGATCCTGAACGCGGTCGAGCCGTTGCGGCCGGATTGAAGAAGCTCGGCGTGAAAGGAGTCCTCATCCAGGCAGCTGAGCAGGGTTACATCACGCAGCTCGCGTGCCAGATGCCCAAATGTTTCTGCCCCGAGGAGCTTGGAGGCGCGTGCCACTTCGAGCCGCTCACCGACGATTTGAGCGACTGGACGCCCACTCACGAGCACTTCCCGCGCTCCAAGAGAGAGGGCGGGCACCGAGTCGTCAACAATGCCGTCTTGGCGCACCGCCTCTGCAACCGCATCGGCTACTCCATAGAGGTTGACCGTCCGCACGCGAAAGATCTCGCGAGGATCGAGCAAGCCCGCGAGGAAGCCATCCGCCGCAAGAGCAAAAGACCGTAGGTCACCTGGGCTTGCCGGCCAGAGCGAACATGTATCCCTCGGTGCTGCTTCCGCGTGAGAGCAGCACCGTCGTGCCGCATCTGCCCGGGACGACCCGTAGATCGTCGGCCATGATTGGTCGATCGAGCGCCACGACGAAAACGCCCTAATCATCTACACGGACGGGTCCTGTAAGCAGAATCCCCGAAGGGGCGGCTACGCCTTCGTCATCCTCTCCGAAGATGAAAACGGAGAGGAGCTGTTGATCGAGCGCAATCCCGCCGGCAGGCGGGGTGCCACCAACATCGAGATGGAGCTTACGGCGTGTATTGAGGCACTGCGTCTCCTGACGAACCAGCATCCGCCGGTGCCGAAGTCGTCCTACCGGAAGATTGTCATATATGCCGACCTCGCCCTTATCTCCGAAAACATCTATGCCGCGGAGAATGTCTGGCCTGACCGAGATTGGTTGACGCGGGAGAACGAGCCGGTCATCAACGCGGATCTCTGGGAAGAGCTCGTGCGGCTGAAGCGGAAAGCCGGCCACGTGGAGATCAGGCATGTCAAAGGCCACGGGAAGAACCCGTACAACAACCGCGCAGACGAACTCGCAAGGGAATCGGCCGACGCCGCCCTACTGGAGCAGAGGGTGCCGAAGCAGGTTGGGCGCAAGCGCAGCTCTCGACAGACTGAAGCCCGGGTCATACCGATGCAAGGCCAAATGGAGGTCATCCGCATCATTGTGGTTCGGCCAATTCCTGGCCGACCCCACCACGCCTACAAGTACGAGGTGGTCCGGGAGGACAGCCCACACTTCGGAGCAGTCGACGACGCCTTCGCCACTAATGAGATCGCGATGCGCCGGGCTCACATCTACGAAGTCCGATTTGCCGAGGCCGACCGGCGAGGCCGCTGGATCGAGGAAGTTGTGCGTGAGATCGAGCGCGACTGAGCAGCTTCCCCTGACTGCTGCTTTGCATGAGAAGCGGACAGCGATGGCAGTCGATGGCGAAGGCTTGCAGCGGGTTGACAACGTGGCCGTCATCCGATCCCCGCAGGTGTCGCAACACCGCGCTCCTTTGTCGCGGCAGTCGATTCGGTTGCTAGTCCCTGCTCGATTTTCTCCCGGCGCGCCTTCGCCCAGCCAAGCTGGGTCAGCTCCCATTCGCAACCCCGGCCTTTGCCGGTTCGGAGCCAGCCGCGTTGCACGAGCCGGGCGCGGACCTTGCCTACCCGGGGCTGCCAGCGGGGCCGGCCGCTCGGGAGGGCTTCGAGGTCACGGGCGCTGTGGCGGTCTGCCATCGCCTCGGTGAGGGCAGCGATGATTCCGCTGCGGCTCGCTTGCCCGCCGCGCTCGGCGAGTGCTTGCAGGATCGGCTGCTCGTAGGCCTCAAGGTCTAGGAGCGGGGGCTCGGGCGCCTCGCGGGCGATCACTCGCTCGCCCCTCACGAGCGCCTTCAGCCGTGCCCGTTCGTCGGGGTCGCGGCTCATCAGGTGGGTGTAGACGCGGAGGGTGAAGGTGGGGTCGGTGTGGCCGATCTGGCGCATGAGGGAGATCGGGTCCTCGCCGCAGGCGATCAGGACCGAGGCGAAGGTGTGGCGCAGCTTGTGAGTGGTAAGGCCCTTGGGCAGGGGGATGAGGCCGCGGCTCACCAGCAGCTCGTCGGCGCGCTTGAAGGTGGGCTCGAGGATGCGGCTGCGCAGGTTCACGGGGTCGCGGGTCGCGCCGCTTTCGTTCGGGAAGACGAGGTCCTCCGGGCCGGCGGGATGCGCTGCGGCTTTGTGCGAGGCGAGGAGGTCGCGAAGGAGCGGCAGCATCTTGATCTCGCGCAGCCCTGCGTCAGTCTTCGAGCGGCCGATGAAGAGCCGTCCGCCGGCGAGGTCGACGTCACGCCACCGCAGGCCGCAGAGCTCGTGCGCACGCGGACCGGCGAAGACGAGGGTCGCCACAATCGCCTCGCGCTCCCCGCAGCGCTGCCGCACATCCCGATCAAGCCCCGCGGCAGCCTCGAGCAGCGCCTCGATCTGGGCGGCGGTATCGAGGTGGACGGGAGCGGGGCGCCGCTCGCGCAGGCGCCGCCGCCTGCCGACGGCAGCGTTGTGGCTGACGTAGCCGTATTCGAGGGCGATCGAGAGCACCCACTGCAAGAAACTGATCGTGCGGTTGATCGACCGCGGCGAGAGCGGGCGCAGGATCTGCCCGTGGAGGTTCCGCTTCGGGCGCCCCCGCTCGATCGCGGCGGCGCGGCTCTCGGCCTCGGTCACCTTGAACTGGCGGTACTCGTCGACCGCCTCGATGTCGATCTCCGGCAGCGCCCACTCGCCGAAGAAGGGCAGGAGGTGGGAGAGCGTCCATTCCTCGTGTTTCGTCGTCCCCTCCGCGACCTGCCCTCGGCGCGACTCGACGAGGTCGCGGGCGAAGGAGCCGAACAGCGGCACCGCTTCGGCCTGACCCGCGCCCTCACGGCGTCCCTTCTTCTTCCGGCTCGGCGGGACCCAGACCCCGCGCCGCACGTCGACCAGGACGTTCTCCAGCTCCTCTTCGGCCGAGCGCTGATCCCAGCCGTCGCGCTCGGAGCCGAGGGTCACGTACCGCCGCTCGCCGTAGGCCCAGAAGCGCAGCGCGAAGCTGCGCCCGCTCTTCCACTCGCGCACCTTGACTTCGCCTTTGGCCCTACCGGCCATCGCCTGCCTCCTGGCCCTCCGGCGACCGGGCGGCAGGGGCAACGAGAGGCCCCCGCGGGGTTAGCCTCTCGGTTGCGCCGGCTCGCTCGGCGCCGGGTCGGGGGGCGTTACCGCGCCGCCCCGGCCGTTTTCTTGCTTGCCCGACGACGATAGCTCTGCTCCGCCCAGGAAGCGAGTCGGTTCGGCAATCGCCGCGCATCGCTGCCGATCCCCGCGCCGCAGCCCCGGCGGCCAGCCCGTCTATGCGCTCGGCGACCTCGTCGGGATCGAAGCGAAGCCGTGGACGGACGCCCGCGCCAAGGCGCCTCGCCCCGAGCGCCTCGGCGTTGTCATAGACCCAGCGGCGCGAGACGCCGAAGAGCTCAGCGACCTCGGCGGCGGAGAGCATCTTTCGAGCCCTCGCGGTCCCCGCCGCCGGTGGTGCCGCAGCAAGCAGTTGCGCTACGCGAAGGGCAAGCGCCTCGATCGCCTCGGGCGCGAGCCGGATCTCCGTGACGCGCGAGGACGAGCTTTGGCCGACTCCGGTTGAGCTCACTTGTCTCCTTCGCTCTCGAGGCCGAGCCAGTCGACCGCCCGGCCGGGGTCGCGAACTTCGCGAAAGATCGGCGCGAATGGACCGCCGGTGCGTAGATCCTCCAGCAGGCAGATCGAGATCCTGGGGCCGCGGGCGCCGGCAAGTTGGGGATGGGAGTGCAATAGGGCGAGGACGCTTTTGCGACGGCGCTCCAGCGCAGGCCGCGAGGCGCCGGCGAGGACGCAGTGGACCTTCGGGAAGCGCGGGTAGCGCTCCTTCCACATCGCCTCGCCGCCCGACCCTTTGGCGCGGTAGAGCTCTGCATAGCGGGCGAGCTCGGCGACCAGGCGGTCGACCGTGAGCGTCGCGCGGTCGAGCTCGAGGAAGCGCTGCTCGAGGGCCAAGCGGCCGTCCTCTTCGCGCAGGTAGGTCAAGACCGCATCGGCGAAGAGCGTGCGCCGCCGCCGGCCGCGTCCGCGCGAGAGCGGATGGGCCACCTCGTGGCGCCAGGAGAGAGGACCGCACTCATCGCCGCGCTTGCGGGCCGCCCGCAGGAAGGCGATGCCGACCTCGTTGACGGCGAGAGTGTGCGCTCGCAACTGCCCGGCGACCTCGGCTGCTTGAAGCGGCCTCAGGTTCCCCTCGAGCGCGTGCGCCTCCCGCACCAAGCGCACTCCCCGCTCGGTGGCGAACCAGAGCCGCTGGCCTGAGTTCGGCGGTCGGGTGAAGGCGACGAGCTCGGCGCTGCGCAGCCGGCCCAGAACCTGCTGCGCCCAGCGGGAGTGGTTGTCGGGCAAGTGGATCTCGCGGATCTGCTCGGTGGTAAGGACGCGGTGCTGGGCGAGCGAGGCGACGATCTCGGTGGTCGCTTCCGGTAGGCCGCTGGCGGGTGGGGCGCTCGCCTCAGTCGCCATCGCTTCCACCTCCCAGCCAGTAGGTGTCGTCCTCTTCGGACCCGCCGGGCTCTGCCGGCGGCGCGAGACCCTTCAGGTGCTCGAGGATGCGATCGTCGAGCGACTCCAGGTGCTCTGCCACCACCGCGGGCTCGGCGCGCGCCACAGCCCCGGCCGAGGGGAGATAGCCGTTGCCCTCCGGCTTTTCGTGAACGTCCTCGACTCGAATGCCGCGCAGGGCGAACGGACGGCTGAGCTCGCCTTCGTGGGTGACCTGGGTGACGAAGTGAAAGCGCGGCAGCCCGACCATCACCGACGGGCTCGGCTGGCCGCCCCACTCTTTCGTCAGCAGCCCCGCGGCGTGGGAGTTCAGCGCCGTGGCGAGGACGTGGGATCGGTTGGTGGTGAGCGCGTTCAGGGTCTGGGCGGAGAGCCGCTCGGGGTTCTGGTTCAGGAGCACCGCCCGCAGGCCGAACTTGGCGCTCTGCTCGAGCAGCGCCGCGAGGCTCCCCGAGCCGCCACCGTCATAGCTCTGCACCTCATCGAGGAAGACCCAGAAGGGCTTGCGCCGGCCCGCTGCTACCTCGCCCCGGCGCCGCGCGGCGTGGAGGAGGTCGAAGACCATCAGGTTCGCCACCAGGCGCTCCTGGATATGGCTGGCGCCGGGGCAGGCGAGGACGATCAGTCCCTTGTCCATCGCCTCGCGGATGCGGAAGCTGCCCTCGCTCTGGCCAAGCAGGGTGCTCATCGCGCTGGAGAGCCGCAGGCGGTCGACGAGGTTGGTGACCGGGGTGATCGCCTCGGGGCTCAGCAGCGGGAAGCGGTCGCGCCAGAAGCGCTGCGAGGCTCGCGGCAGGAACGGCACGCAGGCCTCCCGCCAGTCCTCGTCGGAGAGCAGCGTCGGCAATTGGAAGATCGTCGGCGCCAGTTCGGGCGGCAGCACCTTCGCGATCGAGACCAGCGCCGCGGCGGCGTGGCTCGTCAAGTTGATCGCTCGCGTCGAGCGCTCGCCCCATTCGAGCACCGAGGAGAAGGCGTCGACCATCGCCGCGACCCGCTCCTCGCCGCCGTCGTCTCCGCCGAGCTGGAAGAGGTTCCATCCGGGCTGGGCGGCGGCATGGCCGGGGCCGAGGTCGATCTCGACGACCCGCTTCTGCAACTTCGGCTCGCTCAGGTAGGGCCGGATCCGCTCCAGCGCGTCGCCGTGGGGATCGAGGAAGAAGCCGCCGTGGCCCGAACGCACGAGGTGGACGAACTGCGCGATCGCCAGCTCGGTCTTGCCGTAGCGCGAGCGGCCGGCGACGTAGGAGAAGAAGGTGTCCTCGGCCCGCACCCCGAGTACGCGCTCGGAACCGTTGGTGCCGACCTTGCCGAGCGGGATGACGTCGACCTTGCCGGGCTCGAAGGTAGGCAGCTTCGGCGCCGTCGCCAGCAGCGCTCCTGCCCGCGCGACGTTGTCGCCGATGCAGTGGACGGTCGGCGGCTTCAGAAAGCCCGCCATCTCCCCGGCAGTGAGGATCGCCCGCCGCGGCGGTCGGAAGAGGCCGGTGTCCATGCGCCGGTCGAACTGGCGGCGGCGCAAGGGCATGTCGGAGCCGAGGAAGGAGAGGCCGCCGATCGCGAGCCCACGGGCGCGCAGCCAGTTCTGGGCGGCGAAGGGCGCGAAGCCGGCGAGGAGGTGCTGCATCGCGGACTTGGCACGGGCGGGGTCGGCCGCCCGGCAGCGCAGGAGGATCTGCGCCTCGAACAGCGTGCCGGCGTCGCGCAGTTTCTCCTCCAGCGCTTCGTTCACCATCCGCCGCTCGAGCAGCCGGTCGGGGTCGGGCCGGCCCTTGCTGCGCTCGTTGCCTTCCAGGCGCTCCAGCAGGCTCGGGCGCTCCCCATACTTGCGCCGCGCCCGCCGCCGCAGAGAACGACGCAGACGCTCGCGGCGGCGCCCGGAGGCGGGGAGGAGGTCGACGCAGATGCTGACCCGCTCGCCCTTCTTCGGGTCCAGGACCGAGAGGGCGGAGGCGAAGGGCTGTAGCGGGTCGGGGTCGAGCGAAAGGCGCGCCAGCGGCTTGAGGCTCGAGCGGGCGAGGACGAGCTCGGTGCGGACGGCGGCGAGCTCCTGGCTATCGAGCTGCTCATCGAGGCCCTCGGGCACCTCGCGCAGCTCGATGCCCTCGTAGGCGCCGAGCGCTCCGCGCAGCAGCTTCAGCGAGCGCTCGGGGACGCTCAGCAGGTAGAGGAGCCGGCCCTCGGCGTCGCAGGTCAGCCGGACCCGCACCGCCGAGGCGCGGCGATCGAGCCAGCCGAGCACGCTGCGCTCGGTGCCGGCGAGCTCGGCGGCGAAGCGAAGGACCGCGTCGGTCTTCGGGTCGAAGTCGTCAGCGGGGACGACGGCGACCTCGCGGCGAGTTTGCAGCGTGCGGTTGGTCGCGAGAAGCCGCTGCATAGCCAGCGCGGAGGCGAGAGCGAGGGCGCCGAGCAGAACGGACGCGAGCGAGCCGGCGGCGGAGAGCACCCAATCGGGATCGAGGCTCGAGACGGTCCGCCAGGCAGCGACGGTGATGGCGCCGAGGAAGATCAGGATCATCGGCCTCGGGTCCTGTGGATTGCCAGAGCTCATGAGCCGACCTCGACGTGGAGCAGAGATGTCGGCAAAACGCAGTCGCCGGGAGCGCGCTGGCGCTGCGCCATGGCGGCGAGATCAGCCCGACTCGAAGCGGTCGGGTAGGCGGTCGGTTGTCCGGTGTGGTGTGCGAGGGGACGGCCGAGCTCAGCAGCGCCCGAATCGGTCCTCCGGCGGCTTTGAAAATTGTTCATAGCCCCCGGAGTAACTCCGTGAAATCGCGAAGTCAAGCCGAAAAACGCGACTCGGGTAATCCCCGCATATCCCTGCTAATCCGCGCACATAAATGTTTGGCAAGGGTTCCTTTTCGGAGAAAGGCGGACGCGCTTGTAAGAGTTGATGGGGCACCGTTGGCTCCACTGGAATGTCTAGGCTGATGCGGGTGGGGAGTGAGGCTGAGGAGCGCAGCGGAACGGGTCCGAGACCAGGCGAGCTGCCCCGGCTCGCCTTCATCTCCAGCGTGATCGATGACGAGCTCCTGGCCGTACGCAAGCGGGTCGTCGAGACGCTGGGACAGGCCCCCTTTCTTCTGCCATGGGCCTTCGAGATGACGCCGGCGAGTTCGGAGGCGGTGGGCGACGATTACCTGCGCAAGGTCCGCGAAGCCACTCTCGTTTTGTGGTTCGCGGGTACTAGAACTACCGCTCCGGTCGAGCGGGAGATCGCCGAGGCGCTGGCAGCGGACCGGCGACTCCTCGTTTTCATCCTGCCAGCCCAGGAACGTGATCGGCCCACCGAGGAGCTGCTCGAGAAGGTACGCCCGCATGGGCGCTATAGCCAGCTCGACGACCTCGATGGACTTGAGGCGGAGGTCGAAGCCGCGGTTGCTGACGAGCTTGCGCGCGCCCTTGACGGAGAGCCATCCCTCTCGCGCGTCGAGCGGCTCGACGCGCTCGGTCGCGAGAGCGGCGCCCGCTGCATCCAGAGGTGGTTGGCGGCGGGGGTTGAACCGGGGCCGGCACGCGAGCTGGCGAGCGACGTCGATGTCGGTGCGGCGCCCGACTATCTGCTGCCAGGACCCGATTCACCCTTCGTCGCCTTGGTTGCGGAGGCCGGCTGTGGTAAGTCACTCGCCTGCGAGCGGGTCCTGCAGGCGGCGATTGCCGCTCAACTCGCAAGCGCTGGAGAGCCGGTACCGGTCTACCTAACCGCCCGTGAGGCGGTGGGCCACCTGAAGGAGCGCGTCATCTCCGCCAGCGAGGGCCTGGGCGACCCTGATCGATGTGGGGCCGTGGTCCTCATCGACGGCGCCGACGAGGCGGCCGACGGCGCTGCGCTTCTTCTCGCCGAAGCCCGCGAGCTCGCCCACGGATGGCCGCGCACGCGAGTCCTCCTCGGCACCCGTCCGCTTGGCCAGTTCGATCGCATCCCCGAGGTGAGGAAGTTGCCTCGACTCAATGATGCGCAGGCGCGCAGGATCGTCGGCCTCGCCGCCGGCCGCGAGATCACCTGTGGCGAGCAGGCGGGGTGGTCGCCCCCGACCAAGGACGCGGCTTCCGTGCCGCTCTTTGCGCTGCTGATCGGTCGCCACATCGCGCTTCACGGCAGGGTCGGAGAGGCGAGCCGGACGACCCTCCTGGCCGAGCTGGCTGAGCGCGGCCTTGAGGGTGCGGGAGAAGGGGCGCGCCCTCTGCTTCGCAGACTGGCCGTGGCCTCAGTCGCCAGAGGTGTCGGCCGCGTGCCGCGCTCGGAGCTGGGCGGCACGGAGGCGCTTGCCGCGCTCGAGTCCTCCAGGTTGATCGCGAGTTCGGAGGGAGAAGTCTGGTTCCCGCTCACGCTGATCGCGCAGTGGTTCGCCGCAGAAAGTCTCGCCGAGGGCGAGCCGAGTGGGTCGGCTCTGGCGGGTAATGCAACCGACCTCGAGCTCTGGCGTTATCCATTGGCGATCCTTGCCGCGACCGCGGGCCACCGCGAGGCGCTAACAGTCTTCGGTCCCCTGGTCGAGGCGCATCCCGGCTTCGTCAGTCAAATCGTCGAGGAGTCGATTGTGCGCTGGCCCGGATCCCGAGGCTCCGCGCCCCCGCGCCAAGAGGCGGGAATCCGAATCCGGGAGACGATGGCTCCTTGGCTCGTGGGCCTCGGCCCGCTCGCCTCGATTCTGTGGCCGCACCTCTCGGCCGACGGGCGGTTGCCGCCTCTCGGCATCGAGGTCGAAGGGGAGCGTCTTCTCGTCGCCTGGTACGCAGGCGAGGAAAAGCCGGCTGGCGACGTCGTCCCTCTGCCTATTGGTGTGCGACTCGGCGAGGCAAGCGCTGCCGAAGAAGCCTCCTGGCCGCGGCTGCGAGGCGCCCGCCCGGCCCGGCAAGCCTCATGGGCGCTGCGCTTCACCTTCGACGACCTGCGCCGTCAGCTCGAATCCATTCTCAACAGCCGCACCTTGCCGCTGGAGGGCACTCGACTGGAGGCCCCTCGCATCTGGCGCGCGGCCCGTGCCGTGCTCGGTCTGCCCGAAACCCATGCTGTTCCGATCGATGTCTCGATCGTGATGGAGCGTGCGGTTGAATTTGAGGCTTCCTGTGGCGAAGCCCCCTGGCGAGCTCCCGAGCACGCAATCGATCTGCCGAGTCTGATCCCCCGCCTTGAGGGGCTCCTCGCCAATGGTGTCGAGACTCTCGCGCCGCCTCCGCTCGAGGTTGAGCGGAGCGGGGGCATCCTGCTCTCGCCGAAGACTCGCAACGAGCTGACCCTCGATCATGTGCGCGCCGTCTACGCCGCTGCCATCGACTCCTATGTCGAGCTGACCGACTCGCTCTTCGCATCCCTGCGACCGTTCATGCAGACCGCCGTGCTCTTGCCGGCTGTTCTCCGAGGCCACGTTTACCTGACCGCCGACCCCTCGACTCAAGCTGCCACTGAACACCTCCAATGGTGGCTTGATCCGCTGCCTCCGGGTCAATCCTCAGAGGTCGACATCACCGGCCCTGAGACGAGGGAGCAACTGGATCGCTTCGCGGAAGGCTGGGACGAAGAAGCCGACGAGGCGATCGTCCGCGCTCGCACCTTTCGACCCGAGCAGGCTCGCTGGATCGATCTCTCGTTACAGGGCGGCTATCTCGGAGGTCGTGGGCCGCTGGCGGTGGAGGAGATCGTCTACGAGTGGCTCTGGAGTGACCTCCAACGGCTCAAATGGGTCGGTTCCGGACGGATCGCCGAAAGCGCCTACAAGACGCTTCCTTGACGGATGCGCGATCACAGCTCAACGGGCGTCGTGGACCCTCCCTATCCTCGAAGCGATGGAGGCTAGTGTTCAAACCCCGCTGGGACTTTGGGTGCCGCGTACGGCAGTCGCTAGTCCCGAGGTAGCTACCGCGCCCGCATTGCGCAACACCGGCACGTACGTCACCTATGGAGACCTAGTCGGCTACGAGTCCTCCATCTCCGAGGAGGAAGTCATCAAGCTGCTGAGTCGCTTGTCCTGCGCGGACTGCATTGCCCACATTGGCGATCTCAGTTCCAGGCTCGCATTTCCCGGGGGTCCCCAGGGCTGGACGGCCCTGCAGCGGGGTCTGGTTGAACGAGTGGTTGGCGATTGCGAGTTCGGCAGGGTGCTGGTCGCTCAGCTTGAACGTGATCAACCGACCGTAATCTTTTGTGAGCAACAGCTCCTTCACCTGGCACGTTTGGCGATCCTCCATGCCGACTCTCGCCCACCGGATGGCTTTGAGAATGGGCAGCGATATGAGGATTGGGTCACCTGCCTCATTGCCGTGAACGATTTGCTTGACGCCGATCTCGTGATTGAAGATCCGCGCGAGCGACTCTCTTGGGAGCTGCGCCAATGCGGCCTCAATCATGTGGATGATCACCTGCCGGCGACCGCAATCCACTTCGAGGTCTACAGGAGGCTGCTCCCCGAACTCGATCCAAAGGCCGCGAAGCGGCTGGAAGCAGCATTCGAACGCCATACCGGGATATCGCTGGCCAAGTTCTTCACGATAGGCAGCGCGGCGGAGGCTCGCTTCATCAACGCGACTCGTACGGAAGGCGAGGGTGGTCTGGTGCTGGTGCCCAGCACCTACTTCTCATCAGTGAAGGTGTCCGAGCAGGAGTGGAGGTCCTTCTTCAACTTTGTCGCCCGCGGCCAAAAGGACCTGCGTCGGGAGCTAGAAGCCGAGGACGGCCGTTACGGAAAGACCACCTATTCCTCATTGACCTTTGCCCGCTTTCCCCTTTTCGAAGGAGAACCCGGCCAGTACGTGCCGATCTCGATGCCTGCGCTGCAACGTCGATTCAACGAGGGGATCATCCACATCCTGTCTGAGGCCGCCGAAGACGAGGGGCTGAAGCGGACCGCCTACAGCTCGAAGTTTGGCCTGCCTTTCCAAGAGCTTGTCGAGCGTACGTTCCGACGCGGGGTCAAGGCCAGTGGGAAGGAGGTTCCGATCGCTGCCGATGTGCTCTACGGCTCCTCGTCCTCAAGCAGTCGCCGCTCCTCCGATGTGATCCTTGGCTTTGAGAGAAACCCGGTATTCGTCGAGGTCGTGTCAGGCCCACTGCGGGCCGGCACGCTCACCCGTGGCGATCTCGCGGATTTCGCTGAAGATCTGCAGCGGCTTGTAGTCGGCAAGGCTGAGCAGCTTGATCGATCCATTCGTGATTTTCGGGAAGGGAAGCTGATCCTCGAGGGAATTGAGTCGATCCAGACGGGGAAGATTTGGCCGGTGATCGTTACTTCCCATGCTTTTCCGCTGCGCGAAGAGATCAGCTTGGCGATTGATGAGGCGCTGCGGGAAGCCGGGCACCTTCAGCACCCCAAGGTTGCGCCCCTCTCAATTCTGTCGGCCGAGGAGCTCTTTTTCTGCGAGGGATTCATGCAGCAAGGCGAGACCTTCTTGAGCCTGATCTCCGGGTGGAAGCACTCACCTGGGGGCGCACATTCATTCAAGAACTACCTGATCGAGCGTGCTAATGGCCGCGCTCCGGGGAGTGACCATTTTGAGCGCCGCTTCGCGGAGGCGCTGATAGAGCAAGGCCAGCTCCTTTTCGAAAGCGAGAAAACCGTCGAGGAGCTTCTTGCTGAGAAGGGAAGGCGCTCACGTCGGCTCCCTGAGAACGGATAGCGAGTTGGCATGCCGACCGATTGTGGACATTGTGGGCGCGAGGGAACCTTGGAGTCGAAGGGCTCGGTCATTCTCACGGCCAAGAACCAGGTAGTCGAGAATCCACCCGGCTTTCAAGAGGAAATCTCAGTACAGCGCATCGCTCAGGTTGATCGCTGCTCGAGTTGCGGAGAAGTAACCCTATCTAGGTACCTTTGGATCGATCAATATTTCGACCCGGAGGACGTGGAGGTCGAAACGCTTTACCCTCCACCGCACCGGATTGACGACCTTCCTCCTAGTGTCCGGACGCGCTATGAGGCGATGTTGGAGCTTCAACACGCACCCGATGCATTTGCTGTGCGATCTGGTCTGGTCCTAGAAGCAATATGCGCGGATCGGGGGATCTCGGCCGATCTATCTCTACGGAAGCAGCTTAATGCCCTGGTGGAGGAGGCGAAAGTTCCGGCGCCACTTGTAAGTCAGGTTCACATTGTCTACACCTATCGGAATTACGGTGGCCACATCAAGGAGTTCGAGGTTGAGGAGGGAGACGTCCCGCTGATTCGCGGCTTCATCGATGCCCTCATAGACTTCCTTTACCGCGGGCCATCTGAGCTTGCGCGTGTAAGTGCCGCTCTTGAGAGGCGAAAAGCCGCCGCTACGGAGCGGTCGGGTTAACTACACTTCATTCGATGGACGTCATCACTTTTGACGTGATGTTGGAGGACGACACCCGTGTCGGCTCGATGGAGTCGGTCGCTCTCCCGATCCCCGGTGACGTCGTTCGGGTGGACGAGCCAGGACGACAGCCAGAGTATTTGGTGCTCCGGCGTTTCTTTGAGCCGGATCGAGTGACCGTCATTGTCCGGTCAGTAGGGGGCATGCCTGAGGCCGAAAGTGCTCCGAGCCCGTTCTACCAGCAGCCACCCGGAGCTGGCGGGTTTAGTTGAGTCGGAGCGGGCGCCGATGGCATATCGGTGAACGCCGGATTTGATGAATCACAGCTTTACCTTGAGAGTTGTTCGAGGGTCTGCAGATCCTCTTCCAGCCGCTTCTTGAGCCTCGCCTGAAAGCGCTCGTCGGCACGGCGGGCGGCTATGTGTCTGTAGATGGCTGCCCTGATCCCCTCTGAAACCGTCACTTCATCGACGCGGCAGATCGATGCCATTTCCGCTGCCAGGTCCTCCGAAAGCCGGAGGCTCATGACCTTCGTGTCGTTCATCCCCATCGCTCAGCCCTCCTCCATGCCGAGAGCCGCCCGGCCCCAGGGATCTTCGTCAACGAGGTCCGTCGCCTCGTAGAAGTGCTCGACCGAGCCTCGGCGCGGTTGCGTCTCGACCAGCTCCACGGCTCCCTTCTCCGCCAGGATGCGGACGTGGTAGCCGACGTTCGAGATCTTCGGATCGTTGGCGAGGATCGTCAGTTCCTTCGGGCTCAGCGTCCCCTCAGCTTCGACGTAGAACCTGAGCAGCCGCTTTCGCAGCGGGTGCTGGAGGATCGAGAGCAGCACGTCTTCCGGGCCGGTGGGCTTTTGCTTGGCAGACATCCGTCAGCCTCCTCTCGGGCTTGGCGAGATGATTCCGAAGCTGCCGCCGGCCGATGGGCCGGGAGGTATCCACTCGATTCCGCGCAGCAGCAGCTCCGCTCCCACTTCCAGCCCGCCGGCCAGCTTCATCAGCGTGTCGGAGCGCGGCAGGCGGTCCCCGCTCTCGATCATGCCGATCTCGGTGCGGTGCAGCGAGCAGCGCTTCCCGAGCTCTTCTTGCGAGTAGCCGGCGCGGCGGCGGGCCAGGAACACGTTGTGCCCGATCCGCTTCGCCACCTCCTCGTTTCTCAGTCGCCCGTCCATCATCGTTCCCAGAGGTCGTAGAGCCGGACAGCGGCCCTGGTGGGGCGAACCGTCTCGCCCTCGCCGGGGCGGTGGAGCAGGCCGGCGGCTGCGAGATCACGAACGGCCCGCTGGACTGCGTCGGCTTCGGAGAACGTCTTTGACCCGCCGCCGGTGAGTTCCCGGATCAGCTCGTCCTGAGTGAGCGTCTCCGGATGGATCTCGAGGACCCGGCGGAGAACCGCCGCCTCCTCGCGCTCGTCTTCGTCATGCGTCGTTAGGCACTTGGGCGTGCCTGGCCCCGTAGGGTTCGAATCAGCCATGGGGAGGTGCGCCTCCTTGTGGTCAGGCCCTCGGTTGGCGTCGCAAGCGCCGCCGGGGGCCGCTTTGTTTTCAGTCCGTTGCTATTTCGTGCTGTCGGCGAGGTCGTAGCGGCGCGGCTTCTTGCCGACCCGCCGCACTTTCTTCGCCTTCGCGAGCCGTTCGAGGCAGTTGCCGACGGCTCCCGAGGAGCGCTTGATTCCGCGCGCAACCTTCGTCGCGGTGATCGGCATCTCGCTCTTGTGCCTCTGCATGTAGCCGAGTACGAGCCCGTCGAGCTGGCCGGGTCGCAGCCTCTCTTCGGGCTTGGCTTTGGTCGTTTTGCTTCCCATCGCGTCTCCTTCTTCGGGCGGCCTCACCTGCGGAGGCCGCACTTGGTCGGAGCGACGTGGTAGCTCCGCTCCCGCGGAAAAGCGAGCGGGAATCGACGGGAATCCGCGTCAATCGCCACGCATCGGCGGCATTTGGGGAACTAGTTCCCCAAATCGGGGGCGAAAGGAAGGGCGGTTCGAAAATCCCTGCAGCCGACCAAATCGCCAAGTGCAGGGATTTCGTCGGTAAGCGGCTGAAGGGATTCGAACCCTCGACCTTCTGCATGGCAAGCAGACGCTCTAGCCAGCTGAGCTACAGCCGCACGAGGGCGGAGTTTAGCTTGGGGCCGCTACAGAGCGCGGGTCCGTATCGGGCAGGCTTTGCGATGGCGGCCGAAGGGGCGGCAATGGTCGTCGACCCAGTGGATTTTGTAGCGGTAGTGCCACAGCTCGCCTTCGGGGCGCGCGGCAAAGAAGGCCGTTGCGGACCCGTAGTAGTGGTTCCCGTCCTGGTGCCAGCTGATCCTGCACTTGACCTTTGCCCTCTCCAGGCGCAGGCACCCGAGCTGAACCGGCGTGCCTGGTGGCAGGCGATGCTGGAAATCCTTGCTCAGGCCATATATGGCGATTTCTTCTGCGAATTGGATCGGGAGACGGGGGATCCTTATCTTCGGCACCCACGGCCTCGGAGCCGGAGCGCCGAATTCGGATGCGGCGATCCAGCTCGTCGCCCAGGACGAGATGACGTCGACCCGGACAAAGGCTTCGGGCACCCTGGGGTCGCAGTCCGGCGCCCCCAGATCGATGATCCCCACCTGGACGAGGGTGCCGTCCTCCCGGCGTGCGATGCCGGGACCGCCGCTGTCGCCGTGGCAGGTAGTGACTTCGAGCCTGGGAGGCAAGACCGCGCAAAACTGGTAGGCGGGGTAGAAGTGAAAGAACCTCTTGGTTTTCTGGTCGCAGTAGAGGGGGCCCTGAATCACCGTCTCCGCCTGGCGCAGGACCGCGGGCCGGATTTCCGGATCGCTGCTCGTCAGGCCCCAGCCGGCGACCATGACCGGCGTTCCCTTTTCCAGCAGGCCGACGTCGGACGCAGTGGCCAGCGGCAGCGACGGGGCCGCAACCGGAGCGGAGAGGACGAGGAGAGCCGCGTCAAACAGGTGGGTCGCGGGGCTGTGACCCGGGAAGACCAGCACCCGGGAGACGCGAGAGACGTTGGCTCGCGTTGCCTTCCTCAGGTCCGCCGCCCCCGTGATGACCGTAAAGCCCCCCGCCCGCTCGACCCTTCCCGCCCCGCTCAGGACGCAATGGGCCGCGGTCAGGATGACCCTGGGGGCGATCACGGTGCCCGTGCACCCCATTGCGTCGACGGCGCCTTCGTAGTCGATCTTGGCGAGCCACGGGAGGTCCGCGATGGAGGCGGGCTTTCCTTTGATGATGGATACATGGGCGGGCGCCTCCGCCGTCCTCGCGTCACTCGGTCCCGCGCAAATGCAGGTCCCGAACAACAGTAGGGCCGCGAGGGTGGTCGCTCGTCCCATCAGAGGTTGAATACTAGAGTTAATTTGCTCGGATGCTCCCTTTTCGCCCGCCCTCCCCCCCAGCGCTAGCCTGATCGCACAACCGTGCTCTTCCGCCAGATAATCCACGAGGACCTCGGCTGCGCCTCCTACCTGGTCGCCGATCGCGAAGCGGGCGTGGCGGCCGTGGTCGACCCGCAGTGGGACGTCGAGCCCTACCGACGGCTGGCGCGGCTGCACGGGGTGCGGATCGGGCACGTGCTGGAGACCCACAACCACGCCGACCACGTCTCCGGGCACGGGCGGCTGGCGCACAGCACCGGCGCGACGATCCACATCCACGAGCTGGCCGGCGCCGAGTACGAGCACGAGGCGTTCACCGACGGCTGGGTGCTGGAGCTGGGCGGGGTGACGATCGAGGCGGTCCACACGCCCGGGCACCGGCCCGAGCACACCTGCTTCCTGCTGCGCGACGCGAGCCGCGGCGGCGCTCCCTGGGCGCTGCTCGGCGGCGACTCGCTATTCATCGGCGACGTCGCCCGGCCCGACCTCGCGGTGGAGCCGCGCGAGGGGGCCGCCGAGATGTTCCGCTCCCTGCACGAGCGCCTGCTGGCGCTCGACGACGAGGTCGAGATCTGGCCCGGGCACCTCGGCGGCTCGCTCTGCGGCGGCTCCGCGATCGACCTCAAGACCTCCTCGACGATCGGCTTCGAGCGCCGCCACAACCGCGCCCTCGGCATCACCGAGGAGTCGGAGTTCGTCGCCGACGCGGTCGCTTCGCTCGGCGACCGGCCGCCCAACGTCGAGCAGATCGTCGCCCTCAACCGCGGGCCGCTAATCGAGGGCTTCGGCACGCCGGCGCCGCTGACCCCGCACGAGGTCGAGGAGGCCGTCGCCGCCGGCGCCGTGGTGATCGACGGCCGCACCAACGAGCAGTTCGACGAGGCCCACATCGCCGGCGCCCTCAGCACCTCCTCCTACGACACCGGCTTCGCGACCAAGGTCTCCCGCGTCGCCCCCGAGGGGGCCGAGGTCATCGTCGTCGCCGCATCCGACGGCGACGAGAAGCACGCCGCCGAGCTGCTGGCGGCAGTGGGCATGCGGGTGCGGGGCTTTCTCGAGGGCGGGATGACCGCCTGGCGCACGGAGGCGCGGCCGGTGAGCAGGATCGAGCTGATCGACCCGGGCGAGCTGGCGCGGCGCTGCGAGGCGCCGGATCCACCGCTGATCCTCGACGTCCGCAACGCCGCCGAGTGGGCGGGCGAGCACATCCCCGGCTCGTCGCACATCCCCTACGGCGAGCTCGCCGGGCGGTTGGAGGAGCTGCCCCGCGAGCGGCCGATCGCGACGATCTGCCGCGGCGGCAAGCGCAGCGGCCTCGCCGCCTCGATCCTGCAGCGCGAGGGCTTCGACGACGTCGTCCACGTCGGCGAGGGCATCGGCGCCTGGCGCGACGGCGGCCACCCGGTCGAGAGCGCCGCCGAAGCTTCAAGCGCGGCTTAGACTACTAAATATTGGGTATCCTCCTTGCATCCCCGGGCCGGGCCGGTGTCCGGTCAACCGATCAGAGGAGGCTCCAATGATCCGACGCAAGCTCGTCCTCGCTGTCGCGCTGGCGCTGACGCCGGTCCTGTTCGGCCCGGGTTCCGCATCCGCTTGGGCGCCGGCGACCACGGCGCCTGTCCACCCCGGCGTTCAGACCTACACCGCAGGCGCCCAGTGCACCTCGAACTTCGTCTTCGAGGACGGCTCCGGCGTCTACCTCGGCCAGGCGGCCCACTGCTCGGGCACCGGCGGCCAAACTGAAACGGACGGCTGCACCAGCGGCTCGCTGCCGACCGGTACGAAAGTCGAAGTCAAAGGGGCCAGCAAACCGGGCACCCTCGTCTACAACTCCTGGCTGGCGATGCAGGCCAAAGGCGAGACCGACCCCGACACCTGCGCCTACAACGACTTCGCCCTGGTCAGGCTTGACCCGACCGACGTCGACAGGGTCAACCCGTCGGTGCCGGCCTTCGGCGGCCCGACCGGGGTCGGCAGCGTCGGCGGCCTCGGCTCCACTGTCTACTCGTACGGCAACTCCTCGCTGCGCGGCGGCGTGACCAAACTGAGCCCGAAGCAGGGCATCGTGATCCAGAACGAAGGCGGGGGCTGGAGCCACGTCGTGGCCACCCTGACCCCCGGCATCCCGGGCGACTCCGGTAGCGGCTTCCTCAACGGCTCCGGCGAGGCAATCGGCGTGCTCAGCACCCTGCAGCTGGCGCCGCTGCCGGCCACCAACGGCATCGGCGACCTCGGTAGGGAGCTGGCCTACATGCGGGCCAACAGCTCCTTCTCCGGGGTCCAACTGGTGCACGGCACGGAGGCATTCAAACCCAACCTGGTTAGCGCCATCCTCGGCTCCTAGCCACAGGCGTCGCCCCCCTCCTCCCCCGCTGCGTGGTTCCTTTGTTACGCGGCGGGTGGCTAAGGAACCACGCAACTAGGAGGAATCCAGCTCGGCGAGGAGGCTCGGGAGATTGAGCGGCCTCACGTACATCTCCACCTTCTGGCCGGGCTGGGGCTCAGGCCACTCCTCCCGCGGGCGGTCCCAGTAGAGCTCGATCCCGTTGCCGTCGGGGTCGGCAAGGTAGATCGCCTCGCTGACGCCATGGTCCGAGGCGCCGCCGAGCGGCACCCCGGCCTCGGTCAGCCGCTGCAGCGCCTGCGCCAACGAACGGCGGCTCGGGTAGCGGATCGCGAGGTGGTAGAGGCCGGTCGTCCCTGGCGGCGGCGGTGAGCCGCCCTTCGACTCCCAGGAGTTGAGGCCGATGTGGTGGTGGTAGCCGCCGGCGGAGACGAAAGCGGCATCCTCGCCGTAGCGCTGCATCAGCTCGAAGCCGAGTACCCCGCAGTAGAAGTCGAGGGCGCGGTCGACATCGGCGACCTTGAGATGGACGTGGCCGATGTCGACGCCGGGATCGATCGGCTCAGCGTCGCGCTCGGGCATGGGTCGAGCCTACTCGGCGTCGAGCGCCTCGTTGACGAGACGATCGGCCTCGGCGTTTTGCTCGCGGCGCACGTGGCGGATCGACCAACTCTCGAACGAGCCCAGCGCCCGCTTCACCTCACCGTGCAGCTTGCGCAGGGTCGCGTCCTTGACCTTGTAGCGGCCTTCGACCTGGCGCACGACCAGCTCCGAGTCCCCGATCAGCTCGAGCTCGCTCGCCCCGTGGGCGGCAGCCAGCTCGATCCCGAGCATCAGCGCCCGGTACTCGGCGACGTTGTTGGTGGCGGCGCCGATCTGCTCGCCGCGCTCCTCGAGAATTTCGCCGCCGGGGCCGCGGACGACGGCGCCGATCGCCGCCGGCCCGGGGTTGCCGCGGGCGCCGCCGTCGACGTTGACCGTCAGCCGTGCCATTTCGCGTTCCACTGCCGTGCCGCCGCATCGAGCTGATCGAGCTCGGTTCCCCTCGCGAGCTCGGCGACCGGTTGCTCGCGCTCACCGCTGGTGACGATCCACTGGTACCAGGTGAGGTCCCAGGCAACGGTGATCCGTGCCTCGTCCGCGGTTCCCGCAGCGGTGCCGATCGAGACGCGCGGCTCGCCCAGCGTGCGCGTCAGTCCGGCGACGGTCCGCGCCGCCTCGCTGGCGTTGAAACGGACCACAGCAAGCTCGAACGTATCCGCGGCGGCGGCGATCACGCCGGCTGCAGGTGCGACTTCAGCCGCATCACGGCCTTGGTGTGGAGCTGGGACACGCGCGACTCGGTGACCCCCAGGACCTCGCCGATCTCCCTCAGGGTGAGGTTCTCGTAGTAGTAGAGGGCGACGACTAGCTGCTCGCGCTCCGGCAGCGAGCCGATCGCCTCGGTGAGGCGGTCCTTGACCTCGCTGCTGTCCAGCGCCTCCTGGGGGTCGGCGGCGCCGTCGTCGGCGATCGTGTCCAGCAGCGAGACCTGGTCGCCGGAGGAGTCCGACACCGTCCACAGCTCGTCGAGCGCGTAAACCGAGGAGTTGGCGATCTCCAGCAGCGAGCTCTGCAGTTCCTCCTCCGACACGTTCAGCTTCGCCGCCAGCTCCGCCTCGGTCGGCGCCCGCTGCAGCTCGTGCTCGAGCTTGGCCTGGGTCGCTTCGATCTCCCGCGCCCGCGAGCGCACCGATCGCGGCACCCAGTCGAGCGAGCGCAGTTCGTCGATGATCGCGCCGCGGATCCGGGTCATCGCGAAGGTCTCGAACTTGATCCCGCGCTCGGGCTCGAAGCGCTCAATCGCCCCGATCAGGCCGACCAGGCCGTAGGAGATCAGGTCGGCGTCCTCGACGTGCGAGGGGAGCCCGGCGCCGAGCCGGCCGGCGACGAACTTGACCATCGGCGAGTAGGCGACCACGAGGCGCTCCCGCGCGGTGCGGTCGCCATCGTCTTTATAGCGGCGCCACAGATCGCGGAGCTCGACCTCTTTTACGCCGGTTTCCATGCCGTCATCCGATTCTATGTTCGTGAGGGCGGTTCGGGCTCATGCGCGGGGGTGACTGGCGGCGTAGGTATCACGCAGGCGGGCGACGTCGACTCGGGTGTAGACCTGGGTGGTCGAGATCGACGCGTGGCCTAGCAACTCCTGGATGGTACGCAGATCGGCGCCACCTTCGAGCAAATGCGTCGCGAATGAATGACGAAGTGAATGCGGCGAGACCCCGGCCGCGATCGCCGCCTCCCGCGTCCACAGCCCCAGCCGCCGCGTCACGTCGGAGTTGGAGAGGCGGCGGCCGCTCTTGGAGAGGAACAGCGCCCGCTCGCGGGGATCGGCCGCAAGCGCCCGTCTCCCTCGTTCTAGATAGCGTTCCAGCGCCAGCCTCGCCGGTTCGCCGACCGGCAGCAGCCGCTCCTTGGAGCCCTTGCCGATCACCCGCAGCTGTTCGGTTTCGAAGTCCAGCGCCCCCTCGTCGAGGTTGACGATCTCCTCGCAGCGCAGGCCGCAGGAGTAGGCGAGCTCGAGCATCCCTCGGTCGCGCAGCTCCAGCGGCGTGCGGGCCGGGATCCGCTCCAGCAGCGAGCGCATCTGCTCGACCGTGAGGACCTTCGGCAGCGATTCGGAGCGCTTCGGGCTGGAGACCAGCTCGGCTGGGTTCTGGCCGGCCCGCTCGGTGCGGACGAGGAAGCCGTAGAGGCCGCGGATCGAGGCAAGCTTGCGGGCGACCGTGGCCGGCGCCGCGCCGGCCGACGACAAGCCCGCCCCATAGCGGCGCACGTCGCGGTGGCGAACGTCGTCCGGACTCAACCCCTGAGCCTCCACCCACTCGACGAAGCCGGCTAGATCGACCCCGTAGGCCCGCCGCGTCCGCTCCGCCGCGCTCCGCGCCCGCAGGTCACGGTCGTAGTCGGTCAGCGCCGCTTTCCAATTCACAGAATTGGGATTCGTCCTATTCCCAATTCGTCCTGCGCACGGGCGCGAAAACCAAGCAGGTCGGGGGATGCAGGGAGGCTGGTGAGGGGAGCGCACTTTTTGTGCGTGACCCGATCCAGCCGACTGAAGACCCCGAGATGCGCCGGTTTGCAGCGTCCGCTATCCGATGTAAATCGGAGTTCCTACTTCGACGCGGTCGTATAGCTCTTCGACGTCGGAAATCGCCATTCGCACGCAGCCGTGCGAGGCGGCGGTGCCCAGCGATCCGGTTTCTTCGGTGCCGTGGATTCCCGCCCCTTCGAAGATGCCCATCCAGCGGGCCTTGATTGGGTTCGAGGGTCCGGGCGGGATGTCCTGGCCGGCGAGGCTTCCCGCCCAGGACGATTCCGGCACGTGCCAGGTCGGGTTTTCTTCCTTTTCCTGGATCTCGTAGAGTCCTTCCGGGGTTTCGA
The DNA here is from genome assembly GCA_963699125.1 of uncultured Actinomycetes bacterium. Lineage (GTDB taxonomy): Bacteria > Actinomycetota > Thermoleophilia > Solirubrobacterales > 70-9 > VAYN01. Next base: position 795,241 of record OY969417.1, read on the forward strand.
GCCCTTCCTGGCCGACCGCGACCGTGTAGGTCTTGGCCAACTTCAGGTTTTCCCAGAGGCGCAGCGTGTAGCTCCCCCGGTCGAGGGTGAGATACGACGGATACTCGGCTGCGACCTCGCCTCTCGTTACCTCCGGTTTGATCGAGTGGACGCGGGCGACGATGGTGTGCGGCGCGTTGGCGTTGAGGACCGCCGCATTGAGGTCCTTCATCAGCAGGTTGTCGCGCAGCTTGCGCCCGTTCTCGCCGGCGACGACTTCGAGCGAGTCGGCACTCGGTTCGACGTCGGCGTTCTGCGGTTCGCGGTTGATCTCCTCGGCGACCCGGCGGACGAACCGATTGACGGCGCGTTGTGAGTAATTGACCTGCGGCTCGATGCTCTCCGACACCTCCTCGCCGGTTACGTAGCGGACGAGGCGGGCCGGCAAGCCGCCGTCCTGGCTGTCGGCAAGCGCCTCTTCGACCGCGCCGTCGACGTTGGCCTGCACCTTCAGCTTCGCCCCCGGCAGCTTCCAGCTGTCGCCGTCGAAGCTGACCCGGAGCGAGTGACGCAGCGGGCCGAGCAGGCGCCGCCGGACGAGGGCGGCGGCTTCGTCTTCGTCGAGGCCGCCGACGTCGACGCCGGCGATGCGCACGCCATCGGCGATCTTCTCCTTCTGGGAGCTGTCGTAAGCGTAGGCAGCGCCGGCGCCGAGTACAGCCACCACCACGGTGACGATCGCTGCTATCTGAGTCTTGCGTCCCAAATGATCCCTCGACCTACCCTCGGCTTCCACTACGTTCGGTTGCGAAAAGTCTATGCATTCGGATCATTCGGCCAAAGTGGCCGCCTTCCCTGCAATCTTGCATCTGCGTCGGTCTTATCGGCGGACGGGCGGGATATCTTTCGCCAGGTGCGCACGAAGGACGCGGTCCGCAAGGAGGTCTGGAAGGCGATGGAGCGCGAAGGCGTGTCCCGCTTCCCGGGCGCCGAGGGGCGGATCCCGAACTTCGCGGGGGCCAAGCTGGCGGCGGAGAAGCTCGCCGGCCACCGGCTCTGGAAGCGGGCGCGGGTGATCAAGGCGAACCCGGACTCACCGCAGACGCACGCACGGCGGATCGCCCTCGAAGACGGCAAGACGGTAATCATGGCGGTGCCGCGCCTGCGCGACCCCCACCCCTTTCGGGTCCTCGACCCTAAGAAGCTCTCCAAGCAGACGGTGAAGGAGGCAGCGACGATCAAGGGGGCGTTGAGGCACGGCCGCGTCGTCGCCCTCGACGACCTGCCGGAGATCGACTTCGTCCTCTGCGGCTCGGTGGCGGTGAACCTGAGCGGAGCGCGGGTCGGCAAAGGCGGCGGCTACCACGACCTCGAGTACGGGATCCTTGCCGACGCCGGCAAGATCGACGACCACACCACGGTCGCCACCACCGTGCACCCGATCCAGATCCTGCGCCAGCACTTGATGGTGACCACCCATGACCTGCCCGTCGACCTGATCGCCACGCCGCGGGCGGTGATCGAAGTCGAGCGCCAGTACGAGCGTCCGCGCGGAATCCTCTGGGACCACCTGCAGCCGCCCCAGATCCGCGAGATCCCGGTGCTGGAACGCATGGGATATGCCTGAGGCGATGGTCGCCGAGCGTTCGACTTCCGCCATGTCGGACTACGGCAATCCCGATCCGGAGTGGCTGGGGATCGATTGGCGGCTGCACCTGCGCCGGGTCGAGCTGCCGGGCGCCGACGTCAACTACGTCGAGATCGGCGAGGGCGAGCCGATCCTCTTCGTCCACGGCATCTCCGGCTCCTGGCAGAACTGGCTGGAAAACCTCCCCCACTTCGGCCGCGCCCAGCGGGCGATCGCGCTCGACTTGCCCGGGTTCGGGGCAAGCCCGATGCCATCCTGGGGGATCGATGTCCCCGCCTACGGTCGTCTGATCCACGACTTCTGCGAGAAGCTCGGCGTCGAGGGCGGCACGATCGTCGGCAACTCGCTCGGGGGCTTCGTCGCGGCCGAGGCGGTGACCGCGGCGCCGGGACGGTTCCAGCGCCTGGCCCTCGTCTCCGCCGCCGGGATCATCAACACCTGGAGCCCGGAAGAGCGTGCCGTCGCCACCGCCTTCATCTGGAAGACTTTCAGCCCCTACTTCGCCTCGGGCGGCCGCGAGATCGTCAGCCGGCCAGGCCTGCGCCGAATCGTCTTCGGCCCCTTCGTCCGCTACCCGAACCGGCTCGGGGCGGAGCTGCTCTGGGAGCAGATCGAGAGCGGCCTCAGCAACTGCCCAGGCTTCGGCGACGCCCTCCACGCGGCGATCCGCCACGACATCCGCGAGCGCCTACCGAGCATCACCATCCCAACCCTGATCGTCTGGGGCTTCGACGACCGCGTGATCCCGGTCCAAGCCGCCCTCAGCTACCACCGCCGCATCCCCCACTCCCAACTCGAGATCTTCGAACGCACCGGCCACGTCCCCCAGCTCGAGCGGCCGGCTCGCTTCAACCGGCTACTGGAGGAATTCGTGGGCTAGCGGGAGTCGGGTGGGGATGAAGCGTCTTGTACTTTTTCGCGGCGGCGGTCCTCGGACGGCCTCAGACGCTCTCGAAAAAGTTAAGCGAAATCCCCACCCGACTCCCGCCGTTAAGCGAAACCCCTGCCCCGACTCGCTAGCCGGTGACCGCCCCGTGGGAGGCAGATGAAACCGTCGCGGCGTACTTGGCCATGACTCCGCGCTCGTAGAGAGGCTCCGGCGACTCGTATTCGGCCACGCGCTTGGCGATCTCCTCGTCGGAGAGAGCGATGTCGAGGCGGCGAGCGTCGATGTCGACGGTGATCTCATCGCCCTCGCGGATCGCCGCGATCGGCCCGCCCTTGGCCGCCTCGGGGGCGACGTGTCCGATCATCAGCCCGCGGGTGGCGCCGGAGAAGCGCCCGTCGGTGACCATCGCGACGCTCTCGCCCAAGCCCTCGCCGACGATCGCCGCGGTCACCTGCAGCATCTCGCGCATGCCTGGACCGCCCGCGGGCCCCTCGTTGCGGATCACGACGATGTCGCCGGCGTTGATCTGTTGATCCTTGACGGCCCGAAAGCATTCCTCCTCGGATTCGAAGACGCGGGCGGGGCCGGTCTGCTGCTTGCGCTCGGTGCCGGCGACCTTGACCACGGCGCCTTCCGGGGCAAGGTTGCCGCGCAGGATCGCCAGCCCCCCTTCGGGCTTGAGCGGATCGTCGAGTGGCCGCACCACTTCCTGGCCCGGCGCCTCGGTCGCGTCCGCGGCGACCTCACCGATCGTCTTCCCGGTGACGGTGATCGCGTCCCCGTGCAGGACACCTGCATCCGCCAAGCGCTTGAGGATCACCGGCACACCGCCGGCGGCGTAGAGGTCGGTGGCGACGAAGCGTCCGCCGGGCTTGAGGTCGGCGAAGAGCGGCGTCGCGCGGGAGATCCGCTCGAAGTCGTCCATCGTCAGCTCGATGCCGAGCTCGTGCGCGAGCGCGATCAGGTGCAGGACGCCGTTGGTCGAGCCGCCGGAGGCGCAGACGCAGGCGATCGCGTTCTCCAGCGAGTCGCGGGTGATGATCCGGCTCGGTCTGATGTCGTCGACCAGCACCTTGATCACCAGCTCGCCGATCCTCTCGGCGACGGTTCCCTTCTCGTCGTCTTCGGCGGGGACCATCGCCGAGCCGCCGGCGCTGATCCCCAGCGCCTCGAAGGCGCAGGCCATCGTGTTGGCGGTGAACTGGCCACCGCAGGCACCGGCGCCGGGGCTGGCGACGCCCTCCAGCTCGTTCAGTTCCTCATCGCTGATGTCGCCGGCGTTGTGGGCGCCGATCGCCTCGAAGATGTCGAGGATGGTGACGTCTCGGCCGTGCCAGTGACCGGGCGCGATCGAGCCGCCGTAGAGCAGCACCGAAGGGATGTCGAGGCGCGTCAGCGCCATCGCGCAGCCGGGGATCGTCTTGTCGCAGGCGCAGAGGGCGACGATCGCGTCGAACTGGTAGCCGCGCGCCATCAGCTCGATCGAGTCGGCGATCACCTCGCGGCTGATCAGCGAGGCCTTCATCCCTTGGGTACCCATCGTCACCCCGTCGGAGACGGCGACGGTGTTGAACTCCATCGGCGTGCCGCCGGCCGCGCGCACCCCCTCTTTGACGTGCTCGGCCAGCCCGCGCAGGTGGAAGTTGCAGGGCATCGCCTCGGTCCAGGTGTTGGCGATTCCGATCGTCGGCCGGCTGAGCGCCTCGTCGTCGAACCCGATCCCCTTCATGTAGGCGCGCGAGTGGGCGCGGTCGGGGCCGTCGAAGACGGTGGCGGAGCGGGGACGCGGGAGGGCGGTCTTGGCGCCGTTCGAGCTCATGCGGGAAATCTACTGGTGGTCGGTTCGCGGCGAGCTCGAAGGTTTTGTGGGGCTATGACCCCCAAGATCCTTCAACGAATTCCAAGAGCGTCGACGGGACCGGGGCCAGCGCCGATATCGCGCAGGCCTGCGCCAACCGCCGCGGAAGCGATTGCCCGCGCCTTACGCGAAGCCTCCAGGGGTTCCTCGCCGCGGGCTAGAAACGCGGCCAGGGCCGAGGAATGGGTGCAACCGGAGCCGTGGGCGGCGCCGTCGGGATGGCGCTCGCCGGTGATCTCGACCATCCGCTCGCCGTCGCAGAAGAGGTCGACCATGTCCTTGCCGTGGCCGCCAGTGACAACCACCCCCCGCGGACCCAGAGCCAGCACTCCACGCGCTAAATCCCCCTGTGAAGCCCCGTCCGCCATCCCCGTCAGCTCGCGCGCCTCGGGGACGTTGGGCGTCGCAACCGCGCACAGGGGCAGCAGCCGCTCGACCAGCGCCCCCCGCGCCTCCGCGTCGAGCAGGACGGCGCCGCTCTCGGCGACCATCACCGGGTCGATCACGACCGGCGCCGCGCCGACGTGGCCGAGCGCCTCGACCACCGCGTCGACCGTTGCCGCCGTACCCAGCATCCCGATCTTCACCGCGTCGACCCCGATGTCCTCGGCCACGGCGCGCACCTGGGCGACGATCGTCTCCGGGGCCACCGCCTCGACCGCCTGCACGCCGACCGTGTTCTGCGCCGTGATCGCCGTGATCGCGGTCATCCCGTGGACCCCGCAGCGCGCGAAAGCCTTCAGATCGGCCTGGATCCCGGCGCCACCGCCGGAGTCGGAGCCGGCGATCGAGAGCACCGCCGGAATGCGTTGGTTTCCCATTCCGCCAGCCTAGATGGAACGCGTCTGCGCTTACCCCCGCATAGGAGGGGTAAAAGCAGACACGTGCGATCCGCGCTCAGGCGCCCTCGGCCGGCAACAGGGTACGGGAGTAGGAGCCGACCGCCGAGCAGGTGACGTAGCCGAGCAGCTCGAGACGGGCCAGGGCCGAGGCGGCATCGGAGCCGGAGAGGCCGAGGGCGGTGGCGACGGCATCGCAGTTGTCCTCCCCTGCCTCAACCGCAACCAGGACCTGGGCGAGGTCCGACTCGATGGCCGGGCCGGTGCGCTCGACTTGCCTCACCCCCGCCCCGAGCATCGCGTCGAGTACGTCCTGGGCGTCGCGGACGAGGCAGGCGCCGCCGGCGAGGAGGTTGTTGGGACCCGCCGAGGCGCGTGAGGTGACCGGTCCGGGGACGGCACCGAGGTCGCGGCCGAGATCGGCGGCGAGGTCGGCGGTGATCAGCGAGCCCGAGCGGGCCGCCGCCTCGACGACGACCGTCATCCCCGCCAGCGCCGCCATGATCCGGTTGCGGGCCGGGAAGGTCCAGCGCCATGGCGTGGCGCCCGGGGGGAGCTCGGAGAGGACGAGGCCCTCCTCGCAGATGCGTCGCCACAGCGAGCGGTGGCCGGCGGGATAGGAGATGTCCGGGCCACAGCCGAGGACGGCGATGGTGCGGCCGGCGTCGATAGCGCCGCGGTGGGCGCAGGCGTCGATCCCGAAGGCGAGGCCGCTGACGACGACCATCCCCGCCGCCGCCAACTCTCGCCCCAGCTCGCGGGCCACCTCGCGTCCATAGGAGGTGGCGCGGCGGGCGCCGACAATCGTCACCGCCCCGAGCGGCTCGAGGCGATCGATCAGAGCCGGGTCGCCGCGCCCGACCAACGCCCAGGGGGCGTCGGCGGCGTCATGCAAACCTTGCGGATAGAGGTCTCCGTGCCGACAGCAAGCCCAGCACCCCGCCGCCAGCAGCTCCTCCCGGAAGCGAGGCTCGGGGATCGCCGCGATCCGACCCAGAAGCTGGGCCGCGACCTTCGGCGCTGCCGCCGCGACCAGGTCCTCGTTCGAGAGCCGCAGCAGCTCCGGCGAGCGCGAGCCCGGCGCGCCGGTAGCGATCCGCTCGATGTACGGACCAAGCAGCGCCAACAGCCAGGAGCGGCGCAGGCAGTCGGGGCAGGCGCGCGGCTTCCTAGCCACGGTCCCGCCTCCGCAGCTGCAGCGCCTGCGCCATCTCCTCCTGGCCGATCGTCTCGGCGCCGGCCAGGTCGGCGATCGTCTGCGCCAGTCGCAGCGCCCGATCGTGCGCCCGCCCGCTCAGCCGCTGGCGTGCGTAGAGCTCCGCCAACAGCGCCCCCGCCTCGGGGCTGAGCGCACACTCCCGCACCTCCGCCGGACTCATCTCGGCGTTACAGCGGCCGGGGCCGAGCCGGCGCTCCTGCCGCTCCCGAGCGCTGGCCACACGCTCCCTCACGTCGGCCGAGGCCTCCCCTGGCCCGCCGCCGATCTCGGCCGCGCTCGGCTGGCGGACGGCGGCGAGGATGTCGATGCGGTCGGCGAGGGCGCCGCTGAGACGGCCCTGGTAGCGCTGCACCGCGATCGGAGCGCAGCTGCAGTCGGGGTCTGCCTCGCCGCGGCCACAGGGACAGGGGTTGGCGGCGGCGACCAGCATGAAGCGACAGGGCAGGCTGCGGCGGCCGGCGGCGCGGACGATCGACACCTCGCCGGTCTCCAGCGGCGCCCGCAGCGCCTCCAGCGCGTCACGGCGGAACTCGCAGAGCTCGTCGAGGAAGAGGACCCCGCGATGCGCCAGCGTCGCCTCCCCGGGCCGCGGCGGAGTGCCGCCGCCGACCAGCCCGGCGGGGCTGATCGTGTGGTGCGGCGCGCGGAAGGGCCGCCCTCCCGGCAACGCTCCCCCAAGCCGCCCGCAGGCGCTGGCGATGCGAGCCACCTCCAGCGCCTCAGCCAGCGCCAGCGGCGGCAGGATCGAGGGAAGGCGGCTGGCGGCGAGCGACTTGCCGGCGCCGGGAGGGCCGATCATCAACAGGCTGTGGCCACCTGCCGCGGCCACCTCGAGAGCGTGTCGCAGGTGCGGCTGGCCGCGCAGGTCGGCGAGGTCGGGCCCGCCGGCCGGGGCGACGGGCTGCAGCGCCCGCGGCCTGGGCGGCTCCCACGCTCCGGCGACCAGCGCCGGCAGCTGAGCCAGCCCGTCGAGCGGGATCACGTCGATCCCCTCCGCGAGCGCCGCCTCGGGCCCGTTCTCGGCCGGCACCACGACCGCCTCCGCGCCCCCCTCCCGCGCCGCCTCGGCGATCGCCAGCGCCCCGTTCACCGGCTGGGTAGAGCCGTCGAGCGCCAGCTCGCCCGCCAGCGCCACCCGCGACAGCGCTTCCCACTCGAGCTGGCCGGAGGCGCTCAACAGCGCCGCCGCGATCGCCAGGTCCATCCCCGGCCCCGCCTTGCGGAGGCTGGCGGGGGCGAGGTTGACGACGATCCGCCGCAGCGGGAACTCGAAGCCGCAGTTGGTCAGCGCCGCCCGCACCCGCTCGCGGGCCTCTCTAACCGCGGTGTCGGGGAGGCCGACGATCGCGAAGCCGGGGAGGCCGCGATGGACGTCGACCTCGACCCGCACCGGGCGGGCGGCGATGCCGTCGAGGGTGAATGTTCGCGCCGTGGCGAGCACGGCAACAACGCTAGGGAGAGAGGCCCGACGCGTTACGCGCAGCGCGAAAAATCTTCGTGCCGGAGGTGGGGAGACTCCCTCGCGCCCGGCGGCTTACACCCCAAGCCATGACGATCGCCCGCCAGAGGACCGGCAGCAGGGCCGAGGAGCTCGTCGCCCGCCGCCTCGCCGAGGCCGGCTGGGAGATCGTCGAGCGCAACGCCCGCAGCCGCTACGGCGAGCTCGACATCGTCGCCCGCGACGGCCGCGCGCTGGTCTTCGTCGAGGTCAAGGCCGGCCGCGAGGGTGCGAATTTCGGCCCCGAGCGCCCGGTCCTGGCCGTCGACGCCCGCAAGCAGCGCCGCATCCGCAGGCTCGCGACCGCCTGGATGGCCGAGCGTCGCGACGTCCCGCCCTACGCCGAGATCCGCTTCGACGCCGTCGGCGTCACCTTCGATCGCGATGGACGCGCCATCGACATCGAGCACATCCGCGGCGCTTTCTAGTTGGCGAGGCCGAGCTGGGTGTAGGCAACCGACTGAAAGGACCGACGATGAAGTGGCGAGATCCCGATCCGCTCGATCGCTTCGCGGTGCTCCGGGGTCGAGTAGCCGACGTGCTCGTCGAAGCCCCAGCCGGGGTGCTGGTCGGCCGCCCGATGCATGTAGCGGTCACGGGTGACCTTGGCGACGACCGAAGCGGCGGCGATCGCGGCGCTGGTCCCGTCGCCTTCGACGACGGCCCGGTGCGGGACCGCGCAGCGCGGCAGGCTGAAGCCGTCGACCAGGCAGGTGGCCTCGGCCGGCCGCAGCCGTTCCAGCGCCACCGAGAGCGCTTCGATGTTGGTCACGTGGAGGCCGCGGCGGTCGATTCCAGCAGCGGAGCGCACGACGACGCTGACTCGCGTCGCCGCCTTCAGCACGCTCGGGAACATCTCCAGGCGACGCTCCACAGCCATCTGCTTGGAGTCGTGCAGCCCACTTAGCGCCCGCCGGTCGGCGTGCGACAGGGACTCGTAGTCGATCAGCACCGCGGCGGCAACCAGCGGGCCGGCGAGACAGCCGCGCCCAGCCTCGTCGGCGCCGGCGACGAAGCGGTTCTGCAGGCCGCGGTCGAAGGCAAACAGGCGGCGACTGCGCGCCAGCCGCCGGCGGTGGGTGGCGGGCCTAGAGGATGCCGATGCGGTCGGGTGGCCAGTAGGTGGCAAAGGCCTCACCGATGATCCAGCTTCGTGGGACTGGTCCCCAGAAGCGGCTGTCGTCGCTGGCGCCACGGTTGTCGCCCATCATGAAGTAGTGATCGGGTGGAATCGTGATCGTCCGCGGCATGTTGCAGGGCGACGCCGAGCCGCAGGGGGCCGTGTAGGGCTCGTCGGACTTCTCCACCCCGTTGACCACCGGGTGGCCGTCCTTGATCGAGAGCGTGTCCCCCGGCCCGGCGACGATCCGCTTGATGAAGTTCTGGCTCGACTCGCCGCGGGTCGGCTTCGGGCACGGTTCCCCGGTGCGCGGGGGGACGCCGCATTCGGTGCCGTTGTCGGCTCCGACAGGCGGGTGGAAGACGACGATGTCGCCGATCGCCGGATCGTTGAGGTGGTAGATGAAGCGATTGACCAGGACCCGTTGGCCGATATCGAGCGTCGGCTCCATCGACCCGGACGGGATCTGGTAGGGCTTGATCAGCCAAGCCTGTATCGCCAGCGCCAGCCCCAGGGCCAGCGCGACGATGACAGCCAGCTCGAGAAGCCCGCCGCCCCTGCTCTGCGGTTTCGGGATTAGTTTCAGGCTGGATCCTCGTCGGAGTCGCTGCCGTCGGCCGGCTCCTCGTCCTCGGCATCCTCCGACGCTGGGCTGTCCTCGGTCTCTCCGGCCGCGGGCGCCTCTGCGTCCGTGTCCGCCGCTGCCTCAGTCTCCGCCTCCGTCTCGGCTGTCTCCGTCTCGGTCGACTCCGCCTCCTCCGGCGGCGCCTCCACTACCTCAGCCTCCTCCTGCGTCACGCCCTCGGCGTCGACCGCCGCCGGCTCCGCCGCGGACGAGGCGGCGACGATGTCGTCGTCGATCCCCCAACGCCGCTCGGCGACGCGGGCGGCCTTGCCGACCCGGCCCCGCAGGTAGTAGAGCTTGGCCCGTCGCACGGCTCCGCGCGCAGCCACCTCGAGCTTCTCGATCTTCGGCGAGTGCAGCGGGAACGTGCGCTCGACGCCGACGCCGAACGACTGCTTGCGCACCGTGAAGGTCTCGCGCGCGCCCGATCCCTGGCGCCGCAGCACCACGCCCTCGAAGACCTGGGTGCGTTTGCGATTGCCCTCGATCACCTGGAAGTGAACGCGCACGCGGTCGCCGGGACTGAAGGAGGGAAGGCCCTTCCTCAGCTGGTCGCGCTCGATGCTGTCGATTACGGAGCTCATCTGACGAGAAAAAACCGCCGGCCCCGGGTGCGGGAACCGCGCGGTGGCGGAATGGTAGCTACTCGGCGCCGGACTCGAACTGCTCGGCCCGGGCGCGGCTCTGCTCGAGCCGCCAGCGGCGGACCTTCTCGTGATCTCCGGAGAGCAGGATCTCCGGCACTCCCCAGCCCCGATGGAGCGGCGGCCGCGTGTAGTGGGGGTACTCCGGCATCCCCTCCAGCACCTGGCTGAACGACTCCTCGACCGCGCTGTCCTCGTGCCCGAGCGCCCCCGGCAGCTTCCGCATCAACACGTCCGCGACGACCATCGCCGGCAACTCCCCCCCGGCCAACACATAACGCCCGATCGAAACCTCGTCATCCGCCAAATGCTCATGCACCCGCTCGTCAAACCCCTCATACCGCCCACAAAGCAACGCCACATGCGACTCGGCGGTCAGCTCATCGGCAATCACGTCGTTCAACAGCGGCCCGGTCGGCGAGAGCAGAACAACCCGCGGCTTCTCCCCACTCGGATAAGCCGCCTGCAACGCGGCATCGACGACATCCACCCGAAGGACCATCCCTGCGCCACCCCCGTAGGGCGCATCGTCAACCTGCCCAGCGGTGAGCGGCGTCGTATCGCGATAGTTGAAGAGCCTCAGCTCATTCCCCTCTTTGAGCGCGTTCTGAACCGACCGTTGCGACTGAAACCAGTCGAACGCCTCGGGGAACAACGTGAAAATGTCGAGCTTCATGAGCCTGAGCGAGCTTAGAGCGGGGTCCGAGGTGCGGGTGGAGCGTCTTGTACTTTTTCGGCGCCGCGGCTCTCGGACGGCCACAAGCTTCCTCGAAAAAGTTAAGCGGAACCCGCACCTCGGACCCCGCTCCGACGCGCGTCAGTCGAGAATGTCGACGATCACCCGTCGATCAATCCTGACGGCGGCCGCCTTGGCAATAGTCCGGATCGCGTTCGCGACCCGCCCCCCTTTGCCAATAACCCGCCCCAGATCACCATCGGCCACCGTCACCTCGTAGATCAGGTCGCCGTCCTCTTCCAGCTCCTCGACGACGACCGCCTCGGGCTCCTCGACCAACGCCTTGACGAGGAACTCGATCAGCTCGGTCATCGCGGCGCCGCCCGCCTAGCTGCCGGAGGCGGCGATGCCCTTGGTGCGCAGCAGGCCCGCAACCGTCTCTGAGGGCTGGGCGCCGTGCTCGAGCCAGTGGCGCGCGCGCTCCTCGTCGAACTCGATCAGCGAGGGCTCGGTCTGCGGGTTGTACTGGCCGATCGTCTCGATCGTGCGACCGTCGCGCGGCGAGCGCTTGTCGGCGACCACGATCCGCCAGATCGGGTTCTTCTTCGAACCCACTCGTCTGAGTCTTATCCGTACAGCCATTCGGACCGGGCAGATTAGCGCCTGCGGACCTTCGGGCGCGGGGCGCCGGCGGACATCTGGGTCAACTGCTGCGCGTCGGGCATCTTGCCGGAGGCCATCGTGCGCATCATCTTGCGCATCTGGTCGAACTGCTTGACCAGCTGATTGACGTGCTGGACCCGCGTCCCGGAGCCGTTGGCGATGCGTTTGCGGCGCGAGCCGTTGATCATGCCCGGGTTGGCCCGCTCGGCCGGGGTCATCGAGAGGATGATCGCCTCGACCCGGTCCAGCTCCCCCTCGTCGAGGTCGGCGTTCTTCAGCTCCTTCAGCGCCCCCATTCCGGGCAGCATCCCGACCAGGCCGCTGAGCGGACCCATCTTGCGGACCTGGCGCATCTGCTGCAAGAAATCCTCGAGCGTGAACTGGTCCTTCTTCAGTTTCTCTTGTAGGTCGAGCGCCTGCTTCTCGTCGACCTGCTGCTCGGCTTTCTCGATCAGGCTGAGGACGTCGCCCATGCCGAGGATGCGCTGAGCCATCCGGTCGGGGTGGAACTTGTCGAAGTCCTCCAGCTTCTCGCCGGTCGAGGCGAAGAGGATCGGCTTGCCGGTGACGGCTTTGACCGAGAGCGCGGCGCCGCCGCGGGCGTCGCCGTCGAGCTTGGTCATCACCACGCCGTCGAACTCGGCCGCCTCGGCGAAGGACTCGGCGACCCCGACGGCGTCCTGGCCGGTCATCGCGTCGACGACGAGGAGGACGTCGTGCGGCTTCGTCTTCTTGCGGATTCGCGACAGCTCCGCCATCAGGTCCTGGTCGATGTGGAGACGACCAGCGGTGTCGACGATCAGTACGTCGCGGCGCTCCTCGCGCGCCCGCTGCAGCGCCCACTCGGCGATCTCGACCGGATCGGCATCGGTCCCCTGCTGGTAGACGTGGGCGCCGGCGCGCTCGCCGACGGTGACGAGCTGGTCGACGGCGGCGGGACGGTAGACGTCGCAGGCGGCGAGGGCGACGTCCTTCCCCGCTTTCCCGAAGTGGAGGGCGAGCTTGGCGCAGGCGGTGGTCTTGCCCGAGCCCTGCAGGCCGGCCATCAGGATCACCGTCGGGCCGCTGCTGGCCATCGCCAGCTCGCGACCCGTCCCCCCCATCAGCGCCGCCAGCTCCTCGTTGACGATCTTCACCACATGCTGGCCCGGGTCGAGGCTCTCCAGCACCTCGGAGCCGAGGCAGCGCTCCTTCAGCGTCTTCGTGAACGCTTTGACGACCTTGAAGTTGACGTCGGCCTCGAGCAGGGCAAGCCGGATCTCGCGCATCGCCGCGTCGACGTCGGATTCGCTCAGCTTGCCGCGCGAGCGAACCTCCGAGAGCGTCGACTGCAGCCGGTCTGAGAGCTGATCGAACAAGGCGACCCAGCTTAGAGGGCGCGCCGCGGCCTACTCGGCCAGCAGCGCCTCGGCGTACTCGGTGGGGTCGAAGGGGCGGAGGTCCTCGAGCTGCTCGCCGACGCCGATCAGCTTTACCGGGATTCCCAGGTCGGCGGCGATCGCCAGCGCGATCCCGCCCTTGGCGGTGCCGTCGAGCTTGGTCAGGACGACTCCGTCGACGTCGACGGCTTCGGAGAAGACCTTCGCTTGGCGCAGCCCGTTCTGGCCGGTGGTGGCGTCGATCGAGATCAGCGTCTCGTGCGGGGCCTCGGGGATCTGCTTGGCGATCACCCGCCGCACCTTGGCCAGCTCGTCCATCAGGTTGTCCTGGGTGTGGAGGCGTCCGGCGGTGTCGACGATGACAACGTCGGCGCCGCGGGCGCGGGCGGCGGAGATCGCGTCGAAGGCGACCGACCCCGGGTCGGCGCCGGGCTCTCCCCGGACCAGCTCGGCGCCCGCCCGCTGCGCCCACTCGGCCAGTTGCTCGGCGGCGGCGGCACGGTAGGTGTCGCCGGCGGCAAGCAGGACGTCGAGGCCCATCTCCTTGCTCAGGTGCCAGGCGACCTTGCCGATCGTCGTCGTCTTGCCGGTGCCGTTGACGCCGACCATCAGCAGCACCGCCGGCTCGCCGCTGAGGTCGATCGGCCCCCGCCCGCTGGCGGCGACCTCGGCCAGGATCTCGATCAGGCGGTCGCGGACGGCGGTGCCGTCAGCGGGGACGGTGCCGGCCTCGACCTCGTGCTCGAGCCGCTCGACCACGGTGGCGGTGGTCGGAGCGCCGGCATCGGCCAGGATCAGCGCCTCCTCCAGCCGCTCCCAGGTCTCCTCGTCGATGCGGTCAAAGAGGCTGGCCGTGATCTCCTCGGTCAGCGCCTGGCGGCTCTTGGAGAGGCTCTCGCTGAGGCGGCGGAAGACGCCGTGGCGCTCGGGCTCGGGCTCAGCCGCGGCCGAGGCGTTCGCGCTCGCGCGCGAACCGAGGTCGATCATCTCCTGCCAGCTCGTCGCCATCGGCCGGGGAGGCTATCTGCGCGGCGGCCCGAAGCTCCTCGACGGAGGCCTCGAGATGGCCGGCGATCCGTTCGGCGTCGGGCACCGAGTCGGGGTCGGCGAGCAGGCCGAAGCCGACCTTGCCGTTGTAACTGAGGATGGCGATCGCCAGGGCGTGATTCTTGGCGAGGAAGCCGACCGGGTAGACCGCGGTCACCTCGCGGCCGAGGAGGTAGAAGGGGATCTGGGGGCCCGGGAAGTTCGTGACCAGGAGGTTGAAGAGCCGGGTGGAGAAGTTGATCGCCGCCGTGGGGCCGAGCAAGATCGGCGGCGCGAAGTCGCGAAACCAGTCGTTGAAGCCCCAGATTGCTTCAGCGCCGAGCGGCTGCTTGGAGGCCTTGAGCGCGTCCATCGCGACCGAGACGGTGCGCAGGCGCTCGACCGGCTCGACCACCCCGACCGGCAGCGGCCCCCGCATCGCCGTCAGTTTGTTGCCCAGCTCGCCGTGCTCGTTTTCGGTCCGGATCGAGACCGGCACGAGGGCCTTCAGCTCGAGCCCGTCAAGCGGGACGTTGCGTTCGAGCAGCCAGCGGCGCAGGGCGCCCGCCGTGACCGTCAGCGAGACGTCGTTGACGGTGCCGCCGAGGGCGTTCTTGACGCGCTTGAAGTCGGCCAGGTCGAAGGTGGCCCAAGAGAAGCTGCGGCGGGTTCCGATCTCGGTGTTGAACGGCACCCGCGGCGCCCGCCGGACCAGGTTCCAGCTCACCTCCCAAATCCCGATCAGGCCGTCGGCGGCGCGCTTGCCCGCCCGTCGCGGCTCGCGCAGCGCCCGCCGCAGCCAGCGACCGAGCCGGGCCAGCGTCGCCGCGATTCCGGAGCCCGCGTGAGCCACCAGGGCGGCTCTCGACGGCGACCGCGACGGCGACCACGGCGTCTCGTCGCGGGCGGGCTCCCGGTTCGGCTCGGTGTCGAACAGGAGCATGCCGATGTCGACCGCGGAGATGCCGTCGGCCATCGCGTGGTGGGTCTTGTAGACGATCGCGAAACGGTCGTCTTCAAAGCCCTCGACCAAGATCAGTTCCCAAAGTGGCTTGGCGCGGTCGAGCGGCGGGGCGAGCAACTGCCCGACCAGATCGTGGAACTGGGCCTCGCTGCCCGGCCCCGGCAGGGCAACCCGGCGCAGGTGCTGGTGGATGTCGAAGTCCGGGTGGTCCACCCAGAAAGGGGTGCCCAGGCCCAGCGGCGGGTAGAGCAGGCGCTGGCGCAGGCGCGGGAGCAAGTGGACCCGGCTGCGGATGTGAGCGAGAAAGTCGTCCTCGCTCGGAGGGCTGCCCTCGCACATCAGCACAGCGCCGATCGCCATATGCCCGTTGTCTTTCTCGTTCGCCAGGAACGACGTGTCGAACGACGTCAACCTGTCCATGTGGCGTTGCGTCATAGCTCCCTCCCTCTAACGGGCCAGGGTACTGCCTACACGCCGGTTCGCTAATCGCAGAGCCTGTCTCAACAGGCTCTTAAGGCCCTCAAGCGACGGCGGAGAGGACGCCGCCGTCTTCCTCGCCACCCTCCTCCGCCTCCCTGGGCAGGCGGCGAGAGACGATCTTGGTGACGCCGTCGCCGCCCATGCTGACGCCGTAGAGCACGTCGGCGGCGTCCATCGTCCGTTTCTGGTGGGTGACAATGACGAACTGGGCGCGGTCGGAGAAGCGGCGGATTAGCTGTAGGAAGCGGTCGATATTGGCGTCGTCGAGCGCGGCCTCGACCTCGTCGAGGATGTAGAAGGGACAGGGGCGGGCGAGGAAGACCGCGAAGACGAAGGCCAGGGCCACCAGCGACTTCTCGCCCCCCGAGAGCAGGGAGAGCTTGCGGGTCGACTTGCCGGCGGGGGTGACCTCGATCTCGACCCCCAACTCCTCGCGTTCCTCGTCCTCATCCTCGCCGACGGGCTCGAGCGCGGCTCCGTCCTCGGCCTCCGCCGGCTCGGCCTCGCGCGCCGGACGCAAGCTGACCCGGCGCAGCCGGCCGCGTCCGCCGGGGAAGAGATGCTCGACCATCTCCTCGAAGTTGCGGGCGGTGGCGTCGAAGGTCTGCTCGAAGGCGCGCTCGATCTCGGCGTCGATGTCGCGGATCAGCGTCTCCAGCTCCCGCATCGCCCGCTCGGTGTCCTCGCGCTGGGCCTGCAAGCTCTCGACGTGCTCGCGTGCCTCCTCGTACTCGCGCTCGGCGAGCGGGTTGACCGGACCGATCTGGGCGCGGCGGCGTTCGAGGCGCTCGAGACGGCGGTCGATCTCGGCCCGCTCCTCCTCGCCCAGCGGCTGCTCTGCCGGAGGCGCCTCCTCGCCGAGGCGCTCGGCGATGCCGGCCAGCTCGCGCTCGGCCTCGGCGCGACGGTCGCCGAGGTGGGCGGCCTCGACCTCGGCCCGGGTCAGCTCGTCGGCGACCGACTTCATCTCCGCCTGCAGCTCGAACTCCTGCTGCGAGCAGGCTCGCAGCTCCTCGGCGATCTCGTCGCCGTCGCCCTCGCCGCCGACGACCTTGCCCTCGGTCCGCTCGACCCGGGCGCGGATCGCAGCGCCGACGCCCTCGACCGCCGCCAGCGCGGCGCGAGCGTCGTCGAGTAGCTCCTCGCCCTCGGCGACGCGCTTGCGCAGCGCCTCGCGATGGCGCTCGCCCAGCAGCCCCTCGGCGCGGCGGGCGTGGCGCGAGGCCCGCTCGGCGCCGACGCGCACTTCGCCCAGCGCCGCCTCCCGAGAGGACTCCGCGGCATCCTCTGAGCGGGCTACGGAGAGCCCCTCCGCGGCGCCGGCGAGGCCGGCGCCGATCTCACCCAGCTCCTGCTCCAGCTTGCGGGCCCGTTCGGCCGGGGCGCCGCCGGCGCCGACGTCCAGGGTCAGCGGGCCGAGCTCGGCCCGCAGCGACTCCAACCTGGCCTCCAGCTCGGTCTCGCGGGCGCTGAGACCCACCGCGCGGACGGCAATCCGCTCCTGCTCGCCGCGCAGCTTCGTCAACAGGCCCCAGGCCTGAGTGCGCTCGCGGTCGCGGCTGGCGAAGCGCTCCTCGGCATCGCGGCGGCGCTTGCCGACCGCAGCCAGTCGCTGCTCGATCTTGTCGCGGCTGGCCCGTGCCGCCGCCGCCGCTTTCTCCGCCGCCGCCGCCCGGTCGGCGCCGAAGCGAAGCTCCTCGGAGACGATCTGGCGGCGCAGGCCCAGCTCCTCGCGCTCGATCCGGGCGCCCAGCTCGGCCGCCTGCGCCTGGCGCTTCAGCGGGCGCAGCCGCGCCCTCGCCTCGCGCTCGACGTCGAGCGCTCGGTCGAGGTTGTCGCGGGCGGCACGCAGCTTCAGCTCCGCCCGGCGGCGCCGCTTGCGGTGCTTGCCGAGACCGGCGGCCTCCTCGACCAGGAGACGGCGTTCGCGCGGCTTGGAGTGGACGATGGTCTCGACCCGGCCCTGGCTGATCACCGAGTGCATCTCGCGGCCGAGGTTGGTGTCGGAGAGGACGTCGGTGACGTCGGCGAGGCGGCAGCGGGCGCCGTTGAGGCGGTAGACGCCGTCGCCGGAGCGGTCGAGACGGCGCTGCACGGCGATCTCGGAGAACTCGGTCGCGGCGCGGCCGTCGGAGTTGTCGATCACGACCTCGACCTCGGCGGCGCGGCGCTGGCCGATCCCTTTGCCGCCGGCGGAGATCACGTCCTGCATCGAGGCGCCGCGGATCGCCCCGGGGCTCTGCTCGCCCAGCGCCCAGAGGACCGCGTCGGTGATGTTCGACTTGCCGGAGCCGTTGGGGCCGACGATCACGCTGACGCCGGGTGAGAACTCGAGGCTCACCCGCTCGGGGAACGACTTGAACCCCTTCATCGTGATCGATCTCAGATACATGTTCTCCTCGGCCCGGCGACGCCTAGGCTCGCGGTTGAATCGGACGCGACGCCGACCACCGCCCTAATCCCCGAGCCGCTTCAACGCCTGCTCGGCCGCGACCTGCTCGGCCGCCTTCTTACTGCGGCCGGTGCCCTCCCCGACCCGCTCGGAATCGACGATCGCCGCGACCTCGAAAGTGCGCCTATGCGGTGGGCCGGTGGCCTCGATCACCTCGTAGCTTACGCGGGCACCACGTCGGGCCAAGAGCTCCTGCAGGGCGGACTTGAAGTCGATCCTGGTCTCGGCGGCGTGCTCGACCCTGGGCTCGAAGGCGGCCGCAACCGCCGCCGCGGTGCGCTCGAAGCCGAAGGCGAGGTAGCAGGCGCCGATCAGCGCCTCGGTGGCCTCCGGCAGAGGGCGCTCGCCTTCGAGCAAGACCTCGGCCGGGATCGCCCCTGTGACGTCCTCCGGCTCGGCCGCGCGCAGCATCTCAGGGACCCCCAGCTGCCGGCCGACCTCGGCGCAGGAGACGCCGCTGACCGCCTGGTTGTGGATCTTCGTCAGGCCGCCGGCGGCGATGCCGGGAAAGCGCTCGGAGAGATCGGTGGCGACCGCGAGCCCGAGGACGCTGTCGCCGAGGAAGGCGAGGCGCTCGAAGGAGTCGACCCGCTGCTCGGTCCAGGAGGAGTGGGTGAGGGCCTGCTCGCGCAGCTCGGCGGGCAGTTCGGCGATCAGGGCCGAGAGGGCCGCGGCCGGCTCCGCCTGCGACGCCACCAGCTCAGGCCGGGGCGTGCTCGAGCACGAAGCCGACCGCGTCGCCGACCGTCTCGATCCGCGACGCCTGCTCCTCGGAGACGGTGACCCCGTAGCGATCCTCCAGCTCCATCACCAGCTCGTAGAGGTCGAGGGAGTCGGCGTCGAGGTCCTCCTTGAACCGGGTCTGCTCGGAGATCCGGTCGATGTCGACCTCGAGCTCCTCGGCGAGGTGCTCGCGGACGAGGGTGAGGACTTCGTCGCGCTTCATCCCGCCCTTACTATCACGCGCCCTGATCCGCCGCGAGCGCCCCGCGGGTGGCGCCGCCCTCGCGCAGCAGCGCCGCGGTGCGCCCGACGGCGTCGACGTCGGCGCAGCGGGCCGCCAGCCGCACCGCGTTGGCGATCCCCTCGGCGCCGGAGCTGCCGTGGCCGACGACGGCGATGCCGCGCAGCCCGAGCAGGATCGCGCCGCCGGTGGTGTCCGGGTGCAGCTCCCGCCGCAACCCACCGAGCGCCGGCTTCAGCAGCAAGCCGCCGAGCGCGGCAACGGGGTTGGCGCGGGCGGCGTCCCCAACCGCGTCGGCCACCGTGCGGGCGGTCCCCTCCATCAGCTTCAGGGCGACGTTGCCGGTGAAGCCGTCGGTGACGACGACGTCCACAACCGCCGCCGGGAGATCGCGACCCTCGACGTTGCCGGCGAACTCGATGCCGGGCGCGGTGGAAAGCACCCGGTGGGCCTCGACGATCTCCTCGCGACCCTTGCCGGTCTCCTCGCCAACCGTGAGCAGGCCGACCGTCGGGTTCTCCACCGCGAGGACGGCGGCGCTGAAGGCGGCGCCGAGAAAGGCGAACTGGACCAGGTGCTGGGCGCGGACCTCGACGTTGGCGCCGACGTCGAGGAAGAGCACCGCTTTCCCCGGCACCGGCAGCTGGACCGCCAGCGCCGGCCTCTGCACGCCCTTGAGGCGGTGCAGGCCGAAGGTCGCCGCGGCCATCGTCGCCCCGGTCGACCCGCAGCTGACCATCGCCTCGGCGCCGTCTGCGGCGACGTCGCGCGCGGCGCGGACCACCGAGGCCTCCGGCTTCGAGCGAACGGCCGGAACCGGGTCCTCCTCGTTGCCGATCCACTCCGTGGTCGGCACCACCTCCACCCCATCGACGCCGCCGAGACCCAGCTCGGCAGGTGGCCCGAACACGCGCACGCCGATCCCATCAGCGGCGGCAAGCTTCGCCCCCTCGGCCAGGACGTCGAAGCCCTGCTCAGCGCCGTACCCATCGAGGGCAACGGTCGCCCCGCGCCCGAGCGCCACGGCTACTCGGAGTCGGCAGCGCCAGTCGCCGGAGCCTCGGCGACTTTGTGAGAGATCACCTCACGCCCGGCATACGTCCCACAGGTCGGGCAAACCCGATGCGGCAGCCGCGGGCTATGACAACGCGGACAGCTGCTCAAAGGCGCCTTGCCAGCCTTGTGGTTGGCCCGCCGCTTGTCGCGCCTTGCGCTGGAAGTTCTCTTCTTCGGGACAGCCATCGGACGCGTGATGGTAGCGGCCGCGGCTTCAGTAGGTCGCTCTGACCACGGCCAGATCACCCTGCTGCCAAGCGATCTCGCCGCCAGACCAGCTGACGAGGTCGCTGAGCTGGCCTGGCTCGAAGACGTCGCCGATGACGAGGGAACGAGCCTGACCCTTGATCTGACGGCAGAGGTTTTGCTTCTGCTCGTCGCCCAACTGGTTCACGGAGAGCACGGAGATGACCAGATCCCAGGGACCATCGGGAAGTGGGTCCTCCATACGGGCAAGCTGGACGTCGTCGTAGGTCTTGCGGGCGCGGAAGACCATGTCGGGGCTGGAATCGAGGCCGATGACCCAGGCCTCCGGGTGGGCCTCGATCAGCCGCCGGGTCGTCTCACCGGTGCCCATCCCCAGCTCCAGCACGCGCTCGGGCAGGAGGGGGATCGCCGCCACGGCCTGGTCCTGCAGTTCGTCGTAACCGGGGATCTCGGCGCGGATCCGCTCCAGGTAGACCTCGGGTGTCCAGTCGAATTGGCCCATCTCGTAACCTCGTCAGAGGGAGTCATCGTAAGCCCGATCCCAGCGGAGGTTGCCCATGTCCCAAGCGCGCACGACGACCATCGACCTCGCGCGGCTCTCGCTGGCGCACGGCGAGGGACGGCGAATCGAGGTCCCGGTCGAGCTGGAGCCGTTCGAGCTCGGTGGCCAGACCTACACCGCGAACCCGGCCTCTCCCACGGTCCGCCTCGAGGTCTCCCGTCCCAGCAGCGGCTACGCCTTCCGGATGCAGTTCCCGGTGCACCTCGAGGGTCCCTGCATGCGCTGCCTCGAGCCCGGCGCACTGGACCTCGAGGTCGAGGCCCGCGAGGTCGACCAGGCAGCGACCGAGGATGAGGAGCTGCGCAGCCCCTACGTTGCCGAAGACGAGCTCGAGATCGGACGCTGGGCCCACGACGTCACCTTGCTCGCCCTCCCGCCCCGCTTCCTCTGCCGCCCCGACTGCGCCGGCCTCTGCCCCGTCTGCGGCGAATCCCTCAACGACGCCGACCCCACCGACCACAACCACGACAACGGCACCGACCCCCGCTGGTCCGCCCTCAAGGACCTAAGGCTCGAGTAGCCCCAGGGGAGAGACAGGGCCACTGTCGACTTATTCGGCGTATAGCCGAGAAAGTCGACAGCTCAGATCGGCGCGTGGCGTGGAAAAGCGCTCATCAGCATGGGGTGATCTCGATTGCCCAGCTCCGGGCAGCGGGGCTTAGCGACGATGCGGTCCTCGGCCGCGTCAGGGCCGGACGCCTTCACCGGATTCATAGGGGCGTCTACTCCGTGGGGCACCGGCCGGTGTCCAGAGAGGGCTGGTGGATGGCAGCGGTCCTGGCCTGCGGCGAGGGGGCGGTGCTAAGCCATCGGAGCGCCGCGGTGCTGTGGGAATTGCTGAGCCCGAGACAAGGGCAAATCGATATCTCGGTGCCAAGCGGATCGGGGCGGAACCGCCGGGCCGGCATTCGCCTTCGTCGCCGCGCCACTCTCACCCGGCAATCCGTCACGCGCCACCGGAACATCCCGGTGACGACTCCGGCGCAGACGCTCGCCGACCTCGGATCCGTGGTGACGGCCGCGCAGCGCCGCCGGGCGATTCGACAGGCGGAGGTGCTTGGGCTGTGGACCGGGTTCGATGCGCCGGCTGAGCCGACGCGGAGCGAGCTGGAGCACCTTTTCCTGCGACTCTGCGAACGCCACGACCTACCGATGCCGAAGGTCAACGTTCGCGTCGGACGCCACGAGGTCGACTTCCTCTGGCCCGAGCAACACCTCATCGTCGAAACCGACGGCTACCGCTACCACCGCGGCTCGCAAGCGTTCGAGGACGACCACGAACGCGATCTAGAGCTACAGGCACTCGGCTACGAGGTCCGCCGTTTCTCCTACCGCCAGGTCACCGAACATCCAGAGCGCGTAGCGGCAACCGTCCGCCAAGCGCTGGAGAACCCCGCCACGACCAGTCCCTAGCCCATCTGGCCGCCACGCGACTCGGGCGGGTCTCCGACACCCCCTCCGAACGTTTTGCGCTTCTCGCCCACCGCGAACCTCGGACGGCCGAAGCCGCCCCAGCGAGCAAGCGAGTGAGGAGGGGGTGTCGGAGACCCGCCCCCTCGCCGCTAAGGCTGCTCGTCGAGCTCCGCGACCGGTTCTTCCTCGCGCCCGGCGAGGCGATCGCGGCCGCGTTGCACGGCGGCGAGGAACTTCTGCAGGTTGACTTCGAGGGTGTTGAGGATCTCGTCGGCGTAGTCCTCGGCGCCGAGGCGGATTTCGCGCTCGCGGGTGCGGGCGTCCTCGACGATCTCGTCGGCGGCGCGCTCGGCCTGCTTGGTGACCTCCTCGTCGGAGATCAGCCGCGCCTGCTGCTCACGCGCCTCGCGGACGATTCGCTCCGCCTCGCGTTTGGCCTCGGCCAGCATCTCCTGGCGCTCCTTGACAATCCAGCGTGCCTGCTTGATCTCCTCGGGGATCGTCGCGCGCATCTGGTCGAGGAGGTCGTAGATCTCCTCGCGGTCCACGCGCACCTGATCCGTCAGGGGGACGGGGCGGGCGTTGTGGACGACGTCGTCCAGCTTGTCTATGAGAACCAGTACGTCCATTTTCAGGTCGTAAGCCTACGTGTATGCGGGGGATTTGGTGAAGAAGGCGTTATCCCGGCCGTTTTTTGCAAGCTCTCGCCCATCAACCCGACCGTAGCGAAAGCCTACCTGTCGCCCAGGCGGTCGGCGAGCGCGGCGGCGACGGGAGCCGGGACGAGATCGGAGACGTCGCCACCGAAGGTGGCCATCTCCTTCACCCCGGTTGAGGAGAGGAAGCTGTAGTGGGGCGAGGCGATTACGTAGATGCTCTCGATCCCCGGATCGAGCTTGCGGTTGAGCTGGGCCATCTCGAACTCGTACTCGAAGTCGGAGATCGCCCGCAGCCCCTTGACGATCGCCTTGGCGCCGTTGTCGCGGGCGAACTCGACCAACAGGGTGGAGAAGATCTCTACGTCGACGTTGGGCAGATCGGCGGTGGCCTCGCGGATGAAATCGCGGCGCTCTTCGGCGTTGAAGAGCGTCTTCTCCTTGCGGACGGGGTTGTTGACGACGCCGACGACGACGCGGTCGAAGACCTGTGCGGTACGGGTGATGATGTCGACGTGGCCGTTGGTGACCGGGTCGTAGCTGCCCGGGCAGACGACGGTGCCGTTGCGCTCGCTCACTCCCCCGCCTCCCCGTAGATGGAGACGTCGGCCGCTCCGTAGCGACGCTGTCGCAGCCGCCGCAGGGAGTCGATCGACAACGGCCGGCCGGCGCCACTCTCGACGATCGCCCTCCCGCCGGCGGCGAGCAGGCGAGGCAGGTGGGTGTTCAGATCCCGCGCCATGCGGTCGGCGAGTCTATAGGGGGCATCGACGAAGACGAGGTCGAAGCGGGGGCTGTCGGGGTCCTCGGGAACCGTAGTCAGCCAACGCCCGACGTCGGCCCGGACCAGCTCCGCGCGCCCGCCCAGGCCGAGCCGCTCGACGTTGCCGAGCGCCGGCCGGGTATCGCGGTCGACGAGGATCGCGCGCTCGGCGCCGCGCGAGAGCGCCTCGATCGCCAGGGCGCCGGTGCCGCAGTAGAGGTCGAGGACGGTGGCGCCGACGACGCGCTCGCCCAGCGTCGAGAAGATCGCCTCGCGAACCCGGTCGGAGGTCGGCCGGACCTTCCAGCCGCGAGGAGCGACGAGCCGCTGCCCACCCAGCTCTCCACCAATTACGCGCATCCGCCAATTAGAGGGGTATCGGGTCGGCGGCGCCGGCGCCGAAGCGGTGGTGGGCGGCGTCGAGCAGGGGGCCGAGGGCGGGATCGGCGAGGGAGCCGTGGCGGCGCAGCAGCGCCAGCACCTCTTCGCGGGCGGCGAGGAGGGTGGGCGTGTCCTCGGGTAGATCGGCGACGGCGAAGCGAGGCAGGCCGTGCTGGCGGGTGCCGAGGATCTCGCCCTCCCCGCGCAGGCTGAGGTCGAGCTCGGCGAGCTTGAAGCCGTCGCCCTCCTTCGCCACCGCCTCGAGTCGTCGCCGCGCCATGCCGCCCATCTCTTCGGCGAAGAGCAAGCACTGCGAGGGATGCTCGCCGCGGCCGACCCGGCCACGGAGCTGGTGCAACTGGGAGACGCCGAAGCGCTCGGCCCCCTCGATCACCATCACGGTGGCGTTGGGGACGTCGATGCCGACCTCGATCACGGTCGTCGCCACCAGCACCTGCGTCTCCCCCGCCGCGAACGCCCGCATCACCTCGGTCTTCTGCGCCGAGGCCATCTGGCCGTGCAGCACGCCGACCTCGAAGTCGCGCAGCTCTCCCGCCCGCAGCCGCTCGGCCTCCACCTCCGCCGCCTTGCCGCGCAGCTTCTCGGACTCGGCGACCAGCGGGCAGACCACGAACGCTTGGCGCCCCTCCCGCAGCCGCTCGCGCAGAAACTCGTAGGCGGCGTCGCGGTCGCCCTCCCCGACCAGCCGGGTCTCGACCGGCGCTCGCCCGGCGGGCAGTTCGTGCAGCGCGGTGGTATCGAGGTCGCCGTAGGCGGTCAGCGAGAGGGTGCGCGGGATCGGCGTCGCGGTCATGTGGAGGATGTGCGGCGCCGTCCCCTCCACCCCCTTCGAGTCGAGCGCGCGGCGCTGCTCGACCCCGAAGCGGTGCTGCTCGTCGACCACGCAGAGGCCGAGGCGGGCGAAGCGGACGTCCGGCTCGATCAGGGCGTGGGTGCCGACGATCAGGCCCAGCTCGCCGCTGGCAAGGCGGTCGAGGGCCTCGCGCCGCCGCGGCGCCGGCGTCGCTCCGGTCAGCAGCGCGAATGGGGTCGCCCCCTCGGCCAGCAGCTCCCCGAGCGTGATCGCGTGCTGCTCGGCCAGCGTCTCGGTCGGCGCCATCAGCGCCGCCTGGAACCCCGCTTCCAGCGCCCGCAGCATCGAGTAGAGGGCGACGACGGTCTTCCCCGACCCCACCTCCCCCATCAGCAACCGCTGCATCGGCTCGCCCGAGTCGAGGTCGGCATCGATCTCCTCGAACGCCGCGAGCTGGTCCTTGGTCGGCTCGAACGGCAACGACTCGAGCCATCTTCCAACCGCCTCTCCCGGGCGCCTGAACCGCGGCGCTGGCCGTTCGGTCCGATGCGTTCGCTTGCGGGTCGCCAAAACGGCTTGGTAGAGGAACAGCTCTTCGAACGCGATCCGCTCCAGAGCCTGCTCCGCTTCCTCTTGGTCGTCAGGAAAGTGAGCCGCCTGAATTGCGTCGCCGACTCCAGCGAGACCCCTCCGCGCCCGCAGCTCCGCCGGCAGCCCCTCGATCGCATTCGGAGCCCACCGACACGCCTGCTCCGCCCAGTCCCTGATCCGCTGCGCTTTCAACGCCTCCGTTGCTGGATGAACGGGCATCAACCTCCCTCCCGCGGGTGGCGGAGGATGAGGGGGGTCGAGGACGCCCTCGCCCGCAGCGCCCCCCTCATCCTCCGACAGGACCCGCGGGCCGGAGACGATCTCCCATTCGTTCACCCCGAAACCTTTGCTGGTCCGCTTCCCCGTCAGGAGCAGTCGGACCCCCGGCTCCAGCTTGTCCGCAACCCAGGGCTGGTTGAACCACGTGGCCTTGATGTGACCGCTCTCGTCGCCGACTTTGACGCTGGTGATGCTGAGGCGGCGTTTGCGAAAGGGGCGAGGCTTACTACCGAGGACTTCGACGAGAACGGTTCCCTGCTCCCCTTGCTCGATATCGGCGAGAAGTCGCACAGTCCGGTCGCGGTGGCTGTGGGGGAAGCGGAGGAGGACGTCGCCAACGGTGTGGATGCCGGCTTCTGCGGCGGCTTCGGCCAGCCTGGGTCCGACTCCCTCGAGGACCTGGATGGAGACGTCGAGCGCGCTCGGGCGGGGCCAGTGGACGGGGGCGCCGAGCAGGTCGGCGCGACTCAGCTCGCGGGCGCCGGCGAAGGAGCGCAGCGTTATTGGGCGGCGAGCAGCCACCACCAGCTCGGCTGGCCTCCCTCGTGGGTCTCCACCTCGACCCCGCCGGGAACGTGGGTATCGATCTCCTCGAGCGCGATCGGCGCCCCCTCGCCCGCGATCACGGTGACGATCTCCGCCCCCTCGGCCAGCCGCTGGATCGTCGTCGTCAGGGTCGACCCGGAGCCGCCCCAGGCGACGATCTCGTCGCCGCAGAAGCCGACCGCGTCGCCCTGCTTGAAGCGGCCCTGAGGGTCATCGCGGGCAGCGGGCGCAACGCCGCCGGTGCCGACGCCGCCGAGCGCCTCCGCGAGCCGTTCGGCGTTCTCCTCGGCCGAGGCGGTTGGATCGAGCTCGACCAACGCCAGCAGGCTCGCCTGCTGCGACATCGCCGGCACCACCCGGGCCGGCTTGTCCGACAGCTCGCAGGCGCGCTCCGCCGCCATCACCACGTTGGAGGAGCTAGGCAGGACCAGGACCTCCTCGGCGTCGACCCCGTGGATCCCCGCCAACAGCTCGTAGGTGGACGGGTTGAGCGTCTCGCCGCCGGGAACGACGTGGGCGCCGAGCTCGGCGAAGAGCCGCTCCAGGCCCTCGCCGGCGGCCACCGCCAGCACCCCGGTGCGGCCCGCCGCGAGCCGGGCGCTGCGCTCGGCCATCTGCTCGCGCATGTCCGCCACGTCGAGGTTGGTCACCTCGCCGGCCCCCTCGAACAGCGCCACGGCCGCCTCGGGAGCGTCGGTGTGGACGTGGACCTTGAGCGTCGCCTCGTCGCCGACCACGAGCACCGAGTCCCCCAGCCCCTCGAGCCGGGGCAGGAACTCGCGCGGAGAGAGGCCGCTGCCGGAGACGATGAAGTTGGTGCAGTAGCGGAAGCGGCTGTCCTCGTGATGCGGCAGGCTCATCCGCGGCGCCTCGTGGTGTGGGATCTCGGGCAGCTTGGCGCCGTCGCCACGCAAACCGGCGACCACCCCGGCCAGGATCAGGACAAGGCCGTGCCCGCCGGCGTCGACCACGCCCGACTCGCGCAGCACCTCGAGTTGCTCCGGCGTCCGCGCGACCGCCCGCTCGCCGTCCTCGATCGCCCGTTCCAGCACCTCGGCCAGGATCGCGTCCTGTTGCTCCTCGCTGACGTCGCGCCCGAGCCGCTGCTTCTCGGCCTCGAGGTGCGCGAGCTGGCGGGTCAGTGAGTGGGCCATCTCGCGGAAGACGGTCAGCATCGTCCCCTCGGCCGGCTCCCGCACCGACTCGTAGGCGGCGTCGGCGGCGCGGGCAAAGGCGGCGGCGACGAGGACCGGGTCGACCAGCTCGCCGGGGCGGCTGGCGAGCTCCTCGGCGGCGCCGCGGACGATCTGGCTGAGGATCACGCCCGAGTTCCCGCGCGCGCCCATCAGCGCCGCCCGCGCCAGCGCCTGCACCAGCTGGGTGCGGCCGACCTCGTCGACCTCAAGCCCGTCGAGCCGGTCCAGCTCCTCCATCACGGCGCGCATCGTCATCGCCATGTTGTCGCCGGTGTCGCCGTCGGCGACCGGGAACACGTTGAGGTCGTTGACCTCCTGGCGTCGCGCCTCCAGCGAGGCGTAGGCGGAGCTGATGACCCGTCGGAACCGGGCGATCGAGGGATCGGGCATCTGCTGGGGAATCTAGCCGCCCGCCGCGGACGGGAGGGATACCGGCGAGGTGCCGTTGCTAGCGTGGCGGCGGATGCGTCGCTTCGCCACCTGGTGCACCGGCCACCGCAGGACCGTGATCCTCGCCTGGATCGTGGCCCTGATCGGGGTCGGGATGATCTCCAGCTCGGTCGGCTCGGACTTCAGCGAAGAATTCAAGCTGCCGGCCTCCGACTCCAAGGAAGCCTTCGACCTGCTCGAAAGCCGCTTCTCGGCGCAATCCGGGGACACCGCGACGATCGTCTACAAGGCGCAGGGCGGGGTCGAGTCGGCGGCGGTCAGGCGGGAGATGGAGGGTGTCTTCGCCGAGGCGGCCAAGCTCCCGCACGTCAGCGAAGTCGCCAGCCCCTACGAAGCGGGAGCCGCCGCCGCGGTCAGCGCCGACGGCAAGATCGCCTACGCGACTGTCCAGTACGACGTCACCACCAACAAGCTCGAGAAGGACGACGTCAAGCAGCTGGTCTCGATCAGCCAGGACGCGGCCGGCCCTGGCCTCCAGGTCGAGGTCGGCGGCCAGCCGATCGAGGAAGTCCGCTCCGAAGAAGAAGGGGACTCCTCGTTCATGATCGGCCTGCTGGCGGCGATCGTGATCCTGCTGCTGACCTTTGGCTCGGTGGTCGCGATGGGACTGCCGCTGCTGACGGCGCTGTTCGCGCTCGGAGTCGGCCTCAGCCTGGTCACCCTCGGCACCCACGTCTTCAGCACCGCCGAGTTCGCGCCGCAACTGGCGGCGATGATCGGCCTCGGCGTCGGCATCGACTACGCGCTCTTCATCCTCACCCGCTTCCGCAACGGCCTCGACGAGGGGCTGGAGCCGCGCGGCGCGGCGATCGCCGCGATCGACACCTCCGGCCGCGCGGTGCTGTTCGCCGGGGTGACGGTGATCATCGCCCTGATGGGGATGATGCTGCTCGGGCTCTCCTTCCTCTACGGCGTGGCGATGGCGGCGGCCCTCGCCGTGCTGATGACGATGATCGCGGCGCTGACGCTGCTGCCGGCGCTGCTGACCATCGTCGGCCGCCGCGTCGACCGGCTCCGCATCCCCGGCCTCGGCAAGCGTGCGGCCTCGACCGCCGAGGACACCCGCTGGTTCCGCTGGAGCCGCGAGATCCAGCGGCGGCCGGTGCTCTCGGCGGTCCTCTCGGGCGCGCTGCTGCTGGCCCTCTGCATCCCGACGCTCTCGCTGCGGCTCGGCTCCAACGACGCCGGCACCGACCCGGCCGGATCGACGACGCGCGAAGCCTACGACCTGCTTGCGGAGGGGTTCGGCGCCGGCTTCAACGGCCCCTTCTCGGTCGTCGCAGCGCTGCCGAGCGAGGGCGACGACTCGGCCCTGACCGATCTCCGCAAGACGCTCAAAGGCGAAGAAGGGGTCACCGGCACGACCCCGGTGATGATCAACCCAGCCGGAGACACTGGCGTCTTCCAGGTCTACCCGACGACCTCACCGCAGAGCGAGGAGACCACCGAACTGCTCGACCGCATCCGCGACGACCTGGTCCCGCCGGTCGAGCAGCAGACCGGCGCCCAGGTCCACGTCGGCGGCATCACCGCGATCTTCGAGGACTTCGGCACCGCGATCGCCGACAAGCTGCCCCTCTTCATCGGGGTCGTGGTCCTGCTCTCGGCGCTGCTGCTGATGGCCGTGTTCCGTTCGCTGCTGGTGCCGCTGAAGGCGATCGTGATGAACCTGCTCAGCATCGGCGCCGCCTTCGGCCTGATCGTCGCCGTCTTCCAGTGGGGCTGGGGAGCGAGCCTGATCGGCGTCGACAGCACCGGGCCGATCATCTCCTTCTTCCCGATCTTCCTCTTCGCGATCATCTTCGGGCTCTCGATGGACTACGAGGTCTTCCTGATGTCGCGGATCCACGAGGAGTGGGAAGACCGGCGCGACGCAACCGTCGCCGTCACCCGCGGCCTCGCCCTGACCGGGCGGGTGATCACCGCGGCGGCAGCGATCATGGTCACCGTCTTCGCCTCCTTCATGATCGGCGACGACCGGATCATCAAACTCTTCGGCCTCGGCCTCGCCTCCGCCGTCTTCATCGACGCCGTGATCATCCGCTCGGTCCTGGTGCCGGCGGTGATGCAGCTCTTCGGCAAGCGCGCCTGGTGGCTGCCGGACTGGCTCGACCGCGCCCTGCCACGCCTGCACGTCGAGCCGGCCGCCGGCGACCCCGCCCCGACCGGCGAGCACCCGGTCGTAGCGCAGGTCGACTAGCTCGAAGGATTTGCGGAAGAGGGGTGCCGATGCCCCTCTCCGTGAATTCAGTCGCGCGCCCTGTCGGGCGCGGCTCCAGATGTTTGTGCGCGCCTATGGCGCGCAGGAATCGGATTGCATTTCCGCCGCTTCGCGACATTCCCGGAGAGGGGCATCGGCACCCCTCACAACACTCCCTAGCTAGATGATCAGCCCGGACCGTTAGGTGGCGCGGCCGGCGCTGGGTCTTTGGACGGAGCTTCCCCACTCTCAGCCGTCCCGGCACTGCGTGTGGGGAGAGGGAGCTGGTTGCCCTCTGGGCGAATGTCGCCGAAGGCGGCGATATGCATCTGCCCATTGCGCGCCGCAGGCGCGCTCAAACTCCGGAGCTAAGGCGCGAAGCGCCGTGCGACCTCAATTCGCCCAGAGGGCAACCAGCTCCCTCCAGCCACAGGCACTCCGAGCTTAGGCCGCCTTGGTGACCTTGTTCGCCTTGAGGCAACGACTGCAAACGTAGGTGCGCAGCTTGCGGCCGTTCTCCTCGATCCGCACCTTCTGCAGGTTCGGGTCGAAGCGACGCTTGGTGGCGACCATCGAGTGGCTGCGGGAGTGGCCGAACGCCGGTTTCTTGCCGCAGCTGTGACAGACCTTGGCCATGGGGACGAAGATAGTAACCTCTCTCTAAGTTAGCTAAGTGGACTAATGCTTTGGATTGTCGCAGCGGTCAAGCCAAGGGGGGAGAAACGTGGACATCGACGACTTGGAGCAGGTGAACATGCACGAGGCGAAGACCCATCTCTCGAAGCTGGTCGAGCGCGTCGAAGGCGGCACGCAGATCGTGATCAGCCGCGCGGGGAAGCCG
This sequence comes from uncultured Actinomycetes bacterium, assembly GCA_963699125.1. GTDB lineage: Bacteria > Actinomycetota > Thermoleophilia > Solirubrobacterales > 70-9 > VAYN01. The sequence continues at coordinate 826,119 of OY969417.1, forward strand.
GCGGCGAAGCTGGTGCCGGTCGCCGCGCCGAAACCTCCGCGCCGCAAGCTAGGGGCCTGGGAAGGTTGCGGGGTAACCGTCGAGGACTTCGACGCGATCGAGACCGAAGTCGAGCGCCTGATCGACGAAAGCGAGATCTTCCCGCCCGGGATCGAACCCGAAGGAGGCGACGTATGAAGCTGGTCCTCGACACCCATGCCCTGCTCTGGGCGCTGCTCGAGCCGGGGCGACTGTCGCCGACGGCGGCGGAGGCGATCACGGACGGCGCCAACGAAGTGTTTGTCAGCGTCATCAGCGCCTGGGAGATCGAGATCAAACGGGCGAAGGGGAAGCTGCCGTTACCCAGCACGCTGAAAGACTCGCTCTCCGAGCTGCGCTTCCGACCACTTCCGGTGACCCTGAGCCACGTCTTCGCCGTTGAATCCCTCCCTCGCCATCACCGCGATCCGTTCGACCGCATGCTGATCGCGCAGGCCCAGCTCGACGGGATGACGCTAGTCACTGCCGACCGCGAGATCCGGCACTACCCGGTCGCGGTTCTGCCTGCCTCTTAGGACAGCGCGCGCTTCAGCAGTGCCATCCGCGCCACGGTCAGCGCTGCGTTGCGACCCTGGTCGCGCTTGCCGCCGCCGGCCCGGGCCAATGCCTGCTCCATCGTGTCGCAGGTGATGACCCCGAAGGCGCAGGGGACGCCGGTTGCGAGCTGGACGTCCTGGATGCCGCGGGCGGCCTCGGCGCAGACGAAGTCGTAGTGGTCGGTCTCGCCGCGGATGACGACGCCGAGGCAAGCAACTCCGGCGTATTCGCCGCTGTCGGCGTGGAGCTTGGCGGCGAAGGGCAGCTCGTAGGCGCCGGGGACGGAGACGTGGCTGACCGAGGAGGCCGGCACGCCGGCGATCTCGAAACCCTCATTGGCGCCGTTCAGCAGCCGCTGGGCGAGGTCCTCGTAGAAGCGGCCGACGCAGACGGCGAAGCGCAGCGGCGCCAGCGCCCCCCGCTCCTCAGTGGTGAACTCCTCCAGGAACGTCCCTGCCTCAGCCATTCCCGCCCTTAGCGTCGCGTTCCTCCTCGTCGTGGATCATCTCCTCGTCGAGCGCCAACCCCTGGTGGTGCAGCGAGTGGCCCATCTTGTCGCGCTTGGCGCGCAGGTAGGCCTCGTTGTGGGTGTTGGGATTGGCCTCGATCGGCACCTGCTCGGTCACCGAGAGGCCGTAGCCCTCGAGGCCGACGATCTTTTTCGGGTTGTTGGTGAGGATGCGGATGCTGGTCAGGCCGAGGTCGCCGAGGATCTGGGCGCCGATCCCGTAGTCGCGCAGGTCCGCGGGCAGGCCCAGCTTGAGGTTGGCCTCGACCGTGTCGGCACCCTCCTCCTGCAGCTTGTAGGCGCGCAGCTTGTTGAGCAGGCCGATGCCACGGCCCTCCTGGGAGAGGTAGAGGAGGACCCCCCTCCCCTCCCCCTCGATCATCGCCAGGGCCGAGGCCAGCTGCTCGCCGCAGTCGCAGCGCATGCTGTGGAAGACGTCGCCGGTGAGGCACTCGCTGTGGACGCGGACGAGCACGTCTTCGGCCCCGTCGACCTCGCCCTTGACCATCGCCACGTGGTGTTTGTCGTCGACCAGCGAGCGGTAGCCGACCGCGGTGAAGTCGCCGAACTCAGTGGGCAGCCCAGTCGAGACAACCCGCTCGACCAGCTTCTCGGTCCGGCGGCGGTAGGCGATCAGGTCGGCGACCGTGACCATCTTCAGACCGTGCTTCTCGCAATACGGGACCAGGTCGGGGATGCGGGCCATGGTGCCGTCGTCGTTCATGATCTCGCAGATCACACCGGCGGGGGTGAGGCCCGCCAACCGCGCCAGGTCCACCGATGCCTCCGTTTGCCCGGCGCGCTCCAGCACGCCGCCGTCCTTGGCTTTGAGCGGGAACACGTGGCCCGGCTGGACCAGGTCGTGCGGGGCCGACCCCGGATCGATCGCGACCTGGATCGTGTGGGCACGATCGTGGGCGGAGATGCCCGTCGTGACCCCGTGCCTGGCCTCGACCGCGACCGTGAAGGCAGTTTGCAGCGGCGCTTCGTTCTTCGCCGCCATCAGGTTCAGGCCCAGCGCCTCGCAGCGTTCGGAGGTCAGCGAGAGGCAGATCAGCCCCCGTCCCTCTTTCGCCATGAAGTTGATCGCCTCGGGCGTCGCGAACTGGGCGGCCATCGTCAGATCGCCCTCGTTCTCGCGGGTCTCGTCGTCGCAGACGACGACCATGCGGCCGCGGCGGATCTCCTCGATCGCTTCCTCGATCGTCGAGAAGGGGCTCTGGCCCGGCTCTGCCACGGCGTCTTTTTTCTCGGTCTCCGTCATATGGATCACGCGCGCTCCTCTCCAGCGAATGGTGCCAGCAACCGCTCCACGTACTTCGCCACGATGTCGCACTCGACGTTCAGTTTGCTTCCGGGCCCAACCTCGCCGAGGTTCGTCCGCTCCAGGGTCTCGGGGATCAGCGAGACCTCGACCCAGCCCTCGCCCAGCTCGGCGACCGTCAGGCTGACGCCGTTGAGGGCGATCGAGCCCTTGTCGACGACGTAACGCAGCAGCTCCGGGGCGAGGGCGACGCGGAGCCGTCTGGCAAAGCCGTCGTCACTGGCCATCTCAACCGTGCCGGTGCCGTCAACGTGGCCCTGAACGATGTGCCCTCCGAATCGATCGGACGCCTGCATCGCCAGCTCGAGGTTCAGGCGTTGGCCCGCCAGCCCACTCGAACTTGCAACCGCCAGCGTCTGATTCATCAACTGGGCGCGGAAGCTCGCTGGGTTTGCGCTCGTCGCGGTCAAGCAGACGCCGTTGACCGCGATCGAGTCGCCCGGAGCGATCCGCGGCCCCAACGAGGTCGCGATGTCAATGCTGGCGCCGCCCCCCATAACGGCCATCCCCTTGACTTCCCCCAAATCTTGAATCAAGCCAGTGAACATCTACATCACCACTCCTTGTACCTGGCGCCCACCAGCACATCCTCGCCGACCCGCTCGGTGGACGACGTAAGCGCGCTCAGGCGCGCGGGTCCAGGCGCGGCGACCCGATCATCAGCTCCTCCGAGCAGAACCGGGGCGACGAAGGTGCGGGACTCGTCGATCTGACCGGCGGCGAGGAAGGAGGCGGCGAGGGTTTGGCCGCCCTCGAGGAAGAGGCTGGTGACGTCGCGGCGGCCGAGGTCGGCGAGGGCGGAGGAGATGCGGTCGGCGGGGGTGGCGCCGCCGGCGACGAGGGTCTCGGCCCCTGCTGCGCGGAGGGCGCCGACGCGAGAGGCGTCCGCGTCGGCAGAGGTGACGACCAGGACCGGGGACTGGTCGAGGGTTGAGAGAAGCTGAGAGTCCAGCGGCAGGCGGGCGCGGGAGTCGAAGACGATGCGGATCGGCTGACGAGCGTCGGGCTGGCGGGCGGTGAGGAGCGGGTCGTCGGCGAGAGCGGTGCCGATGCCGACGGCGATCGCGTCCGATTCGGCGCGCCAGCGCTGGACCAGGGCGCGGCTGGCCTCGCTCGAGATCCAGGGGGAGTCGCTCGGGGGTGCCGCCGTCTGGCCGTCAAGCGACATCGCCAGCTTCAAGGTGACGAGCGGCAGACCGGTGCGAGCGTGCTTGCGGAAGGGCTGATTGAGGAGGCGGGCAGAAGCCGCCTCGGCCCCAGCCGCGAAAGCGATCTCGACGCCGCTGTCACGGAGGATGCCCGGGCCGCGGCCCGCTGCCTTCTCGCTCGGATCCTCGGAGGCGACCACGACACGGCTGATCCCCGCCTCGAGAATCGCCTCCACGCACGGCGGCTGACGACCCTGGTGCGCGCACGGCTCCAGCGTCACGTACATCGTCGCCCCGCTGGGATCCTCGCCGCGCTGGCGGCAGTCCTCCAGAGCCGCCCGCTCAGCGTGCAGTCCCCCCAGCTCGGCATGGAACCCCTCGCCAATCACATCCCCATCGCGGACAACGACGGCACCTACCAGCGGGTTCGGGCTGACCCGCCCCCGGCCGCCCTCAGCAAGCTCCAAGGCCCGCTGCAAATGAGCTTGATCCGTGGCTGTGAGCTGGGAGTTCATCCGGCCGATTGACTGGTCAATCAACGGGATTCTACGCCTCTCGCGCGGGTGGCCCCGGGGGAGGGGCCGAGAACGGACAAACCTGCCCGCCCGCAGGCCCCTCCCCCGGGGACAGGACCCGCGCGCCGGGGGCGCGGATACCCTGACCGCCCGCCCATGAAGCTGATCATCCAGATCCCCTGCCTGAACGAGGAATCGACCCTTCCCGCGACGATCGCGGACCTGCCGCGCCAGATCGCCGGCGTCGACGCGGTCGAGCTGTTGGTGATCGACGACGGCTCGACCGACCGCACCGTCGAGGTGGCCCGCGAGCTGGGCGTCGAGCACATCGTCCGCCTCACCAACAACAAGGGCCTCGCGGCCGGCTTCCAAGCCGGGCTCGACGCCTGCCTGAAGCTCGGCGCCGACATCGTCGTCAACACCGACGCCGACAACCAGTACCGCGGCGCCGACGTGGCGAAGCTGGTGGCGCCGATCCTCGCCGGCGAGGCCGACATGGTCGTCGGCGACCGCCAGGTGTCCCAGATCGAGCACTTCTCGGGCGCCAAGAAAGGGCTGCAGCGGCTCGGCAGCTGGGTCGTGCGGCGGCTCTCGGGGACCGAGATAAACGACACCACCTCCGGCTTCCGCGCCTACAACCGCGAGGCGGCGCTGCAGCTGCTCGTCGTCGACAACTTCACCTACACGCTGGAGAGCCTGATCCAAGCGGGCAAGATGCTGGTCGCGGTCGACCAGGTCCCGGTCGGGACCAATCCCCAGACCCGCGAGTCGCGGCTGTTCGCCTCGAGCGGCGCCTACGTGCGCCGCAACGCCCCGGCGATCCTGCGGATCTACGCCCGCTACGAGCCGCTGCGCGCCTTCGCCAGCGCCGGGCTCGTCGTCCTCGTCCTGGCGCTGGCGGCGTGGATGCCGTTCCTGGTCGACTGGATCCTCAACGGCGACAGCAGCGGCCATGTGCAGTCGCTGATCCTCGGCGCGGTCCTCTTCATCGCCGCCGTGCAGCTCTTCGCGCTCGGCGTGATCGGCGACCTGCTGGCGGGACAGCGGGTGATGACGCAGCGCGTCTTCGAGCGGGTGCGCCGGGTCGAGCTGGCGCTCGGCGTCGAGCCCTCCCACTACGAGCCCGGCACTCGCGGCGACTGATGGAGGGGGGCACGGGGCGCTCGGCCTCGGCCGAGTACGGAAAGACCGCGAGCTTCCTCGCCGTCGGCGTCGGCCTCACCGGCGTCATCACCTACGCCTACTTCCTGATCGCCTCGCATGTCCTCAGCAAGCCCGATTACGGGCAGATCACGGTGCTCTGGTCGGCCGTCTTCATCACCATCTCCACCCTCTACCGGCCGGTCGAACAGCTGCTCTCGCGCCACATCTCCGAGCGACTGGTGAAGCGGGAACCGATCGGCCAGCCGATGCGGGTGGCGGCGACGATCCAGCTCGGGCTGGCCCTGTTTTTCGCGGTCGCGGCGCTGGCCCTGCGGGGTCCGATCCAGGACGGCCTGCTGGAAGGCAACGAAACGCTCTACTGGGTCTTCTTCGGCGCCGTCCTCTTCTATGCCGCCAGCTACTTCGCCCGCGGCTTCCTCGCCGGCCAGCGCACCTTCGGCCTCTTCACCGCACTCATTTTGTCCGAGTCGGTGTTTCGCACCCTGTTCGCGGTCCTGGTCGCGGTCAGCCTGCTGAGCGGCCAGTCGGCGGTCGCGATCGGGATCGTCGCCGCCCCCTCGCTGAGCCTGATGGTCGTGCCCTTCGCCTTCCTGCGCCGGGCGAAAAGACTGCAACGAGACTCACCCGACATGCCCGGACACGAAGCGGAGGACATGCCGGCTGACGATTTCTCGATGCGGCACGGCGGTGGATTCGCGGCGGCCGTCCTCGTGATCATGTTCAGCGAACAGGCCTTCCTCAACGCCGGCCCGCTGGTCGTCCGCAGCCTCGAGGGCGCCGCGGCGGCGGGGTTCATCTTCAACGTGCTGATGCTCGCGCGGGCGCCGCTGCAGCTCTTCCAGGCGGTCTCGACCAGCATCCTCCCCCACCTGACCAGCCTCCACACCTCGACCGATCCCGACAGCGAGCGCGAGTTCCACCGCTCGGTGCGGGGGGTGCTGCTCGGGGTCGCCGCCTTCGCGGCAGTGACCGCGATCGCGGTCCTGATCGCCGGGCCGCAGCTGATGCAGATCGCCTTCAGCAAGAAGTTCACGTACGACCGCGCCGGGCTGCTGCTGGTCACCCTGGGGATGGGCCTCTACCTCAGCTCGGTCACCCTCAACCAGGCCTGCCTCGCGCAGGGTCAGGTGCGGCGCGCCGCCGCTCGCTGGATCGGCTGCGCCGCCTTCTTCATCGCCTGGAACTTCGTGCCCCTGGTCGGCGACGAGTTCCGCCGGGTCGAGATCGGCTTCGCGCTGACCGCCGGCATCCTCTGCGGGCTGCTCTACCTGGTCTACCGCCGGCCGCACGAACGGGCCGAGGACGTCCCCGAAGCGGGCTCGGCGGAGGAGTTGGAGGCACGGCTGGCGGCGATAGACGAGAACGTGTGACACGGTCAAGAGGTTCGACCCGTGGCGACGATTTGATCATCTAGGGTCCGCTCGATGGGGGGACACGACGCCGAGCTGATCCTGATCGCCGGCGTCCTCCTGGCCGCCGGGATCGCCGGGGCTCTGCTGGCCGACAGGGTGCGGGTCCCGGGCCTGCTGCTCTTCCTCGGCCTCGGCATGCTGGCCGGCTCGGAGGGGATCGGCGGGATCGAATTCGACGACGCCGAGCTGGCGCGGACGCTGGGCACGATCGCCCTCGTCCTGATCCTGTTCGAGGGCGGGCTGACCGCGGGCTGGTCGGAGATCCGCCCGGTGCTCGGCACCGCCGCCTCGCTGGCGACGCTGGGGACCGCGATCACCGCGGTCATCGCCGGCCTCGCGGCGAAGCTGATCTTCGACCTCGACACCCTGGAAGGGATGCTGGTCGGCGCCGCGATCGCCGCCACCGACTCGGCGGCGATCTTCGCCGTGCTGCGCCGTTCGACCCTCGAGAAGAGCCTCGCCCGCTCGCTCGAGGGGGAGTCGGGGATGAACGACCCGGTGGCGCTGCTGCTGGTGATCGGCTTCATCGAATGGATCCAGGAGCCCGGCTTCGGGCTCGCCGACATGGCCGGGCTGCTGGCCTTGAAACTGGCGCTGGGGACGGCGATCGGGTTGGCGTTGGGACGGCTCGCGGTCGCTGCCCTCAACTCGACGCGACTGCCGACCGACGGGATCTACCCGGTGGCGACGATCGCGATCGCCGGCCTCGCCTACGGCCTGGCCGAGGTCGCCCACGGCTCCGGCCTGCTCGCCACCTATCTGACCGCGCTGGCGATCGGCTCTGCCCGCATCCCCGCCCGGCGCACGATCGTCGCCTTCCACGAGGGGCTGGGCTGGGTGGCGCAGATCGCCCTCTTCGTCCTGCTCGGCCTGCTGGTCTTCCCCAGCAGCCTGCCCGACGTCGCGCTCAAGGGCCTGGCGCTCTCGGCGGTGCTGATCCTCCTCGCTAGGCCGGTCGCCGCCTTCGCCGCGACGGCGCTGGCGCCGCTCGACCTGCGGGAGCGGGCGATGCTTGGCTGGGCCGGGCTACGGGGAGCGACGCCAATCTGGCTCGCCACCTTCCCGGTGGTGGCCGGCATCGGCAGCGGCGAGGAGCTGTTCGCGATCGTCTTCTTCGTCGTCGTCAGCTCGACCCTGGTCCAAGGTGCTTCTTTCGAGCCGCTGGCGAAGTGGCTGGGCCTGACCACCGACGAGCCGGCGCTACCGCGGCGGCTGCTCGAGTCGGGACGGATCCGCCGCATGGGCGGCGACGTGATCGCCTACCGGCTGCCAAGCGGGGCGGCGGCGGCCGGGCACCCGGTGCGCGACCTGGAGCTGCCGCGCGAGGCGCTGGTCAACGTGATCGTCCGCGACGGGCGCGCGATACCGCCGCGCGGCTCGACCGAGCTGGAGGAGGGGGACGAGCTGCACATCCTCGTCCGCAGCGAGCTGCGCGAGGAGGTCGAGGAGCTGACGATGGCCTGGACCAAGGGGCCGGTCGGGCGACCCGCTCCGCCGCCGCTACCGCACCGCGCCGCTTCCCAAATCTTCTCGGTGCGGCCGGCGCGGGAGGGCGATGACCCGATGGCGCTGACCGAGGTCGACGGGATCCCGGTACTGGCGATCCTGCGCAGCCGCCGCGACGGCGCCGGGGCGATGGCGGCCCTGGCCGACGGCCGCTACGCGGTCACCGGCGACGATCTGGTCGCGGTCGGCGGGCGACGGGCGCTGGCGGAGTGGTGCGAGCGGCGGGCCGCGCGGCCCGAGGTGGACCAGGCCGAGAGGGCTTGGTGGCAGGAGGTCACGGGTGCGTTGATTGCGCGCGGGCGAACGCGTTGAGGCCTGTCCTCAAACAGCGCCGGCGGCAGTCGCGATCGCGCTGTAAGCGGCTGCTGGGTCCTCGGAGCCGAAGACCGCCGAGCCGGCTACGAAGAGGGAAGCTCCAGCCGCGGCGATGGGGCCGGCGGTGGTGGCGTCGATGCCGCCGTCGACCTCGATTGCAGCCTCGTCGACGATCGCGCGCAGGCGCTCGACCTTGGTCGGCGAGGACTCGATGAACGCCTGGCCTCCCCAGCCGGGGTTGACGGTCATGCAGAGAACGATGTCGGCGTAGCCGCGCAGCTCCGCAACGGCCTCAGCGGGGGTGCCGGGGTTGATCGCGACGCCTGCGAGGCAGCCCAGCTCGCGGATCGCGTGCAAGGTTCGGTTGGCGTGCGGCGTCGCCTCCGCGTGGAAGGTGATCGAGTCGGCCCCGGCCCTGGCGAACTCCTCGATCTGGCGCTCTGGCGCCTCGATCATCAGGTGGACATCGAGGGCGCCGCCGGCGCCGTGGATCTGGTCGGCGATCGCGGCGGCGACCAGCGGCCCGATCGTGATCGGCGGCACGAAGTGCCCGTCCATCACGTCGAAGTGGATCACCCGCGCCCCCGCGTCCATCACCTCGGCCAGCTGCGATCCCAGCACCGAGAAGTTGGCCGAGAGGATCGACGGGGCGACCCGCGGAGACTCGATCAGCTCGCGCATCCGCTCGCTCATGGGCGCCACCCTACTGAGCGCACTCGGACGTGGCTGGCAAGGGACGCAGGGAGCGAGACGAGGGGAGCGCACTCCGTGCGTGACCCGAAGTCGAGCGACCGAGGACACCGCCAGGCGCGTCCGAGTGCGCTCAGGCTGCGCGCAGCATGGATGACCCGCAGGACTGGCAGTGCATGTCCTCGGTGTGGCTCATCCGGGCGATCGTCTGGTGCTCGCCGCAGTTGGGGCACTGGGAGACCAGCTCGAAGCGGCTGAGGCAGTTGACGCAGCGCAGGCGACCCGGCAGCTGCGTGGGCCGCAGCCAAGGCTCGCCGCAACTCGGGCAGGGAGCGCGCCCGAGCGTGTCACCGCCAGCCGACCCCGCGTCCCCAGGCTCGCTCATCGCCTAATCATGCCTTCTCAAGCGGCCGATGAAGAATCCGGTGGTGCGATCGCGGTCCGGGCGCAGCTGCAAACAGCGCGGCTCGACCGGCGAGGCCAACCGCAGCGCGCGGGCGCCGAGGTCCTCCAATTCGAGCGGCGGCGCCTCCCCCGCCTCCGAGGCCGCCAGCAGGGCGGCGATCCGCTCCTCGTTCTCGCGAAGGGAAATCGTGCAGGTCGAGTAGACGAGGACCCCGCCGGGCCGCAACACCCTGGCGGCAGCGAGCAGGGCACGCTGCTGGATCTCGACCAGGCGCTCGATCCCCTGCAGCGACTTGCGCCAGCGGGCGTCCGGGCGCGAGGCGAGGGCGCCCAGGTCCGAGCAGGGAGCGTCGAGCAGAACGCGGTCGAAGCCTGGCGCCATCCCCTCCGCCGTCGCGTCGGCCTCGACCACGGTGATGCTGCGCAGGCCGAGGCGCTGCGCCTGCGCCGCGACTTCGCCGGCGCGCTCAGGGTCGAGCTCGACCGAGATCAGCTCGCCGCGGTCACCCATCCGCGCCGCGATCTGACCGGTCTTGATCCCGGGGCCGGCGCAGAGGTCGAGCACGTGCTCCCCCCGCTGCGGTTCCAGCACCTCGATGACCGCGGCCGAGCCGCGGCTTTGCGGGGTCAGCTCGCCGGCCTCGATCAGCGCCGGAACGGCATCCCCGGTGCGGCCCGAGATCACGATCGTCTCCGGCGTCGCCAGCGGCCAGCCACCGGTCGCGGCGGCGGCCTCGGCCCCGGCCCCGTGCAGCTTCGCCAGAGCGGCGTCGCGGCTGCCGCGCCGGAGGTCGACCCGCATCGCCACCTCGGCCGGCTGGTTGCAGGCGGCGAGCAGAGAACGAGCAGCCTCGGGACCCAACTCCTCCCACCACATCCGCGCCAGCCATTCGGGCGCCGAGTGGGCGACGGCCGCCGCGGCCGGGGTCGAGTCGTCCGCCAGCAGCGCCGCGCTCAGCTCCTCTCGCTCGCGGGCGGCGCGGCGCAGGACGGCGTTGACGAGGCCGGAGGCGTGGGCGGCGCCGGCGCGCTTGACCAGCTCAACCGCCTGGTCGACGGCGGCGTGGTCGGGGGTGCCGTCGGCGAAGAGCAGCTCGTAGAGGCCGAGCCGCAGGGCGGCGAGCACGGGCGGGTCGAGCAACCGGGTCGAGCGGTCGGCGAGGCGCTCGATCGCCGCGTCGGCGGTGCCGCGGCGCTGGACGGCTCCGTAGGCCAGGCGCTGGGCCTGAGCGCGCTCGCGCCCGTCGAGGCCCAGTCGCTCGACACCGGCGCGGAAGGCCCGCTCGGTGAAGGCGCCATCCTCGAAGGTCGCGCGGATCGTCTCGAAGGCGAGCGATCGAGCCGGTGAGATCACGGTAACTTCGGCAACGGGTGGCCGCGCAGGTAGGCGTCCACCGGCATCGGCTTGCCGCCTGGCGGTTGCACCACCTCGAGCCGCAGGGCGCCGCGGCCGCAGCCGACTAGCAGCGCCCCCCACTCGGACTTGACGGCGCCGGTCTTGACGCTGACGTCGACCGCGCGGGCGCGGCGGACGCCGAGCCTCTCCCCGTCTGTGGTCTCCAGGTAGGCGCCGACGTGCGGGGTGAGGGCGCGGACGGTCGCGGCAAGCTCGGTCGCGGGCCGCGAGGGGTCAAGCCGGCGTTCGGCCGGGTCGATCTTCTCCGCGTAGGTGACCTCGGCCTCGTCCTGCTCGGCGAACTCGAGCTTCTCCTCAGCCTCGAGGGCGAGCGCACGGACGAGCAGCTCGCCACCCAGCCCGGCGAGCGTCGAGGAAAGCGCCTCGAAGTCGGCATCGACTCCGATCGGCACCTCAGCTTTCAGCGCGACGGGGCCGGAATCGAGCCCGGCGGTCAGCTTCATCACGCAAACGCCGGTGCGGGCGTCGCCAGCCATGATCGCGCGCTCGATTGGCGCCGCACCGCGCCAGCGCGGCAGCAGCGACGGGTGCACGTTCAGCATCAGATGCTCCGAGAGCAGCGGCTCGCGGATCAGCTGGCCGAAGGCGCAGACGACGACCGTCTGCGGACGGGCTGCTCCGATGCGCTCTCGAACCGCCCCGTCGTTGACGTCCTCGGCCTGCAGCAGCTCGATCTCCAGCTCCCGCGCCGCCTCGGCGGCTGGGGGTGGCGACAGCTTGCGGCCGCGCCCCTTGGGCCGGTCGGGGGGCGTGACCACGAGCGCCGGGCGGTGCTCAGAGCCCGCCAGCCGCCGCAGGACTGTGGCGGCGAAGTCGGAGGTGCCGAGGTAGACGGTGCTCACGCGTCGGTGCGTGGCTCGCGCAGCTCGCCCTCGTCCCGGGACTCGTACTCGCCGGGAGGGCTGTAGGCGCCGCCCTCGCGCAGCGCCCGCAGGGCGCCCTTGCGCTGGTCGCGGCTGGTGCGGTCGAGGATCAGCACGCCGTCGAGGTGGTCGATCTCGTGTTGGAGCACCCGCGCCTCCAGGCCCGAAGCCTCGATCTCGACCGCCTCACCCTCGGCGTCGCGACCGCTGACCCGGATCTGCAGGGGCCGCTCGACGTCCATCGTCACATGCGGCAGGCTGAGGCAGCCCTCCTCGGCGATCGAGGCCCGCTCGGAGGACCACTCGATCACCGGGTTGACCAGCGCGGTCGACTCGCCATCCGACCCGGCCTGGAAGACCAGCAGGCGGCGCAAGATGCCGAGCTGGGTGGCAGCGAGACCGACGCCCATCCCGTCGCGCATGATCGCGGCCATCCGCTCGACCTCGGCCCGCAACTCGGAGCCGAAGTCGACCACCGGCGAGGCCACGCTGTTCAGCACCGGGTCGCCGAACTTGATCACCCGCGCCAGTGCCTCCTCGCGCCGCCGCAGCAGCTCCGCCTGCAGCTCTTCGCGCTCGATCTCCTCGGCGCTCATCGCCTGCTCATCGCTCACGGATCGATTGTATGGATCGCCCCCGTCCGACCCGATGCCGGCGATGTCGCACTTGTCGCCGCATAGCGGCGACAAGTGCGACATCGCCGGGGGCTACTGGGGGTCGACGTCGACCCCGATCGCGACCTCCCTCAGGGAGCGATCGGCGGCGCGGCGCTCGACCACGCCGCGCACCGCGGCGACGGTCCCCTCGCGGTCCTGGGCCTTGATCAGGATGCGGCGGCGGTGACGGTTGCGGACGCGGAACATCGGCGCCGGGCCGAGCAGCCCGGAGGCCTGCGGGAGCGACTCGCGCAGCTCCGAGGCGACGGCCTGGGCGGCGCTGTCCAGCCGTGCCTCCTGCTCGGATGCGAAGCCGATCCGGATCAGGTGGGAATACGGCGGGTAGCCCAGCAGGCGGCGGCGCTCCAACTCGCCGGCGAGGAAGCCGGTGGCGTCGTGGCGGGCGGCGTGCTCGATGCTGGCGGCGCTCGGGGCCAGGGTCTGGACGATCACCTCGCCGCCGGCCTCGCCGCGGCCGCTGCGCCCGGCGAGCTGGGCGACCATCGCGAAGGTCCGCTCCTCGGCCCGGAAGTCGGGGAACCGCAGGGTGGCGTCGGCGTCGAGGATCGCGCTCAGCGTGACCTCGGGGAAGTCGTGGCCCTTGGCGACCATCTGGGTGCCGACGAGGACGCCGCTCGACGCCTCGCCGAAGCCGGCGAGGATGCCGGCGTGGGCGCCGCGCCGGGCGGCAGTGTCGGAATCGAGGCGGAAGACCGGCATCGGCGCCAGCCGCTCGGCCAGCAGGGCCTCGATCCGCTCGGTGCCGGCGCCGGCGCGCGAGAGCGTGGTCGAGGCGCACTGGGGGCAGGCGCGCGGCAGCCCTTCGGCGTGAGCGCAGTGATGGCAGACGAGGCGGCCGCTGTGGCGGTGGACGATCAGCGAGACGTCGCAGTTGGGGCAGCTCCAGTGGTTCCCGCAGGAGCGGCAGATGAGCCAGGGGGCGAAGCCGCGGCGGTTGATCATCACGATCGCCTTGGCACCGGCCCCCCGTACCCCCTCCAGCGCCTCCCAGGTGTCGGGGTGCAACGGGCCCGATCGCGGGTCGGCGCCGCGCATGTCGACCAGCTCGACCGGGGGCAGGTGGAGGCCGTCGACCCGGCGCGGCAGCTCCAGGCGCGGCAGCTCCAGCCACGACTCGGGGCGCGGGGTCGCGGTGCCCGCGACCAGCACCGCGCCGCACTCCTCGGCCCGCCGGCGGGCGACCGTGCGGGCGTCGTAGCAGGGGTCGCCCTCCTGCTTGTAGGAAGGATCGTGCTCCTCGTCGATCACAACCAGGCCGAGGTCGCGGACCGGGGCGAAGACGGCGGAGCGGGGGCCGACGCAGACGCTGGCCTCGCCGCTGCGCAGGCGCTGCCACTCGTCGTAGCGCTCGCCCGCGGAGAGAGCCGAGTGCAGGACGGCGAAGCGATCGCCGAGCCGAGCGCGGAAGCGCGCCACCGCCTGCGGAGCGAGCCCAATCTCGGGCACAAGAACAATCGCCCCCCTCCCCCGCTCCAAGGCCGCCTCAACAGCCGCCAAATAAACCTCCGTCTTCCCCGACCCAGTAACCCCATGCAGCAACACCCCCCTCGCGGCCGATGGGCCGATTCCGTCCGATATATGGACGTTTTCGGCCCGTTGGCCCCCGCTGGCTTCCCCGTCGAGGGCGGCGACTATGGAGTCGACGGCGTGCTGCTGCTCCGGCAGCAGTTTCGGCCGGCCACTTGGAGCGGAGAGGCTGGAGCCGGCCGGGGCGCGGCGCAGGCGCGAGTTGCGGGTCGCGACCAGGCCGCGCCGCTCCAGCCGTCGCAGGGTCTGGCGGTCCGCGCCGACCGCCGCGGCCAGCTCACCACTCGACATCTCGCCCGAGTGCAGCGCCTCCAACACGGCCCGCTGTTTGACCCCGAGCCGACCGCCGCCGCTGAGGGCCTCCTCCCCCGCCGGCAGGATCTCCGCCCGCAGCTCGACCTTGGCGCGAACGGTGCGGCCGCCCGTCCCCGTCCCCGGCGGCAGCACCAGTTGCAGCCCGCGCGAGGGCGTCGAGCAGTACTCGCGGGCGACCCAGAGCCCCAACCGCACCAACTCCGCCGGCGCCCCGGACTCGAGCGCCTCGATCGGCTCGGCCAGCCGCTCCGGCGGCAGCTCCGAGGCCTCCGCCAGCTCGACGACGACGCCGAGCAGCCGTCGCGGCCCAAACGGGATCCGGACCACGCTGCCGACCTCCAAGCCCTCCATCGCCTCCGGCCGGCGGTAGTCGAAGGGGCCCCGCAAGGCGCGGGCGGTGGTCAATGGCTCGACCTTGAGGATTGCCATCGGGCGAGGGTATGGGCGGCGGGGGACGACCCGCTCAGAGGCCTGGCGGGAGTCGCCGCGAAGACGTATGCTGGCGCCCGTGAGCCTCCATCTCAGCTCCGGAGAGCAGGTGATCTTCGAGGGGCACCCCTCCTGGCGCGCGATCCTCGGCTTCTACCTCAAAGGCATCCTGATCGCCGCGATCATCGGGGCGATCGCAAAGCTGCTCGGGACCAGCAGCGCCACCGTCTTCCTGATCGTCCTCGTCCTGATCGCGCTCACCGTCCTGATCGGCTTCGTCAAGCGCGTCGCGACCACTTACACGATCACCAACCGCCGCCTCAACATCAAGCGCGGCATCGTCTCGCGCGAGATCCAGGAGACCCGTCTCGAGCGGGTTCAGAACGTCAACTACCGCCAGTCGGTCTACCAGCGCCTGATGCAGATCGGCGACGTCGACTTCGATACCGCCGCCACCGACGACTACAACTTCGTCTTCGCCGGCGTCGCTGATCCCGGCGATGTCGTCCACGCGGTGGACCAGGCCACGGGAGCCAATGCCGCCGGGACGCACGGGTTGGGCGAAGCCCAGCCGCCGAGCCCTAACTAGCTCGCGCTTCCGACTTCGACCCCACCACAGTGGGGTAAATGTCGGAAGCGCGTGGACTTCTCCCGGACTACGCGGTGGCGGCCTCGAGGCCGGCGGCGTCGCGGAGGGCGTCGGCGCGGTCGGTGCGCTCCCAGGTGAAGTCGGGGTCCTCGCGGCCGAAGTGGCCGTAGGCGGCGGTCTTCTGGAAGATCGGGCGGTGCAGGTCGAGGTAGCGGCGGAAGGCCCCGGGGCGCATGTCGAACTCGGCCTCGACCAGTTGCGAGATGCGGGAGTCCGGCAGTTTTCCGGTACCGAAGGTCTCGACCATCAGCGAGACCGGGTGGGCGACGCCGATCGCGTAGGCGACCTGGACCTCGCAGCGCTCGGCGAGGCCGGCGGCGACGACGTTCTTGGCGACGTAGCGGGTCGCGTAGGCGGCGGAGCGGTCGACCTTGGACGGGTCCTTGCCGGAGAAGGCGCCGCCGCCGTGGCGGGCCATGCCACCGTAGGTGTCGACGATGATCTTGCGGCCGGTGAGGCCGGCGTCGCCGACCGGGCCGCCGATCACGAACTTGCCGGTTGGGTTGACGAGGAAGCCCTCGCGCAGCTCTCCTTCGTCGTACATCCCCGGCGCCTCCGCCTCCAGCACCGGCATTACCACGTGCTGCCAGAGGTCGGGCTTGATCGTCGTCTCCGACTCGACACCCTCGGCGTGCTGGGTGGAGATCAGCAGCTTCTCGATCCCGACCGGGCGTCCTTCGCGGTAGCGGACGCTGACCTGGGTCTTGCCGTCGGGGCCGAGGTAGCCCAGCGTCTCGTCCTTGCGGACGGCGGCGAGGCGTTCGGCAAGCCGGTGGGCGATCTGGATCGGCATCGGCATCAGCGACTCGGTCTCGTCGCTGGCGTAGCCGAACATCATCCCCTGATCGCCGGCGCCGGCGATCAGCAGCTCGTCGTCGGCGTCGCCGACCCGGGTCTCGTAGGCGACGTCGACGCCCTGGGCGATGTCGGGCGACTGCTTGTCGAGCGAGACGAGGACGGAGATGTGGTCGCAGTTGTAGCCGTAATCGCCGTGGTCGTAACCAATCCCGCGGATCGTCTCGCGGACGATCTCGGGGATGTCGAGGTGGACCTCGGTCGAGATCTCGCCCGAGACGACCGCCATGCCGGTGTTGACCAGGGTCTCGCAGGCGACGCGGCCCTCCGGGTCCTCGGCCATGACCGCGTCGAGGACGCCGTCGGAGATCTGGTCGCTGACCTTGTCGGGATGGCCCTCGGTGACGGACTCGGAGGTGAAGAGGTGCTCGTTCTCGGCGAGCGGCTTGGTAGGCATGGCGAGAAGCCTAGCGACGGCGACCTGAATGGGGAACGAAGTCGATCACCAGCGGCACCCCCTCGAGGCCGTAGGCCTCGCGCATGCGGTTCTCCAGGTGGTAGGCCCAGTCGCGGGTGATCAGCTTACGGTCGTTGACCTGGATCGCGATCCGCGGCGGGCGCTCCCCCACCTGCGCCGCGTAGTAGAGCCGCAGGCGGCGGCCGCGCCGGGACGGCGGCGGCGTCTTCGCGACGACGTCGGCGACGAAGCGGTTCAACTCCGGGGTGGGGATGCGCTCGCCGGCGCGGTCGGCCAGCTGCAGTGCCCGCGGCAGCAGCGCCGGCACGTTGCGGCCGCGGGTCGCCGAGCAGGTGACGACCGCGGGCCGCAGCCGCAGCTTGCGCTCGACCCGGGCGCGGGCGTCATCGATGTCGGTCGCGGTCACGTCCCACTTGTTGAGGACGAGCAGGGTCGCGCAGCCCGCCTTCATCGCCAGCTCCGCCGCCCGCAGGTCCTCGGCGGTGACGCCCTCGGAGGCGTCGCAGACGACGATCGCCACCTCGGCCCGCTCGACCGCGCGTTCGGAGCGCAGCTGCGCGTAGTAGTCGACGCTGCCGGCGACCTTGGAGCGGCGGCGCAGGCCGGCAGTGTCGACGAGGATCGTCCGCCGCCCCTCGACCTCCAGCTCGGTGTCGATCGCGTCGCGGGTGGTGCCGGCGCGGTCGGAGACGATCACCCGGTCGGAGCCGAGGAAGGCGTTGACGAGCGAGGACTTGCCGACGTTGGGGCGGCCGATCACGGCGACCCGGACGGCGTCGTCCTCCTCCGCCCGCGGTGGCCGCTCGCCCAGCGCCGCGACGATCGCGTCGAGCAGGTCGCCGCTGCCAAGCCCGTGGGTGGCCGAGACCGCCAGTGGCTCGCCCAGCCCGAGCGAGTGGAACTCGGCGGTGGCGCCGTGGTCGTCGGGGCGGTCGGCCTTGTTGACCGCGACCAGGACCGGGACGTCGCCGCCGCGCAGGGTCTTCGCCAGCTCGGCGTCGCCGGCCCGCAGTCCCGCCCGCGCGTCGACCACCATCAGCACCGCGTCGGCCTCGGCGATCGCCAACCGCGCCTGGCTCTGCACGTCGCGCGCCAGCTCGGCCTCGTCCTCGAGGTCGATGCCGCCGGTGTCGACCAGCTCGAAGGCGAGCCCGTTCCACTCGCAGCCGAGCCGCTTGCGATCGCGGGTCACCCCCGGCTCGGGCGCGGTGACTGCCTCGCTACCCCCCACTAAACGGTTGACGAGCGTGCTCTTGCCGACGTTCGGAAAGCCAACCACGGCGACGGTGGGCAGGCTCATCGGGGCTCCGTTGGCGACTTATTCGGCAATACGCCGAGTAACTCGACAGTCCTCATGCCAAGCCCCGCTCTCGGGCCAGCGCCACGACGCGGTCGACCACCTCGTCGAGGCCGACGCCGGTGGTGTCGAGCTCGACCGCGTCCTCGGCGGCGCGCAGGGCGCCGTGCTCGCGCTCGCTGTCGCGGCTGTCGCGCCGGCGCTGGGCGGCGAGGACCGACTCGAAGTCCTCGCCGGTCTCCGCCGCGCGGCGGCGCGCCCGCTCCTCGTCGGAGGCGGTGAGGAAGACCTTCAGCGGCGAGTCGGGGCTTACCACGGTGCCGATGTCGCGCCCCTCGGCGACGTAGCGGCCGGCGGCGATCAGCCCTCGCTGCCGCGCCACCATCGCCTCCCGCACCCGCGGGTGGACGGAGACGCGCGAGGCGGCCGCGGTCACCGCGGGCGCGCGGATCGCGGTGGTGACGTCGCGGCCGCCGAGCAGCACCCTCCCATCGGAGAGCTCGATCTCGAGCCCTCGCGCCAATGGGCCGAGCGCCTCGCCGTCGTCGGGATCGGCACCGCGCTCGATCGCCACCAATGCCACGCAGCGGTACATCGCCCCGGAGTCGAGGTAGGTGAAGTCGAGCGCGGCGGCGACGCCACGGGCGACTGAGGACTTGCCGGCCCCCGCGGGCCCGTCGATCGCGATAACCATCGCGCGCCAGCGTAGACCGCGGGCGCGGATCACGGATGCCGCGTCCCGGGGCGTGGCAAGCGGCGCTCAGGCGCCGGCGCTCAGCAGGGAGGCGAGGTCGGCCTCGAAGCCCGGGTAGCTGACCGCCGCCGCCTCCATCCCCTGTACTTCGACGCCGTCCTCGGAAGCCAGGCCCGCGATGGCGCCGAGCATCGCGATGCGGTGGTCGCCGTGGGAATCGATCGCGCCGCCGCGCAGGCCACCGGTTCCCGTGATGACCATCCCGTCCTCGGTTGGCTCGACCTTGCCGCCAAGCGCGTTCAGCGCCGCGCTCACGGTGGCGATCCGGTCCGACTCCTTGCGCCGCAGCTCGGCGGCGTCGCGGATCGTCGTCGTCCCCTCGGCGAAGCAGGCGGCGAGCGCGACCAGCGGCAGCTCGTCGATCGCCAGGGGGATCTCGGCGCCGCCGACCTCGGTTCCATGGAGGTTCGCCGGGCGCACCAGCAAGCGCGCGGTCGGCTCTCCTCCACGTTCGTCCCCCGGCTCGATCTCGATCTCCGCCCCCATCCGCTCGAGGATCGTCAACAAGCCGGTCCGGGTGGGGTTGGTCCCCACCTGCTCGAGTGCGACCTCGCTACCTGCCACCAGCGACGCAGCGATGATGAAAAAAGCAGCGGAGGAGAAGTCGGCGGGGACGACTATCGCGCCCGGCTCGAGTCGGTCCGCCGGGCGCACGGTCACGGCGCCCTCGCCCCGTTCGACCGTGGCGCCGGCGGCGGCGAGCATCCGCTCGCTGTGGTCGCGGCTGGGCAGCGGCTCAACGACCGTGGTCGGGCCGTCAGCGAGCAGGCCGGCGAAGAGCAGGCAGGACTTGACCTGGGCGCTGGCGACCGGGAGGCGGTACTTGATGCCTCGCAGATACGCGCCTTCGATCTGCAGGGGGGGCAGACGATCGTCTTTGCAGGTGAGGTTGGCGCCCATCTCCCGCAGCGGCGCGGCGATCCGGTCGACCGGCCGGCGGCGGATCGAGTCGTCGCCGTCGAGCATCCACTCTCCGCGGCTCTGCCCGGCCAGCCACCCGGGAAGGAGACGGAGGAGGGTGCCGGCGTTGCCGACGTCGATCGCGGCCGGGCGTGGCCCGTGCAGACCCACCCCGACGATGCGGATCGTTTGGCCGCTCGCACCTGCACCGCCCCCTCCGTCGGCCTCCCCACCCAGCCTGTCCCTCCCCCCACCCAGCCCGTCCTTCGCCCCGTTCTCGACCTCGGCCCCGAGTGCCCGTACCGCCGCCAGGGTCGAGCGCGTGTCGGCCGCATCGAGGTAGCCCTCGATCTCCGTCTCACCGTCTGCCATCGCTGCGATCAGCGCCGCGCGGTGGGAGATCGACTTGTCGGCGGGCGGGCGCAGGGAGCCGCGCAGGGGCCCCGATGGCGGGAAGCGGGTCACGGCGCGACCCTACTCGCCGCTGCCGAGCACGGTCACCGTGTGACCCAGCTCGCGCACCGACGCCGCGGCGCGCTCGGCCTGCTCGTCGCCGGCGACCCAGAGGGAAACGGCACCGGAGGTCATGTCCGCAGCCGGGTGGAGGGCCATGTCCTCAATGTTGACCCCGGCCTCGCCGAGCGTCAGGGCCAGCTGGGCGATCGTGCCGGGGCGGTTGGCGACGACGACCCGCAGCTCGCGTAGCGGCCCCGCCTCGAGACCGGGCTCCAGCAGGCGGCGCCGGTCCTCGCCGGCGGCGGCGTGCCAGGCGGCGACGGCGTCGCGGTCGCCGGCGCGGATCAGCGCCGCCGCCTCTTCCAGCCGGCGCGCCACCGCCTCGACCGAGTCGGCGACGGCGTCGCGGTTGGCGCTGAAGATGTCGGCCCAGATCGCCGGGTTGGATCCGGCGACCCGGGTGGTGTCGCGGAAGCTCGGTCCGACCTCGGGCATCCGCTCGGAATCGCGGCTCAGCTCCGCCGCCGCCTCCGCGGCGAGGGCGTTGGCGACCACGTGGGGCAGGTGGCTGATCGTCGCCATCAGGCGATCGTGGGCGGCGGGGTCGATCGCCTGCGGTCGCGCGCCGAGACCGGAGACGGCCCGCTGCAGGCGGTCGTAGAGGAGGCCGCTGGAGCGCTCTGTCGGGGTCAGGTACCAGCGGGCGCCCTCGAAGAGGTCGGCGCGGGCGTTCTCGACGCCGGCGGTCTCGGCGCCGGCCAGGGGATGACCGCCGATGAAGCGCTCATCGCCGCCGAGGGCGCCAACCAGCTCGCCCTTGGTCGAGCCGACGTCGGTGACCACGGTCTCGGGGCCGCAGGCTCCCAAAGCCTCGCGCACCTGGCCGAGCAGCGCCGCCACCGGACCGGCGCAGAAGACGATCTCGGCCCCCTCGCAGGCCTCGGCGGCGGAGGCGGCGCCGCGATCGAGAGCACCCAGCTCGACCGCCCGCTCGATGTTCTCCGGGTTGCGCCCGTGACCGACCACCTCTACCTCCAGCCACCGCCGCGCGGCGAGCCCGATCGAGCCTCCGATCAGGCCCACCCCGAGAACGGCGATTTTGCTCAACTGCGGCGGGCCTCGATCGCGGAGGCGAAGCGCTCGAGGACCGCGGCCGTGTCCTCCCAGTCCATGCAGGGGTCGGTGATCGACTGGCCGTAAGTCAGCTCCTCCTCCGGCACCAGGTCCTGGCGACCCTCGACCAGGAACGACTCCAGCATCACGCCGACGATTGCATTGTTGCCATCGGCGATCTGGTCGGCGATTTCACCGGCGGCGAAGAACTGTTTCTCCGGGTCCTTGCCGCTGTTGTCGTGCGAGGCGTCGATCACCAGGCGCTCCGGCAGCCCCGAGATCCCGAGCGTGACCAGCGCGTCCTCGACGTCGGGCACCTGGTAGTTGGGCATCCCGTGGCCGCCGCGGAGGATGATGTGGCAGTCGGGGTTGCCGGTCGTGTGCAGGATCGCCGGCGCGCCGGCGTCGTCGATGCCGGCGAAGGCGTGTGAGACCGCCGCCGCGCGGACGGCGTCGACCGCAACCTGAATGTTGCCGTCGGTCCTGTTCTTGAAGCCGATCGGCATCGACAGCCCGGAACCGAGCTGGCGGTGCGTCTGGCTCTCCGAGGTACGGGCGCCGATCGCCCCCCAGGCGACCGCGTCGGAGATGTACTGCGGCGTGATCGGATCGAGGAACTCACAGCCGACCGGCAGCCCCAGGTCGACCACCTCGAGCAGCAGTTTGCGGGCCATCCGCAGGCCGGCGTTGACGTCGCCGGAGCCGTCCAGGTGGGGATCGTTGATCAGGCCCTTCCAGCCGGTGGTCGTCCGCGGCTTCTCGAAGTAGACCCGCATCACCACCAGCAGGTTGTCGCGGAGCTCTTTCGCCGTGGCGGCGAGCCGGCGCGCGTAGTCGAGCGCCGCCTTGGGGTCGTGGACGCTGCATGGCCCGACCACCACCAGCAGTCTCTGGTCCTTGCCGTGGAGCACGCCGACCACCTCTTCGCGCGCCTTCACGACCGCCTTCGCCCGCTCCCCGCCGAGCGGCAGTTCTTCCAGCAGCTTTTCCGGGGGGGACAGCTCGACCACTTTCGCGATCCGTTGGTCCCGCACCCCGTCTCGACCGGCGTCCTCCTGCATGCCGATGATCATTTTGTCGTCGCCTTTCTCCAAATCCTGGAAATCGTACTTTCTGGTCGCTCGCTGCCAAGCGCGCAACTGGGCAGCGAGCTACCCGGATCGTGGGTCGGCGCCCGGCCGAGTGCAGTCTGGTGCGGCTCGATGCCGCCGGGCCGGACGCCTAGCTAAATCGCCAATAGGAGAAGCAGCCGAAGGCGGGGACGGCCTCGTGGGCGTTGATGCCGCTCGCAGATGTGGCCGTCGACCTCACGTCGAAGGACGTTTTACCACGCCCGGTGCGATTAGTCGAGTATTTCCGATAGGCCGGCCAGGAAGCGGTCGTCCTCCGCTTCGGTGCCGTAGCTGACGCGGATATGGCCGGGGCTGCCGAGTGGCTTACCGGGCCGCACCGCGACTTCGCGCTCGGCGAGCCCGGCGACGACCGCCGCCTCCTCGGCGTCGCCGAGGTCGATCCAGGAGAAGTTGGCCTGGGTCTCGGAGGTGAATAGCCCGATCCCGCGCAGCGCCTCCTCGACCCGCAGCCGCTCGGCGATCACCCCCTCGACCCGGCACAGGACATCGTCCTGGTGCAGGATCGCCTCCGCCCCGGCCGCCTGGGCGAGGGCGTTGACGCTGAACGGCTGGCGCACAGCGTCGATCGCGGCGCGGAAGCCGGCGGAGCCGATCGCGTAGCCGACCCGCAGCCCGGCGAGGCCGTAGCACTTGCTGAAGGTGCGGAGAACGACCAGGTTGGGAAAGTCGGCGAGCAGGTCGAGCGTCGCGTCGGGGTCGTCGTCGGTCTGGAACTCGACGTAGGCCTCGTCGAGGGCGACGGTGACGTGCGGGGGCACGCGCTCGCAGAAGGCGGCGACCTCGGCGGCCGGGATGTGGGTCCCGGTCGGGTTATTGGGATTGCAGATGAGCAGCAGCTGCGTGGCAGCGGTGATCTCAGCCGCCATCGCGTCGAGGTCGTGCACCTCGCCCTCTCCGAGCGGCACCCGGATCTCGCGGGCGCCGGTCAGCGCCGGCAGATAGGGGTACATCGAGAAGGCCGGCCAGGCGAAGAGGATCTCGGCGCCGGGCTCGCAGAGCGCCTCGGCGGCGGCGAGCAGGATCTCGCAGGAGCCGTTGCCGACGGCGATGCGGCTGGGGTCGGTGTCGAAGCGCTCGGCCAGGCGCTGGCGCAGCAGGGTCGCGTCGGGGTCGGGGTAGCGGTTCATCGCCCCGGCCGCCGCGGCGATCGCCTCGACCACCCGCGGGTGCGGCGGGAACGGCGACTCGTTGGAGGCGAGCTGGGCGATCCCGCCGGAGGCGATCGCCTCCGGCGCCTGCCCGGTCGGCACACCGGCCTGGTACCCGGGCATACGAGCCAACTTCTCCGCGAAAGTGACGGTCATGGCGTCGATTGTGACGGAGGGCGGCGTTACTGGGCCGACTGGAGGTCGGTCCGCAAGCCCTGGGTGCCGCCGAGGTAGACGTGCGACGGCACGTGGCCCTCGGGGGCGTAGTAATGGGCCATGACGCGGATCACCCGCGGCATCGAGCCCGGCACGGGGATCTCGCGGCAGCAGAGCAGCGGCACCGCGTCGAGCCCGAGCTTGCGGGCGGCGACCGCCGGGAACTCGGCGTCAAGGTCGTCGGTGGTGGTGAAGAGGCAGCTGACCATCGCCTCGGGCTCGAGCCCGTTGCGCTCGATCAGCTCGCGCATCAGCCCCTCGGTCGCCTCGAGGATCGCCTCGGCCTCGTTGGCCTCGACCTGTGTCGCCCCGCGCACGGCGAAGAGGCGCTGTCGTGGGGCTTCGTAGGAATCGAGGCTCACGACCCAGCATCTTTCCAGAGCCGGGCGACCTCCTCGTCGGACAGGCGGCGACCGCCCCCTTCGGCGAGGCTTCCGAGCGCCAGCGAGCCGAAGCGGACGCGGCGCAGCGCCACCACCGCGTTTCCCACCGCCTCGACCATACGGCGGACCTGGCGGTTGCGACCCTCGCGCAGGACGATCTCGATCTCGCGCTCGCCGACCCGGGCCACCTCGGCCGGCGCCGTCGGCCCGTCCTCCAGCTCGACCCCGCGCTGCAGGCGCTCGAGGTCGCGGTCAGAGGGGGGACGGCGCAGGCGCGCGCGGTAGGCCTTGGCGACGCCGTAGCGAGGGTGGGTGAGCCGGTTCGCCAACTCGCCATCGTTGGTCAGCAGGAGGAGGCCGGTCGAGTCGGCGTCGAGTCGGCCAACCGGGTAGAGGCGGGCGGGAGAGTCGACCAGCTCGACCACCGCCGGCCTCCGCCCCGGCTCGCGCGCGGTCGAGACCACCCCCGCGGGCTTGTTCACCACCCAGACCTCACGCGCCTCGGCGCCGACCGGGCTGCCGTCGACGCGCACCTCGTCGCCATCACCGACATCGCGGGCGGGATCGGTCACGACCTCCCCCCGAACCGTGACGCGGCCGGAGGCAATGATCTGCTCCGCGCGACGCCGCGAAGCAACTCCTCCATGCGCAAGGAATTTGGCCAGCCTCACGGTGCAGGGGCCGCGGGGAGGGGTCCCTCCCCTGGAGGCTCCGAGACCAGCGCCCCGAGCCCAGAGCGCACGACCCAGCTGCGCGACGGCCTCCAGGGGAGGGACCCCTCCCCGCGGCCCCCCCGCCTCAAGGCTCCGCCCGCTGTTCCCCCGCCTTAAGCAGTCGCTCGCGCAATTCGCGCTCATCCTCGGGACTTGGGTCGAAACGCGACGGATCGGGCAACTGATCGAGCCCGGCCAGGCCGAAGAGCCGCTCGAACAGCTCCGAGGTCTTGAAGATCGCGGCGCCGAAACGCGAGCGGCCCGACTCCTCGATCAGGCCGCGCTCGGCCAGCGTCTGCACCGCCGACTCGGAGCTGACGCCGCGGATGCGGGCGATCTCGGGGCGGGAGACCGGCTGCAGGTAGGCGACGATCGCCAGCGTCTCCGCCTGCGCCTGGGTCAGCGGCGGGGTCCGCGGCTTCGCCAAGAGGCGCCGCGCCGCCTCCTCGCTGGTCGGGTCGCTGGCGAGGGCGAAACCGCCGGCGACCTCTCGCAGGACCACCCCGCGCCGGCCCTCGGCGAGGTCCTCGCGCAGCAACTCGATCGCCTCGGCGATCTGGCCCTCGGTCGCCTCGGTCGCCTCGGCGAGGTCGGCGACAGTGACCGGCTGGGCCGAGAGGAAGAGCAACGCCTCGACGGTGCGGGCGAGGTCGCTCATGCTCTGCGGACCTCGATCGGACCGAGAGTTCCCTTTTGCTCCCAGGTCACCTCTCCCCTGCGGTACAGCTCCAGCAGGCCGAAGATCGTCACCGCCTGGGTGAGGCGGTCCTCGCCGCCGAACTCCTCGTCGAAGTCGAAGCTGGTGCGCCGCCGCAGCACGTCGCGCAGGGCGCGCAGGCGGCGCTCGAGCGAGACCGTCGGGCGGATGTGGCTGACGTCGAGGCCGGGGGGCTCGAGCAGGAGGTCGCCGAGCGCGGCGCCGAGCCGGTCGGGGTCGTAGACGGCGGTGGCGGCCTCGACCGCAACCCGGCGCAGCTGCGCCGGCAGCGGCGCCGAGCGGTAGAGGTAGCCGCGCTCGGCCTCGAAGCGCTCGGCCAGGACCGCCGCGGCGTCGCGGTAGCGCCGGTACTCGAGCATCCGCGCCAGCAGCTCCTCGACCGCCTCCTCGGGGCCGAGCTGCTCGAGCTCATCCTCGGGGCCGGGCAGCAGCAGCCGCGACTTCAGCTCCAGCAGCGCCGCGATCAGGACCAGGAACTCGGTCGCCACCTCGAGCTCCAACTCGCCCTCGCGCTCGAGGTGCTCGACGTAGGCGACGACGACCTCGCCCAGCTGCAGCTCGAGCAGGCTCACCTCCTCGCGCAGGACGACCGCCATCAGCAGGTCGAACGGCCCGGCGAATATGTCGAGGTCGAGATCGAGGCTGGGGGTGGTCACTTGGCCCACAGGGTAAGTCGTGGCAGGGACGAGGTCCCGCCGGGGGCCGTCTCGCCGAGATTTCATCTCCGCTTCATCCGGGCTTCCTATCCTTGTTGCTCCGGACCAAGGAGAGCGAAAATGAAGCTCAAGCTCGTTCCGGTTCTCGCGGCCGCCGCCCTCGCCGTGGGCGCTGCGGCGGCCCCCGGGAGCCCCGACACGGCACCGCCGCAAGCGCCTAGCCCGGCCGGCTTCTCCAACCGCGTCGACAACCCCTGGTTCCCGCTCCGCCCCGGCGCCAGGTACCTCTACCGGGGGGTGAAGGACGGCGAGCCCTCGCGCGACGTCTTTACGGTGACCGCGAGGACGAGGGAGATCCAGGGGGTCCGCTGCACGATCGTCAGGGACAGGCTCTACCTGAGAGGGCGACTGCGCGAGCGGACCCAGGACTGGTACGCGCAGGACAGGGCCGGCAACGTCTGGTACTTCGGCGAGGCGACGGCCGAGCTGGACCGGAGCGGGCGGGTGACGACGACCGAGGGAAGCTGGCAGGCAGGGGTCAACGGCGCCCGCGCCGGGATCCTGATGCCCGCGCACCCGCGTCCCGGCCAGTCCGGCCTGCAGGAGTTCTACGCGGGGCACGCTGAGGACCACTTCCGGGTCCTCAGCCTCTCGGCCCGAGTCCGCACTCCGGCCGCCGCGTCGCGGCGGGCGCTGTTGACGAGGGAGTGGACGCCGCTGGAGCCCGCGGTGGTCGACCACAAGCTCTACGTGAGAGGGATCGGCAACGTGCTCGAGCAGACCGTCAGGGGCGGCGACGAGCGCAACGAACTAGTGGCGGTCGGTCACCGCTGAGACGGCCGGCGCCCGCCCGGGGCGGATGCTTTCAGGCGCTCACAGACGTGCGTGGCGAGCCACCTAGCCCGGCCCGATGCCCATCGCGTCGCGCACGTCGGCGAGGGTGCCGGCGGCGATCGCGCGCGCCTTCTCGGCCCCCTCGGCCAGCACGGCCTCCAGCGCCGCCTGGTCCGGGCGCAGCTCGGCGTAGCGCTCGCGGACCGGCGCCAGCAGCTCGACGACCGCCTCGGCCACCGCCCCCTTGAAATCGCCGTAGCCGGCACCGTCGAACTCGCGCTCGACCTGCTCGGGAGCGATGCCGCGAGCGACCGCGAGCACGTCGATCAGGTTCGTTATCCCGGCCTTGTCCTCGCCGCGCCGCACCTCGCGGCCGGAGTCGGTGACGGCGCTGCCGAGCTTCTTGCGGATCGCATCCGGCTCGTCGAGGACGTAGACGGTGCCGGCCTCGCTGGCGTTCGAGGTCGACATCTTCCGCTCCGGCTCCTGCAGGTCCATGACCCGGGCGCCGAGCTCGGGCACGACCAGCTCGGGCACGACCAGGGTCTCGCCGAAGCGCTCGTTTAAGCGGCGGGCGATCTCCCGCATCAGCTCGACGTGCTGGCGCTGGTCGTCGCCGACCGGCACCTCGGTGGCCCGGTAGGCGAGCACGTCGGCGGCCATCAGCACCGGGTAGAAGAAGAGCGCGGCGGAGACCAGCTCGCGCTGGCGCGCCGACTTGTCCTTGAACTGGTGCATGCGGTTGAGATCGCCGTGGGCGGTGACGGCGGAGAGCAGCCAGGTCAGTTCGGTGTGCTCGCGCACGTCGGACTGGCGGAAGAGGATGCAGCGGGCCGGGTCGAGGCCGGCGGCGAGCAGGATCGCGGTGGTGTCGTGGAGGCGCTCGCGCAGCTCGGCCGGGTCGTAGGCGACCGAGATCGCGTGCAGGTCGACGATGCAGAAGATCGCCGGCTCGCCGCGCTCCTGCCCCTCGACGTACTGCCGGATCGCGCCGATGAAGTTGCCGAGGTGCTTGCGCCCGGTCGGCTGGATGCCGGAGAAGATGACGGGAGCGCCCACGGCCCGCAGCCTAGTTCAGAGGCCTATCCCGGTAGGGGTTCCACTTAACTTTTTCGGTGAGACGGTTGTGGCTGACGCCCGAGGGTTGTCGGCGAAAAAGTACAAGACGTTTCACCCCTACCGGGATAGGCCTCAGGCAGCCTCCGGCGTGGGCGCCGGTTCTGGCTGGGTGCAGTCGGCGTCGGTGCCGTGGCCGCACTCTCCCGCGGCGGCCGAGCCGCGGGTGGGGACCGCTTCGATCCGGCGCCGCGGGTTCTCGATCCCGATCCCGGCGAAGATGCCGCCGACGATCATCAAGAGGCCGGCGATGACGACGCCGAGGTGGAAGGAGGAGGTGGAGGCATCGGCGGCGGCGGCCTCGACCCGGGCCGCATCACCGGGCGGGAGCCCTTCGGTCGGGGGCACCGCGAGCGGCTGGTCCTTCGCTTCGGAGACGGCGGCCTCGGCAGCCTGCCCCAGAGGCTGGTCGCCGAGGTTGTGATCGAGGGTCGAGCCGAACCCGGCCGAGATCACCGCCCCGAGCACCGCGATCGCCAGCAGGCCGGCGACCCGGGCGATCCCGTTGTTGACGCCGGAGGCGATGCCGACGTGCCGTTCCTCGACCGAGTCGAGCACGGTCGCGGTCAGCGGCGCCACCGTGGCCGAGAGGCCGAGGCCGAAGACGACGATCGCCGGCAGCACGTCCGCCAGGTAGTCGGCGGAGGAGCCGACCCGCAGCAGCATGATCAGCCCGACACCGCCGACGATCGGGCCGGCGCACATCGGCAGTCGCGGGCCGGTGCCGGAGGCGAGCTTGCCCCAGCGCGGCGAGAGGAAGAAGAGGATGACCGAGATCGGCGTCGTCGCCAGACCCGCCTCCAGCGGCGAGTAGCCGGCGACCTGCTGGAGGAAGAGGCCGACGAAGAAGAGGCCGCCGATCAGGCCGGCGTAGGCGGCGAGCGTGGTCAGGTTGGCGACCCGGAAGTTGCGGATCCGGAACAGCGACAGTTCCAGCATCGGGTGGCGGGCGCGCGCCTCGTGCAGGACGAAGAGGGCGAAGCAGGCGACCCCGGCGAGGAGCGGTATCCAGACCGAGGGGGCGCCCCAGCCTTGGCTCGGCTGCTCGATCAGGGCGAAGACGGGGCCGCCCAGCCCCGCCGCCGAGAGGGCGATCCCGAGCCAGTCGACGCCGTGGTAGGCGTCGGGGTCGCGACTCTCCCGCACCGAGTGCAGGGTGAGGGCGACGGTCGCAGCGATCAGCGGGATGTTTACCCAGAAGATCGCCCGCCAGGAGAGCACCCCGACCAGCGCCCCGCCGCCGGCCGGGCCGATCACGGTCGCGATCCCGGTCCAGGCGGTCCAGGTGCCGACCGCCTTGCCGCGCGCCTCCCCCTCGAAGGTGGCGGCGACGATCGCCAGCGAGCCCGGCACCAGCAGCGCTCCCGCGATCCCCTGCAGGGCGCGGGCCGCGACCAGGAACTCGACCGAGGGCGCGAGCGCGCAGAGGACCGAGGTCGCCCCGAAGGCGATCAGCCCGGTGACGAACATCCGCCGTCGGCCGAGCTGATCGCCGAGCGAGCCGCCGACCAAGAGCAGCGATACCAAGGTCAACATGTAGGCCTCGACGACCCACTGCTGCCCGGCAAGCCCCGCGTCGAGCCCGTCGCTGATCGCCGGCAGCGCCACGTTGACAACGGTCGAGTCGAGGAAGACGACCGTCGAGCCGAGGATCGTCGCGACCAGGGTCAGGCGCTGTTGGCGGGTCACTGAGACGAGTCTAGGAGCTGCTGCGCGGGGGTGAAGAAGTTGCGGTAGGCGAGGCCGGTGGCGACGAGGGCGGCGATCGAGACGCTGCCGAGCAGGGTGTAGAGGAGGATCAGCTGCAGGCGGACCGCGTCGGTCGGGTTGGCCCCGGCGAGCAGCATCCCGACCATCGTGCCGGGGAAGAAGATCAGGCCGGTGGTCTTGGTCGAGTCGATCAGGGTGATCATCCCCGAGCGCAGGGCGCGGCGGACGGTGGGCATCGCCGCTTCGCGGGCGGTGGCGCCGAGCGCCAGGGTCGCCTCGATCCGGGGGCGCGAGTCCGACATCTCGTCGCCGAGGCGGTTCAGCGCCACCGCCGAGGCGGTCATCGCGTTGCCGATCACCATGCCGCCGACCGGGACCAGGTAGCGCGGCGTCGGGTCGAAGATGCCGAGGGCGACGACGAGCCCGAGCGTGCTCGCCCCGGCCAGCGCCAGGGCGATCAGCAGCGGCCAGAACGAGCGCGGGACCTTGTCGGCGCGGTGGCGGGCGGTGAGGGCACCGAAGAAGACCATCACCGCCAGCAACGCCAGCACCAGCCAGATCGTGTCGGCCTCGAAGATCAGCTTGATCGCGTAGCCGACCAGGGTCAGCTGGACGATCGAGCGGACGGTGGCGACGGCAATGTCGCGCTCGAGGTCGGCCCTGCGCCAGAAGGAGATCGCGGTGGCGATCGCGACCAGCGCCAGCGAGGCCGCGACCTGCCAGAGGGCGACGTGGATCGAGGTGCTGAGGGCCGCCGCGGGCGCCGTCACGCCAGCACCCGCTCCAGCGGGCCGGCGTCGACGACGCGGCCGGCTGCCAACCGCACCACCCAGTCGCTCAGCCGGCGCGCCTGCTCGGGGTCGTGACTGACGAGGACGATCGAGATCTCCAGCTCGCGCCGCAGCTCCGCCAGCGCCGTCTCGATCGCGTCGCGGGCGAGGTGGTCGAGGGCTGAGGTCGGCTCGTCGAGCAGCAACACGCTGGGCTGCTGTGCCAGGGCGCGCCCCAGCATCGCTCGCTGCTGCTCGCCGACCGAGAGCTTGGCGACGTCGCGCCCGGCGAACTCGGGACCGAGGCCGGCGAGCCGCAGACAGCGGGCAACGTCGGGCTCCCTGCCGGCGAGCCCGGCCGCGTAGCGAAGGTTCGACTCGACCGTCCCCTCCAGCAGCGCCGGCAGTTGCGGAACCAGCGAGACCTCGCGCCGCAGGGCCAGCGGGTCGTATCCGGCGAGCGGGCGACCGCGGTAGGCGATCTCGCCGCGGTCGGGGTCGGCGAGGCGGTTCAACAGCCGCAGCAGGGTCGACTTGCCGCTGCCCGAGGGACCGACGATCGCGGTGGCGCCGGTGGGTATCTCGGCGCTGACCGCGTCGAGGACCGTGCGGCCGCTGCGGGCGAGGCTCACCTTTCGCAGCTCGAACAGCACCGCCGCATGATCTCACCGGCGCCGCCGCAAGATGAGTCCCGCCAGGCCGCGAGGCCTTTCGCCGAGGGCGGCTGCCTGAGACAATCGCCGCCAGGTGACCCCCTGATGGCAAGAGCGATCTGGAGCGGCTCGATCAGCTTCGGGCTCCTCAACGTGCCCGTCAAGCTCTACAGCGCGGTGGCGCGGCGCGGCATCTCGCTGCGCGAGATCCGCGAATCCGACAGCGCCCGGATCAAACACCGCCGGGTCGCCGAGGGCAGCGAGGAGGAGGTCCCCTACGAGGAGATCGTCAAGGCCTTCGAGATCACCCCCGGCCAGTACGTGCCGCTGAGCAAGGAGGAGATGTCGGCGCTGGCGCCAGAGCGCACGCGCGCGATCGACGTCCAGGACTTCGTCGACCTCGACGAGATCGACCCGATCTACTTCGACAGCCCCTACTACCTGGGCCCGGCCGACGGCGCCGAGAAGGCCTACTCGCTGCTGGCCAAGGCGATGGAGGCGTCGGGCAAGGTCGCGATCGCCCGCTTCGTCTTCCGCAACAAGGAGCACCTGGCGGCGATCCGCACCGCGGGCGGGACGCTGACCCTGACCACGATGCGTTTCGCCGACGAGGTCGTCTCCGCCGACGAGCTCGAGGACGTGCTGCCGGAGAAGCAGCCCAAGGTCGCCAAGAAGGAGCAGGAGATGGCCGAGCAGCTGATCGAGTCGCTCAGCACCGAGTTCGACCCGGCGTCCTACCGCGACGAGTACCGCGAGGAGCTGATGTCGCTGATTGAACGCAAGGCCGAAGGCAAGGAGGTCGTCACCCCTGAGGCCGAGGAGCCAAAGGCGACCAAGGCCCCCGACCTGATGGCGGCGCTGGAGGAGAGCATCGCCGCGGCGAAGGGCGGGGGCGACAAGAAAGCCGCGGCGCCGAAGCGCGGGAAAGCGGCGAAGGCGAAGAGCTCCTCGTCGCGGGCGAAAAGCTCGCGGTCGAAAGCCAAATCGGCCAAATAGGCGTG
Source organism: uncultured Actinomycetes bacterium (assembly GCA_963699125.1). Taxonomy (GTDB): domain Bacteria; phylum Actinomycetota; class Thermoleophilia; order Solirubrobacterales; family 70-9; genus VAYN01. The sequence continues at coordinate 858,403 of OY969417.1, forward strand.
GCCTCGAGCCGCCAGGTCGAGGTCGAGGGGCGTGAGCTGAAGCTCACCAACCTCGACAAGGTCCTCTACCCGCAGGCGGGCTTCACCAAGGGCGAGGTCGTCGACTACTACGCCAAGGTGGCGCCGGCGATGGTCCCCCACCTGGCGGGGCGGGCGGTGACCCTGCGCCGCTTCCCGGAAGGCGTCGACGACCTCGACGCCGCCTTCTTCGAGAAGCGCTGCCCGAAGCACCGGCCGAAGTGGGTGAAGACGGCGACCGTCACGGCCGGGCCGCGGTCGGGCAAGATCGACTTCTGCGTCTGCGACAGCCTGCCGACGCTGATCTGGATGGCGCAGCTGGCGGCGATCGAGCTGCACCCTTCGCTCTCGCTGGGCCGGGCGCCGAAACAGCCGACCGTGCTCGCCTTCGACCTCGACCCCGGCCCGCCGGCGGACGTCGTCGACTGCTGCCGGGTGGCGCTGCGCCTGCGCGACATGTTCGGCCACTTCGGGGTCGAGAGCTTCGCCAAGACCTCCGGCTCGAAGGGGATGCAGGTCTACATCCCGCTCAACGGCAAGGCACGCTACGAGACGACGAAACCGTTCGCCAAAGCGATCGCGCAGCTGCTGGAGAAGCAGACGCCCGACCTGGTCGTCTCGAAGATGAAAAAGGTCGAACGCGAGGGCAAGGTCTTCGTCGACTGGTCCCAGAACCACCAGAGCAAAACGACGATCGCCGTCTACTCACTGCGCGCCCGCGAACGCCCGACCGTCTCGACGCCGCTGCGCTGGGAGGAGGTCGAAGCGGTCGCCGAGAACGGCGACGGCAGCACGCTGGTCTTCGAGGCCGGCGAGGTTCTCGACCGCGTCGAGCGCCACGGCGACCTCTTCGCCCCCGTCCTCGAGCTGAAACAGGAGCTGCCGGAGCTCTAGCTAAACCTGGAAGCAGTGAGGCTGGCCGTGGTTTTTCAATACGACATAGCCCGAGTAGCTGACGCCCCAATGCAGGGCGATATTGCACTCCAGTTCTTCTCCCAATCCTGGCGTATTGGCGTAGAACAACCCCGCTTCGCAGTCAAAGCGGCTACTGGAGATTCGAGAGCACTGACCTACTCCGTATCCGGTGCATTCGTGATCTTCGCGGCAGGCTTCCTGGATAAAGACTCTGCTCGCGTGCTTTGCCTGTCCGTAGCGCATGTGCCATTGGAAAGCGTCGGCGCTGCTGACGAGCACAAGGAACGCAAACAACGACGCCGCCGCCAATCTGATTGTCATCAGCCTCTCCCCTTAATAGCCGGTTGCGGTAGGAAATATAAACTGGCTGAGTCTCACTAGCTTTACCACTGAACCAAAAGTCCTCGGCTTTAGTCCTGTACTTGGCGATCGACAGGGACCTACCGGGCGTCGCTAGCGGAGCGGCTGGCGGACGACGGGCCGGCGCGTGGCCTTGACCTCGTCGAGGCGGCGGACGGGGGTTGTGTAGGGGGCTTGCTTGGCAATCTCGGGGTCCTGCTCGGCCTCGACGAGGATCTGCTCGACCGCGTCGGCGAAGGCGTCGAGGCTCTCCTTGGTCTCGGTCTCGGTTGGCTCGACCATCAGCGCCTCCTCGACCAGCAGCGGGAAGTAGACGGTCGGGGGGTGGAAGCCGAAGTCGAGCAGGCGCTTGGCGAGGTCGAGCGTCGCCAGGCCCAGATCCCTCTTCATCGGCTTGCCGGAGAGGACGAACTCGTGCATGCAGTGGCGGTCGAAGGCGACCGGGAGGCGCTCTCCGGCGCGGCCCTCGGCGAGGCGCGCCTTCAGGTAGTTGGCGTTGAGGACCGCGGTCTCAGACGCCTCGGCGAGGCCGTCGGCGCCGAGGCTGAGGATGTAAGCGTAAGAGCGGACGAAGACGCCGAAGTTCCCCTGGAAGCCGCGCAGGCGGCCGATCGACTTCGGGCGGTCGAAATCGAGGTCGAAGGAGGGGCCGTGGCCGTTCTCCCCCTCGCGCCGGACCACCTGGGGCCGCGGCAGGAACGGCTCGATCCGATCGGAGACGGCGATCGGGCCGGCGCCGGGGCCGCCGCCGCCGTGGGGCTGGCTGAACGACTTGTGGAGGTTGACGTGGACGATGTCGAAGCCCATGTCGCCGGGCCGCGAGTGACCCATCACCGCGTTGAGGTTGGCGCCGTCGTAGTAGAGGGTGCCACCCGCCTCGTGGATCAGGGCGGCGATCTCGGCGATGTTCTCGTCGAAGAGGCCGAGCGTGTTGGGGTTGGTCAGCATCAGGCAGGCGACCTCGTCGGAGACCTTGGCCCGCAGGTCGTCCATCTCCACGCCGCCGCGCTCGTTGGTCGCCACCTTGACCGCCTCGTACCCGGCCATCGTCACCGAGGCCGGGTTGGTGCCGTGCGAGGTATCGGGGGCGAGGACCTTGGTCCGCTCTTCGCCGCGGTCGGCGTGGTAGGCGCGGGTCAGTAGCAGCCCGGCGAGCTCGCCGTGGGAGCCGGCCGAGGGCTGGAGGCTGACGTGCGGCAGCCCGCAGATCTCCGCCAGCGACCCCTGTAGCAGCCACATCAGCTCCAGCGCCCCCTGGGCGCGGCGGGGATCCTGGGCGGGGTGCAGGCGGGCGTGGCCGGGCAGCGCCGCCACCCGCTCGTTCAAGCGCGGGTTGTGCTTCATCGTGCAGGAGCCGAGCGGGTAGAAGCCGCTGTCGAGGTCGAAGTTGCGGCGCGAGAGCCGGTTGTAGTGGCGGACGATCTCCGGCTCGGCGACCTCGGGCAGCCGCGGCGGCTCGTCGCGCAGCAGCTTCGCCGGGATCAGCTCCTCCAACGCCTTCTCGGGGACGCCGGCCTCGGGCAGCACGGCGGCGCGCCGTCCCGGCTTCGACTTCTCATAGATCGTCCGCGCCCGTTCCCGCTGCATCGGCGTCTCGGCTGCCGGATTCATCGCATCGCCTCCGAGCGTGGTTCCTTTGGGACGCCACCCGTGCCAAAGGAACCACGCACAGCGGCGATCATGGCCGTACTCCGGCGCGTGGTTCCTTTGCCGCGCTATCCGTGCCAAAGGAACCACGCGATGGAGAGGCCGCGATCGCGGCGCCGAGCGCTTCGGCGAGGGCGTCGATCTGCTCGCGAGTGCGGCGCTCGGTGATCGCGACGAGGAGGCCGTCCTCGTACTCCGGGTACTCGCGTGCGAGCGGGTAGCCGGCGGCGATGCCGCGCTCGGCGCAGCGCTCGAGCACGGCGTCGACCGGCGCCTCGAGGCGGACCGCGAACTCGCGCGCGACCGGGGCCTCGTGCAGCAGCTCCACCCCATCGACCGCCGCCAACCGCTCGCGCGCGTAGGCGGTGCGCTGGATCAGCAGCTCGCCCAGCTCGCGGAAGCCGTGGCGGCCGAGCCAGGCGAGGTGGACCATCGCCCCCAGCGCGTTCAGCGCCTGCGCGGTGCAGATGTTGTTGGTCGCCTTCTCGCGGCGGATGTGCTGCTCGCGGGTCTGCAGGGCGAGGACGAAGCCGCGGCGGCCGTCGACGTCCTCGGTCTCGCCGGCGATCCGCCCCGGCATGCGGCGGATCTGCTCCTCGCTGGCGCAGAAGAAGCCGAAGGAGGGGCCGCCGAAGTCGAGCCGGTTGCCCAGCGGCTGGCCCTCGCCGAGGGCGATGTCGGCGCCGCACTCGCCCGGCGGCTTCAAGATGCTCAGCGTGATCGGGTCGCAGGCGACGACCAGCAGCGCTCCGTGCTCCTTCGCCGCCGCCCCCAGCGCCTCGACGTCCTCGACCGCACCGAGGAAGTTGGGGCTCTGGAGGAAGACTGCCGCGGTCTCGCCATCGACAGCTGCGGCGAGCGCGCCGGCGTCGGTGAGGCCGCCCTCAAGCCCGACCTCGACGACCTCGGCGCCGTAGCCCTCGGAGTAGGTCGCGAGGGTCTCGCGGCTGTGCGGGTGGACGCCGCGGGAGACGACGAAGCGGCGCCGCTTGGTCGCGCCCATCGCCAGGTACCCGGCCGAAGCGACCGAGGACGGCCCCTCGTAGAGGCCGGCGTTCGACACCGGCAGCCCGGTCAGCTCCGACATCGCCGTCTGGAACTCGAACATCACCTGCAGGCCACCCTGGGAGATCTCCGGCTGGTAGGGGGTGTAGGGGGTGAGGAACTCGGAGCGCTGGGTGATCGCGTCGACGATCGCCGGCACGTAGTGGTCGTACATTCCGGCGCCGACGAAGCAGACCTCCCGCTCGGCGTCGGCGTTGCGCGCCGCCAGCGCCGAGAGCCGCTCGAAGACCTCGGCCTCGCCGAGGCCGTCCGGCAGCGCCAGCGGGCGGTCGAGCCGGAGCGGCTCGGGGATCTGGGCGAACAGGTCCGCCACCGAGTCCACCCCGATCGCCTCGAGCATCTCGGCCCGGTCGCCCGGGGTCGCGGAGGTGTAGCGGGTCACGCCGCTAAGGCTACGGAAGCGGGTGGCGGGGCTGTGGCCCTAGCTTTCCAGCAGCTTGCGGTATTCCTCGGCGCCGAGCAGCGCCTCGGACTCCGCCGGGGAGCTGAGTCGGACCCTGACCAGCCAGCCCTCGCCGTAGGGGTCGTCGTTGACCTTCTCCGGCGTATCTTCGAGCGCGTCGTTGACCTCGACGATCTCCCCCGACATCGGCGCGATCACCTCGGAGACCGCCTTGACCGACTCCACCTCGGCGTAGGAGGAGTCTTTCTGGACCGACGCGCCGACCTCGGGCGGGTCGTAGAAGACGACCTCTCCGAGCGAGTCCTGGGCGTACCAGGTGATCCCGAAGGTCGCGATCTCGCCCTCGATCCGCGCCCAGTCGTGCTGGTCGTGGTAGCGAAGGTCGTCGGGGTAGGTGGCTTCAGCCAATGCTCAGCTCCTTTGTGGATGTCTCTCGTAGAGGGGCTTGGAAGCTATCCGGGCGGGGCGGCGCTTGCCGCGCACGTCGATCTCCAGCTCGGTCCCGGGCTCGGCGAGGTCGGCACGGACGTAGGCCATGCCGGCGCCGACCTCGAGCGAGGGCGAGTAGGTGCCGCTGGTGACTATGCCGACCTGCTCCTCGCCGGAGACGACGGCGTTGCCGTCGCGGGGGATCCCCGCGCCCTCGATCAAGAACGGCGCCAGGCGCTCCGCCGTGCCCTCGGCGCGGGCGTGGGCGACCGCCTCGGAGCCGAGGAACCCGGTTGCCTCCGCGCAGCACCAGCCGAGGCCGGCCTCGATCGGGTTGCGCCGCGGGGTCAGCTCGTTGCCGTGCAGCGGGAAGCAGACCTCGAGCCGCAGCGTGTCGCGGGCGCCGAGCCCGCAGGGCACGACGCCGGCGTCGAGCAGCTCGGCCCAGATCGGCGTCGCCACCTCCGGGTCCAGCAGCAGCTCGATCCCGTCCTCGCCGGTGTAGCCGGTGCCGCAGGCCAGCGCCGGGCGGTTGCCGACGCGCACCGCGCCGACCCGCATCCGCGGCGGCAGCTCGACGCCGAGCGCCCGCCCCAACACGGCCCGCGCGTGCGGCCCCTGCACGGCCAGCATCGCGTAGCGGTCAGCGACGTCGCGGACGATCACGTCGAAGCCGCGGCTCCAGCGGCCGAGCCAGGCGAGGTCGGACTCGTGGTTGGCGGCGTTGGTGACGATCAGATAGCGGTCGCCGCCGAGCCGGTAGGCGAAGAGGTCGTCGAGCACGCCGCCGTCCTCGGCGCAGAGGCAGGAGTACTGGGCGCCGCCGAGGTCGAGCTTGGCGACGTCGTTGGAGAGCACCAGCTGGAGGAAGGCGAGCGCGGCGGGACCCTCGACCTCGACCTCGCCCATGTGCGAGACGTCGAACATGCCGGCGTGCGTCCGCACCCCCGAGTGCTCCTCCCGAATCCCCTCGTACTGCACCGGCATCTCCCAGCCACCGAACGGCACCATCTTCGCGCCAAGCTCGACGTGCTGCTTGTACAGAGGGGTGCGCCGGAGCTCGCTCACGACCCGCAGGCTATTGACGAACGAGCATCAACAGAGGGTCGGGTGCCCCTCTCCCGGAGACTCAAGGACCCGCGCCGGAACCCGCGGGACTCGATCAGCTGCGCGACGGTCTCCGGGAGAGGGGCACCCGACCCTCTTGACGCTCAGTCCTTCAAGAACCCCGGCACGTCAATGTCGTCATCCGACACCCGAAGTTTGCGGATGTCAGTGTCATCGGCCGCGATCCGCGGCTTCGCCTCGTAACGCCGCCGCACCCGCTGCGGCGAGCGGGCCAGCAGCTCGAAGCCCTCGAAGCCGGTGGCGATCACGGTAACCCGGACCTCGTCGCGCATCGACTGGTCGACGACGGAGCCGAAGATGATGTTGGCGTTGTCGTCGGCCTCGGCCTGGACCAGCTGCGCCGCCTCGTTGACCTCGAACAGGCCGAGGTCCTCGGGGCCGGTGATGTTGAGCAGCATCCCGGTCGCGCCTTTGATCGACTCCTCGATCAGCGGCGAGGTGATCGCCGCCTTGGCGGCGTCGAGCGCGCGCGCCTCGCCGGAGGCCGAGCCGACCCCCATCAGGGCTGAGCCGGCGTCGCGCATGATCGTCCGCACGTCGGCGAAGTCGAGGTTGATCAGGCCGGGGATCGTGATCAGGTCGGTGATTCCCTGGACGCCCTGGCGCAGGATGTCGTCGGCCTGGCGGAACGCCTCCAGCACGCTGGTGCGCCGCTCGACCGCCTGCAACAGCTTCTCGTTGGGGACGATGATCAGGGTGTCGACGTTGTTGCGCAGTTTCTCGATGCCCTCGAGCGCCTGCTGCATGCGCCGTTTGCCCTCGAACTCGAACGGCTTGGTGACCGCGCCGACGGTGAGGGCGCCGATCTCTTCCTTGGCGATCTCGGCGATCACCGGGGCCGAGCCGGTACCGGTGCCGCCGCCCTCGCCGGCGGTGACGAAGACCATGTCGGCGCCCTTCAGCGCCTCCTTGATCTCGTCGCGGCTCTCCGCCGCCGCGCCCGCCCCGACCTCGGGGTTGCCGCCAGCGCCGAGGCCGCGGGTCAGCTCCTGCCCGATCGAGAGCTTGATGTCGGCGTCGCAGGCCTGCAGCGCCTGGGCGTCGGTGTTAACCGCGACGAACTCGACGCCGCGGATCCCGGCGTCGACCATGCGGCTGACCGCGTTGGTGCCGCCGCCGCCCGCGCCGACGACCTTGATGACCGCGAGGTAAGTCGATTCCATCTCCCGATTTCTCCGACTTCGCCGACCTTGGGGGGCTGGCAAAGAGCTGTTGGTTGAGTTGAGCCTTTGTTCCGTCCGAGCCTTCAGCGAGACTCAAGGGTTTGAGTCACTCTCCCAGGAACGGAAATTGCGCTGAACGTAGGGCATTTTCGCGCCTCTGTCAAACGACCGACAGGCATCCTGCAGAGCAAAAGTCTCGATTCCTACTTGAGGGTTTTGCCAAGCTAAGCCTATGGTCGAGGGTTTAGGGAGAGGCCGGAAGCGCATGTCCAGAGCCACCGATCGCCGGGTGCGCCGGCGCGTGCAGGTCTACATAATCGAGCGCGGTGATCGAGGGATCGGCGAGCACCGCCGCCGCCGCCTTCCACTTCCGCGCCACCTGCGAGGCGTCGCCGAAGCGCAATTCGATCCCGGCGGTGGTTTCGACGTCGACCCCGCTTTCGCCGTAGTAGCTGCCGGCGAGGTAGGGGCGGAGGGCAGCGGGGGCGGCGCCGAGCACGCGCGCCTGCTGCAGCATCGGACCGGCCAGGCGCCCTCCCTGCGGCGGTTCGGAGGGCGGCAGCTCCGGCAGCTCGGGTTCTTCGGGCAACGGCAGCCAGGGGACGATCGCCCCGTCGGCGCCAACCGCGACCGCGGTCTCGCCGCTGCCGATCGTCGCGGTCGCTTCCGGGACCTGCACCCTGCCGAGCACCGCCTTGTCGCCGAGGACGAGCTGGAAGAGCGCCGCGGCGGCGATCACCGCCAGGACGACCGCCACCTCCGACTTCCACAGCCGTCTCACAGCTCCCAGCCGCCGGGCCACTCGACCTCGCCCAGCACCTGGACCTCCGGCTCCAGCTCGACGCCAAAGCGCTCGTGGACCCGCCGCCGGCCCTCGGCCATCAGCTCCAGCACGTCGGCCGTGGTCGCCTCGCCCTCGTTCTCGACGAAGTTGGCGTGCACCTCGGAGAAGCGGGCGCCGCCGTGGCGCAAGCCGCGACAGCCGGCGGCCTCGAGCAGCTGTCCGGCCGAGCGCCCGCCGGCCCGCTCGTCCTCGGGGTTCTTGAAGGTCGAGCCGAAGGTCTTGATCCCGCTGGGCTGGGCCTCGCGGCGGCGTTCGCGCATCGTCGCCAGGGTGGCGCGGATCTCGGCCGGATCACCGGGGTGCAGGCGGAAACTGGCGCGGGAGACCACTTCTCCGGGCCCGAGGTTCGAGCGACGGTAGGAGAACCCGAGCCGATCCGGCGCCCGCCGCTCGCTGCCGGCGCCGGTGCAGACGTCGACCCACTCGAGCACGCGGGCCAGCTGGCCACCGTAGGCGTTGGCGTTCATCCGCACCGCCCCACCGGCGGTGCCGGGGATGTTGATCCCGAACTCCAGCCCCGAGAGCCCCCACCCGGCTGCCTTGGCAGCGGCCGAGGGAAGCCGGGCGCCGCCGCCGCAGAGGATGCGCTCGCCGTCGCGCTCGATCGTCGCGAGGTCTCCGTCCAGCTTGATCGCGAGGCCGTGGAATCCATCGTCCGCTACCAGCAGGTTCGAGCCGGAGCCGATCAGTCCTACCACCACCCGGTCCGTCTCGGCCCAGCGCAGCAGCGCGACCAGGTCCTCCTCGGAGCCCGGGCGCGCGTACCAGTCGGCGGCGCCGCCGGTCCGGACCGTGGTCAGCCGGGAAAGCGGGTGGTCGCGAAGAACTTCCTCCGGGGGCGCGCTCATCCTTCGCCCTCCAACAGCGACTCACCGAGCTTGAAGACGTCGCCGGCGCCGATCGTCACCAGCACCTGGCTGTCCTCGCCGACCGCCTGGTTGTGGTCAAGGAGGTCAACCAGGGCACCCCGCGCCCGGCCGGCGTCCGGCAGCCACCAGACCGTCCTCCCCCCCATCCGCTCCGCCGCCGCCTGGGCGACGCTGAAGCCGCTGACTTCGGCCAGATCGCCGACCGGCTGCTCGCGAGCGGGGTAGACGTCGAGCACCGCGACCTCGTCGGCCAGGGCCAGCGCCGCGCCGAACTCCTCGGCGAGGGCCTTGGTGCGCGAGTAGAGGTGCGGCTGGAAGACGGCGATCAGGCGGTCGGGCTCCAGCTCGCGCAGAGCCGCAAGCGCGGCCCGGATCTCGGTCGGGTGGTGCGCGTAGTCGTCGTAGATGCGGGTGCCGTCGCGGCGCCCCTTCAGCTCCAGGCGCCGCCGCACCCCGGGGAAGTCGCCGAGCGCCGTCGCCGCCGCCTCGAGGTCGAGGCCGGCGAGCTGGATCGCCGCCAGGGCACCGCGGGCGTCGAGGACGTTGTGGGCGCCGGGGACCGCGAGGCTCAGCTGCGGCCCGGGGCTGCGCTCGTCGAAGCGGCGGACCCGCTTGGAGACCTCGATCCGGCCGTAGAGAGGATTCGCCGGCAGCTGGCGCTCCTGGCCGGTCCGCAGCTCGGCGTCGACCGGCAGGGCGACGCCCGCGGCGGGCGCGACGAAGCGCTCGAACGCGGCGTGCAACTCGGCCAGGGACCCCCAGCGGGTGTGGTGGTCCATCTCGACGTTGGTGACGACGGCGATCTCCGGCCTCAGCTCGAGGAAGCTGGCATCGCTCTCGTCGGCCTCGGCGACGATCCACTCCCCCTCCCCCCAGCCGGCGTTGGCGGCGGCGCCGCCCTCGCCGAGGCCCGGAACCTCGCCGCCGACGAAGAAGGCGGGGTCGGCGCCGGTCGCCCGCAGCGCCCAGGCCACCATCGCCGCCGTCGTCGTCTTGCCGTGGGTGCCGGCGATCGCGATCAGGCGCTTCTCCGCGCAGAGCTCGGCCAGCAGGGCGCCGCGGTGGATCGGCTCGACGCCGCGTTCGCGGGCCGACGCCAGCTCCGGGTTGTCCTCGCCGATCGCGGTCGAGACGACGACCTCCGCCCCCTGCGGCAGGTTGGCGGCGTCGTGGCCGACAACCGGGTCGAGGCCCGCCCGGCGCAGGCGCTCCATATATGAGGAGTCGGAGCGGTCGCTGCCGCTGACCGTCGCCCCCAGCTCCGCGCAGACCAGCGCCAGCCCGCTCATACCGGCGCCGCCGACCCCGATGAAATGGAGATTGCGCTCGGACCAGGGGCGCGCGCCGCCGGCGTCACTCGCCGCCTTCATCGTCCCTCCTCCACGGCGGCCAACACCTCTGCGGCGATCCGGCGTGCCGCATCGGGCTTGGCCAGCGATGCGGAGGCGGCCGCCATCGCGCTGAGGCGCGGCTGGTCGCCGAGCAACCCGCCGACCTCGGTCGCCAACCGCCCTCCCCCGAGCTCCTCGTCTTGAATCGTCAGCGCCGCCCCCCCGCGCTCCATCCAAGCCGCGTTGGCGCTCTGGTGGCCGGCCGTCGCGTGCGGATACGGGACCAGGACCGCCGGTCGCCCCGCCGCGGTGATCTCGAAGATCGAGCCGCCGGAGCGGCCGAGCACGAGGTCGCAGGCGGCGAGGACGTCGCCGAGGTCGGGCTCATAGGCGATCAGTGTGTAGTCCTCGCCGTGCGGAGCGGCCCGCAACCGTCGCCCCATCTCGTCGAAGTCGCGGCGGCCGGCGAGGTGGAGGACGTGGAAGTCGCGATCGTCGCGCTCGGCGAAGGCCTCGATCGCGGCGAAGTTGATCGAGCGCGCCCCCTGGCTGCCGCCCATCACCAGCAGGCAACGCGCAGCGGGGTCGACGCCGAAGCGCGCGCGGGCGGCGCCGCGGTCGGCGTCCAAGACCGCGGCCGGAACCGGCCGGCCGGTGACCAGGTAGGGCTCGCCCTGCCGGCCCTCGATCGGGAAGGCGAGGCAGACGCGGCGGGCGCGGCGGGCGAGCAGCCGGTTGGCGAGGCCGAGGTGGCTGTCGGCCTCGGTCAGCACCAACGGCGTCCCGGTCAGCGCCGCCGCCAGCCCGGCGGGGCCGGCGACGAAGCCGCCGCCGCCGAGGACGACGTCGGCGCCGCGGCGACGCAGGGCGCGGCGTGCCGCGGCGACGGCGGCGAGCGCCTCGAACCCGGCGGCGGCGGCGCGCAGCGGGTTGCGGCGGTCGATGCCGCGGACCTTGACGAAGTCGATCTCGTAGCCGGCGGCCGGGACCAACTCGGCCTCGACTCGCTCGCGGGTACCGAGGAAGGAGACCTCGGCGCCGCTAGCGCGAAGCTCGGCGGCGACCGCCATGGCGGGCACGACGTGGCCCGCGGTTCCCCCCCCCGCCACCACCACTCTTGGCTTTTCTGGCACCGCTGGATCGACTCCTTTCGCGCGCGGGCCCGCGCCCGCCTTCGACGACGCGCAGTTTGCCAGCGCGGGAACCCGTCGCGGACCGCGCCGCCCCGGCACGGCCGCCGCGGGCGACGTTGAGGATCAGGCCGACCGCGAACAGGGTCGCGATCAGGCTGCTGTTGCCGTAGGAGACGAAGGGCAGCGGCACGCCGGTCAGCGGCGCCAGCCCCATCACGGCGAAGAGGTTGATCGTCGCCTGGACCAGGATCAGCGAGGTCAGGCCGGCGACCAGCAGCTTGCCGTAGTTGTCCCTCGCCTTCTGGGCGACTTTGAGGCCGGCGTAGCCGAACATCGCGAAGAGGCCGACGACACCGACGATCCCGACCAGGCCGAGCTCCTCGCCGATCACCGCCGAGATCATGTCGGTGTGGGCCTCGGGCAGGTAGAAGGCCTTCTGGACGCCGTTGCCGATGCCGACCCCGAAGAGGCCGCCGGAGCCGAGCGCGATCTTCGCCTGGGCCGCCTGGAACCCCGCCCCGGCCGCGTCGGCGCCGGGGTTGAGGAAGCCGGTCAGGCGCGCCATCCGGTAGGGCTCGACGATCGTCATCAGCAGGGCGAGGAAGCCGACGCCGAGCGCGATCAGCCCGAGGTCGCGGGGCCGGGCCCCGGCGGCGATCAGGGTGGCGCCGACGGCGAAGGCGACGACCATCGTCGTCCCCATGTCGGGCTCGAGCATGATCAGCAAGCAGGCTGCGCCGGTGACGAGGAGGAAGGGCATGAAGCCCTCGATCGAACGCGCCCGCCGCGGCTTGCGGGCGAGCAGGTCGGCGCCGTAGAGGACCAGCGCCACCTTGGCCAGCTCCGAGGGCTGGACCTGGAGGAAGCCCGAGCCGATCCAGCGGCTGGCCCCGTTGACGGTCGAACCGACCCCGAGCACGGCGACGAGGAGGAAGAGCGAGGCGCCGAGGATGAGCGGGGTCAGGCGGCGGACCCAGACCAGCCCGTGGCGCGCGGTGAAGTGCATGATCAACAGCCCGGCGGCGCCGAACATCAGCGTCCGCTTCAGGTAGAAGGCGCTGTCGGAGAGGCCGCCGTCGTCGAGGATCCGGGTGGTCGAGCTGGCCGAGAAGACCATCACCGCTCCCAGCGCCAGCAGGCACAAGGTCGCGGTCAGCAGCATGTTGTACTCGGGCGAGACGGCCCGGCGCGCGCGCGACCTCGCTTTCGGTTTTGCCCTCTTGCCCTTGGCGGTCTTGCCGAGGCGCCCGAGGGCGACCGGGAGGCTGCTCATCGCAAACCTTCGACGATCTCGCGGAAGCGATCGCCGCGTTGTTCGAAGCTCTCGAACTCGTCGAAGCTCGCGCAGGCGGGCGAGAGCAGGACGACCTCGCCCGGGCGCGCCGCGGCCGCCGCCCGGCGCACGGCGTCCTCGAGGCCGGCGCAGCGGTGCAGCTCGACGCCGGCGCCGACCGCCGGCGCCAGTTCCCGCGCCAACCGCTCGGCCGCGGCGCCGGTCAGGTAGCAGGCGGCACAGCGCTCGCGGATCGGGTCCAGCAGCGGCGCGAACGGCTCGTCCTTCTCGCTGCCGCCGAGGATCGCGTGCACGCCGCCCCCGAAGGCGCGCAGGCCGACGCTGGCCGAGGCGACGTTGGTCGCCTTGGAGTCGTTGACGAAGCGGACGCCGCCGATCTCGGCGACCTGCTCCAGCCGGTGCGGGACGCCGGCGAAGCTGCGCAGCCCCTCGCGCACCGCGTCTGGGTCGAGCCCCATCGAGAGCGCCGCGGCCGCTGCCGCCATCGCGTTGGCGACGTTGTGCTCGCCGAACAGGCCCAGCTCATCCACCGCCAGCAGCGGCCGGCCGTCGTGGAAGATCGTCCCCTCGGCCAGGGCCACCTCGCAGTCGGGGGCGGCCCCGGTGCAAAAGGCGACCCGTCGGGCGCAGCCGCCAAGGTCGGTCCCGACCAGCGCCGGGTCGTCGGCGTTGTAGACGGCGAGGTCGTCGTTGCCCTGGTTGGCGAAGATCCGCAGCTTCGCCGCCAGGTAGGACTCGAGGTCGGCGTGGCGGTCGAGGTGATCGGGGGCGAGGTTGAGGAAGACCGCGCACTCCGGCGCGAATAGCTCCGTGTCCTCGAGCTGGAAGCTGGAGCACTCGCAGACGACGGTGGCGTCCGGCTCCACGGCTCCCGCCAGCTCGGAGAGCGGCGTGCCGACGTTGCCCGCGACCGCGACCGGCTCACCGGCGCCGCGGTAGAGGTGCCCGAGCAGCTCGACCGTCGTCGTCTTGCCGTTGGTGCCGGTGACGCCGACGAAGCGGTTGGGGATCGCCCGCCAGGCCAGCTCCAGCTCTCCGACGACGTCGATCCCGCGCTCCAGCGCCGCCGCGATCACCGGCGCCTCCCGGGGAACGCCCGGGCTCTTGACGACGGTCCGCGTCCCCTCGAGCAATGCCAATCCATCCGTATCCGGGAACACTTCGACGCCGACCCCGGCCAGCCCTGCCGCCCCCTCCGGGTGCCCGGAATCGGTCCCGCGGACCTGCTCGCCGCGGGCGGCGAGCAGGCGGGCGGCAGCCTGCCCCGAGCGCGCCAAGCCGACGACCAGGAACGGCCCGCGCGGCAGCGGCGGTCGGGTCTGCTTGGGCGGGGGAAATGTCACATCCGACAGATTCGCGCTCGGGGCCGGCGACCCTGTCGCCTGAAACCGCCGCGTGGTTCCTTTCGCACCCCCTAGGTGCAAAAGGAACCACGCGATGGTGGGATGGTGGGGTTATGCGGCGAAGTCGCGGATCTCGCGGGCCAGCGCCAGCGGCTGGTCCAGGGGGATCAGCGTGTAGCAGTCGGCGAGCTCGACGAAGCGAGCGTTTGGGAAGGACTCCGCCAGCAGCCGGCCCTCCCGGTTGGGCATCATCCGGCCCTCGCTGTCCCAGACGACCAGAACCGGGCGCTCGAACGACGCCAGCGCCGGGGTGGCGGCGCGGATCTCCCGCTTCCCCACCATCGCGCCGCCGGCGTACTTGCGCAGGTCACGGCGGATCTCGGGTCGCTTCAGCGGCTCCAGCCAGTCCCGCATCAGCTCGTCGGGAACGCCGCGCTTGCTCATCTGGCCGAAGATGAACGGCAGCCGTCGCAGCCACGGCCGCAGCAAGGTCTGGCGCATCAGCTGCAGCCCACCGGGCAGCTTGCAGGAGAGCCAGGCGGCGTTGCCGGCAAGGCCGGGCGGGTAGTTGCCGGCCGTCTCGCAGGAGATCAGGACCAGCTTGCCGACCCGCTCCATCAGGCCGTCGGCGATCATCGTCTGCGCTCCGCCCCAGTCGTTGAAGCAGAGGGTGACCTCGCGCAGGTCGAGGCGCTCGAGGAAGTCGGCCACAAGCCGCCCCATCCCCCGCAACGAGAGGTCGGCGTCGGCGCGCATCGGCTGCCGGTGGGGCCCCGAACGGGAGGGTCGGCGTCAGGCAGCGATACTCGGAACGCAGCTCGGCCGTCACCAGCTCCCACTGCCGCCCGTCCATCGCCAGACCGGGCAGGAAGACCATCGGCGGCCCCTCCCCACCGCTGTCCCCGTACTCGATCGTCCCCGCCGCAAGCTCGACCTCCGCCATCGCACCCTCCATTTTCGTCCCGCTCTAGATAGATCGCTCTAGAAAAAGCACCGTATCATCGCCCCCTCGGGGCGTGTCTGACCTTTCCCGCCATATATGGCCTGAAAAGTCAGACACGCCTGGAAAAGGTGGTGGCTGGGAAGGGGATGGGAGATGGGGAGCGAGACGAGGGAGCGGATTCTCGATTCGAGCGGCGAGCTGTTTCGGCGCCAGGGCTACGTGGGCACGGGCGTCAAGCGGATCCTCGAAGAGGCGGGGGCTCCCTTCGGATCGCTCTACCACTTCTTCCCGGGCGGGAAGGCCGAACTGGGGGCGGAGACGATCAGGCGCTCGGGGGGCCTGTACGGGCTGCTGCTCGGCGAGTTCGTCGGGCCCGACGTCGACCTCGTCCCCGGCGTGCGCGCCTTCTTCGCTGGCGCCGCCGAGACCCTGCGCGAGACCGACTACGCCGACGCCTGCCCGATCGCGACCGTGGCGCTCGAGGTCTCCAGCACCGACGAGGATCTGCGCCGGGCCTGCGCCGACGTCTTCGACGCCTGGATCGAGGGCGGGACCGAGCGCTTCGCCGCCGAGGGCATCCCCCGCCCCAGGGCCCGTGTCCTGGTGATCCAGATGCTCGCCGCGCTCGAGGGCGCCTTCGTCCTCAGCCGCGCCCTCCGCACCACCGAGCCGGTCGAATTGGCGGGAGAGGCTTCAGCCGCCGCAATCGAAGCCGCCCTCGCTAAATAGAGCCCCCTCTCGCATAGCGTTGGGCTTAAGTCAGTGCAGCGAAGGGACGCCGGCAGGATCGGCGATCGACCGCCGGCGAGCATCGGGACGACCGCCGTTGGCTTCAAGCCAGGAGCGGATCGTCTTCGCGTACCCCTGGACGTCGTCTTGCCCGTTGATGTGCAGCTGCAGCAACATCAGCAGCCGGTTCAGCCGCTCGCGGTTCTTGAGTGCGTAGCGGCGAGGGTGAAGCGCCGCGGCGATCGGCCTGGCGAGCTGCTCCAGCGCCGCCGTGGTGAGTGGCATGTCCGCCGGGCGCTCGGAAGACCTACCCCGGCGGGCGAACTGCCTTTCGATGATCGGGTCGTTGACGGCGACCCAGTGATCAAGGCTCTCGTTTTTGGCGGCCTTTGCGGCGTGAACGAAGGGGCGCCAGAAGGAGGGGCCGGTAAGCGCGCCCTCGGCAAGTGCGCGCAGTTCCTCCAGCTCCTTACTGGGGTTGCTCCTCGCCTCCTTGGCGAGCAGGCGCTCAAGCGCGTGCTGCAGGTGCCACTCGCACTGCTGAAGCTCAGTGTTCGGCCAGCGCTCCTCGATTGCGCGCAGCATGCCGCCGTGGGCATCGCAGACGATCCGCCTCGGCTCACCTGGCAGCGCGCCGAGGAAGGCGCTCCAGTTGGCCGGTTTCGCGCTCGGGAAGGCCTCGGCGCGCCAGAGCCGTGGCTTGCCGGCCCGATAGCCGACCGCGCAGAAGACGTCGAAGGCGACCCGGCCGGCGGGGATCCGCTTCCCATTCCTATCCAGGGCCCGGACCCGAAAGGGCAGGTGGTCGAGGAGCAGCGAGCCCTGTGGCGGCCAGAAGGCGGGCCGGCGGGGCTCGAAGAGGACTGGCGCGAAGAGCTCGACCCAGTCGGCGACGAGCTGGCCGTGATCTGACTCCCTCAGCTCGCCGCTCTCGGGGTCGACGCGAAAGCGCCGAGCACGGTCGCGGGCGACGCGGGATGCCTGCATGTAGGTGGCGCCGGCTCCGACAGCTCCAAGCGCCTCCGCGATCCCGCGGGCGACGAAGTGGTAATGGCGGGGCGCCTTTGGTCCCTCGCGACGCTCGACCCGGCGTTCGCAGTGCTCACAGGCGCCATGCCAGGACTCCTCACGCGGCATCACCTCGGTGAAGACGTGCGGCTTGCCGCCGCCTCCGCGTGGCGAGCACTTGTAGCGCTGGCGACGGTGGCCGGGCTTTCCGTAGGTGCCGTCCAGCTTGACCTTCGACCCTGTGTGCTCAGGCCTCGGGCACTTCATCCTCGCTGCACTTGATCTCGGCACCCGTTGAGGCTGGCACCGCGGCCGGACGGGTTAGCCCAACGCTATGCGAGAGGGGAATAGAGCCAGCAGCTGACCGCTGACCGGGCGGGTGGCCCGGTCGGGCAGGTCGAGGACGTAGACCTCGCCCGCAGGCCTGCCCGACCGGGACAGGACCCGCCCGGCCGGCGCTCTAGCGCCCGATGCTCTGCTGGTACAGCGTGAACCCGATCCCCGAGCAGACGGCGGCGATGATCCAGAAGCGCAGCATGATCTTGGTCTCCGACCAGGCCATCATCTCGAAGTGATGGTGCAGCGGCGCCATCAGCAGGACGCGGCGGCGGAAGGCCTTGAAGGAGAAGACCTGGACCGCCACCGAGAGGGCCTCGATCACGAAGATGCCGCCGATGATGATCAGCAAGACCTCGGTCTGGGTCATCACCGCCAGGGCGCCGATCGCCCCGCCCAAGCCGAGCGACCCGGTGTCGCCCATGAAGATCGAGGCCGGGAAGGCGTTGTACCAGAGGAAGCCGATGCAGGCGCCGACCAGGCAGGCGGAGAGCAGGGCCAGGTTCTGCTGCTCGTTGGCGACGAAGGCGATCGCGGTGTAGGCGAGGAGGACGATCGCGCAGGAGCCGGCGGCGAGGCCGTCGAGGCCGTCGGTCAGGTTGACCCCGTTGGAGGTGCCGGCGATCACCAGGAAGACGAGGACGAAGTAGAGGACGGGACCGAGGTCGACGCTGCCGTCGCCGATGCGGAAGTAGAGCGTCGGCTCGAGGCCGACCTCGTGGCGAGCGACCCACCAGAGCCCGAAGGCGAGAACCAACTGGCCGAGCAGCTTCCAGCGCCCCGAAAGGCCGAGCGAGCGGCGTTTGACGATCTTGATGTAGTCGTCGGCGAAGCCGAGGGCGGCGCAGCCCATCGCGACCCCGAAGACGGCGAGGCTCTGCGGGTCGCGGTCGGAGAGGACGAGGAAGGGCACGCAGATCGAGGCGAAGACGATCAGCCCGCCCATCGTCGGGGTGCCGGCCTTGGTGTGGTGCTCCTGCGGCCCGTCCTCGCGGATGTGCTGGCCGAACTCGCGCACCCGCAGGAATTCGATGAATTTGGGGCCGAGGAAGATGCAGATCAGCATCGCCGCCATCCCCGCGATCAGGACTTCACCCAACGGGGCCCCCCTCCGCCTCGATGAGCGCTTCCAACGCCTCGGCGACGGCCTCCAGGCCAGCCGAGCGCGAGCCCTTGACGAGGACGGCGTCGCCCGGCCGCAGCCGCGCCGCCAGCAGCTCGGCCGCCTCGCTCGGGTCGGCGACCAGCTCGTCGGGTTCGTAGTCGCGGGCCGGCAGGCCGACCCCGAGCAGGACGTCGATGCCCGCCGCCCGCGCGTGCTCGCCGACCTCGCGGTGGAAGCCGGCGGCGCCGGGCCCCAGCTCACCCATCTCGCCGAGCACGGCGACGGTGCGGGGGGCGCCGAGGGTGGCGAGGTGGTCGAGCGCCGCTCGCATCGACACCGGGTTGGCGTTGTAGCAGTCGTTCACGAGGACGATCCCGTCGCCGAGCTCGATGCGCTCACCGCGGAAGCGGGAGAATCCTATGCTCGCAGCGCGGTCGGCCATCTCGGCGAGCGGCGCCCCCAGCGCCACCCCGGCAGCGACGGCCGCCAGCGCGTTGGCGAGGTTGTGCGCCTCGGCGAAGGGGAAGTGGAAGCGCTGGCTCCCTGCCGGCGTCGCGATCAACGCCTCGGTCACCCCAGCGACGACCTTCGACTCGGTCGCCTCGACCTCGCCGCCGGGACCAAAGCGCAGCAGCCGCGGCGCTCGCTCCAGGTGCGGCTCCAGCTCGCCCGCCTCAACCGGCGCCACCGCGGTTCCGTCGGCCGGCAATGCCTCCAGCACCTCCGCCTTCGCCGCCGCGATCGCCTCGACCGAGCCCAGCAGCTCGACGTGGACCGGGCCGACGTTGGTGATCACGGCCACCTCGGGCTCGGCGATCGCCGCCAGTTCGGCGATCTGGCCGGGGCCGCGCATCGCCATCTCCAGCACCAGCAGGTCGGTGTCCTCGGGGGCTTCGAGCACGGTCAGCGGTAGCCCAATCTCGGTGTTGAGGTTCTCGCGGTTGGCGTGGACACGGCCTGGCAACAGCGCCCGGGCGATGTCCTTGACCGAGGTCTTGCCGACCGAGCCGGTGACGCCGACGACCCGCGCCCCGAGCGCTCGGCGCCAGGCGCGCGCCAGCGCCTGCAGCCCTGCCAGCGGGTCCTCGACCACCAGCACCCAGCCGCTCCGGTCGCCGCTCGTCGGGCTATCGCCGACAAAGGACGACCGGAAGGCCGGGGAGACGACGACACCCCAGGCGCCGGCGGCCAGGGCGGCGGCAGCGAACTCACCGCCGTCGCGGGTTTCGCCGCGAAGCCCGAAGAAGAGGTCGCCCGCCCCGGTCGCACCGGAGTCGATCGTGCCCCGTGTGGGGGTTCCCGTCCCGCCCTCGGCGACGACCTCAGCCCCCATCGCCGCCGCGATCTCAGCCGGGGTCAACCTCACGCCGGGGCGCTCAGCTTCCGCAGCTCCTCGCGGGCCACCTCGCGGTCGTCGAAGGGCAGCTTGCGCCCCCCCTCGAACTCCTGGCCCTGCTCGTGCCCCTTGCCGGCGATCACTACCGTGTCGCCCGGCGCGGCTCTCGCCAGGGCCAGGGCGATCGCGGCGCGGCGGTCGACCTCGACCTCGACCTCGCCGCCATCGCCGATTCCCGCCACGACTTCGGCGACGATCGCCTCCGGGTCCTCCGAGCGGGGGTTGTCCGAGGTGACCACGGCGAGATCGGAGAGCGCCGCCCCGGCCCGACCCATCTTCGGCCGCTTGTCGCGGTCGCGGTCGCCACCGGCGCCGAAGACGGAGATCAGCCGGCCCTCGGTCAGCCGCCGAGCCGCGCCCAGCACGTTCTCCAACGAGTCCGGCGTGTGCGCGTAATCGACCAGCACCGCGAACCCCTGCCCCTCGTCGATCGGCTCGAAGCGCCCCGGCACCCGAGCCGCCCCCGCCAACCCCACCGCCGCGACCTCCGGCCCCACCCCCAGCGCCACCGCCACCGCCAACGCCCCCAACGCATTAGCCACGTTGAAGTCCCCCGGCAACCCCGTCCGCACCCGAATCTCCCCGCCGACGGGCCTGAAAGCGGACCCTGGGTCCGCTTTCAGGCCCGTCGGCCGCCGGACGACGGTGAATTCGGCGCCGGCGGCGTCGAAGGAGACGTCGCGGGCCGCGTAGTCGGCGGTGGCGCCTTCGGCGGAGAAGGTGATGCAGTCGAATTCCTCGGCGAGGCGGCGGCCGTAGGGGTCGTCGACGTTGACGATCGCCGTTCCCGGACCGGCCTCGAACAGCCTGCGCTTGGCCTGGAAGTAGTCCTCCATGTCGGCGTGGAAGTCGAGGTGATCCTGGGTCAGGTTGGTGAACAGGGCGACCTCGAAGTGGATCGCGTCGGCGCGGTGCAATGACATCGCGTGCGAGGAGACCTCCATCGCGCAGGCGCGGTCCCCCGCCGCCACCATGCGCCGCAACGTCGCCTGCAGGTCGATCGCCTCCGGCGTCGTCCGCACCACCTCCTCCTCCACTCCCCCGACCATCTGCTTGACCGTCCCCAGCAAGCCGCACGAGATCCCCGCCGCCTCGAGGATCTCCCGCACCAAGAACGCCGTCGTGGTCTTCCCGTTCGTCCCGGTCACCCCCACGACCCGCAACTCCGCCGTCGGGTCCCCCCAAAACCGAGCCGCCAAAGGAGCCATCGCCGCCCGCGCATCCGGCACCACCACCTGCGCCACATCCACCCCCAGCTCCCGCTCCACCACCAGCGCAACAGCGCCAGCCTCTACAACTTGCCGCGCAAAGTCATGCCCATCCACCTTCTCCCCCGGCACGCAAAAGAACAGCGTCCCGGGCCCCACTTTTCGGCTGTCGTAGGCAAGGTCGGCAACCTCCACCGAAGCGTCGCCCACGATCCGGGCCCCCGGAACCTCCGCGGCAAGCTCTTCGAGCCTCATCCGATCCGGATTCTAGGTGGGGAGTCGGGTGCCCCTCCCGCAAGCGGCGCTACGTTTTCGCCCGCCCGAAACTCGGATGGCCGCTGCGACACCGCGCGAAAACGACAGCGCAGCGGGAGGGGCACCCGACTCCCCACCCACGCCCTATTCCGGAGCAACACCGAGGTACGGAAGAGCGAACGCCGCGATCTGGCCAAACGCCGGCGCCGCCACCGATCCCCCGTAGATGTCCCCCTGCGGCTGATCCACGATCACCGCCGCCAGCAGCTGCGGATCCTGCGCCGGCGCGAAGCCGATGAACGAGGCGACGAATTTGGTCTCCGAGTAGGTCCCGTTTTCGGCCACCTCCGCGGTCCCCGTCTTACCGGCCAGCGTGTACCCCGGCACGCTCACCTCCGACGCCGTACCGCCCGGAGCGAGCACACCCTCGAGCATTTCCCGCACCTGCGCCGCAACCTCAGGGCCAATCACCCGTCGCCCCTTCGGCTCGTGGATCTCGTGGTCGCCGATCCGCTCGATCAGCTGCGGTCGTTTGAGGATGCCGCCGTCGGCGATCGCCGCGTAGCCGGCCATCATCTGCATCGGCGTCACCGCCAGGCCCTGGCCAATCGGCAGGTTGCCCATCGTCGATCCCGAGTATTCGTCGAGCGGGGGGACGATCCCCTGCTCCTCGGCCGGGAACTGCACTACGGTCGGGCGGCCGAAGCCGAAGCGGTTGATCCAGCGGCTGAATTTCTCCGCGCCGACTTCGAGGCCGATCGTCACCGCGCCCACGTTGGAGGAGTGGGCGAGGATTTCGGCGACACTCATCGTCTCGGTTGGCCGCGCCTCGGCGTCTTCGATCGTCCGATCGGCGACCTGGATACTTGGCTGGAGCACGTACGAGGAGGCCGGCGTCACCAGTTTTTCCTCCAGCGCCGCTGAGACGGTGAACGCCTTGAAGGTCGAGCCCGGCTCGTAGGTGAAGCCGGTCGCGCGGTTGATCAAATCCTCGTTGCTGGCGCTGGAGAGGTCGTTGGGGTCGACCGGGGGCCAGTTGGCCATCGCCAGGATCTGGGAGCTGTGGGGGTCCATGACGATCGCCGTCGCCCCCTGCGGCGCGTAGGTTTCGCCGACTTCGGCCAGCACCTGCTCGGCCTTCTCCTGGATCAGCGGATCGAGCGTCAGCTGGATGTCTTCGCCGTCGCTGGCCTCGGTCACGGTTTCGAGCCGGATCGGATCGCCGAGCGCGTCCTTGACGATCCGCCGCTCGCCGTCGGTCCCGCCCAGCACCGATTCCTCGCCCAACTCAAGCCCGGTCAAACCCTGGTTTTCGGAGCCGACCGCGCCGACGACCTGCCCCGCCATTTCTCCCTGCGGATAGGTGCGGCGGCTGTCGGGCAACTGGCCGATCCCTTCCAGCTCAAGGCGTTCGACCCTGGCGGCTGCTTCGAGGCTGACTTTGTGGGCGATATAGGAGAAGCCGGAGTCGGCGGTCAGGCTCTTCAGGACTTCCGCCTTGCTGAGGTCGAGGATCGGCGCCAGCTCGGCAGCCGCCCGCAGCGGGCTCTTCACCTGGTAGGGCGTAGCGAAGATCGTCGCCGCGTTCTCCGAAGCGGCGAGCTCGTTGCCGCGGCGGTCGAGCAGGCTGCCGCGCAGCCCCGGCACCATCACCGTCTCGGTCTGCTGGGAGACCGCTTCGGAAGCCAGCTGGGAGCCATTCACCCCCTGCAGCCAGAAGGCGCGGCCGACGACGAGGAGGAAGCAGAGGAGGAAAGCGGCGAAGAGAAGGCCGATCCGGCGCTCGATCAAGCGCATCCGCGGCCGCTCCTACCCCGGGCTGGCTGCGGCAAGCCGCTGCGCCGCGGTCGCCACGTCGTCCGGGCCGGCGTCGGTGAAGTGAATCTGGTCACTGGAAGGCATCGTCAACCCGAGCGGCGCCGCCGCCTGACGGACCGGACCGATCCCCGAGAGCCGGGCATCGCGGCTGCTCATTACCGAGATCTCCTGGCGCAGCGTCGTGATCTGCTCGTCGATCTTGCCAGCGGACGCGGCGAAGCTGAGGGTGATCACGTTGAGGGTGACGATCCCGGCCAGCAACACGCCGAGCACGCCGATCCAGAGCCGGCCGCGGGTCATCTGCACAACCAGGCTCGAGTCGGGGATCTGGCCGACGGCGACCGCGGTCCGGCCGGCGAGCGGGATCAGCTGGCCGCGGACGGCTCGTTTCTTCGGCTGGGCACGCTGGGGGCGGCTGCTCGGGCGCCGGACCGGCGCGGGGGCGGCCGCTTTCCGCGGCGGGGGCACGGCGCGCGCCGGGCGCCGCGGCGGAGTCGTCCTTGAAGGGCGTGGCGCCGGGGCGGTCCTGCGTGCGGGAGCCGCAACGGCCATCAGACGGCCTCCTCGGCGGGCGCTGTTGCGGCGACCTTGAGCGCGACCCGCAGGTGGGCCGAGCGGGCGCGCGGGTTGGCCTCGACCTCGGCCGGGCCGGGCGAGACCGCGCGACGGGTCAACAGCTCCGCCTCCGGCTCATGGCCGCAGACGCAGACGGGGATCTCGGGCGGGCAGATGCAGCCCCGCGCTTTCTCCGCCAGGAACTGCTTTACCGGGCGGTCCTCCAGCGAGTGGAAGGAGATCGCGCCGAAGCGCCCGTCGACGGCGAGCAGATTCCAGGCCAACGGCAGCGCCTGCTCGAGCGAGTCGAGCTCGCCGTTGACGGCGATCCTGATCGCCTGGAAGCTGCGCTTGGCTGGGTGGCCGCCGCCGAAGCGGGCCGCCGCCGGCATCCCGGCCTTGATCGCGGCAACCAGCTCGGAGGTGGTGGCGAGCGGGCGGCGGCGGACGATCTCGCGGGCGATGCCGCCGGCGTAGCGCTCCTCGCCGAAACGGCGCAACACCTGGGCGATCCGCGACTCCGGCCACTCGTTGACGAGGTCGGCCGCGTCGAACTGCTGGCGCGTGTCCATGCGCATGTCGAGCGGCGCGTCGTAGGCGTAGGAGAAGCCCCGCTCCCAGGCGTCGACCTGCATTGAGGACATCCCAAGGTCCATGTAGATCATCTCTGGGCGTATGCCTTCGCCGCGCAGGGTGCGCAGCCCTTCTGCGAAGTCGGCCCCGATGAAGCGGGTCCGACAGGGCGCCGCGGCCGCGAACTCGGCGAAACGCGCCTCGGCGGCGGGGTCGCGGTCGATCCCAATCAGCGTTCCGGAGGAGCCGAGTTGGGCGGCGATGCGGCGGGCGTGCCCGCCAGCCCCGAAGGTGCAGTCGACGGCGGTCTGCCCCGGCTCGGGGGCGAGCAGCGAGGTCAACTCCCCCGCCAAGACCGGCAGGTGGGTCATCGGCTCGACGCCGACGGGACGGAAAGCGGACGCATAGTCCGCTTTCCGTCCCGTCGGCCGGGAGTCGTGGAGGATTCGCTCGGCATGGAGTCTCATGATCACGGGGCGCCAGCGCCGGCCAGGCCCTCGGCGATCTCGGGGGCGGCGGCGTCGAGCTCCTGCTCCTGCAAGACCCAGGCCTCGGCGTTCCAGATCTCCAGGTACTCGCCGGCGCCGATCACCACGCAGTTGCCGTCGAGCCCGGCGTGCTCGATCAGCGGCCCGGGAATTCGGATCCGCCCGGCCGAGTCGAGCTTCTCGTCGAAGGAGCCGCCGTGGAAGCGGCGGCGAAGCTGACGCGCGTCGCGCCCGAAGGGGCTGTGCGGCGAGAGGAAGCGGTCGGAGAGCTGCTCGAACTCGGCGGTCGTGTGCACCCAGACGCAGGGGTCGAAGCCCTTGGAGAGAACGATGCCATCGGAGAGGGCGGCGCGGAACCGCGACGGGACCGTGAGCCGATCCTTGGCATCGAGACTGTGCTCGTAGAGACCCCGAAAAGCCACCTCGGCGAGTCCTTTCTGAGCGGGAGGGCCGGAAAGAGTTGGGACCGGAGTGATGAGGTGGGAGGAGCCTCACCACCCCGGTCCTGGGCTTCAACTCGAGCGCCACAATAACCCACACTCCCCCACTTTGCAACACAACCTCCCTCTGCAAGCCCATTTGCATCCGCCGCCCCGCGGTAGGTTCAGCCCGTGAGCTCACCGCAGGAAGCGAGCGCGCCGCCCGCCACGCCGCCCCCGGTGGCGCCCGACGACGCCAACGATCTGCGCGGCTTCCACTTCAAGCGGCTGCTGCGCAAGCCGCTGACCTGGGTCCTCGTCGCCGCCTTCACGGTCGCCGCCGGGGTCGCCGGCGCCGCCTTCCTCGGCCCGGCGATCGGCGGTGCCGCCGCCCTCGCGGCCTTCCTGCTGGCGCTGCTGATCGTCTTCGGGATCGCCGACTCCCGCGCCGAGGAGGCCTTCTTCGAGTCCTACGCCGGGCAACACGGGCTGACCCTCGGCGAACGCGGGCCGCTGCCGCCGGCGACGCCGCTGCTGCGCAAGGGCGACGACCGCTACGCCGAGCGCACCCTCTCCGGCCAACTCGCCGAAGGCTGCGAAGGCGCCCTCGCTCTCTATACCTACGAGGAGGAGACGACCGACAGCGAGGGCAACCGCCAGACCAACTACTACCGCTACACGCTGGGCCTGGTCGGCGTCCCCGAGTGCGCCAGCCGGGTGCCGGAGCTCTACTGCCAGCGCAAGTTCGGCCTGCGCTCGCTGGAGAAGTTCGAGGACGCCTTCCGCCGCTCCAAAGAGCGGGTGAAGCTGGAGAGTGAGGCGCTCGACGATCGCTACGAGATCTTCGCCGGCAAGGGCCAGGACGCGAACTGGCTGCGGCAGCTCTTTGCCCCCACCTTCATCGTCTGGCTGACCGAGTCGGCGCCGAAGAAGTTCGCCTTCGAGCTCGTCGACGGCAGCCTCTGCTGCTACGTCAACGGCCACAAGAAGAAGGCCGAGGAGCTGGACGAGATCCGCGCCGCCACCGCCGCCGTGGCGAAGCGCCTGCGCGACGAGGCGCTGGAGTAGCCCTGGCGCTTTTCTCGGCTATACGCCGAGAAAAGCGCCACAGACCTCAGAAACCTGCGAGCAGCGTGCCGGCGTTGGCGATCAGGGCGGCGGCGATCATCAGCAGGACCGAGGGGACGAGGACGAGGGCGACGACGAGCTGGATCTTCGGTGCGGCGCGGGCGGCGCGCTCCTCGACCGCACGGCGGCCGTCGCGGCGCAGGGCGCCGGCCTGGCGCCGCAGCTGATCGGCCAGCGGCGAGCCGAAGCGGCGCGAGCGCTCGATCGCGGCGACTAGCGTCGCCAGCTCGCCGCCCGGAACGCGGCGGCGCAGAGCCTGGAGCGCAGCGGAGAGCGGCACTCCGCAGGACAGCTCGGCGGCGGTTAGCCGCAGCTCCTCGGCAAGCGGGCCCTCCCCGGCGCGAGTGAGCTGTTCGAGACCGGCGGCCGGACCTCGGCCCGAGACCGCGCTGATCGCGAGCAGATCGAGCGCGTCGGGGAGGGCGCCGAGCAACCGGCGCTGCCGCCGCCGCGCCTCGCGCTCCAGCAGGGCGTCGGGCACGAGGAAGCCAGCCGCGGGCATCGCGATCGCAACCAGCACGGACGTCCGTCCCGGGGCCGCCGGGGCGGCGGCGAGGCCGGCGATACCCCCGCAGGCGGCGCCGGTGAGCTTCGCCCCGAGCACGGCCGCCAGCGGCAGCCGCGACTCCAGGCCCGAGCGGCGCAGCCGCTCGGGCAGGCCGAGCCGCAGCGCCGCCCGGGCGGAAGGACCGCGCATCCCGAACGGCAGCGATCGCAGCCCGCGCTTGCCACTCCCCGCGAGGAGCTCCCGGCAGGCGATGAAGCCAAGTAGGACGGCAAACGCCGCCAGAAGCCCCACCGCGCTCACTCGACCACCCGGGAAAGGCGTTTGATCGCGAAGAAGCCGGCCAACTGGAGGGCGGCGGCGAAGCAGAGCAGCACGGCCGCGGGCGGCGAGCCGAGCAGCTTGGCGACGAAACCGGGCTGGATCAACTCCGCGAAGAGGGCGCCCCCGCTCGGCATCGCCACCACGAGCAGGCCGGTGAAACGGGCCTGGGCGGTCGCCGAGCGCGCGTCTTCGGCGACGCGGTCGCGCTCCGCCGCGCCGGCGGCGAAGCGGCGCAGCAGGCCGGCCAGGTCGCCGCCGGCGAGCCGCTGGCTGAGCAGAGCGGCGGCAAAGGCATCGACCCGCTCCGAGCGCATCCGCCGCCGCCAAGCCTCGACCGCGTCGGCGCTCGCCGCCCCAAGGTCCAGCTCGACGCCAAGCCGAGCCAGCTCGGTGGCCGGCGGACCGTCGAGCGAGGCGGCTGCGGCCGGCAGCGAGGCGCGCAGCGAACGACCGGCGCTGAGCGAGTCGGCGATCGCCGTCGCGACTTCCGGCAACGAGCGCTCGACCGCCGACCGATAGCGACGCCTGCGGCTGGAGATCGCCCAGCCGGCGAGCGCCGGCCCGGCGACCGACAGGGGCAGGGCCACGACGACACCGCCCAGCAACCAGCCGCCGAGCACCGCCGCGCCGGCCCCGAGGATGGCAAGCCGCCGGCGCTCCGCGGTCGAGGGGGCGTAGCCCTCCCGTCCCGCCCGTCGCAGAGGCTCCAACGCCAGGCGCAGCCAGCGGGCCGCGGCCGGACTCACCAGCAGGGCCTCCCGCACCGCCAGCGCCAGCAGCCCCCCTGCGGCGGCGCCGGCGAGCGCAGGCAGCAGGCCGGTGCCGCCGTTCACGGGGCCTCGATCGCGTCCACGGTGCGGACCGCCGTTGCGCCCGCCGCGCGCACGACTTCGGCGATCTCGCCGACGACGCGGGCGCCGTCGGTGCGGCGTTCGAGGTGGACGACGAGGTCGACCCCGCGCTGGACCTGCTCGGCGATCGCCGCGTGCGGCAACCCCACCCCCGCCATCAACGCCAGCGTCTCAAGCCGGCCCAGGGCATCGGCGGGCGAATTCGCGTGGACGGTCGAGAGGGCGCCGTCGTGGCCGGTGTTGAGCGCGCTCAGCAAGTCAAGCGCCTCCTGCCCCCGGATCTCTCCGATCACGATCCGGTCCGGACGCATCCGCAGGGCGTTGCGGAGCAGGTCGCGGATCGTCACCTCGCCACGGCCCTCGACCCCGGCCGGCCGGCTCTCGAGCCGCACCACGTGCGGCTGCTGCAGCCGCAGCTCCGCCGCGTCCTCGATCGTCACCACCCGCTCGCCCGGCGAGATGAAGCTGGAGAGGGCGTTGAGCAGGGTCGTCTTGCCGGAGCCGGTGCCGCCGCTGACGAGGATGCTGCGGCGTCCCGCGACCGCCGCCTGCAGCGCGTCCCGCTGCCGGGGGCTGAGGGCGCCGAGAGCGACGAGCTCCTCCGGCCCGGGGCGGTGGGCGCCGAAACGCCGGATCGAGATCAGCGGCCCGTCGATCGCCAGCGGCGGGATCACGATGTTGACGCGGGAGCCGTCGGCGAGACGAGCGTCAACCATCGGGCTGAGCTCGTCGACCCGCCGGCCCAGCGGCGCCAGGATCCGCTCGATCGCGTTGCGCAGCTCCTCCTCGCTGGCGAAGGCCACCTCGGTGGGCTCAATCCGGCCGCCCCGCTCGACGTAGACCGCGCCGGGACCGTTGACCATCACCTCCTCCACAGCTGGATCCGCGATCAGGTCCTCGAGCGGGCCGAGGCCGACGCTGTCGCGGACGATGCGAGCGGCGAGATCCTCCCGATCTCCCGCCCCGAGCAGAGCCGCCTCTCGATCGACCAACTCATGCACTGCCTCGTCCAGGGCTCCGACAGAATGGCGTCCCCGCGCAGCTTCGGAGCGCCGCCCCTCGATCAGGCGAGCGCGGAGCTCTGCCGCCAGTTCGGCGACGATCCTCTCTCGGGCAGCCAAGCCTCAACCCCTCGGCAGCAGGGTCACCTGGCGGGCGAAACTCTCGGCGGCGATCAGCTTCAGGGCCTGGTGACGGGTGAGCCCGAGGGTCGCGGCGGCGACGCCTTCCACGGACCCGTCGCCGCCCGCCCGAAGCGCCAGTAGCGGCACCGCTGCGGCGGCGACGTAGGTCCGGCCCGGCCCGGACCCGGTCGGCTCCGCGGTCACCACCACATCCACCATCTCTCCCGCCGGCCGAGCCCCGGTCAGGGTCAACGCCTCGGCGCCGCTGACCGAGATCTCCACCGGATGTCGGCCGCGTGCGAGACCGAGGCCGCCGCCCCTTGCGCGCGGCGGATGCAGCTGCGACGCGAGCAGGTAGGAGCCCGCCGGGATCGCTGTGCGGGGGACCAGACCAATCGCCGCGACTGGATTCTCGAGCGCTCCCGGCGGCACAAACCGCGCCGGCACCCGCCGCACCTCCAGCGCGGTCGCCGCCCGGCGGGGATCGATCGCTCTGCCCACCTCGAGCTCCCCGCGGGCGACGACGACGGGCCGCAACTCGCCGTAGCCCCGGGCGACGCTGGCGCCGTAGCCGTCGGCGATCGCCGCGGCGGCAGCCGCCGCAACCAGCGCCGCCAGCGCGAAGGCAAGTGCCCGGCCCCGCCGGCTCATTCGTCAGCCCCACCCGACAGCGGCAGTTCGAGGACGGCCTCGGTGCCCCGATCGGACCGGTGCAGGCGGAAACCGCCAGCGTGACCGGCGGCCGTCCGCTCGACGACGCGCAGGCCGTGGCCGCGACGCCGCCGCCCCGAGAGCCGCGCAATCAGCTCGGCCGGACTCTCGCGGCGCGACTGAGGTCGCGACTCGCGACCTGAGTCGATCACCGCGACGCGGAGGCGTCGGGCCAAAATCCGCGCTTCGACGAGCACCTCGGGACCCCCGTGCTCGATCGCATTGACGATCAGGTTGTCGAGTGCCTGCGCGAGCTCGCAGCGATTCCCCTGGACCACTGCCGCTCCAGCCTGCCACCGCAGCGCCAACGAACCGCCGGCGAGGGCGGCGCGCCCGCGCCAGCGAGCGATCGCCGATTCGAGCAGGGGGCAGGCGGGCACCGGCGCCCTGACCGCCGTCACCGCGCCGCCGTTGATCTCCCGCTCGAGGCGCTCCAGCGCTGTGGCAGCCATCTGTACCGACCACTCGATCGCCGACGGTTCCAGCTGGCGCGCCGCCGGAGCGGCCAGCGCCAGAGCCTGAAGCGGCCGGCGCAGCTCGTGCACCGCCTCGTTTAGGGCCGTCCGACGCCGCCCTGCATACAGGCCCCGCGCCGCGACCGCCGCCGCCAGCGAGGCGCCCAGGGGCCAGGCCGCGGTGATCTGCGCCAGCTCCGGCGTCATCGCGGCGTATCCCAAGGGCTCGGGCTTCCCATGGCTCCCCTAAGGGAAGGAAGCCGCGACCCTCTCCCCCCAAGGCGCTAGATCCCGCCGGAAACGACCGCGCACCCGCCATCCCAAAGCGGTCTCGGCCAGGCGCCTCGGGGTAGCGGGTGCGCATGGAGAAGACCGCTCAAGCAGTGAAATTGATTCACATATTCCACTGAATGGTGTCAATGGGACCGGGTGCTTGGTCTTTTTCGCATTGGAAAAGGCCCTCAACCGCGGAAACGACGGAGCGTTTTGAGATACTTGATCCAGAAACCGGCGTGACAGCCATCTCCCGGTTCCAGTCCCGGCCCCCTAACGAACGGAGAAATTCTCGTGGACCAGACTCGAACGTCCCCCGAGGGCATCACCCAGCAGTTGGCAAAAGCCCTCGCCCACCCGCTGCGCGTGAGAATCCTGAGCTCGTTGCACAAGGGCATCTCCAGCCCCAATCAGCTCTCCCAGGAGCTCGGCGAGCCGCTGGGCAACGTCAGCTACCACGTCAAAACGCTGCTCGAGTACGACTGTGTCGAACTGGTCAAAACCGAGCCGCGCCGCGGTGCGGTCGAGCATTTCTACTGCGCCACCGAGCGCGCCTTCTTCAGCGCCAGCGAGTGGGAGAAGATCCCGGCCTCGACCCGCAAGGGGATCTGCGGCTCGATTCTTGAGACGGTCGGCCAGGAGGCAACCGACGCGCTGGTCGCCGGCACCATCGACCGCAACAGCGATTCTCACGTCAGCCGCACTCCGCTCATCCTCGACCGTAAGGGATGGACGGACATCTCCACGTTGCTGGCCGAGACTCTCAATAAGTCGATCACGATCCAGGAGGAATCCGCCACCCGATTGAGCGCCGAGAACTCCGATGGGATCGCGACCCGGCTCGCGATCCTTCACTTCGAAACGGCGCCGAGCGAGGACGCCGGCTCCAAGTAGACCGACCGATCCGGAGCTCAGCCGTCGATCAGGCGGTAGCCATAGCCCCAGCAGTTGACGACGTAGCGGCTGTGCTCCGGATCGAGTTTGCGCCTCAGCCGGCTCGCGTGTGAATCCAGCGTGCGAGTCCGGCCGGGGCTGCGATAGCCCCAGACGTCGCGCAGCAGCTGCTCCTTCGAGAAGACGCAGGTGGGGTCGCTGGCCAGCACCCGCAGCAGCGTGAACTCCTTCCTCGCCAGCGGCACCTCGCGGTCTCCGACGGTCACCCTGCGGCGGATCGGGTCGATCGTCAGCTCGCCGACCCGGCAGGGCCCGTCGCGGCGGCTGGCCCGGCGGCGCAGCACAGCACCGATCCGCGCCCGCAGCTCTTCCAGGTTGAAGGGCTTGGTCAGGTAGTCGTCGGCGCCGGCGTTGAGTCCGCGGATCCGGTCGGCGTCGGCACCGCGGCCGCTGAGGACGATCACCGGCAGCTCCGGGTCGAACCGCGACTCGATGCCGTCGGCCTCACGGATCGCGCGCAGCACGTCGAGGCCCGAGGCGTCCGGAAGCGAGAGGTCGAGCAGGAGCAGGTCGGGCTGGTTGTAACGGCAGAGGCGGAGCGCGTCCGAGGCGCACGGCGCAGGCAGTACGCCGAAGCGGTCAGCCACCAGGTGGTCGCAGAGCAGGTCGAGGGTGATCGCGTCGTCCTCGCAGACGACGACGCTGGCGATCTCCCTTCTCTGCGGCAGCATGAACTCTCAAGTCACCGGCGACGACGGACTCTCCCCCCTGCGGCGAGGGAATCTCCAGAACCGCCAGCGCGCCCCGCCGCCAAACGAGCCGCCGTGGCGGCACCTCGCGCAGGACCGCGATTGGCCGTTCTCGCCGATCGAGGAAAACAAGATCCAGAGCGAACCGCATACCGACGGTGTGGACGCTGGCGCAGCGTGGGATCAGCAGCCCGGAGCCGGCCTGCTCGCGAGCAAGACCGGCCAGGCCGAGCAAACGGCTGCGGAAATCGACCGCGACCGGGACGACCCTGCCCTGCACCGTTCGCCGCGGAAGCCCTGCGAAGCGATCGCCGGCCTTGTCACGCACGCGCGGTCAAGCTCTCGGCGCCGCTCGACTCTCCCCTGTGCAAACGGCCGTTCAGGCACCGCCCCGGGCAGGCACGGGCGTACGATGATCGGCAAGATCATGGACCTGTTCCCGCTGGGCTTGCGGGTTCAGGTGGCTTCAACTCATGGATAAGAAGACGACCCGCAGAGGGAATTACGAGTCCGGCTCGGACTACGTGCTCGAGTACGGCGAGCTCCGCTTCGCCTTCAACGAGGGCGACTTCGGGCAGCGGGTCGAGCAGGCCGCGGTCAAGCTCGGCTTCGTCGCCCAAGGTCTCAGCCAGGAGGAGTTGGACGATCTGCTCGACCTCGCCGTCAGCGGCGAGATCGCCGAGCCCAGCTCCCGTCTCGGCGAGCACATCAACGAGAACTGGGAGGACCTAGTAGGTCCCGCCAACCGCAGCCTCGTCCACTGGATCCGCCGCCTCGTCTTCCGCGGCGCCTGGCTCGACCAGCGTGTCAAGGAGGGCGAGCTGGACGTCGTCTTCGACGAGCGGACGCAGACCTTCGGTTACGTGCAGCCGGACCGCAGCTCGGAGCTGATCGAGCTCTCCAAAGAGCCGTCCTGGCGGCGGATCGCTTACCGGCGGTAGCGGGCGGGGGTCCGGGCAGGGCCTTCACTTAACTTTTTCGACGGCGGCTGTGGCCGTCCGAGGTTCGCTCCGCCGAAAAAGTACAAGACGTTCCGGCCCTGCCCGGACCCCCGCTCACGAAACGTGAGTGGCAATGCGACGCCGGTCTCGTCAGCTGAGAAGAGAACGACGCTAGCTGGAGGCGGGGCGCTCTAGGGCGGCGACTACCGTCAGAGAGCCACTGCCGGCGGTGGACTGGGTGCGGCCGGCGTCGAAGAATTGCTTGGCGGCGCCGGGGTCGTTGTGGGCCGCGGCGAGGCGGGTCAGGGAGTCGACCAGGAGGATCACGTCTTCGCCGCCGGAGGCGCGGGCGGTGGCCTGGGCAAGGGCGTCGCTGGCGTGGCGTGGCTGGCCGGCGGCGACTATCTCCGCCCGCGGGGCGTCGCGGCGCCAGTCCGCCAGCTCCTCGGGGCTGGGATCGATCAGCAGCGCGACCGGGTCGGGGCCGCTGGGGTCGCCGGAGAGGTCGGAGGCGATGCCGCGCAGGAGGGCGGTGCACGCCTCGCGGGTCTCGGCGCAGAGGAGCGCCTGGCGGCCGGCCTCGGGCGGCAGCAGCAGGCTTTGGAGAGTGACGCCCTGCTTGCCGCGGCGGCCGAAGCGACGGCGGCGGCGGCGTTTGGGACGGGACGAAGACTCGGCGGGAGCGGCGGCTGGCGGAGCTGGAGCGGCTGGGGCGGTTGGCGTGGGAGCGGGCTCAGCCTTGGGAGCCGGCTCGGGCTCCCTCGCGGCCCTCGGCTCACGGCCCGAACTCGATGCGCGGCCCTCGCCACCGGAGCCGGCTCTGGGGCCGGAACGGCGGCGGCGGCGCGGCGGCCTGTCGCGCTGCTCCCTCCCCGCGCCCTGGGACGGCTGCGCCCTCGGCCCGGAATCGCCGTCGGCCAGCTTCGCGATCAGCTCGGCTCGCGACAGCATCCGGTAGCGCTCGACCCCGGCCGCGGCGGCCAGCGAGTGCAGCTCGGACAGGTGCTTTTTCTCCAGCTCGGCCTTGGTCATCGAAGCGGCAGGTTATTCAACTGTTGACGGCGGGGTCGATGCCCTCCAGCGCCGCCGCCTCGGGCCAGGCCTCGGCCTCGCGCTTGACCTGGCGCCGCGACCAGCCGAGCTCCGCCCCCAGAACCTCGGCGACCGGGCGCGCGGCGGCGGCATCGCGCAGCTGCGGTGCGGCGAGGATGCCGAGCCGGGTGCGGCGCAGCAGCACGTCGGCGACGCAGCGGGCCTGCTCGCGGCGGGCGGCGATCGCCACCTCGGCCAGCAGGTCGGGGCGGCCGGGGACGATCGGCCGGGCCAGCCTCGGGTCCTTCCAGGCGAGGTCGAGGACGGCGCGGGCGGCGTGGCCGTAGCGGAAGGCGAGCTGGGAGACAGACTCCTCCCCCACCCCCTCGGGCGCCTCGAGATCCTCTGCCCGGGCCTCCATGCCGAGCGGGATCTCGGCCGTGTGGCAGGGCGCCTCGCGGCCCTCGCGCTCGACCAGGCGGTCGACCGTCTGCTTCGCCATCCGCCGCCAGGTCGTGAACTTGCCGCCGGTGATCGTCAGCATCCCCGAGGAGGTCTCGTACAGCTCCGCCTTGCGCGAGATGTCGACCGACTTGCGCGGGTCGCCACTGGAGATCAGCGGCCGCACGCCGGCGTAAGCGCCGACCAGATCGGACTGGGTGAGCGAGGTGCCGAAGAACTCGTTGATCGCCTCGAGCAGGTAGCCGACGTCGTCCTCGGCTGGCTGCGGATGGACGGTGTCCCCCTCGTAGTCGTTGTCGGTAGTGCCGATCAGCGTGCGCCCGTACCAGGGCAGCGAGAAGATCATCCGCCCCTCCCCCGCCGGCACGATGCAGGCGGCGCGGCCCATCGGCAGGTCGGCCTGGTCGAGGATCAGGTGGGTGCCGCGACTGGGCGAGATCCGCGGCACGTCCTCCTCGCCCAGTATCTCCTCGGAGCGGATGCGGTCGGCGAAGACGCCGGTCGCGTTGACGACGTGGTCGGCGCCGACCTCGACCCGCTCACCGGAGTCGGCCTCGACGAAGGCGACGCCTGTGGCGCGGCCGCTCTCGGTGAGCACCTCGGTGACCTCGGCGCCGTTGAGCATCACCGCGCCGAAGCGCTCGGCCTCTCCGAGCACGGTCAGGACCATGCGGACGTCGTCGGTCTGGCAGTCGTAGAAGAGGTAGGCGTCCTTGGGTTCGCGCGCGGTCAGGGCCGGGACCATCTCCAGCACCTCGTCGCGGCCGATCGTGCGGTGGCGGTCAGGCGACCAGTAGAAGTCCTCGTCCTCTTCCTTGGCGGAGCGCATCTCGCGGCGGCTGCGACCGACCCGGGTCGTCGCCATCACGTCGTACATGTTGAGGCCGAGGCCGAGTTTGCGATCGCGGCGCTCCTCGCCCAGCGCCGCCACCAGGAACGGGGTCGGGTAGACCAGGTGGGGGGCGAGCTGGACCATCAGCTGGCGCTCCAGCAGCGCCTCGCGGACCAAGCCGAGGTCGAAGTTCTGCAGGTAGCGGAGGCCGCCGTGGATCATCTTCGAGGAGCGGCTGGAGGTTCCAACCGCGTAGTCGCCGCGCTCCAGCAGCGCCACCGAGTAGCCGCGCGAGGCGGCGTCGAGGGCGACGCCGGCGCCGGTGATGCCACCACCGATGACGACGACCTCGAAGTGCCGGCCGGCGATCGCCTCGAGTGCGGCAGCGCGGGTCAGCACGAGGGAGTCACTTAGTCGAGGAAGACGGTGGTCTCGGCGGCGGCGGGGCGCGGTGGCGCCGGTCGCTCCTGGCGTGGACGGCCGAGGTGGAGCAGGCCGACGAAGCGCTCGCCGTCGGGCAGGCCGACCGCGGCGCGGCCCTCCTCGCCGCGCAGCAGGCCGGGGGTGCGCCAGTAGCCGGCGAGGCCGCGAGCGTGGGCGGCGAGCAGGACGATGTAGGAGGCGACCGCGGTCGCGTGCAGGTCCTCCTCGTCGGTGACCGGATCGCCGCTGAGGGCGGCCGAGACGACGACCATGGTTGGAGCGCGGTCGAGCTTGGCGGCGCCCTCGGGGCCGGCGGCCAGCTTCAGCCGCGCCAGCGAGCCCGGCCCGACGACGCGGAAGCGCCAGGGAACGGTGAGGTTGTGGTTCGGGGCCCAGTTCGCCAACTCGAGCAGTTCCAGGAGCTGCTCGCGCGGCAGCGGCTCCGGGACGAAGGCCTTGTGGGTGCGGCGGCTGCGTATCGCCGTCTCGACGTCCATGGACACAGTGTCGCGCCTCCCGTCAGAGGCCGTAGCGCCAGCGCATCCAGGCGCGGCGGCCGCCGAGACCGGCGGCGAAGCAGAGGGCGCCGCCAAGCAGGCCCAAGAGGACGGCGCCGGCCGGGCTGCTCTTCGACTCGTCCGTGGGGTCCTCCGACGCGGACGATTCAGGGACGGCGGTAGCGGACCCCTCCCTCTCTCGCCCCCCGGGAGGGAGGGTTTCGGCTGGCGCCCCGGGGGCGGGTTGGCCCGGGGGTCGCAAAACGTTCGGGAGGGGTCCGCCACCGCCGTTCGCGGGGCCGCCGGGGAGAGACGACGAGGGACCGGGCGCATCGGGCAGGGGCTGGGCTGGCGCCACCGGGGCGGGGGTGGGACTCCCAGGGACGAGGCCGCCGGTATTGGGCTTTGCCTTAGCTGGGGTGGGTTCGCGCGGCGGGGATGGGACGGGGAAGTACTTGTTCGCGGCGGCTACCAAGGCCTCGGCGGTTACCCAGACCGGGGTTTGGTTGCTCGACTTCGAGTAGCGGTAGTGGCCGTCGTCCTCTTGGCGGGCGGCGAGGTAGTCGGGGGCGCTGTCGCCGCCGCGGCGGTAGGAGCCGGGGTCGCCGCCGGCGGCGAGGATGCCCTGGATCGCCCAGGCGGTCGACTGGCTGTTGACGGGGCCATTGCCGCCGAGCGGGAAGCCGCCGCCGGGGCGCTGTGCCTGGCGCAGGTAGGAGAGGCCGCGGTGGGCCGCCTTGGAATCGCCGGAGAACGCCTGCATCACAGCGCCGGTGCCGTCGGCGTTGCTGGGTGAACCGGGGACGTCGCCCCAGCCACCGTCCTCGTTCTGCACCCTGCGCAGCCAGGAGAGCGACGGGTCGAGGGCGCCGTCGACGCCGGCGGCGCGAAGCGCGATCACCGCGTAGGCGGTCGAGTTGGGCCAGCCTTCGTAGGAGC
This sequence comes from uncultured Actinomycetes bacterium, assembly GCA_963699125.1. Lineage (GTDB taxonomy): Bacteria > Actinomycetota > Thermoleophilia > Solirubrobacterales > 70-9 > VAYN01. Next base: position 895,318 of record OY969417.1, read on the forward strand.
CGTTGTCGCGGCGCTTGCCGAGCAGCGTGGCGACGAGGTTCTCGCCGCCGAACTTGCGCGGGTCGACCCCGGCGCCCTCGAGCGCAAGGATGGTGCGGGCGAAGTCGCCCGGGCTCTTGACGTCGCCGAGGTTGCGGCGCAGGAAGTCGACCGGGGTGTGGCCGCGCCGGGATACGTCGAGCGGGTTGCGGCCGGCAGCCTCCAGCCCCAGCATCGCCCAGCAGGTGATTTCGGCGCCGGACCGGTCACCTGGAGAGGTGCCGAAGCCGCCGTCGTCGTTCTGCTGCGAACGCAGCCAGGCGGCGGCACGGCCGACGTCGGAGGCCTCGGCGCGGGGCGGCGCCAGGGCCGCGAGCGCCAGGGCGGCGAGCAGCGCGGCAGCGATGCCGCCTCCGCGCAGACCGGGTCTCAGCCCACCCGGCGCGGGGGACCCCGAGTCGGCGGAGCGACGACTGCCCCTGCTCCACTCGAAGCGCTCGCGGAAGCGCGCCAGCATCCGCACCATCGCCGGGCCGGCGAGCAGCGCGATGACGAAGTTGCCGCCGGCGTGGGCCGCGTCGAAGGGGATCGCGCGCGCCTCGAGCACGCCGAAGCGCTCCAACGACAGGTCCCCCCCATAGGTCGCCATCAGGGAGAAGTTCAGCAGAGCGCCGTAAGCGATGCCGGCGAAACCGCAGCTGAGCGCGAGGGTGAGCCTGCCGGCGTTGCGAAAGCCGAGCGCCAGGGCGGCGCCGAAGATCCCGCAGAGGCCCCATCCCGCCATCTGCCACGGCGTCCACGGCCCCTGCCCGAACCAGAAGTTGGAGACGAGCGCGGCCAGAGCGCCGACGGCAAAGCCCGGGGCGCCGCCGAGCGCGTAGCCGGCGAAGAGGACGATATCCGTAGTCGGCTTCACGTTCGGGAAGGCGGCGAAGGCGATGCGGCCGGCGATCGCCAGCGCCGCCAGCGCCGCCACCAGGGCAACGACCTGCGAAGGCGGCCGCGAGCGCTCGTACCAGGCGAAGCCGGCCAGGAGCACGGCGCCGAGGATCAGGAAGCTGGCCAGCTCCCAGCTCATCCTTCTTCTCCCTCCCCCTCCGCTTTCCCAAGCAGCGCGGCCGCGCCCTGCTCGGGGGTGACCACGCCGGGCAGGTCGAGGACGCGCGCCACCTCGGTCGCGAAGTACCAGCCGCCGGAGAGAACCTCGTTTGCCGGACCGTCGGCGATCACGACGCCATCGCCGAGCAGCACCACCCGCTCGGCGAACGCCGCCGCGAACTCGACGTCGTGGGTAGCGACGACGACCGCGGCGTCCCGGCCCGTTAGGCCGCCGATCAGTTCGACCAGCTCGTCCTTGCGGGACCGATCCATGCCCCGGGTGGGCTCGTCCAGCGCCACCAGTCCCGGCAACTCCTCACCTTCCATCCGCCCAGCCAACGCGATCGCCAGCGCCAGTCGCTGCCGCTCGCCGCCGGAGAGGTCGCGGGGGTCCGCATTGGCCGCGTGCTCCAGCCCCACGAGCCGCAGCGCCGCAGCGCCCTGCTCGCCCGGCAGTTCGTCCCCGACCCGCTCCCGCACCAGGTAGTCGCCGGGGTTCTGCGTCAACAGGGCAACTCCACCGGGGGCTTCGACCTTGCCCCGTACAGGGTCTATCAGGCCGGCGGCGATCTTCAGCAGCGTGCTCTTGCCGGCGCCGTTGCGGCCCATCAACGCCACTTGCTCCCCAGAGCCGACCGTTAGGTCAATGCCACGGAGGACATCGTGCCGCCGCTCGTCACGTTCGAGCTCGACCCAAACCGCTCTGACCGACAAAGCAGTTGGTAGCGGGGGGGGAATTTCCACTCCCCCAAACTTCCCCGGGTGGGGGTAAGCGGTGGTGGGCGCCGGTGACCCAACCCCCTCTTCCTGCTGAGTGGAGGGGGTTGGGTCACCGGCGCCGAGAGATGGTCGCGATGCGAGGGAAACGCGGGCGGAGCGGACTCCGATTGGCAAGGGCTCGATGCCGGCCAGGGAGAACAAACGGGCGGCGGGAGTCTCCAGGGCTGGATCGGTCGATTGGGCCCAGGCGAGAAAGGCGGCAGGTGCGCCATCGAAGCTGACTTGGCCCGAGCCCATGGCGATGACTCGGTCGGCCGCGGCGAGGCAGCGCTCGAGGCGGTGTTCGGCGAGGAGGACGGCCACGCCCCACTCCTCGTTGAGGCGGCGGAGGAGCCAGATCAGCTCATCGCCGGCGACGGGGTCGAGCTGGGAGGTGGGCTCGTCGAGGAGAACCAGGCGGGGGCGGGTGACCAGGGCCGCTGCTAGCGCCACCCGCTGCAGCTCGCCGCCGGACAGCGTGTCCACCGTCCTACCCAGCAGATGGGGGATCGCGAGCGCCAGCGCCACCTCCTCGACGGCGCGGGCTCGGGAGGTGAGTGAGTCTCCGCGCATCTCCAAGGGCAGCTCGATCTCGGCGGCTACGGTGGTGGAGACGACCTGGGTCTCGGGGTCTTGGGCGACGTAGCCGACGGCGGCGGCCAGCTCGCCGGGGCCGGCGGCGATCGCGTCGAGGCCGGCGACGTTGACGCTGCCATCTATCTCTCCCCCGTGGAAGTGGGGGACGAGGCCGCAGGCGGCTTTGAGGAGCGTCGACTTACCCGTGGCGGAGCGGCCGGCGAGGAGGGTGAACTCGCCGGGGGCGATCTCTAGGGACACGTCGATGAGGGCGGGGCCAGGGGCTTGTGGGTAGGCGTAGGTCAGGCCGTCGATCGCGAGGGCGGGGGCGACGCCGCGGCGAATCGCCAGCTCAGACACGGGATGGCTCCAGGGACGGCATCGCGGGGCGGCGCTTGGGCTTGCGGCGCCAGGGGACGAAACCGCTGAGGACAAGGAGGGACGAGAGGGCGAGGGTGGCGGGGCCGAGGCTGACCTGGGTAGTCGGGTAGGCATCGAAGTCGTCGGCGCCGAGCAGCTTGGCGGCGACCGCGGCAATCAGCACGAGCGCCGCCGTTGCGTAGAAGCGGCCGTCGAACCTCGAACCGAACTCGAAGGATCTCTGGGGCCATAGGCCCAGTAATCCTTCGCGTTCGCGGTGGCGACGGGGGCGCTGGAGGCTGTAGCCGCGCAGCTCTAGGGTCGCGGCGACGTCGACGGCACGGTCGAGGGAGCCGGCGAGGAGGCGGCGGGCGAGGGGGGCGCGGCCGACCGCGGCGGCGCCGGGGCCGCGCAGGCGGGCGGCGTCGCGCAGGCGGGCGGCGTCGGCGGCGGCGACCGGGACGAGGCGGGAGACGAGCGTCGCGGTGAGGGCGGAGCGGCCGGCGAGCGGCCGCAGGGCGCGCAGGATCCGGTCGGGGTCGACGCAGGCCGAGTAGACGGCGAAGGCGATCATCACCACCACCGCGCGGAGGCCGAAGACGGCGCCGTCGGCGAGCGCCTCGGCGGTGACGTCGACCTGGCCCAACAGCGGCCAGTCCCCTAGCCGCGCCAGCACGGTCTCGCCGCGGTCGACGACGAGCGCGTTGACGACGACGATCGGCAGCGCGATCGCCAGGCCGAGCCGGATCGCCGCCCGTACCGCTCCCCAGGCGCCGGCCAAGCGCCCGGCCAGCGCCACGGCGACGCCGACGGCGACCAGCACCAACGGGTTCGAGTAGAGGAAGGCGACCGCGACGAAAGCGCCCAGATAGGCGACCGCGGCGCCCGGCGAAGCGGCCTGCAGCGCCCCGGGCCTCGGCGTGTAGGCGAACGGCGATCTCATCTCATCGTGCCGTCAGCGGCAACGGCGTCTCCTTCCCCTCCTCGGTCGCTACCGCGTAATGGTCGCGCAGCGCGGCCGCGTCGAGCAGGTTGGCGGCGGCGCGCACGGCGGCTGGCGTCCCACCGGTCACCACCCAGACCGGCGGCGCTTCGTAGCGGCGCGTCGCCGCGACGAGGCCGGCGCCGGGGCCGAAGTCGCGTGCGACCTCGCCGCCGGGACCGAGGCCGACCAACGCGTACCCTTGCCCGCGCCGCTCGAAGTCGGCAAAAACGCCGCTTTCCGCCGGCCCCGCCTCGAGCAGCGCCGCCGTGGGGTCGGAACGCAACCGCGCCCAGGGGCCGACGAGGACGCGGATCGCCCCCGGCGGCGACCCGCCTGCGACCGCGGCGCCGGCGCCCTCCAGCGCCTCCCGCACCGCAGCGCAAACCCCTCCCCCGCCCTCGCACTCGACCGTCACCGAGCGCCGCCGGCCTTCGTAGCCCTGGGCGAAGGGCGCCGGCCAGGAGCCCACCACCGCGGGCACGTGGTTCGTCGCCGACCAGTCGCGGTAGTCCCACCAGATCCGCTCGCCGCCGCCGAGCGAGTACTCGGCGGCGCCGACCGGCGACTCGATGCCGTCGACGTAGAAGAACCAGTCGAAGGGGCGGCCGCCGCGCCGGTCCGCTTCGACCCCGTCGATCGATTGCACGAAGCCGCCGCCGTAGCGGGTGGAGATCTCGGCGCTGCCTTCCAGCAGCCGCATCACCGTGTCGGACTCGCTTGCCTCCAGCGAGCGTTCGAGCATCGGCGTCGCGCCGAATTCCCGCGTCACCGTCAGCTCGACCGCGCCGACGCCGGCGCCGGGACCGAGGCCGCAGCCGGCGGTCGCGAGCGCTGCGCAGAGCAGCGCCGTCGCGACCGCCGTGCCGCGGCGCCGGCTCACTTACTGGCCGGGCATTTCCCCCCGACGCAGACCGCAGCGCGGTTGGAGGGGATGTCGCCGTCGTGGGTGGCGACGAGCAGGGCGGGTTTGGAGAGCACGACCGTGGCCTTGCCGTCGGCCCCGGTTGGAGCCGCAGCGCCGGTCACCTTCGCCCCTGCGGCCGGCTTGCGTTTGCCTTTTTCATCGTAGGAGTAGACGCGCACCGTGAAGGGCATCCCCTTCGTCGCCGTTTTCGGCGCGGTCAGGGCGAGCTCGTCCGGGTATTTGTACGACGGCGCTTCGGTCGTCGCCAGGTCCCAGAGCACTTCGTCGCCGGGCTTGATTTTCGCCTGGTCGCCGCCGACCGCGAGCGACTTGTGGTTGATCTTCAGGTACCAGGAGGCGCTGCCCTTGGCGACGCTCGAGCCGATCCCGCAGAGCGCCAGGCCGAAGTCGAAGTGGTCGCTGATCAGCAGCGGCGCCAGCGAGCCGATCGACTTCGAGCCGCGGGCCAACAGGCCCATCGCGGTGTTGCCGGCGATCGAGACCGAGGCGCCGCTACCGCCGCTGCCAGGTCCGAAGCAGGTCGCTTTGGGGCTGGTCTTGACCGACGTGGTCGCGGTGCTGACCGCCTGTTCGGCGAGCACCTTGCCGCCGCTGCCGACCACCCGCAGGTCGGCGGAGAAGCCCTTGGCGAACGCGCTCGCGGCGAACAGCAGGGACAGGACGAGAGCCAGCGAGCACGCAGCCGCCGGCCGGAATGGGGTGAATCTTGGCATTTACGCCACCCTTTCCTCGAGGGTTGTCATGGCTGGCCGGGGACAGGTCTCCTGGCTTCCGGGGTGGTCGGCCGCACCTTCCCGGGGACTCTGTGTCGTCCCCAGTGGCCGGCGCGCTGGGCGCCTGCGACTTCCTTGACCCGGTCACAGTGGCGGGACCGCGCCGGTTTCGCACCGGACTTCCCTTGACCACCGACCGTATTTACGCGGTCGAGTCTACCCGGCATCGGCCTGCCCGGATTTTCGTCCAGCGGCAGCCGCCGGCCGGCTAGGCTGCCGCCACTTCAAGAGACCCGGACGTTTACGGGTCTCGATCAACCAACCGCATTGGGGGAGATATGGGCAGGGGACTCCGCCGGCAGGCGCCGGCGCTGCTGGTCGCATCCGTCGCGCTCGTCGCCGCGCTCGGCGGCAGCGTCTACGCGGCGGCAAAAATCAACGGCAGGGCGATCAAGGTGAAGTCGCTGCCGGGCAACCGGCTGGCGCCGGCCTCACTGCCGGGCAACCGGTTGAAGCCGGGGACGATCCCGGCCGATCGGCTGGCGCCGGGGTCGGTCGGCGGCAACCAGATCGACGTCTCGACGCTCGGCCAGGTCCCCAGCGCGGTCCACGCCGACTCCGCCGATTCCGCCCGCGACGCCCAGACCGCGCTCTACGCCGTCAACGCCCTCGACGCGGTCCGGGTCAACGGCTACAGCGCCGGCTGCACGCCCCCCGATCGTTTCTTCGCCGGCGCCTGCTGGCAGTCCGGCAGCAGCGAGGCGGCGCTGACGGCGCCGGCCGCGGCGCTCGCCTGCGCGACCCAGGGCGGCGAACTGCCCAACGCGCTGGCGCTGGCGGCCTTCTCGCAGCAGCCGGGGATCGCGCTGGCGGCCGGGGACGAGTGGACGAGCGACCTGACGAATGTCTCTGGACCGGGCCTCTACGGTGTGGTGACCGTTTCACCCTCCGCAACTATCGGCTCGGAAATCTCTACCGCCACTAAGAAATACCGCTGCGTGATCCCGCTCGTCAGCTGACGCGGCGGCGAAGAGCGCGGTACCGCCGAGGCGGGTCACCGCGCCCTCTATCCTGCTTGGAGATGCGGCGGCGCTCGTACCGTGCCCACTCACGCGTCGCGGGCCCGCTCGCGACTCTGATCGCGCTCTTCGCGCTCATCGCCGCCTGCCCCGGCGGGGCAGCCGCGGCGCCGCGGACCCACCCCGAGCTGGGAGCCGCCGAGGCCCAGGCCGAAGCGGCGCGGGTCGCGCGCTACTGGACGCCGGCGCGGATGCGGGCAGCGCGCCCGCTCGACCTCGCGGTCGGCGCCGGCGGTAGGACCAGGTCGATCGTCGGCGCGCCGACGGCGGTGAGCGCGACGGCCAGCTTCCTCGCCGTCACCACCCCCGAAGTACCCCCCTACTCCGTCAACGGGCGCATCTTCATCCGCCGCGGCGACCTCGCGGGCTTCTGCTCGGGGACGGCGATCAACAGCCCCACCCGGCAGTTGGTACTGACCGCGGGCCACTGCGTCAACAGCGGTCGCGAAGGCGGCAAAGCGAGCGTCTGGTCCAACTACCTCGAGTTCGTCCCCGCCTTCAGCGGCGGCGTCGCCCCGTTCGGCGCCTTCGTCGCCCGCCGCCAGAAGATCTTCGCCCCGCGGCAGTGGACCAAGCAGGGCAATCCCGACTTCGACCTCGGCGCCTTCCTCACCTTCCCCAACTCCGAAGGCGTCAACCTCGCCGACGCGGTCGGCGGTGGCGCCACCATCGTCACCGACCTCAGCCGCCACCAGACCTTCCAGACCTACGGCTACCCGGGCAGGACGACCCGGATGCAGAGCTGCACCTCCCCCTACATCGGCGACGACCTGCTGTCCAATCCCTTCCCCGGCCCGCCGACTCTCGGCATCCGCTGCCACTGGGCCCCCGGCGCCAGCGGCGGCGGCTGGCTGATCGGTGACGGCACCCAGGTCAACGGCGTCAACAGCTACCTCCACCTCAACAACAAATCCCGCACCTTCGGCCCCTACTTCTCGGCCGAAACCGTCGGCAAGCTGGTGCGCGGACTCTGAGGCGGTCGGGTCGCGCCACCGGCGCCGTCGTATGTGCGATGCTTCGACTCATTAGTAATCGGGGGAAACTGCGCGGTAACCGACGGACCGTCCCTGCGGCGGCCGGCCTACTGGCCGGGATCGCCCTGGGGGCACTGCTGGTGGTGCCCGGCCTGAGCGCGGCAAACACGCCGCCGCGCTGCCAGCCCACCCAGATGAGCGCGGGGCTGTACCGGTTCGAGGCGGGCGCCGGCCAGCGCTACGCGACCCTGCGGCTGGTCAACCACGGCGCCGCCGCCTGCACCCTGTTCGGCTACCCCCGTTTCCAGCTGCTCCGCGCCAACGGCCGCAAACTGGCGACCCACAACTTCAAGGAACCCATCGATCCGCCCCAACTCGTCACCGTCGAACCGGGCGGTCACGCCTCGACGCAGTTGCACTGGGGGGTGGTGGCGGGCCGCGGCGAGCCGGTCGATCGTCCCTGCGAGCCCCTCCCCCACACGCTCCTGATCTTCCTTCCCGACGCCAGCGGGCACCTGCACCTGCCCTGGCACTACGAACAGGTCTGCCAGCACGGTCGGATCAGGGCGACGCCGTTCATTTGACCGCGCCCCGGCGGAGCTCCTACTAAGCGTCGAGCAAACGGCGGTAGAAGCGGTAGTCGCGCCGCTCCGGGCGCAGGTTCGAGGCGAGCGCCAGATGGTGGCGGGCGCGCTCCAACTGGCCGGTCTTGCTGAGGGCGCGACCGAGGCAGAAGTGGGCGTAGTCGTTGACGTGGTGGGTTTCGACCACGGCCTCGAACTCGATCGCCGCCTGGGCAAAGCGGCCGGCGCGGTAGTAGGCGCGCCCGAGCGCCTCTCGCACCGAGGACTTCTCCGGCGCCCGCCGCGCTGCCTCGGCCAGCGGCTTGGCGGCGTCGACGAAGTCGCCGTCTTCGAGCAGCTCGATCCCCCGCCGGTAGAGCGTGTAGGTCGGCTCCGCTTCAGCCTGTGAGGACATCGAACTAGTGTAGGAGGCGGGTCTTGGAGGACTGGTAGCCAGGAGGGCGAGGGACGCTCGTTCGCGGCCGATTTGCAGGCAGTTTCCGATTCCGGTGCGGCGGTACTGCTACGGTGTGGGTGTCGATTTGGCGTAGTGTCGAATCGAGAGGTTCCGTTTCCTCTGCGCGCTTCTCGGCGTTTCGGGGCCGCTGGATCTCCCTGAATCGCCCACATAAGGAGCACATAACTTCATGTCGTTTGCCGATCTCGGCACCTCCGAGTCCGTGGTGCGCGCGCTGGCTGCGCGCGACATCACTCAACCCTTCCCCGTCCAGCAAATGGTGATCCGCGACGCTCTCGCCGGACACGACCTCCTGGTCCAGTCGCCAACCGGCTCGGGCAAGACCCTGGCCTTTGGCATCCCGATTGTCGACCGGGTCGAACCCGGCGGCGACGTCTCCGCCCTGGTGTTGGCTCCGACTCGCGAGCTAGCGAGCCAGATCGTCGACGAGCTGGAATCAATCGCCCGCGTCCGCAAGCTCCGCATCGCCGCCGTCTACGGCGGCGTCGGCTTCGGCCCACAGAGCGCCGCCGCCCGCCGCGCCGACATAGTCGTCGCCACCCCCGGCCGCCTGGAGGATCTGCTCGGCCGCGGCGTGATCTCTCTCGGCCGCGTCCGCGTGCTCGTCCTCGACGAGGCCGACCGCATGCTCGACATGGGCTTCAAGCCGGCGGTCAGCCGGATCGTCGCCCAGACGCCAGCGGATCGCCAGACCCTCTTCTTCTCCGCCACCCTGGAGGGCGCGACCGGCAAGCTCGCCGCCGCCTACACCCGCCAGGCGCGGCGCCACACCCAGGAGCCGACCGAGCACCGTGAGCGTGACATCGAGCACAGCTTCGTCCACGTCGAATCCCAGAGCGCCAAGCTCGACCACCTGACGCTGCAACTGCAGGACGAAGCGCGTGGACGCACGCTCGTCTTCGTCCGCACCAAGCGCGGCGCCGACCGGCTCGTGAAACGGCTCCGCAGCCGCGAACTGGAAGCCGTCGCGATGCACGGCGACAAGAGCCAGGGCCAGCGCGAACGGGCGCTGGCGCGCTTCGAGAAGGGCGAGGTCGACACCCTGATCGCGACCGACGTCGCCGCTCGCGGTATCGACGTCGCCGACATCACCCACGTGATCAACTTCGACGCCCCCGGCGACCAGGACGCCTACACGCACCGGATCGGCCGCACCGGCCGCGCCGGGCGCCGCGGCGCCGGGATCAGCTTCGTGCTCTCCGACCAGGTCGCTGAGATGCGGAGCATCGCCCGCGACCTCGGTCTCGGCCGCGAGTTCGACCGAGGCTCGGGCGGCGGGCAAGAAACCGCTGTCGCCTCCACCAACGCCGCCTCGGACGGCGCTTCCCCTGCCACCCAGGGGGGGCGGCGTCGCCGTCGCCGCCCCCGGGCCAAGGCATCCCGATGAGGACGGGCAGCGCCAACGCGAAGAAGTGGACTTGCGATCACTGCGGAGTCTCGGCGAGCCGAATCGGCGGCGAGCTCCTGGCGCTTCCCGAGAGCTGGGAGCTTTCGGAGGCGGGCACCTTCTGCCTGATCTGCAGGCGCGAGCGCGCCGCCGAGGCAGCGCTGGCTGCCGTCTCCGAGGACAGCCCGATCGCGGTCCGGGCCAAGCTGCGGCGCGCCGCAGTAATCGAGTTCGAGGTCAGCCGTCGACCTGATCACGGCGACGGCGCCATCGCCAAAGCCTGCCGCTCCTCCGTCTCAGCCGTAGCTGCAGCGCGCCAGCGCCTGAAGCTGCCCACCCCGGAACAGACCTGCAAGTAGGCCTCGGGCCACGGCTCAGAGGCCGCCGCGCAGGGCGGCGCATTCGGCCAGCAGGCGATGGGTGTCGCCGACCGGTTTCGAGCGCGAGAGCCCGCTGCCGTCCGGGCTCGGCAGCGCCGTCGCCGTCGGCACCCACGGGCACTTGAACCGGGTCTGCAAGCCCGGAGACTGCGGGCTCGACTCGTGCAACGATTCGGTCCCGGTGCAACCGTTGTGGCAGGTCTCGCCCCAGTGGCCCGGCCAGCCCGCCCAAGCCCCCGCCGCCGGTGGCGAGTCGTCGCCGGGATGGCCAACCGAGGGCAGAGGCCTGACGCAGTGGCTTTCTTCGCAGGCCGCGTCGTCGTTGTTGGCCCACTCAACAGCGCCGTCGTGCCCCTCCTCGGGCAGGCGTTGGTCGAGCTGGGTCGCGTACTGCTCGCAGTCGCCGGCGCAGGCGTATGGGTAGGTGGCGTGCGTGCCCTCGGCGACGAAGGCGATCGGGTGGGTGTCGGAGACCGGCAGCAGCGAGCCGCCGACGATGACGCGGTCCCTGTGGGCGGCGTAGACGGCGCCGAGCAACTGCGGTTCAAGCGAGGGGGTGGTGATCACCGTCACCCCCTCCCAGTCGCCCTCGTGGTCGCCGCAGACGATTACGCAGTTGTTGAAGGAGCCGGTGTAGTCGTTGTAGCGCAGGAACCACCAGTAGTCCCAGTACCAGTGGCCGTTGTGGGTGGTCCGTCGGTAGTACATGACCGAGGCCGGCCCGCCTTCGCAGTCCACCGACGGGGGCGCCCTGACGCAGTCCGACGGTGGCGAGTCGAAGCCGGCGCCGTTGCGGCCTTCGCCGTGGATGTCGAGGTAGGCGACCGACCTCCCCGCCAGCTGCCGCAGCCCGGCGACGTCGGGGCAGGGCGGCTCGACACCACGACGGCAGGCGCCCTGCCCGTGCCCGTCTTTGAACTTCTCGTCAAGGAAGCGGCCGACCTCCAGCGGCCGCCAGCGCTCGCGGCTGTCGAAGCGGAGTTGCGGGCGCAGGGCCATCGCCAGCCGCCGCTCGGCGACGCTGCCCTGGCCGCCGAGGGCGGCCGCGGCGGCGGGAGCCGTCGCCGCCGTCCCGGTCGGCGCCGGACAGTTGAATTCCGAGCTGAGGTCGCCGTACTCGCTCTTCGTCACCCGTTCCGCCGGCAGGCTGAGCACGCTCTCCTCGTCGCCGAAGTCGGTGGCGAGAAGGACGTGGCGGTCGCTTTCACCGATCAGCGCCCCTTCAGTCTCTACCAGGCTGTCGCTGGTGCAGACCTGCGCTTCCTCGAACTTCAGCGCCCCCGCCAGCATCACCGCCGGCACCAGCGCCACCCCGGCCCAGACCGCACCGGCGACGGCCGCCTTGCTGAGGTGGGACCAACCCGTCTCCCACTCCACCAGGCCCGCCCACCTGATCAGGTACAACCCGGCGACCGCGAGCGCGTAGGTCACCGCGATCCCGAGCAGGCTGGTCAGCAGCCACGGCGTCCAGCCTTCCTCGTGCACGGTCGCGTAGATCGCCGGCAGAACGAGGACCAGGGTGACGATGCCGAGGACGACGAACTTCACTCCCCACTTCGGGCCCTTGTTGAGGCCCGGGTCCCCGCCCGGCGCCGCCTGCGGACGGTTGAGGGCGCCGAAGGCGAGCGCCGCAATCAGACCCAGCGTCGCCGCCGGGGCGATCACGTCGAGCAGGGCGGTGGTGATCACTAGCTGGCGCGGCAGCTGGCCGAGCAGAGTGATCACGGTCGCCGGCGTGAACCCCTCGAAGAGCATGCGCAGCGCGATCACCGCCCCACCGAGGACGTAGGTCGCCGCGACCACCCCCGCCAGGAGGCCCACTGCTTTGGTGGCGGTGTTGAACACCGATCGGCAGGCTCGCCGATCGGTTTCTATAAGTCAAGGATAGTTAGCTCCTAAGCCTGACTCGGTCAATTTGGGAGGCTGGCTCCGAAGATCAGTGGCTCCGTGCCTTCACGGTGAGTATTCGCAGGTGCCCTCATAGGCCCGGACTCTGAGCTTGTAGGTCCTCCAGCCCGGGCGTTTCCCGAACGGGTTGCCAGCTCGATAGCGGATCCGCAGGCGCACCCGACTGAAGAAACGGGCTCCGGCCGCTCCGCCGTTACTGCATCGCCGCGGGCGGCGCAGCCGCAGCCGGGCCGAGGCGCGGTAGGCGCCGGCCTCGGGGCAGGTCGGGTGCGTGCCGCAGGGCCGACGCAACGTCGCCCGGCCGACAGCGAAGGCGGATCGCTCGCCGTACCGCGTCCAGCGCAGCCGGTCGACGTTGAGCGCGCCGCCGGTGCAGCCGGCACTCCAGTAGTCGGGCTTGAAATCGAGGTAGTACGTGGTGCCGCAGTTCGCGACGTAGGTGCTGGCGAGGGCCGGAGCGGCGAAGAAGAGGGCGCAGCCGCAGACCGCGACGATCGTCACCACAGCTCGATGAGCGAACCCGGCCCTCATGGTCTCAGGCCGATTGGCTCGCGGCGAGCCAGCGCCGCTCCTTCGAGCGCATCACCGGCGTCGCCAGGAGGCTGCCGAGGCGCCGTTGCAGGGCGCGCGCTCTCGAATCGTGCCCCGATGGCAGCAGCTTGGCGAGCTGGCGGTACTCGCGCGAGACCTGGCTGGTGCGGAAGGCGGTGGCGATCGCGGTCAGCAGCTGCGACGGCTCGGAGACGGTCGTCCGCGCCAGCTCCTCGCCTTCGGCGATGATCCGCAGCTCCGCCGGGTAGCTGCGGGCGGGCGGGGGTTGCAGCGGCGACGCCAGCGCCGCGGCGACCGACTCGGCCAGCTCGGCCCGGACCGCGGCCGGGTCGTGCGAGCGGGCCCGCGCCCGCCCCTGGCCCTCCTTGGCCGCGACCAGCCGGGCGCTCCCCAGCTCCCCCTCGCCGAGCTCCTCGAGCATCCAGCGGTCACCGGCGGCGACCAGAACCGGGATCCCCTCGGCCGCCAGGCCCTGCGCGTAGACCTGCACCTCGTTCAGCGACTCGCCTTCGAGCAGCACCTCCATCTCCCAGATGAAGGTGTGAGAGGAGAAGCCGCGCGGGCTCGGCGTGCTGGCGTGATGGCCGACGAAGACGACCGCGTCGAGCGGGCCACCGTGGGCCTTGGTCATCGAGGGGTCGGCCTCGGCCAGCGCCAGCTCGGCGATCGGCCGTACCTCGACCCCGTCGGGCATGCGCTCGCGTTCGACGTTGGTCCCGACCATGTGCCAGTCCCCGACCGAGATCCGGCCGGCGCCGCCGGCGCGGAGGGCATCGACCACGGTCAGCACCTCGTCGGTCATCAGCCTGCGACCGCGGGCGTAGGCGGCGGGATGCGACGGCAGGCAGTCGCCGTAGTCCTCGATTCCCGCGATCCCCTCCATATCGGCGGCGATAAGGACGTTCACGGGCCGCAGCCTAGACAGATCGCCCGCGACGGGCACCCCCGCCCGTAATCAAACGATTACATCTCAGTATTCGGAGAGAATTATGCTGCCCGGCGATTGCAGGCAACCGGAGGGAGAACGAGATGGCGACGAAGGTGATCTTGGTCGACGGACAGGCGCTCGACGCGAAGTACGGTGACCGGGCGAACGAGGTCTGGCAGGCCCTCGACAAACTGATCGAGGCCGATGGCAATCGCGGGATCGAGTCCCAGTTGGTCCGGATCGACGACCCCGAGGGTCCCGCCGGGTCGACCGCGATCGAATCCGGAGCCGGCTGGGTCGAGGTCAAGGCGGTGGTCGACGCGGTCTTCGAGGCGCTCTCCCCCGACTACCTGCTGCTCCTCGGCGGCCCCGATTTGTTCCCGCACTGTGATCTCGATAACCCGACCGAGGACGACGAAGACCAGGTCGTCCCCAGCGACCTTCCCTACGCCTGCGACGCCGCCGCCAGCACCGCCGCCGCCGACTTCATCGCGCCAACCCGGGTCGTCTCGCGGCTGCCCGACGTACCCGGGGCGACGGACCCCGAGGTGCTGCTCACGATCCTCGCCTTCGCCAGAGGCTGGGAAAGTCGCGAACGCGGTGACTACGACGCCTACCTCGGCATCACCGCCGAGGTCTGGGAGGGCTCGACCCGGCTCTCGCTGACCCAGCTCTACGGCAACGCCACGGAGATGCAGATCTCCCCGCCCGACGGGCCGGGCTGGAGCGCGTCGCTGCTCGGCCGGCTCTCGCACTTCGCCAACCTGCACGGGGCGCCGCGCTCGACCCAGTACTACGGCCAGCATGGCTCCCACTACCCGGTCGCCCACGACGCCGCGGTGGTCGAAGGCAGCCTTGCCGAGGGCACGGTCGGCGCCGCCGAGGCCTGCTACGGGGCGGAACTGTTCGACCCCGAAGGCGGGCAGCTGGCGATGCCGTTCGCCTATCTGGACAGCGGCGCCTACGGGTTCTTCGGCAGCACCACGATCGCCTGGGGGCCGTCGGACAGCAACGACTGGGCCGACGTCTTCTGCCTGCTCTTCCAGGCCTCTGTCCTGAGGGGGGCCTCGATCGGCCGCGCCGGGCTCGAGGCTCGTCAGGAATACGTCGCCCAGTCAGCGCCCCTGGACCCGATCGACCTGAAGACGCTGGCCCAGTTCCTGATCCTCGGCGACCCCTCGGTGCAGCCGGTCTCCATCTCCACGCATGCCGCCGCGCCAGCGGGGAAGTCCGCCGTCTCCCCCGGCCTACCGGAGCGGCGCGAGCGGCTGCGGGCCAAGGGCGACGCCCTGAGCAAGGTGGCGAGCTGGGTGCAGCCGCTGGAGGGCGAGCCGGACGAACGGGTGATCTCGGCGCTGCGCGAGATCGCCGCGGTGCAGGGCGCCGGCGAGGCGAAGGTCTCCTCGTTCGCCCTCAGCGGCGGCGCCGAGGTGCGCGGCGTGCACGCCTACGCCGGCGAAGCCGAGCCGCCACAGGCACCTGCCACCATGCACCTACTGATGCAGGAGGTCGAGATCAAGGATGCGCCGATGCGCCAGCGGGTCGCCGTCCTCGCCGTAGCCGAGGACGGCGAGATCGTTTCGGTCAAGAGGGCGACGATGCGATGACGCGAAGGGTCGTACGGGGGACGGTCACCCGACGGCCCTACGCGGTCGGATCGAAGAGCGAGCACGAGGCGGTGATGCTGGTCACCGACGAGGGCGAGTTCCGCCTCCAGCGCAAGGGCGGCAACCCCTTCCACGACGCCTCGCTCGAGCAGCTGGTCGGCAAGCGGATCGAGGCCGAGGGGGTCGTCGCCGGCCCCGCCTTCATCCTCGAGCGGGAGACTGTCGAGGACTAAAGGATCGATGGTGTTCGCCTCGGGGAGGAACGGCCCGGGGACTATTCCTCAGCGAACGCGCGCTGCAGCGCCTCGTCTAATGACTCCGGTGAGATTCCGAACGGCTTGGCACCGGAAGGGTCGGTGACGACCGTTGCCGTGGTCAGGCCCTCGACGAGAGGGCGTGCCACATTCGTGTCGACAGGCGTGACCAGGCCCAGCCAAAGCGCCGATAGCCAGGGCGTGATGAAGGGAACCGGAAGCTTCCGTCGCGGCCGCTTCCGCATCACAATCGCCATCCGATCCAGCATGTCCGAGTAGGAAAGAACGTCGGGGCCGCCAATTTGGACCTCCCGGCCCTCGGACTCCCGGAGCTCGGGAGCGCGCCGCAGATACTCGATCGTCGCGTCGATCCCGATCGGCTGAGTGACGGTGCGCAACCAACTGGGGGCGATCATCACCGGCAGCCGCCCAACCAGGTAGCGCAGGGTTCGGTAGGACTCGCCACCAGCGCCGACCACCATCGCCGCCCGGAAGTAGGTGAGCGGCGGCCCCTCGGCGGCGAGAATGCGCGCGGTCTGATGGCGGCTCTGCAGGTGCTCCGAGGCGGCCTCGCTTCCGAGTCCCCCGAGGTAGACGACCCGCCTGACTCCTTCGCGCTTGGCCATCCGGGCGAAGTTGAGGGCACCGGCCCGCTCTCGCTCGGCGAAGCCGCCGCCACCGCCCATGGCGTGGACGAGGTAATAAGCGACCTCGACACCCCTCGCCGCCCCCTCGAGGCTCGCCTCGTCGGTGATGTCGCCTACGTGGAGGTCCAGACCCGCCGCCTCGAGCGCACCCGCCCTGAAGCGGTTGCGCACCAGGCAACGTACGGATGCATCCGAGGTAGCCAACTGCGCGGCCAGCCGGGAGCCAACAAACCCGGTGGCGCCGACGATGAGAGTGCTTGGGGCGATTTTCTCAAACTACCCGTGGGTAACAGCCCTAAGCGACCCACACAGCTGGGCTGCAAAGCTAGGCCGTGTCCATCCACGTCCTCGAGCGGAGCCAACGGGTCGAGCTGCCGGTCGACCGGGCGTTCGACTTCTACGGCGACGCCTTCAACCTGGAGCCGCTCACCCCGCCCTGGCTTCAGCGTCTCCGTCAAACCTGGTCTGGCTCACACCCACTTCTTCGAGGAGGATGGTGACGACGCAACCGTCATCCACGACCGCGTCCGCTACGCGATCCCGCTGGGACCGCTCGGCGCCATCGCTCACCACCTCTTCGTCCGCCGCGACCTCAAACGGATCTTCGACTACCGCCGCGACGCTGTCTCCGAGCATCTCGCGCTCCAATAGCCGCGCAGACCGCGAGTACCGCTCAGCAATGTCCCTAACGGAGTTTCCGCCCCACCCCGGCATGAGGAGATCGGGGCAGGGCTGGTTGGAGCCATATGCCAACAGCTTGGCGTGTCGGCGCCGGACAACCCGCGTTGATTCAAAAAAGAAGAACCTTCTGGCGTGAGAGAAAGAACCCGTGGCCATTGCGCCGGTTCACGCATCGCATTCCAGCTTCTTCGCTCACACATCGAAACCGGCCCTTGCTTACCGATCCGCCGTATGGCAGCACTGGGCCTATGTTCAACGTCGTATCGCCCGCGCAAGTGTAGGTCGCCCGACCGTGCTTTGAGAGGCTAACGCCATTGCCGTAGTCGAGCGGACAGTCGCTCGGCTTCGGCGGCGCCGACCATGAATGCTCCGCGACATCGCACCGAACCCCACCCTGCGTCATCACGCAACCGATGTTGTGGCTCGGCGACTGGAGCCCCTTGTAGCCGAGCGCGGATCCCGACGCCACGAGAAACACGAGGACAGCGAGCGAACAGGCCGCGAGGCCGAAAGATCGAGATGCGCAACTCACGGCGACGATTCTCCCACGGTCAGGGGCAGTCGACAAGGCACGAAGTGACAGCGATGACGTGACAACCCGGGGACGATCATCCAGCCTTCAACGAAGTACCGCTACGGGGATTCGAACCCCGGTTTCCGGACTGAGAATCCGGCGTCCTAGTCCCCTAGACGATAGCGGCGAGGGTTCGCGATTCTAGCGGCTGGCGGTTGCGGATTGCTTCGGGGGGCGGCACTGGGCTGGGAGCCGGCAACCGGTAAATTGCCTCCCCCCGCGGCTGTGGCGGAACTGGTAGACGCGCACGGTTCAGGTCCGTGTGGAGGAAACTCCGTGGAGGTTCGACTCCTCTCAGCCGCATCGTCCCCGGGGCGAGAACGCACTTCTTCCCGGTATGCGGGGACAACTGCGTTCTCGGTTTCCAGTCAGGCGGCGACTGGCTGGTGCCGCGCGGCGCGGGCCGCGTTGGCGGCGATCGCCTCGACGAACATCGGCCAGAGCTGGCGCGGCAGGTCGTGGCCCATCCCATCGACCAGCTTCAGCTGGGCGCCGGGGATCGCCCGCGCGGTGGCGCGGCCGCCGGCCGGGCGGACGAGCGGGTCGCGGCTGCCGTGGATCACGGTGGTCGGGACGCGCACGGAGCGCAGCGCGCGGGTGCGGTCGCCGGAGGCGACGACGGCGTGGAGCTGGCGGGCGGGGCCGGCGGCGCTGTGGCCGCGGTCGTAGGAGCGGCCGGCGACGTCGCGCACGCGCTCCTGATCGAACGGGTAGCCGGGCGAGCCGACGACGCTGAAGGTCCTCACCGCCCGTTCGATCGCCGCCTCGCGCCCCTTCGGCGCCGGGGCGAGCAGGACGGCCATCGCGCGGCGGCTCGGCATGCCGACCCAGCGGCTGCCGGTGGTCGACAGCATCGAGACCAGCGAGCGCACCCGCTCGGGGTGATCTATCGCCGTCGTCTGGGCGATCATCCCCCCCATCGAGACCCCCACGAGGTGGGCGGAGTCGATCTCGAGGTGGTCCATCAGCCCGATCGTGTCGGCGGCCATGTCTCGCAGTAGGTAGGGCGCCGTCGCGCGGCGGCCGACGATCGTGTCGATCAGCTTCGGCGCCCCGGCCGACTCGATCTTGGTCGAGCGGCCGATGTCGCGGTTGTCGAAGCGGACGACCCGGAAGCCGCGCTCGGCCAGCGACGAGCAGAACTCCTCGGGCCAAGCGATCATCTGCGTCGCCAGCCCCATCACCAGCAGCAGCGGCTCGCCGTCGGGATCGCCCATCTCCTGGTAGGCCAGCTCGACCCCGTTGGTGGGCGCGAGCCGCTCGTCGTCGAAGGCGTGCATTCGGAGAGTCTAGCCGCGGACTGGCTGCGCAGCCAAACGGGAGGTGGGTCGCTTTTGCCACCCATAGGGGTGCAAAGTCGCCCCACCCGGTAAAAGAACGGAATGCGGACGGCGATCGTCTCCGACCTCCACCTCGGCGTGGCCAGCGGCGAGGACGTGCTGCGCGACGCGAGCATCCGCCGCGCGCTCTTCGACGAGGTCACAGCCGCCGACCGGGTCGTGCTGCTCGGCGACGTGGTCGAGCTGCGCGACGTCGCGATCGGCGCCGCGCTCGAGTCGGCCCGCCCCTTCTTCGAGGAGCTGGGTGAGGCGATTGGGAACCGCGTGGTCGTGCTCGTGCCCGGCAACCACGACCACCGCTTCGCCGAGCCGATGCTCGACGGGCTCTCGCTCGAAGGCGGCTCGAGCCTCGGCCTCGAGCACCTCCATGACCCCTCCGGACCGACCGCGCTGATCGCCGGCTGGCTCGGATCGGCACGCCTCCAGCTCGCCTACCCCGGGATCTGGCTACGCGACGACGTCTACGCCACCCACGGCCACTACATGGACGCCCACCTGACCCTGCCGCGGGCCGAGTGCATCGCCGCCGCGGCCCGGATCCGCGCCTCCGGGCCCCTCCCCAGCCCCGCCACGCCCGCCGACTACGAGCGGATCCTGCGCCCCCTCTACGGCTTCTCCTTCGCCGCCGCGCAGGCGCGACCAAAGCTCATCGCCCGCACCAGCGGCGGCCCCTCGGAGGCGGCCTGGAGGGTGCTCGCCGGGCGCGACAACGGCGCCGGGCGCGGCCGCAAGCTGCGCGGGGCTGCCATCCGAGCCGCCTTCCCGGCGGGGATCTGGACCCTGAACCACCTGCTCCACTCGCAGTTCGAGGCCGACGTCTCGGCGGCGGCGATCTTCCGCGGCGGCGTCGAGGCCGCGGCGGAGATGGCCGCGCGCCTACAGGTCGACGGCGTCCACGTGATCACCGGCCACACCCACCGCGGTGGCCCAGCCGAGGGCGAGGCCGAGTGGCCGCTGCCCAGCGGCGGCCGCCTCCATAACACCGGCAGCTGGATCTTCGCCTCCGTCTTCCACCATCCCGGCACCCCGCCCAGCGCCTACTGGCCCGGGACCGTCACCTGGGTCGAGGAGAGCGGTCCGCCGCGGCGCGTCCAGCTTCTGCTGGAGCGCTCGCACGCCGAGATGACCGAGCTGGTCAGCCGCCGCCCAGCCAGTCGGCGATGATCACGCCGATCTCCGGCCCCGCGTCCTCCTGGAGGAAGTGGCCGGCGTTCTCGATCGGCCGCGGCGGCGGCAGGTTGAGCTGGCTGGAGACGCGCTCGCCGACCGAGAAGGGGAGGATCGGGTCCGAGTCGGCCCAGAGGACCAGCGAGGGCCGATCGTCCTCGCGCAGGCCGTCGGCGACGCGTTTGCCCTCGGCGGCGCCGACCGCGTCGGGCGTGGTCGGCAGGATCAGCGGGAAGGCGCGCGCGCCGGCCTTCGAGGCCCCGTCTATATAAGGAGCGTCGTAGGCGGCGATCACCTCCTCGCCGGGGTCGTTCTTGCAGCCGCCCCGGACCAGCCCCCCGATCGGCACGTCCTCGTTGTCGCGGACGAAGTCGCGGAAGGCCAGCCAGGCGTCGCTCATGCGCTGGTGGCCGGTGAAGGGGCCGGTCTCCATGATCACCAGCCGCGAGATGCGGTCGGGGTGCTCGACCGCCAGCCGCAGTCCGATTGGCCCGCCCCAGTCGTGGACGACCGCGGTCGCGTCGCGCAGGTCGAGTTCCTCGAGCAGCAGCGCCATCAGCTCGACGTGGCGGTCGTAGCTATACCAGCCGAGCTCGGTGGGCTTGTCGGAGCGACCGAAGCCGGCGTAGTCGGGGGCAATACAGCGGTAGCCGGCGTCGCGGACCGGCGGGATCACCTTGCGCCAGAGGAACGACCAGGTCGGCTCGCCGTGGAAGAAGACGACCGGCCTGCCCTCCCCCTCGTCGAGATGGGCGAGGCGGAGGCCGTCGACCTCGCGGTACTGGGATTCAAAGGGGAAATCGGGCAACCCCTCGAGTAGATCGTCCGGCGTGCGAACCGCGTCGATGCTCATCCCGCCTCCTCGCCAATTCGCTCTCAGTGGGCGCTCAGTCTAATTCGGCGAATCCATATCAGCATTCTCTACTTTGTTTATCGACTTTGTGCTAGGCTGCCGCCCTTCCATTTAGAAGTAAGTCAGTCAAAAAAGGAAGGAAACCTCAATGCGGAACGCTCGCACTACCCGGCGGCGCGGCGTGAAGGTCGGCCTCCCGGCCGCGATTCTCGCCCTGCTCCTCTCGCTCGTCGCAGCTGGCTGCGGCAGCGACAGCTCCGGCTCCGATTCCTCGGGCGGAGCCCAACTCGACGTTGTCGGCTACTCCACCCCCGAAACCGTCTACACGGAATCGCTCGAGCCGGCCTTCGAGAAGACGCCGGATGGCGCGGACATCTCGTTCAGCAACTCCTTCGGCGCCTCCGGCGACCAGAGCCGCGCCGTCGTCGCCGGCCAGCCCGCCTCGGTCGTCCACTTCGCCCAGGCCGGCGACATGGAACGGCTGGTCGAAGAAGGAGAACTGGTCGCCAAGAACTGGGACAAGCAGCCCCACGGCGGCATCGCCCAGGACTCGGTGGTCGTGATCACCGTCCGCAAGGGCAACCCCGAGGGGATCACCTCGCTCGACGACGTGCTGACCAAGGACGTCGACGTCGTCACCCCCAACCCGTTCAGCTCCGGCGCTGCCCGCTGGAACATCATGGCCATCTACGGCACCCAGATCAACGAGGGCAAGTCGCCACAACAGGCCCTCGACGCGGTGAAGACGCTGCTGGAAAAGACGACCGCGCAGCCGGGCAGTGCCCGCGACGCGCTCGCCACTTTCACCCAGGGCGAGGGCGACGTGCTGCTCGGCTACGAGAACGAGGCGATCAAGGCCGAAAACGAAGGCGAGGACGTCGAATACATCGTCCCGCCCTCGACGATCCTGATCGAAACCCCGATCGCGGTCACCAAAGACGCGCCAGAGCCGGCGGCCGAAGATTTCCTCAAGTTCATCTGGTCCGACGCCGGCCAGGAAATCTGGGCCGAAAACGGCTACCGCCCGGTCAACCCGAAACTCGTCGACCCGGTGCAGTTCCCGACCCCGAAGGACCTGTTCACGATCAGCCAGTTCGGCGGCTGGAGCAAGGTCAACGACGAATTCTTCGATGACGAAACCGGCTCGGTCGCGAAGATCGAGACCGAACTCGGAGTCTCGACCTCGGGCTGAGCGATGGAGGCCGGCGCCGCGACCCAAGCATCGTCGCCCCGGGCGGGCATCCGCCTGCCCGGGCTTGGCGCCGGCATGGGCCGCGGCCTGGTCGTCCTCTACCTCAGCCTGATCGTCCTGCTGCCGCTGGCGGCGCTGACGAGCCAGTCGCTCGAAGGCGGTCTCAGCGCCTTCTGGACCCAGGTCACCTCGCCCCAGGCGGTGCGCTCGCTGGAGCTGACGGTGATCGCCTCGCTGATCGTCGTCGCGATCAACGCGGTCTTCGGCACGATCATCGCCTGGATCCTGGTCCGCGACGAGTTCCCGGGCAAGTCCGCGGTCAACGCCGTCATCGACCTGCCCTTCGCGCTGCCGACGATCGTCGCCAGCCTCACCCTGCTCGCCCTCTACGGCAACGACAGCCCGTTCGGGGTCGACATCGCCTTCACCCGCGCCGCGGTCGTCGTCGCGCTGCTCTTCGTCACCCTCCCCTTCGTGGTCCGGGCGGTGCAGCCGCTGCTGATCGAGATGGACCGCGAGATGGAGGAGGCGGCGGCCTCGCTCGGCGCCAGCGGCTTCACCGTCTTTCGCCGCATCATCTTCCCCAACCTCCTGCCCGGCCTCGCCGCCGGCGTCGCCCTCGCCTTCGCCCGCGCCCTGGGCGAGTTCGGCTCGGTCCTGATCTTCGCCGGCGGGCTGCCCGACACGCAGGTCTCTTCGGTCTTCATCCGCCAACAGATCGAGTCCGGCAACGAGACCGGCGCGGCGGCGGTCTCGGTGGTCCTGCTGGTCGCCTCGTTGCTGTTGCTCGGCGTGATCACCCTGATCCAGCGCTGGGGTAGCCGCCATGAACGCAGCACCGGCGCCGGTTTGACGGTGATGCCGATGGACGTCTCCGTGATCGAGGAGAAGGAGCCCGACGATGAATGAGTCGAGGACGAGTCGCTGGGGCCTGCGCACGCTCGGGCTGGGCTACCTGGCCCTGCTCCTGCTCGCGCCCCTGGTGATGATTTTCTTCAAGACCTTCGAGGACGGGATTGGGCCGCCGCTCGACGCGATCACCTCTCCCAACGGCCTCCACGCGCTGCAGCTGAGCCTGATCATGGTCGCGATCTCGGTGCCGCTGAACACGGTCTTCGGGGTCGGCTGCGCGCTGCTGCTGGTCCGCCACCGTTGGAAAGGCAACGCTGTCGTCGACGCCGTCATCAACCTGCCCTTCGCGATCTCCCCGGTCGTGATCGGCCTCTCCCTCTTCCTCCTCTACGGCACCCACGGCTGGTTCGGCCCAGCGCTGGCGGAAGCCGGGATCGAAATCCTCTTCTCGGTGCCGGGGATGGTCCTCGCCAGCATCTTCGTCTCGCTGCCCTTCGTCGTCCGCGAGACCGTGCCGGTGCTGCAGGAGATCGGCACCGAGCAGGAGCAGGCGGCCTCGACCCTGGGCGCCAACGCCTGGCAGACCTTCTGGCGGGTGACGCTGCCGGCGATCCGCTGGGGCGTCGCCTACGGGGTCGTGCTGACGACCGCCCGCGTGCTCGGCGAGTTCGGCGCGGTGACGATCGTCTCCGGCGCGATCTCGGGCCAGACCGAAACGCTGCCGCTCTTCGTCGAGAAGCAGTTCGCCAACTTCCAGCTGCCCGGCGCCTACGGCGCCTCGGTGGTGCTCGCCCTACTCGCCCTTACGACCCTGCTCGCAATGAACGTCCTGAAAAGAAAGGAGGACGCCTGATGGGAATCTCAGTCGAGGGAGCCAGTAAGAGCTTCGGTGACTTTCAGGCGCTTAACGACGTCTCGATCGAGGTGCCCGACGGGTCCCTCACCGCCCTGCTCGGACCGAGCGGCAGCGGCAAGTCGACCCTGCTGCGCGCGATCGCCGGACTCGAGACGCTCGACGCCGGCCGCGTCCTGATCCACGATGAGGACGTCTCCAAGAAGCCAACGCAGAAACGCGAAGTCGGCTTCGTCTTCCAGCACTACGCCGCCTTCAAGCACATGACGGTCTTCGAGAACGTCGGCTTCGGGCTCAAGATCCGCAAGTGGGAGAAGGCGAAGATCTCCGACCGCGTGCACGAGCTGCTGCGGCTGGTCCAGCTCGACGGCCTCGCCGAGCGCTATCCCTCCCAGCTCTCCGGCGGCCAGCGCCAGCGCATGGCCCTTGCCCGGGCGCTGGCGGTGGAGCCGCAGGTGCTGCTGCTCGACGAGCCGTTCGGCGCCCTCGACGCCAAGGTGCGCAAGGACCTGCGCAGTTGGCTGCGCCGCCTCCACGACGAGATGCACGTGACGACGATCTTCGTCACCCACGACCAGGAGGAGGCGATGGACGTCGCCGGCCAGCTGGTGGTGATGAACGATGGCCGGGTCGAGCAGTCCGGGACCGCCGACGAGCTCTACGAGCACCCCGCCAACGAGTTCGTGATGAGCTTCGTCGGCGAGGTCAACCGGCTCGGGGACGCGTTCGTGCGGCCGCACGACATGGAGGTCGTGCTCGATCCCGACGAGCGCACCGAGGAGGGCCTGGTGCAGCGGATCGTCTCGCTCGGCTTCGAGATCCGGATCGAGTTCGTGCTCGGCGACGGCACCGAGGTCTGGGCGCAGCTGACCCGCGCCGAGCTGCAGCGCCTGGAGCTGCGGGAGGGGCAGATCGCCTACCTGCGCCCGGTGCTGGCCAAGAGCTTCAACGGTGTGCCGCCGTCCGATGACCGCGGGGCCTCGACTCCCCACGGCCGGGACGATGGCGGCGACGCAGAGGTATCTGCAGCCGTCTGAAGAGGCGAAGGGGCGGGGTGCGCTTTTGCCGGGTAGCGCCCCGCCCCACCTCGCCGCCCACTTTTAGCCGACCGACGGGCCTCAAAGCGGAGAAATAGTCCGCTTTGAGGCCCGTCGGCTTCCGTTCTTTGCTATTTTTGAGTTAGATGCTCAACAAAGTACGAAAGGAGCTGAAGATGGGCGAGCGAGTCCAGCGCACGACTTTCGTCTCTCGAGGCCGGATCGCCGGCTTGGTCAGGGACGAGGTGCCGGCCGGCACCGGCCAGAACCGCACCAGTCGCGCCGCCAACCGCGGCACGGCTCTCTCGGCGACCGACGAGGCGCTCTTCTACCGGGCTCGCCTCATCCTCGGCGACGGTCTCCCCCGCCCCAGCCGCTGAAGCTGGGCGCGGGGTGAGGTCGCAGTTGTGCCCGCATAGCGGACACAACTGCGACCTCACCTTGGAGGCGGGAACCTCGCTAAGAACCCGCCTTCGCGCCTGGCGTCTCTTCCGTGGGCCCGTCGGGCTGCGGGTAGGCCTGCGCCGCCAGGTTCCAGTTTTTGAGCGTGAAAGTCACTTTCGACGCGCCGGCGTACTGGATCGCGATGGTGTGGCCGCCCTTGCCCAGCACCGTCGTCTGGGCGATCGTGTGGACCAGCGGCACCGGAGTCGGCGAGGCCGCGGTCGCGGGGGCGAAGTTGACTTTGCCCGTCGATTGGTTGTCGACCAGGATCTGCACCGGGCAGGCTTGGTCGGCCGCCGGTTTCTCCGCCGTGCAGGTCGCCGACCCCGAGAAGGTGATCACGGCCGAGCTGGCCTTGGCCGGCGTCGCGAACGAGGTGAACGCGGTCGGGATGTAGCCAGCGGTGGTCGCCGAGACGGGGCCGAACTGGGCGCTGCCGGCGGCGATGCCGACCACCGGTGGCTTCGGCGCCGTCGCCTTGGCGACGTAGAGGTTCGAGGCGGCTTTCTTTTTCACGAAGAGCGTCGCGGCCCGCTTGTTCGTCACATAGACCTTCGCCGCCCGCTGGTTCGTCAGGAACGACTGGGCCAGCGACGGAGCCACCGACACCGAGACGGCGACCGCGGCCGCCAACAGG
This sequence comes from uncultured Actinomycetes bacterium, assembly GCA_963699125.1. Taxonomy (GTDB): domain Bacteria; phylum Actinomycetota; class Thermoleophilia; order Solirubrobacterales; family 70-9; genus VAYN01. Next base: position 921,100 of record OY969417.1, read on the forward strand.
ACGACGCTCGCCGCCCGGGGTGAAGAGAGTCTTCTTCTAAGCAATGGATCCTCCATGTCTGGGGCCTGCCGGGCGACCTTTCTTTACTAAGTGACTCAATAAACTAGAGAAACTGCTAGCCTAAGTCGATCAAGTTGGTCAATAAACTCGATTTAGCCCGGCAGGAAGGAACACCCCCAGATGAGAACCAAGTCCATCGCGATTGCGGCGATCGCCCTGCTCGGGCTGGCCGCGCCGGCATCGGCCGGTGCCGTGACCCTGATCGGGTCGGGATCCGTGGCCGCGCAGCCCGTGCTGCAGGCCCTCTTCGCCACCTACACGAAAAAGGTCAACCACAAGGTCCACTTCGTCTACACCGCCAACGGCGGCAACGCCGGCGTCAAAGACGTGCAGAACGGGACCAGCCAGTTCGCCGGCAACGCCCGCACGCCCCTCCCCAGCGACGCCGGAACGACCTACATCAAGATGTTCATGGACGGTCTCTGCCTCGACGTCAACCCCAAGAACAAGCTCAATAACATCACCATCCAGCAGGCCCATGACATCTACCGCGGGATCCTGACCAACTGGAGCCAGATCCCCGGCTCCGGACTGACCACGACGATCGACCCGGTCGGCCGCGACACCAACGGAGGGACCTACAACTTTTTCCTCCAGGCCGTCCTCAACAACGAGCCGCCGGCCTCCAACGTCAACGCCCTGACCGCCGACGGCCTCGTCGTCAACGCGGTCAAGCAGGACCCCAACGCGATCGGCTACGACGGCCTCGCCTGGCAGGGACCCGGGCAGAAGGCGCTCAAGGTCAACGGCGTTCCCTGCATCCCGCGCAAGATCAGCGTCGAGCCGCTCAAGTACCCGCTCTCGCGCTACCTGTTCATGGTGCTGCCAGGAGACGGGAGCAGCAGCCCACCGGCGCTGCTGAAGTTCATCGACTGGATGCGGCTGAGCCCGCTGGCCGGTGAAGTGATCAGCAAGGCCGGCGGCGTCCCCGCGTTCAACAAGAAGCCCAAGAAGAAATAGTTGGACGCAGGGCTCTCTCCTGAGTACGGCCCCCGCTGGTCGGACCAGCGCGTCGAGCGGATGCTCGGCGCGCTGGTCTGCGCCGTCGTCGGACTGCTGCTGGCGCTGATCGTCACCGTCCTCATGCGAGGGTGGCCGTCGTTCGCCCACAACGGACTCGCCTGGTTCGGGCCGGGCGGCAACGTCGACGACCAGCTCAACGCGATCTTCCTCTCCGGCCAAGCCGGGGCCGAATACATCTACACCTTCCACGCCTGGCCGCTGATCTGGAGCACCCTGCTGATCACCGGCGGCGCCGTTCTCATCGCCCTCTTCTCTGCCCTCTTCGTCGCCGTCTTCATCGTCGAGTTCGCGCCGGAGTGGATAAGCAACGTGCTGCAGCCGGTCGTCCGCTTCCTCGCCAGCGTGCCCTCGGTCATCTACGGCCTCTTGGGAGTTCTGGTGCTGGTGCCGTTCATCGGCAACAACCTGGTCACCGAGCCGCAGAAGGCCTCGGTCGCCGGCGTCATCTCGCTCACCGGCTACAGCCTGCTGGCGGCGGTCACGGTGCTGACGGTGATGATCGCGCCGCTGATGGTCTCGATCTTCTCCGACGGCCTGCGGGCGGTGAAACCCGGCTGGCTGGAGGGCTCGCTGGCGCTCGGGGTCAACCGCTGGCGCACCACCTGGAAAATCGGCGTCCGCACCGCCCGGCCGGCGATCGTGGCGGGAACCGTGCTGGCGGTGGCGAGGGCGATCGGCGAGGCGGTGATGCTGGCGATGATCTCCGGCTCGGTCGGCTTCGCGCCCAACCCGGCCGATGGCCTGATCTTCATCTACGAGCCCTCGCGGCCGCTGGCGCCGACGATCGTCAAGAACATCGACCAGCTCAGCTCGCCGCCGGCCAACGCGACCCTATTCGCGATCGCGACCGTGCTGCTGTTCTCGGCGGCGACGTTCTCGCTGGCCGGCTACCTGGCGCGCCGCTCGATGCGCAAATACGGAGCCGCCTGATGGAAGCCACCTGGCGTCCGATCGACCGCGTCGGCCTGGCGCTCTGCTGGGCGCTGGGCCTGTTCTTCTGCGCGATCGCCGTGGCGATCGTCGTCTACCTCTTGATCCAGGGGATCAAGTTCCTCAAGCCCTCGATGCTGTGGACGCCGGCCGCGGCCGGGTTCAGCCAGACCGAAACCGGCGGCTTCTCCGACGCCCTCTTCGGGACCCTGATCGTCGCGGTAATGGGGATCGCGCTGGCGCTGCCAGCCGGAGTCGCGATCGCCGTCTGGCTGGTCGAGTACGGGCGGCCGACGGCGCTCGCCCGGATTACCGAGTCGACGATCGAGGCGATCGCCGGCATCCCCTCGATCGTCCTCGCCCTATTCGGCACGGTGATCTTCTCCAGCACCGCGCTCGGCTTCCTCAGCCGCAGCTCCGAAGGCGTCGTCTTCGGTCGCTCCTTCTTCGCCGCCGGGGCGATGCTCTCGCTCGTCGCCCTGCCGCTGGTCGTCGCCAGCACCCGCGAGGGGCTCAACTCGATCCCGCGCCACGTGCGCGAGGCCTCCTACGCGGTGGGCAAGACCAAGGCGGCGACGACGCGGCGGATCCTGCTGCCGGCCAGCCGCCCCCAGGTGGCCACCGGGGCGATGCTCGGCCTCGGCCGGATCATCGGCGACACCGCGATCATCGTCGTCCTCCTCGGCGCCACCCAGAACTTCGCCCCGGTCGAAGGCGCCGGCTTTCCCTTCAACTACCTGCGCGGAGCCGGCACGACCCTGACCAACTTCGTCTACGAGGCCTCCCCAACCGGGAACCTCAATCAGCCGCAGAAAGCCTACGCAGCGGCTTTCGTCCTGCTGCTGATGGTGCTGGCCCTGAACGCGGCCGTCGACGTCGTCCACCGCCGCGCCCGAAAGGTTGGAACGTGGAGCGCCTGACCCCTGACGTGTCTGACTTAACCCGCCATATATGGCGGGTTAAGTCAGACACCCCCTCCCCGCCGCCGATCCGGCGGCTGCCGCTGGACGATCCGGCGGCCGCACAGCGGGTGGCGCCCCCGGCGCAGTCGGCAGGCGGCGCCCCGGCGCAGCAGGGTAGCTTCACCGGCGCCCGGCGGTCGATCGGCGCGCCGCAGTTCTCGATCCGCCGTATGGAGATCGACGACGTCTCCGTCTCCTACTCCAACCGCGACGCGGTGAAAGGGGTCTCGTTGCCGGTGCGCCAGGGCGAGGTGCTGGCGCTGATCGGGCCCTCGGGCTGTGGCAAGACGACGCTGCTGCGCTCGCTCAACCGGCTCACCGAGCTGACCAGCACGGCGACCTTGCGAGGCCGGATCCTGCTCGACGACGTCGACATCGCCCTGATCGAGCCGACGCTGCTGCGGCGGCGGGTGACGATGGTCTTCCAGCAGCCGAACCCGTTCCCGATGAGCGCCTTCGACAACATCGCCTACGTCCTGCGCGAGCAGGGCTCGCGGCGCCAGCGCAAGAAGGCGCTGGAGCCTGCCGTCCACAGCGCCCTCGCGCGGGCCGGGTTGTTCGAGGAGGTCAAGGACAACCTCGACCACCCGGCGTTGAAGCTCTCCGGCGGTCAGCAGCAGCGGCTCTGCATCGCCCGCGCCCTCGCCGCCGAGCCGGAGGTGCTGCTGCTCGACGAGCCCTGCTCGGCGCTCGACCCGCAGTCAACGCAGGTGATCGAGGACCTGATCGTGAAGCTGCGCGACGACGTCGCCGTCGTCATCGTCACCCACAACCTGCAGCAGGCCTACCGGATCGCCGACCACGTCGCCTTCATGTACCTCGGCGACCTGGTCGAGTACAACAGCGCCACGGCGCTGTTTGGATCGCCGCGCGAGCAACGGACCCAGGAGTACGTGAGCGGTGCCTTCGGCTAGCCGCCGGCCCACCCGCCTCGCGGTCCTCGCCGCCTGCGGCGCGCTCCTGACCGGAGCCGCAACCGGCTGCTCGACCACGCAGGAAAAGGCAGAACGCCAGCAGGCCCGCGCCAAGCACATCCTCGAAGCCCGAAAGGAGCGGCAGCGATGACCACCTACGAGCCCTGCGAGGAGTGCGGCGCGCCGCTCGACCCGCAGCAGCGCTACTGCGTCAACTGCGCCGCCCGCCGCGGCAACGGCGCCAACCCGGCGTCGCGCTACTTCGCGGCGATGAGCAGGAAAGCGCGGCGGCCGCTGACCCGGCCGCCGGCGAAATCCAGCCCCGGCAGCCGCGCCGCCGCCGTCGGCTTCTTCGCCCTGCTGCCGATCGCGGTCGCGCTCGGCGTCGTCGTCGGCCGTAGTGGCTCCGGCGAAGGCGACAGCGAGGCGCTGCTGCAGGCGCTGCGCAACCAGGAAGCCGCCAGCGCCGCCGGGACGACCGCAACGGCCTCCGCCGGCCCCAAGGACAAGAAACAAGCCAAAGCCGGCAAAGCCGCGGCAGCGAGAGGGGGCAAAGTCGTCGCCCGGACCAAGAACGGCGCAGTGCACCAGGTAACGGGCTTCAAGGCGAGCCGGCAGAAGACGGAAGAAGACACGCAGCTGGTCGAAGAAAACCCCGAACAGACCGGCAAGGACTACATCAGAGCGCAGCAGAACCTGCCCGACGTGATTGTCATCGGCGGCGACCCGGAGGCGGCCTCCGGCCCGCCCAGCGGGGTCGAACCATGAGCCGCCAACCCGTGCCCAAACCGGAGCAGAGCGCTGAGCTCCTCGCCCAGCGCGACCGGCTGCTGGAGAAGTTCACGGTGATGCAGGCCGACCTCGGCGGCGCCTTCTACGAGATGGCGATCCGCGACCACGTTCGCATGGACGTGCTGACCCGCAAGGCGGCGGAGCTGCAGCGGGTCGACGCCGAGCTGCTGGCGGTGGAGCGGCTGCTGGAGCTGGAGCAGGTCGATGCGGCCGGGCTCTGCCCGGGCTGCGGCGCCCCCTTCGGGCACGCCGTACGCTTCTGCGCCCAGTGCGGCCAGGTGCTGGTGCCGACCGAGGCCGGTCGGTGAAGGCCGCTATGGCCGCTCACTTCCAGCGCGCGGTCGCGGCCGCCGCGACGCTGACCGGCAAGCGCTTCGGCCTGCTCGTGGCCTCCTCGCTGGTTGCCACTTCGGCGATCGTCGCAGCGGCGATGTCCAGCGGCAGTGGGACCGGGCCACTGGCGGCCCTGCTCGGTCGCAGCCTCGCGGCGGACACGACGCCGGCCGCGAGCGTACCCTCCCCCAGCCCCGAACCGGCCGCGAGGCCGGCTGGCGGCGGCGCCCCCTCACCGGCGCCCCCCTCCGCCTCTTCGGCCGGACCGCTGCCCGCCGCCGGGCCGCTGGCGGCGCCGGAAACGAGCCCGACCGCCGAGCCAGAACCGGGACCAACCGCCCCTTCTCTGCCGAGCCCCGAAGCGGGCCGGATCAAGCACGTCTTCGTCATCTCGCTGGCCAGCTCCGGCTACGACGCCGCCTTCGGCACCGCCCCCCAGATGCCCTACCTAGCGACGACGCTGCGGCCGCAGGGCGTCCTGCTCAGCGGCTACTCGCTGCTCGACAAGGCGGCGCTGCCGAACTCGATCGCCGCCGTCAGCGGCCAGCCGCCGACCGCGCAGACCGTGGCCGACTGCCCCACCTACGCCGAATTCCCCGCCACCGCCAAAGCGAACAGCAAGGGGATCGTCGCCGGCAGCGGCTGCGTCTACCCGGTCGAAACCCTGACCCTGGCCGACCAGCTCGCCAGCGGCCGCTTCATCTGGCGCGCCTACATGGAGGGCATGGTCGATCAGACCGGGCAGCCGGCCAACTGCGTGCACCCGGGTCCCGACGAAGCGGAGGTCCCGGTCCAGGGCGGCTACTCGGCTCGCCTCAACCCCTTCGCCTACTTCCACTCGCTGCTCGACCTTGGCGACTGCGCGACGAACGACGTTCCTCTGACCACGCTCGAGAAGAACCTGAGGAAGGCCGACTCGACGCCCAACTTCTCCTACATCTCCCCCAACCTTTGCAACGCCGGCATCAGCGGCCAGTGCGCCGCCGGCGCACCAGACGGCGCCGCCGGCGCCGACGCCTTCCTCGCTGGACTGGCGCCGAAGATCCTCGCCTCCCCCGCCTACAAGAAGGATGGCCTGCTGGTCGTCACCTTCGGCCAGCTCAACCCCGGCGCGCCGGCGGACCCAGCCGTCTCCGCAAATGGCAACCCACTCAAGGTCGGCACCCTCCTGATCTCACCCTTCGTCGCTCCCGGCGCCAGCGACGGGGTCACCTACAACCCTTACTCGCTGCTGCGCTCGACCGAGGATCTCTTCGGCCTCTCCCATCTCGGCGCCGCTGCAGGACCGAAAGTCCGGTCCTTCGCGCCGGCTCTGTTGGGCAAAAACGGCGGCGATTAGAGTCGGCTCCAAGGGCGGCCGGTGGGCATATCTGCCAGGCTGCAGCGATGAACGGACCGCAGTCGGGCGGGGAGCCGATCACCGCGGCGGGGATCGAGGAGCTGCGCGCAGAACTCGAGCAGCTGGAAGGGCCGGCGCGGCTGGAGATGGCGGCGCGGATCAAGGTCGCGCGCGAGCTTGGCGACCTCAAGGAGAACGCCGACTACCACATCGCCAAAGAGGACCAGGCGCACCTGGAGACCCGGATCAAGCGGCTGCAGGAGCGGCTGCGCAACGCGGTCGTCGTCGAGGTCGACGCCGGCGCTGATTCCTTCGCCTTCGGGCGGACCGCCGAAGTCGCCGACGAGGCGAACGGCAAGGTGAACGTCTGGACCCTGGTCGGCTCGACCGAGGCCGACCTCACCCAGGGCCGGCTCTCGGCCGAGTCGCCGATCGGGCGAGCGCTGATGGACGCCCCGGCGGGCGCCACCGTCGAGGTCGAGACCCCCCGCGGCGTCCGCGCTTTCAAGGTCCTCAAGCTCGTTTCCTGAGCGCTCGCGGCGATTCGGAGGAAATTATTTTCTGGCGTCGCCGCCTTAGCCTATGTTCAGTGCGTCCCGATTCTGTCCAACGCACGAAAGGGTTGCTATGAACGCGGAATCAACGCTCAGCGGTTGGTGGGTATTCGCCGGCGTCCTGCTGCTTGTCGCAGGCGTCCTCAACATCATCTGGGGGATCGCGGCGATCGGCGATTCGAAGTTCTTCACCGCCAACGCCACCTACATCATCAGCGGCCTCCACACCTGGGGCTGGATCACCCTGATCATCGGCGTGCTCGAGCTGGTCGCCGCCTTCTCGCTCTGGTCGGGCGGTGAATTCGGCCGCTGGTTCGGCATCTTCATCGGCTCGCTGAACGCGATCGGGGCGCTGCTCTCGATCGGCGCCTACCCGTTCTGGTCGCTGGCGGTGTTCGCGCTCTCGATCATCATCGTCTACAAGCTCTCCGAAGAGCCCGAAGGCACCCCGTGACCCGGTGCTGAGGCTGCGCTCATCGGTCGACGCCGAGCGCGCCGGCCACTTCGGCGCCCTGCTGCGGGAGCTGGAGGGAGTGCGGCGGCTGGTGCAGCAGCCCGACCAGGCGTCGGCGGCGGATGCGGTCGTGTTCGTCGCCGACGTCGAGCCGGCGGCGGCCGACCGCCTCGTCGCCGCGATCGCCGAGCTGGGAATCGGCGTCGACGACTACCTGCTGACCCGGGTCGAGGTGGTGGCGCCGCTGCGCCGCCACCTCGGCGGCGAGGCCGGCGTCGAAGGCTTCGCCTGGGTCGAGGTGATGGGACAGGCGCGGGCCAACTCGCGCCCTCTCGCCCGCTACCTGGCGCTGATCAACGTCGCCGCGGTGATCGCCGCCCTCGGCGTCATCACCAGCAGCTCGATCCTGATCGTCGGCGCGATGGCGGTCAGCCCCGATCTGCTGCCGATCTGCGCCACCTGCGTCGGGCTGGTCGGGCGTCGCCATGGCCTCGCCCAGCGCTCCTTCCTCACCCTGGCCCTCGGCCTGGCGCTGGTCGTCGCGACCGCGGCGGTGCTGGCGGCGGCGCTGGAGGGCGTCGACCTGCTGCCGGCCGGGTTCACGGTCGAGCAGAGCAGCCTCAGCACGCTCGCCAAGACCGACTACTCGACGGTGCTGATCGCGCTCGCCGCCGGCATCGCGGCGATGCTCTCCTTCGAGACCCGGGCCAGCGCCGCGGTCGGGGTCGCGATCTCGGTGACGACGATCCCGGCCTCGGCCTACCTCGGGGTGGCGATCGGGGTCGGCGGCCCCGGCGAGGGACTCGGCGCCCTGGTCGTCCTGCTGATCAACGTCTCGCTGCTGATCTTCTCGGGGACGATGACCCTGCTCGCCCAGCGCTGGCTCAGCCGGCGCTCGGGACAGCTGGCTTAGGCTGGTCCACCTCCGCGGCGGGCTCGGCCGCGCCTGCCGACCGCTCGGGCCGCGACCACGGGGCCGGCTCGGGGCGGCGCTCGTCGTAGACGACGTCGGTGCCGCCGAAGCGGTCGGCCCAGCCGCGCCGCTGCTCGCCGAAGACGATGTCGAGGAAACCGAGGCCGAAGGCGATGACCGAGAGGCCGAGGCCGACAAGCCGCCGCAGCGCGCGCCGCAACGGCAGCCGCTCGACGCTGAGCCTGATCCCGACGAAGCGCATCCCCGGCGTCTGCCCCGCCAGCGACCAGAAGCCGACCAGGTAAACCGCGCCCAGCGCCAGCCAGGCGGTCGAGCCAACCGCGATCGCGAGGTTCGAGACGTCGCCGCCACCGCCGCCGAAGGCGTTGTCGATCAGGGTCGCGACGGCGACGAGCGCGGTGAAGCTGAGGTTGACGAAGACGCCGTCGATGACGATCGCAAGAGTGCGGCTGACCGCGCCGGCGTGGTCGCTGGCGACGGCGCGGCGGCGGCGGAAGAAGATCCGGCGCACCACCCGCTCGAAGCTGTCGTCCAGCCGCTGCGCCAGGCGTCCGATCGTGCGGCCGACGTCCTCGATCAGGCCGGCGCCCTGGGCACTGATCGCGGCCCGCACCTCGGGGGCGCCGGCGATCCGCTCGACCAGCTGCTGCGCCTCCTCGCTCGCCAGCAGGCGGCGCCAGACCTCGTCGACCAGCTCGCTGTCCATCGCCTCCAGCAGCGCCCGCTTGACCGCCTCGCTCTCGAGCGCCCCCTGCACCGCGTCCTCGACGATCGGCCCTTCCAGGACCCGCGCCAGCGCCCGCTCGACGGCCTCGCTCTCGACCGCCGCCACGATCGCCTCCTCGGCGGCGACTTCGACGGCGCGGTCGATCCCGGTCGCCTTGCTGACCGCCTGGGCGCCGCGGACGCCGACCCCGAGCAGCCGCGCGGAGAGCGGCAAGCTACCGTTCCGACTCGCGTCGTCGGTGCTCGCAGACGGCGGAGTGGAGCCGTTTTCCATGGCCCGGCGAGTATACGTCCGGGTCGGTGACCGGGCTAGCGCTTCGTGCGGGGAAGGGAGGTGGGGTTTCGCTTAACTTTTTTGAGGAGAGCCACTCGCCTCCGAGATTGGAGGCGCCAAAAAAGTACAAGACGCTTCACCCCACCTCCCCTCACCGCTCACAGGGCACAAGCGGGCAAAGCACGCAGTCGCCCAAAAAGTTAAGCGCAGCCCCCACCCCCGCCGCCCGTCCCCGCAAGCCGCTCGAGCAGGCGGTCGATCAGATCCACCTGGGCCGGCAGGATCTTCCGCCGCGCCAGGCCCGGCGCGAACCACTCGGCGCGGTCGACCTCGGGGAACTCACGCTCGTTGCCGCTGCGGGGCGGCCACTCGACCGCGAAGGTGTTGCTGCGGAGCAGCGCCGGATCGAAGTCCCCCTCGGCGGCCCAGGCTTCGACGACCTTGCCGGATTTCTGGCGTACCGAACCGAGCTCGATCAACTGCTCGGCGCTGAGGCTCGGAGCCGACCCCAGCTCCTCCTCCAGCTCACGCAGCGCGCAGTCCCGCGGGGACTCGCCGTCTTCGCATTCCCCCTTCGGGATCGTCCAGGCACCGAGGTCCCGCCGTGCCCAGTACGGCCCACCGGGGTGCGCCAACAGAACCTGCGGCGCACCCGCGACGAAGCGGTAGAGGAGGATGCCTGCGCTGCGTCTCGTCGCCACCTGGGGCAAGGTACCGCCACCTCTGGCGGAGAGGAGACGTGATTCTCGCCCGCGCCAATCGGCGCTCATTAAGCCCTGCCCTCAGCCCTTGCCGCGCCCGCGACGCCCCCCACACCTAACCCCCAACACCACCCTCGAATCCCTGGTCTTGCCGTTCTGGGCGTCGATCAGCACGGTGGCGCGGTTGGTGGAGGCGCAGATGTCGCGGGAGTTCAGGAGCAGGCCCTTCTTGGCGCCCTGGAAGGAGAAGACGGCTTTTTGCAGCGGCACGTCGGGGATCTGCTCAAAGGTGGCGCGGGTGCCGCCACCTACTGAGTCGATCCGGGCCGCGACGGCGACTTTGACCGGCAGGGAGGGCGGGCCTTGGATCGCCAGCACGAGGTCTGGCAGCGGGTGGCTTGAGGAGCGCAGGTAGAGCAAGCCTCCTAGGGGCTCTGGTTGCACCAGCGGCGCATAGACCTTGACCTTGCCGTAGATCGCTCCTTTGGGGCAGGCATCGGCGGCGAACTGCACCCGGGTGCAGACGGTGCGGATGTGGGTGGTGTCTAAGAACTCCGAGTGAGGCAGGGCGACCGAGAGGCGGGCGAGGTTGGCGCCTCCAGGGGGCATCTTCATGGTGCCGCTGAGGGCCGGGTGCCCGCCGCGCTTGGTCGAGCCTTTGAGGCCCAGGCTGAGCTTGGGCTTGAAGGCGAGCGCCGCGCACTCGGCCACCTGGAAGCGGTTGGCGAGGATCGCGACCTGGTTTTGGGTGGAGAGCAGCGTCCCGCCCAGCGCCATCGGGTCACAAGAGGTCGGGTTAAAGATGAAGTTTGGCTTGTCGACCCGCAAGGAGATCGAGCGGACATCGAGGGGGATGCCGCCGAGGATGGTCGGGAAGGGATCTGATTTGGCGCTTGCCTGGGCGCTTACGGGGTCGACGAGCAGGGCGTTTCTGACCACCACGGTGCCGAGGTCAAAGGGACCGGCCACCGCGGGGAAGACGACCGCGACCCCGAGCGGGGCGCCTTTGTAGGGGCCGGTCAGGTAGGCGGTGCCGGAGGCGTAGTAGGGGGTCGGACCCGCACCGGTGGCGACGGTGGCGGTGCCGACCCGAGAAGCGGGCGGGCAGGAGGGGGCGGCCTGCTCGGTGCGGCCGGGGCGGGTCGCGGCGGCGGCGAGGGTGGCCTCGGGGCAGCGGGGAGTATCGGCGAGCTTTGCCAAAAGGCCTGGCGGCAGGGAGAGGTCCAGGGAGGCCCACTGCTGGGAGCCGTCCTCGCGGTGCAGGTTGATCACCAGCGGGGTAAAGGCGCCGGCCAGGGGGCTGGCGGTGCCGCCTTCAAAGGCGGGGGCGTGGGGCTGGGCGGCGGCGGCGGTCGGGCAGGGTCCGCCGCCAGCACCGGCGGCGATCGCGTAGTTGTCTTCTTCTTGGACGGGGGGGCCGGAGTCGGGCGCAGACCAGGGGGTGAGGGTGGCGGTGGTCGCGTAGGGCCCACACAGCGCCGGGGTGCGCAGCGGCGCGGTGGGGCCGCTCTTTAGGTGCACGCTCAGCGCTTCGAAGGGCTGCTGGGGGGCTTCGTTTAGGGTCGCGGTGAGGCGGCCGCTGAGCGGGTCGGCGGTGAGCTTGGCGGCGAGCTTGATCACCACCCCGCTTTGGGGGTCGTCGATCACGATGTAGGTGGCATAGAGGGAGCCGAAGGGGTTCTGCAAGGGGGTGGCGATGTAGAGGGCTCCGGGGAGGGGGTGATCGACGGCGGGGGTGTTGACCACAAGGGTGCCGATCTTGGAGTCGTTGGGGCAGCTGGGCTCGGCGGCGTCGCCGAGGCCGATCTCGCTCGGCGAGCAAGCGCCGAGGCCGTTGGCGGCGGCGGGGTTGATCACCAGGCCCTCGGGCAGGGTGAGGACGGTGTCTTTGAGGTGGGCCTGGGCGCGGTCGCCCGGTTGATCGCTTTGGGGCAGTTCCAGCTCGAGGTCCAGGCCGCTGGGGGAATCGGCGCGGTTGGTGGTCGGGCGGGCTTGCAGGGTGGGTTCGAATTTCAGCCCGCCGCAGTCCTCGTTGCCGGGCTCCGGGTCGGTGGCGGTGGCCTCAGGGGTGCCGGGGGCCTCTTGCCAGGAATCGGCCCTGAGGTTCCAGCTCTGCGGGCCCGTGCAGGAGGTGGGCAGGGAGAGGAAAGCCTTTTCTTCTTCGCCTGAGGGACAGAGGTCGGCCGCTGCGGTTTCCAGGCATTTGCCGCGCTGGGCGTCGTGGGAGTCATCGGCTGGGACTCCCCAGATCCTCGTGCTCACCCCGGCCAGGGGCACCAGCTGGGAGATTTCGCGGCTGGAGACGGTGAGGCCGCCGTCGGGGCGCACCGAGGCTTCCAGGTGGGCCCAGATCAGCTGCTCGACATTGAAGCCGAGCTCGGCCGCGACGCCGGGGGCGGGGAGCATGTTGTAGATCGGGTATTCGTTGCTGAAGCTGTTGTCGGTGGCGCTGAAGGTGATGATCCCGACCTGGGAGTCGGCGGGGCAGATGTTGATCGCCAGCTTGGCCTCCTCGCAGCGCTCAAGCACCAGCGGGTTGCCCGCCAAGCCCGCCGGCGTCTCGACGTGGACGTTCCGAACCGCGCCGTCGGGGATCGGGTTGCCGAGGTTGTCGGTGGTGGCGCCGAATTCGATTTCGGTGTCGAGCGCGTAGGGGTGCCCCCCGGCTTTGGTGAACTCCGCTTTGGCTTCGTCTTTGATGACCGAGACGTCGAATTTGGTGATCTGGAAGTTGAATCCGAGCGCAGCGGCCGGCGTTAGCCCGAGGGCGGCGGGCAGGGAGAGGAAGAGCGCGGCGAAGAAGATCAGGCAGGCGGACTGCACGCGGGTGCAGAGGTTGCGGATGTGGGCCTTATCCATCAATTCCCAATCCTGTGCTTGGCGCGGTGGCGACGGTGCTTCTTGGCTTTCTTGCCGTGGCCGGCTTTGACGCATTTGTTGCCCTTGCGCAGGAAGCCCGCTTTGCATTTGGGCGGGATCGGGTCACCGGGACCGATCAGGCCGGGGGTGGAGGGACCGGGGCCGGTGGGCGGGGAGGTGATCGGGCCACCGCAGTTGACGTTGGGGTCACAAGGAGGCGGCGGCGCTTCGTTCTGGGAGGCGATGCCGCCGTCGACCCTGGCGTCATAGAGGTCGGCGAGGCCGTCTTGGTCTTGGAGGACGAGCTGCTCGCGGGTGGTGAAGAAGGCGTCAGAGCCCGAGGGGGTGGCGTCGCCGAAGTAGGAGTCGTTGGGTGACTGGCCGGTGGAGATCAGGTGGACCTTGCCATCGGCGGCGGAGTACTGATAGACGTCCTGGGCGCCGTTGACATCGGCCAAGAGCAGGCGGTCCTTGCTCTGGAAGAAGAAGAGGCCGGTGTTGGTGAGGTTGCGGGAGAGGCCTTCGCTGAAGGGAAACAGGGAGCTGCTCAGCCTCACCTCCGCGCTCGCCAACCCCCCCGGCGGACACGATGCGCAGCTGAGGCTATCGGCGCCGTAGTCATAGAGGTAGGCCTCGCGCACCGGGTAGGACTGCTGGGGGTCGGGGCCGGTGATCTCCCCGCCGAAGAGGAAGCCCAGGTAGTGCCCGTTGGGGCTCACCCGCCAGAAGTCGTTGGGGGTTGCGGCCAGGGTCAGCTGGTCTTCCTTGCTCGCTAAGGTCCCGATCAGGCGGATGCCATCGCCCTCATGCCAGGCGTAGATGGCCGGCACTTCGCCGCTTGCCCAGCTCGCTATGAAGTAGGCGTAGGTGCTGTCCTCGCTCACCCCCAGCACCCTCTGCACCCCGGCTTCTCCTGCTGAGGTTTTGCCCGCGGTCAGATCGGTGAGCTGATTGGCGTTTGCGTCGTAGCGGTAGAGGTCGGCGCCACTCGGGCTCGCGTCTTCGGTCAGTCCTTTCGCCGCGGTGATGATCGCGATGCTCCCGTCGCTGCTCGCCCCCCACAGCTGCGCGTCCTGGGTCGAGCTGTCTGACTGGCGCTCGGAGACCAGGGTGCTCGCCCCGCCTTCGTAGAGGTAGAGAGGACCTCCGCGCCGATGGGTCCAGTAGACGCGGCTGCCGTCTTCGGAGACCTCGCGGAAGGAGGGGCTGCCGTGGGAGTAGTTGGCGTTGGTGATGATCGCCCCCGCCCCGAAGCTGCCCACCGGGTCGATCCCGCCCCCGGGCAGGACGCCGAGGTAGGAGAGCTCGCCGGTCGTGGTGTCAAAGCCGTAGAGCAGGCCCCCCAGTTCGCCGACCGGCGGCGGCGCCGGGGTCGCCGATGCCAGCGGCTTGTTCAGCACGAAGTAGAAGTGGGAGCCGTCCTGGGAGGCGCCAGCGAAGGCGCTGGGGAGCAGGACGTCTTCCTGCCCGCCGCCAAACGCCGTATCCACGTACTGGTAGGAGCCGGTGGCGCTGTCGTGGACGTAGATGTTGACCGCTGAGTTGTCTTCGCCGACCGCTTCGGGGGTGAGCTTCGCGTTGGTCAGCACCAACTGCTTGCTGAGGTCGCCCGAGAACCCGAGTATCTGGTTGGGGATGAGTTCCTCCATCGGATCAGTCGCCGGGCCCAGCGCTTCGCTTCCCCAGGAGCCGGGGACGCGCTTTGCAAAATAGGTGCTGTGGAAGGATCCAGCACGGGGATCGGCGAAGGCGCCGAGGGAGCCGTAGAGGACCGCTTCGCCGTCGGGGCGGGCGATCACCGAGCCGCGGTCGATGTCGAAGCTGCCCTTCTGGGTCGGGGAAGCCTGCTCGTAGGCGCGGGCATCGGGGGGTGGCGGTGGGCAGGCGGGACAGGGCGGGTCGATCGTGCGGAAGTAGCGTTCGGTGCCCTCTGCGGAGCTCGCTTCTTTGGGCCCTCCTTCTGGCCCTTCGCCGTCGGGATCGCCGCCGTAGACCGGGCCGCCGCCGCTGCTTTGGGCGACGAAGCGGTAGTGGTAGGTGGTTCCGTACTGCAGGCTTGCTAGCGCCACCCCGGCGGTGGCGACGTCCTCATCGGTGATGCCGCCTCCGAGGGGGGCTGGGGTGAGCGGCGCTTTTTCGGGGCAGCCTCCTTCCGAGCACTTGCCGGTCCCGTATTGCACGTAGTAGGTGGCGTCATCCCAGAAGTGGGGGTTGATTTCGGCCGCTACCGTGGTGGCGGGCGGTTCGTGCTGGGCTGCGACCACTTGCTGGGAGGTGATCGAGGGGGGGACGGGCGGGCGCGGGCAGAGGCCGAGCTTGTCGGGGACCGGGCCGTAGGCGCGGATGAAGCTGTTGGCGCCGGCAAAGCCGCTGCTTGGCAGGTAGAGGCCGAAGCCGGCGGTGAAGCAGGCTGAGCCGGTCGCGATCCCGGTCGAGGAATCGGTCAGATCTTCAGCGCCGAAGGAAGGACCGGTCTCGCTCAAGGGGCAGGCTGAGCCGAACTGGTGCACCGCGAAGGGGCCGGTTCCCGCCACCGCGTAGAAGCCGCCTTCGGGGTTGATCGCCAGCGCCACCGGGTTGCTCAGCGGGGCCGCGGTTTTGCACAGTTCGGCTCCGGTGGGGTCGAGCTTCCTGATTTCGTTTTTGCCTTCGAGGGCGAGGTAGAGGTTGCCGGCGGCCTCGACCGCGAGGCTCTTCACCGTCTCGCCCGGTAGCGGCAGTTCTTTGATGAAGCTGCCGTTGGGTTCGAACTCCTGCACCCGGCCTTGATCGCCGACGTAGATCTTGGTGCCCGAGCCAAGGGGGTCGGCGGCGATGAAGCTCCCGACCGCCCAGGCGCCGAATTCTCCGTCGCCGCTGCCGGTGGTCCCTGCCTGACAGACGTCTCCCGATGCCTCGGTGCAGAGGTTGCGCTGGGCCTGGGGGGCGCTTTCGTCGACTTTCGTTTTGTTGACGTTGGCGCCGAACATCAGCACGAATTCGCCGTTGGGGTGGAACTTCTGCACCCGGTGGTTTTTGAAGTCGACCACGTAGATGTCGCCGGCGCTGTCCACGGCGACGCCCTGGGGGGCTTCCAGCTCGCCCTTGCCGCCGCCCAGTTCCCCCTGCTGACAGCCGCTCGCCGCCGTGCAGACCTGGAATTGCGGCGAGCCGTCTTTGACGACTCCTTTGCCCCAGGCCTTGACGAATTGCCCCCAGGCGGTCAGCTCGACGATGCGGCGGTTGTTCTGATCGGCGATGAAAAGGTGGCCATTGGTTGGGTCGGTGGCGATCCCGCGCGGGACGCTGCACTGACCTGCCCCGGCGCCGGTCGTGCACTTCTTCCAGAACTTGGGCGGCGCATCGGCGGCGAAGATGCTCGGCGCCACCGTGAGCAGCACCGCCGCCGC
Source organism: uncultured Actinomycetes bacterium (assembly GCA_963699125.1). Taxonomy (GTDB): domain Bacteria; phylum Actinomycetota; class Thermoleophilia; order Solirubrobacterales; family 70-9; genus VAYN01. The sequence continues at coordinate 937,344 of OY969417.1, forward strand.
CAGGGCGGTGGCCACTACCGCTACTCCAGCCCACGGCAGCGCTGCCGCCAGCCACGTCGGGCCACCGGTCCCCGCTCTCTTCCCCTTCGAGGTCTGCATCTCCCTGAGTTCCCTGTTTCCCCTAGGCCGACTTGGCCCGACCGCCGTCAACTTATCGAAACGGCCATGTCAATGTCAAGGTACATATAAGTACTCTCATGTAAACCGGCTCTGTAACCTCGACGCTAACGCGAGGGGCCGGGATCGCTCCCGGCCCCTCGTTCGCTCCGGCTGCGCGTCGCGCGGACCGGTGCGTCGATCGTCAGAGAGTCTCGCCGCTCACTTCGACGTCGACCGCTTCGTTCAGTGTGTTTTTCCCTGAGACTGTCGCTTCGCCGGTGTAGGTGGCGTCTTCATAGACCCCGTTGGCCCGGCCGCAGCCGAGGATGCCGCCTTCGGTTTGTGTGTATTTAATTTTTTCGACTGTAGCTGTAACTGTGACTTTTGTCGGTTTCACTTCTTTTTTGTTGTGGAACACGATGTGTTTCAGGCCGGTCTGTTCCGGAACTGTGAGCTGGCATTTGACACCGCCGGCCGCATTGAGGACTTTAATATGGATGTGGTCGCCAGGGGTTGTGCATTTGACGTCCACCGAGCCTGTGTATGTGTTTTCTTCCAGTTTGGTTTCAACGTGGAAGAGGTAGTCACAACTTGTAAAGAGGATTTCCGTTTTGAAATTCTGACTGATTGGTGGTTTCGCGAAGGTGTTACAGTGGGTTCCTTCTGTATTCGGTGTTTTCACTTCTGTCACTGTGACTGTGAGTGTGGAGTTGTCTCCGGTCAGGTCTGTACCAGAGTATTTGTTGTGGCATTCGACCGTGGCTTTTTCGGTATCGAATTTTTCAATCGCCCCGGGATCCGTTGTCCCTTCGATAATCGTGTGCACGTGGGGGTTGCCCGTCGTTGTTTCATAGCCTGTGAATGTCGGCACCGCCTGCGCCGAGGCCGCCGACAGGGCGCTCATCGCGAACACCGCCGCCAGGGCCAGGCCGAGGGCCTTGAGGTTGCGAGTCATTGCTTCGTTCCTTTCGCTTGGATCGCCGCCCGCGCCCCTTGGCGCGGGGCGGGCCCCACCGCTGTGGGACCCTTCAATCCATAGCGGCTGGCGGCATATCAGTCAAAGACATTGGAGTATTTTGAACTGGCTGCGGCGGCAAATTACATTTTGGCCCTGCAAAGCCGCGTGTGACGGTTTCTCGCGCGCACCGATTGGCGCGCGCGAATCGGCGCTTCTCGCCAGCTGACCCCGTGCATCAGCAACGGCGGCTCAACTTCGAGGTTCGATCCGGCGTCTGCCCCAGGCGCGAGCAGCCCGCGGGCTACCCCCCCACGCGGTAGGCGACGATTTCCGGTTTCTGCCCTTCGGCGGTGGCGATGCCGGCCGGGGCGATCACCGTGTCGTCGGAGATGGAGACGCCGGTGTTGATTCCCGCCGGGAGGGTGCCGGTCCACAGTTCGTTGCCGTTTTCGGCGTCGAAGGCGAAGAGGCTGCCTTCGAAGGCGGCGGCAAAGACGACGTCGTTGATCACGGTCGGCGCGCCGAACGCCGCCGAGGAGAATTCCTGGTTCCACTCGATCGTGCCCGTCTCCACGTCGATCGCGACGAGTTCCCCGGTCAGTTCTTCCGATTCCCCCAGTTCGCCCTGGGCCGAGATCGTCAGCGGGTGATTGACCACCGGCACGAAGACGGTCGACCCGTTCGTCGCCATCGGCGCGATCACCCCGCCCAGGGTGCCGGGGTACACCGTGCCCGGTTTGATCTTCGAGGTTTCGCCTCTCATCGCGTAGAGGCCGTCGTTGTCATGGCCGTTGTGGGTGCCCACCGGGCGCTTCCAGACGGGCTTGCCCGTTTTCGCGTCCAGGGCCACGACGATCCCCGACTTGCCGGCGCCGATCGCCAGCTCCTTGCCCTTCGCCTCGACCAGGACCGGCGGGTCCTGGAAGTCCCAGTCGTAGAGGTCGTGCGGGGTCTGCTGGTAGTGCCACTGCATCTTGCCCGTCTTCGCGTCGAGCTTGACCACCGAGTTGGTGTAGAGGTTGGGGCCGGGCCTGCTCGACCCCCACGGCTCCTGCGGGGTGCCCGGGTAGGGGGCGGGGTTGCCGGTGCCGAAGTAGATGAAGCCCTTCTCGTCGAAGGACGGTGGCTGCCAGAGACCGCCGCCGGAGTTGATTTCGGTGTCCCCCCAGAGGCTTTCCGGAACCGTGAGGAACTGCCATTTTTTCTGGCCGGTCTGGGCGTCGAGCGCGAAGAGGGTGCCGACGCCGCTGCCGGGATACGCTTCGTTGACGGTCGTCGGCACGGTCGAGACGAAGACCAGCCCTTCGTGGTACCCGGGGGCGATGTCGATCGCTTCGCCGCGGTTCACCACCAGCGGCGTCGACCAGACCTCCTTGCCGGTCTCCTGGTCGAGGCCGAAGGCTTCTTTCGAGGTGGCGCCGAATACGCGGCCCTCGGCGACCACGACGCCGTTCGGTCCCTCGTCCGGATCTTCGTACTTCTTGGTCCACTGGACGTCGCCGGAATCGAGGGCGATCGCCTGAACGTTGGACTCCAGATCCTGGGAGTAGACGACCCCGTTGACGATCACCGGCGAGGAGGCGTGGGCCCCGTAGGCGCTTTCCGCCGTGAGCGGCAGCGTCCAGGCGATTTCGAGCTGGGAGACGTTGGAGCTGTCGATCGAGCCTTTCGCTTCGCGAGTGTTCGCGGCATCGACGCCCGGGTAGCCCGAACCGGTCAGTTCGAGGTCTTCGCCGGAGGAGGAGCCGCAACCCGAGAGCGCCGCGACCAGCGCGACGATGACGAGGCAACCCCCGACCAAAGCGACCTTCGGAAATTTCTCCAGACTCACGTCGACTCCCCCCAATTGGATTTAAATACCGCCCAATTACTCAAACGATAAGCTTTTATATTGCATACGGGCGTCTGCGCCAAGTCCCTGCTCAGCAGCCTTTTCCCGCAGCAGCGGCTGGAGGACCCGGTTGGAGAGCAGCCCCAGCGCGCCGAGGTTCGCGAACCCGGGTCCCTGGCTGAGCCCACCCAGGCCAGGAATGTGCAGGCGCGGCTCCATCCCCTCCAGCTCGAGCCCGCGCCCGATCCGCACCTCGGTCCCGGCCGGCCGGTCCCAGAGCTTGCCGGTCCGGCGCTCGACCTCGGCCCGGACCTCAGGCGGGAAGAGGCCGCGCAGCTGCGCCAGCAGGTCGAAGCCGGTGCAGTTGACGACGTAGTCGTGCTCGCGGCCGGCGACTCCCTCCGGCGACTCGTACTCCAGCCGCACCCCGTCGCCGCCCTGCGGCGCGCCGACGTCGGTGACCCGGCCGGTGACGAAGCGGGCGCGGTCGTCGTAGGCGATCGCCGCCAGGCTCGGCGGGTCGAAGACGCCGCGATCGCTGTGCTTGACGAAGTCGCGGCGCGTCTGCAGGTCCAGAGCGCCCCATTCGACCTCGTCGGGGTTGGAGAAGACGCGGTTCTCGAGGAAGCTCTCGCCGCGACTCATCGGCAGCATCGGGGTGTAGATCGTGAACCGGGCCTTCGGCTTGAAGCCGCGCAGGAACATCACGCAGCTGAGCGCGCTCTCGCCACCGCCGACGACGGCGACGTCACAGCCGCGGTCATCGGGCAGGGTCGCGAAGTCGCTGCGCCTGCTGTCGCAGTGGAAGACCCTGGAGGCGACCTTGGGCTCGTGCGGGAAGGAGCGATGGACCCCGGGCCCGGTCAGCACCAGGGCGCCGCCGCGGTGCCGCGAGCGCCCCGAGGGCTCCTCCACCTCGACCTCCCAGCCCTCTCCGCCCTCCGCGAGCAAGACCTCGGTGACGCGGCCGTGCAGGTGGCTGACCCCCTCGGTCGCCCGCGAGAGCACCCAGGCCAGGTATTCGCCGTAGTTGCGGTGGCGCACCGAGGGCGAGCCAGCGTCGATCCAGCGGGCATAGCGACGCTTGCTGATCAGGTACTGCTGCCAGGAAAACGACATCGCCGCGGCGTCGATCGCCTCGCCGGCCTCGCCGAACTCGTAGTGGCTCTGGTAGGGGAAGCCGATGTCCTTGATCGGGGTCACGGCGAGCGGCTCCTCGCCGGAGGTCATGCCGTTGCGCCCCAGCCAGGAGGCGGCCGGCTCGGTCCCCTCGATCACCTTGACGGCGATCGGCCCCAGCCCGAGCTCGTTGAGGACGTGGACCTTGGTCGCTATCCCGGCCGCCTTGGCCCCGGCGCCGACTATGAGCAGGTCGGTCTCGGCTACCACGGCTGCGCGATCACCAGGCCTCGCCGGTCGGGGCTGAAGGAGATGGCGCTTTTCCGCATCCGCTCGGAGCGGGTGTCGACCGGCTGCAGGTCGACCTCGGAGAAGACCGTCCGCAGCACCCGCTTCATCTCCAGTTCGGCGTAGCTGGCGGCGAGGCAACGCCGGGTGCCGCCGCCGAACGGGATCCAGGTGTAGGTGCCGGGCTGGCGATCGAGGAAGCGCTCCGGGATGAAGCTCTTCGCCTGGGGGTAGATCGACTCGTCGCGGTGGATCAGGTGGATGCAGGGAGCGACCGTGGTCCCCGCCGGCAGCTCGTAGCCCCCGCTCAGCTCCATCGGCTCCAGCAGCCGCCGCACCACAACCGGCACCGGCGGGCGAACCCGCAGGGTCTCCTTGATCACCGCGTCGAGGTAGAGGCCGTCGCCGTCGCGTACGTCGTCGCGGGCGCGCTCCATTTTCTCCGGGTTGCGCAGCAGCCGCTCGAAGGTCCAAGCCAGCGAGGTCGAGGTCGGGCCGTCGGTGAGCAGGGTCAGCAGTTCGTCGCGCAGGTCCTGCTCGCTCATCGGCGAGCCGTCCTCGTAGCGCGCCTGGACCAGCATCGAGACGACGTCCTCGCGGATGTCCCCCTCGGCGCGCCGCCGCCGCACCTCTTCCAGCACCGCTTCCTCCACCGGCGCCATCGCCTGCCGGTAGCGGCGGCTGCGGACTACCCAGCGCGGGCCGAAGGTGGCGAGCCGGGTGAGGTTGTGGGGGTCGTTCATCCACACAGTCAGCGACGAGAGCAGCTCGCGCAGGCGGCCCATGCGCTCGCCCTCGCCGGAGCCGAAGACCGCCCGCATCACCACCTCTTGGGTGATCGCCTGCATCCGCGGCCAGAGCTCGAACGGCTCCCCCACCGGCCAGCGGCCGACTTCCCGCCGCGCCACCTCGGCCATCATCTCGCCGTCGCCTTCGATGCTCTTGCCGTGGAAGGCGGGCAGCATCAGCTTGCGCCGGGTCATGTGGTCGGGCTCTTCGAGCAGCATCACCGAGCGTGGCCCGAGGACCGGCCCGAGCAACGGGTTGGCGACGTCGACGCCGACCGCGGAGCCGGCGGTGAAGACCTTTTTGACGTCGGCGGGGTCGCTGAGGATCACCCAGTCGCCCCAGTGGAGGATGCGCAGGGTGAAGGTGTCGCCGTAGCGGCGCTGGCAGCGCTCGAGGAACGGCAGCGGGCGCTGGGTCCAGCCGATCGCCTGCAGCGCCCGCGGCATCCGCGGGCCGGGCGGAAGCCCGTCGGCGCTGGCCGCCACGACGGTGCCGTTGGCGCCGCTCATCGGGCGCTCCCCGGCTCCGGGGCGGCCGCCTCCCGCGCCTCCATCAGCTCGTCCTCGGCCTTGCAGGTGGCGGCGATCAGGAGGTCGAAGAGGTCGCCGCTGAACTCGGCCGGCAGGTCGACCTCGGCGCCGCGGGCGAGGTAGCGGGCGCGCACCTCCTCGACCCGGTTCGGCTGCATCATCGGGATCCCGTGCTCGCTCTTGTAGATCGCGACTTCGCGGCAGATCTCGAAGCGCTCGCCGAGCAGGCACGCGATCTCGTCGTCGATCGCGTCGAGGCGGCGGCGGAACGGCTCCAGCCCACTCATCCCGCTTCTCCTCCGAGCAGACCGGTGGCGAAGGCGTGGCTGCAGAGCGCCAGCGCCGACAGCGAGTAGCCGCCCTCCTGGATCGTGCAGATCGGCCGCCCGGACTCGGCCAGCAGCCGGCCGACCTCGGTGAAGATCGGTGGCGAGAAGCTCCAGGAGCCGTGCGGGTCGCCGGCGACGGTGTCGTAGCCGAGCGAGACGACCAGTGCCGCGGCCTCGGCGGCCAGCTCCTCGATCGAGGCGGCGACCTCCTCCAGGTAGGCGTCGGCATCCGGGCTCTCGCTGAAGGCGACGACCCGTTCGCCCTCGGTGCGCGGCAGGACCGTGTCGGCGGAGACGTTGGTCACCGGCGCGGCGTGCAGCGAGTGCAGGGCGGCGCCGGGCAGCTGCTCGACCAGGACCGAGGTGCCGTTCGGGTAGTGCAGGTCGAGGTCGAGGATCCCGACCGGGCGCACGCCGCCCTCATACAGGGTCCGCACCGCAGCGGCGGCGTTGTTGAGGTAGCAATAGCCGCCGAGGAAGTCGGGGCCGGCGTGGTGACCCGGCGGGCGACAGAGGGCGTAGGTGAAGCGGGCGCCGTCGACGATCCGCTGCGCCGCGGTGATCGCCGTGCGCACGCCCTCGTGGGCAGCGGCGACGAGCGCGGAGTCGACCGGGATGTCGGGATCGAGCCCGGGCGGGGCGAAGTCGGGCATGACGACGAGTTCCCCCAGGTCGACCTGGCGCAGGGCGTTCAGGTAGTCCCGCTCGTGCATCGCCTCCAGGGTCCGCTCGAGCGCCTCGTCGCCGGCGTCGGCAGTCACCGCTCTGACGCTGCGGTGGCGGATCAGCCCGGCGCGTAGCTCGTCGAGGCGGCGATTGTCGTCCTGGCCGGGGATCGTGCGGCCACCTTCGCGGATCCAGTGGGCGGCGTCGTCTGAGCCACGCCTCTGCTCGACCATCAACAGCTCGGTCATGAGAGCAACCGCCGCATCCGGGGACCGAGGTGCTCGAAGCCGTTGACGCGGTAGAAGGCCTCGGTGGCGCCGATCGCCGCGAAGGTCTCCCGCGGCAGCCCGACCTCGATCCGGGCCACCCCCTGCTCGCGGCAGAGGTCGGCAAGGGCCTCGACCAGGGCGGCGCCGACCTTGCGGCTGCGCCACTCCGGGTCGACCCGAGAGGTCCTGGATCGTCGCGTAGCACCCGGGCACGTGCAGGGCACACTGCCAGCTGGCGCTGAGCACGCCGACGATCTCCCCGCCCCCCTCGGCGACGATCAGCGCGCCGACGGCGGGGTCGTCGAAGACGGCCTCGATCTCGGCCTCCAGATCCTCCTTCGGCGGCCGGCGGCCACCGAGCTCGACCAGCAGCTGCTCCACCGCCTCCGCGACCGCCGCGACGTCCCCGCGGGTCGCCGGCCGCACGGTCCAATCCGCCGGCTCCGGGCCCGTCCGCGTCGCGCCGGGCTCGATCGAGGTCGGATCGCTCATGCCGCCCCTGCGGTCCTCGCCGCGGGCTCCAGCTCCACGCTCCAGACATTGGCGTCCTCGCTGCCGGTGGTGACCCGCGCCACCGCCGCCATCGGCGCCCGCGCCTTGAGCAGGATCTCGTCGAACTCGTCCTCGGGGTCGGACTGCATGACGATCGCGCCGCCGGCGCCGATCGTGGTCCGGCCCGGCCGCATCACGATCGTGCGGATGACGATGCTGAGGTCGGTGCTGCCGTCGAGCCCGAAGTAGCCGATCGCGCCCGAGTAGACGCCGCGCGCCTCGTCCTCGAGGTCGTCGATGATCTCCAGCGTGCGCTCCTTCGGGGCGCCGGTCATCGAGCCGCCGGGGAAGCAGGCGTGGACGCACTCGACCGGCGTCCGCCCTCCCTCCAGCAGGCCGGTGATCGTCGAGACCATTTGGTGCACCGTCGCGTAGGGCTCGATCACCATCAGTTCCGGCACGCGGACGCTGTCGACATCGCAGACGCGGCCAACGTCGTTGCGCAGCAGGTCGACGATCATCAGGTGCTCGGCCATCGTCTTTTCGTCCTCGGCCAGCTCGGTGCGGTGGGCGGCGTCGACGACGGGATCCTCGCTGCGCGAGATCGTCCCCTTGATCGGCCGCGCCTCGACCCGGCGCTCGCGGTCGACCGAGAGGAAGCGCTCCGGCGAGGAGCTGACGACGGCGCGCTCGCCGAACTTGAGGTAGGCGGCGAACGGGGCCGGGTTGCTGTGCCGCAGGTGCCGGTAGAGGACGAACGGGTCGGGGCTGGCCGTGGTCGAGAACTGGTCGGTGAGGCAGACCTCGTAGGACTCGCCGGCCGCGAGTTCGGCCTGGCTGCGGGCGATGTCGGCGAGGTATCGCTCGCGACCGCGGCCGCTGTGAAAGGTGACGTGGGGCGCCGGCTCCTCGGGCGCGGGCGTCGCGGTCAGGGGCGGCGGATCGGCGAGCGCCTCGGCGACCAGCTCCTCGGCCATGTCGAGCCAGCGATCGGCCTCGGCGTCCTCCTCGCGGCCGACCGCCAGCAGGTAGGTGCGGCGGCGCACGTGGTCGACGGCGACGACGCGGTTGGCCAGCATCATCAGCGCGTCCGGCATGTCGGAGCGGTGCACGTTGGGGGAGCCGCAGTCGGCCTTGAGCTCATAGCCGAGGTAGCCGACGTAGCCGCCGATGAGCCCGCGCGCCAGCTCTCGCGGCGGCTCGACCGCGCACTTGGCGAGCTCGCGGTCGAGCAGGTCGAAGATCGACTTGTGCTCGACGGTGTCGACCTCGCCCCGGTGCACCGACACCTCCCCCGCCTCGACGTCGTAGGAGAGCAGGCAGCGGTCGGGGCCGGCGCTGGTGCCGAGGTAGGAGCACTGCGCCAGCCGCGTCGGCGCGTCGGCGCTATCGAGCCAAAACGCGTTCTCAGCGTCCCCAAAGAGCCGTTCAAACAACGCCTCCGTCGGCGCCTCCCCCTCAAACGAGCGCACCCGCAACCGCAGCCCGGCCTCCCCCACACTGGGGGTCGATGGGCCTGAAAGCGGAGCAATAGTCCGCTTTGAGGCCCGTCGGCCGGCGTTTGGGTGGTGGCGGGACGCCATTGCGTAGAAGTTTTCGGCGATGGCTCGGCCGTGCTCGGTGGCGATCGACTCGGGATGGAACTGGACTCCCCACATCGGCCGCGTGGTGTGCTCGATCCCCATCACCACGCCGTCGTCGGCCCAGGCGGTCTCGTGGCCTTCCGGGCCCATCTGACTGGTGATCGCTAGCGAGTGGTAGCGGACGACGGAGAAGTCCTGGGGGATGCCCTCGAAGAGGCCGCTGTCGGTGTGGCGAACGTGGCTGAGGCGGCCGTGCATCGCCATCGGGGCGCTGTCGACGCCGCCCTCGAGCAGGTTGCCGATCCCCTGGTGGCCGAGGCAGATGCCGAGCACGGGGATCTCGCTGTAGCGGAGGATGTCGCGGCAGACGCCGAAGTCGTGCCAGCGTTCCGGACGGCCCGGTCCCGGCGAGAGGACGATCGCGTCGAAGTCGGAGCGGGAGAGGACCCGCCAGGAGACGGCGTCGTTGTTGACGACGACCGGCTCCTCGCCGGAGGCGGCGGCGAGCAGATGGAAGACGTTGTAGGTGTAGGAGTCGTGGTTATCGACCAGCAGCGTCCTCATAGCGCCCCCTCCAGCCCGAGGCCATGCACACCCTGGTCCAGCACCGTGCCGACCACCCGCTCGACCTCGGGCGCCCGCTCGCCTTCGCGATACCAGCGGGCGAAGTGCGAGAGGTAGCGGGCGAGCGGCACCACGTCGAGGTCCTTGACCGAGCTGCGCAGATGCCGCCGGTAGAGCTCTGCCTGGACGACCGCGAAGCGGTAATCGGGGTCCTCGGCCGGCCGCTCCCCGACCAGCGCCCCAGTCCCGCGGTGAGCCTGGGCGCGGGCCAGGTCCCAGCCGAGGCTGGTCTGCTCCTCCTCCAGCAGCTTCTCGGGCTCGAAGTCGACGCGCTTGCTGGTCGTCTGCATCAGGAAGTAGCCGAGCGCGACCTGGGAGGGGATGCGGTCGGCGCTGGGGTGGTTGCGGCGAACCTCGGCTCGCTCCGGGTCGGCCTCGATCTGCTCCTCCAGCCACTCGGCCAGGTCGTCGATCAGCAGCGCCCCTTCCTTGCTCGAGGTGATCGAGCGTTTCTCGCGGGCGACCATGCCGTGGAAGACGTCGTGGGTCGGCGGCCCGCCGCCCTTGACGCTGGCGAAGCCGTTGCCGTTGACCGCTTCCAGCTCGTCGATCAGCTGGCGCCGGCAGTTGACGTGGGCGACCCACTCGGTGCCGCAGACCTGCAGCGAGATCACGTCGTCGAGCTCCGGCGCGGCGGACCAGTAGGCGAGCGCCCGCATGTGCTGGGTCGGCAGCCCGTCGGCGCGCACCAGCGGCATCTCTTCCAGCTCGCGGCGCCTGGTCTCGTACATCACCATGTCGTCGCCGTTGCGGCGGGTCAGCTTCCCTTCGCTGAGGCCCTGGTTGGTCAGCTCCTGCACCTCCGGCAGGAAGTCGGACTCGAAGATCACTTTGTCGAAGGCGATCCCCAGCCGGGCCAGGGTCTTGCGCTGGCCGGAGATCACCCAGGCCCGCGTCTTCGACCACAGTTCGAGCGCCTGCTGATTGCCGCTGAGGACCCGCATCATCAGCTCGTCGGCCTTGTCGTTGTAGAGCGCCTCCTCGCGCGCCACCGAGTCCTCGGCGCCGTCCTCCTCGCCGTCGTTCGCCCGCCCGGCCTTGACGTAGTCGGCGTAGCAGGCACCGACGAAGTGGTCGCTCTTCTCTTCGCCGTCGGGCCAGACCTGCTGGTCGCGGCCGCTCTGGACCACCCCGGCCATCGCCTCCCCCATGCTGCGGCCGACGTCGCAAATAAGGCTGCGGCGCTCGACCCGGGCGCCGGCTTGCTCCAGCGAGGCGCCGATCGCGTGGCCGATCGCGAGGTTGCGGAGATGGCCGATGTGAAGCGCCTTGGTCGTATTGGCGCCCCAGAAGTAGACGGCGTAGCGCTCGTCCGCGGCGAGGTCGGTGTTGACCGACTCGACTCCCTCGCCGCGCTCGAGCGCCGCCCCGGCTCGCTCGACCCAGTCGTTGTCGAGGCGCAGGGTGACCTGGTCGCCGTCGCTCGTCAGCTCCGCCGCCCACGGCTCCCGCTCGATCCGCTCCAGCGCCCGCCGCGCCCCCTCGTGCTGGCGCCAGTCCGGCGCCCGTGGGACCAGCATTAGGTCGTAGTCCTCGCGGGGCCGGAACGGCGAGCGCAGCGACCAGTGGACCTGCCCGTCCCCCGCTGCCGCCGTATCCTCGAAGTAGTCGAAAACGTTCATTCCCATAGCCCGTGTAGTCGCCTCTGCTTCACGAATGCACCAGCCGGGACTCGAACCCGGATCTATGGCTTACAACGCCATCCCTTTAACCGATTAAGGCACTGGTGCTGGCTATGTGCTCGACCCAATCAGCTCTCTTGATTGATCGAAATCCGCGCGAGCATAACATCTATTTTAGGCTCGCGCCAACTTTCTTGATCAAAGGGTCGGACGGGTGGGGGAAGGCGCGCGGGGGAGGCCGGCAAGCCAGAGGATTTCCGCGAACAGGACCAGGCGATGGGGCACCAATGACGACTACGCCATGGCGTCTGACTTATGCACGGTGAGCTGGACGGCGAGCCTCAGTCCACTATCTGCGAGTGCCAGGCCCGCTTGATCCTGCGCGGGGTCCTGGTAGTGCCCAACCAGCGAGCATCGTCTGCACTCCAGTAGCGCATTTGCCCCGGAGAATCGGGATCGACGTACCAGCCAGCCGGGCGATCCGAATCGCAGTGCCCGTCTGGGTCCCGGCTCGTCTGTCCAATCCGGTACGCAGCCTGGGCCGACCGCGAGCGCCAGACAAAACTCACGGCGCCAAGTACCGCTTCGAGCCGGGCTTCTGCTGAGACATGAGGTCGAGGGTTCGAGGCTCGCGCTCAGAATTAGGGCTAGACGATTATTCGTTTAATCGTCTATACTTCTGATCATGATCTATACGACCCCTCCGATGACCCCGGCCTTGGAGAGGCAGCTCGGTGAGCTGGCCAAGCTGCGCGCGACGTTGGGCAGCGAGGTCAAGACGCGCAGCCGCTGGATGGGCAGCCTGCGGCGAGAGGTACGCGCCAGCTCGATCGAGAGCTCGACCTCGATCGAGGGATTCAGCGTCTCACCGGAGGAAGCGCTGGCGCTGACCAGCGGGCGCGCCGTCGCCGATCGCGACCAGGAGAACCGGCAGGCGGTCGCCTGCTATGCGCGAGCCATGGACCACGTGGGCACGATGGCGGTTGATCCCCTTTTCCGCTGGGTCGACAGGGTGATCCTCGACCTCCATTTCGACGCCTGCTACTTCCAGAGAGACAAGGATCCCGGCCTCTGGCGCACCGGACCGATCGGGGTGACGGCGTCCGACGGATCGCTCGAGTACGAGGGCCCGGACGGCGATCGGGTGGTCGCGCTGATGGACGAGATATTGGCTTGGCTGGCCGACGGCGACCCCGAGGTCGACGTCGTCGTACGGGCGGCGATGGCGCATCTTCACGTCGTCTCGGTCCATCCCTTCCGGGACGGCAACGGCCGCGTTTCCCGCATCGTCCAGTCGCTGGTCCTCGCGCGCGAGGGACTTGCCGCGCCGGAGTTCTTCTCGATCGAGGAGTATCTGGGCAGCCACACCCAGGAGTACTACGCAGCGTTGCGCGAGGCCCAGGGCGGGAGCTACCAACCCGAGCGCGACGCCTCCGGATGGGTCGGGTTTTGTGTCGACGCTCACCTCATCCAGGCGCGACAGCGCCTGGCTCAGATCGAGGAGGCTGCCGCGCGCTGGACGTATCTGGAACGACTGGCCGAGGGCCGTGGCTGGCCGGAACGACTTGTGATCGCACTCGAACAGAGCCTCACCGGCGGCACCGAGAGAAGCAAATACGGCGAGGAGGCGGACGTATCGCCGGCGACGGCGAGCGCCGATTTCCGGCGCCTGCTCGACGCTGGGCTCGTGGAACAGCGTGGACGGGGCAGAAACATCAGCTATCGGGCGAGCAATCTGCTGCGCGACGCGATCAAAGGGGCGAGGGGCGCGAGCTGAGTCCCGAACCAAACGACGCGGATCCAGGCCCTCGCGCTGCAAGCCTCACAAGACGCCCACGCTGAGGTCGTGCGAGTCCAGCGGCGACGTAGGGATCCTCGGCATCACCGTCTCCATCTGCTCGATGGACGATCTGAAGGCGATGAAACGAGCCGCCGGACGGACCCGCGACCGATCTCGAGGATTTGGAAGCTGCGGCGGAAATGAGGTCGCGATTCGCCCAGGCGGAGGCCGCTTATCCGACCTGGAAGCTGGCTAGATCGGCTCCGATCAGCGGGTTCCAGACGACCTTGTCGAGATCGACCGCCTTTGAGACGAGCGTCGAAAGCGTCCGATTGCCGTATGGAACCCAGGGCGCAAGCTTCATGAAACTGCGGTCGAGTGCCGCGTAGCTGCGTTCCCGCGCGATGCTGAGCGGCCTTTCGTTCAGTCTTTCGATCTTGGCGTTCAGGGAGGGAATGTCGACCATCGAAAAATTCCCGTTGTAGAACGGCAGGATGCTCGAGCCAAGCAACAGCGGCCGGAAGAAGTCATCCGGATGGGGATAGTCGGCGAACCAATTGCTCCAGCCGGTGTCGAGGTCGGGCGTCGAGCGGTTGCCGATCACAATGAAGTAGTTGATGCTATTGACCACCTTCAGGTGAGCACGGAGGCCCATCTCCTGGAGTTGCGCTCGGTAGTAGGCGGCGGCTTCTATGTTGGGGAATTCGTTGTCGGTCCAGACGGTCACCCTCCGATCCGACGGATCGGCTGCGGCGACGAGCCGCCGAGCCTTCGCCATGTCATGCGGGAAGAGCGTGAACTTCCGGTAGCCCGGCATGCCCGGGCAGAGGATCTGTTGGGACGGAGTGAGTTCTTTCCCATAGATCTCTCTCAGAACCAACGGGTCTACCGCGTAGTTGGCCGCCATGCGGACCCGGAGGTCGTCGAATGGGGGCTTCGTCGTGTTCATCCAGAAGTAATAGGTGTTGAGCATCGGCTCGACGCGAAACTGGGTGCCTTCGTACCTTCGCCGGAGTTCCGGGTAGCGATCGGTTGGCGGCGGGTTCTGCATCCAGTCCAGCTTGCCGTCGAGGACGGCCTCGACCTGGGCATCGCCACTGCGGATGACCTTGACCTCGACGCGGTCGACGTACCCCCGGGGCAGCTGCGGCAGCAGTCGTCCGTTGCTCGACTTCCATGCCGGATTACGAGCGTAGGTCCAGCCGCGCCCTGGCCTCAAGCTGGTGATCACGTAGGGTCCCGTGGCCGGTGGCGGATTGAAGGTCTGTTCTCGCATCGGCGTGGTTGGCGGTACCGGTGCCGCGAAAAACAGCGCCAATACGTTGGTGAACGTGCCGTTCGGCCTGACCAGGCGGATCACGATCTTGCCGGTCCGATTGTCGGCGACGATGCCGCTGATGTCACCACGCCCAGTCTCCCAGAACCTGGAGGCTCCAACAATGCCGCTGTAAAAGGGCGCGCCACCGGAGTGGAGCTTGAACATGCGCTTGATGGCGTACTCGAAGTCCGACGCCTTCACCTGCGTGCCGTCGGAGTACATCAGCCCCTGACGCAGGAAAAGCGTGTAAGTCCGGCCACCGTGGGTGATTTTGGGCAGGCTCCTGGCGAGGCCGGGGACGACATCCGCGCCTGCCCTGCCGTTCGCATGCCGGAACGTGAGCAACGGAACGTAGATGTCGTACATCGCCGTCCAGCCTTCGGAGGTGTACGAGAGCTGGGGGTCCAGGTAGTCGGGGAATGATGTGAAGGTGGCCCGCAGGGTGACCGGCGCAGATTTCTCCGCCTTCGATCCGGTCGCCCCGACTAGGACGCCAGACACACTTACAGTCGCCGCTGCGGCAACCAAAAGAGGCCAACGCGACCTCATGATCCCTCCCCGCCTCGTCACGTCTGCAGGGTAGCCGCCACAGGCTCCCTTGCTTGTTTATCGATCACCAGAGCATCGCGTTTGCCCTGCTCTGTGAAACGAGCGGACGAGTGTGAAATTTGGCAGGGAATCAGAGCTGCGACAGGGTTCCGCCATGCATCCGGCTAGGCCAGGTCGCGCGAGTGGAGCTGCTCCGCCTCGAAGAGCTCGTGGACCAGCCTGATCGCGATTGAGCCCTCGCCGACCGCCGAGGCGACGCGATTCATCGACCCGTGGCGAACGTCCCCCGCCGCGAAGACGCCGGGCATGCTGGTCTCGAGGGAGAACGGGCTGCGCCCTTCGAGGGGCCAGTCCCGATCACTCTCCAGGTCCGCCCCGGTGCGAATGAACCCACCGTCCCCCCGCGCGAGCTCCGCCGGCAGCCAGTCCGTGTTCGGGTGGGCGCCGATCATCAGGAATAGCTCGTCGGCCTCGACCGTCTCCGTCGTCCCGTCGGCGCGAGAACGGAGGACCAGGCACTCCAGCCAACCATCCCCGCCTCCCCCTCCGCCGACGACCTCAGCCCCGAGGCGCACATCGATGTTGGGCGTGCCTTCGACCTGCCCCACCAGGTAGTGCGACATCCCCTTGTCGAGCGACTCGGCCCGCACCAGGAGCGTCACCCGGCGGGCGTATTCGGCCAGGTGCAGCGCAGCCTGGCCGGCGGAGTTCGCGCCGCCGACGACGTAGACCTCCTCATCGACCGTCGTGGGCGCCTCGGAGGCGGGACCGCCGTAGAAGACCCCTTCCCCGACCAGAGCCTCGATCTCAGGGACACCCAGCCGGCGGTAGGTGGCGCCCGTGGCGAGGATGACCGCGCGGGCGCTGACCTCACCGCCGTCGGAGAGCGCGACATGAAGACGGTCGCCCTCGCGCCGGATCGCGGTCGCGTCGTGCATGAAGGCGAACTTGGCGCCGAAGACCCAAGCCTGCTCGTAGGCGCTCTCTGCCAGCCGACGACCGCTGACTCCGCGCGGAAAGCCCAGGTAGTTGCGGATCAGCGAGCTCGAGGTCGCCTGGCCGCCGATGCCGCCGTCGTCGACGACCAGCGTCCGGAAGCCCTCCGAGGCGCCATAGACCGCCGCCGAGAGGCCGGCCGGCCCGCCGCCGACGATGACGACGTCGTACTCGCGCCGATCGGGGTCGATGGTGGCGCCGGCCGCACTCGCCAGCTCCAGGTTGGTCGGGTTCGCGAGAACGGTGCCGTTCGGGAAGACGACGAGAGGAAGCGGCTCTCCGTTGCCCGATTCCGCCGCCAGCGCACGGCCGTCGGGCGAATCGGCGAGCAGGAACGCGTGCGGCACCGCGCAGCGGCCGAGGACCTCTTTCAGCTCGTGGCCCCTGCCGATCCACGACTCGCTGATGATGCGGACGGTGTGCGGGGAGACCCGCCGCGCGTGGGCCCACTCGAGCAGGAAGGTCGAGACCGACTGGTGGAAGAGCTCGTCGGGCGATTGCGACGGCCTGATCACGTAATACTCGATCTGCCGCCGCGCCATCGCCTCGAATATCTCCTCAGCAGTCTGGCCGTCGCCCCAGCTTCCCCACTCGATCAGCAGCCCTCGCTGGGCGTGCGCGTGGAGGTCGCGCACCTTGCCCAGCAGCTCGCTCCCCGTCGTTCCCGCAAGCGACCCGGCGGCGAGGACCAGCGCTACGTCTTCTCCCGCCTCCTTGAGCGCCTGGAGCTCTGCCATCGCCTCCTCTGCCGAGGACACGCAGACGACGCGGTAGCTCCGTGAATAACGATCGACCAGCTCACGTTCGACGTCGTGGAGCGCACGCTCGTCTTCGTCGACCGCGAAAAGGACAGGATCCACCACACGAAAATAACGGCCTGACCCAGGGTCGGCAAGCGCCACCTCGGTCCAGCTGCGAATCAGGGAGACAGGATCAATCCCGCTCCCTGACTGGCCTAAGGATAGGACGCATATCACGTTCATATCCCTATTCTCAGCCAGCTGCAAAAACGCGCCACAGATGCCGCACTCCCATCGTGTCTTTCGTAGGGCCGAACCCGCGACCTTCGGGTTATGAGCCCGAGCCTGGATCCCGCAGGAGTACGAGCCCTTGCGCCGCGCCCGACAGGACTATGGCTCATTGGCTAGGCGCTATCGCGGCGATCTACTAGTCGGAAGCGATCAGGTGGGTATTCCGCGGTATCGCGCTGAATGAAGACACCGCTGACAACAGCGATTCTCACCGTCGATCCAGGTCCATTGGCAACGACCTCACGTACTCGGTCGGGTGCGATCCCGACGATAACACGGTAACTTCTCTGGAAGGCTCCGGTTCCTCGATCGCTCAGCAAGGTCGTCGCGACACCATGATCTAACGCGGCCTCGGTGCTAGCGCACGTAGCACCGACCGCTCCGCGCCCGCGATGGACTTGAAGACTGAGGATGCATATGTATCCATCTCCAGGAACCGCCCACGCATGTGCGGGATCGCTGATGGGCAAGCGCTGAGCCAAACGCCAGTTTATGCCGTAAATAGGCCGGCGCATAGCTTGACGCATTGACCGGGGCAGCGACTCAGGGGACGTGCGGAACACTGCGAAGCTCGTTCGTTGGCGATCTTCCAGATGCCGAATGACGGAAGGTGAGCCTTGGTTTCGGCTCGGTTTCCGAGAACTTTGGAATTCGGAAAAGGGGCGCGATTGTTGAACCGTTTGGGGCGGCGCGCTATCTCGGAAAGCCCACCAAAGCCCAAGGACAATCAATACGGAAAACACCAGCAGGCCGACGCCGAAGCGCCAGCCTGCTGATCTTTGAGTCCAGCGACTGCTCATTGGAGGAGTCGAATCGCCTCGCTACCCCCAGCTGTGAGCTCCGTCAAAGTAGCCGCCCGTGGCGTTGTTATTCCTGATAACTCCCTTTCGGAACACTCCTTCGTGAGCGAAATCCCAGATCGTTGCGGCAGCCGCAGGTGAACTCCCAAGGGGGCCACAGACCCACGAAAACATCAGTTCGTTCGAACCGTTCGCAATATCCACACAACCCCCGCGTTCATGGGTAACAACGTCAACTGCGTACAGAGTGGCATGACCCGTTGCCCAGCAGCGATCCCCGCCCGATCCGTACGGGTTCAACCAAACGCCGGTGCAGAAATTCCCACCGGCAGCTTGGGCAGGCGAAGAGCCGACGGCGAAAAACATCGCCACAGCTGCCATCGCTGCACCAAGAAACAGCATTCCACGCTTCGCCAGCGTAACGGGTCGTTGCATCCTAGCCTCGTTCACACATGCCTCCTTCTGTTGAGTAGCTCCAAAGCGGTCGGCACTGTAGCAATGTTTTAAAAAACCTGAGTGTTAGAAGGTAGGATCCTTTTTAGTCTGGATAGGCCGCTCCGCGTTGGGGAATGAGGTTGTCGCCGATCATTTGACGTTTTATCCCCCGCGGCCATCTGCTCGGCGGTGCCGTCGATGATTTCGACATCGGCGTAGAACGCAGCTGCGATCCGTTGCGCCACGGACCCGGTGTAAAAGGCGGCGTCGTCTGCGGACCAGCAGAGCTCGTTGTCCCACGCCTCGGCGCCCGGTACATGCTTGTCCATCCTGAGGGCAATCAGATCCTCGGTCGCCTCGGTGACGGTGCCCGTCGCCCCGGCCGCAATCCAAAAGTGGGGGAACCGCTCGACAATCCGGCGGAGCTTGGCGCGCTCGCCGACTTTCGGCAGATCGGCCGGCTCGATGCTGTCGGAGCCCATCATGCCGCCAACTCCTGAATCGTCCGAAGATGGCGGACCTGTCTACCGCTCCCGGAGAAGTTCGCGTCCACCTCCTCCATCGCGCCTACGTCGCCGTGACCGTAGGTTTCAAGCATCTCGATAACCGTGCTGACCTTCCAGCCGGCCAAGGAGGCAATAGCGCGCGGTGACATCCCCCGCTCGACCCACATGTAATGCACGCCGTAGTGCTTGGTCGCGTGGTAGAAGTCAAAACTGAGCCCGGACGCTGCCTTTACTTGCGCCCAGTAGCCGGAGAGCGTCGGCTGCGAGAGCCGCTTTCCGGTCTTCGACAGGAAGATCAAGCCGAGCTCGTTGCGCGGGCGGTTGGCGATTGCATCGCGAGCCGGCACGGTCAGCGGCACAAGGACATCGCCGGTCTTTGGCGAGTCGATTCCACCGCGATAGAGCCGAGCGTCCTTCAGGACTCGCATCCGCCGGAAATCAATCTTGGATTCCTCCAGCGCATAAAGCTCGCTCGGGCGCATTAGCTCGTAAGCGGCGAACAGGAGCAGTTCCCGCATCCGGGGCGCGTAATCCCCCAAAGCCGAGCACGAATCTAGGAGAAGCTGAAACTCCTCCTCAGTCGGGGGCGGCGTCTTCGACCGCCTGCTCTTAGTGCGACCACCGGTTTTCCGAGCCGGACTGCGTTCGATCGGAATGTCGTCCTCGTCAATCGCATAGTTGTAGAGCGTGACGTAGGCAGGCCGGTAGCCCTTCGGGATCGGCTTGCGATGCGACCAGTCGCCCTCGCCGTTGAGCCAGTCTTTGAACTCGGCGCGTGGAAGGTCGAGGCGACGACCGGCGAAATCTCGGCGGAAGGGCGCGAGCCGTTCCCCCATGATGTCCGTCGACGACCCTCGATTGCGCTCGGCGTACTCCGCAAGGAACCGATCGACGTACTCGCCGCAGAGCGGAATGTCATTGGAAGCGATTGCTCTGGCCGCTCGCTCGGCCTTGGCCTTCGCGACTGCGTCGTCTCGTTCTTTCTTCTTGTCGAACCAACCGACGTGTTCAAAAATCTGTTTGCCGTTCTCGTCGCGGCAGATATAGATGCGGCCGAGATATTGCTTCTTCGGCTTCTTCGTTCTGCGGCGTTTCGTGGTTTTCGGCCGCACTGCGGTGGACGAAGCGCTCATAGGAGAACCTCCAGCAGCTCCCCCTCGCCGACCGCGAGGCGACGGGTCTCCAGCTCGCGGCGCCCGCGCCGCCCTCGGGCCGAACGCGCGACCAGGTGCCGCTGGCGCGTCCCGGCCCGGCGGACCCGAACCTCGGAGGCGAACGCCACCGTCGCGGCGCCGCGGACCCGGCCTCGGCGCAGCTGCCCGGAGTGCTCGTCGGGCGCGACCCAGACGCCGCCCCCGTGGCGCTGCGCGATCCCGGCCGCCGGCAGCCCCCGCCCCAGCGAGCGGCGCCGAGGCGCCAGGCGCAGGGCGATCCAGGACAGCGCGAAGCGATCGGCGCGGCGGCCGTCGGGCGTCGCCTGCGTCGCCAGCGTGGCGAGCGCGACGGGCACGACGATCAGCCGCAGCGGCCAGTCCAGCAGGGCGAGGACGAACCCGACCGCCCAGAAAGCGGCGAAGGCGCCGGCGCCGGCCAGTGCCGCCCCGGCGCGACCGCCGACCGCGAGCCCGGCCAGCGCGGCGGCCAGCGCGGCGAGGACCGCGATCGTGTTCGAACCGGAGCCGATCGCCAGGACCGCGACCAGGGCGGCGGTCGCGTAGCCGAGCCAACGCAGCGGGACCCCGCCGGGGACCGGCAGCGCTCGTCCCTCAAGCTGGTAGATCCTCCGCTCGGGACGGAAGATGCGCTGGTAGGAGCGGATCGGCTCGCGGCCCCAGGTCACGGCAGCACCCGCTGGCCGATCGCCCGCGCCGCGTCAGCGACCTGATCGGGGCTGAACACCAGCCAGCCGACGAGGATCGCGGCAAGGAAGAACATCGCCAGATCGGTGAACTTCCTGTTCAGCAGGAAGACCAGGCCGACGATCGCGACGATCCCGCCGTAGACCTCGCCCGCGTACTGGCGCAGCAGCGAGCCGATGTTGTGGCCGACGTCGTTGCCGGCCGCGAGCGCGGTGGTCGGGGCCAGCAGCAGCGCCAGCGCCGCGAGGACGGCGGCGCAGGCGATCCGCGCCCGGCGGATCACGATGACGCCCCCTCAACCCCGGCGACGTACCAGCGCCCGCCGTCCTTGAGCACTTCCAGCCGGTAGGTGACCGGGTAGGCCGCGCCGCTCGCCGGGTCGCTGACCCGCGCGGCGGCGATGACGATCCGACTCGTCCCTTCGCCCGAGCCGAGCTGGGTGACGCCGGTGATCGCGTCGAGCGCGACCGCGCCGCCGAGCGGCGTCACCGCCGCGCCGGGCGCCAGCAGGTAGGAGAGCGAGCCGGCTTCGCCCGCCGAGACGTACTCGGGGAGGAGCTTGGCGACCAGCTCGCCGATTGCGCTGGCGTCGGGTCCGGCCAGCGACTGGGGCCGCTCATTGGAGTCGGCCCCAGCGCTGCCGGGGGCCGCGACTATGGAGGGCGCGCCCAGCGCCGCCACCTCGCCCGCCTTCTCGCGGACGATCGGGACGGCGAGATAGAGGACGCGCGCGTCGCGGAGTTCGGCGGCGACGGTCAGCACCGAGCGACCGCCCCCAAGGTCTTCGGCTCCGCTGACCTCGGCCTGGGCAACATCGCCGCCACCGGCCTGCGGCGGGCGGCCGGTCCCGACCTGCACGCCTTCCGCGAGGAAGGGCGAGAGCGCGGCGGCGCTCGGGTCGGCCAGGTAGGTGCGGGCGAAGCGGACGGCGAAGGCGGCGCTTTCGGGATCGACGCCATCGGCGCTTCGCTGCGGCGATGGAGTGCTGGCGGTTGGCTCGGCCAGGGCGCCGCGAACCAAGAGGAGCCCAAGCACGGTCCAGATCGCGATCCGGCCAAACCCGCGCAGCAGCGACCTGACGCTTGAATCGGTTGCTCTGACTTTGTTACTTGCCTCTTGCCTCACCTTGCAATCTCCTCCTTGGCTCCGACGCGGTGTGACTGTGTGAGTCAGTCGCGGCGGGGTGTGTTTGCGTTGGTGAGGTCGGTCTACTGCGGTCAGCGCCAGATGGCTACCAACACACCTATCTAGATAGGGCCGTAGGAATTTGAGAAAAGGGTGTGCGGCGTGGCGCGATTCGCGCGCAGGTGAATCGCATCTGCTGAGGGCTCTGGGCAGGGTCGACGAGCCGGCGCGGCCGACTTGATACAGCCATGCAGCAGGCGCCGGACGCAAAGAGCCCGCTGGCTCCCGCGTCCGGCCCCGCGCTATTCGGTAGGCGCCGAGGCGCCCTGTTCGTCCTGGCAGGACTGCACCCAGCGGGCGATCTGCTCGATCACCCACCACGCACTCCAGTCGGAGATCGCGTAGAGGACCATCGACCCCTCCCGACGGCGAGAGAGCACACCTGCCCGCCAGAGAAGAAGGAGGTGGTGAGACGCCGTCTTGTGGGGCAGGCCGATCCGGTCGGCCAGCTCCTGGACCCCGGCCTCGCCGGCGTTCAGCGCCTCAAGCAGAGAGATCCGCGTCGGCTCGGCCATCACCCGGAGGCGTTGCGCGGTCAGCTCGACCACGTCCTCCGGGAGCGACGCCCTCGCCTGGGTGCGGCCAGCAGGTTTGTCTGCCGCGTTCATGTCTGACTGTCGTCGCGAGGCGTCCCGTCCGGCCAACTTTCAAAAAGTTGGCGGAAAAGACCCCTCTCGTTCGACATACCTGTGGAGGGGCATGTGCCGACGCGGCGCAGAGCTTCTCCTCAAAGGAATTTTCTATGAAAAACCGGGGTATAAATGATCTGGAGTTCGGCACCATGACCACGCGTGAGCTTGATCGTCCGCTGGAGGCCGACGCGCTCCGCGAGGTCGAGCGCGTCCTTCGCGGCAGGCTGCGAGCGCATGGGCTGTCGGTGGCGTTCATCAACCGCACGCTTGAGGACGCGGCGCAGAGGGCGTGGGAGGAGTACCTGGGCGCCCGAGCCCGCGGCGAGGTGATCGAGAATCCCCTCGGCTTCGTTGTCAGCCGCGGCTTCCTTCGAGCGATCGACGAGCTGCGGCGCGAGGGGCGACGGGCTGATGGCGCTGTCCTCGACGCGATCATCGACCGCCGCGCCGCCACCGCTGCCGAACCGTCAACCGACGACCAGGCAATCGACTACGTGGAGGCAGCGGAGCTGCGCGAGGCGGTGGGGAAGCTATCGCCCGAAGAACAGCAGGTGCTGGTGCTCCACTACTTCGAGGAACTCAGCGTGGAAGCCAGCGCCGCCGCCCTCTTCTGCAGCGAAAGCACCTATCGCCGTCGGCTCAAGCGGGCGCTGCGCAAGCTGGGCCGGATACTCGGCGCCCCGGTGCCAGAGCCTGGCTCGGAGCTGGCGATCGAGATCGGCGTCGTCGCCTGGGTCGGCCTTCGCGGCGCCGAGGTGGCGCTCTCCAGAGGACCGCTCGATCAGTTCTTCGCCGCCGCCGAAGGGGTGCACGATCGCGTCGTCTGGCTGGTAGACCGGGCGCGCGATCTCGTCGGCCGGACCGGGAGCGGCGGCGGCGGCGAACGGATCGTCGCCCTCGCCAGCAGCGGCCCCAGCAAGGCGGTCGGCACCTGCCTTGCCGCCTGCTTGCTGGCGGTTGGCGGTGCCGAGCTGGCGGGCGTCGGTGACAGTGGGCCGGCTGCCAACCGGCCCACTGTCCCCCGGCGCGTGGCAACCAAGCCGCCCGAGCCGCCGCCGATCGTCACGGCGCCCCCGGTCCCGGCGCCACCGCCCGCGAGCTCGACCCGAGCGTCGCGTAGCTCTGGCGGCGAAAGCGGCTCGGCGGCCAGGGCAAAGGAACGGGAGCGAGCGGCAACCGCGGCGGTCAGGAGCCAGTCTCCCGAGTCGGCCGCCTCCCCCGAAGAACCGGCGCCCGAACCCCCGCCGGAAACGAGCGCCGCCCCGTCCTCGAGCGCCCAGACGCCGAACGAAGTCGCCGGTTCCCAGGGCCTGGAGAGCTTGACCCCATGAAGGAGACGCCGGAAATCCTCGCTTCGATCGACAGGTCGGTGAAGGCCCGCCGCCGGGGCTCATTTCGACCGATGGAGGCACCGATGAAGTTCGCGATCTCGACCAGCGCCAGGACGACGACCGCTCTGCTCGTCTCGCTCGTCCTGTCCCTGGCTCTTGGCGCCAGCGCCGCCAGCGCCGGCAACTACGTCGTCGCCGAGTGCTCGCCGGGGCTGAACCCCGCCGTCCCGGACGCCGGGTACGCCTACTCGACCAGCCACTACAAACCCCGAGTCGATTGCAGCCAGGGTGCGGGTGGCCTTGAGATACAGCACTCACTCGGCCCAGGGGAAACTGGAACGGTCCAGGGCGCCTACGGCGCCTGGGTGTTCACCGCCCCCGCCGGCACCTACATCGTCGGTGGCTCGGTGTTCTCGCGGCTGGCGACCGAATCGGGCCAGCACGGCTACCTCGCCGTCTCCCCCGACGCCGGCGCCGGGTCGGCGTTCGCGGTCCAAAACGACAACCAGGGCCACGAAACCGGCATCCCCGCCGGCACCTGGCGCTACCTCGTCCTGCGGCTCGAATGCACCCAGCCCACCGAAGGCAACCGCTGCGCCGGCCCAGCATCGAACGCGCTCGCCTCCGCCAAGCAGGTGCGGATCGCGCTCGCCGACGTCTCCCAGCCCACCCTGACGGACGGCGGCTCTCTGTTCTCGGGCGCCGAACTGCGCGGGCCGCAGACCGTGCAGGTCGCGGCGGTCGACCAGGGCGCCGGCTTGCAATCGATCCAGATCACCGTCAACGGCAAGGGCGCTGGCGGCGACGACCTCTCCGCGAGCTGCAACCCGCTCCCCGGCGCGCTGACCTCCCGCATGTCCCCGTGCCCGGCGAGCCTGACCAAGACCTACACGCTCGACACCGCCGCGCCGCCATTCCATGAGGGGCTGAACACGGTCTCGGTCTGCGCCTTCGACTACGCGCAGACCGGAACGCCGAACGGCGTCTGCAGCTCGCACGAGGTCCTCGTCAACAACCTCTGCCCCGGCTCCCCGGTAGCCGGCGGCGCGGCGCTGAGCGCCGGCTTCGCCGGCAACAAGCGCGAGGAGCGCACCCTCTCCTTCCACCGCAAATCACTGATCCGCGGGCGTCTCATCGGCGCCAATGGCCAGCCCGTCGCCGGGGCCCAGGTCTGCATCCAGGCCCACACCGACCTCCCGGGGCGGCCGTTCCACTTGGCCGCTACGACCACGACCAACCAGAACGGCGGCTGGACCTACAAGACGAACCGCGGCCCGTCGCGGATCTTCCGCATCGGCTACCGCTACGGCGCCTTTGAGACCTCGACCGACCTCGCGCTGCACATTCGATCGCGGTCGACGCTTCACCTCAGCACCCACCGGACCCCGTTCCACAAGAAGGTCTATTTCTCCGGCGAACTCCCCGGCCCCATGTGCGCGGGCCGGACCGCCTACGTCAGCGGCACGGTGCCCGGCGCGAGCCGCCGCTTCCTCGTCGGCCAGGCGACGACCGACGCCCTCTGCCACTTCCGCATCAGATACGCCTTCCTCAAGATCAGCGTGCCCGCCCGCTTCGTCTTCTGGGTCAATGTCCCCGAACAGGCCGGCTATCCCTACCGTCCCGGCCGCTCTGTAAACCGCTACATACGGGTCAGTCCGCACCCGCCACCGAAGAAGCCGCACCGACACCACCAACGCCGCTAGGCCCGAGCAAGGAGATCTCAAATGAAGGTCAAGATTCCGCGTCTCTCTCCCGCAATGGTGATCGCGATGATCGCTCTCTTCGTCTCCCTCGGCGGCAGCGCCGTCGCGGTGTCCCGCAGCGGCGATCACAGCGCTGAGCGAGCGACCAGCCGGGGGAAGCTGACGCTGCGATTCGGCAAGCTGATCGACCGGGACGGGACGCCGTTCGACGGCTCGTTCTTCTTCGCGACCGGCCACGCGATCTGCAAGAAGGGCGAACGGGTGATCTCCGGCGGGGTGCGCGAGATTAATCCGCCCGGCAGCGACGGTCAGCACATCTGGATGGTCGAATCGGGGCCGGTGCCGAGCAAGCGCGGCTGGTACGTGCAGATGAACTCCGACCTCGGCGGCGCAGCCCGAAAGGATTTCCTGGTTGTTGCAAACTGCGAACGGAAGTGATTTGCCGAGCGTCATCCTCGGCATCGCCGCCTATTACCCGCTACTGATCGAACAGCTCGTAGGCTCAGACGGCTGCCATCGTCTGGACTATGACCTTTCATCGAACCCCAGAAAGTCCGTGCGCCCGCATCGCTCGCCTCACCTATCCGGATGAGTTGTCGCAGTTTTTACTGGCACGAGCGACCACTCTGCCCTTGGCCAAGCCTTGCAATTCACTGACGCAGCCGTGAACGGCGAAGCGGGCGAAGCTGAATCGTTCTGCATCTTGAACGAGTGGGATCATTCGCCGCCGGCAGGAGGCGGCCGCGGCGGTCGCTCGGTCCGCGATGTCGCAGAGAGCCTGGGGTCTCCCAGCAGTCGCTTCGCAGGTGGGTCAAGCAGACAGAACTCGACGGGCGAGAACGCGACGACGGGCTGCGCAGCCGCGAGAACGCCCGGCTAAAGCAGGAGCGAGATCTGCCCAAGCGAGCCGCGGCCTTCCTCGCGAAGGAGACCGAGACCCGGTGACCGCCCACTGTGTCCGCTCAGGCGGGGGAGGACCACTCTGCTTAGGCAGCTACAGGCTCAATGGATCGTCATTCCGGCCACCGAAAACACCAGGAAGGCCAGAACAGCCACAATCCCGATCACTGCAATGACTAACCAGTTTACGGAGCGCCTGCAAACCAAATTGTCCCTGGTAGTTCGATCGATCACTATGCACACTCCGGCCTAGTAGGGTTGCAGATTTCCGACGTCTCGTGAGGATACCAGCCACCGCTGCCAAACATTCGCACCGTGATGTGCTTTTCCGATCCCGCCGGCCCAGTCGAGACATTGAAGAAGTCCTGGGCGCTGATGTGATAGCCGTTGCCATATTTCTGATGGTTCGGTCCAGCCCAATTGCAGTAATTCAGACTGAACGAATACAAGGGCAGGCCGTCCCCGAGGCAGCGTGGGTGAGGCTGCGTTTTTCTCCACCATGCCTCGTACCCGTTGTACCAGAACCAACCGACCAGGAGTTGCTTCCACGCCCAACAACCAGCAGGTGAACATCCCTCTCCTTCAAACACCTTGGTAAAGGACGGGACTTTGGAGATTGAGGCTTCATTGCTGTCACTATTGCCATGAAATTCCGGCGGCCCACTGCGGCCCGTGAGAATCATCCCCTCAAGCGCCGGGTCACCTTCCGGCGGGGGCATGGCAATAGGGGAAGTGGTGAACCCACCCTGCCAACCCGCACCGCCGACAATGGGATACACAAAAGCTTTTCCTTCTGCGCTTACGCCATGGTGCGCAACAGTTAGCGTTAAGACTCGATCCTCGCTCACGCCGAGACTAGTCGGCACCGCAGCCCCAACGGCATCGTGGGCCGGCTCAGCGGTGATGCTGAATGCCAGGTGTTCCCCGTCATAGTACACAGCAGCGTGCTGTGCGTCTAGGAGTTTTAGTTCCTGATCATCTTCGAGACTAACATTCCACGAGTAGGTCTCTCGTGCTGCTGCGTCACGGATTGCAGCAAAAGTCATGGCTCCGTCATACAACGGCCGAGTAATTAAGTCAGTTTGAGGAGCAAGGTTGGCAGCCACCGCTGCTGATTTCTGGACAGTGACCGTGTTATTGGTTGCTTCGCTGGATACATCGGTTGGCGTTACCGCCACGGGTTCAAGGTCGGTCGCTCCAATGTCACCGTTTGCATTGCATTCAGCGCCTTCGGAGCTAGGCAATTCTTCTTCTCCTCGTTTTTCTTCTTCGACCACATCTATTTCACAGGAGGCCACGGTGGGGATTTCAATCGTCAAGCCCCCGTCTGCCTGGGTCTCGATTACGACGGGAGCCGCCGTGCCGGTGGCTTTCAGGTCGGAGCCCGAGGCTGACACTCCCAAATCCTCCTCGGTTCCTATGTATTCGGGTTCGTGGGCAGCCTCACCTACAGTATTGACGGAGCCGGTAGCGCTAGCGGCTTCAAGCGTGTCTTCTGCCTCGCTCGTGGAGACGGCGCCCGACGGATCAACGTTGACCGTCCAGACTTTTTTGGCGACGTTGCCGGCCCCGTCGGTGACGACGAGTTCGGCCGGATGGGCGCCTCCGTCATAGGCGGCCATGTTGATCGAGTTGAGGCCGAGGCTCAGGCTGCAATCGCCGGCGGGGCAACTCTGGGTTTTGCTTTTCACGAGGGCTCCATCGATCTTCAGCGAAATAGACGTAGCCCCATAACCTTTTGAATCGGTGCCGGTTGCGTTGTAGATGTAGCTTTTCTGTTCGAGCCAGCCCTCCGGCGCGGTGAAGAATTGGCTCGTAGCGGTGATCTGCGGCGCGGTCGTGTCTCGATTGATGTTGATCGCCAGCGATTTGCTCGCCACTCGACCAGCTGCGTCGGTAGCGGTGACCAGCACCGTGTGGGCGCCAACCGAGTAGCTGTTTGAGTTGAGCGTCCATTCCCTCGAGATGGAGCAGCCTCCCGCTGGGCAGCCGGGAGACGTCGCGTCTACTACGTTGCCATCGACTTTGATCGTCGTTGAGGCGACGCCGGATTTGCGTTCTTCGGCGCTGCCGGGATCGGTCGCGCTGACTTTCAACGCGTAGGCGGGACGAGTGGTGCCGAGCGTGCCCTGTTCGGTCATCGCGCCGGAGAGGGCGATGTTGGGAGGCATGAGATCTCCGTGGGTCTCGACCGCAAGCGTTTTCGTGGTCGTGAGGCCGACGCCGTCGGTCGCGATCACTTCGATGCTGTGGGTACCGACCGAATACTGGTCGGCGTTGAGCGTCCATTCGCGACTGATCGCGCAGTCTTTGGTCGCACAGCCCGGAGCATATTTGGGTTCGACCAAGCTGCCATCGAGCTTGACTTCGGTGCTCACGACCCCAGACTGCGGGTCGTAATCGGCGTGGCTCCATCTTGCGATGCGTTTGTTGGCAGCGTCGCCGATGTAGGCGATGTTGCCGGCTCCGAGCGCGAGCCCTCGTGGTTCGGAGAGCTGGGCGTTGCCGGTGCCGGCGGAGCCGAACTGTCTGAAGTATTCGCCGCTTGGCTTGAACTCCTCTATGCGGTTGTTGCCCCCGTCGACGACCAGGATGTTGCCCGATGGCGCTATCGCGATGCCCACCGGAGTTTTGAGCTGGCCGTTGCCACTGCCTTCAGAGCCGAATTCGGTGATGTAACCCCCAGTAGAGTTAAACGCCTCCACCCGGCCTCGGCCATTGTCCGTGACCCAAACATTTCCAAAGGCATCTACGGCGAGGCCGACCGGGCTGAGGAGGTCGGTCAGCAGATTAGGGTTACCGTTAGCAGCATGACCATGAACGACAAAGAGAGGCTGGCTTCCATTTTCAGAAAACTTGTAAACCGTGTGCCTTCCGATGTCAGAAATCCAAAGGGTTTCGCCCGGCGCAACGGCAATGCCGTAGGGTTCGAGGAATTGGGAGTAGCTGATTTTGCGAAGAAATTCGCCTTTGGAGTTGAACTGCTGGGCGTTTTTGTTGGCAAGGTCGGTAACCCAGATATTGCCCGTCGCACTTATAGCGACAGCGCGCGGGTCTGAAAACTGTCCGTTGCCGGTACCCGGCGAGCCGAACTGGCTAAGAAATTTTCCGCTGGCATCGTACTTCTGCACGCATTTGCATTCGCGGTCGACCATCCACACGTTGCCGCTGGCATCGATTGCAACGCCCATCGGTCGCTGCACTTTGCCTTCCCCGGTCCCGGCGGTGCCGAATGGAGCGACGGCCGCTGCCGCTATCGATTCGCCGTCGGCAGCGTCGTATTTCAAGGTGTATTGAGAGGCGGTCGTTCCCACTTTCGCCTGTTCGGTCAACGTGCCTGAGAGCGCCAGACTTGGTTTCGTGTGGTCGACTTTGACACGGGCTTCGCTGATCGAAGACTGATGGGAAACTGGATCAGCGACGGTGATCTTCAGCCAGTTTTCACCCTGCGGCATGACTTTAGGGTCGTAGTTGAGTGGGCGCTGTGAGGATTCGAGAGTTCTTGGACAGGGACTGCGCGCACTGCCGAGGCATTGGGCCGAGGTGATCACCTGGCCATTTCCCCCCGTAGCTTGCGGCTGTTCCAGCTGCAGCTGATAGACGCCCAGCCCTGGATCGCTCACTTTGTAGCTGATGGGTGCGATCGGTTGTTCATTGGCCCAGCCGCTAACACTGCCTAGAGAGCCGAAGGCGGGAGAGTCTTTGTCGCTGATTTCGACCGTCGCCATTCCAACACTTACGGTGCGAATGTCCGCCAGCGTTGATTCGACCGTGGCAAGCGCGATGCCGCCGTTCTTTGCGTCGGTGACTTCATTGGGATTGACAAATACGTATTGCGAGTTCGGATTCGTGAGAGGGCCTTGGGTGCCATCACGAGTTGCTACAGATACCCATTGTCCTTTGTTCTCAGACCAAAGGCCCATCATGACGAAAGGATGGGGCTGCGTGCCATTGAAGTTGAAGATTAGGTCTGACATCGTCATCTGCTTGATGTAAGACGTGGGGCGGGCTTTCACCAGAGGATCCGCGAAGTCGCTAAAGAATCGCGGCACGTAGTAATTCCAGTTTGCTTGATACCCAGGAGTTATCGCACCTAGTCCACTCCACATCTTTATTCCTGGAGGCGAAGGTGGTTCAGGCCAATATGCCATGAATTTTGGGGTCGGACTCGTCGCTGGATACCACTCCGGACTATGGTCGGTGGGATTTTGATCCCAGAAATAGGTCTCATAGACCGGATCTACAAGGAGTGGATACTCGTTGGCGGTGGTAGGCGCGGCATGAACGATGATCGAGTCGCCTGAGACACTGAGGCTGACTGGAACCGTGTCGCCCTCTGCGTCAATCGCAGTCGGGGGACGGACCTTGAGCAGCGGCGATCCGTCTTTGACGACAGACGCCCCGCCGTCCTCAGTCGGCTCCAGCTCAGCCCCAGGGGGCATATCGAGCCTGAAGGTTTGGGTATGCGGAGCGTCAGGGGAGCGCAGCTGGGTGAAGGTCTCAACGCCAGTGGGGGTCGGCGTTACAGCCAGATCGCTGTCAGTAAAGATGTTCGGATAAACGGCAGCGCTCTCTTCCACGTTTGACGCACTGCGCTCGCCCGGCGCACCCGCCAATTCGATCGTTACACCGGTTTCGGGCAGGGAGATCCCGTCCTCGATCTGTGCGGGGAGGCCGACCTCAACAAGCGGGTTCTCGGGCTGTAGTTCCCCTTCTGCGTGCTCCAGGCCCAGCTCGACCGGGGCTTTTACGCCGTCATCGCCTTCGGCTCGAAGAGGGAGGAAGGAGGTGAGCAAGCCGGGCTCTGAGGCTTCTTCACCCGTGGCCTGGGCGGGCTCGTCGGCTTCGGTAACAGCGACGTAGTCCGAGCGGAAGCTGCGCACATCGAGTTCGTCATAGAGCCTGGCTGGCCCCCCGAGGCTGGCGCCAAACACAGCGGTGAGCAGGTCGATCGCTTCCTCTCGGTCGAGATCTTCATGTGGCAGCGCCTCCGCGGCGCTCGGATCGGTCTCCGGGCCGGCGAAGATTGCGGGGTCTGATTCCTGAATAGCTGCTTCGAGTCCCTCTTGCGAAGTCCAGCTTGGGATGAAGGAGGCGGCTTCCTGGGCTGATGGAACGGTGTCATCAGCGAGCGCCGTGCTAGCGCCAATCGCGATGAGTAGACAGAGGGCCGCGAGGAGGAGTCGAGCCCCTTTCATCAGGGGGCTATCCCCACTCCTCCCCGTACGAACAATCTCTCCAGCAGGCCATGTAGTCGCGGCGAGAACCTTTCGCCGGCTTCGCACTCGACTGCCTACCCCCGCCCCATCGGTTCCGTTTCCCTGCACTATGCCTCCCCTGTTTCCGGTGACGCCGCTACGCCCCGCCGGTTCTAAGTTAAGTACTTGATGCACCCTTCACGATCAGATAAGTGAAGTCAATACCAAGATTTTTAGAGCGAATAATTCCCCCTGGAAAAGGTCTCTTGGGGGGTTGACTCGTTTATGACTCGATCGCATGAGGTGATCACGGTGATCGCCGGCGACGGTTGCCCATCCGCAACCTGATCGCGCCGGGGCGGGGGATGCGAAGCATCGCGAGCCGAGGAAAGCTCCGGTCCTCCTCGCGTGCGGGGTCATCATCATCCTGCTCGACGTCGAGGTCGGCGAGCACCTGCCGGCACGCCTCCACCACCAGGTGATTGCGTTCTTCGTTTTCCCTGCGCTCCGCCCGTTCCTCTTCTTCGATGGCATCGTGCCCCAGTGCCGCATCCCGTATCTGGGTCAGGACGCGGCGCAATATGTCCGGGGGCGTCTTGAGCTCGATGGTCTCAGCGGACCCATCGACCTCCCAACCCAGGTCTTCGTTCACCAAGCGCAGAATGTCGGCGTAGATGAGCCCCAAGCGCCCTGCCGCCTCATAGTCCTCCTGGGAGACCGCCCGCCGAACGTCGCCGATCCCGTTAACGTAATTAAGGATCTCGTCGTAGAGCAGGTTCCGCTGCTCTGCTGTGATCGTGGGGGTCACGCGGAGGGGAAGAAATAGGACTTCTTGATGGCGCCTCGTACCTGACGCTCCTGCACTTTCACTATGGCTCCCACTTTGGCCAGCGCTACCACGTGGTAGGAGATGAGCGAGAGGTCGAGCTGCTCGCCGGACAACTTCCTGACATCGGCAGCGGACAGCGGTTGGCGGATGTGGGCGAGCGCTTCAATGATTGCCACCTTCATCGGGTGGACGAGGTGGGGAACGAGCGCATCCCAATCGAATGGGAAGGGCTCATCCCCCTCACCGTCGCCTTGTCTGAACGGAGGGCAACCTGCGGGGAAAGCATGGCTGGGCTCAGTCACGCGATCGGGGATGGCCCGGAGTGGATTTCGGTGGCTATGACCCCACCGCCGCCACTCAGCTGGCCGGTGATGAAGATCGACGCGCCCGTCCGCAGCTCCTTGCCGTGGCGCTCGGCGACCTGATCGGGCACTTCGACCTCACAGCTGGCTACTTCCAATCGCTCCGCGCTAGCGCTGGCGTCGGGAGCGGGAAAGGCGATCAACAGGAGAGTGACCGGCTCAGCGTCGCGGCCTTTGTCCTTTTGGGGGTCGGCCGCGAGGATTCCGCTCAGAAACAGAAAGTTGTGCACGAGCCTTGGGTCCTGGCCCTGCAGGGCGCTCGCCGCCCCTGCCAGCGGCGAGCGCCCGCACAGCGCGGCGGCCGCCGCGCTCGGCCCTTGCCCCACCCGGGTGCCCGCGGGGGCGGCGTTGGCGGAGCCCCGGTGGTCCCTGCGGCAAGATTGGTAAAGGCGTGAAAGGGGGCTCATCAGCCGCCGATCTCCGTTTCATCGAGGCTGACCAGCACCGCCTCACAGGCCTCCGACACGAGGCGGTTTCTCTCCTTTAACTCGCGGTCTTTGGCCCACTGGGGCTCCAGGCTGGCTGTATGGCTCTCGGCCAGCTCGCGCAGTCGCGGCAGGGCTCGGCGCAGCACCTGCGGAGGCGAGATCAAGCTGACCGGCTCACCCCTCCCCTCGCCGAGGCCGAGGTCCTCCAATAGCAGCTGCAGCTCATCGTGGTACTCGCGGCCCCTCCCTTGACCAAGGCCGCGAGGTGATAAGCCAGATAGGCGAGGTGGAACTTCGGGTCCGCGAGGATGCGCTTGAGGTCGCGTGCCGAGAGCGACCCGACCCAGCGCAGGGATTCGACGATGGCTTCTCTCGCCGGGTGCTCGATGTGGGGGGCGAGCACAGCCCAGTTGATGGGCGGCTTGCTCCCCTCCATCCAGGAGGTCGTCTGAATTGCTCCGCTCATGACCCACCTGAAGGCGCCTTCTCCACCAGCGCGGCATCGGCTTTGAAGCTGGACGAGGAGCGGCGGGGACGCCCCTTAGGGAGAGCACCAGGGCGTCCCCGTCTGATCCGTCCCCTGTCAGGCGCCCCGCCCAGTCCACGGGGGTCCTCTGTGCCTGGCAAGTCATGTCAATCACCTTCACCATCTGGGAACTCGCGCCGAGTTGGAGGGCGCCCGCTTCGGGTGGTGTTGCGCCGACGGGGCCCCTCAACTACTGGCCTTGCGACGCGCGCGCCCCGGCTCGGGCGCTCCCCTGTCGGCAAGTTCTTCAATTTCGTGTCGCCTCTGCGTCGGCGCCGACAACGGCCAACACTCGGTCGTCGTCGGCCACTTCTGAAACGTAGAAGTGCTGCGTAACACCCCTGACCGGCCGCATTTCCGTCAGCCGAACCGCACCGCATTTCCGAAGGACACCTTTTGCGTGGGAGCTAATGAGGCAGGGGGAAGACTTTGCGATGGTGACTGCCACCGCTGCCAGGAGCAGGCAGGCAAGAATTGATCCCACCGCGCCGACTCGGAAGGTGCCGGCTGCGCCAAAAGCAGCGATCAGTCCTCCGGCGCCGATGGTCCCAACTGAGAATCCGGCCAGGTACACGGCTTCGCCCCCGGCGAAGACGCGACTCCGAATGTCGTCCGGGGTGACTCTCTGCACGACGTTTTCGTGAGCGACCATCCAAATGCCGTCGGCCGCGCCTGCAACGACCATCCCGGCAAGAGCGAGTAGGAAGACTGGTGCAATCCCGATCAGCAGAAGTCCGACCGCTAGCGCACCAGACGCGGCGGCCAGAATTGCAGTCGGCCCCACCGCGGTCCGCAACAGACCTCGACTCGCGAGTTGAGTGCCGGCGATCCCTCCCAAAGAGAACAAGCAAAAGAGCGCAGCGAAACCGGTGGAGCCGACACCGAAATCCGTACTCAAGGCAACCTCTGCGGGCGCCGTCAGGCCAACACCGACAAAGATAATTCCGTATGCCAGCGTCACGAGTCGGAGAAGCTGGTGCTGTCCGAGATACCGGAAGCCCGCCGCGAGTTCAGCCATACGACCCTCCTCACCATCGTCGTCGCGATGCGGGCGAAAGTCCGCGTGGATGGTGATGAGAAGCGCGGCCGAGATCAGAAACGTGGCGGTGTTAAAGAGGAAGACCGATCCTGCCCCTGAAAGCAACATGAGCCCGGTAGCTATGAGGGGTCCGGCGAGTCCTCCCGATATTCCGGCGGCGGCCAGCCTTGCATTCGCCGCCGGAAGCCTGTCCTTGGAGCCGACGATGCCGGGCAGGGCGGCAGCGGTCGCCGACATCAGCGGGGCGGCAACAAGTGAGGCCGCCACCCGAAGAACGATCAGCATCCCAGGGGAGGACGGGAAAGCTGCCATCAATAGGAAGCAGGCCGCCCCAAGGATCTCCGACGCGACCATGACCGTCCTCCGGTCGAAGCGATCTCCGATCCATCCAGCAAAGGGACTCACGAGCGCAGGAACGGCGAAGGAAGCGAGGGCTCCGAGCGCGACCATGCTCGCCGAACCCGCTTCTCGATAGAGGACAACGAGCAGAGCGATGAAGGCTGCGTTGCCGCCGGAGAAGGTGATCGCCCGCGCTAGAGCGATCCGGTCCACCGCCTGCTTAGGGGGCGTTCCGCAGGGATTCTCCCCGATTTTCAGATCGGGGTAAAGGCGGTCTTTCTCCCAGTGTTCTCCAGTCAAAGCGAAAGATCCCTGCGACGCTTTCCTCTGCCTCCCTACGAGCGGGGAGGCCCGAGCACGTCTTCCCAACTAACGTTTTAGAGCGAATCAATTGTCTCGGCCTCCTTTCGGTAAATCAAATGCAATAGGTGCAAATAATTAGGTAGGGCACCCTGCTATTGGCGCATTTCCCGCAAAGGAGCTTGAAAGCTCGCCAATAGGAAAGCGGCCGAAAACCGGCCATTCGTGCCGGAACCGCGGCTCGCAAGATCAGCCTCCACACGGAGCAGGGTTTCTTCAAAGGTCCGCAGCGCCTTGGTGACCTGCGTCCATCCGATCTCGTCAACCAGCAACGGGCTCATGGTGAGGTGGCGGTCGAAGCGGTTGTTAAACCTGCCCGCTTCGACCGCGCCGATCGAGGTTGCGATAAAAGGGCGGAAGGCATCCCAGCTCCGCCCATTCCTGGCGGCGATTGGAACCCGATCGTAGATGTCGGACTCAGACACGTTGGGCGCAGCTGCCCGGAAGTGATAGACGCTGGCGCCGTGGAGTGCGCCGCCCGTCTTCGTATCAGTGTTCACCGCCCAGCCGAGGTCTGTGAGGCGCTTGCACCTCCTGAGAAAGCCCTGACTGCTCGCCCCTCCGAGTGCCATATGAAGCTGAGCTGGCGTCATGGTGGCGCGGTTCAACTCGTCAACAATCGCGAGGTCGAGGCTATCCGCGAAAACTTTTCCAATTCGTTGTGGCCACGGTGGCGGCGAAGACATCGCGCCCGCCTTCGGCAAGGAGGTGACGTCGCCCCCCTCGGGGGTACCGGGTGCTTCAAAGGCAGCGAGGTTGACAATCATCAGCATCGGGTCGTCGTCACTATTATCAAGGCGGATTTTCGCGTCGGTCTGCTCCTGCAGGAGCGTCTGAAAGCACCGCTCGACTGCATCGTGTGCCTTACACCAGCCGGTCTCGTCAACCTCGATGATCTTGAAGGTCGCGACTCCATCACCCCGGGCGTCTGCGGTTCCTCGCCCTAATGCTTCTCCTAGCCGGCCGCCCTGCTCCTCTAGCAACTGAACCGTGAAGGCATCCCGGATCGAGAAAGGAATCGTGCGCCAGGTTTCGGTGTTGATCACCGCCAGTTCCGTTGAGCGATAAAGCGCTTCCGGCCGACCGCGGCCGACTGCCACCGTCCTGACCCTACGGAGCCAGCCGTATTCAACGAGCTTGAGGAAGTGCCTGCGGACGCTGTCGTATGAACTGCCCCCGATCGTCTCGTAAAACTGGCGGACTCCCATTTCGCGCATGAAGAGCTCGGTCACGATGGTCAATCGGATCTGCTCCATGTAGAGGATGCCTAGTCGCTCTAGATAGCTCTGGCCCGCGCAGAGAAGGCGGTGATCTCCGAGTCGACCGGCGGGATTACGCGCTTGCTCTGCTCTAGAAGAATTCATTAGTGCCCAAATAATTACCAGACGCGCCCTCAACGACGCGCACTCGCTCTGAACTTCCTCATCCAGCGGCACGGGGGTCGAAACTGCCTCTGCCCGCAAATAAGTGGGAGGGGGTGAGAGCATGAAGATCAAGGTCATTGACCAGGTCGTGCCGATGGCATCGACCCACAAGAACGGCTGATGTAAAGCCGAAAAGAGCGGGGCGTGCTGCCCTGGTCAGGTTGTTGGGGCGGGCGCCCCGCCTCCGTTGGAATTGTTTGCACTTGATATTCATGCGCCGCACCAGGCCCGAGCTCGGCCGGAGGATGGCCGTCGTCACCCTGGACCGCCCGGCGGCCCTTGCGCTTTCTGGCTTTTGTTAAACGCTAAAACGTTTAACATGCTCAGCGAGAATATAGCGATGGAGGAATCCGATGACCTTGCCGACACTCAAAGCGAGGAGCCTGCCCGGTATCGAATCTTCCCCGCGCCTTCTGCGTTTCACGTTATAACGGTTAACAACTGGGACTCCTGGCGGGAAGGCTGCCTGCACCTTGCCTCCCCGCCGCCGGATCAGCCCGCGATCTCCACTCCACAAAGTGCTCGGCGAAGCGATCGAGGAGTTGCGGACGAAGGCCGGCTTGACGCACGAGGAGCTCTCCGATCGCCTTGGAATGTCCTTTCAGCGAATCAGTGAGCTAGAGCGTGGAATCGCCAACCCCACCTTCACCACCTTGCTCCGAGTAACCAAAGGCCTCGGAGTTGAGCTAAGCGAGCTCGCGAGCCTAATGGAGGAGATCCGCGACAACAGGCGGCGCTGAGGCAAGCGCAAAACCCACAGCTCGATCAGCGGGCGGCACCGATGAACACCAACTTGTCATTGCGGTCTTCGTCCACGGGCGTGGTTAGCAGAACCTCGTCGTTCGCCTCGCTCATGCCCAAGGCGGCGATCGTATGAAGGCCCGCCGCTCGCATTGCCTCCAACACCTCGCGCTCGGATCGAAATCGCTCCAGGTGGCGGATGGGCTCGACAAGCCGATCGCCTGCGATCTCCGCCTCGAAAATCGACGGCGCGACCTCACCCCGGCCGGTCCAGACCCACCGCGACCCTTGATACTCAACTTCCCTGACTTCGGAGACTCCGCTTGCGTAGGTCGAGCGGGAGTTCACGTCGAAGACGAGCAAACCTTTCTCGGCAAGGTTCGCCCGCATCCCGACAAGTGCAAGGACGAGATCGTCGTCGCCGAGTAGATAGTTCACGGAGTCGTTGAGCGAGAGCACCAAATCGAAGTCGCCGAAGTGGGGCAGCTCCCTCATATCCACAACCTGCAGGTCCACGTCGGCGCCTCCCTCTCGGGCCGCAGCTTTCAGCATGGCCGGCGAGAGATCGCAGCCGCTAACCCGCCACCCCCGGCGCAGAAGTGGGCGGAATGCGCGGCCGGTCCCGCATCCAACGTCTAGAGCCCTGCCACCTTCTCGGAGCCCATGTTTCCGAAGCTCTGGCAGCAAGGTCCCCCCGAGCCACATTTCGTAATCGTTTGAGGCGTTGAACTCGTCGTAGATTGGCGCGAATGCCTCGTATGCCGCCAAGGCGGGGTCAACCTTCATGGAAGCTCGACACTAGCCCAAGATTGGCTGATCGCTCCGGGAAGTTGGCGGAAGGACCTTGAGATCCAGCGCATGTGCCCCACGTCGGATTGCTCGACCCGACTCGATACTTAGAGCAAAGCGCCAGATTCCCCGACGCGCGTTTTCCATATCACTCGGACAGCGGGCGCCGTATCACTCTCATATCACTAATCGCCGCGCATCCCCCCGCATAGCCTCGCGCAGTCCAATTCGATCTGGCGTGGTGCGTGGCTATGCGAAGCCATGCGACCGCACCGGTTGTATCGGGGAGACAGGATTTGAACCTGCGACCGCTCGGCCCCCAGCCGAGTGCGCTACCAGACTGCGCCACTCCCCGTGGGGTCTTGCATTTTGCCCTATAGGCGACTGGTTGTCTCTGACGATACTCAAGGGAACGTCTGTTCGTATCTCTATGCTGGCCGATCGTGAGAAGGTGTGGGCGCTGCCATCAGGAAAAACCGCTGGCGGAATTCGCATGGCGGCGGAAGAGGCAAGGGCAGCGCGACAACTACTGCCGTCCATGCCGGTCCGCGTACAAGCGCGAGCACTACGTGGCCCATCGACGGCGATACATCGAACAGGCGCGGCGTCGAAAGAGGGCCCTTGTCGCCGACCGAGTCGAATACCTAGTCGGCTATCTCCGCGAGCATCCCTGCGTTGATTGCGGAGAGACCGATCCGATCGTCTTGGAGTTCGACCATCTCAGAGATAAGGAATTCAGCATCTCTCGAGGACTTCAAGACCGCAAGTGGCAGAGCGTCCTCGACGAGATGGCAAAGTGCGACGTCGTTTGTGCAAACTGTCATCGACGCCGCACCGCTCGCCGGGGCGGTTTCGCTCGCGCGGTGGTAGCTCAACGGTAGAGCCTCGCCCTTCCAAGGCGATGATGCGGGTTCGATTCCCGTCCGCCGCTCTCGATGCTGCGGGGGCTGAGAAGACCATGCGCCTATGCCTCCCTTGCACTCTCGACGCTGGCGCTGGCCGGCTGCAGCAGCTCCGGCTCCTCGGGCGAAAACTCGGCCCGCGGCAGCGGCTACGTCGACTGGCCCCTCTTCGGCCGCGTGCCCGAGCGCACTCACTACCTGCCGGCGCACAGGCGGATGCTCAACCCACCGCTGCGCCAGTCCTGGTCGATCAACACCCACGCGCTGATCGAGTTCCCGCCGGCGGTCGCCCACGGGGTCGCCTACGTCGTCAACAAGTACGGCAACGCGAAAGCGGTGCGGCTCTCCGATCGCAAGATCCTCTGGGAACGGCTGACCGACCCGCGCGACCGCGGCAAGCCGACCGACGTCACCGCGCCGGTCTACCACGAAGGCCTCGTCTACTTCGCCTTCCTCGACGGCGATCTGGTCGCGGTCGACGCGAAGAGCGGCAAGCAGGTCTGGAGACGCAACCTCCACTCCCACCTCGAATCCTCGCCGCTGGCGGTCGGCGGCTCGGTCTATCTCGGCACCGACACCACCGACGTCGTCGCCCTGCGCGCCGCCGACGGCAAGCCGCTCTGGCGCTTCAACTCACCGGCGGCGATCAAAGCCAGTCCCAGCTACCACCGCGACCGCATCTTCGTCGCCGACTACGAGGGATCGATGTTCGCCCTCGACGCCGCCGACGGCAAGCCGGTCTGGCGGACCAACACGACCAAGGCGCCGCCGTTTGGCAAGGGCGGTTTCTTCTCCTCGCCGGCGATCGACTTCGGCCACGTCTACGCGGCCCGCGACGACGGCACCGTCTTTGCCTTCGACGAAAGGACCGGCAGGGTCACCTGGTCCTTCCCGACCGGCGACTTCGTCTACGGCTCGCCGGCGCTGGCGCGCGTCCCCGGCACCCCGCCCAGTGTCTACATCGGCTCCGAAAACGGCCGTTTCTACGCGCTCGACGCGCGCAGCGGCAAGCAGCGCTGGCGCTACGAGGTCGGCGGCCCGGTGCCGGGCACGGCGACGGTGATCGGCCACACCGTCTACACCTCGAGCTTCGAGACCCGCGAGGCGATCGGCATCGACGCCCACACCCACGAGAAGACCTTCGAGCTGCGCGATGCCGGCTACACCCCGGTCATCTCCGACGGCCGCCGCCTCTACCTGATCGGCTACTACGACCTGATCGGGCTGCAACCGACCAGGCCGTAAAGCCACCTGGCTAGTCTGCTTCGCAATGGCGGCGACGAGCAGAGTCCTCTCTTCCTCGCAGCTGGAGACCCTCGCCCGGCACGGCGAGGAGCGCACCGCCGCGGCCGGCGAGGCCCTGTACAAGATCGGCGACGAGACCTACCCGTTCATCGCGATCCTCGAGGGGGAGGCGGCGGTCACCGACGCCTCCGGACGGGAGATCGTCCGCCACGGCGCCTCGGGCTTCCTCGGCGAGATGAACCTGCTCTCGGGGCAGACGGTCTTCCTCACCGCCCTCGCCACCGAGCCGATGCGCTACATCGCGGTCGAGCGCGAAACGCTGAGGCAGCTCCTCTTCGAGGACGGAGCCCTCTCCGACCTGCTGCTCTCCGCCTTCATCCAGCGGCGCGAGCTGCTCCAGCGGCAGCAGGGGATCGGGGTCGAGATCATCGGCCCGCGCGATTCCGCCGACACCCGCCGCCTGGTCGACTTCGCGCGGCACCAAAAACTCCCCCACTCCTGGCTCGACCCGGCCGAGAGCGAGGAGGCGGCGGCGCTGGCCGCGACGCTCGGCCCGGAGGAGATCCCGCTGGTGCGGCTGCCGGGTGGAGCCGAGCTGCGGCGGCCAAGCAACGGCGAGCTCTCGCGGGCACTCGGCATCGGCCTCGAGCTCAGCCAGCGCGAGGAGGTCGACCTGCTGATCGTCGGCGGCGGCCCGGCCGGGCTCGGCGCCGCCGTCTACGGAGCCTCGGAGGGCCTCGACACGTTGCTGATCGAGAGCACCGTCCTCGGCGGCCAGGCCGGGAGCTCGCGACGGATCGAGAACTACCTCGGCTTCCCGGCCGGGATCAGCGGCACCGAACTGACCGGCCGCGCGGTGACGCAGGCGCGCAAGTTCGGGGCCCGCACCGGGACCCCCTACCGGGCCGAGGCGCTCGAGCCCGGCTCCGATCGCCACCGCGTCCGGCTCGAGGGCGGGATCGAGGTCGCGGCGCGAGCGGTGCTGCTGGCCACCGGCGCCGAGTACCGCCGCCTGGCGGTCGCCGACCTCGACCGCTACGAGGGGCTCAGCGTCTTTTACGCCGCCGGCCCGCCGGAGGCGCAGCTTTGTGGCGGCCAGCGCGTCGGCGTCGTCGGCGGCGGCAACTCCGCCGCCCAGGCCGCCGTCTGGCTGGCCCGCGGCGGCGCCCTCGTAACCCTCCTCCACCGCCGGGCCGAGCTGAGCGAGACGATGTCCCACTACCTGCTGGACGAGCTCGACCGCTACGGCGTCGCGATCCGCGACCGCAGCGAAATTACCGCCCTGCACGGTGAGGACGGCCAGCTCGAGGCAGTCACGCTGAGCGACGGCACGCAGCTGTCCCTCTCCTTCCTGTTCCTCTTCCTCGGCGCGACGCCCTGCACGGAGTGGCTCGGCGAGACCGTCGCCCGCGACAGCAACGGCTTCGTCCTCACCGGCCCCGAGGCGAATGCGGACGGCCTGCTGGAGACCAGCGTCCCCGGCGTCTACGCGGCCGGCGACGTGCGGGCCGGCTCGCTCAAGCGCTGCGCGACCGCGGTCGGCGAGGGGGCGACGGTGGTCCGCTTCGTCCACGAGCGCCTCTCGCCGACGGGCGCATCGGGGTAGCGGGGGAGCCGGGATTCGAACCCGGATTCACGGTTTTGGAGACCGTGCGCATAGCCGTTAACTCACTCCCCCGGGAGCTCAGATGATGTGCCAGACCCTAGACCCTATGGCCGGCCCACCTGAGCGCCGGCTCAATCCGAGCCCCGCGTAAAGGTCGGCACCCGCGCATGAGATGCGCGGGTTTGTCGCCGAGGAACGGCCTCGGCGAGGACCGCAATCATGGGGGTGCCGACATGGCGCAGGTTAGGACGTGGGTGGGTCTCGATGTTCACGCGGCGAAGGTCCTCGCGGCGATCGCCGACTCGCAGTCAGGGGAGTTGGCGGTGCGACGGATGGGCGGGGAGAC
Organism: uncultured Actinomycetes bacterium; assembly: GCA_963699125.1. Lineage (GTDB taxonomy): Bacteria > Actinomycetota > Thermoleophilia > Solirubrobacterales > 70-9 > VAYN01. The sequence goes on from OY969417.1 coordinate 979,702, forward strand.
CGAGCAGGTGGCCGAGTTCTGCGCTGCTCTGCCAGGGCCGGTCCGGGTTGCCTATGAGGCCGGCCCAACCGGGTTCGGGCTGGCGCGGGCATTGGCGGCGAAAGGGATCGACTGCACCGTCGCCGCGCCGGGCAAGATCGAGCGCCCTGCCCAGGACAGGGTCAAGACCGACCGCCGAGATGCCGAGCGATTGGTGCGCCTGCTGATGATCGGCGGCCTGCACCCGGTGCGGGTGCCGACGCCGGCCGAGGAGGCGATGCGCGACCTGGTCCGCGCCAGAGAGGACGTCCGCGGCGACCTGATGCGGGCCCGCCACCGCGTCGCCAAGCTCTTGCTGCGCCACGACCTGCGCTTTGAGGGCAACAACTGGACCCAGCGCCATCTCGACTGGCTGGGCAGGGTGCAGCTGCCCGAGCCAGTCGCCCAGGCGGTCCTGCTCGACGGGATCGGGGCGATCGACGCCCTGCTGGTGCGACGCGAGAGCCTCGAGGCCCAGATGAGCGCCCTCATCGAGGGCTCCCCCTGGGAGCAGAGCGTCGCCCACCTGCGCTGCCTGCGTGGCATCGACACCCTCTCGGCGCTGGGTCTCTGCGCGGAGGTCGGCGACTTCGAGCGCTTCCAGCGCCCCGCCCAGCTGATGAGCTACCTCGGCCTGGTGCCCTCTGAGAGCTCAAGCGGCGAGAAGCGCAGGCAGGGCGCGATCACCAAGTCGGGCTCCCGCCACGCCCGTCGCCTCTTGGTCGAGGCGGCCTGGCACTATCGCCGGGCACCGCGCAAAGGCAGGGATCTGCGCCGCCGCCAGGAGGGCCAACCCCAGTCCGTCTGCGCGATCTCATGGAAAGCCCAGCAGCGCCTGCACCGCAGCTGGGTCCGGCTTGACTCAGAGCGCGGCAAGCGCCGCACCCTCTGCGCGGTCGCGGTGGCGCGTGAGCTGAGCGGCTTCTGCTGGGCGGTAGCGACAGCCGACTGAGGCCACCAAGCATCGCTTGGCCCAGGAGGCGGCGGGCTCGGCCCTTCGCGCCAGCGCATCCGCGATTCAGCTATGAGCAGCCGCTTCGCGGCGACGCTCGATCCTAGACAGCGGGCGCTGAGACGAAACCCGGTCCTGCGGTAGCCAACCCGCGCATATCAGCCTGACCGCGCGTCGCGCACCAGGTCGACCGTCGCCTCCTGGACCAAGAAAAAGGCCCGCTTCAGCGGGCCTTTGGTGGTTGGGGACTTGACAAACGGACGGCCATATCAGCTGAGGCTCCCGGGGGAAGTGCCGGGGGAAAACGATCGCCAGTGGAGATGCCCCCGCCGCCGTGCACGGCGGCGGGGGCGGTGGGAGAGAGCTAGTCCTGCTGAGTTTTTCGCAGCTTGGCCGCGGCTTTGACGCAGCGCGAGAACGGGGTGCCTTTCTCGCCTTTCACGTGTTTCTTGCTCATCCCCTTGCAGGCTTGTCCGGGGCTGAGTCCGTCGTTGTGGGCTGCCTTCGCCATCGCCGTCACGCACTGGCTGAACGGGGTGCCTTTCTCACCGGCGACGTGTTTCTTGCTCTGGTTCTGGCAGTAGACGCCGTAGGCTTTGGCCTTCTCCGGCAGCCCCGCCCCGGGTCCCGGGCCGGGATTTTCATGGCCGGGGTTGTAGTTCGGCCCGTTGCCGTTGCCCTGCCCGGGCGTCGAGGGCTGATTGGCGAGAGCGATCGCGGGTGCCGTCGCGAGCGCGAGGGCACCAACCACCAAGGCGATCTTCAGGTGAAGCTTCATCGCTGCCTCCTTCGGTTCCTGGGTGCCCGTGGCGGGCTCCAAATCCCTTCCGTGCGGCTGAAACGCCGCAGCCACCCTTTCGTCAGGCCAAACCGGGAAGAAAATCCTCAGGGCTTCTCCGCCTAGTGGGCCGGAGGCGTGAGACTCGACTTGGCCGGCTCCGGACCGAGGTCTCCCGGTGACGGTTGATGCGGCTGGCTCGATCCCCGACCGCCGGAGGGCGGAGTGTGCTGCTGCTTGGAGCCCGGCGCCGTCGGGTGATCCGGATGCGTCGGTGGAGACGGATGAGCGGAATGGCCGCCTCCCCCCTTCGCTCCCCTGCCGCCTTTGTGCGCCGCGGCCGTCTGCTGGCCGTGAGCGGCGGCGGCCGGGAGCGCCTTGCCCGATCCGTGCCGCGCTCGCCGGGACGCGCCTGGGGGTACCGTCGGAGGCGTCGTTCCCGCTTCCGCAGATCCGCCGGACCCGGACGGTCCGGGGCCGGATACACCGGTCTCGGCAAGCGAGCTGGAACCGTCGCGCCGGTCCCCCCTCTGCCGCGCCCGAGTCTCCTCGACCGCAGCCATCGCCGGCCGATCCGCCGCCGGCGCCGGCCCCGACGCGCCAGGTGCCGGGAGCACGGCCGGCGCGGAGGTGGAGCCCCCCTTACCCCCAAGGTCAACCACGGGGAGATCGCCGCGGCTGGCCGAGAAGCCGACCGTGGCGACGACGGCGACCGTGGCCACCGACTTGACGGCGATCGACGTCCCGACAGCCTTGCCTGCACCTGCGCCCGCCCCCAACGCCCCGGCCGCCCCGCCGCCCGCGGTTCCGGCGTGACTGCCGAGCAGGGCCTGGAGCAACCCGGCGGAGGCGACCGCCGGCAGCGGCGCCAGGACCGCGAAATCGCCTCGCCGGGCCTCGAGTTCCTCGCGGAAGCGCCGGCAATCGGCGCAGCCGCGCAGGTGGGCGCGGATGTCGCGCCGCCGGGTAACCCGGCCGTCGGCGTCGGAGAGCGCCCGGGTCACGGTCGCGCAGTCCATCTCACGCCCCTCCTCCATCTGCCGCAGGCTCAGCCGCGCCTCGTAGAGCGTCTGCCGGGCGGTGGCCGGCGAGGTCCCCAGCGCGGGGCCGATCTCGTCGAACCCGAGACCGGCGAGCTCGCGCATCACCAGGGCAGCCCGCTGGCGCTCGGGCAGCTTCTCGAGGTCGGAGATCAGGGTGCGCAGCCGCTCCCGCGACGCCGCCTCCTCGGCCGGGCTCACCCCATGGCCGATGAGCTCGGGGTCGATCGGCTCCGTCGGCCGCCGCCTCCGCAACAGCTCGACCGACTCGTTGTGGGCGATCCGGTAGAGCCACGGCTTCAGCTGGATCCGCCGCTCCTCCCCCGGCAGACCCCGCAGCACCTTGACCATCGTGTTCTGGAGTGCGTCCTGGGCGTCCTGCGGATCGCCGACGATCGCCAGGCAGAAACGGTAGAGCGGCTGGTGGTAGCGCTTGTAGATCGCCGCGAAGGCGCGCCGATCCCCCTTCGCCGCACGCCGTGCGAGCCGATCGTCGGAGAGCATCTGTCAAGAGTAAGGTCATCCGCTTACTCTCAAACGGCCCTACGAGCACGCTGTCAGCGGCAAGTTTCGGATCGGCGCGGATCCGGCGGCGATGCGGGCGGAGGGACTTGAACCCCCACGGGCCGAAGCCCACCAGGACCTAAACCTGACGCGTCTGCCAATTCCGCCACGCCCGCGTGGCGCCCCGTGCGGGGCTCAGAACCTCAACCTCTTAACGCGCGACCAATGCCGCATCGTCGCTCATAGATTCTATGATCGACAGCGTGACGGTTGGAGAGGTGAGGCCGGGCTACGAACTGTGGCGGCCAAATCGGGAGAAACCCGGGTCGATCACGACCAAGTTTGTGATCGTCCTGTTGCTGCTGGCCACGGCCGGCCTGGCGGCGCTGATCACGATCGGCGGCTGGTCGCTGCTGAAGGGCGGCGGCGGCATGGGCGCGGTCTGCGCCATCTACGCGATCCTCTATGCCTTCTTCGCCCTCCTCGTCGCCCGCTGGAGCCGCGGCATCCTCCCGGTCGCCGCGGCGCTCTCGATGATCCTGGCGATCTTCTGCGCGGTCGGCGCCGACAGCTGGTTCGCCCGCGACAAGGCCGGCTTCGACGCCGCCCTCCTGCCCTCTTCGCTGATCGGCCTCCTGGTCGTGATCCTCGGCCTGCTTCAGCTCGTCCTCATCGCTGCCGCCTTCTACGGCTTCAGCCAGGAGTGGCACGTCGAGGAGGAGCGCCCGATCGGCTCCGGCGAGGACTACGGCGCCGGCGCCACCCCGAGCGACACGCCGCCGCTGCCGGCCTGACTCGTCGCGAGTGCGACGAGTCTGCTCCAGTACATCTATAGGACGTACAACTGCAGACGCGCGAGCGATGGCCAGCCTCAGCGTCGCCGTGCGCGGGGATGCCGGAGGTGGGATTCGAACCCACAAGCCCGCAAGGGCAATCGATTTTGAGTCGATCGCGTATGCCAATTCCGCCACTCCGGCACCGTGCCAACGATAGACCGGCGCCCCGTGTCAACGATGGACCGGGCTAGACTGCGGCCGGGTTTATGCGGATCCATCACCTCAGCTGCGGGTCGCTGTGCCCACATGGGGGGCGCCTGGTTGGCGGCGAGGGCGGGCTACTCTCGACCGCCAACGTCGTCTGCCACTGCCTGCTGATCGAGACCTCCGACGGGCTGGTCCTGGTCGACACCGGCTTCGGCACCGACGACGCCCGCAACCCGGCCCAGCTCGGCCAGCCCTTCCGGGCGGTGCTGCGGCCGCGGCCAAAGGTCGCCGAGGCGGCGGTGACCCAGGTCGAGGGGCTCGGCTTCGCCGCCGCCGACGTGCGTCACATCGTCGCCACCCACCTCGACGTCGATCACGCCGGCGGGCTGCCCGACTTCCCCGACGCCGAGGTGCACGTCCTCGCGGCGGAGCTGGCCGTGGCCCTGCACCCACCCCTGCGCGAGCGCAGCCGCTACGTCGCCAGCCACTGGAAGCACGGCCCGCGCTGGGTCGAGCACGCCTCCGAGGCCGGCGGTGACCGCTGGTTCGGCTTCGAGAGCGTGCGGATCCTGCCCGACCTCGATGCCGAGATCGCGCTGATCCCGCTGGCCGGCCACTCGCGCGGACACACCGGCGTCGCGGTCAACGCCGGCGATCGCTGGCTCCTGCACTGCGGCGACGCCTACTTCAACCGCGGCGAGATCGCGACGCCGCCGAACTGCCCCGGCGGCCTGCGCTTCTTCCAGCGGGTCCTCGCCGCCGACAACGGAGCCCGGGTCGAGAACGCCGCGCGCCTGCGCGAGCTGTCCGCCTCCCACGGCGACGAGGTGGCGCTCTTCTGCGCCCACGACCCGCATGAGCTGGCGCGGGAGCGGGCGGCGGCCAGCGCCGCCGCGGCGTGAGCGAGACCGCTCCCGAGCCGCTCTGGAAGCCCCCGGCCGAGCTGGTCGAGCGCGCCCGCATGACTGAGTTCATGCGCTGGCTGGAGGCCGAGCGCGGGCTGCGCTTTGACGGCTACAACGCCCTCTGGCGCTGGTCGGTCGACGACCTCGACGGCTTCTGGGGGGCGGTCTGGGACTTCTTCGGGGTCCTCGCCGACGGCGACCGCTCGACCGTCCTCGCCTCGCGGGAGATGCCGGGGGCGCGCTGGTTCCCGGAGACGAGCCTGAACTACGCCGAGCACGTCTTCGCCGGCGTGGACGACGCCGAGACGGCGATCCTCCACGCCTCCGAGCTGCGCGAGCTGGACGAGCTGAGCTGGGGCGAGCTGCGCTCCCAGGTCGCGGCACTCGCCGCCGCCCTGCTCAACCTGGGGATCGAGCGCGGCGACCGCGTCGTCGCCTACCTGCCCAACATCCCCGAGGCGATAGTCGCCTTCCTCGCCAGCGCCTCGATCGGCGCGACCTGGTCCAGCTGCTCGCCCGACTTCGGCCCTGCCAGCGTCGTCGACCGCTTCGCCCAGATCGAGCCCAAGGTCCTCTTCGCGGTGGACGGCTACCGCTACGGCGGCAAGGACTTCGACCGCCGCGAGACGATCGCCCACCTGCAGGAGCAGATGCCGAGCCTGCAGCGCACCGTCGTCCTCCCCTACCTCGACCCCGAGCCCGACCTCTCCACCCTCCGCGACGCCACGACCTGGGACGACCTGCTCGGCGGCGGCGAGGGCGCCGAGCTGACCTTTGAGCGCGTCCCCTTCGACCACCCGCTCTGGGTCCTCTACTCCTCCGGCACCACCGGGCTGCCGAAGGCGATCGTCCAGGGCCAGGGCGGGATCTTGCTCGAGCACCTGAAGAAGCTCCACCTCCACGTCGACGCCCACCCCGGCGACCGCCTCTTCTGGTTCACGACGACCGGCTGGATGATGTGGAACTTCCTCGTCTCCGGGCTGCTGACCCGGGCCGCGATCGTCCTCTACGACGGCAACCCCGGGCACCCGGACATGGGCGTCCTCTGGGACTTGGCGGAGCGCGCCGGGGTGACGATGTTCGGCACCAGCGCCTCATACATCGCCGCCTGCATGAAGGCCGGGATAGAGCTCGGCGCCGGCCGTGACCTCAGCCGCCTCGGCGCCGTCGGCTCGACCGGCTCCCCGCTCTCCCCCGAGGGCTTCGACTGGATCTACGAGCAACTCGGCGCCGACACCTGGCTGTTCTCGACCAGCGGCGGCACCGACCTCTGCACCGCCTTCGTCGGCGGCGTCGCGCTGCTGCCGGTCTACCGCGGCGAGCTGCAGGGGCGGGCGCTCGGGGCTGCCGTCGAGGCCTGGGACGAGGACGGCAACGCGGTCGTCGACGAGGTTGGCGAGCTGGTCGTGACCGAGCCGATGCCCTCGATGCCGGTCCGCTTCTGGGGCGACGAGGACGGCAGCCGCTACCGGGCCAGCTACTTCGAGCAGTACCCGGGCGTTTGGCGCCACGGCGACTGGATCGAGATCACCTCGCGCGGCACCGCGATCATCTACGGCCGCTCCGACTCGACCATCAACCGCTCCGGCGTCCGCATGGGCACCAGCGAGATCTACCGCGCCGTGCTCAGCGTCGACGATGTCGTCGACGCCCTCGTCGTCGATGTTCCCCGCCCCGGCACCGAGGGCTGGATGCCGCTCTTCGTCGTCCTCCGCGAGGGGGTCGAGCTCGACGACGAGCTGCCGAAGGAGATCGCCCGCCGCATCCGCGAGCGCTGCTCCCCCCGCCACGTCCCCGACCAGGTCTTCCAGATCGCCGAGGTGCCGCGCACCCTCAGCGGCAAGGCGCTGGAGGTGCCGGTGAAGCGGATCCTGATGGGCACGCCGGTGGAGCAGGCGGCCAGCCGCGACTCGCTCGCCAACCCGGCCGCGCTCGACTACTTCGCGGCGATGGCCGAGCGCCTCGCCAGCGAGGGCGGCTGACCCGCGCGCGGGCGGTCGGCCCAGCGCCGCGCCGCCAGCACCGCGAAGCCCCAGCCGGCGGCGACGAGGACGCCGCCGGCGACGTCGCTGGGGAAGTGCCAGTCGAGCAGGACGACCGAGCCGCCGACCGCGGCGACCAGGCCGGCGCCGAGCAGCGCCGTCAGCGGCCGCAGCCGGGCCGGGACGACGAAGAGCGCGGCGACCGCGATCGAGGCCGCGGCGGTGGTGTGGCCGCTGGGGAAGGCGTTGGGGTCGATCGGGTCGCCGCCGAGGGCCGGCTGCACCCGCGGGTGGGCGAGCAGCGCTTTCAGCGCCTGCGTGGTCAGGTTGGCGCCGGCGACGACAACGAAGGCGGCGAGGGCGTCGCGGGGGCGCCCGCGCCAGAGCGCGACGGCGCAGAGCGCCGCCAGCATCGCCAGCAGCGCGACCGGGTCGCCGAGGTGCGCCACCGCTTCGGCCAGCGATTCCGCCGTCCCACCCTGGTGGGCGACCAGCCTCGCCAGCAGGGTCCCGTCGAGGTGCTGGGCGGCGCCCACCTTGTAGGCGGCGACCGCCAGCAGGACCAGGGCAGCGGCGCAGCCGAGCCACGCCGCGATCGGAGTCTTTACCCGCCTCGTCACCCCAGAAAAGGTAGCGAGCGGAGGTTGAGCGCTCCTAAGCGGGGGTGACCGGGTTGCGCCGCTCGGCGAAGGAGCGGTTCTTGCTCGCGGCGTGCGCGAAGCGGCGGATCAGCTCCGCCCGCAGCGTGGTCGGCTCGATCACGGCGTCGACGACCAGCTCCGAGGCAAGGTGGAGGATGTCGATGTCCTCGGCGTACTCCTCGCGCTTCGCGGCGACGAAGCGCTCGCGCTCGGCCTCGTCCTCGATCGCCTGGATCTGGTTGTAGAAGACGGCGTTGACGGCCGCCTGGGGACCCATCACGGCGATCGAGGCGCTCGGCAGGGCGATGCAGCAGTCGGGCTCGAAGGCCGGCCCGGCCATCGCGTAGAGCCCCGCCCCGTAGGCCTTGCGGACGATCACCGAGAGCTTCGGCACCGTCGCCTCGGAGACGGCGCTGATCATCTTCGCCCCGTGGCGGATGATCCCCTGGCGCTCTACCGCGGTGCCGATCATGAAGCCGGGCACGTCGGCGAGGAAGAGCAGCGGCACGTTGAAGGCGTTGCAGGTCTGGATGAAGCGCGCCGCCTTGTCGGCGGAGTCGACGAAGAGCACGCCGCCCTTCTGCTTCGGCTGGTTGGCGACGACGCCGATCGCGCGCCCGTCGAGCCGCCCGTAGCCGACGATCAGCTCTTTCGCCCAGCGCTTGTGGACCTCGAGGAGGCTGTCGGCGTCAAGCAGGACGTCGAGCACCTCGCGCATGTCGAAGGGCTGGTTCTCGTCGGCGGGGACGATCTCCTCGATCGCCGCCGCGGAGGCGGGCGCGGCCGGGGCGGCGTCCGGCGGAGCCTGGCGCCAGTTCTCCGGCATGAAGGAGAGGTAGCGGCGGGCCGTCTCGATCGCCTCCTCGTCGCTGCGGACCAGGAAGTGGCCGCAGCCGGAGACACCGGTGTGCATCTTCGCCCCGCCCATCTCCTCCAGCGTCACCTTCTCGCCGATCACCATCTCCGCCATCCGCGGCGACCCCAGGTACATCGAGGCGTTGCCCTCGCGCATGATCACAACGTCGCAGAAGGCCGGGATGTAGGCGCCGCCGGCGGCGCTGGGCCCGAACAGCAGGCAGACCTGCGGCACCTGGCCGGAGAGGCGCACCTCGTTGTGGAAGATCCGCCCGGCGCCGCGGCGGCCGGGGAACATCTGCACCTGGTCGGTGATCCGCGCCCCGGCCGAGTCGACCAGGTAGACCAGCGGCACCTGCAGGCTCAGCGCCCGCTCCTGGATGCGGAGGATCTTCTCCACCGTCTTCGGCCCCCAGGAGCCGGCCTTGACGGTCGGGTCGTTGGCCATCAGGGCGACGCGGCGTCCCTCGATCGTGGCCAGGCCGGTGACGACCCCGTCGGCCCCCAGCCCCTCCTCCTGCCAGTTCGCCAGCAGCCCCTCCTCGGCCAGCGAGCCGGGGTCAATCAGGCGCTCGACCCGCTCGCGGACCGGCAGCTTGCCCTGCTCCTCGGTCTTCTCGTGGTGGCGCTGCGGACCGCCGGCGAGGGCGGCCTCGAGCGCCTTTGCGAAGTCGGACACGCGGGGGAGCCTAGTCGTCCTGGCTGGCGTGCCAGTCAACCGGTCCCGCACGGAGAACGTGCGAGCCCAGCGGACGGCCCAGAACCTCCTGCGCCGCCCGCGAGGCCTCGATCAGACGGGGCAGGTCGATCCCGGTCTCGACCCCCATCTCGCGCAGCATCGAGACCACGTCCTCGGTGGAAACGTTGCCCGTTGACCCCGGCGGCACCGGGCAACCGCCGAGCTCGCCGAAGCTCGACTCGAAGGAGTCGACCCCCTGCTCCAGCGCCGCCAGCAGGTTGGCCAGTCCCTGGCCGCGGGTGTTGTGGAAGTGGGCGGTCAGCTCGACCCCCTGCAGCCGCTCCTGGGCGGCGGCGAAGAACTCGCGGACCTGGCGTGGGTTGGCCATCCCGGTGGTGTCGCCAAAGCCGACCTCGGCGCAGCCGGCGGCGGCCAGGCGCTCGGCGATCTCGAAGACCCGCTGCGGCGGGACGTGCCCCTCGTAGGGACAGCCGAACGAGGTGGCGATCACGCCCTCGCGCCGCAGCCCCGCCGCGCCGGCGGCGGCTAGGGTCATCTCCAACCCCTCGAGCGACTCCTCGACGGTGCGGTTGACGTTGCGCCGGTTGTGGGTCTCCGAGGCGGAGAGGAAGACGCTGATCTCGTCGAAGCGGTCGCGCAGCTCCAGCGCCCGCTCCAATCCGCGCCGGTTCGGGATCAGGACCGAGAAGGCGACGCCGTCGCGCCGCTCGACCGCGCTCAGCACCTCGGCGGCGTCGGCGAGCTGCGGGATCACGTCGGGCCGGACGAAGGAGGTGACCTCGATCCGCTCCACCCCGGTGGCCGAGAGCATGTCGATCAGCCGCACCTTGTCTGGGGTCGCGATCGTCTCCGGCTCGTTCTGAAAGCCATCGCGGGGCCCGACCTCGCGGATGCGGACGGCGCTGGGCAAGGTGACCATGGCGGCAGCTTACGAGCCGCGCCGCGCCGCCACCGTCGCGAGCGTCTCCCGCACGTGCTCGGGCTCGAACTTCACCTGCCCGTGGGTGAAGCGTAGGGGCGTCAGCCCGGCCGCCAGGTGCGCCTGATCCCGAGCCCGGTCACGTGCCTGCTGCGCTGGGGTGCGGTGGTAGCGCAACCCGTCGGTCTCGACCACGAGCCCGAGGTCCGGCCAGAAGAAGTCGACCTTGAAGCCGCTGACGTAGCGGCCGGTCAGCGGCAGCGGCAGCTTGGCCCGGCGCACGAGCTGCAGGAAGAGGCGCTCCAGCTCGGAATCGGTGAGCCGAAACGTGCGCCGGTCGATCAGGCGACGCAAACGAGCGACCCCGCGTTCGCCGCGGTAGGCGCCCATGGCTTCCCGCAGGCGCTCCGGATCGACCAGGTCGAGCCGGTCAGCCTCATTGACGGCTCGATCCAGCTCCGGCTCGTCCACTTCGGCCGCAAGGTCGAGAAGAGTTCGGATAGGAGCGGTGACCGGAATCTCGCTCTCGACGGTGAGGTCGTCGGGACGCAAGCCATAGCGGCGATGGACGCGAATGTCAGGCGGGTGGTTGAAGGAGGCGAACGGGACGGACACGTCGATCCGCCCCCTCCGCTCTTGCCCGATCCCCCAAAGCGCTGCGGCGCTTCGATGGCTGAGCACCGATCCCGGCCCACAGGCCAGAATCGCCGCCATCCTCCTGCCCTCCCTTCCGACTCCGGGACGGCCAACGGCGTAAACCCCCCGCGCCAAGAGGTGCAGCCGCCCCCGCGCCAGCCGATGCTCTATCGCCCGCGGGCTGAGCCCCAACTCCAGAAGCTGCCGCCGCGCGACGACACCGTGCTGCCGCCTCACCAACTCCCACACCCCCTCCACCGACTGTGGCTTTGTCCCCGCCATCGTGTGGTCAAGTCCACAGTCAGCGGAGTTCGCCCCCTCGGGGGCTAGACCATGCCCAGGCCGCCGCTGACGCCGAGGGTCTCGCCGGTCACGTAGGTGGCGTCGTCGGAGGCGAGGAAGGCGACGGCTGCGGCGACCTCCTCGGGCTGGCCGAGACGTCCCAGCTGGGTCGCGCCCTTCATCGTCTCGATCACCTTCTCGCCGATCTCGCCGAACTCCTTGGCGCCCATCAGCAGCGGCGTCTCGATCGGGCCGGGGGCGATCGAGTTGGCGGTGACGCCGTAGCGCGCGTTCTCGCGGGCGATCGCCTTCATGAAGGCGACGACGCCACCCTTGGTAGCCGAGTAGACGGCGGAGCCCTTGGAGCCGACCCGGCCGGCCTCGGAGGAGATGCTGACGATGCGGCCGTACCCCGCCTGCTGCATCCCCGGCAGGGCCGCGTGGGTGCAGTTGAAGACACCGACCAGGTTGATCGCAAGAAGCCGCTGCCACTGCTCGGGCGTGGTGTAGGTGAAGAAACCGAACTCGTCGGTGCCGGCGTTGTTGACGAGGATGTCGAGTGCCCCTCCCCCCGCGTCGACGGCGGCGCGGGCCGAATCCAGGTTCGTTACGTCGAGCTCAAGCGCGTGGCCGGCGATCTCGCCCGCGACCTTCTCGGCGCCCTCGACGTCGATGTCGCCAACCCATACCTCGGCCCCCTCGGCGGCGAGGCGGGCGGCGATCGCGGCGCCGATGCCGCTGGCGCCACCGGTGACCAGTGCTTTGCGTCCCTCCAGCCTCATGAGCCCGGCAGCATAGACTGGCGCGCCGTGCCACCGACCGAACCGATACCGATCGTCGGCGGAACCGGCGCCCTTGGCGCTGGGCTGGCCGTGCGCTGGGCGCAGGCCGGGGCGGCGGTGGTGCTGGGCTCGCGCTCGGCCGAGCGGGCCGAGCAGGCTGCCGCCAAGGTGCGCGAGGCGGTCCCGGGCGCCGACGTCAGCGGCCTGCAGAACGAGGAGGCGGCAAGGCGGGGGGAGATCGTCTTTCTCACCGTCCCCTTCCGCGCCCAGTCGGAGAACCTCAACAACCTGCGCGAGGCGCTGCGGCCGGGGCAGATCCTGGTCGACTGCACGGTGCCGCTCGCCGCCGCGGTCAGCGGCAAGGCGACCCGCTCGCTCGGTGTCTGGCAGGGCTCCGCCGCGCAGCAGGCGCAGGAGATGGTGCCCGAGGGAGTGACCGTGGTCGCCGCCCTGCACACTGTCGGCGCCCCGACGCTCGCCGACAGCGGCGCCGAGCTGGGCGAGGACGTGCTCGTCTGCGGCGACCGCAAGGCCGACAAGGCGCGGGTGGCGCGGCTGATCGAGCTGATCGACGGCCTGCGCGCGGTCAACGCCGGGCCGCTGGAGATGGCGCGCATCGTCGAGCAGCTGACGCCGATGCTGATCTCGGTCAACAGCCGCTACAAGGCCCACGCCGGCATCCGCCTCACCGGTTTGCCCGACGGCGACCACTGGGGATAGGGCGCGCCGTGCGAGTCGCGCTCCTCGCCGGCGGCACCGGAGGCGCCAAGCTCGGTGCCGGGATGCAGGAGGAGATCGGCGGCGAACTCAGCGTGATCGCCAACACGGGCGACGACGTCGAGGCGCTCGGGGTCCACGTCTCCCCCGACCCCGACCTCGTCACCTACTGGCTCAGCGGCGAGATCGACGAGGAGCGCAGCTGGGGCATCCGCGACGACACCTTCACCGTCTTCGAGCGGCTGCAACGGCTCGGCGCCCCCTCCTGGTTCGGCCTCTCCGACCGCGACCTCGCCGCCTGCCTCTACCGGCGCCAGTTCATCGAGGAGGGTGGGCGGCCGACCGACGCCCAGGCCCAGATCGCCCGCGCCCTCGGGGTCGAGGCGAGGGTGCTGCCGATGTCGGACTCGCCGGTCCGCACCAAGGTCCTGACCGCGGCCGGGCGGCGCGGCCTGCAGGAGTACTTGATCGTCGATCGCGGCGAGCCCGACGTGCTCGGCGTCGAGCTGGAGGGGATCGAGAGCGCCGAGCCGAGCCGCGAGGTTCTGGACGCGCTGCGCGCAGCGGAGGCGATCGTGATCGGCCCCTCCAACCCGGTGATCAGCATCGGACCGATCCTCGCCCTGCCGGGGATGCGCGAGGCGATCGCGGCATCGCCGGCGCCGGTGGTAGCCGTCAGCCCCTACGTCGCCGGCAAGGTGGTGAAGGGTCCGACCGACCGCTTCATGCAGGCGCTCGGCCGTCCCACCACGGCTGCCGGCGTCGCCTCGCTCTACGCCGGACTGATCGACGGCATGGTCGTCGACGAGGGCGACCCGGACCCGCCGCCCACCGAGGTCCCGACCCTCGCGACCGCGACCCTGATGGAGGGCGCAAGCGGCCGCGCCCGACTAGCCCGCATCGTCATCGACTACGCGAGTACCCTCGCCTCGAGTTGAAGGCAACCGCGGTCCTCCCCGTCAAGCGCTTCGACGCGGCCAAGCAGCGCCTCGCCACCGGCCTCAAGGGCGAGCGGCGGCGGGCACTGGCCGCGGCGATGGTCGCCGACGTCCTGGAGGCGATCGGCGAAGCGCGGTCGATCGAGCGCACGATCGTCGTCAGCGGCGACCCGATCGCGCAGGAGCTCGCCGCCGGAGTGGGAGCCGAGGTTGTTCCCGATCCCGCCGACGCCGGTCACGTCGAGGCGGCGCTGGCGGGCATCGCCCGAGCCGAAGCCGAGGGGGCGACCTGCGTGGTCCTGCTGCCCGGCGATTGCCCGCTGCTTGACCCGCGCGAGCTGGACCGGCTGCTGACTGGCCTCCCCGAGCGCTACGTGGGCATCGTCCCCGACCGCCACGGGACCGGGACCAACGCGCTGGCGCTGAGCCCGCCGAGCGCGATCGTCCCCGCCTTCGGCGAGGGCAGCTGCGCCCGCCACGTCGTCGCCGCCCGCGATGCCGGCATTGCATTCGAGGTCGAGGAGCTGCGCTCGCTGGGCCTCGACCTCGACACCCCCGCCGACGTCGTCGCCCTCACCCGCGAGATCGAGGCGCGCCCGGGCCGGGCCAAGCGCACCGCGAAGGCGCTGGGGATATGAAAGGGCGCCTCCCCCGAGCGTGGTTCCTTTGGCACCAGCCGTGTAACAAAGGAACCACGCGATGAGTGGGGATGGGTTGCTGGTCCTGCCGGTCGCCGGGTTGCCGGAGTTCGCCGCGGACATGCGCGTCGGCGAGGAGGTCGCCGCGCGGGCGGCGCTGGAGGACGGCGACGTGGTCGTCGTCGCGCAGAAGGTCGTCTCCAAGGCCGAGGGCCGGATCCGCCGCCTCTCCTCGGTGCTGCCCGGGGCCGAGGCCCGCAAGCTGGCCGCGGTCCTCGGCAAGGAGCCGGCGCTGGTCGAGCTGATCCTGGAGGAGAGCAGCGAGGTGCTGCGGGCCGAGCGCGGAGTGCTGATCGTCGAGACCAAGCACGGCTTCGTCTGCGCCAACGCCGGCATCGACTCCTCCAACCTGCCGGAGCCCGACACGGTCTGCCTGCTGCCCGAGGATCCGGATGCCTCGGCCCGTCGCATCCGCGCTGAGATTGCCACGGCGACCGGGACGACGGTGGGCGTCGTCATCTCCGACAGCTTCGGCCGAGCCTGGCGTCTGGGCCAGGTAGAGGTCGCGGTCGGCTGCGCCGGCCTCACCCCGCTCGACGACTGGCGCGGCCGCGAGGACGCCGCCGGCCGTCCGCTGGAGGCAACCCAGATCGCAATCGCGGACGAGGCCGCCTGCGCCGCCGACCTCGTCCGCAACAAGACCAGCCGCGTCCCCGTCGCCATCGTCCGCGGCCTCTCCAGACACGTAACCGACGACGACGGCCCCGGCGCCACTGTCCTTCGCCGCCCTCCCGCAGAAGACCTCTTCCGCTGAGAGCTGGTCCGGCAACGATCTGTTCCGCTGAGAGCCGATCCCAGTAGGGGTGAAGCGTCTTGTACTTTTTCGCAACTGCGGCCCTCGGACAGCCGTAGGCGCTGCTCGAAAAAGTTAAGCGGAACCCCTATTGGGATCGGCTCTCGTCGACCTGGAGCACCGCGGCGCCGCGGAGACGGCCAGAGCGGATCGCGGCGAGGGCGTCATTGGCGTGCTCGAGCGGAAAGGTCTCGACCTCGGTGCGGACCGGCACCTGAGGGGCGATCGCCATGAACTCATCGCCGTCCCGGCGGGTCAGGTTGGCGACCGAGCCGAGCGTCCGCTCCTCCCAGAGAATCTCGTAGGGGAAGGCCGGGATGTCGCTCATGTGGATGCCGGCGCTGATCACCCGCGCCCCCTTGGCGGTGGCGCGCAGGGCCGCTGGCATCAGCGCGCCGACCGGGGCGAAAACGATCGCGCCGTCGAGCTCTTCGGGCGGCGACTCCTCCGAGGAGCCCGCCCACTCGGCGCCGAGCTCGCGCGCGAACGCCTGCGTCTCCTTGTCGCCCTCGCGGGTGAAGGCGAAGACGCGCCGGCCCTGGTGGACGGCGACCTGGCAGAGGATGTGGGCGGAGGCTCCGAAGCCGTAGAAGCCGATCCGCTCGGCGTCGCCGACCAGCCGCAGCGCCCGGTAGCCGATCAGCCCGGCGCAGAGCAGCGGCGCCGCCTGATCATCCGGGTATCCCGCCGGGATCGGGAAGCAGAAGCGCTGGTCGGCGACCGCCAGCTCGGCGTAGCCGCCGTCGACGTCGTAGCCGGTGAAGCGGGCGCGGTCGCAGAGGTTCTCGCGGCCGCCGAGGCAGTAGCGGCACTCGCCGCAGGTCCAGCCGAGCCAGGGCACCCCGACCCGGTCGCCGAGCGCGAACCGTTCCGCCCCCTCCCCCGCCCCGACCACGGTGCCGACGATCTGGTGCCCCGGGACCAACGGCAGCTTCGGCTCGGTCAGGTCGCCGTCGACGATGTGGAGGTCGGTGCGACAGACCCCACAGGCGTGGACCGCGATCAGGACCTGGCCGGCAGCCGGACTCGGGTCCGGCAGCTCCGCCGCCCGCAGTGGCTCGCGCTGCCGTTCCAAGACCATCGCCCGCACCCCCACATAGTGGCCGACGGGCCGCAAAGCGGACAAATAGTCCGCTTTGCGGCCCGTCGGCCTCAGTAGGTCTCGACGATCTCGTAGAGGGTGGTGCGTTGGGCCGGTTCGCGGCCGGCGGCGCGGGCGGCCTCGATCAGTTGCTCGGGCTCCAGCCTGACGCCGTGCTGGGACCCGGCCATGCGCGAGATGTTCTCCTCCATCAGGGTGCCGCCGAGGTCGTTGACGCCCCAGCGCAGCGCCTCGGTCGCTCCTTCGAGCCCCATCTTCACCCAGCTCGCCTGCAGATTCGGGATCGTCCTGCCGAGCGCGAGGCGGAAGGCGGCGGTGTGCCGGAGGTTGTCTGCCATTGAGATCTCCTCGATCCCGTGGGTGCGGCCCAGCATCGTGTTGAAGGGGATGAAGCTGAGCGGGACGAACTCGGTGATGCCGCCGGTGCGCTCCTGCAGCGCCCGCACCACCCGCATGTGGCGAGCCAGCTCGCGCGGCTCCTCGATGTGTCCGAACATCACCGTCGAGGTCGAGCGCAGACCCGCCCGGTGCGAGGCTTCGACGATCTCGACCCAGCGCTCGGCCGGGAGCTTGTTGGGGGAGATCCGCTGCCGCACGCCGTCGTCGAGGACCTCGGCGGCGGTCCCCGGGGTCGAGCCGAGGCCGCACTCGAGCAGGTATTCGAAGACCTCCCCGGGCGGCTTGCCGGAGCGCTCGCACATGTAGTGGACCTCCATCGGCGAGTAGGCGTGGAGGTGCAACTGCGGCGCCGCCCGCTTCGCCAGGCGCAGCCACTTGCCGTACTCCTCCAGCGTCAGGTCGGGATGGATCCCGCCCTGCATGCATAGCTCCGTGGCGCCGAACTCGACCGCCTCCGCGATCCGCGCCGCGAAGTCCTGCTCGGAGACTTCGTAGGCGTCGGGCGAGCGCCTGCCCTGGCCGAACCCGCAGAAGGCGCAGCCGACGACGCAGACGTTGGTGAAGTTGATGTTGCGGTTGACGACGAACGTGACCCGCTCCCCGGCCAGCTCAGCCCGCAGCTCGTCGGCGGCGACCCGCATCTCCTCCACGACCTCCGGCCGCATCTCCGAGAACAGCGCCGTCAACTCGTCCTCCGTGAGTTCCCGGCCCTCACGCCCTTTCGCAATCGCAGCCTCTGCCAGACCCGGCTCCAGTGATTCTTCGCTCCTGCGCCCAGACCCACGGCGCGGAATGAAGCTCCAGTACTTCAGCTTGATCACGTCGAGGACCCCCTGCTCCATCCACTCCTGGTCCATGTACTGCGGGTAGACGCAGAGCCGCTCGGTCAGCGCATACCCCCTGGGAGCCAGCTCCTTCCGCACCTGGTGCGGGCTGGGGAACGGCTCCTCGGGTGAGATGTGGTCGCCGTTTGCAGAGAGGCCGCCGAGGTCGGTAGCCCCGGCTTCGACCAGCTCCGGCCACCAGTCCGCCAGGTTCGGCGGCACCTGCACGCCGACATCGGGCATCAGGCGCTTGCACTCCTGGATAAGGCGCTTGATGTCCTCGATAGAGACCGAGCTTGCCCACTCCGGCATCGGCAGCCCGTCGTCCGGCGAGGGCGACGGGGGACCCTCCGACGGAGACTTTGGGAGTGCCTCGATCTCGGACCCTGAAGGCGTGCCGGCCGGACGGTCTCCGCCGGAGGGTCCCCCGTCGCCCCTCCACCGCGCGCGGGCTGCCTCGTCCGCTATGTCGGCGACTTCGGCGCCGTAGTAGCGAGGGTGGGGAACGAAGTTCTGGAGGATGACCTCTTGTAGGTGGCCGTAGCGCTCGTGGAGGACTGCGAGAGCTTCGAGAGATTCGATGCGCTCCTGCTCGGTCTCCCCGATGCCGACCAGGATGCCGCTGGTGAAGGGGATCTTCAGCTCCCCCGCAGCTCCAATGGTTGCGAGGCGCTTCGCAGGATGCTTGGTTGGAGAGCCAGCGTGGACGGTGTCCATCAGCCGCTCGGAGACGGACTCCAGCATCAGGCCCTGGGAAGCGGTGACCTCTCGCAGGCGGGCCAGGTCGGCGTGACCGAGCACGCCGATGTTGGTGTGCGGGAGCATCCCGCGCTCCAGCGCCCGTTCGCAAGCCCAGACCACATAGGAGGTGAAGTCTTCGTGGCCCCACTCGGTTAGCTGTTTGGCGACGAGCGGGTTGATCTCGGGGCGCTCGCCGGTGAGGACGAGGAGCTCCTTGGTGTTGCGTTTGAGCGCCTCGTCGAGAAGGTGTTCGACCTTCTCAGGAGGGTGGATATGCGCCTGGTGCGTCGCGAAGGCGCAGTACTTGCAGTAGCACTGGCAGGTGCGAGAGAGGGAGAGAGTGTAGTTGCGGGAGAAGGTGACTCGGCGCACGCTGCCCAAGCTACTGCAACCGCCGGGCCGGGCAGGCCCGGCGGTTCACTGAAGGGTGGCTAGCCGGCCGACTCCGATTTGGCCGGGGTCGCGGCTTTCGGGGCGGGCGGCCTGACTTTCTCCGGAGGTTCCGTCGGGGCAGCGCCGCCCGGCTCGAGGACGAACTTGAAGACGGCGGCCGCGAGCAGCGAGCCGACGATCGGGCCGACGAGGTAGGGCCAGACGCCGCCGAAGGTGTTGCCGACGAGGGCGGGGCCGAACCAACGGGCCGGGTTGAAAGAGCCGCCGGTCAGCGGGCCGCCGACCATGACGATGAAGCCGAGGGTGGTGCCGATCGCGAGCGGCGCCCAGTCCTTGAGACTCTTTTTCGAGTAGACCGCGGCAAGGATCACGAGGACGAGGCAGAAGGTGCCGACGGCCTCGACGATCGAGCCGGCGAAGTTGCCGCTGAGCAGGCCGCTGACCTGGGCGGCGCCGTAGTGCGTCGCCCGGCCCTCGTCGAGCAACAGGCCCTTGCAGAGCAGCGCCCCGAGCACGCCGCCGGAGAGCTGGGCAAGCATGTAGATCACCGCGTCGAGCGGTGCGATCCGTCTCAGCGCCGCGGCGGCAAGGGTCACCGCCGGGTTGAAGTGACCGCCGCTGACGACCCCGAACATGACGATCAGGCCGAACAGCAGGAAGGCGTGGACGAGCCCGATCACCGCGAAGTCGGAGCCGAACTGGGCTTGGGTCCCCGTCGATACGAACAGCACGACGACGCTGGTGATGAAGAAGACCAGCAAAAGCGTGCCGATCAACTCAGCAAGATATGCGGCTAGACCTCGTTCCTGCACTATCTCCTCCTCGATCCCGAAATCAGCTAAGCGGCGGCAGTCTACTCATATTTGCTCAATGGATTAGGTTCCTCGGCCAGATGAGAGGAGCTGTCGCGCTGCTGGCGACCGTCCTCCTGCTTGCCGGCCTCGCCGGCTGCGGCGAGGGCGGTGCTGAACCGGGCGTGCCGAGAGGCGCGACGCTCGTGCTCGATTTCACCCCGAATGCGGTCCATTCCGGGATCTACGCCGCCCGAGGCGAGGGCTTCTACCGCGACGCCGGCGTCGATCTCCAGATCCGGCAGCCGGGCGAATCGACCGACGCGCCGAAGCTGCTCGCCGCCGGCCGCACCGACTTCGCGATCCTCGACATCCACGACCTCGGGATCGCCCGCGAGCGGGACCTCGACCTGGTCGGGGTGATGCCGATCGTCCAGCGCCCGCTGGCCGCGGTGATCGCCCGCGCCGACGGCTCGGTGCGCTCCCCCCGTGATCTCGAGGGCCGCACGGTCGGCGTTACCGGCCTACCCTCCGACGAAGCCGTGGTCGATTCCGAGGTGAGCGCCGACGGCGGCGACCCGGCCGAGGTCGACGAGGTGACGATCGGCTTCAACGCGGTGGCCTCGCTCGCCGCCGCCAAGGTCGACGCGGCGACCGGCTTCTGGAACGCCGAGGGGGTGGCGCTGCGCCGCCAGGGTGTCCCGGTCCGCACCTTCAAGGTCGACGAATACGGCGCCCCGCCCTACCCCGAGCTGATCCTCACCACCTCGCGCCGCACCCTCGCGCGCGAACCCGAGCTGGTGGACGCGGTGGTGGACGCGACCCGCCGCGGCTACGCCTTCACCGAGCGCGACCCCGGCAGGGCGATGGACGACCTGCTCGCCGCCGACCCAGCCCTCGATCGCGCTGAACAGGCGGCGCAGCTGCGGGTGCTGCTGCCCGACCTCCACCCGATGCCGTTCGATCCACGGGTCCTGCGTGCCTGGGCGGCCTGGGACCTCGAACACGGCCTTCTGCAGCATCGCGTCGACGTCGACGCGGCCTTCGACCTGCCCTGAGAGGAGGGACTGATACCCCTCTGACGGAGACTCAGCCGCAGGGCCTCCGTCAGAGGGGTATCAGTCCCTCCCATCAAGCAACCGTTCGGCCAGCGCCGGCAGCTCCCGCGCCATCCGCGAGCGCGGCACGACCAGGTCGACCCCCGCCGCCTCGGCCGCGGCGCGGGTCTCGGCGTTGACGTGCGAGTAGTAGCCGAGCACCGGGGCGCCCAGGCCGACCAGGGCCGCGGGATCCTCGGCGTCGAGGTCGGCGACCAGCAGCTCCGCCCCGGCGAGCGGCGCCTCCTGCAGCGACGGCGACAGCGTCACCTCGTGGCCGGCGGCGGTCAGGGTCGCCTCGACCTTGCTGCCAAGCATCAGGTCGGCGGAGACCGCGACGATCCGCGCCACTAGATCGAGCGCCGCTGGCGGAACTCCTCGCGGACGCTCTCGGGCCTGCCCCACATCTGCACAACCTCGGAGCGTCCCTCGCGCACCTCGCGCACCGCCATCTCACCGCTCACGCCTTCGCCGTCGAGTTTCTCCAGCACGCCCTTGACGGTCTCCGCCGCGGCCGCGTGCCCGAAACTGTGGGCGACCAGCAGTCGCCAGTGCCAGTCGGCCCGCGAGTAGGGCTGCGCGTTGACCTGGCTCAGCGCCACCGCGGTGTCGACGTAGCGACTCTCGTCGTCGATCCGCAGGTCGACCTCGAGGTCGGTCCAGTCGGGCGGGAGCGCGTCGAGCATCCGTTGGAAGTCGTCAGCCAGGGGCACGAACGCAAGCCTACCGAGGTAGCGGGGCGCCTCCGAAGTGGCGCTGGAGCTGCCGGTGGCGGTGGCGGAAGATGGCCGCGAAGAGCGGCCGCAGTAGCCGCCCGGGCAGCGGCAGGCGCAATTCCCAGGCGATCCGGTCGACGATCGTCGCGCCCTCGACGCTGGGCTCGATCGTCCGTTCGTGCTCCCAGAGCCGCTGCGAGAGCATCGTCGAGCGCTCGAGGAAGCCTTGCCCCGGTTCGATCCGCTCGAGGCCGATGTCGTCGTAGTCGACCGGGACCAGACCGAAGAGCAGGATCCAGCTGCGCCCCAGCGGCCCCGGCTCGAGCGCCTGCAGGTCGAGGCTCTCCACCCCCCGCGGCACCGTCATCCGCAGCAACGGCCCCAGCTCGGCGTTGATCCCCTCGGCGCTCGTCGCCCGCTCCCAGACCGCCGCCGGCGTCGCCCGCAAGCTCGACCCGACCCGTATTTCCGCTCGTCTCTGCATCAGCCGCAGCTCACCTCGCTAGTCCACCGGAGGCCGCAGGTCGGGCCCCGGGATCGGCGTTCCGTGCGGGTCGTGGCTCGGCTCTCCCAGCTTGGCGGCGATCAACAGCTCGAGCTCCTCGGAGATGTAGTGCTCGAGCACCTCGGCCTCCTCGTGCACGCGGTCGTCGGGCATCCCCAACGCCTCGGAGAGGTAGGCCTCGATCAGCCGATGGTGGCGGATCACCTCCAGTGCAACCCGCTCCCCGGTCGGGGTCAGGCTGACGCCCTTGTAGGGCATGTACTCGACCAGGCCGAGATCGGCCAGCCGCTTCAGCATCGAGGTCGCGGTCGCCGGGGTGACCCCAAGCCGCTCCGCTACCTCTCCGTTCAGCACCAGGCCGTCGCGCTCGCGGGAGATCGCGTAGATCGCCTTCGCGTAGTCCTCGATCGCCTCGGTGCTGGGCGCGCGCTTGGGGCGCGCCGGCTCGCGCGGCGCCATCAGACGGCCACCAGCAGGCCGGTCAGGTAGAGGGCGGCGACCCCGGCGAGGGCGCCCGCGACCGTCGCCGGGTTGAGCAGCCGCCCATCGCCGTCGCGCATCGCCGGCGCGATCTGGACGATCACCCTGACGATCGCGCCGACTCCGACCCCGAACAGCAACGCCGCCAGGCTGGGATCGAAGGCGGCGGCGCCGATCCAGGCTCCCAATACCGCCGGGGCGCCGGCGATCAGGCCGAGGCTGGCGAGGCGCGCCAAGCCGGCGCCACCACCGCCGGCGGCGGCCTCCTCGCCGCGCAGCGGCGCGACGATCGCCAGTCCCTCGGTGGTGTTGTGGATCGCGAAGCCGACGACCAAGAAGGCGCCCAACGCCAGCGCCCCGGTCGCGTAGGCGGAGCCGATCGCCAAGCCCTCGCCGAGATTGTGGAGGCCGATCCCGATCGCGACGAGCAGGGCGAGGTAGGCGCCGCCGCTCGCCGCCGAGCCGGCCGCGCGCTGACGGCCCGCCATGTAGGAGTCGACCCCCGCCAGCACGAGGTAGGCGACCATGGCGCCGAGGAAGACGAGGCTGGCGCCGCCGAAGGCGGCGGGCGCCTTGGCCGCGATGTCGAGGCCCTCGAGCGTGGCGTCGATCGCGAGGAAGGCGAGCAGGCCGACCGTGAAGGCGATCGCCACCCCGATCCAGGCCGAGCCGAGGCGGCGCAGGAACGGCAGCCAGAGCATCCCGAGGCTGACCGGGATCACGCCCACGTAGATCCCGAGCAGCGCCATCAGGCCGAAGAAGTCGAGGTCGGCGCTCGGCGTTTCGGTCGCGACCGGGATCGCGGTTTCGATCGTGGCGCCCGAGGAGGTGACGACGAAGATCTCGTAGGCCTCGCCCTCGATCCACGGGTAGGTGACGTCGAGCGTGGTCGAGCCGAGGTGGCCGATCTCGCGGTCGCCGCGCACGGCGAAGGGGGCATAGGCGTCGTTGACCGCGACCTGCGCGACTTCGACCGGGTCGGGGCCGTCGTTGCGCAGGGTCAGCTCGATCTGCCCCGGCCGCAATACCGTGTGCTCGACCGAGACCTCCTCGACCGGAGGCCCGGTCCGCTCGCCCAGGCCCGGCCCCCCGAGGGCGGCGAAGGCGCCGATCAGGGCGGCGATCAGGGCCAGCGGGATCAGACCCAGCGCCCAGGCCGGCAGGCCGCCGCCGATCCCGCGCTCGGCGCGTGCCCCGGCCTCCATCAGACCCGCCCCCCGCCGTGGCCCCAGGGCAGCTCGCAATACGCCGCCGCTGCGGCGGCGGGCCCGTACCGGGCGGGGTTACCGACCCGGAAGAAGCCGGTCCAGCCGAGCTCGGCGAACTCGCTGACGTGGGCGTGGAACATGTAGTCGCCGTCGAAGGGGAACTTCAGCTCGAGGACGCCGCGCTGGCCCTGGCCCATGATCACGGTGTCCGTGTACTCGCTCGGCTGCAGCGAGGTCCCGGTCGGGTAATGCTGGAAGAAGTTGGCGTGGACGTGGAAAGAGTTGACGGGGTCGAACTCGAGCGCGTTGACGAGGTAGACGCGGACCAGGCGGTCGCGCTCGACCCGGATCGGCTCGTTGACGTAGTGGAAGCCGACGGTGTTGACCGCGTAGACCTCGTTGGAGAGGTCGAAGTTGGTGTCGAACCCGTTCATCACCATCACCATCTCGTCCGCCTCCGGCCGCCCCCGCTTGGGGTCGATGACAAAGGCGCCGTAGAGGCCGCGGGCGATGTGGGAGGCGAGCGGCGCGACGTGGCAGTGGTAGAGGTGGAGGCCGAACGGCGTGGCGTCGAACTCGTAGACGAAGCTTTCGCCCGGCAGCACCTGGCCGCCCCCCTGGCTCTCGCCGATTCCGGGCATACCGTCCATCGCCGCCCGGTGGATGCCGTGGAAATGCATCGTGTGCGGGTGCTCGGAGGCGTTGACGAGGCGGATCCGCAGCCGCTCGCCCTCGCGCGCCCGCAGCGTCGGCCCGGGGACCCGGCCGTTGTAGGTCCAGGCTTCGTAGCGGACGCCGGGGGCGACTTCGATCTCCTTGTCGGCGGCGACGATCTCCCACTCGCGCAGGACGCGCCCGCTCGCCAGGCGGCGCGTCTTCCCATAGTCGAAGTCGCGCAGCAGCTTGGTCGGGTCGAAGCCGTTGGCGCGGTGGTCGACCGTCCGCCCCGGCGCGAAGCCGGCGTGCGCGAAGCCGTCGTGGCCGGCGTGCTCCGACATTCCCGCTTCGGCGGCGGCGGCGCGCGCGCCTCCACCGCCGCCATCGGAGACCAGCCCGCCGAGGCCAACGACCGCCGGGGCCGCCAGCGCGACGCCGCCCAGGATCTGGCGGCGGCTGAAGCGATTGTCACTCATAGCGGTATCACCGGCTGGTGATTTTGACACATCTAAACGATGTTTTCGATCCGTCTAAATCAGACCCGACAGAAGACGCTCGTAGAATCGCTCCATGGGCATCGCAACCCAGATCGAGCTGGACGCCCAGTACCGGCAGCTGCGCGAGGAATGCGGCCTGCTCAACCGCTCCGACCGCGGCAAGCTCGTGGTCCGTGGCACCGACGCGGCCGAGTACCTGCAGGGACAGCTAACCAACGACGTCGAGGCGCTGGCGCCGGGAGACGGCCAGTACGCCGCCCTGCTCGACCGCAAGGGCCACATGCAGGCGGACATGCGGGTGCTGCGTCCCAACGCCGATGAGATCTGGCTCGACACCGAGCCCGAGGCGCTGGCCGCCGCCCGCCGCCACCTCGAGATGTACTCGGTGGGGCGCGAGGTAGCGGTCGTCGACGCAAACGGCGAGCGGGCGATCCTCTCGCTGATCGGGCCCCGCAGCGCCGAGATCGCCGCCGTCCCGTCGCTGCCGGAGCACTGCTGCGAATCGACCGCGGTGGCGGGGATCGAGTGCCTCGCCGTCGGCACCGGGGCCGGGATCGACCTGATCGTCGCCGCCGTGGACGCGGACCGCCTGCGCGAGGCGCTGCTCGTCGCCGGCGCCGTCGAGATTGCCCCCGAAGCCGCCGAGATCCTCCGCATCGAGTCCGGCGTCCCCCGCTTTGGCGCCGAGATGACGACCGAGACGATGCCCGCCGAAGCCGGGATCGTCGAGGACGCCGTCAGCTTCACCAAGGGCTGCTACATCGGCCAGGAGACGGTCGCCCGGCTCCATTACAAGGGCCGTCCCAACCGCCACCTGCGGGGGTTGCGGCTGAGCGCCCCGGCCGGGCCGGGCGCGGCGCTCCGCCTCGGCGAGAAGGAGGTCGGCCGGCTCGGCAGCGCCGCCGTCTCCCCCGCCCTCGGCCCGATCGGGTTGGCGATCCTGCGCCGCGAGGCCGAGCCTGGAGCTGAGCTCGCCGTAGGTGAAGATGGCGTTACGGCTCGCGTGGTCGACTTGCCCTTCGGTTAGATTCCGCCGCGATGGGTCGTGGGAGAGCGAAAATGGCGGTGGCCGGGGCGATCGCGCTGGCACTGGTAGGAGCGGGCTGCGGCGCCCAGTCACACCCCAACGATCAGCGGCCGCAGGCGCCGACCCGGGTCAGCGTCACGATCACCCCGAGGGCGGTCGTCGTCGATCCGGTCAAGATCGGGTTCGGGCCGGAACGCACCCAGCAGATCCCGCAGAACCAGAACCACCCTCAGCCGCCAATCGACACCGACGCGGCGCTGACGACGGTGATCGTCAGCGCCAACCAGACCCGCTCGAACGCGCGCCTGGAGATCCGCGGCCCGCGCGACGCCAGCTCCGAGCCGATCCCGGCCACCAGCCCCGGCACCATGCAGGCCGACCTCCCCACCGGCACCTACATCATCGCCGCCGCCGGCGTCCCCAGCGCCCGCCCCGGCAAGCTCGTCGTCGGCCCCTACCGCGCCTCCTCCCAGAACGACGTCCTGCTGCCGTAGTCGCGTCTGCCCGGTCCGTCACCATCGGTGGTCGTGATCGTTGCTCTCGCAATCGCTGTCGTCCTGCTTGCTGCGGGGCTCGTCTACGTGCTCGTCTGGCACCGTGAGGAGCCGTCCGAGCAGCTCGATTTCGCCGCTGCCGTACAGGAAGCCGCCTCGAGAGCGGTCGCGGATTCGCTGCCCGGCCTACTCCAGGCCAATGACGAGGCGCGCAAGCTCGACGCGAAGACGGCCGAGGCGGCGCTCGACAAGCGCCAGGCGGAGATCAAGGGCCTGGCCGAGCGGATCGCCGAGGGCCAGAAGAAGATCGAAGCCGAGGTGCGCCGCCGCGGCGAGACCGACCTGCAGACCCGCACCCTGCTCGAGCAGATGGGGCAGACGATCGGCAGCCTCAACTCCGAGACGGCAGGCCTGAAGAAGGCCCTGCGACAGCCGCAGACGCGGGGCCAGTGGGGCGAGCTGCAGCTGCGCCGCTGCGTCGAGATCGCCGGCATGACCGAGCACGTCGACTTCGAGCTGCAGGAGACTCTGCGGACCGAAGACGGCCGCCTGCGGCCCGACGCCCTCTTCCTGCTGCCGGAGGGGCGCAGCTTCGTCGCCGACTCGAAGGTGCCGCTCGACGCCTTCCTCGACGCCCAGGAGTCCGAGGTCGACTCCGAGCGGCGAGTCCACCTCGAGCGCCACGCTCGCCAGGCTCGCGAGCACGTGCGGGCGCTCAGCTCAAAGGACTACCAGGGCCAGTTCAAGGCCGGCGAGATGCCGGACCTGGTGATCTGCTTCATCCCCAACGAGCCGGCCCTGCACGCCGCCTTCGGCGCCGACCCGGAGCTCTTCGACTACGCGCTGGAGCGCAACGTGCTGCTGGTCAGCCCGACCTCGCTGATCGGGCTGCTGCGGACGATGGAGCTGGGCTGGCGCCAGGAGCGGATGGTCGCCGAGGCAGCCGAGATCGCCGACGCCGCCGCCACCCTGCACGGCCGCTTTGCAAAGTTCCTCGGCGACTTCGACAAAGTCGGCAGGGGATTAACTACCGCCGCCAGTGCCTACGACTCCGCCGTCGGCTCGATGGAGCGCCGGCTGCTGCCGCAGCTGCGCCGGGTCGAGGAGCTCGGTGTCGCTCCGGGCAAGGAGATCGAGCCGCCCGAACCGGTCGAGATCACGGTGCGGGAGATCTCGGCGCCGGAGCTGCGCGAGACCTCCGACGCCGCTTAGAGCTCTTAACTAGGATTCGGCGCTCTCGCAACCGACCGCGGAGGACCTTTTGGCCGTCGACATCAGCGCAGTCTCGAAGTTGAATGTAGAGCCCGGAACGCTGCCGGAGACGATGGCCGCCTGGGTGATCCGCCAGGAGCGCGAGGGCGAGCCCAAGGATGCCTTCCAGCTCGAGCAGATCGAGGTCCCCGAGCCGGGCGCCTTCGAGGTGATCGTCCGCGTGATGGCGGCCGGCGTCAACTTCAACAACGTCTGGGCGGCGCTGGGCAAACCGGTCTCCGTCTTCGGCTACGGCGACCACCCCGAGTACGGCCACCACATCGGCGGCTCCGACGCCTCCGGGGTCGTCTGGAAGGTCGGCGAGGGCGTCACCCGCTGGAAGCCGGGCGACGAGGTCGTCGTCCACTGCAACCAGGCCTCCTACGAGGACGTCGAGGTCCACGGGCTCGACCCACTCGCCGCGCCGAGCCAGAAGATCTGGGGCTACGAGACGACCTGGGGCTCCTTCGCCCAGTTCACCAAGGTGCAGGCGCAGCAGCTCCTCCCCCGCCCCCAGAACCTGAGCTGGGCCGAGTCCTCGGCCTACGGGCTCACCTACTTCACCGCCTACCGGATGCTGATCGACCAGTGCAAGCTGCAACCCGGCCACAACGTCCTGATCTGGGGCGCCGCCGGCGGCCTCGGCGTCTTCGCCGTGCAGCTCTGCAAGGCGGCCGGCGCCAACGCGGTCGGCGTCGTCTCCTCCGACGAGAAGGGCGAGCTGGTCAAGCAGCTCGGCGCGGTCGACTACATCAACCGCAGCGAGTTCGGCGAGATGATGCGGACGCCCGAGAATCTTGCCGACAAGGCCGCCGACAAGGAGCGCTTCAAGGCCTCGCGCGGCTTCGCCAAGCGGGTCAAGGAGATCCTCGGCGACGCTCCCGACATCGTCTTCGAGCACGTCGGCCAGGCAACCTTCCCGACTTCGGTCTTCGTCGTCAAGCCGTTCGGCAAGGTCGTGATCTGCGGCGCCACCTCGGGCTTCCAGCTCGACTTCGACGTGCGCTACCTGTGGATGCGCCAGAAGCAGATCATCGGCTCCCATTTCGCCAACGCCTATGAGTGCATGCGCGCCAACCAGCTGATGGCCGAGGGCAAGGTGCGGCCGGTGCTGTGGCAGACGATGGACTTCGACGGCGTCCCCGGCGCCCACCAGCTGCTGCACGAAAACAAGCACCTCGGCAAGATCTCGATCCTGGTCGGAGCCGAGTCCGAGGGGGACGGCAAGACCGAGGAGGGCCCCGGCGCGATCCGGGCCGAGGTCGGGGCATGAGAGAACTGCAAGCACGATGCGAGGGGGGAATCTGATGGCGGAGGTCTGCAGGATCGAGTGGCACATCGCCCCCTTCCGGGCCGACCGCTGGCTCGACCTCTGGGAACCGGCCGCGGCGAAGATGCCCGCCTACGGCGCCAAGAGCTGGTCGCTGATCCGCGGCGTCGACGACCCGCTCTCCTTCCAGCAGACATCGATCTGGGAGAACCGTTCGGACTTCGAGCGCTACTGGTTCTCGGCCGAGATCGAGACCGCCCGCGCCAGCGTCATCGACCTCTACGACCTGCCGCTGCTGCCCGCCTGGTACACGCTCCTGGCGGCCGAGTAGCGGCGGGCGTCCCCCGGCGCGGGCAGAGCACCCGCCAGCGAAAGCGGGTCGGCGCGGTCAGGGCGGTGCCGTCGGCGCGGACGAGGAAGACCGCGAAGGCGTGGCTTCCGGGGTTCAGGCGCCGGTAGGTGCGGGGCGACGCGCAGGGGGCGAACTCGGCCCGGTCGAGCTTGCAGCGAAATTGGGGATCCGACCTGCCGACGGACGCGAACTCGAAGCTCGCGGTCCGCTGGCGGGTGCGCTTCGCCGGGTGCGCCCTGATCGCCACCGCGGGCGGCGGCCCCACCCGTTCCGGCGCCTCCGGCCCGAGGGGCTCGAGAGCTCTGTAGGCGGCGGTGTAGCTGCCCGGTTCGTCGGCGACGATCGTGTGCACCCGGGTGCCGCCGTCCGACCAGCCGCTCCATTCGTAGCCCCGCCCGCCCAACGATTCCGTCAACGGCGCCGAGAGGACGATGCTGGAGCCCTCGATCGTCCGCAGGACGAACGGCGTCGGTTTCGAGAGCAGGCCGGCGCCCAGCGTCAGCCCGGCGGGGTCCGAGTCGATGGCCAGATCGACCGTGCTGGGATCGATGCGGACGCTTTTGCTGGCGGCGAGGCCTTTGGAGTCGGTCGCCGTCAGGGTCAGCTCGATGTAGGAGGGGTAGTCGTGGTCGGGTGCGACGAAGCTGCCTTCGCCATCCGCCGGGAAGACCTGCAGCGGATGGGCGTGGCAGGCGGCCGGGCAGTGGAAGAGGCGGGTCTTCCAGGAGAGGCCGGCGTCGCCGACCTCGCCCCCGGGCTCCTCCTGGTCGCTGGCCGCGCCGGAGAAGTCGATTTCCTGCCCGACCCGCCAGTGCAGCGATTCGTCGGGTTCGAGGATCTCGGGCTGCGGCGGGGTGTCGCCCGGGTAGACCGTGACCCGGGCGATGCTGGACTGGGTCCCGTCGCTCACCCTGACCGCCACAGTGCGCTTTTGCGGCCCGGCGATGTTCGCCTGTCTCGTCGCCTGGCCGGAGGTCTCGAAGCTGCCGTTGCCGTCGAGGTCCCAGGCGTAGGTGAGCGGTTTTTTGCCGGGGTCTTCGGAGCCGCTGGCGTCGAGATGCACTTCGAGCGGGTCCGCTTCGCCCCAGGGCGGGTCGGCGGTGAGGCGCGCGATCGGCGCGTCGGGGTCGTAGGAGATGCGGTGAATCGTCCCTTCGTCGTCTGCGCCGAAGAACTTGACGTAGTAGAGGTCGCCACCGGGCCCGACCTCGAGATCGACGCCCGGGTAGAGGCCGCCTTCGGACATGAAGGTCGTCGTCGTCAACGGGTCGGGATCGCCGTCGTCGTCGGGGTACATGACGTAGATGCAACCGCGCACCGAATCGGCGAAGAAGAGCGCGCCTTCGTAGGCGGCCGGAAAAGCGCCGCCCCGGTAGACCTGGATCCCCGAGACCGCCGAACCGGGTTCGCTCGAGCAACCGTCGCCGGGGGCGACGTCGCTGCCGTGGCCGTAGGAGAAGAACGGCGGCGCGGTCGAGCCCGGTTCGGCGTAGAGGTTCTCGCAGAGGTCGAGGCCCAGCGCCGAGTAGCCCTGGGTCGGATACGGCCCCTCGTAGCAGGGCCAGCCCGAGTTGAAGGGCGCAGCCGGGAGCATCGGGGCGCGGTCGATCTCCTCGAAGTTGTTCCAGCCGACGTTGGCGACGTAGACCTCGCCGCTGGCCGGATCGAGCGCGAAGCGGAAGGGGTTGCGGAAGCCGTAGGCGACGATCCGCCGCGCGTTCGGGTCGGAGCTGGCCGCCAGCGGATTGCCGGGCAGCCCTTCGCCGCTGTCCGGATCGATGCGGATCAGCGAGCCGTCGAGCCCGACCGGGTCGCCACTGGTGCGCAGATCCTGGGAGCGCAGCGCCCCTCCCTCGGCGCCGGGGGGTTCCTGGAGCTCGCCGACCCCGACCGGGGGGTCGCCGCACTGGTTCTTCAGCGGCCAGCCGAACTGGCCGAAGTCGGTGTCGTAGAAGCTGGCGCCGTCGCCGCCGCTCGCGTAGAGGGCGCCGCTGGGGTCGAACGCGAGGTTGCCGATCGAGTGCGAGGAGAACTGCTGACACCAGTCCTCGACCAGGACGTCCTCTTTCGCTTCCCCCCCGGCCTCCGCGGCGTGATCTCCCACGGCGGTGAGGCGCACCAAGCGGCCGCTGACCGGGCAGGTGTCGACGTCGGCTTCAGGCGGTTTCGGACAGCTGTCGCCGGTCACGCCCGGCGAGCCCCATTCCGGCGCCTGACCCGGTTCGCCGAGGACGTGGTCGTAGGTGTAGAGGGCGTAGACGTAGGGACGAACGGGGAAGTCCGGGTCGAGCGCGAGGCCGAGCAGGCCGCGGTCGGCGTAGCTGAAGACCTGGGTGCGGAGGTCGGCGAAGACGGTAGGGGTGGGGTCTTCGAGGCTGTCGTAGACGAGGATTTCCCCCCCTTTCTCGGAGACGAAGACCCGTCCGTCGGGCGAGAAGCGCACCGCGGTCGGCATTTCCAGTTCTTCGAACGGGAGCGTGGTGTCGCGGAACCCGCTCGGCAGCGCCGACCCCCGCGCCACCGGGACGGCGAGCAGGGAGACCACGCAGCCAGCGATGGCCAGGAGCCACGCGGCTCCCGGTGCGGGCCTCGCCAAAGCTCAGGCCCTCTCCAGGGGTGCCATCGTCAGGCCGGCGTCCTCGAGCTGCTGCCAGTAGTGCTCGGCCGGCTCGCGCGGGCCGCTCCAGACGGTCGCGAGGCCGTTGTTGTGGATCTGGTCGGCGAGCCGGTGCCCCTGGTCGACGCTGACTCCGGGCAGGACCTGCGCCAGCGTCTGCGCCACGTGCTCGAAGGTGTTGTGATTGTCGTTGCGGACGATCACGCGCCAATCGCCGCCCAGGTCCGACTCTGGGCCCATCGTGCGCGGCTGCTCGGTCGTCGTCGTCGACATAGCCCGCCATTATGCATCTAGATGAGCAGGCCGCAGGACAGCCGGTTCCCGTATCTGCCTGGAATCGACGCTCTGCGAGCACTCGCCGTGCTCGCGGTATTCCTCTACCACGCCGGGGTCGGCTGGGCTCCCGGCGGCTTCCTCGGGGTCGATCTCTTCTTCGTCATCAGCGGCTACCTGATCACCTCGCTGCTGCTGCGCGAGTTCCGCCGCGGCGGCCACGTGCGGCTGGGGCGCTTCTGGCTGCGCCGGGCGCGGCGGCTGCTGCCGGCGGTCGGGGTCTTCATCGCGGTGACCATGGTCCTCGCCGCGATCTTCGAGCCCGACCGGATCGACCAGCTCCGCGGCGACGCCGTCGCCTCGCTCGCCTACGTCGCCAACTGGCACTTCGTCCTCGCCGACCAGTCCTACTTCGAACGGTTCCAGCGGCCGTCCCTGTTCACCCACCTCTGGTCGCTCTCGGTCGAGGAGCAGTTCTACCTCTTCTGGCCGCTGGTCTTCGCCGCCGGGATGAAGCTGTTCGGGCGCGGCCGCCTGCTGATCGGGGTGCTGGCCGGGGCGCTCGGATCGGTCGCGCTGGCCTGGCTGCTCTTCGACCCCGGCAGCGACCCCTCGCGCGTCTACTACGGCACCGACACCCACGCGGTCGGGCTGCTCGCGGGCGTCGCCCTGGCGCTGGTCTGGAGCCCGATCGAGCTGCGCCGCAGGCGTACCGGGCCGCTGGTCGGCCCGATCCTCGACGTCGTCGGCGTACTCGCTTTGGCCTACGTAGTCCTCTCCTTCCTCCACGTCCACGACTACGACCTCGCCCTCTGGCACGGCGGCTACCTCTGGCTGGCTCTCGTCACGGCGCTGTTGCTGGCCGTCCTCGCCCACCCCGCGGCGCGGCTCGGCGGCCTGCTTGGACAGGCGCCGGTGCTCTGGCTCGGCCTGCGCAGCTACAGCTTCTACCTCTGGCACTACCCGGTGCTGATGCTGACCCGACCCGGCGTCGACGTCTCGTTGCCGCGGGGCGTCCTGGTCCCGCTGCAGCTGGCCGCCGTCCTCGCCCTCGCCGACCTCTCCTACCGCTTCGTCGAGCTGCCCTTCCGCGGGCTGGCGAAGCCGCCGGCGCTGCCGGACGGCTGGCTGCGGGTGGCGCGGCCGGCGCTGGTTGTCGGCGTGCTGGCGATCGTCCTCGCGATCGGCTGGAGCGGGCTCTTCGGCGGCGGCGAGCGGCACTCCGATGCCGCGGCGGCCTCGACCGCCAGCTCCGCCCGGGTCACCGCGCAGCCACCGCCGGGCAACGGCGGCCAGGGAAGCGCGCCGCCCCCCGCCAACTCGCCGCCACGGATCGTCGCCCTCGGCGATTCGGTGATGATCGGCGCCGAGGACAAGCTCGCGGCGCGACTCGGACCGGGCTTCTCGATGAGCGCCCAGGTGGGCCGCCAGGCGGAAGAGTTCGTGGAGATCGCGCAGCGGCTGAAGCGGGAAGGCCACCATCCCGACGCGATGATCATCCAGATGGGCAACAACGGTCCTCTCTACGGCGACGAAATGGCGGCGCTGCAGAAGGCGACCTCGCAGGTCGGTGAGCTCTTCCTGATCAACGACCACGCGCCGGTCAGCTGGGCCGAAGAGTCCAACCACGCCCTCGCCGAAGCCGCTCGCGACTGGCCGCACACCAGCCTGATCGACTGGAAGCCCGTGGCCGAATCGGAGGGCGGCCTGCTCTGGGACGAAATCCACCTCACCCCGGCGGGCGCCGGCGTCTACGCCCGCCTCGTCTCGAAGGCGGTACACGAAAAGGTCGCCTTCCCGCCGGGGCCGCGCCTGGGCGAAGCGCAGCCGGTCGGCTGAGCGCTAAAAGGGACTCGGCACCCGAACGACGACGTCGTCGACGCTGGCGATGAGGCCGTCGGCGCTCTTGGTGGCGCCCACCGCGACCGCGGAGGCGCGGCCCGCGAGCTCGCCGGCGGCTTCGTCGCCGGCTTCGACCACGAGGGCGCCGCCGACGTAGCCGAAGAGCTGGGCCTGGCCCCGTTCCGGGCCGCTGGTCACGTTGACCGCGCGCAGCCGCAGGGCGTTGGCCTTGTTGATCCCCTTCAGGCCGGCCACGTCCTTTTCGATCGCCAGGTATTCCGTGCCTTCGCCGCCGATCTTGATCAGCTGCACCTTGCGCTGCAACGGGAATGCCAGGAGCTGGTACTTGGCGCCGCCACCGGCCCGCAGCTCCAGGCCCAGGTACGCCTTGCGCTGCAGCGCCGGCGGGGTGCCGCTGAGGAGCCGCTCGGTTGCGGCGATCTCGAGGTCACGCCCCAGCACCGGCGTCCGGTAGGAGCAGGCCTGGGTGCGCTTGCCGATCGCGATCCGCAGGGCGCCCCCGGAACCGCCGCGGCTGCAACTCCCGCCGGCGAGCTTGACGACCTGCGAACGCTGCGCCGTGGTCTCCATCCCGTTGCGGTAGATGCCGATCATCGCCGCCCCGACGGAGGCGACAATGATCGCCGTGGCAAGCGTGGAGATCGCAAAGATGGCTGCAAATCGAGTCTTCATAGCCTGGGGAGCCTAAACACAGCCCCGGGAGAAAGATGCGGGCTGACCGACCCTGAACGGCGGATTTCGCCGGGGCACCCCCGTCCCTCCCCCACGCCCAAGGAGCAGCAAATATCATGTGAAACATGAGCGAGCACCGTCTGCCCGAGCGCGACCGGCCCTGGGTGATGCGTACCTACGCCGGCCACTCCGACGCCAAGCGCTCCAACGAGCTCTACCGCGGCAACCTGGCCAAGGGCCAGACCGGCCTCTCCGTCGCCTTCGACCTTCCCACCCAGACCGGCTATGACCCCGACCACGTGCTCGCCCGCGGCGAGGTCGGCAAGGTCGGCGTCTCGATCGCCCACAAGGGCGACATGCACCAGCTGCTGGACGGGATCCCGCTGGACGAGATGAACACCTCGATGACGATCAACGCCACCGCCGCCTGGCTGCTCGGCCTCTACGTAACCGTCGCCGAGGAGAACGGCGTCGAGCGCTCCCAGCTCAAGGGCACGACCCAGAACGACATCATCAAGGAGTACCTCTCGCGCGGCACCTACGCCTTCCCGCCCGAGCCCTCGATGCGGTTGATCGCCGACATGGTCGCTTTCAGCGTCAACGAGGTACCGAGCTGGAACCCGACCAACATCTGCAGCTACCACCTGCAGGAGGCGGGAGCGACGCCGGTGCAGGAGATCGCCTACGCGCTCTCGACCGGGATCGCCGTGCTCGATGAGGTCAAAGCCCGCGGCCAGGTCGCCGAGGCGGACTTCCCCAAGGTCTTCGGCCGCATCTCCTTCTTCGTCAACGCCGGCATCCGCCTGGTCGAGGAGATCGCCAAGCTGCGGACGATGGGTGCGCTCTGGAACGAGATCGGGCGCGAGCGCTACGGAGTGAGCGACGAGAAGATGCTGCGCTTCCGCTACGGAGTCCAGGTCAACAGCCTCGGCCTGACCGAGGCGCAGCCGGAGAACAACATCCAGCGGATCGTGCTGGAGGCGCTCGCCGTCACCCTCAGCCGCGACGCCCGCGCCCGCGCAATCCAGCTCCCCGCCTGGAACGAGGCGATGGGCCTGCCCCGGCCCTGGGACCAGCAGTGGAGTCTGCGGATCCAGCAGGTGCTGGCCAACGAGACCGACCTGCTCGAGTACCCCGACATCTTCGAGGGATCGAAGGTGATGGACGGCCTGGTCGAGGAGCTGACCGCGGGAGCCCGGGCCGAGATGGCCGTGGTCGAGGAGCACGGCGGCGCCGTCAACGCCGTCCCCTACATGAAGGCCCGCCTGGTCGAGTCCCACCGCGAGCGGGTGGCGCGGATCGAGAGCGGCGAGCAGAAGGTGATCGGCCAGAACAGCTTCACCGAGACCGAGGACTCGCCGCTGACCGCCGGCGCCGACGGCGGCATCCTCACCCCCGACCCCGAGGTCGAGCGCGAACGGGTCGAGGCACTGGAGCGCTGGAAGGCCGAACGCGACGACGCTGCCGTCGCCGCCGCCCTCGAGGAGCTGGCCAAGGTCGCCGCCGACGAGAGCCAGAACGTGATGCCGGCGACGATCGCCGCCGCCAAGGCCGGCGCCACCACCGGCGAGTGGGCGGAGGTGCTGCGCGAGGCTTTCGGCGCCTACCGCGGCCCCACCGGCGTCAGCGGCGCCGCACCGCCGGCCGACCGCGAGCAGCTGGAGGCGATCCGCGCCAAGGTCGACGAGATCTCCGCGCGACTCGGCCACCGGATCAAGATCCTGGTCGGCAAGCCCGGCCTCGACGGCCACTCCAACGGCTCCGAGCAGATCGCCCTGCGCGCCCGCGACACCGGCATGGAGGTGATCTACCAGGGGATCCGCCTGACCCCGGCCGAGATCGCCGAGTCGGCGCTGCAGGAGGACGTCGACGTGGTCGGCCTCTCGATCCTCTCCGGCTCCCACCTGGAGCTGATCCCCGAAGTGGTGCGCCTGCTGCGCGACGAGGGCGTCGACGTCCCCGTGGTGGTCGGCGGCATCATCCCCGTCGCCGACGCCAAGCGCCTGCGCGAGGCTGGCGTCGCCGGCGTCTACACGCCGAAGGACTTCGACATCAACCGGATCATGGGCGAGATCGTCGACCTCGTCGCCCAGCGCGCCGGCAGCGCAACCCCCGCTTAATCCCCCCGTCCGTGGTTCCTTTGGCACCCGGTTGGTAACCAAGGAACCACGGAGCGAATGGTGTCCCCTGCAACGTCCTCCGTGGTTCCTTAGCCACGGTCCCGGTAACAAAGGAACCACGGACGGGGGATGCGCCGAGGTAGCCGGCGCGCGACAATAGGTCGATGAGCGAGCTGAACGGGGACCGGGCGGCCTGGCTGCGTTGCTACCGCTGCTGGTCGGAGAACCTCGAGATCCAGATTCACTACGACGCGATCCGCCGTGTCGACCCCGATTCCGGCGTCCTCGCCGATGGCGTCGACGAGGTGCAGGAATCGGTCGTGCAGTGCCTGGATTGCATGCACGATCAACCCCACCTCACCTTCCAGGACGACCGCGTGGTGCCGATCGAGGATCGCTGGCAGCGGATGATCGCCGGCACCCCCTGGGTCGCCTCCTGCACCGTCACCGTCGATCAGGACCGGGTCGAGACCTGCTCGGGCCCGGAGGCGATCGAGTTCCTCACCTACGGCGCCTTCGGCGACGCCGGGGTGCGCGAGTTCTTCACCCACGTCCGCTTCCACAAGCACGACGACGAGCAGATCGTCGTCCACCTCCTGGTCGAGCTCTACGCCCGCTCCGCCCAGGAGGCGACCGAGGTGCTCGAAGAGGCGGCCCACGGCCAGCTCGAGATCACCTCCCTCGCCGAGGAGTCGCGGCCGCCGGCGCACGCCTCTGACGAGGCGCACTGAGCGGCTTTCAATGCACCCTTCTCGTTATCGAACATACGTCCGCTATCCTGCCTAATTCCACTCTTCAGGCATAGCGACGTTCCGTAAGGGAAATTTTCTTTACCGATATTGGGCTGGCTATAGATATCTGCAGCCAACCTGACTATTTTCTGTGTAGGGACGCAGAAATCCACCCATCTGCACAGATTCCCTAAAGGAACGTGCCGCCGGCACGATAAGGGACATAGCCGCTTATCCGACCGCGTCGCCTCACCGCCGGCAAAGCGCCTTCCAACATGGAGAACACGACCGCAACCCACCGCTCTCAACCCGACTCGCCGCTGCCACTCGAGCGCGCGAGGCAGCCTCACAGTGCTGAGTCCTCGAACCGGGCACGACGGCGGGGGGCGGTGCTGGCGCGGATGCTGCTCTCGGGCGACGCCCTGGCCGCGATGCTCGCGGCCGGTATCGCGGTCGCGGTCCTCAGCGAGTTCTCGACCGCGGGGCTCGCCTACGTGCTCTGCGCGGGCCTGCTCTGGCCCTTTGCCGCCTTCAGCATCGGGCTCTACCGCAGCGACCAGCTCGCCACCTGGGCATCGGCGGTCTCGGAGGTCCCGCGCGGCTTCGTCGCGGTGCTCCTCATCACCTGGCCGCTGTTCGGCGCCGCCTCCGTCTTCGGCCTGCCCCAGGCCGCCTCCCTCACCTTCCTCACCGTCGGCGCGCTGACCGCCCTCGCCGGGCTCGCCCGCGCGTTCGTGCGCGCCGGCCTGCACCGGGCGCCCGACCTGCGCCAGCGAACCCTGATCCTCGGCTCGGGCGTCGTCGCCGGGCAGGTCGTCAAGAAGCTGCACAACAACGACCAGTTCGGGCTCGACCCGGTCGGGATCGTCGACGACGACGTCCACGACGTCGGCACGCCGGACCTGCCCTGGCTCGGGCGCTTCAGCGATCTCGACGCGATCATCGAGGCGCAAAACATCGACCGCGTGATCATCGCCTTCTCCAGGGCCAGCCACGAGGAGCTGCTGGAGTCGATCCGCGCCTGCCGCGACGCCGGTGTCGCGATCGACGTGATCCCGCGCCTCTTCGAGTTCCTCGACGGGGTCCGCGCCCTCGACCAGGTCGGGGGCCTGCCGCTGCTCTCGATCGGCGCCCCGATGCTGACCTCGGTCTCGATGGCGGCGAAGCGGGGGCTCGACGTGGTCGGCTCCCTCTTCCTGCTGACCGTCTTCTCGCCGGTGATGATCACCACCGCGATCGCGATCAAGCTCGAGTCGCGGGGCCCGGTCTTCTTCCGCCAGCCTCGCGCGGGGCGCGGCAACAAGAGCTTCCTGCTGGTCAAGTTCCGCTCGATGTACGTCGACGCGGAGCGGCGCAAGAAGGAGTTCGAGCAGCTCAACGAGGCCTCCGACGGGGTCATGTTCAAGATCCGCGAGGACCCGCGGGTGACCCGGGTCGGGCGGATGATCCGCCGCTTCTCGATCGACGAGCTGCCGCAGCTGTTCAACGTCCTGCGGGGCGAGATGAGCCTGGTCGGGCCGCGGCCGCTGATCTTCCCGGAGACCGCCGCGCTGGACGAGAGCTGGCACCTGCGACGGCTCGAGCTGCGCCCCGGCCTGACCGGCCCGTGGCAGGTGTACGGGCGCTCGCAGAGCCCCTTCCAGGAGATGGTCCGCTTCGACTACCAGTACGTCGCCGGCTGGTCGCTGGCACGCGACATCGAGCTCCTGCTCGCCACCCTGCCGGCGGTCCTCTCCGGGCGCGGCGCCTACTGAGACGCGGCGCGGCTTACTGGTCCGGAGTCGACGCCGCCTTGCTCTCGGGCGCGGCCGCTTGATCCGGAGTCGACGCCGCTTTGCTCTCAGGCGTGGCCGCTTGGTCCGGAGTCGACGCCGCTTTGCTCTCCGGCTTGGCCTCCGCGCTCGACCCCAGCAGGTCGAGATCGGGCGGGCGGCCGTAGCCGTAGCCCTCGTAGGTGCGAGTCGTGTGCTCGGAGAAGTTGGCGACCAGCCCCAGCGTCGGCGCCCCGAGGCGGTCGAGCTGCTCGGCCAGATCGGCCGCGGAGTTGTGGGTGCTGACGCCCAGCCCGCTCACCGCGAGAACCCCGCTGACGCTCATGATCAGCGGCATCGCGTCGGAGACGACGAGAACGGGTGGGGTGTCGATGACGACGAAGTCGTATTCCCGTTCGCCGTAGGCGAGCATCTCTTTCATCCGGGCCGACTCGATCAGTTCGGTCGGGTTCGGCGGGATCGCCCCCGCCGGGAGCACGTCCAGGCTGGCGTCGCCAACCGCGTCGGAGAGGTACCTGGCGTGGACCGGGGTCATCGCGTCGGCCGGCGCCATCTCCTCATCCGAGAGCAGCTTGCTGAGGCCGCCGCTCGCCGGCAACCCGAGGACGCGGGAGAGACCGGGGTCGCGCATGTCCGCCTCCAGCAGCAGGACCCGTTCGCCGCTCGTCACCGCAGCCAGCGCCAGGCCGAGCGAGACCAGCGTCTTGCCCTCACCCGGCTCCGCTGAGGTGACCAGCACCGACTTGACCTGCTGGCTGACTTTGAAGTAGCGGAGGTTCGCGCGCAGCATCCGGAAGACCTCGGTCTCCGCCGGTGAGAGCGAGTCGTGGCCGAGGTGTTTGCTGTCGAAGGCCGGCCGTTTCGGGATCGTCGCCAGCAGCGGCAGGCCGGTCGCCTCGGCGAGGTCTTCCTCGCGCTTGACGCGGCGGTCGAACTGCTCCAGGAGCAGCGCCAGCCCGATTCCGAGGACGATCCCGATCAGGGCGCCGAAGACGACGTTGCGGACCGGCTTCGGCGAGACCGGGCTCGAGTTCGGGGTCGCGCGCTCGACCACCTCGACCCTGCCCGTCTGCACCCGCTCCCGGTTGGCGCCACCGCCCTCGCGGAAGGCGAGGAATTCCGCCGCGAACGAGTTCGCGATCTGCGCCGCCCCCTCCGGCGAGGAGTCGGTCGCCTTGACGAGGATGATGTCCGATTCCCCCTGCTGCTCGGTTTCGACCGCTTCCTCCACTTCTTTCTCGGTCATGCCCGGCAGGCTTTCCGCGGTCCGCTTGGCGATCAGCGGCAGCGAGAGCAGCTGCAGGTTGGTGTCGACGGCGCGCTGGGGGTCGACCGCCGGCGAGGCGCGCAGGAGCAGGGCGCTGGTCGAGGAGTACCGCTCTTCCGCCCGCACGGTCAGGCCGATCGCGGCGAGCGTGGCCGCCGCGAAGCAGAGCGCGACCAGCCAGATCCGCCGCCGGATCGCCTGCGCGATGTTCGAGAGGTCCGAGTCTTCCTTTTTGCGCGAGGATGGCAACGAAATCTGGGCGCGGCAGGGGGATCAGCCGATTGGAGGCGCTCGACTGTAGCAACCGCCCCGGCGACGCTGATTACAGCGGAGAAGACGCCGCCTCGGTCGCCTCGGCCTTGCGCTCGCGCGAGGCCGAGGCGACGGCGAGGCCGCAGACATACCAGAGGATCGCCCCCGGCAGGCCGAAGAAGACGTCGGCGGTGGCGGTCGCGACCAGCAGCATGATCAGCGCCGCCAGCAGCGCCGCCCGTGCCTGACGACCCGACGAGCCCGGCGGGCCGAGCGCCTGGACCGCCGCGACGACGCTGGCGATCAGCGCCCCGACGACGAGGAGGAACCCGAACGGGCCGGACTGGAACAGCAGCGAGACGTAGCCGTCGTCGACGGTTTCCAGCTTCTGGCCACCCGATTCTTCAAGGCGCACGGCGAGACCCGCCTGGCCGAGCCCGCCGCCGAGCGGTTCGCGGAGCGAGGCCGGCAGCAGCCGCTCGGTGGTTTCCAGCCGCTCCCGCGCCGACTCGTCCTCGCCGGGGCTGCCGAGCGACGTCACCCTCTGGGTGAAGGCGCTGGTGGTCGGGTTGCTGTCGCCGACGACGACCAGCCCGACTAGGCAGATCGCCATGATCGCGACGATCCGGCCCCCGGCCTTGCCCCTGGCGGAGAGGGCGAAGACGAGGATGCCGACGACCAGGGCCAGCCAGGCGCTGCGCACGAACGTCAGCGCGAGCGCGATTACCACCGGCAGGGTGAGGGCGACCGCCGGCCAGGCCCGGCGCCTGACGCCGAGGCCGAGCAGGATCCCGGTGGCCAGCACGATCGCGAAGGTGAACGGCGAGTTGAGGGTCGCGAAGACGCGGATGTGGCCTTCCTGAGGGGCGCCGATGCTGCTCAGCGGTGCGGTTTCGACCCAGTTTGCATCCCAGGAGGTGAGTGGGAAGAAGTACTGCGCCGCGCCGTAGATCGAGAGCGGGACAAGGGCCACGGCCAGGGCGCGCAGCAGCGTCTTGCCGTCCGCGGACCGCACCCCGTCCCCCCAGCCGAGGACGAAGGCCGAGAGGCCGGCGAGGTAGGCGACGGCGGCGAAGCTCGCCGCGGCCGGGTCCGCCGCCAGCCCGGTCGGCACGCCGATCAGGAAGCCGATCGCGGCCAGGGCCAGGATCGTCCGCGCGCGGCGGTCGAGCCGGTTCTCGCGCAGCTCGATGATCGCCAACATCGCCGTGCCCAGGAAGGGCAGCAGCGAGAGCGGGTCGGCACCCTGGGTCGCCACGCTGAGGTCGAGGATCCGGCGCAGGAACGGGGCCAGCAGCCAGTAGGTCCAGAGGGTCAGCAGCCCGGCGGGGCGCGACTGGACCCGGATCGCCAGCAGCAGGACGAGCAGCGCCAGCGTCACCGAGACCTGGGTGTAGCGGACCGCGAGGGCGCCGGCCACGACCGCCAGCATCGCCACCGCGCCCAGGATCGCGAGGTTGCGGCCGCGCAGGGTCTGCGGATTGATCGCCTCTGCAACCTGACCCATCGCCCGACTATAAGACGAGGGGGCGGCGGCGGACATCAGCCGATCAGCTCCCCATAGAGGTCGCGAACCGCGGCCGCATGCGCCTCGAGGCTGAAGTCCCGGGCCCTGAGCAGGCCCTTCCCCCCCATCTCCTCGCGGCGCCCGGTGTCCTCCAGCAACGGCGCCAGGCCGCGGCTCCAGGCGCCGGGATCCCGCGGCGGCAGCAGCAGGCCGTCGACCCCGGGACGGACGATCTCCGCCGGCCCCCCCACCTCGGTCGCGGCGACCGGCACCCCCATCGCCATCGCCTCGATCGCGATCCGGCCAAACGCCTCGCGCCAGGAGGGCATCAGCAGGAGATCGGTCGCGGCGAGCACGTCGGGGACGTCGGCGCGCTCGCC
The DNA here is from genome assembly GCA_963699125.1 of uncultured Actinomycetes bacterium. Lineage (GTDB taxonomy): Bacteria > Actinomycetota > Thermoleophilia > Solirubrobacterales > 70-9 > VAYN01. The sequence goes on from OY969417.1 coordinate 1,022,083, forward strand.
GGCGAAGCGCACCCGCTCGGCCACCCCGAGCTCGGAGGCCAGCCGGTGGAGCTCGCGCTCGAAGGCGGGGTTGTCGAACTGGGTCCCCGCCGCCGCGAACTTGGCGGAGCCGACGAGGAGGAGGATCACCTCGCGTTCGCCGGCCGGGAGCTCGGCCAGGGCGCGGATCGCGTCGTCCTGGCCCTTCCAGGGAGTCAGCTGGGCCACCACCGCGAGCGCGATCGCGTCCGCCGGGACGCCGAGCTGGCGACGAACGGCGGCGCCGTCGGCGACGGCCGGGTCGAACCGCTCGAGGTCGACCGGGTTGTGGATCACCCGCACCGGCCGGCGCAGCGGCAGGCCGTCGAACTGGTCGGCGATGTAGGCGGAATTGGCGACGATGGCGTCGGCGCGGCGCGCGATCGTGCCGAGGACGGCGCGCGAGAAGCGCCCCTCCGGCGCCCAGTCCCTGATGTGGGCGACCACGGGCGGGCCGGCGCGGTGGCGCGCAAGCAGGGCGAGCAGCGAGGCGCGGGTGGTGTTGGCGTGGACGACCCCCGGGGCCAGGCTGGAGACGAGCCGGCGCACCTGCAGCGAGGAGCGCCCGATCTCGACCAGCCCCCGGGTCGTGTGCAGCGGGTGCAGCCTGAAGCTGGCCTCGGTGCCGAGGATCGGGGCGGTCGCGACGCCGGCCTCTCGCGCCATCTCGGTCAGCTCCCCCGGCGGGCAGGCGAGGACCGGCTCCGGCGCGCCGCCGAGGCCCTGCAGCAGGGCCAGCAGCGAACGCTCCGCGCCGCTCACCTGGGCCGTCTGGTTGACGTAGAGGGCGCGCATCTCAGGCGCCGGCGTGGGCTGCCGAGGTCACCGTGCGGAAGAGGTCCTCCACCCGCGCCGCGATCCGCGGCCAGGCGTGGCTCTCGGCGTGGCGGCGCGCCGAGGCGCCGATCTCGGCGGCGCGGTCGGGGTCCCGCAGCAGGGTGGCGAGCGCAGTCGCCACCGCCTCGGGGTCGGTGGGGTCGACGAGCAGCCCCGTCTCGCCGTCGACCACGGCGTCGCGCGCCCCGGCGACGTTGCCGCCGACCGACGGCAGCCCGTGGGCGCCGGCCTCGAGGTAGACGATCCCAAACCCCTCGCCGCCGACGCCGGACTCCGGCAGCCGGCTCGGCATCGCGAAGACGTGGGCGCGGTCGTACCAGGCATCGCGCTCCTCGTTCGAGACCGCGCCGACGAACTCGACCGCGTCCTCGACCGCTTCGCTGCGGGCAAGCTCTTCCAGCCCCGGTCGCAGCGGCCCGTCGCCGACCACCGCCCAGCGCGCCTCCGGCACCTGCTCGCGGACCAGACGCATCGCCCTGACCATCACGTCGTGGCCCTTGTAGCTCTCGACCAGGCGGGCGACCGTGACGACAGTGGGCCGGTCCGAGCGCTCGGCCACGGTCGCGCCCGGTAGGTCGACACCCGGCGGGATCACGTGCAGGCGCTCGGGGGCGCAACCCGCCTCCAGGGCCATGTCGCGGGTGTGGCGGCTGACGGCGACGACCGCATCGGCTCGCCCGACTGCCCGCCGTACCAGGCCAGGCCGGGTCCTGAACTCGTCGGCGTGCAGGTACTGGACGACGCGGCCGCGGCCGGCGGCCCGCAGCAGGCCTGCTGCGGGCGCGGTCACCACATGCCCGCTGAGAACGACATCGGGCCGGAAATCGACCCCCTGGCGGACTCCGACCAGGTTGAGCTGGACGACGGCGAGGCGGTTGCGGGCGGCGCCCTTGCGGGAGACCCGCTTGACGTCGAGGTCGCTGGCGGCGTCGAACGTCGCCGCGCCCTCGCCCCCCAGGGCGATGACCCGCGACTCGACCGCCTCGAAGTTGGTCGCGAGCCGGTAGACGAGCAGCTGGATCCCGCCGGGGGCGGGCGGGAAGTCGGGCGTCAGGATCAGGGCGCGCACGGTCTCGTTCACCGATCGGCCTCCTCGACCGCGCGCACCAGCCGCGCACGGAACGCTGCACTGTCCCACTGCATGGCGTGGGCGCGGATCCGCTCGGTGTCGTAGGCGTCCGGATCGAAGTCGCGGACCGCGCGCTCGACGGCGTCCGCCGTCTGCTCCCCGAACAGCTCGCCGGTGACGCCGGGCAGCGACGTGTACAGCGATCCCCCACCTGCGTAGGCGATCACCGGTCGGCCGCAGGCCATCGCCTCGACCGGGATCAGGCCGAAGTCGTCGCGGCTGGGGAAGACCAGCGCCCGGCAGTTCTGCATCAGCGGGACCAGCCGCTCGTCGCCGACGTGGCCGAGGAACTCGACGTTCGGCGGGGCGCCCGCGGAGAGCCGCTCGAAGTCCGGCCCGGCCCCGGCGACCAGGAGCCTGGCGTCGATCCGGCGGAAGGCCTCGATCACGATCCCGACCTGCTTGTAGGGCTCGATCAACCTGCCGCAGAAGAGGTAGTAGTCGGCGCTCGGCGAGGGGGTCGGCTGGAACAGACCGCAGTCGACCGGGGCGCCGATCACGTCCGCCTCGCGACCGTAGAAGCGCTCGATCTGCTCGGCGGTGAAGGGCGACTGGGTCAGGTAGCTCCGGATCGGCTGGGCGCTGCGCGAGTCGGAGCGGCGCATCCGCGCGGCGAGCAGGTCGAAGGCGCGTCCGGTGAGGGGGTTGCGGGCGCGCTGCTCGCGGTAGTCCTCGGTCATCGACCAGGCGAAGCGGAGGGGGCTGTGGCAGTAGCAGACCCGCGGCGCGTCGTTGGCCGAGCGCAGCCGGTGGGCGAAGGCGTAGCTGGAGCTGAGCACCACGTCGGCCTCCGGCAGGCGCCGCGAGTCGGCCAGCGCCCCCAGCACCGGCGTCAGCAGCCGGTAATGGCGCAGCAGCGCCGGCAGCGCCGGCAGGATGCTGTGGAAGCGGTCGGCGACGCCCATCCGCGCGGCGACCTCGCGATCGCCGAGGATCGCGACCACCGGCGCCGTCGGGAAGGCGAGGGCCATCTCCGCGGTGACGCGCTCGGCGCCGCCGTAGGTCTCCATGAAGTCGTGGGCGATCACGACCCGCGGCGAGCCGCCGCTGCCACCGTTCTTGTCGACGCCGCCGATCACTACCCTGTGCTCGCTCGTTCCGGCACGGATCCGGTTCTCCAGCCAGCCGGGTCCCGCTCGCCGTTGTTTTCATTGCAATGCATGAGAGCCCTCCTTCATCGGCCGATTCTGCCCAGGCATGAACTCCGGCCGCAGCCCGAGCAACGCCCCTGCCGCGAACCCGATGGCTGAGGCCCCGATCCGGGACGACGGCTCGATCGCCGTCGTGATCCCGACCCGCTCGCGGCCGCGTGAGCTCGCCGCCTGCCTCAGCGCGCTCGCGGTGGCTCGCGAGCTGCGACCCTTCCCCGCCTACATCTGCGACTCCAGCCCCGACGAGGCCGACCGGCGGGCCGTGCGCGAGGTCTGCGAGCGCTACGACTGGGTGCGGCTGCGACCGCACGACGGCGGCAACGCCCCGGCGGCCCGCAACGCCTGCGTCCAGGCGGCCGAGGAGGACATCCTCGTCTGCCTCGACGACGACATCGAAGTCGAGCCGGAGGCGATCGAGCGGCTGCTCGACGTCTACCGCGCCGGCTCCGGCTGGCGGGTCGTCGCCGGCAGCCTCTCCTGGGACGGCACCTGGACGCGGCCGCGGAAGATGCGGCCGATCGGCTACGCCAGGGAGACGCACGAGGGAGAGCCCCCCGACTTCATCCTCAGCGGCTTCTTCGTCTACCCGCGGGCGCTGGGCCTGGCGCTGCCGTGGAACGAGAACATCGCCGAGTCGGAGGACATCTTCATGGGGGCACTCTGGCGCAGCGAGGGCGTGCAGCTGCTGTTCGCGCCCGAGGCGCGGGCGCTGCACCCTTTCGACTTCCCCTCCGGCGCGCACGTCGACCACGTCGACGACACGGTCGACCACGAGCGCTGGCACATCTACGTGCTGCTCTTCGACGCGCTGATCGCCAACCCGAGCCTGAGGAGGTTCCTCTCCTACGAGACCCTCGGCTTCCTCGCCGCCGCCAAGCTCTACTTCCGCCGCCCGTCCTGGGCCGCGCGCTTCGTCTGGAACTGGATCGAGGGACACGGGCGGCTGCTCGCCGACTGGCGCCAACTGCGGGCGATGACCAGACCCGGGCGGCTGCCCCAATGAGCGGCACGGGCCTGCTAATCGTCAACGCCGACGACTGGGGCCACGACGGGCGTACGACCGGCGCGATCGCCGAGTGCTTCGAGGCCGGCGGCCTGACCAGCACCACGGCGATGATGTTCATGGAGGGCTCCGAGCGGGCCGCCGCGCGGGCCTCGGAGCTGCCGGGGCTGGCGATCGGGCTGCACCTCAACCTCTACGAGGAGTACACCGATCCGCAGGTTCCCGCCCCCGTGCGCGAGCGCCAGCACCGCCTCGTCTCCTACTTCCGCCGCAGCCGCCTGCGGCGCTGGATCTACGACCCCCGGATCAGGCGCGAGACGAACCGGATCGTCGCCGACCAGTTCGACCGCTTCCAAGAGCTCTACGGCCGCCCGCCCACCCACATGGACGGCCACCATCACTCCCACCTCGCCGCCAACGTGCTGCTCTCGCGCTCGGTGCCAGCGGGAACGAAGATCCGCAACGCCCAGAGCAACACCGAACGCCGCAGCCTCCTCACCAACGCCCTCCGCGCCGTCAGGGGCGCGGCGATCGGGCGCCGCTACAGCTCCACCGACTACTTCCTCTCGATCCTCACCGTCTGGCCGGACCTCCGCGGCGAGCCGCTCCCCGACCAGCTCGGGCTCTCGAAGCAGGCGAGCGTCGAGGTGATGGTCCATCCCGGCTTCCCCGAGGAGTTCGCGGTCCTGCGCTCGCCGACCTGGACCGACGCCATCCACAACTACCCGCTTGGGTCCTTCGCCGACCTCTAGCCACGGAGCCCTGCCGAAACCATGTTCCGCAACGCCTCTATCCGCATCAGCCAACTGATCAACCACTCCGCCCTGCGGCAGCGGGTGATCGGCCCCTTCACCTTCGACGCGCTCGTCCTCGGCACCAACCTGGTGACCGGGATCATCATCGCCCGCAGCCTCGGGCCGTCGGGGCGGGGGAGCTCGCCGCGATCTTCATCCTCGTGCAGACGGCGAGCTGGATCTTCTCGATGGGGAGCCTCGAGGCGACCGCCTTCCACCAGTCCAAGCATCCCCACAGAGGCGCCCACCTGCTGGGATCGTGGCTGGCGGTCACGGTCCCCCTCAGCATCCTCGCGATCGTCGTCGGCGAGCTGCTCCTGCCCACCCTCTTCGGCGCCCAGACCGAGGAGGCGGTCGAACTCGGTCGTCTCTACCTGCCGATGGTCGCCGTCTCCCTGGTCACCGTCGTCTTCAACGGGGTCCTGCTCGGCGACCAGCGCTTCCTCGCCTACAACAGCGTCCGCCTGCTCACCCCCGCGCTGAGCGCCGTCGGCTACGTGACCCTGCTGCTGACCCACGAGCTCTCGGTGCAGCTGGCGCTCGTCGTGGTGGCCGGGGCGACGACGATCAGCGGCATCGTCGCCGCCGTCCTCTGCCTCAAGCGGCACGGTCTGGCGCGACCGGAGCGGGCGCTGACGCGGGTCACCGTCTGGTACGGGATGCGGGCCCACAGCGGGTCGCTGGCCGGGTTCGTAAACGCCCGGCTCGACCTGCTGATCATCCCCGCCTTCCTGGCGGCCGCCAGCGTCGGGCTCTACTCGGTCGCCACCAACGTCTCCTCGATCATCGGCACCCTCACCGACACGATCGCGCTGGTCGTGCTGCCGATCGCCGCCCGCGAATCCGAGCAGTCGTCCCAGACGGTGATCAAGACCCTCCACGCCGTGCTCCTGATCGGCATCGTCCTGGCGGGCGTCCTGATGGTCCTGGCGGAGGTGGCGCTGAGGCTCGTCTACGGAGCCGAGTTCACCGGGGCGGCCACGGCGCTGCGCATCCTCCTGCCGGGGGAAGTGCTGTTCGCGGCCGCGGCGGTCCTCTGGTCCGGCCTGCTCGCCGCCGACCGCCCGACCCTCTCCAGCCTCGCCTACATCCCCGCCGCGGTGATCACCGTCGTCGGCCTGCTGCTCTTCCTCTCATCCGGAGGGATCGACACCGCCGCAACCGTCACCACCTGCGCCTACACCGTCTCCTTCCTCTGCTCGGTGGTGCTGTTCAAGCACGTGCACAGCCTGCGCTGGCGCCAGTTCCTGCCGTTCCGGACCGCGGACGGCAGCTAGACCAGGTCCCGGTAGGACCCCAGCGGCAGCCCTGCGGTCCACTCGGCCCAGGCGGGGGCCATCAGCAGGGTGTACTCGTGGCCGAAGCCGGGGTGGGCCATCACCTCGACCGAGCTGTCCCTGGCCTGCCCGAGCAGGGATCGCGGGCCGCCGGCGACGAACTCGGGGTGGAGCCCGGTGATGTTGAGGAAGCTGCGGGTGGTGAGGCGGTCCTGCAGGGTCAGGCGCTGCCTCAACGCAAGTGCCCTCGCGGTGCGGCCCTTGCCGCCGATCCCGAGCGCCGTCCGCACCTTCACCCCGCCGGGCAGGGCGCGGGCGACGTTGGGGCAGACCTGGACGTGGTTGTGGCCGTCGAAGTGGGTCGGCTCGCCGCCGTAGAGCTCGCGGAAGCGCTCGAGCTGGTCGGCGATCGCGACCTCGGTCATCTCCACCGCGGAGCGGCTGTAGCCCCAGCGCCGGGCGCGCCAGACCGTCGCCGGCGCGCCGTAGTGGCGGATCGCCCGCATCTGGCGCTCGCGCACGGGGGCGGGGACGTCGGCGGCGTCGAAGGGGTCGGTGAGGTTGACGTGCAGCCCGACCGGCATACCGGCCTCGAGCGCCTGCTTCGCGGCGCGCTCGGAGTCCCCCATGTACATCAGCGCCGTGGCGCTGGTGATGCGGCCGGCCCGGAAGGTCTCCAGCGTCGCCTCGGTGGTGTGCTCGTTCCAGCCGTAGTCGTCGGCGTTGACGATCAGCAGCGGGGTATCGGAGACCGGCACGTCGCCGCTTTAAGAGCCCGGTTCCCTGCGCGGCACCAGCACCAGCCGCTTGAACTCGGCGACCAGCACCCCGTCCTGGTTCAGCACCCGCGTCTGGACCTTGACGACGCCGCGGTCGGGCTTCGATTTCGAGGGCTTGACATCGAGCACCTCGGTCTCGCAGAAGAGGGTGTCGCCGTGAAAGACCGGGTTCGGGTGGCTGAGGTCTTCGGTCGCCAGGTTGGCGATCGCCTTGCCGGAGACGTCGGAGACCGACATCCCCAGCGCCAGCGAGTAGACGAGCGGGCCGACGACGACGTTGCGGCCCTGCTGGGAGCCTTGGGCGTAGACGTCGTTGATGTGCAGCGGGTGGTGGTTCATCGTGATCAGGCAGAAGAGGTGGTCGTCAGCCTCGGTCACGGTCTTGGCCGGCCAGTGCTTGTAGACGGCGCCGACCTCGAACTCCTCGAGGTAGCGCCCGTAGCTGTGCGCCCCGGACGCCTCGCGCTCTGCCTGGTCGGTGATCAACTCGTGCTTCTCGTCGCTCATCTTGTCGTCGCTTCTCCTCTGGGTTGGACGGCGCGGGATGCTATCCGCGCGGGCAGGTCATCGGCGGCGTCCTCAGTGGACTTTCTTCAGCTTCGAGCGCTGCTCCTGGCGCTCGACCACCTGGGCGATCAGCTTCAGCACGTTGGAGTCGCCGCTGGCCTTGATGTGGCCGGTTTCGACCGCCTTGCGGTAGCTCTTCAGCGTGCCTTTCTCGGCCAGTTCGTTGAACTGCGGCCGGTCGATTTCGACCAGCACCCGCTCGTCCTGGGCAAAGCCCTTGGAGATCTTCGGGCCCCGGCAGCCGCACCCGGTAAAGCTGGATGTCGTGCCTGGCTTTCAGCTCCAGGCCGAAGACCAGTTTCAGTTTCTGCAAGGCGGGGACTTCGGCCTGGAATCGCTCGACGGCGGTGCGGATCAGGTCGGCGGTCGAGGCCATTCGCCTAGATCTTGTGCCTCTGCAGGAGCTTCTTGCCGATCACCATGCGCTGGATCTCGGAGGTTCCCTCGCCGATCAAAAGCAGCGGCGCGTCGCGGTAGAGGCGCTCGATCTCGTACTCCTTCGAGTAGCCGTAGCCGCCGTGGATGCGAAAGCACTCCTCGACGCACTCCTTGCCGGTCTCCGAGGCGAGCAGCTTGGCCATCCCCGCCTCGAGGTCGGAGCGCTCACCGGCGTCCTTCATCCGCGCCGCTTTGCGGGTGAGGAGACGGGCCGCCTCGATCTTGGTCGCCATGTCGGCGAGCTTGAACTGGATCGCCTGGTGCTGGGCGATCGGCTTGCCGAAGGTCTTGCGCTCCTGGCTGTAGCGCAGGGCCAGCTCCAGCGCCCGCTGGGCGATGCCGACGCCGCGGGCGGCGACGTTGACGCGGCCGACCTCGAGCGCGTCCATCATCTGCACGAAGCCCTCGCCGACCCCCGCCTCCTCGCCGCCGAGAACGCGCTCGGGCGAGCAGCGGTAGCCGTCGTAGACCAGCTCGGTCGACTCGACGCCCTTGTAGCCCATCTTCTTGATCTTGGGCGGGACGACGAGGCCGGCGAAGTCACCGCTGTTCTCTTCCGCCCAGGGCTCCTTCTCGGTGATGAAGCAGGTCATCCCCTTGTAGGCCGGCTCGGCCTTGGGGTCGGTCTTCATCAGCACGAAGACGACGCTGGAGCCGAGGCCGTTGGTGACCCACATCTTCTGGCCGTTCAGCTCCCAGTTCCCGTCCTCGCCCTTCTTGGCGGTCGACTTGATCCCCTGCACGTCGGAGCCGACCTCGGGCTCCGAGAGCGAGAAGGCGGCGCGGATCTCGCCGGTCGCCATCTTCGGCAAGAAGTACTCCCTCTGCTCGTCGGTGCCGAACTTCATCAGCAGGTAGGAGCCGATGAAGTGGGTGTTGACGACGCCGGAGATCGAGATCCAGCCGCGCGAGAGCTCCTCGACGATCATCGCGTAGGTGGTCAGGTCGAGCCCGAGGCCGCCGTACTCCTCGGGGATCGTCACCCCGAACAGGCCCAGCTCCTTCATTTCCTCGACGATCTGCTCCGGGAAGGAGTCCTCGTGGTCGAAGTGCTCGGCGTTGGGGATGATCTTCTCGTCAGCGAACTGGCGGACCATCGCGGTCATGTCGCGCTGCTCGTCGGTCTGTTCGCTGTATGCGGCGGTGTCTACGGCCATTTCTCCTGCTCGTGGTCGGTTGAAGGCGGGGGCAGAAGGATATCGGCGCCGCGATCCCGGGCGCCCCCGCCGACGGCTTGCCCCGGCGGGCCAGGCGGTTTTGGGGTCCTCACCGTGGGTTAGGGTCCTACTCATATATATGTCCAGGTGGCGTTGCTAAGCGTGGGCCGTGCCTGAGGGCTGACGACAGCAGAGGATGGTCTCCAAGCTCTCGCCCGCGCTCGTCGTCGCCTCGCTGCTCTGCCTGGCCGTCGCCCCCAGCGCTCTCGCCTCCCAGAGCCTGACCGGGCAGCGCCTGGTCGAGCAGGCGGCCCGGACCTCGACGGCCAGCCCGCTGATCGCCCCGCCCCGGGCCTGCCCCGGCCAGAGCAACCTCTCGGCGTCGGTCGCGGCGCAGGAGGGAGCGATGCGCTGCATGACCGACTACGCCCGCGCCGGCGTCGGCCTGGGCGCGCTCGCGGAGGCCGAGCAGCTGGACCAGTCGGCTCGGGGCAAGGCGGGCGACGTGATTCGCTGCGACAGCTTCAGCCACTTCGCCTGCGGTCGGGAATTCACCTACTGGATCCGCGCCGCCGGCTACATCGGCGAACAGTGCTGGCACGCCGGCGAGAACCTCGCCTGGGGAACCGGTGCGTACGGCTCGGTGCGCTCGATCTTCCGCGCCTGGATGGCCTCCCCCACCCACCGCCAGAACATCCTCGGCGACTACCGCCAGGTCGGGATCGGCGTCGTCACCGGGAACCTCGAAGGACACCCCGGCGCCCACGTCTGGGCAGCCCACTTCGGCTCCCGCTGCGAAGACTGAGCATCCCGGAGAGGAAAAGCGCCCGCCGGCGCGAAATTGGGCTTTCGCGCATGCAGAAACCGAAGGCCGAGAAGACCGGCGACAGCCGGATCCGCACCTACATCGCCCTTGCCCTAGTCGGACTCGCGGCGGTGATGCTGGTGGTCTGGCTCGTCTCGGGAGACGACGACTCGTCCGAGGGCGATTCCGGCGAGGCCGAGGTCGTCAGCGTCGATTCGCTGCGGGACATCGTGAGCGGAGGCCCGATCGTCTACTGGGCCGGCGAGAAGCAGGAAACCGAGATCGAGCTGAGCCAACCCGAAGCAGGACGCACCTACGTGCGCTACCTGACCGACGGCGCCGAGGCCGGCGACCCGCGGGCGGGCTTCCTCACGGTCGGCACCTACGTCCAGGCCGACCCGGTGGCGGCGCTGCGCCGCCAGGGCAGGGAACCCGGCGGCGTCCTCAGCAGCGCTCCTGGCGATGCGACCGTCTACTTCAGCCGCAACCAGCCGCACAGCGTCTATCTCGCCTACCCGGGCGTCGACGTCGAGATCGAGGTCTACGACCCGAGCTTCGTCCGCGCGCTGCAGCTCGTCAAATCGGGCCAGATCGTCGCGGTCGGCTGAAGCAAGGCCGTCGGGCGGTAGCCCCGGTCTGTGACCAGGGCGTCCCGCCCGACGATCTTCCCTCTCCGTACGTCTAGGAGCCGCTCGGCGTGAACGTCGCCGTCCAACGGACCGAAGGGCTGTTGCTGGGACCGTTGTTCGGATCAGCCAGGATCGCGATCGCCTGGCCGGCGGTCACCGCAACCGCGCCCGTATGGGTGCAGCTCAGGTTCGGCGTCGTCACCGTCACCGCGCAGCTGAGCGTCGTCGGTGAGCCGTTCAGCTGGATCGTGAACACGTATTCGTCGGTGCCCGATCCCGGGTTGCCGTTCAACCTCACGTTGAAGTTGTTCAGCGATCCCGCCACCGGCATGTTCTGCTGAATCAGCGACTCGGTCGCATCCGAGTCGTCGATGAAGAGGCCGACGTACCGGTTTGCGCTGCCGCTGGTGACGGAATCGTTGCCACCGCCACCGATGATCGTGGTGCTTTGCGGTCCGGCAGCCCCGGTTGCCCCGGTGGAACCCGTCGCTCCGGTTGCCCCGGTGGAGCCTTTCACTCCGTCAGCGCCGGTCGCACCGGTGGTCCCAGTCGCGCCTTTCGGACCTTCGGCACCAGTGGCGCCTTTCGCTCCTTCGGCACCGGTCGGGCCTTTCGGGCCTGCGGGGCCGTCAGCGCCGGTCGCACCGGTGGCGCCTTTAGGACCTTCTGGGCCGGTCGGCCCGATCGGGCCTTCAGGGCCGGCAGGGCCTTCAGGGCCAGTGGCGCCGTCTTTGCCGTCAGCTCCAGCCGGGCCGGTCGCGCCGTCTTTGCCGTCAGCACCGGGCAGACCTTGCGGTCCTTCAGTGCCAGTGGCGCCGTCTTTGCCGTCGGCTCCAGCAGGTCCTTCGGGGCCGGTGGCACCGTCTTTGCCGTCAGCTCCAGCAGGTCCTTCGGGGCCGGTGGCACCGTCTTTGCCGTCTTTACCGTCGGCTCCAGCGGAGCCTTGCGGGCCTTCGGGGCCGGTGGCGCCGTCTTTACCGTCGATGCCGTCTTTACCAGCGGAGCCTTCGGGGCCGGTCGCGCCGGTGTCCCCTTTCGGACCTTCAGGGCCGGTCGGACCGATCGGGCCTTCGGGGCCAGCGGGCCCTTCCGGGCCGGTGGCGCCGTCTTTGCCGTCGGCACCGGGCAGACCTTGCGGACCTTCGGGGCCAGTCGCCCCGTCTTTGCCGTCTTTGCCGTCGATGCCGTCTTTACCGGTGGGGCCTTCGGGGCCGGTGGCGCCATCTTTGCCATCTGCGCCGTCTTTACCGTCTTTCCCAGCCGGACCTTCGGGGCCAGTCACCCCGTCTTTGCCGTCAGCTCCAGCGGGTCCTTCGGGGCCGGTCGGTCCAGTGGCGCCATCTTTACCGTCGGCGCCATCTTTTCCGTCTTTTCCAGCCGGACCTTCGGGGCCGGTGGCGCCGTCTTTGCCATCTTTGCCGTCGATGCCGTCTTTACCGGCGGGTCCTTCAGGGCCAGTCGCACCGTCTTTGCCGTCGACGCCGTCTTTGCCATCGGCGCCGTCTTTGCCGGCCGGGCCTTCGGGACCGGTCGCACCGTCTTTACCGTCGGCACCGGGCAGACCTTGCGGTCCTTCGGGACCAGTGGCGCCATCTTTACCGTCTACCCCGTCTTTGCCGTCTTTTCCAGCCGGACCTTCGGGGCCGGTGGCGCCGTCTTTGCCATCTGCGCCGTCTTTACCGTCTTTACCGTCGGCTCCAGCGGAACCTTGCGGGCCTTCGGGGCCCGTGGCACCGTCTTTACCGTCGGAACCGGCAGGTCCTTGCGGGCCCGTCGCGCCGTCTTTGCCGTCTTTACCTTCGGCGCCGGGCAGACCCTGCGGGCCTTCGGCACCGGTGGCGCCTTTCGGTCCTTCAGGACCGGTCGGGCCGATCGGGCCTTCGGGGCCAGCCGGACCTTCGGGGCCAGTGGCTCCGTCTTTGCCGTCGGCACCGGGCAGACCTTGCGGTCCTTCCGGACCAGTCGCCCCGTCTTTGCCATCTTTGCCGTCAGAACCCGGCAGGCCCTGCGGACCTTCGGGGCCAGTAGCGCCGTCTTTGCCGTCGGCTCCGTCTTTGCCGTCTTTGCCAGCGGGACCTTCCGGGCCGGTGGCGCCGGTGTCGCCCTTCGGACCCTCGGGGCCGGTCGGGCCTTCGGGGCCAGCCGGACCTTCGGGACCGGTCGCTCCATCTTTGCCGTCGGCTCCGTCTTTACCAGCCGGTCCTTCGGGGCCGGTGGCGCCGTCTTTGCCGTCGGCTCCGGTCGTTCCCTTCGGACCTTCGGGACCGGTCGCGCCCTTCGCTCCGTCGGCGCCGGTGGCACCCTTCGGGCCTTCCGGGCCGGTGGCGCCCTTGGGCCCTTCGGGACCGGTCGGACCGGCGGGTCCAGTGGGACCGGCAGGGCCGACGGGACCCTCAGGACCGGCGGGACCGGTCGCGCCGGGATTCCCGGCAGGGCCGGCGGGCCCGGTCGGGCCGCTGCCGGATTCGATCCCCAGCACGCCCTGCTGCCCCTTCGTGGTCAGGACGACCACTCGGCGCTCGCCTCTCTTACAGCGCAGCTTCGGCTGCACGAAACGGATGCTGCCTTTGTCGGTCCCCCCCTGTTTGATGCAGAGGTTGACGGTCTCGAGCGACCGCTTCTGGGCCGCCTGGGCGGACGCGGCCAGGAGGCCGGTCAGGGCGAGGCACGTCGCGAGAGCGAGCGCCAGCCAACGAAGTTTGGGCTGTGCAAGCGAACGAGCGGTCATCGAGTGAAATCTCCCTTGTGTTGAAGACTGGTCGCCTCAGGACGCCGTTGCGGGCGCCGTTGGGGGCGATGAAGGTACAAACGCTCTGGACGATCGCCCGCTTTTGCAGCTCAAACATCTGGCCAACCTAGGAATTTTCACTCAAGCTTCGCCACGAAAACTTGGGCTAGCGGGCAGGAAATGGGGCGCCGGCCGCGGCGGAATCGACCGCCGAGATCGGCGCGCGGGCCTTCAACAGCATCTCCTCGAGCTCGTTTTGGGCGTCAGATTGCAAGACGATCGCGCCACCGGCGCCAATCGTCGCCGCCTCCCCGGAGAGCACGATCGTCCGGATCGTGACGCTGAGGTCGCAGGCCCCGCTCAGCCCGAAGTAGCCGATCGCGCCCGAGTAGATCCCACGCGGCGCACCCTCCAGCTCGTCGAGGATCTCCATCGTCCGCAGCTTCGGCGCGCCGGTCATCGAACCCGGTGGGAAGCAGGACCGCACGCAGTCGATCGCGGTCGCCCCCGATCGCAGGCAACCGCTCACGGTGGAGACCAGGTGGTGCACGGTCTCATATGTCTCGACCTCCATCAGGGTCGGAACCTCGACGCTTCCAATTTCGCAGACCGCGCCGAGGTCGTTGCGCAGGAGGTCGACGATCATCAGGTTCTCGGCCCTGCCCTTCTCGTCCTCGCCTAAGCGCGCCGCCAGCAGCGCATCCTGATCCGGGCTGGCGCCGCGGGCGCTGGTTCCCTTGATTGGCTTCGCCTCCGCCCGGCCCTCGCGATCGACCTTGAGGAACCGCTCCGGCGAGGAGCTGAGCACGGCGAGGTCGCCGAAGCGGAGATAGGAGGCAAACGGCGCCGGGTTAACCCGGCGCAGCCCCATATAAAGGTCAAGTGGATCGATCCCGACCTCGGTGATGATCGAGTTGGTCAGGCAGAGCTCGTAGCTCTCTCCTTCCAGCAGCCGCTCCTCGCAGGCGGCGATGTCCGCCAGGTAGCGCTCGCGCGAGCGAGCGAGCCTGAACTCGACCTGACCGGGGGCGGGCGCCGCGATCGACCGCGGCTCCCCCGCCGGCAACGCCTCGAGGGCCGCGGTCGTCGCGTCCAGCCATGCCTCGGCCCCCTCGCCGTCGCCCAGCGCGGCAAGGCAGAGCAGATACGTATGGCCGCGCTCGTGATCGAAGGCGAGCATCCGGTCGGCGAAGACGAAGGCCGCGTCCGGCAGAGGTGAGGCGTGGCCACGGCGAGCGCCGCAGTCGGCCTTCAGCTCGTAGCCGAGGTAGCCAGCGAAGCCGCAGTCGAACTCGAAGGGCAGCGCCGCGGCGAGTGGGCGCAGGCGTCGCAGCTCCGCCTCGAGGTAGTCGAAGATCGATTCGGAGCGGACTTCCGTCTCTCCCCCGCGCTCAACGGTCACCTCGCGGGCGTCGACGTCGTAGGCGATCGTCGCCCCGAGCGGCCCGGCAGCATCCCCGATGAAGGAGAAGCGACCGGTCTCTCCAAGCCGGCTGCTGTCGAGCCAGAAGGCTGCCTCGCTGTCGCCGTAGAGCGCCAGAAAGGCACGCTCCGGATCGTGCGGCCCGTCCAGCCTGCGCACCTCCAGCTCCAGGGCACCCCCCTTCTCCCCCCGGAGCGTGGTTCCTTTGGCACCCGGGAGGTAACAAAGGAACCACGGGGGGAGGGGGCAGGGGTCCGCGGTTCCTTAGCGACGCATTGGGTGCCAAAGGAACCACGCGAGAGGTGGGCGGCGGTGAGGGCGCGGAAGTTGGCGAGCAGGCGGCGGCCGTGTTCGGTCGCGATCGACTCGGGGTGGAACTGGACGCCCCACTGCGGTCGGGTGCGGTGCGCAACCGCCATCACGGTCCCGTCCTCGGCCCAGGCGATCTCCTCCAGGTCGTCCGGCAGCGGCCGCCGCAGGCAGAGCGAGTGGTAGCGGACGGCGTCGAACCGGGGCGGAATTCCGGCGAACAGGGGCGAGCCGACGTGCTCGACTGCGCGGACCCGCCCGTGCATCGGCTCCGGAGCCCGCACCACCTGCCCCCCGTAAACCCAACCGAGCCCCTGATGGCCGAGGCAGACGCCCAGCAGCGGGGCCTCGCAGCGCCGGATCGCCTCGGCGCAGACCCCGAAGTCCCGGCGCCGCTCGGGACGTCCCGGTCCCGGCGAGATCACGACGTTGTCGAAGCCCAGCCGCGACAGCTCCCCCCAACTCGCCTCGTCGTTGCGGACGACGATCGGCTCCACCCCGTTCTCCTCCGCCAGCAGCTGGAAGAGGTTGTATGTAAAGGAATCGTGGTTGTCGATCAGCAGCGTCCGCATGTCCGATGCACAGGCCCAGCAAAATACCCCTGAGATGACCGCCCACCCCAGCCCCGACCCGGCGCACGGCCTGTTCGAGACCCTGCTGGTCTTCGAGCAACGGCCGGTCGAGCTCGAAGCCCATCTCGATCGGCTCGCCCACAGCCTGAGAACGCTGTTCGACGCGGAGCTGCCTCCCGGTCTGGCTGCCGACGCCGAACGGCGAGCCCGGAAGCTGCGTCTCGGGCGGCTGCGAATTGCCGTGAAGGTGATCGGCGGCGCCGAGGCAACCCTGGCCACCGAGCCCGTCGACCCAGCCGATTTCTTCCCGCGCTGGGAGCGCGGCGCGGATCTGAGCTCGCTCTTCCGGGACGGCGGCCTCGGCCGCCACAAGTGGGCCGATCGCAGAGCGCTGCAGGATGTCCCCGAGGGATCAGTCCCCCTGCTGCTCGACCGCGGGCACGAGGTGCTCGAGGCGGGGCGCGCCAACGTCTTCGCGGTCCGCGACGGCGCGCTGATGACACCCCCCGACGACGGCCGGATCCTGCCCGGGATCGCTCGCGCCGGGGCGATCGCCGCCGCCCACGAGGCTGGGATCGAGGTGGTCGAGGGGCCGCTCACAGGAGCCGACCTCCTCGCCGCCGACGAGGTCTTCCTGACCGGGTCGGTGCGGGGCGTCGAGCCTGCCCGCTCGCTCGACGGCGCGGCGCTTCCCGCGGCGACCGAACTCAGCCGCGAGGTCGCCGACGGCCTGCGCCGGCGCTGGCAGGCGCCGCCACTCCCGGCCGCCGCTGCAACGCCCGCAGCCTCGCCACCACTCGGTCCGCCCGCTCGCTGAAGTTGCGCAGGCTGGCGTCGAGCGCCGGGCGGGCCTCCGCCGAGGGCGCGGCGGCGAGCGCCGCAGCGCTGGCCCGCTCGGCGAGATCGGCGGCGTGGCGCGCCTGCTGTGCCGCGTCGAGGGCCGCGTCGCCAACCGCGATCGCCGCCCTTTCCGAGGCGCGGGCGACGACCAGCGCCTCGTCGATGCGCCCTTCGAGCTCGCCCAGCGTCGGCGGCGCCGAGCCCGCGGGGAGCAGCCACTCCTGCGTGCTGTCGCGCTCGGCACCCTCCATAGGGCGGAATCTACGGCCGCGGCAGGCGGCAAAGGCGCCGGACTACTAGATTCCGGCTCGCCCAGAGAGCGAACGACCCGAGGAGCGCCTTGAGAAACCCGAGAGACTTCTTCCAGCCGCAGGCGATCGGAGCGCCGGAGCCACTGCGTGAGATCCCCGTCAAGCCGTCGCGGATGATCCACTTCCTCGACTTCTCGAACGAGAAGATGGTCGCCAAGGCGGCCGCCATCGCGGAGAAAACCGACATCCTGCTCGGCAACCTCGAGGACGCGATCCCGGTCGACCGCAAGGAGGCCGCCCGCCAGGGCCTGATCAAGGCGGCAAAGGAGTCCGACTTCGGCCGGACCGCGCTCTGGACCCGGGTCAACTCGCTGGAGAGCCCCTGGGTGCTCGACGACCTGACCACGCTGGTGACCGAGATCGGCGACAAACTCGAGGTCGTGATGGTGCCGAAGGTCGAGGGCGCCTGGGACATCCACTACGTCGACCGGCTGCTGGCCCAGCTCGAGGCCAAGGCCGGGCTCGAGCGCCCGATCCTGATCCACGCGATCCTGGAGACGGCGCAGGGCGTCGTCAACCTCGAGGAGATCGCCGCCGCCAGCCCGCGCATGCAGGGGATGAGCTTCGGCCCCGCCGACCTCGCCGCCTCGCGGCGGATGAAGACCACCCGCGTCGGCGGCGGCCACCCCGGCTACCGGGTGATGGAGGACCCCGCCGATCCCGAGAACCCCGAGGCCGACCGGGTCAGCGCCCAGCAGGACCTCTGGCACTACTCGATCGCGCGCATGGTCGACGCCTGCGCCTCGACCGGCATCCTGCCCTTCTACGGGCCCTTCGGCGACATCAAGGACACGGCGGGCTGCGAGACCCAGTTCCGCGCCGCCTTCCTGATGGGCTGCGTCGGCGCCTGGTCGCTGCACCCGGTCCAGATCGACATCGCCAAGAAGGTCTTCAGCCCGCCGCCGGACGAGGTCAAGTTCGCGAAGAAGGTGCTGGAGGCGATCCCCGACGGCCGCGGCGTCCACATGATCGACGGCAAGATGCAGGACGACGCCACCTGGAAGCAGTGCAAGGTGATGGTCGAGCTGGCCGAGATGCTGGCGCAGAAGGACCCCGAGCTAGCGGAGGCCTACGGGCTCTAGCCCTGTTCGCCGGCGTGATCGCGCCGCCGCAGGGCCTCCGCGTACAGCTCCAGGGTGTCGCCCGCGACCCTGCCCCAGCTGTAGCGCTGGGCGGTCTCGCTGGCCGCCGCCCGCAGTCGCCGCAGCAGACCGGGATCGGCGATCAGGCGCTCAAGCGCCGCGGCGAGCCCGGCGCTCTCGGCGCGCGGCGCGATCAGCCCGTTCTCGTCGTCGCGCACGTACTGCAGCGGCCCCGGGGTCGCCGCCGTGACCGCCGCCAGGCCGCACGCCATCGCCTCCAGCGTGCCCAGCGGAAAGCCCTCCTTGAGGGTCGCCGAGAGAACGACGGACTGCTCCCGCAGCAGATCCGGCAGCTCCTCGCGCCGGTAGCTCTGCCTGACCTCGACGCGCGAGCGGTGCTCCGGCTCGAAGTCGGCAAGAACCCGCTCCGGCGGGCAACCGCAGCCAAGGAAAGAGACCCGGACCCCGGGGTGGCGGTCGAGGACCGAGCCGAGGGCGGCGGTCGCGTAGCGCACGCCCTTCAGCGGTAGGTAGCTGCCGACGTGGACGATGCCGAAGGAGGATGGATCGACCTCCGGGACCGGCCGGCCGAGCAGTGAGTCGGGAATGCCGTTGTCGACGACCCGCGCCGCCGTCCCCTCCAGGCCGAACTCCTCGACGCCCAGGTGCCGCTCCTCGTCGTTGAGGAAGAGGCAGAGGTCGGCGCCGCGGAATGAGGCCGCCACCTCCCGCAGCCGGGGGCCGCCCCAGTAGAGGGGGTACTTCCAGCTCAGCTCGATGCCGCCGCGCCGCGCCTCCTCGCGGCGGGCGATGTCGGCCATGTGCAGGAGCCCGTGGGATCTCGTCACCAGCAGCGGACCGGCGCCGCGGCGCCTACGACGAGACCGTGCCCAGAGCCAAGCGTCGCCACAGGAGGCGTCGATCACGTCGACCGTCGAACCCCGCAACCGCCTGGCGACGAAGGCCGGGAAGAGCAGGTACTTAACCCTGAACGGCAGGGCGGCGGGCATGTCGCCGAAGGTGAGGAAGCCGACCTCGTGGCCGCGCTCGCGGTAGGCGTCGGCGAGACCCGCCGCCACGCCCATCCCGCCCGCGTTGGGGTCGAAGTCGTCGTGCAGCGTGAAGAGGATGTTCATCGTCGGCCCGTCCGATAAGCGTCCAGCGGCGGCGCCTTTACTTGCAGCGCGGGCCGGAGCCGGTCGAGGCATCCTATGTGACTGCCCCGGTCATCGCCCCTCGCGCCCCCCGCTGGACCACCGCGCGCACCCTCCTCGCCTGGCTTGCAGCCGCCTGCGCGGCGCTCGCCCTGCTCCTGCCGGCAGCGGTCAGCGCCGCCGCGGTCCCCTCCCGCGCCGCCGACTCCTTCGTCGACTCGATCGGGGTCAACACCCACACCTACTACAACGACACGGTCTACTACACCCGCTTCGAAACCGTGAAGCAGCGGCTCGCCGAACTGGGCGTGCGCAACATCCGCGAGAACCTGAGGACCGGCCGCTCGGACCAATACCAGCGCCTCAACCAGCTCGCGGCGATCGGCATCAAGTCGACTCTGATCCTCGGCGATCCCCGCAACGGGACCTCCGGCCTGGAAAGCCTGCTGGGAATCGTGAAGAAAAACCTCAGCGGCTCGGTCGCCGCCCTGGAGGGGCCCAACGAGTACGACAACATGGGCATCTCCAACTGGCTGCCCGAACTGTCCAGCTACCAGCAGCGCCTCTACGCCGCGGCCAAGGCCGACCCAGCCCTCTCCTCGCTGCCGGTAATCGGCCCCTCGATCGTGCAGTGGGAGAGCATGGAAGACCTCGGCGACATCTCCGGCCAGCTCGACTACGGCAACATCCACTCCTACCCCGACGGGTACGCCCCCGAGGGCAACCTCAGCAACCACCTCGGCCACGCCGCCGACAACTCCGGCTCGAAGCCGGTCTGGGCGACGGAGACCGGCTACCACACCGCGCTCGCCTGGACCGGCGGCCACAAGCCGACCTCCGAAGCGGCGATGGGCGTCTACATGCCGCGCCTGTTCCTCGAGTACTTCCGCCGCGGCGTCGTCAAGACCTTCTCCTACGAGCTGCTCGACGAGCAGCCCAACTCGAGCGACCGCGAGGACAACTTCGGCCTGCTGCGCAACGACCTCAGCCCGAAGCCGGCCTTCGACGCCCTGCGCAACACGATCTCGATCCTCGCCGACCCCGGCTCCTCGTTCTCCCCCGCCTCGCTCGACTACACCCTGAGCGGCAACCAGGAAAACCTGCGCCAGGTCCTGCTGCAGAAGCGCGACGGCTCCTTCTACCTGGCGCTGTGGCGGACGAGCAGCGTCTGGGACCCGGCCAGCAAGACGACCCTGAGCCCCTCCTCGCCGCAAGTGACGCTGAGCGTCAACCGCTCCCTGGCCGCCGCCGCCCGCTACGAACCCAACGCCTCCGCCACCCCGGTCGCCTCCATCTCGAACCCGAACTCGCCGATCACGATCGCGGTCGGGCCGAAGGTGACGATCGTGAAGCTGACGCCGGCGAGCGGGGCGGCGCCGGCGCCGAGCCCCGCCCCGGAACCGAGTCCCGCACCGGCCCCGGCGCCGACGCCGGCCCCCGAACCCACGCCGGCGCCCGCGCCCGAACCGGCCCCGGCGCCCACCCCGACGCCCGCTCCGAGTCCCTCCACCGAACCCGCGCCCTCCCCAGCGCCGGCTCCCGCACCCGCCCCGGCCCCCACGACCCCGAGCGCCGGCAAGCACAAGCACCACCGCGACAGGCTCCGCGCGCGCAAGGGCGGGACGACCGCCCGGGCCTCCGCCTCCCGCCGCCGTGCGAGCGCCCTTGCAGCGGGCCGATCCGGCCACTAGAACAAACGTCCAGTAGGCCTTGACTGAGTCGCGAGGGGGCACATCGCGGCCGAGGCATCCAGCATGGATGGCCTCGCTCCACGGATTCGCCGCCCCGGCCGGGGGCTCGCGGCCATCCTCGGCACGCTCGCCGTCGTCGCCTCGCTGGCGCTGAGCCCCACCTCCGCCAGCGCCGCGGCCGAACCGGCCCGCAGCGCCGACTCCTTCGTCGACTCGATCGGCGTCAACACCCACACCTACTACAGCGACACCGTCTACTACAGCCGCTACGAGACCGTGAAGCAGCGGCTCGCCGAACTCGGCGTCCGCCACATCCGCGAGAATCTGGTGACGGACCGCCCCGACCAGTACGAGCGCCTGAACGAGCTCGCCGGGCTGGGGATTCGCTCGACCCTGATCCTCGGCGACCCGGGAGACGGCACCCAGGGACTGGAAGAACTGGTCTCGACGCTGAAGGCCAATCTGCTCGGCTCCGTCGATGCCGTCGAGGGCCCGAACGAGTACGACAACAGGGGCATCTCCAACTGGCAACCGGAACTGACCGACTACCAGCAGCGCCTCTACACGGCGATCAAGTCCGACCCCAGCCTGGCCGGGCTGCCGGTTGTCGGCCCCTCGATCGTCCAACGCCGCAACCAGGAAGACCTCGGCGACATCTCCGGCCAGCTCGACTACGGCAACATCCACTCCTACCCCGACGGCGAGTCCCCCGAGGACAACCTCGGCTCCCACCTCGAACGCGCCGCGCTCAACTCCGGCGCGAAGCCGGTGATGGCGACCGAGACCGGCTACCACACCGCGCTCGGCTGGAGCGGCGAACACAACCCGGTCTCCGAGCAGGCGATGGCAACCTACATGCCGCGGATGTTCCTCGAGTACTTCCGCCGCGGCGTCGTCAGGACCTTCTCCTACGAGCTGCTCGACGAGCACCCCGACAACGACGACCGCGAGTCCAGCTTCGGCCTGCTGCACAACGACCTCTCGCCGAAGCCCGCTTTCGACGCGCTCCGCAACACGATCTCGATCCTCGCCGACCCGGGGCCGGCTTTTACCCCCGGGGCCCTCGGCTACTCACTGCGCGGCGACCGCAGCGACCTGCACCAGCTGCTCCTGCAGAAGCGCGACGGCTCCTTCTACCTCGCCCTCTGGCGCGCCGACGCCGCCTGGAACACCGACACCCGTACCGGGCTCGCCCCGAACCCGCAGACGGTGACCATCGACCTGCAGCGCTCGGTGATAGGCGCTCAGGAGTACAAGCCGAGCGTCTCGGCGGCGCCGATCGCGACGCTGCCCGGCGGCAACGACCCGATCGAGGTCAAGGTCGGCGCCGAAGCGGTCGTGGTCAAGATCGTGCCCGGCAGGGCGAGCAGCGGACGGATCAAGCTCTGGCTCTCCAAGCACTCCGTGCCCGCTGGTGGGCGGGTGGCGGTCGAGGGCCGACTCCCCGAGCAGGCGACCGGCCAGACGCTGCAGGTGAAAATCCAGCGCTGGCAGAAGCACGGCTGGCGCACGGTCGGGCGCAGCCACACCACCAGGGCGGGACTCTTCAGGAAGAAGGTCCACTTCCCGGCGGGGGTCGACGCACGCGCCTCCCGCCTGCGCGTGGTCGCCCGCCAGACGAAGCCGTCGAAGTCGGTTCGCGTCCGGATTCGCAGCTAGCCGCCGCCGGGACCTTCCCGGTCGCGCGTTCAGCCGAGCCGGGATTCCAGCGCCTCGAGCTGGGCGCCCAGCTGCGGCGGCAGCTTGTCGCCGAACTTGGCCAGGTGCTCCTTGACCTGCGGCAGCTGCGCCTTGACCAGCTCGACGTCGACGCTGAGCAGCTCCCTCATCGCCTCGGCGGAGACGCTGAGGCCCTCGGTGTCGATCGCGCCCTCCTCGGGGAGCAGCCCGATCGGGGTCTCGACCGCCTCGGCGGCGTCCTCGCAGCGGCGGAAGACCCACTCGAGGACCCGGCTGTTCTCGCCGAAGCCGGGCCAGAGGAACTTGCCGTCGGCGTCTTTGCGGAACCAGTTGACGTAGAAGACCCGCGGCAGCCGAGCCCCCTCGCGCTCGCCGATCTTCAGCCAGTGGGCGAAGTAGTCGGCCATGTTGTAGCCGCAGAAGGGCAGCATCGCCATCGGGTCGAAGCGCAGCTCGCCGACGGCGCCGGCGGCGGCGGCGGTCGTCTCCGAGGACATCGTCGCCCCCATGAAGACGGCGTGCTCCCAGTCGAACGCCTCCTGGACCAGCGGCACCACGGTGGCGCGGCGGCCGCCGAAGAGGAAGGCGTCGATCGGCACCCCGGCCGGGTCCTCCCACTCCGGCGCGATCGAGGGGCACTGCGAGGCGGGCGTCGTGAAGCGGGCGTTCGGGTGGGCGGCCGGCGTCTCGGAGTCGGGCGTCCACTCGTTGCCGTGCCAGTCGATCGCGTGCGCCGGCGCCTCGCCGGTCATCCCCTCCCACCAGATGTCGCCGTCGTCGGTCTTGGCGCAGTTGGTGAAGATCGAGTTGCGCTCGATCGTGTCCATCGCGTTGGGGTTGGTCTTGTGGCTCGTGTTGGGGGCGACGCCGAAGAAGCCGGCCTCGGGGTTGACCGCGTAGAGGCGGCCGTCCTCGCCGAACTTCATCCAGGCGA
Organism: uncultured Actinomycetes bacterium; assembly: GCA_963699125.1. GTDB lineage: Bacteria > Actinomycetota > Thermoleophilia > Solirubrobacterales > 70-9 > VAYN01. The sequence continues at coordinate 1,045,391 of OY969417.1, forward strand.
TGTCGTCGCCGACCGTCTCGACCTTCCAGTCGGGCAGGGTCGGGACCAGCATCGCCAGGTTGGTCTTGCCGCAGGCCGAGGGGAAGGCGCCGGTGATGTACTTCACCGTGCCCTCGGGCGAGGTCAGTTTGAGGATCAGCATGTGCTCCGCCAGCCAGCCCTCGTCGCGGGCCATCGCCGAGGCGATCCGCAGCGCGAAGCACTTCTTGCCCAGCAGCGCGTTGCCGCCGTAGCCGGAGCCGAAGGACCAGATCTCGCGCGTCTCCGGGTAGTGGACGATGTACTTGTTGTCCTCGTTGCAGGGCCAGGGGACGTCCTCGACGCCATCGGCCAGCGGCATCCCGACCGAGTGGACGCAGGGGACGAAGTCGCCGTCGGGGCCGAGCGCGTCGAGCGCGGCCTTGCCCATCCGGGTCATGATCCGCATCGAGACCGCGACGTAGGCGGAGTCGGTCAGCTGGACGCCGATTTCGGAGATATCGGAGCCGATCGGTCCCATCGAAAAGGGCACCACGTACATCGTGCGGCCGGCCATGCAGCCCTTGAAGAGGCCGTTCAGCGTCTGCCGCATCTCGGCCGGGTCGCGCCAGTTGTTGGTCGGCCCGGCGTCCTCCTCGGCCTCGGAGCAGATGAAGGTGCGGTCTTCGACCCGGGCGACGTCAGCGGGGTCGGAGAGGGCCAGGTAGGAGTTGGGGCGCTTGGCGTCGGAGAGGCGCTCGAAGGTGCCGGCGTCGATCAGGGCCTGCGCCAACGAGTCGTACTCTTCCGCCGAGCCGTCGCACCAGTAAACGGAGTCGGGCTGCGTCAGCGCCGCGATCTCGTCGACCCAGGCGCGCAGCCTGGCGTGGGTGGTCAGCTCGGAGGGGGCCGTGGTCAAGTCGCTCATTCGCCTCTCTCTATTCGTTCGATTTGAGGCCGACAAGGCTCACGTCGGCATCCTTGTTGCGGATCTCCAAAGTCGCGGTGGATTGCTTGCCGTCGGAGAAATTCACCGTGCAGGTAAACGTATTGCCCGCTTCAACCTTCTGATCGGAGGGGCAATCGACAGCCTTGATCTTTTCATGAAGCGACTTTTCGAGGCTGTCCTTGGTCGCTTCCTCGACCTTGACGTTGTCGATCACGGTATCTGCGCAGCCAGCCACCAGAAAGGCGACGGCGAGAAGCGCGGCGAGCGCGCGGGAGCGGCCGAGCAAGCTCATCTCTCTGTTTGAGGGTATTGCACGGCGGGTTCCCGGGGCCGTCGGCTCGACGAATCTGCTCCAGTACGTCTCCAGCACGTGCAAATGCAGACTCGTGGGCCTATTCAGCGTTCGAACACCGGCGACTTCGGGTTCAGCGACCGCGCCTGGCGGTAGTCGCGCACAGAGGCCTCGGCCTTCCCCGACTCGGCCTCGATCCGCGAGAGGACCAGCCAGTTGCGCCAGTTGTCCGGTTCGCGCTCGACCGCCGCGCGGGCCGCCGCCGCCGCCAGCGCGAAGTTTCCCCGTTCCTCCAGCACGAGCGCCTGCTGCAGCCGGGGGGGGGCGGCGCCCGGCTGGACGTTCTCGGCGCTGCGGGCCGCTGCCAGAGCGGAGTCGAGATCGCCGGCGCGGGCGTCGGCTTCGCTGTCGCGCAGGAGCGTCGCGGTGGCGAGCGGGATCGCGATCGCGACGATCGCCGCCAGGGCGACGGCGGCGAGGGCGGCCCGCAGCGGCAGGCCGAGCGACGGCCGGCCCCGCCGGTCGGAGCGACGGCCGGCGGTGACCAGCATCGAGGCAAGCAGGAGCAGGGCGACCGCCAGCACCGGTATCTGCCACATCCAGTCGACCGCGGCGGTGAGGCAGAAGGCGATGCACCCCGCCAGCGCGGCGGCGAGCCGCGAGCGCTCGCCGGGAGCCGCGCGCGCGGCGGCGCGCCCGCCGGCGGCGAAGACCACCGCGAGGAAGGCGAGCAGAAGTAGGAGGCCGGCGATGCCGAGCTCGCCGAGGGTCTGCAGGTAGAGGGAGTGGGTGTCCCGCACCGACTCGCCGGTGTCGTTGTGCCGCGCCCACCAGAGTTCGAAGGTGCCGGAGCCGGTCCCGGTGAGCGGCTCGCTGGCGTTCTCGTCGATCGCCGCCTGCCAGAGCTGGTAGCGGCTCTGGCCGGCGACGCTGTTGAGCCGGCCGGTGCCGGCGCCCGGGCCACCGCCGCGTTGGAATTCGTCCCAGCCGTCGGAGGCGCGCCCCGGGGCGTCGAAGGCGCCCGCCAGGACGAGGACGAGGAAGGCGGCGGCGCTCGCGGCGATCAGCGAGGTGCGGCGCGAGACGACGGTCCAGCGCGGCCGCTTGCCGTTCAGCAGGCCGTAGGAGATCGCCGCCTGGGTCGCCCCCACGGCGAGGCAGACGACGAGGGTGATCGCCAGCATCGCGTTGCCCTGCCGGTGGGCGGTGGCGTTTTCGAGGCCGTGCTGGAGAGCGTCTCGCTGCGACGCCAGGGCGATCAGGAGTACACCGCCGACGCCGGCGACGAGCGCCGAGAGCAGCTTCGGCAACCGGTCCGGGGCGATCACGAAGAAGACGGCGAGGGCGATCGCGGCGGCGGCGATCCCGCCCCGCGAGAGGGTGAAGAAGATCGCCAGCGCCATTGCCGGCAGCGCCGCGGCGGCGAGCGCGCGGAAGAGGATCGTCTTGGCATCGGTGGCCAATTGCAGGACGAGCGGAAGCCCGATCGCGATCAGCCCCGCCAGGCCGTTCCAGTAGTTGATCGGGTAGGAGAGCCGTTCGCGGCTGTCTTCGATGAAGGTGGCGGTCTGGTCGGCGGCGGGGAACCAGGCGGGGTGGAGGCGGGAGAGCAGGGCCGCGACCGTGACGACGACGATGCCGGTGGCAACCGCGCCGATCAGGCGCTCGGATTCGCGCGAGACCCGGGTGAACACGGCGAGGGCGAAGATCCCCAGGTAGCCGGCGAGGCGGGCGAGGTCGGCGGAGGTCTTCGAGGTGCTCTCGGTCCAGCCCAAGCTCAACGCCGTCCAGGCGACGAACGCCGCCAGCAGGCCGAGCGCGACCCAGGCGAGCCGGCCGGGCCGGCGCCGCGGCAGGGCGCCGGCGAGGACGCCGGCGAAGGCGATCCACCAGATCGCGATGCCGACGCGGTCGTGGACGAGCGGGTCGTAGCCGCCTCCCTTCAGCCCGAGGTAGACGATCAGGCCAAAGCCGAGCAGCCAACTCGCCAGCGCGGCCCAGTCGACGGCGCGAGCGCGGCGGCGGGCGTGCTGCAGGAACGCGCCTGGGCGCCGCATCGAGGTCCCGTTCATCGGGTTCTATGCTACGAGTGCGGTCCGGACGGGCAGATCGCTCCTCCGACGAACCCGTGTGCACCCGAGCGGACGCGCGCGAACCGATGAGAGTGCCATTGACCAAACTCGGCCTGATTGCGGCGTCGATCGTCGGCCTGGCCCTGCCCGCTGCAGCCGGCGCGGAATACCTGGTGCCGCCGGGAAACTCCGCCGCCACGCAGTACACCGAGACGCTGCCGACCGCGGGCGGGCACAGCAACGCCGAGAAGCCGAACGAGAAGAAGAACCGCACCCCCAGCAATGTCCTCGGCGCCGAAACCGCGCGCCAACTCGAGGACCAGGGGGAAGCCGGGCGCGAAGCGGCCGAATTCGCGGCCGAAACCGCCCCCGGCGAAGAAGTGACGCCACCGCAGCCCCGACACGGGAAAACCGGCAAGCCCCGCCACCGCCAAGAGAAGCAGGAACGGGACGACTCCCAGCCGCAGGCGGGCGCCGGCACCGACACGCACGGCGGTAGTGGCCCGAACGGCTCCTCCGGACTCGGCGAAGTGATCGGCCAGGCCACCGGATCCCCCTCCGGTCAACTGGGCCTGCTGCTGCCACTGGCGATCGTCGGCGCCGCTGCATGGGCGCTTGCGTTCTTTCTGCGCCAGCGGAAACGACCGACGTCATAGCTGCACCACAATAACCGTGACCTCGCCGAGCGAAAGAACCATGCGCGGCGCCGCCTTGCTGCGGCTGCCGCTGGCGCTGCTCCTGGCGGCGATGCTGCTTGCCGCCGCGGCAGCTCCGCCCGCGGCGAGCGCACGCTTCTTCACCACCGGGATCACCAACCTCAACACCAACGCGCCGCTGGCCTTCGATCGAACCAGGGCCGCCGGCGCCAGCTTCGTCCGCATCCAGCTCTACTGGAGCGGCACCGCACCTGAAGCCCAACCGGCGAGCTGGCAGCCCGAAGACCCGAACGACCCCCACTACCACTGGGACAGCAGCGACGACGCGGTGATCCAGGCCGTGCGGGCCGGTCTGGTGCCCGTCTTCCAGGTCGACGGCACGCCGCGCTGGGCGCAGCGCTGCGCCTCGCCCTCGGCGGTGGTTGGCGGCCCGGCCCTCTGCGACCCGGACCCGGCGGCGCTGCGCGCCTTCGGCATCGCCGCGGCGCGCCGCTACAGCGGCCTCGTCCCCGGCATCCCGCGGGTCCAGTACTGGCAGCCCCTGAACGAGCCCAACCTCAGCCTCTTCTTCTTCCCCCAGTTCAACACCGCCGGCGACGCGCTCTCGCCGGAGCTCTACCGCGCCCTGCTCAACGCCTTCTACTCAGGCGTCAAAGCGGTCGACCCCTCGAACCTGGTGATCTCGGCCGGCCTCGGCCCGACCGCCGTACCGCCCTGGACGATCGGCCCGATGCGCTTCGCGCGGCAGATGCTCTGCATGCGCGGGCACCGGCATCCCAAGCCCACCGCCGGCAACTGCGGCGGCGGCGTCCACCTCGACATCTTCGCGATCCATCCCTACACGACCGGCGGCCCGACCCACGAAGGCAGGATCAACGACGTCCAATTCGGCGACCTGCCGAAGCTGCAGGAACTGCTCAAGGCGGCCGATCGCGCCGGCAGGATCAAGGGCGCGTTCCCCCACACCCCGCTCTGGATCACCGAGTTCTCCTGGGACTCCAACCCCCCTGATCCCGGCGGTCTGCCGATGAAGATCGAGACGCAGTGGACGGCCGAAGCGGTGTACCGGGCCTGGCAGGCCGGGGTCAGCAACTTCTTCTGGTACAGCCTGCGCGACGGCCCGCACCAGGCGAACGAAGACTTCGGCGAATCGCTCGAGTCGGGCCTCTACTTCCGCGGCCCGACGCTCGAGCAGGACCAGCCGAAGCCCGTCCTGCAGACCTTCCGCTTCCCCTTCGTCGCCATCCCCCGGGCAAAGGGCCTGAGCTTCTGGGGCCGGCTCCCGAACGGCGCGCCCGGCAATGCAGAGATCCAGTTCTGGAAGGGCAGCCGCTGGCGCCCGGTCGGCAGCGCCGGCGCCGACCTACAGGGGATCTTCAGCGGTCTGCTGAAAACCGGCTACGGGCGCAACGGGCGGGGTCTGGTGCGTGCGCGCTTCGCGAACGAGACCTCGACCCCGTTTCCGATCAAGCGGGTCGGGGACTTCCGCCACCCGCCGTTCGGCTGACACCCGGCGCCGGGCGTTGGATAGGGTTCCCGGCCGCTGATGCGCTTCTACGAGTTCGAGGCCCGGAAGATCGTCGAGCTGGCGGGCATTCCGGTCACCAAGTACGGCTTCTGCACGACCGCGGAGGAAGCCCGCGCGGCCGCGACGGAGATCGGCGGGCCGGTCGTGGTCAAGTCCCAGGTGCTGAGCGGCGGCCGGATGAAGGCCGGCGGCGTCAAGTTCGCCGACACGCCCGAGGAGGCCGCCGAGCACGCCGAGGTGATCCTGAAGCTGGAAATCAACGGCCAGATGCCGCGCGGCGTCCTCGTCGACCCCAAAGCGGAGGTCAAGCAGGAGTACTACGCGAGCGTGGTCTGGGACGGCACCGCGAAGCGGCCGCTGATGCTGTTCAGCGACATGGGCGGGATCGACATCGAGGAGGTCGCCGAGACCCACCCCGACCACGTCGGTCGCGGCCACCTCTCCAACCTGCTTCCGATCGCCGACTTCGAGGCCAAGCAGGTCGTCGCCGCGACGGGGGTGACCGGCTCGCAGCTGAACCGGGCGACGCCGGTCCTCGCCCGCCTCGCCCGCCTCTTCCGCGACTACGACATGACCCTGGCCGAGATCAACCCATTGGCGGAGCTGACCGACGGCAGCTTCGTCGCCCTCGACGCCCACATGGAGATGGAGAACGAGGCGGTCGGGCGCCAGAAGAACCTCCTGCGCAAGCAGCTGCAGATCGCCGAGGACGACACCCGCGAGACCTACGAGCCGTCCGAGTTCGAGCGCAACGTGGCGGCGATCGACGCCGCCGACCACCGCGGCGTGATCCAGGGCAAGGATCACGGCTTCGCCGGCAACCTCGGCCTGGTGATCGGTGCCGGCGGCGGCTCGCTGACCCTGACCGACGCCGTCCGCAGCCAGGGCGGCAAGCCGGCCAACTACTCCGAGATCGGCGGCAACCCCTCGGTCGCCAAGGCCTGCGGCCTGGCCAAGGAGGTGCTGGAGAAGGACGGGGTCGAGAAGATCGCGGTGATGATGTCGATCGTCTCCAACACCCGGGTCGACATCGTCGCCCGCGGCGTCATCAAGGCCTGCCTCGAGCTGGGCAAGGACCCCGGCGAGACGATCGCGATCTTCCGCATCCCCGGCGCCTGGGAGGACGAGGGCTTCCGCATCCTCGAGCGCTACGGCGTCGAGTACTGCGACCGCTCGGTCTCGATGTGGGAGGCCGCCGGCCGCGCCGTCGCCAAGATCCAGGGGGCTCCCGCATGAGCCGAATTGGCGCTTTATTCGGCTATACGCCGAATAAGTCGACACAGGGAGGCTGTCGATGAGCATCCTGCTGCGCAGGGAGACCACCTTTATCGTGCAGGGGATTACTGGGCGGGAGGCGGTCAACCTGACCCGTGAGTGCCTCGACTACGGCTCCAGGGTGGTCGGCGGGGTGACCCCCGGCCGCAAGGGCCGCGAGGTGCACGGGGTGCCGGTCTTCGACACCGTCGCGCAGGCGGTCGAGCACCACGGCGGCCCGATCGACGGCTCGGTCGTCACCGTCCCCCCCGCCTTCACCAAGGACGCGGTGCTGGAGGCGATCGAGAACGGGATCGAGCTGATCGTGATCGTCACCGAGCGCATCCCGCGCCGCGACGTCGCCCAGATGGTCGAGCTGGCGAACCTGCGCGGGGCGCGGATCATCGGCCCCAACTGTCTCGGCCTAATCGTCCCCGAGGTCTGCAAGATGGGCGGCATCGGCGGTCCCGCCAAAGACGCGGCGAAGGCGTATGCCCCCGGCCCGGTCGGGGTGATGAGCCGCTCCGGCGGGATGACGACCGAGATCTCCTCCTCGCTGACCCAGGCCGGCCTCGGCGTCTCCACCGCTGTCTCGATCGGTGGCGACGCGATCATCGGCTCCACCTACGCCGAGCTGATGCCCTACTTCGAGGCCGACGAGGAGACGCAGGCGATCGTGATCTACACCGAGCCCGGCGGCCGCATGGAGGCGCAGCTCTCCGAGTGGGTGGCGGAGAACGACTCGCGCCTGCCGATCGTCGCCTTCATGGCCGGCAAGTTCATGGACGACGAGGAGATGAAGGGGATGAGCTTTGGCCATGCCGGCACGATCGTCGAGGGCAAAGAGGACACTGCCACCGAGAAGATCGCCCGGCTCGAAGCGGCCGGCATCCGCGTCGTCGAGCGGATCGACGAGATCCCGTCCGCCGTCAAGGAGAAGCTGGGGGTCACCGCCTGATGGCGGAGAAGCTGAGCAAGGTCTTCATCGACGTCGAGGTCGACGACTCCGTCGCAACCGACCCTGCGCTGGCGGCGAAGCTCGAGGAAGTCTGCCCCGTCGACATCTTCAAGGGCAGCGAGGCCGGAGTCGAGATCGTCGAAGAGAACCTCGACGAGTGCGTCCTCTGCAACCTCTGCGTGGATGCGGCTCCCGACGGTGCGGTCCGCGTCGTCAAGCTCTACGAGAGCTAGACACGGCATGTTCGGTTGGGTCGCCGACCTGACCTGGAAGCACCCGAAGCTGGTGCTCGCCGGGGTGGGCCTCTTCACCCTGCTCGCTTTCGGCCTCAGCAAAGACGTCCAGCAGCACCTGAAGGCCGCCGGCTTCAACGACCCGGCCAGCGAGAGCGCCCAGGCGCAGGAGCTGCTGATCGAGAAAACGAGCAGCGATGCGATGCCGGGGATCGTGGTGCGGATCGAGCCCCAAGCCGGAGCGGACCATCTGCCGCTCCGCTCACCAGCGCTGCGCCGGGAAACGAAGCGGCTCAGCGCCGAGCTGCTCGCCCTTGACGGGGTCGCCCGGGTCGAAAACCCGCTCGGGGAGGGATCGCCGCAGCTGATCGCTCCCGATCGAAGCTCCCTCCTGCTCAATGCCTACTTCTCCAGCAGCGACGCGGAGGTCCTGACCAGCGCCGCCGACGAAGCGACGAAGCGGTTGAGCTCGGCGAGGTTCGAGGTCACCGTCGGTGGCATCGCCACCGGCTTCAACGAGGTCAACGAGACGATCGAGCACGACCTCGTCCGGGCCGAGCTGATCGCCTTCCCGCTGCTGGCCCTGTTGCTGCTGGTCGTCTTCCGCGGCGTCGTCGCAGCTTCGATCCCGCTGCTGGTGGGGATGGTCGCGGTCGGCGGGACCTTCCTCGCGCTGCGGGCGATGTCGGAGTTCGTCGGCACCTCCGTCTTCGCGCTCAACATCACCACCGCGATGGGGCTCGGGCTGGCGGTCGACTACGGCCTGCTGCTCGTCACCCGCTACCGCGAGGAGCTAGAGCGCGACGGGCCGAGCCGCGAGTCGCACCGCCGCCTGGTCGAATCCGCCGGGCGCACCGTAGTCTTCTCCGGCCTCACCGTCGCCGCCGCGATGGCGGCGCTGATCCTCCTGCCCCAGCGCTTCCTCTACTCGCTCGGCGCGGGCGGCGCGATCGTCGCCGTCTTTGCCGCGTTCGGCGCGCTGCTGCTCGTCCCCGCGCTGTTGGCATTGCTCGGCGAGCGAGTCAACGCCCTCTCGCTGCGGCGCGGGCCGGCGGTCTCCGACGAGTCGGGCGGCTGGTACCGGCTGGCTCGCGGGGTGATGCGCCACCCGGTTGCGGTCGCGCTCTCGACCTCGGCGCTCCTGCTTCTCCTCGCGGTGCCGGTGCTGGGGGTCAAGCTGACCTTCCCCGGCACCGACAACGTCCCCGCGGGCGAACCCTCACGCGAAGTGGTGGTGACGATCAACCGCGACTACCCGAGCACGCTCGGCACCCCGGTCCCGGTCGTCGTCGATGGGCCGGCGAGCAAGGCCGAGCTGCGACGCCTCTCGCGGCGGATCGCCGCGATCGAAGACATCTCCTACCCGGTTCCCTTCCGGCGCGTCGCCCCCGACATGGCGTTTGCGAGCTTCGGCCTGCGCGGAAGCTCGGACAACGCGCTCAACGCCGAAGCGCAGGACGCGATCCGGTCGATCCGCGCCCTGGACGGGCCGGCGCCGTTGCTGGTCTCTGGCTACACCGCCGAATACCTCGACCTGAAGGCGAGCCTGGGCGACAACCTCCCCCTCGTCGTCTGCGTCATCACCCTCACGACCCTGGCTCTGCTGTTCATGCTGACCGGCTCGGTGGTGCTGCCGCTGAAGACGCTGCTGATGAACTTCCTCACCCTGGCGGGGACGCTCGGCGTGATAGTCGCGGCGTTCCAGTGGGGCCTGCTCGACGGGTTGCTCGACTTCTCCGGCCCGCCGGGCATGGAGACCGCGACGCTGGTGCTGATGTTCGCCGTGATCTTCGGCCTCTCCACCGACTACGCCGTGCTCGTCCTGGCGCGGATCAAGGAGTTGTACGACTCGGGGCTGCCCAACGAGGAGGCGGTCGCCCGCGGCATCGCCCGCACCGGCAGGGTCATCTCGGCCGCGGGACTCTGCCTCGCCGCCGTCTTCCTCGCCTTCACCACCAGCTCGATCTTCTTCATGAAGGAGGCCGGCCTCGGCTATACGGCAGCGGTGCTGATCGACACGACGCTCGTCCGGGCGCTGCTAGTGCCGGCGCTGATGCGCCTCTTCGGCGACTGGAACTGGTGGGCGCCGGCGCCGTTGCGCCGCTTCCAGCAGCGCTTCGGGTTCTCCGAGATCTCCTGAGAGGGAGCCGGCTAGGCGAGCGCCCCCGCGGCGACCATCTCGCGAGCTTCCTCGCGCAGACGCTCGGGGATCGCGACCATCTCGCGCAACGCCTCCAACGCCTCGGGGTCGCCCTCGACCTCGGCCCCGACCTCCCCTAGCGTGGTTCCTTTGGCACCCATATCGTCACCAGGGAACCGCGCAACGACCAGGGTGGCGATGATGTCGATCGGGGCGCCGGAGAGGGTCAGGTCGGCGGCGGCGATGCCCCGCGACGCACCGATCCAGCCGTCCCGTATTCGCAGGGTGTAGCTCAGGCCATCGCTGCGCAGGCCCACCGTCATCGCCGCCTCGGGCGGCGGTTGGAGCGCCACCCGCAGGGCGTTGGGCAGGGAATTCGCGGCGAGCCCCGCGACGTCCTCGGCGGTCTGCAGCCCCATCCCCCAGCGCCCCAGCTCCAGCATCGGCCGCTCCAGGCCACGGCCGAACTCGGTCAGCTCGTAGACCGTTGCCGATGCCGGCGGCGCCAGCTCGCGACGGTTGACGATGCCGTCGCGCTCGAGGCCCCGCAGTCGTTTGGTCAGCACGTCGGTGGGGGCGCCGCCGACCGAGCGCGCCAGGTCGGAGAACCGCAGCGGGCCCAGCGCCAGCTCGCGGATGATCAGCAGCGTCCAGCGCTCGCCGACCCGGTCGAGAGCGCAGGCAAGACTGCACGGCTGTCCGTATTCCCGGCGACCCATGTGCTGGATCGTACCAGCGTAATTTGATTTTCAAAGGCTTCACTTTGAAATCTGGTACGGTTCCCGTCGCGTGACCCGGATTGCCGACCTGACCTGGAACCACCCGAAACGCGTTCTGGCCGCGGTCGCCGCCTTCGTGGTCCTCGCGATCGCGGTCGGCCACGACGTCGAGCACCACCTCAAGGCCGCGGGTTTCACCGACAGCGCCTCCGAGAGCGAGCGGGCGACGAGCCTGCTCACGAGCGCGCTCGGCTACGACCCGAACCCCGGGATCGTGCTGGTGGTCCGCGCGCCCGGCGGCGGTCCGCTCGCCGTTCGCAGCCCGACGGTGCGGCGCGAGGTCGATCGGCTCAGCCGTGAAGTCGCGAGGGCGGACTACGTCGGCCGGGTTGTCAACCCGCTGCGCGACCACCGCGCCAGCGCCGAGCTGATCGCCCGTGACGGGCGCTCGCTAGTCGTCCTCGGCCACCTCTCGACCGCCGACCGCGAGGACGCCGGCGGAATCGCCGCCGAACAGATCCAGCCGGCGGTCGACCGCAGCAGGCTCGACGTATCGATGGGCGGCTACGCGCCCAGCTTCAACGAAGTCAACGACCAGACCAAAACCGACCTGACCAAGGCCGAGCTGATCGCCTTCCCGCTGCTCGCGCTGCTGCTGCTGATCGTCTTCCGCGGCGTCGTCGCCGCCGGGATCCCGCTGCTGATCGGCGGCATCTCGATCATCGGCACCCTGTTCGTCCTTCGCATCATGTCCACCTTCGTCGACACCTCGATCTTCGCCCTCAACATCGCCACCGGGCTCAGCCTCGGGCTCGCCGTCGACTACGCGTTGCTTCTGGTCTCGCGATATCGCGAGGAGATAGGGCGCGGCGGTGCGTCGCGGGAGGCGCACCGCCGCACCGTTCAGACGGCCGGCCGCACCGCCGTCTTCTCCGGCTTCACCGTCGCCGCGGCGATGGCGGCGCTGGCGATCCTGCCGCAGCGGTTCCTCTACTCGATCGCGGTCGCCGGCGCCTCGGTCGGCGTGCTCTCGGCGCTGCTCGCGATCCTCGTCGTGCCCTCGATGCTGGCCCTGCTCGGCACCCGCATCGACGCGCTCTCGATCCGCCGCGGCCCGGCGGTCTCGGACGAATCGGACGGCTGGTACCGGCTCGCCCGCGGCGTCATGCGCCACCCGGTCGGGGTCGCGCTGGCAAGCTCGGCCCTGCTGCTGGCCGCCGCCGCGCCGCTGCTCTGGACGACCCTGACCGGCCCCAGCGCCCAGGCGGTGCCGCCGGGCAAGCCGTCCTACGAGGCCAACAGCTACGTCGAATCCCACTACCCGCGCGACGTCACCGAGGCGGTTACCGTGACCGTCGACGGCCCGGCGAGCGACGCCCAACTGGCCGCCTACCAGCGCCGGATCGCGGCCGTCGGCGGGGTCGTACGCGGGACCCCCTTCGCGCGCGCCTCCGAACAGGTGGCCTACGCCAACTTCGCCCTCGCCGGCCCGGCGCTCGAGGGGCCCCAGCAGGAGAGCGTCAAGGCGATCCGGGCGCTGCAGCCACCGCGAGCGGCGACGGTGCTGGTCTCCGGCAACACCGCCGGCTTCATCGACCAGAAGCAGAGCCTCGTCGACCACCTGCCCCTGCTGGTGGCGATCATCTCGCTGACGACGCTGGTCCTCCTCTTCCTCCTCACCGGCTCCGTGATCCTGCCGCTGAAGACGCTGCTGATGAACGCGATGACGCTGGGGGCGACCCTCGGCATCCTCGTCCTCGCCTTCCAGGAGGGATGGCTCGACGGCCTCTTCGCCTACAAGGGGCCGGCGGCGATCGAGGTGACCAGCCTGGTCTTCCTCTTCGCCGTCATCTTCGGCCTCGCCACCGACTACGCGGTGCTGGTGATGGCGCGGATCAAGGAGCGGCACGATCTCGGCGACAGCAACGAGGAGGCGGTCGCGATCGGGATCGCCCGCACCGGGCGGGTGATCACCGCAGCGGCGCTGATGATCGCCGTCGTCTTCCTCGCCTTCGGGGTCAGCTCGGTCTTCTTCATGAAGCAGATCGCCGTCGGTATGGCGGTCGGGGTGCTGCTCGACGCCACCGTCGTCCGCGCCCTCCTCGTCCCCTCCCTGATGCGCCTGCTCGGCAACTGGAACTGGTGGGCCCCCGCCCCCCTGCGCCGCCTCCAGCTCCGCCTCGGCCTCTCCGAGGCCTGACCTCTCCCAAAGGACGGCCGCCGGGCCGGCGCGCCGCGAGGCGCGTTCCCGGTCCGCGCGATCAGGCGCGGCCGCGGTTGAGCCACTCGGTGAGGAACGGCTCCATGATCCGGTACTCGCCCCCGCTTCCGCCGACGACTTCGCGCTTCTCCAACGCACCCAGGGCCTTCTGCACGTTGGTAGCCGCGGGAAGGTCGTGGTGATCGCGGTAGGCGGCGGTAAAAGGACGGCCGGGCTCCCGCGCCAGAGCCTGGAGAACCAGTTTCTGGACGGCGGAGGCACCCCCCCAGAGCAGGTCGAAATGGGCGTTCTCGGACCTCAGCACGGCGTCCAGCGCGCGCTCGAGCTGCGCCACGGCGGCAACCTCTCCAGCCGGGGTCTGCTGCCAGAGGAAGTAGCAAAGCTCCTGCGTCGCGTAGGGGTGTCCTCCCGTCAGCCGCAGCAGCGCGGCGACGGCCTGCTGGCCGACCTCTCTCCCGCTCTCGCGAAAGCGGCCCTCGATGAACGCGGCGAACGGAGCCGCCTCGATCGGCCCCAGCTCGACCGGCTTGGCGCTGCGCCAGAAAGGCTCGTTGGCGTCGCTGAAGATCCGCTCCATGACGTGGCGCTTACTGCCCAGGTAGACATGGGAGACCTCGGGCTGGCGCTGGAAGACGGCGCGCAGCAGCTTCGGCAGAGCGGGGTCTATGTCGACGATCTCCTGGAACTCGTCCATGACCAGGGCGGTGCGGCGACCGCGAGCGCCGCCAAGCTCGGCGGGCAGCTCCAGCAGGCGCTCGAGCGTCGCGTCGATGTCCCGCTCTTGCGTCGCGACCCCGAAGCTGAAGGAGAGCGAGCCGTCTTCCGGGTCGACGGTGATCGTCGGTCGGACGCCGAGCCCGCGGAACGGAGCCACGGCCTTCTCGCGGACGCGCTCGAGCGGCGAGGCGATCTGCTCGTAGATGGTGGCGGCCAGCGCTGCGGCCAGCCGCTCCTTGGTCGGGGTCCCCATCAGATCCACCTGGGCGACCAGCACGGAGTCGGCTCCCAAGGTTCGGGCCGCGGCCCAGAGCAGCGAGGACTTGCCGTAGCGCCTCGGCGCGAAGACGACGACGTCCTGACCGTTGCGCACGTCCTCGGCCAGCTCGGCGATCTCCCCCTCCCGGTCGGCGAAGGACTCGTCGAGCGCCAAGGAGCCGAAGCGGAAGGGATTGGTCTCGTCGCCCTGCATACCTTTGCGTATTATACACATTAGTATGACGACAAGAAGTTGCGCTCCTCCTCCAGTGTTTATACTTAAACGTATAATACCTTCAGGTATAAATATAAGGTGAGGTGGATCACATTTACTCGTGTATAAATTTATATCCCGGTAAGTTGGGTACTGAGATGGCATCGCAGATCAATCCCCGCACCCGCCTTGCCCGCGCCGACCGCATGGAGCAGACGCTCAACGCGGCGCACGAGCTCTTCGCCGAGCGCGGCTACGCGGCGGTGAAGATGGACGAGATCGCGGCCGCGGTCGGGGTCACCAAGCCGCTCCTCTACACCTACTTCGGCAACAAGGAGCGGCTCTACATTGCCGTCATGGAGCGGGCAGGGGACGCGCTGACGGCAACGGTCGCCGAGGCGGTCGCGGCCAGCGCCAGCCCCGGCGACGCGCTCGGTGCCGGCGTCCGCGCCTTCTTCTCCTTCCTCGACAGCGACCGCGCCGCCTGGGCGGTCCTCTTCGACGAGACGCTGCCCCGCGGCGGCGAGGTGGCGGATCGCGTCGCCGAGTACCGCGGCCACATCGTCGAGCTGGTCTCCGGCTCGATGCTGGCGCAGCTGCCGCAGGAGCGACGCGACGCCGCCCGGATCGAAATCGAGGCCCTCTCCGCCGCCCTGCTCGGCGCCGCCGAGGCGCTGGCCCGCTGGTGGCTGCGTGGCGAGGAGATCGGTGCCGACGACGCTGCCGAGCTGCTGATCTCGACGATCGAGCCCGGCCTGCGGGCGCGCTCGACCCCGGCTTCCCAGTCCCCTCAAGGAGGAACGACTCTCAGATGAACAGCAAGACCCGGCCGGTTGCCGTCGTCGGCGGCAACCGGATCCCGTTCGCGCGCTCCGACAGCGCCTACGCGCACGCGTCCAACCAGGACATGCTCACCGCCGCCCTCGACGGGCTGGTCGACCGCTTCGGCCTACAGGGCGAGACGCTCGGCGAGGTCGCCGGCGGCGCCGTCCTCAAGCACTCCCACGATCGCGACCTGGCGCGCGAGAGCGTGCTCAGCACCCGACTGGCGCCAGAGACCCCCGCCTACGACGTGCAGCAGGCCTGCGGCACCGGTCTGGAGACGACGATCCTGGTCGCCAACAAGATCGCCCTCGGCCAGATCGAGTGCGGCATCGCCTGCGGCGCCGACACCACCTCCGACGCCCCGATCGGCCTCA
Source organism: uncultured Actinomycetes bacterium (assembly GCA_963699125.1). Taxonomy (GTDB): domain Bacteria; phylum Actinomycetota; class Thermoleophilia; order Solirubrobacterales; family 70-9; genus VAYN01. The sequence continues at coordinate 1,060,759 of OY969417.1, forward strand.
ACGAGCAGCTGCGCGAGACGTTGCTGGAGGCCAACCGGCAGCGCTCGACCGCCGGCAAGCTGCGCGCTCTGACCGCTCTGCGACCCGGCCACGTGGTGCCGGCGATCCCCCGCAACGAGGAGCCGCGCACCGGCCTCTCGATGGGCGAGCACTGCGCGCTCATGGCCAGCGAGTGGGGCATCGGCCGAGCCGAGCAAGACGAACTGGCCGTCGCCAGCCACCGCAACCTCGCCGCCGCCTACGAGCGCGGCTTCCTCGACGACCTGCTGACCCCCTACCTCGGGCTCGAGTGCGACCAGAACCTGCGACCGGACTCCGACGTCGAGAAGCTGGCGAAGCTGAAGCCCGTCTTCGGCGGCCCGGAGGGGACGATAACCGCGGCCAACTCGACGCCGCTCAGCGACGGCGCCTCCGCCGTCCTGCTCGCCTCCGAGGAATGGGCGAAGGAACGCGGCCTGCCCGTCCTCGCCTACATCACCGAGGCGCAAACCGCCGCCATCGACCACGTCCACAAGCGCGAAGGGCTGCTGATGGCCCCCGCCTACGCGATGCCGAGGATGCTCGACCGCGCCGGCCTGACCCTGGGGGACTTCGACTACTACGAGATCCACGAGGCCTTCGCCGCCCAGGTCCTTTGCACCTTGAAGGCCTGGGAGGACGCGGGATTCTGCAAGAAGAAGCTGGGACGGGACGAGCCGCTCGGCTCGATCGACCGCGCCAAGCTCAACGTCAACGGCGGCTCGCTGGCCGCTGCCCACCCGTTCGCCGCCACCGGCGGGCGGATCGTCGCCGGCCTCGCCAAGCAGCTGCACGAGGACGGCGGCGACCGCGGCGTGATCAGCATCTGCGCCGCCGGCGGCCAGGGCGTCGTCGCGGTGCTCGAAGGCGCCGGAGGAGGCCGCAGATGAGCGACCGCTACTCGCAGATCGTCAACGCCCCCGTCGTCTCGACGCTCGTCCGCCAGCTCGGGCTGCCGCAGCCGGCCACGCTCGACCGCCACCGGCCCGGGGCGCCCGTGGTCGCCGGGCCGGTCCTCTCCGGCGCCGCCCCCGGCAGCCGCCTCGGCCGCGAGCCCGCCGCCTTCCTCGACCGGATCAAGGCCGAACGGGCCGGCGCCGAGGGGCCGGCCAAGGCGCTCCTCTTCGACGCCACCGGCATCGCCGACTCGACCGAGCTGGTCGAGCTGCAGCGCTTCTTCTACCCGGCCGTGGGGCGGCTGCAGCGCAGTGGCCGCGTCGTCGTCCTCGGCACGCCGCCGGCCGAGGCCGGCTCGACCCGCGCCGCGACCGCGCAGCGGGCGCTGGAGGGGTTCACTCGCTCGCTCGCCAAGGAGATCGGTGGCCGCGGCGCGACCGCGCAGCTGGTACTCGTCTCCCCGGGCGCCGAGGACCAGCTCGACTCGACCCTGCGCTTCCTGCTCTCGCCGCGCTCGGCCTACGTCTCCGGCCAGGTCGTGCGGATCGCCGCCGGCGTCGCGCCGACCCCGGAGATCGACTGGGAGCGCCCGCTCGAAGGCAAGGTGGCGCTGGTCACCGGCGCCTCCCGTGGCATCGGCGCCGCGATCGCCGACACCCTCGCCCGCGACGGCGCCCAGGTGGTCGGGCTCGACGTCCCGCAGGCCGCCGACGACCTGCGCGCGGTGACCGGCGCGATCGGCGGTGAGGCGCTCGGCCTCGACATCACCGCCGAGGACGCCCCGCAGCGGATCGCCGCGCGTTTCGCCGACGGCGTCGACGTCGTCGTCCACAACGCCGGCGTCACCCGCGACCGCACGATCGCGAAGATGCCCGAGGAGCGCTGGACGCAGTTGCTGGAGATCAACCTCTCCAGCGAGGAGCGGATCAACGACACCCTGCTCGACGGCGGCAAGCTCAACGCCAACGGGCGCATCGTCTGCGTCTCCTCGATGTCAGGGATCGCCGGCAACTCCGGCCAGACCAACTACGCCGCCTCGAAGGCGGGGGTGATCGGGATGGTCGAAGCGCTGGCGCCGGAGCTGGCGGCGCGCGGGGCGACGATCAACGCCGTCGCCCCCGGCTTCATCGAGACGAAGATGACGGCGGCGATGCCGATCGGCCCGCGCGAAGCCGGTCGCCGGCTCAGCAGCCTCAGCCAGGGCGGCCTGCCGGTCGACGTAGCGGAGACGATCGCCTGGTTCGCCAGCCCCGCCTCGACCGGGGTCAACGGCAACACGGTCCGCGTCTGCGGCCAGAGCCTGCTGGGGGCCTGATGCCGACCCGAACCCTCGACAGCCCCCCGAGCATCCTGCCGCTTTACGCCCGCGCCGCGGCGCCGCTGATCCCCGGCGCCTCGCTGCTGCCGTTCGTGCCGGGGGGCGGCGGCGAGATCCCGGACATCGACCTGAAGCTGGAAGGCGTCGGCGCCGATCCGGCCGCGGTCGCCGCCTACGCCAAGGTCTGCGGCTTCGCCCTGCGCGACCACCTCCCCCCCACCTACCCGCACGTGCTCGCCTTCCCGCTGCAGATGGCGGTGATGGCCGACGGCGGCTTCCCCTTCGGCGCGGTCGGCCTGGTCCACCTCGAGAACCGGATCGAGCAGCGCCGCCCGCTCGGGCTCGGCGAGGAGCTGACGATCCGGGTTCGCCCGACCAAGCTGCAGCCGCACCCCAAGGGCCAGACCTTCTCGCTCATGACCGAGGTCACGGTCGACGGGGAGCCCGTCTGGGAGAGCGCCAGCACGATGCTGCGCCGCGGCAACCCCGCGGCCGATGTCGCAGTTGTGCCCGGTATGCGGAGAGAAATGCGACATCGCGGCGCGGGCGATGGCGAGGCCTTCGCGGCGTTGCCCGCCGAGGCCCCTGCGACCGCTGAGTGGAAGCTCGGCGGCGACCTCGGCCGCCGCTACGGCGCCGTCTCCGGCGACCGCAACCCGATCCACATCCACTCGCTGACCGCGAAGCCGCTCGGCTTCCCGGGCGCAATCGCCCACGGCATGTGGACCAAGGCCCGCTGCCTGGCCGCGCTCGAGTCCCGCCTGCCCGACGCCTTCGCCGTCGACGTCCGCTTCCGCAAGCCAATCCTGCTGCCGGCGCGCGTCGAGTTTGCCAGCACCGCCGAGGGCGAGGAGATCGCCTTCGCGGTGCGTGACGCCAAGCGGCAGACCCCCCACCTCGACGGCCGCGTGGCGCCGCTCGAGCCCCAGCCCAAAGCCAAGACCGGAAGGAACGACGCATGACGACCACGGCCGACACCGACAAGGGGATGGCCGAGCGCAGCATGGGCCTTGGCCTGCGCTGGCTCAACCGCCTCGCCGGCTCCGACCTGCTCGACCGCATCCGCATCCGCAAGGGGGTCGAGCGCGCCCTCTTCCAAGGAACCAAGAACGGGTTCCGCTCGGCGACCGCCGCCGGCCGCACCTTCAAGGCAGCGCAGCAGCTCGGCAAACCCGCACGCCAGGCGAAGAGCAGGTCCAAGGGCCTGTTCGACCTCGCTCCCGACGACGAGCAGCAGATGTTCCAGGAGGCGGGCCGCGCCTTCGCCGAGGAGAAGGTCCGTCCGGCGGCGCTGGCGGCCGACGCCGCCCGCGAGACGCCGGCGGAGCTGCTGGCAGAAGCCAGCGAGCTCGGCGTCAACATGCTCGGCGTCCCCGAGGAGCTCGGCGGCGTCATCCACGAGCAGGCCGCGGTGACCAGCGTCCTGATCGGCGAAGCGCTCGCTCACGGCGATATGGGGATCGCCTACGCCGCACTCGCGCCCGGCGCCGTCGCCACCGCGATCGGCCACTGGGGCAGCGCCGAGCAGGAGGCGACATACCTGCCAGCCTTCACCGGCGAGGACGTTCCCGCCGCCGCCCTGGCGATCCTCGAGCCGCGACCGCTGTTCGACCCGCTGAAGCTGGAGACCAAGGCGCGCAAGGACGGCGAGGAGTGGGTTCTCGACGGCGCCAAGTCGCTCGTCGCCCGGGCCAAGGACTGCGAGCTGTTCGTGATCGCCGCCGAGGCCGACGGGATCGGCCCAGCGTTGTTCGTGGTCGAGTCCGGGACCAAGGGCCTCTCGATCGAGCCTGAGCCGGCGATGGGCCTGCGGCCCGCCACCACCGGCCGTCTGACGATCGAGGGCGTGCGGCTGCCGGCCGACGCCCTGCTCGGCGAGGGCAAACCCGAGGACTACGTCGACTGCGTCAACCGCTCGCGGGTCGCCTGGTGCGGGCTCGCCGTCGGCGCCGCCCAGGCCGTCCTCGACTACGTGATCCCCTACGTCAACGAGCGCCAGGCCTTCGGCGAACCGATCTCCAACCGCCAGGGCGTCGCCTTCGCGGTCTCCGATATCGGCATCGAGAGCGAAGGGATGCGCCTCGCCACCTACCGGGCGGCCAGCCGCGCCGACCGCGGCGAGAAGTTCGCCCGCGAGGCGGCGATCGCCCGCCGGCTCTGCGCTGCCAAGGGGATGCAGATCGGCTCCGAAGGAGTGCAGCTGCTCGGCGGCCACGGCTTCGTCAAGGAGCACCCGGTCGAGCGCTGGTACCGAGACCTGCGAGCGGCGGGCGTGATGGAGGGCGCCCTGCTCGTCTAGGCGACCGCCGAGACCTGAGCGAAGGAGAACCATGATCAATCTCGAGATACCGAAGAAGTTCAAGCCGCTGGCCAGCCAGGCCAACCAGGTCGCGACCGAGGTCTTCCGGCCGATCTCCCGCAAGTACGACGAGGCCGAGCATGAGTACCCGAAGGAGCTCGACATGCTGGCGTCGCTGATCGACGGCATGAACGAGGGCTCCGACATCGGCGGCGCCGGCGCCGCCGGGGTGCGGCGCGAGTCCAGCGGAGGCGACGGCGAGAACCGCAACGGCTCCAACCTCTCGACCGTGCTCGGGATCATCGAGCTCTGCTGGGGAGACGTCGGGCTGCTGCTCTCGATGCCGCGGCAGGGGCTCGGCAACTCGGCGATCGCCTCGGTCGCGACCGAGGAGCAGCTCGAGCGCTACGGCGGCAAGTGGGCGGCGATGGCGATCACCGAGCCCGAAGCCGGCTCGGACTCGGCCGCCATCCGGACCACGGCCGAGCTCGACGGCGACGAGTATGTGCTCAACGGCGAGAAGATCTTCGTCACCTCGGGCGACCGCGCCGACCTGATCGTCGTCTGGGCGACCCTCGACCGCTCCCAGGGCCGGGCGGCGATCAAGTCGTTCATCGTCGAGCGTGACAACCCGGGGCTGAAGCTGGACCGGCTCGAGCACAAGCTCGGGATCCGCGCCTCCGACACCGCCAACTTCACCCTCCAAGATTGTCGGGTGCCGGTGGAGGCGCTGCTCGGCAGCTCCGACGTCGATGACAAGAAGGGCTTCGGCGGCGCCATGCAGACGTTCGACAACACGCGGCCGCTGGTCGCGGCGATGGCGGTCGGCGTCGCCCGCGCCTCGCTCGAAGAGACGCGCAAGCGCCTCGAACAGGCCGGGGTCGAGGTCGACTACTCGACCCCCGCCCTCTCCCAGCACGCCGCGGCGGCGCGCTTCCTGGAGATGGAGGCCGACTACGAGGCCGCCTGGCTGCTGACCCTGCAGGCCGCCTGGATGGCCGACAACGGCAAGCCCAACTCACTGCAGGCCTCGATGGCCAAGGCCAAGGCCGGCCGCACCTGCGTCGACGTCGCCCTCGGCTGCGTCGAGCTCTGCGGCAGCGTCGGCTACGGCGAGAACGAGCTGCTGGAGAAGTGGGCCCGCGACGCCAAGATCCTCGACATCTTCGAGGGAACCCAGCAGATCCAGCTGCTGATCGTGGCGCGGCAGCTGCTGGGCAAGAGTTCTAGCGAACTGCGGTAGAGCTGCCCCTCTCCCGGAGGCCGTCGCGCAGCTGGGTCGGCCGCACGGGCTCAGGCCATGGCACTTGAGCCTCCGGGAGAGGGGCACCCCCGCAGCCTCTCACCAGCTCCCATGGCTCGGCAGCCGCCGAGCTCGGGCAGGGAGCTTCCATAGCAAGAGAAGCTCATGAGCCTCGGGAGCGGCTCCGTGGCATGGAGGCTTTCAAGGCCGACAGGCTGTCGTGGAGCATGAGGGCGTCCGTTGGAAGAACCGGGTGCCCCTCCCCGGGAAGCTCATGCGCCACGGCCTCGAACCCTGGCGGCCGCCCCAGCTGCGCGACGGCTTCCAGGGGAGGGGCACCCGGTTCTTCCTCACGCCCCCTCATGGGGCAGACTGGCGAACCGTGAACCTGATCGAGGATCTGATGGAGGCCTCCCCCGCCTCGCGCCTGGGGATCGTTGCCATCGACGGCGAGGGGAACCAGCGGGACTGGTATTTCGGCGAACTGATCGCTTGCTCGGCCGGGCTCTCGGGCGCTTTCGCGGCGCGCGGGGTGCGGCGCGGCGACGTCGTCATGACCCTCGTCGGCAACCGGATCGAGTGGGTGCTTACCTTGCTCGCCTGCTGGCGGATGGGCGCGGTGGCGCTGCCCTGCAACACCCAGCTTCGCCGCCACGATCTGGCGCTGCGGGTCGCCGCCGCGAACCCGAAGCTCTGCGTCGGCGAGGAGGCCCTGCTGGCCGAGCTGCCGGAGGGCGTGGAAGCGATGACGATGGCCGAGGTCGCCGAAATCCTCGACGAGGACCGCCCGCAGGAGACCCCCGCCGCGATCGAGGAGATCGGCGCCGAGGACCCCGCCCTGATCGTCTTCACCTCCGGCACGACCGGCGAGGCCCGCGGGGTCGTCCACGCCTACCGCTACCTGCTCGGCCAGCGCAACCAGGCCGAGCACTGGCTCGGCTCGCGCAGGGGCGAGCTGGTCTGGTGCACGACCGCGACGGGCTGGTCGAAGTCGGCCCGCAACGTCTTCCTCGCCCCCTGGCTGACCGGCGCCGCCGCAGTGATCCAGGACGGCCGCTTCGATCCCGCCGAGCGGCTCGAGCTCGCCACCGTGCTGGGGATCAACGTCCTCTGCCAGGCCCCGACCGAGTACCGGATGCTGGCCAAGCGCGCCGAGCTGCGCCCCATCGCCAGCCTGCGGCGGATGGTCTCGGCCGGGGAGCCGCTCGACGCCGAGACGATCGCCGCCTTTCGCGCCGCCACCGGGCTCGAGCCGGCCGACGGCTACGGCCAGACCGAGACCGGCCACGTCACCGCCAACCTCGCCGGCGAGCCGGTCCACCCGGGCTCGATGGGCAAGCCGCTGCCCGGAATCGAGACCCGCATCGTGGATGGGGAGCTGCAGCTGCGCGCCGCCTCGACTCCCACCTTCTTCTCCCATTACCTAGATGGCGAGCGCTTCGAGGGCGAGTGGTGGCGGACCGGCGACCTGGTCCGTGCCGACGCGGACGGCTGCCTCTTCTTCGAGGGCCGCGACGACGACGTCATCCTCTCCGCCGGCTACCGGATCGGCCCCTTCGAGGTCGAGTCGGCGCTGCAATCTCATCCCGCGGTCGCCGAGGCCGCCGCCGTCGCCGCTCCCGACCCCGAGCGCGGCTCGGTCGTGCGGGCGGTAGTCGTCCCCCGCGAGCGCGAGCCGAGCGCCGAGCTGGCCCGCGAGCTGCAGGAGCACTGCAAGCGCGAGACCGCCCCCTACAAGTTCCCCCGCATCGTCGAGTTCGTCGCCGAGCTGCCGAAGACGAGCAGCGGCAAGATCAAGCGCGCCGAGCTGCGACGGCAGTAACCTGGGGATGTGGCCACGAGCGAGGCAACCGACGCCGCGACCGTCGCCCGCGCCTACTTCGACGCGGTCGCGAAGCGCGATGTCGAGGCGATGGCAGCCTGCTGGGAACCCGGCACGCTGGACGTGATCCACGGCGTCGCCGAGATGCGCGTCCCGGAGGACCTGCGTGCCTGGTTCGGCAACCTCTTCGCCTCCTTCCCCGACTTCAGCTTCGAGGTCATCGAGGTTCTGGCCAGCGGCGAGAAGGCCGCCGTGCACTGGCGCGGGACCGGGAGCTTCAGCGGCGACACCCGCTTCGAAGGGCTGCTCCCCAATGGCGCTCCCGTCGACGTCCAGGGCTGCGACGTGCTGACCGTGCGCGACGGCAAGGTCGTCCACAACGACGCCTACATGAACGGAGCCGAGCTGGCGCGACAGCTCGGCGCCCTGCCGCCACAGGGCTCGCCGCCGGAACGGGCGCTGGCCGCCGTCCTCAACCTGAAGACGCGGCTGAGTCGCAGGCCGCCGCGCGGTTCCTTAGTTACGCCCCTCGTGCCAAAGGAACCACGGGTTAGGCTGGGGGCGTGGAGCAGATCGACCGCAAGCGGATCGCGGCGCTGACCGAGGCCCAGCAGGAGCTGTTCCGCAACCGCACCGGCACCTCGGCCCGGACCTTCGAGCGGGCGGTGAAGGTGATGCCGAACGGCGTTCCCTCCTCCTTCCAGGTCAACGACCCCTGGCCGGTCTACCTCGAGCGTGGGCTCGGCAGCCGCGTCTGGGACGTTGACGGCAACGAATACGTCGACTTCCACAACGGCTTCGGGGTGATGTGCATCGGCCACGCCAACCCGCAGGTCGGCGCCGCGGTCAAGGCGCGGGTCGACGAAGGCACCCACTTCGCCGCCCCCACCGACGGCTCGATCGCGGTCGCCACTGAGCTGGCGAGGCGCTTCGGCCTCCCCCAGTGGCGCTTCACCAACTCCGGCACCGAGGCGACGATGGACGCCGTCCACCTCGCCCGCGGCGCCACCGGCCGCGACACGATCCTCAAGATCGAGGGCTCCTACCACGGCCACCACGACACGGTGATGGTCTCCGTCTACCCGCCGCTGGAGGCGCTCGGTGCCCGCGACGACCCGGTCAGCGTCCCCTACGGCGGCGGCGTGCCCGACGCGTTCAGGGAGCTGACCCGCGCCGTTCCCTTCAACGACGCCGACGCCCTGGCCAGCGTCCTGGAGAAGATCGGCGAGCAGGTCGCCGGCCTGATCATGGAGCCGGCGATGATGAACATCAACATCATCCCGCCCCGCCCCGGCTACCTGGAGCGGGTCCGCGAGCTGACCGCCGAGCACGGTGTGAAGCTGATCTTCGACGAGGTCAAGACCGGCTGCACGATCTCCCCCGGCGGCGCCACCGCCCGCTTCGGCGTCGTCCCGGACATGATCACCCTCGCCAAGGCCAGCTGCGGCGGCTACCCCGGCGGCGCGATTGGGATGAGCAAGGAGCTGGCGGCGATCGTCGCCGACGGCCGCGTCAAGCAGTACGGGACCTTCAATGGCAACCCGCTGGTGATGGCGGCGGCGGAGGCGACCCTGACCGAGGTCCTGACCGACGACGTCTACGAGCGCTTCGAGGCGACCAATCGGCGCCTGCTCGACGGCTGCCAGCAGATCGTCGACGCCCACGGCCTGCCCGCCTACACCGAGGGCCTCGGCGCCAAGGGCTGCGTGATCTTCTCGCCGCAGCGGATGTATGAGTACCGCGACTACCTGACCGAGGTCGACGACGATCTCTCCACCCTCGCCTGGCTCTACCACATGAACCACGGCGTCTTCATGACCCCGGGAACGGAGGAGGAGTGGACGCTCTCGATCGCCCACTCCGACGAGGACCTGCAGCGTTACCTCGACGCCTTCGAGGCCTTCGCCGCCGACGTGACTCGCGCCTGAGCGCTAGGCGGTCTGCGCGAAGCCCTCGGCGGCGGCGACCGGGCGCCCGAGGTGGAAGCCCTGGGCCATGTCGACGCCGTACTCGCGCAGCATCCGCGCCGTCTCATCGTCCTGAACGAACTCGGCGATCGTCGTCTTGCCGAGGCCGCGAGCGATCTGGACGATCGCCTTGACGGTGAGCTGGTCGGCGTCGTTGCGCGGCATGTCGCGGACGAAGGCGCCGTCGATCTTGATCACGTCGAAGGGGAACTTCCTCAGGTAGTGGAACGGACCGAAGCCGGCGCCGTAGTCGTCGATCGCGACCTCGCAGCCGAACTCGATCAGCCGGTCGGCGAAGCCCGCGGCGATCTCGTAGTCGTCGACCCGGGCGGTCCTGGTGATCTCGAAGGTGCAGCGGCCGGGGTCGGCGTCGCCTTCGTCGAGGCGACGCTCGATGAACTCGAGCACCGAGATATCCGTCAGCGAGGCCCCGGAGAGGTTGACGTGGAGGGAGACCGGCTCGCCGGCGCGCTCGCGCTCGGCCAGCAGCTCCAGCGCCCGCGCCACTACCCAGCGGTCCAGCTCCTGCACCATCCCGGAGCGCTCGGCGACCTCGATGAAGGAGGCGGCTGGCAGCAGCTCGCCGTCCTCGCCGGTCATCCGCAGCAGCAGCTCGTAGCGCTCGATGCCGCCGGAGGCGAGGCTGCGGATCGGCTGTGAAGCGAGGCTGAGCCGGTTCTGGGTCAGGGCGTCGCGAATTCTGGCGCTGGTCGTCTGCCCGCGCCGAGCCTGGATCTCGCCGGCCGCGGGATCGTTGAAGAGCGCGACCCGGTTGCGCCCCTCCTCCTTGGCCTGGTACATCGCCTGGTCGGCGGCGACGAGGACCGCCTCGGCGCCGGCGTCCCGCTTGGCGCCGAACATCGTGATGCCGATGCTGATCGTCGCGGCGCCCAGCTCCGCGGTGGAGGGGCTTCCGTCGGCCACCTCTGCCCTGAGGTCCTCGCCGAGCTGGAGGGCGCCGGCGGTGTCGGTCTGCGGTATCAGCACCGCGAACTCGTCGCCGGAGAGGCGGGCGACGATGTCAGTGGCACGCACCCGCTCGCGCATGGCGGCGGCGATGCGGCGGATCAGGGCATCTCCGACCTGGTGGCCGAGCTTGTCGTTGACGTCCTTGAGGCCGTCGATGTCGATGATCATCACCGCACCCTGGCCGCCGTAGCGGGCGCTGAAGGAGACGTACTGGTCGAGCTCGGCACGAAAGCGGCGCCGGTTCATCAGGCCGGTGAGCGAGTCGTGGTCGGCGAGGAAGCGCAGCTCGGCCTCGGTCTTCTCGGCCCTGTCCAGCGCCCCCTCGACGACCTGCCGGTCCTCAAGGGACAGCTTCGCCAGCACCGCTTCGACTGCCGGATCACACTTCGGAGAGGTATTCATGCCCGCCACCCGTAGAAGTTATTCGCTCCTTGGGGATTCGGGGCATCGAACAACCGGAACTCAGCCACGGGACTCGAATTTCGGCTATCTCGGGACCCTAATAGTTGGCTCTCGGGTGGTCCTGAGTACGCTGAAGAGAATGCCCAACCGGCTCGCTCAGGAGACCAGTCCCTACCTCCTCCAGCACCGCGACAACCCCGTCGACTGGTACCCGTGGGGGCCCGAGGCGCTGGCGCGCGCCCGGGAGGAGGACCGCCCGATCCTGCTCTCGGTCGGCTACTCGGCCTGCCACTGGTGCCACGTGATGGAGCGCGAGTCCTTCGAGGACGCGGAGACCACCGCCTACATGAACGAGCACTTCGTCAACGTCAAGGTCGACCGCGAGGAGCGTCCCGACGTCGACGCGATCTACATGGAGGCGGTGCAGGCGATCAGCGGCCAGGGCGGCTGGCCGATGACGGTCTTCCTCGACCCCGAGGGCGTCCCGTTCCACGGCGGCACCTACTACCCACCCGACGAGAGCCGCGGCGTGCCGAGCTTCCGGATGGTGATGGAAGCGGTCGTCGACGCCTTCGAGCGCAAGCGCGAGCAGATCCGCGAGCACTCGGCTGAGACCCGCTCGCGGCTCGGGGCGGTCGGCCTGATCGAGCCCAGCGGCGAGGCGCCGGAGGCGGCGCAGCTCGAAGAAGCGGTGGAGCGGCTGCGGGGGGCGGCCGACCGCGAGCGCGGCGGCTTCGGCGGCGCCCCCAAGTTCCCGCCCGCCTCGGCGCTGGAGCTGCTGCTGGCCCGCGGCGAGCGCGAGGTCGTCGAGATCACCCTCGACGCGATGCTGGTCGGCGGCATCTACGACCAGCTTGGCGGCGGCTTCTCCCGCTACGCGGTCGATGCCGATTGGCTCGTCCCCCACTTCGAGAAGATGCTCTACGACAACGCCCAGCTGGCACGGGCCTACCTGCACGGCTGGCAGGCGCTGGGCCACGATCGCTACCGCCGCGTCTGCGAGGAGACGCTGGACTGGATGCTGCGGGAGATGCGCGGCCCCGAGGGCGGCTTCTTCTCGGCGCTCGACGCCGACTCCGAGGGCGAGGAGGGCCGCTTCTACGTCTGGACGCCGGAGCAGATCCGCGCCGTCCTCGGAGACGGCGCCGCGGCGGTGATCGAGTACTACGGCGTCACCGAGCGGGGCAACTTCGAGGGCGCCAACATCCTCCACCTCTCCGGCGGCGCCGTGGGTCGCTTTCCTGTCGGTATAGGGGAGGAAAGCGACCCACCAGGCCTCGACGAAGCCCGCCGCGCCCTCTACGAGGCCCGGGCCGAGCGGGTCCGGCCGGGGCTCGACGACAAGCGCCTCGCCTCCTGGAACGGGCTGGCGATCGGCGCCCTCGCCGAGGCGGGGGCGGTCCTCGGCCGCGACGATTACCTCGCGGCGGCCCGCGAGTGCGCCGAGTTCGTGCTCGGCGAGATGCGCGACGGCGAGGGACGCTTGCTGCGCAGCTTCAAGGACGGCGACGCCCGCCTCAACGCCTACCTCGAGGACCACGCCTTCCTGTTGGAGGCCCTGCTAACCCTCTACGAAGCCACCTTCGAACCGGGCTGGTTCGGCGAGGCCGAGGCGCTGGCGAAGACGATGCTGGCCCGCTTCGGCGATCCCGAGCGCGGCGGCTTCTTCTCCACCTCCGACGACCACGAGGAGCTGATCGCCCGCCGTAAGGAGGTCGGTGACCACCCGATCCCCTCCGGCAACAGCTCGGCGGCGATGGGCCTGTTGCGACTGGGAGCGCTGACCGGAAACCGCGAGTACGTGCGCCACGCGGAGGAGGTCTTCGCCCTCTTCGCCGGGCCGGCGACCCAGCACCCGGAGGCCCTCGCCCACCTGCTGCGGGCGCTCGACTTCCACCTCGCCCCGACCCGCGAGGTGGCGCTGGTCGGCGATGACCTCGGCGAGCTGGCCGCGGTCGTGCGCTCCGCCTTCCGCCCTCACCTCGTCCTCGCCGGCGGTCCCGAGGGCAGCGACATCCCGCCCCTGCTGCGCGACCGCGCCACGGTCGACGGCAAGCCGGCCGCCTACGTCTGCGAGAACTTCACCTGCCGTGCCCCTGTGACCGGCGCCCGCGCCCTGGCGGAGCTGCTTTAGCGGCCTGCCGGCCGAAGCGTTCTGCAAGGATGCCCTGCAGTGCGCGGCTCGCTCTTCACCTTCCCGGCCGGCCGCCGGGCCAAGTGGATCGTCTTCGCCCTCTGGTTCCTGGCAATCTTCATCGCCGCCGGCCCCGCCAACCTGCCCGGCAAGTTCGAAGACGCGGAAAGCAACGAGGCGACCTCCTACCTACCGGGGGACGCGGAGTCGACCAAGGCCCTCGACGCCACCGAGTCGCTGCAGAAGGGCGAAATCGCCCCCGCGGTGATCATCTTCCGCCGCGAGTCGGGGCTGACCGCCGCCGACCGCCGCACGATCGTCGCGGACGTCGAAGGGATGACCGCGAAGCGCTTCCCAGGGGTCATTCCCGACGGCGCCACCGCGGCCGCCGGTGGCAAACACCAGGACACGCAAGCGACCGCTGAGGCGACCAAGAGCCTGCCACCAGGTTGCGGCGGGCCGACCACCACGATCCCCGGCCAACCCAGCGACTACGCCCCCTTCGTCGGGCCGATCTGCTCCCCCGACGGCAAGGCGGCGATCGTCACCGCCTACATCAAGGCCGAAGGCGAGGGCGAACGGATCGTCGACCCGGTCAAGGCCTGGCGCGAGGTGATCGAAGACCCGCCCAGCGGCCTCGAGGTGAAGATCACCGGCGGCGCCGGCTTCTCCGCCGACGCGATCGAAGTCTTTGAAGGCATCAACGGCACCCTGCTGCTGGCCGCGCTCAGCCTGGTGATCTTCCTGCTGATCGTCATCTATCGCTCGCCGATGTTCTTCTTCATCCCGCTCGCGGCGGTGATGTTCGCGGAGATCCTCTCCCGCTCGATCGGTTACGGCGTCTCGGAGCTGGGGGTGACTATCAACGGCCAGTCGAGCTCGATCATGTCGGTCCTGGTGCTGGGCGCGGGGACCGACTACGCGCTGCTGCTGGTCGCCCGCTACCGCGAGGAGCTCCACCGCACCACCGACAAGTACGAGGCGATGCGCACCGCGCTCGAATCGGCCGGCCCGGCGATCTTCGCCTCGGCGGCGACGGTCGTCGCCGCCCTGCTCTGCCTGATGATCGCCAAGGTCAACGGCACCTCCGGGCTCGGCCCGATCGCGGCGATCGGGATCGCCTGCGCGGCGCTCTCGATGCTGACGCTGCTGCCGGCGCTGCTGACGATCTTCGGCCGCCGCGCCTTCTGGCCCTTCGTCCCGCACACCCCGGAGACCGCACCGGCCGCCGAACTGGTCTCCGAGCGGGCACGGCGGCGGATCGTCGAGGGATCCGGCGGCGGCGCGCTGGTCCGGGTCGTTCTCGCCTGCCTCCTCGTCCTGATCCTGCTGCCGCTGGTGCTGCTCAACTGGGTCCTGCGCATCCTCAGCGGCAGGCGCATCCCCTCGCTGATCGTCGGACCGCTCGACCGGGCGGTGTTCACGCCGTATGAGATGCGCCGGCACCGGCTCGAGCACGCTGCCGACGCCACCCACGGCTTCTGGGCGCGGGTCGGCAACCGGGTCTCGATCTCGCCGCGCCGGGTCATGTTCGGCTCGCTCGGCGTCCTGCTGATCTTCTGCTGCGGCTTCGCCTTCTTCTCGACCGATCTGACCAGCGAAGACAGCTACCGCACCGAAGTCGAATCGGTCGAAGGGCAGCACCTGCTGGACGAAAGCTTCCCGTCGGGGACGACCGCGCTGACCGACATCGTCGTCCCGGACCGCGCCGACGTGGGGGCGGTTAAGAGCACGGTCGAACAAGTAGACGGGGTCGAGGCGGTCTCGGGACCGGTCGCCTCGGGCCCACCGGGAACTCTGATCCAGGCGACGCTCGAACCCAACCCCTACTCGACCGAGGCCTTCGACCTGGTCGAACCGATCCGCGACGCGGCGCAGAGCGCGGCGCCGGGCGCCCTCGTCGGCGGGCCGACCGCGGTCGAATTCGACGTCCGCGACGCGGCCGGCTGGGACTCGATCGTGATCCCGCCGATCATCCTCCTCGTCGTCTTCCTGATCCTGGTCGGCCTGCTGCGCGCGGTCATGGCGCCGCTGATCCTGATCGGCACGGTGATCGTCAGCTTCCTGGCCGCGCTGGGGGTCGGCTACTTCGCCTTCGACGTGATCTTCGGCTTCCCCGGCTCGGACCCCTCGCTGCCGCTCTTCGCCTTCGTCTTCCTGGTCGCGCTCGGGGTGGACTACAACATCTTCCTCGTCGCCCGCGCCCGCGAGGAGACCGAAAAGCACGGCTCCGAACAGGGGATGCTGCGCGCCCTGGCAGTCACCGGCGGGGTCATCACCAGCGCCGGGATCGTCCTCGCCGGCACCTTCTCGGTGCTCGCCGTCCTCCCCCTCACCTTCCTCACCGAGCTCGGCTTCGTCGTCGCCTTCGGCGTCCTCCTCGACACCTTCCTGGTCCGCAGCGTCCTCGTCCCCTCGATCGCCCTCAGCCTCGGCGACCGGTTCTGGTGGCCGTCGGCGCTCTCGCGCCCACGCACGCCGGCCGAGCCGGTTGAGGCCCCCGAGCGGGTCTCCTAGCCCAGGCGACCACGCCTCGGCTGCCGCCACCCGTTCCGTGGTTCCTTTGGGACGGTATGCGTAACTAAGGAACCGCGGGACCGAGCAGGTGCTCGCGCACCTCGTCGAGGACGACCCGGCCGCCGACCTCGGCGCGGCCCTCGCCGAGCGGGCGGGTGTGGAGAAGGGAGCCGCGGCCCTGGTGGATCGTCAGCGGGCGGTCGAGCTCGACGCAGAGTGAGATCGCCGCTGAGCCGGTCGCCTCGTCCTCCTCGATGCCCTCCTCGACCGGGAAGCAGCGGGAGCGGACGACGCCGGCAGCCTCGTCCGCCCAGGCCCAGAAGTAGGCCATCTCCGCGTCGGGCGGCGGGCTCGGCAGCAGCTCGACGTCTTCGGGGGAGGGCAACTCGATCAGCTCAAACGGCGGCGACCACTCGGCGCGGGCGGCGACGAAGGTCAACTCCCCCGCACGGCGCACCTCGACCTCCCCCGCCGGCGGGCGGAGGACATCGGCGACGTGCCCCTCCCGCTCCAACAGCCAGGCGGTGCCGACCATGGGATGGCCGGCAAAAGGCAGCTCAACGGCGGGCGTGAAGATGCGGCACTCGCCGGTCCCGAGGTCATCGACGAAGACGGTCTCGGAGAACCCCAACTCAGCGGCGATCCCCTGGCGCCGACCCGCCGCCACCTCGTCACCCCCGAGGAAGACGCCGAGGGGATTGCCCCACTCGCCCTCTTCGTCGGTGAAGACACGGAGGACGTGGAGCGTTGCCATCCCGCCAGCCAACCTCAGAGGATCGGCAGGAAGTTCTCGATCTCGTAGGGGGTGACCTGAACCCGGTAGTCGTCCCATTCCTGCCGCTTGATCTCGACGAAGCGGCGGAAAGTGTGCTCGCCCAGCGTCCGCAGCACCAGCTCCGACTCGGCCGCGACCTCGACCGCCTCGCCCAGCGTCGACGGCAGCTGCTCGATCCCCTGGTGGGAAAGCTCCTCCTGGGAGAGGTGGTAGAGGTTCTGCTCCATCGGCTCCGGCAGCTCGTAGCCCTTCTCGATTCCCTCCAGGCCCGCCTGCAACATGCCGGCGAAGCAGAGGTAGGGGTTGGCGGCGGGGTCGGGGCAGCGCAGCTCGGCCCGGGTCGCGTTCTCCTTGCCGGGGTGGTAGAGCGGCACCCGGATCAGGGCCGAGCGGTTGCGCCGCGACCAGGCCAGGTAGACCGGCGCCTCGTAGCCGGGGACGAGGCGCTTGTAGGAGTTGACCCACTGGGCGAAGAGGGGTGAGATCTCGCGCGCGTGCTTGAGCTGGCCGGCGATGAACGACTTCGCCGTCGGCGAGAGGTAGTAGGGGTCGTCGGCGTCGTAGAAGGCGTTCTTGCCGTCCTTGGCCAGCGACTGGTGGACGTGCATCCCGGAGCCGTTCTCGCCGAACAGCGGCTTCGGCATGAAGGTCGCGTGCCAGCCGTATTTCATCGCGTACTCCTTGACGACGATGCGGTAGGTCATGCAGTCGTCGGCCATCTCGAGCGCGTTCTTGTAGCGCATGTCGACCTCGTGCTGGGAGGGGCCGACCTCGTGGTGGGTGTACTCGACGTGGATCCCCATCTTCTCCAGCGCCAGCACCGTGTCGCGGCGCACGTCGGAGCCGGCGTCGAGCGTGGTCAGGTCGAAGTAGCCGCCCTCGTCGAGGCCCTCGGGCACGCCGCTCTCCGGCTTCGCCGAGCGGAAGTAGAAGAACTCCAGCTCGGGGCCGATGTTGTAGGCGTCGAAGCCGAGCTCCTCGGCGCGCTTCATCGCCCGCCGCAGGATCCAGCGCGGGTCGCCCTCGTAGGGACCGCCGCCGGGCACGCGGATGTCGCAGAACATCCGGGCGACCGAGTTTTCCTCTTCCGGGCGCCAGGGGATCAGGGCGAAGGTGGAGGGGTCGGGCATCGCGATCATGTCCGACTCCTCGATCGGGTTGAAGCCGGTGATCGAGGAGCCGTCGAAGCCCATGCCGCCGTCGAAGGCGTCCTCGAGCTCGGCGGCGTTGATCGAGAAGCTCTTGAGCTGGCCGAGCACGTCAGTGAACCAGAGGCGGACGAAGCGGACGTCGTTCTCCTTGACGATCTCAGCGACGTCAGCGGCGCTACGGGGTTGCTCTGCCATTCCGGCCTCCTTGGCTTGTCCGCAAGAAGGGCGGAACGATAGGCGAATGAACCAAACAGGTGCATAACGCCGTAAAGCGGGTAGAGGGACCGCAGTCTCGGCCGCTGGTGGCGAGCTTGCGAAGACGTCCGAAACCAGGTATAACTTACTCCTCGTAAGTAATTGGCTCAAAGTAAAGTAAAGGCCACGTAAAGGCTCTGTAAAGCGAAATTCCCCCTTTGGCAGGGCCGGGAGACGAGAAGCGACGTGACGGTAAAAACGGCAGTGAGCAGATTCCAGATCCACGATGAGCTGACCGCTCCAGACGAGAGCGCTCCGCTGATCAAGACCATCCAGGCCACCGGTGGCGCGGTGACCAAGTTCGTCGGCGTGCTCGCCGGCTCCCCCGCGGTCCTCCGCGCCTACACCCGGATGCGCTCAGAGCTGCGCAGCGGCGTCCTGCCGCAGGCGACCCGCGAGCGGATCGCCCTGGCGGTCGCCGAGTACCGCGAGGACAGCTACAGCATCGCCCAGCACGCGAAGTCGGCCCGGCGCGCCGGGCTCGGCCTCGACGAGGTCTCCCGCGCCCGCAGCTTCAGCTCCACCGACGAGAAGGAGGCGGCGCTGCTGGCCTACCTGAAGGAGGCCCTCGACGCCGACGGGCCTCCCCCGCTCCACCTACACGAGGAGGCGCGGGAGATCGGCTGGAGCGACGAGGAGCTGCTGGAGGCGGTCGGGCACCTGGCCTTGAATGAGTTCCAGAGCCTGATCGCCAGCGCGGCGGCTCTTCCCAAAGATCAAGCCACGCCGCGGGTCCTGCCCTCAGTTGCGTAAGCGCTGAGGGGCCGGGCACCCCTCCCCGCTCAACTTTTTTGAGGAGCGGAGGTGGCCGTCCGAGGTTGTGGGCGCCAAAAAAGTACAAGCCGCGGGGAGGGGTGCCCGGCCCCTCTTCACGGGCTCAACAGAGACCAGCCCTAGACCGAATATCACGGCTGGTGGGCGACGCGAGGAGGGGGTCCGAGAACGGACCCAGTTTGGCCCGCCCGCAGGACCCCCTCCTCGCGTCGTTCTGCAAGCCCGCGAGCTGAGCGTTAACCCTCGACCAGGGTTGCGGTGTAGAGGAGGCGGGCGGTGCTGTAGCGGCAGCCGTAGGTGGCTCGTCTGCCGATCTTCTGTTGGGGTTCGCCTTGGCGGATGTCGGTGGAGTTGGTGCAGGTGCCGGGGGCGCGGCTGGCGCGCCAGACGTTGTTGGAGGGCAGATCCTGGGCGAAGGCGGGGGCCCAGGTCGGCACGGTGAGGCCGACGATGTCGCCTTTTTCGACCTTCAGCGAGGAGCCGAACTTGACCGTCTGCCCCAGGTAGGGAGTGAGGACCTTGACCGAGCCCTGGCTGCGCAGGTTGTAGCGCGGTGGGTTGGTGCCGGGAATGCGGCGCAGGATCGCCAGGCGCGCCTCCGGCGGCGTGCCGAAGAAGCCGTTGAAGAAGGAGCGCTGCTTGTTGGTCGGCTGCGCCAGGGTCAGGGTCCAGGCCTTGATCGTGCCGTCGTGCGGCACCAGGAAGGGCGAGCGCGTCTGGCCGTTGCTGACCTGGAAGCCGGTGACGCTGCCGACCGCCTGGCACGGCAGGGCGGGACAAGACGGGTCGGGGGTGGCCGAGGTCTGCCCGAGCACGACCGAGGTCTTCGCCACCTTGGCGGAGCTGGCGCCGGCCGCGAAGCCGGTCAAAGCCGCAAGGGAGCACAGCGCCAGCGCCAGAATCAGCCGACGATCCCTGCGCGTGCCCACGGCGAACGCTCCGTGTGAAGACCTCGACATGCCCGTGCTCCTCTCGTGGAAAGTGCGTCTGTGCAGGGCAGATTAACCGCCCGGCCGGAAGGCGGCGGTTGCCGGGACTACTTGGCGCCGGTACGCGCGAAGTTGACGGCGACCGCGTACCGCACCATGCCCACGCCCGCGCTTTCGAACCCGAGTGCCTGGCTGGCGGCAGCGGTCAAGTCCCAGGCACGCCCCCTGATGTAGGGGCCGCGGTCGATCACCCGGGTGATCAGGGCGCGACCGTGGTAGACGAACTTGACCGTGGTGCCGCAGGGGAGGCTGCGATGGGCGACGCCGAGGGTCTGCGGACGGAGAACCTGGCCGCAGGCGGTGTGGTTACCGTAGAGGCCGGGCCCGTACCAGCTGGCGCCGGCGACGCGGAAGGGGCTGAAGACGATTTCCTGGCCGTCCGGCGAGCTGCCGCCGTAGGCAACCGAGGAGGCGCCGCCGGTGTAGGCCTGGGCGGAGGCGGGGCCGGCAGCGAGAATCATCAGGGCTGCGAGCGCAGCGGTCCAGCGCGCCGCCCGGCGGGAGAGTTGCCGGGCTGCGGGCGCAGGTCGCGAGTCGTCTTTCCGCGCATGGCGGTTTCTACTTGGCTGCATGTCTCTTTCCGTGCGCTTGCGGGGTTAGCTGACGGGCTCGCGCTGAAAGAGCTGCGCTACGCGGCAGATGCCGGCGATTCGCCCCAACTAAGTGGGTCCCCCGCTCCCCGCGGTATGTAGGCGGAGATTCAGCGGAAGTTGGCGGCAGGTTAGCAAAGACTAAGACAGAATTATGTGAACAGGTTGTGGCAGCGCTCGCCCGCATGAGGCTGCATCGGCACCCCGCCACGCCGGCCCAGCCCTGCACGTGGACGCCCGGCGGTGACCATGCCCTCCGTGCACGCGTCTGCAGTTACACGTCCATAGGACGTACTGCAGCAGACGCGTGGGTGCAGGCATGGGAAGGGCTCCCTCTCGGGAGCCCTTCCGTTAGCGGGCCTGTAAGCCGGATCCTGTCTCGAGCGGCCATCTATCTCACCGCGGCCGGAGCCTCGGAGGGGTCGCCGTAGCGACCCTGCGACCTACCTGGACCTCGCCGAGCCGGGTCGACGGTCCTGCTTGGCCTTGCACCGGGCGGGGTTTGCCTGGCCGTCGCGTCACCGCGACGCCGGTGCGCTCTTACCGCACCATTTCACCTTTGCCTGTACGCGGCTCACGTGTGGCCGCGCCATCGGCCGTATGTTTCTGTGGCACTTTCCCGCGGGTTTCCCCGGGTGGGCGTTACCCACCGCCTTGCCCTGTGGTGTCCGGACTTTCCTCGAGGGGTTTTCTCTCCCCCCGCGGTCCGCTCGGCCCGCCCACCGATGGTAGACCCCGAGCGCCGATCGGCCAAGCGGCGGCGGGATATGGTGGCGACGATGCGGACGGCGGTAGTCACCGGAGCGGGAAGCGGTCTCGGCCGCGCGATCGCAGGCGAGCTTGCGAGCCGCGGCTACCGCGTCCACGCCACCGACGTCGACGCCGAGGCGGCCGCCCAAACGGGGGCGGAGATCGGCAGCGGCGCGACTTCTTCTCAGCTCGACGTCCGGGACGAGAACGCCTGCCGTGCCGTCGCGGATTCGGTCGCCGCGGAAGGCTCGCTCGATCTCTGGGTCAACAACGCCGGCGTCTTCTTCAGCGGCCCGCCATGGGAACAGGGCTTCGAGCTGCGGCAGACGATGCTCGACGTCAACGCCACCGGGCTGATGAACGACACTATCGCCGCGCTGGCGCCGATGATTGCCGCCGGCCGGGGGCACGTCATCAACATCGTCTCCCTGGCGGGAATCGTGCCGGCGCCCGGCGAGGTCGCCTACTCGGCCAGCAAGCACGCCGCGATGGCGTTCACGCTCGGGACCTATTTCGACCTGCGTCGCACCGGCATACCGGGAATCGAGGTCTCCGCCGTCTGCCCAGACGGGATCTGGACCCCGATGCTCGAAGACAAGCTGGACGACCTCGAGTCCGCGCCCTCGTTCTCCGGCCGGCTGCTGACCGCGGTAGAGGTGGCGCGGGAGGTGGGAAAGCTGACCGAGCGCCCCCGACCGATCGTGATCGTCCCCCGCTGGCGGGGGCCACTGCTGCGCATCGTCAGCCTCTTCCCCCGGCTGGCCGTGCGTGCGCTGCCCCTGATGTTGTGGGACGCCCGCCGGCGCCAGCGGCGCTACAAGCACCTGATCGAGGCTGGCAAATGGCCCAGGTGACTGGGCCGTAGGCCGCTCAGACCTTGCGAAAGACCCCGACCACGCGACCGAGGACCCTTGCCTCGGTGGTGCGAATCGGATCCATTTCCTCGTTCTCGGGCTGCAGGCGGATGTGGTCGGCCTCGCGGTAGATCCGCTTGACCGTCGCCTCCTCGCCGATCAGGGCGACGACGATTTCGCCGTCACCGGCGTCGTCGCTGGGACGGACGACGACGTAGTCGCCTTCGAGGATCCCGGCGTTCTTCATGCTCTCGCCGCGGATCTGGAGGATGTAGTCGCCGTCCTCGCCGCCGATCACGTCGGGGATCTCGAGGTACTCGTCGATGTTCTCCTCGGCCAGGATCGGCTCGCCGGCGGCGACCTGGCCGACCAGCGGCAATCCGCTGCCGGGCCGGATCGTCCGCTTCGCCTTGTCGAAGAGCAGCTCGATCGCCCGCGGCTTCGAGGGGTCGCGCCGCAGCAGCCCGATCTTCTCCAGGTTCGACAGATGCGCGTGCACGGTCGAGGACGAGTGCAGCCCCACGGCCTTGCCGATCTCCCGCACCGTCGGCGGGTACCCCGTCTTCGCCGCGTACTTGCGGATGAAGTCGAAGATCTCCTTCTGCCTTTTGGTCAGATCAAGATCAACCATTGTTAGTCCTATTCTCCCCCAACTCGCGGCCAACGCACTTCGAACACCTGTTCGCAGGCTACCGTCCCCGGCGGATGCGTGCAACCCCGCCCACGCCCCAGACCCCGAACATCTAGAATCGACCGCCCTCGAGCGGCTGTGGCGGAACTGGTAGACGCGCAAGGTTGAGGGCCTTGTGTCCCTAACGGGACGTGATGGTTCGACTCCATTCAGCCGCATCGGAAAGCCCCCGCTAGCCGGGGGCTTTTCTGTCTTTTACGGGCCTTTTGCGCAGTACTCCTAAACCCGTGGTGCGCCAGTCCGTGCGCCAGTGAAGCGCTGCAATGGCAAGGCAGCAAGTCCAGGATGGCGTCTAGCCGGGCTCCAAGGCACCGCACGAGTCCTCACGGCTTCAGCCCGCTTCTCGTCAAGGCACTGCTCTCAAGACGGTTCCCAGCTAGACCAATTGGTCAGGTAGTTGTCGAAGGCCGGATCGGCGAAGACTCGGTATCCGCTTCCGCCATTGTCAATAGCTATGACTCCTCTGTCGGACCCGCTGACCCACGGAATCTCGGCTTTCCAGAGGCAAAAGCACGATTCGGTAGTCGCAACGACGTAGAGCAGCAGCGAGTCGGCGAGCGACACCGTCCATGGGAACTTGATCGGTCGTGAAACTGAATGTCCCTCTGCATCAACAGCGACGGGCTTTCCAGCTTCTTTACTCGACGCGACGATGTCCGGGAGGCACAGAGTCAAGATCGACGACTAGCGCGCGCCCAAACGTTCCATCACCGCAAGGGGCTCCGAAGGTTGCTCCTCGTTCTGGACTCAGGCGCTCGACCTCGAAGCTAATTCCCGTGAGGGTCACCGTCCGCGCCGATTCCCCTTGGATCGCAACCTCGACTACATCCCGCCCGGCAAAGGCGGCTTCGGGCTGATGCTGAAACTCTTCCCATTCAGAGACGCTATAAGGCGGCTTTTCCTTCAAGGTCCGTTGACTCTGCGTCTCGGGCAGGAAAATGGCGGAACCACATTCGCCACCTTTCTCTTCTGCCGAATATGAGAGGGGAGGATTGTCAGATGAGTCAAGGCTGTCGGCTGCCTTCGAGCCGAGACCGGTACCGAAGGCCGTAACAATCGCCAAGGCTCCGGCCGCAAAGACAGCGACAGTCCAACGCCCAACACGCTTCCGTAAGGGCGCCGATGGCGGTCCAGCTGATCTGCCGGCGCCTGACTCTTTTGCGGTCGGGGGAACCAAGACTGCTGAAATCTATTAGGTACGCTCAGTACTCAGCATCCTCTATTAGAGGATCCCAACAACCGGCTGGGAGCTAGCTGTCGTGCCCCAACACATCCCGAACGCGAGTTATAGGCGGGCGGTTACCGAGAGCTGAGTGACGACGGCTCTCGTTGTAGTGGCGCAGCCAGTGTGGCAGGGCGGCTCGCCGATCAGCACTCGAGCGATAGCTGAGGCCCCGAGCCCACTCGCGGTCCATGGTCTGCTGCAGGCGCTCTACCTTCCCATTCGTCTGGGGCGAGTAGGGCTTGGTGCGCCAGTGCTCAATCGCTCGATCGGCCAGTAGTTGGTGCAGATCCTTGTTCTTCACGTAGGCCCAGGCGTTGTCGCTGAGCAGCCGCTCAGTGACGATCCCTCGTCCTAGGAGCCAGTCCAGGCCCCGGCGGGTGAAGGCGGTGACGGTCGCGGCCCGCTCGTCGTCGTGGACCTCCGAATAGGCCAGGCGAGAGCAGTCGTCGACGATGGTGTGGACGAACTCCCAGCCAGCTCCCCGCGAGCCCTGGGTGCGCTTGCCGGTCACCGCGTGACCGGGCTCCAGAAAGCGCGCGTGGCGCTTGGTGTCGATGTGCAGGAGATTGCCGGGGCAGGGCCACTCGTAGCGAACCACCTTCTCCCGTAGCTGCTTGGGGCGCCGTGAGCAGCCGCCGCGCTTCAATGCCCGATGCACTGTCGCGTGGGGGATGTTCACCTCCGAGGCGATCAACCGCGGTCCCCAGCCGGTCCGCCGACGCACCTCGCAGCAGCGCTCCTGGCCGGCCACGCTGAGCATCGCCGGGCTGCGGTGGGGGCGCGAGGAGCGGTCCTGCAGGCACTCCAGACTCCGTCGTTGCTCGGAACTGGCTGCCCGCCAGCGCGAGACCCAGGTGTGGGCCGTTGACTTCGCCACGTTCGAGGCGGCCGCGGCCGCCTCGAACGTGAGGCCCTCCTCTTCCACCAGCGCCACCAGGCGGCGCCTTCCGTTCGGGGTGAGCGGGGCATTACGGTGCTGCATCCGGGTCCTCCTTGAGGTCGTAGGCGTCGAACACCCACAGCCTCTCGGTGGACCCGGATCTACTTCACGGCGTTCGGAACGTGGTGAGGCGCGTCAGCTAGTGCCTAGCCGAAGATGGAGGTAGATCCATGACGAAGTCCAAGGGCGGAGAGCCCTACCGGCTCCAGCGACGGACCAAGAAGAAGGGCGGCAGCGAGCAGCTAAGTGGTTACGCGCTCGACATCACGATCCGCGTCAACGGTGAGGGTGCCTACTTCCTCCAAGACCACAACAGCGACCGAAATGTGATGCCGCACAACAACCGCGAGGAGCTAACGGAAACGCTCCTATCCGAGCTAGACCGCAACCACAATGAGCACTTTGGGAACCCGTAGGCACCAGTAGCTTCACAGGGTGCTGCAAGAAATAGGATGCTAGCGCCGCGCCGAAACCGGATCAGTAGCGCTGCTGATCTGCCAGCGCACCCCAGGGCCGAACTCCAGCAGCACCCCGCCTGGAGTGATCAGCTCCCAATTCGGCGGATCGTCGCCCGCCTCTTGGGCGGCGGGCTTCACATCGAGCAATGAGCCGCCTGAGAGTTGGCAGCGCAGCTCGCCAGTCTCCTCGTCGATTTCAGCATCCTCGATCGACTTGCCGACCAGGTCGGCCGGATCGGTCGGGGACCACTCGGCATCTTGGGTCGCCAACCGCCACAGCTCCCCCGTCGCATCCCGAACCTCAACGTGGAGGACATCGGGATAGGCCGTACGAGCATCGACAATCGGCCCGCGCATCGAGCGCAGGACATTTGCAGGCGATGAATCTAGGGCTACGACAGTTGCCATCAGCGTTGCCTCCATTGTCGCAGCCAAGCCAACAGGTCTCCATAGCTCATGTGAGTTTGCACGCCCGCTGACTTCTTCTCTGCGTGAAGAGCCTGGCTGGCTTCATAGCGCTCCTGCACGGTCAGACCCACCTCCTTACAGGCTTGCCGAAACTGCTTGATATCTCGCTTCCTCGTCACGACAGGCAGCGAGTCTATGAACCGCCACCCCGGCTCACGCCGCGACAGCATCCATGTAGGCGTCGACCAACTCGCGTGCTTGGTTGCGCGTGCCGGGCATCAAGTGCCCGTAGCGGGAAAAGGTCTCCTCGATAGTCGCGTGCCCCATGAACTCCTGAATCGCCTTCGGGTTGACCCCGGCGTCGATCAGCAGCGACGCGAAGGTATGGCGGCACTCGTGGAGCGTGATCGGCTGGAGCAGCTCGGGCTCGCGCCCCTCACTCTCCCGCAAGCGCGACCTCCCGCTCGTTGACTGCCGCCCAGGCGCGCTTGGCCCGGTCGTTGATCGTCTTCGGGTCGAACGGGCCTCCTCCCCGGTCTCGCTTGAAGACCAGCTCCGAACCTTTTGCCGAGCCGCGCAGATCCAAGCGCCCGCGCAGCACCCCGAGGAGCGGCACCGTGCGAGTACCGGCCTTCGACTTCGGCGCAATCGGTCCCTCGTACTGATCCCACGAGCGGTGGACGCTGATCTCCGCGCGCCCTAGCTAGGTGTAGATGCCAGCCACGTTGTTCCGGTTCAGCTCCCGCAGCCGAGCGATCGGCGGCCGTAGCTACCCGCTCGCGCCGCCCGCGCGCCACCGGCAACTCAACGTCGCGGGTCGGATTGACAGGCGCAAGTTCACGACGGACCGCATAGCGATAGATCGCCTGGAGAGGATTAACCGTGTTGCGGATCGTGCTGGGCGCCAACTCGTCCGCGAGCATTCCGTCCACGATGCTCTGGATGTCAGCCCGAGTCAACTTGAGGGCCTTGTGGGTGGAAACACCCGTGATGGTTCGACTCCATTCAGCCGCATCGGAAGCCCCCGCAAGTCGGGGGTTTCCGTTTTCTGGGCGCCTCGTTGGGAGTCTCTCATCCGCGGCGTCTATAACGACGATCCGGCGGCCCATCTATCGTCAAGCCGATGTCCCTGGAGAGCGGGTTCGACGAGACCTTCGTAGCGCGGCTGGCCGCAGCCGAGAAGCAGGTCCAACAGAGCTATAGACCGATTATCGGCGTCCACAAGTGGTTCGCCCGTCGACCGGGAACGCTCTTTCGCGCCCTGATGCTCTCCGAGCTCAGCGAACAGTCCCTCCACGAGGCGTTCTTCGAGCACAGCGATCTCGACGGAGTCGTCCTAGATCCGTTTATGGGCGGTGGAACGACTCTTTTCGAGGCTAATCGCCTTGGTCTCTCGGTGATTGGCTACGACACCAACCCGATGTCCCGTTGGATCTGCGAGCGCGAGCTCGAGGAGCTCGATGTCGACGAGTTCGAGGAGGCTGGCGAGCGAGTTTGCAAAGCGGTGGAGGAGAAGGTCGACGCTCTCTACAGCACCGCGTGCGAGGAGTGCGGGAACGAGGCGGCCGTCAAATCGTTCCTCTGGGTCAAGGCCCATCAATGCGAGTGCGGCCATGAGACCTTGCTGTTCCCTGGTCCCCGCGTAGCCGGCCGCGGAATGGAGCGCCATACCCATGAGGTGATGGTCTGCGGACAATGCCGAGCGGTCGAGCAATTTCTGCCAGAGGCAGTGCCTGACGACTGCCCCTGCTGCAAAGCCTCCTATGCCAAGACGAAGGTCGGATCAGCGGCCACCTGCAAATGCGGTCGCGAGTTCTCCGTGCCGGCGAAAGACCCAAACGACCCTCCCAAGCACGTGCTTTTTGCGCTCGAGTATCACTGCCCGCCCTGCAAGAAGAAGAAGGGACGTCGCGGTCGCTTTTTCAAGGGCGCCGGCAGCGCGGATCATGATCGATACGCCGATGCAGCTCGCCAGCTTGCCGACATCGATTCGGACTACATCCCAGATGTCGAGATTCCAGACGGAGACGAAACCAGCCGCCTGCATCGCTGGGGCTACTCGAAATTCCGCGAGCTCCACAATGATCGGCAGCTTCTCGGTCTCTCGACCCTTGGAGAGGAGATCAATCGGCAACCCGAGCATCTGCGTCCAGCCCTGGCGACCGTCTTCTCCGACTTTGTCCGCTACCAGAACATGGTCTGTCGGTATGACACCGCCGCTCTGAAGATCCTCGACGTCTTCTCGATCCACGGCTTCCCCATACACCGAGTTCAGTGCGAGGCTGCCCTGATTGGGCTGCCAATGATCGGGTCTGGCGGATATCGCCACTTTCTGCGGAAGTATGCGAACGCAAAGCGCTACTGCCAGGCGCCGTTTGAGACCGAGAGGCAAAATGGGAAGAAGCGGAGAGTTGCAATTCGGGGAGAGAGGATCGCCGCGAACTTTGTCGACTCACCGTCTGAGCTAGGTGGCGGCGACCAGGCCCTCCTCCGCTGCGCGAGTCTCGCCGACGAACAACTGGAGGAAAGCTGCGTTGACCTTGTCCTTACGGACCCGCCCTACTACGCGATGGTCCAATACTCCGAGCTCATGGACTTCTGCTACGCCTGGCTGCGCAAGCTCGCCCCAGATACCCCCTTCTTCACGAGCCACAGCGCCAAGTCCGACTCCGAGGTCACGGGCAATCAGACCCAGGGACGGACTCTGAGTGGCTTCGCAGAAGGGCTCTCGCGTGTATATCGCGCCGCAGCGCAAGCCCTTAAACCCGGCGGGCCTTTCGCCTTTACCTACCATCACAACACCCTGGAGTCCTATGCCGCGATCGTCGTCGCGTGTCTCGACTCGGGCCTTGTGCCGATCACGACCATTCCGTGCCCTTCAGAGATGCGCGGATCGGTCCACATCAGCAAGACCGGCTCGAGTCGGGTCGATACGGTTTTCGTCCTGCGCAACCCCCCGGCAGCAATGCCGGTTGAGGCGACCGAGGCCATCAACGTTCTTGTCGACAGGGAGTTGCAACACCTCTTGGACGCAGATCTCACAGTCACCGACGGCGACCGGCGCTGCCTGCGATATGGCCTGATCGCCGAGGCTGCCATGCGCCGTTTGGCCCCTGACTGGGAACGAGCCGCACCGATCGAGCGGCGCCTAGAACTGGCCACCGAGGTCCTGGTTGAGCTCGACGCCAACAAAAACCCTTCCGCCGGGGGTCAGCCGATCGAGGGTGACGATCGAGCTCCCGCGATCGCTCGGTCTGTCGCTTAGACCTCGTCGAAGAATGGGCCGTCCGGCCCGACCAGCCTCTCCAGTTCGGCGGCCGCATAGACGTGGCCGTCGCAGGCGTCGAGCAGTCTGCGTAGATCCGGGGCGCGAACGCCGAAACCTCGACCATCTAAAACGGCGACGACTTTGCGACGCTTCTCGCCACGCCTTTCTCTTTTGTCCTCGTTTTCCCGGAGCGTTTTGACGCGGGCGACCTTGTCTCGCGCCGTGCCGTCATCCGCGGCCAACTTGGCCTCGATCACCACCTCGACGTCATCGATCAATCCGGAGTAGGGAGCGACGATGTCAGGGGCCTGCTCGAAGGTCACAACTGGTTCTCGCTTGCCGGTTTTCCGCGCGCTGATGCCGTGAGCGGCAAGTACCTCCATGATCCGATCCTCGAGTGCATCGCCGACCAAATCCGATACCGAATCCCGATGCGAAGCGAATGGCCTTCCGAGAATTCGCTCGTAAAGCAGCTCGGCATACATCTCCCCACTGACCGATAGCGCTTTCTGGATGCTCTTCTGGCCGTCGCGCGTATCAACCTTGTCAAGTCGATGGACTCGACCCGCGACCACCTTGCCGGGCCCCCGAGCGAGGACACCCGGAAGGTAGGCAGCCATCGCCGTTAGCGCGTCACTTTCCGCGTGCGCTGCCTTGGTGCCAGCAGAGAGATCGGCGAGAAGAACTGGCTCGCCTCGGCGACAGCGGGCATCGACCGTCCGCGCCATCTCAGCGGTGATGCTCAGTTGCTCCCCCACCTCAACAGCCGCTTCCATCGCCAATGCGGCTGCCTCTGGCGGCGTCACACCAGCGATCGCGCGCAAGACTATCCACGCTCGTGAATCCTCCCGAATCGCAGTGAGAATCGTACTCGGCGAAAGGTCGGCCCCACTCGAGGTCGCCTCGCGGAATCGCTCAAAGGAACGGCGAAAATCAGAGCCCTCGAGGAAGTTCCCTCCCCTGGGCATGTCGACGAAGTAGGAGTGCAGCGACTCGAGAATGCACTCGGCGCGCGCCCGATATCGCTTGGGGATTTGCTCGAGATCCATCTGCCCGCTGCCTCGTCGAGAGTCGAGCAAACCTTATTCGGCAAAGACAAGGGTGGGGCTTTTCCCAGCGAACAGTTCGATGTGTCCGGTCGGTTAACGAACCCGAGGATAACTTGAAGTTATCTTGAGCGATGCGTTAGGTTCGACCATCGCCTCGCCTCCCAGCATTCTCTCCTACGTAACGGCACTGGAGCAGAAGGTCGGCTCCGGGCCGGAGATGAGCGGGCTGAAGGAGGCGGCGCGGCAACTGGACCTGGCGATGGGGAACGCGGCTCTGCCGCGCCAGGAGTGGGACGCGCTCGTGCACGATTTCGAGAAACGCCGCGACGCGATGAAGGGCAAGCTCGCGGAGGCCCTGCTGGCCGGGCTGCCGATCGCTGAGCTGCACAAGCAGCTCGGTGCGGCGAACTGGAACCGGCTCGAGGGCTTCTCGGCGAAGGCGCAGCTGGGGCCGCTGCAGCTCGAGGCGTCGTGCCCGCCGATCGTGCTGCACTTCCCGAACGACCCGGCCGCGCCGCCCCAGGCGCTGGTGCCGCAGCCGCCGGTCCACGTCGGCGGGCGCCTCGACGCCGGCGTCGCGAGGGGCGGTGGGACGCTGAGGATGCTGCCGGACGGCGTCGCCGGCACGCTCGGCCTCAAACTGACGACGTTCGAGGTGACGGCGCTTGGCTCGCTGCGCGAGGTGGAGAAAACGCCCTCGTTCCTGGCCGTGCTGGGCGTCAGCTTCGTGCCGGGGATCCAGCTCGGCTTCGGCTTCACGCTGAGCCGGGTCGGCGGGCTGGTCGGGATCAACCGCACGGTCGAGGTCGACGCGCTCGCCAGCCGCCTGCGCGGCGGTGCGCTTGCCGACGTCCTCTTCGCCGCCAACCCGCTGGCCGACTCCAACCGCCTGCTGAAGGCGCTCGAGGAGATGTTCCCGCCGCGCGCCGGCCGCCACCTCGTCGGCCCGACGCTGCGGGTGAGCTGGCTGCAGGTCGGCGGCGGAGCCCTGTTCGACGTCGACCTCGGCGTCATCGTCGAGCTGCCCGGGCCGGCCCGGATCGTGATCGCCGGCAGCGCCCGCGCCCAGCTCGCCGGCTCGCCGCCGCTGCTGCAGCTGCGCATCGACGTGCTCGGCGTGATCGACTTCAACGAGCGCACCGTCGCCTTCGACGCGACCCTGGTCGACTCGGGCGCGCTCGGGATCTTCGTCATCACCGGCGACGCCGCCTTCCGGCTGCGCTGGGGCGACCGCCCCTACACCGTCCTCAGCCTCGGCGGCTTCTACCCCGGCTTCCGGCCCGAGCCGGCGAACCTGCCGCCGCTGCAGCGGATCGCGCTGGCGCTGCGCAGTCCCGTGCCGCTGCTGACCCTGCGCGCCGAGGGCTACTTCGCGGTCACCTCGAACACGCTCCAGCTCGGCGCCCACATCGAAGCCAGCTTCAACCTCGGCATCAGCGCGGTCGGCTTCCTCGGGCTCGACGTGCTGATCCAGTTCCGGCCCTTCCACTTCACCGCCGCCTTCCACGCCGGCTTCCGGGTCGAGGCGGGCGGCTTCACCTTCGCCGGCGTCGCGCTCGAGGGCACGATCGACGGCCCCGGCCCGATCGTGATCAGCGGCCGGCTGACGATCGAGACCTTCCTCTTCGACATCTCCTGGCACGAGACGTTCACGCTGCCCGGATCGGGCGGCGAGGCGAGCGCGCCACCGATCAAGCTGCTCGACGCGCTCAGGGACGAGCTCCATCTCGCCCACAACCTGCGCGCCCTGGCCGGGCCCGACGCCGGCGTCGTCATGCGCCCGCGGCCGCAAGACGGCGAGAAGGCCCTCGTCGCGCCGCTCGGGGAGCTGGCCTGGTCGCAGCGAAAGGCGCCGCTGGAGACCGAAATCGAACGGCTCGAGGGCGCGCCGCTCGGCTCGCCGCAGGGGGTGCGCCTCGTCTCCCCCGCACGCCGCGAGTCCCAGCGGGCGCTCTTCAGTCCCGGCTCGTTCACGACGCTGAGCGGCGCCGAGGCACTCAACCGGCCGGCCTTCGAGGAGCTCGACGCGGGCGCCGTGCTCGGTTGGGGCACAGTCTCGGCGCCGGCCCCCGGCGAAGCGCCGCAGCCCGCGGAGATGGACGTCTTCCGAACGCTGGGCAGCGCGACGGAGCCGGAACCGGTGACGGACTCGGGCTCCTTCCTGCTCGCCCCCTCGCACGTGCTCGACCTGCTCGGCGACCGCCTGCGGCCGGCGGCGGTCACCTCGCTGGCGCCCCGGGTAACCGTCACAGGCACCGAGCCCTGGACGAGCATCGGCGAGCCCCAGAGCAGCGCCACCGCGGCGCACCAGGCGGCGCGCATCTGGGGAGGCGTCGCGCTCGCCGCCGCGGATAGCGAACGCCCCGTCGACCTGAGGGACTTCTAAGCGATGGCCAGCAAGTTCCTCGCATGGAGGCGGTCGGGCATCCACGACCTCGGCGAGGGAGCGCCGCTGGGCGGCCGCCGCCAGGCGAGCGTCGAGCTGAAGCTCCAGTCGCTGCTGGGCGGCGAGGAGGTCGGCGACCGGACGGGGTTCGAGCTGATGGGCCCGCTCGACGTCGACGGCCTCCTGCCGGACGCGGTCGTCGGGCGCGCGCCGGCGCCCGGCAGCGTCGACGCCTCCGAGCGGCGCCTGGCCCACGTCGAGCTGGCACCCGAGGATCTGCCGTGGCGCTTCACGCCCGAATCCCCGGACGCCGCGCAGCAGCGGCTGAAGCCGTGGATCGTCCTCGTCCTCGCCACGGCGACCGAGGCGGAGTTCGCCGGCGAGCAGGTGACGCTCGCGGCAGCGGCGCTCAAAGCCCACAGGCTCTCGGACTCCAGCGGCTGGGCGCACGTGCACGCGCTCGGCGACGGGACGCGACGGCTCGCCCGCATCGTCAGCCCGCGCGACCTCGCCCCGGACACCGACTACGTCGCCGCGCTCGTGCCCGCCTTCGCCGCGGACGGCGAAGACCGGTCGGGGATCAAGCCGGCCTGGAAGGAGGGAGCGGAGTCGGCGACGCTGCGCTGGTATGACCGCTGGACCTTCCGCACCGGGCCCGAAGGCGACTTCAAGACGATCGCGGCGCGCCTGCAGCCGAAGACGGCGAAAGAGATCGGCGAGTCCTTCGGCGTCGCGAAGATCGCCCACCCGCAGGCGGCCAAACCGCTCAACATGCGCGGGGCGCTGGCGGCGATCCCGGACGAAGGCGATCCGCAGCCGGACGCCGAACCGACGCCGGGGCCGGTCTCCAACCGCCTGCGCGAGCAGACCGAGCCGCCCGCCGTCGACACACGCTGGGTCCTCGGGCTGCCCGAATACGACGCCCCCTGGCCCGGGCCGGACGCCCCCTGGCGCGAGGCCCTTCACGAGGACCCACGCCGCCGCGGCGCCGCCGGGCTCGGCGCCTGGGCGGGGATCGCCTGGCAGGAGCGGATCGCCGACGCCGCCGCGGCGCAGGCCGGCGCGCTCGGCGCCGCCGCGCAGCGCATCCGCCACCTCACCTTCGGGCTGGCGGCGGCGCGCTCGCTCTGGCGCCGGCGCGTGCCCGAGGAATCGGAGCCGGTCGCGCGCCTGGCGCTGCTGGGGCCGGCGCTGGCCCGCATCCCCGCCGCCGGCCACTCGTTCACGGCGCTCGTCCACATCGACGGCCGCGTGCCGGGGCGCCTCGTCCCGGCCCTGTTCAGCTCGGCGGCGCGCCGGGTGCTGCGTCCCGGTCCCGCCCGCAGCGCCCACGCAGCACCGAACACCGGCCGGCTCGGCGCCGTGCTCGAAGCGGCCAACAGGTGCCCTCCGGCCCCCCGGCCCGACCCGCTCGCCGCGGGCTTCAAGGAGGCCTTCGCGGGCAAACCGCGCGGGACGGCGCTCGACGCTGGCCTGGTCGAGGGGGCGCTCGAACGCGTGCCGGAGGAGGAGCGCAAACGCTTCGAAAGCCTCGCCCGCGTCCTCAAAGAGGTGCTCGGGGACCGGCCGATGACGCCCCCCGACCTCGTCTCCGCGCTCGACCCGGGCGGCGCCCGCCCGCCCGACCTCGACCTGCTCGAAGAGATCGTGGCGGGGCTGCGGGAGCACCCGATCGAGGACCCGGAAGCCGTCGTCGGCGCGCTCGGCCCCGCCCTCGCCGGGGGCGGCGGGGCGCCGTCCTGCCGCCCCTTCGGCGACCTCGGCGCGCTCGCCGCCGCGGTCGCCGCCGCGGTCGACCCGACCGTCGAGCACCCCGTCGTCGTCGACCGCGTGCTGGCGACGATCGAGGGACTCGAGGAGCCGGTGCTGGCGCCGCCGGACCTCAGCCCCGAGCTCGACCTGCCGCTCTGGAAGTTCCTCGACGAACGGCAGCGCGACTGGCTGCTGCCGGGCGTCGGGCTGATGCCGAGCGACAGCCTCACGATGGTGCAGACGAATCCGGCCTTCGTCGACGCCTTCCTGCTCGGCGCCAACGAGCAGACGCTCGGCGAGCTGCGCTGGCGCAACCTGCCGGTGCGCACGGGCTGGACGCCGCTGCGGCGCTTCTGGTCGCGCTTCCCGGCGCCAGGTAGCACCGACATCGAGGGGGTGGCGCTGTGGCCGCCCGACTCGGAGCTCGGCGATGCCCGCCACCGCACCGACCCCGCGCACGGGGAGGACCTCGTCGTCGTCTTCCACACCGAGCTGTTCCGGCGCTACCCCTCCACCCTCGTCTACCTGTTCCCGGCCGGGCCCGACGGCGGGCCGCCGGACTGGGTCCAGACGCCGGACCCGGTCGAGTCGGGGCGGCTCTACCCGATCTTCAACGGGTCGATCGGGCCGGAGGTCGTCTTCTTCGGCTTCGCCGCCTCGCCGCAGCAGGGGCGCGAGCACTGGGTCGTGCTGGAGGAGCCGCCGCCCGGCTTCCGCTTCGGGCCGCCGGCGCCCCCCGGCCCCGAACCTGTCAACGGCGCCGTCTTCGCCGCCGCGACCTTCCGCCGCCCGGTGCGGGTCCTCCTGGGGAGGGTGCTGTGACGCTGGAGCGAGTCGAGCGCGGCACCTACCTGGCGGCGATCGCCGCGCTGCGGGAACGGCTCGGCGAAGACGGCGCGACGGACGCCGACCTCGAGGCGCTGATCGCGGTCGAGCAGGCGCTCGATGAGTTCGACGCGGGCCTGAACGCGTTCGGCCCAGCGGCGGCATCGGGGGATGCCTGGGATGTCCTGAGCGAGGTCGAATCCGGCGAACGCCTGCTCGAGATGCTGATCCCCGACCCGCGTCACCACACCCAGCCGGACCCGCCGATGAGCCTCGAAACGGCGGCGAAGATCCTCGAAGTCCTCCAGGCGGCGGGCGCCGGATCTCCCGACTTCGCGCAGGTGCTCGCGGAGCTCTCGCGGTCCGACCGCGACGACCTCCTCCACACGGTGCGTCGCCGCCACGAGGAGCTCCACCACCCGGTCCCCCCCGACCAGTGCGTCGCGGTGCTGTTGCCGCTGCGGCTCGAGACCCGTTTCGTCCGCCGCGAGGAAGAAGGCCCCTGGACGCTGCAACTGCGCGTCTTCCCCGAGGAGGCCTCGCTCGACCGCGAGCCGGGGCCGCCGACCCCGAAGGAGGCCGAGCACACGGCGGCGATGTGGGAGGCCTGCGGCGGCGACCTGGCGGGCGAGGTGGGGAAGGCCGCCTTCGGCGACCTGGTCGGCAAGGTGGGCGGCGCCCGCGCCGCCTGGCTCGCCAGGGCGCTGCCGGCCGGCGCCGCCGAGGGTGGCGTCGAGCGGAGCTCGCGCCGCTTCAGCCGCCCCGGCGGCCTGCCGCCGGCGCTGCAGGTGTGGCTGGCCCGCGGCGGTGCGCCGACGTTGGTGGACCAGCTCCCGCTCGACCGCGAGGCGATCGCCGCTGAAGCCGACCTCGAACAGCTCTACGACGGGGTCGAGGACCACGACGCCCCGCCGCCCGAGACCTGGCTGAACTCGTTCGCGCGAGCCAAGATCGTCGGCCTCGCGACCGAGATCGACCTCGGCGCCGACGCCGAGGGGATCGAGGCGATCTACGTGATCGGGCTCGGCGAGGAGGAGCCGGCCGAGCTGCTGCGCGGGCACGCGGACGGCGGACGGCTCGCGGTGCTAGCGCCCGGCACCCCGACCAACAGCGTCGCCGGCGACCCGGCCGCCGAGCTCGGCCGCGACCCCGAGCTCTGGTGGCGGCGGGCGCAGGGCAGCGGCTACGACCAGCCGGCCGTACGCGCGCTCGACCTGGCGCTCTGCGGCGGCGCCCACCTCGGGCCGCTGACCGGGGGCGACCTCGACCTCGGCCCGGCGCGGGAAGCGCTCGCCAGCGCCCTCTTCCCGGTGCTGCTCGGCCGGGCGCTGAAGGACGAGTGGGGCGCCGGCGTGGCGACCTGGGACCTGTGGCGCTGGGCGCGGCGCTCGCTGGCGCCGGAGGGCGCCTTCCCGACGATCCGCGTCGCCGACCAGCCCTACGGGGTGCTGCCGGTCACCAGACTGCTGCCGAGGCCCGGCTTCGCCGACCCGCGCTGGGTCCCCCACCCCGCCGACCCGCCGATCGAGGCCGGGCTCGTGAGCGCGCTGAAGGAGCTGCTGCCGCGCTGGGCGCGAGCGGCCGAGGAGGACGGGAACGTCGTCGAGGCGGATACCGAGCGGCTGCTCGACCTGCTCGGCCGCACCCCGGTCAGCGCCGCCTGGGCGCGGCGCACGGTCCTCGCCGTCGACCTGCTGCGGGCGCTCGGCTTCGCCTACGGCGCCAACAGCCTGGTCGAGCGGCTCGAGCGGACCTGGCAGGAGGAGGTCGAAGAAGGGGACCCGCCGCTGCGCCCGCCGATCCGGCGCCTGATCCCGTTCGGGGACGCGACCTGGCTGCCCGTCGCGCTGTTCGAGGGCGCGAGCTCGGCCCCGGTCCGCCGCATGCTCGACGCGACCAACGGCGACCTGCTGGCGAGCCCCGATCCGCAGTGGTACGACAACGCGCCGACGCCGCTGCTCGCCCGCCTCGTCCGCCACGCCCTGGTTCTCACCAACGCGGAGCTCTCGCGGGCGCTCGACCCCGACCTCTCGAGGTCGTGGAGGCCGCCGCTGCTGCCGCCGATCGAGGCTCCCGAGCGCCTCGCCGACCTCGCCGGCATGGACCTGCGCGGCGAAGGGCTCGAACGCGACCAGCGCCGGGTCGACGCCGCCGAGGAGGGCGGTCCCGACATCACCGAGAGGGCCGACGCAGCGGCGGAGATCGGCCGCGTCGCGCGCGGCTGGGAGGCGGTGCGCGACGGCGCCGAGGCGCTCGCCTCCGCCGAGCTCGACGACGCCACAGTCGACCGCGGGCTGCGGGCGCTGCTCGACTCCACCAGCCACCGGCTCGACCCCTGGGCCAGCGGCATCGCGGCGCGGCGGCTGCGCTGGCTGCAGAGCCGCGGCGCGCGCTGGCGGCTCGGCGCCTACGGCTGGGTCGACGCGCCGGGGCCGGCGCAGGGCGAGGAGCTGAAGCCAGGCCCAACCGCCGCCGGCCTCCTGCACGCGCCCTCGCACCCGCAGGCACTGACGGCGGCGATCCTGCGCGACCACGCGGTGCGCCAGCACGACACCGCCCGCTGGGAGATCGCGCTCGACTCCGAGAAGGTGCGCACCGCCGAGCACCTCGCCGGCGAGGTGCGGGCCGGCGTCCACGTCAAGGAGGCGCTCGGACGGCTGGTCGAGGAGATCGCCGGGGACCCGGCCCTCGTGATCAAACTGCGGGACGCGTTCAAGATGCGCCCCGAGCACGAGGGGCGGCGCGTCTGCGACGGCGAGGCGGCCGTGCGCGCGGCGGTGTGCGAACCGGAGCTGCTGCCCGCCGGCGTCTCGGTCGAGAAGGTCAAGGCGCTGCAGGGGGTGCTCGACACCTACGCCGACCTGCTCGTCGCCGACGGGGTCTTCGACGTCGTCAACGGCCGCCCCGACCGCGCCGCCGAGGCGATGGAGGCCGCCGCCGGGCTGGGACCGCCCTCCGACCTGCGGGTGCTGCGCACCCCGCGCGAGGGCACCGCGCTCAGCACGGTGGCGCTGGCGCTGCTGACGGACGAGGCGCCGGCCGACCCGGCCGCGCCGGGTGCGATCGCCGACCCGGCGTTCGCGGCGCTGCTCGAGCGCGAGACGGGCGACGCTGCCGCCGTGGCGTGGCGCTGGGACGTCGCCGGCAAGGCCGTCTCGCTCGCCGACCTCGGGCTGGCCCCGGTCGACGCGCTGACGGTCCCCGCCGGCGCCCTCGCCGCGCGCCTGCGCAAAACCGCGGACCCGAGCTGGACCCCGGGGGCGCCGGAGGGCGAGCAACCGCCGCTGCGCGAGCCGCCGGCGCTGGCGACCGCGCGCAGGCTGGCCGAGCTGCTCGCCAGCCAGGCTGGGCCGCCGCCGACGCTGCTCGACCACAAGCCGGAGGCCGCCGCGGCGACGGCAGCGGCGGCGGCGCAGGACCTGCGGACGCGGGTCCTGGCGTTGCGGGCGGCGGCCGAAGCGCTCACAGAACAGCTCAAAACGTCGCCGAGCGCAGCCGCGATCGCCGCGGCCGAGCGCTGGGGCATCGAGCCGGGCGCCGGCACCGAGGCCCAGCGCGCCGCCGCTGCCGCCGCGGAGCTGGGCAAACGCATCAAAGACGACAAAGCTGCGACGGACGACGACGATGGCCTCGTGGCGCGCCTGCGGGCGCTGGCCGGCGCCGGCGCGCTGCCGGCCGTGTGGCGGGTCCCGCGCGCAGCCCTCGACATCGCCCCCACAGACGGCGGCCGCCTGCGTGAGCACAAGGCGCCGCACCTGGACGAGGAGTGGCTGACGATCACCGCCGCGGTGCGGCCGGCGCTGGCGCGCCTCGAGGCCTGGCAGCTGGGCCGCGAGCAGGGCCCGTGGCGCGCCTGGTCGACGCACGCCGCCGACCCCTGGCGGGCGGACTGGCTCGTCGCCAACGCGGGAAATCGCGAAGCGGCGCCCTGCGAGCAGGCGATCGCCTATGGCGTCGGGGACGAGCATGGCGCGCCCGCCGCCTTCGCGCACGAGCACGAGCGCGTCGGCGTAGTCCTGCTTGACCGCTTCGCCGAGACCGTGCCCAGCAGCAGCCACACGACCTCGGCCGCCTTCGGCTTCAACGGCCCCAAGGCGCGGGCGCCGCAGTCGATCCTGCTCGCGGTCCCGCCCGACGTCGAGGAACCGCTCGACGAGGAAACGCTGGTCGAAATCCTCGCCGAGACGCGGCTGCTGGCGCGGGCGCGGATGGCGACGCCGGAGGCGCTGGCGGCACACCGGATCCCGCTGCCGACGACGCTGCTGCTCGGCTGGCGGGGCGAGAGGCGCTTCCCCAACGTCGAGCTGGAGCAGATCGACCCATGAGTTGGGAGTGGTACCAGCGGCTCGAGCCGGCCCGCCCCGGCGACGACCTCCAGCGCGGCTTCCGCGCCGAGATCGCCGACCCGGCCTGGTTGCTCGGGCGCCAGTGGCAGCTCGGCGAGCACCAGGGCGAGGACGCCTCGACCCCGGTCGTGGTGAAGATGGAGCTCGCCTACGACCCGATCGGGCCGGTAAAAGACGACCCACAGCGACGCGACCCGACCCGGGTCCCCGCCGAGGCGATCGTCGAGAGCGAGCCGGAGGACTGGTGGACGCTCGGCCGCCGCGTCCGCCTCGGCCGCGCGGTGGCGCCGAGCCTCGCCGACCCGCCCGACCCGGATCACCTGTTCGGCCCGCTGCCGCCGCCCTACGAGCGCTTCACCGGCGCGGTCGACGGGCGCAAGGTCCACACCGACCCGGCCTTCCGCGACCACCCCGCCTTCGCCGAGGTACCCCCCGCGGCGCCCGACCGCTGGCAGGGCGATCGCCTCTCGTACGAGGCGGCGTTCCCGGTCGGCGGCGGCCAGTTGCTGGTGCGCGACCACGACGGCGGCGACGTCGACTGGTACTCGGCCGACGCCGAGGGGGTCGAGCTGGTCGCCTCCCGCACGACCCACGTGCTGCCGTCGCGGCTGCGCTACCCGGGCGCGCCGCTGCCGCGCTGGTGGCAGATCGAGGACGGCCACGTCGACGTCGGCGGCTTCCCGCCCGACCGCAGCCACCCGGCGACGCTGCTGCTGATCGACCTCGTCGTCAGCCACAGCGACGACTGGTTCACCTTCCCACTCAAGCCGCACCCCGAGCAGCCCAGCAGCGGCGTCGTCGTCACCATGCGCGCGACCGAAGTGCGCGACGACTTCGACCACTGCTGGAAACTCACCGCGCCGGCGGGCAAGGGCGACCCGGTCGACCCGGCCGCTGAACTTGGCGCGGAGCCCTGGTCGCTGTTCCGCACCGCCGGCCTCGACCGGCGCGGGCTGGTCGTCTGGCCGACCGCGGCGACGCCGCTCGCCGGGCCGCTGATCGACGACGTCGTGCTCGGCGTCGACGAGGACGCGAACCTGCTCTGGGCGGTCGAGCTGCGCGCCGAAGGGGAGGCGCTGGCGCCGGACGCGGAGGCGGCAGCGGCGGTGCAGGAGACGACCCCGGACGGCTCGCGCCACTTCGAATACCTGCCCTCGACGACGCTGCCGCCGCACTGGCACCCCTACCGGCTGGAAGAAGGAGAGCGGCGGCGCTTCCGCCAGGGGCTGGTCGCGGATCTCACCGGCCCGCACCCCGACCCGCGCGAAGGGCCGCGGTCCTCGCTGCTGAACGGCGGGCCCGACACCGGGCACGAGCTGGACCCGGCCGCGGTCCCGAACCAGGGGCTGCGCCTGGAGCGGCGCTTCGTCCTCGCCCGCGCCAGCGACGGCGCCCCCGCCCTCTGGATCCAGCGCCGCCGCGTGCCGCTGCTGGCCGGTCCGGTCTCGCACCTGCGCTTCGACGTGCTCAGCGAGAAGGGCTGAGCAGCCGGCCGATTTGAGCGGAGGGCGACAGTTGGACGCGATTTCTGATCCAATATTCAGAATTATATTTTTGCTCTAGGGAAGGGGATCGATCGTGTCCATTCGCCTACCGGTCTACGAGCTCGCGCCGGCGCAGCGGGATCCAAAGCTGCTCGCCTCATTGCCCACCGAGCTGTTCGGCGCCGAGCGCTCGGAACTCGAGGAGTCGGACGCTCGCACGCAGGCCCGTCACCGCAACGTCGTGGCCGAGCAGGATCACGCGAGCGGCGGGATCTTCGCCGCCGACCACTCACGCCTGCGGGTACCGTCCGAGCGTCCGACGCCGGTGTCTCACGACCAGGCCTACTCGATCTCTGACGATCTGTTGAAGCGCCACAAGCTGGCGCCCGAGCTCGACGGCCCCTTCGCTCTCGACCGTGTCGGCGCCGGCCGCACCGTGATCGCCGTCCGATCGGACGGCAAGCGCGAGGTGCGGACGCTCGACGTCCAGGCCCGCTACGGGGTGACGGTCGAAAATCCCGGCATCGAGGGTCAGGCGGCCCGCCTGCCGCTCGTCGGCGGCGGCGGCAAGCTCGCCGTCACGCTCGGCGATGAGGGTCGCCCCGTCGGCCTCCAGGGCGGCTGGCGGCCGGTGGCCGGCGAACGGCTCGTCGACGCGCTCGACCGCGACGAAGCGCGCGAGCGCTTCGACAAGCGCACCTCCAACCTCGAGCTCGCCGACGTGCGCTCGTTCCTCGCTTACCACGCGGCCCCCACGGGCACCGAGCAGGAACTGCTGGCGCCCGTCTGGGTCTTCGGCGCAACGCTCACCGTGGACGGCGCACAGGTGCCGATGCGCCTCGCCACGATCCCCGCGACGGAGCTCGGCCCACCACCCCCCGAGCCCAAGTCCCAATCCAAGCGTGAGCCGCAACCGGGGCGGCTCGACCTGGCGGCTCCGCGCGCGGGAGCCACCCCGTATGAGGCCGGAACTTCGTGGATCGGGGAGCTCGGCGGTCTGGGCGGCAGCCAGCAGAACGCGCAGGGATTCGTCGACGGCCTCTCGGCCGGAGGCTGGCGCGTGAACTTCAACTGGGGCGACGAGAACGCCTGGAACTCCGACTGGGGGAGCAACGACGACACCTGGGTCGACGCCGCCGACTTCGTCTTCTACACCGGCCACGCCGACCAGAACGGATGGCTGCTGACGACTCCGGGCACCTCCAACCTCGTGCAGCTGACGCCGAGCACGGTCGGCTCGGCTCCCGGCAACCCGGGCGACCGCTGGGGCCAGCAGGACCTCGAGTGGCTCACCGTCGCCGCCTGCGGGCCGCTGCAGGACGACGTCATCTCAGCCGGCGGCGGCGATGTGCTGGACCGCTGGGAGGGCGCGTTCGACGGCCTGCACACGCTGATGGGCTACGGCGCGATCACCTTCGACAACACCGAAGAGGGGGGCAAGCTCGCGCGGTACGCCCGCGACGGCATGCCGCTGATCGACGCCTGGTTCCGCACCGCGCAGGAGGTCCAGCCCGCCAGCAACGGGGAGAGCGCGCCAAACGGCCCCGACGTTTGGGTCGGCGCGATGTACGTCACCAAGGAGGGGGCCGACCCGCGCTTCGACCACCTCTGGGGCCACGGCTCCGTGGCGCCAGACCCGCGCTCGCCCTCGATGGTCGTCTGCATGTGGACGACCTGCTGAGGCGCCGAGCCCGCGCCTAGGAATAGCGAAACCCCCCAAACGTCTGACGGTGGCGGACACCGAGCGTCGCCGAGACCGCGCATCCGACATTTACCCCACCCCGCTGGGGTCAATGTCGGATGCGCGCCCCGACGCCCCGGATATGGCGCTTACCACTACCCGCTTGCGCTCGAGGGCCGATTGCCCGTACCCCGGCCGCGAACGCCGGCGCGGG
Source organism: uncultured Actinomycetes bacterium (assembly GCA_963699125.1). Classification (GTDB taxonomy): domain Bacteria; phylum Actinomycetota; class Thermoleophilia; order Solirubrobacterales; family 70-9; genus VAYN01. Next base: position 1,103,210 of record OY969417.1, read on the forward strand.
CGCCGCGTTTGCGGAGGCGCAGCGGAGCGGCGAAGATGCCCGCCATCGACGCCCGCGCCAACCAGAACCCCGGCTGGACTGTCCGGTCCGCCACCGCCGACGACGTCCCCCTGACCCTGGCCCTCTGGCGAGCCGCCGAAAGCCCGCCGTCCGCAACCGATGACGAGACAGGGCTGAGCCGGCTGTTCGATCGCGACCCGGGCTCGCTCCTGCTCGCCGAGGCCGGCGGGCAGGTCGTCGGCTCGCTGATCGCCGCCTGGGATGGATGGCGCGGCAGCTTCTACCGGCTCGCGGTGGACCCGGACTGGCGGCGTCGCGGCGTCGCCAGCGCCCTGGTCCGTGCCGGCGAGGAACGGCTGCGGGCGCTCGGCGCGGTGCGGCTGACCGCGATCGTCGTCGAGCGGGACCGCGCGGCGCTGGAGCTATGGAGCGCCGTCGGCTACCAGGCGCAGGAGGAGCGGGTCAGGTTCGTGCGCATGGTCCCCGCGACGGAGGGCAAATGCTGATCTGGGCTGCGGACCGACCCGAGCGGGAGGCGCTGATCCTGCCCGACGGGATCGAGATCGCGACGGTGCCGGAGCGCCCGGGCGAGGATCCTGACCGCGGCGGGGTCGAGGTCCTGGTCCCGCCCTACCGGAGCCGGCGCGTGCTCGAAGCGCTGCCGGAGATGCGAGGGCTGCGGCTCGTCCAGGCGCTCGAGTCCGGGGTCGAGTGGCTGCAGCCGCACGTGCCGGACGGGGTCGCGGTCTGCAACTCGCGCGGCGCCCACGACGCCGCGGTCGCCGAGTGGGTCGCGGGGGTCGTGCTGGCGATGCAGCGGCGGCTGCCGGAGCACCTCGAGGCACAGCAGCGACGCCAGTGGCGGGATGTCGTCGCCGGCGGCGAGTGGCGGCCCCCGTTCGCGGGCGACCTCGAGGGCTCCACGATCTTGATCGTGGGATACGGCTCGATCGGCGCCGCGGTGGAGCGGCGCCTGCGGCCCTTCGGGGTCGACTTCCTCCGGGTCGCCCGCAGCGCCCGCGAGGGAGTGCAGCCGGCCGAGGCCCTCGACGGCCTGCTGACGGCGGCGGACGTCGTCGTCCTGCTCGTTCCCTTGACACCCCCCACCGAGGAAATGATCGGCCGCGTCCGCCTGCTGGCGATGAAGCCAGGGGCGCTGCTCGTCAACGCCGGCCGCGGCCGCCTGGTCGACCAGGAAGCCCTGGCCGACGCCCTCTACGAGGGTCGTCTCCGCGCGGCGATCGACGTCACCGACCCGGAGCCCCTGCCGGAGGACGACCGTCTCTGGTCGGCGCCGAACCTGCTGCTGACCCCGCACATGGCGGGCGACACCCCGCGCCGCTACCGGCGCTCCTGGCAACTCGTCGGCGAGCAGATCGCCCGCCTGCACGCGGGCGAGCCGCTGCTGAACCTCATCGCGCCCGGATCGGCGGAGTAGGCTCGACTGAACCCACCGACACCGAGCTGAGGAGGAAGAGATGTACGCACGAGTCGTACGTTGGGAGGGCGCGGACGCCGAGACCCTCGATCGCACCGCGGCGGAAATCCGCAAGCGCGCTGCTGAGGAAGGTCCCCCCGAGGGCGTGCCGGCGAAGGGCCTGCTGCTGCTGAACGACGGCGAGAGCGGCCGCTCGATGGCGATCAGCATGTTCGAGACCGAGGAGGACTACCGCCAGGGGGACGAGACCCTGAGCTCGATGGACCCCCCCGGCGAGGGCATGGGCCGCCGGATCGCGGTCGAGAAATACGAGGTGGCAGCCGAGATCGAAGTCTGAGTCGGCGCCGGCCCCGGCCGGAACGCCCGTCCCCCGTCTTAGGGCGAAAGCAGAGTCAGCCTCCACCCGGCGCCGTCTCGCTCGAAGAGGCGGCGCTCGTGGAGGCGGTCGGGGGCTTCGCTCCAGAGCTCGATCGTCTGCGGGCGAACGCGCAGGGCGCCCCAGTCCTCGGGGCAGGTCGGCGCCGTCTCCTGCACCTCCGCCAGGTGGGCTAGGCGGTCGCGCAGGTGGTCGAGGTCGTCGATCGGCTCCCCCTGGCGGGAGATGATGGTCTGCAGCTGGTGGGCGGGGTCGCGCTCGGCGAACAGCTCCTCGGCGAGGGCGCGCTCGGCCAGCGTCGCCTCGCCGGTGAGGTGGGCCTGACGGCCCAGCTCCGGCCAGTGGAAGAGCAGCGCCACCTGCGGGTTGGCCTCGATCTCGCGCGCCTTGCGGGTCCACAGGGCAGAGGTGAAGAGCAGCGCATCGTCCTCGAAGCGCTTCAGCGTCACCGTGCGCGCCGAGGGGCGGCCACCCTCGCCGACGGTGACGAAGGCGACCGAGGCAGGCTGCGGGATCCCCTCCTCCCGCGCCTCGCCGATCCAACGCTCCAGCTCGCGAATCGGGTCGTCTCCGGGCACGGCGCCGAGAATAGTCAGGGCGAGCCTCGTAATGCGGAGTAGGCTCCCCCGCAAGAGCCGAGTGGGATCGGCCCAACCAGGAGGAGGTCCGATGTACGACTACGTGATCGTCGGGGCGGGTTCCGCCGGATGCGTGCTCGCCGCGCGCCTCTCCGAGGACCCGGACGTCAGCGTGCTGCTGCTGGAGGCGGGGCCGCCGGACGTCAACGAGAACATCCACGTGCCGCTCGGCTATCTGCAGCTGGCCCGCACCGAGGTCGACTGGGACTACTCCACGGCGCCGGAGCCGAACTGCGGCGGCCGCCGCATCTCCCTCCCCCGCGGCAAGGTCCTCGGTGGCTCCTCCTCGATCAACGCGATGATCTACATCCGCGGCAACCCCGCCGACTACGACGGCTGGGGCGTGCCGGGTTGGGGTTGGGAGGCCCTCTTCCCTTACTTCCTGCGCGCCGAGGACAACGAGCGCGGCGCCTCTGAGTGGCACGGGGTCGGCGGGCCGCTGCCGGTCTCCGACCAGCGCTCGGGCAACGCCATCACCCCCGCCTTCGTCGAGGCCGGCGTCGAAGCCGGGCTGGCCCGCAACGAGGACTTCAACGGCGCCGAGCAGGACGGGGTCGGGATGTACCAGGTGACGCAGCGCGCCGGGATGCGTGCCAGCGCCGCCGTCGCCTACCTGCACCCGGCGACGGAGCGACCGAACCTCACCGTGATGCCCTACATGCACGTCAACCGCCTGCTCTTCGATGGCACCCGCGCGGTCGGGGTCGAGGCGACCCAGCTCGGCCAGGCCCGAGAGCTGCGGGCCGAGCGCGAAGTCGTCCTCTGCGGCGGCACCTTCAACTCGCCGCAGCTGCTGATGCTCTCCGGCATCGGCCCGGCCGAGCACCTGGCCCTGCGCGAGGTCGAGGTGCTGCTCGACCAGCCGGCGGTGGGCGAGAACCTCAGCGACCACGCCGCCACCTACAACGTCTGGACGACGCCGGAGCCGGAGAGCCTGTTGCTGGCGCTGGAGCCGGCGGCGCTGGAGGAGTTCAACGCCTCCCAAACCGGCCCCTTCGCCTCCAACCTGGCGGAGTCGGGCGGCTTCGCCCGGGTCGAGCCCGGTGCCACCGCACCGGACGTCCAGATCCACGTCGCCCCGGTGCAGATCGTCGACGAGGGCATGGCCGATCCCGACGCGCACGGCGTCTGGGTCTCCCCCTGCCTGCTGACGCCGGGCAGCCGCGGCTCGGTGCGGCTCGGCTCCAACGACCCGACCGCGAAGCCGATCGTCCGCAACGAGTTCTACAGCGCTGAGGAGGACCTGCCGCGGATGATCGCGGCGACGCGGTTGATGGAGGAGATCTGCGCCCAGCCGGCGATGCGCCCCTACTGCGCCGAGCCGTTCACGGCGCCCGCGGGCGACTCCGACGACGACATCCGCGCCCACATCGCCCGCACCACTTTCCCGATTTACCACCCGGTCGGCACCTGCGCGATCGGCTCGGTCGTCGACGCCGACCTGCGGGTACAAGGGCTCGAAGGCCTCCGCGTCGTCGACGCCTCGGTGATGCCGGCGGTCCCGCGCGGCAACACCAACGCCCCGGTGATCGCGCTCGCCGAGCGCGCCGCCGACCTGATCAAGGGCGCGACGCCGCTGCGGGCGGCGGAAGCGGAAGCGGTCTAAGCGACCGCCAGCATCTTCGCCTCGACGCCGCAGGCCGCGTAGGTCGGCTCCGCACGGCGATCGAGGCTGACGAGGGTGGCACCGGCATCGCGGGCAGCGAGCCCGATCAACGCGTCGTAAACGGCCCCGCCGGCGCGGTTGCGCGCACCGAGCAGGTCGAGGGCTTCTCGATAGGACCCGATCCGCGGCAGGATCGGATCCGAGCGCTCGAGGAACTGGTCGAGATACATAACGACCGGCTCCGGCTCAAACCGGAAGGGGCCGCTGGGAGAGCTCAGCACGGAGTAGGCCTCCGCCATCGTGTGCGCGACCAGCCGTCCGCTCGCCTTGACGTCGACGAGGACCGGGACCGCCTCAGCGTGAAAGTGATGGTGGGGATCGAAGCCCGCGACAAGCACCGAGGTATCCGGCGTAATCACGGCCGGGTGCGCTCGAGCTCTTCGCGAACCTCGTCTGGCCCGACCCCGACTCCGACGTCGGAAACGAGCAAGCCGCAGGGCCCTTTGCGCAGGCTCACCTGGCGCGAGGCGGGTACGAGCTCGATCCGCTCTCCCTCAAGCGTGATCTCGACCTCGTCTCCCCCCCGCAGGCGGAGGGCAGCGCGAAGGCTCTTTGGCACCACGACCCGTCCGGCATTATCGATGGTGGTTTTCATACCATCAAGCGTACCAAGCGCAGTGGACGGCATCGTGAGCGCGATGATGGACATGCCCCTGACAAGCTCTGGGGCGACGAAACTCTCCCCCCGCCCGGCGGCAAGCGGGCTTTTGCTACGCGGAGGTGGCGCCCAGCGCTCGGTCGATGAACGGGCCGAGCAGGTCGGCGACCGCGGCGGCGGTCGTCTCCGGCGACTCGCTCGGCGCGGTGATGTAGCTGATCGCCAGGCGCACCAACGATTCGGAAAGGAGGAGGACATCGGGCTTTGGCGCCTGCGGCCAGCCCTCCTCGATCACCGCGGCGAGGCGGGCAGTGGCCCACTGCACGACCGGCATCCCCTGGGTGGTGACGAAGGGCAACATGCCGCCGGTGCCGTCGTCGCTGAGGAGGATGCGGATCAGCGGGTCCTCGCCGGCGGTGCGCAGGAACAGCTCCAGGGCGGCCCCGACGGCGGCGCGGGGATCGTCGCGGTGCTCCAGAACCGCCGCCTCGACGTCGTCGAGGAAGCGCTCGCCCTCGTGGATCACGAAGGCGAGGCCGAACTCGTTGCGGTTGCCGAACTCCTTGTAGAGGGTCTGACGGCTGACGCCGGCGCTGGCGGCGATGTCCGACATCGTGATCTCCGACCAGGCCCGCTGCTCGAGCTGGTCGCGGGCGGCGCCGAACAGGGTCTGCCGCAGCAGCTCCCGGGCCGCCTCCGGATAGGGGGTGCGTGCGCTCGCCATCCTCGCCCCCATCGTCGCAGCGGGAGCGGTCACGCGGCAGCGTCGTCGGGCTCGAAATCGACCTTGTCGCGGACGCCGCAGTCGGGACAGGCCCAGTCGTCGGGCACCTCGCTCCAGGGCGTCCCCGCCGCGAAGCCCTCGCGGGGATGGCCCGCCTCCTCGTCGTAGACGTAGCCGCAGGCGGGGCAGCGCCAGCGACTCACGACGCCGTCCCGTAGCGGGCCAGCACCCGGCGCCGCCGGCGCGGCTGGATGTTGGCGCGGCTGACGTCGCCGCCGTAGTGGTCGAGCAGGCGCCGATCCATCACCCGCCGCCAGAGCGGCGGAATCCAGGCGAGGACGATCATCCCGGCGTAGCCGGTCGGCAGCTGCGGCGCCTCGTCGACGTGGCGCAGGGCCTGGTAGCGGCGGGTCGGGTTGGCGTGGTGGTCGCTGTGGCGCTGCAGGTGGTAGAGGAGGACGTTGGAGGCGACGTTGTTGCTGTTCCAGCTGTGCTCTGGGAGGCAACGCTCGTAGCGGCCGTCCTCGCGCTTCTGGCGCAGCAGGCCGTAGTGCTCGAGATAGTTGACGACCTCCAGCAGCGAGAAACCGAGCACCGCCTGGATCAGCAGGTAGGGCAGCACGACCGGCCCGAAGGCGATCGCCAGCGCCGCGAACAGCCCGACCGTCATCGCCCAGGCGCTGAGGATGTCGTTGTGGATCGAGAGGTGCGACTTTTCGAGCCGGTCGAGGCGGGCGCACTCGATCCCCCAGGCGGAGCTGAGGCTGCCGGCCACGGTGCGCGGAAGGAAGGCCCAGAAGCTCTCCCCCAGGCGCGAGCTGGCCGGGTCCTCGGGGGTGGCGACGCGGACGTGGTGGCCGCGGTTGTGCTCGATGAAGAAGTGGCCGTAGCCGGTCTGGGCCAGGGCGATGCGGCTCAACCAGCGCTCCGAGCTGGCGCGCTTGTGCCCGAGCTCGTGCGCGGTGTTGATCGCGATGCCGCCGACCACGCCCATCGTCAGCGCCAGGCCGAGGCTCTCGGCGGTCGAGAGCTCGCCGCTCGACCAGAGCCAGCAGGCGAGGAGGAGCCCGCCGTACTGGATCGGGATGAAGAGGTAGGTGCACCAGCGGTAGTAGCGGTCCTGCTCCAGCCACTTGAGGACGCTGTCGGGTGGGTTGGTCGCGTCCATCCCGATCGCGACGTCGAGCAGCGGGAAGAGGATGAAGATGAGCAGCGGGCCGAAGTACCAGAAGCCGCCCCAGCCGCTCAGCGAGACCAGGCCCCAGGCGATGAACGGGCCGAGCGGCACGATGATCCCGAGCAACCACGCGTAGCGCTTGGGATCGCTCCAGGTCGCGGGGTTGAGATCGACCTCGTCGTGGTGGTGATGCGCGTGTGCCTCCACTTGCCCTCCTAGTCAAGACCAGTTGCCGAGTCCGCAGTATTGACAATTACCGCTTGTTTGTCAAATGAAAAGACAACACCTGCCGTTCTGTCATCCAACCATCGTGGCGTGTCTGACCTTTCCCGCCATATATGGCGGGAAAGGTCAGACACGCCTGGGGGCGCGGGGACAATCCACGCCAGCAAGGCGTGCCGAAAACGGGTCAGGCTTGCTCTAGATCTTCAGCAGGGCGAAGGTGTTCAGCACAAACACCAGCGCGAAGAAGACCGTGGCGCGGTCGAGGTTGCGCTCGACCATCGAGCCGCCGCCGATCGAGCTGCCGCCGCCACCGATGCCGAAGGCGCCGGAGAGCCCCGCGTCTTTGCCCGAGTGCAGGAGCACGAGGAAGATCAGGACGGCGGAGACGATCACCTGGATGACGCTGAGAAACGTGTACACGGCCGGGAAGTCTAGCTCTGCGGGACCTTCTCGGCCTCGACGCCGTCCGTTGCGGCGCGCCTGTTGCCGTTGGTGGCGTCGAGGATCTCCACCGCTTCCCGCCGCAGCTCGGCGTCGAGCAGGGCGAAGTCCTCGTCGGAGAGCTTGCCGGCGGCGTGGTCGAGCTCGGCGTCGCGGATCTCCCGGTACTTGGCTTCCTTCAGCGCGTCGGCTTCGGTGCGGACGAGGGCGCCGCGGCGGCGCCCGCGCGCCGGCCAGAGCGCGATCAGCGCCCCCGTCAGCGCGATCAGCCCGCCGATCCACATCCAGCTGACCAGCGGGTCGACGATGATCTTGAAGGTCGCAGCGGAATCGTCGCTCAGGTAGCTCCTGGCGATGCGGGCGGCGGTCGCAGTCTGGATCTGGCTGATCTGGGATAGCGCCGCTGCACGCAAGCTCGGGTTGGCGGCCGCTACCCGCATCGTCGTCGCCAGCGCTTTGCACTGCGGCGGCGTGCCCGGGGCGCCGCCGACGCAGGCCCGGAAGCCTCTGTCCGCCGCCCGCACCCGCCGCTGCACGGCGCCGATGTCGGGCTGCACAGCGGTCCAGAGGTCACTGCCAACCCCCGCCTTCAGCCCCACCTCGCTGGTCGCCTCGCCGGCGAAGAAGCTGCCGATCGTCCCGGTTTCCTGGCCGGTCGGGCGGAAGTAGCGGCGGCTCGGGTGCAGGGTCGCGACCCGCTTGCCGCCCTGCTCGACCCGCAGGACGCTGCCGAACTGGAGGTACTCGCGGGTAACGTCGACGGTCGGTCGCACGTAGGTGATCTCGCGGCCGTCGACGACCGTGCTCTGCCCCGGCCGCAGGGAGACGTCGCGGTTGGTCTGGAAGCTGGAGGAGGCGGCGATGCCGATCAGCAACACGCCGACTCCGACGTGGACGACGTAGCCGCCGTAGCGGCGCCGGTTGCGAGCGACGAGCGCGATCAGCGCGCCCGCCATCGAGCCGCCCGAGAGCCGGCGGCGGGCGGCGGCCCCGTTCCAGAACTCCTGCCCGATGCCGGTCAGGGCGAAAGCGGCGAAGGCAAACAGCGCCAGCGCCCACGGCTTCTGCGCCGCATCGGTGAACAGCGCCAGCACGACCGTGGCGGCGGCGGACACCGCCAGTGGCGCCAGGAAGACGCGCTTTGCCGAGGCCCAGCTGACCCGGCGCCAAGCGAGCAATGGCCCGACCCCGGTGAAGAGCACCAGCAGGATTGCCAGCGGCGTCGTGTAGCGGTCGAACCAGGGGGCGGCGAGGGAGGCCTTCTGGCCGGTGAACAGTTCCGAGATCAGGGGGAAGAACGTGCCCCAGAAGATCACCGCGCAGAGCGACACCAGCAGCAGGTTGTTGACGAGGAAGATCGCCTCGCGAGAGATCAGCGAGTCGATCCGCTTGGCCGAGCGCAGGTCGTCGAGGCGGGAGACGATCAGCGCCGCCGAGCCGATCAGGACGACCGCGATCAGGCCGAGGATGTAGGGGCCGACGGTGCTGTCGCCGAAGGCGTGGATCGACTGCAGGACGCCGGAGCGGACCAGGAACGTGCCCAGCAGCGCCATCGAGAAGGTGCCGACGATGAGGCAGGCGTTCCAGACCTTCAGCATCCCCCGCTTCTCCTGGACCATGATCGAGTGCAGAAAGGCGGTGCCGAGCAGCCACGGCATCAGCGCCGCGTTCTCGACCGGGTCCCAAGCCCAGTAGCCGCCCCAGCCCAGCTCGGTGTAGGACCAGCGGGCACCGAGCAGCAGGCCGAAGCCGAGGAAGGCCCAGGCGATCAGCGCGAAGCGGCGGGTGGCGCGGATCCACTCGGCGTCGAGGCGGCGGGTGGCGAGGGCGCCGATCGCGAAGGCGAAGGGGATCGTGAAGGCGACGTACCCCGAGTAGAGCATCGGCGGGTGGATCATCATGCTCGGGTGCTGGAGCAGCGGGTTGAGGCCGATGCCGTCGCTCGGCACCGAGCCCAGCGTCGCGAAGGGGTCGACGCCGGGAGCGAACAACATCAGGCCGGTGAAAAAAGTGGCGACGCCCATCATCACCGCGGTCGCCCAGGGGACGATCTCGCGCAGCCTGCCGCGGGTCGCGTAGAGCGCGGCGCTGGCGGCGATCGAGAGCACCCAGGCCCAGAGCAGCAGCGAACCCTCCTGGCTCGACCACATCGCCGCCAGCTTGTAGAAGGACGGGGTCTCGATCGAGGAGTGCTCGGCGACGATGTTGAAGGAGAAGTCGTCGCCGGCGAAGGCGACCTCGATGATCGCGACGCAGGCGGTCAGCAGAAGGCAGAAGGCATAGACGGTGCGCCGGGAGAGGTCCACCCGGCGGCGATCGCCGTTGCGGCCGGCGAGGGCAAGGGCGGCGGCGAGAATCGCGGCGAGGAAGGCCAGCGCCAGCAGGGCGCTGCCGAGGCTAGCCATCGCTCTTGGTCGTGAACTTCGACGGGCACTTGGTGATCAGGGTGTCCCGCTCGCCGACGAAGGTGCCGCCCTCGACGCTGCCGGTGAGGACGATCTCGCGGCCGCCGCGGAAGGGGTCGGGGACGGTGCCGGTGTAGGTGACCGGCAGGCCGCGGCCCTGCCCGTCGCGATCGACGACGCGGAAGGCGATGCCCCCGCCCTGGCGGCGGATCGAGCCCTTGACCACTTTGCCGGTCATCTCGTAGCTGATCCCCGGCGCCGCGCCGAGCAGCTGCGAGGGCTCCTTCGCCTCGGTCGAGGCCGAGAACGAGGTGTAGACCAGCGCCACCGCGAGCAGCACGGCGACGCTGAGCGCGACCACGAGCCGGATCTTCCGCTTGCGCTGAGGGTCCACAGGCCGGGGAATTATCGCAATCCGCCCCATGCAACCGATCCGAGGTCGCACTTGTTCCCGGTATGCGGAGACAAGTGCGACCTCACCTGGGAGAATCGGGGGGATGGCTGAGCGAGGCGCAGACAACCCGGTCCTGCTGATCACCGGGGCGAGCAGCGGCATCGGGGCCGCAACCGCTCGCGCGGCGGCGGACCGTTACCGCCTGGTGCTGGCGGCGCGGCGGTTGGAGGAGCTGGAGGCGCTGGCCGCGGAGCTGGGCGGCGAGGAGCGGGCGTTGGCCGTCCGCTGCGACGTCACCGAGTGGGACCAGGTCGAGGCGATGGCGGCCGCGGGGCTGGAGCGCTTCGGTCGCATCGACGCGGTCTTCGCCAACGCCGGCTTCGGCGCCAGCCGCGGCTTCCTCGAGGAGTCGGTCGAGCACTGGCGCTCGATGGTCCTGACCAACGTCTACGGCGTCGCGCTGACGATCCGCGCCACCCTCCCCCACCTGCTCGAGCGCGGCGACGGCCACTTCATGATCACCAGCTCGATCGCCGGCCGCCGCGCCCTGCCCGGCTCCCTCTACTCGGCGACCAAGTTCGCCGCCACCGCGATCGGCGAGTCGCTGCGGAGCGAGCTGCGCCAGATCCATGAGAACACGGCGATCAAGGTGACCCTGATCGAGCCAGGGATGACCGACACCGACTTCTTCGACAACCGCCCCGGCAAGTGGGCCCTGCAGGACACCGACATCGCCAAGGCGGTGATGTACGCGCTCGAGCAGGGGCCGGGCGTCGACGTCAACGAGATCCTGATTCGGCCGACGAGTCAGCCGATCTAGCCGTTCAACCCGGCCACCCATCCCGGCAGGGGTTCCGCTTAACTTTTTCGACGTCGGGGGCGGCCACCCGAGATCGAACGCCGCCGAAAAAGTACAAGACGCTCCACCCCTGCCGGGATGGGTGGCCGGCCCGGGCGAGCGAGCTGACTCGTCAGCCCCCGGGGAGCAGGGCGCGGACGGCCCGCCAGTAGCTGCGGAGGATCAAGCGGACAGGCTGGGAGCGAGCGATGGGGGAAATGAAGGGGGAGTCGAGGTCGGGGGTGAGCCAGGAGGCGAACTCGGCGGCGCTGACCGTGCGGGTCGCCTGCAGCTGGCGGCGCTCGCGCAGCAGGCGCGGCAGCCAGCGCAGCGCTTCCAGGTTGGCGGCGAGCTTCTGCCGCCCCCAGCCGCCGGAGATCGCGACCGCGAGCAGCGCCAGCTCGGTGGCGAGCAGCGCCGGCGCCAGCAGCGCCAGCAGCGGCGCCGGGTAGGCGCGGATGAGAAAGGCGAGCCGGTTGCGCTCCAGCCAGCGCCACTTGTGCTCGCGGGCGCCGAACTCGTAGTCGTGGTCGACCACGGCGGCGGGCTCGATCCCGATCGCGCCGCCGCGCAGCCGCAGGCGCAGCGAGAGGTCGACGTCCTCGTGGTAGAGGAAGAAGCGCTCGGGGAAGCCGCCGACCTCGCGCCAGGTGCGGAGCGGGATCGCCAGGCAGGCGCCCGAGAGCGCCGTCACCTCCCCCGCCGGCGGCGCCGCGGCGATCGGGCGGCCGTGGCCGCCCGCCCAGACGATCCCGGTGAAGTGGACCGGGTTGCCGGCCGAGTTGATCCGGGTCCCCCCCGCGTCGGCGACCAGCGCCTGCCAGGCCGCCCAGCCGCGGCCCTCCAACCAGGGGCGGCGGATCGCGGCGCCGAAGCCGGGCAGTGGCGCCGCGTCGGGGTTGAGGATGACGAGCAGCTCGCCGCCAGCGACGGCGGCGCCGGCGTTGCAGCCGGCGGCGAAGCCGAGGTTGGCCCCGGTGCGGACGACCCGTGCCCGCGGCGCCAGCTCCAGCACCGCCTCCGCGGTGCCGTCGCCGGAATCGTTGTCGACGACGATCAGCTCATCGCCCTCGCCGAGCTCCGGCAGCAGCGCCGGCAGGGTTCTGGTCAGCTCCTCGCGGCTGTTCCAGGCGACGATGAGGACGGAGAGCGTCGGGCGCACCGGCGCGGAGGCTATTCGGCCATCCGCGCCGGTGCGGGCGACGGTGCTAGCGCGCTATTTCTTTTTGCCGCAAGAACTCATGTTCAGGCGGTATTTGTTGTTCTTGACCTGCTTGCCGTTCTGGGCCTTGATGTTCAACACGGCCGTCTGCTTGCGTTTGCAGGTATTGGTCGAGTTGATCAGCAGGCTCTTTTTGCCACCGTCCATTTCGAGGACGAACTTCTTCACCGGCACGTCGGGCGTCGAGTTGAACACGGTCTTCAGCCCGCCGTTCTTGGAGCTGATCACGCCGTGCAGCTGGATGTTCACCTGACCGCGCAGGTCGGCGACCAGGTCCGGCAATTTGTTGTTGGAGGCGACCAGGTAGACAGGCCCCTGCAACGAATCGCTGAGCAGGGGCGATTTCGCCGTCGCTTTGCCGTACTGCGCCTCGGCCGGGCAGGTCTGCGAGGCCAGCTGCGGCCTGGTGCAGATCGTTTTGATGTGACTCTGGTCGAGGAACAGCGAGTGCGGCAGCGTCAACGCCGTGCGGGCGATGTTGGCGTCGCCTTCGCGGGCTTCCAGCACCGCCCGGATGCGCGGGTTCTTGGCCCGTTTAGTCGGTCCGGAGATGCGGGTGAACAGCTTCGGCTTGAAGCCGAGCTTGTCGCATTCCGTAGCCGCGTACGGGGAGTTGACCGGGTAGGAGCTGAACGCCGCCGGATTGGACGGATCGGCGCCGCCACCGTTGATCACGCCGCTGGTTGCCTGCGCGGCGCAGTTGGTCGGGTTGAGCATGAACTGATCGCGGTTGACGTCGACGTCGATTGAGCGAACGTCGAGCTTGATGCCGCCGAACACGTCCGGGATCGGGTCGGAGACCGCATTGATCTGGGCGGTCACCGGGTTCACGTTCAGCGCCACCCTGACCACGACGGTGCCGGTGTCGTAAGGCCCGGCGACGCCCGGCGTGATCGTCGCCATCGAGAGCGGAGCGCCTTTGTAGGGGCCGGCCAGGAACGCCTTGCCGGCGATCTTGATCGGGCCGGCGCCGCTGCCGGCAGCGGTGGTCGTCGTCGCGATCTGGCTGTCCGCCGGGCAGCTGGAGTTGGCCAGCTCGGCTTTGCCGCTGCTGGCCGCCGCCGCCGTGAGGGCCTCCTCGGGGCAGTAGGGGATACCGGCGAGCTTGCCGATCAGCCCCTTCGGCAAGGTCACGTTGACGGCTTTCAGCTCCTGCTCGCCGTCGTTGCGCCCGATGTGGACCTGGAACGGACTGTATGAGCCGGCCTTGGTGCTGTTGGACGCGGCGGTATAGGCAGGAACAAACGGTCGTCCCGCCAGCGTGGTCGGACACGGCTCGCCATTCGGCAGGCTGGTCAGGGTGAACGCGCCGGTCGGGTTGGGGTCGGCCAGTGGCGGGGACACGTTGCCCGACCACGGGACGAGGTCGGTGTTCGTCGTGTGCGGCCCGCAAATCGGCGGCGAGGTCAGCACACCTTTCGGGCCGCCGTTGAGGCGCACCTTGAAGGACCTGAACGTGGCCTGCGGGTTTTCGTCCACCACAGCCGTCAGCTGCCCCGTTTTCAGATTCGGGAACACGTTGCCGATCAGGCGCACGTTGACGCCGTACCTGGTCGACCCGACGTGGAGGAAGATGCGGAACTGTTCGCCGCTGTCAGCGACGCCGGGGCCGTTTTTGAGCGGCGCGGCGACGTACGCCGTGCCGGTCAGCGAGTCGGCCGGCAGCGATGGGGTCTGTACCTCGACGGTGCCGATCTTCGAGGCCTCCGGGCATTCGATCGGCAGGTCGGTGTGGTAGTGGAACTGTCCGTCCGTGCAGGGCACGAGGCCGTTGGCGGAGGCCGGGTTGAGGCCCGCCCCTTCCGGCAGCGTGATCGTCGCCGTCTTCAGGTACGAGTTGGCGATCGGTTCCGTCGGGTCGAAGGGGATGCCGACGGTGAGGTTGGTCGCCTCGGGAGAGTCGACCGCGCCGCCCTGCGGGGCGACGTCGATCGTTGGTTTGAAGGGAACGCTCGCGCAGCCGCTGGCGCCGACCGAGGTCGTGAACGATTCCTGGTCCGACGAGACCGATGCTTCGAACGGAGGGCCCTGCGACTCGACGAACAGCGTCGAGGTCTGGCCGGGCCCGCAGTTGCTCGGCATCGTCAGGTAGGTGCCGTTGCCGGCGATCCCGTTGAAGACGAGCCTGGAGCCGATGATCGGCGGGCTTTCCGCCCCCGGTGGATCGATCTCGCTGATCGTGAAGATGACGTGCTGGTCGACCGGGTCGAGCGAGCCGACGATGAAGACCTCGTGTTTGAACGTGGTCTGAAAACCGACCATCGACGGTGCGCCGTCGAAGGGCACGATGTTGTAGACCGGCAGCGCGACGCGGGCGTTAAGGCATTTGCCCGGGGGTTTGGGCAGACATTCGGGACTTTGCGCCGCGACGGTCAGGTAGTTCACTCCCACCTGCGAGGCAGCGGGGCATTTGGTTTCTTCCAGCTGTTTGATCGTGCACTGGGGCGCCGCCTCCGGATTGACGCTCAACCCTTCGGGGGTGTCGACGACGATTTCTTTGACGAAGCCTTCCGGGAAACCGATTTTCCCTTCGGCGGGAGGAACGTTGGGGACGGTGTTGAGCGTGAAGTCGGTGATCCCAAAGGGTGGGTGCCCGGCCGCCTGGGTGAACCATCTTTCTTCGTGTTCAGTGTCTTCCGTTTTCGTGCATTGACCGGGGTCTTTGGCCAGAGGCGGGAGGCCGACGATCGGCGCTTCTCCGACATTGGGAGTGTCTTTGTTTTCTTTGCACGTCAGTGCTTCCCAACTAGCGATGCCGAACGCACCCTGCGCCCCCGGCGCCGCGAGCAGAGCACCGAAAGCCATTACCGCCGCTAGAACGATCAAGCGCCTAACCATTCAACTCCTCCTCGTTTACGCATCGAGCAATTGCTGCCGCCCCTGCGTGGCGCCTGATACCTCTCCCACGAGAGACATTACAGGCCGCGGCGGGCGAATCAAGTGCTAATTGCAACAAATGTTCCGGAACGGACATCTAGCTGCCTCCAGGCCGCCCCGAATGTCTGGGCCGATTTGGCGTTCCATGCGCTTTGGCGTGGCATGGAGTTCGCAGTTTCCGCCGCTTGTTGGCCTTTTTCCCGTTCTGGCCCTTGAGCTGGACGATCGCCTTGACCGGCGCCTGACAGAGGTTGCGCGAGGCGACCAGGAGCCCGTGCCTGCCGCCGGGCAGGATCATCGTGAACTTCGAGACGGGCACGTCGGGGACGCGGTCGAAGGTGGTTCGGATGCCGCCGCGGAAGCTGTCGATCCGCCCCACCAAATCGATCTCGACCTGGCCCTGGAGGTGGGCGACGAGGTCGGGCAGGACGTTGTTGGAGGAGCGCAGGTAGACCGGCCCTTCCAGCGGTTTGCCCAGCAGCGGCGTGAAGGCACGCGCGCGTCCGTACACCGAGCGCTTCGGGCAGGCGCTGGCGGCGAACTGGACCCGGGTGCAGATCGTCCCCAGGCTGGCCTGGTCGAGGAAGAGGGCGTGCGGCAGCGCAACCGAGGCGCGGGCGATGTTGGCGTCGCCGGAGCGCGCCTTCAGCACCGCCCGCAGCCGCGGGTGCTTCGCCCGGCTGGTGGCCCCGAAGAGGCGCAGGCTGAGTCGCGGCCGGAAGCGCAGCGGCCTGCACTTGCTCGCCTGAAAGGGCGCCGAGACCGGGAAGGCCGAGAAGGTCGCTGGGTTGGTCGGGTCGGCGCCGCCGCCCCGCAGCGTGCCCGCGGTCGCGAATTTGGAGCAGTTGGTCCCGTTGAGGGTGAATTCCCTGCGGTTGACGTTGACGAAGATCGAGCGAATGTCGAGTTTGGTGCCGCCGAAGACGTCGGGGATCTGATCGGTCCTGGGATGGATCTGCGCCGTCTCCGGATCGACGAAGAGCGGCACCCTGACGACGACGTTGCCGAGATCGAACGGTCCGGCGATGCCCGGCGTGACGATCGCCAGCGAGAGCGGCGCGCCCTGATAGGGACCGGCGAGGTACGCCTTGCCGCCGACCTGAAGCGGCGAGGGGCCGGTGCCGGCGAGGACCGAGGCGACTCCGACCTGGCTCTTGTCGGGGCAGCTCGCGTTGGCCTTCTCGGCCGCTCCCGAACGATCGGCGGCGGCGGCCAGCGCCGAACGCGGGCAGTAGGGCACCCCCGTCAGCTTCGCGGTGGCGCCGGGGGGCAGCGTGACGTCCGCGCCCTTCAGCTCCTGCTGGCCGTCGCGGCGCGTGATGTGGGCCGAGAACGGGGTGAAGGTGGCGGCCTCCTCGCTCTTCGGGGCCGCGGTGAAGCCCGGCGAGAAGGGGCGCTCCGCCATCGTTTTCGCGCAAGCGCCGCCGCCGGGGGCGCCGCTGAGGGTGAAACCGCTGTCCCCGGGGCCTCCGTCGGGGGTTCCGGACCAGGCCATCATCGCGTGCGTGGTCGCGTGCGGACCGCAGGTCGGCGGGCTGCTCAAGGTCGCCTTGGGGCCGCCGTCGAGCTTCACCCGGACGAGGCTGAACGGAACCTGCGGAGCTTCGCGCACGACTCCGGTGAGCTGGCCGGTCTGGGGGTTGGCGACGACGTTCGCGACCAGGCGCACCGAGAGTCCGCGGCTCGCCGACTCGGCGTCAAGGAAGATCCGGTACTCGTCGCCCGAGGTCGGGTCACGGCTCAGCTGCTGCGCGAGGTAGACGTTGCCGGTGAGCGTGCCGTCGGGAAGCGGCGGGGTGTTTATCGCGACGGTGCCGATCTTCGACCCAGCGGGACAGGCGACGGGGCTCCTCGTCCCCTTGCCGAACTGCTGATCGCTGCACGCCTGCAGCCCCTCCGCCGCCGACGGGTTGATGCCGAGCCCCCGCGGAAGGGTCACCCGAGCCTCGCGCACGTTCGAGTCGTAGATCGGCGCGCCCGGTTCAAACGGGACGTTCACGTCGACCGTCACCCCGGCGGGCGAGTCGGTCTGAGCGGTACCGGGATCGGCCGCGGTCGACGGCCGGAACGGAACCTGGTCGCAGCCTTCCGGCTTCACACCTTTGGGCAGCGGCGCAGCCACGGCCTCAGAGCCGGCGACGAAGGCGGCGCTCGGCGGCCCCGGGGCGGCGACGTCGTAGTCGCTCGCGGGGGCCGGTTCCTCGATCGAGTCGGCGTGGAGGAAGGTCGTGTAGAGGCGCTTGAAGGGTTCGACTGCGGGGTCGAAGCAGGTGCTCGGCGTGGTCAGGAACGCCCCGCCCGTTTCGGTCGGAAGCCCATGACCCCCTTTGGTCCCGTCGAAGACCAGCCGGTTTTTGAGGATCCTGACCGCGGCGACGCTGGGGACGTGGATCGTGAAGTACTCGTGGTAGTCACCCTCCCAGCTCACACCGGCGTTGAGGAAGACTTCGCCGAGGCCCAGCGGGAGCGTGAAACCGAAGCGCGCCGGTTCCCCCGGCCTGGGAACGAGGTTGTAGACGGGGATGCCGGGGACCGTGACGGGCGGCAGACTGACCGGGGGAACGCCGGTGGAGGCGGTGACCGCGCTGGTGCCGACCTGGCTCGCCAGCGGACAGCCGGCGAGCGGGAATTTCCCACCTTCCAGCTCGCACTGTGGCGTCGCCTGGGGATTGACGCTGAGACCGGGCGGAAGGTCGACCAGCACGGTCTTCAAGTTGCCAACCGGTTCTTCGAAGAGGCCGGAGTGCCTGACGATGATCTGGGTGAACCCGTCCGGCGGGTGCCCGGCGACCTGGGTGAAGAAGAGCCCCGGGGCTTCCGCGGAACAGGGATCCACTTTGCAGGTCCCCGCCTGCCAGCCGGCGGCCGCGGTTTCCGCTTCGCCACCCGGTTCCTGGCTTTCGATGATGTCCACGGCCTCGGCAGCCGGGACGGCCGGGGTGGCAAGCGCGAGCGACGCAGCAACGAAGACAACTCCGCCCAAGACCCCCGCCCGGTTCCTCATCGATCCTCCTCGTCGGCTCTCACTCGGCGACTCCGACCCCTGCGGGGGAAGCCCTGCCGAGGACATACCCGCATGGGACCCTCCTCAATCGCGCCGGTGACGATTGCCGCCGTTGCGGCACGCGGGCACCCGCAACGGCAGGCGTTTCTGCCGCAGCTGCTTGCCGTTCTGCGCTTTGAAGTTGAGCGTCGAGAAGGACGGGCGGGCACAGAGGTCGCGCGAGTTGACCAGGAGGCCGCGCTTGCCCCCTTTCATGGTCAGCACGAACTTGCTGACCGGGACGTCGGGCACCGGGTAGAAGACGCTCTGGATCCGCCCCTTGACTGAGTTGATGACCCCGTGCAACCGCACGTTCACCTGGCCGCGGAGGTCGACCAACAGGTCCGGAAGCAGGTGGTCGGAGGAGACCAGGTAGACGGGGCCCGAGAGTTCCTCGTCGAGCAACGGGGTCTGCGCCCGAGCGTAACCGTAGACCGCCCCAGCGGGGCAGTCGTTCGCGGCCAGTTGCACCCGCGTGCAGATCGTGCGGATGTGGCCCTGGTCGAGGAACTGGGAGTGGGGCAGCGTGACCGCGGCGCGGGAGATGTTGGCGTCGCCCGCCCGGGCGAGGAGGACGGCGCGGAATTTCGGGTGCTGGGCGCGCTTGGTCGACTTCCGCCCCCCGTACAGCCGCGTGAACAGCTTCGGCTGGAAGTCGAGGGCGCCGCAATCGCTGGTCTGGAACGGGGTGCTGACCGGGAGGACGCTGAAGGCCGCCGGGTCGGTCGGGTCGGCGCCGCCGCCGTTGAGGACGCCGCCGCTGGCCAGCGGCCCACAGCTGGTCGGGTTGAGCGTGAAGTCCTTGCGGTCGATCCTGACATCGACGCTGCGGATGCTGAGCTGGGCGCCGCCGAAGACGTGGGGTACCGGGTCCGAGAGGGCTCGGATCTGCGCCGTCTCGGGATCGACGAGCAGTGCCACCCTCACCACGACCGTGCCCAGGTCAAAGGGCCCGGCCGTGGCGGGGGTGACGACTGCCAGGGAGAGAGGAGCCCCGTGATAGGGGCCTGAGAGGAAGACCTTTCCGTCGATGTGGAGCGGCGCGGGGCCGCTGCCGGCGGCGATCGAGGCGACGCCGACAAGGCTGGCGCCGGGACAGCTGGAGGCGGCCTTCTCGGCCGCGCCGGAACCGGCGGCGGCCGCGGCAAGCGCGGGCTCCGGGCAGTACGGGATGCCGGCCAGCTTGCCGGTCATGCCCGGGGCAAGGGTGATGTCGACGCCTTTGAGCTCCTGCTGGCCGTCGGTCTCGGCGATCTGGAGCGAGACCGGGCTGAAGGCGCCGGCCTTGCTGCCTTCCGGCCTCGCCGCAAAGTCCGGCGCGAAGGGCCGCTCCGCCAGCGTTTTCGCGCAGGGCCCGCCGCCCGGGGCGCTGCTGAGGACGATCGGGTGCGAGGGGCTCGCCGGCGGATTGCCCGACCAGGGCGTCATCTCGGCGGTGGCCAGGTTGGGCCCGCAGGTCGGCGGGCTGGTGAGGACGGCCCTCGGACCACCGTCGAAGTCGAGGGCGAAGGAGGTGAACGGCACCTGCGGGTTGTCGGCGAAGGTCGTCGTCAGCTGGCCCGTCTGCGGATCGGCGCGGACCCTGCCGACCAGGCGCACGACGATTCCGTATTTGGCGGAGCCGGCTTCGACGAAGATCCGGTACTCCTCGCCCGAGGCGGGGTCGCGGCTGAGCTGGCGGCCGACGAAGACGCCGCCGCTGAGGTCGCCTTCCGGCAGCGGCGGCGATTCGATCGTCACGGTGCCGACCTTCGAGGCGGCGGGGCACCCGGCCGGGTTCCGCGTCCCCTTGCCGAACTGCTCGTCGGAGCAGGTCTCGAGGCCGTTGGCGGCCGAGGGGTTGATGCCCATCCCGGTCGGCAGGGTGACGGCGGCGTTCCTCGTGTTCGAGCTGTCCTGTTCGTCGGCACCGACGATGTGGGGCACGTCGACGTCGACCGCGGCGCCCGCCGGGGAGTCGGTGACGGCGGTGCCGGGGTCGACTTCAAGCGCCGGCTGGTAGGGGATCGTCGCGCACTCTTTCGGTGAGGTCCCGGGCGGGATCGGCGACTCGAAGGCCGGCGCGGCGCTCTGGGGGAACTGGTAACCGGGATCTTCCATTTCCGCGTAGGAGCCGGCCAGCAAGTAGGTCGAGTAGTCGTGCTCGTGCGGCGGCACCGCTTCCCCGAGGCAGGTGCTGGGCGTGGTGATGAAGGTGCCGTCGCCGGAGCGGCCGTCGAAGACCAAGCGGTTCTTCAGGACCAGTCCTTCGATCAGCGGTTCGAGGTCGGTGGTCCTCGGGACGTCGATCGTGAAGCCCTCGTGGAAGTCGCCGTCCCAGGCGACGTCGGCTTTGAGGAAGACTTCGTTGCCAGCGAGTTCGAGGCCGAAGCGCGCCGGTTGGCCGTCGGGCGGGATCACGTTGTAGACGGGAACCTGGGTCAACGGAGCCGTTGGCGGAGTGGGAACGCCAAGCAGCGACGTCGTGACCTGGCTTTCGCCGACCTGCGAGCCGGGCGGGCAGCCGCTGGCGCCGGCTTCGAAGGTGAGAAGCGGGCAGCGTTCGGTCGCGCCCGGGTTGACGCTGAGCCCGACCGGGAGGTCGACGCGCACCTTCGCCAGTTCGCCGACCGGTTCTTCGGGGCCCAGTTCGATCCCGCCGACTTCGAACGGTTCGTTCTTGACGATGAACTGGGTGAACCCCCAGTTGGGATGGGCGGCGGCCCGTTCGAAGAACAGGTCCGGCGTGTCAATCGAGCAGAACTCGGTGCTTTCGGGCGGTTCTTCGGTGCAAGTCCCCGCCTGCCAGCCCGAGTCGACCATCGGGTTGTGCGGATCGCTGGGAGCGATGATGTCGTCGGTACTAGCCCGCGCCGCCGGTGCTGCCAGCGCGAGCGAGAGGCACAAAACGCCTGCAACCAAGGCGCTCGCCCCTCCTCGCGCTGCAATCGAATTCCCTTCTTCCCGATTCATCCGAAAGCGAGACTACCCGATTTTGATGACATGAATCAATATTTTTTGGTATCGTCGCCTCCATGCAAATGAGTAACGGTCACTCAGCCAACGGCCATGGCGAGGTCAATGCCAACGGGAACGGGAGGTCGGCTCTCGCGCTCGATTGGGAGCAGCTGGCGCGGGCGACCGCCCACCCGCTGCGGATTTCGATCATGGAAATCCTCGGATTGGACGGAGGCCGCACCCTCTCCCCCAGCGATCTCAGCCAGGAGCTGCAGATCCCCCTCAGCAACACCAACTACCACGTCACCGAGCTGGCGAAAGCGAAGCTGATCGAGCTCGTCGGCCAACAACAGGTGCGCGGCGCGACCGAGCACTTCTACCGGATCCCGGCCGCCACCCGAAAGGCAGGCGAACGGCTGCTGCACGCCGTTTAGCGACCTACCTGGCCGGCGCACGCCGGCCAGGTAGGGTGCCGCCCATGGCGGTGAACCCGGAGGTGAGGCCAGCGACGGAGGAGGATTACGAGGCGGCCGCCGAGGTGCTGGCGCTGGCCTTCGCCGACGACCCAGCCTGGGCGCACCTGCTCCCCGACGATGCGACGAGGGCCGAGCGGCTGCTCGACTTCTTCACGATCGAGATCAACAACCTGGTCCCGGATTACCGCCAGCTCTGGGTGACCGAGGACGGCAGCGGCGCGGCGATATGGGCCCACCCCGGCCGCTGGCGGGTGCCGCTGCTGCGAACGATGCGACCGGCACGCCGGCTGACGGGCGTCTTCGGCCGCCGCCTGGCCCTGGCGACCTGGACCCAGCTGCGACTCGAGCGGCACCATCCCTCGAAGTCCGCGCACTGGTACCTCCACTACCTCGGGGTCGAACCGCGCCGACAGGGAAGCGGCCTCGGCGGAGCCCTGATGGCGCCGGTGCTGGAGCTCTGCGACCGCGAGGAAATCCCCGCCTACCTGGAGTCGAGCACCGAGCGCAGCCGCGTCCTCTACGAACGCAACGCCTTCGCCCTGACCGGAACCTTCCCGATGCCCGCCTCGGGGCCGCCGGTACGGGAGATGTGGCGGGACCCGGTCCCGGACTCTGCCTAGAGTTCGCCGCGGGCCGCTCTGAGGTTTTCTACATCAATCTTGTCCTGTGGCCGCCCGGCGCCATCCTTCATCCTGATCAGGTCCTCGTAGCCACAGAACCGACACTCGTGGCCAAGGAATCTGCGCGTGACCGTGTGTCGCGCGAGCTCTTCCCAACCGCCGCCGTCCTCGCCAAGGCCGTCGAGGTGCTGCATAACGTCGAGCCGGCCGTGCCTGGTCATCAGAGTCCAGTTGCCGCCCATCTTGAGGCCATCGAAATCTGGAGCCAGATCGAACTCTCCGGCGGCAAACTCGTCCAGGCCGATCGGATCAGCCTCGAGCTCGGCCAAAGCTGCGGCCAGTCGTCGCAGGTTGTCGTCCGCTGGATCGGGACAGATGTCAATGTCCTTCGTGGCTCGAACGTGGCCGTGGGCGGCCACTGCATATCCGCCCACGACGATCATGTCGACCCTGTGATCGACCAGCATGCTCAGCAAGGGCTCCGGGTCGAGGGGGCGTCTCAGCGACGCGCGCGCTTCTAAGCTTTCACCGCTTTCTCCATGCGGCATCAGACATCGGCTCCCGCCGCGAGCTCAGTGGCAATCTTGCTCAAATGCACCGCCTGCGCCAAACGCTCCTCCGGCGTTAGGTCTCGGTAATCAGCCCGAAGCTCAGCAATCGACTGCGTGCCGCCACCCGGCACGGGATCCGCCAATCTGACAGGCGCGATCGTGAGGGTCTCCCCCATTGCTTCGAAGAGACGATTCAGAGTGTCGAGGCTCGGCGATACGACATCGCGCTCGATCCGACTGATCGCCGGCTGTCCCGTCCCCGCGCGCCGCGCCAGCTCAGCCTGATCGAGGCCATGACGTCTCCTAGCCTCGCGCAGAAGCGACCCGCAACTGACGTTCTTCCGATCCTGGCCCATGTTCCAATTGTAGAACAAATTGGTTATATAGCCTGCTCTTACGCAAAGAGCGACGGCTAGGCAAAACCGAGCGGTAGAAGCGGACGACGGGTCTCGAACCCGCGACCTCGAGCTTGGGAAGCTCGCGCTCTACCAGCTGAGCTACGTCCGCACTGAGGGGCATTCTAGGGCTGCTCCGAGGGGAAGTCGGCGGCCTCGATCCACAGCAGCGCCTCGGGATCGTCCAGCTTGGCGGACCTGACGATGCGGTCGGCCTGCGCCCCGATCACGTCGTCGAAGAGGTTGCGCATTGCCCTGCCGTTGCCGAATGACTCCTCGCGCGCGGCGACCGCGTGCTGGCACCAGCGGCTCAGCGCCGACTCCGCCTCGGCCGAGAGCCGGTACTCGTTGACTTGGCAGAACCCCTGGAAGATCTGCGCGAGCTCCGCGGCGCCGTAGTGGGAGAAGGTGAGGGTGTCGGTGAAGCGGGAGCGGAAGCCTGAGTTCGAGTCGAGGAAGCGCTCCATCTCCTCGGGGTAGCCGGCGACCGCAACGACGAGGCGATCGGCGTCGCGCTCCATCCTCATCATCAACTCGGCGATCGCCTCGGGGCCGAAGTCGTTGCCGGCGCCGGGTGGAGCCAGCGCATAGGCCTCGTCTATGAACAGCACCTTGTCGAGGGCGAAGTTGACCACCTCGTTGGTCCGGATCGCCGTCTGGCCGACGTGCCCGCGGACGAGCTGCGCGCGCGAGACGACGACCACATCGGAGCTGGTGAGCAGCCCGAGCGAACAGCAGATCCGGCCGAGGTAAGAGGCGATCGTGGTCTTGCCCGTTCCCGGCGGCCCGACCATGACCAGATGAAGGCGCCGCTCGGTCACTCGGTGGCCGTGCTGGCGGCGTCGAGCCTGCACGAGGAGGAGGTTGGTGAGCCGCCTGAACTGCTCCTTCACCTCCGCCAGGCCGATCAGGTTGGCGTCGAGGTCTCCCAGCACCTGCTCCGGATCCTCGGCCCCGTCCGGACCCTCGATCACCTCCAGCTCCTCGGCGAGGCGGACCTGCTGGGCGGTGCGCTCACGCCTGCTCCGCCGCAGCTCGGCCTGCTCCATGTCGTCGGCCGCCCGGGTTCGCTCCGAGGCCGCCTGATCCTCGTGCCCGGACTCGCCGCGAACGGCGGCGATCGCCTCGTGCACGAGGGGGGCGAACCGGCGGCCCGCCTCGCCGCTCTTGCGGCAGACCGACAGCGCGTGCTCGAGCGCCTGCTCGGCTTCCTCCAGCCGGCCGAGGCGAATCAGCGAGTAGGCAAGGCCGACGCGAGCCGGAACCGACGGCAGCGAGGCCTCGCCGAAGCGGCCCGCCGCCAGCTCGATCGCCTCGGCGAAGAGCTGCACGGACTGCTCGGTCTGGCCCGCTTCCCGCGCCGCCACCGCCGCGGCGTAGGCGAGCTCGAACGTGTCCCGGCTCTCGAGGCCCAGCTCGCGGTGCAGCACAAACGCATTCCGGTAGTGCTCCGCCGCCTCCTCCGGCCTGTCCTCGTGGCGCAACCGCTCCGCCACCGCCCGCTCAAGCGCGGCCCACTCGCGTGAGGGGCCCTGCCCGAGCCCATCGGCGCGTTGCCGAGCCAGGCGCTCGAAACCGAGTGCCTCCTCGGACTTGCCCTCGCTCAGCGAGCGGGCCGCGGCCTCGAGATAGGAGGCGACTCGGGGATCGAGCTGACGCGCGGGCGGGTCAGCTCTCGCTGGCGTCTTCGGCAACCTCGCCGCCCTCGGAGCCCTGGACCTCGAGCTTGATCTTCTCCAACTCCGCCTCGACCCCGGCGGTCGAGGTCATCTCGGCGATCTGGCGGTCGATCGAGGACTCGCCGGCGGCGATGTCGGTGAAGGAGCCGGCCTGCTCGAGCTCGTCCAGCGCCTCGGCCCGCGCCCGCATCTGCTCGACCTTGTCCTTGGCTCGCATCATCGCCTGCCCGCCCTCGTTCGAGGCGGAGGCGATGCCGGCGGCGGCCTCGCCCGCAGAGACCCGCGCCTTGGCCGCCGAGTACTGCGCCTTGGAGACCTCCTTCTCGGTGCGGAATCGCTCGACTTTGGCCTGCACCTCTCGCTCCTGCTTGATCATCCGCTCCTGCTGGCCCTCGAGGTCCTCGACCTCGCGGTCAACCCCGGCGAGCTCGTCCTGCAGGAACTGCTTGCGCTCGAGGAAGATCGTCGCCTTCTCCTCGTCGCCGAGACGCACCGCGTCGTGTGCCGCCCGGTCGAGCTTCATCACCTCGCGCTCGAGGTTCTCCTTACGCGTCTGCACCCGCTTCTTAGCAGCGACCAGCGCGGCGAGGCCCTGTCTGAATTCGTTCAGGTCTTCGAGCTGCTGCTCGTAGGAGTAGTCGAGCAGATCATGCGGGTTCTCGGCACGGTCGACGAGGCGCGAGAAGCGGGCCTTGATCACCGTCCACAGGCGGCGCATTGGATTCATCTCATTCTCCCCTTTCGGAACCGGTTTGCCGTCCATGTCACAACCATCTAGATCACAGCCTCGTCGTACGCCTGCTCGATGCCGCTGGCGACGGCGGCCATCTCCTCCCGCAGGCCGCGAACCTGGCCCGCGAGCCGGCGCTGGTTCACCGATTCCGTGGTCACCGAGGTGGAGAGCAGATGAGCTCTCACCGTGTCCAGTTCCACGCAAAGACGCTCCATCTGGGCATGGTACTCCGAGAGTTGCGACTCGATCCGGCCTGCAACCTCGAGCTGTTCGCGCAACGCCTCGACCAGATCGGCCTGGGAGAGGTCGCGCTCGGCAGCCGCGAGTCGCTTCCTGACCTCGGCGACCGGCATGTCCGCCAGGCCCTCGTCAGAGGAGCTGGGCGCTGCGGGCGCTGCGCTCGGCCTCGACCGTGAAGCTGTCGACCTCGGCCCCCACCTCCTCGTAGGGGAGGTCCGCCGACTCGATCGCCTGACGGATTCGGTCCTCGCGCTCGCGCACCGCTTCGACCTCGGCCCGGATCTCCGGCGCCAGCTCGGTCAGAGAGAGCGGCCGCTCCTGGGCCTGTATCTCCGACGGCGCGCGCCCACGCTCGAGGACCCGCTCGGCGATGTCCTCGTCGAACAGGACCCGGCCGGCGGCGATCGCGTAAATGCCGACCGCGAAGGCCAGTGAGAGAACCAGCGACGCGCCCGCCACCACCCCGACCGCGAGCACGGCGACGAGCAGGACGAGGGCGAACGGGGACGTCAGCGCGTTTGCCAGCAGCGCCCTGGTGTGCTCGCGCCGACCATATCGGGGCCTGCTTCCGGTCATCGCGCTAAAAGAAGGACGAGATCGAGCGATAGACCAGCTCGATGTCCTCCGTTCCCCCTTCGTAGTACTGGCCGCCGCTGGCTTCGGCGATCTGCTTCAGCGCGTCCTCGGCCCCATCGGCGGTGGCCGAGTAGGCGATCGTGAAGACCCGGACCTGGGTGGCGGAGTCGCCCTGAGCGGAGAGCTCGTCGACGACGCTCTCGATGCTGCGGTCGGAATCGGTGTCGTCTCCGTCGGTGAGGACGACGAGGGCGTTGATGCGATCTCCGCCGCTCGCCCGCGCGCTCACCTTCTCGAAGGCCTGCGCCGTAGCGTCGCGGAAGGCGGTGCCGCCATCGGGGAAGAGGTTCCCGACCTTCTGCCTCAGCAGCTGCTCGTCCTGGCTAAAGGGCCCGATCGGCGCCAGCTGGTTGACCTGGTCGTCGAAGACCATGAGGCCAACCCGGTCCTGAGTCTGGAGCTGGTCGAAGAAGACGTCCAGCCCCTGCTTGGCGTGAGCGAGGCGGTCTTCTTCGGCCATCGAGCCGGAGACGTCGACAACGAGCATCACGTTCGCGGGCTTGCGGTCCTGGCGCCAGGCGCTCCGGATCTTCGCCAGCACGGGCGGTGAAGGCAACGACAGGGCCTGCTTCGGCTGGTCCGGATCGACCCCGTTCTCGGGCACGATCGGCGGCGCCGGGCGCTCGTTTAGGTCGGCGGGGCGAAAGCCCGACTTGGCCGCGATCTCCGGCGTGATCCGTTTCGCGAGGAACCTTTGGAAAGCCCTGGCGCCCTCGCGCTGCGCGGGCGAGACCCACTGGCCGTTGAGGATGAAGAAGGGGTTGTCGGAGTAGAAGGTCCCTTCCTTGGGGTAGATCGCCACCAGCTGCGGCTGGCCGGCGCGGTCGCGGTTGAAGTCGAGCAGGGTCGCCTCCTCCATCGCCGCCGCCGAGGCGTAGGCCGGGCCCTCGTCCCTCATCTGATCGGCGATGAAAAGGGTCGTGTCTCCGTAATGGACGATCGAGCGCTCAATGTCGCGCACCTTGGCGCGGGCGGCGCCGTCGATGTCGGAGGCCAAGAGTCCCTCGCGCTTGCCCGTCGCCGCGTAGTACTCGGCGACGACCGCAGAGAGGCCGGCGGTCGAGAATTCGGGGTTGGTGTGGACGAGCTTGAAGCTGCCGAACTCAGGGTGACCGTAGGCTCCCCAACCCTGGGCCGAGCGAGCAAGAGCGAGGATGTCCTCGAAGCCGATTTCCCTCTTCGGCCAACCGAGCGCCCTCGCCATCGGCTTCCAGATCGCAATCACCAGCGGCGTACGGACGATCGAGGGTGGATCGTCGAGCGTCAACTTGAGGTCCGCCTCGTAGTTCAGCAGTCGCCCCCAGAGGCTCGAGGCCGGCGACCAGGCGACCGGCGTCAGCTGGCCGGCGTCGATCTTCTGCTCGGCTTCGCCGCTGGCGATGCTTTCGCCTCGCACGAAGACCGGAGCGCCCTTTGCCTGCGTCCCACTGGCGTTGAACTCGTCGATCAGCGGCGCGAGCAGATCCTCCTTCTCCGGCGAGTAGGCGAAGTCGACCTCGATCGCTCCCGCCGGCGCCTCGGCGGGAGCTTCGCCGCTGGCGCTGTCGCCGCCGTCGCCGCCGCTGCGACCAAGGACGACCAGGGCGATCACAGCGGCGACGGCGATCAGGACGATGACGACACGGTCTCGTTTCATGAGCGCCCGAGCATAGTCCCCGCGCCCGGCCCCGATGGCCCCAGGTGTGGGATCGAACACCCAGGGTCGCTAGGCGCAGCGCCCCGATGACTCGATGCTCCTCCCACCCCGGCCCGGAGCCCCTGGCCGGAAACGTGAGCGCCGAGGTGCCAGCGCCCGGCGAGAAGGAGGTCCACCATGGAATTAGCATCGAACAGGTGGTTTCACGGCTACTCCCGCCTGCCGGAGCGGCGGCCAGTCGCGGTTGCGATCGCGATCGTCGCGTCGCTCGCCCTCGGCATCGCGTCGGCCGTCGCGCCCGCGGCGGCCAAGGCTCCCGGCGGAGGGGAATTGGGAGGGCTGACGTCCCAGGGCCTGCCCTCCTACGTTGAGACCTCGAACTCCGGGCGGAAGATCGACGTGGCGGTGCTCACGATCGCCGCCCACTGCTCGAACGGCGGCGCGCTCATCTTTCCGCAGGTGTGGCAGTCGGTTCCGATCGCGGGCAATGGCGTATTCAAGGCAACCGACAGCGACTCCTCGGTGGAAGAAGGGATGTCCGTCGAGATCTCCGAAACGTTCTCCGGCAGGTTCAATCGCGAACGGACGGCGGCGGTGACGAAGGCGCGGACCGTCGTTACCTTCCACAACCCGGACGGTTCCATGCTCCAGTGCGACTCTCGCAACGTGAACCTGCGCGCGCGCGACTAGCAAGCCGTTTGCGGCAAGGCGGTCCCGGCGCGGCCCATCGCCGGGACCGCCGCCGCGCGGGAGGACGGTCGCCGACACTTGTTTGCGGGTCTCGGCTGCACTACAAACCGCGTGTGACCGATTTGCGACCTGGGGCGGTATTCGCCGGCTACCGAATCGAGGACCTCGCCGGACGCGGCGGAATGGGAGTGGTCTACCACGCCACCGACCTTGGTCTTGAGCGGACCGTGGCGCTGAAGCTGATCTCGGCCGAGCTCAGCGGCGATCCGGGCTTCCGCCGGCGGTTCGAAGCCGAGTCGAGGGTCGCCGCCTCTCTGGAGCACCCGAACGTGATCCCGATCTTCCACGCCGGAAGCCACGATGGGGTGCTGTACCTGGTGATGCGCTACGTGGAGGGTGAGGACCTGAAGGAGGAGGTCGCCAAGCACGGTCCGCTGACGCCCGACCGCGCAGTGCGCATCGCGGCGCAGGTCGCGTCCGCTCTCGACGCCGCCCACTCCCGGGGCCTGGTCCACCGCGACGTCAAGCCGGCGAACATCCTGCTGGCGGCGGGAGACCACGCCTATCTGACCGACTTCGGGTTGACCAAACAGCTGCTCGCCGACGCGGACGAGACGGTCGCAGGCGAAATGCTCGGCACGCTCGACTACGTCGCCCCGGAGCAGATCCGGGGCGCGGAGGTCGAGCCGCGCACGGACGTCTACGCGCTCGGCTGCGTCCTCTTCCACATGCTCACCGGCCGGGCGCCGTTCGCGAGCCTGGAACGGGAGGCGAAGCTGTGGGCACACGTCTCCGAGCCGCCGCCTTCGCTGGGGCCCGGCCTGCCTCGGGGCCTCGACGATGTGATCGCCCGAGCGATGGCGAAGGAGCCGGCGGAACGCTTCGCCTCCGCGGGCGAGCTGGCCGACGCCGCCAACATCGCACTAGCCGAAGGACCAGAGGTGGCCGCCCCGCCCATCCCGGTCGAAACCTCCCCTGCCCCGGTCTCCGCCCCACTGAGCCGCCGCGAATATCGGCGGGCGCTGATAGTCCACTCGCTGCTCTCCCCTTTCAGCCTGGTGCTGCTGGGAGGCATCCTGATCGCGGGACTGATCTTCGGCGTGCTGGCGCTGGCGCTGCCGGTCGCCCTCCTCGTCTACATCGCTGCCGCCGCCGTCACCTGCCTCGACCGCGACGTTCAGCAGCAGGTTCTCGAACGTGAGCGAGCGAAGCGGCCGGGGGCGCCACCGGCCGGCGCTTCGGACGCGTCCCCCCCAGCCCTCGCCGGCGGGTCGTCGTCGCCGCGGATCGCGGCGCTGCTCGAGCGGGCGTTCGACAAGCAGGCCCGAATCGACGATGCGATCGAGCGGGCAGAGCTGCCGTACACCGAGGTCTCCGAGGAGGTCGAGCACCTGATCGCGACGATCCAGCAGATCGCGGCCGGAGCCGCCCTACTCGAACAGGGGCTGCGGGATGCCCCACCGGAGGGCATCGCCGCCCGCGTGGCGCAGCTGGAGGCCGAGGCTGACCCGGGCAAGGCGGAGCTACTCGAGGCATTGCGGGTGCAGCTGGAAGTCCAGCGGCGACTCGAGCGACAGCTGCGCGGCTTCTACGGCCGGATGGAGGAGGTTCTGGTCGAGTTCGACACGATCCGCGGCCAGCTCGTCAGCCTCTCCGCCTCGACTGATGCCGGAAATCAGCGACAGCTCGCCGCAAGGGTTCACGACCTGCGCGAGCTGGCCGGATCGGTCGCCGACGGCATGGCATCTGCCTATGCCGATCCGGCTCTCCCGATCGATGGGGAGCCCAAGTGATGGCCGATGCGGTGGTAGGAGGCCAGGCGTCGACGCCTGCCGAGCTGAAAGCGCGGCTCGAGGCCGAGCGCCGCGGTGGCGCCTTCCTCGTCTACCGCGACGGCGAGGGCAGGCAGGCGATCGTGCCCCTGGCTGGGCGCCAGATGACGATCGGGCGACGGCAGGACAATGACGTCACGCTGGGCTGGGACAAGCAGGTCTCCCGCCTCCATGCCCAGATCGAACGCATCAAGGGCGACTGGTGCCTGGTCGACGACGGGCTGTCCAGCAATGGGTCCTTCGTCAACAGCGAGCGGATGGTCGGCAAGCGGCGCCTGAGCGACGGCGATCGCCTCTGCTTCGGCGCCACGGTGATGGTCTATCGGGCGCCGGCTGCCTCTCGCGTCGAAACGACCGTCGGATTCAAGAATGCGACGCCGGTGCCGCTCTCGGAGACCCGGCGCAAGATCCTGATCGCCCTCGCCCGGCCACTGGCGCAGTCGGCCTTCGCCACCCCGGCGACCAACCGGGAGATCGCCGACGAGGTCTGCCTCAGCGTCGACGCGGTCAAGGCCCATCTGCGCGGCCTCTTCGAGCAGTTCGGCCTCTCCGAGCTGCCGCAGAACCAGAAGCGAGCGACCCTCGCCGGCGCCACTCTCCTGAACGGCATCCTGGCGCCGCACGAGTTCTGACCGCTTCGGCGCTTAGTTCTAACCTTCGACGCCCGTGAGCGCTCGCCCCGCGATAGCCGTCCTCGCCGTGCTCGCCGTCGTTGGCCTGCTGGCCTTTGGGTTGCTCAGCAAGGGCTCCTCCGGGGTCGCCCTGGGCGAGGCGGCGCCGGCCTCGCCGCTGCCGCGGCTCGAAGGCGGCGGCAACGGCTCGCTCGCCGACTACAGGGGCCGCTGGGTGCTGGTCAACTTCTGGGCCTCCTGGTGCATCCCCTGCCGCGAGGAGGCGCCGGCGTTGGAGGACTTCCAGCGCCGCCACGGCGGCGGCACCTTCACCGTCCTCGGCATCGACAGCCGCGACCTCAGCGGCGACGGCCGCGCCTTCGTGCGCCGCTTCGGGCTCAGCTACCCGCAGCTTCGCGATGGCGACGGCTCGGCTGCCCACGACTTTGGGACCACCGGGGTGCCGGAGAACTTCCTCGTCGACCCGCGGGGACGGGTGCGCCTGCTGGTCCCCGGGCCGATCAGCGACGAGTACCTGGACCGCTACGTGGCGCCGCTGCTGGCGGGTGGGCGCTCGTGAGGGCCCGGGCGGCGCTCGCGGTGCTGCTGGCGCTGGCGGCGCTGGGCGCCACGACGGCGAGCGCGGCGCAGACCTCCCTGACCGAGATCGAGTCCGAAGTGATGTGCCCCGTCTGCGGCACGCTGCTGGCGCTGGCCGAATCGCCCCAGGCGCAGCGCGAGAAAGCGTTCATCGCGCGGCTGATCGCGGCGGGCCGCGACAAGGAGCAGATCAAGGACGCGCTCGTGGCCGAGTACGGCGAGGAGGTCCTGGCGCTGCCGCCGCGCTCGGGCTTCGATCTCTCCGCTTACCTGGTACCGGCGATCGCCTTCGTCCTCGCCGCGGTCGCGCTGGCCGTCGGGGTGCTGCGTTGGCGCCGGGCCGGCGGCCCGCCCGGCGGCGACGGCGGTGCTTCCCCAGCTGGCCCAAGCGCCGAGGATGCCGAGCGGCTCGAGGCCGACCTCGCCCGCTACGACCTCTGAACTCGAAGACTTACTGGGCCTATGACCACAGTAAGTCTTCGAGTTCCCGCAGAAGCCGCTCAGTCCTGACCGACGACGATCGCGCCACGCAGCGCTACCGGCAGCTGGCGCAGCTCCGCCCGCAGCTCGCGGCCGCGCCGCCCCTTGGCTTTATGAGGCGAGACGGCGGCTATGAGCGCGTCCGCCTGCGCGGCGAGCGGCGCCAGCGAGCCGTAGTCGTGGCCGAAGGCCGGTCCGGCCATCACGACCAGGTCGTAGGCGCGGCGCAGTTTCGCGGTCGCATGGCGGAAGCTCTCCAGCCCGGTCAGCGTCGCCGCGTCGGCCGAGGGACGCCCGCCGACGATGCAGACGACCGGGGCGGACGCGTCGCGCGACCCCGGCCCGGCGAGGACCAGCGGCTGCAGGATCTCGGAGGCGGTCGCCTCCCATCGCAGGTACTCGTGCAGCCCCGGCACCGGCGAGAGGCCGAGGCTCGCCGCCAGCCGTGGCTGCACGAGATCGCACTCGAGCAGGGCGACGCGCCGCCCGCCAGCCGCGGCGGCGCCGGCGAGGGCGACCGCGGCGGACAGTCCGACGTCGCCGCTGAGGAGCACAGCGCTGTGGTCCTCCAAGGCGCCTTGGATCTTCGCCAGCGCCTCGAGGTCGGCGCGGCGCAGCGACCAGGCCCGCGCCGCTCCCGGCGCCGGGGCGGAGATCTGCGCCAGAACGGGCAGCTTGCCGCGCCCGAGCATCACATCCGCTCGGGGGCCGAGATCCCAAGCAGGCCCAGCGCCGCCGCGATCGTCCGCTTCGTGCAGAGACAGAGGCCCAATCGCGAGCGCTCGACGCCCTCGCCCTCCGCACCGACGACCTGGCAGTCGCGGTAGAAGGCGTGGAAGTCGGCGGCGACCGCGGTCGAGTAGGCGCAGATCCGGTGCGGCGCCCGGCGCGCGGCTGAGTCGCGAACCTCTTCCGGGAACTCGAGCAGGCGCTTGATCAGCACCCGCTCGCTGGGCTCCACCGGGGCGATCGGCACCTCGGGGCCGAGCCCGGCCGCGGCCCCCTCGGCCGCGGGACCGGCCTTGCGCAGGATGCTGGCGATCCGGGCGTGCGCGTACTGGACGTAGTAGACGGGGTTGTCGCTGGACTGGCTGCGCGCCAGCTCGAGATCGAGGTCGACCGTGGTCTGGTGATCGCGCCAGAGCATGAACCAGCGGGTCGCGTCGACGCCGATATCGTCGAGCAGCTCGTCGAGCGAGACGAAATCGCCGCTGCGCTTGGACATCTGCGCCCGCTCCCCCTCATCGACGATGTGGACGAGGCTCATGATCAGGGCCTCGAAGGCCTCGGGGTCGGCGCCAAGCGCCTCGATCGCCGCACGGATGCGGGGCACGTAGCCGTGGTGGTCGGCGCCGAGCACGTTGATCAAGCGCCCGAAGCCGCGCTGCAGCTTGTCCCAGTGGTAGGCGGCGTCGGCGGCGAGATAGGTCGGTTCCCCGTTGGCGCGGATCAGGACCCGGTCCTTGTCGTCGCCGAACTCGGTCGTGCGCAGCCAGAGCGCGTCTTCGCTGCGGTAGGTGTGCCCGCGCCGGTCGAGGTCGGCGAGGGCGGAGTCGACCTCCCCGCGCCGGTAGAGGTCGCGCTCGGAGAACCAGGTGTCGAAGCGGACGCCGAAGCGCTCGAGGCTGGCGCGGACGCCGTCGAGGACAAGTTCGACGCCACGCGCCCCGAGCGCCTCGCGGTCGCCTGGGTCGATCCCCTCCGCGGCGCAAGCGGCGGCCAGCTCCGCGACGTACTCGCCTTCGTAGCCGTCCTCGGGCAGCTCGGCGCCGGTCATCCGGGCGGCGATCGACTCGGCGAAGCGGTCGATCTGTCCGCCGGCGTCGTTGACGTAGAACTCGCGCTCGACTTCGTGCCCGGCCGCCTCAAGCAGCCGCACCAGGGCATCGCCGTAGGCAGCGTGGCGACCGCCGCCGACGTGCAGGGGCCCGGTCGGGTTGGCGGAGACGAACTCAACCAGAACCTGCTCGGGGCTTTCCACTGGGGCCGGGCCGAGGCTGTCCCCCACCTCGGTCAGCGCCGTCAGGGCGCGCCGGTACCAGGCGTCGGAGAGGAAGAGGTTGACGAAGCCGGGACCGGCGACCTCGATCCGCTCGAGACTGCCTGTGCCGCTGAGGTTGCGCTCCAGCTGCTCCCGCAGCCGCTCGGCGACCGCGCGCGGGTTGTCGCCCAGCGGACCCGCCAGCAGCATCGCCGCGTTGGAGCTGTAGTCGCCCAGCTCCGGCTTCGGGGGGCGGTCGAGCGAGGGCGCGGGCTCGGTGCGCTCGCCGTCGCGAAGCGCCCGAGCGGCGACCTCGACGGCGTCGCGCAGCTCGGCGATCGAATCGGTGGCGGTCACCGGCCAATCGTATGGACCAGAGGCCTGACGTGGGTTAGGCGCGTACGCGCCTAACCCACGTCAGGCCTCTCAGCTCGGCCAGGGTACGCTGGCTGCTTGCGCGTTGCCGTCCTCAGCGATGTCCACTCCAACCAGCCCGCGCTCGAAGCCGTTCTCGCGGCAATCGACCGGGCCGCGGTCGAGGAGGTCTGGTGCCTCGGCGACGTGGTCGGCTACGGCGCCCAGCCGGACGGCTGCGCGGAGCTGCTGCGGAAGCACTGCGACGTCTGCCTAGTCGGCAACCACGACCTCGCGGTGCTCGGCGGGATCGACATCTCGACCTTCTCCAGCACCGCCGCGACCGCGGTCGAGTGGACCCGCGAAAACGCGAGCGTGGCGACTATCGAGTTCCTGCGCGGACTCGAACCGACGGCGACGCGGGCGGGCGTCGGCCTTTTCCACGCCTCACCGCGCGATCCGGTCTGGGAGTACGTGCTCTCGATCGACCAGGCGGAAGCGGGGTTTGAGGCCCAGAACGAGCGCATTGGGTTGATCGGTCACTCCCACATTGCCCTCTTCTTCACTCAGCCGAACAGCACCGGGGCCAGCGAGACCCAGGGCGCCCAGGCAGGAGATGGAGCTCTGCTCGACCTCGAGCGGGGGAACTGGCTACTCAACCCCGGCAGCGTCGGCCAGCCGCGCGACGGTGACCCGCGGGCGGCCTGGCTGGAGCTGGACACCGAGGCGTGGGTGGCAAATTTCCACCGCGCCTCCTACGACGTCGCCGCGGCCGCGGCCGCGATCCTCGGCGCCGGCCTGCCGAGCCCGCTGGCGGAACGCCTCGAGGGCGGGCGATGACGCGTAAATGCAGGCAGAATCCGGGCGGGCGGCCGTTGTCTAGACTCGATTCATGGGCCGCCTGAGCGCATCCATGCTCGCCCTCGCCCTCGCCGGCGTCACCGCGCTGGGGCTGGTCGCCTGCGGCGGCGGCGACGGCGCCGAGCTGCTGCCGGGCGATACCGCGAGGGAAATCAACTCCAACCTCGACCAGGTCGAGCAGTTGGCGAGCGAAGGCGACTGCGTTGGCGCCGAAGACGCGGCGCTGGAGGTCAGCACCGAGATCGGAGCGCTCGGCGGCGTTGACGCGAAGCTGAAGCGGGCGCTGCGCGAAGGGGCCACCCGACTCAACGAAGTCGTGGCCGGCTGCGAGGAAACGACGACCGAGGAAACGGTGCCGACGATCGAAGAAGCTGAAGAAGCGCCGGAAGAAGAGGAGAAGGACAAGTCGGAAAAGCCCAAGAAGCCGAAGAAGGAAGCCGAAGAAGCGCCGGAAGAAGCGCCCGCCAAACCGACCCTGCCGCCGCAGGCGGAAGGTGAACCGAAAGGCCCCGAAGAAGGCGAAGAAGAAGCGCCGCCGGTCGAACCCGGCGGCGGCCCACCCTCCGGAGGAGTCGGACCGGGCGCTCCGGCGGGGGGCGGATGATGGAGGCGGGAACCCTCTCGGGCCGCTACCAGACCGGTGAGCGGCTCGGCTCCGGCGGCATGTCGAACGTCTACAAGGCGACCGACCTGATCCTCGAGCGGACGGTCGCGGTGAAGGTCCTCGCCGAGCACCTCTCCGACGACGAGCGCTTCGTCGCTCGCTTCCGCCGCGAGGCGCTGGCGGTGGCGAAGCTGATCCACCCCAACATCGTCCAGGTCTACGACACCGGCGTCGACGACGGCCGTCACTACATCGTCATGGAGTACGTGGAGGGGCGCTCCGGGGCGCAGATCCTGCAGCGGAGCGGCCCGGTGGGGCCGGAAATCGCCGCCGAGATCGGCGCCCAGGCATGCGCCGGGCTCGACTACGCGCACCGGCGCGGGATCATCCACCGCGACGTCAAGCCCGGCAACCTGATGCTCGTCGGCGGCCCCGTCGGGGGTGGGGAGATGACGGTGAAGCTGACCGACTTCGGCATCGCCCGAGCGATCGAGCAAACCCGGATCACCCAGGTCGGCTCGGTGGTCGGCACCGCCGCCTACCTCGCACCCGAGCAGGTGCGCGGCGAGGAGGCGACGCCGGCGACCGACGTCTACGCCCTCGGCGTCGTCCTCTATCAGTTCCTCACCGGCCGCCTGCCCTACGAGGGCTCCTCGCTGGCCGAGCTGGCGGTACGCCAGCAGAACGAGAGGCCGCTGGCGCCGAGCACCTACAACGACGAGGTCCCCGGGAGCCTCGGCGGCGCCGTGCTGCGCGCTCTGGAGGGCGACCCGAACCGGCGCTACGCCAGCGCCGGCGAGCTCGCCGGCGGCCTCCGACTCGGGCTCGAAGGTGAGGACGTGACCCTGCCGATGGGCGATGGCGCCCCGACCCGGGCGCTCGGCGGCGAGACCGCGGCGACCCGCCACCTCGATCGCAGCACCGCCCAGACCGAGTACCGCCCGGCGCAATCCCAGACCAGGCGCCCCGCGCCGCGCGTCTCCCCTCCCCCACCGGCACCCCCCGCCCGCGCCGCCGCCGCGCCTCCCAAACGCTCGGCCTTCTCCCGCTTCGTCCGCTTCGTCCTCGCCCTGGTCGCGCTCGTGCTCGTCGCCGCCGCGGTCGCAACCGCCGTCATCTACACCACCGACAAGGCCGCCGGCGTCAAGGTCTCGAGGGTCGCCGGCGACACGGTCGACAAAGTCGTCGAAGAAGTCAAGGACCTGGTCAGCAAGAACACCGAATAGGGCGGTGCGAGGGGAGGGGTCGAGTGCCCCTCGCCCTCACAACAGCGGGGAGGTTCGGTTGAGGGGCACTCGACCCCTCCCCCAGGGCCTCTCCGGAGTTACGCCCCCCAGGGAGTGGAACCGGTGAGGACGGCGGCGCGGTAATCGGCGAAGCGGCCGGCCTCGATCGCGGCCCGAGCGTGGGTGGTGAGCTCGTACATGTAGGTGAGGTTGTGGAGGACGATGAGGCGGACGGCGGTCAGCTCTTCGGCGCGGGAGAGGTAGCTGACGTAGTCGCGGTCGTGGTGGCGGCAGGCCGGGCAGGGGCAGCCCTCGACCAGCGGCTCGCGGTTGCCGACCCATCCCCCCTTGCGCATGTCGAGGCGGAAGCGGGTCTCGGGGCTGGGCGCCAGGGCGACGCCGTGGCGGGCGAGGCGGGTGGGGACGGCGCAGTCGAAGACGTCGAGGCCGAGGGCGATGCCGCCGAGCAGATCGTCGACCTCGCCGATCCCGAGCAGGTGCACCGGCACCTCATCGGGAAGGAGCGGCGCGATCATCGCCAGCACCCCGTGCATCTCCTCCTTGTCGCGGCCGAGGGTGCCGCCGATCGCGAGGCCGTCGACTCCCGACTCGGCGACGCGTTGGGCCGATTCGCGCCGCAGATCCTCGTGGACCCCTCCCTGGACGATGCCGAAGACGGCCTGGCGCGCTGGACCCTCGCGCCGGTGCCACTCGAGGCAGCGGTCGAGCCAGCGGTGGGTGCGCTCGGTCGAGTGGGCGGTGTAGTCGCGGTCGGCGTGGAAGGGGGTGCACTCGTCGAAGACGAGGGCGATGTCGGAGCCGAGCGCGGCCTGAACCCGCATCGAGACCTCGGGTGAGATGAACAGCTCGGAGCCGTCGCGGTAGGAGCGGAACCGCGCCCCCTCCTCGGTGATCTCGACCACCGAGCCCTGCTCCCCTCCCGAACGGCCGCTTCCCTTGACCTCGTTGGCGACGCCGCCGTGGGCGAGCGAGAAGACCTGGAAGCCGCCGGAGTCGGTGATCAGCGCCCGCTCCCAGCCCATGAACCCGTGCAGCCCTCCAGCCGCCGCGATCCGCTCCGGCCCCGGCGAGACAAACAGGTGGTAGGTGTTGCCGAGGATCAGCTGGTAGCCCAGCTCGGCCACCTCGCGCGATTCGAGCCCCCGCACCGTCCCCTTGGTCGCCAGCGGGATGAAGGCCGGCGTCTCGACCGGCCCGTGGGCCGTGTGCAGCACCCCGGTGCGAGCGCCCCCATCCCGAGCCCCCACCTCGAACCTCAGCCTCTGCGCATCGTCCCTCATCGGGTTTTGACGAGTTGTCCCACCTATAGGGGGGTCAACTCGTCAACTCTTCGCCTTCAATCAGGGTGCGGCCGGTCATCGGGTCGGGCTGGGAGATGCCGAGCAGGTCGAGGGCGGTGGGGGCGACGTCGGCGAGGATGCCGCCGTCGCGCAGCCGCAGGCCCTCGGCGGTGACGATCAACGGCACCGGGTTGAGCGAGTGGGCGGTGTTGGGAGAGCCGTCGGGCTCGAGCATGTGGTCGCAGTTGCCGTGGTCGGCGGTGACGATGCAGGCGCCGCCCTTCGCCGCCACCGCCTCGACGACGTCGCCGAGACAGGCGTCGACCGCCTCGACGGCAGCGACGGCAGCCGGGATCACGCCGGTGTGGCCGACCATGTCCGGGTTGGCGAAGTTGATGATCCCGAAGCGGTAGTCGCCCTCGCCCCAGTGCCGGACGAAGGTGTCGGCGGCGGCCCGGGCGCTCATCTCCGGCTTGTGGTCGTAGGTCGGCACGTCGCGCGGCGATTCGACCAGGCAATGCTCTTCCCCCTCCAGCTCCTGCTCGCGACCGCCGTTGAAGAAGTAGGTGACGTGCGCGTACTTCTCGGTCTCGGCGACGTGGAGCTGCCGGCCTCCGGCCCTGGAGATCGTTTCGGCCAGGGTCGCCTGCGGCCGCTCCTCGGGGAAGGCAACCGGGTAGGGCCAGCCCTTGCGGTAGAGGGTCATCGTCGTCAGGTCGAGGAGAGCCGGCCCGCTGCGCGGGAACTCGCCGAAGCCGGGCTCGGCGAGGGCGCGGGTCAGCTGCCGGGCGCGGTCGGGGCGGAAGTTGACGAAGATCGCGACGTCGCCGGCGGCGGCGCCGTCGTAGTCGCCGATCACGGTCGGTACGACGAACTCATCGGTGTGATCCCGCTCGTAGGAGGCCTCGATCGCCGCAGCGGAGCTGGCGGCGTGGAGGCCGCGGGCGTGGACGATCGCGTCGTAGGCGAGCTTGGTCCGCTCCCAGCGGGTGTCGCGGTCCATCGCGTAGTAGCGGCCGCCGACGGTGCCGACCCGGCCGGCGTGCCGGAGCCAGCGCTCCAGCTCAGCGAGGTAGGTGCGGCCGCCGTGCGGCAGCGTGTCGCGGCCATCGGTGAAGGCGTGGAAGACGACGTCGGGGACGCCCTCGTGGGAGGCCAGCTCGATGCAGGCCTCGATGTGCTCCCAGCCGGAGTGGACGCCGCCGTCGGAGACGAGCCCGAGCAGGTGCAGGCGCCCGCGCGGGCTGTGGCGGGCGCGCTCGCAGGCAGCCAGCAGCGCCTCGTTGTCGAAGAAGCTGCCGTCGGCGATCGCGTCGTCGATCCGGGCCAGGTCCTGTTTGACGATCGCGCCGGCGCCGAGGTTGAGGTGACCGACCTCGGAGTTGCCCATCTGCCCGTCGGGGAGGCCGACGTCGCGGCCCTGGGCGGAGAGCTGGGTGCGCGGGTAGCGATCCCAGAGGTCATCGAAGACCGGCGTCTCGGCCAGGGAGATCGCGTTGCCCGGCCCCGGCTCGGCCAGCCCCCAGCCGTCGAGGATGACCAGCGCCAGGGACGGGATCGGCCCGGTCATGACGAGCCTGGGGCCGTCATTCCGCCATGTCCACGATCGCCGCGAAGTCGGCCGCGTCGAGGCTGGCACCGCCGACCAGCGCCCCGTCGACGTCCTGCTTCGACATCAGCTCGGCCGCGTTGGCGGGCTTGACCGAGCCGCCGTAAAGGATCCGCACCGCGTCGGCGGCGGCGCCCCGCATGCGCAGCACGTCACGGATGAAGGCGCAGACCTCCTGAGCCTGCTCGGAGGTGGCGGTGCGGCCGGTGCCGATCGCCCAGATCGGCTCGTAGGCGACGACGACCCGCTGCAGGTCGGTCGAGCCGACCTCGGCGAGATCGGCCTGCAGCTGGCGCTCGAGCACTTCCTTGGTCTCGCCGGCGTCGCGCGCCGCCTCGCTCTCGCCGACGCAGAGGATCGGCTCCAGGCCGGCGGCGAGGGCGGCCGGGACCTTGCGCGCCAGCGCCTCGTCGGTCTCGCCGAAGAGCTGGCGGCGCTCGGAGTGGCCGAGCACCACCGCCTCGACGTCGAGCTCGGCCAGCATCGGCGCCGAGACCTCGCCGGTGAAGGCGCCCGCGCCCTCCTCGTGCATGTTCTGGGCGGCGACGCTGACGGCGCTGCCGCGCGAGCGCTCGACCACCTCGGAGAGCGCCGTGAACGGCGGGCAGATGACCACGTCGCATTGGGTCGCGGCGATCCGCGGCAGCAGCGAGTCGACGAACTCGGCCGCCTCGGCGACCGTCTTGTGCATCTTCCAGTTGGCGGCGATGTAGGGGGTGCGCTCAGGCATCTTGCGCCTCCTTGTCGAGCAGGGCCTCAACCCCGGGCAGCTTCTTTCCCTCCAGCAGCTCCAACGATGCTCCTCCTCCGGTCGATAGCCAGTCCACCTGATCGTCGAGCCCGAACCGGCGCAGCGCCGCGACCGAGTCTCCACCGCCGACAACCGTGGTGCCGGGAGCGGCCGCCATCGCCTCGGCGACGGCACGCGTCCCCGCCGCGAACGGCTCCAGCTCGAAAGCGCCCATCGGCCCGTTCCAGAGCACCGTGCCGGCCGCGGCGACCGCCTCGGCGTAGCGGCTCGCCGTGCGCGGGCCGACGTCGAGACCCATCCAGCCGTCCGGCACCTCGACGCCTTCGCTCTCGCGGCGCTCGGTCTCGGCGTCGAAGCTCCTGCCCAGCACGAGGTCGACCGGCAGCAGCAGCTCGCAGTCGGAGTCCTCGGCCCGCTCCAGCGCCTCAGCCGCCAGCTCCACCCCCTTCTCCTCGACCAGCGAATCGCCGGTGGAGATGCCTTGGGCACGAAAGAAGCTAAAGCACATCGCGCCGCCGATCAGGATCTGATCGGCCAGCTCGAGGAAGCGGTCGATGACCCCGATCTTGTCAGAGACCTTGGCGCCGCCGAGGACGACGACCAGCGGCCGGCGTGGCGACTCGACCACCGCCGTCAGCTCGGTCAGCTCGCGTTCCAGCAGCAGGCCGGCGTAGCCCTGCAGGTGGTGGGCTACCCCCTCGGTGCTGGCGTGGGCGCGGTGGGCGGCGCCGAAAGCATCGTTGACGTAGAGGTCCGCCAACTCGGCCAGCGCTTCGGCCAGCTTCGGGTCGTTCTCGGTCTCCCCCGGCTCGAAGCGGGTGTTCTCCAGCAGCAGCACGTCGCCCGGGCCGAGCCCGCCGGCGAGCAGGTCGACGTCGCCGCCGACCACCGCCGGCGCCTGCGTCACCTCGATCCCCAGCAGCTCCCCCAGCCACCTGCCCACCGGCGCCACCGACAGCGCCGGGTCCACCTTCCCCTCGGGCCGCCCCAGGTGCGAGGCGAGCACCAGCGCGGCGCCGCGCTCGCGCAGCAGTTCGATCGTCGGCAGCGCCGCCCGGATCCGCATGTCATCAGCGACCTCGCCGCCCTCGAGTGGGACGTTGAAGTCGACCCGGACCAACACCCGCCGCCCCGATACCTCGGCGTCGCGGACGCTTGCCTTGGAGAAGCTCACGGCGACGTCCCGGCGCGGCTCAGGAGCCCGCGAGGACCTTGCCGGTCAGCTCGACGCAGCGGTTCGAGTAGCCCCACTCGTTGTCGTACCAGCTGACCGCCTTGACCATGCGGCCGTCGCCGATCACCATCGTCTGGCCGGCGTCGAAGATCGAGGAGTGCGGGTCGCCGACGATGTCGGTGGAGACGATCGGGTCCTCGGTGTAGGAGAGGATTCCCTGCAGCGGCCCCTCGGCGGCGGCCTTGACGGCGGCGTTGACCTGGTCGGGCTCGACCGGGTCCGGGGTGCTGAAGACGAGGTCGACGACCGAGCCAGTCGCGACCGGCGCCCGCATCGCGAAGCCGTTCAGCTTGCCGTTCAACTCCGGCAGCACTAGGCCAACCGCCTTGGCGGCCCCGGTCGTGGTCGGGATCAGGTTGAGCGCCGCCGCGCGCGCCCGCCGCAAGTCGGAGTGCGGCATGTCCTGCAGGCGCTGGTCGGCGGTGTAGGCGTGGATCGTCGTCATCAGCCCCTGCTCGATGCCGAAGGCATCGTTCAGCACCTTCGCTAGCGGCGCCAGGCAGTTGGTCGTGCAGGAGGCGTTGGAGATGATGTGGTGGCTGGCCGGGTCGTAGTCGCTGTCGAAGTTGACGCCCAGCGCCACGGTCACGTCCGGCTCCTTGGCCGGCGCGGAGATGATCACCTTCTTGGCGCCGGCATCGAGGTGTTTGGCGGCGTCGGCGCGGGCGGTGAAGAAACCGGTCGACTCGATCACTACCTCGACGCCGAGGTCGCCCCAGGGCAGCGCCGCCGGGTCGCGCTCGGAGAGCACCTGCAGCGCCTTGCCGTCGATCGAGATCGACCCCTCGCCGACCCCAACCTCGCCCGGGAAGCGGCCGAGGATCGAGTCGTACTTGAGCAGATGGGCGAGCGTGCCCGGGTCGGTGAGGTCGTTGACGGCGACGAACTCGAGGTCAGCTCCCGCCGCGTGCGCGGCGCGGAAGACGTTGCGCCCGATGCGCCCGAAACCGTTGATGCCGACCTTCACAGCCATGCAGTCATGCCTCCTGAATTCGTTGGGTGGAGTCGATCCTAGGGAGTCGGCTGGATCGTCTAGTCGGACCCGATGGTGATCTCGATCTCGTACCCGTCGGGGTCCTTGAGGAACGCCGAGTAGGAGCCGGACCCGTGCGAGCGCTGCTCGCCGGGCTCGCTGACGCTGACCCCGCCGGCCCGGATCCCCCCTTCCCAGGCCGCCTTGACGGCGACGATGCCGAGGGCGGAGAAGCTGAGTAGGCCGAACCCCGGCCGGGGCTCATGGTGGGCGGCGGCGAAGAAGACCGGCTTGGCGATCCCCCAGCCGATCGTCTCGTCCTCCTCGAAATGACGGCGCCAGCCGAGCGGCGCCAGCATCGAGTCGTAGAAGGCGGCACTGCGTTCGAGGTCGGAGACCTCCAGGAGGACATGGTGCAACATCGCGGCGCGCAGGCTATATGGGTTAGCCGTTTCGAGGGGTCCAGCGGAAGAATTTGATCGCCAGCAGGAGGCCGGCGACGCCCCAGATCGCGACGATCGCGAGGTTGTCCCAGGAGATCGTCGCGGCGCCGTCCGCCGGCACGTAGGCGTCGAAGAGGGCCTCGAAGAAATGGCGAATCGGGAAGGCGTCGGCGAAGTGGATCACCCCGCTCGGCAGCTGGTCGTCGGGGATGAAGACGCCGGAGAGGAAGTAGAGCGGCAGCAGCAGCGCGTTGACGATCGGCGCCGCCGCGTCCTGTGAGGGGATCGCCGCGGTGAGGGCGATGCCGAGGCAACAGAAGGCGGCGGCGCCGACGACGAGGGCGACGACGATCGCCGGCGAACGCTCCCAGGGGATGTCGACGCCGTAGAGGAGGCGGCCGATCGCCGCCAGCAGCACCAGCATCATCAGGGCGACGACGATCGAGTTGCCGACCCGACCGGCGATGAAGACCCAGGGCGGCATCGGGGTGCCGCGGCTGCGCTTGAGGCGACCGTCCTCGCGGGCGATCACCAGCGACATCGCCAGGCTCTGCATCGTCGCCGAGATCACCGAGAGGGTGATGATCGCCGGCACGTAGTAGGTGGTCGTCTCGACGCCGCCGCGGACGTCGACGGTCTGGTCACCGAAGACGGTGGCGAAGATCACCAGCAGCAGCACCGGGAACATCACCGTGAAGAAGACCGAGGCCGGGTTGCGCCAGAAGGCTTTCTGGTCGTAGCGGAACTGGTGGCCGATCAGGGCAAAGC
Organism: uncultured Actinomycetes bacterium; assembly: GCA_963699125.1. Classification (GTDB taxonomy): domain Bacteria; phylum Actinomycetota; class Thermoleophilia; order Solirubrobacterales; family 70-9; genus VAYN01. Next base: position 1,147,493 of record OY969417.1, read on the forward strand.
CGCTCACTCGGAAGCCTCCGAGGCAGCGGTCAGCTCCAGGTAGACGTCCTCGAGCGAGGGCCGGGTCACTTCCAGGCCCTCGAGGTCCTCGCCGCGCTCCAGCGCCTTCCCGGTCAGCTCGTGCAGGGTGGCAACCGGGGTCGTCGTCTCGACACTGACGTCGCGACCACCGGCGCGGTAGCGGATCGTCGCCGGCAGGGCGCCGCGGTTGCCGAGGTCCTCGGGGGTGCCACGGGCGACGACCTCACCGCGCGAGATGATCGTCACCCGGTCGGCCAGGCGCTGCGCCTCGTCCATGTAGTGGGTGGTGAGGAAAACGGTCTTGCCGAGGTCGCGCAGGCCGGCGATCACGTCCCAGGCCTGGCGGCGCGCGGTCGGGTCAAAGCCGGTCGTGGGCTCGTCGAGAAAGAGCAGCTCGGGATCGCCGACCAGGGCCATGCCGACGTCGAGCCGCCGCTGCTGACCGCCGGAGAGCTTGCTGGCGCGGACGTCCGCCTTCTCCCCAAGCCCGACCAGCTCGACCACCTCCTCGACCGGGCGCGGCTTGCGGAAGTAGCCGGAGTAGAGCCCGAGCGACTCGCGCACGGTCAGGTAGGGGTCGAGGCGGCCGCTCTGCAGGACGATGCCGATCCGCTCGCGCCACTCGCGCCCGGCCCGCTCGGGGTCCTCCCCCAGCACCGCCACCTCGCCGCCGCTGCGCTTGCGGTAGCCCTCGAGGATCTCCACCGTGGTCGTCTTGCCAGCCCCGTTCGGCCCAAGGAAGGCGAAAACCTCGCCGGCATGCACCTCGAGATCGATCCCCCGCACCGCCTCGGCCTCGCCGTAGCTCTTCCGCAGCCCCCGAATAGAAATCACAGCCTCAGCCAATGCGGGGGCGATTCTAGGGTCGACGGGCCTCAAAGCGGCCAAATAGTCCGCTTTGAGGCCCGTCGGCGGTCAGTCCAGCTCGACGTCGCGGTGCTTTACGCGGACGATTACGTCCTCGCGGGCGGCGAGGTCGCGGCGGATGCGGTCGGCGACGGTGACCGAGCGGTGGCGGCCGCCGGTGCAGCCGACAGCGATCGTCAGGTGGCTCTTGCCCTCGGCCACGTAGGCGGGGACGAGGAACTCGAGCAGCGGCAGCAGGCGGCCGTAGAACTCGCCCGCCTGGGTGCCGGACTCGACGTAGGCGCGGACCTGCTCGTCCATCCCCGTCATCGGGCGCAGCTCGTCGACGTAGTGGGGATTGGGCAGGAAGCGGACGTCGAGGGTGAGGTCGGCGTCGCGCGGCGGCCCGTTCTTGAAGCCGAAGGTGAGCAGGGTCAGCGCCAGCTCCCCACCGTCCTCACCGCCCAGCATCTCCTCGGCGATCCGCCGTCTCAGCTCGGCCCCGGTCAGGTCGCTGGTGTCCATCACCACGTCGGCGCGCTCGCGCAGCGGCGCCAACAACTCGCGCTCGGCTCGGATCCCGTCGACGATTCGCCCTTCCGGCGCCAGCGGGTGGCGGCGGCGGGTCTCCTTGTAGCGATCGAGCAGGGTCTCCTCGTCGGCCTCGAGGAACAGGACCTGGGGCTTCAGCCCGTCCCGCTCGAGATCCTCCAACACCTGGACCAGGCCCTCGAAGTACTCGCCACCGCGCACGTCGGAGACGACCGCGGCGCGCTCGACGCCGCTGCCCTCGTGACGGAACAGCTCGCCGAGGCTCTCGATCATCCGCGGCGGCAGGTTGTCGACGCAGAAGTAGCCGCCGTCCTCGAAGGCGGCGATCGCTTCCGACTTGCCGGCGCCGGAGTGCCCGGTGATCACCACCAGGGTCACCTGGCCGCCGGGCTGCGCTCCGTTTGCGCCCGCCGCCGCCGTCTTGCGCTTCGCTGCCTTCGCCATCGCCCCTAGCTCGTCCTGTTGAGCTGCTCGTGGATCTCGCGCCCTACTTTGCCAGGCAGGCCGGGCACCGCCTCCAGCTCCTCCCGGGTAGCGGCCAGAAACCGCTCTGGAGAGCCGAAATGCTGGAGCAGCGCGCGCTTGCGAGCGGGGCCGATGCCCTTCAGCTCGTCCAGCACCGAGCCGGTCATCGCGCGGTCACGGCGGCCGCGGTGGTGTTCGATCGCGAACCGGTGCGCCTCGTCGCGGACCCGCTGCAAGAGCTTCGAGGCTTCCGAGTCGGCTGCCAGGTCGAGTGGCGCCGCGCGCCCCGGCAGGTAGACCTCCTCCAACCGCTTGGCGAGGCTGACGACGGTGACGCCGCGCTCGGCGAAGGGCCGCAGCGCCTTCATCCCGGCCGCCAGCTGTCCCTTGCCGCCGTCGATCACGACCAGCGACGGCAGCGAGGCGAAGCTCTCGTCGCGCTTGCCGTCGTGGGGTGAGAGGTCGACCTGTTCGAGGTGGCGGGCGACCCGCCGCGCCAACACCTCCTCCATCGAGGCGAAGTCGTCGGGGCCGCCGTTGCCGGCGTCGCGCCGCTCGCCGCGCACCCGGAACCGCCGGTAGTCGGCCTTCTTGGTCGCACCCCCCTCGAACACGACCATCGAGGCGACGGTGTGCTCGCCGCCGATGTTGGAGATGTCGAAGCCCTCGATCCGCACCGGCAGCTCCTCCATCCCCAGCGCCTCGCCGAGCGAGGTCAGCGACTCGACCCGGCGCGCCCGCCGGTGCTCGCGCCGCAGCCGGTCCTGGTCGAGCGCGAGGCGGGCGTTGCGCTCGGCCAGCTCGCGCAGGCGGCGCTTGTCGCCGCGCTCGGCGGCCCGCACCTCGACCGGGGAGCCGCGGCGCTCGCTCAGCGCCTCCGCCAGCACCGCCGCGCGCTCGCGCAGGTAGGGGCCGACGACTATCGTCTTCGGCATCGCCGGCGAGGCCGAGTAGTACTGGCCGATGAACTCCTCGGCGACCTCGGCCGGCTCGCGCTCGGCCTGGTTCTCGAGGTAGAAGCTCTGGCGCTCGGCGAGGATGCCGTCGCGGACCTGGAAAACCTGGGCGTTGGCGTCGGCGCCCTCGACCGCGACCCCGATCAGGTCGGCGGTGCCGACCGAGCCGCCGGCGACGCGCTGGCGCTCGAACAGCGAGCGGATCGCCTTGAGGCGGTCGCGGTGCAGGGCGGCGCGCTCGAATTCCTGCGTCTCGGCCGCCGCCTCCATCTTCGCCCGCTCCTCGCCCTCGACCTGGCGGTAGCGGCCGCTGAGGAAGTCGACGATCGCGTCGACGTTGTGGCGGTACTCCTCCTGGCTGACGTGGCCGACGCAGGGCGCCCCGCAGCGCTTGATGTAGTAGTCGAGGCAGGGGCTGCCGGAGCGGCGGCCCGGCTCGGCCCCCTCGCAGGTGCGGAACTGGAACAGCTTGCCGAGCAGGTCGAGCGTCTCGCGCACCCGCTTGGCGCTGGAGAAGGGGCCAAAGTAGGCACGGCCGGCGCGGTGCTTCTCGCGGGTGAAGTAGACCCGCGGGTACTCCTCGTCGAGGCTGACCGCGACGTAGGGGTAGGACTTGTCGTCGCGGAGGCGGATGTTGAAGCGCGGCCGGTGGCGCTTGATGAAGCTCTGCTCGGCCAACAGCGCCTCCGCCTCGGTGGCGGTGACGAGAGTGTCGATGCGGTCGACCCGCGAGGTGAGCCGGGTCTCGCCGCCGGAGAAGTGGGAGGCGACGCGTTTGCGGATCGAGCGCGCCTTGCCGACGTAGAGCAGCTCGCCGTCGCCGCCGTGGAAGAGGTAGACGCCGGGCGAGTCGGGCAGTGAGCGACGCTGCTCGGCGATCCGCTCGACCCGCGAGGTACTGCCGTTTTCAGCGGCTTCCGCCATCGCCCTAAGGGTAGGCTGCTGGCCACACGGCCAAACGTTCCGTGGTTCCTTTTGCACGTATGCGGTGCGAAAGGAACCACGCGGCGGAGGCTAGAGGCCAAACGGACGCCAACACGGAGAGCGAGATGACCAGCCAGACCCTGAGCCCACCCGAGCTGAACACCCTGCGGATCGAGATCGAGGGGGAGGTCGGCACCCTCACCCTCGACCGGCCCGACGCCTTCAACGCGATGAGCCCGGAGATGATCGGCGAGCTGACCGTGGCCTTCGCCTGGTTCGCCGACCGGGCGCCACTGCGGGCGCTGATCATCACCGGTGCCGGCAAGGCCTTCTGTGCCGGCGGCGACGTCACCTGGTTCCGCAAAGGGGTCGAGTCGGAGGAGATCGACCTGCCCTCGGAAGTGCGGCGCGGCGCCGAGGCGCTGCACGCGGCGATCGTCGACCTGCGACGGATCCCCTACCCGGTGATCGCCGCAATCAACGGCCCTGCGGCGGGGGCCGGCTTCTCGCTGGCGCTTGCCTGCGACACCCGGATCGCCTCCGAGGCCACCTTCCTCGCCTGCGCTTACGGCCGCATCGGCGCCTCGCCCGACGGCGGCATGACCTACTTCCTGCCGCGCGCGGTCGGCCCTAGCCGGGCGCTGGAACTGCTGCTCGAGGACCCCAACCTCGGCGCCGCCGAAGCGCTTGAGGAGGGGCTAGTCCGCGCGGTGGTCGCGCCCGACGAGCTGATGGACGCGGCGCGGGCCAAGGCGGAGAAGCTAGCGGCCAAAGCTCCCCACTACGTGCGCATGTCGAAGCTGCTCTGCGGGGTCAGCATCGAGAACGGCCTCACCGAGCACCTGCAACTGGAGCGCCACGGGATCGCCGACAGCATGGCGACCGAGGACCTCCGCAACGGGGTCGAGGCCTTCTTCGGCGGCGGCACGCCCGAGTTTCACGGGCGCTGAACCCGGGCAGCGGGAAGCGCGTATCCGAGTTACAGTCAGACGAGCTGAAGCTAGTCCGCCTCGGAAAGGACCGTCATGAAGAAAGTCGCCATCGCACTCGCACTCGTCCTCGCCTCACTCGCGCTCGTCGCCTGCGGCGGCGACTCTTCCGACAACTCGAGCACCACCGGCGCCGAAACCACCCCCGAAAGCGGCGCGGCCGCTGGCGGCAAGAGCGAAGCCGAAGGCAAGTCGGCCGGCGGCGGCGCCAGCGTCTCCTTCGAAGCCGACCCGGGCGGCAACCTCGCCTACACCACCAACAGCGCCAGCGCCGAAGCCGGCAAAGTCACGGTCGACTTCACCAACCCCCAGCCCCTCACCCACGACGTCGCGATCGAAGACTCCAGCGGCAAGACGGTCGGCAAAACCGAACTGATCGCCGAAGGCTCCGACTCCACCACCGTCAACCTCAAGCCCGGCGAATACACCTTCTACTGCTCCGTCCCGGGCCACCGCGAAGCGGGCATGGAAGGCACGCTGACGGTCAAGTAGCCGTCGCACCGGCGCCCGTCAGCCCGGCGGGCGCCACCACCCAGTGACGCGGACCGCGGGGACATGAGCAAGCGCTTCCTCCTCGGCGCATTGGCGGCGATCGCGGTTCTCGCGACCGCGGTCAGCGCCCTCGCGATCATCGGCGGGGGCGACGCCCCCAAGAAGCGCTACCCCTGGCTGGTGCAGATTCGCCTCGACGATCACCTCTGCACCGGCTCGCTCGTCGCCCCCGAGTGGGTGGTCACCATGGCCCATTGCGTAACCGACGAGAGCACGCTGCAGCCGGTCCCGGGCTCTCGCCTGGCGGCGCGGGTCGGCAGCGACACCCTCGACATGGGCGGCGAGGTGCGGTCGATCGTACGGGTGATCCCCTACCCGGACTACGACGACTCCGGCGGGTCCCTCGCTTCCGACCTCGCCCTGGCGCGACTCTCGCGCGGCGTCTCCCCCACCCCGGTGCCCCTGGTCGGAGCCCGCCGGGCGGCGCGCCTGGGCGCCGGCAGCCAGGCGTTCATCGCCGGCTGGGGCGCCACCGAGAGCATGAGCCTCTTCAAGACCGATCTCGATCCGGCGCGAGAGCTGAAGGACGCGCTCGTTCGCATGGAGTCCAACTCGTTCTGCCGCGCCGAGGCGACCGAGAAGCCCTTCGACCCGGCGACCCAGCTCTGCAGCACCGCCAGCAGCGGCGAAGCCTGCCATGGCGACAGCGGCGGCCCGCTGTTTCTCGACCTCGGCTATCCGAGGAGCGAGCTGTTGGGAGTGATCGCCGCCGGAGATCGGCACTGCAAGCCAGGGCATCCGAATCTCTACGTTCGCCTCACGGGCGGCCCGATGCGGGAGTGGCTGCGGGGTCAGCTCGCGGCCACGTCGAGGCCGCTGGCCGCCTGCCCCGATGTGAGCGTGCGAGGAGACCTCGCCACCGTCACCGTCAGGCATATCCGCGCCAACGTCGACTGCGCGACGGCCAGGACGACGGCCACCGACGTGGTAGGGAGGGACGACTGCGTCGAGGAGACGCCGGATGGTGTCAACGAATGCGACGCCAACGGGTTCGCCTGCGCGACCAGACTCGAGAACGGGCCGGCGGGAGTGGCGTTCGACTCGGCTTGCGAGGACGGTATGCGCCGCATCCGCTTCCGGCAGGGGTCGGCCGCGTTCGCAAGGGGGCCGAGGTATCGACTCCGGTTCGGGACCGACGGCCGCCCGACGGCGATCGGCCCCTTCGACATCGCCGCCGGGGACCGGACGATCGGCGACATGATCGCGGCGTTCGGCCGCCCGGACACGATCTCCGGCGACGAAACGGCCTGCACGGTGCGCTGGGATGCGCTCGGGCTAAAGGCCTACGCGGTCGACTACGGCACCTCCCACGCCTGCGACCCGGGCAAGGGCCTGATCAACGCGGCGGTGATCGTCTCGCCGCGGTTCGCCACTGACCGCGGCCTCGTCGTCGGCATGAGCGAGGACGAGCTTCTCACCCGTCACCCCCGCGCCACCACCCGCAGCCTCGGCCCCGGCGACACCGGCGCGTTCGACAACGAATCCGCCTCCGGCCGCGGCGATCTCTACTCAATCCACCAGGTCGAGAGCCCGATCGGGTTCGGCGGCGCCTACGCATCTCTGAAAGCGCTGGTCGTCAAGCACACCGTGGCCGGACTCGAGGTGGCACCCATACTCGGCGGAGACTGAGCTGCCCGGACACGCGAATCAGTGACGATCCCGTTTGTAAGATGGTATCTTACGTCGGTGAAGACGACCGTCTCAACCAAGGGTCAAATCGTGCTACCAGCCGAGCTTCGCCAACGCGACGGCATCGAGCCCGGTCAGGAGTTCGAGGTCGAGCGCCTTGACGCCGACGAGTACCGGCTGCGGCGTGTATCGCCAGCCCCGAATGAAGGCCTGGTGGACTGGCTACTCGCCTGCCCAGATAAGGGCTATTTCGTCGCGATCGACTCTGAGTCGACCGACACGCTGTGAGACACCTCGTCGACGCCAACGTCCTCTCCGAGGCGACTAAACCCAATCCCGATCCCCGAGTGATCGAGTGGCTGCGACGCAATGAGCGCTCGCTTGCGGTCGATCCGATCATCCTCGGCGAGGTCCGCTTCGGCATCCTGCTCCTGGCGCGCGGTGCTCGACGTGCCAAGTTGGAACATTGGTTCGAGCAGGGGGTTAGTCGGATCCAGTGCATTCCATGCGATTCGGCGGTTGGGATGCGCTGGGCACAGCTGCTCGCCGACCTGCGCCAGCGTGGCAAGCCGATGTCGATCAAAGACAGCTTGATTGCCGCCGCGGCCCTTGCCCACGACCTCGCGGTCGTGACGCTCAACCAGCGCGACTTCGAGCCGGCGCAAGTACGGCTCGTCGATCCGTCAGCCTGAAAATCGGCATAGCGAGGAGAAGCGGGGCCCCCGCAATTTTCCGCCGTCGCGCTAAGCCAGGATCGCGTCAGCCGGCGGGCGCCATCACGCGGGTGACGGAGTCACCCACGAAGCACGGCTTCTCGGTTCCCTCGACCTCGAGGGTGAAGCGGGTGACCACCTGCCACCAGCCGCCGCCTACCTCGTCGACTGAGACGACCTCGGCTCGGGCGCGAACCTTGCTGTCGACCGGCACTGGGGCGGGGAAGCGGATCTTGTTCCAGCCGTAGTTGACGCCGAGGGCGAAGCCGGTGGAGGAGATCAGTTCTTTGCGGAAGCCGTCGACGAGGGAGAGGGTGAGGTTGCCGTGGGCGATCGTGGTGCCGTAGGGGCTCTCGGTCTTCGCCCGCTCGGCGTCGACGTGGATCCACTGGTCGTCGCCGGAGAGGTCGGCGAAGGCGTCGATGTCGGCCTGGGTGACCGCGCGCCACTCGCTCGGGCCGATCTCCTGACCGGCCAGGGACTGCATCCCCTCGACGCCCTGTACCTCGACCGATGCCATCGCGCGGCAGTCTAGGCGATCGCGGCTGGCGCGTGTCTGACTTTGACCGCCATATATGGCGGTCAAAGTCAGACACGCGCCCAGGGGACGGCATTACGCTCTGGCCATGTCGTCCCGCTCGTATCGCCTGGAGGCGAATGAGGGCACCGCGGAGGGAGTGCGCCGGATCGCCCTGGGCAGGGTCGCGGCGGCACGCGACCGGCTCGAAGAAGCGGCGGGGGGTGAGCTTGCACCTGCGATCCACGGGGCCCGCAAAGACTTGAAGAAGCTGCGCGCCGTGGTGCGGCTGGTCCGGACGGAGCTGGGCGAGGAGCTCTTCCGGGAGGAAAACCGACGCTATCGCGACGCCGGGCGCCTGCTCTCCCGCAGCCGCGACGCCGAGGTGAAGCTGCAGACGCTGGCGGCGCTCCGGCAGCGGTTCGGCGAAGACCTCCTTGGTGACGTTACGGCGTCTTGGCGAGGTGCGCTCGAACGCGAGCGAGATCAGATTGCCGATACAGCCCGGGGTGATACGTCAGCGCGGATCGCCGAAGCGCTGGAGGCGATCGAGGCGGCACGCGATCCGATCCGCGGCTGGCCGCTGGAAGCCGATGGCTGGAAGCTGATCGGGCCCGGCCTGACGAAGAGCTACCGCCAGGGACGGCAAGCGATGAAGCGCGTACGGTCGGACCCCAGTGCCGAGAACGTCCACCGCTGGCGCAAGCGCGCCAAGGACCTCTGGTACCAGCTGCGGATCGTGCAGGAGGCCCGGCCGGCGCTACTCGAGGAGACCGCGGGCCAAGTCCACGAGCTCGCCGACCTAATCGGCGACCACCACGACCTCGCCGTGCTCGCCGAAGACCTCGCGTCGCGGCGGGACGTCCGCGAGAAGGAGGCGCTCGGGGGGCTGCTGGAACAGCGCGAGCGGGAGCTCCTGGACGGCGCGCTCGAGCTCGGCAACCGGCTCTACGCCGAGAAGCCGAAGGCGTTCGACCGCCGCCTCAAGCGCTACTGGCTCGCCTGGCGCGGGGACTAGACAGGCTCTAATTCCCGCCGCCCGAGGGCGGCGGCACAATTCGCCCGCTGGAGGCGACGCCGATCGCGGAGGAGCCGAAGTCTTCGCTCGACAGCGCCTCGACCAGCGCCGCCCCGGTGCCTTCGGGGTCCAGCACCGGCTGGCCCTCTTCGACCAGGAGGACCGAGTAGAGGCGACCGGACATAAAGCTGCCATCGCCGGCGAGAGTCGTACGCAGTACGACGGACTGCCCCAGCGTCCCTTCGATCGTGAAATTGTGGAAACCGGAGAAGTTGCCGAGACTGTAGGCGACGAGGCGGTCGCGGTAGATCTCCATCCCCCGCAGCACGTGCGGCCCCGAGCCGAGGATCAGGTCGGCGCCAGCGTCGATCGCCATGTGCGCGAATTCCTCCGGGTTGCCGCGATCCTCTCCCAGGTAGAACTCCTCTTCGCCGGTCACATGCGTGGCTTCGCTGCCCTCGGCGCCAGCGTGAAAGGCGACGACGACGATGTCGGCGCGCTGCGAGGCGCGCTGGATCAAGCTCCTCGCGACTTCCAGGTCGGTCAGCGAGGCGGTGTTCGCGTAGGGCGCAAAGCCGACGAACGCAGTGCGCAGGCCGCCCGCCTTGACGACCGTGATCTCCTCCGGCATCCCGAAGTGGGCGATGCCGGCCCGATCCAGGGCTTCGCGGGTTTCTTCCTGGCCCGCTTCCCCGTAGTCGAACGAGTGGTTGTTGGCGTTCGACATCACCGTGAAGCCGGCCGAGCGCAGCGCCTGGCCGAACTCCGGCGGCACCCTGAAGGCGAAGCATTCGCTCGATTCGGCGCCGCACTTGGGCGATTCGGAGACGTCGGTGAGCGTCCCCTCGAGGTTGCCGAAGACGATGTCGCCGCTCAGTTGCGGTGCGACTTCCGAGTAGTAGGTCGCCGGTTCGGGTGGCAGCGTCGGCGTCATCCCCAGCATCGTGTCCCCGACGGCCGCAATCGTCACCGAGCCGCTGCTGTCAGAGTCCGAATCCGACGCTTCGCTCGAACCACGGTCGGCTCCTTGCTCAGACGAGGACCCGTCAAGCCCCGCGCAGCCCGAGGCCGATAGGGCCATGAGCAGGAACAGGATGGACAAGACGCACAGACGCTCAATTGCCATTAAGCGGGTGAGTCTTACATCTAGCCCCGAAGAAACACAGTGGTTCCTGCACGACGCCGACTACTACAGCGCGCCGCGCTCCTGGTCGCGGAGCGCGATCGTCAGTCTCCCCACCAGCCCTGGATCAGCTCGCCATCGCCGTCGTGACGGGGCCCGAAGGCGAGAACCTCGATGCCTCCCGGCCCGGCCTCAAAGGCGCGGGTGACGCTGGGGGCGACCCGAACGGCGTCCATCCTCTCGACCTCGATCACGTCATCGTCGAGCTTGAACCGCCCGTCGCCGCCGATCACGACGTAGACCTCCTCGGCCTCCTCATGCCGGTGCCCGAACGGCTGTCGCTTCCCCGGCTTGAGGCGATGGTGGCTGACACCGGTGCTCGTGGCCCCAAGCTCGTCCTTGGCGAACCGCGCCTCCTGATCCGGCGCCAGCCCGAACTCGGGAGCCGAGTCCTTGACGTCGGTGAGTCGCTTGTGCGTGTACGGGACGGTCATGCGGCCTCCTCGGTCGCGTTGGACGCTTCACATCTACGCCTACCCCGAACGGAGAAAACAAAGCATCAGCCCATCTTGAGATACAGGCGCAAAGCCTTTCGGATCACCGAGGAGGTGGCCTCTTGATCCCGCCGGGCCCTATCGGCCAGCGCTTGGCGAAGCTCCGGATCGAGTCGGACAGACTCAACGGTGGCTGGGCCCGAGCCGATGGGCGGCCGGCCGCGTCGAACCAACATCTCCCCAACCTCGAACCCCGCCTCGGCCTTCGCAGCGAGCTTCTCGATCAGCTCGTCAGTGATCGGAGCTCCACTGGCCGTTTTTCCATATGCCTTCTCGCCACCCATCGTCACTCTCCAGGTAGGAATGACCTGTACTTCGCTCGCATCTTCATTGCGTGGATAGCAGTCTCCATGCCATCGGCGTGGACAACTGTGACCACCTCGATCAGGTTAGCGTCGCGAGCGGGGCCGAGATACATACGAAAATCAGTTCCCTCAAGCGACAAGTCGCACTTCAAAGCTCGGCACCGCCAGGGCGCCAGCGCCGCCGAGCAGGGCGAGGATACGGCTGACGTAGGCCTGGGTCTCCGGGTAGCCAGGCACGCAGTGGCAGGCTTCGACCGGCGCGGGGCCGGCGTTGTAGGCGGCGAGGGCAAGGGATGGATCGCCGAACTGGCGCAGCAGGTCCGACATCAGGTGGGCCTGGGCATCGATCGCTTCCTCGGGGTCGAAGGGATCGCGGAGACCGTAGGCGGCAGCCGTGGACGGCATGAACTGGGCTATCCCCTGGGCGCCGGCGGGAGAGCCCGCATTGGGGTCGAAGCCCGACTCGGCCATCAGCTGGCCGGCGAGCAGGGCGGCGGAGACGTTCCAGCGCGTTGCCGCCTGGACGATCAGGTCGCGGTACTGGCTTGGCACGAACGAAGGCAACGGCCCGCCGCCGGCGAGCGCGCCATCGCCTCCAAGGGCGACCGCGTCCCCCGCCGCCGAACAGGGTGCTGGGCCGACGTCGAAGCCGTAGTGCCAAGCCTCCCAGCTGTAGCGCTGGAGGAAACCGAAGCGGCTGGCGTTGGCGGCGAGCCAGCCGTAGGCGGATTCGGGGCCGAGGTCAAGCTCGGTGGCGCAGCGGTGCAGGGAGTGCCCCGGCGGCGCCACCCAGCGCGGGTCTGGGTGGGCGGCGAAAAGGGCCGCCTGTTCGGCGTCGGAGCGGAAGCCAGAGACGACGAGCAGGGCGACGCCGTCCCCGCCGGCGGCGGCCACCATGCGGTCGAAGGCAGCGGCAACGTCCGGCCGCATCCCCTCGCCGTCGCGGTAGATGAGCGGGCCGCCGTAGCCGCCGCCGCTGGCCATCCCCGGCATCCCGCCGCCGGCTCCAGCGGGCGCGGCGGCTTCGGCCGTCGCCGTCGCTTCGACCGGCTCAACGCCTCCGCCCACCAAGAGCCGGCCGACCACGACGACCTTCGCCTGCAGCGGCGCGAACGACTCCGCGTCCGGGAACTCGACCCGGAGCCGGCTTGGCTCGACGCCGTTCGACTCGCCCGTTTCGACCGCCGCGAATCGCGCCCGCGCCAGGTAGGCGGACTTGCCGATGTGGGCTGGATTCGGCAGCCCGTTGGGCAGCGCCGGCGGCGAGAGCAGCCGCGGCAGGTCGTCGCGCATCGAGCGCGCGGCGGAGATCGCCACCAGGTCGGCCGCCCGCTGCGCCCTGCCCTTGCCGGTGATCGCGCCGGCGATCGCGACCAACGCAAGCGCGCCGCAGATCAGCACCAGGCCGCCGCCCAGCGCCAGGATCAGCGCCTGGCCCGACTCCTCCCGCAACCGTGTCCCGCCTCCCATGGGACAACCCTGCAGCGCACCCGCGCGCCGGTGGTGCGCTCAGGCAAAAGATTGCCGCACCGAAATGTGAAGAGAGCCCGGCCGTTACCCGAGGTCGACGATCTCGATCAGGTCATCGAGGCCGCGGAGGTCAGAGGCGTTAAGGGTGTAGAGCGGGAGCTGGTGAGCGAGAGCGGTCGCCGCGATCATCAAATCGAGGGTTCGCGGGCCGCGGGGTTTGCGGCCGCAGGCGACGACCGCCGCATAGATCCGTCCGTATGCGCGGGCGCATGCGGCTTCGAATGGCAGCGCTTCGGTTTTCGTCTCGATTTGCTGGAGACGCTCCTGACGACGTGATCGCTCGGCCGCGGTGGAGGCCGCGTGCGGTCCCGAGGTCAGCTCAGCAAGGGTCAGTGCGGAGATGGCGGAGACGGTCGGCAGCAGAGACAACTCGATCGAGTCGAGGTCGATGGCCACCGACGTGTCTAGCAAGCCCCTTTCAGGTGTCACGCCAGAACCGAGGCGTCGGATCCTGATCGACGTAGGCGTCGATGTCTTCGCGGAAGCGCTTGTAGTCGATCTTCGGCGCTCCTGCCATGGCGGCTTGGAGCGCCGCCGTGGAGACGAAATAACGATCTCCGATCGGGCGCAGCTCGCCGACCGGCTTGCCGTTGCGGGTGACGATGAAGTCTTCACCGCGGTCCAGTTCCCGCATGATCTCCCCGCTCTGGTTGCGCAGCTCGCGTTGGGTCAGTTTCCGCGTCATCTGGGTCAATGTAGCACTCGTGCGACAAGAGCCGGCGAAGCAGAAGCCCCGGCAAACCGCCCGCGGAGCCCGGGGGAAGGGCCCCGAACAGCGCCCGTCGCTCGACGATCCAGGCCAGCCGCCGCTTGAGCACGGCGACGGCGAGCCCACGAGCCATCAGGTCGCGGACCGCGAGAGCGAGCAGAGGCCGGTCGGCGGCGATGTCCGCGCGCAGCAGGACGCCCGATGCAGGCGGTCCGCCCGGCCCACGGAGCAACGGCTGCAGCATCGCCGGCTGCAGGTGCAAGACGGCGAGGGCGCCGCGCGCCACCGTCGCCGCCGCTGCTGCCGCCTCCAATCCTTCCGGGTCAGCCGGAACCGCGATATGGCAGGTCTGCCCGCGAGCCGCCAGCCGCGCCTCGGGCAGGTGCGCCGCCAAGCGCTCCTCCAGCCGCTGCGCCGCCGCCGAGGCGAGCAGGGTCGGGCGCGGCGCCCGGCCGCCGACGTCGACGAGGAGCGTCGCCCGGTCCAGATCGGCACCTGCGCAGGCGAGCGCCGCGGCGGCGGCGCGCGAGCCCTCGGCGGCTCCGACGGCGGTGACGACAACGGCCGGGGCGTCCATGGACGGCCTCTCGATCATCGCGCGGTCCTGGCGCTGGCCGAGCTGGTGACGGCGAAATGATCGGCGAGTGCGCGCAGGGGCGATGGCGGAGCGACGCGCACGGTTACCGTCCCGCCCCGGACGCTGATCGAGACGTCGTCCTCAGCCCAACCCGGCAGGGCGCCCCGGGCCGCGTCCGCCGCCGAGCCGCCGGAGGCGAGGGCCAGCGCACCCGCCTCGGCGGCCCCGTCTGCCAACGTCATCGCGTAGCCCGCAACGAGCAGCTGCAGAGCCACCATCGCGGCGAGCAGGAGGGCCGGCAGCGCAGCGATCAACTCGACGGAGGCCTGGCCGTCCTGCTCAACCATCTCCCGGCTCCAAGCTCGACCCGGCCCCGACCATCAGCCGCGGCATCCCCGGGAAGAGGCGCGGTACCGGCACCGCGACCGAGACCCCGCCGGAGTCCTCGACCTTAGAGCCAGCGCGAAGCGGCGGCGGCAGCGCCCGCCGCGCCGCCGCCGCCGGGTCCGAACCGACCAGCGCCGCCCGCGCCCCCGCCCGGGCGGCCACGCTCGCCGACCACAACGCCTGACCCGCGAGCGCAATCTGGGCGGCCGCCAGAACCGCCAGCAGCAGGAGCGGGACCACGGCGACCAGCTCGACCGACGCGGTCCCTCCCTCCCTGTGGCCTGCGCTGCTGGCGGTCTCCGACGGCACTCGGCCACCGTCCCAGGCCAGCGCGCACACGTGGCGCGCAGGGCGTCACAACTCGGTCATGTCTCTCCTACCTCAGTAGGTATTCGCCTCGACCCAGATCCGCCAGATCGCGGCGACGGAGGCGCCGAGCAGGAGGATCCAGACGAGGGTGCCGCCGCCGCTCGCAAACAGCTTGTCGGTGCCGGCGATCAGCAGGGCGATCATGCCGAAGGCGGCGTAGAAGATCGCTCGGCGGCCGTCGCTCAAGGTTGCCAGCGTCAGCTGGTTCTGGCGGCTGAGCACGTAGAGCATCCAGGTGATCCCCGCCAAGAAGCCCATCGTCAGGGCGGTGAAGACCGCGTCGACGAAGTTGCCGCCCCCGGGGAGGAAGGCGACGCCCAGGGCCAGGATCATGACGATGACGACGTTGCGGGCGGTGCGCACGCTTCCCAGTGTAGGGCCGCTTACTTGCTGGTCATGGCGATGATCCCGATGACCACTGCCGCGGCCGTGCCGATCAGCGCCAAGGCGGCCGCGAAGGCGGCGGCACCCGCCGCCAGCGGTCGATCGTTGCGGCTGTGGTCGGCGAACCGCGCCACTCCCCAGATCGCGATCGAGAAGACAAAGGTGACGCCGACGCCGGCGACCGTAGAGGCGACCACGGTCTCCAGCAGCTCCTTGCCCTCGACGATCGCTGTCATCCGCTCGAGGCCGTGACTGGGGCGCCGCGCTCCGCCCGCCGCGCGAAGACCGCGACGATCAGCGAGAGCGATGCCAGGGCAACGACGACCGGGCCCAGGGCGCCGGTGCCGAAGATCCGGGTCAGGCCGTAGGCAAGGGCCCCGATCGCGGCGGCGGCCGGCAGCGTCAGCAGCCAGGCGACGACGATGTTGCCAGCGACCCCCCAGCGCACAGCGGAGACCCGCTTGGCCGCGCCGGCGCCCATGATGCCGCCGTTGATCACGTGCGTGGTTGAGAGCGGGAAGCCGAAGTGGGTCGAAGCGAGGATCACCGCCGAGCCGGCGCCCTGTGAGCAGAACCCTTGGGCGGCGTCCATCTTGATGATCCGGGTGCCGGTGGTGCGAATGATCCGCCAGCCACCGCTGTAGGTACCGAGCGCGATCGCCGCCGCCGCCGAGGCGATCACCCAGAAGGGGGGGTCGGCGTTGGCGGCGAGGCTGCCGTTGGCGATCAGCGCCAGGGTGATCACCCCCATCGTCTTCTGCGCGTCGTTGGTGCCGTGGGCCAGCGCCAGCAACCCACCGGAGACGATCTGCCCGTACTTGAAGCCGCGGGTCACGGTCCCCGGCCGCTGTCGCCCGACCACCCGGTACGCCAGCGCGATCGCGAGCCCAGCGACGCAGAAGGCGAGCAGCGGCGCCACGACCGCCGGGATCAGCACCTTGCCGACCAGGCCTTCGGCGATCACGGCGTCGAGCCCGGCGGCGGCGACCGCGGAGCCGACGACACCTCCGATCAGCGCGTGCGAGGAGCTCGACGGCAAGCCGAAGGACCAGGTGATCAGGTTCCAGGCGATCGCCCCGATCAACCCGGCGAAGACGATCGTCGGCGTGATCACGTCGGCGTTGACGACGTCGTTGGCGACCGTGGCCGCGACCGAGATCGAGATGAAAGCGCCGGCGAAATTGAGCAGCGCCGCCATCCCGATCGCCACCTGCGGCCGCGCCGCCCCGGTCGAGATCGAGGTGGCGACAACGTTGGCCGTGTCGTGGAAGCCGTTGGTGAAGTCGAACGCCAGCGCCGTCCCGACGACGATGACGAGGATGACGTCTGAGCTCACGGGGCCGGCCGGGTCACGAGTTCTTGATCACGATGCCCTCGAGGATTTGCGCAGCCGTCTCGGTCGCGTCGATCGCCTCCTCGAGCACCGCAAACATGTCCTTCCAGCGGATCACGACCATCGGGTCGATGCCGTTGGAGAACAACGAGGCGACGGCGTCGCGGGAGATGCGGTCACCCTCGTTCTCGAGCCGGTGGATCTCGATCCAGTATTTGTCGAGGTCCTTGAACTCGCGCAAATGCTCGAGCCCGGTCGCCAGCTGCTCGCAGGCGGCCACCAGCACTTTGGTCAGCGCCCCGGCCTGCTCCATCGGCGCCTCGATCTTGTAGAGGCCGAGGAAGTCGGCGGCCTCCTCGGTGAAGTCGACGATGTCGTCCATCCGCGTCGCCAGACCGTAGATGTCCTCGCGATCGATCGGCGTCACGAAGGTGGAGTTAAGCCGCTGGATGATGTCGTGGGTGATCCGGTCGCCCTCCTGCTCAGCCTTGAGGATCTCCCGCGACAGACCCCCCTCCTCCGGCCACTGATGCATCATTTGGTCGAGCAGCCGCGCCGCGTTCACGGTGTTCTGCCCGGCCTCGATGAAGAGGTCGAAGAAGGTGCGATCGCGAGGGAGGAGCGAGAAGCGCGCCAAGACCCGCATCCTAGTGGCGAGCGGGGCGGCCGGGGCGGCTCAGCTCGCCGCCGCGGCGAGCTGCTCGGCGGCGCGGGCGGCGTGGCGCTCGCGCAGCTCCCCCTGGACGCTACGGCGCTCGCCCTCGGCGGCGACGGCGCGCGTCCAGCGCCCCTCCGCGTCGAGCTCCCAGGCATTGGCGTTGTCGGCGAAGCAGCGCTCGAGCACGTCGAGCATCTCCGCCTTCAGCTCCGCGTCCTCGACCGGGGCAACCAGCTCGACGCGGCTGTCGAGGTTGCGCGGCATCAGGTCGGCGGAGCCCATCAGCACCTGGGTCTCGGCGCCGCACTGAAAGGCGTAGATCCGCGAGTGCTCGAGGAAGCGGCCGACGATCGAGACGACCCTGATGTTCTCCGAGACCCCCGGCACCCCCGGCCGCAGGCAGCAGATGCCGCGTACGTTGAGGTCGATCCGCACCCCCGCCCGCGAGGCCTCGTACAGCGCCCGGATGCAGCCGGCGTCGACCAGCGAGTTCATCTTCAGGGCGATCCGCGCCTCCTCGCCCGCCGCGTGGGCGGCGACCGTGCGCTCGATCTCCTCGACGATCCGGTCCCGCATCGTCGTCGGCGAGACCAGCATCTTGCGGTAGGCGGCGGGGCGTCCGTAGCCGGTGAGGAAGTTGAACATCTCGGCGACGTCGGCGCCGATGTCGGGGTCGGCGGTGAAAAGCCCGAAGTCGGTGTAGAGGCGGGCCGTCTTCGGGTGGTAGTTGCCGGTGCCGATGTGGACGTACTCGCGCACCCGTTCGCCCTCGCGGCGCGCCACCAAGATCGCCTTGACGTGCGTCTTCAGGCCCGGGATCCCGTAGACGACGTGGACGCCGGCCTCCTCCAGCGACTTCGCCCAGTGGATGTTCGCCTCCTCGTCGAAGCGCGCTTTCAGCTCGACCATGCAGACCGCCTGCTTGCCGCGTTCCGAGGCGCGGATCAGCGACGGGACAAGAGGCGAGTCGTCGCTGGTCCGGTAGACGGTCTGCTTGATCGCCAGCACGTCGGGGTCGGCGACCGCCTGCTCGACGAAGCGCTCGACCGAGGAGGCGAAGGAGTCGTAGGGATGGTGGACGAGCAGGTCGCCCTGGCGGATTGCCGTGAACATGTCGACCGGCTCCTCGTCCTCGCCCTGCAACCGCGGCTGGGTGACCGGGGACCAGGGTGCGTAGCGCAGCTCCGCGTGACCGGGGACATCGGCGATGTCGTTGAGGTCGGCGAGGTCGACGAGGCCGTCGACGTCATACACCTCGCGGTCTTCCAGTCGCAGCGCGTCGACCAGCTGCTCGCGCAGCTTCGAGTTCATGCCGGTGGCGACCTCCAACCGCACGACCTCGCCGAAGCGGCGGCGGCGGATCTCGTCCTGCACCGCCTGCAGGAGGTCGTCGGCCTCGTCGGAGACGGTGAAGTCGGCGTCGCGGGTGACCCGGAAGTAGCCGTGGTCGATCACCTCGGTGCCGGGGAAAAGCAGGTCGAGGTTGGCGGCGATCGCCTCCTCCAGCGGCACGAAGGACTTGCCGTCCTGCCCCAGCGGCAGGAAGCGGCCGAGCAGCTCCTTCGGGACCTTGACGCGGGCGATGATCTCGACCCCGCTCTCGGGATCGCGCAGCAGCACGCCGAGGCTGAGCGAGAGGTTGGAGATGTAGGGGAAGGGCCGCCCGAGGCCGATCACCAGCGGCGTCAGCGCCGGGAAGACCTGCTCGTGGAAGCGCGCGTCGATCTCCCGCCGCTCCGCCTCGCTGGCGCTGTCGAGGGTGACGATGCGGATTCCCTCCTCCTCCAGGGCCGGTCGCAGGACACCGCTGAAGCAGGCGTGCAGGCGGCGGTCCAGTTCCAGCACCCGGGCCTGGATCGCGTCGATCTGCTCGCTCGGGGCGAGGCCGTCGGGGCCGCGGGCGTCGATGCCGGCGTCGAGCTGGTCGAAGAGGCCGGCGACCCGGACCATGAAGAACTCGTCCAGGTTGGAGGCGTAGATGCCGCAGAAGCGGAGCCGCTCCAGCAACGGCACCTCGGGACCCTCGGCCAGTTCGAGAACCCGCTGGTTGAAGTCGAGCCAGGAGAGCTCGCGATTGAAGTAAAGAGCGGGGTCGTCGATCGATCCATCGTACTGAGGGACCACGGGTTCGCCCGCAGCCTCAGGCGGCCTGGGCGAGCGCCTGCCGCTCCGCCGCCGCCCGCACGTCGAGTGCCCGTCGGTAGCCAACCGCCAGCTGGCCCAGCGCCCGCTCCCAGGAGCGCTCCCGAGCCGTACTGGCCGCCGCCTCTCCAAGCCGCCGACGCAGCGATGGCGAGGAGGCCAGCTGCAGTACCGCGCCGGCCAGATGGTCGGGGTCGGGCCGGCAGAGCAGGCCGGTGTGGCGGTTCTCGACCAGGGCCGCCGGGCCACCCTCGGCGATCGCGACCACCGGCAGCCCACTGGCGCCGGCCTCGAGGATCACCTGTCCGTAGGTATCGGTGCTGCTGCAGAAGAGGAAAATGTCGGCGCTGGCGTAGACGCACGCCAGCTCCTCGCCGCCGAGCCAGCCGAGGAAGGTAGCCCGCGCCCCGAGGCGCTCGCGCAGCTCCTCCTCCTCGGGGCCACCACCGGCCAACAGCAGGTGAAGGCGGGGGTCAGCGCGCCAGGCCCGCAGGAAACTCTCGGCCAGCAGGTCGACCCCCTTCTCGCGGGTCATCCGGCCGGCGTAGAGGACCTTGATCTCGCCCGGGTAGGCGTCGCGGTCCGCCTTCGCGGGATCGAAGCGCTCGGTATCGACGCCGCGCTCCCAGCGCCCGATCCGGGCCGGGTCGGTGCCGAGCGCGGCCAGCGATCCGTCGGCCGCCGGGCTCGGCGAGAGGACCGCTCCGGCGGCGCCGTAGAAGGCGCCGAGGGCGGCGCGGGCGATCGCCTCGATGTCGCTGTCCTCACTGCGCATGCCGGCGTAGGTCGCCAGCTCGGTGTGATAGCTGGCGAGCAGCGGCACCCCAGTGATGCGGCTGAGCAGGGTGGCGGCGATCCCGGACGGCCCCGGGGCGGTGACGTGGACGAGGTCGTAGCCTCCGTCGGCCAGCGTCTCGACCAGGTCCGGCAACCCGGGAACGCCGAGCGTCATCCCTTCGTAGAAGGGCATCTCCAGCTCCGCCGCGGCGGGAAGGCGCCGGTCGACGCCGGCGTCGGTGCCGATCACGTCGACCTCGAAGCCGGGCACACCACGCTCGCGGATCTGCTCGATCGTGTGGGTGACCCCGTGCATCGAGGCGATGCCGTCGGCGATCAGCGCCACCCGCCGCCTCTCCCCCTCGCGGCTGGAGAGCTTCGCCTTCTCGGCGCCGAGGAAGACGGTCGAGGGCGCGTAGGGCACAGCCGGCACGAGCGCCTCGAAGAGCCCGTCGATCGCCCCCGCGACGTCGCCGGCGCCGGCGATGGCGGTCCCGCGGTCGACGGCGGCCCGCAAACGCCGGTCGTGGATGCGGCGGGCGCGGCGGTAGAGGTCGGCGTGGGAGAAGCCGTCGGACTGCAGGTAGGCGATCAGCTCGCGGCCGCGCAGGTCCAAGCCCATACCGGCGAGCCAAGCCTCGAGCAGGCAGCGGGCATCCTCGGGGCCGATGTCGGCGGCCACCTTGCCCTCGCGGGCGGCGCCCTCGCGGATCACCCGTTCCGACATCTTCAGCACCGCCGCCGGGCTGGGCGGCTCCGCACCGGCTCCAGCGTCCCCCTCACCCCCGAGCACGAGGGCGCGGGTCGCCAGAGCCATTGCCGCGTGCGTCCACTTTGCGGCGCTGCCCTGCTCGCCGCCAGCGTCGGCTTCGCCACGGCGCAGGCGTTGCAGAAACTCTTCCGGCGACCGAACATCAACCGGCACCTCGGTGTAGGTACGGCCGATGTCGACGCCGGCGTGGTCGTCGGAGCCGCCGATCCCGGCGCCGCCGTGGGTGTCCACGTAGACGGCAGCCGGCATGTTCAGCTCCGCAGCCCGCGACCCGTTGCGGACCTCCCAGATCGGGAACAGCTCCGAAAGACGGCGGCGATGGCGCCGTGTGAGTGGAGCCGCGACGTTGAAGAAGGGATGCGCAAGGGCGCAGGCGATCCCGTTCTCGTGCAGGTATGCGGCGCAGGCCTCGACATCGCCGGAGTTGGCCTGCAGCCACTCGTGGTCCCCGGGAGTGATCCCGTAGCAAAGGATGTGAACCGCCTGGGGCTCGCCGGCGAAGCGGGCGGTCAGCTCCTCGGAGACGAAGCAGTCGGGGCGGCCCTCCAGCTCCAAGCAGCCCGCGATCGTGTCGTGGTCGGTGATCGTGACGAAGTCCATCCCGCGCCGCTTGGCCAGCTCGTAGACCTCCTCGGGAGGGGTCGCACACTCGGGTAGGCCAAGTGATCGCTGCACCCCCAGCCGCGAGAGCTGGGAAGCGGTGGAATGGCAATGCATGTCAACTCGGGAAGTCATCGGTGTCTCCCTCTCGCTATCTGTCTGTCATCCACAGAATTCGCCAATAGCAGGGAAAACTTGTGAAGCGGCGGCTAACGCCCTGTGAACTTCGCGTGACCGACGCCCGTGCGGAGGCGTCGGGGGTCTCTCCCCCGGAGGCCGTCGCGCAGCTGGGTCGCCTTCCTGGGTTCGGCAGCTTGGTCCTTGAGCCTCCGGGAGAGAGACCCCCGACGCCTCCCACGAGAGCTTCGCCCAAGCTTCCAACCGCGCCTGGCCAGTCGATCGCCCTACGCCGCGAGGCGGGCCGGCGAGGAGCCGTTGGCGTCGCCGTTGAGGAGGTCGAGGATGACCCCCTCGCGCAGCCCCCCCTTGCCGATCTGCAGGGGCTGGCCGAGCAGCTCGGAGACCTTCTCCAGCAGCAGCACGCCGGTGGGGAGGATGCGGACCCGTTGGGGGTCGAGCTCGAAGCGGCGGGCGACCTCGGCCGAGGGGTCGCCGCAGAGGACGCGTATCCCCCGCTCCAGGGTCTCGTACTCGAGCACGGCGCCGACCAGACGCCGCAGCGAGGTGGCGCTGCCGCCGACGGCGACGGCCTGGGCCGGGTGGTCGATCTCGACCCCCTCGAAGAGGTCGTCGATGCGGTCGCGGACCTTGCGGATCTCCGCCGCCGAGGGCGGGTCGGAGGCGATCAGCTCATCGGCGAGGACGCCGGAGCCGACCCGCCAGGAGCGCACCTCCTCGACGCCGCCGGGGACGGTGCCGAGGATCACCTCAGTCGAGCCACCGCCGACGTCAACGACGCCGACTTTGCCGGAGACCGGGTGGCCGAGCGTCTTGGTCGCGCCGATGAAGGAGAGCCGGCCCTCCTCCTCCTCGCTGAGGATGTCGACCGGGAGCCCGGAGGCTGTGACGATTGCCCGCGCCGCCTCCTCGCCGTTGGAGGCCTCGCGAACCGCGGCAGTCGCGACCGAGCGGATCTCCTCCGCCCCCAGCTCCCGCGCCAGCCGCACCTGGGTGGCGACGATCTCGGCGACCTCCTCGATCTTTTCCTGACAGATCGCCCCGCCCCCGTCGATCGCTTTGTTGATGCGGGTATAAGCCCGCTGCTCCATCACCTTCTTCAACTGCCCATCCACCGGCTCGGCAACGAGCAACCTGGTCGTGTTGGACCCAATGTCTATGGCGGCACAGAGCGTCACGGCGTCCTTTGCATGTTCCCAGGCACCTCGGATCTCACTCGAACGCTGCGTGGACGCCGCGGGGAGGGGGTCCGAGAACGGAGCCTGTTTGCCCCGCCCGCAGGACCCCCTTCCCGCGGCGTTCGCTAAGCACTCGGATGCGAGGCGTCCTCGAACTCCCGAAACAAGCCCGTAACCACGAAGGCGACCTGCTCGCCGATGTCGACCGCGTTGTCACCGATCCGCTCGATCGCCCGCGCCGCCAGCAGCATCGTCATCGCCCACTCGCGCCGGTCGGCGTCGTCGCCGATCTCCAACGCCAGGTGGAAGCACTCGCGGTTGAGGTTGTCGACGACATCGTCTTGGCGGACCAGGTCGCGGGCCTGCTCGACGTCGCGTTCGGCGAAGGCGCGCTTGGCCTGGGTGATCAGCGTCCGCGTTTGCTTGCCCATCGTCAGGATCCGCTTCACCATCTCCTCGTCGGCCGGCGGCTCGTTGCCGGAGAGCGGGATCAGCTTGCAGATGTTCACGCACTGATCGCCCATCCGCTCGATGTTCTTCAGCACGTGCAGCAGGGCCGAGATCAGGCGCAGATCGGTCGCCACCGGCGACTGCGTCGCCAGCAGCGTAATCAAGCTCTGGTGCACCTCCAGGTAGCGCCCGTCGATGCGATCGTCGTCGGCGACGACGATCTGCGCCAGCTCGACGTCGGTGTGCTCGATCGCCTCCAGGGTGCGATCGAGCGCGGCGTTGACGAGGTCGAGGCCGTCGAGCGCGCTCTCCTCGAGGTGCTCCAGTTCCCCCTGGTAGTGGACGCGGACCTGGTCCGCCATCAACCGACCTTCCCGGAGACGTAGTCCTCGGTGCGTTTGTCGGTCGGATTGGTGAAGATCTTCTCGGTTTCGTCGTACTCGACCAGGCGGCCCCAGCGGTTCTGCTCGGTCGCGTCGAGCTCGACCATCAGGAAAGCGGTGCGGTCGGAGACCCGCGCCGCCTGCTGCATGTTGTGGGTGACGATGACGATCGAGAACTCGTCCTTGAGCTCGATCATCAGATCCTCGATTTTGCCGGTCGAGATCGGGTCCAGCGCCGAGCAGGGCTCGTCCATCAGGATCACGTCGGGCTCGACGGCGATGCAGCGGGCGATGCAGAGCCGCTGCTGCTGGCCGCCGGAGAGGCCGAAGGCGTTGTCGTCGAGGCGATCCTTGACCTCGTCCCAGAGCGCCGCGCCGCGCAGCGCCTTCTCGACCGTCGCGTCGAGATCGTCCTTGCGGCCGAGAATTCGCGGCCCGAAGGCGACGTTGTCGTAGATCGACTTCGGGAACGGGTTCGGCTTCTGGAAGACCATCCCGATCAGCTTGCGCACCTGGACCGGATCGACGCCTGGCCCATAGAGATCCTCGCCGTGGTAGAGCAGCTCGCCCTTGACCTCCGCGTTGGGGATCAGGTCATTCATGCGGTTGAGGCAGCGCAGCAGCGTGCTCTTGCCGCAACCCGAGGGCCCGATCAGCGCGGTGACGTCGTTGCGATGGATGTCCATCGAGATCCCCTTGACGGCGGCCACGCCGCTGTAGAGGACGTCCACCCCATTGAGCTCGAAGACCCTTTCGCGCTGGCCTCCGTGGCGCTGCTGCTGGAACTCGTCCGGGCGCACGGCGATCCCGGCCCGGGCCGCCGCCATTTCGCGCGTGTCCTTGCCGGTCTGGGTCCTATCGTCCTGGGCCATCTTCTCGCTCACAGTAGATCACCTACCACCTTTGCTCGTAGCGATTTCGTAGCCAGATCGCAAAGGAGTTCATCGCGAGCAGGACGACCAGCATGACGATGATTCCCGCCGCCGCGAGAGCCTGGAACTCCTCCTGCGGCCGCAGGGCGTAGTTGAAGATCTGCACCGGCATCGCTGAGTAGCCGTCGGTGCCGAAGGGGGTCGGGTCGAAGGTCACGAAGACCGTGGCGCCGACCAGCAGCAGCGGCGCCGTCTCGCCGAGCGCCCGCGAGACGGCGAGGATGACGCCCGTCGCGATCCCCGGGATCGAGGCGGGCAGCACCTGGGTGCGGATCGTCTGCCACTTCGTCGCGCCGAGCGCCAGCGATCCCTGGCGGATCGAGTCGGGGACGGCGCGGATCG
The DNA here is from genome assembly GCA_963699125.1 of uncultured Actinomycetes bacterium. GTDB lineage: Bacteria > Actinomycetota > Thermoleophilia > Solirubrobacterales > 70-9 > VAYN01. Next base: position 1,172,318 of record OY969417.1, read on the forward strand.
CCTCGCGGGCGGCGATGATCACCATCGGCAACACCAGCAGCGCCAGCGTCAACGAACCGGCAGCGAGAATGAAGCCGAGGTCGAGCGGGCCACGGACGATGAAGGCGAGGCCGAGGATGCCGTAAATGATCGACGGAACCGCCGCCAGGTTCTGGATGTTGACCTCGATCAGCCGGTTCCACCAGCGCGACTTGTCCGCGTACTCCTCGAGATAGAGCGCGGCGCCGATGCCGACCGGGATGACGAAGAGGATCACCCCGGCGATCAGCTCGAGCGAGCCGACGATCGCCGGCCGGTAGCCGGCTTTCTCAGGGAAGGCGGTGGATGGCGGGTTGGTGATCAGGTCGAGGCTGAGCGCGGAGGAGCCCTTGGCGAAGGCCTGGATCAAGAGGGCGAGCAGGCCCGCCAGAGCGATCGCGATCGCGAGCAGCAGCAGGCCGGCGAAGACGGTATTGCGGATCACGTCGGCGCGCGGCTGGTCGCGCAACATCGCCTGGGTCGTCGCTCGGGCGCCGGCGATGGCGAGGCGGTTGCGCGGAGCGCCGGCGTCGCCGATGGCCATCACTCGTAGACCTCGCGGTACCTGCGGACCAGCCGGATGCTGATCACGTTCATGATCAGGGTCATCACGAAGAGCACGGTCCCGACGGCGAAGACCGATTTGTAGTCGATCGATCCGGTCGAGATGTCGCCGGTGGCGGTGGTGGCGATGTAGGAGGTCATCGCCTGGATCGCCTCGACCGGGTTGAAGGTGAGCTGGGGCGTCGAGCCGGCGGCGAGGACGACGATCATCGTCTCGCCGACGGCGCGGGAGATCGCCAGCACGATCGAGGCGACGATCCCGGAGAGGGCCGCCGGGAAGATGACCCGGATCGCGACCTTGGCCTTGGTCGCCCCGAGCGCGTAGGCGCCCTCGTGCAGGCCGCGGGGCACCGCCGACATCGCGTCCTCGGAGATCGAGGCGATGATCGGCACGATCATCAGGCCGATGCCGAGCCCGGCCGCCAATGCCATGAAGGGCTTGCCGGTGGCGCCGCCGAGAAAGTCGCCGGGCCAGAGCGGCACGATGACCTCCGGCAGGATGAAGCTGACCGCGAAGAAGCCGATCGCCACGGTGGGGATGCCAGCGAGCACCTCCAGCGCCGGCTTCAACGTCTTGCGCACCCGCGGCGTCGCGTACTCACTGAGGTAGATCGCCGCTCCGAGCCCGATCGGGATCGCGAACAGCATCGCCCAGAGGGTGACGTTGAGGGTGCCGACGACGATCGCCAGCACGCCGAAGCTGGGCGGCTCGAACTGGGGGGTCCAGTCGGTGCCGAAGAGGAACTGGTCGACCGGGACGATCTCGAAGAAGCCGATCGTCGGCCCGATCAGCGAGATCACGATCGCCGTCGTGGTGAGGACGGAGAGGAAGCCGCAGAACGCCAGCACCCACTGGATCGCCTTCTCGCCGTAGCGCTTGCTCTGCGCCTGGAGCCGGCGGGGCGGTCCCCCCGCCGGCTCCTGCGCGATCGTGGTTCCTGGGCTCATCGAGAGCGGAATCGACTGCTAGGCACCGGCTTTTTCGGCGGCAGCTTCCGATTCTTCGAGCTGTGCTTCGGTCAGCGGCACGAAACCGAGCGATCCCGCCACCGAGTTGACGTTTTCGAGGTAGTAGGTGATGAACGCCTTCACCTCGGGCTTCTTCAGCGCCTTCGCGCTCGGGTACATGAACAGCGGCCGGCTCAGCGGCGCGTAGCTGCCGTCCTGAGCGGTTTCGACCGACGGCGGCACGCAGCCTTCGCCGTTGTCGACTTCCAGCGCCTTCAGCTTGCCTTCGTTCTCGGTGTAGTAGGAGAAGCCGGCGTAGCCCATGCCGCCGGGTGAGCCCTCGACGCCTTTGACGGTGGCGTTGTCGTCCTCGCCGACGTTGTTGTAGTCCTTGCGGGTCACGCCCTCTTCGCCGTTGATCGATTCGGTGAAGTAGTCGAAGGTGCCCGAGTCGGTGCCCGGCCCGAACAGCGCCAGCTCCTCGTCGAATTCTTCTTCCACATCGGGGATTTCGCTCCAGTTGGAGATCTTCGAGTCGGTACCCCAAACGTCGCTCAGCTGCTCGACGGTGAGGCAGGCGACCGGGTTTTCGTTGTTGATCATCACGGTCAGCGCGTCGGTGGCGATGTGGACCTCCTCGTAGCCGACCCCGTCCTTCTTGCAGGCTTCTTTCTCTTCCGGCTCGATCGCACGCGAGGCGTCGCTGATGTCGGTCTCACCGGCGCAGAATTTTTCGAAGCCGCCGCCGGTGCCCGAGGTCCCGACCGTGACGCGGACGTCGGGGTTTTCGGCCATGAACTGCTCGGCGACCGCTTCGGTTAGCGGGGCCACGGTGCTCGATCCGTCGATGCGAATCGAGCCGGAGAGTTCCCCGCCGCCGCCGTTGGTCGAGCTGTCATCGCTGCTGCCGCACGCCGCCACCCCAAGAGCCAGGACGGACGCGGAGGCGATGACCATGAGCCACTTAGAGCTAGTCACTCTGTCTCCTTAATGTCGTTTCACTGCGATTGCCGGCCCAGGGCCGAGATGGGAGGACACTCTCAGCGGCCCCCTGGGGAGCTTGTTACCTGGCTGTATCGAGGATGTAAAAAAGATGTAAAAAGAGCCCTGCTCGCCGTGGTTGACCCGTCGTCAGCCATCGGGCGAGAAGCGGTAGCCGATGCCGTTGTGGGTGTGGATCAACTGCATCTCCGGCAGCGCTTCGCCGAGCTTGGCGCGGAGCCGGCTCACGTAGACGTCGACCGAGCGGTCGTCGCTGCGCGGCTGGCTGCCCCAGACCTCTGTAAACAGCTCCTCCCGGGTCATGATCCGCTGGGGGTGGGAGGCCAGGGTCACGAGCAGCTGCAGCTCGCGCATCGTCAGGCTCAGCGGCCGTCCGTCGACCAGGGCAGCGTGCTCATCGGGCCGGATCTCCAAGCGGCTCTCGAACTGCTGCGCGGCGTGCCTGCTTCCCATCGCCATGATCGGCGAGCATGGCGACCTGCGGCGGGGCGGCGGTTATCTCGCCGTGAAGCTGTTGTGAACGACCTGTGAAGCCGACTCGGGCTCTGAGGCGGGCTCCGCCAGCGGAACCGCCTCGGGCGACAGCGTCTCGTCAACGGAGCCCCCGACCGGCTCCGGGTCGAAGCGGTAGCCGACGCCGAAGTGGGTGTGGATGTAGGCCCACCCTGGCGAACGCTTCTCCAGCTTCTGTCGCAGCTTGCGGATGAAGACGTCGACCGAGCGATCGCCATGGGCCATCGCGTATCCCCAAACCCGCTGGTAGATGGTCTCCCGCTCAAGCACCTGGCCTTTGGCTTCGGCAAGCAGATGCAGCAGCTCGAACTCGCGCCGGGTCAGATCAAGGCTGCTGCGGCCCACGAAAGCTTGAAATTGATCGGGCCGGATCTCCAACTCGCCGGCGACCAGGGGGCCCGCCTCGGACTCCGAACGCCCGCGGCGGCGGCGGCGCGAGACCGCTTCGACCCTGGCCATCGCCTCCTCGGGGTGGCAGGGCTTGGTGATCCAGTCGTCGACACCGAGGCGCAGGCCGCGGACCCGCTGCGCGACCGTGGAGCGGCCCGTGCAGACGATCACGCCGAGGTCGGGGAGCATCCCGCAGACGCGCTCCAGGTAGGGCCAACCGTCGTCGCCGAGGACCGAGGGGTCGAGCAGCAGCGCGTTCAGCTTCATCGCCACCAGCTCCTCGGGGGGGATCGCGCTGGCGACCTGGCGCAGTTGCCAGCCGGCTGCCTCGGCCCGCTTGGTGAGGACGGTGACGAAGCCGCTATCGCTGTCGATGACCGCGAGCCGGATGATCTGCTGTGGGTTCAAGGGATCGGCTGGGCCCGGTCGGGTTGGTGGCGACTCGCCCGGCAAGACGGCACGATTGTATGCGGCGCGAAGGGCGAAATGCCTGCGTTCACAGGATTTTCACAGGCTAGACGCCTCCAAATTGCGGCGAAGTCACCCGCTGGGCGGATGCATGAGATCGTTCGGGGTCGCGGCGCTAACTGATCGCGCCCGTCGCCGCCAGCGCCAGCACCAGCACGCCGAGGGCGATCCGGTAGACGACGAAAATCTCCAGCGTGTGGGTGCTGAGGTAGCGCAGCAGCCAGGCGATCGCCAGGTAGCCGGAGGCGAAGGCCACCAGCGTGGCGATCGCCGTCGCCCCGACTGAGGCGCCGTCTTCGCCGATCTTGCGCAGCTCGAAGAGGCCGCTCAAGACGACAGCCGGCACCGATAGGAGGAACGAGTAGCGGGCGGCCGCGATGCGGTCGAAGCCCCGAAACAGCCCGGCGGAGATCGTCGCTCCTGAGCGCGAGACGCCGGGAATCAGGGCCAGCGCCTGCGCCATGCCGACGAACAGCCCGTCGCGGCCGTTCATCTCGCTCAGGTCTCGCCGCCGGGTGCCGACCCGCTCGGCCAGGACCATCACGAAGGAGAAGAGGATCAGCGCCGAACCGATCAGGTAGAGGCTGCGGGCGCCGGACTCGATCTGGTCCTTGAAGACGAAGCCGAAGATCGAGATCGGGATCGTGCCGAGGACGATGAACCAGCCCAGCCGCGCCTCCTGACTGGCCTGGCGGATCGGCACCCGCAGCTCGCGCAGCCAGGCGACGGCGATGCGCCAGAGGTCGGCGCGGAAGTAGATCAGGACGGCCGCCATGGTCCCGAGCTGGATCACGGCGGTGAACCCGGCGCCGGGATCGGGCCAGCCCAGCAGCGCGGGCACAATGCGCAAATGCCCGCTAGAGGAGATCGGCAGGAACTCGGTCAGCCCCTGCACGAGACCGAGGACGATGGCCTCGAAGTTCGACATGGCGGGGCATCCTACGACGCCGCTCGGGTGCGCTAGATTGCCACCCGTGAAGCGCACCGCGGCGATCCTCGCCTCGACCCTGACCACGATGCTCGTCCTCGCCCCGGCGGCGATGGCCGAGAACGGGGTCGGCCTCGCCGGGCCGACCACCGACAAGACGGTCACCTTCTTCTGCTTCGGCGTGATCGCCTTCTTCGCCGCCCTGCCGATCGTGATGTCGCTGATCCAGGGACGACTCGAGAGGCGCAAGGAACAGCGCCGCAGCGATTTGCACGCCTAGGCTAGGACAGTCGGAAACCGCTCAGAAGGCGTTTCTCGGTCTCGCCCTCGATCTTTGCCACCACTTCGACCCGGCCCTCCAGCGGGGTGCCGCGGATCTTGGTCGCCAGCAGATCGTCGACCTGGAAGATCCCGGCCGAGTTGTTGAGCTCGATCTCGATCCGCACCGGCCGCTCCTCCCCCGCCTCGATCCGCACCTCGTCGATCGCCGCGGCGGAGATCGAGTGGATCCCCTCCTGCCCCGCCTCGAGCGGGATGCGGCTGCGGCCCTGCGCCATGTCAAGCGCGTCGGCGACGCGGACGATCCCGGCCTCGACCGTGTAGGGAGCGCCGCGGCGGCGGTGGCCGATGATCGCGTGCAGGATCTCGGCGGCGGCGACGGTCCGCTCGGGCTCCCGGTAGGAACCTGCCAGCAGACGGTCGAGGGCACCGCTGGCCAGGAACAGCGAGTAGGCCTCGTGGTCGGCGCGATGGATCGACATGCCGACGTCGTGCAGCAGGGCGCCGCCGGCGACGACGACCTCGGCGTCGCGATCTCGCATCCCGTGGTCGCTGACCATCGCCGGCTCGACTCCCGCCTTGACCAACAGGCGCAGCAACCGCAGGGCGATGTTGAGCACGATCTGCATGTGGACCCAGGAGTGGTCCGACATCCCCAGCCGCTCCGCCTGCACCTGGGCCATATACCACCAGGCCCGCACCTGCTCGTCGCCGTTGACCGCCTCGAGGAATCCCTCCAGCTTGCGGTTGCCCCGCGTCGGCGCCCTTACCTTCGCCTCAGCTATCGCCTCCTTTGGCGGCTTACGGCTGGGCCCACCGGGATCAGGCGCCGGGACTGGCTCGGTCATCGCGGCCATCGTAGGGAAGGGGTCGGGTGCCCCTCCCCGGAGGCCGTCGCGCAGCTGGGTCGCTCGCAAGGGTTCAATCGTTGGTACGGGAGCCTCCGGGGAGGGGCACCCGACCCCTTCGTCAGCGTCAGCCGCAGACGGGCCAGGGGCTGGAGCCGGACTGGGAGTAGAGCAGGGCGGCGCGGTAGTCCTGCTCGGCCTCGGGGGCTGCGGCGGGGTCGCCGGAGCCGCCTACGGATTCCCAGGTGCCGAAGTCGAACTGATATTTGCCGCGGTAGCTGCCGTCGGAGGATACGGCGGTGGGGTCGCCGCCGGACTCGCAGGAGGCGATCGATTCGAGGGTCGCCATGGTGACGCCGGCGGGGAGAGTCGCGAACAGTTCGCGGCGCTGCTTACGTAGGGCGGCGCGGTGTTCGGCCCGGATCTGCTTGGTGACGGTGGCGATCAGGTGCTGAAAGCGATCGATCGGCCGCTGCAGCAGCGGGATGTGGAGCTCCTTGGCGTGGGAGACACCAGCCGCAGTTGGATCGTCGTCCGATCCGCCAGTCGCCGCGATCGCGGTCGCCGGCAGGGCGAGGGCGAGGAGCAGGGCAGAGATATATGTGCGTTTTGTGAGCAAGCGCGGGACGGTTGCTGTCCCACGGCTCCCGGTGAGTGACCCTGATCACATAGCCGGCAGTTCAAGTGGCTATCAGCACGAATACAGGCACGAACGGGGTGCCGGCGGTGGCCCCCCTGCTGAATCGTGCGCTCACCCCCGTCCGTGGTTCCTTTGGCACGCATACCGTGCCAAAGGAACCACGCGCTGGCATGATCCGCGGATCGCCGAGCACTCGACAACGCGGTTGCTGCTCGCCTGCCCGGACCGACAGGGGCTGATCGCCAGGGTCAGCGGCTTCCTCGCCGACGCGGGCCTCAACATCGTCGACGCCGACCAGCACTCGACCGCAGAGGGCCGCTTCTTCATGCGGATGGTCTTCGACCCGGTCCCCGCAACGGAGCGGGAGGAGCTGCAGCGACGCTTCGAGGAGGAGGTGGCCGGGCCCTGCGAGATGGAGTGTCGCTTCGCCGAATCGAGCCAGCGCAAGCGGGTCGCGATCATGGTCTCGCGCGAAGACCACTGCCTCTCCGACCTGCTCTGGCGCTGGCGCAGTGGCGAGCTGGGGGGCGAGCTGGTCGGCGTCCTCTCAAACCACCCCGACCACGCCGGGCAGGTGGAATCGGTCGGCCTCCCCTACCACCACGTGCCGGTCGACACCGACTCGCGGGAGGCGGCCGAGCGCGAGGCGCTGGAGCTGATCGGCGAGGTCGACCTGCTCGTCCTCGCCCGCTACATGCAGATCCTCTCCCCCGGCTTCCTCGAGGCGGTCGGCGCGCCGGCGATCAACATCCACCACAGCTTCCTGCCCGCCTTCGTCGGCGCCGACCCCTACCGCAAGGCGCACGAGCGCGGCGTCAAGCTGATCGGCGCCACCGCCCACTACGTCACCGCCGATCTCGACGCCGGCCCGATCATCGACCAGGACGTGACCCGGGTCAGCCACAGCGACGAGGTCGAGGACCTGGTCCGGATCGGGCGCGACATCGAGCGATTGGTGCTCGCCCGCGCGGTGATGGCCCACCTCGACGACCGGGTGCTGCTCGACGGCGAGCGGACGATCGTGTTCTAATCGACGCTCAGACTGGCTGGACAGCCAGTCGATGCCGTAAGGTCCCGTCGATGGAGCAGGCGACCCTTCCCCACCCTCCGCTCGGCAGCCAGGCGGCGCTGCCTCCGGGCCCGCGAACCCCGGCGATCGCACAGCTGCTCAACTACGGGCGCGATCCGCTCGGCTTCCTCTCCGCCCACCAGCGCCGCTACGGCGACATCTTCAGCGTCCGCTTCCCCTACTTCGGCCGCATCGTCTACGTCGCCCGCCCCGACCTGGTGAAAGCGGTCTTCACCGGCTCGCCGTCGGTCTTCCACGCCGGCGAGGCGAACGCGACCGTGCTCGAGCCGGCGGTGGGACCGAACTCGGTCCTGACCCTCGACGAGGCGCCGCACATGCGCCAGCGCAAGCTGCTGCTGCCGCCCTTCCACGGTGAGCGGGTACAGCGCTACGGCGAGCTGATTACCGAGATCACCCGCCGCGAGATGGAGAGCTGGCCGGTCGGCGAACCGTTCGCGATGCGCCCCCACACCCAGCGAATCACCCTGGCGGTGATCATGCGCGCCGTCTTCGGCGTTCACGATGAGGACCGGCTCGCCCGCTTCGAGCGGCTGATCGACGACTTCGCGCGGCGGGTCGGCGTGATCAGCTCCTTCCCTCCCCTCCGCCGCAACCTCGGCCCGCTCAGCCCCTGGCGCCGGTTCATCCGTTCGCGTCAGGCGCTCGACGCCTTCATCTACGAGGAGATCGCGCTGCGGCGCGCCGAACCGGGGCACGAGGAGCGCGACGACGTCCTCTCGCTGCTGCTCGGAGCCCGCGACGAGGAGGGCGCCCCGATGAACGACCGAGAACTGCGCGACGAGATGGTCACGGTGCTTGGCGCCGGCCATGAGACGACGGCGACGGGGCTCGCCTGGGCGGTCGAGCGTCTGACCCGCAACCCGGGCGTAGTGGCGAAACTGCGGGAGTCGCTCGCCGCCGGTGAGGAGGACTATCTGGCCGCGACCGTCAAAGAGACGCTGCGCTCGCGCCCGGTGATCATCGACGTCGGCCGCAAGCTGACCTCCCCGGTGACGATCGGGGGTTACGAGCTGGAGGCCGGGACCTTCGTCCTCGCCGCGATCGCGGCCCTCCACTACCGCGAGGACATCTTCCCCGAGCCACAGGAGTTCCGACCCGAGCGCTTCCTCGATGGCAAGGCCGACAACTACGCCTGGATCCCCTTCGGTGGCGGCGTGCGCCGCTGCATCGGCGCCGCCTTCGCCGAATACGAGATGCGGACGATCCTGCGCGAGTTCCTCGAGCGCGCCGACCTGCGCGCCGCCGACCCCCGGCCGGAGCGGGTCAAGATCCGCAACATCACCCTGGTCCCAGCGCAGGGCGCCCGAGTCATGCTCAGGCACGTCGGGAGCGCGTAGCCGACATTGACCCCAGCGGGGTGGGGTCAATGTCGGATGCGGGCTCGCCGGTCCCTAACCGGCGGCGGGCTCGGACTCGGCTGTCGCCTGCGCTTCCTCCCACTGGGCCAGCAGCTCCTCGACCGTCTGCTTGGCGGCCTGGTGGCGCTCTTCGGCCCGCTCGACACGACCCGGGCTCGACCAGGCGGCGGGGTCGGATAGCTCCTCCTCGACCTCTCTCAGCTCCGCCTCGGCGCGCTCGATCCGCTGCTCCAGCCGGGCCGCCTTCTTCGCCGCTCTCTGGGCAGGCTTGGTCGCGCTGTACCTGCGACCGCCCGAGGCGGCGGCGGGCTTGGCGGCGGCGTCCGCTTCGCGCTCGTCGCGCCGGCGCTGGTACTCCGCCCAGCCACAGGGGTGGCTTTGCAGCTCGCCGTCTTCGCAAACGAGGGTGCGGCTGCCGACCGCCTCTAGCAGGGCGCGGTCGTGCGAGATCAGCACCACCGTTCCCTCGAACTCGGTCAGCGCGTCCTCCAGCGCCTCGCGGCTCTCGATGTCGAGGTGGTTCGTGGGCTCGTCGAGCAGCAGCACGTTCGCTCCGGAGGCGACCAGGATCGCCAGCGAGAGCCGGCGCTGCTCGCCGCCGGAGATGTCGCTCAGCTGCTTCTCGGCGTCGGTGCCGGAGAAGAGGAAGCCGCCCAGCAGCGCCCGCGCTTTGCGGTCGGTCAGGCCGGTCTGCCGCTGCGCCGCGTCGAGCACGGTGCCCTCCCCCGCCGCCGTCTCGGCGTGCTGGGAGAGGTAGCCGAGCTTGACGTTGTGCCCCGTGCGGACGATGCCGGAGGCGGCGGGGCGGCGGCCGGCAAGGGTCTCGATCAGGGTCGTCTTACCGCTGCCGTTGGCGCCGACCAGGACGACGTGCTCGCCCCGGTCAACCTCGAGGCCGGCACCGGAGAGCAGGGTGCGCCCCGGCACCTCGATCGCGGCGTCGACCGCCTTCAGCACGACCCGGCCAGGTCGCTGGGGAGGCTTGAAGGAGAAGCGCAGGTAGCGGGTGTCGCGGCGTTCGGCGACCGGGCCCTCGCGCTTGCGCTTCTCGATCTGCTTCACCCGCGACTGCGCCTGCCGCGCCTTCGTCGCCTTGTAGCGGAAGCGCTCGACGAAACGTTCCATCCGCGCGATCTCGGCCTGCTGGCGCTCGATCGCCTTGCCGAGCGCGATCTGGCGCACCGCCTGCTCCTGGCGCCAAGCGTGCCAGGGCCCGGCGAAGAAGCGGGCGCGCTGAGCCTCCAGCTCCAGCACCGAGGTGCCGACGGCCTCGAGGAACCAACGGTCGTGGGCGACGAGAACGACGGCGGCGTCGAGCTCGACCAGGTATGCCTCGAGCCACTCCAGCGAGGGGATGTCGAGATGGTTGGTGGGCTCGTCGAGCAGCAACAGGTCGGGCCTGGTGGCCAGCGCCCGCGCCAGCGAGGCGCGGGTCAGCTCGCCGCCGGAGAAGGTCGAGAGCGGGCGCTCGGCCTGCTCGGGGTCGAAGCCGAGCCCACGCAGAACGCTCAGCACCTCGTCGCGCCAGCGGTAGCCGCCACCGGCTTCGAGCCGTTGCTGGGCCTTTGCGTAGGCGGCCATCGTCGCCTCGTCGGCGCCGCCCGACATCTCCCCCTCCAGCCGCTCCAGCTCCGCCTCGGCCTCCAGCATGTCGGTGCGGCCGGAGAAGACGTACTCGCCGAGTGTCGCGCTCGATTCGCGCGGCGGGCGCTGGTCGTGCAGGGCCACCCGCGCCCCGCGCTGCAAGGTGACAGAGCCAGCGTCCGGCGCGAGTTCGCCGGCAAGCACGCGCAGCAGCGTCGACTTGCCGGCGCCGTTGCGGCCGGAAAGGGTCATCCGCTCGCGCGGCTCGAGCTTGAAGGAGACGTCGGCGAACAGCAGCATGCCGCCCACGTGGACGTCGAGTGAGGTTGCGGTAGCGATCGCCATGGTCGGTGTCGCGGTGAGCTTCGCGACTGCATCGAGCGTAACCTCCAGGCATGGAACGCGATCAGCTGCGGGCGATCCAGGCGCCGCTGAAGGAGAGGTACGAGCAATCGCCGCAGAGCGCGATGATCACCCTCGAGGCGTCGGGGGCGCTCGGCGAGGGCGTCACCTGCTCGGTCGATACCGGCAGGGCGATCGCCGCGGCGGGGCTGCATCCCGCCTCCGGCGGCGACGGCACGCTGCTCTGCTCGGGCGACATGCTGCTGGAGGCGCTGGTCGCCTGCGCCGGCGTCACCCTGCGCGCGGTCGCCACCTCGCTCGGGGTGCCGGTCGATTCGGGTCGGGTACGGGCCGAGGGCGACCTCGACTTCCGCGGCACGCTGGCGGTCGATCGCGACGCCCCGGTCGGCTTCTCGGCGATCCGCCTCTCCTTCGAGCTGGACACCGACGCCGACTCCGAGCAGATCGAGACGCTGCTGAAGCTGACCGAGCGCTACTGCGTCGTCTTCCAGACGCTCTCGACCCCGCCCGAGCTGTCGGCCACCGCGGCCGCGGCCTGAGCGGCGACCGTGCCGGGCCCGCTGCGACACCTGGGTGAGCTGGCGAAGGCGCGGGCGACGCGGCGCTCCTCCGAGCGCGCCGACACGCAGGCGCTGTCGGAGCTGGAGGCGCGACCGCTGGAGCTGCCGGCCGGGCTCGAGGTCGAGTGGCTGGGGGTCTCCGGCTACCGGCTCACCTACGAGGGTCAGACGCTGTTCATCGATCCCTATCTTTCCCGCTTCCCCTTCCGCGACCTGGTGCTGCGGCGGACGGCGTTGCCCGACCCGGCGGCGCTGGATCGCTTCGCCGATGCCCCCGGTGAGACGGTCGGCGTCCTCGTCGGCCACACCCACTTCGACCACGCGGTCGACGCGCCGGCGATCGCGAGGCGCTTCGGCTGCGACGCCTACGGCTCGCGTTCACTCCTCAACCTGATGGCGCTGCACGGACTCGCCGAGCGGGCGGTCGAGGTCGAGCCCTATCGCACCTACGAGCTGGGGCCGTTCGAGGTCAGCTTCACCCCCAGCGTCCACTCGAAGCTGCTGCTCGGGCTCGCCGTCCCCTACGACGGCGAATTGAGCTGCGAGCACCTCGACGCGCTCTCACCCGGCGCCTACCGCTGCGGGCAGGTCTGGGGGATCTCGATCGCGGTGGCCGGCCTGCGCTTCTACCACCAGGGCAGCGCCAACTTGGTCGACGAGGCGGTCCGCGAGCGCGATGTCGACGTCTTCCTCGCCGGCGTCGCCGGCCGCAGCTTCACCGAGGACTACTGGCAGCGAATCCTCCCCCGCCTCAACCCCCGCGCGGTGGTCCCCACCCACTACGACAACTTCTTCCGCCCACTCGGCCAGCGCCTCGAGTTCGTCGCCAACGTCCAGCTCGCCGAGCTCCCCGACGAGATCGGCGCCGTCAGCCGCGACATCGAGCTGGCAGCGCTGCCCCGGGCGGATTCCAGCACCCTCTCGTGACTAAGTTTTGACGGTGCGCGGGTATGACGCGCTGAGCCAGGGACTAGCGTTGGCGGCCAAATGGGAATTGAGACCGCGGAATTCAGCGAGTTGGTGCAGTCCGCCATCACTGCGGTTTCGATCCTGGGTGGCGCGATGGCGTACACGAGCGGCTACTACGCAGCCAGGGCACTGACGGGAGACGACCCGCCCGAGGTAACTGGACAGCGGATCAATGAAGGTCTCGGCGCGGGATTCATCGCCGGCTTTCCGCTCGCCATTCTGATCCTTATCATCGAAGGGTGGACCTGATGGCCAGACTGCTCCGACTTCCCTGGACGCTGCTTGCCTTCAGCACCACCGTTGCGATAGCGACTGGTATCGCGATCATCGGATTCGGCGCGCCGCCGAAGATGCTCGTCCCCGTTACCTATGCGACCGCCGCGATCATCGCTGCGCTGAACAGCTGGGCGGGCGACCGTCTCGGCCGCCGATAGCAAGGGAGCCTTTAAGCCGCGCAGTGCCCGACGGCGATCTGGTCGATCGTGCCCTTGGTGCGCCTGGTGTCGCGGCCGAGGATCGCCTCGATCGCTTTCAGGTCGAGCTTGGAATCCATTATGCCGCCGCTGGGAAGCCAGAACAGCTCGCGGCCCTCGATCGCGAGGTGGTCCTCGTTGCTGGCGAGGGCCAGCACCACCCTGCGGTCCTTGGCCGGCGGCTTCTCTGCCAGCAGCGAGACCTGCAGCTTGCCCTGGGAGGCCTCGACCAGTTTCGGGTCGAAGGGTTCCCGGGCTGAGATCGCCGCCACCTCGGCGCAGCTGCGAAGGAACACCGGCACCTCGTACCCGAGCGCCTCGCCCAGGCCCGCTTCGATCGTCCTCGTCAGCTCGTCCTCCCCCCCACCGCCATCCGTGCCGAAGATCACGTTGCCGCTGGCGCGAAAAGTCGCCACCTCGGCGAAGCCGAGCGCCTCGAACTCCGCCCGCAGCTCCTCGTTCTTGATCCGCCGCCCGCCGAGGTTCATCCCCCGCAGGAAGGCCACGTAGAAGTCCATGTCACAAGCCTATGACGGTGTGGTCGTCATTTCCCCCGCATAGCGGGATAAAGGTCGACCACATCCGGCTCCGCCTGCGACGATCCGGGAAGCGATGGACACCGACTTCAGCTCGCTGCCACTAGGGCTGCCCGTTCCAGAGGACGACGGCGCGGCCGACCACCTGGCGGGCCTCACGGTGCCTTCGCTGGGGTTGCCGTCGACCAGCGGCGACACCACGGACCTGGCTGAGCTCGCAACCGGGCGCCTGGTCGCCTACGTATACCCGCGGACCGGGACGCCCGGCCAGCCGTCGCCTTCCGGCTGGAACGACATCCCCGGCGCCCGCGGCTGCACGCCGCAGAGCTGCGCCTACCGCGACAGCCTGGCGGAGTTCGACCGTCTCGGCGCCTCCGTCGTCGGGATCAGCGCCCAGTCCGCCGCCGAACAGGCCGAGTTCGGCGCCCGCGAGCACATCCCCTTCCCCCTCCTCAGCGACGGCGGCCGCCGCCTCGCCGCCGAGCTTGGCCTGCCCACCTTCGAGGCCGGCGGCACGACCCTCTACCGGCGGCTGACCTTCGTCGCCGAGGCCGGCACGATCGTCAAGGCCTTCTACCCCGTCTTCCCACCCGACCGCGACGCCGCCGAGGTGCTGGCCTGGCTCACCGCCCAAGCCAGCTAGGGGGCTGGTTCGCCAGTCCCTCCCTAGCCCAGGCGCGTGACCTTGTTCTCGTTCATGAAGAAGCCGCTGCCGGTTGCGGCGGTGCAGCTCACGCCGCTGCGCAGCACGCGACAGGTGAAGCGCCCGGCGGCGACCAGTTCGCCGGGGAGGACCTTGATGTAGTCCTCGTAACAGCCGCAGGGGGCGCCGCCGCAGCTCCTCACGCCGTACTTCTTGCAGGTGATCACCCGTCCGCTGGGTCGCAGATTCGCCTTCTGCACGTAGATGCGCTTCCCCACCAGCTTGCCGCTCGCGCAGGATGCGCCGTTGAATCTATCCCCGGGCGCGTCAGCGATCGTGCAGGGCAGGGCGAACCCCGGGCCATCCGCCAAGAAGGCCGCGAGGCCGCTTTTGAGGTGCACCGTCCAGGGACCGGCGACGAACTTCTGGCCGTCCCAGTGCCAGAGACGCGTTTTGGTGGTCTTGACTCCCGCGCAGCGAACGTCACCGGGACCGAGGATGTTGTTCGTTTCTTCGAGATCGGAGCCGACGGCGACGAGGCTCGTTTGGCCGTTTCGATACACCCAGACGAGCTGCCAGGTGCCGTCTCCCTGACGACTGAACACGGCCCAACCAAAGAAACCCCCGCAGGTGGGCGGCGAGAACGCCATCACCATCGCCTGACTCCCCGGACCGAGGAATTCTCCACACAGCACCTGACCCACCACGAACGGCGGCCCGGCGTGGTCGATGTCGGGATTTTCCCGCAGGAGAACGTCGGCCGTGCCTTGATTGCATTCCCCGGTGTTCGCACCGGCTGCTACTCCTGCAGCCGGTGGGGCCATCGAGGCTGCCGCGAGAGCAATGGCGAGTACCCCCACCCATGATGCGAATCGTCCTGAAAGGCTGCGCCTCATACGAGAATCCCTCCCCTATGTTGTCAATATGGCAGCATCTCAAAGTCCAGCTCAAACAGGACGAGCACGGCGACCAGGACGATGACGATGAGCAGCGTGTCGACGCTTTTGACTCCTCTAGTAGGCCGGCGGATCGCGGGGGTCGCGACGTTCTTCGACAACGACGTCACGCCGCGAGCGCCTCGACCACATTGCCTGTTGGAACAGGCCCAGCACCAGCCCCGCGGCTCCGGCGATCATCAGGATCAGGCCGACGGTGTCGATGCTGACGTGGGCCACGCGCAGGTTGGTGGCGAAGTAGAGGATCGCCCCGACTGAAATCAGGAATATGGACCCACCGATGGTCACTAGATCCTCCCCAGCAAGAGCAGAATCAAGAGGATGATCGCGATCAAGCCGAGGATTCCTCCGGCTACCGCGACCTTGAGCAGGACGAGCACAATCGCAACGATGATCAAGAGACCGACTATCGCTCCAACCATGAAGTTCTCCCTCTCCACTTCTTCGGTTCCGCGGCTCTCGCTTTGGAATTGGAATATTTCCGTTAACCCGATTGCGGAGTACCCGCAGCACCTTCAGAGAAACCCTGGATCGGATTGCTCGAGGGTTGGAACGATCTGGCGCGCAACGCCTACCCTTGGTCGATGGGCCAGGCCCTGTGGATAGAGCCTGACGGGGGCGGCCGACCTGCGTTTCAGGCCTGAACACGAAGGAGAGGAGAAACCCATGCAGCGCCCAAACCTCGACCCTCTGCGCTCGAAGCGATGGGCGCGTTACGCAGGGCTTCTCGCGGTGGTGCCTGCCCTCGTCTTTGCTGGCGTGGGCGCGGCGGCGCCCTCGGGCTCAACTGACCTGGGAATCACCAAGGCCGACAGCCCCGATCCGGTCAATGTTGGATCGACCCTCACCTACACGATCCAAGTGCAAAACCTCGGGCCAGACCCGGCGACCGGCGTAACCGTCACCGATCAAGTCCCGAAAGGCGTTGACTTTGTCTCCGCCACCGCCAGCTCGGGCCAGTGTGCGCGCAAAGGGAAGAAAATCACCTGTGTTCTAGGCGGGCTCAATGCGCCGACGATCAACTACGGCAGCCCGCCGACGGTGACGATCTCCATCGTCCCTCGCCAGATCGGGACGATCAGCAACACCGCCTCCGTGAAAGGGGACCAGAAGGACCCGGTCGCATCCAACAACAAGGCCACCGCGACGACCAGCGTCATCGGCCCCCCGGCGACGTGTCGTGGCGTCCTCGCCACGATGACCGGAACGGCGGGCGACGACAGCATCGCCGGCACCAGCGGCCGTGACGTCATCGCCACTTTCAGCGGCAACGACACGATCGCTTCGCTGGCTGGCCGAGACCTGGTCTGCGCGGGAAGCGGCGACGACCACATCGGCGGCGGCTCTGCAGCTGACCGCGTTTTCGGTGGAGCGGGCAAGGACCGCCTCCTCGGCCGCGGCGGCCCCGATGTGCTGAGGGGCAATGGTGGTAACGACGTGCTCAAGGGCAACCGTGGTGCCGACCACCTGCGCGGGGGGTCCGGCTTCGACCGCTGCCGTGGCGGTGCCGGCGCGGACTCGATCAGAGGGTGTGAGCAGTAGATCCGCGCCGACAACCTGGAAGGGGGGCATCGGCCCAAAGCGACCGTTTCACCGGGTTCTGCCGGGGCGACCTCGGCCACGCTTAGCCCGGTGCCGCGTCGGGTAATGGGCTAGCCGAAGAAAGGAGCTAGCCCATGCCCCCGCGTGGAGTGAAAAAAGGCACCAGACGGGCACGTCAATACGAGCACATCAGGAAGAGCGAGAAGGACGCCGGCCGATCGGAGAGCCGGGCCGAGGAGATCGCGGCGCGCGCCGTCAACAAGGAAAAGGCAAGGTCCGGAGAATCGAAAACTTCCTCGCGCAGCTCAAAGCGCGGCAGCTCGGCCAGCAGGCGCGGTGGCAAGCGCTCGGGCAGCGGACCCGGTGGCCGTACTCGCGAACAGCTCTACAACGACGCCAAGAAGCTCGGCATCGAAGGTCGTTCGAAGATGAGCAAGTCCCAGCTTCAGCGCGCGGTGGCCGGCGCGGAAAGCTGACGAAGGGCAGGCGCGGTTTCAGCCGTTCGGCTCGGCCTGGCGGGCAGCGCTCGCCGAGGGGCCGGACGCGCCGCCATCTACGACAAGGGCGCGCACGAAAGCGCCGGCTACAAAGCAGCCCTCATCATCGCCACCGCTTGGAGTAACTCCGACGAGCTACACTGTCCTTGCGATGCCCTCCAAGCACCCGAGAATCGCCGTCACCGCTGATCCCGAACTAGGGGAGGCGCTGGCGCGAGTTCGCGCCGCCACCGGCACCCGTGAGGCCGACGCGACGCTGCTGCGCCGCCTCGCCGTCGAGGGGGCGGAGGCTGAGCTGGAGGCGGGTCGCAACCGGCGTGGCGCCGCCGAGGCCCTGTTCGAGGCGATGGACTCCGAGCAGTTCGATCTTGACCTCGCCGCGGTCGATCGCCTCAACGCGCCGCCCTCGGCTTGATGTCCGTACGGCTCTGGGACGGTTCCGGCCCGGTGCTGGCAGATACCTCTGCCTGGATGCAGGCTCGCCGGGACAGCGGGGCTCGCGATCTGCTGCTTGGCGCGATCGAGCGCGGCGACATCCGCTGGTGCTGGCCTGTGCGTTATGAGTTGATGGTCGACGCGAGGGGGTCAGACGGGATCGCCGCGGTTGAGCGAACCCTGGAGAGCCTGCGGGAGGTTCCGGTGGATCGCAGCGCGCAGCGCGCGGTCCTGACCACGATGCGCGAGTTGGCAGCCGCCGGCTCCCACGGCGCCCATCGCTTCCCCCTCACCGACCTGGCAGTAGCCGCCGCCGCTCAGAACGCAGGCATCGACATCCTGCACTTCGACCAGCACCTCGAGCGCCTGGGCGACCATCTTGGCGTTGGTTTGCACTGGATCTCGGACCCGTCCTGACGCGAAGCAAGCAGCCATACATGGAGTGGGAGGGCAAGGTTCAAACCCCGGCGAGGGTTCGACCTTTGATCTTCTAGTGGAGGCGCCGAGATTCGAACTCGGATCCGCGGCCGCGGTGCGAAGGCGTCTACAGGCTTAGCCGGCGCTTGGTTCTCGTCTCCCGGGGTCCGCGCCGGCGGGCACTGCGGGAGACACAGCCCTCTGAAGGTTTCCCCGGGAGGACGGGGCGATCCGCCTGGGTGAGCCCGCTTTCTGAAGCCGGCTCCCCTCCCTGCGGGCGAGGGAGGACCGACTCTCACAGCGCTTAGTTTCTAGCTAAGCGGCGAGGGCGAACTCATGGTCCGCACGTATTGGTTGGTGCCGGTGTTTAACGAGGCCTCCGGCAACCTCGGCCTGCAACCGTTCGCACGAGTCGACCACGTCGAAGCCTGTCGCCCCCGTGCTATGTGCTTGGAATTGTACGGTGTCGGGGATGGTGGCCGTGTGAACGAGAGGGCCTACGACGCGATCGTGCTCGGGGCCGGCCCCTCGGGAGAGGTCTGCGCCGGGCGCCTCGCCGACGGCGGCATGAAGGTCGCGATCGTCGAGCGGCACCTGATCGGCGGCGAATGCTCCTACTACGCCTGCATGCCCTCGAAGGCGCTGTTGCGACCTGGCGACCTGCTGGCCGAGGCACGGCGCGTCCCCGGCGTGGCCGAGGCGGTGAGCGGCGAGCTCGACCCACAGGCGGTGCTCGACCGCCGCGACGAGGTGATCCACGACCTCGACGACTCCGGACAGCTGCCCTGGCTCGAGGAACGGGGCATCGACCTCTACCGCGGTGACGCCCGCTTCGACGGCGAGCGGCGCGTCGTCGTCGACGAGGACGCGCTGACCGCCCGTGCCGCGGTGGTCGTCGCCACCGGCAGCGGCGCCGCGATGCCGCCGATCGAGGGGCTCGACACGGTCGAGGCCTGGAACAACCGCCAGGGAACGACCGCCAAGCGAGCCCCCGAGAGCATGATCGTGCTCGGCGGCGGACCGGTTGGCTGCGAGCTCTCCCAGGCCTGGTCGACGCTGGGGACCAGGGTGGCGCTGGTCGAGGGCAACGGGAGGTTGCTCGGGCGGGAGGAGTCGTTCGCCGGCGAGCAGGTCGCGAATTCCCTGCGGGACGCCTTCGGCGTCGACGTCCGCACCGGGGTTAAAGCAGAGAGGATCGAGGCCGGCGCTGTCGGGATCATCGCCAGCCTCAGCGACGGCAGCCGGGTCAAGGGCACGGAGATCCTGGTCGCGGTCGGGCGGGTACCCCACAGCAACGGGCTCGGGCTTGACTCGGCCGGGGTCGAGCCCGGCGAGCACGGCTTTCTCGAGACCGACGACCGGCTCAGGGTCGGTGGCCGGAACTGGCTCTATGCGATCGGCGACGTCAACGGCCGTGCGCTATTCACCCACATCGGCAAGTACCAGGCCTGGGTCGCCGCCGAGAACCTGCTTGGCCGTGAGGTCGAGGCGGTGGCCGAAGGGCTCGGCTCGCCGCGCGTCACCTTCACCGACCCGCAGGTGGCGGCCGCCGGCAAGACCTTGGAGCAGGCCCGTGAAGCGGGGATCGACGCCCGCGCGGTGGACGTGGCCACCGACGGCACCGCCGGCGCCAGCTTCCAGGGCAGGGGCACCGGCGGCACCTCGCGGATCGTCGTCGACGAGGCGCGGGGGACGATCGTCGGCGCAACCTTCACCGGCTTCGACACCGCCGACTTCCTCCAGGCCGCCACGGTCGCCATCGTCGGCGAGGTCCCGCTCAGCCGCCTGCGCCACGCCGTCGCCCCCTACCCCAGCCGCAGCGAGGTCTGGCTGAAGCTATTGGAGGAGTACGGGCTCTAGCCAAGCCGCGGTTCCTTTGTAACGCCGTCAGTAACTAAGGAACCACGGGGCGTTAGATCCGCGAGCGCGACTTCAGATCCGCGAGCAGATCTTGCGGGAAGCCGGCGACCTGGTCGAGGTCGTCGACCGAGCGGAAGCCGCCGAGGCGCTCGCGGTGGGCGAGCAGCCTGGTGGCCTGGGTGACCGAGAGGTTCTGCTCGCGCAGCTGCTCGAAGGTGACCGCGTTGAGGTCGATCGCGGCCCCGATATCGGCGGGGCCGGGTGCGTTAACGGCAGCTGGAGCTGGTGGCTCGGGGGGCGGGGGCGGGAAGGGAGACGGCGCCGGCGGCTCGGGGGCGGGGGGCGGAGCGGGCGTCGGCGGCTCCGGCATCGGCGGCTGCGGCGTTGGGGCCGGAGGCGGCTGGGGTACCGGCAGTGGGCCCGGCGCGGGCGTCGGCGGAGCGGGATTGGGATTGGGATTGGGATCGGGATCGGGAGCCGGAGGAGGGGGCGGGGTCGACACGGCCGATTCTGGAGCAGGGGGCTGTGGCTCGAACCCGGGCTGCACCGGCGCCTGGACCGAGCGGACGACTGCCTGCTCCGCTTCGATCGCATGGCGCTCCGCTTCACGGGCGCGCTCTTCGGCTTCGGCGACGTTCTGCTGCATCTCGCGCAGGCGCCGCTGGCGCTCTTCCTCTTCCGCTCTCAGCCCCTCCAAACGTTTGGCCTCGGCGGCGCGCTGTTCGGCCGCTTTGGTCCGCTCCTCAACCTGGCGCAGGCGCTCCTCGGCCTCCGCCATCGAGCGCTCCTGTGCTTCGCGTTCTTCCTGCAGCCTCTGCTCGGCGCTGCGCAGGTCTGGGATCGAAGCCAGGGGCGCGGCCGGCTGCGTTGGCGGGGGTGCAGGCGGAACCGGCGGCTGGGGCTGACCCTCACGCTGCAGCCGCTCGGCCTCGGCGCGGATCCGCTGCTCCTCGCGGCGCACCTCCTCGACCTTCTCACGCACCCGCTGCTCGGCTGCGGCCGCGTCGTACTCGGTCGGCGCCGGGGTAACGGCCGGCCCGACCGGGGGCGGCATCTCCGGCATCGGAGGCAACGGTTGCTGTGCCGGTGGAGCCGCCACACCCGGCGGCAGCGGCTGAGCCGGCGCTGCCGGCTGACCGGGCAACGGCGGAGCTCCCGCCTGGGCCAGTTCTCGCTCGCGAGCCGCCCGAGCGGCGGCGAGCCGCTGCTCTGCCATCGCCGCCTCGCGCTTCTGCTTGCCGCCGCCGTACTTGATCCCGAAGAAGCTCTTCTGCTTCAGCTCCGGCTCTGGGACCGGGGGCGCAACCCCGGGCTGACCGGGTACCGGGGGGACGCCGCCGGCCGGCGGCGGCGCGGCGGGCTGCTCCCCACCCCGGCCACGCTTGGCGGCGCGCTCTTCGCGGCGACGTTTGATCTCCTCGCGGCGTTTCTGGCGCTGTTCGTTCCGCTTCGCCCGCTGTTCCTCGCGAACCCGGCGCCGCCGGTCCTTGGGGTTCTCCGGCTGACCCGGCGGGGGTGGCGGCGGCACGGCGGGCGGCACGGCGCTTGGAGCCGCCTGTGCGGGTGCCGGCGGGACCGCCGCCATTTCGGCGGTTGGTGCGGTCGCGGGAGGAGGCGGGGAGAAGCTTCCGGTCTGGGCCTGCGCGGCCGACGGCGGAGCCCCGGGGGCGGGCGGCGAAGGTGCGGTGGAAGTGGGCGGCGGCGGGGCACCCGGCTCAGAGGTGGCTTTCGCCTTCTCCTTGCTGCGGCGTTGGCTGACGCTGACGATGAGCAGGAGCAGCAGGATCGCCAGCAGCAGCGCTCCGACGAAGTAGGCGGTGTTGTCGCTGACGTAGTCGCTCGCCTTTTCCGGGAAGGAATCGGCGGCCGCCATCGCAGGGGCGACCATGGCCAGCGAGGCGAGCCCGAGAAAGCACGAGGAGGCAAGCAAGCGGATCGGCATTCCCCTGCATCCTTGCATGTGAGGCGGCCGATGCAAGCCCAAGCGGGACCTGTCGGCGGACCGACGTTCGAGCTTGGCAACGGTCACCGCATGCGTCCCTTGAACTCGCGCTCGACTTCGCGGCGGACGTCGCGGTCGGCGATCTCACGGCGACGGTCGCGGCCCTCCTTGCCCCGCGCCAACGCCAGCTCGACCTTTGCCCGCGGACCCTTGAAGTAGATGCGGGTGGGGATCAGGGTCAGGCCTTTCTGCGCCGTTTTGCCGATTAGCCGCTCGATCTCCGCCCGGTGTAGCAGCAGCTTGCGCGGGCGCTCGGGGTCGTGGGCGTCGGTCGAGGCGAACTCGTACGGCGGGATGTGGAGCTTGCGCAGCCAGACCTCGCCGCCCTCGACCACCGCGTAGGCGTCGGTCATCTGCGCCTTCCCCCCGCGCAGCGCCTTCACCTCGGACCCGGTCAGAACGATCCCCGCCTCCATCTTCTCGACCCACTCGAACCTGTGGCGGGCGCGGCGGTTGGTGACGACGTCGCCGGAAGCCGGCAGGCGCGGCTTCTTCGACTTCTTAGCCATCTGCAGGCCCCAGTTCCGCCTGGCCGCGTGGGGCGTCGACGCCCGCAACCCGGACCTTCACCGGGTCCCCCAGCCGCAGCGACGCCTTCGAGCTGCGGCTGACCAGCGCGACCTCGGCGCGGTCCAGCTCGAAGCGGCCCCCCGGCAGGCGCCGGGCGGGCAGCATGCCCTCGTAGACATCACCCAGCTCGCCGCCGAAGGAGACAAACGCCGCGGCGCGGATCACACCCGACACCTCGCCCTCGAAGACCGTGTCCGGGCCGCGCTCGCGCAGCTCGCGCTCGAGCAGGAATGCGGCGCAGACGTCGTCGGCATCGCGCTCGATCTTCGCCGACTCGCGCTCGCGGGCGGAACACTCGGCGGCGACGTCGCGGGCCTCGGCCAGGCGCGGCGCCTCTTCCCCCTCCCCCAGCGCCGCCAACAGCGCCCGGTGCACGAGCAGGTCGGGATAGCGGCGGATCGGCGAGGTGAAGTGCGTGTAGGCGGAGCTGCCGAGGCCGGCGTGGCCGCTGTTGCGCTCGCTGTATTGCGCCTGCTTGAGCGATCGGAGCACGAGCGATGTATACGCCTCGCGACCGTGTCCCCGCCGCGCGGCCTCGCGGCGGGCGAGACGGCTGGCTTCGGCGGCGACCTGGCCCGCCTGCTGCGGCGACAGCCCCTGGCCGAGGGGCGGGGTCGGGACCCCGAGCGCCGCCAGCTGCTCGACCAGGCGCTCGATCCGGGCCGGGTCGGGCTGGGCGTGGACGCGGTAGATCGCCGGCGCCCGCTCGCGCTCCAGCCGTTGCGCGACCTGCTCGTTGGTGAGGATCATCAGGCGCTCGATCAGGCGGTGCGACTCGGTCTGCTTGACGCCGCGGGCTGCGGTGACGTTGCCCTCCGCGTCGAAGCGGAACTCAGGCTCGAAGGACTCGACGTCGAGGCTGGTCGAGCCGCGGCGCTCACCGAGGCCGGCGGCGACATCGCGGGCGGCAAGAAGCGGTTCGGCGACCTCCTCCGGCGGCGCCACGCGGCCGGCGAAGATCGCGTCGAGCTGGTCGTAGTCGAGGCGGGCGTCAGAGCGGATGCGGCTGCGGTAGAAGCGCGCCGAGCGCGGCTCCATCCCCGGCCCCAGCTCGATCTCCGCCGTCACCGCCAGCCGCTCGACGCCGGGTGCGAGGCTGCAGGCCTCGCTGCTGAGCGCGTGCGGCAACATCGGCTCGACGGCGCCGGGGACGTAGGTGCTGTTGGCGCGCAGGCGCGCCTCGATGTCGAGCGGGCTACCGGGCCGCACGTGGGCGGCGACGTCGGCGATGTGGATCCATACCCTGGCGCCGCCGCCCTCGCGCTGGGCGGAGACCGCATCGTCGAAGTCGCGGGCGGTTGCGGGATCGACCGTGAAGGTGGAGAGCGCGGTCAGGTCGCGGCGGGCGGCGGAGTGGCGCTCAGCGGCGGCCGCCGCCTCGGCTGCTTCGACCTCGAGCGCAGCGCGGAAGCCCCGGAAGCCAAGTCGCTCGCGCAGCATCGACTCGACGGCGTCCCGGGCCCGCTGAGACTGCCCACGTCGCCGCGAGCCCTGCCGCTCCGCCCGCTGCCGGCGCGGGCTCAACCGCCGGTCCGACCCGCCAGCACGCTCAGCGCCCGCTGCTTGGCCTCGTCCGCCGGCGTTTCGGGGTCGTCGCTGGCTTTCACGTCGGGGTGAATGCCGTGGCTCCGTGCCAGGTTGACCCCGTCGGGGGTGAAGTACTCGCCGACGGTCAGCTTCAAGGCACCGCCGTTGGAGAGCCCCTTCTCCTCCTGGAAGACTCCCTTGCCGTAGGAGCGGGTGCCAACCACCGGCGCGCCGGCGTCGTCGGCCAGCGCCGCGGCGAGGATCTCCGCCGCGGAGGCGGTGTTGCCATCGATCAGGACGACAATCGGGCGCGCCGGCAGGTTGCCGCCGACGGTTCTGTGAACGCTGTGGCCCTGGGTGCGGGAGTCGGTGGAGACGACGACCTCGTCCTCGGGCAAAAAGACGCTGGCGCTCAGCACCGCCTCCTCGAGCAGCCCGCCGGGGTTGCCGCGCAGGTCGAGCACGATCCCTTCGGCCCCTTCGCGCTCCACCTTGCGCACGGCCTCGGCGAGCTGGGCGTGAACGCCTTCGCTGAAGCTGAGCATGCGGACGTAGCCGAGCTTGCGGCCGCCCACGGTCTCGGTCCGGCTGCTGACGTTCGGCAGGGCGACGTCGGCGCGGGTCAGCCGCAGCTGGCGAACCTTGCCGCTTCCCGCGTCGAGGACGCCGACCGTCACCTCGGTCCCCTCCGGCCCCTTGATCTTGCCGGTCGCCTCGGCGCTGCTCTCACCGGCGATCGAGTCGCCGTCGACGGAGACGATCGTGTCGCCGGCGACTATCCCCGCCTCCTGCGCCGGCGAGCCCTCGAATACCTGCACCGCCCGCAGACCGCGTTTGACCGGGACGACGCTGAGGCCGACCCCCGAGAAGTGGCCCGAAAGCGCCTCGTTGAAGCTGGCGAGGCTCTGCGGCGAGAAGTATTCGGAGAAGCGGTCGTCGTTGCGCTTGCGCAGCTCCCGCATCATGCCCTGGAGTGAGGCGTTGCCGAGCTCGGTGACGCCGACCGAGCGGTAGTAGTTGTCCTCGATCAGTTCCGAGGCTTCAACGGTCAGCCCAGCGGGAGAGCCGACAAAGGGCTCGCGGAGGAATTCCGGCAGCTCGCCGGGGTGCCCGCCCAACCAGAGCCCGGCACAGAGGAAGGCCAGCAACCCCACGGCGTAGGCCACAACCCCGCGCGCCTTCACGGCGGCGGCCTCAGACCTTGAGGAAGCGGCGCAAGGTGACGCCCGATCCGATCGTCGAAACGAGAACCGCGGCGGCGAAGAGGACCGCGACCAGCGCCGGGAAGTTCTGCGCCGCCAGGAAGGACAGCGAGTCGCCGAGGGGGTCGACGATCGTGATCTTGCCCAGCCACAGGATCAGTATGGCCACCAGGCCCCCAGCGACGCCGACCACAACGCCCTCGATCATGAATGGCCAGCGAATGAACCAGCGGGTGGCGCCTACCAGCCGCATCACCTCGACCTCGCGACGGCGGGTGTAGATGGAGAGGCGGATCGTGTTGCCCACCAGCATCAACGAGGCGACGATCAACAGCAGCGCGATCAACGTGAGAATGATCTTGATCGCGCTCGTGACCTGCTCGATTTCTTCCGCGGACTGCTGGCGGTCGAAGATTTTGCCGACGATGGGTGAGATCGGCTGCGGCTCGCCGTTGGCTCCGGTGGACACGATCGTCCTGCGGATATCCGGCAAGTTTGCGGCGTCGTCCGGGGTGACCTTGAAGCTCGCGGGCAGCGGGTTCGAGTTCAGCTCGGAGGTCAGTTCGGCGCTCTTCTCCTCGCCCAGCGTTTCCTTCAGTTCCTCGAGCGCCTTGGCCTTGCTGATGAACTCCACCGACTTGACGTGCGGGATCGCAGTCAGTTCGTCTCCCAGCGCGGCGATTTCGCCCTTGGTCGCGTCCGCGTAGATTTCGACCTGGACGTTGAGTTCGCCGCGAACCTCCTGGCTCTTGGCCTGGGTGGTCTGAAGGATCGGGATCAGGACGCCCAGCAAGACCACGGTGACGACGGTGGTAATGATCGCGGCAAGGCTCGGCGCCCCGTTGCGGCGCAGGGCGCGCAGCGCCTCCTGCAGGAAGAAGATCAGGCGCGACATCAGAGCAGCGACTCGTGGTCGGTGTGGCCGTTGGTCTGGCCCTCGGGGCCAACACCCATCTCGGCCCGCATCCGCAGGCCGAATTCGGTCGTCGACTCCTCGGTGTAGCCGCCGCTGACCTCGTCACGGACGACGCGGCCCTCGTAGAGCTCGACCACGCGGCGGCGCATGTTGTCGACCATCTCGCGGTCGTGGGTGACGACGAGCACCGTCGTCCCGGTCTTGTTGATCCGGTAGAGCAGCTGCATGATCCCGATCGAGGTGATCGGGTCGAGGTTGCCGCTGGGCTCGTCGGCGAGCAGCAGTGGCGGGTGATTGACGAAGGCGCGGGCGACGGAGACGCGCTGCTGCTCGCCGCCGGAGAGCTGGTCGGGGTAGCTGTGGAGCTTGGTCGAGAGGCCGACCAGGCGCAGCGTCGCCGGCACCTGCTCGCGGATTTCGGCGCGGCTGGCGCCGATCACCTGCAGCGCGTAGGCGACGTTGTCGTAGACGGTGCGGTTGGGGAGCAGCTTGAAGTCCTGGAAGACGGTGCCGATGTTGCGCCGCAGCTGCGGAATTTTCTTCTCCGGCAGGGCGCCGATGTCGCGGCCGGCGATCTTGACCGCGCCCTCGGTGGCGGAGAGCTCGCGGATCAGCATCTTGATCAGGGTCGACTTGCCGCAGCCGGTCGGGCCGACGAGGAAGACGAACTCGCCGCGGCCGATCGCCAGCGAGACCCGGTCGAGCGCCATGTGGCCGCCCGGGTAGACCTTGGTCACGTCGCGCAGCTCGATGATCGGCGCCCGACGGCCGCGGGGCCGCCGCGGCTCCTCGTCGCGCGGGGGTTTCTTCTTCGATCTCGCCATGCCGGGGGTCAGTTCTGCGGACACAGGGTGACTCCTTCGTGTCGCCGGACGCGCAAGACCGCGCCCATCTGGATTGGCGGAATCCTAGCGAATCGTTAGCGATCGCTCATATTGCTAGGGCGACCCCCCTCTCGCATAGCGTTGGGCTTAAGTCAGTGCAGCGAAGGGACGCCGGCAGGATCGGCGATCGACCGCCGGCGAGCATCGGGACGACCGCCGTTGGCTTCAAGCCAGGAGCGGATCGTCTTCGCGTACCCCTGGACGTCGTCTTGCCCGTTGATGTGCAGCTGCAGCAACATCAGCAGCCGGTTCAGCCGCTCGCGGTTCTTGAGTGCGTAGCGGCGAGGGTGAAGCGCCGCGGCGATCGGCCTGGCGAGCTGCTCCAGCGCCGCCGTGGTGAGTGGCATGTCCGCCGGGCGCTCGGAAGACCTACCCCGGCGGGCGAACTGCCTTTCGATGATCGGGTCGTTGACGGCGACCCAGTGATCAAGGCTCTCGTTTTTGGCGGCCTTTGCGGCGTGAACGAAGGGGCGCCAGAAGGAGGGGCCGGTAAGCGCGCCCTCGGCAAGTGCGCGCAGTTCCTCCAGCTCCTTACTGGGGTTGCTCCTCGCCTCCTTGGCGAGCAGGCGCTCAAGCGCGTGCTGCAGGTGCCACTCGCACTGCTGAAGCTCAGTGTTCGGCCAGCGCTCCTCGATTGCGCGCAGCATGCCGCCGTGGGCATCGCAGACGATCCGCCTCGGCTCACCTGGCAGCGCGCCGAGGAAGGCGCTCCAGTTGGCCGGTTTCGCGCTCGGGAAGGCCTCGGCGCGCCAGAGCCGTGGCTTGCCGGCCCGATAGCCGACCGCGCAGAAGACGTCGAAGGCGACCCGGCCGGCGGGGATCCGCTTCCCATTCCTATCCAGGGCCCGGACCCGAAAGGGCAGGTGGTCGAGGAGCAGCGAGCCCTGTGGCGGCCAGAAGGCGGGCCGGCGGGGCTCGAAGAGGACTGGCGCGAAGAGCTCGACCCAGTCGGCGACGAGCTGGCCGTGATCTGACTCCCTCAGCTCGCCGCTCTCGGGGTCGACGCGAAAGCGCCGAGCACGGTCGCGGGCGACGCGGGATGCCTGCATGTAGGTGGCGCCGGCTCCGACAGCTCCAAGCGCCTCCGCGATCCCGCGGGCGACGAAGTGGTAATGGCGGGGCGCCTTTGGTCCCTCGCGACGCTCGACCCGGCGTTCGCAGTGCTCACAGGCGCCATGCCAGGACTCCTCACGCGGCATCACCTCGGTGAAGACGTGCGGCTTGCCGCCGCCTCCGCGTGGCGAGCACTTGTAGCGCTGGCGACGGTGGCCGGGCTTTCCGTAGGTACCGTCCAGCTTGACCTTCGACCCTGTGTGCTCAGGCCTCGGGCACTTCATCCTCGCTGCACTTGATCTCGGCACCCGTTGAGGCTGGCACCGCGGCCGGACGGGTTAGCCCAACGCTATGCGAGAGGGGGGGCGAACTAGCCGATCGCGACCATGCGCTCGATCGGCACCCGCGCCTGTACGGCGATCTCGGGGGAGACGCTGACCTCGAACTTCATCTCGCGCAGCGAGTCGCGCAGCTTCGGCAGCGTGATCATCTTCATGTATTTGCAGAAGGCCATCCGGTTGGCCCCGATCAGGTTCGCCTGCGGCGCCGCCTGCTGCAGCGGGTAGAGCATGCCGTTCTCGGTGGCGACGATGAAGCTGCCGTCGGGATGCTCTTCGACGTGCTTCAGCATTCCCGAGGTGGAGAGCATGTGGACGCCGTCCGGCGCGATGTCGCCGGAGGCGACGTACTCCATCGCCTGGGTCGAGCAGCCGCACTCGGGGTGGATCAGAAACTCGGCCTCGGGGTTCTCGGCCCGGGTTTGGGCGATGTCATTGGGCCGGATCCCAGCGTGAACGTGACACTCGCCGTCCCAGATGTGGAAGCGGGCGCGCCGCTCCGGGTCCTCGTGCAGCCCGGTCTCGCGCTCGACGAAGGCGCCCAGCCACATGTCGGGGCCGAAGAGGATCTCGGTGTCGAGGCCATGCTCGGCCCAGATGTGCTCGACGACGCTGACCGCGTTGGAGGAGGTGCAGCAGTAGTCGGTCTCGGCCTTCACCTCGGCCGAGGTGTTGACGTACATCACGACCAGCGCGCCCGGGTACTCGGCCTTCCAGGCCCGCAGTTGGTCGGCGTTGATCGAGTCGGCGAGGGAGCAGCCGGCGTCGAGGTCCGGGATCAGCACGGTCTTCTCGGGCGAGAGGATCGAGGCGGTCTCGGCCATGAAGTGGACGCCGCAGAAGGCGATCGCGTCGGCGTCGGTGGCGGCGGCCTGGCGCGAGAGGCCGAGCGAGTCGCCGAGATGGTTGGCGACGTCCTGGATCTCCGGCAGCTGGTAGTTGTGGGCCAGGATCACGGCGTTGCGCTCGGCGGCGAGCGCCCGGATCTCGTCGCTGAGATCGGCGATCTCCTCCGGAGTCAGCTCCGGCGCGAAAGTAGGTTGGATCGTCGGGAGCTCCTGCATGAGCCCTTCCTTTCCTGATGTTCGCTGGCAGGGCGCGAACCCGAGACCAGTCGAATGAACGTGCTTCAAGTCTAGCCTTTGGGGAATGCCGGAGCTGCCGGAGGTCGAGATCGTCGCCCGCAGGCTTGATACGGCGCTGGCTGGCGCCGAGGTCGAGTCCGCCGTGGCACCCGGGATGAACGTGATGAAGACGTTCGAGCCGCCGCTGGACGCGCTGGTTGGGCGGGAGCTGACGGGGGTGCGGCGGATTGGGAAGATGCCGGTGGTCGAGTTCGGCGACCTGGCGCTGCTGATCCATCTGATGTCGGCGGGAAGGCTGCGGGCGTTCGACAAACGGGCATCGGCGAAAGACCGGGCCTCGCGGGTGTTGGTGCGACTGCGAGACGGGCGCGAGCTGCGGCTGCGCGAGTTCGGGACCAAGCAACGCGCCTGGGTGAAGCTGCTGCCGACCGACGCCGTCTCTGAGGACGAGATGGTGAAGTCTCTGGGACCTGAGGCTTGGCCGCCGCCACCTCCCGCAGAGTTCGCCGCGGCGATCGAGCAGCCGCGGCATCTGCATCCGCTACTGCGCCACCAGAAAGACATCGCCGGGATCGGTCGCTCCTGGGTCGACGAGATTCTCTGGGAGGCGCGGCTGTCGCCCTTCAAGAAGGGCTCGGAGCTGGACGCCGAGGAGACCGAGAGGCTGCGCGCGGCGCTTCACGTGCTCGGCGACGCGATCGACCACTACGAGGAGACGATCGGCGATGAAGTGCCCGACAAAGTGCCGATGCCGCTGCGGGTACACCGGCGCGAGGGCGAGCCCTGCCCCCGCTGCGGGGCCACGATCGAGGCCGTCTTCTTCTCCGAGCACCAAACCAACTACTGCCCGGAGGAGCAAACCG
Source organism: uncultured Actinomycetes bacterium (assembly GCA_963699125.1). Lineage (GTDB taxonomy): Bacteria > Actinomycetota > Thermoleophilia > Solirubrobacterales > 70-9 > VAYN01. The sequence continues at coordinate 1,202,639 of OY969417.1, forward strand.
GCGGCCGCGTCCTCAAGGACCGCCGCCTCTCACGCCTGCTCAAGTGACCGCCGATGGGCCTCAAAGCGGCCTATGTGGCCGCTTTGAGGCCCATCGGCGGTCACGTTGGGTCGAGGAGGAGGCTGAAGTCGAGAGTCGGGGCGGAGTGGGTGAGGGCGCCGACGGAGACGAAGTCGACGCCGGTCTCGGCGATCTTGCGAACCGTCTCCAGCTCTACGCCGCCGGAGGCCTCGAGCGAAGGGCTTTCGCCGTTTCCGGCGTTTTCGTCGCGCAGCTTCACCGCCCCGCGCAGCGTCTCGACGTCCATGTTGTCGAGCAGCAGGCGGTCGGCGCCGACCCCGATCGCGTAGGCGACCTCTTCGAGGTCGCGGCACTCGATCTCGATCGCCATCTTCGGCTGCGCCCTGCGCGCCGCGTGGACGGCCTTCGCGACCCCGCCGGCGAGGGCGATGTGGTTCTCCTTGATCAGGATCGCGTCGTAGAGGCCGATGCGGTGGTTGACCCCGCCGCCGGCCACGACCGCGGCCTTCTCCAGCGCTCGCAGCCCCGGCGTCGTCTTGCGGGTGTCGAGGATCTGGGCGCCGGTGCCGGCGACCGCCTCGATGAAGCGGGCGGTGAGGGTGGCGACGCCGGAGAGGTGGCCGAGGAAGTTGAGCGCCGTGCGCTCAGCCGCCAGCAGCGCCGCCGCCTGCCCGCTGGCCAGCGCCACCTCGGCCGGGACGTCCTGCCGCCATTGTCCCTCGACGATGAGGTTGTCGACGTGCTCGACCCCGCACTGGCGCATCGTCTCCCCGAGGACGTCGAGCCCGAAGACGACGCCCGGCTGTTTCTGCACGATCCGCGCCCGTGCCTGCGCCTCAGCTGGGACCGTCGCCGCGGTCGTCACATCACCCGAACCGATGTCTTCGGCCAGCGCACCTCGGACGATCTCGCTCAGCGGCTGGCCGGAGTCGGACATCGGTTGCTCCTATCAAGCCGCCACCGCGATTTGCGGCGCCAGCAAGCCTCTCTGAGGGTCAACGGTGTTCATGGGTTTATCAATTTCAGAATCAACCAAAAGCCTCCAGACCCGTCGCGCCAGGTGGCGCTTCAAGCAGCGCAGCGCTTCTCGGTTTGACTTGCCCTCGGCTCGCTTTCGGGCCAAGAACTCCCGTGCGGGTGGATGCATTCTGCCTTGGGTCACCGCGATGCGGTGCAGGGCGCAGTTGAGCTGGCGGTTGCCACCTCGATGGAGGCGCAGCCGGGTGCGGGCACCCGAGGAGGCGGGAATGGGAGCGACGCCGGCCAACCGCGCCAGCTTGGCGTCTGAGGAGAAGCGAGCCACCCCGGCGGTCTCGGCGAGGAGCTTGGCCGCTGTGAGCGTCCCGCACCCCGGGAACTCGAGCAGCTGGGGCGCCTGGGCGCGCACCATGGCTGCGATCTCGCGCTCGAGCTCAGAGGCGCGCTTGGTGCGATCGCGGATCGCGCGCACCAGCTCGCGCGAGACCCGCACGCGGGCACCCTGCTTTGCACGGGAGAGCTTGCCGTTCACCCGGTCAAGCCAGACCATGCGGTCCAGGCAGCCTGCAGGCAGCTCGAAATCGGGCCAGAGGTCGTGCAGGTGCCAGCGCAGGCGCTGCTGGTCTTCTGAGCGGGCCTTGACGAGATCCTCGCGATGATCGAGCAGGAGTTTCAGCTCCAGGGCGGCCTCGTCGAGATGGGCGGCGGGCAGGGTCTCGGGTCCCTCGCGCAGCGCCGCTCTTGCGACGGCCAGGGCGTCGATCGGGTCCGACTTGCCGGCGGTGCGCTCGCCGCGGCGGCTTTGGCCCATCAGCTTCGGCGGGACCCGGACCACGCGCTCGCCCGAGGCCACCAGGAAGCGCTCAAAGGAGCCCGAGACGTGGCGGCAGTCCTCAAGCGCCCAGATCCGCTCCTCCTCGAGGCGACGGCCCCAGTCGAGCAGCTCGGCAAAGCCCGCCTTGCGTGCGGGGGCAGTCAGCTCGCCGGCCATCTGCCCGGTTCCCGCAAATACCGCCCCGCAGGTGTGCGTCTGCTTGTGGGTGTCCGTTCCGATCACGATCATGGACTTCGTCCTTTCGATTGGTTGTCGCCACTCGGACGGACCGCCGGCGGACAAACCTCACTTGGGGCAAAGCCAAGCTCCTATCAAGTCACGGCGGCGATCCTCGGGAGGCGGCGAGCGACACAACCGATGGAGGTCAGACCCTTGGGTCGACAGCCAGCCTAGGAGTCAGCTCGCCGCCGTCCCGAGAACCAACCGACCGGGTCGGACGTCGCCGTCGACCTTGATGCCGACGATGACAGTGACGCCCAGCCTAGATCAGCCGCGATGTCGCAGTTGTCGCCGGTATCCGGCGACAACTGCGACATCGCCGGTGGGGGCGATGGGGGACGACCTCACGTTTGAGCCGGCGGGGAGCGTTTAAATGGTGAGGTGAACGCTTTGCCGCCGTTTCAGACTCTGCTCGACCGGCACGCCAATGAGGTGATGGCGGTGCTCCGGGGCGCCGTCGGCCGCGGCGATGCCGAGGACTGCTTCCAGGAGACGTTCCTATCCGCCCTGCGCGCCTATCCGAAGCTGAACGATGCCTCGAACCTGCGCGGCTGGCTGATCACGATCGCCCACCGCAAGGCGGTCGACCACCACCGGGCCAACGGACGCCGGGCTATCCCGGTCGCCGAGCCGCCGGAGATCGCGGTCGAGGACCCGGAGCCAAGCGACGGGATCTGGGCGCTGGTCGGTGAGCTGCCGCCGAAACAGCGAGCCGCGGTGACCCTGCGCTACGCCAGCGATCTCCCCCACGCTGAGATCGCCGCCGCCCTCGGCTGCTCATCGGAGGCGGCTCGCCGCAGCCTGCACGAGGGAATGAAGCGACTGAGAAAGGAGCTGGCATGAAGAACTCACTGAACCGGCTCGCCCAGCGCGCCGCCGAGGAGAACCTGCTCGACGTCGCCTACACGATGACCGACTCGCCTTTCGGCACGTTGCTGCTGGCGACGACGGCGCGAGGACTGGTCCGGGTCGGCCTGCCGAACCAGGACGCCGACGAGTTGCTGGTGGACCTGGCGACGCGCGTCTCCCCCCGCGTCCTCGAAGCCCCCGCCAAGCTCGACGAGGCCCGGCGCGAGCTCGGCCTCTACTTCGAGGGCAAGCTGACCGACTTCGATCTGCCGCTCGACTGGCAACTGAGCAAGGACTTCCGGCGCCGGGTCCTGCGTGCGATCGCGCGCATCCCGTACGGGCAGACCCGCAACTACACGCAGATGGCGACCAGCGCCGGCAACGAGCGCGCGGTCCGCGCCGCGGGCACCGCCTGCGGGTCAAATCCGATCCCCCTGGTCGTCCCCTGCCACCGCGTCCTGCGCAGCGGCGGCGCCCTCGGCGGCTACGGCGGTGGCCTAGCGATGAAGAAGGCGCTGCTCGAGCTCGAGGGCGTGCTCGAGAAACCGCACGTCTAAAGGGTTTGCCCCCTCGTTCCGATTGAAGGGGCGTGAGGTGGCGATACGCCGACAACACTGAGGACCGCGACCGGATCGTCCGTTTCGCCTGGCTGGTTTCGTTCCTAGCGACCCTGAGCCTTGTCGCGATCCTGGCGATGGCCAAGTCCGCGCAGGCGGAGACCGTCGCCGTTGGCGCGCTCGCTGCGACCCAGCCCTTCGACACCGAATACGGGGAAGAAGCGGGGGAAGAAGGCGAAGAAATCGAATTCGAAGAATGCGACGAAGAGGAAGAAGAAGAATGCGAAGAGGAGGAGGCCGATCCAGAAGCGCCGGAGGCGTGCCTGCTCAGCAGCGCCCATGCGGCGATCTTCGCCTCCTCGAACCGCGCCAAGGTCCGGCTGCAGGTTCGCTACGACCTCGACTCCCCGAGCGCCGTCGCGGTCGAATACGGGCTTCACGGCTCCAAGGGCGCCCTCTTCCTCGGCTCTGACAGGAAACGCTTCGCCAGGCACGGCGTCTTTCACACGACCAGGAAGCTGACCGATTCCCAGATGGCCAAGGTCCTGGCGGCGAAGAACTTCACGGTCCGCCTCAATGTGCTCGCGGCACCGCCCTACTGCCTCCCCTTCTTCGATCGCCAGCTCAGCATCAGACGGGCGACCCCGGGCGGGCTCACCTGGCTGCAGTCGGAATAGCCGTCAGGCGGCCAGCGTCTCCTCGAGCCAGGCGGTCGCGTCGGTGAGGTGCGAGGGGTCGATCTGGTGGCCGATATCCGACTCCCTGTACTCGACCGCCAGACCCCCCGCCTCCAGGAGCACGCGCGCCCGCTGCGCGAAGCCGACGTCGATGATCGGGTCGCGGCGACCGTGGGCGACGAAGGCGCGGGTCGCCTGGCGATCGGCGAACGCAGGCTCCCAGCCGTCCACCGTCGGCACGAAGCCGCTGAAGGCGAGGATCCCCGCCACGGCCGGGCGGCCGGCGCCGAGGCCCATCGCGTAGCTCATCACGGACCCCATCGAGAAGCCGCCGAAGACGGTCCGCTCGGGACCGACTCCGGTCTCCTCCCAGAGCCGGTCGTGGAGCTCCGCGAGAGCGGCGCGAGCGGCGTGAAAGGTTTCGGGGTCGGGGTAGCCAACCCGCGGCACGAGGTACCAGTGGTAGCCGGGGGAACCGGGCAGGGCAAGCGGCCCTCGCGGGGTCACCACCCGCAGCCGTCGCTCGGGATCGAGCAGGTCGGCCAGCCTCAGCAGGTCGCGCTCATCCGTGCCGCGACCGTGGTGCAACACCAGGAGCCCCTGCGGCTCCGCCGCGGCTGGGCGTTCAAGATGCGCCAGCGACTCCATTGCTTACGAGGCCGAGGACGCGGCGGTCTTGTTCAGGTAGTCGCGGACGAACTCGTCGAGGTCGCCGTCGAGCACCCGCTGCACGTCGCCGACCTCGTGCTCGGTGCGGTGGTCCTTGACCATCGTGTAGGGGTGGAGGACGTAGCTGCGGATCTGCGAGCCCCAGGCGACGTCTTTGACCTCTCCCCGGGCCTTGGCCATCTCCTCGGCCCGTTTGCGCTCCTCGAGCTCGATCAGCTTCGAGCGCAGGAACTGCATCGCCACAGCCTTGTTCTGGGTCTGGGAGCGCTCGTTCTGGCACTGGACGACGACGCCGGTGGGGATGTGGGTGATCCGCACCGCCGAGTCGGTCTTGTTGACGTGCTGGCCGCCGGCGCCGGAGGCGCGGTAGGTGTCGACCCGGAGATCGGCGTCGTCGATCTCCACCTCGACCCCAGCGTCGACCAGGGGGCCGACGTCGACCTGGGCGAAGCTGGTGTGACGGCGCGCGGATGAGTCGAAGGGGGAGATCCGGACCAGCCGGTGGACGCCGCGCTCGGCGGCGAACAGCCCATAGGCGTTCTCGCCGCGGGCGATGAAGGTGGCCGACTTGAGCCCCGCCTCCTCCCCCGGCGAGGCCTCCTTCATCTCGATCTCGAAGCCGCGCCGCTCCGCCCAACGCAGGTACATGCGCAGGAGGATCTCCGCCCAGTCCTGGGAGTCGGTGCCACCGGCTCCGGCGTGGACGCTGACCACCGCGTCGCCGACGTCGTAGGTGCCGCTGAAGAGTCGTCCCTCCTCAAGCTCGCCGAGGCGCCGCTCGACCGAGGAAAGCTGCGCGCCCAGCTCAGTCGCCATCTCCTCGTCCTCCGCCGCCATCTCGGCCAGGTCACCGAGGTCGGCCACGTCGGACTCGAGCCCGCGGAAGGTCTCGAGGCGGCGCTGGGCGCGCGCGTGCGCGGCCGAGGTCCGGGCCGCGCTCTCCTGGTCGTCCCAGAAGCCCGGCCTCTGCATCTCCTCTTCCAGTCGCTCCGCCTCGGCTTCCAACCCAGCCGGGTCAAAGGTAGTCCGAGAGCAGGGACAGCTGCTCACGGACAGCGGTGAGGCGAGGCGCGATCGATTCGGTCGGGGCGTCGGCCATGACGAGAGGTTATTCGGCGGTCGCGACGGCGGTCCCGGTCCCAGCCCTGGCGGCGATGATCCAGGTCGAGGCGGGGGCGACGACGCCCTCGGGGCCAGCGAACTCCGCCAGCGCCTCGTGGAGCTTGGCGGAGATCTCGGGACGGATCTCATCGACGCGGTCGCCCCAGAGCCGCAGCACCTCGCCGGCCGGCCCGAGCGACATCGCGAACTCGACCGCGTGGTCGAGGTCGTCGCCGATCTTGATCGGCAGGTCGCAGCGCTGGAGGGAGATCCGCTCGAAGCCTGCGATCTTCAGCTGCTCGCTGACGGTGTCGGCGTTGGCCATCGAGAAGGGGCCGGGGCCGCAGGTCGGTTCGTCGCTCTCCTCCGGGTGCTCGAGGTAATCGTCGACGACCAGCTCGGCCCGATGGACCCAGTCGTTGTCGAGCTTGCGGCGCCAGACGACGGCGCAGAGCCTGCCGCCGGGAACGAGCGCCTCGCGCACGTTGCGAAGTGCCTGCACGGGGTTGGCGAAGAACATCAGTCCCATCCGCGAGAACGCGTAGTCGAAGCGGCCGTCGAACTCGGCCACCTGGACGTCGCCGGCGAGGAAGCTGACGTTCCCGATCCCGGCGTCCTCGGCCTCGCGCCTCGCCGCCTCGACGAACGGCTCCGAGACGTCGACCCCGAGCGCCTCGCCTTCTTCGCCGACCAGCTCCGCCAGCCGCTGGGTCGTGTCGCCGAAGCCACATCCGAGGTCGAGTACGCGATCCCCCCGCCGCGGCGGGTGCAATTCCATCGCCGCCTCGCCATGGGCGCCGAGACCGCTCGTGACGAGGTCGCGGTAGCGGACGAAGAGGTCGAACAGCGGCCCGCTCCAGGCCTCGGTCGCCTCATCATTCTCCGGAGCTACGAAATCCACGGCAAGGATGCTACGCGGCCTCCGCCGATCCGACCAGGCCGCGGCCGGTCAGGCCCTGAAGCCGCCGGCGCGCAGGGCCTCCGCCCGGTCCTCGAAAGGGCGCCAGCTCAGCACCCGGTGAGCGCGCAGCTCGAAAACCCAGGCCATCTCCTCCTCCCCCGCCGGCGAGCCGTCCTCGTCCCAGTGCCAACGGCGCGAGATCAGGGCAACCGCGGTGCCGCCACCGCCCTCGAGCCCTTCCTCGTAGAGCTGCTCGAGCTCGATCGTCTGCTGGACCCCGCCGGGCTTCCGAGTCGCCCACAACCGCGCCGCCTCGACCCCCTTGCGCAGCCCCCGCATCGCGTGCAGCTGGACCTCAGGGTCGAGAACCGCGACGAAGGCGTCCAGGTCCCGCGCGTTGAACGCCCGAATGAACTCCCTTACCGGGTCAGTGACTTTCACTGCTCTGTGCGCCCCGACACGCGACTAGAAGAGACCCCCGCCTAGGGCACGTCCCGGCAGGGGTGGAGCGTCTTGTACTTTTTCGCGGCCGCTAGACCTCGGACGGCCACCGCCGCCCTCGAAAAAGTTAAGCGAAACCCCTGCCGGGATGTGCCCTAGGCCCCGTGGCACTTCTTGTACTTTTTCCCGCTGCCACACCAGCACGGATCGTTGCGGCCAATTTTGTCGTGCTCGTCCTTGACCACGGTCTCGACCACGTCGCTGCCGCCGTTGCCCGGTCCGGCGGCCTGCGCCGCCGCGACGTCCACCGCCCCTGCAGCACCCGCCGCTGCGACCTGTTCGAGTGCCGAGGGCTGTCCTTCGAGGGTTCCCCCCGAGTAGTCCAGCGCGGCCGGCTCGAGGCCGCCGCCGTTGCCCTGCAGGCCATTGCCTTCCTGGTCAGGCGTAACTTCGATTTCGGCGCGGAAGATCAGCTTGCTGAACTCGTCCCAGATCGAGTGCATCAGCTCCGAGAACATCGAGTAGCCCTCGTTTTTGTAGGCGACGAGGGGATCGATCTGGGCGAAGCCGCGGAGGTGGATGCCTTCGCGCATGTAGTCCATGTCGAAGAGGTGTTCGCGCCAGCGGTTGTCGATCACCTGCAGCAGGATCGAGCGCTCCAGGTAGCGGATCAGCTCCTCGCCGAGCTGCTGCTCGCGCTCGTCGTAGGCACTCATCGCATCGTCGTCGAGGGCGTCCTTCAGCTTCTCGCGGTCGACCGTCTCCGGGGCCAGGCTGGCGACGTCGACGCCGACCGGCCAGATCTGGCGCAGCTGCGTCTCCAGCTCCCCCAGGTCCCACTCCTCGAGGATGTCGCCGGTCGTGTACTCGTCGACCAGGCGCTCGATCACCCCCTCGAGCTCGTCGCGCGCGGTCTCGGAGATGTCGCGCCCCTCGAGGATCTCGCGGCGGTATTTGTAGACGACGCGGCGCTGCTCGTTCATCACGTCGTCGTACTCGAGCACGCGTTTGCGGATCAAGAAGTTCTGCTCCTCGACCTTCTTCTGGGCGTTCTCGACGGTTTTCGTCAGCATCTTCGCCTCGAGCGGCACTTCGGTGCCGTCGTCGTCCACCGGTCCCAGGCGGTCGAGGATTTTGTAGATGCGATCGCCGGCGAAAAGCCGGATCACGTCGTCTTCGGCGGAGAGGTAGAAGCGCGACTCGCCGGGATCGCCCTGGCGGCCGGAGCGGCCGCGAAGCTGGTTGTCGATCCGCCGCGACTCGTGGCGCTCGGTGCCGCAGATGAATAGCCCGCCCAGCTCCCGCACTTCCTCGGCCTCGGCCTTGCACTGGGGCTCCAGCTCGACGGCCTTCTCGGCCAGGGCCTCCTCGTAGCCCTCGCTCTCGTGGGCGATCCCCTTCTTCTTCAGCTCCGTGATCGCCAACTGCTCGGGGTCGCCGCCGAGCTTGATGTCGACGCCGCGGCCGGCCATGTTGGTGGCGATCATCACCTCGCCCTTGCGCCCCGCCTGGGCGATCAGCTCACCCTCTCGTTCGGCGTGCTCGGGCTTGGCGTTTAGCACCGCGTGCTCGATCCCGTCTCGCTTCAGCGCCTCGGAGATCATCTCCGAGACCTCGACCGAGACGGTTCCGACCAGGATCGGCTGCCCTTTCTCGTGCCGGTCGACGATCTCCTCGAGCACGGCCTTCCACTTGCCGTCTTTGGTTTTGAAGATCTGGTCGTTGTGGTCGGCCCGCACCATCGGCTGGTTGGTCGGGACCTCGACCACCGGCATTTTGTAGATCTTCATGAACTCGGTCGCCTCAGTCAGCGCCGTGCCGGTCATCCCGGAGAGCTTGTCGTAGAGCCGGAAGTAGTTCTGCAGGGTGATCGTCGCCAGGGTCTGGTTCTCCTCGCGGATCGCCACCCCCTCCTTCGCCTCAACCGCCTGGTGCAGTCCCTCCGACCAGCGCCGCCCCTCGAGGATGCGACCGGTGAACTCGTCGATGATCATCACCTCACCGTCGATCACCGCGTAGTCCTTGTCCTTCTTGTAGAGCGACTCGGCCTTGAGCGCCTGGACCAGGTGGTTGACGAGGCTGCCGTGCTCGCCGAGGTAGAGGTTGTCGACGCCGATGAACTGCTCGGCGTTCTTGACCCCGCGCTCGGTCGGGGCGACGGTCTTGTGTTTCTCGTCGTACTCGTAGTCGTAGTCGACCTCGGAGGTGTCCCTGGACTCGCCGAGCGATTTCAGTTTCTGTTTGGCCGGGACGCCGCTCAGCTGTTTGACCAGACGGGCGAAGGTGTAATAGGTCTGGGCCGCCTGTTCGGGCGCGCCGGAGATGATCAGCGGCGTCCGCGCCTCGTCGATCAGGATGTTGTCGACCTCGTCGACGATCGCGAAATGGTGGCCCCGCTGGACGCAGTGTTCGAGCGCTCCGGCCATGTTGTCGCGCAGGTAGTCGAAGCCGAACTCGGAGTTGGTCCCGTAGGTGACGTCGCCGGCGTACTTGCGCTGCCTGGTCGCATGGTCGTCGGCGTCCTGGACGGCGGAGACGCTGACGCCGAGGGCGTCGTAGATCGGCTTCATCCATTCCGCGTCGCGGCGGGCCAGGTAGTCGTTGACGGTGACCAGGTGAACGCTGTCGCCCGCCAGGGTGTTGAGGAAGACCGGCAGGGTCGCGGTCAGGGTCTTGCCCTCACCGGTGCGCATCTCGGCGATGGCGCCGTCGTGGAGCACCATGCCGCCGATCAGCTGCACGTCGTAGTGGCGCTGGCCGAGCGTCCGCCGCGACGCCTCGCGGGTCAGCGCGAAGGCCTCCGGCAGCAACTCGTCGAGCGGCTCCCCGTTGCGGGCGCGCTCGCGCAGGGAGTCGGCCTCCTCGCGAATCTCCGCGTCGGAGAGCGCTTCCATCTCCGGCTCGTAGCGGTTGATCGCCTCGGCGCGCTTCTGGTAGGCCTTGAACTTGCGCCCCTCCCCCGCGCGCAGGGCCTTGGTGACCAAGTCCATTGCGGGCATTGCCCAAGGGTAGCGGTGCGGGCGAGGCGCAGGACCCCTTGACGCAAAAGCCAGGGCGGGCGTAGCATCGAAGCGAACCCACAAGGAGGCGCTCATGCGGATTGAGATTCGTGGCCGGAACGTCGAGATGACGGATGACCTGCGTGAGATGGTGCGAAAGCGGTTCCAGCGCCTTGGCCGGCAGGTTTCGATGCTGGCGACGCTGGAGGTCGTCCTCTCGGAGGAGCGAAACCCGTCAATCGCAGATAGTCAGATCGCCGAGGGGACCTTTCGCCTTAAGGGCGTGACCCTGCGGGCCCACGAGGCATCCCCCGAGATGACCCATTCGGTGCACGAACTGGCCGAGGACCTTCGTCGCCAGGTCAAGAAACACCGCGACCTGCGGCGCAAGCGGCGCCAGACGCGCAAGCTGGTCGGGCGGATGCGGGGGCGGGCGGCAGCGACTTAGGCGGGTGCAGGCAGGGGGTCGGGTGTCCCTCCCCATGAAGCCGTTGCGCAGCTGATCGCTTGTCGCGCTTCGGGATCGTGGCTCTTGAGCTTCCTGGAGAGGGACACCCGACCCCCTACAGGCGTCTTGCGAAGGTCACGGCGACCACTCGGGATGCGCCCGAGGAGCGGAGGGCTTTGGCGCAGGATGTGAGGGTCGAGCCGGTGGTTAGGACGTCATCGATTAGGAGGACGCTGCGGGGCGCGGGGCCATGAGACCGGATCTGGGGTGGGTGGCTAAGGCGGTCGGCTCGGCGTTTGCCGACCTGACGGCCGGCGCCGCGGCGCGAGAGACATTGCTCGAGCGGCGAGTTGAGGCGTTCGGCCAGGGCTGCGGCTAGCTCGCCGGCGGGGTCGAAGCCGCGGCGGCGCAGGCGGGCGGGGGCGGGTGGGACCGGCACGATCGTGCCGCTGAGCATGTGGGCGGGAGCCAGCCAGTGGATCCGGTCCGCCATCAGGTCGGCGACGGGTAGCAGTCGGCGGAACTTCAGCGCCGCGACCAGGCTGCGCGCGACGCCCTCGTGGGGAGCCGAGGACCAGGCGCGATCGAGCCCCGGCGGGCCCTTGCCGAGCAGCGGCTCAGCCGCCGCCAGACGCCGCCCACAGCGGGTGCAGACCACCGCCTCGGGTCGGCAGCTACGTCCGCAGGAGGCGCAGAGGGGTGGGGCGAACCCGGCGGCGACGGCGTGCAGGATCTCCATACGCCGATCCTGGGCCTCGCGGGCGCACGCGTTGCGCGCTCAATGCAAATTCTTCGTGGAGGGATCCGGTCATCCCCCGGGCGAATTGAGTCGCGCGCCCTGCGGGCGCGGCCGTTCGAGTGGGACTTCACCCGCGACAAGATCGCCGGTTGGACGCATCCGACATTTACCCCACCCCCCTGTGGTCGATGTCGGATGCGCGCGATCCGCGGCCATTCTGTGGGAGGGGCCTCTCGCCAACCCCCGTCAGCCGCGGCGGCCGATCGTGGCGCCGATCAGGACCGAGTTCGGTGGAATCTCGGCGCCCGGCAGGGCGATCACTTCGCGCAGGCGGCTGCCGGCGCCAACCGCGGCGCCGTCGCCGATCACCGAGGGGCCGTCGATGCGGACGTCGTCGCCGATCTCGCAGCCGGGGCCGAGCAGGACCGGCCCTGCGAGGGCTCCCTCGTCGCCGGCGGGCGAGCCGCTGCGGAAGCCGTCGACGACCTCGCCCTCGCGCTCGACCGCGACGGCGCCGCTGAGCGCGTCGAGGTTTCCCTGCCGCAGCTCCTCGAGGTTGCCGATGTCGTTCCAGTAGGCGTCGATCTCGTACGAGTAGAACGGCACGTCGCCGTCGAGCAGGCGCGGGAAGACGTCCATTGCCCAGTCGGCGAAGCCCGGCGGATCGCCGGGGCCGGCCGCCGCGCTGGTCCCGGGCTCAGGGAAGAAATCGAAGATCTCGGAGCGGAACATGTAGATGCCGCAGTTGGCGAGGTCGGAGAGAGCCTCGGCCGGGTCGGGCTTCTCCTGGAAGCCCTGGATGCGCCCGTCGGAGTCGGTGATCGCCACCCCGAACTGGCTGGTGTCCGCGACCCGCTTGGTCGCCAGCGTCGCGACCCCGTCGTGCGACTCGTGGAAGTCGCGCATCGCCGCCAGGTCGATATCGGTGAGCGCGTCGCCGGAGATCACCAGGAAGGAGTCGCCGAGGAAATCGGCGGCGTTGCGGACGCCGCCGGAGGTGCCGAGCAGCTGCTCCTCGGGGCTGTAGGTCAGCTCGAGGCCGAAAGCGCTGCCGTCGCCGAAGTGGGCGCGGATCAGCTGCGGGAACCAGTGCAGGTTGGCGATCGTCTCGGTGAAGCCGTGGCCGGCGAGGAGGCGGACGATGTGCTCCATCACCGGCCGGTTCAGCACCGGCACCATCGGCTTCGGCATCTCGTAGGTGATCGGGCGCAGCCGGGTTCCGAGGCCGGCGGCGAGAACCATCGCCCTCATACGGGTCCCATCGCCTCCTTGAAGCGCTCGATCGGCCCGACCGGGAGCGGATCCACCTCGCGCGCCCGAGCCAGCTCCAGGGAGACGAGGTCCCCCAGCATGGTCGCCCAGAGCAGCCGGGCGACCCTGGTCTCGCCGGCGGTCTCGACCCGAACCACGGCGGCGCCGTCCGCGGCGATCGTGGCGGCGGTCAGCTCGAAGCGACGCCGTACCCGCGGGTGCTGGTCGCCGTCCTCAAGGAAGACGGCGCCGAGGGGGGCGGGCGACGCCTCCCAGCCGCAGATCTCGTTGTGATCGGCCTCGGGCAACTCGGAGAAGAAAGCGGGCAGCTTGGCGTTCTCGTTCACCTGGGTCTTCCAGCGGCGGGCGACCGGCGCCGTCAGGTCAGCTCCGTAGACGACCGGCAGCGCGCCATCGAGCGCGGCGGCGATCTCGGCGGCGCGAGCCCGGAGGGCATCCCTCTCCCCCTCGAGGAACGACGCAGCGACGTCGATCTCGGTGTGGACGCGGGGCGCAGCCCCTGCCAGCGCGGCCACCTCGGCGGCGACGGTGAACATGTAGGCGACGGCGGCGCGCGGCTGGAAGATGCCCGGCAGGCCGACCACCGGCAGGCCCGCTTCGCGGGCGGCGTCGACCAGCGGGCCGCCGGTGCTGGCGACGATGCGACGCGCGCCCAGAGCCTCGGCCGCGGCGAAGCAGGCGAGGGTCTCCTCGGTGCCGCCGGAGTAGCTCGAGCAGAGCACCGTCCAATCCGGCGTCGTCCAGCTCGGCAGCTCGTAGCCGCGAACGGTGACCAGCGGCCGGGTGAGACGGTCGCCGAGGGCGGCGGCGGCGAGATCGCCGCCGATCGCCGAGCCGCCCATCCCACAGACCATCACCCCGGCTGCGTCGGCGGGCTCCAGGCGCGCGGACTCGATTCGCCAGAGGGCGTCGCGAAGCTGGTCGGGTATGCCGAGGACGTCGTCGATCATGGCGATTGGGCGGGGACTCTCTCATCCTGACCGACGATCGCGCCGGAAAGCTCCGTCCCCGCAGCAACCGTAACGCCCGCGGCGAGAACGGAACCGCTAACCCTTGCGCCCTCACCGATGCTGCAGCCGTCGAGCAGCACCGAGTCGCTGACCTCAGCACCGGCGGCGATCTGGCAATCGGACGAGACGACGGCGCGCGGTCCCACCGTCGCGCCGGGGGCGACCTCGGCGCCCGGGCCGACGAACAGGCCCGGCGCGGTCGCCCGCACCTTCGTCGCCACCCTGCCCTCGAGGATGTCCCAGCTCGCCTGCAGGTAGCGCTCGGGCGTGCCGATGTCCATCCAGTAGCCGTCGAGGCGAACGGCCCCGAGGCCGTCGCCGACAAGGCGGGGAAAGACCTCGCGCTCGATCGAGACCTCGCGCCCGGGCGGGATCAGGTCCAGCACCGAGCGCTCGAGCAGGTAGGCGCCGGCGTTGATCTCACCGGGGACCGGCTCGCCGGTCTTCTCGGCGAACTCGGTCACCCGGCCGTCGGAGTCGACGCCGACCAAACCGTAGGCGGCCGAGTCCTCGACCGGATGGAGGGCGATCGTCGCCCGCGCCCCGCGCTCGCCGTGGGCGCGGGTCAGCGCGCCCAGGTCGAGGTCGGTGAGGACGTCGCCGTTGAGGGCGAGGAAGCGGCCGTCCAGATCGTCGCCGAGGGCGTCGGCGGCAAAGCGAATCGCCCCCGCCGTGCCGCGGCGCTCGGGCTCGACCACGTAGGTGAGCCGCACCCCGCCGTGCTCACCGTCACCGAGCGCGTCGCGCAGCACGTCCGGCATGAAGCCGCAGGCCAGCACTGCCTCGGTCACCCCGTAGGCACCCAGCCACTCGACCATGTAGGCGAGGAAGGGGCGGTCGACCAGGGTCAGCGCCGGCTTTGGCACGTCGTCGGTCAGCGGCCGCAGCCGCGTCCCCTCGCCGCCGACCAGGACGATCGCCTGCATCTAGTCGGTCGCCGCCGGCTCCGCGACCTGGGCCTTGCCGATGCCCTCGTATTCGAAACCGGCGGCGCGCAGCTTGGAAGCGTCGAGGAAGTTGCGGCCGTCGACCAGCAGCGGCCGCGCCATTCTCCGCCCCGCCTCGGCCCAGTCGAGCTCGGCGAACTCGCCCCACTCGGTGACCAGCACCGCGGCGTCGGCGCCCTCGAGGGCCTCCAGGGCGGAGGGTGCCATCTCGACAGCGGGCAACAATTCCGCCGCGCGCTCCTCTGCCACCGGGTCGTAGGCCATCACCTCGACACCCTCGCCCTCCAAACGGGCGGCTAGAACGAGGCTCGCGGCGTCTCGCATGTCATCGGTATTGGGCTTGAACGAGAGGCCCAACAATGCAACGCGCCGGCCGACCAGCGAGCCCAGGTGTTCACGGAGCTTGTGGACGACGCGTCGCTTCTGGAGCTCGTTGACCTCGACCACAGCATTGAGAAGCTGAAAGTGGTAGCCGGTGTTGGCGGCCAGCTTTCGAAGCGCGGATACATCCTTGCCAAAACAGGAGCCCCCGAAGCCTAGGCCCGCCTGCAGGAACTTGGGGCCAATTCGATCGTCCAGCCCCATGCCACGGGCCACCTCCGAGACATCGGCCCCAACCTCCTCGCAAACGTTGGCGATCTCGTTGATGAACGAGATCTTGGTGGCGAGGAACGTGTTGGACGCCAGCTTGATCATCTCGGCGCTGGAAACGTCGGTGCGTACTCGCTCTCCGTCGAGTGGCGCGTAGATCTCTTCCACCGCCTCGGCCGCCCACTCGTTGCCGGGATCAGCGCCGATGACAACCCGGTCGGGGTGCATGAAGTCATCGATCGCCGAGCCCTCCTTGAGGAACTCCGGGCAGGAGGCGTACGTGGTGTCGTTCAGCTCGTGCTGAATTTTGCGTCCCGTCCCAACCGGGACGGTGGACTTCATCACGAGAGCGTGGCTGGAGTCCCCGCGCAGCTCGTCGACCACCGACATCACCCGCCCGAGATCGGCGTCGCCAGAGTAGGTCGGCGGGGTGTCGACGCAGACGAACAGCAGGCGCGCGCCCTCCAGCAGCTCCGCCATCTCGGTGGTGAAGGTGAGGCGCTCGGCGTTGCGGCGCAGCATCTCGTCGAGGCCGGGCTCGTGGATCGTCGTCTCGCCCCGCGAAAGTGCCTCCACCTTCTCGGCCAGGATGTCGCGAGCGATCACCGGGTGGCCCAGCTCGGCGAAGCAGGCGGCGGTAACCAGGCCCACCCAGCCGACCCCGATCACGCCCACCGGCTCTCGTTGCTCGCTCATCCCTTCTTACCCCCCTGCTTCGGCTTTTTCTTCGGCACGATCACGTCGGCCGAGCGCGCCATCCCGACCATCTGGTCGTTGGTCATGGTCTGCAACAGGTCGTTGGCGATCCAGTAGCTGTTTTCGCCGCGGCGCCAGGCAATCATCTTGACCCGATCGCCGTCGACGTAGATGTCGTAGTCGCGGCCGTTGATCGTCTTGGTCAGGCTCGGGTTGTTGAGGATCGGCGGATCGTCCCAGCCGCGGATCCCCTGCACGCCGAAGTAGTGGTTGCCGTCCGACAGTTCCGCGACCAGGACCATCCGGTAGGCGGCGTGGCGGTTGCCGTCGTCGTCTTTGAGGTGGTAGACGCGCGGGTCCTGGACGTGCTCGTAGCTGTTGCTTTCCACGTAGTGGGCCTCGGGGGGAAGCCGGGTCGGGTAGAAGATCGGGAAGCCGCCGTCGACCCTGCGCGCCGCCGTCTTCGCCTCGGCTTCGCCCGCTTCGCGCGCCGGCACCAGCCCGTCGCTGCCGGGCGGCTTCGGCTTGGCGATGTGTGGCTTCTCCCGCTTCGGCTTCTTCCCCTTGCCCTTCTTGCCGCCTTTGGCGCTGCTTTCCGCTTCCCCTTCTTCGAGCGAACCGCGCGAGCCGCCGCTGGCTTCGATCCCGAGGAACAGGTTGACGGCTTCGTGGACCGCTTGCGGCGTCGTGTAGACGTAGCTGGGCCCGAGTTCGGCCGGGAAGTGGACCTCCTTGATCGAGGCGTTGCGGGAGGCGAGGAAGAGTTTTAGCACCTGCAACATCGTTTCCTTGTCGTTGATGTCGGAGGTGGTGTATTTGGTGAAGATGTCGATCAGGCCGCTCTGGTCGAAGACCAGATCCTGCACCGAGATCCGCTGGCGGGCGGCGCTGATGAAGTCCTGCTGGCGCGCCGAGCGGACCAGGTCGGTGTCGGTGTGGCGGTAGCGGACGTACTGCAGTGCTTTCTTGCCACAGAGCAGCTGGTAGCCAGACTGGACGTTGATTTCCGCGTACTGTTCGGACGGTGCCACGCCGAGGTTGGAGTGGTAGTAGCGACGGTCGACGTCGGTGTAGACGCAGCCGATCGCGTAGACGGCGCGGACGAAGCCGAGGAAGTCGACGTTGACGACGTGGTTGATCGGCAGCCCGGTCAGTTGCTTGACCGTTTGCAGCGTCAATTTGGGCCCACCGTAGGCATAGGCTTCGTTGAACTTGCCGGTGCCGTAGCCGGGGATTTCGACCTTGAGGTCGCGCGGGATCGAGATCACCGCGATCGCGTTGCGGTCGGGGTCGAGGCGGAGCAGCATCGTCGTGTCCGAGCGACCCGGGTCTTCCTCCAGGTTGGCCCGCTTGTCGGAGCCGAGGATGAGGATGTTCTGGGCCTCGCCGCCGTCGACCGTGGCCAGGTAGCGCTTCAGCTTGTTGCTGTAGACGTTGTTGTGCGAGAGCGCCTCGGCGATGCTGTCGAGGTAGAGGAGGACGCTCGTCGCCGTCGCCGCGGCGGCGACGGCGACGATCAGGATCGAGCCGATCGTGAAGCGCAGCCAGTAGCGCTTCGGCTTCGGCGGCGCCTCGTGGTCGCCCGAGGGCGGCGGCTTCTTCGGGGCCATGCCCGGCCCCTGCGCCTCAGTCATCGCCGACCTGACCCGGGATCGACCGCAGGAAGGACTCGAGCGCCTGCCGATAAGTCTCCAGCGAGGAGACCGAGACCCACTCCTCCGGGCCGTGGTGGCCAGCGCCAACCGGGCCGAACTCTACCGCCGGCACCCCCACCCGCAGAAAGGAGACCGCATCGGAGGCGCCATCGCGGCCGACGCTCATCGGCTCGCCGTGATGGTGCTCGGCCGCAGAGGTGCGGAGTGCCCGCACGAAGGGGGACTCGCGGTCGACGGTCGCCGGCGGCCGCGTGAAGAGGGCTCTCGCCTCGATCCCCGGCAGGCCGCGAACGTCCGCCAGGATGGCGGCGGGGTCCTGGTCGGGCAGATAGCGGATATCGACGTCGATCACGCATCGGTCGGGCACCTTGTTGAGCGCGTCCCCGCCCCAGATCCGGCCCAGGTTGATCGAGGGGCGGTCGAACAGCTCCGAGCTGTGCCGGGCAAACGGTAGCGACTCGATACTGCGGAAAACGTCGATCGCGTTGAGCACGGCGTTGTCGCCCAGCCAGGGCGTGGCGCCGTGGGCGGCGGTCCCCCCCACCTCGAGCCGCAGCGCCAGCACCCCCTTCGCCTCGATCCCGATATGGAGATCAGTCGGCTCGCCGGTGATCGCGAAGTCGCCGATGAAGCCGCTGTCGACGAGATGGTCCGAGCCGCGCTCGGCCTCCTCCTCGGACTCCTCGTCGCCGACGATCCCCAGTCGCACCCGGACCCCGTCCTGGTCGCTCATCTTCGCCAGGGTGATCAACATCGCCGCCAGCGCCCCCTTCATGTCGTAGGCGCCGCGGCCGTAGAGCCGGTCCCCCTCGACCCGCGGCTCAAACTGGCCGGCGCGACCGGGGACGACGTCGAGGTGGCCGTGCAGCACCACCGTCGGCGCGTCGTCCGGTCCGACCGAAGCCTTGATCACGGGCAACCCCCGCACCTCATCCCGCTCCGCCTCGATCCCCCGAGCCTCCAGCCACCCCTTGACGAACCCGGCGGCCTCCGAAACCCCCTCCGGCTCGACCGTCTCGATCCCGATCAGCCGCTCCGCAAGCGCGACAAGCTCTTGATTCATGATCCAAGCGTCCCTCGGCTCCAGGTCCCGTGGTTCCTTTGGCACCCGTAACGTCTCAAAGGAACCACGCGCCGAGGTTCGGATCGTACCCCGGCATCGCGTGGTTCCTTAGTGACCTCATTCGTCCCAAAGGAACCACGCGCTGGAGGGCAGCGCCAACTTGGGGATTGGGAGGGACTTGCAGGGGGAGCCGGTGCCCCTCCGCGGGAATGTGCGCGAAGCGCGCGGAAATGCAATCCGGTCCCTGCGCCCCATAGGGGCGCAGCATGTTTTGGAGCTGCGCCCGACAGGGCGCGCGACTGAATTCCCGCGGAGGGGTACCGGCTCCCCCTGCTCATCCCTGCGCTATCGCGAGGAAAGCTTCCGCTCGATCCCGGTCTTTCGCCGCCCGCGCGAAGTCGGCGCTGCCGGCCTCGTGCTCGGAGCAGCGCCGCTCGGCGTCGGCGAGCTGGTCTTTCAGCGTCCCCGGGTCGAGGTCCTCCGGAGCGATCGCCTCCTCGACGAGGAGGCGGGCACGGTTGCCGAAGATCTGCAGCCAGCCGTGGGCCTGGGCGTAGCGCCTGGTCTCCGTCTCGGAGACGTGCAGGCGCAGCTCCGCCGGCCGCAGTGCCGCCAGCAGCGGCGCGTGGTTGGCGAGGATGCCGAGCTCGCCGGTCTCGCTGCGGGTCGAGACCTGGCGCACCTCGCCCGCGAAGACCTCCCCCTCCGGGGTCAGGACCTCAACGTCCAGGGTGTGCTCGGAGGCCACTCGGATCTCCCTAGGCGGCCGCCGCCGCGCTGGCGTTCTCGGTTACCTGGTCGATCGAGCCCTGCATGTAGAAGGCCCCCTCCGACAGCTCGTCGTGGGCGCCGTCGAGGATCTCGCGGAAGCCGCGCACCGTCTCCGCCACCGGCACGTACTCGCCGCCGCGGCCGGTGAACTGCTCGGCGACGAAGAACGGCTGCGAGAGGAAGCGCTCGATCTTGCGGGCGCGCGAGACCGTCTGCTTGTCCTCGTCGGAGAGCTCGTCGATGCCAAGGATGGCGATGATGTCCTGCAGCTCCTTGTAGCGCTGCAGGACCCGCTGGACCTCGGTCGCGGTGCGGTAGTGCTCTTCGCCGACGACGTCGGGCTTGAGGATCGTCGAGGTCGAGTCGAGCGGGTCCACCGCCGGGTAGATGCCTTTCTCGGAGATCGCCCGCGAGAGCACCGTGGTGGCGTTGAGGTGGGCGAACACCGAAGCCGGCGCCGGATCGGTGAGGTCGTCGGCGGGGACGTAGACCGCCTGCACCGAGGTCACCGAGCCGCGCTCGGTCGAGGTGATCCGCTCCTGCAGTCCGCCCATCTCCGTCTCCAGGGTCGGCTGGTAGCCGACCGCGGAGGGCATCCGCCCCAGCAGCGCCGAGACCTCGGAACCGGCCTGGACGAAGCGGAAGATGTTGTCGATGAACAGCAGCACGTCCTGACCGCCGTGCTCGCGGTAGTACTCGGCCATCGTCAGACCGGAGAGGGCGACGCGGAGGCGCGCTCCGGGGGGCTCGTTCATCTGCCCGAAGACGAGCATCGTTTTGTCGATCACGCCCGACTCTTTCATCTCCAGCCAGAGGTCGTTGCCCTCGCGCGAGCGCTCACCGACGCCGCAGAAGGCGGAGAGGCCCTCGTGCTCCTCGGCGATGTTGCGGATCAGCTCCTGGATCAGCACCGTCTTGCCGACGCCGGCGCCGCCGAATAGCCCGACCTTGCCGCCTTTGGCGTAGGGGGCGAGCAGGTCGATGACCTTGATCCCGGTCTCGAGGATCTCCTGGGTCGGGGTCAGGTCGGAGGCCTTGGGCGCGGGACGGTGGATCGGCCAGCGCTCCTCGGTCTCGACCGGGTCGCCGTCGTCGATCGGCTCGCCGAGCAGGTTGAAGATGCGGCCGAGGGTGGCGTCGCCGACCGGGACCGTGATCGGGCCGCCGGTGTCGATGACCTTGTCGCCGCGGCGGAGGCCGTCGGTCGCGTCCATCGCCACCGCGCGCACGCGGTCGTCGCCGAGGTGCTGCTGCACCTCGCAGACCAGCTCGGTCGGTTCGCTGTCGCCGTCCCCCCCCATCTCGATCTTCACCGCTGCGTAGATCGCCGGCAGCTTCTCGGGGAAGACCGCGTCGACGACCACTCCGGTGACTTGCTCGACGCGCCCTACGTTGGTTCCGTTGTTGCTCTCAGCCATTGTTTCCTTTTCGTCCGTTGTGGTCCTAGCCCAGCGCCTCGGCGCCGCCCACGACCTCCAAGATCTCCTGCGTGATCTCCGCCTGCCGGACCCGGTTCATCTCCAGGGTCAGGTCATCCATCATCGCTTCCGCGTTCTCGGCCGCGTTGCGCATCGCCGTCATCCGCGCCCCCAACTCGGAGGCGGCCGACTCGAGCAGCGCCCGGTAGACGGAGATCGTCACGTACTCGGGAATCAGCCTTGCCAGCAGCTGCTCGGGCTCGGGCTCGTAGAACCACTGCGAGCGGCTCTGCGCCCGCTCGGCCTCGGTCAGCTCGGCGCCCTCCTGCTCGGCTTCGGCGCCCTCGCCGACGACCTCGGCCTGCTGCAGCGGCAGCAGCGTCTGCCGCCAGACGTGCTGGGTCAGCGGCGAGACGTAACGGTTGTAGACCAGCTCGACCCGGTCGAGGTCCTCCTCGACGTAGCGCGCGGTCAGCTCCTCGGCGATCTCGCGCGCGTTGGCGAAGGCGGGACGGTCGGTGAAACCGACGTAGGAAGTGCGGACGTCTTGTTTGCGGAAGGTCAGGGTGGAGACGCCCTTGCGACCGACCACCGAGAAGGTCGGCTCGGCGCCATCCTCGCGCACCCCGTCGCGCACCCGCATCCCCTCGCGGATCACGTTGGTGTTGAAGGCACCGGCGAGGCCGCGATCGCCGGTGACCAGGACGATGCCGACCCGGTCGAGGCTGTCGTGCTGGTCGAGCACCGGCACCCGCGGCAGGCCGCCGGCCTGCTCGGCAGCGCGGCGGGTCAGCTTCCGCATCCCCTCCGCATAGGGCCGCAAAGCATCGATCCGCTGCTCAGCCCGCCGCAACCTCGCGGCCGCCACCATCTCCATAGCCCGCGTGATCTTGTTGATGTTCTTGATCGACGCGATTCGATTCTTGACTTCCTTTTGCGTGGCCATGACAGCTTCGCTAGCTCCAGCTCGGGGAAGGGGTCGTCAGCCGGGGACGTGACTCCCGGGGGGTGGCGTCGTTTTGGGGGACCACCCCGAGGAGGCGGCGCCAGCCGCCCCCGCAGCGGGTGGTGGCACCAAAACGACGACAGGACCCGCCGGGCCTCATGCCGTCGCGGCCTCCTCCACCCGACTAGGAGCCTGGCGCTCTTCAGCTGACTTGACCCGGTCGGACTCGCCCTCCTCGAGGGGTTCGCCGTGCTCGTCGAAGTCGGGGCCGAAGTCGTCGACGAAGTCCTTGATCGCCGCGCCCAGCTCCTCCTCATCGGCCTCCTCGAGCTTGCCGCTCTCCTCGATCCGCTTCAACAGCTCGGCCTTCTCGGAGTGGAGGCGGACCCGCAGGTCGGCAAGGAACTCGCCCACCCGCTCGACTTTGATCCGGTCGAGGAAGCCGCCGGTGCCAGAGTAGATCGAGGCAACCTGGTCGCCGACGCTGAGCGGTTCGCGCTCCTTCTGTTTCAGCAGCTCGACCAGCCGTTCGCCGCGGGTCAGCGCTTTCTGGGTCTCGGCGTCGAGCTCGGAGCCGAACTGGGCGAAGGCCTCGAGGTCGCGGTACTGGGAGAGGTCGAGGCGCAGTTTTCCGGCGACCTTCTTCATCGCCTTGGTCTGCGCGTTGCCGCCCACCCGCGAGACCGAGATACCGACGTTGATCGCTGGCCGCACGCCGGAGAAGAAGAGGTCGGACTCGAGGAAGATCTGGCCGTCGGTGATCGAGATCACGTTGGTCGGGATGTAGGCGGAGACGTCGGAGGCCTGGGTCTCGATGATCGGCAGCGCCGTCAGCGAGCCGCCGCCGAGCTCGTCGTTGAGCTTGACCGCCCGCTCCAGCAACCGCGAGTGCAGGTAGAAGACGTCGCCCGGGTAGGCCTCGCGTCCGGGCGGGCGCCGCAGCAGCAGCGACATCTGGCGGTAGGCGTAGGCGTGTTTGGTGAGGTCGTCGTAGACGCAGAGCGCGGCCTTGCCGTTGTAGAGGAAGTGCTCGCCCATCGCGCAGCCGGCGTAGGGGGCGATGTACTTGATCGGCGCCGCCTCGTCGGCGGGGGCGGCGACGATGATCGTGTTCTCCATCGCCCCGTTCTCCTCGAGCACCTCTTTCAGCTGCACGACGGTCGACATCCGCTGCCCGATCGCGACGTAGATGCAGACCATGTCCTTGTCGCGGGCGTTGATGATCGTGTCGATCGCGATCGCGGTCTTGCCGGTCTGGCGGTCACCGATGATCAGCTCTCGCTGGCCACGGCCGATCGGGATCATCCCGTCGATCGCCATCAGGCCGGTCTGAACCGGTTCGGTCACCGGCTGGCGCTGGACGACGCCGGGCGCTTTGAACTCGGCCGGGCGGGTCTCGGTGGTGGCGATCTCGCCGCGGTTGTCGAGCGGGCGCCCGAGCGGGTCGACCATGCGGCCCAGCAGCTGCTCGCCGACGGGGATCTGCAGCAGGTGGCCGGTGCGCTTGACGGTGTCGCCCTCGACGATCTTGTCCCACTCGCCGAACAACACGACGCCGACATTGTCGGCGTCGAGGTTGAGGGCCAGGCCCGTCACCCCGTGCGGCAGCTCGAGCATCTCCAGCGCCATGCAGTTGTCGAGGCCGTGGACGCGGGCGATGCCGTCGGCCACGGAGAGGACGGTGCCCACCTCCGAGAGGTCGGCGGAATCCGCCTCCAACCCCTCGATCCGCTCGCGCAGGATGCTTGCGATCTCGTCCGGCTTGATCTCCATCGGGTGCTCTATGCCTCCTTACGCCGCCTGGGCGACGCTCTTTCGAAGTTTCTCCAAGCGACTGCGGATGCTCGCGTCGAGGACCATGTTTCCAACCTGCAAAACGACGCCGCCAAGGATGTCCGCGTCGACGCGGCTGGCCAGCTCGACCTCCTGGCCGGTCTGCTGCTCGATCTCGGCGCCGATCTTGTTCACCACCGCCGGATCGAGGTCGACGGCGCTGGTCACGGTCACCTCGATGCGGCGGTTCTCGTGCTTCCAAAGCTCCTCGAATTGGCGGCGGATGCGGAAGATCTCCGGCACCCGCCCCTTTTCGATCAGCAGCTCGAGGAAGTTGACGAACTCCGGGTCGGCGCCGGAGACCGCCCGCTTCACTCCCCCGATCTTCTCGGCCGAGGAGAAGTAGGGGCTGAAGAAGAAGACCTGCAGATCGTGGTTGCCTTCGACGGCATCGGCGAACTGGGCCAGCTGATCGCGGATCGCATCGAGCTTGCCCTTCTCCTTCGCGACCTCGAAGAGGGCGTCGGCGTAGACGTGGGCGGCGTCCGGCATCTCTCAGTTCTCCGAGCCCGACAGCTTCGAGAAGTCGACCTCGCCCAGCGCCTCCTCGACCAGGCGGCGCTGGTCGGAGGCGTCGAGGCTCTTGCGGGTCACCTTCTCGGTCGCCAGCACGGTCAGGTCGGCGACCTCCTGCCGGATCTGCTCCAGCGAGCGCCGGGTCTCGGCCTCGATGTCGCGCTTCGCCGCGGCGACCAGCTCCTCGCGTTTCTCCTTGCCGGCCGCGGTCGCCTCGGCCTCCGCCGTCTCGGCGGCCTTGCGGGCGCGGGCCATGATGTCGTCGGCCTGCTCGCGGGCCTCCGCCAGCCGGCCGCGGTACTCGGCCAGCAGCTCGTCGGATTCGCGGCGCTGGCGCTCGGCCGCGTCGATCGACTCCGCGATCGTCTTCGCCCGCTTGTCCAGGGCCTCCTGGATTTTCGGGAAGGCGAGCTTGCTCAAGACCCACATCGTGAACAGGAAGAGGACGAGGGTCCAGATCATCAGGCCGAGACCGGGCGAGACGAGGAAGCTGCCACCGCCTTCCTCCCCCGTCGCCTCCGCCGCCAGCGGGATCGCGGCTATGTAGCCGAGCAGCTCCATTGGCTTACAGGAAGAAGGCGATCAGGCCGAAGATGAACGTGTAGAAGGCCACGGCCTCGGTCAGCGC
This sequence comes from uncultured Actinomycetes bacterium, assembly GCA_963699125.1. Lineage (GTDB taxonomy): Bacteria > Actinomycetota > Thermoleophilia > Solirubrobacterales > 70-9 > VAYN01. The sequence goes on from OY969417.1 coordinate 1,227,419, forward strand.
GAAGCCGAGCCAGCGAATGCTCTGGAGCTCGTCTTTCATCTCCGGCTGGCGGGCGACCGACTCGATCTCCTTGCCGAAGATGATGCCGATGCCGATGCCGGCGCCGATCGAGCCGAGGCCGGCGCCGACGCCGAGGGCTATCGCCTTGCCGGCAGATTCGATGCCTTCGTCGGAGATGGCGGCGACGACAGGGGACAGGTCCATTGGAACAGTGCTCCTTTTCTAGTGACTGGCGGAGGTGGCTCCGCCGAGGTAGATGGCAGTGAGGGTCGAGAAGATAAATGCCTGCAGCGTTGCGATCAGCCCGACCTCGAGGATGAAGAAGAAGAAGGCGAGCGGGAAGGTCAGGGCGCCGAGGGCGGCGATGCCGAGCAACACCGCCAACCCGCCGCCCATGAAGAGCAGCAGCAGGTGGCCGGCGAGGATGTTGGCGAAGAGACGGACGGAGAGCGAGATCAGGCGGGCGAAGTGGGAGATCGCCTCGATCACGAAGATGAAGCCCTTGGCGACCGGGTTCATGTCCTCGAGGCCGGGCGGCAGCCAGCTGGCGAGGTACTTGACGGGCCCCTTGGCCCGGACGCCTTCGACGTGGTAGGCGACCCAGACGACGAGGGTCAGGACCAGCGGGATCGAGAGGTTGGCCGTCGCCGCGTAGATCGCGAAGGAGGGGATCTCGAGACCGAATACGTCCACCGTGTGCTCGGTGTTGGTCGGCAGCGGCAGGAAGCCGATCATGTTCGAGAACCAGATCCAGAAGAAGAGGGCGGCGAGGAACGGGAACCAGCGGCTGGCCATCTTCGGTTCCATGTTGCCGCCGGTGATCGTGTTCTTGGTCATGTCGTAGGCGACCTCGATCGCGGTCTGCACCCGGTTCGGCTTTTGCTGCATGCGGCGCGAGATCCAGACCATCGTCACGATCGTCAGGGCGCTGGCGAGCAGCAGGTAGAGAACCGCCTTGTTGATGCTGAGGTCGACCCCGCCGAGGTGGATCGAGATCCACGGTTCGAGCTTGAACTCGTTCTGCGGCTGGAAGGATTCGTCTTTGCCGGAGCTGCCGAAGATCAGCAGCATCAGGATCGCGATACCGAGGTAGACGCCCAGCCCGATGAAGACCTTGGCTTTGGTGCTGAGCCCGCCGGCCTTCGAAGCGCTGTCGGGCGCCTCGACCGTGGCCTGATCTGCGCTCATGCGACTCCCTGTCCCTCGGGCTCGCCGAAGAGGTGGGCCAGACCCTGCGCCACGAAGGAGATCGTGAAGAGAGCCAGGACCAGGACCGCAGCGGCAAGACCGGCCTGCCGTTCAGCGAGGCCGGCGAGGAGCACCGCGGTGGCCATCAGCCAGACGCGACCGAGCGAGGTCGCAGCGACAATGCCCATCGCGCGCTGACGCTGGCCGGCGGCGAGCTCGGTGGCGACACGGCGGCCGGCGACCATCTGGATGCCGCGCTGAACGAGCCAGGCGGCGGCGCCGACGGCGTAGCCGAGCAGGGGCAGCCCGCCCAGCAGGAAAACTGCGAGAGCGGCGGCCAGCACGAGTAGGTCGACGTACTTGGGAGGGGACATTGAGCAGAAACAACAGAAAAGACGTCCGGCTCGGGCCGAGCGGGCGGACTTGCGACTATATCCAAAAGGCCCCGGGAATGGCTTTGTGAAGCCACTTCGTGAGGGTTGCCACTACCCCGGAGGGGGTCCCAACGCCTCGAACTCCCCGGTCTCGGGATCGACCGCGGGAAACGTCCCAGTCTCCAGCTCCTGGGCGACCGCCCTGTCGACCTCCTGGCCGGCCGGGACCGGCCGGCCGGCCTCGCGACGGAGGCTGATCAGCTGGCGCAGCCGCAGCTGGCGCAGGGTCAGGATCTCGAGCACGGAGACGAGGTAGACGCTGGCGGCGAGCGCGAGCAGCCCGCAGGCCGCCATCACCGCGGTCCAGAGGGGATCGAAGTGGCCGTGGTCGTCGCTGTAGGGGACGAAGCGCAGCGCCAGGGCGAGCGCGGCCATCACCAGCGTCCAGCCGTAGAGGTAGAGCAGGGTGCGGCGCTGGGAGAAGCCGATGTTGGCCATGCGGTGGTGGAAGTGCCAGCGATCGGCCTTGTAGATCGGGCGGCGGTACTTGAGCCGCTTGGCGACGACGAAGCCGGTGTCGAGGATCGGCACGGCGAGGATGATCAGGGGCAGGAACAAGGCAACCACTGCGTTCGTCTTCAGCGCCCCCTGCACCGCGACCACCCCCAGCAGATAGCCGAGCAGGTTCGAGCCGGTGTCGCCCATGAAGGTGCTGGCGGGCGGGAAGCCGTGACGCAGGAAGCCCAGCGAGGCCCCCGCGGTGAGTGCGGCGAGCACGCCGGCCGCGGTGCGGTCTAGCGAGAGCGCGATCACCGCCAGGGTCAAGGCCGAGATCACGCAGACACCGGCCGCCAGCCCGTCGACCCCGTCGATCAGGTTGATCACGTTGATCACCGCGACGATGCCGATCACGGTGACGACGTCGCCGAGGTGCACCACGCCCCCCCAGGGCAGCGTCAGCAGGTCGACGGAGCCGGGGTCGAGGCGGCCGAAGAAGGGGAAGGTGAAGTCTTCGACGGTGACGCCGGCGGAGACCGGGATGATCACCGCCGCCGCCTGGCCGAGCAGCTTCGGCGCCGGCCCCAGCTCGAAGACGTCGTCGAGGACGCCGACCAGCGAGATCGCCACGGCGCCGATCAGGATGGCGCGGCTCTCGGCGTCCCAGGGCAGCCAGATCAAGCCCGCGACGAGGACTCCGGCGAGAATCCCGAGGCCGCCGAGCTTCGGCATCGGCGCGGCGTGCAGGGAGCGCTCGTTCGGCTGGTCGATGGCGCCGACGCGGACGGCGAGCCGGGTCGTCAGCGGGACCAGGAGCAGCGCCAGTATCCCCGCGACAAGGAAGGCGAAAAGCGCGTCCAGCGAGTTCGGCGTCTGCTCCATGCGGCTCCGGGCCCTGCGCGATCAGCCTAAGGGACACACCGGAAGCCCACGGTGCGTTCTAGACCGCGTAGCGGTCAAACCAGAGCGTGAAGGCCATCAGCCCCCAGAGCTGCCGGCTCAGGTCCTCGCGCCCGGAGCAGTGCCTGTCCAGCAGCGGCGTCACGGTGGCGGGGTCGAAGCAGCCCTGCCGCTCCAGGGTCGCGGTCGAGAGCGCCTCGCGCGCGAACGGCTCCAGCGGTCCCCCCAGCCAGGCCGCCAGCGGGATCGAGAACCCCTGCTTGCGCCCGCGCACCACCTGCCGCGGCAGCAGCGGCGCCAGGGCCTGGCGCAGGAGGCGCTTCTTGGCGAAGCCGCGGACTTTGAGGGGCGTCGGCAGCGCTAGCGCGAACTCGGCGACCCGCTGGTCGAGGAAGGGGACGCGCAGCTCCAGCGAGTGGGCCATGCTCAGACGGTCCGTCTTCACCAGCAGGTCGTCGACCAGGTAGATGCCGAGGTCGACGTCCTGCATCCGCGCCAGCGGCTCGGCGTCGCTGGTTTCGGCGTAGCGCTCACGGTAGAGGTCGACGGGGTCCCAGCCTGGATCCCCGCCGCCGAGCAGGGCACCACGCCGCTGCGCCGAGAAGATCTCCTTCCAGGCGTGGTGGCGCTCTAGCGGGGGCAGGGCCGCGGCGCGGGCGAAGCGCTTCGCCTTGTAGTCGAAGCCGACCCTGGCGTCGGAGCTCGGCAGCGCCTCGACCAGGGGCGAGGCGAGCGTCGCCAGACGGCCGACCCGCGGCGCCAGCAGGTCGGCGACGTAGGTGTAGTAGCCGCCGAAGAGCTCGTCGCCGCCCTCGCCCGAGAGCGCCACCTTCACCTCGCCCGAAGCCAGCTCGGAGACCAGGTAGGTCGGCAGCGCCGAGGAGTCGCCGAAGGGCTCGTCGAAGGACGAGACCAGCTTCGGCAGCAGCTCGACCGCGTCGGGGCGGAGGATCAGCTCGTGGTGGTCGGTGCCGAAGCGCTCCGCCACCAGCCGCGCTCGCGAGAGCTCGTCGAAACCGCTCTCCTCGAAGCCGATCGAAAAGGTCCGCACCGCCTCTGTCGACTCGGCCGCCGCCAGCGCCGCGATTCCGCCCGAGTCGATGCCGCCGGAGAGCAGGACGCCGACCGGCACGTCGGCGACGAGGTGGGCGCGAACTGAGTCCCGCAACACCTCGCGCAGCTCCGCCGCCAGCTCGGCCGCGGGCTCCTTCCGCACCCGCTCGGCGGCGACCGGAGCCGGGCGGGCGTAACGGCTCCGCTCGATCGCGCCGTCCCGCCAGGAGAGCAGGTGCCCGGGCGGCAGCTTGCGGGCCTCGGAGAAGATCGTCAGCGGCGCCGGGATCGAGTTGAAGGCCAGGTAGGCGGCGACGGCCTGGGGGTCGATCGAACGCGAGAAGCCGGGCAGCTCGAGCATCGCCTTCAGCTCCGAGGCGAAGGAGAGGCCCCGGTCGGAGAGGCGGTAGTAGAGCGGCTTGATCCCGAACCGATCGCGGGCCAGCAGCAGGCGCTCCTCCCTCGCGTCCCACAGCGCCACCGCGAACATCCCCCGCAGCCGCTCGACGAAGGCGTCGCCGTGCTCCTCGTAGAGGTGGACCAGGACCTCGGTGTCGCAGTCGGTCGCGAAACGGTGGCCCTGGCGCTCGAGCTCGCGCTTCAGCTCCCGGTAGTTGTAGATCTCGCCGTTCTGGACGACGACGACGCTGCCGTCCTCGTTGGCGATCGGCTGGTGGCCGTGGTCGAGGTCGATGATCGAGAGGCGGCGGGCGGCGAGGGCGACGGGGCCGCGGTGGAAAAGCCCATCGTCGTCCGGCCCGCGATGAACAAGCCGTTTGCTCATCCTCGCCACCGCCTCGCGGTCAGGTGCCCCGCTTGAGCTGACGATGCCGCAAATGCCGCACATGGAGCGGGCAGTCTCGCAGGGGCGGTGGCGAGAGAGGATCGGGGCACCCCCTACCTTCGCTGGGCTATTCGCCTGATGAGCTGGGAAGCCGTCCGAGAACGAACTCCGGCGCGAATAGCTAACGCCGCTCGTACGGGGGTGCCCCGATCCCTCTCCCACAAGCCGCAGCGCCGATCCCGCCTGGCGCATGCGTCTGCAGTTACGCGTCCATAGCAAGCCCAAGCGCAGACGCGTGCCCTCCGAGCGAAGTCTCGTCAGCTTCAAGCTGCCCCCCGAACCGTTGCGGAGGGTGGGGCATCCTCCGTACGAGCGGCGTTAGCTATTCGCCCGAGCGCTCCCCCTAGGACTGCGTTGTTGTCTCCAGGCGAATAGCCCAGCGAAGGTAGGAGGATGCCCCACCCTCCCAGCGGCCCGAGGTCAAGCGGATTAGCCCGGCGCAGCCGGCCCGCGCCCCATCACCTTGGCAACCGTCGCAAGCAAGACGCTGAAGTAGAGGCCGACCGAGCGGTCGGCGATGTACTCCATGTCGTGGGCGAGCTTGTTGGCCCACGACTCCTCCCGGGTGACCCGCGTCTGGGCGAAGCCGGTGACCCCGGGACGGACGACCAGCCGCTGCCAGTACTGCGGGATCTCCCGGCAGAGCTCGGCGAAGAAGGCGGGGCGGATCGGGCGCGGACCGACGATCGCCATATCGCCGCGGAGGACGTTCCAGAGCTGTGGGACCTCGTCGAGGTGGACGGTGCGGAGCAGGCCGCCGATCCGCGTCTCCTCGTCTTCGGTGCGGCGCGACAGCTCCTCGCCCAGGTAAGGCCCCAGCCGCTCCTCCGCGTCCGGCTTCAGGGTGCGGAACTTGTACATCCAGAACAGCTTCCCGGCCCGGCCGACCCGGGCGCCGCGGTAGAGCACCGGCCGACCGGAGTCGAGCGCGATCGCCGCCGCGGTCAACGCCAGCAGCGGCGAGAGAACCAGCAGCACCGAGGCAGAGATCAGGATGTCCAGCGTCCGCAGCACCCCGTCGACCGGACGGTGCTCGGCTTCGGCGGCGTGCCCGATCAGTTCGTCCAGGCTGGACTCGGCTCCCTCGAACTCCTCTAGGAAGGCGCTATGGGGTGGGGCTCGCCGCGCGATGGTGAGACGCCGACGGTACCGAGAATCGTCTTGACGAGAAGGGCGGGGTCGCGCCGGGTCGGAGTCGCCTCGGCGGTGCGCTTGCGCAGCTCCAGAGCGCGGGGATCGGTCAGCGGCCGCAGGCGACCGGAGCGGATCAGGGCTTCGTCGACTCCCCCTAGCCGCCCCCCGTAGGTGGTGTAGACCGGCGTCCCCAGGGCGGCCGCCTCGCGATTCATCGTGCCCCCCGCCGAGAGCACCAGATCGGCGAGCGCGACCAGGCTCTGGGCCTCGACCGCGCCCTCTGGGACGATCAGCGAGGGCAGCTTCAGGCCGGTGATGAACTGGCGCTGCGCCTGGGTGCGCGGCAACACGACCGCGTGCACCTCGCTGTCGCGGCCGAGCCGGTCGAGGACCTTGGGGAAGAGCGGGTTGGACTTGCGGTGGTAGAGGGAGACGTCGGGCGGCGGCCTGACGATCACGACGACCCTCGAGCTGTCGACCGAGAGCCGCCGCAGCGCCTCCGGATCGGGCTCGAAGTCGAACAGGTAGTACTCCTCCTTGAGGCCGGGGTAGGGAAAGAGCTTCTCCGGCCCGACCCCGAACCGGCGCAGCCGCTCGGCCGGGACCGAGTCGGGGAACATCACCCGCCGGGCGAGGCGGCAGCCGATCCGGTGCTGGGTGACGGCGAACTCGTAGTCGTGCATGTTCGCCTCGGGAACGCCGAGCGCGCGGGCGGCGATCGCGAGGTCGTTGGAGCCGTGGGCGAGGGCGAGGTCGAAGGACCGGCCCCGGCCGAAGCCGAGCATCCCGGCGGTCCGTGAGCCGAGCCGATAGGCCTTCTGCAAGCGCGAGGCGCCGCCGTGACGCCCAATCGGCGTGTGAGGGATGCCGTGCAGGTCGAGCAGGGACTGGGTCTGGGCGTAGTCGCGCGAGGTCACCTCGACCGAGTGCCCTTCCCCCTGCAGCCGCTCGATGATCGGGCGCAGCACCAGCACGTGTGCCGGCGCGCTCATGTCCACCCAGACGTCCAAGCGATCAGACGGAGGCTGGAGTCAGCTGCGGGTAGAGCGGGTGGCGATCCATCAGGGCGCCGGTGCGGGCGGCGAGGGCCGCCTTGTCGGCCTCGAAGTCGGCGCCCAGCGCGGCGGCGATGACGGCGGCGATCTCGCCCATCTCCTCCTCGCCCATGCCGCGGGTGGTCAGCGCCGGGGTGCCGATCCGCAGGCCGGACGGGTTCATCGGCGGCCGCGGGTCGAACGGGATCGCGTTGCGGTTGACGGTGATCCCGACCTCCTCCAGCCGGTCCTCGGCGGTCTGGCCGTCGAGCCCGGTCGGGGTCAGGTCGACGAGCACGAGGTGGACGTCGGTGCCGCCGGTCAGAACCGGGATCCCGTTCGCTTCCAGGCCCGCGGCGAAGGCCTGGGCGTTGGCGATCGTCTGCCGCTGGCGGGCGCGGAAGGGCTCGCTCAAGGCGATCTGGAGGGCCACGGCCTTGGCGGCGATCGTGTGCATCAGCGGCCCGCCCTGCTGGCCCGGGAAGACCGCTTTGTCGATCGCTTTGGCGAGCTCCTCGCGGCAGAGGATCATGCCGCTGCGCGGGCCGCAGAGGGTCTTGTGGATGGTCGTGGTGACGACGTCGGCGTGCTCGACCGGGTTGGGGTGCTCGCCGGCGGCGACGAGGCCGGCGAAGTGGGCCATGTCGACCATCAGCTTGGCCCCGACCGAGTCGGCGATCGCGCGGAAGGCGGCGAAGTCGAGCTGGCGGGAATAGGCGGACCAGCCGGCGACGATCAGGGCCGGCCGATGCTCCTCGGCGAGCCGCTCCACCTCCTCCATGTCGACCCGCAGGTCCTCGCGGTGGACGTGGTACGGCACCGGGTTGTAGAGCTTGCCGGAGACGTTCAGCTTCATCCCGTGGCTGAGATGGCCGCCGTGGTCGAGCGCCATCCCGAGGAACGTGTCGCCGGGCTCGAGCAGCGCCATGTAGGCCGCGTTGTTGGCCTGGGCGCCAGCATGGGATTGGACGTTGGCGTGCTCGGCGCCGAACAGCGACTTGGCGCGGTCGATCGCCAGCTGCTCGGCGACGTCGACCTCCTCGCAGCCACCGTAGTAACGCCGGCCCGGGTAGCCCTCGGCGTACTTGTTGGTCAGCACCGAGCCGACCGCGTCGAGCACCGCCTGCGGCACGAAGTTCTCCGAGGCGATCATCTCCAGGGTCCGCTGCTGGCGCCGCAGCTCGCCGTCGAGAACGGCGGCGATCTCGGGATCGACTTCGGCCAGCGGGGCGGTCTGGAAGTTGTCTGGCAGCTCGCTCACGGTCGGCCGACCATAGCAACGGGCCGGGATAGTCTGGGCCGGGTGAGAACGCGCCTCTCCGTCGCCGCGCTTGCCCTTTTCGCAGCGCTGTTCGCCACCGCCCCGGCCGGGGCGGCGAATCCCTGCGACGGTCCGGAAGCCGCGAGCCTGCTCTGTCCCAACCTGCGGATCGGCCCCCCGGCCGACCTCTACCTCCAGGCCAGCGGCGGCCGCAGGCTGCTGCGGGCGACCAGCGACGTGCGCAGCCGCGGCCGCGGGGCGATCGAGCTGCGCGGTCGCCGCAGCGGCTGGCGCACGATGCGGACCAACCAGCGCATCTACCGCGCCGGCGGCGGTCACATCGAGGTGCGCAGCCGCGCCACCCTCCGCTTCACCGGCGTCGGCGCCTACTTCGGCGGCTTCTACTGGAAGGTCCACCAGCTCGCCCGCTTCGAGCTGCGCCGTGTCCTCCCCGACGGCAGCCTGGGTCCGGTCGTGAGAACCAGTCCCAAGCTCAGCTACTGCCTGCGGGATCTCGAGCGCACGCGGCCTGGCCGCCGCTCCCCGTCTCACCGCCACTATCCGGGCTGCAACCAGAACCCCTACCGCGACCGCGTAACCCTCGGAACCTCGGTCGGCTGGTCCGACATCTACCCCGCCAACTACGACAAGCAATTGATCAACGTCGCCGGCCTGCGCGGCTGCTTCAGCTTCCTGATGACCGTCGACCCCCAGCACCTGCTCTATGAGTCCAACGAGCACGACAACACCGCCGCCCGCCGCGTGCGCCTCCCCTTCCGCGGCAACTTCGGCTGCTGACCACCCAGCGTGGTTCCTTGGTTACTCATTGCGTCACAAAGGAACCACGGAACGGAGCGCTCGCTCTCCCACCTGCCGCGTGGTTCCTTTGGCACCACTTGGGTGCCAAAGGAACCACGCTCGGGGGAAGGAAGGGTTAGCTGAGGCCGACGGAGGCTAGGGCGCTCGTTAGGTCGCCGGGGGAGAGGGCGCCTTGGCGGAGGATCGCCCAGGAGCCGTCACCGTCGATCGCGGTGATGTCGACGACGGTCGACGGCAGGCCGGGAAGGGCGCCGCCGTCGATCGCCAGGTCGGCGGCGGCGAGGATCGGCTCTGGGACTTCGTCGAAGCTCGCGGGGGCAGGCTCGCCGCTGAGGTTGGCGGAGGTCTGGAAGACCGGGCACATGGCGCCAACCAGGGGGCCGTCGATGAGGCGTACGCCCAGTCGCCCGCGGTCCTCGCGACAGGCAAGCGGGTAGCGATGGTGCGGGTTGGCGACGACCAGCGTGACCGGTCCCGGCAGCAGGGCGCTGACGGCAGCGCGGGTTCGCGGGCCAAGGCCTTCGACCAGCTCCCGCATCGCCAGCGGCGAGAAGTACATGACCGCCGATGACTTGCCCTCGTCGCGGCCCTTGAGCCGCTGAACCCGCTCGATCGCCGTCGCGTCGAGCGGGTCGCAGGCGAGGCCGTAGAGCCCGTCGGCGGGGAAAACCGCCACCTCGCCCGCGGCGATGCAGCGCTCCAGCGCCACGCGCACGGCGGCGGCGCCGTCGGTCTCGACGGAGAGGATCTCGCGCCCGCCGCTCACAGCTCCCCCAGCACCACGCGCTCGATCCCAGCCAGGTCCCGCCGCCTCTCAATCGCCTCGAACCCAGCCTCCCGCATCAACGCGGCCACCGCCCCGGCCTGCCCCTCCCCCACCTCCAGCGCCACCACGCCCCCCACCACCGATGTCGCAGTTGTGACCGCTATCCGGCGAGAAGTACGACATCGGAGGGCAGGAAGGAGGGTGCGGTAGGTGTCGAGGCCGTCGGGGCCGGCCAGCAGCGCCTCGCGCGGCTCCCAGGCGGTGATCTCGGGCTGAAGTGACTGCCAATCGGGCTCGGCTATGTAGGGCAGGTTGGCGAGGATCAGGTCGAACTCGCCTTCGTCGGGGAGAGAGCCGGGAAGGAAACGGACGCGGTCGGCGAGGCCGAGGCGCTCGGCGTTCGCCCGCGCCACCTCTAGCGCCCCGGGGGAAGTGTCGGTCGCGGTCACCGCACAGCCCGGCAGCTCGTCGGCGACCGCGAGGGCGATCGCGCCGGAGCCGGTGCCGACGTCGAGCACGGACCCCGGCGCCCGCTCCAGCGCGACTTCCACCAGCAGCTCGGTCTCGGGCCGGGGAACGAGCACGCGGCGGTCGACCGCCAGCTCGATCTCGCGGAACCCTTTGCGCCCGATGATGTAGGCGACCGGCTCGCGCCGCAAGCGGCGCCGCACCAGATCTCCGAACGCCCGCGCAGCCGCCGCCGGGACCTCCGCCCCGGGGTCCGCCGCGAGTGCCGCGCGAGTGCGCCCCATCGCCTCACCCAGCAGCAGTTCCGCGTCGAGCCGCGGATCTTCAACCCCAGCGGCGCCAAGCGCGTCGCTCGCCGCGCCAAGCGCTTCGCGCACGCTCGCGGCGGCCCTCGTCGCCATGACCGTTAGGCGGCCGAGGCGGCAGCCTGCAACCGTTGCCGCTTCTCCTCTGCTGCCAACGCATCGGTGAACTCGGAAAGGTCGCCGGCGAGCACGCCGTCGAGGTTGTGCGAGGTCAGCTTGATCCGGTGGTCGGTGACCCGGCCCTGAGGGAAGTTGTAGGTGCGCACCTTCTCGGAGCGCTCGCCGCTACCAACCTGGGCCTTGCGCTCGGAGGCGATCTTTGACTGCTGCTCGGCAATCTCGCGCTCTAGCAACCGCGCTCGCAGCACCCGCATCGCCTTTTCCTTGTTCTGGAGCTGGGACTTCTCGTCCTGCATCGAGACGACGATCCCGGTCGGCCCATGGGTGATCCGCACCGCCGAGTCGGTGGTGTTGACCGACTGGCCGCCCGGCCCGGAGGAGCGGTAGACGTCGATCTGGAGATCGCCGGCCTCGACCTCGACCTCGACCTCCTCCGCCTCCGGCAGCACGGCGATGGTCGCGGTCGAGGTGTGGATCCGACCCTGGGACTCGGTCTCCGGCACCCGCTGCACGCGGTGGGTCCCCCCCTCGAACTTGAAGACCGAGTAGGCGCCCTCGCCCTTGACGGCGAAGGTCACCTCCTTGAAGCCGCCGGCCTCGGAGGCGGACTGCGAGAGGACCTCGGTCGCGAAACCGCGCTCTTCGGCATAGCGCGTCAGCATCTTGTAGAGATCGCCGGCGAACAGCGCCGCCTCGTCCCCCCCGGTCCCGGCCCTGATCTCGACCAACACGTTCTTGGCGTCATTGGGGTCGCGCTCGACCATCGCCAGCCGGATCTCCTCTTCCAGCTCCTCCAGCCGCCCCGGCGCCTCCTCGACCAGCTTGCGCAGCTCCTCGTCCTCCCCCTCCGCCAACAACTCCCGCGCCCCCTCCAAATCGTCCTTCAGAGTGCGCCACTCAGCAGCGAGCCTGCGCGCCGGCTCCAGCTCCCGATATTCCCGCCCTACCTCCGCATACCGCTGCCGATCCCCGATCACCGCCGGATCGGACATCAGTTCCTCCAGCTCCCCAAAGCGGCTCTCGATCTGCTCAACAAGCTGCTCGATCATGCTGACAACCCTAGAGGGGAAAGTTGCTCCGACGAGGTCGGTCGCGCCTGGGCCTACGCGACGATCTCGATGTGCTGCTGCTTCGCCGCCTCCTCGGGGTTCTCCCGCGCAAGCACGGCGTTCAGCGAGGCGATCGCCACCGCGAGCTGCTCTTCGTCGGGCTCCCGCGTGGTCAGGTTCTGCAGCATCAGCCCCGGCCACATCACCGCCCGCACCCAGCGTTTGCGGCGGTTTTTGCCCGCCCACTTGATCACCTCGTAGGAGAGCCCCGCGATCAGGGGGATGCCGAGGATCCGCGACAGCACCAGCCAGTACCAGGCCGGCAGCCCGATCGGGGCGAAGACGAAGATCGCCAGCACCATCACGATCAAGAGGAAGCTGGTGCCGCAGCGTGGGTGCAGGCGCGAGTAGAGCTTGGCCCGGGAGGGCACCAGCTCGTCTTCGGCCTCGTAGCAGGAGATCGTCTTGTGCTCGGCGCCGTGGTACTCGAAGACCCGCCGCAGGTCGGGCAATTTGCTGATCGCGACGATGTAGCCGATGAAGATCCCGGTCCGCAGGACGCCCTCGATCAGCCAGAAGAGGAAGGGCGAGCCGAGCTGGTCCTTGATCAGGCTGGTCAGCCCGACCGGGACGACGAAGAAGAGTCCGATCGACAGCAGCAGCGAGAGGACGATCGTCAGGCCCCAGATCCAGCCGCCGATCTCTTCCTTCTCCCCCTCTTCGTCCTCCTCCATCTGGGCGTTGGCGGAGATCGCCAGCGCCTTGAAGCCGATCTTCATCGACTCGCCGAGGGCGACGACGCCGCGGATCACCGGCAACCGCCAGAGCCGGTGGCGCTGCGCCCAGGGGACGAGCGACTCGGACTCGATCTCGATCTGACCGTCGGGTGCCCGCACTGCCACCGCCCAGACCGAGATGCCGCGCATCATCACCCCCTCCAGCACCGCTTGACCGCCGACCGGCGCGTCGCGCTTGGCGACCAGGGCGCCGTCGGGCATACGAAGCGGATCCCCTCCGTTGGCGGAGGGGACGGAGGATGCCTGTGCCGAGCCCGCCGGCGGGCTCACGGGCTACTTCCCGGCCCTGTGCTTGGCCGCCCGGCGCTGGAAGCGCTCGACGCGCCCACCGGTGTCGACCAGCTTCTGCTTGCCCGTGTAGAAGGGGTGGCACTCGGAGCAGAGCTCGACGTGCAGGTCGTCCTTGGTCGACCGCGTGTAGAACTGGTTGCCGCACGAGCAGTGCACGTTGGCGAGCGTGTACTCGGGGTGAATTCCTGCCTTCATTCGCCCTTCAGTCTAGAGAAGTGGTCAAGGATGCCGATACTTCCGTGTGGAACGCGATCACTCGGCACGGCAACCCCTCACGATCGGCGCGCTGCGCTTGGCAACCGGGCTCGTCCTCTTCGGCGGCACCCTCCTCGTCGCCCTCTACGACTGGCTCGGGATCGGCGGCCCCGCCCTCGACGACCTTGTCAATGGACCTCTGTACGACGCGATCATCGTCAGCGCCGGCGTCGCCTGCCTGCTGCGCGCCCGCGGTGCGGGGCGCGAGCGGGGCGCCTGGCTGGCGATAGCGGCCGCGGTCCTCTCCTGGGGCGCCTCTGAGATCTACTGGACCGCCGTCCTCACCAACGATCCCTCGCCCCCCTATCCATCGCCGGCCGACATCGGCTACCTCGCCTTCTACCCGCTGGCCGCGACCGGCCTCTTCCTGCTGGTTCGCGCCCGCGCGGAGGAGCTCGACTGGCGCCTTTGGATGGACGGGCTGATCGCCGCGCTGGGAACGGCGGCGCTCGGCGCGGCGCTGGTCTTCGAGTTCGTCGCCGACCACGCCAGCGGCACCGCGGTCCAGGTCGCGACGACGCTCGCCTACCCGCTTGGCGACATCCTGATGCTGGCCCTGGTCATCGGCATCGTCGCCTTGACCCGCTGGCGCCCCGGGCGCACCTGGGCTCTGCTGCTGGTCGGCCTCGCGGCGCTGGTCGCCGCCGACGTCGCCTACACCCTGCAGTCGACCGAAGCCAGCCTGCCCGGCGGCGACTGGATCGAACCGATCTACCTGCTCGGCGCGGTCTGCATCGGCGCCGAGGCCTGGCAGCCGGGCGCCGACGCGATCCGCCGCGACGCGCGCTTCGACGGCTGGCGCGAGCTGATGGTCCCCGCCCTGTTCGCGGCGGTGATGATCGGGCTCTTCGCGATGCAGTACTTCAGCCGCGCCAGCGGCCTGACCACGGTGCTCTGGGCGGCGACGATGATCGCCGTCCTCGCCCGGCTCGCCCTCAGCGTGCGCGAGAACAAGCGGCTGCTGGAGCTGGTCCGGACCGATCAGCTGACCGGCCTCGGCAACCAGGGAAGGCTGCAAGCGGACCTGGCCAGCGGTTGCGAGCGGGCGGGGGAAGAGCCGCTGACGTTGCTGCTGCTCGACCTCAACGGCTTCAAGCGCTACAACGACACCTTCGGGCACCCGGCCGGGGACTCGATGCTGACCCGGCTCGGGGGCCAGCTGAGAGAGGCGATCGGCGCCGACGGATCCGCCTACCGCGTCGGCGGCGACGAGTTCGCGGTCCTCACGAGCTGCGCCGAGGGCCGCCGCGACGAGGTGACAAAGCGCGCCGCCGAAGCCCTCACCGCCCGCGGGAGGGGTTTCGACCTCGGCGCCTCCTGGGGGGTCGCCTCGATTCCCGCCGAGGCCGACACGCCGCTGGCCGCGCTGCAGCTCGCGGACGTGAGGATGTACGCGCAGAAGGAGTCGCGGCGTGCTGCTCATCACCACGAGTCCATAGACATCGACGGCGCCGAGGTCTCGGTGCAGCTACCGCGAAGCGGCGGCGAAGCTCTCGAGCAGGGCAAGTAGGACCGTCGTCACCTGCTCCCGGCTGGCAGGGTCTTCGGAGCGGGCTACGAGCATCGCCGCCTCGTCGAGGGCGCCGAGCAGCAGGTGCGCCATCGGCTTCACCGGTAACGGCCGGATCTCGCCCGCCTCGATCGCGGCGGCGAGGCTGGCCTCGATCAGCCCGAGGCCGTTCGCGGCGCCGATCTCGCGCCAGCGGTCCCAGCCGAGCACCGCGGGAGCGTCGTGGAGGGCGATCTGCCGCAGCTCCGGCTCCGCGCACTCGTCGAGGAAAGCCTCGATCCCGGCCACCATCGCCTCGAGGGGGCTGTCCAGCTCGGAGCCGAGGACGATGCGGGCGACGCGCTCGGTCGATTCCGCCTCGAGCTGCTCGTAGGCGGCCTCGAGCAGCTGCCGCTTGCCGCCGAAGTGGTGGTAGAGGGCGCCGCGGGTGACCCCGGCAGCGCGCACGATCTCCTCGGTGCCGACGGCCTCGTAGCCGCGCTCGGTGAAGAGACGGCGGGCGGCGGCGATCAGAGCGTTCCGCGTCGCCTCTGCCCGTGCGGCCTGCGTGCGCCCCCCTCTTTTGGGATTAACATGCATACTGTATGTATCTTAACTCCGGAGGAGGCTGAAACATGAGTACGGACACGAGCCAGCGTAAAGAGATCGACCTGCCCGCCGGCAGGATCCGCTACCGGGAGGCGGGAAGCGGCAAGCCGGTCGTCTTCGTCCATGGTTACCTGGTCGACGGGCGCCTCTGGGACGGTGTCGTCGACCGGCTCTCGGACCGCTGCCGCTGCATCGCTCCGGACTGGCCGATCGGCTCCCAGCAGATCGCGATGAAGCCGGACGCGGACCTCACCCCGTACGGCATCGCCGCGACGATCGCCTCCTTCCTTGAGGCGCTCGACCTCAACGACGTCACGATCGTCGGCAACGACTCCGGCGGCGCCATGTCGCAGGTCCTGGTCACCCGCCACCCCGAGCGCATCGGCCGCCTCGTCCTCACCAACTGCGACCTCTACGAGAACTTCCCGCCCGGCATCTTCAAGGCGATGCCGGCGATCGCGAAGCTGCCCGGTGGGATGGCGATTCTGGCGGCCCCCTTCCGGATCGGCGCCCTCGCCCGTGCCGCCTTCAAGCCCTTCTCGAAGAAGCCGATCCCCGCCGACCTGATCGCCTCCTGGATGGAGCCAGGCATGCACGACCCCGGCGTGCGCCACGACCTCAAGAAGGTGACCGTGGGCATGAACAAGCGCTACACGCTGGAGGCGGCGGAGAAGCTGCGCAGCACCGAGCTACCGCTCCTGCTCACCTGGGCGACGGGCGATCGGCTGTTCTCGATCAAGTCCGCGAAGCGGCTCGCCGCCGAGACCCCGAATGCGCGGCTGGTCGAGATCGCCGACGCCAGCACGTTCGTGCCGCTGGACCAGCCGCAGCGCCTGGCCGACGAGATCGCCGGTTTCGCCGGTTAGCTGCGCCAAGGCGAACAGGCGTTCCCAACCACGCAAAGTGCAGCTTTTTCGTCCGACGGGGGGGTGAGTCTTTCTCAACCCCCTAGAGGACGGAGAGCTAGTGACCAAGCAGATCTTCGACCAGGAACGGCCCAGGAGCACGATGGCGCAACGCCTCGACGAAGCCTTCGCCGGCTGCGAGGTGTGGACCCTCGCGCCCCCGTCTCAGCGGCGCAACAGCATCGACTTCAGCCCCCGCGCCTCGAGCTCCTCGAGGATGATCGGCAGGGCTGCGGCGGTGCGGACCCAGGAGCCAGGCGCGCTGTAGTAGTCGGCGTCGTGCAGGAGGATGATGTCCCCGGCCCTGGCGCTGGCGGTCGCGCGGTGGGCGATCGACGCCGGCGTCGCGCGCCGCGTCCAATCCCTCCCCCACTGCGACCAGAGGACCGGCCGCCAACCGCGGCTGCGGATCGCGCCCAGTCCGATCGCGCTGAAGATCCCGTACGGCGGCCGGTAGTCGGCGATCGCCTGCCCGCCCGCCTCCTCGATCGCCGCCTTGGCGCGATCCGCGTCCGCGAGCAGTTGCCGAGGGCCGAGGCGAAGCTGGTTGCGATGGCGATGGCAGTGCAGCTCGACCCGGTGGCCGGCGGCGACGATCTCGGCGACCAGCGCCGGCCGCTGTACGACCTGCTCGCCGGCGAGGAAGAAGGTCGCCCGAGCCCCCGCCTCACGCAGCGTCTCCAGGACCGCCGGCGTGCCCTGCGGGTGCGGACCGTCGTCGAAGGTGAGGGCGACTCCCTCCTCCCCCTCCTGGCGCAGCTCGATCCCCAGAGCGGTCCCGATCCCCGGAACCACCGGCGCTAGCGCCGTGCCGGCATAAGCGACCGCCGTGGCGGCGAGGCCCGCGCCAGCCACCACCCCGATCAAGGAGCGGAGTTCGCCGCCGCGCGGTGGGCGAGCGGACGCACCGGCAGTGACTGGGCCTTGGAGACCACCGGGGCGTCGTTGTCCCTGCCGAAATGGATGCGCCCGTTGAGGGGCTTCGAGATCACCTTGTACGGAGCTTCGCGATCGACAGCGGACAACACCATCACCAGCAGCACGGCGGCGAGACTGACGGCCGCGACAACCCGCTCCATGCGCAGGCGCCAGACCGGCTGCGGCCGCACCCGCGGCCTCACGCTGAGCGCCCGTGAAGCAATCGACGGCAGCGAGGCGAAGGAGGAGTCGGGCGAGCGGCGCTCGCGGGTGAGATGGCGCAGGACCGACTCCAGCTCGTGATCGGAGCGCGCCACCTCAGCCAGGCCGAAACGCTCGAAAGCGGCGTTGTTGGCGCGCAGGTGGCCGGCTGAGAAACCGTAGGAGACGACCGGGCAGCCGCGGATGTGAGCCTCCAGCACGGTCAGGCCGGCGGTCGAGTGGATCATCGCGTCGGCGGCCGCCATCCAGTCGCTCATCTGCTCGGTGAAGCCGAGCACGCGGACCTGCTCGTTGTCGCCAAAGCTGCGCTCGAGCTTCTCGCGGGCGACCTCGTTGCGGCCGGTGATGCAGACGACGAGCGTGTCGTCGCCCGAAAGCGCCGAGCGGATCGCCCCCTCGAGGTCGCCGATACCCCAGCCGCCGCCGGAGACCAGCACGATCCGCGCGTGAGCGGGAACGTCGAGTGCCTCGCGGGCATCGCGGCGGGTGCGCGGCATCAGGAAGTCGCGCGAGATCGGCGGCCTTGCCCACTCGACGCTGGCCGGCCCGGCCAGCTTCTCGACCTCCTCGATCGACTCCGGGTGGGTGACGTAGTGCATGTCGACGCCGGGATGGACCCAGTAGCGCAGGCCGGCGAGGTCGGTGATCGCTGACTGCACCGGCACCAGCAGGCGCCGGTTCTCGCGCAGCATCCCCAGCACGGCGGTGACGCCGGGGTAGGTGGAGATGACGACGTCGGGATCGTGCTTGGCAATCAGGCGCATCAGCCCGCGGGCGCCGAGCAGGTAGCCGAGGTGGTGGGCGAGCCAGCGGGTCGGCGCGAACTTGGTCAGCAGCCAGTACTGGACGTCGAACAGCCACGGCATCCAGCGGAAAGTGAAGCGAGAGCCCTCGCGCACGACCGCCGAGCAGAACCTTCCCATCGCCTCGAGCCCGTTGGCGATCTCGACCTTGGACGCCGGGATCTCCTCTTCGAGGTCGGCCTTGATGATCCGCGCCGGCAGGTCGTGGCCCTCGCCGATGTCCGCGGTCAGGACCAACACCCGCGGCTCATGCTGCTCGAACCGCGAGGCGCCGGCGAGCAGGGCGCCGGCGGCGTGGTCGTTGCCGTTCAGCGACGGCTGCTTGCCGGGGATCGGGTCCGGAGCGCGGGTGCTGTTACGCACCCATTCGACGTACTTCCGGACGCCTTCGCGGAAGCTCGTGTCGGCCTTCCAGCCCAGCTCGTCGAGGGCACGGACGTTGGAGATCACCTTGCCCGGGAAGTCGCCTGGGCGCGGCGGTGTGTGGACGATCTCGCAGCCACCGGTCATCTCCTGCACCGTCTCGGCGATCTCGAGGATGGTCACCACCTCATCGCCGGAGAGGTTGTAGGTGCGGTTGGCAGCCTCCGGCTGCAGGCCGGCGACGATCCCGGCGGCGAGGTCCTCGACGTAGATGAAGCTGCGGCTCTGGCTGCCGTCGCCGGCGATCGTCAGCGCCTCGCCGCCGAGGGCGAGGTCGGTGAACTTGGCAACAACGCCGGCGGCGCGCGCGCGGGGGCCGTAGGGGATGCCGAAGCGCAGCACCGTGCTCTCGAGGTCGTAGAGCTCGGCGTAGCCGGCGCAATAGGTCTCGCCGGCGAGCTTGGTCGCGGTGTAAAGGTGCCGGGGCGCCGGGATCGGCGTCTCCTCGTCGACGTCCCGCTCGACGCAGTCGCTGTAGACCCAGGTGGTCGAGCCGTAGACGACGCGGCCGACCTCGGCCCGACAGGCGGCCTCGAGCACGTTGAGGGTGCCGCGGGTGTTGACCTCCTCGGCCAGGACCGGATCGGCGAGAACGTGGGCGACGTCGGCGACCGCGGCGAGGTGGATGACCGCGTCGCAGTCGCGCATCGCCAGGTCGAGGTTGGCGGAGTCGGTGATGCTGCCGGTGAAGGTCTCGACCTCGAGCGGCGAGTGGTACGGAGAGGCGCTGAGGTCGAAGATGCGCGGCGTCATGCCGCGGTCGAGCAGGCGGTCGACCACGTGGGAGCCGATGAAGCCCCCGCCGCCGGTTACCAAGACCCTCATGACGCCTCCTCCAGTGCTTCCGCACGGCTCTCGGGGCGGTAGTAGAGCGGCACGCACCAGTGGTTCTCGGCCACCCAGTCGGTGTTCGGCAGCTCCTCGGAGTGGCCCATGATGCGGTGGCAGGGCTGCTCGTAGACACGACCGGTGCTCTTCTCGATCGGCTCGAAGACGATGTACTTGTAATGACCCGAGGTCATCCCCTCGGGCAGCTCCAGCCGCGCCGGGTGGAGCGGGTCGAGGTGGGCGCGGGCGTACTCGTTCTTCCAGGCGACGATCTCCTCCATCCGCTCCGCCTGGACCAGGCCGAGGGCGGCGGTGAACTCGCTCATGCGGAAGTTGAGGCCGTCGACCTCGTGCTCGAACTTGCCGTAGTTACGGAACTTGGAGGCGAACTCGATCAGCTCCTGGTTGGCGGAGACGAGCACGCCGCCCTCGCCGGCGGAGACGGTCTTGGTCGCGTACAGCGAGTAGACGCCGGCATCGCCGTAGCCTCCCGGCCTGTCGCCGTTCCAGTCGGCGCCGTGAGCGTGGGCGCAGTCCTCAAGTAGGAAGATCCCGTGGTCGCGGCAGTAGGCGGCGATCCGAGCGGAGTCGAAGGCGATGTGGCCGCCGACGTGGACGAGGATCGCGGCGCGGGGCCTGTGCCGCTCGGCCTTCGCCTCGAAGTCCTCGAAGGACATGCAGAGGTCCTCGCGGTTGCAATCGACGAACTCGACCCGGGCGCCGGCGCCGATCGCGGCCAGCGGCGTCGCCATGAAGGTGTTCGAGGGGCAGAGGACGGTCTCGCCGCGGACTCCGGCGAACTCAAGCGCGGCCAGCGCCCCGCCGGCCCAGCTCGAGAGGCCGAGGCTGGGTAGGCCGTTCCACTCCGCCCAGCGCTGCTCGAAGGCGGCCAGCTTGGCGCCCTCGGACCACTGCTCGGAGTCGAGCACCTCGGTCCAAAGCTCGAACAGGCGACCGCGGTCGCGGTGGTCGAACCCGATCGCGAACTTGCCGGCGACCGCGCTCTTCGACTGGGAATCCAGGGGGGGCAAGGGCGGCGTCAGGCTACCAGCGAAGCCGGATCAGTCGTCCCCGTGCGCCGCCTCGATCACCGCGCCAACGGTGCGGGAGCCCGCGAGCAGAATGGTGCCGGCGAGGGCGACGCCCATGAAGGCGATCAGGGCGACGCCGCCGAGGGGCGTACCGGACCAAGACTCGCCGAAGATCAGCGGCGCCAGGATCACCGGCACCAGCACCTGGACCGCGAACATCGCCGGCCCCACGCGCGTCGCCGGGCGCTTCTGCAGCGCGCTCATCTCGCTCAGCAGCGCCAGGCCCTCGGAGGCGACGGCGGTGGCCAGCCAGGCGACCGCGACCAGCAACGCCCCCGCCGCCAGCTCGTCGGTCAGCAGCTTGCTGGCGATTGCCGTCCAGGCGTAGCCGAAGCCGGCGCTGACGACGGCCAGCATCCCGGCCGCGCCGGCCCGGCCGCGCAACAGATAGGGGGTCGCGATCGGGACCGCTACGAGCGCCATCGCGAGGGCGATCGCCGCCGTGCCGGCGTGGTCGGTGGTGCGCTCCGGCGCAGCCCAGGCAACCCCAGCGACCCCGGCGACGATCGCCGCCACCGCCACGAACTCCCTCCGGCCTGGGGCCTCCCCCAGCCTGGTGGCCCCCAGCCAGAGCAGCAGGATCAGCCCGCTCACCAGGCACGGCTGCACCACCGTCAGCGGCGCCAGCAACAGCGCCGCAATCTCCAGCGGCCAGCCCGCCAGCCCCAGCGCCGTCGCCCCCAGCCAGCGCCGGTTCCGCAGCAGCCTGCCGATCAGCGAGGGCCGCAGCGAGTGCTCGTGCGGCACCTGCCGCGCCTCCAGCGCCTGCAGCGCGATCGAGGTGTTGTAGAGGCAGGATGCCCCAACCGCCGCGGCTATCCCGAGCGCCAGCACCGGCCGACCTTAGGCGATAGCCGCTATAAGTCCGCTCTGTGAGATCAGGGGCTACCACGCCAGCTGCAACCACGAGAACCGGAGCGTTCTCTTTGACTACGGCGCCTGATTCCCCGTTCCGGCGGCGGACGATCGCGGCGATCGCACTCGCGCTGGCGGCACTGGCCCTCCTCGCCACGGCCGCGCCTTCAAGCGCTCGGCCGGTGACCCGCAGCTGCGGCCTCTTCCCCGGCGAAGGCGCGTTCAGCTACACCAAGACCCAAGGCGTCAACTGCCGCAGCGCGATCAAGACCTCCTACCGGATCGTCCGCCGCTTCTGCGACCGCCCCGGCAAGTGCGACTACGGCCCCCACACCCCGATCACCCGCGTCTACCGTGGCACGGTCCGGTACCGGGGCTGGAGATGCCGACTCAGGGAGGGCTACGAGCTCAGCGTCGTCGACTGCCACCGCGGCAAGCAGCACATCTTCCATAAGTCGGGCGCGTAGCGGCTGCCTCAGCGCTTGCGCCCGGACGAGCCGTAGCGCATGACCGCTCTTGCGTTCAAATAAGACGCGAGGGCGAGTGGTCCAATCAGGCCCAGGCCCAGAGCGGGTCCCCTCACGCCAACCGCTATCAAGCCCAATAGGGCCACTGCCTCCAGCAGCAGGGAGCCCAACAGGATGAGCAGAAATGCGCGGCTCTCGGTCATGCGATCACCTTATCCGATAATGCAGACAAAACAATTACAAGCGCTCCCCCAACAAAGCTGAGAAGTCCGCCTCGCACCGTAGCCCGTCGAACCTCTTGCTCGGGTGCGTTGGAAAGGACCGGCCCAGCGTGGGAGAGGAATCCGCCGACCGCGATTGCCCCGGCGAGCAGGCCGACGTCGGTAGCAAGGTCGCTGACGATGGAGCCGGCCACGAACATCGGCCGACCCTAGAGCTCAAGGCCGCACAACCTGCGCGCAGGCCGTACCGACTGTGCGTCAATACGATCGCGAGAGCCCTACGTCTCCTGGTACAGCGGCCCGTCGCCGCCCTCGGGGAGGGTGAGGCGGCCGCCCTTGGCGGTGATCGCGCCGCACTGGACGCAGTTGGAGGCGGTGACGTGGACGTCGACCGTGGCGGTCCCGTTCTCCAGCTGCTCGTCGGGGATCTCGTAGACCTGGGCCGGGCACATCGAGACCCAGGTCTGGGCGATCTCGCGCGGCACCTTGGTCTGGATGCGGACGTGGTTGGGAGCGTCGTCGCGGGTGGCGTTGCCGGAGAGGAAGACCGAGTCGAGCTTGTTGAAGGTCAGCTCGTTGTCGGGCTTGAGGTACATGTCGCCGGCCTTGCCGATCTCCATCTCGTTCTCGGCGTCGTCCTCCTGCTTCCAGTGGCCGCCGGGGAAGTTGCCTTTGGTCACCGTCATCGCCGAGGCGAAGGCGCCGCCGAGGAAGAAGCCCTTCGAGAAGGGCTGGCGCATGTTGCGCGATTCGTGCAGGTCCTTCTCGATCGCCGAGTTGTGGACCTTCTCGTCGTAGGCCTCGAAGTTGACCGAGTCTTCCTTCAGCGCCTCGACGATCGCTTCCGCCGCGTACATGCCGGCGTGCATCGCGTAGTGGACGCCCTTCAGGGTCGGGATGTTGACCATGCTGGCCGCGTCGCCGGCGACCACCATGCCGGGCACCGCGAGGCGCTTCGGCATCGCGAAGTAACCACCGGAGGGAATCGTCTTCGCCCCCCAGGCAACCCGCTTGCCGCCGTCAATCAGCTTCTTGATGAAGGGGTGGGTCTTCAGCAGCTGCAGTGCGTCGTGGACGCTGAAGGTCGCGTCGGTGTAGTCGAGGCCGGCGACGAGACCAAGGCAGATCTTGTCCTCGCCCATCGGGTAGATGAAGGTGCCCCCGAACTCGTTGTATTTCGGCGACTTGCGCAACGGCCAGCCCATCGTGTGAATTACCCGGTCGAGCGGCTCCTTCACCTCCCAGACCTCTTTCACCCCGAGCTCCCAGCGCATCGGGTCGGCGCCGTGCATGTCGAAGTAGTCGTAGGCGGCGTAGGTGAGATGGCCGACGGTGCCCTCGGCGAGGACGGTCGCCTTGGCGACGACGTCGGAGCCGGGCTCGAAGTTGCCGAGCTCTTCGCCGTCTTTGCCACGGCCGCGGTCGCCGGAGCGGACACCCTTTACAACCCGATCCTCGACCAGCAGCTTGGTCGCGGCGGTCTCGGAGAGGATGTAGACGCCGGCTTCCTCGGCTTTGTCAGCGAGGAAGCGGCCCAGTTTGGAGACGGAGGTGACGTAGTTGCCATGGTTTCGGAAGCCAGGGGGCGGCGGCTTCACCGGGATCGCTTTCTTCGGGGTGAGGAGGTAGACCGCGTCCTTGGTCACCTCCTGGTAGACCGGCCACTCCGACTTGTCGAGGTCGGGGAACAGCTCTTCCATCGCCGAGGGCTTCATGTTGGCCCCCGAAAGCAGGTGCGCCCCCGCGACTTTGCCCTTCTCGATCACCGCGACCGGGACTTCGCCCAGCTTCTCGGTCAGCTCCGGCTCGTGCTCGAGCAGCTGCATCAATTTGTTGGCGCAGGCGAGACCCGCCGGCCCGCCGCCGACGATCGCGATCCCGACCTCGATTCGCTCCTCCTCCGGGTCGGTGGGAGGACCGATCACGTCGGCCGGATCGAACGGCGGCGGAAACTCGCTGGGCTTCACGGCAGGCATCCTTCGCTCAGCTGCCTCTCTTCGCCTTGATCGCCTCGGTCAGCTTGGGGACGATCTTGTGCAGGTCGCCGACCACGCCGAGGTCGGAGAACTCGAAGATCGGCGCGTTCGGGTCCTTGTTGATCGCGAGGATGTTCTCCGAGTTCTGCATCCCGACCTTGTGCTGGATCGCCCCGGAGACGCCGGCCGCCAGGTACAGCTTCGGCGCCACCGTCTTGCCGGTCTGGCCGATCTGGGCCGCGTAGGGGTACCAGCCGGCGTCGACGACCGCGCGGGTCGCGGCGACGGCGCCGCCCATCGAGTCGGCGAGCTGCTCGCAGAGCTCGAAGCCCTCTTTGGCCCCGAGGCCGCGGCCGCCGCCGACCAGGATCTCGGCGTCCTCGATGTTGACGTCGGCGCCGCGCTGCTCGCCCCGCTGCACCATCGTCGCCTTGGTCGACCAGGGCGAGAGCTCGACCTCGACGTCGACGACCTCAGCCGTACCGCCGCTCTCCTTCGCGTCGAAGGCGTTGAGGCGGCTGATGATGATCCCCGGCTCGCTGACGTAGCCGACGTCGGCGATCTGAGAGTCCTGCAGGATCGGGCGCTCGGCGACGAGCTTGCCGTCCTGCACCTTGACCTCGGTGACCTCCATCGTCACCCCGGCGCCGAGGCGCGCGGTGAGCCCGGCGCCGATCTCGAAGCCGAGCAGGCCGCCGCCGAAGAGGGCGTAGGAGATGCCCTGCCCCTGGATCACCTTCGCCATCGCGTCGATGATCGGCTGGGCCAGGCCCTCCGGCACACTCTTGGCCCGGTAGACCTTGGCGGCGCCGAAGTTGCCGAGCGAGGCGCAGGCGTCGTCGGCGATCTCACCGACCACCAGCGCGGCGGCCTCGCCGCCGATTTCGCCGGTGAGCTTGGCCGCCTCGGAGATCGCCCCGAGCGAGTTCTTGTTGAAGTTGCCCTCGTCGTCGTGGAGGGCGTAAACCAGGATGCCTGCCATCTAGATCAGCTTCCTCTCGTCAAGCCAGGCGACGATCTTTTCGACCGTCTCGTTGGTGTCCTCGTCCTCGATGATCTCGCCGGCCTCCTTGGCGGGCGGCGGGTTGAGCGCGAGGACCGCGGTCTTGGAACCAGCCTCGCCGACCATGCCGCCGTCGATACCGACATCGCCGGTGGCCTTGGTGTCGAGCGGTTTTTTCTTCGCCCCCATGATCGCCTTCAGGCTCGGGTAGCGGGGCTCGTTGATCGCGTCGCCGACGCTGATCACGGCCGGCAGCTCGACCTCGACCGTGTCGTAGCCGTACTCGGCCTGGCGCTCGCAGCGCAGCTTGCCGTCGCTGACGTCGATCTTGATCACCTGGGTCAGCGAGGGCATCTGCAGATGGTCGGCGACGACGGCGCCGATCGTGTAGCACTCGCCGTCATCGGACTGCTGGCCCAGCAGGACCAGGTCCGGGCTCTCGGACTCAAGCACCTTGGCCAGCGAGTAGCCGGTGGCGCAGACGTCGGAGCCGGCCAGGGCGTCGTCGGAGAGGTGCACCGAGCGGTCGGCGCCGAGCGCCACCGCCTTGTGCAGCGCGCGGACGGCGGAGTCGGGGCCCATGGTGACGGCCACGACCTCCTCGACCGGGATCGCTCCTCCCTCCTTGATCTGCATGGCCGCCTCGAGGGCGTGCGTGTCGAAGGGATTGAGGTTTTTCTCGCCGCCGCGGTCCAGCCGCATCGTGTTGGGATCGATGCGCTTCTGAACGGCAGCGTCCGGAACCTCCTTGACCAGGACGCAGATCTTCAAGTGAAGCCTCCTTGGGGACTGATTCTCAGGTCTTCGCGGACTGCGGTTCGCGCCTCGCAAGCCCGTTGCGGCCGGGCATGTTATCGGTTGCGGGCGACCGGTTGACTGACCAGTCAATCAGGAGCATACCCGAGCCGGCGGAACTATGCACCGATCCGTGCAAGGGAGCTTTATTCGCCGCTCTCGTGGCGCTCGGCCGCGCCAGCGCGGATGAAGTCGACGATCTCGTCGGTGCCGGCGCCCGGCGTGAAGACCTCGGCGACGCCGAGCTTCTTCAGCTCGGGGATGTCGTCGGCGGGGATCGTGCCCCCGACCGTGACCAGGACGTCGTCGACCCCCTGGGCCGACAGCAGCTCGACCACCTTCGGCACCAGGGTCATGTGGGCGCCGGAGAGGATCGAGAGGCCGACCGCGTCGGCGTCCTCCTGGATCACCGTCTCGGCGATCTGCTCCGGCGTCTGGTGTAGACCGGTGTAGATCACCTCCATGCCGGCGTCGCGCAGAGCGCGGGCGATGATCTTGGCGCCACGGTCGTGACCGTCCAGGCCGGGCTTGGCGACGACGACGCGGATCTTGCGGGCGGTGGCGGCCTCCATAGCGGCGGGGAAGCCTAGAACACGGGCGACTCGGTGTAGGTCCCGAAGACCTCCTGCATCGCCGCGATCATCTCGCCCTCGGTGGCGCGGACGCGGGCGGCTTCGAGGATCGGCGGCATCAGGTTGGCCTCGCCGCCGGCAGCTTGCTTGAGGTCGGCCAGGGCGCGCTCGACAGCGGCGCCGTCACGGCGGGCGCGGGTCGCCTGCAGGCGGTCGACCTGCTTGTGTTCCAGCGCCGGGTCGATCTTCAGGATCGGGGTCGGCTCTTCGTCGTCCTGGGTGAAGTCGTTGACGCCGACGACGATGCGGCGTCGTTCGTTCAGCTCCTGCTGGTAGGTGAAGGAGGCGTCGGCGATCTCGCGCTGGGGGAAGTTGCGGCGGATCGCCTCGACCATCCCCCCCAGCTCGTCGATGCGGGCGAAGAAACCGTAGGCCGCCTCCTCCATCTCGTCGGTCAGCTTCTCGACGAACCAGGAGCCGCCGAGTGGGTCGGCGGTGTTGGCGACGCCGGACTCGCTGGCGATGATCTGCTGCGTGCGCAGCGCCACCCGCACCGCCTCCTCAGTCGGCAGCGCCAGCGCCTCGTCGTAGGAATTGGTGTGAAGCGACTGGGTGCCGCCGAGCACCGCCGCCAGCGCCTCCAGCGAGGTGCGGACGATGTTGTTGAGCGGCTGCTGCGCGGTCAGCGAGACACCCGCGGTCTGGGCGTGGAAGCGCAGCCGCATCGACTCCTCGCGCTTGGCGCCGTAGGTCTCGCGCATCTCGCGGGCCCAGATTCGGCGCGCCGCCCTGTACTTGGCGATCTCCTCGAAGAAGTCGACGTGGGCGTTGAAGAAGAAGGAGAGGCGCGGGGCAAAGTCGTCGACGTCGAGGCCGCGCTCGATCGCCCGCTCGACGTAGGTGAAGCCGTCCTTGAGCGTGAAGGCAAGCTCCTGCTGTGCGGTCGAGCCCGCCTCGCGGATGTGGTAGCCGGAGATCGAGACCGGGTGCCAGCGCGGCATCTTCTCCGTGCACCACTCGATCATGTCGGTGACCAACCGCAGCGCCGGCTCGATCGGGAAGCACCACTCTTTCTGGGCGATGTACTCCTTGAGGATGTCGGTCTGGATCGTCCCCCCCAGCTTCTCCGGCGATACCCCCTGGCTCTCGCCGACGAGGACGTAGAAGGCGAGCAGGATCGCCGCCGGCGCGTTGATCGTCATCGAGGTGGTGACGCCACCGAGCGGGATGCCCTCGAAGAGCTGCTCCATATCGTCGAGGCTGTCGACGGCGACGCCCTCGCGCCCGACCTCGCCGAGGCTGCGGGCGTGGTCGGAGTCGTAGCCCATCAGCGTCGGCATGTCGAAGGCGGTCGAGAGCCCGGTCTGGCCGTGGTCGAGCAAATAGTGGAAGCGCTCGTTGGTCTCCTCGACGGTGCCGAAACCGGCGAACTGGCGCATCGTCCACAGTCGCCCGCGGTACATCGACGGGTACGGGCCGCGCGTGAACGGGTACTCGCCGGGGCGACCGACCCGCTCCTCGAGCCCGGACTCGAGGTCCTCCTCGCCGTAGAGCGGCTCGATCTCCTGCCCGGAGATCGTCGAGAACTCGGCGTCGCGCTGCTTGAACTCCGGCCTGTCCCTGGGCTCGATCGCCATGCGAGGAGTCTAGATCGTCCCTGATCACCTCAGTCGCACATAGGGCCACTCGGCAGCGGACACCGAGCGTCCGCGAGACCCGCGCATCCGACATTGACCCCACCCCGCAGGGGTCAATGTCGGATGCGCGCCCCGACGCCCAGGACCTCCTAGCGACGCGGTGCGAAGCGGCGGGGGGGCGGCTTGCGACGGGCGGCGACGCGGGAGGCGCCGAAGCCGGCGACCGTTGCCAGCAGCGTCACCGCGAGCGCGACGAGGCGACGGCCGAGGCGCTCGAAGCGCATCGTCTGCCAGCCCTCTTCGCGTGCGATCGCGGCCAGCGGCGGGTCGGGGTTGACCGCGACCGGGTTGCCGACCGCGCGCAGCATCGGCAGGTCCGAGAGCGAGTCCGAGTAGGCGTAAGAGGCGGCGAGATCGATCCCGTGCCGC
Source organism: uncultured Actinomycetes bacterium (assembly GCA_963699125.1). Classification (GTDB taxonomy): domain Bacteria; phylum Actinomycetota; class Thermoleophilia; order Solirubrobacterales; family 70-9; genus VAYN01. Next base: position 1,255,818 of record OY969417.1, read on the forward strand.
TCCGCGAAAGCCTGCATCGCCTCGACCTTGCCGGGCCCGTAGACGAACGGGCCGTCGAAGCGACCGGTGAAGTTGCCCTCCTCGTCGACCTCGTAGCGGGTGCCGATCCCGCCCTCCATCCCCAGCACCTGGGCCAGCGATTCGACGACGTCGTTGCCGGCGGCGCTGACGATGAAGGTCGGCCGGCCGGCGTCCTGGTGGTCGTGGACCTCGTCGAGCATCTGCGGGAAGACCCGCGGCAGGATCGCCGCCATCACCTCGGGCCCCATCCGCTCGATCGTCACCGCCGGCACACCCTTGATGAGCTCGCGCGCAACCCGCAGCACCTCGGCGGTGCGCTCGTCGGTGGTGCCCCGCAACCGGTAGCGCAGGTGCTCGATCCCCCAGCTGGCCAGCTGGTGACGGCTGACGATCCCGTGCTGGCTGGCGACGCGGGCGAACTGCATCCCGGAAGACCCCGCCATCAGGGTCTTGTCGAGGTCGAAAAAGGCCGCGGCGCGGCTCAAGCTATGACCCGGGGACTTCGATCACGATCGCGTCGCCCTGGCCGCCGCCGCTGCAGATGGCGGCAACGCCGAGGCCGCCGCCACGGCGGCCGAGCTCGTGAACCAAAGAGCCGACGATGCGGGCGCCCGAGGCGCCGATCGGGTGGCCGAGCGCGATCGCGCCGCCGTTGACGTTGACCCGGTCCTCGTCGACGCCGAGCATCCGCATCGAGTTGAGGGCGACCGAGGCGAAAGCCTCGTTGATCTCCCAGAGGTCGACGTCCTCGGGGCTCTTGCCGATCTTCTCCAGCGCCTGCTTGGCGGCATTGGCGGGCGTTTTCGCCAGGTAGGGGAAGTCGTCGGCGACGGTGCCGTAGGAGAGCACCCGGGCCAGCGGCGTGCGTCCTTCGCGCTCGGCCCAATCGGCGGAGACGACGACGATCGCGCCGGCGCCGTCGTTGACGCCGGGCGCGTTGCCGGCGGTGTGGGTCGCGTCCTCGCCGCCAATCGCCCGCAGGCCGGCCAGCGTCTCGACCGTGGTCTCCGGGCGGATCGCCTCGTCGGCCTCGACCTTGGTCTCGCCCTTGCGAGACTTGACGGTGACGGCGGCGATCTCATCCGCGAGCCGGCCGGCGTCGGTCGCCTCGGCGGCGAGCCGGTGCGAGCGCTCGGCGAAGCGGTCCATGTCGGCGCGGGTGATCTCCAGCTCGTTGGAAACCTCGCTGGCCTCGTTGATCATCTGCTTTTCGGTGAAGGGATTGGTGAGGCCATCGTGGACCATCGCGTCGATCGTTTCGACGTGGCCCATCCGGTAGCCGAAGCGGGCGCCCGGCAGCAGGTGCGGCGCCTGGCTCATCGACTCCATGCCGCCGGTGACAGCCACCTCGGTGTCGCCGGCGCGGATCGCCATGTCGGCGATGCCGAGCGAGCGCATCCCCGAGGCGCAGACCTTATTGATCGTCTCCGAGGGCACCTCCTTCGGGATGCCGCCCTTGATCTGGGCCTGGCGCGAGGGGATCTGCCCCTGGCCGGCCTGCAGGACCTGGCCGTAGACGACCTGCTGGACCTGCTCGGGGTCGACGCCGGAGCGCTCCAGCGCCGCCTCGATCACGTGACCGCCGAGGTCGGTCGCATCCAGCGAGGAGAGGCTCCCGCTCATCTTGCCGAAGGGGGTGCGCGCGGTTCCGAGGATCACTGAGCTGGGCATCTACTGCCTTTCTTCTCCGAGGTCGTTGGGTCTGGTTTGCGGGACGTCGAGCCCGCCGGGGACGATAGCGACCGGCCCTCACAGCGTGGTTCCTTTGTCGCCGCCTGAGCGACAAAGGAACCACGGACGAGAAAGGGATGGCCGTAGACTCGCGCCCGATGAAGGTCGATGTAAGGCAGGGGGAGCTGACGGCGGCAGGCGCCGATCTCGCCGTGGTCGGGCTCTATGAGGGTGAGACGCTGCCGGCGACGGTCGCCGAGATTCCCGGCGCCGACGACGCTCAGGGCGCTTTCAAGAAACTGCTGCTCCTCCACCCCGAGGCCGGCACCAGGGTTCTGGTCGTCGGGCTCGGCGCCCGCGACGATGCCGACACCGAGCGCCTGCGCGTCGCCGCGGCGCTGGCGGCGCAGGAGGCGCAACGGCTGGAGCTGGCCTCGCTCGCTTGGATGCTGCCGGAACCCGGCGAGGACGGGGCGGTGGCGGAAGCGCTGGTGACCGGGACGATCCTCGCCGCCTACCGATTCGACCGCTTTCGCGGCAGCGAGCAGGATGAGCCCCCGCCGCCCTCGATCGAGTCGCTGACGCTGCTCGGGCCGGAGTCCGTCGCGGCTGCCGCGGAGAGGGCACGGGTCTGCGCCGCAGCCCAGAATCGCGCCCGCGACCTGCAGAGCACCCCCGCCAACGTGGCCACGCCGAGCTTTCTGGCGGGGCGCGCCGAGGAGATCGCCGAGCGGTACGACGGGGTTTCGGTCGAGGTGCTCGGACCGGAGCAGATCGCCGCCAAGGGGATGGGCGGCCTGGTCGCGGTGAGTCGCGGCGGTGGTGAGCCGGCGAGGCTGATCGTCCTCCGCTATGCCGGCCGCGACTCCGGGGAGCCCCTCGGCCTGGTCGGCAAGGGGGTGACCTTCGACAGCGGCGGGATCTCGCTCAAGCCCGGCGCCGGCATGCAAGAGATGAAGATGGACATGTCGGGGGCGGCGGCGGTGCTGGAGGCGGTGGCGGCGATCGCTGAGCTGGAGCTGCCGATTGACCTCATCGCCGTCGTGCCGGCAACCGAGAACATGCCCTCGGGAAGTGCGATCAAGCCGGGCGACGTGATCACCCAGTACAACGGCGTCACGGTCGAGGTCAATAACACCGACGCCGAGGGGCGCTTGATCCTCGCCGACGCTCTCGCCTACGCGGTCGAGCTGGGAGCGACGCCGATCGTCGACGTCGCGACCCTGACCGGCGCCGTCACCATCGCCCTCGGCTCGACCTACGCCGCGCTGGTCTGCAACGACGACGACCTCGCCGCCGCGGTCGAAAGGGCGAGCGAGGATAGCGGCGAGCTGGTCTGGCGCCTCCCCCTCCACCCGGAGTTCAAGCAGCTGATGAAGGGCACCGTCGCCGACCTCTCCAACCTCGCCTCGCAGCGCAAGGCGGGGACGATCACCGCCGCGTCGTTCCTCGAGGAGTTCGTCGCCGAGGTGCCCTGGGCGCACGTCGACATCGCCGGCACCGCCTGGGACGTCGGCCGCGCCTACACCGGCAAAGACGCGAGTGGCTTCGGCGTCCGCCTGCTGGTCGAGCTGGCGCGGGCGCAAGGGTAGCGTCGCGAGGAGCGAGTGCCCCTCTCCCAGAGGCCGTTGCGCAGCAGATCGCGTGCCCAGGGTTCGAAGCGTTGGTCCGAGAGCCTCCGGGAGAGGGGCACTCGCTCCTCCCACCACCGTTACGCCTCGCCCAGGATCATGCAGGTGGCAGTGCCGTGGGCGAGCAGCTTGCCGTCCTCGGCCGCGGTCAGCTTCGCCTCCGCGGTCGCCTGCTTGCGACCGCGGTAGAGCACGCTCGCCTCGCAGAGGACCCGGCCGGTGTCGCGGGTGATCGGGCGCACGTACTTGGCCTCGAGCCCGAGCGAGGTGTAGCCGACGCCGGCCGGCAGCGTGGTGTGGACGGCGCAGCCGAGGGCCGAGTCGAGCAGGGTCGCGGCGTAGCCGCCGTGGACGACGCCGATCGGGTTGTAGTGCTCCTCCCCCGGTTCGCCCTCGAAGACGACGCGCCCCTCCTCCAGCTCAACCGGCCGCAGCCGCATCGTCACCGCGATCGGCGGCGGCGGCACTTCGCCCCTGACGACCGCACTCATGTACTCCATCCCGGTCATCGTCGCGCCGGCGGCCGCGGTCGGGACCGGGTCCTGCCAGACGAGCGTGCGGCTGCGGGAGGTCTCCGGGCTGGAGGCGGCAAAGGCCTCGGCGACGTCGGCCGCCGTCCCCTCCGCCGCCACCACCACGCCCTCGTCGCTCATCGGCTCCAGCCCCGCCTGGCGGCGACGACCGCGCGCTGCACCGGCCGGCTGCCGCTCAGCGGGTAGTGCAGGTCGGCGGTGATCTCCGCCTGGCTTATCGCGATCCGGGGAGCCACGTCGCGGTGCCGGTTTCGATGTCTCGGGATAAGTCTCATTGCGTCGCCTCCGTTCGGGCCGTAGACATGGGTTTCTTCAAGCAACTGAATCCTGGGACCAAGCCTATCCGAGTGAGTTGCTTGATGCAACCAAGTGTGCGAAGATCACACCGTGCTTCGCCGCGACTACCCCGACCAGCTCTGCTCGATCGCCAAGTCGCTGGAGGTGGTCGGCGAGCGCTGGTCACTGCTGATCGTCCGCGATGTCTTCAACGGCAACCGCCGCTTCGGCGAGATGCAGGCCTCGCTCGGGGTCGCCCGCAACGTGCTCTCGGCCCGGCTGCAGCGGCTGGTCGACGAGGACATCCTCGAGCGTCGCCGATACCAGGAGAGCCCGGCCCGCTACGAGTACTTCCTGACCGAGAAGGGGCTCGACCTCTGGCCGACGCTGATCGCCCTGCTCAACTGGGGTGACCGCTACTCCCCTACCCTCAACGGGCCACCGAAAGTGATCCTCCACAAGGTCTGCGGCGGCCGCGTCAGCGAGCGCGGCATCTGCGAAAGCTGCGGCAAAGTCCTGCACGCGCGGGACGCGCGGCAGATCCCCGGGCCCGGCCGGATTGCCGCGCTGGCGGGGGCCGGCGCCGAGTCCGTCTAGCCTTCCTCTCCCTCTTGCTCCTTGCGCTTTCTCTGCACGTCAGCGAGGACGATGTACTCCTCGACCATCAGCTGGTCCTTGGGTCGATTGGCGGCCCGCTTCATCGCGATCAGGTCGTCCAGGGAGACGATGCGGACCCCTACGCCCTCGACCGTCTCCAGCCGCGCGTCCGCGCGCATCGCCTCGTAGGCGCGCATGCCGGCGGCGTCGGCGAGGATGTCGAACGAGCCCCACTCGGTGTCGAAGGTGAAGTTGGCCCCGTTTTCGAGCGTCCGAGCGTCCGGCGTGAACGGCAGATCGGCGGGAGCCCCGCGCAAGGAGACGCCGATCTCGGTGAGCGCGGCGGCCAACCGCTTCAGATTGGCCGCATCGCGCGCATAGACGATGTCGAGGTCGTAGGTGGGATAGGACGAGCCATGGGCCAATCCCGCGACGCCACCAATGACGATGAACTCGACGCCATGGCGATCAAGCGCCTGCAAGAGCTCTTTGACTTGTAGGGAAGAGCCGAGATCGTCCAATGGCATGGCTCCCTAAGCTGCCCGTTGGCTGTTCCCGCCCCGGTTGCGGCGCACAAAGTCCGCGAATTCCATGCCACGCCGAACTCGCTGCGCGGGAGTGAAAGCCAAGTTGGATTGGTTGAGCGTGCGGTCGATCCCGAAATCACGCACCTCGGAGCTCAGCATCAGGTCCTCCCCCAGCAGGTAGAGCAGCTCGCGCAAGGTCTCGATCGAGGGCGAGACGCGGTCGCGCTCGATGCGCGAGATCGCGGACTGGGTGGTGCCGGCACGAACAGCCAAGCCTTGCTGGCTCACCCCACGTCGCTTACGGGCGTCGCGAAGAAGCTCTCCTGGACTCATAGAAATAATATAGCGTATATGTACTTATCTCTTATATGAGATAGCAGTCCTCGATTCACCCACCGCTCCATCGCGCTAGCGTTTGGCCGGACGGCCAATCGGGTGAGCGAATCGAGGAGGAGCGGCATGGCGACTGCGGCGGAGCTTCAGGTGCGGGACAGGATCTTCATCGGCGGCGAGTGGGTTGAGCCGCGGGGCACGGAATCGATCGAGGTGGTCAACTCGACCACGGAGGAGGTGATGGGCTCCGTTCCCGCCTGCTCTGCGGAGGACGCCGACCGCGCCGTCGCCGCTGCCCGTGAGGCGTTCGACGCCTGGTCGCAGACCTCACGTGAGGAGCGGGCCGGCTACCTCACCGCAATCGCCGCCGGTCTCGGCGAGCGCAGCGAGGAGATCGCGGCGACGATCTCCCAAGAGATGGGGATGCCGCTGAAATTGAGCCAGATCATCCAGGTCGGTCTGCCGACCAGCCAGTTCGCGGCGATGCCGCAGCTGATGGAGGAAGTCGCCTGGGAGGAGGAGATCGGCAACTCGCGGGTGCTGCGAGAGCCGATCGGCGTGGTCGGCGCGATCACCCCCTGGAACTACCCGCTGAACCAAATCGCCGCCAAGGTCGCCCCCGCCCTCGCCGCCGGCTGCACCGTGGTCCTCAAGCCCAGCGAGGTGACGCCGCTGAACGCCTTCCTCCTCGCCGAGGTGATCGAGGCCGCCGGCCTCCCCGCCGGCGTCTTCAACCTGGTCACCGGAACCGGACCGGGAGTCGGCGAGGCGATCGCCGCCCACCCGGCGGTCGACATGGTCTCCTTCACCGGCTCGACCAGGGCCGGCAAGAGGGTCAGCGAGCTGGCCTCGGCGAGCGTGAAGCCGGTGGCGATGGAGCTCGGCGGCAAGTCGCCCAACGTGATCCTCGACGACGCCGACCTCTCCCAGGCGGTGCCCGACGGCGTCGCCAAGTGCTTCCTCAACTCGGGCCAGACCTGCAGCGCCCTGACCCGGATGCTGGTCCCGCGCGAGAAGCTGGCCGAGGCCGAGCAGATCGCCGCTGCGACCGCGGAAGCCTTCACCCCCGGCGACCCCTTCGAGGAGTCGACCCGGCTCGGCCCGCTGGTCTCCGACGTCCAGCGCGAGCGCGTGCGCGGCTACATCCGCAAGGGCGAAGAAGAGGGCGCCAAGCTGGTGACCGGCGGCGCCGAGCCGCCCGACGGGCTCGACCGCGGCTACTTCGTCCGCCCCACCGTCTTCTCTGAGGTGACGCCGGAGATGACGATCGCCCAGGAGGAGATCTTCGGCCCGGTGCTGGCTATTCAGCCCCACGACGGCGAGGACGACGCGGTGCGGATCGCCAACGACAGCCCCTACGGCCTCGCCGGCGGCGTCTGGTCGGGCGACGAGGGGCGGGCGATCGCGGTCGCCAAGCGCATCCGCACCGGCCAGATCGAGATCAACGGCGGCGCCTTCAACCCGCTGGCGCCGTTCGGCGGCTACGGGCAGTCGGGGCATGGGCGTGAGAACGGGCGCTACGGGCTCGAGGAGTTGCTCCAGGTCAAGTCTCTTCAGCTGTAGCGAGGCCGGCGTGGGGAGGGTCCTGCGGGCGGGCCAAACTGGGTCCGTTCTCGGACCCTCCCCACGTCGTCCCCACGCAGCGGAATAGGCTGATCGCGTGAATTTCGAGCTGAGCGACGAGCAGAAACTGCTGCGGGACACGGTCCGTGATTTCGCTCGGCAGGAGGTGCGGCCGGTCGCGGAGGAGTTGGATCGGACGAAGGCCTTTCCGTATGAGATCGTCGGGAAGCTGGGTGGGCTGGGGCTGATGGGGATCCCGTTTCCGCAGGAGTACGGGGGCGGGGGCGCCGACACGCTCTCTTACGTGCTGGCGGTGGAAGAGCTGGCTCGGGTCGATTCGTCGGTCTGCATCACGATGGCGGCGCACACCTCGCTGGGGACGATGCCGATCTACCTCTGGGGCAGCGTCGAGCAGAAGGACGAGTGGCTGCCGCGGCTCTGCAGCGGCGAGCGGCTGGCCGCCTTCGGGCTGACCGAGCCGGAGGCGGGCTCCGACGCCGGCAACGTGCGCACCACCGCCAAGCTCGAGGACGGCGAGTGGGTCGTCAACGGCGCCAAGCAGTTCATCACCAACTCCGGCACCGAGATCTCCGGCTGCGTCTCGATCACCGCGGTCACCGGCGAGCAGAACGGCCGCAAGGAGATCTCCAACCTGATCGTCCCCACCGGCACCCCCGGCTACGAGGTCGGCGAGCCCTATCGCAAGATGGGCTGGAACGCCTCCGACACCCGGCCGCTCTCCTTCGAGGACTGCCGGCTGCCCGAGTCGAGCCTGCTCGGCCGGCGCGGCGACGGCTTCAAGAACTTCCTCCACATCCTGGATGGAGGCCGGATCGGCGTCGCCGCGATGGGCGTCGGCCTCGCCCAGGGCGCGCTCGACGAGGCGATCGCCTACGCCAAGGAGCGCCAGGCCTTCGGCCAGGCGATCGCCAAGTTCCAGTCGATCCAGGCCAAGATCGCCGACCTCTCGGCCCAGATCGAGGCGGCCCGGCTGCTGACCTGGCGGGCGGCACTGGAGAAGGACGCCGGCCAGTCGTTCACTCTCACCGCCGCCCAGGCGAAGCTGATCACCGGCCGCCTCGCGGTCCGCGCCACCGAGGAGGCGGTCCAGATCCACGGCGGCTACGGCTACATCGAGGAGTACCCGGTCTGCCGCTTCTACCGCGACGCCAAGATCCTCACCATCGGCGAGGGCACCGACGAGGTGCAGCAGATGGTGATCGCCCGCCAGCTCGGCTGCTGAGGACCACCGCGGCCAAGCCTAGCGGCGACGCCGCAACCCGGACATTCGTTGAACTCGCTTGCCTTTCGATATTCGGGACCTAGTGTGCTCGATTACAAATAAGTACGCAAATAGCTGCAAAAAGGCAAACCTGCCGCGAGGTGGGGACGCAAAGTCAGAGGTCTCGGCGAGTCGCGCGAGATGGCTCAACTGCCAGCTTGGTTTCACGACCAGGCTTTTTGTCGTGAGGAGGTTTGCCGATGCATCCCAGTCGAACGCACCTTTTCCGCGCCGCTCCCGCCAGCTTCGCCGCTGTGGTCGCCATCGCGCTCGCGGCGCTCTTGGCGATCGCCGCTACGGCGCAGGCGGCCTGCCCCTACACGGGCGCCGAGCGGGTCTTCAGCGCCTGGGGCGATCCCCACTCCTACGTGCTGGCGCCCGACGGCGGCTTCGAGGCCGGCGGCTCCAGCTGGGCGCTGAGCGGCGGCGCGAAGGCGGTCGCCGGCAATGAGAGCTACTACCTCAACGATCGCGGTGATGCTCGCTCGCTTTCGCTGCCCGCCGGCAGCACCGCCACCAGCCCGCCGATCTGCATGTCGATCGACACGCCGATCCTGCGGATGCTCGCCCGCAACACGGGAGACCCGTCCTCGCGACTGCGCGTCGAAGCACGCTACAGCCTCGGGGGCGTGCTCAACACGAACGTCGTCAACAACGTCAAAGGCGGGCCCGGCTGGGCGCCGACCCAGGAAATGTCGGTCGTGCTTGGGCTCTCGACGATCGTCGGGACGCTGATCCCCAGCTCGATCCAGGTGCGGATCAGGCCGCTGGACGACAGAGGCGAGTGGCAGGTCGACGACTTCTACGTCGATCCCTTCGCCCGGCACTAACCACCCCCAATTGAAGTGAACGCGGTTCGGGGACGCCGTCTTCGAGCCAGATGCGGCGGCGCTCAGCCGCCGGGCGGCGATGCGGTGACGGCGCCCTCGGGCCGGCCGGCGACCTCAGCCGCCCGCCCCACCCCCTCGCCGATACCGAAGTGGGCGCAGATCGTCAGCTCGTGCTCGCGCCGCAGTGGCCGGGTCGGGTCGACGACGGGTGCGGTGGCGAGCGCGGCCCCCTCCTGCGCCACCCAGACGCCGAAGGCGGCGCCCGCGCAGTCCCGCAACGGCACCGCGACCAGCCTGGCGTTGCGGCGCTTACCGAGCTTCGCGATCAGCCAAGCGGGTTCGGCGCTGAGGGAATCGAGGAAGAAGCCGTGGACCTCGCCGACCACGGCGCCGTCGACATCCCTCAGCTCGGCGCCGACCCATTTCCTTGCCTCGGTCGCTGATGGCATCGCCGTCGCCTCAGCCATCGGCCTGCCTCTCCAGCAGCTCCCCCGCGGCGCTGGCGGGATCGAGCTTGCGCCGCACGACCCGCTCCAGCAGCTCCGCCGTGGCCGGGTCATCGGCAACGGTCGCCTCGAGCCGCCGGCGCATCCGTGAGGTGGCGATGCCAAGCACCTCGCTGCGCAGGTTGCGGGCGCGGCGCTCGGCCAGCGTCCCCGCCGCCTCGATGAAGGCGCGGTGCTCGTCGATCTTCACCGCCAGCTCCTCGACGCCCTCGCCGCGGGCCGCCTCGGTGCGCAGGATCGGCACCTTCCAGCCCTCCGGGTCGTGGGAGAGCGCCAGCACGCTGCGCACCTCGCGCACCATCGTGTCGGTCATCGGGTGGTCGGCCTTGTTGACGACGATCACGTCGGGGATCTCCATTACCCCCGCCTTCAGCGCCTGGATCGAGTCGCCCGAGCCGGGCATCAGCGCCAGCACGATCGTGTCGGCGTGGTCGACGATGTCGATCTCCGCCTGGCCGACGCCGACGGTCTCGATCAGGACGTCGTCCTTGCCGGCGGCGTCCATCACCAGGGCCACCTGCAGCGCCGCCTCGGAGAGACCGCCCAGCGCCCCCCGCGAGGCCATCGAGCGGATGAAAACGCCGGGATCGAGGAAGTGGTCGGAGAGGCGGATGCGGTCGCCCAGCAGGGCGCCCCGGGTGAACGGGCTCGAAGGGTCGATCGAGAGCACCGCGATCTCGCGCTCGGCCTTGCGCAGCTCCGTCGTCAGCGCCCCGATCAGGGTGCTCTTGCCGACCCCCGGCGGGCCGGTGAAGCCGACGATCCGCGCCTTGCCGGTGCGCGGGTAGACCTCGCGGACGAGGTCCCAGCCGGCCGGGTCGTCGGACTCGATCAGCGTGATCGCCCGCGCCAGCGCCCGCTTGTCGCCGGCGACGAGGCGCTCGGCGAGAGAGGCGGATTTGGCGGCGTCGGGCACAGCCGCGCCAGTCTACGAGTCTGGGCGGCAATCCCGCGTGCGCGACTGGCGAGCGCCGGACCAAGCGGGGCAAGGACGCAGGGAGGTCGAATAGCAGCGCTATTCGACCGACTGAGGACACCGCCCCGCGCAGCGTCCGCCGCCGCCAGGTGTGTGCGGGGGATTGCCGCCCAGACTCTAAAGTCCCGGCCGCCGTGATCCGCTTCCTCGCCCGCAACGGGATGCTCAACCACCGCTACGCGCAGCTACTGTGGCGCTACCTGCGGCGCCGGCTGCTGACTCGCGCCGGCTGGCGCTGGCGCACCGACGGGCTGCTCTTCCTCGGCCGCCGGCTCGAACTGCAGATCGCCCGCGGCGCCGAGGTCCGCTTCGGCCGCTTCGTCTGGGTCGGCGACGGCACCAAGATCCGCTGCCACGAGGGCGAGGTCGAGATCGGCGAAAAGACCGTGATGGGCCAGGAATGCACGATCTCGGCCTACCGCCGGGTGCGGATCGGCGAGCAGTGCGTGATCGCCGACCGGGCGATGTTCATCGACTTCGACCACGGCGTCGTCGAGGTCGAGCGCCCGATCCGCGTGCAGGGGATCTACATGCGCGACGTCGAGGTCGGCTCCAACGTCTGGATCGGCTACGGGGCCTGCATTCTGCGCGGCGTCCGCGTCGGCGACAACTCGATCGTCGGCACCAACTCGGTGGTGACCAAGGACGTCCCCGCCAACGCCGTCGTCGCCGGTATCCCCGCCCGCATCATCCGCATGCGCGAGGCCCCCGAGGAGCTGCGCTGGCCCAACCCGGTCGAGCCCGATCCCGCAGCCGAGACCACGCTGCCTCTCCCTGACTAGGGTAAATGTCGGCTGCGCGGTCTCGCGAAGGCTCGGTGTCCGGCGCTCGCCAGTCGCATACGCGAGTTTCGCCAGTCCTCCTGGGGTCAAAGTCGGCTACGCGCCCCGACGCGCCGGATATAACGCTTACCGGCCCCGCGCACCCGAGTTTCGCCATTCCTTTCCTAGGAGAGACTGGCAAAACCAGTCCCCCTCTACGCTGCTTCGAGGTCGGTCTTGGCGAAGTCGTCGCCGGTGAACAGCAGGGGCGCGTCGGCGATCTTCGCGGCGGCGTAGGTCATGCAGTCGCCGTAGTTGAGCTTGGCGGGATGACGCCCCTTGCCGTAGCGGATGAAGGCATCGGCGGCCGCGCGCCAGTGCCGGTTGTCGAAGGGGATGACCACGACATTCCAGCGCTCGAGGAACTGCGAGACAAGCGCCCTCCCGCGAAGATCGAATACGCCGATCGCGACCATTCCGGTCTCGAACAGGGTCGGGGCGCCGATCGCGAGGACATCCGCGCCTTCGATCGCGTCGACGACACGGCCGTGGCCCTCCTCCTCGAAGAGCACGGCGAGGATTGGGGAGCTGTCAAGGATCAATGGCCCTCCGGTCCGATCCCAAGGATCCCCTCGATTTCATCTTTCGTCATCGGGGGCCGATCAAGCAGGTGGTCGGGGATCTGTGGCCAGATCTCGGTTTCGAGCCACTGTCGCATGCCGCGGTAGGGCTTCTCCCCGCTGGGCGACTGGAGGCGCAGGCGGTCCCGCCGCTCGCGCAGCGCCTCCCGCACCGCCCCGGTCTTGCTCTCACCGGTCAGGCTCGCGACCTCAGCCGCCAATTCCTCGGTCTCCTTGTTCTTGATGTTCAGCGCCATGGTGGAATGGTGCCATTTTAGGCGCCTTACACCATCGACTTCCAACTGCAAGAATCCTATCAGAAATGCAGACAGCTGTCCGACGGACAAGTCGTTGTATGCGCCAGCCTGCCCGCGTGCCTCGGGCGCACAGAAAGATGCGGTCGGAAGAGGTCGCGACCCGGTTCGGTCAGAACCTGGTCCGCTGCCGCCGGCGCGCCAACCTCTCCCAGGAGGAGCTCGGCTCCCGCGCCTCGCTGCACCGCACCGAGATCGGCCTGCTCGAGCACGGCCTGCGGGTCGCCCGGATCGACACCCTGGTCAAGCTGGCGGGCGCGATGGCGATCCCTCCCAGCGACCTGATCGAGGGGATCCACTGGACGCCGGCCGAGTCGAGCAACGGCCAGTTCAGCTTCACAGAGAGACCGGCCGCGCCCCGGCGGCGCCCCGGCTAGGCCGGGCTGGCCTCGCCGACGAGGTCGGCGTAGACCGCGGCGGTCTGCTCGGCGACGTCGCCCCAGTCGAAGCGGCGGACGTGCTCGTAGGCTTCGGCGACGAGGCGGCGGCCCAGCTCGTCGTCGGAGAGGACGCGGATCGCGACCTCGGCCAGGGCCTCGGGGTCGTGGGCGCGGAACCGCAGGCCGGCCTCCTCGTGGGGGACGACCTCGCGCAGGCCGCCGGTGTCGGCGACGATGCAGGGACAGCCCGAGGCCATCGCCTCCAGCGCCACCAACCCGAACGGCTCGTAGATCGAGGGGACCACGGTGAGGTCGGCGATCCGGTAGAGGGAGTGGAGGACGTCGTCGCCGATCCAGCCCAGGAATGTGCCGTGGTCCATCAGGCCCAACTCCTCGGCCTGGCGATGCAGTTCGGCCTCGTGGGTACCTGAGCCGGCGACCAGGAAGCGGGTGTCAGGGGCCTTGTCCAGGACCCGCGGCATTGCCTCCAGCGCCAACTGGAAGCCCTTCTCGTAAACCAGGCGCCCGATCAGCAGCACCAGCTTCTGCTCTGGCGCGGCGAACTCCGATCGCAGCCGCACCAACTCGGCCGGGTCCTGGGCCTGCAGGTCGTCGGGGTCGATCCCGTTGGGGATCACGCTGATCCGCTTCTCCTCGACCCCGAAGATGTCGGCGATCTGCTCGCGCATGTAGTGGGAGCAGGCAATCACCCGCTGCGAGCGGTTGGTGATCCAGCGCTCGACCCCGTGGATGTAGGTCTGCGGGTGCTTGTCGACCCAGCCCTGGTGGCGACCGTACTCGGTGGCGTGGATCGTCGTCACCAGCGGCGCCTCGAAGCGCTTGGCGAGGTGGTCGCAGGCGTTGGCGACGAGCCAGTCGTGTCCGTGGACGAGGTCGAACTCGTAGCGGTCCCCCAGCTCGACCCCTGCGGCGAGCATGTCGGAGTTCATCCGCTCGACCCAGGTCACGAACTCGCCGAGGTCGGTCGGCCGCTTCGGCTCGCGGATGCGGTGGACGACGACCCCGTTGGCGCGCTCCCGCGCCGGCGACTCCTCGCCGCCGCGGGTCAGCACGTGGACCTCAACCTCGCGCTCGACCAGAGCCTCGGAGAGCTTGCGGACGTGGCGGGCGAGCCCCCCCTCGATCAGCGGTGGGTACTCCCAGGAGAGAATCAGAACGCGGGTCATCGCGACGGGCGCCGCTAGGGCTCCAGGAGCGGAGAGAGGTTCAGGTCCGGGGCGAGAGAGCGCATACGCGGATCGGTGCCGGGGCGGGAGTCTATGGCCTCCAACATCGCCTCCGCGTGGTCGGTTGCCCGCTGGAAGGCGTAGTCCCCGGCCTGGCTGCGCCGATCGAGGAACGCCCAGTCGCTCGCCTGAGCGGCCAGCAGCTCGCGGGCGGCGCGCATCGCGGCGGCGCCCCGCAGCCCTGCCGAGAGGGCCCGCAGCAGCCTCAGCTCAAGGCGGCGGGCCCCCCAGGCGAGGTCGGCCACCGGCGGCGAGTCCCAGGTGCGGAAGTCCTTGTCCTCGCCCCAGGTCGAGGCCGCCAGCTCGCGCTCGACCGGTTCGTGCTCGGCAAGCGCCTGGGGCAGGGTGACCGTGCGCACCCCCGCCCCCGCGGCGCCCTCCAGCACCGCCCGCAGCCAGATCGGGCCCTCCGACCACCAGTGGCCGAGCAGCTCGGTGTCGATCGCGAAGACCAGGAGGCCGCGACGGCCGTGCTGGGTGCGGAACTCGCGCAAGCGCGCCGCGGTCGCGGCGAGGAACTCACCCGCTTGGCGCCGCGCCGCCGCCTCGGCCGCAGTGGGGTCGTAGGCGCCCCCTCCCACCTTCCACAAGCGCACCCCGCGCAGCGATTTGCCGGCGAACTGGGCGTGGGCCGGATCGGAGGGGTAGCCGTTCAGCGACCAGAGCCAGCCGACCGCCTCCCAGTCGATCGGCAGCGCCACAGGGCCGGCCTCGGTCCGCACCGGCGCCAGCGCCTGCAGCGGCTGCTGGTGGGCGCTCTGGTCGATGCAGAACCAACGCACGCCGGCCTCCACCAACCGCCACTCGAGGCCCGGCGCGTAACCGCACTCCGGCAGCCAGAACCCGCCCTCCCAGCCGAAACGGCGGCGGTGCGAGCGGATCCCGACGTCGACCTGCAGCCGCAGCCCCTCGCGGGTCGCCAGCAGCGGCAGCACCGCGTGGGTGGCGGCGGACGCCGCCAGCGCCACCCGCCCCTCCGACGCCGCCCGTTGGAAGGCCGCCAACGGGTCGCCGCCGGTCGCCTCGAGCAAGCCCAGGGCGTGCCTGTAGCGATCGAGCTCCCCTTCGACGGCGGGCCGGCACTCCGCCGGCACCTCCGGCAGGTCGGCCTCGGCGGCGCCGACTCGCCAATCGAGCAGGAACCGCCGCAATCGCTCCCGGACCCCGGCGTCCTCGAGCTGGTCCGCCAGCACCGGCGTCACCGTCATCGTCAGTCGCTCGGCCACCTCCAGCACCGGCAGGTAGGAGCGGATCACCGCGTCGAACAGCCACTCCTCGCCGAAGGGATAGGTCCCGAAACCCTCGACGTAGGGCATGTGCGAGTGGAGGACGATCGCGAGGTCGCCGGCCGACGACTCAGACATGACAGACGGCGAGGAAATCCAGCGCCGCGTCGAGGTTCCCTTTCCTGAGGGCGAAGTCGGAGGCGGAGATCGCGGGCGTGAAGCGGTCGTAGAAGCGCTTGGTCAGGCCGAGGCGCTTGTGGACCGCGTCCCAGCCGAGCTTGATCGCCAACTCGTGGGCGCGCAGCTTGCGGGCGTGGAAGAGGCCGAGCACGTCGACCCGCGAGAAGTGGTCCTCGCAGAGCCGGCGGAACTCCTCGGCCCGGTACTCGCGCAGGTGCCAGGGGTTGTCGGACTTCTCCGCCCCGGGAGGCGCCAGGGTCAGCAGGTTGGGGGTGGAGACGAAGGCGACGCCGCCGGGCCCAAGCATCGACTTGAAGTGCTCGAGGATCGCGCCGGCGTCCTGCACATGCTCGATCGTCTGCAGGAAGACGACCGCGTCGCAGGGCTCGGCGAAGCTCTCGACCAGGTCCCGCTCGAAGCGCAGGTTGGGCCGGGTGTAGCGCAGCCGCGCGTGCTCGTGCGCCTCGGGGTTGGCGTCGACGCCGACCACGGACGCGGCGGCACCGGCGAGCACGTTCGAGCCGTACCCCTCGCCGCAGGCCATGTCGACGACGCGCAGGCCACCGACCCGGGCCGCGATCCACTCGTAGACGACGAGGTGGCGCCGGTACCAGTAGTTCTCCTCCGGTACGTCGGGCAGCGTTCGCTCGCCGGTCAGCGGCAGCGGCGGCACCCCGGGCGGCTGGTTGAGCTGGAGGTATTCCTCGGCCACGCTGGCACCGTATTGGAGCGGTCGCACTTGGCGCCGCATAGCGGCAAGAACTGCGACCTCAACCCCTGTGCGCCGTGGATCGTGCGGTTCCGCATAGAGTTGCGCGCCGAATGCCGGCCTCCCCGACCGCGACCGCGGAGCACATCAAGGACGTCAACACCCGCTACCACGATGCGGCGGCCGACGAATACGACGCCAAGTGGGGCATCGACTTCGGCGCCACCGGCCAGCAGCAGGTGCGGTTGAAGCTGGCCAAGGCGCTGGGCGGGCTCGGCGGCCGTCGCTTCGGCGACGCGCTCGAGATCGGCTCGGGCACCGGCTACTTCTCGCTCAACCTGGTCCAGCTGGGGACGATCGGGTGGCTGACCGCGACCGACATCTCGCCGGGAATGCTGAAGCGGCTCTCCGCGACGGCCGACGCGCTCGGCCTCGCCGGGGTTGCCACCGTCGTCACCGAGGCCGAGACGCTGCCCTTCGAAGATGAGAGCTTCGACCTCGTCTTCGGCCACGCCGTCCTCCACCACATCCCCCACCTCGACCGGGCCTTCGCCGAATTTCGCCGCGTGCTGAGGCCGGGCGGGGCGATCGCCTTCGCCGGCGAGCCCTCCCGCTACGGCGACCGCTTGGCGGCGCTGCCGAAGCGGGCCGGGATGCTGGCCGCGCCGGCCTGGCGGCGCCTGACCGGGGCGCAACAGCGCGCCGTCGCGGAGGCCGAGCAATCGAACGGGCACGCCCTCGAGGGCGAGGTCGACGTCCACGCCTTCGCCCCCACCGACCTGCGCCGCCTACTGCGCGACGGCGGCTTCGAGGACCGCCGCGTCGGCGGCGAGGAGCTGCTCGCCAACGCCTGGGGCTGGGGCCTGCGCACTGTCGAGTCGACCGCCGACCCCCACTCCGTCCCCTGGGGCTGGCGCCACTTCGCCTTCCGCAGCTACATCGCCCTGCAGAAGGTCGACACCCGCCTGCTCGAGCCCAGCCTGCCCGCCGAGCTCTTCTACAACCTGCTCGTCTCCGCCCGCAAGCCGGCCTAACCCCACCGATGTCGCATTTATCGCCGCTATGCGGTCACAAGTGCGACATCGGGTGGTTTACACAACCGCTGGGCGGGCGCGGAAGAGCTTGACGCGGGAGTCGATGCCCTTGAGGCGGCGCTCGCCGATGAAGGTGTAGGAGAAGGCCTCGCCAGCGACCTCGCGCGTCGCCGCGTCGACGAGGACGCTGCCGGGCCGGGCGATGCCGGTGATCCGGCTCGCCAGGTTGACCGGACGTCCGTAGTAGTCGCCGAACTGGGGCAGCGTCGGTCCCGAGGCGAGGCCGGCGCGCAGCCAGGGGAACTCCTCGCCTTCGGCCTCCGCCGCCCCGATCAGCGCCAGCGACGCCTCGACCAGCGGCTCGGCTTCGCCGGAGACCAGCATCGCCGCGTCGCCGATCGTCTTCACCAGGCGCACCGGCGGCTCGGCGACCGCGGCGGCCATCTCCTCCAGGCGTCCGGCGACCATGCCCAGCTCCTCGGGGGCGATCTCCTCGCCGAGCCGAGTGAACTCGACCAGGTCGGCGAAGCAGACGGTCAGCTCGACGGCGCCGCCGATCTCGCCCGAAGCGAGGTCGGCGGTGGCGATCACGTCGCGGCGGACCTGCTCCAGCATGTTCGACTGCAGGGCGTGGATAACGGTCGGACCGACCAGCGGCATCATCTGCTCGGCGGCGGCGGCGAAGCGCAGGGCGAGGTCGCGCTCGGTGTCGCCGGGCTGGGTCAGCGTGCGGATCACCAGCTCGCGGTTGGCTTCGGCGATCCGAGCCGTGCCCATGCCGATCGTCCGCGCCACCTGGAGCATCCCGTCCTCCGGCAGGCCGGCGTCGCGAAACGCCTTCATCCGCCGCGCCGCGTCGAGGTCTGCCTCGGTCCCCCGAGGCTCGTCGGGATCACCGTAGGGAACACCGAGCGCAGCGCTGAAGCGGCGCAGGAGGTCAAGGTCGACGCCGGAGATCTCGGCGATTTCGCGCGGGGTGTAGCGGTTGCCGTCGCCGGCCAGCGCTCGCTCGACCGGCACCAGGGTCAGCCTCCCGGCGGCGACCGCCTCGCGCAGCTCCTCCAGCGGCACGCCTTCGCCGGCGAGCTGTCGCAGCAGCGCCAGCCGCGCCTCGCGGGCCTCCCCCTCGAGGTCGTCGAGCAGACCCTCGGCCTCGAAATCGATCTCAGAGCCACCCGCCATCGCGGCATTCTCCCCTCTCCATCGGCGCGTGGTTCCCATGTCACCCGAGGCGTAACAAAGGAACCACGCGGCGTCGGGGGCACGTCCGCAGACCGCTCCGCGGTTCCTTTGTTACGGCATCCGTCACAAAGGAACCACGCGGCGGTTAGGCGTAGGCGACGGCGCCGCCGCGGCGCGGGTCGCCGCCGCCGCTGAGCGCGCCGCTGGCGCGATCGCGCGCCACCGCCTGCACGCCGCCGAAGAAGAGGTTGATCTCCGGGCGGCGGGCGACGGTGACCCCCTGGGCCTCGAACCGCGCCAGCACCGCCTCGTCGATGCCAGGCTCGGCCTGCAGCACGCCGGCCTCGAAGTGCAGCCGCGGCGCCTCCACCGCCGCCGCAACCGGCATTTCCTGCTCAACGGCGCGGACCACGGTCTGCAGGATCGCCGAGCGGATCCGGTTCGAGCCGGCGCTGCCCACCCCGAGCTCGATCTCGCCGTCGCGCAGGACCACAGTCGGCGCCATCATCGACGGCACCCGCCGGCCGGGGGCGATCCGGTGGAACCCGAGCGGGTTGAGGTCCTCCTCGCCGAGCATGTTGTTGAGGATCACCCCCGTCCCCGGCACCAGCACGCCGGAGCCGGAGCCGTTGGAGCAGGTGACGCTAGCGCAGATCCCGTCACCATCGAGGACCGAGATGTGGGTGGTCGAACCGAGCAGGTCGGCGGCGGCTAGGTCGAGCCCGGCCGGGTCGAGGAAGCTCGCCTCCATCCCAACCTCGTAGAGCGTCGCGGCGAACTCGGCGCCGCGGCGGCGGTTGGCGGCGTCCATCACCGCCACCAGCTGCTCGGGGCCGCTGCGCTCGCCGAGCCGCTCCAGCAAACCGAGGCAGAACGCGATCAGGATCCCGCCCGAGGATGGCGGTGGGTTGATCAGCACCTCGGTGCCGCGAAAGGGGGCGCGGATCGGGTCGCGCTCGATTGCCTCGTAGGCGGCGAAGTCACCGGGCCCGAGGGTGCCGCCGCCCGCGACGACGAAGTCACTCAGCGCGGCCGCCACCTCGCCGCGGTAGAAGGGCTCGGCCCCCTCGGCGCCGAACCGTTCGAGCGCCTCCGCCAGCTCCGGAAAGCGGAAGGCGTCGCCCTGTCGCAGCGGCCTGCCCTCCGGCGCGTAGAGCTCTCGCGTGCCGGGCAGGCGCTCGTGGATCGGAGCGAGGATGTCGAGGATGTAGGCCTGCTCGGCGTTTACCGGCGCGCCCTCCCGGGCCAGCCGGACGCCGGGGTCGACCAGCTCAGCCAGCGGCGCCGAACCGAACCGCTCGAGCGCCCGCACCAACCCGGCGGCCGTGCCTGGCACTCCGCAGGAGGCCGGTCCGACGTAGAACGTCTGCACCGTCTCCGCATCGAAATGGACCGGGACCGGCGCCAGCTCGGCGCGGCGCTCGATCTCGTCCAGACCGGGCGCCGCGACGAAGAAGTCGATCAGCGTCGTCCCCTCGTCACCGTGGACCATCATGTAGCCGCCGGCGCCGAAGCCGGTCAGCGGGCTCTCGACCGCGAAGGAGGCGAGCACCGCGCAGACCGCGGCATCGACGGCGTTACCGCCTTCGCGCAGGACCGAAGCCCCCGCCTCGGCGGTAAGCGGGTGCCCGGCCGCGACGACCCCGCCCATGGGGCGCTCGTCAGCTCGGGAGGAACTCTGGGACGTCGATGCCGAGCTCGCCGCCGCGCTCGGAGCCGCGGCCGCGGCCGCTTTCCTTGGTGCGGCGGATCGTCGGCTCGGTGGCGCGGCGCGGCGTGCTCGGGCGACCGTCGAAGCGGGTGGCGACGACGGTGACCCAGATCTGGTCGGAGAGCTCCTCGTCGACGTTGGCGCCGAAGATGATGTTGGCGTCGGGGTGGGCGGCCTCGCCGACGACCTTAGCCGCCTCCGAGACCTCAACCAGGGAGAGGTCGGCACCGCCGGTGATCGAGAGCAGGATCGAGCGCGCCCCCTCCATCGAGGTCTCCAGCAACGGCGAGGAGATCGCTTTTTCGGCGGCGAGAATCGCGCGGTCATCACCGTAGGCCATGCCGATCCCGAGCAGCGCCCGACCAGCCTCCGACATGATCGTCCGCACGTCGGCGAAGTCGAGGTTGATCAGCGCCGGGAGCGTGACCAGGTCGGAGATGCCCTGCACGCCTTGGCGCAGGACGTCATCGGCGACCTGGAAGGCCTCGACCATCGAGGTCTGCTGGTCGAGCACCTCGAGCAGGCGGTCGTTGGGGACGACGATCAGGGTGTCGACCTCGGCCGCCAGCTCCTCGATTCCCTTGCCGGCCTGGTTGCTGCGGCGGCTGCCCTCGAAGCTGAACGGCTTGGTGACGATGCCGACGGTGAGGGCGCCGACCTCGCGGGCGAGGCGGGCGACCACCGGGGCGGCGCCGCTGCCGGTGCCGCCGCCGGCACCGGCGGCGACGAAGACCATGTCGGAGCCCTTCAGCAAGCGCTTGATCTTGTCCTGCTCCTCGAAGGCGGAACGGTGGCCGACCTCGGGATCGGCGCCGGCCCCAAGGCCGCGCGTCTGCTCGTCGCCGATGTGAATCGTCACGTCGGCGACGCAGAGTTGCAGCGACTGTAGGTCGGTGTTGACGGCCATGAACTCGACCCCGGGGATGCGGGCGTCGACCATGCGGTTGACAGCGTTGACGCCGGCGCCGCCGACGCCGACGACTTTGATCACCGGCTGGTGCGGCTCGCCGCTGCCCGGCGGCTCATAAGCCGGCTCCTCCCGCCCATAACGCGGATTCGCCGTAGAAAAGTCCTCCCGCCTCGCCCGCGGCTCCTCCGAAAAGACCCTCTTCAACCGCTCGGGTGCGGACTCATGCGAAGTGTTTTCAGCTTGCGGCTCCTCGGTCACCTGATCGAACGGTGCATCTGAGTCAGCCGCAGGCGCCTCTCCCGCGGGTGACCCCGATGATGGGGGGGTCGAGGACGACCCCGCCCGCAGCGCCCCCCCATCATCGGGGGCAGGACCCGCGGGCGTGGTGCCTTCGTCCTGAGTCTTTTTTGCCTCCGCCGGATCCTGGCGCCCGTACCTAGGCGCCTCGGGCGGATCGGCAGGCGCATCCTCGGAGGTGGAGCGAAAGAGATCCGCGAGGGGACCCTCGCGCATGCTCGCCCGCTTACGGCGACTCATTTGCCAGAACCTCCTTCGCCAGCTCCCGGTAGTAGTTCGCGGCGCTGCTGCCGGAATCGTACTTGAGCACGGAGGACCCTTTCACCGGGGCCTCGGCGAATTTGATCGCCTTTTTGATGCGGGAGCGGAAAACGAGGTCGCCAAAGTTCTCCTCGAGGATCTCCACCGCCTCCTTGGCGTGGACGGTCCGCGAGTCAAGCATCGTCGGCAGGATGCCCTCGATCTTGACGTCGGGGTTGAGGTTCTCCTGAATCATCCTCAGCGTGTTCTGGAGCTGGACCAGCCCGCGCATCGACAGATACTCGCACTGGACGGGGACGATCACCTTGCTAGCCGCCGTCAGCGCGTTGATGGTCAGCAGCCCGAGGCTGGGCGGGGTGTCGATGCAGACGAAGTCGTAGTCGCCGGAGACCTCCTTCAGGGCTTTCTCCAGTGAGCGCTCGCGGCCGATCTTGGTGCTCATCGCGATCTCCGCCCCCGCCAGGTCGATCGAGGCGACGGCGATGTCGATCTCGCGGTGCTGGATGATCTCCGAGATCGGCATGTCGTTGACGAGCACGTCGTAGAGGCTCTTCTCGACCTTGTCGGGATCGATCCCCTGGCTCATCGTTAGGTTGCCCTGCGGGTCGAGGTCGATGCAGAGCACCCGGTGCCCGGACTCGGCGAACGCCACGGCCAGATTCAGGGTCGTGGTGGTCTTCGCCACCCCACCCTTCTGGTTAGCAAACGCAATCACCTCCGCATGCTTGACCCCCCCCTCCGGCTCCTCCGACTCCTTGGCGGCATCGAGCCTGCTCGGCGCAATCAGATCCCGCGGCATGAACCGCCCCGGCTCATCCTCCTCAGCTTTCTCTGGCGCAGCGGCAGCAGCCTCCACCAACCCGGCCGATCCCGAAGGCTCAGACGCCTCTCCCGCGGGTGGCGTCGAGAGTGGGCTCTCCGGCGGGTTCGCCGGAGAGTCACTCTCGGCGACAGGACCCGCGGGCCGGCGCTCCTCAGCCTTCGGGCTCTGAACCTCTGACGGTTGAGGCCGCTCGGGCACCGCTTCCTCCATGCGCTGCAGCTCCTCGACGATCGGATGCTCCCCCTCGAGCTGGACAGGGGCTGGCTTCGGCTTACGGCTTAGAAATCCCATTGCGCGGATATTCGGATGGGCGCCCGCTTTTCCTGCCGGCTCCCGAAATTGCTAGGAATTGCCCGATCCCCAAGCTGCTCGACAAGAGACTGGTCATCGTCACCGGCAAGGGCGGCGTCGGCAAGACGACGGTGGCCGTGGCGCTCGGCCTGCGCGCCGCGTCCGAAGGCAAGCGCACGATCGTCTGCGAGGTCGCCTCGCAGGAGAACGCCTCGCGAATGTTCGACCACACCGAGGTCGGCTTCCACGAGGTGGAGATGGAGGAGAACCTCTGGTCGATCTCGATCGACCCCGACGAGTCGATGCGGGAGTACGTCCTGCTCCAGCTCAAGGTGCGAGCGATGCGCGACATGCTCTTCCGCAGCCGCATCTTCAACTACCTCGCCGCCGCCACCCCCGGGCTCAAGGAGCTGGTGACGATCGGCAAGATCTGGGAGCTGGCCCAGCTCGACCGCAAGGTGAAGAAGGGGCGCAAGTACGACCTCGTGATCGTCGACGCTCCGGCCACCGGCCACGGCGTCGGCTTCCTGCAAACCCCGCGCACCTTCGCCTCGATCGCCAGGGTCGGCCCGATCCACTCCCAGGCGCAGACGCTGGACCGCTTCATCACCGACCACGAGCACACCGGCACCGCGATCGTCGCCCTGCCGGAGGAGATGCCGGTCAACGAGTCGGCGGCGCTGGAGAAAGACCTGCGCGACGAGGTCGGGGTCGCGGTCGACCGCGTCTACCTCAACGGCCTCTATCCCGAGCGCTTCTCCAAGTCGGAGGCCGAGCGGCTCTCCGAGCTCGCGGCCGCCGAGAACGGCGCCGTCCGCGCCGCCGCCCGCGCGGCCCTTTCCGAGCACGGTCGCGCCCGCTCGCAGCGGGCCCAGCTGGCCCGCCTGCGGCGCCGGGTAAAGGCACCGGTCAAGACGCTGCCCTTCCTCTTCGAGCCCGAACTGGGGCCGGAGGCGGCGCGGCGGCTCTCGCGGAGGCTCTCCTGATGCCGGCGCTCCAAGACATTCTCAAGGAGAAGCGGATCTGCATCTGCGCCGGCTCCGGCGGGGTCGGAAAGACGACGACCTCGGCGGCGATCGCCGCCGGCATGGCGTCCCGCGGCCTCAAGGTCTGCGTGCTGACGATCGACCCGGCCAAGCGGCTCGCCGACTCGCTCGGCCTGAAGGAGCTGGGCAACGAGGCACGACAGGTGGACCCGGCCCTGCTCGAGCGCCAGGGCGTGGAGATGGAGGGCGAGCTGTGGGCGATGATGCTCGACGCCAAGGCCACCTTCGACGAGCTGATCGCGCGCCAGGCGCCCGACGAGGAGTCGCGCGACCGCGTCCTCCAGAACCGCATCTACCAGCAGATCTCCAGCGCCCTCGCCGGCTCTCAGGAGTACATGGCGATGGAGAAGCTGTTCGAGCTGCACACCGAGGGCCGCTTTGACCTGCTGGTGCTCGACACGCCGCCGACCCGCAACGCGCTCGACTTCCTCGACGCCCCGCGGCGCCTGACCCAGTTCATCGAAGGTCGCTCGCTGCGCGTCTTCATGCGGCCGACCGGGCTGGCGGCGAAGGTGGCCGGGCGCGGCGCCTCGGTCGCGCTGAGCGTCTTCAAGCGGATCGTCGGCTTCGACCTGCTGGCCGACCTGGCGGAGTTCTTCAACGCCTTCAGCGGCATGGTCGACGGCTTCCAGGCGCGCGCGAAGCGGGTCAACAAGCTCCTCGCCGATCCGGAGACCTGCTTCCTCGTCGTCTGCGGGCCGCAGGGAGAGCCGATCGACGAGGCGGTCTATTTCCACCGCAAGCTGGTCGAGGCGAAGCTGCCCTTCGGCGGCGTCATCGTCAACAAGGTCCACTACCCGGCGGAGAAGCTCCGTGGCGACACCGTCGACCTGCCGGCGGCGCTGGCCGAGAAGCTCGGCGACGAGGACCTGGCACAACGAGTGGTGGCGAACTTCTCCGACTACCAGGCCCTGGCCGAGCGCGACGCCCACAACATCGAGCACCTCGCCGCCGAGCTGCGCACCAGCGGCGTGATCCGCGTCCCCTACCTGGACGAGGACGTGCACGACCTCGCCGGCCTCGCCCAGATCAACCGCTACCTGTTCGCGACCGGCGAGGAGCGGGTGGCGCTGGCTGCCGGCCGGGCCTGATGGCGACTTTCTCGGCTATAGGCCGAGTAAGTCGACAGGAGCGCTAGCGGAAGACCCCGACCGTGTCGCCGATGTAGCCGTCCCAGTCGCCCACGACCGGGGCGTCGGTCGAGCGCCCGTAGCCGAAGGAGGTGCTGCTCGAGCCGGCGGAGTTGTAATTGCGCTGGTACCAGGTGCGCCCGGCGGGCGGAGGCGCCGGCATCCTCGCTCCGAAATGGACGAACTGCTGGAACCCGAGCGACGCCGCGGTCCCCGTCTTCTTGCTGTAAGCGCCGGTGTAGTCGCCGTTGTACTTGGCTGATCGTGATCGTGCTGCCGCTGACCGCCTCGACGAAGGCCACGTGCCCGGGGCTCCCAACCCGAACCGCGGCGTCGCCGGGCTTGGGCACAGTGCCGACGGAAATGCCCCTATTACGCGCGTTGGCAGCCCATTCCCCGCCGTGGTGAAGTCCGCGCGTCTTCGCGTCGGGGACCCCGAACTGCTGCAGCCGCCAAGCGACCCAGTCGGTGCAGTTGCGGTAGACGTAGCTGCGGGGCGAGATCGTGCTCGCGAAGGAGCCGTTTCGCACCGGACCCCATTCGTAGCCCGCGCAGCGCCCGGTCTTGCTGTATGGCGGCCGCTCGCACGGCATGTTCCAGTTCGGGTAGCCGCCGGTTTCGACCGCGCTCGCAAGCGCCGGAAACGCCAGCCCGACCATGCAGAGGAATAGAACCCTGGCGCCCCTGATCATCGAGGGCGTGAATCTAGAGCGAAGCGTCAACCGGCCCTGCGACCGTAGTGGCCGTACTCGAACTCGAGGTGGCTGACCTCCCAGTCCGCGTCCTCGGGGACCGGGAAGAGATGGCGCACGCGCGGGGTATCGATGCGCTCGCGGTGCTGAATGTCTCGCTCGCCGCCGGCTGGCCATTCGAGCGAGTCGCCGCGGCGCTCGTCCGAGACTTCGTCCAACCACGGCGTGGCCGTGATCCTGATCTCGTCCTCGGCCGGGATCGGCTCCATGATGCGGGTCTCCTGCTCCATGTAGGTCTCCTCGGTTGGCTCGATTGGCTCGGGGGGAAGTGGAAGCTGTTCGACGCGTATCTGCGGCAGCGGCTCGACATCCTGCGCGGTGACGGCGATCTCGACGTCGCCGGCTTCGAGGCCGGCCGCGATCAGGGTCTCATCCGCTGTGGCGCTGAGGTCGTTGCCGAGCTCGCCGAGGGCGGCCTGCCGCAACAAGCGACGGACCCCCTCTTCTGCCCAGCCGGCGAGCCCCACCGCGCCCTCCAGCGAGCGGCCGTTCATCAGGGCACGCTCGAGCTCAAGCGCCTCCTCGACCCGAGCCCTGGCCTCGACCCGGTCGAGCGAGTCGTCGGCGATCAGCGCCGCAGCGCGCATCGGCAGCGAGGCGCCAACCGGGCCGTGGCCCTCGAGCACCGCGCGCAGCGCCAGCAGGTAATCGCTGAGCCCGTCGAGCGCGCTCTCGTGCTCGCAGCCCATCTCGAAACGGCCGACCGCCCAAGTGAGCGCCTTGTCGGGGTCGGGACGGGACTCGAGCGCACTCGCCAGCTCCGCCAGCCCTCCCGCCTCCTCCTCGCTGAGGCGGTAGCCGCCGGCCCGGGTCGCGGGAGCGCCGGTGGCGATCCGCCGCCAGCAACCCTCGCCGGTCGGGGCGAAGGCGTAGGGACCGAGCCCGATGCCCCCGCCCTTGAAGAGTCTCATCACGCTGATCAGCTCGCGCAGCTGGCGCAACGCCGCCTCGGCGCCCTCGGCGGGGTCCTGCTCGGCGACGGCGAGGTATTGGGGCTCCCAGGAGGCGCGGCCCATGCCCTCGCTGCGCATCGCGTCGATCGGGGCCTCGATCGAATCGGCCCGCACCAGGCGCACCCCGTGCGGCAGCTGCAGCCGCGGCGTCGACATCCGCAGGCCGACGACCGGGACGATCAGCACCTCGGCGTCGTCGGCGTCGCGCGCTTCGGCGTCGAGCATCGCCAGGGCGCCATCGAGCCGCGCCCGGTCGAGCGAGAACTCAGTGCAGCCATCCCATAGCGAAGAAATAAAGGCCCTCAGCATCTGCTCGGCCCGCTCGCCGGGGTCGGCGGGGACGGACTCGCCGCGCGCCTCCAAATACTGAGCGGCGACCCCCGCCTCTACCGCCGCCTCTCGGGCCGGGGCAAAGCTGGGCAACGAGCGCAGCTCGCCGGCGCGCTCCTCGACGAAGCGAGAGGTGAGCGGCACGTAGCTGTAGAACGCCGAATCCTCTCCGGCGTCGGCGGACACATCGAAGGGGATCTGCTCACCGCTCGCGACGAGGGTGCTGAAGCGCGTCGCGGCCTCGGTGGCCAGCCGCTTCAACGCTTCGTTGAGGAGAAAGTCACGCACGCTCCTGGCTTCCGCCCTCCGGCCGGCGCTCCTGCGCCTGCACGGCGCCTTGCAGCGCGGCCTATTTCTGGACGTTTGATCTAGGCAACGCCAGCCGGCTCGGCATCCCCGGCGAGCAGCCAGCGGGTGCCGTACTTGCGCATGTCGTCGATCAGCGGCACCAGCGCCTCGCCTTTCTCGGTCAAGGCGTACTCGACCCGCGGCGGGACCTCGGGGTAGGTGTGGCGCTCGACGATCCCCTCCTCCTCCAGCGCCCGCAGCCGCAGCGACAGCGTGCGCGGGCTGATCCCCTCCAGAGAGCGCTCCAGCTCGCAAAAGCGGCTGCTGCCGGCGGCGAGGTCGCGGATCAGGAGGAGGGTCCACTTCCCGCAGACCACCTCGGCGGTGCGGCAGACGGGACATTGGGAGTTGCTGAGGGCGCTCATTGGGCAGATCGAGGCGCGAACGTCGTAATCGCTGCTTCACCAAGTGTAGCCACATGGCTTCACTAACTGAAGCTTTGGGGAAAGCCAGGCGCGATCGGCGTTTGACGCCGATCGCGGGTTAAAGGCCCGGTGGGGGGCTTCCGATGGGGTACAGGTGAGGCTGGCCCCTGCGCATCACAGCTCGACCCGACAGGGAGGCTTCGCCCTGATCGAGGTCCTGATGAGCGCGCTCGTCGTCGTGATCGCGGGCGGCGCCGTCCTCAACACCCTGCAGACGACCGCGCGTTCGGCAGCCGACGCTCGCCACCACTCCGAGGCCCAGGCGATCGCCCAGGAAGACCAGGCGCGGCTGCGCTCGATGCGGATCTCGAGCCTCAACAGGCTGGAACAGAGCTGGCCGGTGACGCTCGACGGCGCCGTCTTCACGGTCAAATCGACCGGCGTCTTCGTCAACAACACCTCGGGGACCGCCTCCTGCACGAGCGGCCAGACCTCGGCCGACTACGTCCGCATCACCTCCAGCGTGACCTGGCCGGAAATGGGCAAACGCCCGCCGGTGACGATGCAGAGCATCATCTCGCCGTCCAACGGCTCGCTCGATCCCGGCCACGGGACGCTGACGATCGCCGCCCGAAACGCCGCTGGAACGCCGCTGGCGGGGGTGGGTGTCTCCGGCAGCGGCGCCGGGACCTTCAGCGGCACCACCGACGCCAGCGGCTGCGCCAACTTCGCCGACCTGCCGGCCGGCAATTACACGATGACCCCGAGCGCGCCCGGCCTGATCGACGCGAAAGGCCAAGCCCCCACCGCTCAGACGGTGGGGGTGATCGCGAGCGGGACGCAGACCGTCGAACTGCAATACGACCACCCGGGCTACCTCGAAGCCGAATTCAAATACCGGGTCGGCAGCAGCGGCGAATTCAAACCGTCGAGCCAGAAATCGATCGCGATCTTCAACTCGGGGATGTCCTCCTACACCGCCGAACCGATCTTCGTCAGCGCCGGCAGCAACCCCGTCCTCGCGATCAAATCCGGGCAGTTGTTCCCCTTCACCTCGCCGTACGCGGTCTACGCCGGTAGCTGCACGAGCAACAATCCGAACCCCGCAAGCAATCCCGAAGCGCCGGGGGCCGCGGCCGTGGCCAGCGTCACCGTCCCCCCCGGGGCGAGCCTGCCGCCGCTGCCGAAAGGGACGATCCAGCTGCCGGCGCTCAACCTGGTCGTGAAAAAAGACGGCTCGGCTCTGGTCGGGGCCGAAGTGAAGATCACCGGCACCTGCTCCTTCTCGCGCAAATACACGACCACGACGGGAGGCGTCCTCTCCGACCCCGGCCTGCCCTGGGGGACCTACACGGTCTGCGCGGCAACCACCACCGGCTCGATCCGCCGCAAGACGATCAGCGGCGTCGAAGTGCAGAACCTGACCAGCGGCACCTCGAAAGAAATCGACCTCACCTCCGGCACCTCGAGCGGGGCCTGTCCATGATGCGGGGCCTCGACTCCCTCCGCGACGAGCGCGGCACCACCATGATCGAGCTGCTCGTCTCGACCGCTACCGGGCTGGTGGTCCTCTCGGCCCTGACGATGGTGATCGTCGCCTCGCTGCACGGCAACGCCCGGGTCAGCGCCCGGGTCGACGCGACCCAGCGCGCCCGCCTCGTCGTCACCAAGATCATGCGGCAGCTCCACTCCGCCTGCGTGGCGCCGAAGATCGCCCCGATCCAGCCGGGCAGCACCGGCACGCTGCTCAAATTCATCCACGCCAACGGAACCCAGGGAACCGTCGTCGCGCCGCTGCCGACGATGACGGAAATCAGCCTCAGCGGCGGCGTCCTGACCCAGACCGATAGGCAGGCGACCGGTGGCAGCTCGCCGAGCTGGACCTACGCGCCGACGACGACCACGCGGCAACTCCTCAGCGGGGTCGGCCCGATCTCGCCCAGCCCTTCGATCTTCAGCTACTTCGCGTCCTCCAACGGCTCGGTCTCCCCCACCCCGCAGGGAACCCCGCTCTCCGCGAGCGTCGCGCCGCTCACGATCCAGGTCCGGATCGCTCTCAGCGCAAGCCCGGAAAAAACGTCCGTGGCTGACAAAAACGCCGCCGCCAGCGTTCAGAGCAGCGCCACCCTGCGCCTCACCCCGCCCTCCTTCAACGAAGCGGCCGAAGCCCTGCCATGCCAGTGAACGACCACAGGGGCCAGGAGGGGTTCACGATGATCGTCACGATGATCGGCCTCTCGCTGATCGCGACGCTGGTCTTGGTCGCGGTCACCGCGGTCAGCGGCGACGTCCAGCTCTCGGGCTACGACCTCAATCAGAAACGCGCCTACGAGGCGGCGAAGGCGGGGATCGACGACTACTCGTACCACCTCCACGGCGACAACGGCTACTGGTCGAAATGCACCAACGTGGCCGCTCCCAGCGCCATCAACCAGAAAGGGTCGACCGAAAAACGGCGCCCGGTCCCGGGCGGCAGCGGCGCCACCTACGCGATCGAACTGATCCCGGCAACCGGCCATTCCAGCTGCGACCCGACCAACATCGTCACCGCCACCACCAGCATGCTCGAGTCGCTGGAACCGATGAAGGGGACCTTCCGGATCCGCTCCACCGGCTACGCCGGCAAAGCGCAGGCCTCGATCACCGCCTCCTTCCGGCCGGCCAGCTTCCTCGACTACGTCTACTTCACCCAGCTCGAGACCTCCGACCCGGTCACTTACAGCGAAAGCGTCATCCCCAACGCCTACACGCAGTGCTCGAAAACGATCCAGGCCGGCCGCACCAGCGTGCCGATCCCGGGCACGAGCCAGTACTGCCGGACGATCTCCTTCGTCGGCGGCGACAAAATCAACGGGCCGCTGCACACCAACGACGCGCTGGTGATCTGCAACGAACCGACCTTCGGCCGCACCGCGAGCGACGCGGTCGAGGTCAGCTCGCCGCCCAAAGGCTGGTACTCGACCAAAGACAGCATTCTGCACGCCGGCTCGAGCTGCACCGGCACCCCCAAATTCACCGGCACCTACCGGACCAACTCAGCGGTGTTGATCCCGCCCGCGACCAACACCCAGCTCGCGACCATCGCCGAACCCCAGTTCCGGTTCAAAAACCAGGTCCGCATCTGCCTCAGCGGCACCCTGATGACGGTCAATACCAGCATCGAATCCGGAGCGAACTGCACCAGCGGAGGAACCGTCCTCTACTCGGGCGCGCTGCCCTCCAACGGCGTCGTCTACGTCTCCAGCGGCACCTGCACCGGCGCCTACAGCCCCTTCGAAACCGCCTACCCGCCGGTCTCGGAATGCGGCAACGTCTTCGTCCACGGCAACTACTCGGGTCAGCTGACGATCGCCGCCGAGAACGACATCGTGATCGACGGCAGCCTCGACAGCACCAGCGCAGAAGGCATGCTCGGTCTAATCGCCAACAACTTCATCCGCGTCTACCACCCGATGGCGGTCGACCCCGAAACCAAAAAAATCAAATGCGAAAACGCGGCCGAAGGGCCGGTCAAAGACATCAGCATCGACGCCGCGATCCTCGCCATCAACCACTCCTTCATCGTCGACAACTACGACTGCGGCGCCTCGCTGGGGACGCTGCACGTGCTCGGGGCGATCTCGCAGAAGTTCCGCGGCGCCGTCGGGACCACCGGCGGCACCGGCTACATCAAGGACTACGTCTACGACGACCGGCTGCACACGATCACGCCGCCGAGTTTCATCGAGCCGGTCCAGTCCGACTGGGTGATCGGGCGCGAGACGATCGGATGACGACCGCTTTTCCTAATTCTAGGTAACCAGGAGGCAAAGGTTCCGTGGCCCTTTGGTCGATGCAGGACTCGATGCTCAGGAAGAGACAGAAGAAGGACGCGCCCGTGGTCGGGCTCGAGATTGAGGCCGGCAGCGTCGGCGCCACCGAGGTGCGCGCCAACGGCGAGGTCAGCGTTACCGCGACCGCCGTGCAGCCGCTGCCGCCGGGGGCCTTCCACGACGGCGAGGTCACCGATCCCGACGCCGTCGCCGCGACGCTGCGCAAGCTCTTCTCCGAACACAAGCTCTCGCGGCGGGTGCGGCTCGGCATCGCCAACCAGCGGGTGGTCGTGCGTACGCTGCGCCTGCCGGCGATCGACGATCCCCAGGAGCTGGACTCCGCCGTCCGCTTCACCGCCCAGGAGCAGATCGCGATGCCGCTGGATCAGGCAGTGATCGATCACCGCGTCGTCGGCGGCGTCGCCGCGGCCGACGGCTCTCCCCCGCAACTCGACGTGATCGTCGTCGCCGCCCGCCGCGACATGATCGCCGCCTCGCTGCAACCGCTGCGGGACGCCGGCCTGGAACCGGTCGGGGTCGACCTCTCCGCCTTCGGGATGATCCGGGCGCTCGCCTCCGAGGAGCCCGCCATCACCGACTCCGTCGATGCCGCCGCGCAGCCGGCCGCGACCGCGGTCCTCTACTGCAACGTCGGTGACGTCACCAACCTCGCCTTCGCCAAGGGTCGCTCCTGCCTCTTCACCAGGGTGTCCCCGGTCGGGCTGGAGGACATGGCCGCCAGCTTCTCCTCCGCAATCGGCCTCAGCCCCGAACACGCCCAGTTGTGGCTCCAACATGTCGGCTTGGAGCATCCGGTTGAGCAGGTTGAGGGTGACCCGAACGTGGTCGCTAAAGCCAGGGAGGCGCTCGAGAACGGCGCCTCCGCTCTGCTCGACGAGCTGCGGCTCTCGCTCGACTTCTACGGCGCCCAGGAGGCGGCGGTCCCGGTCGAGCGAGTCGTCCTCTGCGGCCCCGGCAGCGCGATCCCGGGCCTAGCCGAGAAGATGGAGCCGGTCCTCGGAATGCCGATCGCAATCGGGCGCCCGGAGGCTCTGTCAGACCTCGACGCGGCCTCCGCGGCCCGCCTCACCCTCCCCTACGGCCTCGCCCTGGACCGCTGACGATGCGCCCCGTCAACCTCATCCCCCGCGAGGAACGCCCCGGCGAGCGCCGGCCGATGCGCGGTGGCCCGCTCGCCTACATCGTCATCGGCGCCCTCGCGGCGGCGCTGCTGGGGATCACCGTCCTCGTCCTCACCGACAACCAGATCGCCGACCGCGAGTCGGAGATCGCCCAGCTCGAAGGCGAAAAGGCGGTCGTGGAAGCGCGCGCGCAGGCGCTCGACGCCTACACCCAGTTCCACAGCGTCCGCGAACAGCGGGTCGCGACCGTCGCCAGCCTCGCCGACAGCCGTTTCGACTGGGAGCGGGTGATGCGCGAACTGGCGCTGGTCCTGCCCAGCGATGTCTGGCTCACCAACCTGACCGGAACCGCAAGCCCCGCCGTCGCCCCGGAGGGCGCTGCGAGCGTGTCACTTCGCCCCTCGGTCCCCGGCCCCGCCCTGGAACTGGTCGGCTGCGCCCGCAGCCAGGAAGCGGTCGCCGGCTTCGTGCAGGCGCTCGAGGAGATCGACGGCGTCACCCGCGTCGGCGTCCAGTCCTCGGCCCTCAGCTCGGGCTCCGCCGGCAGCTCCGGATCGGCGACCACCTCGACCTGCCAGACGCGCGACTTCATCGCCCAGTTCCAGATGGTCGCCGCCTTCGACGCGGCGCCGCTGCCAGCCGCCGCCAGCGCGACCGAAGCCGCCCCCGCCCCCGAAACGACCGCGGCCCCGGAAGGGGAAGGCTGAGATGGGCTCCTCCAACCGGCTGATCGTCTCGATCCTGCTCGTCACCGCGCTCGCGGTCGGCTTCTGGATGCTCGCCCTCGGCCCCAAGCGCGACGAAGCGGACAAGCTGGCCGGCCAGGTCGAACAGCTCCAGGTCTCCCTGGCGGAAGCGCAGAGCAAGGCGACCGAAGCCGCTGCCGCCCGGCGCGAATTCCCCGACGACTACCGCCAGCTCGTGGTCCTCGGCAAGGCGGTTCCGATCAGCGACGAAACCTCCTCGCTCTTCGTCGAGCTGAACCGGATCGCCGACCGCTCCAAAGTGGAGTTCGACAGCATCCAGCTCAGCGGCTCGGGCGAAACCGCCGCCCCGCCCGCGAGCGCCCCCGCCCCGCCGGCGACGACCTCACCCGCCGCACCCGCCGGGGGCGCCACCGCCGGCGCCGTCCCAGCGGCGGCGACGGTCCCGCCGACCGAGGCCGCCGCGTCGGTGCTGCCGCTGGGCGCGACGATCGGGACCGCCGGACTCGGGGTGATGCCCTACAGCCTCAGCTTCAGCGGTGACTTCTTCCAGATCGCCGATTTCATCGAGGGGATCGACTCGCTCGTGCATACCGGTGAGCCCGAGGTGGCGGTCGACGGCCGCCTCATCACCCTCGACGGCTTCGCGCTCAACGCCGACCCGGACCTCGGCTTCCCGCACCTCGACGCGAACTTCGCGGTGACCACGTACCTGACTCCGCCGACGCAGGGGATAACCGCCGGCGCTTCGCCGACCGCCCCCGCTCCGCCGACCGCCACGCCCGCCTCGACCGTGCCCCCAGCCGAAACGCCCGGGGCTGAATCCACCACCGTCTCGGACGCGCGATGAAGATGCTGAAGAAAGGTCCGAAGATCAAGCTGTCGGAGCTGAAGGTTCCCGACTTCGCGCTCGACCTCTATTACGACCTGCGCGATCGCCACCTGCTGCCGCTCGCCGTGATCCTGATCGTGGCGATCGTCGCGGTGCCGATCGCGCTGAGCCAGTCGGGCTCGGAAGATCCCGAAGCCGAAAGCGCCGCCGCCCCAGCGGTCGCCGGCGCCAGCGCCGCGAGCGCGAGCTCGGGCGTGCTGGTCGCCAAATCGGCGCCGGGCCTGCGCGACTACCGGCGCCGGCTGCGGCGCATGGAGGCGAAGGATCCGTTCAAGCAGCAGTACTCCGCGGAGGAAGGAGAATCGGCGTCGAACGGCTCCGGCGGCGGAGACGAATCAGCCGGCTCCGGCGACGAAACCTACGTCCCGCCCTCCACCCCCTCGACGGAACCCAACGGCGAGCCGGTGCCCGGCACCAAGCTGACCTACTACTCCTACGCGATCGACGTCAGGGTCGTTCCCGGCGCCTCCCAGGACGGAGACACCCAGGCCGGCGAGGCGACGGTGCGCCGCAACCTGCCGGAGCTGACGATGCTGCCCAGTCGCGACACCCCGGCGGCGATCTACATGGGCTCGACCAGGGACGGCAAGAAGGCCCTGATGCTGATCTCCTCCAACGTCGACGCGATCTTCGGCGACGGCAAGTGCGTCCTCGGCTCGGACTCCTGCCAGCTGCTGGCGATGGAACCGGGCATACCCGAGACCTTCGTCTACGGCGGCGCCGGCCGCACCTTCAAGATTGAACTGCTGAAGGTTCACCTGGTCACCACCGACAAGCTCAACCGCGCCCCGCTGGGCAAGCCG
Organism: uncultured Actinomycetes bacterium; assembly: GCA_963699125.1. GTDB lineage: Bacteria > Actinomycetota > Thermoleophilia > Solirubrobacterales > 70-9 > VAYN01. The sequence goes on from OY969417.1 coordinate 1,290,787, forward strand.
AAGAACAAAAACGGCGACAACAAGCCCGGCGGAGCGGGGTAACGCCGCTCAGCTGTCGACGCCTGGGATCGGCTCGATCGGCAGCTCGCCGTGTATCTCGGCCAAGCCGATCAGATCGTTGCGATCGCGAGGGCGGTCGGCGAGTCGCTTGAAGCCAACGATGCTGCTGAGGCTGGCAACTGGAAACTCGACGCCCCCGTAGTCGGCGCGCATCGCGCGCTTCTCAACGGTCTCGTAGTCCAGTGGATGCACGCCGCCGCGCAAGACGTCGACCACGCCAGCGCTGGTCTTGACCCGCAGATGCGTTTGACCGAGAAGATGGTCATCTCGAAGCGGCTCCCCGTCCCGGAAGCGCACCGCGTCCAGCTTGCGAAGGGCAGCGAGCACACGACGGTCGTTGTCGACATCGTCCGGAACCAGGAAGTCGATGTCCTCGGTCGCGCGGATGAAACGGTTGGCGATCACCGAGAAGCCGCCAACAACAACGAAGCGCGCCCCCTCGGCGACCATCGCCGCGCCGGCGACGTCGAGCTCAGGATCAAGGACGCTCATCGGCTCGCTCGATGGCCCTCAGCAAGCCCGCCGCCTGAGCGGAGAGGTGCTGGCCGCGCCGCAACAACTCACCAACCGGCGTGTCGGGAGGCGGCGTCAGCGCCCGCCGCTTCTCGGCGTTCAATCGGGCCCACTCGGCCTCATGGCCTGGCTCGATCAAGGTGTGGGTACGGGAAGCCATCTAGCCAAATCCTACGCCGTCGTGCGGCGCTGGAGACCAGCTGCGCATGTGCAGCAACTCACCACCGACAAGCTCAACCGCGCCCTTCCTCAGCCCAGGTAGAGGTCGATCAGCTGGTCGCCGGCCAGCATCGCGACGACGCCGCCCAGGGCCAGGAAGGGGCCGAAGGGGATCGCCATCTTGCGGGCGCGGGTGCCGTGGCGGGCGATCAGGGCGAGGCCGACCAGGCTGCCGGCGAGCAATGCGACGAGGATCGCCGGGGCGACGGCGCGGCCGAGGAAGAGGCCCATCGTCGCGGTCAGCTTGACGTCGCCGAGCCCCATCCCCCGCGGGTAGGCGAGGACGACGAGGAAGAGCAGGCCACCGGCGGCAACGGCGGCGATCGCCCGCTCCGGCAGACCACCCGGGTCGGTGGGGGCGGCGATCGCGATGCAGACAATCGCCCCCGCCAGCAGGATCTTGTCGGGGATGATCCGCTGCTCGAGGTCGGTCAGGGTGACCGCCGCGAGCATCGTCAGGAAGACGAGGTCGATCGCCACCTCGGCGACCGGGTCTCCCCACTGCACAGCCACCGTGACGGCGAAGAGCGCCCCCAGGACGACCTCGGTCAGCGGGTAGCGAGGCGATATGCGGGCGCCACAGCAGCGTGCGCGTCCCCGCAGGAACAGCCAGGAGAGAACCGGGACGTTGTCGTAGGCGGCGATCGGCGCCCCGCAGGCGGGGCACTGCGAGCGGCTGGCGCCGATTGATATTCCCCGCGGCACCCGGTGGGCGACCGCGGTGACGAAGCTGCCGGCGACGAGGCCGAGGACGAATGCGAAGAGGAGCACGCCGGCCATCGAGCGGGAGTTGTATCCGAGCGGGCGGTTGTCGAGACGGCGCCCGACAGCCCTACGGGCGCGGGACTACCTTGAAGCGCCGCTTCGCGCCCTTGGGCTCGGCGTTGCCGGCCGGGTCGATCGCCTTGACTCGGAGGACGTGGCGCTTGAGCCGGAGGCGGCGCAGGTGCAGGGGCGAGCTGCAGCGCTGCCACTTGCGCCGATCGACCTTGCAGAAGAAGGTCGTCCCGGGCGCGTCGCCGGTGGTGTCGGTGAAGCGGAAGACGGCGGTGCGTTTGCGGGTCTTCGAGGCGGGCCCCATGGTGATCCGGGTGCGCGGCGTCAGCGAGTCCTCGACGTAGTAGGCAGGCGCCGAGCAGCGCGACTCCGCCCCGCCGGGGCCGACCGAAACGCCGTAGAAGGCGATCAGCGCGTTGTCGACGACCTCGACCTTGAGGCCGGCCTCGAACTGCGCCACCGAGCCTTTTGCCACCGGGGCGCCGTCGCAGTCAGGGTTGGTGAAGATCTTCACCGTCGCGGCGCCAGGAGCGTTACCCGTGACCAAGGGCGTGTTGTCGTTGGCCCAGCCGCCGGGGACGGTGCGGAGGTGCGGCGGGCTCGGCGGTGAGGAGTCTCCCGAACCGCCGCCGCCCGGCGGTTCTTCTTTCGGCGGCGGAAGTTCTTTCACGTGTTTGTATTCGATCGCGTTCGAGCAGCCCGAGGGCCCGCCCGGATCGATCCGCTGGGCGGAGATGTAGGTGGTCGTTTCGGGGTCGACCGGCAGCTGGATGCCGGCGCCGTCGAGTTCTTCCGCGCTGCCGGTTTTGGCCGGCGCGCCGGCGCAGGTTTTGTTCTTGTAGAGCTCGATCGTGGTGCCTTCGCCTTCGCCGGCGCGGACCCCGCCGGGTCCGGCCAGCGGCACCGCGGAGATGATCACCCCGCTCGAGTTGCCGCGGACGAAAGGCGCCAGGTCGGTACCCGGGGATACCGGGGAGGTCCCGGTCAGCGCCGGTGGTTCCGCCTGGGCGGCGGCCGGAGCCGTGACCAGGGCGGCCACGACCAGAACCGGCAGCAGACGCAGCAAGGGGCGGGCCAGATTGGCCCGCCCCTCCGCAGCGTTTATGCGTGGCTGGTTCATAGCCATGCGATACGGCTAGAGGAGATCAGCCTCCCCAGTTGCCGACGCCCCCGACTTCAGGACATCCGCCCACTGCTTTGGTGGTGCAGGGGAAACTCATTTCGCCTTCGTTGTTGACGACGGAGAAGGTCTGCGTCGCTTTGGAACCTTCGATGGTGATCGTGTAACCGGTACCAGCCGCCGTCGGCGTCACCGCGGTGAAATCGGCGCTTGCGAGCGTGGGCTCGATTTCTTCCAGTTTGACCTGGGTGGCGCCGGTGTAGAGACCGTCGTGGTCGGTCGCCCACGTCTCCATCGCGACCTGGGCGCTGTGTGCGTACTCCTTGGCCTTGGCGTCGCCGGCCTTTTCCTTCTGGTTGAAGAACGCCGGCAGGGCGATCGCGGCCAGGATGCCGAGGATCAGCATGACGACGAGAAGCTCGATCAGGGTGAACCCCGCCTCGCTGTCGCCGTTGAGCCGGGCGCCAATCTTTGCCCGGATGTTCTGGAGCAACATAGGTACCTCCTAGTGGACCTATCGTTTGCGCCAGAGCCCGGGTGAATTGCCTTGCGGCACCGAGGCGCTGGCAGTCATTTGCCCTCTCCTCATCGGCGGCTCGCGGGACACCTTTAGCCGCTGCACGACCAAATGCGCGAAGTTCGGTTTTTCGCCCCAGAATCACGAAAAGTGGGTGGTACCGCCACAAAAAAATGCCGATCCAAAAGCGCGGATACCGCAATACTCGCGAGTCCTCACCGTACGAACGTCTAGAGTGCGCTGACTCCAAGTTCTCCCGACACTCTCCGGGAGATCGATAGCTCTTCAAGCGAGACAGCCCCCGACCCAGCTGGGTCGGGGGCTGTCCGCGCTGCGACTCAGGCTCCTGGCTTCACGCCAATGAAGTTCAGAAAAGGAGTCGCATGACCAAGGATGACGTGCTGTTCGGCTACCGCCAAGCCCTCTTTGCAGAGGCTGCCCGCACAAGCGTCGCTCAAGCCTGCCGACGCTTTGGGGTGCATCGCTCCACCTATTACGCCTGGAAGCGGGCGGTCGATCGCCACGGCTTGGAGATGCTGCGACCCCGCGAGCGGCGGGCGCCGAAGATGCCCAACCAGCTTTCAAAGATGATCGAGGAGAAGATCGTCGCCTTCGCGCTGGGCCATCCCGGCCTTGGGCCAAAGCGGGTGGCTTCAGAGCTCGCCTGCCCCAAGTGGGGAGGCATCCTCGTCTCGCCAAACGGCGTTTGGAAGGTGCTGCGCCGCCACGGCCTCAACACCCGCACAAAGCGCCTGGGGCTCTTGGCGGGCTACGCCGCGCCCTATGAGCCGGCGCGCGATTACGGCCCCGAGCGCCACATCGAGGCCTCCCGCCCCGGCGAGCTGGTCGGAATCGACTGCTTCTTCGTCGGTCGCCTGCAGGGCACCAAGGGCTCAATCTGGCAGCTCACCGCGATCGATATCGCCTCCTCCTACGCCTGGGCGGAGCTGGTGGTCTGCAAGGAAGGCAAGCCGGCCAGCCCCGGCGCCAGGCAGACCTCGAAGCTGGCTCGCCGGGTCGCGAAGGAGCTGCGCGAAGCAGGCTGGCGCCTGGAGCGGCTGCTCTCAGACAACGGCAACGAGTTCAAGGGCGAGTTCTCGGCGACCGTCGCCCGGATGAAGGCAAAGCACACCCGGATCCGGGCCGGGCGCCCACAGACCAACGGCAATGTCGAGGCGCTGCACCGCACGATCCTCGACGAGTGCTGGCGGCCTTCCTTCGCCCGCTACCTGCACCCTGCACTCTCCAGCCTCAGGCGCGACCTCGATGAGTACCTGCGCTTCTACAACTTCGACCGTGTTCACCACGGCCGGCTGACAGCCGGTCAGATCCCGGCGGACATCGTCTACGGTGCCCGCAAGATGGAGGTCAGATGAGCCGCGAGTGTCGGCACATCTTGGAGTCCGTGCAGTCTAGAGGCTTCCTGGTCGGCCGGGCGACGCGAAAGCCCTGCTCCACGGCCGCGTCGAGGAGGCGCTGGTCATAGCCGACCAGCACGCCGATCTCATCGCGCACGGTCAGCGCCGTGGCGAGATGGAGAGCATCCAAGCTGCGCAGGCCACTCGGCTCGAGAGAGGCCGCGATATCGAGCACGGCATCGTCGAGCGGCAGCAGCGATAGGCCCCCCAACCAGGATCTGGCGTCGTTCGCGAGCTCGGGCTCCCGGCGCGTGCAGGCGCGAATCGCCTCGACCGCCAAGAGAGCACTCGACACGTAGCCATCCCATTCCGCCAGCTCGGCCAGCAACGCAGAGTGCCCCGGCTCCTGAAGTGGAAGCTTCACGTAGGCCGAGCTGTCGAGATATGCGAGGCGGGCGGCTACAGCCGCTCCTCGCGCTGCTCGTCGAGAATCTCGAGGCTGGTTGGGCCAGCTGGAGGTGGAAGCTCAGAGCGTCGCGCCAGCGCCAACAGATCAGCCCGAGGCATCGTCGCGCCCCGCTCGGCGACGAGCCGCGCGATCGGGGAATCGGCGGGACCGGAGGGCGTTAGTCGAGCTACCTCGCGCCCTCGCTCCGTGACCATGAAGCTCTCTCCCTCCTTCACCTGCCTCAGGTAGAGGGAGAGGTTCTGCCGCAGCTCTCGCACTCCGACCTGGCTCAGACGCGAGGATTGGCTCATGTGCGTCAGGGTAGCACTTGTATGAAAGACTCAGCGGATGTGTTCGTAGATGCTGAACATCGGCAAGTACATCGCGATCACGATGAAGCCGACGATGCCGCCGACGAAGACGATCATCAGTGGCTCGATCAGGGCGGTCAGGGCCTTGACCTTGGCGTCAACCTCGGCCTCGTAGAAGTCGGCGATCTTGCTCAGCATGTGCTCGAGCTGGCCGGTTTCCTCGCCGACCGCAACCATGTGGCCGACCATCGGCGGGAAGACCGGGTTCTCCTCGATCGGGCCGGAGAGGGTGCCGCCGCGCTTGACCGAGGCGTAGACGTCCTCCATCGCCTGCTCGACGACGACGTTGCCGGCGGTGTCGCCGGTCAGCTTGATCGCCTGCAACATCGGCACCCCGGAGGAGACGGCGCCGGAGAAGGTGCGCGACCAGCGGGCCAGCGCGACCTTCTGGATCACGTCGCCGATTTTCGCCGGCAGCCGCAGTTTGAAGCGGTCCCAGAGCTCGTTGCCGCGGTCGGTCTTCTTCCATTTGAAAAAGGCGACGAAGGCCAGCACCAGGCTGGGGATGATCAGGAACCAGTAGCCGGTGAGGGCGTTGGAGGCCGAGACGCAGAGCTGGGTCGGCATCGGCAGGCCCGCCGATTCCTCCGGGTGTTCTGCCGCCAGTTCTTCGAAGATCTTGGCGAAGACCGGGATCACGAAGGCGACGATCGCGATCAGCACCACCGCCGCGAAGCCGAAGACCAGCGCCGGATACATCAGCGCCGATTTGACCTGACGGCGCAGGGCATCGGCTTTCTCAACCTGGAAGGCGATCCGGTCCATCGCCTCGTCGAGGCGCCCGGATTGCTCGCCGGAGCGCACCATCGCCCGGAACAGGCGGTCGAAGACCTTCGGGTAGCGTTCCATCGCCTGCTCCAGCGAGCTGCCAGCCTCGACGTCAGCCCGCACGCCGGCGGTCGCTTCGCGGATCTGCTCGTCCTGGGTCTGGTCTTCAAGCGTGTGCAGGGTGCGCAGCATCGGCATCCCCGAGGCGACCAGGGTCGCGAACTGGCGCGAGAAGACCGCCAGCTCGCGCATGTCGACCCCCTGCCAGCGCTTGAACAGGTCCTCGATCTTCAGCGGGTTCGACTTCTCGCTGACGTCGAGGACGATCAGGCCGCGCTGGCGCAGCTGCTCGGTGACCGCGGCCTTGGAATCGGCCTCGAGTTCGCCGGCCGAGGTCGTCCCGGCCAGGTCCATCGCCCTGAACTCGAAGCTGGTCGCGGTCATCCCGCGCTAGCTCCCGGGGACGGTGACCGGCGGCGGCACGCTTGCGGTCGCGGTCGCGGCTTCGGCCTGGCTGAGCGGGGCGCCGCCCAGCAACCGGTTGAGCTCCTCCGGCACCGAGGCGCGCTGTTCGGCCAGTGAGCGGCTGATCTTGCCGGTGCGCACGAGCCGCGCCAGGTCGGCGTCCATCGTCTGCATCCCGACCGCGCCCGAGGTCTGCAGGGCAGCGTAGATCTGGTGCGTCTTGCCCTCGCGGATCAGATTGCGGACCGCCGGGGTCGGGACCAGCACCTCGCAGGCGACCGTGCGGCCCCTGCCGTCGAGGGTGGGCAGCAGCTGCTGGGTGACGATCCCCTGCAGGGCGATCGAGAGCTGGGTCCGCACCTGCCCCTGCTGCTCGGGCGGGAAGACGTCGATGATCCGGTCGACGGTCTGCGCGGTCGACTGGGTGTGCAGGGTGGCGAAGACGAGGTGGCCGGTCTCGGCCGCGGTCAGCGCCGTCGAGATCGTCTCCAGGTCGCGCATCTCGCCGACCAGGATCACGTCCGGATCCTCTCGCAGGGCGGCGCGCAGGCCGAGCGCGAAGTCCTGCGCGTCGGCCCCGATCTCGCGCTGGTTGACGATCGACTGTTTGTGCTGGTGCAGGAACTCGATCGGGTCCTCGATCGTGAGGATGTGATCTTGGTGCTCGCTGTTGATCACGTCGATCATCGCCGCCAGGGTCGTGCTCTTGCCCGAGCCGGTTGGGCCGGTGACGAGGACGAAGCCGCGCGGTTTCGCGGTCAGCTCGCGCAGCACCTGCGGCACGCCGAGCGAGTCCAGCGCCGGGATCTCCTGCGGCACCAGGCGGAAGGCGGCGCTGACGGTGCCGCGCTGGAAGAAGCAGTTGACGCGGAAGCGGGCGACGCCGGGGATCGCGTAGGCAAAGTCGAGCTGCTGGCTGTTCTCGAAGCGCTTGCGCTGGTCGTCGTTGAGGATCCCGTAGACGACCTCGCGGGTCTGCTGCGCGTTGAGGACCGGGAAGCCCTCCATCGCGCGGATCTTGCCCTTGTCGCGGATCGCCGGCGGGAAACCGGGGGTGATGTGGACGTCCGAGGCCCTGGTCTCCACCATCTGGCGGAGGACCGCGGAGAAGTCGAAGTCAGGCAGTGACACGGAGTACCTCCTCGAGGCTGGTATTTCCGGCGCGGACCTTGGAGACGCCGTCCTCGCGCAGGGTGAGCATTCCCTCTTCGCGGGCGACGGCGGCGATCTCGGGCTCGGCGGCGCGGGAGATCGTCATCTCCTTCAGCCGCTCGCTGAGGCTCATCACCGAGTAGATGCCGACCCGGCCGCGGTAGCCGCTGTGGTTGCAGCGAGGGCAGCCAACCGGCTCGTAGGCCTCCAGCTCGGCGCCGACCCGAACACCTGCCTCCAACAGCGCCTGAGCGGGGACGATCGCCCGCCGCTTGCAGTTCGGGCAGAGCTTGCGGGCGAGCCGCTGGGCCACCACGCAGTCGACGGCGGAGGCGGTGAGGAAGGTCTCGATGCCCATCTCGTTGAGGCGCGCGATCGCGCCGGGGGCGTCGTTGGTGTGCAGCGTGGTCAACATCATGTGGCCGGTCAGCGCCGCCTCGATCGCGATCCGCGCCGTCTCGGCGTCGCGGATCTCGCCGACCATGACGATGTCGGGGTCGGCGCGGAGGATCGAGCGCAGGCCGGTGGCGAAGTCGAGGCCCGCCTTGCGGTTGACGTTCATCTGGTTGATGCCGCCGATCCGGTACTCGACCGGATCCTCGATCGTGATGATCTTCTTCTCGATCTCGTTCAGCTCAGCCAACGCCGCGTAGAGGGTCGTCGACTTTCCCGAGCCGGTCGGCCCGGTCACCAGCACGGCGCCATAGGCCTGGTGGAAGGCGTCCTCGAAGCGAGCCCGAGCGGAGCCGTCCATGCCGAGGTCGTCGAGCGAGCGCTGCGAGTTGCTTTCGTCGAGGATGCGGATCGTCGCCCCCTCGCCGCGCTGGGTCGGCAGGGTGGTGACGCGAAGGTCGATGCGGCGCTCCTCGACGGCGACGCTGACGCGCCCATCCTGGGGAACCCGCTTCTCGGCGATGTCGAGCTCGCTCATGATCTTCAGGCGTGAGATCACGGCGCCGATCATCCGCTTCGGCACGTGCGCCGCTTCCTTCAGCACGCCGTCGACCCGGAAACGGACCCGCAGCTCGCCCTCCTCGGGCTCGAGGTGGACGTCGGAGGCGCCCTCCCCCACCGCCTGCGCGAGGATGCTGTAGACGAGCTTGATGACCGGCGCGTCATCGGCGCCGGCCTGCATGTCGCTGACCGTGGCGAGGCTCTCGCCTTCGGCTTCTTCCCCCTCGTCCTGCTCCTCGATGATCGCCTCGGCGGCGGCGTTCTGCAGCGTGCCAAGCCGGGCGAGCAGCGCCTCCACGTCGGCCCGGGCGGCAACCGCGATCTGGCAGTCGAGGCCGGTGGCGATCTGGATGTCGTCGACGGCGAGGACGTTGGCCGGGTCGGCGGCGGCGACCAGCAGCGTGTGCTGGTCGACGTAGCCGACCGGGACCGCCATGTAGCGGCGGGCCATCGTCACCGGGAACAGCGCCGCGGCGGCGACGTCGACGTGGTAGACGGCAAGGTCGACGTGGTCGAGGCCGTAGCGCTCGGCGGTCGCCCGCGAGAGCTGGTCTTCGCTGATCGCCCCCTGCTCCAGCAGCAGCGACTCCGGCGTGCGTCCGGCGGTCCGGGCGGCGTCGATCGCGGCGTGCACCAGCTCCTCGGAGGCGTAGCCGAGCTCGATCAGGACGTCGGTGATGAAGCCGTGCGAATGGCCACGATGGAGCGGCGGGGTCAGTCCCGGCGTGCCCTGCGCCTCGGGGCCGGGCAGCGCCGGCGCCGCCGAGTTGCCGGAGTCCGGAACCGGCTGCAGATGGCTCGGGTACTGGAACCTGTCGTTGGAGCTCATCGCCAGCTCAGTTCGGGTGGTAGGTCTCTTCGGGGCCCTTGTAGCCCGCGTCGACGACCGCTTGGACCACGCTCGTGGGCGTCTGGAACCCGTAGTCGACGGAGGCCTGGGGAACGCCGCCGCTGAGTCGCCGCGGCCGCATCACGACCAGCGCCGGGACCTGCTGGACGTCGGCTCCCAGCGTGATCGCCGCGTAGCGGGCGATTTGCTTGGCCGGTACGACGAAGAGGGCGACCTCGGGGAAGCTCGCGAGCCCGCTCGCGGCGCCCTTGGCGAGCCGGTCGTCGATACCACCGTCGTGGACGACCAGGAGCACGACCGTCTTCTCGGCGTCGTAGGCGGACGCGACCGGAGCGGGCATCGGCGGCGCCGGCATCGTCGCCGCGACCGCGGCGGTGGAGGCTTCCGCGGTGGCGGCTTCGACCGCGCCTTCGATCGCGCCTTCGACGGCTTCGCCAGGCGTCGCAGCGGTCGCGGTCCCGGTCGCGTTGGTGCCGGCGACGGCGACGGTCGCTTCGGTCGCGGCTTCTTCTTCGCCGCCGGATTTCGAGAGCAGCATGAATCCGGCGGCGACGACGAGGACCGCGACAACAGCCACCTGGGCGATTGGGTTCTCGTTCAGCTTCTCCCTCATTGCGGCACCGGCGCCTCTTCGAGTTGCTCGATGCCGCTGGCGCGCTGGCCGCCGGCCGCCAGCATCAGCTTGAAGTCGTGCGGGCTGGAGGCGTAGTCCATCGCCATCTCCTCCGTGATCCGGCCCTCCATCGCGTAGGTGAGCAGCGACTGGTCGAAGGTGCGCATCCCGTAGTACTCGCCTTCGGAGATGACCTCGGTGATCTTGCCGGTTTCCTCCGGATTGAGGATCAGGTCCTGGACCCGGCCGGTGACGACCATCACCTCGGAGGCAGGCACCCGGCCCTCCCCGGTGACGTCGGGGACCAGACGCTGGGCGATCGCCCCCTTCAGGGTCGAGGCCAGCATCACCCGCGCCTGCTGCTGCAGGTGCGGCGGGAAGAAGTCGATGATGCGGTTGATCGTCTCGGTCGCGTCGAGGGTGTGGACCGTGGAGAGGACGAGGTGGCCGGTCTCGGCCGCCGAGAGCGCGGTGCGGACCGTCTCCTCGTCGCGCATCTCGCCGATCAGGATCACGTCGGGGTCCTGGCGCAGCACGCGCCGCATCGCCCGGCCGAAGCTCTTGGTGTCGGAGCCGACTTCGCGCTGGTTGACGATCGAGCGTTTGTCGGCGTGCAGGTACTCGATCGGGTCCTCGAGCGTGACGATGTGCCGCGCCCGGGTCTGGTTGATGTGGTCGATCATCGCCGCCAGCGTCGTGCTCTTGCCCGAGCCGGTGGTGCCGGTGACGAGGATGATCCCGCGCGCCTCCTCGGCCAGCGAGCGGACGACCTCGGGCAACCCGAGGTCGTCGATCGAGCGGATCTCGAACGGAATCGCGCGGCAGACGATCGAGATCGCCCCGCGCTGCTTGAAGGTATTGACGCGGAAGCGCGAGACATCCGCCAACGCGTAGGAGAAGTCGGCCTCGCCGTCCTCCTCGAATTCGGCCACGGACCTAGCCTCAGCGAGATCGCGGAAGGCTTTCTCGGTGTCCTCGGCGCTGAGCTCGCCGAACCCCTCGAGCGGGATCAGCTCGCCGTGCATGCGGGCGATCGGCGGCGAGTCGACCTTGACGTGCAGGTCCGACCCCTCCCGCTCGACGAGGGTGCGCAGCGCTGAGTCGATGTCAAACATCCCGCCTTGTATCGACCGCGCAGCTCGATCACTTAACGATGCACGGGGCGTCAGGATGAGGCGAGAGCTGAACGGCCGCTAGGGAGGGAATAGCGAAACTCGGGTGCGCGGGCCTGGCGAGCGCCATATCTGGGGTGTCGAGGGCGCGCATCCGACATTGACCCCAGCGGGGTGGGGTAAATGTCGGATGCGCGGGTCTCGCGGACCCGCCACCGCCGGATGTTTGCGGGGTTTCGCTATTCCCCCTAGGGGAGAAGCGGCCGTGGCCTGAAAGGAGCCCAGATGCCCCTCCCCGGAGGCTCAAGAGCAGACGAGCCGAATCGCCGGCCAGCAATCTGCTGCGCGACGGCCTCCGGGGAGGGGCATCTGGGCTCCTCCCCGCCGATGGCCGTGCCTACGCGACCTCGCGCAGTTTCTGCGCCTCGCCCAAGCTCTGCAGCTTTTTGAGCGACTGGTTCTCGATCTGGCGGATTCGCTCGCGGGTGACGTTGAAGGTGCGGCCGACCTCGTCGAGCGTGCGCGGGTGCTCGCCGCCAAGCCCGTAGCGAAGCTCGAGCACGCGGCGCTCGCGGTAGGAGAGGTTCTCCAGCGCCTCCTTCAGCGCCTCTTTGGTCAGCAGGTCCGCCGCCCGGTCGAACGGCGACTCGGCCTTCTCGTCGGCGATGAACTGGCCGAACTCCGACTCCTCCTCGTCTCCGACCGGCTTCTCCAGCGAGACCGGCGCCTGCGCGGAGCGCTTGATCGAGTCGACCTCCTCGGGGTCGATTCCGGTCACCTCGGCGATCTCCTCCGGAGTCGGCTCGCGACCCAGCTCGGTCACCAGCTTGCGCTCGGCGCGGCCGATCTTGTTCAGCTTCTCGACCACGTGGACCGGGATCCGGATCGTCCGCGCCTTATCGGCCAGGGCACGGGCAATCGCCTGGCGGATCCACCAGGTCGCGTAGGTGGAGAACTTGAAGCCCTTGCGGTAGTCGAACTTCTCCGCCGCGCGGACCAGGCCCAGCGTTCCCTCCTGGATCAGATCGAGGAACGGGAGACCCTGGTTTCTGTAGTTTTTCGCGATCGAGACGACCAGGCGCAGATTGGACTCGACCATTTTCTGCTTCGCGTCGAGGTCGCCGCGCTCGATGCGCTTCGCGAGTTCGACCTCCTCCTGGGCGGTCAGCAGGCGGACTTTGCCGATGTCCTTGAGGAACAACTGCAGGGAATCCGTGGTCATGTCCGGTTTCAGGTCGAGCGCCTGTTTCTGGCGACGTCGGCCTTTTTTGCCGGTGTCGGCGGGCATCGCGTCCGCGGCCGCTTTCTGGGCCGGGTCCATGTCCTCGACGAGCTCGATCCCCGACTTCTCGAGGTGCCCGTAGAGGTCCTCGACGTCAGACTCGTCGAGATCGACCTCGGACACGGCCGAGGCGATGTCGCCGAAGGTCAGCACGCCGAGCTGCTGCCCGCGATTAATGAGGTTTTTGACCTCCTCCAACTCCTGAAGCTCAGCTACCAGCATCCGTCTCTACTCATTTCCCTTGCGCTTGGTGTTTAGTCCTGGCATGAAAAGACCCCGCGACGGCGAAAGTCGCGGAGTCAAACGCCTGTTCGCATGGTAGTCGCTTCAGTTTGTGAAGTCAATGCCCAAATCGACGCCCCATCCCCGCCCCTGGCTACGCGCCTTCTGGCAGCGCGCGTATCGCGAGAACGTAACCGGGCTCTCGGCGATGGTCGCCTACAACCTGATGCTGGCGGTCTTCCCCTTCGCCCTGCTCGTCCTCTTCGTCTTCGGCCAGGTGCTGAAGATCGGCGGCGTCGAGACCAGCGTCGTCAACGACCTCGAGCGCCTCTTCCCCAGCGTCGAGCAGCAGACGCTGACCGACGTCCTCAACCGGATCCAGGACAACTCGACCACGATCGGGATCGCCGCCTTCGTCGGCTCGCTCTGGATCGGCGCCTCGTTCTGGGGCGCGATGGACACCGCCTTCTGCCGCATCTACCACGTCGAGTGTCGCGGCTGGGTCGAGCAGAAGCGCTTCTCCTTCGCGATGCTGGGCGTCGTCCTGCTCTTCATCGCCGCCAGCATCTTCGTGCCGACGATCGAGAGCACGCTGTTGTCCAGCACCGACCGGCTCCCGTTCGGGCTCTCCGACATCAAGGCGATCGACACCGTCCTGCTGCTGAGCGCCGCCCTGCTGATCACCTTCCTGATCTGCGCGGTGATCTTCTGGGCGGTTCCCAAAGGGCACATGCCATGGCGGGCGGTCTGGCCGGGCGCCGCCTTCGTCACCGTCGCCGCCGGCCTCGCCAACTGGCTCTTCCCGATCTACCTCTCCAACGTCTCCAGCCTCTCGCGCTTCGGCTCCACCCTGGGTTTCATCCTGATCGCCCTTCTCTGGTTCTACGTACTCAGCCTCGCCCTGCTGGCGGGGGCGGTCATCAACTCCCTACGCTATGAGCTCCACGACACCGGCGAACTTCCGTACTACGACAAGAAGCCCTGCGACGATTGCGATGAATCGAGCCCGACGACGGCGCGATCCCCGACCTCGACGGGCCATTAATAAAAAGAACTGTCATATTTTGGTGCGGGAATGCGATCTCTATCCATCGACGCTCGGAAAAGCGTTTTAGAGCCGACGATTCCGGTCGACATAGGTGTGTTGTCTCAACGTCAACGCATCGTCGACGCGATGATCGAAAGCTGCGCTGAGAAGACCTACGCGGCGACCACGATCGCCGACATCGTCAAGCGCGCCAGCATCTCCCGCACCACCTTCTACAAACGCTTCTCGGGGAAACGAGAGTGTTTCGACGCGACGCTCGACTGCTGCATCGAAGAGCTACGCGGGGCGGCGGCCAGCGCTTACTCGGATGCGGACCCGCCGGCCGAAGCCGTGCGCAGCGCCGCGGCCGCGATTCTGGCGCTGATGGTGGCCAGGCCGGCCCTGGCACAGCTGGTCGTCGCCGAAGCGCTCTCGGTCGACCAGGCGGCAATGGAGCGCTATCGCAAGCTCCTGATCCCGGCCATAGAGAACCTCTGGGACGCGGCTGGCCGGCAACGCAATTCCAACAACGATCCGCGCCTGGCCTTCGGGCGAGCCCAGGTGCTGATCTACGACCGGATCAGCGCCGGGCGCACGAAAGAGCTTCCCGACCTGCTTCCCGAAATCGTCTACCTCGCACTGCTTCCGTTCGCCGGTCACGACGAGGCGCTGGAGCAGGCGCGGCTGGCTGACCGCGGCGCCGGCTCCGGCGTCTCTCGGAATCTCGGTGACGCCTAGCGACAACTACCTGCGGCAGTGGCGGCTGCCCCGGGGCCGCCACGGCCTACCGCGCGAGCTGGTCACCCGCTCCCAGCGGGAGCGCCTGCTTGCGGCGGTGGTGCGGGTTAGCGCCGCGAAGGGATACGAGTCGACCTCGGTCGCAGACGTCCTCGAAGAGGCGGGTGTCGGCCGCGAGAGCTTCTACGAGCTGTTCGAAGACAAGAAGGACTGCCTGCTTGCCGCACGAGCGATCCTGGTAGACGATCTCGTGGAGGCCGTTAGCGCCGCCTACGACGGCGCCGGGCCCTGGGCCCACAGGGTCACCGACGCACTTGCGGCCGGGCTCGAGTGGTTCGCCGCCGACCCCGCCGCGGCGCGGGTCGTTCTGATCGAGTTCGCCGTGGTGGGAACCGTGTCGAGAGACCTCTTCAAGGCGGACTTCAGCCGCTTCATCAAGCTGGTCGACGATGGCCTCGAGACCACCAAGCCGGTTCCGGGCCTGCCTCGAGCCACCGGGCTGGCGGTCAGCGCCGCACTCGCCCGCATCTACGAAGAGGTGGTCCGCGATCGCACCACCGAGCTGCCGGAGCTGCTGCCGGAGCTCACCTATGAGCTGCTCGTCCCCTTCGTCGGCGAAGAGGCAGCGCGGCAGGAGAAGCGGCGGGCGGCGGAGATGCGCGCGCCCCGGACTCAGCCGTAGCGCTCGCCAATTATCTGGCGAAGCTTGGAGCGGTCGTGGCGGGCCTGGACGCGGCGGACGGTGCCAGAGCGCGAGCGCATGACCAGCGATTCGGTGGTGGCGCCGGGGCCGCGGTAGCGAACGCCCTCGAGGACGTCCCCGTCGGTGACGCCGGTGGCCGAGAAGAAGACGTCTTCGCCGGAGCAGAGGTCATCGGCCGTGAGGATGCGGTCGAGGTCGTAGCCGGCGTCGATCGCCGCCTGGCGCTCGCCGGCGTCGCGGGGCCAGAGACGCCCCAGCAGCTGGCCGCCCATCGACTTCAGGGCGGCGGCCGAGAGCACGCCCTCGGGGGTGCCGCCGATCCCCCAGAGGAGGTCGACCGGGGAACGGTCGCTGACCGCCAGCAGCGCCGCCGAGACGTCGCCGTCGGTGATCAGGCGAATGCGCCCACCGGCCTCGCGGACTTCGCGCATCGCCTCCTCGTGGCGGGGCCGGTCGAGCATGACGACGGTGACGTCGCCAACGTTGCCGCCCTTGCGCTCGGCGATCAGCTTCAGGGTCTCTGGCAACGGCCGGTCGAGGTCGAGCAGGTCGGCGATTTCCTCGCCGCCGGCCATCTTCTCCATGTAGACGCAGGGTCCGGGGTCGAACATGGTGCCGCGCTCGGCGAGGGCGATCACCGCCAGGGCGCTGGGCATCCCGAGCGCGCAGAGGCGGGTTCCCTCGAGCGGGTCGACGGCGATGTCGACCACCGGCGGCGAGCCGTCGCCGATCTGCTCGCCGTTGTAGAGCATCGGCGCCTCGTCCTTCTCGCCCTCGCCGATCACGACGACGCCGTCCATTGAGACCGAGTCGAGCACGAAGCGCATCGCGTCGACGGCGGCCTGATCGGCGGCGATCTTGTCGCCACGACCGACCCAGCGGGCAGAGGCCAGCGCCGCCGCCTCGGTCACCCGCACCAGCTCCAGGGCGAGGTTACGGTCGGGCTTAGAGGACATACGGAAATCCCGCGTGTGCGACTGGCGAGCGCCGGACCAAGCGGGGCAAGGACACAGGGAGGCCGAATAGCCGTGCGCTATTCGGCCGACCGAGGACGCCGCACCGCGCTGGTCCGCCGCCGCCAGGCGTGCGCGGGGGATTTTCGGATGTTCTCTCAGCCTGAGAGGGCTCGGGCATCGGCGCCGCAGGCTATAGGGTCGCCGTGTGGACAGGCGCTGGGGATTGACGTTGCCGCTACCCGGGCTGCCGCTGGCCGATCACGGCGAGCTGGTGAAGCGGGCCGAGGCTGCCGGCTACACCGACCTCTGGAGTGGCGAGACCAACGGGCCGGACGGTTTCACGCCGCTGTCCCTCGGTGCCGCCTGGACCGAGCGAGCCCGGCTTGGGACCGGGATCGTCGGGGTCTTCCAGCGCGGACCGGCCTTGCTGGCGCAGGAGGCGGCGGCGCTCTCCGACGCCTCGTCCGGTCGCTTCGTGCTCGGGATCGGCTCCTCCTCGGACCGCATCGTCGAAGGCTGGAACGGGATCCCGTTCGAGAAGCCGCTGAGCCGCGTCCGCGAGACCCTCGACTTCCTCCGCGCCGCCCTCGCCGGCGAGCGCACGGCAACCGGCTTCAAGCTCGAGACCGCGCCGGCCCAGCACGTGCCGATCGTGCTGGCGGCGCTGCGCGGCAAGATGCTGGAGCTGGCAGTCGAGCGGGCCGAGGGTGCCTTCACCAACTTCCTGCCGCTCGGCGGCCTGCCCAAGGTGACCGCCCAGCTCGAGGGCGCGCCGGCCGGCTTCGAGCTGCTCTGCCGCTTCTTCTGCATCCCCGGCGAGCGCGAGGCCGTAGAGCCGCTGGCCCGCTTCATGTTCTCCTCCTACATCACCGTCCCCGTCTACGCGGCCTTCTACCGCTGGCTCGGTTACGGCGACCAAATCGACCCGATGATCGCCGCTTGGGAGGCAGGCGACCGTCAGGCTGCCGCGGCCGCCGCACCCTGGGAGCTGATCGAAGACATGTTCATCTTCGGAACCCCGGAGCAGATGAAGGCACGCCTGGCGGCCTTCGTCGACGGCGGCGTCACGCTGCCGATCCTGACTCCAATTGTCACCCCGGACAGGCTCGCCGAGACGATCGAGGCGCTGGCGCCGGAGGGTTCCGGGTAGGGGTTTCGCTTAACTTTTTCGAGGATCGAGTGCGGCCGTCCGAGGGGCGCAGCGCCGAAAAAGTACAAGACGCTTCACCCCTACCCGGAACCCTCCGGCGCCTCCACCAGTCGTGAGTAAGCGTCGGGTCGTCGGGTCGCCAAGAGCGGGAAGAGGTCGAGCCAATCGCGGCGCTGGTCGAGGTCCAGGTCTGCGACCAGGACGGCCGGCTCGTTGCGGGGAGCCTGTGCCAGGACGCGGCCATAGGGGTCGGAGATGAAGGAGGAGCCGTAGAACGTGAGCGGGGGCTCCTCGCCGATCCGGTTGATCGCGACCATGAAGGTGCCGTTGGCAATGCCGTTGGCGACGATCACCTGCTGCCAGAGCGGCTCGGTGTCGAAGCTCGGGTGGTCGGGCTCGGAGCCGATCGCGGTCGGGTAGACGATCACGTCGGCCCCGGCCAGGCTGTAGGCGCGGGCGACCTCTCCGAACCACTGGTCCCAGCAGGTGGGGAGTCCGAGGCGGGCCTCGCCGAGGGCGATCACTGGGAAGGCGTCGGGGCCGGACGGGCCCGGGCGGAAGTAGCGGTCCTCGTGGTAGCCGGCGGTGACCGGGATGTGCAGCTTGCGCGTGCGGGCGAGAAGCTCGCCGTCCGGGGCGACGAGGATCGCGGTGTTGAAGCCGAGCCCATCCTCGCCCTCGGCGCGCTCGTACAGCGAGGCGTGGACGTGGACGCCGGTCTTCCCCGCCATGCGGGCGGCGAAGCGGTGGGTGCGGCCGCCGGGTAGCTCCTCGGGCTCGGCGCCCGCTGCCGAGGGGCCGCCGGGGTCGACGGCGAAGTAGCGGCTCAGCGTCAGCTCCTGCAGGCAGACGAGCAGCGCTCCCTGGGCCGCTGCCAGCCGGATCCCCGCCGCCAGCGCCGCCTCGTGCTCCTCGGGATCGGGATGCCAGCGCTGCTGCACCGCGGCGATCCGGAACGGCGGGCGAGTGGGAGGTCGGGTGCGGGCAGGTGACTCCGGCGGCTCCGCGGCGACGATCAGGCGGATTTCCTCCATCTCGCCTCGACTGTAGCCCCCGCGCGCCCCCGATGTCGCAGTTGTGGTCGCTATCCGACCACAACTGCGACATCGGGGGCAAGATGGGGGTATGGGCCGAACGCTCGAGTCGACGCCGGCGGCCGACGGATACCGGATGCCGGGGGAGTTCGAGTCGCACAGCGGCTGTTGGATGGCCTGGCCGGAGCGTCCTGACAACTGGCGGCTCGGCGCCGAGCCGGCGCAGGAGGCCTTCGCGGCGGTGGCGGCGGCGATCGCCGTCTCCGAGCCGGTGACGATGGCGGCCTCCGGTACCCAGCTCGAGCGCTGCCGGGCGCTGCTGCCACCCTCGGTCCGGGTGGTCGAGGTCCCCAGCGACGACGCCTGGATCCGAGACACCGGGCCGACCTTCGTCGTCGACGACCGCGGCGGCCGCCGCGGCGTCGACTGGCGCTTCAACGCCTGGGGCGGGCTGGAGGGTGGCCTCTACTCCTCCTGGGACCACGACGAACGGGTCGCCGCCGCGGTCCTCGAGATCGAGGGCGCCGACCGCTACCGCGCCCCGCTCGTGCTCGAGGGCGGCTCGATCCACGTCGACGGCGAGGGGACCGTGCTGACGACGGAAGAGTGCCTGCTCAACCGCAACCGCAACCCCGGGCTGTCGCGACAGCAGGTCGAGCGGGCGCTCTGCGACTACCTCGGCGCCGAGAAGGTCGTCTGGCTCGGGCGCGGCCTCTACGAAGACGAGACCGACGGCCACGTCGACAACATCGCCTGCTTCGCCCGACCCGGCCTGGTCCTGCTGAGCTGGAGCGACGACGAATCCGGTCCCCAGCGCGCAATCTCCCGCGACGCCCTCGAGCGGCTCGAAGCCGCCACCGACGCCCGCGGCCGCCCCTTCGAGGTGGTGCGCCTCCCCTCCCCCGGCCCGTTGCGGATCGAGGCCGAGGAGGCGGCCGGGGTCGAGCGCCGGGAGGGGACGCTGTCGCGGCGGGCGGGAGATCGCCTCGCCGCCTCCTACGTCAACTTCTACCTCGGCAACTCCCGCATCGTCCTGCCGCTGCTCGACCAGCGCACCGACGAGCAGGCGGCCGAGATCGTCCGCCGCTGCTTCCCCGCGCGCGAGGTCGTCGGCGTCCCCGCGCACGAGATCCTGCTCGGCGGCGGCAACGTCCACTGCATCACCCAGCAGGTGCCCGCCTGCGGTGAGCGGATCGCGCCGGGGTAGAGTCGCCGGCGATGCTCTATCTCAGCCATCCGGCCTGCCTCGAGCACGACCCGGGGGCGCGGCTCGAGCACCATCCCGACCGGCCCGAGCGGCTGCTGGCGATCGAGCGGGGGTTGGAGGAGCGCGACTGGCTCGGCTGGGAGCGGCGGCTAGCCCCGGCGGCGGAGGAGAGCTGGCTGGAGTTGGTCCACAGCCCGACCATGTCGAGCGAATTCGCGACCTCTGCCTCGCCGGAGGCGGCGCGATCGACGCCGACACCGTCGTCGGCGAGGCCTCCTACCGCGCTGCCCTGCACGCCGCCGGCGGCGCCTGCGAGATGGTGCGGGCGCTGCTCGCCGGCGAGGACCGGATCGGCTTTTGCGCCGGGCGGCCGTCGGGACACCACGCCGAAAGCGAACGGGCGATGGGTTTCTGCCTCTTCAACAATGTCGCCGTCGCGGCCGAGCTGGCGATCCGCGAGCTCGGCGCCGGCAAGGTCCTGATCCTCGACTGGGACGTTCACCACGGCAACGGCACTGAAGAGATCTTCCGAGGACGCTCCGACGCGCTCTTCCTCAGCATCCATCAGCAGGGGATCTTTCCCGGCACCGGCGCACCCGGAGACGTCGGCACCGGGCCGGGTGGGGGATACACGATCAACCTCCCCGTCCCGGCCGGTAGCGACGAGGACGTCTGGCTGGCCCTGATCGAGCGCATCGTGCTGCCGGCCGGCGCCGCCTTCGAACCCGATCTGGTGCTGATCTCGGCCGGATTCGACGGCCACCGCGACGACCCGCTCGCCGACTGTCGCCTGGAGACCGAGTCCTTCGCGCGGATGGCCCGCCACCTGCGCGACCTCGCCTCAGGCCTCGGCGTGCCGCTCGGCGCTGTGTTGGAGGGCGGCTACGACGTCGGCGCGCTGGCTGACTCGGTGGCGGCGACGATGGCAGCGCTCGGCGAGGAAGATGGAGAGCTCGCGAGGCTGAGGGCGTAGTCGCCGGCGGCGTCGGTGAACCAGCCGCGCATCTCCAGCCCCGCATCTGCGTAGAGGGACTCGAGGCGCTCGCGGGTGAACTTGGTCGAGATCTCCGTCCGCATCTCCTCGCCAGCGTCGAACGAGACCTCCAGGTCGAGGCCGTCGAGGCGCACCTCCTGCGCCACGAGTGAGCGCAGGCGGATGTCCATCCGCTCCTCCTCGCCGTCGTAGCGGGCGACGTGCTCGAAGGCGTCGAGGTCAAAGTCGGCGCCGAGCTCGCGGTTGAGCACCTGCAGGACGTTCTTGTTGAACTCGGCGGTGACGCCGGCCGAGTCGTCGTAGGCGGCCTCGAGGCGGGCGGGCCCCTTGACCAGGTCGGTGCCGAGCAGGAGGTGGTCGCCGGGGCCGAGCAGCGCCGCGATCCGCGCCAGGAAGGCGTGCCGCGCCCGCGGGTAGAGGTTGCCGACGGTGCCGCCGAGGAAGGCGACGAGGCGCCTGCCGCCGTTATCGGGGATGCGCTCGAG
This sequence comes from uncultured Actinomycetes bacterium, assembly GCA_963699125.1. Lineage (GTDB taxonomy): Bacteria > Actinomycetota > Thermoleophilia > Solirubrobacterales > 70-9 > VAYN01. Next base: position 1,311,882 of record OY969417.1, read on the forward strand.
GTGGTGCTCGAAGTCGCAGACGAGACCGTGGACGGCGAGCCCGGGGTACTCGTCGACCAGGCAGGCCGCGGTCTGGTGGGTGATCTCCTCGGAGATGTCGACGGGGACGTATGTGTCGAGGCTGCCGGCGTCGCGCATCGCGCTCAGCAGGTGGCGGGTCTTCGCCGCCGAGCCCGAGCCGAGCTCGACCAGCGTGCCGGGGCCGCCGGCCGCAACGAGGATCTCGGCTGAGCGCTCGGCGAGGATCTCTCGCTCGGCTCGGGTCGGGTAATACTCAGGCAGCTCGGTGATCTGCTCGAACAGCTGCGAGCCGCGCTCGTCGTAGAAGTACTTCGGCGCCAGCTCCTTCGGCTCGGAGCAGAGGCCGGCGCGAACGTCGCGCGCCATCGTCGCCGCGGCGTCGGCATCGAGGTGGACGTCGATCGCGATCACAGGTCCCTCGCGCAGCGTAGGCCGGCGAAGATCTGGCTTCGCTGCGGCAGGTCCCAGTTGCGGAAACTGGGCCGGACGACGAGATCGTGAGTAGCCCAGGAGCTGCCGCGCAGCACCTTGTACTCGTCACCGAAGAAGACCTCGGAGTACTCCGGGTACGGAAACGCCTCGAAGCCCGGGTAGACGAGGAAGTCCGAAGAGGTCCATTCCCAGACCCGGCCAAGTCCCTGTAGCTCGGGACGGGCGGCCTCCCACTCCTGCTCGCTCGGCAGCCGCTTGCCGGCCCAGCGAGCGTAGGCGTCGGCCTGCTCCCAGGAGACGTGGATCAGCGGCTGGTCCGGGTCGATCGGCGCCCGCCGCCCCATCGCGACGCTGACCCAGCCCCGCTCGCCGTTGCGCTCCCAGTACATCGGCTGCTCGGCGCCCGTGGCCTCCATGAACTCGGCATACGCGGCGTTGGCGACCGGGGTTCGATCGATCTCGAAGGCGTCCAGCGCGACCGCGTGGCGGCGGCGCTCGTTGTCGTAGGCAAAGCCCCGCCCGGGGGCGCCGATCTCGTATTCGCCGGCCGGGATCTCGATCGTCCCGGCTGCTTCGGCAAAGGTCTCGTCCCTACGCGCGGCCTCGGCGCGCGGCAACTCGTAGCCGTCGACCATCTGCAGCAGCTGCAGCATCGTCTCGTTGTGCTGGTGCTCGTGCGCCAGCAGCATCTCGTAGACGAACCCGTCCCGCAGCAGCGGGTCCTCGGCGTCGGGGCCGATCTCGACCGAGTCGAGCACCTCGAGGGTGCGCTCGCGGACGTCGGCCATGTAGGCGCGCAGCTCGGCATCGCGCAGGATCGGCAGCTCGCCGCGCGTCCGGCGCGGGTTCTCGATCGCGTCGTAGAAGCGGCCGAGGTCGCCGTGCAACGGCTCGCGCTCGCCGATCGTCTGCACCAGCCACAGCTCCTCGAAGTTGGCGATGTGGCCGAGGTCCCAGGCCAGCGGGCTGAGGATCGGTGAGTAGACGCGATTGAGCTGCTCGTCGTCGAGCGGATCGATCAGCTCCAGAGTGCGTGCTCGCGCCTCGGAGAGACCTTCCGCAATCGCTGCCTTGGAGCTTGCCGTCACCTCGGTGGCGATCAGAAAACCTTACAGAGGCGCGAATACCGGGATGTGAGCGCGCCCCGTGGTTCCTTAGCCACGCATATCGTGCGAAAGGAACCACGGGGCAATGAGGGGCGCCTGTAAGCTGGCGCGCCGATGCAGGTGCAGGGCACAGGAGCGCTGGTCGCGGGCGGGGCCTCGGGGCTCGGCGCAGCGACCTCACGGACCCTTGCCGAGGCGGGCGCCCGGGTTGTCATCAGCGACCTCAACGCCGAGAAGGGCGAGGCGCTGGCGGCGGAGATCGGCGCCGAGTTCGTCGCCGCCGACGTCACCGACGCCGCGGCCGTGGCGGCGGCGGTTGGGCGGGCAGCGGATGGCGACGGCGGCCTGCGCGCCTCCGTCTGCTGCGCCGGGATCGGCTGGGCCGAGCGGGTGGCGCACAAGGGCGGCCCCCACAACCTTGAGTACTTCTCCAACGTCGTCCAGGTGAACCTGATCGGCAGCTTCAACGTGCTGCGGCTGGCGGCTGCCGCAATGAGCGAGAACGAGCCCGACGCCGGGGGCGAGCGCGGCGTCTGCGTCAACACCGCCTCGATCGCCGCCTTCGACGGCCAGATCGGCCAGAGCGCCTACGCCGCCTCGAAGGGCGGCATCGTCGGCATGACCCTGCCGGCGGCGCGTGACCTGGCCTCCCGCGGGATCCGCGTGATGACGATCGCCCCCGGCCTCTTCGACACCCCTCTTCTCGCCGCCCTGCCGGAGGAGGCGCGCACCGCCCTCGGCGCCGGCATCCCCTTCCCCTCGCGCCTTGGCCACCCCGACGAGTACGCCCGCATGGTCCTCGAGATCGTCGCCAACCCGATGCTCAACGGCGAGACGATCCGCCTCGACGGCGCCTTGCGGATGCCGCCGAAGTAGCGCCGGAAGCCCAAACCTGCATTTCCCGTCTATATGACCGGAAATGCAGGTCTCGCCTCTCAGTTCGGGTCCTGTTCGGACTGAATCTGGTCGGCCAGGGTCGTGAGCACGCCGATCTGGGTCTCGAGGCCGTTGGCCACACGTAGCAGGGTCGTGTACGAGGGATTTCCCTGCCCGCGCTCCAACTTTCCGATCCACTTGAATTCGGTGTCGAGACGATCCGCCAATTGCTCCAGAGTGAGATGGGCTTCTTCGCGTGTCTGCCGGATCGCCTCGCCCAAGGCAGCGAGCTCGGGCGTGCGCGCTTTGACTTTGCGGCGGGGCGGCATCCTGCGGAGCCTTCCCGCCCTGTCGCTCCGATGTTAGGGTATATATGCCCTATTGGCAGGGGCGCGCACTCTCCCTGCGCCCCTGCTCGAGAATCGTTACTTACCGACGCCGAGGCGAACGAGCCTGGCACTGCTGTCGCTGCGGCGCGTTTCCTCCAAGACCACTCGAACCCACTCTTCCTGACCGTCGAGGATGGCGCGGTAGAAGCGCTCTTTGGCGCCACGCACCTTTCTTGTGTGCACCAACTTGAGCACGTTCAACTCGACCAGGACCTTGACGTGGTAGGAGACGTTGCTGAGCGGCATTTCGAAGCGTTGGCAAAGCGCGGTTGCGCTGGCGACCTCCTCTTGCCGGAAGGTCCGCAGGATCCGCCGCCTGAGCGGGTGGTTCAAAGCCGTGATCCATTGCGTCGCATCAGCAACCTGGGGGGTGGCGCCCATCCTTGCCTTCTGTCTTCGATTCGTCGACCGAGCTTTGTCGAAAAGATTCATACTTCTCGACGCCCCTGCTCGCGTTCGGAATTATTAGGGCATAAATACCCTAACAGTTAGGCCGCCGAGCGGGAAGGCTGGAGGTGGTGCCTCCACGCCGCAAAAGCAAACCGCGCACCCCGGAGCACGCGGCGCTCGGTAACGCGATCCGCCAGCTGCGCCAGCAAGCGGGTCTCAGCCAAGAGCAATTGGCCGAACAAGCCTCGACCGACCTGACCCAGATCGGCGGCCTCGAGCGCGGGACGAGGAACCCGAGCTACTCGACGCTCCTGCGCGTGGCAACAGCGCTGAGGACCCGGGTCGGTGAGATCGTCACGCTCGCGGACCAGTTCGCCGACGGGGACTGATTAAGGGTCCAGCCGCGAGACCTGCGTTTCCCGTCTATATGACCGGAAACGCAGGTCTCGCCTCTCAGTCGGTGCCTTCGGCCTCGGGGTCGCGCCAGACGCGCTTGCGCCAGGGAGGGTCGACGGCGAAGGTCGACTCGTCGGCGGCGGCGACCGGCTCCAGCGGGACCAGGTGGACGCGGCGGCCGGGGGTGAAGCGGTCGACGTGCGGGATGCCGGCGGCGTTGCCGGCGTGGCTGCCGCCGGAGACGAGCAGCAGGTGCGTCTCGGGGCCCCAGCCGCCGCGCTCGCGGGCGCCGAGAGCTTCGGCGGCGTCCTTCAGTGGACCGAGGCCGGCGTCGGAGCCCCAGTTGGCGACGCTGCGGGAGTGGTTGTAGCCATTGTGCGAGGAGGCACGCTGGTCCACGCGCCCATCCGCGCCGATCCGGAACTGAACGCTCTCCCAGTCGTCGAGGTGAAAACCCATGGCGCCCGCGATCGGTACGTCGCGAAGGGTCGCGGAGTCGGCGTAGTAGAACCAAAATTGCAGGTAGAGATTGCCGGCGCGGGAGCCGCTGCAGTTCGCTCCCTCAGCTTCATACCGCCCCACCTCTCCGTCGCGACAGTCGATGACGTGGACGAAGGCGGTCACCGGTAGGCGCTCGTCGGTCCGGTGCACCAGGCCGAGGGCGGAGCCATCGCCGCAGACGGTGTCACGGCAGCGCCTGAAGTCGACCGGTAGCGCCCGCGACCCCTCCTCGAAGGCCAGCATCGGCATGTGCTCGCGAACCAGCTCCCCGACCTCGCTGCCGTAGGCCGCGATCAGCACCGGCTCATCCCCGCACCCATCCGCCAGCGCGGCCGCGCAGAGCAGCCGCGACCCCACCGCCCGCGCCAACCCCGCCCCCGGCACCCGCACCCCGACTGCAACCAACCCGACCAGCAGCAACGCCACGACCCCCAACGTCCCCACCCACTCCACCGTCCCCTGCCCCCGCTCGGACCGCATGGAGAAGCAAGCCCACGACCACAAGCTTCTCTCCCCTCGAGCCGGGTCCGTAGCCGCGCTGGCCGGACCTGTGAACCGCACAGGAGGGGGTCGGGTGCCCCTCGAAACGTCTTGTACTTTTTCGGCGGCGCTCGACCTCGGACGGCCGATGATCGCCCCTCGAAAAAGTTAAGTGAAGAGGGGCACCCGACCCCCTCCTACCGGCTCAGAGGTTTTGGATCTCGGCGGCTATGTCCGCCGCCGCCTGTTTGGCGTCAGCAAACAGCATCGACGTATTCGGTTCGTAGAAGAGGTCGTTGTCGATCCCGGCGAAGCCGGGGCTGAGTGAGCGCTTGATCACGATCACCTGCTGGGCCTCGTCGACCTCGATGATCGGCATCCCGGCGATCGGGCTGTCGGGGTCGTTTTTCGCCGCTGGGTTGGTGACGTCGTTGGCCCCGACCACGACCGCGACGTCGGTGCGCGGCATCTCGGGGTTGATCTCCTCCATCTCTCTCAGCTGCTCGTAGGGAACGTCGGCCTCGGCGAGGAGGACGTTCATGTGGCCGGGCATGCGGCCGGCGACCGGGTGGATCGCGTAGCTGACGGTGACGCCGCGCTTCTCCAGCTCGTCGCCGACCTCCTTGATCGCGTGCTGGGCCTGGGCGACGGCGAGGCCGTAGCCGGGGACGATCACGACCGAGTCGGCATAGGCGAGCTTGATCGCCGCGTCCTGGGCGCCGATCGAGACGTGCGGTCGCTCCTCGCCGCTGCCACCGCCGCCACCCGCGGGGGCGCCGCCGAAGCCGGCGAAGAGGACGTTGGCGACCGAGCGGTTCATCGCGGTCGCCATCTCCATCGTCAGGATCGTTCCCGAGGAGCCGACCAGGGTGCCGGCGACGATCAGCACCACGTTGTCGAGCGCAAAGCCGGCGGCGGCGGCGGAGAGGCCGGTGAAGGCGTTGAGCAGCGAGATCACGACCGGCATGTCGGCGCCGCCGATCGGCAGCACGACCAGGTTGCCGAGGATCGCCGCGGCGATCAGGATCCCGATGAACAGAGCCTGCGAGGGATCGCCGTTGTTGATGGCGATATCGACGCAGGCAGCGACGATCCCGATCAACAGCAGGGCGTTGATCACCTGCTGCCCGGGCACCGCCAGCGGCCGGGTCGGGATCAGGTCCTGGAGCTTGGCGAAGGCGATGTTCGAGCCCCAGAAGGAGACCGAGCCGATCACGCCGGCGAAGAGGACCGGAATCAGGGTGTCGAGCGGGATCGCCTCGCCGAGCGAGATCCCGTGGCGAATCTCCGACCAGGCGATCAGCGCCACGGCGCCGCCGCCGACGCCGTTGTAGAGGGCGACCATCTGCGGCATCTCGGTCATCTGCACGCGGATCGAGGCGATCAAGCCGATCGCCGTGCCGACCCCGAGGCCGAGCGCGATCAGGCCCCAGTTGCCGATCCCGTCGAGAAGCAGCGTGGTGACCACGGCGATCGCCATGCCGACGGCGGCGACCAGGTTGCCCTGCTTGGCGGTGGTCGGATGGGTGCCGCGTTTGATCCCGATGATGAACAGCGAGAAGGAGACGATGTAGAGCGCCGTGGCGGCGTCGCCACCGGGCTGGAGGACGGCCTCGAGCATCAGCCGCCGCCCTTCCCGTCAGCCTCGGCCTTCGGTTTCGGCTTTTTCGAGAACATGCCGAGCATCCGGTCGGTGACCATGAAACCGCCGACGATGTTGATCGCGCCGAAGGCGATCGCGATCGTGCCGATCACGTACTCGAGCGTGTCGTCGGCGTAGCCGACGACGATCAGCCCGCCCAGCATGACGATGCCGTGGATCGCGTTGGTCTGCGACATCAGCGGCGTGTGCAGGGTGGTCGGCACCTTCGAGATCACCTCGAAGCCGACGAAGATGGCGAGCACGAAGATCGTGATCTCGGTGAACAGGCTCACTTTGCGGCCCTCTCGTTCTTGATCTCGCCGCCCTCGGTGATGCAGGCGGCGGCGACGATGTCGTCCTCGAAGTCGACCTTGACCTGGCCCTCCTCGTCGATCAGCAGCCCGAGCAGGTTCTCGAGGTTCTTGGCGTAGAGCTGGGAGGCGGGGGCCGGCATCTCCGAGGCGAGGTTGCGCGGGCCGAGCACCTTAACGCCGTTCTCGACCACCGTCTCCCCTGCTTGCGTCAGCTCACAGTTGCCGCCGGTCTCGGCGGCGAGGTCGACGATCACCGAGCCGGGCGCCATCCCGCGCACCGCCTCGGCGGTGATCAGCAGCGGCGCCGGGCGTCCCGGGATCGCGGCGGTGGTGACGATGATGTCCTGCTTGGCGGCGTTCTCGGTCAGCGCGTCGCGCACCTGCGCGTTCTCCTCCTCGGTCAACGGCCGGGCGTAGCCGCCCTCGCCCTCGGCGTCGGGGATGAAGTCCAGTTCCAGCGGTCGCCCACCGAGCGAGGCGATCTGCTCCCAGGCGACGCGGCGGATGTCGAAGCCGGTGACGATCGCGCCCAGCCGCTTGGCGGTGGCGACCGCCTGCAGCCCGGCGACGCCGGCGCCGAGGACGAGGACCTTGGCCGGGGGCACGGTGCCGGCGGCGGTGGTCATCATCCCGAAGAAGCGGCCCGACTCGCGCGCCCCGATCAGGGTCGCGGCGTAGCCGGCGGCGGCGGCCTGCGAGGAGAGCGCGTCCATCGCCTGGGCGCGCGTCGTGCGGGGGATCGCCTCCATCGCGAAGCTGGTGACGCCCGCCTGGGCCAGCGCCTTATTGGTCTCGGCCGCGGTCCAGGGGGCGAGGTGGCTGATCAGCAGCTGGCCGGACTTGAGCTTGCCGATCTCCTCGTTGGAAGGGGCGGCGACGCGCAGGACCACGTCGGCGCCCCAGGTAACCTCGCCCTCGACCACGTCCGCCCCGACCTCCTCGTACTGGGAGTCGGGATGGCCGGCGGCGTCGCCGGCGCCGGACTCGACCAGCACCTCGACCTGCTCGTTCTTCTTCAGCGACTTGACCACGTCAGGGACCAGCGCGACCCGGCGCTCCCCATCCGCGGACTCTTTAGGTACCCCGATCTTCACGCGGCGCGGAAGATTATGCGATGCGGCTGTTGTTGGGGGCGCACATGGCCGAGCAGATCAAGGACGCAGGGAGTGCCGTGTGCTCCGCACACAAACGACCGAGGACGCCGAGATGCGAAGTGCCATGTGCGTCATCCGGCAACCGCGGCGAGACGCTCAAGGGTGTGCAGTTGCTCGGCCCGGTCGACGTGGACCGGGGAGACGATCAGGCGGTCGATGCCGGCGCCGCGGAAGCGCTCGACCCGCGTCGCCACCTCGGCCTCGGTGCCGACCAGCGAGGTCGCCTCGACGATCTCGTCGGGCATCGCCTCGAAGGCGCCGGCGCGGTCGCCGTCCTGGAAGCGGCGCTGGACCTCGTCGGCGACCTCGCCGAAGCCGAAGCGGTGGGCGAGGTCGACGTAGAAGTTCGTCTTGCGGCTGCCCATGCCGCCGAAGTAGAGGACGAGGCCCGCCTTGACGACGCTCTTCGCCGCCTCCAGGTCGCCGTCGATCGCCACCTGAAGCGAGGGTGAGACCTCGAGGTCGGAGCGCTGCCGGCCGCCCTTGGCGAAGCCGGCCTCGAGGTGCTCCCCCCAGGTCGCCTCGAAGGCGTCGACGCTGAAGAAGATCGGGATCCAGCCGTCGCAGATCTCGGCCGCCAGCTCGACCGATTTGCGGCCGATCGCTCCGACGAAGACCGGGATCTCCTTGCGCAGGGGGTGGAAGTTGAGCTTCAGCGGCTTGCCCTCGCCGCCTGGCAGCGGCAGCGTGTAGTGCTCGCCGGCGTGCTCGAGCGGGCCTTCGCGGGCGACGATCTCGCGCACGACTTCGATGTACTCGCGGGTCCGACCCCAGGGCTTCGCGTAGGGAACCCCGTACCAGCCCTCGGAGACCTGCGGGCCGGAGGGGCCGAAGCCGAAGAGGAAGCGGCCGCCGGAAAGTTTGTCGATCGTGGCGCCGGCCATCGCCGCGGCGGCGGGCGGTCGCGCCGGCACCTGCATGATCGCGGCGCCGAGCTTGATCGTCTCGGTCTGCGCGGCGAGCCAGGCGAGCACGCTGACGACGTCGGAGCCGTAGGACTCGGCCGCCCAGACCGACTCGTAGCCGAGCCGCTCGGCGGCGGTCACGACCTCGACGGCGTCCTCGCCGGCCGGGCCGATGCCCCAGTAGCCGAGGTTCAATCCAAGCTTCAGAGCCATCCGGGCGCCACCCTATTGAATACTCGCAATGGGCAACGGCCAGCCACCCGCCGATCAGGGCCTCTCCAGTGCCGAGGCCGCGAAGCGCCTGCGCAAGCTGGGGCCGCCACCGGAGACCTCCTCGCGCTCGGTCGCGAGCATCGTCGCCGGCAACGTCTTCACCCTCTTCAACGCGATCATCGGCGTCTTCTTCGTCCTCGACTTGGGGCTTGGGCTCTACGCCGACTCGCTCTTCGGCCTGATCGCCGTCGTCAACTCCTACATCGGCATCCGCCAGGAGCTGAAGGCGAAAGCGACGCTGGACGAGCTGGCGGTGCTGGTAGCACCCCACGCCAAGGTGATCCGCGACGGCGCCGTGGTCGAGTTGCTGGCGACCGAGGTTGTGCCCGGCGACGTCGTCCGGGTCGAGCCCGGCGACCAGCTGGTCGCCGACGGCGAGGCGATCGCCAGCCGCGGCATGACCCTCGACGAGTCGATGCTGACCGGCGAGGCCGACGGGATCCCCAAGCGGGCCGGCGAACGGGTCCTCTCCGGTTCCTTCTGCGTCTCCGGCTCGGGCTACTACGAGGTCGACGCCGTGCGCGAGCAGAGCTACGCCGGCAAGCTTGCCGGCGAGGCGCGCAGCTTCCGCCACCCGCCCTCGCCGCTGCAGGAAGAGGTCAACCGGGTGATCATCGCCTCCACCTACGTGATGCTGCCGCTGGCGGCGATCCTCTTCCTCAGCCTCAACGTCCGCAGCGTCGGCCTCGAAGAGGCCGCGCAGACGGCGACGGCGGGCCTAGTGACGCTGATCCCCGAGGGATTGGTGCTGCTGATGAGCGTCACCTTCGCGGTCGCGGCGGTGCGGCTGGCGCGGCGCAACACGCTGGTCCAGCAGATGAGCGCGACCGAGAGCCTCGCCGCGGTCGACACGATCTGCGTCGACAAGACCGGCACGCTGACCGCCGGCGAGCTGCGGCTGGTCGGGGTCGAGTTCGCCGACGGAGTCGACGCGGGGGCGGCCGAGCTGGCGCTGGCGCGCTTCGCCGCGAGCGCCGGCGATCGCAACCGCACCCTGGAGACGATCGCCACGCGCTTCCCGGGCGAGGCCGGGCGGGTCCGGGCCGAGGTCCCCTTCTCCTCGCGGTGGAAGTGGAGCGGGGTGGCGATCTCCGATGGCGCCGCCGGGAACTCCACCTACGTGCTCGGCGCGCCCGACGTGCTGGCCCAGGCGGGGGCGCTGACCCTCCCCCCCGGCCTCGCTCGCAAGCTCGAGCAGGAGACCGCGGCCGGGCGCCGGGTCGTCGCCTTCGGCGAGTCGGGCGAGGCGCTGCCGGCCGATCCCGCCGCGGCGACGCCGCCGCGGCTGGCGCCGCTGGCGCTGGTCGTACTGGAGGAGACGCTGCGGCCCGACGCCGCCGAGACGATCGCCTTTATGCGCGAGCAGGAAGTCGACCTGAAGCTGATCTCCGGCGACGCCCGCGCCACCGTCACCGCTGTCGCCTACGCGGTCGGGGTGCCGCGCGACGCCGGCGTCGTCGAGGGCTCACAGCTGCCCGAGGACCGTGAGGAGCTGGAGCGGGTGGCGCTGGCCAACACGATCTTCTGCCGGATCGCGCCCGAGCAGAAGAAAGCGCTGGTCGCCGCGCTGGTCGGCGCCGGGCGCTACGTGGCGATGATCGGCGACGGCGTCAACGACGTGCCGGCCCTGAAGCGAGCGCGGATGGCGGTGGCGATGGGCTCGGGGACGCAGGTGACCAAGGGCGTCGCCGACGTCGTCCTGCTCAAAGACCAGTTCTCGCGGCTGCCCGAGGCGGTCGGCGAGGGGCGGCGGATCGCCCGCAACATCCACCGCCTCGGCCGCCTCTACCTGACCAAGACCGTCTACGCGGCGACGCTGATCCTGCTCGTCGCCGTGCCCGGCTTCGCCTTCCCGTTCCTGCCGCGCCACCTCACTCTCGCGGCCTTCCTGACGATCGGCATCCCCTCCTTCGTGCTGGCGCTCGCGCCCTCTGACGGGCCGCTCTACCGCGGCCGCCTGCTGCGCGCCCTGGCGGCGTTCGCGGTCCCCGCCGGGCTGGCGACGGCGATCGGCTCGATCCTCTCCTTCTTCCTCGTCGACACCGTCTTCGGCGGCAGCCTCGACGCCGGCCGCACCGCGGCGACGACGACGCTGATCGTCCTCGGCCTCTCCTTCGTGCTGCTGCTGGAGCGCGGCCCGGGCCGCGAGCACATCGCGATCCAGAGCTACATGCTGGCCCTGGTCGCCGGCCTCGGCGCCCTCTACGCGCTGATCCTCGCCGCCGCCCCGGTGCGGGACTTCTTCGAGATGGACCTGCTCAACGCCACCCAGTGGTTCCTGGCCCTGCTCTCGGCGGCGATCGGCCTCACCCTCGCCAGCGTGCTCTGGCGCCTGCCCCAGATCGAACGCCTCGAAGCGCCCCTCGGCGACGTCGAGAGCAGCTGACCGAGCGGATCGAGACGCAGTCCTGAGCCACCGGACCGGCCCAAGCGCGAGGCGCAGGCTAGAAAGTCACCCAAAGAGCGCTCGGGTACACGGAGGTCGTGTAGCTGCCCGACCAGCGGGCCAGGACAGGGCAGGCGGCGGATTCCCCGTCGGTTTTGATTTTGCTCATCTGGCTACTGAGCGCTGTCAGGGTGGGCGGTTTCCCCCCGGCGATTTCCATCACCACCACAGGGGCGCTGTATTCGCAGGTGAGATCTTCTCCGCACAGCACTTTGAACGCCATCGGCGCGCGGACGTACCCGATTCCGGGGGACCTGAGGCGGGTGGAAGCCATGATCGACCCGTTCGCCGGGTAGTTTTCCATCGAAACCGTTTCGCAGGTCAGCGCCCCCGCATAGGCTTTGCAATCGGCGAACGTCGCCCCCACTGTTTCCACCGGCAGCGGAGCCCCTACTTTCTGCGTCGTTTTCGCGCCGAAGGTCGATTGTTCGCAGGCGACAGTGGTTACCAATTTATATTTGGCGTCGTAAAGCCCGATTTCCGCGGGTTTCATCGCGGACACCGTCCCGAAGATTTCGAGGCCGGCGGCGTAGTCTTTGCCGTTCGGACAAGAACGCCCCGTCGGCGCTTCTTCGCATAGCCTCGTGGTCTGGCCCTGCACGACGGCGATCTCCGCGGCTTCGGCTTCGAAGGTCGCGGTGAGCAGCGCGTCACCGGTCAGGGCGCCGTCGGATTTTTCTCCGGTGCCGGAAAACGGACAGGGGAATTCGTCTTTGGTCACGGTGTAGGAGATTTCTTTTGCTTCCGCCTCCACCGTGACGTCCGCCGGTTCCGGTTCGAAATCGCTCTGGTAGGCGAAGCTTGCGATCCCGCTCTGGCTGCCGATCTCCGCTTTGCATTTTCCCGCCAGCGCAACCACGGTGGCGGTCTGGCCTTCCGGGCAGACGATGTCCACCGTGCCCGAGAACCTGTCTTCTTCCACTTCTTCGCCGGGAACGAGCTCGTACTGGCAGCCGTTGGCCTGCACGGTCGCGCTCACTCCGAACGACGTGCATCCGGAGTACGTCGGAGAGACCATCAGCGTCTCGGTCTGCCCGGGCAGCTCCCCGTCGAGTTCAACGCTGGCGCAGGTCACTTTGAGTTCGCCGGCGGCGAGGACGTGGCTTCCTTCCACCGCTTCCCCGCTCACGATCACGGGATAGACCGACGCTTCGAATTCCCCCGCCTGGGCCGGCGAGGCGGCCAGCCCGACCAGCGCCGCCGAGGCGGCCGCGATGAGACTGAGCCTTCTGAAGAGCGCCATCGATCGAACCTCGGGTCAAGAATGAAAGAGCCACGAGATGCATAGCATCAGCGGCTCTAATAATCAAGAAATCTCTTCTATAGCTGACCGGCTCGTTGGAGTCGGTGCCCGGCGGGTCCGTCGAAAGACTTCCGGCGATCAGGCGGGCGGCGGCAGCACGAACTGGGAGACGATCAGGTTGGCGGCGAGCTTTGGCTCCGCGCCCGCGCGGCGGCGCTCGATCTTGACCTCGATCACGACCGTGCTCTTGCCGACATGCAGCGGCTCGGCGACCGCTTCGATCTCGTCCCCCTCAAGACCTGCCGCGAAGACGTTCAGCTTCAGCTCGATCGTCGTGAAGTTGTGCGCGGGCGGGATGCTGCGAAAGGTCGACCAGGCGGCGACGGTGTCGCCCAGCGCCGTCCAGACGCCGCCGTGGACGAAGCCCCCCGGGTGCAGGTGCCGCTTGTCGACGACGATCCGGCCCCGTGAGTGGGTGTCCTCGACCTCCAGCGGCTCAATCCCGAGGTCACCGGGGAAGCTCCCGGGCAGGAAGGCGCGCACGCTCTCCGGCGTGATCATCGAGCTCGGATGCGGCGGAGCATCGCTCATCGCGGCGGCACCCTAGCCGATGTCGCACTTGTCGCCGCATACCGGCGACAAGTGCGACATCGGCGCGGTTACTGGAGCCCGAAGCCCTCGAGGCCGTGGTCGCCGAAGGGCTCGTCGCGCTCGCGCACGGCCTCGCGGAAGCCCGACTCGGTGGCGCGGCGGACGAAGGCGTGGCCCTCCTCGGTGTGGCGGGCGATGCCGTCGAAGAAGGTGCCGAGGGTTTGGGCCTGGCGCAGTCCCTGCGATTCCACGGTCTGGTTGACCAGCAGCTTCATCATCGCCAGCTGGTTGATCGGCAGCCGCGCGACCCGCTCCAGCAGCCGCTCGAAGCGCTCGTCGAGCTGCTCGGCCGGCGCCGCCTCGGTCGCCAGGCCCCACTCCGCTGCCTCGGCGCCGGTCAGCGAGTCGCCGGTCAGTAGCAGTCGCTTGGCCCGCATCGCGCCCAGCCGGACCGCCCACATCGCCGTCGTCGGCGAGCCCCAGACCCGTGCCGGCGGGTAGCCGATCTTGGCGTCCTCGGCGATCACCAGCAGGTCGGAGCAGAGCGCCATGTCGGTGCCGCCGGCGACGCAGTAGCCGTGGACCTTGCAGAGCACCGGCTTCTCGGAGTGGAAGAGGCTCATGAAGCCGCGCACGTTGCGGGCCATGAACTGGTAGTCGACGACCGGGTCCCAGCTCGACTCCGGCATGTGGTTGGCGCCGATCGTCGCCGGGTCAAGCGGCGAGCCCGGCGGCGCCTCGACGTCGCCCAGCTCGCTCATCTCGCCCTCGGCCGAGGCAACCAGGTCGTAGCCGCCGCAGAAGCCGCTGCCGTTGCCGGCCAGCGCGATGACGTGCACCTCCGGATCGAGATTCGCCCGCTCCACGCACGCCGCCAGCTCCACCGGCATCCGCGGCGTAATCCCATTCCCCCGCTCCGGCCGATTCAGCGTGATCCGCGCAACCCGCCCGTCGGTCTCGTAGATGAGCGTCTCCACGAGCCGACCTTAGAGCCTGGCCCGGTAGGGGTGAAGCGTCTTGTACTTTTTCGGCGCTGCGAAACCTCGGACGGCCGCAGACGATCCTCGAAAAAGTTAAGCGAAACCCCTACCGGGACAGGCTCTCAGTTCATGCGCTCGACGAGCATCGCCTTGCCCTGACCCCCGGCCACGCACATCGTCTCGAGGCCGACCTGGTGGTCGTCGGTCTCCAGCACGTTGAGCAGGGTGCCCATGATCCGGGCGCCGGTCATCCCGAAGGGGTGGCCGAGGGCGATCGCGCCGCCGTGGGTGTTGAGCTTGTCGATCGAGATCCCGCACTCATCCATGATCGGGATCACCTGGGCGGCGAAGGCCTCGTTGAGCTCGACCGCGCCGACGTCGGAGATCGCCATCCCGGCCCGGTCAAGCACCTTCTTGATCGCGCCGATCGGGGCGACGCCCATGTACTCGGGCTCGTTGCCCCAGGTGGCGGCGGTGATGATGCGGGCGCGCGGGGTCAGGCCCAGCTCCTTGGCCTTGGTGTCGCTCATCAGCAGCACCGCGGCGGCGCCGTCGTTGAGCGGGCAGGAGTTGCCGGCGGTGACGCCGCCGCCGCCGAAGGCCTCCGGCAGTTCGGAGAGCTTCTCCAGGGTCGAGGAGGCGCGCGGCCCGTCGTCCTTGGCGACCTCGGTGCCGTCGGGCAGCGCCACCGGCACGATCTCGCGGTCGAAGAAGCCGTCTTCCTGGGACTTGACGGCGAGTTCTTGGGAGCGCTGCGCGAACTTGTCCATGTCGGCGCGGCTGACCTCGTACTTGTTGGCGACGTTGACCGCGGTCGCGCCCATCTCGATGTAGGCGTTGGGCTGGCCGTTGTTGCCCTGCAGGTTCTCGTTCTGGTCGGCGGCGCCGGCCGGCTCGGTGCGCTCGTTGTAGCGGCTCACCCACTCGATCCCGGCGGCGATGTAGACGTCGCCCTCGCCGGCCTTGATCGCGTTGCCAGCGTGGCGGATCGCGTCGAGGCTGGAGGAGCAGTAGCGGGAGACGGTGACGCCGTTGACGGTCTGCGGCAGCTTCTCCGAGAGCAGCGAGATGATGCGGCCGATGTTGAAGGCCTGCAGGCCCTGCGGCATCCCGCAGCCGCAGAAGAGATCCTCGATCGTCGCCGGGTCGACCTCGGGGTTGCGCTCGAGCAGCTTGTCGACGACGTAGGCGCCCATCTCGTCTGGGCGCAGCTGGGCGAGCGAGCCCTTGAAGGCACGGCCGATCGGCGTGCGGATGGTGTCGACGATGACTGCTTCGGGCATTCGAGATCTCCTTGCGCGCTGGTCAGTGCTGAAGTGCGGGCAGGAGCGTAGTTGACCGGCCACCTCGCCGTTTTGTGCGAAAACGCACGATACGCACGCGTCGCGTCCCCCACCTGCGTTACATTCGCCTCAATCCACCTCGCGTGCAGCGCGAGTCTTGCCGCGAAGCGGCAGCGAAAGGAGGGCCCCTCATGCCGGAGGGCTACTGCGTCAAAGAGCGTAAGAAGGTTGAGATCAAAGACGCCAAACAGGTGACCATGAAGAACGGTCGCCCGGCGATCCAGGGCACGTGCCCCGATTGCGGGACGAAGATCTTCAAGATCGGGAAACTCTAAGCCGGTCCCCTGAAGCTGCCGCCCCCCGACGCCGGCTGCCAGTCGGCGTCGGGGGCGACGCCCCCCGCCTAGGCCGGCCTGAACCCGGGCGGGCCCCCGCTCGTAGTCCGGTCACCGTGATTGCGGCGACTGCTTCAAGATCGCGTTGAAATGCCTCCGGGGGCGCTCAGCCGCGAACGAGACGTGCGCGAGGCCTACGCCGCGCACTCCGGCGAGCTGTACGGCTTCGCGATGCGCTCGCTGGGCGACTCCGGCCTCGCCGAAGAGGCCGTGCAGGAGACTTTCGTCCGGGCCTGGCGCGCCGGCGAGCGCTTCGACCCGCAGATCGGCTCGTTGCGGACCTGGCTCTTCGCGATCATGCGCAACGTCGTCATCGACCTCGGCCGCGCCCGCGCCGCCCGCCCCACCGTCGCCGAGTCCGGGGTTGAGCCGTCGGTCGAGCCGCTCGAGCAGGCGTTGCTCGCCTGGCAGGTCGAGGAGGCGATGCGACGGATCGGCGAGGACCATCGCCGCGTCCTGGTCGAGACCCACTACCGCGGCCGCCCCTACGCCGAGGTCGCGGCCGAGCTCGGCGTGCCGGAGGGAACCGTGAAGAGCCGCGTCTACTACGGCCTGCGAGCGCTGCGGGTCGTGCTCGAGGAGATGGGCTATGAAGGCTGAGCAGCCCGACAACTGCCGCGAGTGGCGGCTGCTGCTCGGCGCCTACGCGCTCGGCGATCTGTCCGTTGAGGAGCGCGCCAGGTTGGAGGCGCACCTCGACGGCTGTCCCGACTGCCGCGCCGAGGCGGGGTCGCTGGGCGTGATGGCGCGCCTGCTGCCGCTGGCCGACCCGGATCGCTTCAGCCATCCGGCGCCCCAGCCCTCGCCCGAGCTGGCCAGGCGCGTCGCCGCGACGATCGGGCGCGAACGGCGAGAGGGCCGGCGACGGCAGCGGCGGCGCCTCGGCCTGGCGCTGAGCGGGGCGGCTGCCGCCGTGGCGGCGGCTCTGGCGATCGTGATCCTCTCCAACGATGGCGGCGGCAATCCCGAGCAGCACGTCCACTTCGCCTCCCTGCCGGCCGGGATCAAGATCGGCGCCACGCTCGCGCCCCACGCCTACGGCACCGAGATCCGCGTCTATGTGAAGGGGATCCGCTCCGGCACCCTCTGCCGGGTGTACCTGCGCGGTCCGCACGGCGAAAGGGTCTCCGCCGGCACCTTCCGCTATCGCTGGGGAGACGATTCCACCGCCGTGCTGAGCTCGGCCCTCGACCTCTCCCGCACCAGGGCGATCGGCGTCCGCGCCGGCAACCGAACCTTCGTCGCCCCCGTCGACGCGGCGGGCGCAGCCGCAACCGACAACTCGAACCAGGAGGCGTGACGTGAACAGGATCAGGACCACCTGCGCATTCGCACTACTAGCGACGGCCGCGGCGCTGGCGATCGCCGGCTGCGGCAGCGACAACAGCGGCTCGGGCGGCGCCTACGGTGGCAAGGGCGGAGGCGGAGGCGCCAGCAGCGAAAAGTCGCCCCCCGGCGCCGAAAGCGGCGCGGCGGTTCTGACCGTCGCCAGCGCTCCCAAGGTCGGCGCTGTCTTGGTCGACGCGGGGGGCTTCACGGTCTACGACTTCCACAAGGACAAGGGCACGACGTCGTCCTGCTACGGCGCCTGCGCCCAGGTCTGGCCGCCGGTGCTGACCGAAGGCGCCCCGCAGGCCGGCGAAGGGGCGACGTCCTCGAAGCTCGGCACGACCGAGCGCAAGGACGGCACCACGCAGGTCACCTACGCGGGCCATCCGCTCTATACGTACACGGCCGACGAGAAGCCCGGAGAAGCCAACGGCAACGACATCGACTCCTTCGGCGCCGAGTGGTACGGGCTGCAGGGCAGCGGCAAGGAGGCCGAGGGCTAACGCATCGCACCCCGGTCGGCCCTCCCAACCGTGGATCGACCCCCGTCCGTGGTTCCTTTGTTACCTGCCGCGTGCCAAAGGAACCGCGCGAGAGCCATGGGGGAGAGCATTCGTACCGTGGTTCCTTGGGCACGCATGTCGTCCCAAAGGAACCGCAGTCGAGAGAGGGAGAGGGGAGATCGGCGACTTGCCGTCGTCGCAACGGCGCAGGACGGTGTGGTGTCGCTGGACCAGCTGCGCGACGTCGGTGTATCTAGAAGAGCAGCCGCGAGCCGAACCGAGCGGAATCGGCTACACCGGGTCCATCGAGCGGTCTATGCGGTGGGACATCTGTCGATCGGGCGCACCGGCGCCCTCCGTGCCGCGCTGCTCGCCTGTGGCGAGGGATCGGTGGTTTCGCACGGCACCGCAGCGGCCTTCTGGGGCCTGCGGGACCCGTGGCCCCGGTTGGTCGATGTGATCGTCCGCTGTCAGGCGGGGCGCAAGATCGACGGCATCCGCCCTCGACGCTGCCGCTACCCAGGCGCTGGGGAGATCGTCGTCCGGGGCGGGATCGCGTACACCTCCCCGGCGCGAACCCTGGTCGACCTCGCCGGGATCCTCGGCACCCCCTCGTTGCGGCGCGCCGTCGAGCGGGCCGCCGTTCTGAAGCTGTTGGACATCGAGGCACTCGATCTGGTGCTGCAGGCAGCAAAAGGTAGGCCGGGAACACGGGCGCTTCGCATGATCCTCGAAGATTGGCGGACCGACGACGGCACGGTCCCCGATGTGCGCAGCGACTTCGAGGCGCTCGTCCTGCCGCAACTGGTAGCGATGGGGCTGCCGCGGCCGATCTGCAACAGGACGCTTCGCATCGACGGCCACCGACTGATGGTCGACTTCCTTTGGGAGGAGCAGCGGCTGGTGGTGGAAACAGACGGAGAACAGACCCATGGCACCCCCGTGGCCTTCCAGCGCGATCGGCAACGGGACCAGATCCTGGTCGCGGCCGGCTACCGAGTGACGAGAGCCACCTGGACTCAGATACATCGCGAACGCGATGCAGTGGTCACGCGGATCAGCCGCGCCCTCGGAGTCCCCACGGGCTAATGCAGCGCAATCCGGCCCGTGGTTCCTTTGTTACCGATCTCGTGGAAAAGGAACCACGCAAGGTAGGGGCCGCGGCATAGCTCCGTTCCGTGGTTCCTTTGTGACGCATTGCGTGCCAAAGGAACCACGGGCCGGGAGCCACGGGTTGGTGGGGCGGGCTAGGGGCGCTTGCGGTAGGAGATCGAGGGCGGGACGAGCTCGCGGATCTCGGCCAGCAGCCGGGCCGAGAGCTCCCCCGGATCCTCGTCGGGTCGGGGCTGGCCGCCAACGGGGTCGAAGAAGCGGACCCGGATCCGCGGTCGGCGCGGGAAGCCGGTCAGGTCGCTCGTTCCCTCGATCGCGACCAGGGTGATGTGGGCCTCCGGCACCTCCAGAGCCAGCCGGCCGACGCCGCTGCGGGCGCGCAGGACCTTGCCGCGGGAGCGGGTCCCTTCGGGGAAGACGCCGATGCAGGCACCGGCCCGCAGGGTCTCGATCGCCCGCGCCAGCGCTTGCCTGTCGCCGGCGCCGCGCTCGATCGGGATCTGGCCCATCCCGTTGAGGATCGGGCTGAGACCGCGAACCTTCCAGAGGTCCGATTTCGCCAGCGCCCGGATCTGGCGCCGCTTGATCGCGGCCATCCCCACCATGATCGGGTCCCAGTGGCTGTCGTGGTTGCCGACCACCAGCAGCGGTCCGCTCTCCGGGAGCGCGTCCAACCCCTCGACCTGCAACCGCCCCCACAGCGCGACCGGCCGGTTGACGGCCATGACGACGCGGTAGGTGCGGGTTCGCTCGCGCATCGGGGCCGTGAGTTGTATGCGTTCGGCGCTGCCGACGCGGTCCGCCCTGGGTCCAGCGCTAACCCGCGACCGCGGCCGCCCGCTCGAGCAGGTCGCGCAGAGCGCGCTGGTCCCGCGCGGGCAGCGCCCGCAGCCAGGCCGGCGGCGCTTCGACCGCCTTCATCAGCCGCGCTCGCACCCTGCGGCCCTCGGCCGTGAGCGCGATCAGCTTCACCCGTCGGTCGGTCTCCGATGGCTGGCGGGTCGCCAACCCCCTCTCTTCCAATCCGTCGACGATGCCGGTGACGTTGGAGTTGTCGCAGTGCAGGACGGCGGCGACTTCGCTCATCGTCCGCGGCCGGTCGAGCGCGCGCAGGGCTCCAAAGGCCGAGGGGCGCAGACCGAGCTCGCGGGCGGCAGCAAGAAACGGCGGCGGGTAGACCAAGTCGGCGAGTAGTCGCCAGGCCTCGCGGGTGGCGCCGGCCTCTGCCCTCTCCGCCCCGTTTCGCGTTTGCGCCGCCTTTCCCATAGAAACTATTGTAACCCAATATTTGCTAGCCTCAAATATTGATTTTACCCTCTAACTGGAGAGGCACGATGGCGGACGACACCGACCGCACCGGCATCGAGGTGGACGGGCTCGTGCGCGAGTTCAAGAACGGGCCGCGAGCGGTCGACGGCATCGACCTGCGCGTCGCCCCCGGCGAGATCTACGGCTTCCTCGGCCCCAACGGAGCCGGCAAGTCGACGACGGTGCTGATGCTGACGACGCTGCTGCCGCCGACCGCGGGGACGGCGCGGGTGGCGGGCTTCGACATCGTCGCCGAAGGCCCACGGGTGCGCTCGGCGATCGGCGCCGCCCTGCAGGAGGCGGCGCTGGACCCGCTGCTGAGCGGCCGCGAGCACATGCGCCTGCAGACCGCCCTGCACGGGATCGCCAAGGCGGAGCGGGAAGAGCGTAGCGCCGAACTGCTGGAGCGAGTCGGCCTCTCCCAGGCGGCAGACCGCAAAGTCGGCGGCTACTCGGGTGGGATGAAGCGCCGCCTCGACCTGGCGCTGGCTCTCGTCCACCGCCCTCGCATCCTCTTCCTCGACGAGCCCACCACCGGCCTCGACATCCAGAGTCGCACCGCGCTCTGGGAGGAGGTCGCGAGCCTCGCCGCCGACGGCGTCACCGTCTTCCTCACCACCCAGTACCTGGAGGAGGCCGACGCGCTCGCCGGCCGGGTCGGGATCATCGACCACGGCCGGATCGTCGCCGAGGGAACGCCGGCGGCGCTGAAGGCCGAAATCGGCCGCCCCACGGTCGAAGCGGCGCCGCACGACCCGGGGGAGCGCGAGCGAATGCTGGCGGTGCTGTCGCGCTTCGGAGAGCCCGCCGGCGCGGCGCCGAAAGGCGGCGCGGTGCGACTCTCCGGCGGCGAGTCCGAATTAGCCGAGGTCGTCCGCGCCCTCGACGCCGAGGGGATCGCGATCGAGCATCTGCAGCTGCACGCGCCCTCGCTCGACGACGTCTTCCTGACCAAGACCGGCCGCTCGCTGGAGGGAGCCGAGGAGGCGGAGGAGGCCGACGACGGCGCTGCCGAGGCGGTGGGCTCGGCGTGAGCGCCGGCCTCCGCGCCCAGGCTGGCCAGCTCGCCCATCGCTCGGTCCTGCGGACGCTGCGCCAGCCGGCCCAGATCGTGCCGGCGTTGATCTTCCCGCTGTTCCTGCTGGCGGTGAACTCGGGTGGGCTCAAAGACGCGACCAACCTGCCCGGCTTCCCGACCGACTCCTACCTCACCTTCGCCCTCGCCGTCCCCTTCATGCAGGGGGCGCTGTTCTCGGTGATGAATGCCGGCACCGACCTCGCCCGCGACATCGAGACCGGTTTCCTCAACCGACTGGCGCTGACGCCGCTGCGCGGGGCGGCGCTGCTCAGCGGCTTGCTCGCCGGCGCCGTCGTGCTCGGTCTCCTCCAGGCCGTCACCTACCTGGTCGTCGGGATGACCGCGGGCGCCGAACTCGCCGCCGGGCCCGGCGGCGCGCTGGTGCTGATCGCGCTTTCGGTCACGGTCACCGTCGCCTTCGGCACGATCGGCCTCTTCGCCGCCCTGCGCACCGGCTCCGGAGAGGCGGTCCAGAGCCTCTTCCCCGTCTTCTTCGTCTTCCTCTTCCTCTCCTCGATGGCGCTGCCGCTGAACCTGCTCCAGACCGACTGGTTCCACGTCGTCGCCTCCGCCAACCCGGTCTCCTACCTGCTGCAGGCCTTCCGCTCGCTGCTGATCGAAGGCTGGAACGCCGGCGAGCTGGCGCTGGGCTTCGGGATCGCGGTGACGATCTTCCTGATCGGCATGTACGCGGCCAGCGCCGCCCTGAAGACGAGGCTGGTGCGGACGTGAACGAGCCCCGCCCCGCCGGCTTCCGCCAGATCGCCCTCGCGGTCGCCTGGCGCAGCATCCACAACTTCCTCCGCAACCCGGCCTTCTTGGTTCCGGCGATCGCCTTTCCGCTCTTCTTCTTCCTCTCCTTCGCGGGCGGGCTGTCGGCGATCGCCAACGTCCCCGGCTTCGACTTCCCGAGCGGCTACACCGCCTTCCAGTTCGTCTTCGTGCTGCTGCAGTCGGCGGCCTTCGGCGGCGTCTTCACCGGCTTCGGCATCGCCCGTGACTTCGAGACCGGCTTCGCCCGGCGCTACCTGCTCGCCGCCAGTAACCGCAACGGGATCGTCGCCGGCTACGCCATCGCCGCCCTGACCCGTACCTTGATCACCTGGACCGTGCTGACGGTCGTCGCCCTCCTCGCCGGGATGAACGTCGACGGCAGCGGCGTCGACCTCTTCGGCCTCTACGCGCTTGCGCTGCTGGTCAACCTGGCGGCGACGATGTGGGCGGCCGGGGTGGCGATGCGGGTGCGCTCGATCCAGGGCGGGCCACTGATGCAGTTCCCGACCTTCCTCATCCTCTTCCTGGCCCCTGTCTATGTGCCGCTGAGCCTGCTCAGCGGCTGGATCCACGCCGTCGCCTCGGTCAATCCGATCACCGCGCTGCTGGAGGCGGGCCGCGGGTTCATCTCCGGCGACCCGACCGTGATCGCCCTCGCCTTCGCGATCGGCGCCACCCTCCCGGTCCTCTTCGCGCTCTGGGCCCGCGGCGGCCTGCGCCGCGCCGAAGCCGCCGGCTGACTTGGCGGTGCCGACGGGCCGATTTCCCTCCATATAGGGGTGTTTCAAGCCCATCGACCTTGAGGTCCGTGTGACGAAAGTCACGCTCTTGGGACCCGCAGCGGACGAGGCTGGCGGCTTCCGGCTTCTGCAGGGCAATCCCGGCCAATGCCTAGCGCAACGCAACCGACGATCTAAAGTGTCATCTGTGACGCAGAAGCCGCTCGAGCTGATCCTTGCTCGCAACCTGATGTCGGCGCTCTCGACGCCGGCCTTCCTGGTCGACGAGGGCGGCGTCCTCGTCTTCTACAACGAGGCGGCGGGGATGATGCTCGGCAAACGCTTCGAGGAGCTGGGGACGGTCGGGCCCGAGGAGTGGGGGGCGCTGTTCGGCCCCTTCGACGAGCGCGGTGAGCCGATCCCCTACGACGACCTGCCGCTGGTCTCCGCGGTGCGCAACGGGCGCCCGGCCCACGCCGAGTTCGAGATCCGCTCGACCGACGGCGCCCGCCACTCGGTCGAGGCCTCCGCCTTCCCGATCCTCACCGCGCACGGCTCCCAGGGCGCGATCGCCGTCTTCTGGCCGGTTCAAACGGGTGGCAACGGGGCGCGCCCGTCATGAAGGTCAAGCTCTGGGGAACGCGTGGCTCGATCCCCTCCCCGGGGCCGGAGACGATCCGCTACGGCGGCAACACCTCGTGCGTCGGCGTCACCCTCTCCGACGGCTCGCTGCTGGCGCTCGACGCCGGCAGCGGCATCCGCAGCCTCGGCCTGGCGCTGGCCGCCGAGCCGGCGCGGCTGCACATCCTCCTCACCCACCTCCACCTCGACCACATCCAGGGGCTGGTCTTCTTCGCCCCCGCCTTCCGCGCCCAGACCGAGATCGTGATCTGGGGCCCGGCCTCGCCCGAGGCCTCGCTGCGTGACCGCATCGCCCGCTACATCTCCGCCCCGCTCTCGCCGGTCGAGGTTCGCGAGCTGCCCTGCGACGTCTCCTTCCGCCACTGCCCGGAGACCGAGTGGGAGATCGGCTCGGCGCGGATCCGCGCCGCCTCGGTCGCCCATCGCGGGCCGACGCTCGGCTACCGGATCGACGACGGCGACTCCTCCCTCACCTACATCCCCGACCACGAGCCGGCGCTTGGCACCGACCTCGACCGCCTCGAGGAGGACTGGATCTCCGGCTTCGCCCTCGCTCGCGACACCTCGCTGCTGATCCACGACGGCCAGTACGCCGACGCCGAGTACCCCGAGCACGTCGGCTGGGGGCACTCGTCCCTGGGCGCCGCGCTCTGCTTCGCCCACCGCACCGGGGCCGAGCGCACCGTCCTCTTCCACCACGACCCGCTGCACTCCGACGCCTTCCTCGACGGGCTCGGCGCCGAGGCGCGGGAGCGCTGGCTGGCGCTGGGCGGCGAGGCGGGGGCGATCGAGGTGGGTGCGGAGCGCAGCGAGTACGAGCTGCCGGCGCGGGCTCCGAGCCCGGCCACCACCGCTTGAGCGCTACCCTCACCTCGGTGCCCAGTCTCCCGACTTTGCACAGGCGATGACGAGCCTCAAGTCCCCGCGAATAGGGGCGGCCGCGGAGCACTCGCCGCTGGTACGCGGAGCGCTCGATACGGCCCAAGATGCGCACGCCGGCCAGGTCCGCAACGGCAGCGGCGGCAGGCCGTACATCGAACACCCCCTGGCGGTGGCCGAGCTACTCGCCTCCTACGACTTCGACGACCCCGTCCTCGCCGCGGCGCTGCTGCACGACGTCGTCGAGGAGAGCGAGGCCGAAGTCGATGACCTCCGCCGGCGCTTCGGCCCGGAGGTCGCGGCGCTGGTCGCGGCGCTGACCGACCCCGAAGAGATCGTTTCCTACGAGCGCCGCAAGGACGCCCACCGGGCCGGGGTCGAGGCCGCCGGGTCCGACGCGCTGGCGATCTACGCCGCCGACAAGCTCGCCAACATCCGCGCCCTGCGGCGCGTCTACGCCGACGAGGGCGAGGCGGTCGGGGTCGAGCTGAAGGCGCCGCTCGACGTCAAGGTCGGGGTTTGGGAGGCCGATGCCGCGCTGCTGCGCGAGGCTTGTCCCGATCTGCCCTTCCTCAGCGAGCTGGAGGAGCAGCTGGCGGGCCTGCGGGAGGACCGACTTGCGGCAAGCCCTCTGCGCGGTACTTGAAACGACGCCGCAGCGGCAGCAGCCCCCAGAGCGCGACGAACATCGAGAAGGCGCCGACGGTCGTCACCACCGTCGCCGCGACCCCGAAGAGGATGTCGGTGATCAGCATGATCGCGCCGGTCATCGCCAGCGCCAGGAAGCCGAGACCGGCGATCGCGAAGCGGTTGGCGAGGAAGACCAGGCGGCGCTTCTGCTGGTAGTGGAAGGTGAGCCGGTGGTAGGCCGAGGGGGCGATGAAGAACGCGGCCGAGACCGCCGTGCAGAGGAGGGTCGCGAAGTAGGAGTCCCTCTGGAAGGTCGTGATCTTCGTGAAGTTCTGCTGGAACGGCACCGCCAGCAGGAAGGCGAAGAGGACCTGAACCCCCGGCAGCGCCACCCGCAGCTCCTGCAGCAGCTCACCGAGGTTGCGGTCGAGGCGCTCCTCTTCGGTCTCGTCCCTGCCTGACGGCCGCTCACCCATGCGTTCACGATAGGCGAAGTGAAGACCGCGACCTGGTCGCCAGGCGCTGGCGCGCGAGTGCGGCGCCGCCGAGCCTAGTAGCACCCCGCCCGATGTCGCAGTTGTCACCGCATACCGGCAACAACTGCGACATCGAGGCATAGGATCGGGGGCGATGGGACGGCTGGCGGTCGTACTTGGCAGCAACGCCCTCGGGCCGGGGGGCGAGGAGATCGCCGCGGCGGCGGCGGAGCACGGGGCGGCGATCGTGCAGCGGCACGGCGCGGCCGGGGAGCCCTACATCCTCCCCCACGAGGTCGACCACGCCGCCAACCTGCGACCGCTGATCGAGCAGGGCTGCGATCGGGTGCTGGCGATCGGCTCGGTGGGCTCGCTGCGCCTCGACTTGCCGGTCGGCAGCCTCCTCTGCCCCGACGACTTCATCGCCCTCCACCTCGGCCTCTCGATCTTCGCCGATGCCCGCGCCCACAGCGCGCCGGGGTTCGACTCGCGCTGGCGCGAGGAGGTTCTCGCCGCCTGGGAGGCGGGCGGGCAGGCCCCGCGTGACGGCGGCGTCTACTGGCAGACGCTGGGCCCGCGCTTCGAGACCCAGGCGGAGGTCCGGCTGATCGCCGCCCACGCCGACGTGGTCGGGATGACGATCGCCTCCGAGTGCGTCGTGGCCGGGGAGCTGGGCCTCGACTACGCGGCCGTCTGCGTTGTCGACAACCTCGCCAACGGGGTCGGCGAGGGCGGCCTCGACCTCGCCGCGCTGGAGGACGACCGCCTCGCCAACGCCGCTCGCCTGCGCGACGGCCTGGCAGCAGTGCTGCCGCGGCTCGGGGCGGTCGGCCGTTGACGTTGACCGTGACCGGCGCCCTGCTCGACGGGGAGACCGTCGGCTTGCGCTGCGAGGACGGGCGGATCGCGGCGCTCGGCACCGAGGTGGTCAAGAGGCTCGGCGACGAGACGATCGATGCCGGCGGCGCGCCGCTGGTGGCGCCGCTCCTCAACGGCCACACGCACGCGGCGATGACGCTCTTCCGCGGCAGCGGCGGCGATCTGCCGCTGATGTCCTGGCTGGAAGAGCGGATCTGGCCGGTCGAGGCGAAGCTCGACGACGAGGACGTCTACTGGGGGACGCGGCTGGCCTGCGCCGAGATGATCCGCACCGGCACGACCCGCTTCTGGGACATGTACTGGCACCCGGAGGCGACCGCGCGCGCCGTCACCGATGCCGGTACCCGCGCGACCGTCGGCGCGCCGCTGTTCGACCGCAACGGCGATTCCGCCCAGATGCGCGAGACGGCGTTGCGCACGCTCGACCACCTGACCGGGCTCGGCCCCGCGGTGGAGCCGGCCCTCGCCCCGCACTCGATCTACATGGTCAGCGAGGACTCGCTGCGCTGGATCGCCGAGCTGAGCGGCGAGCGCGGCGTCCCGATCCAGATCCACCTCTCCGAGACCGAGCAGGAGGTCGCCGACTGCGTCACGGCCCACAGGCTTCGCCCCGCGGCCTATCTCGACAGCCTGGGAATGCTGAGCGAGCGCACCGTGCTCGCCCACGGCGTCTGGCTCGATCGTGGTGAGATCGAGCTGATCGCCGAGCGGGGCTGCACGGTGGTCACCAACCCGGCCGCCAACATGAAGCTCGCGGTGGGCGGCGTCTTCGACTACCCGGCGGCGCGGGCGGCCGGGGTGGCAGTCGGGCTCGGCACCGACGGCGCCGGCTCCAACGACTCGCTCGACCTGCTCGCCGACCTCAAGCTCTTCGCCCTGGTGCAGAAGCAAGCCGCCGCTGACCCGACCGCGATCGAGGCTGCCGATGCCTGGGCGATCGCCAACGGCGAGCGGGCGCCGCTGCTCGGCGCCGGTGCGCCGCTGACCGTGGGCGCGCCCGCCAACTTTCTGCTGCTGCGCCCCAACTCCGCCGAGCTCAGTATCGGCGACCTCACCTCCAACCTCGTCTACGCCGCCTCCGGATCGATCGTCGACACCGTCGTCGCCGACGGCCGGGTGCTGATGCGCGGCGGCGAGCTGCCGGGACTGGACGAGATCGTCGCCCACGCCGCCGAGCGGGCGCGGCGCCTCGGCCTGCAGGCCCGGACCCCCGGGGGCGCTTGACCGGTTTTCGATACTGAGCGCATGGCGGACGTCCTGAGCAAGATCGGCGAGGGTCTCGAACAGTCCTTCCTGATGGCGTATGAGGTCTGGTGGGCGCTGGTGCTCGGCTTCGCGATCTCGGCGATCGTCCAGGCCTGGGTGCCGCGGGCGCGGATCGAAGGCGCGCTCTCCGGCCACGGCTTCGTCCCGGTGGCGAAGGCGACCGGGCTCGGCGCCGCCTCCTCGTCCTGCTCCTACGCGGCGATCGCGATCGCCAAGTCGCTCTTCCAGAAGGGCGCCTCGGCGGTGACCGCGCTCTCCTTCCAGTTCGCCTCGACCAACCTGGTCTGGGAGCTGGGGCTGGTCCTCTGGGTCCTGATCGGCTGGCAGTTCGCGCTCGCCGAGTACGTTGGCGGCATCCTCCTGATCGCGCTGATGGCGGTCCTGCTGCGCCGCTTCGTCTCGCCGCGGCTGGAGGAGCAGGCGCGCCGCCACGCCCAGCAGACGCAGGAGGGCCACGTCCACCACAGCGGCGGCGAGGAGGGCGTGAGCTGGCGGGCGCGCCTGACCTCGGCCGATGCCTGGGCCGACGTCGCCGGCAACTTCCGCGGCGACTGGACGATGCTGTGGAAGGAGATCACGATCGGCTTCCTGCTGGCCGGCTTCATCGGCCTGCTCGGCGACGACTTCTTCAACTTTCTTTTTGTCACCGACGCGCCGCCGCTCCTGCAGACGCTCGAGAACGTCCTCGTCGGCCCGCTGATCGCGATCCTCAGCTTCGTCTGCTCGATCGGCAACGTGCCGCTGGCGGCGGTGCTGTGGTCGGGCGGGATCAGCTTTGCCGGGGTGATCGCCTTCATCTTCGCCGACCTGATCGTGCTACCGATCGTGCTCGCCTACCGCAAGTACTACGGCACCGCCTTCGCCCTGCGGATCACGGCGCTGATGTTCGTCACCATCGTCATCGCCGCCCTGCTCGTCGACGGCCTCTTCGGCCTCGCCGGGCTGATCCCCAGCGGCCCCCGCCCCAGCCGGGAGGACGTCTTCGGCTCAATCGAGCTCGACTACAAGCTCGTCCTCAACGCCGTCGCCACCGTCGCCTTCACCGCCCTCCTGCTCCTCACCCGCGGCCGCGATCACGAGCACCACTGCCACTGACCCCGCCCCACCTCGCCCCGTGGTTCCTTTGGCACGAATGCGGTGTCAAAGGAACCACGGACGGGAGAGGCCGCTACCCGCCGGTGGCGGCGAGGGCCCGCTCGGCGCGCGACTCGAGGCGGGCGAAGGAGACGCGGGCGGCCCAGGCGGCGGAGATGCCGGTGACACCGGCCAGCAGCAGGGTCACGCGCGGGTCGTAGGTTTCCGCGAGCCATCCCGTCAGGGGGCCGCCGATCGGGGTCGAGCCGAGGAAGACGACCGAGTAGAGGGCCATCACGCGGCCGCGCATCTCGGGCGAGACGGCAAGCTGCAGGGTCGAGTTGATCGTCGCCGCGAAGGTGACGGCGGCAGCGCCGAGCAGGGCCAGCATCGGGATCTCCAGGGCCAGGGTTGGCATCGAGGCCGAGAGCAGCGCCAAGGCTCCGAAGGCGAAGGCGCCGCCGACGATTAGGCGCGGGCCGGTGTGCCCGTGGGCACCGTTGACCAGGGCGCCGCCGATCGAGCCCACCGCCATCGCCGAGACCATCGCCGCGTAGGTCGTGGCGCCGCCGTCGAAGCTGAACTTGGCCAGCAACGGCAGCACCACCTGGAAGTTGAAGCCGAGCGTGCCGACCAGCGCCATCAGCGCCAGCGGCACCGCCAGCTCGGGGGTGCGGGCGACGTAGCGCAGCCCCGCCCGGATCGCGCCGGGGCCGCGGGGGACGACCGGCTCGGTGTGCAGGCCGCGCGGGTTCATCCCCCAGAGGGCGACGATCATCGCCACGAAGGTGAGCGCGTTGAGCGCGAAGCAGAGAACGACGCCGAAGCCGGCGATCAGCACCCCGGCCAGGGCCGGGCCGACGATCCGCGCCGCCTGCACGATCACGCTGTTGAGGCTAACCGCGTTGACGACCCGCTCCGGCCCGACCATCTCGTACACGAAGCTCTGCCGGGTCGGGTTGTCGACCGCGTTGACCGCGCCCATCGCGAACACGCCCAGGTAGACCATCCAGGGAGCGACGACGCCGCTCGCCGTGACCGCGAAGAGACCGACGGCCGGGATCGCCATCAGCGCCTGCGTCGTCATCAGCAGCCGCCGTTTCGGGATCCGGTCGGCGAGCAGGCCGCCCCAGGCGCCGAACAGGAGCATCGGCAGGAACTGCAGCGCCGTGGTCAGGCCGACGGCGACGCCGCTGCCGGTGAGGCTGAGGATCAGCCAGATCGCCGCCACCGTCTGCATCCAGGTGCCGGAAAGCGAGATCAGCTGTCCCGCGAAGTAGCGCCGGTAGTTGGGAACCTCGAGCGAGTTGAAGGATCGGCGCAGGGCGGCACTCACCCGCGCTCACCCTCCAGCATGCGCTCGAGGATCTCCGTGGCGCGCTCCAGCGCCTCGACGTCGGCGGCCGGCATCTCGCGCATGCGCCGCGCCAGGTAGGCGTTCTTGCGCCCGCGCAGCCGCCGCAGCCGCTCGCGCCCGGCGGCGTTGACGCTGACCAGGGCGCTGCGGCCGTCGGCCGGGTCGGGGGTGCGCTCGATCAACCCCTCGCGGTCGAGGCAGCCGAGGGTGCGGGTCACGGTCGGCCGTTTCACCCGCTCCAGCTCCGCCAGCTCGCTCGGGGTCAGCGGGCCGTGGCGCTCAATCGTCGCCAGCGCCGAGGTCGAGGTCGGAGTAAGCCCGGTCGCCTCCGCCGCCGCCTCCTGGCGCAGCCGCCGCGCCGTCCGCACGATCCCCAGCCGCAGCCTGGCGGCGGAGTCGGTGAGAGATATGTCCGTGGCCTTGAGCGTCATTGATTAGCGTTGGTAATTAGTTTAGCAAATTACTTCTTTGGCCCCGGTTCCGGTAGGAGCCCGGGCCGCCAATGGCCGAATCGCCACAGGAGTGTCAATTCACTGTGTCAATTGAGTAACGACCTCTTCCGAGCCGTTTTCCGTGGCTAGGATCGCCAGCAGGAGGGTGAAGGAGGTGGGTATCTCCAGGCGCTTGACACGCGCTCTATCCGGTTAACCCTCGGATCCGGTTCGAGTCCGGCGCCCTCCGCACATAGCCGCCGAAGCGGTCGAGGCGGGGGGGTGATCTGCCGTGGTACCCTCAGGCAGCGTGTCAATCGCCTGCGGGGTGGTTCCCCGCTTCACCAGACTCGACCCGCTCCGGCGGGTCTTGTCGTTTCAAGGGCGCCGGTGCACCTCGGTCGCCCGCGCCTGGTCGCGGGGCCGCACAACGATCTCGTCGACGTTGACGTGGGCGGGTTGGGCCAGCGCCCAGCGGATGCACTCGGCGACGTCCTCGGCGCGCAGCGGCTCCATCCCGGCGTAGACCCGCGCGGCCGCCTCCTCGTCGCCGCCGAAGCGGACCAGCGAGAACTCGGTCTCGACCATCCCCGGCGCCACCTCGGTCACCCGCACCGGCTCCCCCAGCAGCTCCAGCCTCAGGGTCTGCAGCAGCGCTCGCTGGGCGTGCTTGGCGGCGGTGTAGCCGGCGCCGCCGCGGTAGACCTCGATCGCGGCGATGCTGGTCACCGCGACGACGTGCCCGTCCCCCGACTCGACCAGCCGCGGCAGCAGCGCCCGGGTCATCCGCATCGTCCCCAGCACGTTCGCCTCGTACATCGTCCGCCACTGCTCTTCGTCGGCCTCGGCCAGCCGGTCGAGCCCGAGCGCGCCACCGGCGTTGTTGACGAGCGCGTCGCAGGCCGAGACCTCGGCGACGAACTCGGCGACCGAGTCGGGGTCGGTGACGTCGAGCGGCAGCGCCTGCCCGCCGACCTCAGCCGCCAGCTCCTGCAGGCGCTCCAGGCGCCGCGCCCCGAGGACGACCCGGTAGCCGTCGCCCGCGAGGGCGCGGGCAGTCGCCGCTCCGATTCCGCTCGAAGCGCCGGTTACGACCGCGGTCCGCATCGCCGAGGGCGCGGCCGGCGTGGCCTAGTAGCGGTAGTGGTCGGGCTTGTAGGGGCCCTCGACCGGGATCCCCAGGTAGGCGGCCTGCTCGTCGCTCAGCTCGGTCAGCTCGACGCCGAGCGCGGCGAGGTGCAGGCGCGCCACCTTCTCATCGAGATGCTTGGGCAGCACGTAGACCTGCTTGGCCTCGAAGTCCTCGGGCTTGCTGAACATCTCGATCTGGGCGATCACCTGGTTGGTGAACGAGTTCGACATCACGAAGCTCGGGTGGCCGGTCGCGTTGCCGAGGTTGAGCAGGCGGCCCTCGGAGAGGAGGACGATCGAGTGCCCGTCGGAGAAGCGCCACTCGTCGACCTGCGGCTTGACGTTGATCCGCTCGACGTCGGCGCGGGCCTCGAGGCCGGCGACGTCGATCTCGTTGTCAAAGTGGCCGATGTTGCCGACGATCGCGTTGTGCTTCATCCGCGCCATCTGGTCGGCGGTGATGATGTCCTTGTTGCCAGTGGCGGTGACGAAGATGTCGGCGCTCGCGACGACTTCGTCCAGCTTCCGCACCTCGTAGCCCTCCATCGCCGCCTGCAGGGCGCAGATCGGGTCGATCTCGGTGATCACCACGCGGGCTCCCTGGCCGCGCAGCGAGGAGGCGCAGCCCTTGCCGACGTCGCCGTAGCCGCAGACCACCGCGACCTTGCCGCCGATCATCACGTCGGTGGCGCGGTTGATGCCGTCGACCAATGAGTGGCGACAGCCGTAGAGGTTGTCGAACTTCGACTTGGTGACCGAGTCGTTGACGTTGATCGCCGGGAACAGCAGGTCGCCGGTCTCGGCCAGCTGGTATAGCCGGTGGACGCCGGTCGTCGTCTCCTCGGTGACGCCCTGGATCCCCTCGGCGACGCGGGTCCAGCGCTGCGGGTCCTCGGCCAGCGAGCGCCGCAGGGTCTCGAGCACGATCCTGAACTCGCCCGACTCCGCCGTCTCGGGGTCGGGGACCGCGCTGGCCCGCTCGAACTCGGCTCCCTTGTGGACGAGCAGCGTCGCGTCGCCGCCGTCGTCGAGGATCATGTTCGGACCCTCGCCGTCGCCCCACAGCAACGCCTGCTCGGTGCACCACCAGTACTCCTCCAGCGTCTCGCCCTTCCAGGCGAAGACCGGCACCCCGGAGGCTGCGATCGCGGCCGCTGCGTGGTCCTGGGTCGAGAAGATGTTGCAGCTCGCCCAGCGCACCTCGGCCCCGAGCGCCGTCAGCGTCTCGATCAGCACCGCCGTCTGCACCGTCATGTGGAGCGAGCCGGTGATGCGGGCGCCCTTCAGCGGCTGCGCCGCGCCGAACTCCTCGCGCGTCTGCATCAGGCCCGGCATCTCGACCTCGGCGAGCGCGATCTCCTTGCGCCCGAACTCGGCGAGACCGATGTCGGCGACCTTGTAGTCCTCGGTGACGGTGCTGGTACTCATCGGGTAAGCGTCTCCTGGTTCGTTGATTGCTCGGCCATGGTACGCGAAGGGGGTCGGCCGGCCGCCGTCGAATCAGTCGCGATGAGCCACGACGCGGCAGAGACGCCGGTGCACTACCCGCCCGGGATGGACGCCCGCAGCACCCGGGTCGCGGAACGGCTGAACACGCCGATGCTGATCGCCGCGGCGCTGACGCTGCCGACGGTGGCGATCACCGAGTCGCAGCCGGGCGGAGCGCTGGAGAAGATCGCCATCGCCCTCAACTGGATCACCTGGACCGCCTTCCTGGTCGAGCTGGTGGTGATGCTGCGGGTGGTGCCGGACCGCCGCGCCTGGCTGCGCCGGCACCCGCTCGAGGTGGTGATCGTCTTCCTCACGCCACCGCTGCTGCCGCCCGGGCTCCAGGGCCTGCGCTTCCTGCGCTTGCTGCGGCTGCTCCGCCTGCTTCGCCTCGCCCAGCTCTCGCGCGAGGTCTTCTCGCTGGAGGGGCTGCGCTACGCGCTGCTGCTGGCGTTGCTGACCATCGTCGGCGGCGGCGCCCTCTTCAACGCTTTCGAGAAGCACAGCCAGCACCTCGACTTCTGGGACGGCATCTACTGGGCGATCACGACGATGACCACGCTCGGCTCCAATATCTACCCGACCACCACCGGCGGCGAGATCGTCTCCACCGTGATCCTGGTCGTCGGGATCGGCTTCGTCGCCCTGCTCACCGGCGCCTTCGCCCAGCGCTTCCTCGCCCCCGAACTCGCCGAGATCGAGGAGGAGCTGGAGGAGGAGCAGATGTCGGCCGAGGCGCTGGCGCTGCGCGAGCTGCGCAACGTCCAGCAGCAGCTTCAGGCGCTGGAGCTCGCGGTGCAGCGAATCGCCGACGAACGCGCCCCCCAGTAGCACCGCGTGGTTCCTTTGGCACCGGATGCGTAACTAAGGAACCACGCGCGGGGCGGATCAGCTTTCGCCGGCGTGGTGCTCGGCGATCTTGGCCTCCAGCTCCGCCATCACGTCGGGGTCGCGCAGCGTCGTCACGTCGCCCAGAGCCCGGCCCTCGGCGATATCGCGCAGCAGCCGGCGCATGATCTTGCCGGAGCGGGTCTTCGGCAGGTCGTCGGCCCAGATAACCCGTTTTGGGCGGGCGAATTTGCCGATCCGCTCGGCGACCGTCCCGCGCACCTCCTCGACCAGCTCGTCACTCGGCTCGGTGCCGCCGACCAGGGTGACGAAGGCGCAGATCGCCTGTCCGGTGTCCTCGTCGGACTGGCCGATCACGGCCGCCTCGGCGACCTTCTCGTGGGCGACGATCGCCGACTCGACCTCGGCGGTCGAGAGACGGTGGCCGGAGACGTTGACGACGTCGTCGATGCGGCCGATCACCCAGAAGTAGCCGTCGGCGTCGCGCCGGGCGGCGTCGCCGACCAGGTAGCGCTCCACCCCGAAGCGGGAAAAGTAAGTCTCGACGAAGCGGTCGTCCTCCTTGTAGAGGCCGCGCAGCATCGAGGGCCAAGGGCGCTCCAACACCAGCAGGCCCTGACCTTCGGCGACCGGCTCGCCCTCGCTCTCGTCGACCACCTCGGCCTCGACCCCGGGGAACGGCCTCGTCGCCGAGCCCGGCTTGGTCGCGGTGATCCCCGGCAGCGGCGTGATCATGATCGCCCCGGTCTCCGTCTGCCACCAGGTGTCGACGATCGGGCAGCGCCCGCCGCCGATCACCTTGTGGTACCAAAGCCAGGCCTTGGGATTGATCGGCTCGCCGACCGAGCCCAGCAGCCGCAGCGAGGAGAGGTCGAACTCCTCCGGTATCTCCGCCCCCCACTTGATGAAGGTGCGGATCGCGGTCGGCGCCGCGTAGAGGATCGTCGCCCCGTAGCGCTCGACCGTCTCCCACCAGACGCCCTTGTGCGGGTAGTCGGGCGCCCCCTCCCACATAACGCTGGTGGCGCCGTTGGCGAGCGGGCCGTAGACGATGTAGGAGTGGCCGGTGACCCAGCCGACGTCGGCCGCGCACCAGTAGACGTCGTTCTCGGGGTCGAGGTCGAAGACGTAGCGGTGGGTGGCGGTGACGCCGGTCATATAGCCGCCGGTGGTGTGGAGGATCCCCTTCGGCTTCGCGGTCGAGCCCGAGGTGTAGAGGATGTAGAGCGGGTGCTCGGCCTCCATCGGCTCCGCCGGGCACTGCGGGTCGGCCGCCGCCATCACCTCGTCGTAGAAGACGTCGCGCCCCTCCCGCATCGGGCACTCGATGCCGGTGTGACGAACGACGACGATTCTCTCCAGCGAGGAGAGGTCGCCCATCTGCGTGTCTACCGCCGGCTTGATCGGCGCCGTCTTGCCCTTGCGCCGAGCACCGTCGACGGTGACCAGCGCCTTTGCCTGGGAGAACTCCATCCGCTCCCGCACCGACTCCGCCGAGAAGCCGCCGAAGACGACGTTGTGGGGGGCGCCGATGCGGGCGCAGGCGAGCATCGCGACGACGACCTCGGGGATCATCGGCAGGTAGATCCCAACCACGTCGCCCTTGCCAACGCCGAGACCTTTCAGCGCGTTGGCGAAGCGCTGGACGTCGCGGTGCAGGTCGGCGTAGGTGACGTCGCGCTCCTCCCCCTCCTCGCCGCGCCAGTGGTAGGCGACCCGGTCGCCGCGTCCGGCCTCGACGTGGCGGTCGAGGCAGTTGGCGGAGGCGTTCAGGCGCCCGTCCTCGAACCACTTGTAGAAGGGCGGGTTGGAGTCGTCGAGGCCCTTGGTCGGCTCCGTCTCCCAGTCGAGCAGCTCGATCGCCTGCCGCATCCACCAGGCCTCGGGGTTGGCGGCGGCCTCCTCGTAGATCGCCGGGTCGCTCCAGCGCGCCCGCGCACGGAACTCGGCCGGCGGCTCGAACCGCTCAACCTCAAGCATCGCCTCCAACTCCCGCTCCAAATCTGGGTGGCTCTGGTCAGTAGCCATTGAGCCAAACGCTACCGCGTCATCTAATAGCCAGGAGGATGCCGAGCGATAAAGCCTTCGGTCGAATCGACCGGCGAGGAGTGCCAACGGGGGCCGGGGCCGCCGACGGTGTCGAAGGCGAGGCCGGCGATGATCATCCAGGCGTGGCCGGAGTTGGCGTAGACGGTGATCCAGGTGCCGGGGCCCGGCGCGCCCCAGGTCTCCAGCCCGGTCGAGTCGAGCGGGCTTTCGAGGAAACCGCCGCCGTGCAGGGCGTAGCTGACCGCGCCCGAGCAGTCGTAGCCGGAGGATTCGAAGG
Organism: uncultured Actinomycetes bacterium; assembly: GCA_963699125.1. Taxonomy (GTDB): domain Bacteria; phylum Actinomycetota; class Thermoleophilia; order Solirubrobacterales; family 70-9; genus VAYN01. Next base: position 1,347,951 of record OY969417.1, read on the forward strand.
AGCCGTGGCCGCCGCCCCAGATATAGGGGGTCGAGGCGATCGCGTTGGCGGCCGAGATCGCGGCCTTGACCGCGGCCGGCGCCGAGGCGGGGGCGCTCGCTTCGCTTTCGTTGATGAAGCCCGCGGTCTGCCCGGGAGTGAGCGGCGCCGGCACTTCGCCGGTTGGGACCGCGCCGCCTTCGGAGGCGATCTGGTTGGCGATCGAGGCGAGGTTGCTGCTGAGCGCTTCTTCGCGCGATTCCAGCGCTTCCATCGCTTCGCTGCGCTCGGCCTGCGCCGCCTTCAGTTCGGCGAAGCGGGACTCGGCTTCGGCCCTGGCGGCGGCGACTTCGCGCTCATTGGCGGCGACCGCGTCGCGGGCGCTCTCGATCTTGGCGCGGGTGTCGGCCAGCCGCGCGACCGCGTCCTTGACCTCGTCACGCAGAGTCTTCACCCGCTCGACGACCGAGTCGTCATAGCTCTGGATCCGGTTCAGGTATTCGGTCTGCGCCGCCATCTCCGACCAGTTCTCCGAGTCGAGGATCGCGTTGATGACGTCGGGTGAGCCGGACTCATAGATCGCCACCAGGCGGTCGCGCAAGACCCCGAGGGCGCGGCCCAGCTGCTCACGCACCCTTTCCAGGTGCTCCTTTTCCTCTTCCAGCGCCGCCGTCGCCTGCTCCAGTTCGCGCTGCTTTTCGGCCAGTTCGGCCTCGACCGCCGCCTGCTTCTGGCGCAGGGCCGAGACTTCGCCGATCATCGAGTCGATCGCGGCGTTCTGTTCGGCGATCGTTTCGGCCAGCGAGCTCTGGCTGTCGCGCACGTCCGAGAGCTTGCCTTCGGTCGCCTCGAGCTTTTCCTGCGGGGTCTTCGCCGGCGCGCTCGCCTCCGACAGCGCCAGCGCGCACAGCGCCGCCAGCAGCAGCGCCGCGAAGAGCAGCGCGCGCCGCTTGGACGCGCCCAGATGGGTGTCGAGGAAGAAAGCCCGCATCGAGATCCGCACCGTCCCCCGAAGGGTTCGGCAACGGGTCGCGCAGGCTACCGAAGTCGCCTCAAGATTGTGAGGAGTTGCTAATAACCTGCAACTTCCCTTGCAAATCCACCACTTCTGCAGGAGCCAAACCCCCGGCCCCGACGGCCGACGGGCCTGAAAGCGGACTATATGTCCGCTTTCAGGCCCGTCGGCGGCGGAGCGGGACTAAGCGAGGAGTTTGGCCTTGGCGCGGTCGAACTCCTCGGACGAGAGGGCGCCTTTTTCTTTGAGGTCGTTGAGTTTGTGGAGTTCGTCGGCGGCGGAGCCGGAGTGGGCCTGCTGGCGGACGTATTCGTCGAAATGCTTTTTGGCGTCGGCCTGGGCTTTGATCGTCCGGTCGCGCATGCCGCTGCCGCGGGCGATCAGGTAGATCAACGCCGTCAGGAACGGGATGAAGACTAAGAACAGGACCCAGGCGGCCTTTGCCCATCCCGAGAGCTCGTGGTCGCGGAAGAGGTCGGAGAGGATCGTGATCAGGATCCAGATCCAGACCACGAAGAAGAAGATCTCAAGGGCGAAGAGGAGGAGTTCTCCAAAGCTGATGTCGGCGAGCGGCAACAAGGTGCTTCCTTTCGTTCTAATAGGCGGCGCGGGCGGCGGGTGCCGCAAAAATCATCCTATGCGCTGACAGTAGAGCGCAATCGCGACTGAGGTCGCAAGGTTGAGGCTGGAGACGCCCTCGCGCATCGGGATCGCTACGCGGGCGTTGGCCCGTTCGAGCAGCTCGCCGCTGATGCCGTGGCGCTCGGTCCCGAAGGCGAGCACCGCGCGCGAGGGGAGCAGCTCTGGCCGCAGCTCCTCCCCCTCCGGGTCGACCGCCAGCAGCGGCCGGTCGCTCTGCGGCAGCTCCTCGACCCGGGCGACGGGCAGCGCGAAGTGCAATCCGGCGGCGCCGCGTACGGCGTCCGGGAACCAGGGGTCGTTCTCGCCGCTGGTGAGGACCGCCGCCGCGCCGGCGGCGGCCGCGACCCGGATGCAAGCGCCGATGTTGCCCATGTTCTTCGGCCGCTCGAGCAGGACCGCCGGGGCGGGCCGCCGGTCGGCGAGCACGGCGGCGAGGTCGATCGCGGGTCGGCGGGCGATCGCCGCCACGCCCGTGTGCGGGACCAGCGGCACCATCTCCGCCAGCTCGCCGGCGTCGACCTTCTCCACCCGGCCGCTGAGCTCGCCGAGGTCGGGTGCCAGCTCTCGCGCCAGCCGGTCCAGCGCCGCCGGGTCGACCGCTACCGCCTCGACCAGCTCGGCGCCGAAGCGCAGCGCGTGCTTGAGCGCGTGGAAGCCCTCGACGACGGTCAGCGCGGGGTCGCGCCGTGCGGTGCGGAAGCGCACCGTGCGATCGTGGTCGCCCATCGCCCCATCATTACTCGATCGCTGGCGAGCGCGGCCGCACAACCTCGAACTGGCTCATCAGGCCATGGTCCTCGTGGTCGAACATGTGGCAGTGGATCACGAACTTGCCGGGGTGGTCGGCGAAGTGCCCGGCGAGGAGGATCCGTTCGCCCGGGAAGACGAAGAAGGTCTCCTTGAGGCAGTCTTCCCAGGGCGGCGGTGGCCGGCCGTCGCGGGACAGCAGGTACCAGTCGTTGTGGTGGATGTGCATCACGTGGGCGACACCGGTGCGGTTGACGAACTCCCAGGTCTCGGTCGTCCCCAACACCGGGAAGGCGTCGGCGCGGGCGGGATTGAAAGTGCGGCCGTTGATCAGCCAGGTGGTCTTGAAGAGACCGCCGACCGCGACCTCCCAGCTGCGGTCGGGCACGCGGTCCGCCCGCTTCTTCGCCCTGCTCGCCCACTCCGGCAGCGGTCGCAGCCGCCGCGGGACGCGGGTCCTGTCCGCGACCCGGCCGGGGCGGACGCGGAACTGCATTAGGGCGCCGACGTAGGAGCGGGCGCCGGCTGGATTGCGGCCAGCGTGGCGGCCGCTGCGAAGCTCGACCGGCTCGCCCTCGGCACCGGCGAAGTCGACGACGACCTCGACCCGCTCTCCCGGCCCGAGCAGGATCCGGCTGCGGCGGACCGGCTTTGGCATCAGGCCGCTGTCGCTGCCGATCTGCACCATCGGGGCCCCGTTGGAGAGGTGGAGATCGTAGGAGCGGAACTGGGAGACGTTGAGGAGCCGCAGCCGGTGGCGGCGGGCGTCGACCTCGTGGTGCGGCATGTAGGCGCCGTTGACGAGGACGCTGCGCCCGGCGACGCCGTCGGCCGGCGGCTGCAGCCCGGAGAAGGGATCGGTGAGCTGGTTGCGGCGATCGAAGCTGCGGTCGGCGATCATCAGCGGGATGTCGCGCTCGCCGCTCGGCAGCGGCAGCGAGGCGTCGAACTCGTCGTCGACGATCCACATCCCGGCCAGCCCGCGCCAGCTGTGGGGGGCGGTGCGGTCGAGTCGGTGGTCGTGGTACCACTGGAACGCGGCCCGTTCGGGGCGGCCGTCCTCGACCAGGTCGTAGACGTAAGTCCTGCTGCCGCCGGGCGGGATCAGCAAGTCGTTGCCCGACTCGCGCGGCGACAGCCCACGCGGGATGCGGCAGAAGTAGGAGATGGGGTGGGACTTGGTCAGGCCACCGGGCTGGCCGTCGAACTGGGTTCTGTTGTGGCCGCCGTGCAAGTGGATCGACAGCTCGCCCGCGCTCGCCGGCAGCTCGTGGTGGAAGGTGACCTTGGTGCGATGGCCGGCGGGGCGGCGAATCGTCGGCCCCGGGAAGCTGCCGCCGAAGGTCCAGAGCTTGGTCTTGCGGCCTGGGAGGATCTGCGCCTCGGCCTCGCGGATCGGGATCCGGATGTGGTCGCCGTCGAGGACGCGCGGGATCGGCAGCCGCGCCCGGAACGGCACCGCGGCGAGCGCCTGCGCAGGCCCGTCCGCGAGTGGCAGCAGGCCGTCGCCGCGGCCCCTGAGCGGCAGCAGGACGGCGAGCGCGCCGCCGCCCAGGGTGCCGAGGAAGGCTCGGCGCCCTAAGCGGGGCGTGGGTGTCGAATCTCCAGCCGTGCCGCTAGCTGCCTGCCGGCAGGACCTTGACCGAACCCTGCATCCAGGGATGGATCGCGCAGACGAAATAGAGGGTGCTCGTCGTCGCCGGGTCGGCGGTCACCTGCTGGGAGAACGAGGCGCCCCGTTTGCTGCCGGTGAACCAGGAGTCGCCCTTTTTGCTGACGCTGCCGAGGGTGTCCCAGCCTTCGCCGCCGGCCTCGGCCGGGTTGACTTTCACCGGGCCTTCGCCTTTGACCCCGTGCCAGTGGGCGATCGCCATGCAGATGTGTTTCGGCGTGAAGCACTGCTGGCGCGCGCTTTTGGTCTTCGGCAGCGAGCCTTTGGTGACCAGCGAGAAGGTGTGCGGGCCGACCTTTTTGGCGTTGGTGTCGTTGACGATCTCCAGCTGATCGCCCTGGTGCACGGCTTCCGGGGCGACGAACTTGAGCGAGAAGTTTTTCCCTTCCGTGATGTGGATCGTGTCGACGGTCGAAGTGGGCTGCGGCGGGCTGGTCCCAGGAGGCGTGGGATACGTGTAGGCACCGGCGAGGCCGGGACCGACGACAAGCAGCGCCGCGGTGGCTGCGATCACGAGAACCAGATGCTTTCTCAAGAGATTCCTTTCCGCGCCGGAATCCAGCGCACCCTGCACGGAGTTTGTGGAGGATCCGCAATGTAGCCTGTCCCGGAGCCGATGGCCAGCTTTCTCCACACCTGCTACCGGATCGGCGAGATCGACCGCTCGGTCGCCTTCTACGCCAAGCTCGGCTTCGAGGAGGTGGCGCGGATGCCGATCGGCGAGGAGGCGATCAACGTCTTCATGGCCCTGCCCGACGAGGAGCCGCGGCTGGAGCTGACCTACAACCACGGCGTCGACTCCTACGACCTCGGCACCGGCTACAACCACATCGCCCTCACCGTCGACGACCTCGACGGCACCCTTGAGTACCTCGCCGCCGAAGGCGTCGACCCCGAGAAGCCCCCCTACCGCCCCGGCGGCCGCACCGAGGGCCACCGCATCTGCTTCGTCCGCGACCCCGACGGGTACCGGATCGAGCTGATCGGGGAGTAGATAAGCCGTGCGCTTTGGCGCACGATGATTTGACGTTCGCGCCGCAACGCGTGAATTCGACGGCCGTACGGTGGCGCGATGACTTGGCCGCCTCGAATTGGAGAGCCGTTGCCGCGGGCTGCCGATGCGATCGGGGTCCGAAGGAAGCTGGCCGATTACTCCCTCGACGTAACCCATGAGTACGGGGGTCCCAAGGCTCGGGGCTTCAGCCTGATCCTGGGCGTCACGATCGACGATCTCGACTACCTCGAGGCCGCGATCCGAGATGGAATCCTTTCACCTTAAGCTGGAGGAACTATGGCCACGGTCAAGCATGCAATTGGAGAACACGATGTCGTCGAGTTCCGCGATGAAGTCGGCAAATGGGCCGCGGGAACGAAAGGTACCGTCGTCAGCGACTACGGCGACGTCAAGCTGGTCGAGATCTCCGACGCCCAGGGCGTGATGCTGGACCTCATTCAGGTTCCGGAGACCGGGCTGAGACTGGTCACCAAGTACAGCGCCTAGCCCGGGCTAATGCCGCCGCCGACCGACGGTGGCGGGCCGCTTGGGGCGGGTGCGGGAGCAGGGGTTGGGGCTGGAGCGGGGGTCGGTTCCGAGGCCGGTTCGTCTTCGGCTTCCGATTCCCCCTTGTCCTTCTTCTTGCCCGGCTCTTCTTCTTCTTCTTCGAAGGGTTCTTCGCTCGGCACGTAGGAGGACGAGGAGGTGTGGTCGCTGTGCAGGCCGGAGAGCTCGGGCAGGCTGTCGGGCACTTCAAATTCGGGGCATTCGCCTTCCTGGGCGGATTCCATGTAGGAGCGCCAGATCGGGCCGGCGGTGGGGCCGCCGAAGCCGGTCGCTTCGCGCGATTGCGGATGGCCGACCCAGACCGCGGTCGAGAACATCGGCGTGTAGCCGACGAACCAGGCGTCGGACTCCCCCTCCGAGGTTCCGGTCTTGCCGGCCTCCGAGGGGCAGCCCATGTAGGTGTAGCCGGCGCCGGTGCCGGACGTGATCACGCCTTCCAGCAGGCTCGTCACCTCGTAGGCCTCGCCTTCGGTCAGCACCCGCTCGCCGGAGTCGGCGCCGGTTTCGTCGACCTTGCCGTTGGGGAATTCGACCCGGCTGATCGCGGTCGGGGCGTGGTGGATGCCGCCGTTGGCGAGCGTCGCGTAGGCATCGGCCATTTCCAGCGGCGTGACGCCGATCCGGAGACCGCCGATCGCCTCGGCGGGGACCGATTCGAGCGGCGCCTCGATCCCCATTTGGTGCGCGGTGTGGGTGACGTGTTCGGAGCCGACGTCGAGGTCGAGCTGGGCGAAGACGACGTTGATCGAGTTCCAGGTGGCGCTGGCCAATGACATCGTGCCGCCACCCGGCTCGTCGTTGTTGACGGTCCAGCTCCCCCCGCCCGGCAGCGCCAACGTCATCGGCGAGGTGCCGCTGTAGTAGGTGGAGTCGGGGTCGACGCCCTGTTTGATCGCCGTCGTCAGGACGAAGGTCTTGAAGGACGATCCGGGCTGCCGGTGCGCCTGCCAGGCGTAGTTGAACTGGCTTTCGCTGGCGTAGCCTTCGGTCGAGGCGAGGGCGACGATCTCGCCGTTCTCGGGGTTGACCGAGGCGAGACCCGCTGCCGGGCCCCCTTCGGGGTAGCAGACGTAGCACGATTCGACCGCTTCTTCGGCCTTCGCTTGCAGGTCCGGGTCGATCGTCGTGTAGGCCTTGAGGCCGCCGTTGCGGACGGTGTTGATCCCGTAGCGGTCGATCAGTTCCTGCTGTACCAGGTCGAAGAGGAAAGGGTCGCGGATGATCTGGTACTTGTCACCGGGGTTGAGGCCGAGGCTCTTCTTGATCGCCTCGCTGTATTCGGCGGTGCTGATGTAGCCCTGCTCCTCCATCGTCCTCAGCACCTCGTTGCGCCGCCCGGCGGCCGCCGCGGGGTCGAGGAACGGGTTGTATTCGGAGGGCGCCTGCGGCAGCCCGGCGATCATCGCCGCCTCGGTCAGGTTGAGGTCCTTGGCCGGCTTGCTGAAGTAGGTCTGCGCCGCCGCCTCGGCCCCGACCGCGGTCTGGCCTTCGACCGTCCCGTAGGGCGCCGTGTTGAGGTACTGGGTGAGGATCCAGCGCTTCGAATGGGCGTCCTCCATGTCGTTGGCGAGGTGCGCTTCGATCAGCTTGCGCTTGATCGTCTCGTCGGGGTTCTGGATGTAGAGGTTGCGGACCAGCTGCTGGGTGATCGTGGATGCGCCCTGGACCGGCTTGCCACCTGCGAGGAGGTCCTTCCAGGCGGCGCGGGCGATGCCTTCGGGGTCGAGCGCGCCGTGGTTGAAGAAGTTCTTGTCCTCGATCGCGACCGTGGCGTACTTGAGGTTCTGCGGCAGCGCCTGCGAGGGGACCGGCTGGCGGATGTTGTTGGAGCGGATGAACCCGATCAGGCTGCCGTCGGCGGCGTAGATCGCCGACGAGCGGCCCTTCTGGACCGGCTGCAGGCTCGAGAGCGGCGGCGCCGAGTTGTAGACGCTGAGCGCCCAGGAGGCGGCGATGCCGCCGATGACGGCGACCAGCGCGACCCCGACGACGATCGGGATCGCGAACTTATGCCAACGGGAAGCCGGCGGCTTGCGCCGCCGCCTGCGAATGCGAGTGGCCATCGGGCCAGCGATTGTAGAGCCGGGCCACTCCCGGCCAAGACGCCCTGACCGCAGCGCAATCCTGCTTGCCAAGCGGATAGGCTCGCGGCGACTGCGGCACTCTTGGGAGAGGGGAGAGTTGTGAAACTCGTGATCGGAATCGTCCGGCCCGAGAAGGCGAACGAGGTCCTCGAGGCTCTGTACCGAGCCGAGGTCCGCGGCTTCTCGATCAGCCGGGTACAGGGACATGGCGGCGAGCTGGACAGGGTCGAGACCTACCGTGGCACCACGGTGAAGATGGGGTTGGCGGAGAAGGTCCGCTTCGAGGTGGCTGTCTCCGACTCGTTCGTGCAGACGACGGTTGACGCCCTCTGTGAGGGCGGTCGCACCGGTGAGGTCGGCGACGGCAAGATCTTCGTCCTACCGTTGGAGCAGGCGGTGCGGATCCGCACCGGCGAGCCCGACGAGGCCGCCGTGACCCCGGTGGCGAAATGATCGCCGCGATCGACACGGGCGATACCGCTTGGATGCTCGCCGCGACGGCGCTCGTCTTGATGATGACGCCGGCCCTCGGCCTCTTCTACGCCGGCCTCGTCCGCTCGAAGAACACGCTCAACACCTTCATGATGTCGATCGCCGCGATCGCGATCGCCGGCGTCACCTGGGCGGCGGTGGGCTACTCGCTCGCCTTCGACGGCGACGCCAGCATCGTCGGCGGCTTCGGCAACGCCTTCCTCAACGGCGTCGACTTCGCCCCCCGCGACGGCACCACGATCCCGGAGCTGGTCTTCTTCGCCTTCCAGGGGACCTTCTGCATCATCACCGTGGCACTGGTCTCCGGCGCGGTGGTCGAGCGCATGCGCTTCAGCGCGTACATGGTCTTCGCCGCGCTCTGGTCGGTGCTCGTCTACGCCGTCCTCGCCCACTGGGCCTTCGGCGGCGGCTGGCTGGCAGCGCAGGGGACGCTCGACTTCGCCGGCGGCGTCCCGGTCGAGATGGGCTCCGGCTTCTCGGCGCTGGCAGCGGCACTGGTGGTCGGGGCGCGCAAAGACTACGGGCGCCAGGCCCTGCTCCCCCACAACGCGGTCTACGTGCTGCTCGGCGCCGGCCTGCTGTGGTTCGGCTGGTTTGGCTTCAACGGCGGCAGCGGCCTCGGCGCCGGCGACGCCAGCGTCCTCGCCTTCGTCAACACGCTGCTGACGCCGGCCTGCGCGCTGGTCACCTGGTTCGTCCTCGATCTGATCCGGGGCCGCAAGGTGACGGCGATCGGCGCCGCCACCGCGATAATCGTTGGCTGCGTGCTGATCACCCCCGCCGGCGGCTTCATCAGCCCCGGCTGGGCGATGGTCCTCGGCTTCCTCGGGGCCCTGCCCTGCTACGCGATGATCGTCTGGCGACCGCGAACCCGGGTCGACGAGACGCTCGACGTGCTCGCCGCCCACGGCATCGCCGGCTTCACCGGCATCCTCTTCCTCGGCCTCGTCGCCCAGATCGGCTGGAACGGGGTCGCAGACGGGCTCTTCTACGGCGACGCCGGCCAGTTCTGGTCGCAGGCGCTGGCGGCGATCGTCGCCCCCGCATACGCCTTCATCGTGACCTTCGTCCTGCTGAAGCTGGTCGGCGCGGCGATGCCGCTGCGGGTTACTGAGCATGATGAGGCGGTCGGCATGGACGTCGTCCAGCACGGCGAGGAGGCCTACGCCACCGGCGAGGGGGCGATCCTCGTCGTCCCCGACGACGGTGTCGTCGAGCTCCCAGTGGCCGATCCGAGCTGAGCCAGGGCGGCAAGGTCATCGGTCCGATCGTTGCGTGGTTCCTTTGTGATCCTCTGGGAGACAAAGGAACCACGGAGGTTCGGGGGTCTATGCCCGTAGCCGGTAGCCGCTGGTGAAGAGGCGCAGGTTGACGGCGACGAGGGCTGCGGTGGCGGCGGTCAGGGCCGCCAGCGAGAGAGGCACGCTGACTTCGCTGAAACCGACGAAGCCATAGCGGACCAGGTTGATCATGTAGAAGATCGGGTTGAAGTGGGTCAGGGTCTGGAACGGCTCCGGCAGCAGGGTGGCGGAGTAGAAGACGCCGCCGAGGAAGATCAGCGGCTGCAGGACGAAGGTCTGGGCGAAGGCGACGTCGTCGAACTGTTCGGCGCGGACGCCGATCAGCACCCCGAGCTGGGAGAAGAAGAAGCCGACCAGGAACAGGGCCGGGATCAGCACCAGGACGTGGTCGACCGGGAGGTCGACCAGCAACGAGGCGGCGATGAAGGTCAGCACCGCGACCATCAGGCCGCGCATGAAGCCGCCGAGCGAGAAGGCGAGCAGCAGCTCCAGCGGCGAGGCGGGCGAGGAGAGCTGATCCTGAATCGCCCCCTGGAACTTCTGCTGCAGGATCGAGGAGGAGTTGTTGGCGAAGGCGTTGATCGACCAGGCCATCATGATCAGCCCGGGGATCACGAAGACGACGTAGTCGATCCCGTGCAGCTTGTCGATCCGCGAGCCCAGGGCGGCGCCGAAGACGGAGATGTAGAGGAAGGTTTCCAGCAGCGGCGCGCCGAGCGTCTGTTTCTTGATCTTCATGAAGCGGTTGACCTCGCGGCGCCAGAGCGTCGCGAAGCGGATCTGCGCGGTGCTCACGAGACGATCTCCGCCTCGATCTTCGAGCGCGAGAGCTCCTTGCGCCCGACCAGCGCCAGATAGGCGTCCTCGAGGTTGGGGACGCCGAAGCGGTCGGCGAGGGCGGCGCTGGTCCCCTCGGCGACGATCTGCCCCTCGTTGATGAAGGCGATCTGGTCGCAGAGCTGCTCGGCCTCCTCGATGTAGTGGGTGGTGAGCAGGATCGTCGTCCCCTCCTGGTTGATCCGCTGCACGTAGTGCCACAGCTCCAGCCGCAGCTCGACGTCGACGCCGGCGGTGGGCTCGTCGAGGATCAGCAGGCGCGGCCGGTGCATCATCGCCCGCGCCAGGATCAGCCGCCGTTTCATCCCGCCCGAGAGGGTGCGGGTGCGTTCGCCGCGCTTCTCGGTCAGCGAGAAGGTCTCCAGCAGCTCCGTCGTCCGGGCGCGGCGCTCGCGCTTCGGCATCCCGAAGTAGCCGGCGTGATAGTCGAGGGTCTCCTCGACGGTGAGGAACCAGTCGAGGTTCAGCTCCTGCGGCGCCAGCCCGACCGCCTGCCGCGCCTCGGCGTAGTCGCCGATCGCGTCGTGGCCGAAGACGCGAATCTCGCCGGCGCTGGGCTGGGCGAGGCCGGTCGCGCAGTGGATCAGGGTCGACTTGCCGGCCCCGTTCGGACCGAGCAGCCCGAACAGCTCCCCCGGCGCGATCTCCAGCGAGACCCCGCGCAGCGCCTCGACCCCGGTCGGGTAGCGCTTCGCCAGATTCTCGATGTGAAGGGCCCTGTCATCCATGGCGGGCGCTAACGGTAGTGAAGTGGCTCCGCCGCCTCGCGGAGGCTTCTCCAGAGCGCCGGGTCGGGCTATTCGAGCGCAGCGAAGGTCGGGGTCACCAGTTCGCCCGCCAGCGCATCGAGCTCGGGGGTGCGGACAGCGGAGCCGGCAAGCGCTCGCCGCAAGACGGCGGTGTTGGACTTCCAGCAGGGCATCGCCTCCCGCCAGAGCGCGTGGGCTTCGCCGCCGGGGTCGTACCAGTTGACGAGCAGCTCGACGGTCTTCTCGTCCCAGTAGTACTCGCCGGGGCCCGGCCTTTCGGGCAGCGAGACCAGCACCCTGCCCAGCGGGAGCGGGCTTCTCGAACCGTCGTTCGCGAGCGACGCTTCGACTTCGAACAGGTAGACGACCGCTTGCTCTCTACTGGTGCTGAGCGTGATCCCGAAACGATCGGCTTCGTCGGGCCCGACCTGCTGGTGCAGCGGCGCCTCAACGGCCTCGCCCGGCTTCGCATCGACCGGCAGCGAAACCCCGTAGTCGTTGGACAGCGCGAGATCGCCCTGGGTGGTGCAGCGAGGCAACGCGTAGACGCGCCGGATCTCGAACCTCGCTCCGTCGATCACGACGAGCTGATCGCCGGTATTGTGAAGGGTTATCTCCAGGCGCGAGTAGCGCCTGCGGTTCTCGGCGACGGCGCGCACGTTGAGGTCGACGAGGTTCAGCTGGGAGTGGCCCTTGCCGTGCGAGCCCGAGCCGCCGCCAAGGGCAATGATCGCGACCACCACGGAGGCAAGCGCGATCAGTAAGCCGACCTTGTCCACCCAGCTGGGACGGCCGGACGGGCGCGCACCGGAGGTCTCCCCCGACCTGTCTCGATCTCTGCCGCGGCGCGCCATCGCTCCTCCGGAAGCCACAGTACCCAGTTGATGATCGGTGCGTATACATCCACACCGACCCGGCGGCCGTCCCCCGCGTAGTGTTGGCGACGGTGACGCATCCCCTCCTCGCCGTCGATACCCCCTCGATGCTGTTCCGGGCGTTCTACGCGCTGCCGGACTCGATCAAGGGAACCGACGGCAAGCCGGTCAACGCGCTACTGGGGACGGCGAACCTGATCCTCAAAGAGGTCGAAATCCACCAACCGCGGGCGGTCGTCCTCTGCTTCGGCCCCGACGCTGCCAGCTACCGGACCGAGCTCTACCCCGCCTACCACGCCGAGCGCGAGGCGGCGATGCCCGAAGAGCTGGCGCCGCAGTTCGAGGCCGCCCGGCCCTTCTTCGGGGCCTTTGGCTGGACCGTCGCGACCAGCGCCGAGCTCGAGGCCGACGACCTGCTCGGGACCTACGCCCGTCGCGAGGCCGAGGCCGGTGGCCATGCGCTGCTATTGACCGGCGACCGCGACATGTACCAGTGCGCCGGCGAGGGGGTGACGGTGCTCTACGTGCGCACCGGCGGCAAAGGCGCCGAAGAGGTCGGGCCCGAGCAGGTGCGCGAGCGCTACGGCATCGGCCCGGAGCTGGTTCCCGACTTCATCGCCCTGCGCGGCGACCCCTCCGACGGCCTGCCCGGCGCCAAAGGCGTCGGCCCGAAGACGGCGGCCGAGCTGCTGCGCCGCGACGGCTCGCTGGAGGAGGTCCTCGACAACGCGATCCGCGAGCCGCGCCCGAAGCTGCGCGGCGCCCTGATCGAAGCCCGCGAGGACCTGCTCGCCTTCAAAGACATCGCCACCCTGCGCGACGCCGGCGTCGAGCGTCCCCCCGACCGCCCCACCGACTGGGCCTCGGCTGCCGCCGCAGCCCGCGAGCGCGGCATGAACCGCCTCGCCGAACGCCTCGAGCAACAGGCCCAAGCCCCGTGATGTCGCACTTGTGTCCGCTATGCGGACACAAGTGCGACATCACGACATCGGCGGCGGGTTGGGCTCTCTGCGAGCCGCGGGCGCGGCGCCGGGTCTTAGCGGTGCTCCGGGTTGGGGAAGTCGAAGCGGCAGCCGGCGTCCCAGGCGGTGCGCTGGTTGCCGTGGGCGGGGATGCCGCCGGCGTCCTTGAGGATCCGCGCCAGGTGGAGCAGGTTCCAGGCGGCGAAGGTGGTGTTGCGGTTGGTGAAGTCGTTCTCCGGGCCGCCCGAGCCCTCGTCGAGGTAGGACGGCCCCGGGCCGGCCTCGCCGATCCAGCCGGAGTCGGCCTGGGGCGGGATCGTGTAGCCGAGGTGCTGCAGCGAGTAGAGGGTGTTCATCGCGCAGTGCTTGACGCCGTCCTCGTTGCCGGTCACCAGGCAGCCGCCGACGCGGCCGTAGTAGGCGTACTGGCCGTCGTCGTTGAGCAGGTGCGAGTTGCCGTAGAGCCGCTCGACGATCTGGGTCGCGACCGAGGACTTCTCCCCCAGCCAGATCGACATCCCGAGGACGAGGATGTCGGCTGCCATCACCCGCTCGAAGATCTCGGGCCACTCGTCCCGCTCCCAGCCGTGTTCGGTCATGTCCGGCCAGACGCCGGTGGCGATCTCGTGGTCGACGGCGCGGATGCACTCCACCGCGACCCCGTTGCGCCGCATGATCTCCATCGAGATGTCCATCAACCCCTGCGTGTTGGAGACCTCGGGGCTGCGCTTCAACGTGCAGTTGATGAAGAACGCGCGCAGGTCGGAGTAGTCGGTCTCGCTCTGCTCGCACAGCTCGGCCTGCATCTCGGTCAGCTCGGTCACGTCATCTCCTCCGTCGGGGGTGGGCTTCACCAGGTGTCCACAAATCGGTGGCCGCCGTCCGTGTCGGCCTTACCGGACGCCGCCGCCAGCGTCGCCGCGATCAGCGAGCGCGTCTCGGCCGGGTCGATCACGTCGTCGAGCTCGAACAGCGCCGCCGCGTTGAGGGCCTTGGCGTTGTCTTCGGCGGCGGCGGTGAGGTCGCGGACCCGCTGCTCGCGCTCGGCCTCGTCGTCAATCGCCTCCAGCTCCTTGCGCAGGGCGAGGCGGACCGCGCCCTCCAGGCCCATCGGGCCGAGGTGGGCGCTCGGCCAGGCGACCGTCAGCAGCGGCTCGTGCAGGCTGCCGCCGGTCATCGCCTGGGCGCCGAGCCCGTAGCCGCGCCGCAGCACCACCGCGACCAGCGGCACCCGCAGCGCCGCGCCGGCGACCAGCAACCGCGAGGCGTGACGCACCAGCCCGGTCGCCTCGGCCTCCGGGCCGACCATGAACCCGGGCGTGTCGACCAGTGAGACGACCGGCAGCCCGAAGGCGTCGCAGAGCTGCAGGAAGCGTGCCGCCTTGTCGGAGGCCTCGCTGGTGATCGCCCCGGCCATGTGACGGCTGTCGTTGGCGAGGAAGCCGAGTGGCCGGCCCTCGATCCGCCCCAGGGCGGTGACCAGCTCCGGCGCGAAGCGCTCGCGCAGGCAGGTGACCGAGCCCTTGTCGGCGAGCGTCTCGACAACCGGGCGGACGTCGTAGGCGCGGCGGGCGCGCTCGGGCACGGTCTCGCGCAGCCGGGCCTGGTCGGGTTCGGGGCCGGGTGGGGTCGCCCCCTGGAAGTAGGAGAGCAGGCGCTTGGTCGCCGCGGTCGCCTCCGCCTCGTCGGCGACGACGAGGTCGAGGACGCCGTTGTCGGCCTGGACGCCGGCCGGGCCGACCTCGTCGGGGTCGACCCTCCCCAGCCCGCCGCCCTCGATCATCGCCGGGCCGCCCATCCCCAGCGAGGAACCCTCGGTGGCGACGATCAGGTCGGCGCAGCCGGCGATCACGGCGTTGCCGGCGAAGCAGCGGCCGGCGACGACGGCGATCCGCGGCACCAGCCCCGAGAGCCCCGCCCAGAGCGCGAAGGCGCGGGTGTCGAGCGCCGAGACCGCCGGGTAGTCGGTGTCCCCGGGCCGGCCGCCGCCGCCCTCGGCGTAGAAGACGGTCGGCAGCCGCATCCGCTCGATCAGCTCGAAGAGGCGGTCCTTCTTGCGGTGGCCGACCGCCCCCTGGGTTCCGGCCATGACCGTGTAGTCGTAGGAGAGGACGGCGCAGGCGGCGCGCTCCCCGAACAGCTCGCCGTTGACCCGCGCGGTGCCGGCGAGGAGCCCGTCGGCGGGCGTGCGCTCGATCAGGTCCTGGAGCTCGCGCCGGCCGCGCTGAGCGGCGATCGCGAAGCGCCCGTACTCGACGAAGCTGCCGGGGTCGGCCAGGTCGGCGACGTTCTCGCGCGCGGTCCTGGCGCCGGCGGCGTGGCGGCGCTCGGTGGCATCGGCGCGGGCGGCGTCCTCGGTCAGCGCCCGCCGCGCGAGCAACTCGGCCAGATCGTCGCCCCCCTGCGGCCGCCCGGCGTCATTCATGCGCCCAACATAGAGTCTCGCGCTTATGAGCACCTCTCCAGACCCCGCCGGAGCCGGCAACCCCAACGGCGTCGCCGTCGTCACCGATAGCACCACCTACCTGCCGCCGGAGCTGATCCGGCACTGGGGGATCGGAGAGGTCAGCCTCTACGTCGGCTGGGCCGGCGACCACCGACCCGAGCCCGAGTACGACCTCGAGGAGTTCTACGCCCGTCTGCGCGACTCCGAGGACCTGCCCTCCACCTCCCAGCCCTCCGTCGGCGACTTCCTCGCCCGCTACGAACCGCTGGCCGAGGCCGGCCGCGACGTCGTCTCGGTGCACATCGCCGCCGGGCTCTCCGGCACCTGCGAGAGCGCCCGCGAGGCGGCGCGGGTGATCGCCGACCGGGGGCTCCCGGGCCGGGTCGAGGTCGTCGACGGACAGACCGGCGCCGCCGGTCTCGGCTGCCTCGCCCTCGCCGCCGCCGAAGCGGCCGCCCAAGGAGAGCGGCTGGAGCAGGTGGTCGAGGCCGTGCGCCGCACCCGCGAGGGCCTCGACATGTGGTTCTGCCTCGACACCCTCGAGTACCTGCGCCGGGGCGGGCGCATCGGCGCCGCCCAGGCCCTCGTC
Organism: uncultured Actinomycetes bacterium; assembly: GCA_963699125.1. Taxonomy (GTDB): domain Bacteria; phylum Actinomycetota; class Thermoleophilia; order Solirubrobacterales; family 70-9; genus VAYN01. The sequence goes on from OY969417.1 coordinate 1,363,902, forward strand.
GGCTCGGCCCTGAAGATCAAACCGATCCTCACCTTCGGTACAGAGATCACCCCGGTCGGCCGCGTCCGCACGCGCCGGCGCGCCCAAGAACGGATGGTCTCCTACCTGCACGAGCTGCGGGACCGCAGCGCCTCGGACTGGTTCGTCCAGCACGCCCAGTCCGCCGGCGACGCCGCCGCGCTGGTGGCGGAGGGGACCGAGATCCTCGGCCGTGACCCCCTCTTCTGCACCCAGGTAGGCCCCGTCCTCGGCGCCCACCTCGGCTCCGGGATGCTGGTCGGCGGCGTCGGCTGCAGCCGTGATCCCAGGGCTAAGTAGTCAGAGATACTTCGGTCAGTTAGGGTTCTCCGCGCAATGGTGCGGTTGGTGGTCCTCCAGAACTCCGATGATGCCCTCCTCGTCTGGAACGTCGAGGAGGCGATCCCGGACTGCGTCGGCTTCGCGGTCCAACGCAAGCTGGTCCACGACGGCGAGACCCGCGAAGCCTGGCTCGACAACTTCGTCGGCTTCGAGGGCGAAGCTCACGAGCCGGGCGAACGGCGGCCATCGACGGAGTGGCCGTTTCAGGGCTTCAGCTGGACCGACCACGAGATATCGACCGGTGACGACGCCCGCTACCGCGTCGTGCCGGTGCTGCGCGGCGACGACGGAGCGCTGCGGCAGCTCGACTCCGCCCAGAGCGAGTGGGAGGAGGGGCGACAGGCGTCCGGCCCCTACCGGGCCTTCTTCAACCGCGGCTACGTGATGTCGCAGTTCATGGCCCACTACCTGGAGGAGAGCGGGAAGAGCCTGCGGGAGTTCAAAGAGACGATCCGCGACGAGGACGACCGCACGATCCGGCAATTCCTCGCCGGCGACCTGCGGGTCGAGATGCTGGCGCTGCTGGAGCGGGCGGACAAGGACGGCGACGAGGTCTACGCGGCGCTCTACGAGCTCGACGACGACGAGCTGATCGAGGGCCTCGAAAAACTGGGTGGGCGCGCCCATGTCGTGCTCGCCAACGGCTCGATCACGCAGAAGAAAGGCGAAAGCATCGACGCCGCCCGCAAACACGACCAGAACGACTCCGGCCGCGCAGCGCTGCTCGGGGCCGGGGTCGACGTCGAGAAGAACGACCGCTTCGTCTCCCCCGGCGCCCTCGGGCACAACAAGTTCCTCGTCCGCGTCGACTCCGCCGGCGCCGCGAAAGAGGCCTGGACGGGCAGCACCAACTGGACGCCGACGGGGCTCTGCACCCAGCTCAACAACGGGCTGCTGATCGAGGATGAGGAGATCGCCAGCGAGTACCTGCAGCAATGGCGGCGACTGCGCGAGGCCGGCAGCGACTTCCCCGCCGAGCTGCTCGACGCCAACTCCCTCGCCAAGGAGCCGCGGCCGGACGCGACCGCGTGGTTCAGCAGGACGCGGAGCAAGGTCGATCTGGCGGCGCTGCGGGAGGTCATCGACGGGGCTCGGGAGGGGCTCCTGTTCCTGATGTTCCGGCCGGGAGAAAAGGGCATCCTCCCCGACGTGATGCGGCGCCAGGCGGAGCCCGACCTGTTCGTACGCGGCGTCGTCAGCGAGCTGCCGGAAGGGCCCCACGACGAGAGCGTCGTCGACGTCACCATCGTCGGCGACGGCGAGCCCGAGCAGCACCGACTGGACGTGATCGAGCCCGAAGGGCGGGAGCACCCTCTCGCCTGGTGGGCCGCCGAAGCGACGCGCAGTCAGTTCCTCGGGCAGATCGGCTACGCAATCGTCCACAGCAAGGTGCTGGTCGTCGACCCGCTCTCGGCGCAGCCGACCGTGGTGACCGGGAGCCACAACTTCTCCGAAAGCGCGAGCACCGAGAACGACGAGAACTTCCTCCTCATCCGCGGCGACCGCGCGCTCGCCGAGGCCTACGCGGTCAACGTCTTCAGCGCCTGGCGGCACTACCGCGCCCGCGTCGCCGAGGGCAACCCCTTCGACGGGCTGCAGAAGGACGACGGCTGGATGGCCGGCTCGCTGCGCGCCAGGCAGGCGCAGGCGAGCTTTTGGGGCTTCTGAGCAGGCCGCTCAGTAACCGGTGCCGGTCTTGACCTGCTTGCGCTCGGACGGGTGGGCGCCGCCCTTCTCCTCCAGGGTCGCGCAGGCCTGGGCGATGTCGTCGGCGAGGCGGTCGACCTGCTCGCGGCTGAGCGTCTCCTTGACCAGCGCCCGCAGCACCTTCACCTTCTCGGCGTTGGGAGGGAGCGTGTAGGCGGGCAGCATCCAGCCGCGCTCGGCCGAGAGCTGCCAGGAGAGGTCGAACTCGTCGTAGCTCTTGCCTTCAGCCAGCCTGAAGGCGACCAGCGGCAGCTGCTCGCGGTCGGCGCCGATCAGCTCGAAGTCGCCGCTCGCTTCGAGCCGCGCGGCGAGGGCGCAGGCGTTCTTCTCCATCGCCTCGATCACGTAGGTGTAGCCCTCGCGCCCGAGGCGGACGAAGTTGTAGTACTGGGCGAGGACCATCGAGGCGCCGGTCGAGAAGTTGAGGGTGAAGGTGGCGTCGGTCTTGCCGAGGTAGTTCTCGTAGAAGACGAGGTCCTCGGCCAGGTCGGCCTGCTCGCGGAAGACGAGCCAGCCGACGCCCGGGTAGACGAGCCCGAACTTGTGCCCGGAGACGTTGATCGAGCGCACCTGCTCGAGCCGGAAGTCCCACTCGGAGTCGGGGTAGAGGAAGGGCCAGACGAAGCCGCCGCTGGCCGCGTCGACGTGCAGCGGCACGTCCATCCCCTTCTCCGACTTGAGGTCGACCAGCAGCTCGTTGATGCCGACGATGTCATCGGCGTGGCCGGTGAAGGTGGTGCCGAGCACAGCGGCGACGCCGATCGTGTTCTCGTCGATCAGCGGCTCGACGTCCTCGGGCCCGATCACGTACTTGCCCTCCTGCAGCGGCACGATCCGCGGTTCGACGTCGAAGTAGCGGCAGAACTTTTCCCAGACCACGTGGACGTCGCCGCCGAAGACCAGGTTCGGCTGGTCGGTCGGCTGCGAGGCCGCTTCGCGGCGCTCTTTCCACTTCCACTTCAGCGAGAGGGCGCCGAGCATGATCGCCTCCGAGGAGCCCTGGGTGCGGGCGCCGGTGGTCTCGCCGGGGGCGTTGAAGAGGTCGGCCAGCATGCGGATGCAGCGCTTCTCGATCTCGGCCGAGATCGGGTACTCGGCGTGGTCGATGAAGTTCCGGTACAGGTTCTCGGCGATGATCCGCTGCGCCTCCGGCTCCATCCAGGTGGTGACGAAGGTGGCGAGGTTGCGCTGCGGGTCCCCCTCCACCGCGAGTTCCTCGTCGACCAGCCGCATCGCGTCCAGTGCCGACATGCCGGTGTCGGGGAACGCGGCGTCCGGCGCGTCCTCGGTGAGGAAGCGGTTGCCGTAGAGCAGCGCGGCGTCGTCGGCCCTCGATCTCTTTTCCATGGCGGCCACGCTATCGTGCCAGGCGTGGACGAGCTCGACGAGATGGGTCCGATCGACTACATCCTGGTCGAGTGGCCGGGGCGCCAGCCGAACGGCGAGGTCGCACCCCACCTGGTGGAGCTGGTCGACCGCGGCCTGATCCGCATCCTCGACCTCGCCTTCATCGCCAAGGCCGAGGACGGCTCCGTCGCCGGCCTCGAGGTCGCCGACGTCGGCGGCGAGGTCGCGGAGCTGACGGTTTTCGAGGGTGCCGCCTCTGGGCTGCTCTCAGAGGCGGACATCGAGGAGGCCGGCGGCGCCCTGGAGCCGGGCACCTCGGCGGCGCTGCTCGTCTTCGAGAACCGCTGGGCCGCCCCGTTCGCGACCGCGGTGCGCAAGTCCGGCGGTCAGCTGGTCGCCAGCGGCCGCATCCCGATCCAAGCCTTCCTCGCCGCCCTCGACGCGGCCGAGGCCGCCTGAGCGCAAGGAGAGAGCATGCCGGGACTACTTCGAGGTGTCGCCCGAACCGCCGTCATCGCCGGTACCGCCACCACGGTCAGCAACCGCGTCTCGCGCCGCCAGGGCGAGCGCTGGGCGCAGCAGGAAGCCGAGGGGACGCCCCAGCAGCCGGTGGCGCCGGCCGCGGGCGAGTCGGTGATCGACCAGCTCAAGGAGCTGGGTGAGCTGAAAAGCCAGGGCATCCTCACCGAGGAGGAGTTCGCGGCTCAGAAGGCCAAGCTGCTCGGCTGAGCAGAAGGCGCCGGGTCAGCTGGACGACACCGAGGGCGACTCGCGCTCGGTCTCGTCCTGGCTCGACTGGCCGGCCCGGCTGGGCTCGGTGACGAGCTCTTTGACCAGGCTGAGCAGCTCTGCCCGTCCGTGACCAGAGGGGCGATGTCCGAGATCAGGAGGTCGAATTCATGCGTTCTGAGCGCGCGTTCCACGGCGCGGACCATACCCGCCCGCTTGATGCGTCTCGAACGGTCCGCGCCGCTCAGGCGCTATCCTTTTTGAGGACTAGCTACAGAAAGTGGACTTGATCATGACCTATCTCCTGATCCCGCTCGATGAGGCGATCGTCTTCCCCACCGTCACCGCCACCCTGCCGATCGACGTCGGCGAGGAGGAGCGGGTCTTCCTGCTGCCCCGCGAGGACGACGAGTTCGGCCGCGTCGGCGTCGTCGCCGAGGTGCTCGAGCGCGGCCGCTCGCGTCGCGGGGCGGCGGTGGCGACCGTGCTCGGGCTGCACCGCGGGCTTGCCGGGGCCGCCGTCGCCGGCGAGCACGACCCCGACTCCCTGCGCATCGAGGTGCAGGAGTTCCACGACGGCCATCCCGACGACGAGCACACGCGCGAGCTGGCCCGCGAGTACCGTGCCGTGGTCGAGGAGATCCTCGAGCTGCGCGGCGACGACGGGCGCGTCTCGGCCTTCCTGCGCTCGGTCGAGGAGCCCGGCGCGCTCGCCGACACGGCCGGGCTCAGCCCCGAAATCGGCGCCGAGCAGAAGCTGCGGCTGCTCGACACCCTCGACGTCAGCGAGCGGCTCGCGGTTGCGGTCGAGCTGCAGCGCGAGCGGCTGGCGGAGCTGCAGGTGCGCAGCAAGATCCGCGACGACGTCGAGTCCGGCGCCCAGAAGCAGCAGCGCGACTACTTCCTGCGCAAACAGATGGAGTCGATCCGCAGGGAGCTGGGTGAGGACGAGGGCAGCCTGATCGACGAGTACGAGCGCAAGATCGCCGAGGCCGGGATGCCTGAGGCGGTCGCCGAGCAGGCCGAGCGCGAGCTGCGCAGGCTCGAGCGCCAGGGCGAGCAGTCGCCGGAGTCCTCGATGATCCGCAGCTACCTCGACTGGCTGATCGCGGTGCCGTGGTCCCGTCGCTCCGAGGAGCGTCTCGACCCCGGGCACACGCGCGAAGTGCTCGACGCCGACCACGCTGGGCTGGAGGACGTGAAGCGGCGGATCACCGAGTTCATCGCCGTCCGCAAGCTGCGCCAGGAGCGTGGCAAGGACGAGGAGGACAGCCGCGCCAACGGCGCGATCCTCACCCTGGTCGGCCCGCCCGGGACCGGCAAGACCTCGATCGGCGAGTCGATCGCCCGCGCCCTGGGGCGCGAGTTCGTCCGCATCTCACTCGGCGGCCTCCACGACGAGGCCGAGATCCGCGGCCACCGCCGCACCTACATCGGCGCCCTGCCGGGGCGGATCGTCCGCGCCCTGCGCGACGCCGGCACGATGAACCCGGTGATCCTGCTCGACGAGGTAGACAAGGTCGGCGCCGACTGGCGCGGCGACCCCTCGGCGGCGCTGCTGGAGGTGCTCGACCCGGCCCAGAACCACTCCTTCCGCGACCACTACCTCGACGTCGAGGTCGACCTCTCCGAGGTCGTCTTCCTCGCCACCGCGAACCTGACCGACACGATCCCGGCGGCGCTGCTGGACCGGATGGAGACGATCGCCTTCGACGGCTACACGACCGAGGAGAAGCTGGCGATCGCCCGCGGCTACCTGCTGCCGCGGCAACTGCAGCGCAACGGGCTCGAGGACGGCGAGGTGGAGGTGGGCGACGAGGTCCTGCGCGGGGTCATCGCGGAGTACACCCGCGAGGCCGGGGTGCGCCAGCTCGAGCGCGAGCTGGGCAAGCTGCTGCGCGGGGCGGCGACGCGGATCGCCGCCGGCGACGCCGAGGCGCCGATCGTCCTCGACGCCGACGCCGTCCACGACTCGCTCGGCCGCCAGCGCTTCTTCCAGGAGTCGGTCGAGCGCACGGCGATCCCCGGTGTCGCGACCGGGCTCGCGGTCACCGGCGCCGGCGGCGACGTCCTCTTCATCGAGGCGACCGCGATGGAGGGGGATAAAGGACTGGTGCTGACCGGGCAGCTCGGCGACGTGATGAAGGAGTCGGCGCGGATCGCCCTCTCCTACGTCCGCTCCCACAGCGAGCAGCTCGGGATCGACCCCGCCCGCTTCAACCGCGAGTTCCACCTCCACGTTCCGGCCGGGGCGATCCCCAAGGACGGTCCCAGCGCCGGCACGGCGATGACCACGGCGCTGGTCTCGCTGCTGAGCGGGCGGCCGGTCAAGCACACCGTTGGGATGACCGGCGAGGTCACCCTGCAGGGGCGGGTGCTGCCGATCGGCGGCCTCAAGCAGAAGGTGCTGGCCGCCCACGCGGCGGGGCTGACCGAGGTGATCCTGCCCGAGCGCAACCGCGGCGACCTCGCCGAGGTGCCCGAGGAGGTGCGCGGGGAGATGACCTTCCACCCGGTGATGAGCGTCGAGGAGGTCATCGAGGAGGCGCTGGAGCCGGTCGAGAAGGGGGTCGATGTCGCCGCGCTGCCGTAGCTGCTCACCGGTGCCATCGGAGCTGCGGGCGGCCGCCGGCCTGCTCGAGCGGCGCTGGACGATGGCGACGATCTACGCCTGCTTCAGCGGTGCCGCCCGCTTCAACGAGTTCCGCCAGTCGCTGCCGGGGGTCTCGCCGACGACGCTGTCGGAGCGGCTGGAGCAGCTCGAGGCCGCGGGGATCGTCGAGCGCCGGCTCGTCGCCGGCCGTCCCCCCCACGCCGAGTACACGCTGACCCGGCGCGGCCAGCGCCTCGCCGAGGCCGTCGTCGGCCTGCTCGAGCTGGGCTAGGCTGAGTCGATGGGCGCGTTCCGCTACGAGGGCCACCTGATCGAATACGACAGCTACGGCGAGGACGATCGCGCGATCGTCCTCATCCACGGCCTGCTGATGAACCGGCGGATGTACGAACCGCTGGCGCCGGCCCTGGCCCGGCGCGGCAACCGCGTGATCTGCGTCGATTTACTCGGCCACGGGCGCTCCGACCGCCCCGAGGACCTGCGGCTCTACTCGATGCCGCTCTTCGCGCGCCAGGTGGTGGCGCTGCTCGACCACCTCGGGCTCGCCTCCGCGGTGGTGGGAGGAACCTCGCTCGGCGCCAACGTCGCCCTCGAGCTGGCGGTCCGCCACCCCGACCGGGTCCGCGGCCTGTTCGTCGAGATGCCGGTGCTCGACAACGCGCTCTCGGCGGTCGCCGGCACCTTCACCCCGATCATGCTCGGGCTGCGCTTCGGCCGGCCCGCCTTCGAGCTGGTCTCGCGGCTGACCTCGGGCCTCCCCCGCACCCACTATCTCCTCGATATCGGGCTCGACTGGATGCGCCAGCGGCCGGGACCGTCGCTGGCGGTGCTGGAGGGGCTGCTGCTGGGCGAGACCGCACCGCACCGGGAGTTGCGCCGCGGGATCGAGCAGCCGGCGCTGATCGTCGGTCACCCGCGTGATCCCCTGCACCCGTTCAGCGACTCGGGGATGCTGGCCGATGAGCTACCGAACGCGGAGCTGGTCGAGGCGACCTCGATCCTCGAGTGGCGACTGCGCCCCAAGCGCCTCACCGGCGAGCTCTCGGACTTCCTCGAGCGGACCTGGGCAGCGGAGCTGTCCGTCGTCTAGCTCGGGTTTCTCGAAGCTTTGCTGTGCCTATGGCCCCGTAATACTTCGAGCTCAGGAAGCTATCGAGGGACTACCCCTCCAGCCCCTCCGGTCCATCGTGGAGCACCCGCTCGAGCGCCTCGGCGAAGGTGCGGTGGTAGAAGACACCGCCGACCAGCGCCCGTTCCGCCCCCTCGGAGTCGAAGCCCTCGGCCTCCCCGGCAACCCGCACGGCGGCGAGGTAGCCCTCCAGCTCGGCGAGCTTGGCGAGGTGCCATTCCAGGCGCGCATCCATCAGCGGCGCCGGATCGGCGCCGAGAAAGATTTTCAGCACCTGCTCGTCCCGCTGCTCGGGCGGCTTGAAGCGGAAGGTGCCGACCCACTTCGCCAGCGCCTCGGCGCCGCGCTCGGTGAGGCGGTAGCGCTTGCGCCGCCTCCCCCCCTCTTCCTGCTCCTCGGTCAGGTAGCCGGCCTCGGCGAGGCGGGCCGGCTCGACGTAGAAGGTCGTGTGCGGGACCGGCCAGAAGTTCGCGACCGAGGCCTCGAGCGCGGCCTTCAGCTCGTACGGGGTCGCCTCGCCGAGCAGCTTGACCAGGCCGAGCACGGCGAAGGAGGTGCCGCTGAGCCGGATCTCATCATGATCATTCATTCTGTATGGTTCTTTGGACACTGTTCCGAGTGAAGGGTGGTCAATAATGACAGCGACGCACCATGGCCCGCCGCGCGCAGAGCGCTGGGACGTCGTGGTCGTCGGCGCCAGCCTCGCCGGCTGCTCGACCGCGATCATGCTCGGGCGCGCGGGCCTGCGCGTCGCCCTGGTCGACCGGCGCCCCGATCCGGCCGCGTTCAAGCGCATCTGCGGCCACTTCATCCAGCCCTCGGCGCTGCCCGCGCTGGAGCGACTCGGCCTGCTCGAGCCGCTCCGCACGGCCGGCGCGATCGGTACCCGCATCGACATCTGGACGCGATGGGGCTGGATCAGGCAGTCGCCGGAGGCGGGCCTGCCGGCCGGCCTCAACCTGCGCCGCGAAGTGATGGACCCGCTGGTGCGGGAGATCGCCGCCAATACGCCAGGAGTCGAGTCGATGCTCGGCTGGACCGCCGACGGACTCCGCCACGAGGGCAGCCGGATCGGCGGGGTGAGGTTCCGCTCACCGGAGGGCGACGAGCGCAGCATCGACGCGAAGCTCGTCGTCGGCGCCGACGGGCGGAACTCGACGATCGCCGAGCTGGCTGCCCTACCCCGCCGCGAGTCCGCCCACGGGCGGTTCTGCTACGCCGCCTACTTCGAGGACCCGCGACCCGACCGCGGCGTCTCGCGGACCTGGATGATGGACCCCGACTGGGGGGCCGAGTTCCCAACCGACTGTGGCCTGACGATCTACACCGCGATGCCGACGATGGACCGGCTTCCCCACTTCAAGCGCGACCTTCCCGGCGCCTTCGAGGAGTTCGTCGCGGCACTGCCCGAACCGCCGCCGCTCGCCGAAGCGCGCATCGCCTCTCCCCTGTTCGGCAAGATCTCGATGCCCAACGTCAGCCACCGGCCGGCACGGGACGGGCTGGCCCTGGTCGGCGACGCAGCGCTGGCGGCCGACCCGCTCGCCGGCGTCGGCTGCGGCTGGGCCTTCGAGGGCGCCGTGCGCCTCGCCGACGCCGTCACCCCGGCGCTGCGGGACGATGAGCCGCTCCGACCGGCGCTGCGCCGCTACCGCCGCCGCCACCGACGTGCCCTGGCCGGCCACATCCGCGCGATCTGCGACTACTCGCCCGGCCAGCCCTTCGGCCGCCTCGAACGGCTCGCTTTCTCCAGGGCAGCCCGCGATCAGCGCCTGGCCGACACTCTGCACGCCTTCGGCAGCCGCTCGATCGGGCTCGGCGAGATGCTTGCCGCGAGCGCGCCACGGCTCCTCGCCAGCTCGTTGCAGCAGCCGGCCTGAGGGTCAACGCAACGGGTCGCGCCAGCGGGGGTTCTGAACTACTCAGCCGGGCAGCGATTTGGCCTTGGAAACGGTGATCAGGCGTCGTCAAGGCCGGGGATCGACTCGATCGGCAGTTCGCCGTGAAAGGCTTCCAGCTCTTCCAGATCGCGCCGGTCCTGAGGCCGACCGGCAAGGCGCTTGAAGCCGACGATGCTGCGGAGGCTGGCGACACGCGCGGGTTCCCCTCCGACTTCGGCGTCGATGGCATGAGTAGCGACGGTGTCGGAGTCCTTGGTCGCCCGCAGGAAGCCGTTGGCGATGACGCTGAAGCCGCCGATCACGACATACGGAAGCCCGACCGCGTTGGCGTCGGCGACGACCCCGTCGAGGTCAGGACCAGAAGGCTCGTCCTGGGACATGTCCCCCCCGGATTACAGAGGCCAGCAGTTCGACGGCCTGCTGGGACAGCTTCTGGCCTTGCGCGATGCGCTCGGAGGGCGTCAGCGCTCGCGTGGTCCGATGGTGGTATTCCCGCTTCTCACGATTTAGCTCAGCCCACTCGGCCTCGTTTCCCGGCGCCAGAAGCGGCTTCTTTCGCGGCGTTGCCATTCAGGTAGATCGTACGCCAGTCTGCGGCGGGCCGGCGGCGGCGCGTCCTCAGAGCAGCGGGTCGCCAGATCCTCAGAAGCCCGGAACGAGACTCGAACTCGTGACCCCTTCCTTACCATGGAAGTGCTCTACCAACTGAGCTATCCGGGCGGGTTCCCGCCCATCGATCTTAGGGGAACTCAGGGGACGAACGGGGTCCCCGGCGACAGACCGATCGCCTTCCAGGTCCCGTCTTCTTCTTTCATCACGAAGTAGCTGAGCTTGCCGCCGTCGGGCCTGAAGAGGACGAAGGCGTTGCCGTCCCCAACCCGCACTCGGCTGATCGTGGCGTTGATCGCCTTCTTGGCTTCGGCGGAGATGGCGGGGATCAGGATTCTCGCCAACATCCCAGAGCAGCCCCTGGGACCGCTCTGCGCGTTCGCGAACTGCTGCAGTTGCTGGCGGCTGGCGACGGTGAGGCCGGCGCAGACCCTGGCAAAGTCCCGGCTGGCCATAGCGGCCAGGAAAGTGCCCATCGCTTCGGTGACGGCATCAGCCTCATCACCGGTGACTTCACTGCCGTATTCCTGGATGCTCTTGTCGCTCGTCTGCGCTTCTTCTTCGGGGATCGATGGCTGGGCCTTGTTGGAACCACCCGATTGGCCCTGGCCGGAGTCGCCTCCCCCACCGGCATCGGCCGGCGGTGGCTTGGCGGGCTGAGCCTGGGTCTGGGTCGCCGGCGCGGTGCCCTGGGTAGCCGCCGCACCCGTCGACCCCTCATCCCCTCCCCCGCACCCGCCCGCCACCAGGGCGAGCGCGAGCGCCAGGGCGGTGGCGGTTGCCCTAAGTGAACTTCGAAGGTTCAAGCTTGCAGTAGCGAAAGCCGAAGGCCAGCACCTGGTTGTTGGCGAGGTTGGCGTTGTGGGTGAGCTTGACCACGTAGGTCTGGGCTTTGGTCTTGTTGTTTGCCTTCAGCGCGGCGGCTGCTTTTTCAAACAGCTCGGCCTCGGTCTTCACGTAGGCGAGCCACTTGCCCAGTTTGGCGGTATCGGCCGGCGGTTGGGGGACGGCCTTGAGCTGGTTGTAGGCCTGCTTTAAGGCCTTGGCGGCCTTGGTGAACTGGGCGCCTGCCGCCTTTAGCTTGCCCGCCTTGACCAGCTGGCGCACGCCCTTGAGGATCTTTTCGTTGGCCTCGGTGTTGGTCTTGCAGATCGGTTCGACTTCGGCCTTGTAGGAGTCGCGGGTGACTTCGGTGGCAGAAGCGAGGGAGGCGGCGCTGAGCGCGGCGGCGCAAAGGAGGAGGAGCGGTGCTCGTCTCATTGGGTTCTGACCTGCCTTGGTTTGGGGTTTGCCTCAGCCCGGCGTGCAGCCCTTGGCGATGTCGCCGGCGATCAGGGTGGCGTCTGCGAAGCGGAATTCGCCGTGAGCATAGAGGTGCCCGGCCGGGCACTTGGCCCCGAGCAGGCTCCTTTTCTGTCCCTTAAAAGTCCAGGTTTTGTGGATAGTTGCGCTAAAGGAGGTGAGCGAGCCCTGGCCACTGACGATGGTGGGGATCTGGATCAGGGTCGAGGTGCCGTATTTGCCCTGAGCCTTGGAGATCACCCCTTCGGTGACGAAGGTGGTCGGGGCGGGGACGTTGGCGTGGACGTGGAAGATCAGGACCGGCTTGCCGCCCTTGGGAGCGCCGTTGAAGATGAGGAGCGGGCCGGAGGCGTTAAAGGGGGCCTGTTCGGGGAAGGCGATCTCGGCAGAGACCCGGCCGGTGCCGACCAATGCTTTGCCGCAGGCTTTCTTGGCGGCGGCGGTGAGGGTCGACTGCAGCTGGGAGGAGCGGCAGGTGGGCAGGCCCTTGGTGTAGATGGAGCCGGCGCGGTCAAACTGCAGGGCGAGGGTTTTCAGGGCGGGGACGTGGGAGCCATCGGCGGTCGCAATCGAGCCTTTGACCTTGAGCGTGATCGGGGCCGGGGCGCCGGAGCGGGGCAGCTTGGTCGGGGTGACGGCGCCGTCGATGTTGACGATGATGTTGCCGGCGCGCACGGTGTTGGCCTGGGCTACTGCGGCTACCAGGGCGAGCAGGGCGGCGAGGGCGAGCAGGGCGCGGCGCATCAGCGGCCCCTCACCTTGCAGCTGCGCACCAGCTTGGCCGAGAGCACTTTGCCATCAGCGAACTCATAGCTCGCCTTGGCGAAGGGGAAGGTCGCGCCGGGGAAGCCCTGTGGAGCCGGGCAGGCGGCCGAGGCGTAGCTCAGCTTTTTGCCGTGGTAGCGGTAGGAGGCGCCGAGGGAGAGGTCGAAGGCGGAGATGTAGCCGTATTCGGAGGCGATCGGGGGCAGGGTGCCGATCAGCTCGGTGCCGAAGGTGCCGCCCTTCTTTTTGACCTCGAAGACGATCACGTAGGTGAGCGGCAGGGGCGGCCCCGATTCGACCTGGGCGAAGACCGCCTGGTGGCCTTTGAAGGCGCCGTTGAAGGCCAGGAGGGAGCCGTTTGAGGCAAAGGCGCCCTGGCCGGGCAGGCTGACCCGGGAGGTGACGTTGCCGTGGCCGACCTGGGCGGCCTTGCACTGGCGCTTGGCGGTGGCGGCGCTGACCGCTTCGAGCTTTGACAAAGAGCAGGTGGGAAGGCCCTTGGTCGAGATCACCCCGAGCCGGTTGATCTCCAAGACGATCCGCTCCAGCTTGGGCGGGGTGGAGCGGTCGGTGGTCTTGATCTTGCCGCCCATCTGGACTGAGATCGGAGCCGGCTCTGATCTGGGCAGCTTCTGCGGGGCGATGCCGCCGTGAAAGGAGGCGATCAGGACGCCGCTTTGGTCCTGCTCTGCGGAGGCGACGCCGAGCAGGGCGGTGGCGGAGAGGGCGGTGGCGAGGGCGCCCGCGAGTGCGGTCTTGGCCGAGGTGGTCTTCATCTTCGCCTCCTAACGAAGAAGCGCGTAGGCGCAGATGTAGCGGGAGGGCTGGTTGATTTCCTGCTCGACGATTTTGCCGGTGCCATCGATCGTCACGGTCGAGTAGCTGGCGCCGTTGGTGTCGGCGTAGAGGACGTCGGTGTATTGGTGCTCGGGGCCGATCCCGGTGCCGAGGTTTAAGACGGAGCGGGTCGAGAAGAGCGCCATCGGGGTCGGCAGGTAGCCGCCCTTGGCCGCGCAGGCATCGGCGGCCTCTTGGAGGCTGTTTGCGACCGGGTTGGAGGCGGAGTCAAAGCAGAGGCCGCGGATCAGGGTGGTTCCCGGGGGACAGGAGGCGGCGTGGCCGCCTACGGTGTTGGCGTTGCCCGCGGAGGCAGCGGTGGTGGCACTGGGGACGGTGCCGAGGGCGCCGAGGTTGATGTCCTCGCCGGTGAGTGAGCCTTTGGCGACCTTGGCGCCATTGACGGCGTTGTTGGCGATCTTGCCGGTGGTGACCGCTGCCTTCTTCAGCTGGCGCGGGCCGACCGTGTTCTTGCCGAGCTGGGAGGCGGCGTAGGCGGAGCCTGCCAGGGAGCAGAGGAGGGCGATGATCGCGACGATCATCGCTGGGCTGGGGCGGTGTGAAGGCTTGCTGGCGTTGCGGGGCATCTTCTCTCCTTGCGTCCCTCGGTGGTGGCTACTCCCTGCGAGCCGGGTTCTCCCTGAAGAACCCGGGCGAGCTTAAAAAGACTCGCTTGTCTTTGACTTTAGCGAGGCTGCGACGGACGTGCATGCCCAAACCCGGCGAGGAAAAGAAAGGCCTGGAGCCGGGCACAATGAGTGGTGCGCGACAGAGCGCCGAGACCCACTCCGAGTCGAACTGGTAGCTCGTACATCGAGTACCTCATGGGTACTGTGTGTTCCACAGATAGGGCAAATAGCTGTACACTTCTGTCTTGCGAAACACGGTTGTCTACCCCAAATCATGTCGCATCAGGATCCCAAGCCCTTCGACTCCAAGACGGATCTGGCCGATCTGCTGACCAAGGAGCGGCTGCCGATCGGGCGAGGCAACCTGGTGGAGCCGGTGCTTGCCGATTCACCACGGGAGCGGATCCTGGTGGCGCTGGCCGAGAGCGTGGCGCGCAAGGGCTACAGGGCGACGACGATCACCGATGTCGAGTCAGCGGGGGTCTCGCACGAGACCTACTTCGAGCTGTTCGAGGACAAGGAGAGCCGCCTGCAGGCGGCGATGGAGCTTTCGCTGGCGGACGCAATGGGCCAGATCGTTGCCGCCTACTCACCCGACAAGCCCTGTAGTCGGGCAGATCCTGGCCTCGACGAGGACGTGAGCTTGGCGGCCCTGCCCATGGCGTGCTCGATTCACCCGCCCAAAAATAGAGCAAATCCTCTTGATAAACGTTGTCGTACACATCGCGCTATAGTCCAAGTACTAGAACGTTTACTTCTCTAGGGCGGCATGGTGACAACCATTTCACGGCGGCAGTTGATCCTCGAGGCGATGGTTCGCGTCGTCGGCGCGAAAGGGTTCCGGGAGACCTCGGTGGCCGACGTGATCGAGGAGGCGGGCAGCTCCCGCGCCACCTTCTACAAGTACTTCGACGACAAGCACGACTGCTTCCTCGCCGCCTACGACATGGTGGTCGAGCAGATCTTCCTCGAGGTCACCTCCAGCTGCGACGCGGAGGGGCCCTGGCTCGACCGGATGCGCCGCGGCCTGGCGACGATCCTCAGCATCTTCGCCGTCGACCCGGCGCTGGCGCGAACAGCAATGGTCGAGGTCGCAGCGGCCGGCGCCGATGCCCGCCAGCGGCACTGGGACACGATCGCGAGGTTCACCGAGTTCCTCGAAGACGGCAAGGAGCTGAGCAACGGCGTCGAGCTTCCCAAACACATCTCCCTGATGTCTGCGGGAGCGGTCGCGGGCCTGATCTTCGACGAGCTGCTGGCCGGCCGCGCCGACCAACTCCCCGACCTCCTGCCCGACCTCCTCTTCGCGATGCTCGTCCCCTACGTCGGACCGACCGCGGCAACCGCGGAGATGCGACGGGTCGGCGCCGGGAGCGAGCGTTGAGAGGCTCGTCGTTGGCCATTTAGTATCGTAGAAGCCCTCCTATTGGGAGTGTAGGAACCTACATTTTGGTAGTCTACGATACATGGAGGCAGACTCCTACACGCCTCGCGTTCTGGATACCGAGCTGGATGAGCTAATGCGGTCGGTCGCCGCCCTGGCGATCGAGGGGGCCAAGGGTGTCGGCAAGACCGCGACCGCGGTGCGGCGGGCCGCAAGCGTGCGCGAGCTCGACGATCCCGCCCAGCGCAGCATCGCCGTCGCTGACCCGACGCGGCTACTCGATGGGCCACCGCCGGTGCTGATCGACGAGTGGCAGTACGTGCCGGAGTCCTGGGACCTGGTGCGGCGCGCCGTCGACGCGGGTGCCGAACCGGGGAGATTCCTGCTGACCGGCTCCTCGCGATCCCTCCAGCGAGGCAAGCATTCCGGCGCGGCGCGGATCCTTAGCGTGCGGATGCGGCCGCTGGCCCTCTCCGAGCGTGGCCTGGCTCCACCAACCGTCAGCGTCTCGGAACTGCTGGCGGGAGGGCGGCGGCCACTTTCCGGCACCTGCTCAACCGGGCTCGAGGACTACGTGAACGAGATCGTGTCATCGGGCTTCCCCGGCCTGCGGCCACTGTCTGGCCGCGCGCTTCGCGGTCAGCTCGACGGCTACCTCGCCCGCATCGTCGACCGCGATTTCGAGGAGCTCGGCCACAACGTCCGGGACCCCGCTGCGCTGCGGCGCTGGATGACCGCCTACGCGGCGGCGACGTCGAGCGCCGCGTCGTTCGAGACGATTCGCGACGCCGCCACCGGTGGCCACGGCGAGAAGCCGGCGAAGACCACGACGCTTCCCTATCGTGACGTGCTCGAGCGGCTTTGGATCCTCGATCCGGTCGAAGCCTGGCTGCCGACCCGCAACCGGATCTCCCGCCTCTCGTCTCCGCCAAAGCACCAATTCGCCGACCCGGCCCTGGCCGCGCGCCTGCTCGGCGTCGGCACCGAGGCTCTGCTTGATGGAGGGGAGGTCGGACCACCGGTCCCCCGCGACGGGACGCTGCTCGGCGCCCTGTTCGAGTCATTAGTGACCCTGTCCTTGCGCACCTACGCCCAGGCGGCGGAGGCGACTGTCAAGCACTTGCGCACCGCCGGCGGCCGGCATGAGATCGACTTGATCGTCGAGCGCGCCGACGGGCGTGTCCTGGCGATCGAGGTCAAGCTCGCGCGCGACGTCAGGGATCACGACACCCGGCACCTGCGCTGGCTCGCTGAGCGGATCGGCGGCGAGCTGCTCGACGCCCTGATCGTCACCACCGGAGCCGAGGCCTACCGGCGAGCCGACGGGATAGGAGTCGTCCCCGCAGCGCTCCTGGGTCCATAGCGACTATCCAATGCTCGTGGCGCGTGAAAGGGTTGCTCTTGACTGCGTAAAAGGGTTAGTTTATGCTGCGTGAGGTGGGTAACGATAGTTCGCCGTCCTACCGCAAGAGGCTTGTCGACCCCCTCTTCGACGAGCTCTTCGCCCAGCTCTCGGCGCTGATGGTCATCGGGCCCCGGGCAGCCGGCAAGACGACCACGAGCAAGCGCGGGGCCGCGACGACCATTCGTCTCGATCGCGCGGCCGAGGCCGCCGCGTTCGAGGCCGATCCCGACGCGGCTTTGCGCGGGCTGCGGGAGCCCGTACTCCTCGACGAGTGGCAGGCCGTCCCAGGAGTGCTTGGAGCGGTGAAGCGTGCCGTCGATGCCGATCCCCGCCCGGGCCGGTTCCTGCTCACGGGCTCGGTGCGGGCTGAGCTGGAGAACGAGGTTTGGCCCGGCACCGGGCGGCTCGTGCGTTTGCCCATGTATCCGATGACCGTCCGCGAGCAGCTCGGCCGGCTCGGGGGCCCAACCTTCTTCGACCGGCTCGCGGCCGGCGATGGCCTCGAGACCCCCCCAGAGGCCCCCGATCTCCGCGGCTACGTGGAGCTGGCGCTGAGCAGCGGCTTTCCGGATCCGGCCCTGCGGCTCGGTGGCCGGCCTCGGCAAGCGTGGCTGGAAAGCTACGTGACCGATCTCCTCACCCACGACGTCGAGATGGTCGAAGGTGACCGGCGAGATCCCCAGCGCCTGCACCGGTACTACGAGGCCTACGCGCTGAACTCCGCCGGCGTCGCCAACCACAAGAAGATCTACGACGCGGCTGGGGTGAATAAGGCGACGGCCGCTGCCTACGAGCGGCTCCTGGAGCGCCTGCTGGTGGCCGAAGCGATTCCCGCCTGGCGCTCGAATCGCCTCAAGCGACTCGTCCATCAGCCGAAGCGCTACCTGATCGATGCCGGCCTGATCACCGCCGGCCTGGGCATCGACGAAGAAGGGGTCATGCGCGACGGCGGTCTGCTCGGGCGAGTGCTCGACACCTTCGTCGCGGCCCAGCTTCGCCCCGAGATCGTTTCCTCCAGAGCGCGGCCCCGCCTCCACCATCTGCGAACCGAGCAAGGGCGGCACGAGATCGACCTGGTCGCCGAGCTGGCCGGGGAGCGCTTGATCGGGATCGAGATCAAGGCGGGCGCTTCGCCCACCGCTGAAGACGCCAAGCACCTGGCCTGGCTGCGCGACGAGCTCGGCGAGCGCTTCGTCGCCGGAGTCGTCCTGCATACCGGCCCGCGCCAGATCAAGCTGGGTGAGCGAATAGTCGCAGCGCCGATCTGCACCCTCTGGGGGTGACGGCTCAGCGCGCGGCCTTCGGCACCAGTTCGCGCTTCAGGCGACGGGCCAACACGTACACGCAGCCCTGGTAGCCGTAGCGGGCCGTCGCTTCGGGCAGGGTGGCTTCGTAGGCGCCGGCGGCGAGCTGGCCGGCGACGAAGCTGCCGTCGTGCGAGGTCTGCTTCGCGTAGGTCTCGATGTCGTCGATCATCTTCGCCTTGTCGCTGCCGGCTTCGAGGCCGCCCGCTTCGATCGCGACCGGGTAGAAGGCTTCCTTGACCTCGAGCGGGGTCTTGTCAGCGCAGGCCCTCTCCCCCGCCTTGATCGCGGCCGCCGATCCCTTCACGCCGGAGTCGGGTTTGGGGGCCGGGAACTGGCGATAGATTTCGCGCAGGACGCGCGAGGCGCCCTTGGGGGCCTGGCTTTCGGCGGAGCCGCCGCGCGCGTAGCGGTTGGCGGGATTGCTCGCCGTCGACCCCTCATCCCCTCCCCCGCACCCGCCCGCCACCAGGGCGAGCGCGAGCGCCAGGGCGGTGGCGGTTGCCCTAAGTGAACTTCGAAGGTTCAAGCTTGCAGTAGCGAAAGCCGAAGGCCAGGACCTGGTTGTTGGCGAGGTTGGCGTTGTGGGTGAGCTTGACCACGTAGGTCTGGGCCTTGGTCTTGTTGTTGGCCTTCAACGCCTTGGCGGCGGATTCAAACAGCTCGGCCTCGGTCTTCACGTAGGCGAGCCACTTGCCCAGTTTGGCGGTGTCGGCCGGGGGTTGGGGCACGGCCTTGAGCTGGCCGTAGGCCTTCTTCAGGGCTTTGGCGGCCTTGGTGAACTGGGCGCCTGCCTGTTTTAGCTTGCCCTGCTTGACCATCTGGCGCACGCCCTTGAGGATCTTTTCGTTGGCCTCGGTGTTGGTCTTGCAGATCGGTTCGACTTCGGCCTTGTAGGAGTCGCGGGTGACTTCGGCGGCTGCGGCGAGGGAGGCGGCGCTGAGCGCGGCGGCGCAAAGGAGGAGGAGCGGTGCTCGTCTCATTGGGTTCTGACCTGCCTTGGTTTGGGGTTTGCCTCAGCCCGGCGTGCAGCCCTTGGCGATGTCGCCGGCGATCAGGGTGGCGTCTGCGAAGCGGAATTCGCCGTGAGCATAGAGGTGCCCGGCCGGGCACTTGGCCCCGAGCAGGCTCCTTTTCTGTCCCTTAAAAGTCCAGGTTTTGTGGATAGTTGCGCTGAAGGAGGTGAGCGAGCCCTGGCCACTGACGATGGTGGGGATCTGGATCAGGGTCGAGGTGCCGTATTTGCCCTGAGCCTTGGAGATCACCCCTTCGGTGACGAAGGTGGTCGGGGCGGGGACGTTGGCGTGGACGTG
The DNA here is from genome assembly GCA_963699125.1 of uncultured Actinomycetes bacterium. Taxonomy (GTDB): domain Bacteria; phylum Actinomycetota; class Thermoleophilia; order Solirubrobacterales; family 70-9; genus VAYN01. The sequence goes on from OY969417.1 coordinate 1,383,237, forward strand.
GAAGATCAGGACCGGTTTGCCGCCCTTGGGCGCGCCGTTGAAGATCAGCAGGGGGCCGGAGGCGTTAAAGGGGGCCTGTTCGGGGAAGGCGATCTCGGCAGAGACCCGGCCGGTGCCGACCAAGGCATCCCCGCAGGCTTTCTTGGCGGCGGCGGTCAGGGTCGACTGCAGCTGGGAGGAGCGGCAGGTGGGGAGGCCCTTGGTGTAGATGGAGCCGGCGCGGTCAAACTGCAGGGCGAGGGTTTTCAGGGCGGGGACGTGGGAGCCATCGGCGGTCGCAATCGAGCCTTTGACCTTGAGCGTGATCGGGGCCGGGGCGCCGGAGCGGGGCAGCTTGGTCGGGGTGACGGCGCCGTCGATGTTGACGATGATGTTGCCGGCGCGCACGGTGTTGGCCTGGGCTACTGCGGCTACCAGGGCGAGCAGGGCGGCGAGGGCGAGCAGGGCGCGGCGCATCAGCGGCCCCGCACCTTGCAGTTGCGCACCAGCTTGGCCGAGAGCACTTTGCCATCGGCGAACTCATAGCTCGCCTTGGCGAAGGGGAAGACCGCCTGGGTAAAGCCCTGCGGGGCGGGGCAGGCGGCTGAGGCATAGCTCAGCTTTTTGCCGTGGTAGCGGTAGGAGGCGCCGAGGGAGAGGTCAAAGGCGGAGATGTAGCCGTATTCGGAGGCGATCGGGGGCAGGGTGCCGATCAGCTCGGTGCCGAAGGTGCCGCCCTTCTTGCGCACTTCGAAGACGATCACGTAGGTGAGCGGCAGGGGCGGGCCCGATTCGACCTGGGCAAAGACCGCGGTGTGGCCTTTGTAGGTGCCGTTGAAGGCTAGGAGGGAGCCGTTTGAGGCAAAGGCGCCCTGGCCGGGGAGGGAGACGCGGGAGGTGACGTTGCCGTGGCCGATCACCGCGCTTTTGCACTGGCGCTTGGCGGCGGCGGCGGAAACCGCTTCGAGCTTTGCCAGTGAGCAGGTGGCAAGGCCCTTGGTGGAGATCTTCCCGAGCCGGTTGATCTCCAAGATGATCCGCTCCAGTTTGGGCGGGGTGGAGCGGTCGGTGGTCTTGATCTTGCCGCCCATCTGGACTGAGATCGGGGCCGGCTGGGAGCGGGGCAGCTTCAGCGGGGCGATGCCGCCGTGAAAGGAGGCGATCAGGACCCCGCTTTGGTCTTGCTCTGCGGAGGCTGCGGGGATCAGGCAGAGCAGGGCGGTGGCGGTGGTGAGAGCTGCCGCTAGTGCGGTCTTGGCCGAGGCGATCTTCATTGGGCTCCTAACGAACGAGCGCGTAGGCGCAGATGTAGCGGGAGGGCTGGTTGATTTCCTGCTCGACGAGTTTGCCGGTGCCGTCGACGGTCACGGTCGAGTAGTTGGCGCCGTTGGTGTCGGCGTAGAGGACGTCGGTGTATTGGTGCTCGGGGCCGATCCCGGTGCCGAGGTTTAGGACCGAGCGGGTCGAGAAGAGCGCCATCGGGCTCGGCAGGTAGCCGCCCTTGGCCGCGCAGGCGTCGGCGGCCTCCTGGAGGCTGTTTGCGACCGGGTTTGAGGCGGAGTCAAAGCAGAGGCCGCGGATCAGGGTGGTTCCCCCGGGACAGGCGGCGGCGTGGCCGCCAACCGTTGAGGCGTTGCCGGCGGAGGCGGCGGTGGTGGCACTGGGGACGGTGCCGAGGGCGCCGAGGTTGATGTCCTCGCCGCTGAGTGAGCCTTTGGCGACCTTGGCGCCATTGACGGCGTTGTTGGCGATCTTGCCGGTGGTCACCGCTGCCTTCTTTAGCTGGCGGGGGCCGACCGTGTTCTTGCCGAGCTGGGAGGCGGCGTAGGCGGAGCCGCCCAGGGAGCAGAGGAGGGCGATGATCGCGACGATCATCGCTGGGCTGGGGCGGTGTGAACGCTTGCTGGTGGCGGCTTGGCGCATCTTCTCTCCTTGCGTCCCGAAGTGGTGGCTTTCCCTGCGAGCCGGGTTCTCCCTGAAGAACCCGGGCGAGCCTATAAAGACTCGGTTGTAGAGACTCGCTTGTCTTTGGAGATTAGCGGGGATGCGACGACCCCGGGAGGCACGATCGCTCGCGCCTCCCGGGGTGTGCCCTGCTACGGGCGTCAATCGACTTCAGCCAAACAGCTGATTACACCGACGGCGTCAAGAGACTCGTGCCCGTATAGGTGCCATTGCTGTATTCACCGCTCGCGCAGGCTCCAAACCCCGTGCCCGCCTGTTCCTGGTATTTGATGCCGCCGAGGTTGAACGTCAGCAGAATGGAACCAGATTCTTCATTATGGAACCTGAGTTCTTCGAGACCGGTCTGCGCGGGGATCGTGGTCGTGCACTTCGTCGTGCCGAAAAGCGTGGCGACGATGACGATCGATTTCCCTGCCGGACATTTGATGTCGGCAGAGCCGTAGTAATAGAGGCCTCCCCAGGCGGGTTCTTTGTTGAGGACATGTGCGACGTATTCGCAACCATTCATCGACAGCGTGCTCGCAAACCCGCCCGACGCAGTGCAGCCGGAGTATTCCGCCTGCAGCGGCAGCGTCGTCGTTGATCCGGTGACACTCCCGCTCAGCTGAGCCGTTCCGCATTCCGCAGTCCCACCAGCGAATTTCAGTTTGTTGGTTTCAACCTGTTTTCCGCTGATCGACGTCGGAACTTCCTCCGGCACGAGTTTCGGCCCTCCGCCTTCTTCTTTTGATTCTTTGCCCTTGATGGCGATACCGAAGAGCACTTCCGCTTCTGGGCCGTTTTCCAGCCAGATGCCCTGTTGTTTTTTTTCGGTATTGGAAGACTTGACCGTCCAGCTGCCGAACCAACTGCCGTTCGAGAAGGTGCCATTTGCACAAGAACCTGAGAGGTGTTTCTCCGTGTAGGTGAGGCCGGTAAGGGCGAGAGAAATTTCCACCGTCCGTTTGCTCCCGGTTCCGACATTATGGTACGTGGCTGGGAGACCGATCCGGGGACTGATCGTCACTTCACAGGTTCCACTGAATTTATTGGTGATGGAAACCGGACCGCAGCCCGCTGGGCCGATCTTCATGGTCCCCCCGAAGTATCCTTTGGAGGTTTCGGTGCCCGGATAAAAGGTGGGCTTGCAGCCATTCCATTTCAGTTCCCCCGACCAATCGCAGGACGCGTTGCTTGCCGTCGCGATCAATATGGAAGTACTGCTGGCTTTCATTTCTGCTGCGAGGGTCGGGTTCGAGCATTCCGCGGCAAAGCCATTGAAAGTGAAGTTGTGGCTCCCGCCTTCTGAACTGATGGTAGCGGGAGTAGATTCCGTGTTGAATGTTGCAGCCGATGACGAGGCTACTCCAAGAAATGCCGTAAGTGCCAGGGCCATGACGGCGGTCAGGCCCAGGTGTTTTATGTATTTCACTCTTGCCTCCCTTTTCCGGCGATCGCTGTTGACCGCCGGACGTTTACTTCGCTGGATTACAGGCAGTGACGGGGAGTCGCGTGACCGCTAGAGCTGCCGGTCTGGCCGGCGACCGACCCCACGGTGAGCCTCGCAGCCGCTTTGCCCTTGGCGCCTTGTCAATCTGGCAATCCAGTTAGACATGGTGTCGGCCGTCCATCTGCAGAGCAATCTCTATCTCGGTGGCACAACCGTCGAGGTTGCGACCGATCCGCTCCTCCACGGTTCGCAACCGACTGCCGATCGTCTGGCGGCTCACCCCGAGTGCGGATGCCGCAGATGAGGCATTGCGTCCCGCCGCGAAGTAGGCGCGCAGTGTCTCCCGGAGCGCCAGTCCACCGTCTTTCTCCGCTTCCAACGGGACGAGATAGAGCTCCCGAAGCGAGGTGGTCAGGATTTCGTCGTGCAGAATCGAGGCGCGCAATGCCACATCCGCGTAGCGAACGTGGGAGGCGTCGCCACGCAGGGCGATCGGCAATGCAGCCCTGGCCTGGCGATGGGTGAAGCGCCAGCCGCCGAGCCCGTGCCCTGGCTCGCCGATCGCCAGGACAAGCTGGGCGGGTTTGCTGGCGGCAGCGAAGAGCTCCAACTCAGTGGGATCGAGCCTCCGCCTGGAGCCCAACCACGCCCAAACGATGCCCCTGGGCTGACGGACGAGCAAGAGACGCCGGTCGAGCCTGGAGGCGATTTCGCGCATGGTCTCGGCGGCAGTTGGACCGGCCCCGATCACGCCGAGATGGCAGGCATCGAGCTCGTAGTTGAGTTCGGATGTGTCGACCAGCTCGCCCTCGAGAAGCCTCTTCACACGCTCGGCGCGGCGCTGCTCGGTGGTGTCGATGCGACTCTCCCCCTCGCGCCGGTGCTCCTCGCTGACCGCGGCGAGGACGCGGTCGAAGAGCGCCGCTTGAGCGCGGAGGAGGCTTTTCAGCGCGGTTCCGCCCAAAGCGCCATGCTGCTCGGCCTCCTCGATCAAGAAGTCGCCGAGCAGGGTGTAGCCCGCAAAGTAGCGGCGCAGGACGGTATCGAGGCTGACGCCGCTGCGGGCCGCGATTCGAGCCTGACTCAGCAGCACCGGCGGGATGGGCGGGGCCCCCTGCTCGCCGCGTTCCACTGTGGCGAGGCCGTAGTCGAGGGCGGCGGAGACCGCGGTGCGCAGGCCCTCGGTGTATTCGGGATCGGCGACGTCGGCGGGATCGGAGATCGCATAGACCCGGGTCAGGGCCGCCTGCTCGATCTCGGTGCGGCGCGATTCAAGGCGAGTGCGGAGGGCGGCGCGGGCGCGATCCGGGGATGGTGGATGCCCGGGTGCGGAGCGGGCGAGCGGGGCCATCTCAAATCGCTCCCCAGCAGGCCCGCAAGCGAGACTCCTAGCTCATCTCCGCGCGCGGCGATGACGGCCGTGGCGCTTGGCCCGCTTGGGACCCTTCGAGCAGGCCGTCCTCGGCGCCACCCTCTGTGTCAGCGTCTTGCCGTTCTGGGCAGCGTATTCGACCGTCACCGCAGTCTGCGCGAAGCAGAGGCTGGCGGTGTTGGTCAGGTAGCCCTGGGAGCCGCCGAAGAGGGTGAGGCGGAAGTGGCCGATCGGGGCATCGGGAACGACCGGGACGACGGTTTTCAGGTGCCCGCCTTTGACCGAAGAGGATTCGGCTTCGGGGAGCAGCGTGACCTGGCCTCCGAGGATGAAGACGATGTGGGGCAGGACGCCAAAGCCGGAGACCGCGTAGGCGGGGCCGGTGAGGGGCTGATCGAGCAGAGGCGTGGTGGTTTCCACCGTGCCGATCGCCTGGCGCCCTTCGCAGTGTTTGGCTGCCAGCTCCGCCTTGGAGCAGATGTTGCCGAGGTGGCGCTGGTCGACCGCGAAGGCCTTCGGCAGGGTCACCGCGACCGATTTGATGTTTGCATCACCTTCTCGGGTGTTGAGGTCGAAGCGAAGGCTCGGATCCCGGCTGCGCTTGGTCTGCTTGCGGGAGCCGAGCTGGGTGATCGACATCTTCGGCTTGAAGGGCAGGCGAGCGCAGTTGACCACCTGGAAATAGGAGGAGAAGCCGGTGACCGTGCCCTGGTCGCCGATCCCCTGGGAGTCGATCGTGAATGGGGAGCAGTTGGTCGGGTTGATCGTGAAGCGCCCACGGTCGATGTTGACCTGGATCGAGCGCATCCGGATCGGCACGCCGCCGATAATCGAGGGGACGGTGTCCGATACCGCGCTGACACGGGCGGTGCGCTCATCGACGTGTAGGGCGACCCTGACTACGACAACGCCGTAGTCATAGGGCCCGGCCAGGGCTGGGGTGATCGCTACCAGGGAGAGCGGGGCGCCCTTGAAGGGGCCTGCCATGTACATCCTCCCCACCGCGTGGAAGGGGTGGCCACCGGGGCCGGCGGCGACGTTGGTGGTGCCGATCTGCGAGGAGGACGGGCAGCTCGGGTTGGCCTGCTCCGCTTTGCCCAAGCCCTGGGAGGCGGCGACGATCGCCGCCTCCGGGCAGTAGCCGATACCGCGCAGGGCGCCGGTGAAGCCGTAGGGCATGGTGAAGTTGAGGTCACCGAGGAACTGATCGCCGTCGTCGCGGTCGAGCTTCAGGGTGAAGGAGCTGAAGTCACCTGCCAGAGGGTTGGCGGTACCGGCCACAAGGCGGGGGTGAAAGGGGCGTATTTCTCCCGGGCACTGCGTGCCGCTGGAGCCTGAGGTGAGACCGAAGAACGGGCTGGCGTGCTGGGGGGACAGCGCCGCGTTCCATGGCGTCAGGGTCGAGTCCGCCCGATAGATCGTGCAACGGGTCGGGGTCGCCAGCAGGCCACGGTCAGAGGCGAACAGGTGCAGGTCGAACTCCTCGAAGGGAACCTGCGGCAGGCCTTCTACGCTCATCGTCAGCTGCCCGGTCTGCGGGTCGGGTTTTACCGAGGCGAAGAGCTTGGCGTGGATGCCGACGCCGTCGAAGATCATGAAGACCCGGTACTGGTCGCCGGGCTTGGGCTCGCCGAAGTAGAGCGAGCCCTGCAGCGAGTCGTCGAGGGCAGGCGTTTTGACCTCCACGGTGCCGATCTTGGAGTTGTCGGGGCATTTCCCAGGCAGGTTGGCGCCGAAGGCAGCATCCGCATCGGCGCAGGCACTCTGCCCATCGGCGGCGTCGGGGTTGATCGTGAGGCCCTGAGGAAGGGTGATCGTCGCCGAGCGCAGGGTCGATGGAGAGGGGGCTTCACCCTCCAGGAACTGGTCAGCTTTGAACTGGACGTCGAGGCCCGAGGGGGAGTCCGTCTCAGTGGTGGTCAGGCCGAGGTTGAGGACGGGGTCGAATTTCTGGTTCTCGCAACCCGTCGTCTCCGGGTACGCGGCACTCTCTCGGGAAGGATTGCCCGGGTCCTGGTAGCTCGTCACATCGAGCGTCACGGGCAACGGATGGCCCGTGCAGGCGCTCGGGTTGTCGATGAAGGGGCGGACGATCTGGCCGGCGTCGGGGAAGGGCGCCGAGTTGCAGTCCGTATCCAGCAGGCCGGGGCAACCCGGCGGTTCTCCCGGCGCGCCGGGGCGAAACCTCTGGGTGTCATGGACGCCATCGGCCGGGAAGCCCCATATCGTGAGCTCCGCGAACCCCAGCGGGATCTGCTGGGAGATCCCCGAAACGCTCAGCCGCAACCCATAGTCGGAGTCGCTGCGAACCCCGATCGGAATCGAAACCGGGATGTTCACGGTCGGCGCAACGAAGGCGAGGCGCGCGGTTTCCTCGGCGCTGATCGTCTCCATGTTGTAGACGGGAGCGGTACCGAGGATGAAGTTGGGATCGCCTTTGTAGTTTGCGATCAGCTGCACCAGACCCGCCTGGGCGCCCGGCGCGCAATGGTTGAGCGCGAAATCGGCCGAGCGGCATTTGTAGATGGCGCCCGGATTGCCGAAGACACCCTCGGGAAGGTTGAAAATCAGATCCTTGGCGACCTCGGGCTGTCCTGGGCTCGCCAGTTTGAATTTCGCGACGAGGTCAGGATGGCCGCCCGCCTGTGTGCTCGAGGAGTCAACGCTGAATTCCGAGATCGTCGGTTTGGCGGAAGCCGCCGTGGTCACCAGAATGGCCAGCAGCGCGCCGCCGATGAGACTCCGCCGAATCATGCTCTGAATCGCCCTCACCTCAGCCCACCCCGGCGACTAGTCGAGCGATGTTTTCCCCTCTGACGCCGATGGGGACGCTTTACGCACTTCCCCCCGCGCTTGATGAACCCCTTCTTACATTTTTTTCCATCCGCCACGGCGCCGGGACCGGATCCAGTCACCGTGCTGATATTCGGCGGAGACGGCGCCTGGGTGCCAGCTCCGTGGCACTCATCCGATGCCGCGCAGGGGAAGGGCGGGGGGTCGTGCGGGAAACCGCCTTCTTCGCGCGCGTCATAGATCTTCACCGCGCTGCCGTTTTCGTCTTCGCTCGACAGCGTCTGGCGGGTGAAGAAGTAAGCGTCGGCGCCGTCGGCGCTTACCGAAAGCAGGCTTGAATCCTCCGGGCTCGCCCCGGTTGAGATCAGCTGGATGGCGCCGCTGGACCACTCATAGGCATCCCTCTTCTGATTCGTATCCCTGAGCACGAACGGCTCGGCTGAGGTGAAGAAGAGGCGCCCGTCGTCGCTGAGGCTGAGGCCGTAGGGGGCGAGGAAGGTGTCGCTGGTCGCCCCCGCCCCGGTGGGGGCGCAGGAGGCGCAGCCGAGCTCCCCGGCGCCTTCGTTGGCGTCGGGGACGTAGCGGTAGATCTCAGAGTGGCCCTGGTTGGCGAAGCCTTTGCTCAGAGGCCCGCTCGAGGCGAAGGCGGCGAAGCGACCGTCGGGGCTGACCTGGAAGTCGCCGTAGTGGTGGGTTGCGGCGTCGTTCACCGCGTGGACGATCGCGGGGTTGTCGATCGGGGCCCAAGAGGTGGGAGCCGGGACAAAGATCGCGACTTTGCCGGCGCTTGCGTTGGAGGCATAGACGCGGCCGCCGGATCTCCCGAAGGCGACGGCATTCGATCCGCTCAGTAGGCCGGACCCGAACGCGTTGCCAACCTGTTCGCCATTGGTGTCGAGCTCGACCACTTCTTTGCCGAGGTCGGCGAAGACGTGGTGGGTGGTGGGATCCACGGCGAGGCCGGCGAGGCCGGCGAGGCCGGCAGCGAAAATGCCAGTCGGATGGCAACCAGCGCTACCGCCGAATCCACCAGGGGCGCAGGTTTTGCCACCTGGTTCGATTACTTCCTTAGAGCCGTTGAAGCTGACGAGCTCGATTTTGCCATCGACGGTGGCGACGTAGAGATCTCCCGTCGCTGCGTCGGACGCGATGGCGGAAAAGAGAGATTCGGGATTCATCACCACCCGTACTACGTTTTTATTGCCGTCCTCCACTTCGAATCTGAGCAGGCTCTCGGATCCGGAAAAATCATCGATGGCGAAAAAATCTTCCCCCAAGGAATCCATGGCAATGCCAAGGTCACCGGGGGAAACATTTCCGCGCGTATGGGTGTCCACATAGCTACCATCGTCGGCGAACCTCGAGATCTGCAACTCATTTTCAAGGCCGGCGCCTCTTTTAAGGTAAGACATCACGTTGAGATGACCCGTAGGATCGATGGCGATGCCCTTCATTTCATCACCAAATGGACCTTTGGAAGCCGAGATAAGCGGTTGCGAATTGCCTTTCAGGTCCACGTCGGTGACATCTACCGATGGGAGGTTGGCCGCCGAATACTGTCCGCCAAAAGTTATGGCGAGGTATAGGAGAGTGCTTTTAACCGGCGGTCCACCGGTAACGACAACGTCGCCAGGGTCGACGTTGGGCAGTTCTTCGAGCCTTTCCTGCAGTTCCTGCGCGTCGATGTTGTAGGGGAGTTCGCCGGTGGACTGGCCGTCGAGAGCTACTTTCCAGTTTCCCGAAAACGCGTTGATCCTGATCGTCTCGACTTCGGGCTTGGAGCCATCGAGCACCCCCCCCACGCCCCAAGAGGTGATCGGGTTTCCCGAGGAGTCGAACTTCTTCACCACTCCCGCCCCCGGGTCGGCGACATAGACGTCGCCGTCGGAGGGGCCGCCGGAGTTGTCGGTGGCGATGAAGACCTTTTTGGGGAACGAGCCGAAGGTTTTCAGCAGGCCCAATCCCACTTTGGGCCCGGGCTTGCCGAGGCTGGAGTCCATGCTGGCGACGAAGCGGGGTTTGGAGCCGGGGCGGACGACGTAGAGGTTGGCTTGGTTGGCTTCGCCTTTGCTCGGGCCGTCGAGCAGCTCGGGCGAGAGGAAGTAGAAGGTGCCGTTGGCCGAGGCGAGGCCGGCGCCGCCGGCGAAGGCGAGGGCACCGCATTTGCCATCACCCGATGCCGCGTTCCAGCTGTCGGGGACGCCCGGGGGCTCGCAGGAGTCGTCGTTGGAGGGGCCGCCCTGGCCGACGGAGACCAGCGACAGAGTGCGTTTGCCGGCGGAGTCGACTTCGGCCAGATAGATGTCGGCGCTCTGGTCGGTGTCTTGGGCGGGTATCAACCTGTCCTTGGTGGTCAGGAAGACCTTGGATCCGCCCGCGGTCATGCCGTCGAAAAGGACGCCGGTCGTGGTCGCGGCGGGGGCGAGATCGATCGATTTCGGATTGGCGCCGATGTGCATGTACGGGTGGTAGTAGTCGTTGCCCTCGGCGTCGGTGGAGACCCTCTGGCCGACGACGACGCGCGAGCCGTCGGCGGAGATGCCCAGCTCGGCGACTTCCCCACCGGCGATCGTGACACCGCTGGGCAGCGTCGAGACGACCTGGGTGACGCCGGCGATGAGATCGCGGTCATAGATCGTGAGCAGGCCGTCTTTGTCCGCCGTCTCAAGCTGCGAGGCGGTGCCAAAGACGAGATGGCTGCCATCGGCTGAGAATCGCCTGGCGATGGATCCAGATGGGTTGGCGGCCACCTGGAGTGAGCCGGCCATGCCACGGACGATGCTTCCGTCCGGCTGGCGCAGAGGGATGTTGGTCGAGCCGTCGGCGAAGCAGGGGCTGCAGATGCCTTCGCCGCCGAAGGCGAACCGATCCAATCTGGAGTCGCTTTCCAGCAGGGGCGAGCCGAAGGCGCCCTGCTCGGCCATGCCGTTGGCTGGCAGGCCGACATACTGGGTCGACCAGCCGTTCGCTCCACGGTCGGCCAGGTAGGGGTCGCGGTCGAAGTTGGTGGGGTTGCCGGAGATCCCGGGGATCAGGCCGGAGTGAACGGAGTAGAGGAGGTGATCGGATGCCCGCGGGGAGGAGATCAGCGGCGTCTGGCCGGGGAGCAGGTCGGACTCGACGTCGTAGCCCCCGGTGTCGGCAGCGGAGGCCAGCTCATAGGCGCGGCAGTCCAAGAGCAGCGCTGAGCCGGTCTGCTGGCGCACCGCCGAGTTGGGGCAGGGGTCCGTGCCGGGGTCGGGCACGTAGGTGGTGAGCTGGAGATCTTCGCTCGTCGTCGTCCCGGCTTCGTTGGTGGCGAGGACGCGGTAGTGGTAGGTCGTGCCGGGGGTAAGGCCGGTGATGACGTTGCTGGCGCTTTTGCTTTCGAGCAGGCCGAAGGGCGCCGACTCCGGCGAGGAGCTTCCATAGCTTTCATCGGTTCCCCATATGAAGTGGTAGGTGGTGTTGCCTCCGTTGGGGTCGATCTCGGCGTTGAGGTGGGCGCCGTCGGTGTTGACTCCACTGGCGAAGACGCTTTCCAGGATTGGCTTTGCCTGGGCGATGAACTTCTTGGTGGCTCCGGTGGAGACCCTTTCATTGCCGTTCTTGGCGGAGAGGCGGAAGTAGTAAGCGGTGCCCTTTTTCAGCCCATTGATCTGCGCCGAGACCGGGTTATCTCCCGAGCCGGTGAACGGTCCCTGCGCGCAGGGCACGGTTTTCCCGAGCGCCTGGGTCGTACCCCAGTCGAAGTGGCAGTCGGTGGTTTCGACTCCGTCGGGGTCGAGGAGTCCGTTCAGGGTTGCGCTGGAAAGCGCGTGATCGACCGCCCCGGTGGTCGCGGTCGGGACGGTGATCGGGGCCGAGCGTTCGAAGCGCTCGAGGTGGCGAACGCCGCCGCCGTAGTCGCGGCCGTTGGTGACCCAGACGTCGTGGGTCTCCGGGTCGACAGCGATTCCGCCGACCCCCGACAGGCCCGCGAAGGAGTGCCCGGGGTCGGGGGGGCCGAAGGAGCCGAGCTTGGCGCCGAGTGAGTCGTACTGGCTGACGAGGTTGCCTTCGAGGACGAAAACGTCGTTGTCAGAGGGGTCGAGTGCGAAGGCGCTGGCGCTGGCCTGGCTGACCTCATAGAGCTCCTTGCCGGTGGGGTCGAGCTTGGCCGGCTTGCCGGCTTTGCTGAATTCACCTGCTTTGGTCAGATAGAAGTTGCCTTCGGTGTCGATCGCCGGGCGGCAGGCGCGGTAGTCGAGCTCGATGACTTTTCCGGTCCTTACTCCGGCCGGGGTGAGCTCTTCGATTTCACCGTGGCCATCGAGGCCGCTGCGCGACGCCAGCCAGATATCGCCCTGCGGGTCGACGGCGATGCCGCAGGCACCTGCGCTGAACTGTTTGAATCCGGGGATTGGAGTGCCGTCGGGGGCGAAGCCGTAGGACGTCGCGCCGCCGAAGCTGATGCTCTCGAGGTATACGTTGCCGTCGTGAGGGCCGCCGGAGTTGTCGACGGCGACCTGCGTGTCTGCCTCCAGCCCCTCGGGGAAGACGATCGTGTCGGTTAGGCCCGGAGCGCCGAAGGGATCGGCGGCTCCGGCTTTGGTGAACTTGCTCAGGTAGCCGGGGTTCCCCCCCACGGCGGCGAGGAGCTGTTCGCTTTTCTCGTCATAGGCGACTCCGGCAAGCCCCGAGGGGAAGGGCCCTTTTTCCGACCCGCTGCCGTCGATGTAGTCGCCGGAGTAGACGTAGTCGTAGACCAGCTTGCCCTGGGCGGGGCCAGCCGCGAGGGCAAGGCCCAGCGCCAGGGCGGTGAGGATCGCGATAGCGAGGCTTCTCGTTCCCATCATCGGTTCACCGTCCTCGTCGTCGGTTGACGCTTCGCTGGCCTGCGGCCTGGCGCTTTGCCCGCGCCTGCTTGTCCTGCTTCGCGCAGGGGTTGGCGATCGTCGTGTTGCGCTTGGTCGAGATGCCGTTCTGCCCGCCGAGGCGCACCAATGCCCTCTGCGGCGCCCTGCAGAGGTTTTCGCTGTTGACCAGGAGGCCTTTGCGGCCGCCGTAGAGGCTGAGGGTGAAGCTCGTGACCGGCACGTCGGGAGTGGTCTCGAAGCTGGAGCGGATCCTTTCCTTGATCGTGTCGACGCGGCCGACCAGGACGACGTGGAAGCGCCCGCGAAGGTCGGCGACCAGGTCGGGCAGGTTGTGGGTGGAGGTGCGCAGGTAGACCGGGCCCTCCAGCGGCTCCTCCAGCAGGGGGGTCAGCGCCTTGGCGGTGCCGACCTGGGAGTTGGCCGGACAGGCGTTGGCGGCGAACTGCACCCGCGTGCAGGGGGCGTTGATGTGGGCGGTGTCGAGGAACTGGGCGTGGGGCAGGGTGACCTGGGCGAGCTTCGTGTTGGCTTCGCCGGGCTTGGCGCTCAGGGCGGCGGTGAGGGCGGGGTGGCCGGTGCGCTTGGTGGCGCCGGTCATCTTCAGAGCCAGCTTGGGGCCGTAGGGAAGGTCGGCGCAGTTGGCGACCTGGAAGTGGGAGGAGAGGTTGGCCAGCGCGCCTTCGCCACCGGAGACGGTGGCGTTGACCGCGAAGGGGTCGCAGTTGGTCGGGTTCAGCGCGAAGTTCGGGCGGTCGAGGTTGACCTGGATGTAGCGGGTGCGGAGGGGGACGCCTTCGAGGATCTGGGGCAGGGGATCGGAGACCGTGGTCACCTGGGCGGTGGTCTGATCGACGTTGAGGGCGGCCCGGACGGCGACGTTGCCGAGGTCATAGGGGCCGGAGACGGCTGGGATCACCACGAGCAGGCTGAGTGGGGCGCCCTTGTAGGGGCCGGCCAGGTAGACCTTGCCGGGCACGTAGAGGGGGTGGGTGCCCGCACCCGCTCCCGCCACGGCGGTGCCGATTTGGCTGGCTTCGGGGCAGGTCGAGGAGGCCTGCTCGGCAAGGCCGGGGTAGCTGCCGATCACGAGACCGGCGATCGCCGCCTCGGGGCAGTAGGAAGTGCCCTTGAGGGTGGCGGTGAAGCCCGGGGGCGTCTTCACGCTGAGGCCGGTGAGGTTCTGCTCGCCGTCTTCGCGGCTCAGCATCAGGCTGAAGGGGGCGTGCATACCGGCGGTGCTGTTGGAGGTGCCGGCGGTGAGCTTGGGGACGAAAGAACGGGGGCCGTTGGGACAGGGGGCGCCATTCGGGCCGGAGTCGATCGTGACCACGCTGTTGGAGAACCGTGTGTTCAGGGCCGAGTCCCAGGGGACGAATTCGCCCCGTACCTCGTATTTCCCGCACTGGGTCGGGGTGGCGAGCAACCCCCGCTCGGAGCCGAAGAAGTGCATGCTCATCTCCTGCAGCGTCTGCTGCGGCAATTCGGCAAATTCAACGGTCAACCGGCCTGTCTGCGGGTCGAGATGGATCGAACCCACCAGCTTCAGGTGGGTTGCGAAGCCGTCGGCGGTGAGGACCAGCCGGTAGCGATCGCCGGGTTTGGGCTCACCGAGGTAGAGGGCGCCGGGGATCGGCGCCGGCAGCGCGGCGGCGTCGAGCGTCAGGGTTCCCACCTTGGAGAACTCAGGACAGGTGGCGCCGAGCAGCGTGCCGATCGCGGTGTCGGCATCGGCGCAGGCGACCTTGCCGTCGGCGGCATTGGGGTTGACCGAGAAGCCCTCGGGAAGGCTCACCCTGGCCGTACGCAACTCCGAGGGGGAGGGCGTGGTCGGGCTCTGGGTCTGGGGGACGGTTAGGTCGACGTCGACACCTGAGGCCGAATCGGCCCGGGTCGTGGTCGGCTTCACGGTCAGGCTCGGGTCGAAGGAAAGCTGCTGACATCCGGTCATCGCCGGCCAGGGAGAGTCAGCATGGACTTCGACGCCGCCGTAGTATTCGATATCCGCACCGGAGGACAGCGGCACGCCGCAGGTGGTTGGGCTCTGCATGAAGGGGGCCAGGGGAACACTCGCCGAGGCAAAGGTCGGACTTTGACCCACCTGTCCGGGCGAACAACCTTTCGTGGGGAAGGGACAGGCTGCAAAGCCTTCGAGCGGCGTGACGAAGCGCTGGTAGTCGTGCGCGGGGTCGGCCGGCACGCCCCAGAGGTGGAAGGTGATGTTGTTGATCCCGACGTGAAGCAATGGAGTGCTCACTGCGTCGAGGCCGTAGTCGCCATCGGTTCGGCCCGAAAGGTCGAGAAACAGGGGAGCCGAAACAAACGGTATGACCGCCGCAACCAGCCCAGCCTGGTCGGGGCGCGTCTCCATGTTGTAGGCCGGGAACATGACAGCTTGCCCTCCTCCATCGAATTCGAAGGCGCCGATCTGCGAATCCACCGGGCAAGCGCCCAGGCTGAGCTCGGTCAGCGTGCACCTGGGCGGGACGTGAGGGTTGCCGATGAAGCCGGTGGGAAAATGCGTCCGCAGCACTCGCGCCTCGAAGCACGTGGATTCTTCGCAGGTGTTGACCCATCTGAGCTCGATGGCGACATCCGGGTGGCCGCCGGCCTGCGTGGAGCTGGGGGTAACCGAGAAGTGAGTGAATCCAGGGGCCACCGCCCGCGCCGAGCCGATTGGTCCCGCGATGACGGTGGCGAGCGTGACGGCAATCGCAAACAGTGCCGATCGCATGGCCATGCCGGGTCTCTCCCCCTCGTTGATCCGCCGACCCTCAGCCATGCCGGTGTCCCGTGTGCTTGCGAGCGTGTCGGCGCTTGGCCTTGCCGCGCTTCCTGTGCCTGGGCTTGCTGGGCTTCGCCGACGTCTGCGCGTTGCCTCCGGCACCGAGATTCGCGCCGGTCCCGATAACCGGCGGTGACGGCGTGGAGCTGTCGAGGCCATGGCACTCATCGGCAGCCACACAGGGGGCGAGCGCCGTATCGCTGGCGAAGCCTCCGCCGGTGCGCGCATCGTAGAACTTGACGTAGGGCCCGTTCTGGTCCTGCGTTACAAGCGTGTCAAAGGTCGAGAAGTAGACGTCGGTCCCGTTCGCGCTCACCCCCTCGAGGCCAGTGAACTCCGGGGTGCTGCCAAGCCCGATTATTGCGCCGCCGCCGGTGAAGTCTCGCGAGCCGATTCCGGAGCTGATCAGCTGCGGCCGTCCGTCGACGTACTCGTAGACGTCGATGACTTCGCCATCCGCATCGCGCGGCACAAGCGAGTCTTTGGTGGCGAAGAAGGCGCGGCCATCGTCTGACATGAACGGGCCCCCCTGGCTCGCTTCGACGTCAGAGTTCGGCGGCAGCCCGCTGGGATTGCATGAGGCGCATCGAATGGACCCCGTGCCGGCGTCGTAGGTGTACATCTGCTTGAAGCCCTGGTTGTCATAGGACGTCAGCCGCGAGGCGGTGACCATCGCGGCGTGGCTGCCATTGGAGGAGATCTGCATCCTGTCGATCTCCGTGCCGTGGTCCAGCGTCACCACCAGGTGCACCGCGCCATTCCGATACAGGTAGAGGTTGCGCTGATCCTCGATCGCGGGACGGCTGCCGTCGAGCAGCTCTGGCGAGTAGAAGTAGACGTCGCCGTTGCCCTCGGCGATCAAGTCATCGAGGCCGGGAACGCTCTGAAGCTGGTCGGGATGCCCCCGTTCGGTTGAAAGCGGTGCGACGCCGCAGCCATCGGTCCAGCTCGGAGTGCAGGCGTCGGAGTCGCCACGGCCGTTACCCTTGGAAATTCGAGTCAGCTGCGGAACGCCGCCGCCCTCGCTCCACATGTAGAGGTCGGCGCTGGAGTCGGTGTCGTCTTCGGTGAGCCGCTGCCCGGCGATGAAGAAAACCTTGGAGCCATCACGGGTCATGCCGACGAACGTCACACCAGCGCCCTGGGAGACGTCGTAGGTGACCGACTGATTCACCCGCATGTACAGGTGCGATGGCCCGTTGGACGCGGGCGTTTGCATGAGGACATGGCTGCCGTCGGGCGAAAGCCCGGGGAACTCGATTGCATGGGTCGAGGTGCCGTCCTGCGGGATATCGCCGCCGCCTGGGAGCTTGGAGAGGATCTCCACGGTGCGATCGGCGAGATCGTTGTCGTACGCCGACCCCAGCCCGCCACCGATGCCCCCCGGGGCGAAGACGACGTCGGTGGAGGAGAAGACGAACTGGCTGAAGTCACCCGACATCCTCTGCGCCCCCGTGAAGTCCTGGCCGCCGGGAATCGCCTGCAGATTGGTCGGCAGGCGGCCGAGCGGCTCACCTGAGGCCGAGAACAAATACGGGGCGCTCTGGGGCGGCGCTATTCCGCTGCGGCCCTCATCGTGATCGATGCACATGTCCATTGCCTCCGAGCACTCGTGGCGACCGCCGTGTTCCGTTTGGGAGCCGGTGACGCCCGGCAGCGTCGTGACCCAGCCGGCGATCGTGCGGGTTGCCATGTACATGTCGAGTTCGGAGTTGGGCGGATCGAGGCCGGTGACCGCGCC
The DNA here is from genome assembly GCA_963699125.1 of uncultured Actinomycetes bacterium. Lineage (GTDB taxonomy): Bacteria > Actinomycetota > Thermoleophilia > Solirubrobacterales > 70-9 > VAYN01. Next base: position 1,400,136 of record OY969417.1, read on the forward strand.
GACGCCGCCGAAGAAAGCGAAGCGTGAAGGAGACGAAGCAAGGCCCGTGTTGAGCGCCCAGCTATCGCCGGCGCCATAGGGATCCTGAGCGTGACTCCCGTCCCAGGCGGCTTGGCTCGGGAAGAGCCGCACCGAGCCGGCGACCCCCGGGGAGACCAGCTCATAAGCGCGGCAGTCGGGCAGATAGCTGCTGCCGGTCTGCTGGCGAATGTGGTCGTTGGGACAGCTGGGGGGCGCGAAATCGAAGGTCGTGTCGGAACTGGAGCTGGAGCCCCATTTGTTGGTGGCGACGATGCGAAAGTGGTAGGTGACACCGGCCTGGAGGCCCTCGATCGGCTGGGAAACATCGACCGATGCGGGGCCCGAGCCGATTCCTTCTTCTTCAAGGGGAACGCTGTGGCCGTATTCGGGCGTGGTGCCGTAGTCGAAGTGGTATTTGGTGGAGTAGCCAGTGGGGTCGACGCGGGCGCGCAGGATCGCCGAGGTGGCGGTGAGGTCCGATGCGCGTACCCCGGATAGATCAGGCGTGGAAGCCACCCTGAAGGTCTGATCGGGTCCGTAGGTCGTCCCGTTCTGGTTGCTGGCGGCGATCCTGTAGTGGAAGGTCTTGCCGGCGGGCAGTTCGTCCAGTGCGCCGTCGACCGTCACCTCGCCGGCTTCGTCACCCTGGTCGACCTCGGCGGTGCTGAGGCCATAGCCGGTATCGACGCCGTATTCGAAGTGATAGGCGGTGTCCAAACCGTCGGGATCGAACGCACCGTGCAGCTTGGCGCTGCGATCGTCGATTTCGGTTGCCGGGAACGTCTTCACCTTGAGCACGTAGGCGGGTACGACCACGCGATCGATCCCCGCGTTTTCGCCTTTTGCGTTCCCAGCCTTGAAGCGGTAGTGGTAGGCCGTCCCGGTGGCTAGGCCCGATAATGTCGCGCTGACGTTTTCGTCTTCGCCGAAATTCGATCCCGGCGGGTTTTCGGCGGGGTCGGGCGAGCACGGGGCAACCCCTGACCCGGGACCGCTGTAGGTCGTGTCTTTTCCATACTGGACCAGGCAGCTGCTGATGTCGGTACCGCCAGCCAATTCGATGCGGCTCCCGACAATCGCCGAGCTATGGCCGACGTCGTCCACCGCCGGCTGCGGCGTCTTGATGTCGGGAACGATGTCGCCGGGCCCGAACCTGACCACCGTGCCTTCCGCCTTGGACGCATAGACGTGGTGATCCGCGGTGACCGCTATGGCCTGCGAGCCCGACAAAGTCCCGATGCCGAAGGAGGGAGCGTTCGGATGCGCCAGTTCGTCAGCGGTTCCTGCGCTGTAGGTATCGATGCGAGTGCCGCGATCGACGTAGAGATCGTTGTCGCTGAGATCGACGTCGAAATTCCCCAGACCCGCGGCTTCGAGGAGTGGGTTGCTGACGAACGGGGAGGTGGTCGCTGCGACGCTGTCGATGAGCGCCGGGGGCGATCCGAAGCCGACCCCGAGATTCGTGGTGAACTGGTCCTGCTCGTATCTGCTGACTCTCGGAGGGAATTCGCCGAACCGCGTCCAGACCGCCCCGGTCGAATCCACGCGAACGAACGAGCCAAGTTCCAGGGTGTAGAGGCGTAGTTTTTCTTGCAGAGAGCTGTCGAATTTCGTGACGTGAGGAACGAACCCCACGGCCCCCCCCTGTATCGCATAGATGGAGCCATCAGGGCCGACATCGACATCGCTGAAGCGGGGAGCATTCAGGGCGCCGCCCGAGATGACGGCATCCGCCCACTCACCGCTCGGCTTGAAGACGTCGATGCTGTCGCTGCCGTCCCTCCCTGGAGCAACGTAGAGATAGCCGTTGTTGGCGACGGAGTTGTCGACGGCGATGCGCGGTTCCCCGAGGATCCCTTCGGGATTGGTGGGGCTTTCGGTTATTTCGTTGCCGCCGATGTAGGGCGCTTTGGCGCTGAAGTTGACCGGAGTTCCATCGAGGTCAAACTTGCGGATCACTTGATTCGGGCGGCTGACGTTGGTCCTGGGCAGATCGCAGACGACGTAGACGATTCCCCTGGCCTCGTCCACCGCGATGTCCTGCACACTGCAGTTCGATCCTGCGGAGAAGGTCGTTTCGACGGTGGAGTGATTGAACGCCGCCAAGGCCGGCGCGCTCATCAGGATGAGCGAGACAACCGCGAGCAAACCGGCGGCGAGCGCGACCTGCGGTTTCTTCATGCGCTCATCCATGGCGATGGGCCTCGCCTCGGTGGTGTCTGCCGTTCTCGCGTTTCACGCACTTGCCGTGGCGCTTGACGAACCCCTTCCTGCATTTCTTCGTGCCGGGAGCCGGCCTCGGCATCTCAGCCGCCTGCGTGGTGAAGGTTCGATCGAGACCAGTGGCTGTACCGATCCCATTGGCGGCGATCGCCCTGAAGTGATATGTCGTCCCCGGGGTGAGGCCGCCCAGGTCGGCCCCGGCATCACGATCGGTGAGATCGGCGCCGATCGGATTCGGCGCGGTGCTCTGACCGTAGGCCGTGGAAGTGCCGTACTCGAAGTGAACGGCAGTGGGACTCGCGTTGGCGGCGACCAGCGCACCGAGGTGGGCGCTGCTCTGCCCGATCGCCGAGGCGGCGCTGGAGTCGATCCTGGGTGCATTCGGCGTGGTGAAGGTCGCATCGGGGCCGTGGCCGACGCCGCCGAAGTTGATCGCCACCGCTCGGTAGTGGTAGACGGTCCCGGGGGTGAGGCCGGTCAGGTTGGCGCTGACCAGATGATCGGTTGCGTCGTCGCCGATCGATTCGCTGGTCGCCGTGGCAGAGCCGTAGGCGGGGTCAGTGCCGTATTCGAAGAGGTAGAAGGTGTCGCCGTTACCCGGATTGACCTGAGCCGAGAGCGCGGCCGTGGTCGGCGTCAGCGCCGAAGAGGTGGTTTCGCTGATCTGCGGCAGGGTGGGAGGAGCGGCGTAGAAGGCGCGGTCGGGGCTGTAGGTGGTACCAGAGCTGTTGGTCGCGACCAGGCGATAGTGGTAGGGGTTCGACCCCGGCCCATAGACACTGAGGCCCGTGATCGAGGCCGAGACCGCTTTGTGGCCGCTGGGCGAGCCAGCGGGTTCGCCCGGGAAAGCCGCGGTCTGGTTCCCGTACGCAGGAGCGGTCGGGCCCCATTCGAAGAAATAGGTGGTCGCGTCTTCGTTGCCTGTGAAGTGGCCATTCAAGGTGGCCGTCGTTTGGGTGACGTCGGTCGGGGCATCGGTGCCGACACCGGCGACGTTGTGGGTGGTGAAGATCTGATCGAGGCCTTTGGTGGTGCCGTTCGCGTTGGTGGCGGTGATCCGGTAGTGGTAGGTGGTCTCCTTGGCGAGGCCGGTCAGGCTGGCGGTGACGATCTGGGGATCGGGGCCGCCGAAGGGGGCGAGCGAGGCGTCCGGCGTGCACTTCTGGGGCGGCTCGCCGTAGGCGGTCGTGGTTCCGTATTCGAAGCTGCAATCGGTGACGCTGCCGGCGGTGGCGGTTCCGACTTTTCCCGAGAGCGTGGCGGTGGTCTGGCCGGCGGTTGCGCTGGCGCTCACGTCGGGGGTCACAACGGCTTTGAATACCGCCACTTCATCAGCTTCGGAGTTGGTCGCGTAGACCGTTCCGGTGTTGCCGTCAACGGCGAGACCGTAGGATTTGGCGAGGTGCCCGGCGCCGAATGACTCGCGCAGGGTCCCGGCGGCGTCGCGCTTGGCGATCTCGTCTTCGTGGTCGAAATAGACGTCGTCGTTGGAGAGATCGGTCGCGAAGTAGGTGCTCCCCGGGTCGACCGTGGCGAAAGAGGCGCCGGGAAGCACGTCGAAAAGGCCGCCGGAGGCCCTCAGGACCGGCTGGTTGCCGAACGCCTGAATCAAGTCGTACTGGCTGAAGTAGACGTCCCCGTCGGAGTCGGTAGCCATCCTGCAGCTGGCGTTGAACGCGTCGAAGCTCTGCGGGAGGCCGAACATGGTCCCGGTAACCGACCAGACCTGCGTAGCCGGGTCATCGGCACGCAGCCAAAGGCCCGGCTTGTAGCGGTCGGCGTAGGCGCCGGTGCTGGGCCGCGGCAGGAGGTCTTCTGTCGCCCCGGCGTTGTGGGCGATGAAGAGGTGGCCGGCGGAATCGGTGGAGACCCCGCAGAATCGCCCAGCCTCGGCTCTGCCGCTGACGTTGGCGACCGGATCGGCCGGGAGCCCGGACGACAGGAAGACGTATACCTTCCTTTGGCTGGGCGCTGCTTGGTTGCTGGTGGAGACGTAGATGACGCCGTTGTTGGGACCATCGGAGTTATCGACAGCGATCTGGTTGCACTCGCTGGCGCAGCCGACGCTGAGGGTGCTTTCACCCAGGGCCGAGAAATCCTCCGGTGTGCCGGAGGCATCGAACCTGCCGATCGTCCCGGTGTCCTTGTCGAGGACGTAGAGACTGCTGGTGGATTCGTCGACGGCAATCGCGGTCGGAGCCGCGATCCCGGCCGGGGTGAAGCTCGAATCGAAGGTGTGGGTAATCGCCGCCTGCGCTGCGGGCGCGCCAGCGAGCACCATGCAGACGGCCAGCAGAAGGGCCGGGGTGAGAGGGGCTGTTCGAGGGCTGTGCATACGGAGTGACGGAGAGTCGATTTGAGGTGCGCACACGGTGTGAGTCAAGAGAGTGTGAGTGCGCCGCCACAACCCACCCCGGACGCCAACGCGTCCTGGGCGGGTTGTGGCGGCCAATTGAGTGATTACGGTTACGGAGCGGTCACCGCCCATGACCCCCAGCCGCCGCCTCCTACCACGTAGAGAACTGCACCGGATTTCGATGCTCCTTCTTCCGAAAACCCGACCGCGGAAGTGGTGAAAATCGCTGCGACCGTGCCCCCCGCGAAGGTTGCTCCTTTGTAGACACAGAGGTTGCCGGCGCCAGCCTGCGGATTGGCGGCGCTTCCCGGGCAGAACGTCGCAAAGTCGGCGTCGGAGAATTTATGGACTTCGCTTACTCCCAAGCCACTGGCAAGCGGGATCGCGAAGGAGACCGGCACGCCCCCTTCCCCCGTAGCAGCCCATGCTCCGGTCTCGGTTTTTTCGGACGGAAGCGTGCCCCCTAGGGTCCAAGGCGACCCTTCGTCGCCTGTGGGGCCCACGTCGCCCTGCGGGCCTTTTTCACCGTTGCAGACGACGTCCACGCCGCTGGCGGAGGTGTATTCGACGCCGCCTTCGGCGCATTCTTCACCTGGAGGGCCTTCGCCGGGGGCGAGTGCGGTGCCGGTGACGCTGGTGCCATCCGCACCCGTGGCTCCCGCAGCGCCTGGAGCGCCGTTGGCGCCGTTGGTCCCGTTAGTGCCGTCTTTCCCGTTGGCGCCAGCCGGGCCCGCCGGACCCGCCGCCCCCGCCGGGCCGGTGCCCTGGAAGCTTTTGGCGATGGCTTTGACTTCTTTTTTCTGTTTGCTGTTCAAACCGCCCGATGCCGCGTAGGCGCCGCCGGCGAGGGCGGCAACCAGGGCGATTACCGACACGATCAGACCGGCCGTGCCGAAGCGCTCCCGTATCCGAGAGATCATCTGTCTCTTTCTCCTTGTGTAACGCCCGCCGGGATTAGCCCGGCCGGCCTTGTCGATAACGGCCGGGCGTTCCCTGCGCTCGACCGTGGTGACTGATCAATGAGGCCGACACGGGCGCTGGGGCCCCTGGCGGGTGCTGTGAGATGGGAGGTGAAGTTGGTTGGGGTGGCGGAGCAGCCGCGAGCGGGCCGGAGCGCCGAGGCGGAGAGGGGCCTTGAGGCAACCGGTTGCCGCTCGCGCTGCTCGGTGGGCGTCGCCTGCCAGGGAAGGAAGACGACAGCCGGTTGGCGAAGGTCGCGCGCCGATGCGGACGGTGTCCTCACGTATCCCTCTCCTTGTCCCTTGAGCCCCTCTGCCTGCCGCTCCCTAGGCGGCTCCGCGAGGCTCGGTTTCCCTGTTTTCCCGTCAGCCCGTCCCTGTTGAGGCTGAACTACTTCGTACATCAATACGCAGAGAAGTAGACCAGCTTCGTTCTAGACTGTCAAGACAGCCCGTGTTTATGGATCGAAACATGGGCACGAGTGCGCCGGGAGGCGCACTGAACGCGGCGCGGGGAAATGGCGGGTTCTCAGAGCCCGCTGGGGCCCTGGAAGGCTCAGCTGGCCTCGCCGACCTGCGGCTCGGCGCCGTGCAGGTCGATTTCCGGCAGCAGCCGGGCCAGCGGGCCGGGCAGCCACCAGACGCGGTCGCCGAGCAGCAGCATCAGCGAGGGCAGGAGGACGATCCGGATCACGGTCGCGTCGAGGATGACGGCGATCGTGAGGCCGACGCCGAGCTGGCTGACGGTGGCGAGCGGGGCGCCGGCGAAGACGATGAAGACGGCCATCATGATCGCCGCGGCGCCGGTGATGATGCGGGCGGTCTTCTCGAGGCCGAAGGCGATCGCGCGGGTGTGGTCGCCGTTCTCCTCGTAGTCCTCCCGCATCCGCATCAAGAGGAAGACCGCGTAGTCGATCGAGAGCCCGAAGACGATCCCGAAGATCATCATCGTGCCGACCGCGTCGACGTAGGTGTTGCCACCGAGCGGGTAGTCGGCCGGGACGTTGAAGAGCAGGGTGAGGACGCCAAAGGCGACGCCGACGGTGGCGAGGTTGAGGATCACCGCGATCGCCGCCAGCAACAGGGCACGGAGGATCACGACCATGATCAGGAAGGTGACGAAGGTGATCGCGACGATCAGGATCGGCAGCGCTTCGCGGGTGACGCGGTCGAAGTCGACCAGCTGGGCGGCGCCGCCCGTGACCCCGGCGCGGAGGCCGGTGTCCTCGCCGAGCTCGGCGGCGTCCCGCTGCAGGCGCTCGTAGAGGGCGACCGAGCCGGGGCTGTTGAAGGTGTAGCGGGGGATGACCAGGACCGCCGCCGCCTGGCCGCCGTCTTCGACGTCGATCGCCGAGGCGGCGCTCTGGCGTTCGTCGGCGGGGGCGCCGTCGATCGCCGAGAGGACGAAGTAACCGGAGTCGAACAGGCCCGGCGACTTGCGTTTGAGCTGCTCGACTTGGCCATTGAGATCGCCGGCGCCGGCGGTGACCCTGACGCTGGCGCGGCGCAGACCGCTCTGGATCGGGTAGGAGCGATGGAAGCCGTCGGCGAGCTGGCGTTCGAGCTCGTCGGCGCCGCCGCGCAGCTGGGCGATCCCGATCACCAGCCGCTCCGCCCCCGAGCTGAGTTTGGCGAGCCCGTTCGGCAGGCCGCCGGCGGCGTCGGCGAGGCGCTGGGCGCCGTCGTGGAGGTTGTTGCTGCCGGCCAGCAGCCGGTTCTCGCCGCCATGCAGGCGCTGCGCTTCGCCGCGCAGCATTCGCACTTCGTTGCGGTTGATCGCCAGGTGTTCGACCAGCGCCTGGGCTTCCTTGGCGGCTGGTGCGAGCGAGGGGTCGGTGGCCGCGGCGGCGTCGAGGCGCGCGCGCAGCTTGCGGGCGCGGCCGAGGCCGTTGGGACGCAGGTCTTTGAGCAGGTGGGAGAGGCCGAGTTTGATCGAGTAGGCGCCGGCTTTGGCTTCGCCCTGGCCGTCGGCCAGTTCGCCCGAGCCCTCGACCATGCGGTCGACGGCGGCGACCGCGCGTTCGCCGCCGTGCAGGGCGCGTTCGAGTCCGGCGGCGATCGCCGAGGCGCCCTCTTCAGCACGCCCGGAGCCGGTCCCGAGCAGGCCGGCGCCGGCGGCGGCGTCGGAGAGCCCGTCGCGGATCTGGCTGACCCCGTTTTCGGCTTCGGCGAGCTGGGGGCCGAGCCGAGTCAGTTCGCCGAGCTGGCCACCGTCGTCGCCCGGGTCGAGCAGCTCCTTGGTCGACTCCTGCAGCGGTTTGATTCTCTTCGAGACCTGGGCCGGGCCGATCACCGCCTGGACCCCGGGGTCTTCGGCGATCTTCTCCTGCCAGCGGGTCAGCTCGGCGAAGCGCGGTTCCTCGGTGACCGTTCCGTTCGGCGTCGAGGCGACGACGATGAACGGCGACTCGAAGCCGGGACCGACCGCGCTGTCGATTTCTTCGGCGTCCTTGCGGTCCTGGCTGCTGGTCGGCAGCTGCCTGATCGAGGGCGGGCCCGTCTTCAGCCCGATCACGGGGACGACGAGGAGGAGAAGGATGCCGCCGATGACAACGGTGGCGAGCACCGGGCGTCGCAGGCAGGCGTTGACCATGTCCATCAGGCGCGAGCTCTCGCCGGGCGGCCTGCCGAGACGCCAGCGGTTGACGTTGGGCCCGGCCAGGGCCAGCAGCGGCGGCGCGACCAGGGTCGCGACGGCGACGCTGATCACGACGACGATGATCACCGTGCCGGCCAGCGAGACGAGCAGGGCGCCGGGGAGGATGAAGATCGAGACGAACATCGCCAGGAACAGGGTGCTGCCGGCGAACAGGGTGGTGCGGCCGGCGGTGCGGCGGGTCGAGCGCGCCGCCTCGAACGGGTCGACGCCGGCCTCGAGCTCCTCGCGGAAGCGCGAGACCATCAGCAACGCGTAGTCCACCCCCAGCGCCAGCCCCATCATCGTGCTGACGGTGAGGGCGAAAGCGTCGATCGACATATAGGAGGTGGCGAGCTGGAGGACCCCGCGCGAGGTGATCACGGTGATCGCCCCGAAGACGAGCGGGATCAGCGCCGCGATCGGCGAGCGGAAGACCAACAGCAGCACGATCAGCAGCACTGGCAGGGCGATCAGCTCGCTGCGCTCCGAGGCGCTGATCGATTCGTCCTGGATCGCCCGCGAGAGGGTGGCGAAGCCGGTCTGGGTAGCGCGCACCGGCGGCTCGATCTTGGTCTCGAGCGTCTCGTTCAGATAGGGAACGGTGTGCTTCACGGCGTCGTCGATGCCGACGTGGAAGTCGACCAGGACCAGGGCCTTGTTGGGCCCCGGGCGCAGACGCGCGACGCTGCCCTTGTCCCAGGGGGAGATCGTCGTCACCTTCGAGTCCGCGCGCAGGGCGTGAACCAACGCCGGGCCCTGGCGTTCCAGTTCGTCGGCGGGGCCCTGGAGGAGGACCGCGAAGGGGGCGGAGTCGCCGAAGTAGCGGTGCAGTTCGTCGCCGGCGCGCGAGGATTCGGTGCCGGAGACGTCGAGCGAGGTCGGCTTGAGGCTGTCCTCGACGTGGAGGCCGAGGACGCCGAAGGTGCAGATCAGGAGCAGCGAGAACGCCAGCACCAGACGCGGTCGGCGCAGCGAAAAGGGCAGCTTCGCCGCCCCGGTTTTGGTCCCCTTGCCTTTCTCGCTGTTCATGCCGAGATCAGAGAGTGCTCGTTGCCCGTCAGGTCATCCGATGCCGGGTCTCTCCATCCTGACCCCGAAACGGTATCGAGGGATGCTAGGGAAATGCGAACCCGCGTGTTTAGCTTTCGCGAAGGACGCGGAAGCGGAGCACGGCAGGGGTGGGGTCGGCGTTCCCGGCGGAGTCGATCGCGACGATGCGGACCAGGTGGCGGCCGGGCGCCACACGGTAGGCGCGCGGCGAGGCGCAGCCGGCGAAGGCGCCGCGGTCGAGGCGACAGCGGAAGCGCGATCCGGGCTCGCTCGAGGCGAAGCGGAAGCGGACCCGGCGCCGGGGACCGTGGGCGGTGACGACCTTGGCGGGGTGCGCCAGGATCAGGGTATGGGGAGGTTTCGTATCGCGCCGGGGAGGCCGCGGCGGGGGCGGCGGCGTGACCACGGGCGGGGGCGGCAGTTTGGTCGCGTTCTGGAAGCTGTTCGGGTCCGCCTCGCGCACGGTCTCGCAGCCGACCGGGACGGCGTCGCCGTACTGGGGGTGGTCGACGATCGCCGAGTCGGCGGCGCCTTCGCCGCAGTCGATCGTCGGGTCGCGGTCGCCCGAGTTGGCGAGCAGCAAGTCGTCGCCGGCGGCGGCGAAGTAGACGTCTTCGCCGGGGTGGCCGAGCAGCTGGTTCGGGCCGGCGTCCCCGTAGAGGCGGTCGGCGGAGGAGGAGCCCTCGAGGTCCTCGATCTCCTGCAGCGAGTCGGCTGATTCGGAGCCGCAGTTCGGCGTCTCGCCGACGCCAGGTCGCCCGGCTTCGCCGCTGGCGAGGCTCGCCCCGACGCCTTCGCCGAACCTCGCCCAGGAGGCGTTGTCGCGGCCGGCGCCGCCGACGAGCAGGTCGCCGTCGCAGACCGAGTTGGAGAGGAAGAGGTCGTTGCCGTCGCCGCCGAAACGGCTGTCTTCGCCGCCGTTGTGCAGGAGGGCGTCGTCGCCGCCGAGTGCGTCGAGCGCGTCGTCGCCGTCGCCCGGGCCGTCGACGAGCACCTCTTCGCCGGCCGCGCCGGTCAGCTCGTCGCCTCCCTCGCCACCGATGATCACGACCGTCGCCGAATCCGGGAAGCCGACCGCGCCGAGCACGTCCTCGCCGCCCATCCCGGCGAGGACGATCGAGTCGAGCGGCGCCGCCAGGGTGCAGGTCGCCTGGGCTGGGGACACGGCGCAGCCGGCGGCGGCCGAGGCGCTCTGGTCGAAGGCGGCGCCAGAGAGGTCGAAGGTGACCGTCGCCGGCGGACCGGGGGCGTAGGTCGCGGTGACGTCGTCATCCCCATTGCTGCCGGTGACATATAGCTGCGAGTAGGCGGTCGCTCCCGGCGCCATCAGCCCGACCGAGACCTTGGTCGGGTCGCGGCTGACGACCGTGCCGCCGTCCACGTAGTCGCCGTCGGCGCCGCCGTCGAGGCTGTCGCCACCGCCTCCGCCGAGGATCGCGTCGGCGCCGCCGCCACCGTAGATCGTCTGCGCCGCCGCGGTGCCGACGATGTGGTCTGAGAAGGGGGTGCCGATCACCGTCTCGAAGCTCCCCCCTTCGACTTCGTCGACCCCGCCGCCGAACGGGGCGACGCCGTTGTCGGCGTTCTGGCCGCCGGCGCCGAGTTCGAGCTCGAGGCCGCGCTCGCCCGACGCCGGCGGGAAGCCGGCGATGCCGACGCTGTCGCCGAAGCCGGGGGTGATGCCGGTCGCGTAGCTGAGGGTGTCGGAGCCTCCCCCGGTGTCGAAGATGCGGTCGATGGTGCCGTCGCCGTGGACGTAATCGTCGCCGGCTTCACCGTCGATCGAGTCGGCGCCGAAGCCGCCGCCGAGGCGGTCGTTGCCGGGGCCGCCGCGCAGGAGGTCGTCGCCGATCCCGCCGAAGAGCTGGTCGTTCCCCTCGCCCCCCTTGAGGGTGTCGTTGCCGCGCTCGCCGTAGACGACGTCGTCGCCCGGCCCGCCTTCGAAGGTCTGGCTGCCGACGCCGAGGTGGCAGCCGGCGGGGCAATCCGAGCTGGCGGTGATCGGCGCGGGGACGATCGTGTCGTCCCCTCCCCCGCCCCTGACCGCCTCGACCCCCGGCGGCGCCACGATCGTGTCGTCGCAGGGGGTGCCGTAGGTCGTGCCGCCGATCGTCGTCGGGCCGGCCTCGCAGCTCGGCGGCGCGGGAGCGCGCCCGCTCGCCGAAGCAGCCGCCGCCGCGAGGCAGAGGGACAGGAGGAGGGCGGCGGCGAGGCGCGCGAGCGGAAGTCGCATCGCCTACCAATACCCCTCGGCGCCCGGATCGACGCGGTATCCCTCGCAAGCTTTCCCTTGCGCCCATAAATATTTCGCGTTAATCTTGTTGACGTGAAAGTGGAAGACAAGACAGCCGAGGCGCCCCACCTGGTTCGGGGCTGCCTCCCCTTCGTGCAGTCGCTCAGCCTCGGCGACCTCGACTCCGCGACCGCCTGCTTCGCCCGCGACGGCTGCCTGATCACCCCCGATGCGACCGCCGTCCACGGCCGCGACCGGATCCGCCCCCTGCTCGCCCAGTTGATCGCCCGGCGGGTCGAGATAAAGGTCGAGCTCAGCAACCTCGTCAGCACCGGCGACGTCGTCCTCGCCCACGAGCGCTGGCGGATCCGCTCCGGCGACGGGGCCGCCGGCAGAATCGAGCAGGTTCTCGATCCCACCCTGGTCCTGCGGCTGATCGAGGGCGAATGGAAGCTGGCGATCGCGGCGCCCTGGGCCGGGACCGCCGCGCGCGCGTAGCGCCGGCGGCGGCAGCACCCGGTTTACGGTGTCGGCATGGATGACGACAGGGGGACCAAGCGCACCTATCGGATGCGGGCGCGGGCCGAGACGACGGCTGCGACGAGGGAGCGGATTCTCGAAGCCGTCGAAGCTGCGTTCGACGAGCTTCAGTTCGACGAGATCACGCTCTCCGAGGTGGCGAAACGGGCCGGGGTGTCGGTGCAGACGGTCCTGCGCCACTTCGGCACCAGGGAGGGCCTCTTCCTGGCAACGCTCGAACACACCGCCGCCAGGATGGCCGTCGACCGCGGCCTGGAAGCCGGAGAAACCGTCGAGGAGATCGTCGGTGGCCTCGTCGACCACTACGACGAGTTCGGCGGCCGGATCCTGCGGCTGCTTGCCCAGGAGGAACGCGAGCCTGGACTGCGAGTGCTCGCCAACCTCGGCCGCGCCTTTCACGTGGAGTGGTGCAAACGGGCCTTCGCCGCCAGCCTCAAGGGGCTCCGCGGCGCCCAGCGCGAACGGCGAGTCGCCCAGATCGCGGCCCTCACCGACATCTACGTCTGGAAGCTGCTGCGGCGCGACCGCAAGCTCAGCGGGGCGCAGACCAAGGTGGCGATGTGCGAGATGCTGGCGCCGCTGACGGAGCCGTCGCGCTGAGCCGCGTCCTCGCCTACACCGCGCCCGCCCACGGGGAGCTGTTCCCGGTCGTGCCGGTGCTCGAAGAGCTGCGGCGGCGCGGACACGAGGTGGCGCTGCGCGATGCGCTCGCTCGGCATTGCTGCGGCGCCGATCGCGCCGCAGATCGAGGCGCTGGCGATGGACGACTGGCGGGCGCGCAGCCCCGGCGGCGCGATCCTGAGGGCGATGCGGACGTTCGGCGCCCGCGCCGAGCTCGACGCGGGCGACCTGCGCCGGGCGATCGAGGAGAAGCGTCCCGACGCGGTGCTCGTCACCGCCACGACCTGGGGCGCCCTCGCCGCCGCCGAGGCCTGGGGCGGGCCCTGGGCCTGCGCCTGCTTCTACCCGCTGCCCCTCCCCGGACTGGCGGGGCCGCCCCCCGGGCTCGGCCTGCGCCCGGCAAGAGGCTCGCTCGGCCGGCTGCGCGACCGGCTCCTGCGGCCGCCTGTCAGAGCCGGCTTCGACCGCCTCGTCCTGCCCCGGCTCAACGCGGTGCGAGCCGGGCTCGGCCTGGACCCGCTGGCGCACGCTGAAGCGATGTACCTGGCGCCGCCCCTGCTCCTATATATGAGCGCGCCGCCGTTCGAGTACCCGCGGCCGGACTGGCCCGAGAGCATCGTCATGGTCGGTCCCTGCGCCTGGGAGCCGCCCGGCGAGCTACCCGAGGAGCTGGAGGCGGTCGAGGCGCCGCTGGTGCTGGTGACCACGTCGACGGACTTTCAGAACGACGGTCGGCTGGTGCGGGCGGCGATCGAGGCGCTCGCCGGCGAGCCCGTCCACGTCGTCGCGACGATGCCGGCTGCGGACCTCAGCCGATGTCGCACTTCTTGCCGCTATCCGGACACAAGTGCGACATCGGGCGGGGGTGCGACATCGGGCGGAGGTGCGACGCCGGCGAACGCCACGGTCCTGCGCTTCGCCCCGCACACGCCGATCCTCGCCCGCGCCGCCTGCGCGATCACCCACGGCGGCATGGGCGCGACGCAGAAGGCGCTGGCCCTGGGCGTCCCGGTCTGCGCGGTCCCCTTCGGCCGCGACCAGTACGAGGTGGCGCGCCGGGTCGAGGTCGCCCGCGCCGGCAGCCAGCTGCCTTCCTGGCGGCTGCGGCCGGAGCGGTTGCGGGCGAAGGTCAAGGAGGCGATCGCGCGGCGAGCGGGGGCTGAACGGTTGGCGCAGGCCTACGCGGACGCTGGCGGCGCCGCTGCGGCGGCCGATGCGGTCGAGCGCTTGCTGACGCCGCAGCATCAGAGATGATTGCCGCGATCCGACCGAGGGACCCAGACCAATGAGCGATTTGACCAACCAGGCGTTGCGTGACGCGGCGCGGGACCTACCCGCCTGCCGCACGATCCTCGCCGACCCACCCTGGCGGTTCCAGAACCGGACCGGCAAGATGGCCCCCGAGCACCTGCGGCTGGCTCGCTACGAGACGATGGGCTTCGAGGAGATCGAAGCGCTGCCGGTCGACGCGGTCTGCGCCGAGAAGGCGCACCTCTACCTCTGGGTCCCGAACGCGCTGCTGGCCGAGGGGCTGGCGGTGATGGCTGCCTGGGGCTTCGAGTACAAGACCAACCTGGTCTGGCTGAAGACCCGCAAGGACGGTGGGCCGGACGGCCGCGGCGTCGGCTTCTACTTTCGCAACGTGACCGAGATGGTCCTCTTCGGCATCCGGGGCAAGGACAACCGGACCCTCGCCCCGGGGCGAAGGCAGGTCAACTTCATGGCCGAGCGCAAGCGTGAGCATTCGCGCAAGCCCGAGCAGCTCTTCGAGATCATCGAGGAATGCTCGCCGGGTCCCTGGGTCGAGCTGTTCGCCCGCAACGAGCGCGAGGGCTGGCACCAGTGGGGCAACGAACTCGGCTCCTACACGCCGGCCTTCTCCTCGGCCGCCTACGGCGTGCGCCCCGCGGTCGCCACCGCCTGAGGCAGCGAGCGGCGTCAGCGAGATCCACCCCCCGCCGCGGGGGACTTCAGGCCAGGCAGCGGTCGGTGATCGCGACGGCGAGGACCGGGCAGCCGCCGGGGTCGCCGCGGGTCAGCCGCGGTTCGAGCTTCTCGAGGTTGGTCGTGGTCGTGGTGCCGAGCCCTTTTTCCCGTCCGAGCCTGCGCGCGAGCGAGCGGATCGACTCGAACTCGCGGGTGACGATCACCCCTGCCGTGATCGCGCCGACCTCATACAGCGCGCGGTAGGCGCTGAGGTCGCGGTCGAGGTTGCCGTCCTTGGCGTTCCACTCGACGTCGAGGGCGATCTTGCCTTTGACGTTGTCGACTTTGTAGCCCTCGCTGAGGACCTCGGTCTCCTGCTCGGTCGCCCGGTGCTCGCCCCCCTCGCGGTAGGGCATCAGGCGCAGGGTCGAGACGATGCGGCGGTCGTGCCGGCCCTCGCGCCAGCCCAGCTCGCGGAACCTCTCGTCGAGGCGCACCGCCACGGTTCCCTTGCGACCTCCCGGCACGAGGATGTCGTCCTCGCTGAGGCAGAACTCGCTGAGCACCGCGACGATCTGCTCGAACTCCTCGGGGTTGGTGCTCTTGACGACGGCGGCGGCGTCGCGGGTCTCCCGCAGCGAGTAGCGGTCGAGGATCTCAGGCGGAAAGACGCGCGAGTAGCTGTCGGTCAGGTCCACGCGGCGAGCCTACCCGCGCACGCGGAGGCCACGAGTCTGCTCCTGTACGTGCATAGGACGTACAGGAGCAGACTCGTGCCGATCGGCGGACGAGCAAGGGCCGCCCGAAGGCGGCCCTTGCGCTGGTGCATGCGAGCGAACGCGGGGAACGACGGCCGGGTGGGACAAAGCCCGGCCTCCCTGCGCTCGCCGGTGCCCGGGTTGGATTCCACCGGGCGCCCAAACCAGTGCGGCGCCTAGCGGCCCTGCACCTCCAGAGTCCCTCTAAGCATGTGACTCAAAATAGGACCACCTCCTTTCTCTGGTGATCCGATTGAAGCAGATGGCCTCGTCGCGGCGGTAAGACCGGTGCAAGGCGGAGTGGGGCGAAAACGCGCCTGACAGGATTCGAACCTGTGACCTTCGGTTTCGTAGACCGACGCTCTATCCAACTGAGCTACAGGCGCGGGTTGGGCGGGGGTGCCCCGGGACGGCGATTCTAGGGGTTCGGCGGGGTGGCTACGCCGCAGCCGGGTTGTTGAGCCGGACGTGCCAGCGGACGGTGGCGGTGGCCACCCGGACGCCGGAGCCGTCGGTCAGCTCAACCTCGCAGGGGAACTCAACCTTGCCGTCGCGGTCAAGGGTAGCGAGGGCCTCGTCCTTGGCGATGCCGAGCTTGGCGCTCGCGGTAATAGGTCCCTTGGCGATCTTTTCGTAGGTGATGTCGGCGCTGCGGGCGAGCGGCGTGACATCTCCCATGCGCTCGGCGAAGGCGCCGACGAAGGCAGCCCCCGAGGCCGTCTCGGCGACGGTGAAGAGGGCGCCGGCGTGCTGGGAACCGACGTGGTTGGTGAGCTCGGTGCGCTCGGGGAGGCGGACGACCGCCTCGCCCTCGGCGACGCTGGTTATCTCCAGCCCGAGGTGCCCGGCAAACGGCACCGCCTGCGTCATCCCCTGCGCAATCGCCCCAAAGTCCGCCACGGCCCCAACCCTACCCGGCAACCGCGGCCGACGGGCCTCAAAGCGGACTATTTGTCCGCTTTGAGGCCCGTCGGCGGGGGGTTAGCGGCCCTCGAACTTGGCTTGGCCGGGGCCCTTGGCGAGGAAGGTCTTGACGGCGTTCTGGAGGTCCTCGGTGGCGAAGAGGTCGGCGGCTTCGGTGCGGACGGCCTCGTCGGCGGCGGGGATGCCGCCTTCGCGGAAGCGACGCAGGATGTGCTTGGTCATCGCGTGGGCCTTGGTCGGGCCGGCGGCGAGCTCGGTGGCGAGGGCGCGCGAGCGCTGCTCGAACTCCTCCGCCGCGAAGATCGAGTTGACGACGCCCCAGCGCTCCATCTCCTCGGCGCCGAAGAGGCCCCCGGTCATCACGAACTGGCGGGCGCGGCCGCTGCCGGCACGCTCGGCCAGGCGCTGGGTGCCGCCCATCGACGGCGTCAGGCCGACCACTTTCTCAACCAGGCCGAACTTGGCCTCGGGGGTGGCGACGATCAGGTCGCAAGCGAGGGCGATCTCGAACGCCGCAGTCAGGGTCAGCGCGTGGGCAGCGAAGACGATCGGCGCCGGCAGACGCTCCAGCCGATCGATCGTCCCCAGCAACTCGTCCCAGAGCCGGCTTCCCTGCTCCGGGGTCAGCCCCTCGAAGACGTGGACGTCGACGCCGCCGGAGACGGCGCGACCCTCGGCCCGGATCAGCAGCGCCCGCGGCGGCTCACCGGCCATATCCTCGATCGCCGCCCGGAGGTCGTCGATCATCCGCTGGTCGAAGAGGTTGAGCGGGGGGCTGTCGAAGGTCAACACGGCCAGCCCGCCGTCCTCACGCTCCAGGCGGGCGGCGCCGTTCCCCTCAGGGGACACGGTGCACCTCGAAGAGGTTGGTGCCCAGTTCCTGCTCGGGCAGGCCGGCGGTGATCGCGATCAGGTCGCCGGACTGGGCGATGCCGTGGCGGGCGGCGAGGACCGCGCAGCCGTCGAGCAGGCCCCGCACCTCGGTCTCGTGGTCGCTCAGTACCGCGGTCACGCCGAAGAGGAGACTAAGGCGGCGGACGGTCTCGATGCGCGGCGAGATCGCCAGCACCGGCACGTTGGGGCGGTGGGCGGAGACGAGGCGGGCGGTGCGGCCGCTGGTCGTCGGCACAACCAGCGCCTTCAGTCCCAGTCGGTAGACCGCGCCGACGGCGCTCTGGGCAACCGAGTCGGCGACGTCCTGGGTCGCCTGGTCGGTGCGCGTGAACAGCCACTCGCCGTAGCGCAGGTCGGGCTCGGTGGCGCGGGCGATCTGGTCCATCACCCTCACCGCCTCGACCGGGTGCTGGCCGACCGCGGTCTCCTCGGAGAGCATGATCGCGTCGGTGCCGTCGTAGATCGCGTTGGCGACGTCGGTCACCTCGGCCCTGGTCGGGCGGCGCGCGGTGACCATCGAGGCCAGCATCTGGGTGGCCGTGATCGAGGGCTTGGAGCGCTTGCCGGCGGCGCGGATCAGGCGCTTCTGCTCGGCTGGCACCTGCGCCAGCGGCAGTTCGATACCGAGGTCGCCGCGGGCAACCATGATCCCGCCCGTCGCCTCACGGATGATCTCCTCCGCGTTCGACGCCGCCTCCTGCTTCTCGATCTTGGCGATCAGCGGGATGTCGGAACCGAGCGCCCGCAGCCGCTCCGCCACCGGCGTCAGGTCCTCGACGGAGGAGACGAAGGAGACCGCGAGCAGGTCGACCCCGTGCTCGACCGCGAACTCGACCCAGCCGAGGTCGCGGTCGGTGGCGGCGGGCAGCGGCGCGCCGCCGGGGATGTTCATCCCCTTGTGGGAGGAGAGCGTCCCCCCCACCTCGACCTCGCAGCCGACCTCGCCCGCGTCGGGATCGCGCACCCGCAGCCGGATTGCCCCGTCGGCTAGGTAGACGAGCTGGTCCTCGCGCAGCTTCGTTACCCCGGGCCAGGAGACCGGGATCGTCTCACCGTCACCTTCCACGTCGCGCGGCGTCAGGGTCACGTGCATGCCGGTCTCCAACTCGGCGACGTCACCGCGCATCTCGCCGATCCTGATCTTCGGCCCCGGCAGGTCGCCGAGCACCGCGACCTCGCGGCCGACCCGCTCGGCGGCGGCGCGGACGTTCTCGATCGTTTGCGCCTGGCGCTCTGGCCCGGCGTGGGAGAAGTTGAGGCGGAAGACGTCGGCGCCGGCGGCGATCAGTTGCTCGAGCACGCCCCAGTCCCAACTCGCCGGCCCCACCGTGGCAATGATCTTCGTCCGCCGGCCCACATGACCAGCATCCGCTCCTCGTCGCTCCTGCATCGGCCTGACTGTACCCCCGGCTTGCCCCGGCCGATGTCGCAGTTGTGGTCGCATAGCGACCACAACTGCGACATCGGCCGGGGCGGAGCTGAGGGGAGGGAGTAGGGATCAGGACCTTGACATCGATTTGTGTAATATTCTGCCGTGACTTCCGCCACCACCGAGCAGGAGCTCCCAGCCTCCGACGGCCTCGTCGGAGAGGCGGCGCCCTCGCCGGCGGGACCGATCGAGGCCGCCGAGCTGGAGGGCCTCCCCGTCCCGCCCAGCATCCGGCTGCCGCGGCTGCTGCAGTCGCTGCGCTTCAACCAGCGCCAGATCGAGTTCGTCTTCCGCGCCCGTCGCGAGCTGGGTGAGGTCTTCCGCATGCACGGCGCCACCGAGGACGCCACCATCCTCACCAGCCACCCCGACCACGTCCGCTCCCTGTTCACCGCCAGCCCCGAGCAGGCACCGTCGCTGACCGGCGAGTCGCCGCTGCGGCCGATCGTCGGCCCCGACTCGGTCCTGACCGCGGTCGGACCGCGCCACATGCGCCAGCGCAAGCTCCTGCTCCCCGCCTTCCACGGCGAGGCGATCGAGGCCTACACGCAGATGATCTCCGAGGCGACCGAACGCGAGATCGACCGCTGGCCGCTCGACGAGCCCTTCGCGCTGGCGCCACGGATGCAGGCGATCACCCTCGACGTGATCATGGCCGGGATCTTCGGGATCGAGGGCAAGCCCCGGCGCGGCACGCCCGAGCACGGGCTGCGGCAGCTGGTGAAGCGACTGGTGGCGGCGTCGACCCGGCCCGAGGCGCAGATCACCGAGCTGCTTCACATCGGTCGCGAGGAGGCGATCGGGCCGATGCGGATCGGGCTGTCGCTGCTGGACCGGCAGATCTACGCGGTGATCGCGGCGCGGCGCGGCGTTGCCGACCTCGACGAGCGCCGCGACATCCTCTCGCTGCTGCTGCAGGCACGGACCGAGGAGGGCGAAGAGCTGAGCGACAAAGAACTGCGTGACGAGCTGCTCGTCCTCGTCCTCGCCGGCCACGAGACGACCGCCAACTCGCTGGCCTGGGCCTGGGAGCGGCTGGTCCGCACGCCCGACGCCCACGAGGCGCTGCTGGCCGCGGTCCGCTCCGGCGAGGGCGCCGAGGAGCGGATCGAGGCGACGATCGTCGAGGCGATGCGCTCGCGCCCGGTGATCCCGCTGATCGGCCGCCGGGTGACCGTTCCCTGGCGCCTCGGCGAGTACGCCGTTCCCGGCGGCACTGCGGTGACGATGAGCATTCTGCTGCTGCACCACCGCGAGGACCTCTACCCGCAGCCCTTCGAGTTCCGGCCCGAGCGCTGGATCGGCCGCAAGCCCGGCACCTACGAGTGGATCCCCTTCGGCGGCGGCATCCGCCGCTGCCTCGGCGCCGCCCTGGCGATGGCCGAGCAGCGCGTCGTCCTCGAGGCGATGGCGCGGCGCCTCGATCTCGAGGCGGACGACCCAGCCCCCGAGCGCGCCCTGCACCGCAACGTGACGATGATCCCCTCGCGCGGCGCCCGGGTTCGGGTTCGCTCCCGCAAGGACTGACGTAGTCATCCTTTACTAATCAGCGATTTATTCGCTAGGCTTCCTTCCCGTGAAGGCGCTGGTCCTGGCAATCGCGACGTGCTTGGCCTTGGCGGTGGGCGCGGGCTGCGGAAGCAGCGGCGACGACGCATCGTCCGCCTCGACCGAATCGAACGCCGCCTCAAGCGAATCGAACGCCGCGGGGCAGGGCGAAGGGCCGCAGCCGGGGAGTGCTCCCGGAGAAATCCAATCGGGCACCCGCGCCGGCTACCTGTCCAGCAACGGCACCGGCGTGGCCGTATCCGATCCGACCCGGGGAGCGAAGCCAACCCGTGTCACGGTCGACAAGACCAGGCCCACGATCACCGCGCCGCAGGGCCCGCCGCCGAAGAAGCTGATCGTCAAAGACCTCGAAGAGGGAACCGGCCCTCCGGCCAAGCACGGCGACGAACTGACGATCATGTACGCGGGGCGCTACTACCGGTCCGGCAAACCCTACGCGGCCTCGTGGGACTGGGGCAAACCGGTGACTTTCAAGCTCGGCGCCGGCCAGTACGACTCGGGCTGGGAAACCGGGCTGCCGGGGATGCGGGTCGGCGGCCGCCGCGAGCTGATCGTCCCCGCCGGCTTCGAAGGCCGTACCGGGGTCAAATCCAAGGTCGAAAAAAACTTCATCTACGTGATCGACCTGTTCGCGATCAACTGAGCAGGACTCCCAACGGACTATGAACCCCTCGCGCAGCGCTTCCTCCCCGTGAAGGCGCTGGCCCTGGCAATTGCGGCGTTCGCGGCGGTGGCGTTCGCGGCGGGGTGCGGTGGCGGAGACGGCGGCGGCACCGCGTCCGCGACGGGCTCGAGCAACCGTGGGGCGACCGGGTCGAGCGCTCCGAAGGCGAGCGAACCGGCCGCCACCGGCCCGACGGAATCCGGCAGCCCCAAGGCGACGGGATCCCACGAGCCGGGCGAGGTCGAATCCAACGCGGTGCCCGGAGCGACGCCGCAATGGGTGAAGATCGACAAGACGAGGCCGAAGGTCACGGCCCCTGGCGGTACGCCGCCGAAGAAGCTCGTGGTCAACGACCTGGAAGAGGGAACCGGTCCCCCCGCCAAGTACGGCGACGAAGTGACGATCATGTACGCGGGACGCTTCTACAACGGCGAGGACTTCTCGGCGTCCTGGGATTGGGGCAAACCGACGACCTTCGAGCTCGGCGGCGGCAGCCAGGACGCGGGCTGGGAAACGGGGGTGGAGGGAATGCGGGTCGGCGGGCGCCGCGAACTGATCGTCCCCGGTGGCTACCGGGGCAAGTACGGCTTCCCGCCCGGGAGCGGTCCGGAAGACACCCTGGTCTACGTGATCGACTTGTTCGCGATTGACTAATTCTTCTTATTAGTCAATTCTTCGCTAGGATTTTCGCCGTGAAGGCGCTGGTCCTGGCAATCGCGGTGTGCGTGGCTTTGGCTGTGGGCGCCGGCTGCGGAGAGAGTGGCGATGACGCCTCGTCCTCCACTGCGACGGAATCGAACGGCGCGGGGGGCGACAAAGGCGCGGTCGTGGTCAAATCGGAAGCGACCAATGGGACGACGTCAAAGCGCGTCAGGCTCGACAAGACGGAACCCACGATCACCCCGCCGGGCGGCCCGCCGCCGAAGAAGCTGATCGTCAAAGACCTCGAAGAGGGAACCGGGCCCCCAGCCAAGTACGGAGACGAACTGACGATGATGTACGGGTCGCGTATTTACACGACTGGCAGGGTCTTCTCGTCCACGTGGAAAACGGGTAAGCCGGTGACCTTCAAGTTCGGCGAAGGCGAATACAACGCGGGCTGGGAAACCGGGCTGCCGGGGATGCGGGTCGGCGGCCGCCGCGAACTGATCGTCCCCGGCGGCTTCACGGGACGCACCGGAATCCCCACCACGCCCGGCCCGCAGGGCACCGTGATCTACGTGCTCGACCTGTTGGCGATCAACTGAGCAGGCCCCCAGCGGAGAGGGAGGGATTCGAACCCTCGAGAGAGCTTGCGCCCCCTACTCGCTTAGCAGGCGAGTGCCTTCAGCCACTCGGCCACCTCTCCGGGCATTCGCGTCGATTGTAGGAAGTAACCGGGCACAGCGGGGATAGGCTGATGTCGGTGTCGTCCCCACCCCCTCAGTCGCACGAGCGCTACGAGCGGATCTTCGCCGAGCTGGGGGCGCCGTTCGCCTTCGTCGACCTCGAGGCGATGTGGTCCAACGCGGAGGAGATGCTGGCGCGAGCCGGGGGCAAGCCGATCCGGGTCGCCAGCAAGTCGATCCGCTGCCGGGCGCTGTTGGAGGCGATCCTGCGGCGCGACGAGCGCTTCGCCGGGGTGATGACCTACACCCTGCCGGAGACCCTCTGGCTGGCCGAGCGGGGATTCGAGGATCTGTTGCTCGCCTACCCAACCGCCGACACAGGCGCCCTCGGTGAGCTGGCGCTGCGCTCGGTCGCCCACCCGGAGGGGGCGCCGGTGGTGATGGTCGACTGCGTCCAGCACCTGGAGACGATCGAGTCTGTGCTCGGACCGGGAGCGGCGCCGGTCCGCATCTGCATCGACATCGACGCCGGCTGGTGGGCGCTGGGTGGCCGGGTCAAGGTCGGGCCGAAGCGCTCACCCGTCCACACCGTCGAGCAGGCCGTCGCCCTGGCGCGCGAGATCGCGCTGCGGCCGCAGCTGGAGCTGGTCGGTCTAATGGCCTACGAGGGGCAGATCGCGGGGGTCGGCGATCAACCCCCGGGGCGACGGCTGCGCGGCGCCGCGATCCGCTTCATGCAGCGCCGCTCCGCCGCCGAGCTGGCCGCGCGGCGGGCCGCGATCGTCGCTGCGATCAGCGAGATCTCCGAACTCGAATTGGTCAATGGGGGAGGCACCGGCAGCCTCGAGCTGACCGCGGCCGAGGAGGCAGTGACCGAGGTGACCGCCGGCTCGGGCTTCTACGCGCCCGCCCTCTTCGACCACTACAGCCGCTTCAGCCTGATGCCGGCGGCGGGGTTCGCGCTGCCGATTGTCCGCAAGCCCACGGCCCGCGTCGCGACCGCGCTCGGAGGCGGCTACCTCGCCTCCGGCAGCGGCGACCCGGCCCGCCTCCCCTCCCCCTGGCTGCCACCCGGCCTCAGCCTCGACCCCGAGGAGGGCGCCGGCGAGGTCCAGACCCCGCTGCTCGGCGCCGCCGCCGCGGAGCTGCGAATCGGCGACTGCGCCTACCTCCGCCACGCCAAGGCCGGCGAGCTCTGCGAGCGCTTCGACACCCTCCACCTGGTCGAAGGCGACACCATCGTCGACGAGGTCCCCACCTACCGCGGCGACGGCAAGTCGTTCCTCTAGCCGCCGACGGGCCTGAAAGCGGACTATTTGTCCGCTTTCAGGCCCGTCGGCGGGGGGTTAGGGGCCGAGGACGCGGGTGGCGTATTCGTTGGTGAAGGTGTGGGTGGGGTCGAGCTCGTTGCGGGCGCGCTGGAACTCCTCCCAGGCGGGATAGCGGGGGGCTAGGGTCTCGGCGGTTTGGAAGTGGCGCTTGCCCCAGTGGGGGCGGCCGCCGTAGGAGTTCATGATCTCCTCGACGGCTTCGAAGTAAGGGCGCCATTCCATGCCGCGGTACTGGTGGACGGCGATGTAGGCGGTGTCGCGCTCGTGCGAGGGGCTGAGCAGGGCGTCGTCGCCGGCGGCGACCCGCATCTCGATCGGGAAGAAGACCGGGTAGCGGTTGGAGCGCACCCACTCGATCACCCGGCGCGCCGCCTCGGGGCCGTGCTCGCGTGGAACCCCGTACTCCATCTCGGTGAAGCGGACGCGACGCTCGTTGGCGAAGACGCGGTCGCTGCGGTCGATCGTGCGGCTGCCCGAAGCGAGGCGGCCGGCGAGCCGCGAGAGCGACGGAATCGTGCCGGGGAAACGCCTGCCCGTGGCCGCGAGCGCCTCCAGCGCCCAGTTCTCCAGCACGACGTCGTTGAGGTAGGCGGCCAGCTTGCCGCGGGGGCGGGGGGGCGCCTCGGTGCGGTTGCGCTCCAGCACCAGGGCGTTGTCGGCGTAGGGGAAGGTGAACAGCTCGAAGTGATCGTGGGCGTCGGCGCTCTCCTGGAAGGAGTCGAAGACCTGCTCGCGCGGCCGCGGCGCGTCGATGCGCTCGAGCGAGAACGCGGGCACGCAGCGCAAGGTCACGGCGGAGATCGCGCCCAGGGCGCCGACCCCGACCCGGGCCGCCCGCAGCAGGCCGGGATCGCCGGCCGCGTCGAGCTGGCGCACGCTGCCGTCGGCCAGCACCAGCTCCACCCCCTCGACCTGGGCCGAGATGTTGCGCAACCGCGCCCCGGTCCCGTGCGTGCCGGTGGAGATCGCGCCGGCGATCGTCTGACCGTCGATGTCGCCGAGGTTCTCCATCGCCAACCCGAGCCGCGCCAACTCCTCGTTGAGGTCGGCGAGCACGGTGCCGGCTCCGACCCTGACCAGGCCCGAGTCGCGATCGGCCTCCTGCACTCCGCTCAGCGCCTCGATTCGCAGCATCGTGCCGTCGGTCATCGCCGCCTCGGTGAACGAGTGACCGGAGCCGGCGACACTTACCTTGCGCCCGGCCGCCGTGGCGGCGCCCACCGCCTCCGCCAGCTCGTCGCGGTTGCGAGGGCGAACGATCTCGGCCGGCTGGCAGGCCTGGTCCCCGGCCCAGTTGACCCAGCCGTGCGAGTCCGCTCTCTCCTGGCCGGCCGCCATCGCGGCAGCGTAGATGATGGGCCCCTAGCTCTCGGCCGGCCGGGTGGTAACCGGGGGGACAAGCGAGCGGAACGCGTAGACGACGGTGACGACGAGCAAGACCGAGATGGCGATGCTCGGCACCGCATAGCCGGTAAGGCTGGCGAGAACCCCACCGCCGATGCCGCCGACGACTTGCCCCGCGGCCCAGGCCATATTCGAGAGGCCGGCGGCGAACCCTTGGTGCAGCCGGCTCGACTCGGCGACATCGGAGAGCAGCGTCAGCGCCGGCGCGAAGCAGAGGCCGGCGCCGAGCGCGGTGACGATCAATGCCGCCAGCACCCCGCCAAGGGTCGCCGCCAGAGCAACCGCCACCATCGCGAAGGCGCAGATTGTGAGGCCGGCGACGTAGGGGGTTCGCCGCCCGACTCGATCTGAGACGCGGCCCGCCACCGGCGCCAGACCGGCCTCCAGCGCGGCGCCGGCGATGAAACCGGCGGCGATCACACCGTGTCCGCCTCCAAGCGCATCGATCCGCAACGGCACCAGGACCTCGATCGCGCCGAACATCACCGAGGGCGCGGCGACGAATGCGGTGGCGTCGACTATCGGCCGGCTCAGCATCGTCGCCAACACCTCGCGCAAGCTCTGGTGTTCCGGCACCCGCACCTCGGGCAGGCGAGACGCAGCGTAGGCAAGGGCGGAGGTGACGATCAGCACCGAGCCGAAGACCGGGCCCGTCCCAACCGAGGCAGCAGCCGCGCCCAACGCTGGCCCCAGCAGGGCGCCAGCGACCGCCGTGCCGAGCGCGGTGCCGATCACGCTGCCGCGGTTCTCCTCGGGGGCGGTCGTGATCAGCCAGGTCAGCGCCCCGGCCCAGATCAGGGCTCCGGCGATCCCCTGGGTGAAGCGCGCCGTATCGAGGATGCCGATGCTGTCCCCGAGTCCGAAGACGAGGCTGGAGAAGCCGAGGAGGAGCAGGCCCCAAATGACGCTGCGCCGGGGGCCGACGCGGCTGGCGACGAAGCCGGCCGGGAGCGCGGCGACCAGCGTGCCGGCAGCGTAGGAGGCGGAGAGGACGCCGGCCTCCGCCTTGCTGAGACCGAGGTCGTCGACGTACCCCGGCAGCAGCGGGGCGATCGCGGCGAAGAAGGCGACGTCGAAGAAGATCATCGCCGAGGCCAGAAAGAGCAGCCGGCGCATACCCGCATCCAATCAGTACAAGCAACCCTGAGCGGGTCTCCAGACCTTTAGCATCCCGCTCTCCCCGCATGAAGGAGGGGTGGCAGAGCGGTTGAATGCGGCGGCCTTGAAAGCCGTTAGGCGTCTTCGGGCGTCTCGTGGGTTCGAATCCCACCCCCTCCGCTGAAGGCTCGCTCGGATCAGTGCACTGAGCGCTCCGCCGGCAGTTGCGGCTGCTCCAAGCTCCCCGATCCCGGCCGCAGGGTGCGCCGCCAGTAGGCGGGGATCGCTGCGGCGAGGGCGGCGCTGGCGGTGCCGATGATCAGGGCCGACTGAATGCTGGCCCGCTGGACCACGACACCGGCCACGGCGGCGCCGAGCGCGGCGCCGAGCGCGGTCGCGGTGGTGATCCAGGTGACCGACTCCACCGCCGTGCCATCTGGAGCGACGTCATCGAGCAACGAGTAGACCGCCGCCAGAGCTGGGGCGAGGGTGACGCCGAAGAGGAGCAGGCCCAAGCCAAAGAGCGCTAGCGAAGAGGCGGGAATCGTCAGGGCGTAGCCCGCGATCGCGACCGTGGAGGCCGCGATGAAGCGCCAGATCGCCGCGACCCGCCACTTTCTCGTGCCGTACCAAACCCCCCCGGCGATGCTGCCGGCGGCCATCACCGAGAAAAGGACGCCGGCGCTGGCGGCGCTGCCGTGCTCCTCGCCAAAGGCCGGCACGGCGACCTCCAACACCCCCAGTGAAACCGCGCCAACGGCCAGGGCCGCGACGATGGTTCGGACTCCAGCGCTGCGAAGGGGATTCTGCGCGCTGCTCACAGCGGGCTTCCACTCCCGCGCCACCCGCTGGGCGGCGATGGCGGCGACGCCGAGGACGGTGAGCAGGGCGGAGACCGCGATCGGGGTCGCGGTGGAGAAGAGGGAGATCAGTACCCCGGCGATCAGCGGGCCGAGGAGAAAGCTGATCTCCTGCAGGACGACCTCGAGGCCGTAGGCGCTATCGAGCTGGCGGGGCTCGACCAGCGAGGGCCACAGCGAGCGCATCGAGGCGTTGACGGGCGGGGCGGTGGCGCCGCAGGCGGCGGTGGCGAGCACAAGCAGCGCCGCAGAGCCCCCCACGGCGCCCGCGAGCAGAACCAGCAGCGTCGCCGCGGCGTGCGCGCAGCCCAAGGGCAGTAGCCCCCTTCGCATGCCCCTGCGGTCGACCAAGCGACCGCGGAGTGGAGCCAAAGCGCCGCTGGTCAGAGAAAACGCCCCAACCGCAAGACCCGCGGCGGCAAACGATCCGGTCTGGCCCTGCACGTAGAAGACGGTCGCCAGCCCCATGATCGAGAACGGCAGCCGGGCGGCCAGGGAGGCCGCCACGATCGCGGCGACACGGCGGTCACGGAGGATCGCGCCCTCCTGGGTGAGGCGGGTCGCGAGGGGGGTCCGCAGCCGGGCCTGTCGCTGAGTGGATTCTTGACGGCTAGGCGGCATTGATATCGAGGTACTTTGAATACTGTATTTATATTGAATATATAGATATCCCTACAGCACGCCAAAGACAACCGGAGGAATCGAAATGGAGCCCCAAGCCACTGCTGCCACCGCAACTGAGCCTGCAGACAAAACGTCTACTCAGAATACGACCTCAACCTCAGACAACATCTCTCGCTACATCAAGGAGCACGAGGTTTCGGCGACCCGCCGGAACATGCTCATCCACCAGGACGACGACGGCGCGGAGTCGCCAGACGAGGAGTAGCCGCCGAGATGTCCGCCGGCCGAGCCGATCTGGGCACGTCCGTGATCCAGCCGGCGCGGGTCATCGCCGACGCCTGGACGGTCGCGCGCTTTGGCGATCCGTCCAGGCCCGAGGACCCGCCCGACGATCCTCGGTCGATACGCCAGCCCTACCTCGACTCCCTCAATCGGATCCAAAACCACCGCTTCCCTGAGGCGATGGCCGGCGATGAAATCGCGCTCGATTTCGGTGACGGCAGCGATGCCGAAGCGGCTCTGCGAGAAGCTGCTGGCAGTCGATCGTCTTCCCGAAGGCTGGAGATATTCCGCGGTCGAGGAAGACCGCATACGTGAAGACGCCGCCGAGGCGATCCGCAGCATTGCCGAGCTCTCCCCCCTCTGCACATGGGGATGCAGCTCATCGTCGCCGGCTTCATCTTCGCTCGCAGCCCTGAGATGGAAGGCGGGAGCACCTCGGTCTTGATGGGCCCTATATGGCTCGGACCGTCACCGGCGTGGTCGCCAGCGACCTACGTCGAAAACATGATCCACGAGTACGTGCACCAGTGCCTCTTTCTAGACGAGATGGTGAACACGATTTTCACCGAGTTCTCGGTTCCCCGAATGTCCACTGCGGACGCCCTGGTCACCAGCACCATCCTGAAGCGGCGGCGCCCTTATGACAAGGCCTACCATTCGGCCTTCGTCGCGCACCTGCTGGCCCAGTACTACATAGGCCAGGGAGACACCTCGAAAGCTCGCGACTACCTGCGCTCGACGCGGCGCACCGTAGACGAACTGCTGGAGAGGAGACAGTATGCCTCGCCCAACGGTGAGGCGCTGCTGGAGGAGTTGAGCGAGAGCGTCGACGTGCACCTGGTGATGACGGTGTGACTTGGTCGCCCTGGAGTTCCTAACGCGTCGGCGCGTTGCCGAGAGCATGGGCGCCCTGAGCGTCGCGACCGGCTGCGAGGGGGTCGATGACTATCGCCTCGCCTATTTCCGAGCTCTCAATGCAATACAGAAGCGTGAGATCCCGCTCCGGGACCACAGTCCACACCCCCACCTCGTCTTCGAGTTCGACGCTGCCGATCGTCACATCGTCGAGCATTTTCTGGAGGTCGCGTCACTCGACGAGAGCAACCTCTTCTCCAGCCCTTCGGCGGAGCGGGTGCGCAACCGCATGAAGACGGGATGGGAGGGGCTGAGCGACTACGACCCAGACGCCGTCTGGCTGGCCGAGTCGCTCGTCGCCCGCTTCCTGATCGCGCGAAAGGCGGACTTTGGTGGGTCGAGCACCGGTGACATGCTGGGATGCGTCTGGTTGAACCCACCCCCGGCATGGGATGCGCATGACTATGCCGAGGCCATCCTCCACGAGAGCATTCACCAGGCACTATTCCTGGACGAGATGATCCGTCGCGTCTATGCGGCCGATCAGCAAACTCTGGCCGACGAGGATGCCAGGGTCCTGAGTGCAATACGCAGGGAAAGCAGGCCCCTCGACGCCTCCTTTCACGCAGCCTGCGTCGCCGCCGCGCTTCTCGATTTCCACGAAGCGCTTGGGCGAGCCGATCGAGTGAATACGCTGCGCGCAGGCCTTGCGTCGAGCCTCGAGGCGCTGACAGCCAAGTCGGCGTATCTGACCGATCATGGTCGGCAGATACTGGATGAACTCGACGCCTGTCTGGTCGGGGCTTAGAGGGGCGCAGCGAGAATCAGAGTCGCCGTTGCGACCCTGGTCTCGACGCTGCCGGTTACGCGAAACCCCGCGGACGCCAGTAGGCGTTCGAGCTCGACGAGGGAGCGCTCCTCGCCACCCTGAACGACCATCGTCTCGAGATCGAACAGTCGCGAGTACGTGGAACCTTCGTCGTCCCTCGGCTCCTCGACGAGAAGCAGGGCTCCGCCCTCCTCCATCGCCGCACGGCATCGCGCAAGGATCACCTCGGCTGGGCCGTCCTCCCAGTCCTCCAGCACATAGGAGAGCAGATAGATGTCGCCTCCACGCGGCACGGCCTCGAAAAAGTTCCCGGCAACGACGGTCACACGATCCGCGATCCCCTGGCGCCGCAGGTGCACCCTGGCCAGGTCGGCCATTTCGGGGCGGTCCAGCAACACCCCGGAGCTGAGTGGATTGCGGCTGAGAATCTTGCCCAGTACCGTTCCGTCTCCTCCACCCACGTCGACCACGGTCTGGCCTTCGATGTCGCCGACGCCCTCCGCGATCGCGTCCGGAACGTTGAGATCGCCGACCGGGCTCTGAACCGAGCCATAGCCCCTGCGGAGCAGCTCCGCATGGGATGGGTTCTCGTCGAGATGAGTCGCCAGGTCCATGCCATGCGCGGCGGCGAAAGGAGTCGAGGGGGTGAGCAGAGCGTCGCCGAGCGTCGCCCACGCCATCGTGTGCCAATCGCTCCCGACCAGTTCAAACAGCGGAGCAAGCGATGCGGGATGCGAGTCGAGGAGCAACTCGCCCTGCTCGGTCAGGCGAAAGCGATCTCCTCCCTCAGTCAAGACTCCGCCGGCCACGAGCGCTCGGAGCAGGCGGGTCACTCGCTTGGGATCGGCGCCAACCTCGCCCGCCAGGTGCTCGGGGTCCGTGGGCTCAACGAGACGAGGGAAGAGCCTCAGCTTCAAAGCCGCAGCGATGGCGAAGGTCAACCAGGAAGCGCCAACCAGGTCGAGGAGAGCATCTCGGGGGTGACTCCGGTCTGCCATATCTTCCTCAAAAATTATGGACTATTCATTGAAAATGTCCTGCTGCGCAGGGGCGCTATGGACTAGGTGTGGCAGGAAAGCCGACGCTGCGCCCGAACGTCCGGGCATGAACAGGGCTGCCATCCGGGCGCGCAGGCGCGAGCGCTGGCTGCAACGGGCGGAGCGTGCCAGCGACGCATTCGGCTTGGTCCTCCTCCTGGTGCTTACGACCTACGTGCTGACCTCGCTGCTGACCAACCACGGTTGGTCGGCGGTGGTCCTCACCGTCGCCACTAGCGCCACCTCGGTGGTCGCCCTGACCAGCTCCCACGCGCACGCCAAGGTGGTCCGGGCGGCGGTCTGGCTCTCGACGCTGACGATCGCACTCGCCGGGGTCGGCGCCGCGACCGGCGACCGCACCTGGCTCAACTTCGCCTCGGTGGTGCAGATCGGGCTGCTGACGGTGGCGATGGGCGCGGTCCTGCGTCGGGTCGTCACCACCGCCGAAGTCGGCTCGCGCACGATCCTCGGCGCGATCAGTGTCTACACCGTGCTCGGGATCCTCTTCACCTTCCTCTACGGGACGATCGAGCGAATCCAAGGCGGTCCCTTCTTCGAAGGCATCGCGGAGCCGAAGGGCAGCGACTTCCTCTTCTTTAGCTACACGACGCTGACCACGACCGGCTACGGCAACCTCGTGCCCGGCGGCCAGCCGGGCCGGATGATCGCCGGCCTGGAGATGATGCTGGGGCAGATCTTCCTCGTCACCCTGGTCGCCGGCCTGGTCAGCCTCTGGCGACCCGGCGAGGCGCTGCGCCGGCGCCAGGCCGAGCGCACGGACGGCTGATCAATCGGCGAGCATTGCCTCCAGCGCGGCGAGCTGGGACTCGATGCCGGCGCTGACCCCGTCGCAGAGTTCGTGCACGCCGGGGTCGCTGATCCGGTAGAGCGAGCTGGTCCCCCGCTTGCGGCGAGCGACAAAGCCCTCGGCGAGCAGCGCCGAGAGGTGCTTGGAGACGTTCTGCTGCGAGGCCCCGAGGGCCTCGGCCACCTCCCCGACCGAGGCTTCGTCCCTGTTCCGCAGCAGGTCGAGGATCCGCAACCGGGTCGGGTCGGAGAGGGCGCGGAAGCGCCGCGCGATCAGCTCAGCGGCGTCAGGAGTGAGCGGGCTTTGCATCGTCTGCTACCGTACCATTAACAACTGTAAAGTTGTTAACTTGTATACTTGTGTTTAGGAGCCTGGCGATGCCGACGACGATTGCACCACCTGCAGCAGCGGATCAGCCGCGACGCTCAAAGCGCGGCTGGCCGCTGGAGCGGATCCTCTTCTCCCTGGCCGGGACGATGACCGGACTCAGCGCCCTGCTGAGCGCATTCGTAAGTCCCTGGTTCCTGCTGCTGACCGGCGTCGTCGCCTTCAACCAACTTCTCTTCGCCAGCGTCGGCAACTGCCCCGCCTCGCTGATCCTGCGACACGTCTTCGGTGTCGAGAGCGCCTGCGACCGCTGAGCGCCTGCGCGCTCGCGCGGGCTACTCGGCCAGCTCGACGCGCTCGATCGTCTGCGGCTCGAGCGGCTTGTCGGAGCCGTCGGTGGGAGTCGACTCGATCGTGTCGACCACGTCCATGTCGGTGACTTCGCCGAAGACGGTGTGCTTGCCGTCGAGCCAGGGTGCCGCTCCGGTGGTGACGATGAAGAACTGGGAGCCGTTGGTGTTGGGACCAGCGTTGGCCATCGCCAGCGCCCCGCGGACCACCTTGTGGTCGTTGAACTCGTCCTCGAAGGTGTAACCCGGCCCACCGCGCCCAGTGCCTTCCGGACAGCCCCCCTGGATCATGAAGTCAGGGATGACGCGGTGGAAGACGAGGTTGTCGTAAAAGCCGTCAGCGGCGAGCTTGCGAAAGTTCTCAACCGTCTTCGGCGCGTCCTCGTCATGCAACTCGAGCACAATCGCCCCCGCATTGGTGTGCAGCGTCGCCCGCGACATCGCTCCCACCCTACCGATCGGGGGCCGACGGGCCTGAAAGCGGACTATTTGTCCGCTTTCAGGCCCGTCGGCGGGCGGTCAGCCGGTGACGTGGAGGGTTACCGGGCGGGAGGAGCCGGGGGCGTAGGGCCAGCGCTCCTCGGCTAGGGCGGTTGCGCGGAGGCGGATCGAGGCGGCGGCGCTGACGTAGCGGAAGCGGTAGTGGGCACGGAAGCGACCGCCGTGGTCGGTGCGGGTGACGAGCACCGGGCGCCAGCGATGGGTGGCCGACTCCAGGTACTGGATCGCCACCAGCTTGCCGCGCCGCGGTAGCGCGGCGCCGCGGCCGCGGACTAGGCCGCTGAGGCGCACCGCCTGGCCGGTGCTCAGGGACAGGGGCGCCGCAGCGAGGGAAACGCCCGAGCGCACCCGCAGCTCGAGGGGACGACGGCTCGAGGGCTCGAGCGCGCCGTCGCCGGGGAACGAGATGGAGATCCGCCGCGACGGGCCGGGCCCGAGGCGGAGCTCGAAGCCGCCCCGCTCGCCGGTGACCGCGGTGACGATCGCGGTCGGAGTCAGGGCGCCGTGCGACGGGCGGGCGACGATGCGCAGCTCGCGCCCGGCGAGGCCGGCGCCGTCGGCGCGGGTGAGTCGGCCGCTGAGGACGGTGGGGGCAGCAAAGGGGACGGTCAGCGCGTCGCCGCGGCCGTGACCACCACGCAGCCGCGCGAACAGCCGCGTCTTCTCCCGCGGCGGCACCGGCTTCTTCGGCGCCACGGCCGGCGGCGCCACGCGGACCGCCATCTCGGTGCCGTCGGCGCGAAGCGTCGTCGAAGCGACGTTGCCGGCGGCGTCGACGGCGTCGGCGCGGAAGACGTAGGTGCCCGGCGCGAGATCGGGTGCGCGGGCAACCAGCGTCGCCCTCCCCGCGCCGGCGTCGGGAGCCAGCCTGGTCGGCAGCTCGGTCCAGGTCTCCCCGTTGAGCCGGCGGTAAGAGATGGCGCCGGAGGCCGGACCGGAATGCGCATCGGCCACATCCACACGGAACTGAGCCGGAAGGTCGGGGCTGTCGCCGGCCGCGAAGGCGATGCCCGGCGGGACGTCGTCGAAGCGCAGCGGGATCTCGAGTGCGGAGGACGGCGCGTCGTTGCCGGCTTCGTCGCGCAGCCAGACGTGGGCGACGTAGAGGCCCGGGGCCGGCACAGATCGGTCGGGAAGCGCGACGATGTCGCGGCCGCCGGCCAACTTGGCGCCGGTGTCGTAGCCCGCCGGGCCGGTGACCCGCCAGTAGGCGCCCCAGATCGGGCTCCCCGCCCCCTGGTCGGGATTGACCCAGGCGAGGTCGAAGTCGTCGACCCGCCGCCAGGATTCGCCGCCGGCCAGGGTCAGGTTGCGAGGGTGCGCCGGCGGGTTGTTGTCGATCTGGATCGGCCAGTCGGGGCTGCAGCCGACGTTGCCGGCGAAGTCCGTGGCGCAGTGGCGGAGGGTGTGGACGCCGTCGCTGAATCGTCGGGTGTCGATGACCACATGTCCGGAGACGCCGGAGAGGCAGGGTTGCATCCGCGTGGCCCGCCACTCGCCGCCGATCAACACCTTGGCGCAGGGGTACTCGACGAGATCGACTCTGCCCCCATCGACGGTCGTCTCCCCGTAGCGGATGCCAGCCCCGGAGGGGTCGCCGCCGGAGAAGTCCGCGCCCTGGCTGCCGCGGCGCCAGCCCCCCGCGCCGATCTCGCCGGCGATCGCGGCGAGGGGGGTCGAGCCGTCCTCGACGGTGATCGTCAGCGCTCGCAGCGCCGACCAGGAGCCGGCGTCGAGAGAGCACCACTTGCTCTCTGCGCGGGCGCAGAGCAGCCTGTCTTCAAAAGCGGCCTTGGGGGAGGAGAAGCCGGCGACGAACTCGCGGGGGGTGGCGTCGGTTCCGTTGGCGCTGGCAAAGACCTCGAAGCCACCGCCGCCGGGGTCGACGCCCAGCCGCTGCTCCATCCCGTCGTGGAGCGCGTGCCACCAGGTGCCACGCACCTGGGTGATCCCGGTCCCCGGCGGCGCGACCCAGCGCCAGCGCGCGAAACGGGTGCCGGAGACGGTGCTCTGGCCGTCGCGGGTGGAGCTCTTGACGTGGGCGCCGTCGAACGGGTCGGCCCCGGCCGGGGGGACGCACCAGGTGTCCGGGCGGAACTTCGCCCCAGCGGTCGTGTCGGCCCAGTCGGCGTCAGCGCCGACGTACCAACCGCACTGGGCGACGGCGTACTTGCCAGCCCGCGCCTCCGCCGCCGCGATCAGCAACAGGGCCACCGCCAGCCCGACCCCCGTCGCCACGATCCGTCCCAGTCCACCTCGCGTGCCCGACATCCGCCCTCCGATCGCCCGCCTGCGTACCAGCGACTAAGGGCTCGGCGGCGAGGACTCTCCCCCCTCGCGACCGGACTGCCGGCCGCACGCCTCTGCGAGAATGAACGTGAATGGCGCTTCCGACCAAGGACCAGATCACCGAGCAGCTGCGCGCGGTCATCGACCCCGAGCTGCGGCGCTCGATCGTCGAGCTGGGGATGGTGCGCTCGATCGACGTGCAGGAGAGCGGCCGGGTCGAGGTGATCGTCTCGCTGACCACGGCCGGCTGCCCGATCCGCTCCCACTTCGAACAGGCGGTCGCCCAGCGGATCTCCGAGCTGGAGGGCGTGACCGAGGTCGGGGTCGGCTTCGACGTACTCTCCGACGACGAGAAGGGCAACCTGCAGCAGACGCTCGGGCGCGGCAAGCTGCCGCAGGGCGCGCTGGCGAAGGTGAAGAACGTGATCTGCGTCGCCTCCGGCAAGGGCGGCGTCGGCAAGTCGACGATGACCGCCAACCTGGCGGCGGCGCTGACCGCCGAAGGTCACGCCGCCGGCGCCCTCGACTGCGACGTCTACGGCTACTCGATCCCCCGCATGCTCGGGGTCAACAGCAAGCCGGAAGTAAACGGCGAGCGCAAGATCCTGCCGCTGGAGGCCGCAGGCGGCGTCAAGGTGATGTCGATCGGCTTCTTCGTCGAGGAGAACGCAGCCGTCGTCTGGCGCGGGCCGATGCTGCACAAGGCGATCCAGCAGTTCCTCGAGGACGTCGCCTGGGACGAGCTGGAGTACCTGCTGCTGGACCTGCCGCCGGGGACCGGCGACGTCTCGATGACGCTCGCCCAGCTGCTGCCCCAGGCCAAGTTCGTCATCGTCACCACGCCCCAGCCGGCGGCCCAGTCGGTGGCCCGGCGCGGGGCCGAGATGGCGGCCAAATTCGACCTTGAGATCCTCGGCGTGATCGAGAACATGTCCGGCTTCACCACCCCCGACGGCGAGCGCTTCACGATCTTCGGCGAGGGCGGCGGTCAGCTACTCGCAGACGAGCTGGACGTGCCATTGCTCGGCAAGGTGCCGCTGTCGGAGCCGCTGCGCGAGCACGCCGACTCCGGCACGCCGCTGGCCACCGCCGAGCCCGACTCCCCCGCCTCGCAGGCGATCCGCCAGGCCGCCAGGGGAATCGTCGCGGCGACCCCGCAGGAGCTGCCAGTGCTGCAGGCGGTACCGGCAGCCGCCGAGGCGCCCCCGGTCGGCGGCACGCCGCTGCCGGTCGTCCAGTAGCGCGGAGAACAAGAGGGGCCGCGCTTGGCGGTCCTTTCAAAAGCGTGCGAGCGACTCCGGCCCGGTGACGACCATCCTGTCCTCGGCAGCGGGCCGCAGGATCAAAACCTCGGCTGGGGCTTTTTCCAACAGCCAGACGAGATCGTCACCGGAGAAGCCGGCGCCGGCCTGAGCGGTTGCCGGGACGACGACGCGATCGAAGGGTTCGCGGTCCAGGAGCCGAGCGAGCGCGTGGCGATAGGAGCGCCCTCGCTCGATGCGCGAGTCGACCTCCACCCCCTGCGCGGTCGCGCGCTGTTCGATCACCTCCAGCATCGGCATCGCCTTCGCCGCCTCGGCCGGGATCGAGCAATCGAGCGGTAGCCGCTTGGGGACGGCGGCCAGGTAG
This sequence comes from uncultured Actinomycetes bacterium, assembly GCA_963699125.1. Taxonomy (GTDB): domain Bacteria; phylum Actinomycetota; class Thermoleophilia; order Solirubrobacterales; family 70-9; genus VAYN01. The sequence goes on from OY969417.1 coordinate 1,436,493, forward strand.
GCGGGCATCAGCGTCGCGTGCTCGGCGCGGGCGAGGCGCAGCGCCGCGTCCACGGCTCGACGGGATATCGCGGTGCCGGTGAAGGGAAGGAGGATCTGGTGAATCGCCTCTGGGCGCTCCGAGCGCCGGCCGCGCCGGCGTGAGTGAGCGAGCAGGTAGCCGCCCGCCAGGCCGGCGATCAGCGCGGCGCCGATCAGGACGTGCTCGGGGGTCACCTGCTCTCCTTGTCCTTGAATCCCCGGTGGGCGACGATCCGCACGTCGACTCCCGGGGGCGTCGCTCGCATCAGCCGCTGTGGCAACGGTTCACGCAACCTCGCCAGGCCGCGCCTGGGCGACGACTCCCCGACCATGATGTAGGTGATGCCGCGCTCGCGGACTACCCGCGTGGCGCCCTCCACGAGGTTGTCGCTCTCCTCGATCAGGAGGGTGGCGCCGAGGACCGAGGCGAGATGACGCAACGCGGTCACCTGCCGCTCGACCTCTCCCTCGATCGCCTGGTTGGGTGGCTTCACCCAGAGCAGATCGAGGCCGGTGCCGAGCCTCTGCGCAGAGCGCCAGGCTCGGCGCACGAGGCGCTGTGAGGAAGGCTGCGGGCGGACCAGCGCCAGCAGCCGCTCCCCGACCGCTTTCGGCACCTCGGCGGCGACCCGCTCCTCGCGAGTGCCCAGCGGCTCCTCCACCACGAGCCGCTTCGCCTCGACCTCCTGGGCGACCTGGCGCAGCGCGACCTCGCGCAGCGCCAGTAGGTTCTCCACGGTGAAGAAGTTGTCGAGCGCCGGCTCGATGCTCTCGCCCGGATAGACCTTGCCGGCCCGCAGGCGGTCGATCAGCGCCTCCGGGGTGAGGTCGATCAACACCACTTCATCGGCCTCTCCCAGCACCGCGTCGGGGATCGTCTCCCGCACCCGCGTCCCGGTCAACTCGGCGACCTGATCGTTGAGCGACTCCAGGTGCTGGACGTTGACGGTGGAGAAGACGTCGATCCCGGCGGCGAGCACATCGCGCACGTCTTCGTAGCGCTTCTCGTGCTCGGCGCCGGGCGCGTTGGTGTGAGCCAACTCGTCGATCAGCGCCAGCTCGGGAGCACGGGCCAGCAGCCCCGGAAGGTCCATCTCCTCGAGGGCGGTGTCGCGATAGGTGACGCGCCGCCGGGGAACCGTCTCCAGCCCCTCCGCCAAAGCCGAGGTCTCCGGGCGTTTGTGGGGCTCCATGTAGCCGATCGCCACATTGCGCCCGCCGTCCTGCTCGATGTGCCCTTCCTGAAGCATCCGGTAGGTCTTGCCGACCCCGGCCGCCATGCCGATGAAGACCTTGAGGTGTCCCCGACGAGCTGCTCGCACGCCGTCATTTTCCGCCGCCGATTGCACGGCCCGCACCTCAAGCCCCCAGCAGGTTGTGGATCAGGAGATCGAGCAGCTTGATCCCGACGAAGGGGACGATCAGGCCGCCGAGGCCGTAGATCAGCATGTTGCGGCGCAGCAGCGCCGTGGCGCCGATCGGCCGGTAGCGGACGCCGCGCAGGGCCAGCGGCACGAGCAACGGAATCACCAGGGCGTTGAAGACGATCGCCGAGAGGATCGCCGAGAGCGGCGTGCCCAGCGACATGATGTTGAGCGCGTTGAGCGGGCCGCGTTCGCCCTGTGCCGCATAGGTGAAGGCGAAGATCGCCGGCAGGATCGCGAAGTACTTGGCCACGTCGTTGGCGATCGAGAAGGTGGTCAGCGCGCCGCGCGTGATCAGGAGCTGCTTGCCGATCTCCACGACCTCGATCAGCTTGGTCGGATTGGAGTCGAGGTCGACCATGTTGCCCGCCTCGCGGGCCGCCTGGGTGCCGGTGTTCATCGCCACCCCCACATCGGACTGCGCCAGGGCGGGCGCATCGTTGGTGCCGTCGCCCGCCATCGCGACCATCCGCCCTTCCTCCTGGTGGCCGCGGATCAGCTCCAGCTTCTGCTCCGGCGTCGCTTCGGGCAGGAAGTCATCGACACCCGACTCCTCGGCGATCTTCGCCGCGGTGAGGCGGTTGTCGCCGGTAACCATGACCGTGCTGATCCCCATGCGCCGCAACTCATCGAAGCGAGCGCGCATCCCCTCCTTGACGATGTCCTTCAGGTAGACGACGCCGAGCACGTGGTTGTCGCGGCAGACCGCGAGAGGCGTTCCGCCGTCGCGGCCGATCAGGTCGAGCCGCTCCTGCAATTCGGCGGGCGGACGCCCGCCCTGCTCCTCGACGTAGCGGATGATCGCGTCGCCCGCGCCCTTGCGGTACTGGTTGCCGTTCACATCGACCCCGCTCATTCGCGTTTGGGCGGAGAAGGGGACGAAATGCGCCTCGTGGGTTTCGAGCTGGCGCTCGCGGACTCCGTACTTCTTGGCAAGAACGACGATCGAGCGACCCTCGGGGGTCTCGTCGGCGAGCGAGGAGAGCTGCGCCGCTTCCGCCAGCTCGGACTCCTCGATCCCCGGCATCGGGATGAACTGCGTCGCCTCGCGGTTGCCGAGCGTGATCGTGCCGGTCTTGTCGAGCAGCAGCACATCCACGTCACCGGACGCCTCAACCGCGCGGCCGGAGAGGGCGAGGACGTTATGGCGGACGAGGCGGTCCATGCCGGCGATTCCGATTGCCGAGAGCAGGGCGCCGATCGTCGTCGGAATAAGCGCAACGAGCAGGGCGATCAGGGTGACGACCGAGGCGTCGGTCCCCGAGAACTCGGCGAACGGACGCAGCGAGACGACGACCGCGAGGAAGACGAGGGTGAGACCGGCGAGCAGGATGTTGAGCGCGATCTCATTCGGCGTCTTTCGCCGCTCGGCTCCCTCGACCAGGGCGATCATCCGGTCGAGGAAGCTCTGCCCCGGATCCTGGGTTATCTCGATCACGATCCGGTCGGAGAGGACGCGGGTTCCGCCGGTGACGGCAGAGCGGTCACCGCCCGACTCGCGCACGACCGGCGCCGACTCGCCGGTGATCGCGGACTCATCGACCGAGGCGATGCCCTCGATCACGGTGCCGTCGCCGGGGATCGTCTCCCCCGCCTCGACCACGACCACGTCGCCGCGCCGCAGCTCAGACGCCGGCTTCTCGCCGCCGTTGCGCAGGCGGGCGACGGTCTCGGTGCGCATCGAGCGCAGCGCGTCCGCCTGCGCCTTGCCCCGCCCCTCGGCGATCGCCTCGGCGAAGTTGGCGAAGATCACGGTTAGCCAGAGCCAGGCGCCGATCGCAAAGGCAAACCAGGCGGGCTCATCGCCACCCCCGAGCGGAGCCCCGCCGAAAACCTGGATCAACCAGCCGCCGGTGACGATGACGGCGCCGATCTCGACCACGAACATCACCGGGTTTCGAGCCTGGTGTCGCGGGTCGAGCTTGCGCAGGGAATCGAGCAGGGCACGCGCGATGATCGCCCTGTCGAGCAGCGAGCGAGGCTCGTTGCGAAGCGTCTCGTCGGTCATTCGGTGGCTCCCGGGTCGAGGGCGAGGTTGAGCTGCAGGACGTTCACCCCCGGCTCGCCGAAGAGGGCGAGAAAGCGGCCTTCGGTGTGCTCGTCGACGAGGTCGAGCACGGTCGGCAAGGGCAGGCCGCGAATCGCGGCGACCCGATGCGCCTGGATGCGCGCGTTGGCAACCGAGATATGCGGATCCACGCCGGATGCAGAGGTGGTGGTCGCGTCGACCGGCACCTCGTCGGCGCTGAGGTCGGGGTCGAAGGGACGCTCGCGCTTCAGGTAGGCGGCGAGCTGTGCGGCGAAGAAGTCCGACAGTTCTCGGCTGTTGGGGCCGAGGTTGTTGAAGAAGGTGACGTCGCCGCTGTATTCGGTGGCGGAGGGGCGGCTCTGGAAGTAGCGCGGCAGGCCACCGAAGTCCTGGCCGATCAGCTTCGAGCCGACGACCTTGCCGTTGACCTTGACCTTGCTGCCGTTGGAGGCGCTCGGGAAGACGATCTGCGCGACCCCGGTCGTGACGAGCGGATAGGCGATCCCGAGCAGCAGCGTTAGGAGGGCGATCGCGATGGTGGCGGTGGTCAGGTCTTTGCGCATCTCAGAAGAGCTGGTCGGTAAGTCCCTGCACGACGGGGCCGAGCAGGAAGGCGGGGAAGAAGGTGAGCGCGGCGACGATCACGACGACGCCGATCAGGAGGACGACGAAGGTGGGGGAATCGGCGCGGAAGGTGCCGGCGCCGGCCGGGGCGATCCGCTTCCCTGACAGCGACCCCGCCACCGCGAGCGCCGCGATCATCGGCAGGAAGCGGGCGACGATCATCACCAGGCCGCCGAGCAGGTTGGCGAAGTCGTACCCGTAGGCGCCTGCGTTGCCCGGCGGGTGGGGCTGGACGAAGCCGGTGTAGCCGGCGAAGGCGGAGCCGTTGTTGTTGGCCTGCGACGTGTAGGCGTAAAGCGACTCCGAGAAGCCCTGCGGGCCGTGGTTGTAGATCGACTGCGTCCCGTCCGGGCTGGCAACTGCCCAAGCGGTCGCGAACAGCACCAGCAGGGGCGTCACGAGGACGCCAACCAGGACCAGCTTCACCTCCCGCGACTCGATCTTCTTGCCGAGGAACTCCGGGGTGCGGCCAACCATCAGGCCGGCGATGAACACGGTCAGCAGGACGAACAGCAGCATGTAATAGAGGCCCGAGCCGACCCCGCCGAAGACCACCTCGCCGGTCCCCATGTTCGCCAACGGGACGAGGCCGCCGATCCCGGTCAGCGAGTCGAGCGCCGCGTTGACGGCGCCGCAGGAGGTGACGGTCGTCACCGCCGTCCACAGCGAGGACTCGGCGATGCCGAAGCGCTGCTCCTTGCCCTCCAGGTTGCCGCCGGTCGAGCCGTCGAAGGCGTGGGTGAGGACGCCGGCGTGGTGCTGGGCGGGGGAGCCGTGCTGCTCGGCCGTGTAGACGACCGCGACGGCGACGAGGAACATCGCCATCATCGCCGCGTAGAGCGCCCAGCCTTGGCGGCGGTTGCCGATCATGCGGCCGAAGGTGTAGGTGAGGCTGGCCGGGACGATCAGGATCAGCAGCAGCTCGACCATGTTGGTGAGGCCGCCGGAGTTCTCGAACGGGAAGGCGCTGTTGACGTTGAAGAAGCCGCCGCCGTTGGTGCCGAGCTCCTTGATCGCCTCCTGGGAGGCAACAGGGCCGAGCGCCAGGGTCTGAGTACCCCCGGCAAGCGTGTGGAAGGTCTGCGAGCCGTCGAGGGTCTGGATCACTCCCTGGGAGACGAGCACCAGCGCGGCGACGAATGAGACCGGCAGCAGGATGTAGAGGTTGATTCGGATCAGGTCGGTCCAGAAGTTGCCGAGCGCAGCCCCGGAGCGGGCGGCGAAGCCGCGGATAACCGCGGCAAGCGCGGCGATCCCAACCGCGGCGGAGATGAAGTTCTGCACCGTCAGCCCCGCCATCTGGACGAAGTAGGTGAGGGTCGTCTCGCCGCCGTAGTACTGCCAGTTGGTGTTGGTGACGAAGGAGGAGGCGGTGTTGAAGCTGAGGTTCCAGGGGTCGGAGCCGAACCCCTCGGGGTTGAGCGGCTGGACGCTCTGGGTGCGAAGGATCAAATAGAGCGCGAGCCAGGAGACCAGGCTGAAGACGACGATCGAGCGGGCGTATGCCTTCCAGTCCTGGCCTTCCCCGGGCCGCAGGCGCAGAACCCGGTAGGAGAAGCGCTCTACCGGGCCGAGCAGCGGGGAAAGGAAGACACGTTCGCCGCGGAAAACTCGGGCGATGTAGCCGCCGACCAAGGGCACCAGCGCGGTGAGGACGAGGAGGAAGACGGCGATCTGCGCCCAGCCCTGCGCCATCAGAGCTTCTCCCCGCGAAAGAGCGCGTAGCCGAGATAGCCGAAGAGCGCCGCCGCGACGACCAGCCCGAACAGCTCGGCTGCGCTCATACCCGGTCCAGCGCTCCGATCAGGGCGTAGATCAACCCGAAGGCGGCGACCGCCAGGACGAGCGAGACGAGATCCATGCAGCGATCGTGGACCCGACCCCGTCAAGGCCGCATGAAGGAACCCGGTCCGCGTATACAGATTTCGTAAAGGTCTCTTCTAGCCCGCGAAGCGGTAGCCGACGCCGGGGTCGGTGCGGATGTAGCGGGGGCCGTCGGCGGGCTCGATCTTGCGCCGCAGGTTGGCGACGTGGGCGCGCAGCACCTGCACGTCGTCTTCGTACTCCACGCCCCACACCTCGACCAGCAAAGAGCGATGGGTCATCAGGCGGCCGCGATTCTGCGCGAGGCAACGCAGCAGCTCGAACTCGGTCGGGGTCAGGTGCACCGGCTCCCCTTCGCGGCGCACGGCGCGGGCGACGAGGTCGACCTCGAGGCCGTCGGCGACGATCAGGGGCTCAGACGCCTCCGGCTTGGCGCGCCTCAGCACCGCCTCGAGGCGGGCAACCAGCTCCGGCGGCCCAAACGGCTTCGTCACGTAGTCATCGGCGCCGGCCGCGAGCGCTCGCACCTTCGCCTCCTCCTCGCCGACCGCCGAGAGGACGATGATCGGCATCTCGCTCCACTCGCGCAGCCGCTTGGTGACCTCGACCCCGTCGAGGTCGGGAAGCATCAGGTCGAGGATTGCCGCTGCCGGCGGCTTTACCGCGGCGCGGTCGAGCGCCTCCTCACCCGTGGCCGCCGTGACCGCCTCATAGCCCGCGTCCCGCAGGATCACCCGCAGGGCACGGAGGATCTGCGGCTCGTCATCGCAGACCAGGACTCGGGTCTCCTCAGTCATGCTCCTCCAGTCCCCGCTGGGGAAGCGTGACGACAAAGCTCGTTCCCTGCCCCGGCATCGACTCGACCGCTATCTCACCGCCATTGGCCTCGATGAAGCCCTTGGCGATCGTCAGGCCGAGGCCCGAACCGGTGTTGGCGACGTCGGAGTCGCCACGCTGGAACGACTCGAAGATCCGCTGCCAATCGCTCTCGGGTATCCCCGGTCCCTGATCGACGATCCGGACCACGATGTTGCCGGCGACCAGCCTGGATTTCACCAAGACAGGTCGCCCGTTGCCGTAGCGGATCGCGTTCTCGAGCACGTTCGCAAAGGCGCGCTCGAGCTGGACGGCATCGGCGTCGACCATCGGCAGGTCGGGGTCGATCGCCAGCCTGATCGATTCTGAATCGGCAATTCCCTCCCGAGCTGCGTCCAGCACCTCGGCGATATCGACCGGCTCGCGATGCGGCTCGGCCTTCCCCGCCTCGAGCCGGGACATGTCGAGCAGGTTCTCGACCAGGCGGGAGAGCCGTTTGCCCTCCCCGATGATCGCCTCGCTCAGCTCGGCGCGCTCGTCCGCGGTCAGCGTTGGTGAGCCGAGGGCGGAACCGCTCGCGATGATCGAGGTCAGGGGCGTTCGCAGGTCATGGGAGATCGAGCGCAACAGCGCGGTCTTCAGCTCGTCGCTGCGACGCAGGGCCTCGGCCTCTACCGCCTCCGCCTGCATTCGATCGCGCTCCCGGGTGAGGGCGGCCAGCTCGGCCAGAGTGCGGTCCGCCTCTTCGCGACGACGCTCGGCTTCGACCGCGCCGGCGCGCGCGAGGCCGGCAACGGTGCTGCTGACGATCGCCGCGATCGCGAACGCGGCCAGCGCGACCCAGTTCTCCTCCTCGGCGATCGTGAAGCGATGCAGCGGCGGCAGGTGGAAGAAGTTGAAGGCGACGGCGCTTGCGACCGAAGCGATCAACCCCAGCCGTAGTCCCCATACGACCGAGATGAGCAAGATCGCAGGGAGGTAGACGATGCCCAAGGAGACGACGGGCGCTACCGACTTGAGCGAATAGACGAGGAGGGTCCCAGCCCCAACCGCACCGAACGTGGCAAAGACTCCTAGCCAAGTAGGCGGCGACTCGGCACCCAAGTCAAGGGAGATGTGACGTCGCCACATTGCCGCTCAGGGTATGCCCCCAAGCGACAGACAGCCTTTCGCTCTAAGCCGCCTCGCTCTCTTGTAGTAAAAGGCACGCCTCGGAGCAAGTAGGAGACACACCCAGCCGACATTTACCCCACTCCAGTGTGGTCAAAGTCGGATGCGCCGCCGAGTGGGCCTCCTGATGGCCATCTCGCAGGGCGTCCTAGCACCTCATCGACCACCCGAACCTCAAAGCGCGGACCCGCGCCCGCGCTCACGACCCGCCTAGCCCTCGCAGCTCAGCTTTGGTCATGTCAGATCGTAGCGACCGGGAAGGCAGCACCGCTCGGTGTTTGAAGTCCGCGCCGGGCGACAAACACCCGCAGACAACAAGTCTCAGGCGCTCGCCTTGCTCTTGTAGTAGTCCGCGTTGATCTCGGCGTATTTGGCCCACTCGGCCGGCAGCTGATCCTCGGCGAAGCAGGCGTCCACCGGGCAGGCCTCGACGCAGGCGTCGCAGTCGATGCACTCGTCCGGGTCGATGTAGAGCATCTCGACCGAGTCGTAGTCGGGCTCGTCCGGCGTCGGATGGATGCAGTCGACAGGGCATACCTCGACACACGAGTTGTCCTTTTCGCCGATGCACGGCTCGGCAATGACGTAGGTCATTCGGAGAGTTCTCCTAAGTCGGTTTCCGGGTGCCCGCCGGGGGGCCCGGCCAAGCGCGAGCCGTTATTTTAGGGATCTGGCCGGCCCGGCACTCCCCCAGGGAGACGATCGGATAGGTATCCCTGAGTCATTCTCGCAGGACGACTATGGTTCCCGACGTGTCTGGGGCAAGAGTCGCATTCGCGGGGAGCCTGCTGGCGCTGCTCTTGACCGCTCCGCCCACCCTCGGCGCCAGCGGCGAGTCGGTGGTGCCGGGAGCTGCGGCCCCAACCCCAGCGATCCCCTTCTCCGTGGATCGGCTGATCGTCGAGTGGAAAGACGGCGCCGATCGCGTTAGCCGGGTGTCGGCACGCGAAGAAGCCGAGGTGAGCGCGATGCGGACGCTCGGCGACCCGTCTTTCCAGTTGGTGCGGTTGGACCCTGGCCAGGACGCCGACGAGGCGCTGGCCAGCCTGCGCCAAGACCCAAATGTCCGTGCCGCTACGCGGGACACCTACAGCGCGCCCAACTCGATCCCCAGTGACCCGCTGTTCGGCGAACTCTGGGGTCTGCAAAACCTCGGCACCGGGATCGACGACTTCAGCGGCGCCGTGTTCGGCGCCGACGTCAACGCCCCCCTCGCCTGGGATCGCACGGTCGGATCGCCGTCGACGGTGATCGCCGACCTCGACTCCGGCTACCGCTTCGATTCCCCCGATCTCGGGCCCGTAGCCTGGGAAAACACGGCCGATCCACCGGGCGGCGGCGACGATGACGGCAACGGCATCGTCGACGACTCCAACGGAGCCGATTTCGTCGGGCCATCAGTGAACAGCCCGACGACGGACGGGAACCCCACCGACGACAATTTGATCGATGGCGGGCACGGCGTCCATACCGCCGGCACGATGGGAGCCGCCGGCGACGACGGGGTCGGCATCACCGGCGTCGCCCAGGACGTCCGCATCATGCCGCTGCGCGTCTGCAGCCACTACACCGACCCCACTCCGTCTCCGGTGGACGAATCCGGGGTGCTCTGTCCGACGTCGTCGCAAATCGCGGCGATCAACTACGCCGGGTCCCATGGGGCGCGGGTCGCGAATATGTCCCTGGGAGGCACGACCTCGAGCCAGACCCTCGTCAACGCGATCGCCGCCAACCTGCAGACGCTGTTCGTGATCTCGGCCGGGAACGACGGGGTCGACAACGAGTCCGAACACCATTACCCATGCGACTACCGGCCGACGGTGGATGCGGTGCCGCCTGGCGCCGTCGACAACATCGTCTGCGTCGCCGCCACCAACCAAGCCGACGTGCTCGCGGGCTTCTCCGACTGGGGTGCGACCTCGGTCGACCTCGGCGCCCCGGGCACCGAGACCCTGAGCACCTATCCGGCGATGATCGTCCCGATCGACGACGACTTCGAGACGAACGACTTTTCGTCGCAATGGGAAACGACCGGGGGGACCGGGTTCGGCCGCGCCGCTCCCGGCGACGGGCCACTGACGTCGTTCGGGATGAACGACTCGCCCGGCGGGGCACCGGTGCCGAGCTCGACCCACGTCACCACGCTCAAGACCGGTGCGCCGGTGCCGGCTGGCTCCGGCTCGTGCACGCTGAGCGCGCTGCGATTCCGGCGGGCCGACGCGGGCTCCAGCTTCTTCTACCAGGTCCTCAGCGACGATTCTCCGGTGTTCACCAACACCGGCTCGGCGAGCACGGTTGGCTCCAACATGGTTCGGTTCAACACGGTGCCGATCAGCGGCCTCGGCGGCCACTCGGTGAAGGTCCGCTTCGGCTACACCGCCGGCTCCTCGCCGAACGCGGAAAGCGGAGTCTGGCTCGACGACATCAAGCTCACCTGCTACGCGCCCCTCTCGACCCCGCCGGGGTACGAGTTCCTCCAGGGCACGTCGATGGCAGCACCGCATGTCACTGGCGCCGCCGGGCTGCTCTTCTCGCTGAAACCTTCGGCGACGGTGACCGAAGTGCGCGAGGCGCTGCTCGCCGGGGCGGACCCGAATCCCTCACTGGCGGGGAAAACGGTGAGCGGGGGGCGGCTGGACGTCGCCCAGGCGATGGACGCACTGGAAGGGTTGGCGGTCGACAAAACCCCGCCGGCCGCACCGTCGCTGACGGCGACGAACCCCGCCTCCCCCGCCCCCAACGCCGCGCCGAAGATCATCGGCTCGGCCGAGGCAGGCTCGATGGTCCAGATCTACCTCGGCGGCGCCTGCAAAGGAGCCCCGACGGCGGAAGGCACGGCCAGCGCGCTGGCGTCACCGGGCATCGCCGTGAACGTCCCTGACAGCACCACCTCCCAGTTCTCGGCGACGGCGACCGACAAAGCGAACAACAGATCGGGCTGCTCCGTCCCGATCTCCTACACCAACAACACGCACTTCGAAACGGTGATTGTCCAGATGCCGCCGCCGGAACCGCTGCCGATCACGAGATTGCCTCAATCCAGCTGCAAGGTCCCCAGGCTCGCCGGCAAGACGCTCGGGCAGGCGAAGGCCGCGCTCAGTGCCGCCGGCTGCAGCCTGGGCAAGGTGAACAGGCCAAGGGCCAGGAAAGGGCACAAAGCGCCGGCGCTGGTCGTCAAATCCTCCTCGCCCGCCGCGGGGGCGACGGCGACCGGCGGCGTCGTCGGGCTGACCCTGGGCCCGAAGCCGAAGAAGCCCCACCGTTAGAGGTCGATTCCCTAGCATCGGCGGCTCATGCTGCTGTTGACGGGAGCAACCGGGAGCATCGGGTCGCGGCTATTGCCGCTGCTGCTGGAGAGCGGCGAGGACGTGCGCTGCCTGGTGCGGGAGCCGCGGCGGCTGGGGGCGCGGCGGGTGGACGTGCAGATCGCGCTTGGGGACCTCGGCGAGATGTCGGACCCCTACCTGGTGCGCCAGGCGCTGCGCGGGGTCGACACCGTGGTCCACCTGGCGGCGACGATCCGCGACCAGCCGCCGAAGCGGATCGAGGAGCTGAACGGGCTGGCGACGGTGCGGCTGCTGCGGGCGGCGGAGCGCAGCGACGTCGGGCGCTTCGTCTTCTTCAGCGCGCTTGACGCCTACGCGGCGCAGCGCACGCGCTTCTTCCGCGCCAAGTGGCTGGCGGAGCAGGCGGTCTCCTCCTCGCCGCTACGGACGACGGTCTTCGCGCCCTCGATCGTCTACGACCACAGCGACCCCTGGATCACGCTGCTGCGCCGCTTCTCCTTCCTGCCGGTGCTGCCGGTCTCCGGCGAGGGGGGCGCGGCGTTCCAGCCGATTTGGGCGGATGACGTGGCGCGCTGCGTCGTCGCTGCCCTGGCCAGCGAGGGGCGGGCGCGCTACGAGCTCGCCGGCCCGGAGACGCTCACCTACGACCAGATGTCGGACCTGGTCAGCCGCATCGCCGGGCGGCCGCGCCCACTCGTCCACCTTCCCCTGCCCGTCGTGCGGGCCGGCCTGCTGGCGATGCGATCCATTTTCGGCGAGACCGTGTTTGCGACCTGGGAGGAGGCCGAGCTGATGGAGGTGTCGATGGTGAGCGAGCGCGGGACGGCCGACGCGCAGGCCCTCGGCGTCGAGCCGCGAAGGATGGGAGATGTACTGGAAGGCGAGTAGACGGGTTGTCGCGCTGGCGGTGGTGGCGACCTTGCTATACGCCGCGCAGGCACCGGCGCTGACCCTGGCGCCGCCGAAGCCCAACGTTTTCCTCGGCGTCAGCGATCGCGGCAGCACCGGGGAGTTCAACGAATTCGCGGCGCTGAGCGGCAAGCATCCGGCGTTGCTGGAGACCTTCCATCCCTGGGGCAACAGCCTCAATGAAGCCTACGAACGCTGGCGCGAAACCGGGACCCGGCCGATCCTGGCGATCTCCACCGCCGACGACCAGACGCTGGCGGAGCTGATCACGCCACAGCAGATCGCGCTGGGAGGCGGGGACGACTACCTGCTCCAGCTCAACGACTTCTTCGCCAAACACGGCCTGCCCGCCTACATCCGCCCGCTCGGGGAGCCGAACCGCTGCCTCAACCTTTGGTCGGCTGTCAACTGCGACGGCAGTCAGAAAGGCGGCGAACACACGCCCGGCTGGTACAAGCAGGCGTTCCGCCGCATCGTCGCGATCGTGCGCGGCGGCCAGAGCCTGGAAGGGATCAACGCGACCCTGGCCGAAATCGGCCTGCCGCCGCTGAATCGCACCAAGGGGCCGAATCCCGAAAGCCTGCCGGCGGCGCCGGTGAGCATCGTCTGGAGCCCGCTGCCCGGCGGCTCGCCGCGGGTGAAGGGGAACTTCCCGGGTAACTACTGGCCGGGGAGCCGTTGGGTCGACTGGGTCGGCACCGACTTCTACTCGCAGTATCCCGTCTGGAAGGACCTCAACCGCTTCTACGGTGGACTCCAGTGGCGCCGCAAGCCGTTCTCGCTCACCGAGTGGGCGATCTCCGCGGTCGACGAACCCCGCTTCGTCAAGCAGCTGATCGCCTGGACGGTGAAACGCCCGCGGGTGCGGATGCTCGTCTACTACGACGGCTTCGGCCCCGGCAACCAGTACGACCTCAACCTCTACCCCCGCACCGCCAACACCCTGCGCCTCAAGCTCCGCCGCCCCAACTTCCTCTCCTACGCCGACTACAACGCCGGCCTCCTCCCCCCGCTGCCGCCGAAGCCAAAGAAAAAGTAGCCCCGGCCGACGGGCCTGAAAGCGGACTATTTGTCCGCTTTCAGGCCCGTCGGCCGGGGTTCGGAAGGGCGAGGAGGCCACGGATGCGGGTTGCGAGTTGGTGGGGTTCACGTTCGACCTGGGTCCAGGTACAGCGGGAGACGCGCCAGCCAGCCAGCTGCAGGCGCTGTTCTCGCCAGCTGTCGCGGCGGCCGGCAGAGCCGGTCTCGTGGTAGCGGAGGCCATCGGTTTCGACGATCAGCCCGGCCGTCCGCCAGAGAAAGTCGACCTCCAAGCGGACGTCACCTAGATCGAGAGGAATGTTGACCTCCGGCCGTGGCAACTTGGCACGCACGCACAGACGAAGAAACCTGCGCTCTAGCTCACTCCGTGTCCGCTTTGTCTCGGGCTCGATCTCATCGAGCAACATCCGCAACCGCGCCACGCCGCGCCGTCCTCGGTTTCGCCGGATCAAGTCCCGTGCGGCGGCATGGTCAAGGATGCGCAGTACCTCCGCCTCCGAGATCGCCCGTTTCAGCTCCCAGATAGGTATGGCCGCAGCGAGATCGAGAAGTGTCCGCGCCACGGTGGTACAGGGAATCCCGCCCAGCTCGGTTCGGTCAATCTGACGCAGAGAGCCATCTCGGTGGGCTCTAATGCCGACCGGGATCCGCCCGCGCCGGTTCGGTGCCGTCACGTCAATTGCGTCGGCTGGCCCCTCACGCAAGCCCCACAATGCCGCAGCTGATCCATGTGACAACACGGCACCCTCTCCACAGGCAAGCACCGCCGCCAGATATCTCCCTCTATCCGATAGGAGTGGGAGCCGTACAGCGAAAACGCCCTCGTGCACCCGGTGGAGTCGCCCCGTCGCAACCCGCTTCGCCGCTGCGTCCTTCCCTACCCCCAATTGCCGCAGCTGCACCAGCGAGATCAGACCCTCCTGACCTGCGGCGATCCGCCCGATCTCCCAATCCCGCGACGGCCGACGGGCCTGAAAGCGGACAACTAGTCCGCTTTCAGGCCCGTCGGCAGGAGGTGAGGGGTGCATCCGGGCATCGTCGTACTCGTCGACGCGCGGGTGGTGCGCTGGGCGTGGCGGATGTGGAACGAAAGAGGGCCCGGCTTGCGCCGGGCCCTCGCAAAGCCACTCGCCTGTTGACGCGAATTATCGCGCCGGAACGGCGTCGCTACATCATCCCACCCATGTCGGGCATGCCGCCGCCGGGCATGCCGCCGCCGGCTGCTTCCTCGGGCGGCTCGGCGATGATCGCCTCGGTGACGAGGATGTTCTTGGCGATCGAGGCCGCGTTCTGCAGCGCCGAGCGGGTGACCATGGTCGGGTCGATGACGCCGGCTTTGATCAGGTCGCCGTACTCGCCGTTGGCCGCGTTGAGGCCTTCACCGGCTTTCAGGTCGCGGACCTTGTTGACGACGACCGAGCCCTCCTCGCCGGAGTTCTCGGCGATCTGGCGAACCGGCTCCTCGAGCGAGCGGTGGATGATCCGCGCGCCCGTCACCTCGTCGGGATCGTCGAGCTTCTCCGGATCGAGGCTGGCCTGGGCGTTGAGCAGCGCCACGCCGCCACCCGGCACAACGCCCTCCTCGAGCGCGGCGCGGGTCGCTTGCAGGGCGTCCTCGACGCGGTGCTTTTTCTCCTTCATCTCGGTCTCGGTGGCGGCGCCGACCTTGACGACCGCGACACCGCCGGCGAGCTTCGCGAGGCGCTCCTGGAGCTTCTCGCGATCGAAGTCGGAGTCGGTGTTCTCGACCTCTTGTTTGATCTGCTTGATCCGGCCCTTGATGTCGTCGCCGCTACCGCCGCCGTCGATGATCGTGGTCGTGTCCTTGGAGACGACGACGCGGCGGGCCTTGCCGAGCTGGGCGAGCTGGGTGTTCTCCAGTTTCAGGCCCATCTCCTCGGTGATCACCTCACCGCCGCTGAGGATCGCGATGTCCTCGAGCATCCGCTTGCGGCGGTCACCGAAGCCGGGTGCTTTCACGGCGACACCGGTGAAGGTACCCCGCAGCTTGTTGACGACCAGGGTTGCCAGGCACTCGCCCTCGACGTCCTCGGCCACGATCAGCAGCGGCTTGCCACCCTGCATCACCTGCTCCAGCACCGGCAGGATGTCCCGCACGGAGCCGATTTTCTGGTTGGCGATGAGGATGTAAGGGTCCTCCAGCACCGCCTCCATGCGGTCCTGATCGGTGACCATGTACGGCGAGATGTAGCCCTTGTCGAACTGCATCCCCTCGGTGAACTCCAGCTCCATGCCGAAGGTCTGGCCCTCCTCGACGTTGACGACGCCGTCTTTGCCGACTTTCTCGATCGCATCGGCGATCACGTTGCCGATCTCGTCATCAGCAGCGGAGATGGCGGCGACGCGAGCGATCTGATCCTTGCCCGCGACCTCTTTCGACTGCTTCTCGCGCAGGTTCTCGACGACCTCGTCGACGGCCTTCTCGATGCCGCGGCGCAGGGCCAGCGGGTTGGCGCCGGCGGCGACGTTCTTGAGGCCTTGGCGAACGATGATCTGGGCCAGCAGGGTCGCCGTCGTGGTGCCGTCTCCGGCCACGTCGTTAGTCGCCGTGGCGACCTCGCGCACGAGCTGGGCGCCCTGGTTCTCGAAGACGTCCTCGACCTCGACCTCGCGGGCGATGGTGACTCCGTCATTAGTGATCGTCGGTGCGCCGAACTTTTTGTCGAGCACGACGTAACGGCCTTTGGGGCCGAGGGTGACCTTGACGGCGTTGGCGACGGCGTCGACGCCGGCCTGCAGTGCCCCCCTGGCCTCCTCTGCGTACTTCAGCTCCTTATGAGCCATCTGGATTCAGTCCTCCTTGGTTCTTCTAAGTTCGTTGGCGAGGGCTAGCTGAGCTTTGCGAGCACGTCCGACTCGCGCAGCACCAGCAGGTCGTCCCCATCGACGGTGACCTCGGTGCCTCCGTATTTGGAGTAGAGGACCTCGTCGCCCTCCGAGACGTCGAGCGGGCGGCGGCTGCCGTCCTCGTTGATCGCGCCGTCGCCGACGGCGACGACCTTGCCCTTCTGCGGCTTCTCTTTGGCCGTGTCGGGAAGGACGATGCCGCTCGCGGTCGTCTCCTCCTCCTCGATCGGCTTGACAATCAGCCGGTCCCCGAGGGGCTTCAGCTTCATCCGTATACCTCCATCTATGGGTCGGAAGTTCAAGACTGGATTGGCACTCTCCAGGTGAGAGTGCCAGGGACCTGAAAGATAGCGGACGGGCTGGCACGCGGGCCGACGGGCACTAGGCTCAGTCGGCGGCCAGGAGCTTGCAGCCGAGTAGGCGGGCGATGCCCTCGCCGCCGCGGGCCATCACCCAGTCGTGGTTCCACTCGAAGGCCGGACGCAGCAGCGGCGCCATTAGGTTCATCCACGGCTTCGTCGTCTTCACGTTCCACTCATAGAGGACGGCGGTGACGCCGTCCTGCTCGTAGAGTCGCCAGCGGCCGACCCCCTCCAGCTCGCCGACGGCATGGCCTTCGAGCAGGTGGGGGTGCTCGACCTGGATCGTCGTCACCTCGAACTCGACCCGGTAGGGCAGCAGGCTCTTCCAGACCATGCGGGCGACGCTGCCGACGTCGGCGCCCCCGTCGCCGCCGCGAAGTTCCTCCACCTCCTCCACCCCGCGCCACCACTGTGGCCAGCGCTCCTGGTCGTGGATCGTCTCCCAGACCGGCTGACGCGGCGAGTCGAGCAGCCAGGTCGTGAGGAAGGCGTACTCGGCCACGGCTCAGTTGTGGTGCGGGGTCTCCCCGTTGCCGAGATGCGCCCGCGGCGGCTCGACGATCTGCGAGAAGCGGATCACGGTCACCGCGTCGTCCTCGGAGATCGGGCGGCTGTAGATCTGTTCGAGGAACTTCGTCAGGTCCTCGAGGCGGCGGAACTCGGGGTTATCGTGCTCGATATCGCGGCGGGAGAGGTTGCCGAGCCGCTTCACCTCGACGTCGTCGATGACCGCGGTGAAGATCTTCTCACGCGGGCTGTGGCGGAAGCCGACGGTCACCCAGACGACCTGGCCGCGCTCGTACTTGCCGCTCTTGTCGCCGAGCCTGATCGTCGCCGTCTTGCGGCCCCGCTTCAGCTGGTCGATGAAGACCGCGGAGTAGAAGTTCAGTACGTAGGCGCCGCCCCTCATTTGCGCTGCGAGCGTATCTGACGCCCGCGTGATCCAGGCATCCGGTTCGCGTCTAGACGGATATCTGACTGGATTGGAGTTTTTCGCTCCCCAGCCGATGGGTAACCGTGGCGCCCGCAAGCACCCGCACGCGTGTTTTCCTCGCAGCCCTAGTCTGCGCCTGCGGCCTGCTGCTCGCCCCGTTGGCCGGCCACGCCGCGGCGATGAGCTGCGGCGGCAAGAAGGTGACGATCATGGGCACCCCCGGCGACGACAAGATCGTCGGCAAAGGCGCCAGCGACGTGATCTACGGCGGTGGCGGTGACGACCGCATCGACGGTGGCCGCAACGGCAACGACACCATCTGCGGCGGCCCCGGCGACGACACGATCCGCGGCGCCCACGGCTTCGACGCCCTCTACGGCGACGAGGGCGACGACGAGCTGCTGGGGGAAACCGGGTCCGACATGCTCGACGGCGGTGGTGGGGACGATCGGCTTTCCGGCTTCAAGGGCGCCGACCACCTGCACGGCGGCGGTGGCGAGGACTCGCTGGTCGGGGCCAAGGGCCCTGACACGCTCGACGGCGGCAGCGGCAACGACTACCTCGACGGTCAACAGGGCAGCGACGAGATCGAGGGCGCGGGCGGCGACGACAGGCTCCTCGGCGACAAGGGCAACGACTCGATCACCGGCGGCGATGGCGACGACGCGATCGAAGGCGGGGCGGGCGACGACAGCCATCTCGACGGCGGCGGCGGGGCCGACGCGATCTTCGGCGGCTCCGGTACCGACAACGCCGACGGCGGCGGGGGCGACGGCGACATCGTCCGCGGCGACGCCGGCACCGACACGCTCTCCGGCGGCGAGGGCGCCCAGGACATCGTCTCCTACGCCAGCGCGACCCGCGGCGGGATCATCGTCAGCCTCCAGTCGAGCAAGGCGAAAGGCGACGGCCACGACGAGCTGAGCGGCTTCGAGGACGTGGTCGGGTCGCCGCAGGGGGACACGATCGTCGGCGACGGCAGCCCCAACCGCCTCGACGGCGGCGTTGGCAACGACACCCTCGACAGCGGCGGCGGGGGCGGCGAAGCGTTTGGCGGCCCCGGCACCGACTCCTGCAACGGCTTCGCGGTCGAGAACTCCTGCGGCCCGGAAGTCGGCCCGCCGCCCGGCATCGCCTCTGTGATCCTCAACCATGGCCTCGACGAATCCAGCCTGATCGTCCAGGGCGGCCCGAGCGCCGACGAACTCCGGGTCTCGAGCGGCCCGGGAGGGTGGACGGTCTTCTCCGGGGCTCCCGTCTTCGCCGGCGACGGCTGCGCCAGCGCCCCGGACAACGAGAGCGTCGTCAGCTGCCCCGGAGAGCCGGGCCTGGCGCTGATCGTGGTCACCGGCAACGACGGCGGCGACACGCTGGTCATCGATCCCAGCATCCCCGCCAGCGCCAAGGCGCGGGTCAACGGCAACGCCGGCAGCGACACGCTCGTCGGCGGGCCCGAGGACGACGTGCTGGAAGCGGGCGAGAACTACAACGGGCCCGACAACGGCAACGACACCCTGGTCGGCAACGGCGGCAACGACGTCCTCTACGCCGATCCCGGCGCCGATCAGCTCAACGCCGGCGCCGGCGAGGACCTGCTCGTCTCCTCCGTCGTGACCTGCCAGGGCCACACCTACGACGGTGGGTCCGGCGAGGACACCGTCTCCTACGCCCGCTCCAATGACAACCTCCGGGTCGAGCTCGGAGGCAGCGGCGGCCCACCTGGCTGCGGCAATCCTGACCACGTCCTCAGCGACAACGAGAGCCTCGAGGGATCCGACGGCCCCGACGTCCTCACGGGAGACGGCGGCGACAACAGCCTGCTCGGGCACCTCGGCGCCGACACCTTCATCGCCAAGGGGGGCGACGACTTCATCGACGCCGCCGACGGCCAGCGCGACCGCCAAATCGTCTGCGGCAGCGGCGACGACGAAGTAATCCGCGACCGCTCCGACCCCTCCGCACCCGGCTGCTGACCCCCGCCGATGGGCCTCAAAGCGGACTATTTGTCCGCTTTGAGGCCCATCGGCGGGGGTTTAGAAGCCTTCGTCGCCGACCAGGGGGACGAAGCGGCAGGGGCCCAGGGTTGCGGTCTCGATCGTGTTGCCGCGGCGGCTGAGCAGGGTCAGCAGGTCGGCGGCCTCGGTTGCGATCGGGACCACCAGGCGGCCGCCATCCGCTAGCTGGGAGACCAGGGCCGGCGGTGCGGCGGGGGCGGCGGCATGGACGGCTATGGCGTCGAACGGGGCCCGCTCGGGGACGCCGCGGCTGCCGTCGCCGACCAGCAGCTCGACGTCGCTTGTGCCGAGCGAGGCGAGCACCTTGGCGGCGGCGAGAGAGAGCGTGGCGTGGCGCTCGACGCTGATCACCTCGGTCGCCAGTCGCGAGAGCACGCAGGCCGAGTAGCCGGAGCCGGTTCCGACCTCCAGCACCCGCTCGGGCCCGCTCAGCTCCATCGCCTGGCAGATCGCGGCGACGACCCAGGGCTGGGAGATCGTCTGCCGTTCGTCGATCGGCAGCGCCGAGTCCGCGTAGGCGCGGTGGCGCAGGCGGGGCGACACGAAGGCCTCCCGCGGCACCTCCCCCATCGCCGCCAGCACCCGCTCGTCGACGATGCCACGGCCGCGCAGCTGCCGATCCACCATCCGCGCGCGGAGGGCAGAGAAGTCGGCCATCTTTAGAAGATGTAGTTGTGGAGCTTGGCGGGGTCCAGCACAGTGACCCGGCCGCGGCCGCAGCGAACGACGCTGGAGCGCTCGAGGTCGGCGAGGAAGCGGCTGACGCTCTCCCGTGAGGTGCCGGCGAGTTGGGCCAGGTCGGACTGGTTCATCCGGATCGTCAGCTCGCCCTCGCCGCTGCGCGGCGTTTCCGCCGCCAGCTGGGAGAGGACGCCGGCGACGCGGCTCGGCACCGTCTGGAAGGACTGGCGCGAGATCCGCTCGTTGGCGGCGCGCAGGCGACGGACCAGCGCCGCGACGAGCTTCACCGAGATCTCCGGGTGGCGGGCCAGCAGCGCCTTGACGTCGGTCGCCGGCAGCGCCAGCAGCTCGCCGTCGCTGAGCGCTTCGGCGCTGGCCGAGCGGGTGTCGCCGTCGAGCATCGCCAGCTCGCCGAAGACCTCGCCGGGGCCGAGGGTGGCGAGCGTTATCGCCCGCCCGTCGGAGTGCTCGCGGGTAACGCGGAAGCTGCCCTCGCTGACGATGTAGCAGGCGTCGGAGCGGTCGCCCTCGTGAAACACGCGGGTGCCGGCGGGGAAGGCGCGCGGTATCGCGACCCGCGAGAACCGCTCCAGCTCGTCCTCTTCGAGGTCGGCGAAAAGGGGGACGCTGCTCAGCAGCTCAACCGCGCTTCCGTTCTCCCCTGGAATGGACATGAAGGGATTATCGCGCGAGGGGGAGAGAACCTCCGTCTGTGGCCTTTGTGAGTGCATGAAGTTGGATCTCGGTCGTGTAGACGATTTTGTAGACTGCGGGTATGGCTGCAGTCGAGACGACCACGATTCGCGTCAGGCGAAGCACGCAGCGGCGCCTCGCCCAAGAGGCGGAGCGAGCGGGGACGAGCGTGGTTGAGGTGCTCGACGCAGCCGTCGACCTGTTGGAGGAGCAGCGGCTGCTGATCTCGATGGACGAGTCCTATGCGAAGCACGGGGACGCGATTCACGCGGAGATGAAAGCCTGGCTCGAGCTCCCCGACGGGTGGCCCGATGACGGGTGATTCCCACGTCAAACGAGGCGAGGTCTACCTGGCCGATCCCGACCCGGTGGTGGGTCACGAGCAGGGGGGACGCCGTCCGCTTTTGGTGATCTCGATCAACCCGATGAACGACTCGGCAGCGAGACTGATGATCGGCGTGCCCCTGACGACCACGGACCGCGGCAACAAACTGCATGTCCGGTTGGACCCACCTGAAGGGGGATTGAGGAGAGTCAGCTTCGCGATGCCCGAGATGGTCCGCTCGGTCTCGACCGCTCGCCTCTTACGCAAGCTGGGCTACGCCTCCGCCGATACCGTCGAAGCGGTTTCCAAACGTGTCGGCGTCCTGATCGGCCTCGGCCGCAGCCGCTGAGCTCTCCAGCGCCGCGGTCGGGCTCAGCGCGCAGCGAGGCTGAGCTTGCGCGGGCCGCGGCTGAAGCCGGCGCCGAGCAGCGCCTCCTCGTGGCCCGAGCCGATCACCGGCTCGCCGTCGAGCTTCTCGATCGCCAGCTTGGCGAGCTGGCCAGCGCCGACCGCGTCGGCGAGGGCGCGCATCGCCTCCTCCAGATCCGCCCCCTCGAGCAACCGCAGGCGCAGGATGCCGCGGCCGCCGCGCTCGAGGAAGACGAGCGGCTCGCCGTCCCGCAGCAGCAGGTGGGCGCCGGGGGTGCGGCCCGGGCGCCGTCCCCCCTCCAGCTTCGGCCAGGGCAGCGAGGCGCCGTAGGGGTTGGCAGGATCGGTCGCCGCCAGCAGTAGGTAGGAGCCGTCGGCTTCGGGCAGCGAGCGCAGACGCTCGACCGCGCCGGGGAGGGCGAACTGGGCGCCGCCGAGGCCCTCGACGAAGTAGCCGCGGCGGGCGGTGCCGAGCAGCTCGAGGTTGCCGAGCTCGGCGTAGAGGGTGGAGAAGCCACCGGGGACGCCCTCGGCGAGGACGGTCTCGCGGGTGACGATGCCGTAGCGCTCCAGCATCAGCTCGGCCTGGGCGCGGAGGCGGGCGCCGGGGCCGGGGGCGTCGGCGAACAGCGGCTCCGTCAGCGACCAGCGGCCCTGGACGGCGGCGCCAGCGGTGGAGCGTCGGCGGGCGAAGCGGCGGCCCTGGCGCTCCTGGGGCGGGACCGCGCGCAGGCGCGGCGCTCGCAGCGGCGAGAAAGCGTCGTTGGTGACCGCGCCCGACCAGGCCAGGTCCCAGAGGGCGTTGTGCAGCTCCTCGGCGGGATGGTCGAGATCGGCGAGCAGGTCGAGCCAGAAGGAGGGGCCGGCGGCGAGGCGGGCGCGGATCGCATCGTGGACCTCGCCCGCGGGCGCCTCCAGCTTGGCGTTGGCGGGGGGCGGGCCGGCGAGGCGGACGTCCTCGCGGAAGTAGAGGGCGACGCGGCCGTCGCTGCGACCAAGCGCCCCGGCGCCGATCCAGACCAGCTCGCCGCTGGTGCAGAGCTCGTCCAGCCAGGTCGGCGAGTAGGCGCCGAGGCGGCGCGGCAGCACGTCCCCCTCCCAGACCTTGGGGGTGAGGGCGACGCCCTGCAGCGGCACCAGCGCCTCGCGCAGGCGGTCGGGCCCGGCGCCGGCGGGGCGGAAGGCGTCGACGTTCTGCCAGCTCGGCAGGAAGCGGGCCAGCTCGGTGCGGTCGGCAGCCTCGACCTCGCGCCGCAAACGGGCGAGGCTGGCGCGGCGGATCCGGCGCAGGACTTCGGAGTCGCACCACTCGCGCTCGGTGCCGCCGGGCGCCAGCTCGCCACGGACCAGCGCCCCTTCGGCCTCCAGCTCGCGCAGGGCCGGCAGCGGGTCGACGCCGTAGCGCTCGGCCAGGGGGGCGGTCGGGAAGGGGCCGTGGGTGCGGGCGAAGCGACGGACCAGGGCGCGCATCGCGTCCGGGTGGTCCTCGAGGAAGGTCTCCGGCAGCCCGGCAGGCGGCGGCACCCCGAGCGCATCGCGGTAGAGGCCGGCGTCCTCGGCGGCGATGAAGCGCTCCTCGCCGGCGATCCGCACCCTGGCGGCGCGGCGCTCGGCGAGGAGCTTCTCCAGCATCGAGGCGGCCGAGTAGCCCTCGGCCACCCGCTCCGCGCACTCCTCCTCGCTGAGGTCGCCGAGGTTGCGCAGCAGCTGCTGGAGGGCGTCGCGGTCGCCGGCGCGGCCGGCCTCGGCGCGGTGCTGCAGCTGTTCCTCCACTTCCTCCAGCGCCTCGGGGTCGATCAGCTCGCGCAACTCCTCCTGGCCGAGCAGCTCGCGCAGCAGGTCGCGGTCGAGGGCGAGGGCGGCGGCGCGACGCTCCGCGTTCGGCGTATCCCCCTCGTACATGTAGGTGGCGACGTAGTCGAACAGCAGCGAGGAGGCGAACGGGGACGCGGTCGGGGTCTCGACCTCGACCAGGCTGAGCTGACGCGAGTGGAGCTTGCGCAGCAGCTCGCCCAGCGACGGCAGGTCGAGGACGTCGCGCAGGCACTCGCGATAGGTCTCGAGGATGACCGGGAAGCGGGGGAAGTCCCGCGCCACCTCGAGCAGGCTCTGCGCCTTGAGGCGCTGCTGCCAGAGCGGGGTGCGCTTGCCCGGGTAGGCGCGCGGGATCAGCAGCGAGCGCGAGGCGTTCTCGCGGAAGCGGGCGCCGAACAGGGCCGAGCCGGAGAGCTCGCCGACGACCAGGTCCTCGAGCTCGTCGGGCTCGATCAGGACGAGGTCGGCGGGCGGCGGCTCGTCGGCGTCGGGGAGGTGGACGACGATGCCGTCGTCGGACCAGATCGCGTCGGCCTCGAGGTCGTGCTCGGCGCGGATCTTGGCGGCGAGGGCGAGCCCCCAAGCGGCGTGGACGCGGCCGCCGTAGGGCGAGAGGACGCAGAGCCGCCAGTCGCCGATCTCGTCGCGAAAGCGCTCGACGACGATCGTCTCGTCGGAGGGGACGACCCGGGTCGCCTGCTGCTGCTCCCGCAGGTAGGTGACGAGGTTGTTGGCGGCGCGCGGGTCGAGGTCGTACTCGGCGGCGAGCTCGTCGGGCTGGCGCGAGACCGCCTCGCGGGCGAAGGCGCCGATCGCCCGGCCCAGCTCGGCCGGGCGGCCGATCCCGTCGCCCTTCCAGAAGGGGACGGCGCCGGGGGCGCCGGGGGCCGGGGTGACGATGACCCGGTCGCGGGTGATTTCCTCGATCCGCCAGGTAGTGGCGCCGAGCAGGAAGGTCTGGCCGGGGCGGGCCTCGTAGACCATCTCCTCGTCGAGCTCGCCGACCCGGCGGCCGTCGGGAAGGTGGACACCGTAGAGGCCGCGGTCGGGGATCGTGCCGGCGTTGGTAACTACGAGCTGGCGGGCGCCTTTGCGGCCGTGCATCGTGCCCGCGGTGCGGTCCCAGACGATCCGCGGCCGCAGCTCGGCGAAGCGGTCGGAGGGATAGCGACCGTCGAGCATGTCGAGGACGTTCTCGAGCTGTTCGCGCGAGAGCTCGCTGAAGGGCTCGGTGGCGGTGACGAGCCGCTCGACCTCGTCGACCTCCCACTCGTCGAGGGCAGCCATCGAGACCAGGTGCTGGGCGAGCACGTCGAGCGGGTTCTGAGGGATGACCGTCTCCTCGATCTCCCCTTCGCGCATGCGCCGAGCGACCACCGCGCACTCGAGCAGGTCGCCGCGGTATTTGGGGAAGATGCGGCCCTTGGAGACCTCGCCGAGGCCGTGGCCGGCGCGGCCGATCCGCTGCAGGCCGCGGGTCACCGACTTCGGCGACTCGACCTGGATCACGAGATCTACCGCCCCCATGTCGATTCCCAGCTCCAGGGAACTAGTCGCCACGAGACAGGGCAACTGCCCTGACTTCAACATCTCCTCGACGAGAGTGCGCTCCTCATGGGACAAAGAACCGTGGTGAGCACGGGCGATCTCGACCGGGGAATCGGGGGAGGGACGGGGGGAGCTCCGGTCCGCGGGTCCTGTCCCGGGGGGAGGGGGGCCGCTGCGGGCGGGGTCGTCCTCGGACCCCCCTCCCCCCGCGCCACCCGCGGAAGGAGCGCCTCCGTCTTCACTCTGATCGGGGTCGGAATGGCCCGCGTGCTCGGTGGCTGGGAGCTCGTGCTCTCCTTCGCCGTTGGCTAGCTCGTTCAGGCGCTTAGCGAGACGCTCGGAAGCGCGGCGGTTGTTGACGAAGACGATGGTCGACGTGTGCTCCTGGACTAGCTCCAAGAGCTTGGGGTAGATGGCCGGCCAGATCGAGCGGGTGTGGGCGGAGGGCTCGATTTCGGAAGGTGGGACGCCGTCCTCGCTCGGGTAAGCCGGCGCTCCCGGGTCCGCCATGTCCTCGACCGGCACGACGATCTCCAGGTCCAGCTCCTTAGTCCTCCCCGCATCGACGATCCTGCACTGTCTCTTTGGACCTACCAGGAACTGCGCAATCCGCTCCAGCGGCCTCTGCGTCGCCGACAGCCCGATCCGCTGAATGCCGGCCCCATCCGCCCCTGCGGCGGGTGGCGCGGGGGCGGGGGCCCCCCGCGGCGCGGAGGCGGCTCTGCCGCCGAGCACCGTGGGGGATGCCGCCGCGACAGGACCCGCCGCCCGGGGCGCATGGTCCCTCGCCAGGTGATCCAACCTCTCCAGCGTCAACGCAAGGTGCGACCCCCGCTTGGATTGCGCCACGGCATGGATCTCATCGACAATCACCGCTTCGGTCGTGGCGAGGATCTCGCGCACGGCCGAGGAGAGCATCAGGTACAGGGACTCGGGCGTGGTGATCAGGATGTCCGGCGGTTTTTTCTGCATCGCCCGCCGTTCGGCCTGGGAGGTGTCGCCGGTGCGCAGGCCGACGGAGATGTCGGCGCCGATCCCCCGCAACGGCGCCCGCAGGTTGCGCTCGATGTCGTAGGAGAGCGCCTTCAGGGGGGAGACGTAGACGAGACGGACGCCGCTGCCCAGCTGCGGCGAGCGGGCGAGCTTGTCGATCCCCCAGAGGAAGCTGGCGAGGGTCTTGCCGGAGCCGGTCGGGGCGCAAATCAGCGCGTTGGCGCCACCGGAGATCGCCTCCCAACCCCCCACCTGCGCCGGCGTCGGCCCCTCGAAGGAGGCCTCGAACCAGCCCCTGACGGCCGCACTGAACGGCGCCATCGGATCAGCCACGGGCCTCGTGTTCGCCTCAACGCTCAACCCACTGATCTTACGCCCCCGAATCGGCGGCCGACGGGCCTGAAAGCGGACTATTTATCCGCTTTCAGGCCCGTCGGCCGCTTGTTATGGAACGCCGCCGGCGAATTTGACGTAGGTGAACCAGGACTTCTTGGGGACGAAGCCTTCGCTGAAGAGGCCGGAGCCGTCGCAGAAGTTGCAGGTGTGCGGCTGGTCGTCGACCGAGAACCAGTAGACGCGCTGGACCTTCCACCTCGCCTGGCGGCTCTTGAGCAGCGAGAAGGCGCCCTTGAGCTGGCTCGCCTGGCCGCTGATGCCCTTGGCGAAGATGTTGGTGGCGGGTGCGGGTGGCTGGGAGCTCCAGCCAAGCTCGGTGATCCAGAGGCCCTTGCCGGCATCGTGGTGGTCCCCCAGGACGCCGCGGAATTCTTCGATCTCGGGCGTCAGTTCGCGGTATTCGCGGGTGTAGGGGTGGAGGGCGATGCCGTTGAACTTGGCCTTGATCCCCGGCGTCCTCGCGTACATCTGGTCGAGGAAGTTCGCTGCGCAGAGCGAGTCCGGGTGCTTGCCGCGGCAGCCCTTCGGCAGCGCGAACATCCCGCCGAGCAACAGCTTCGCGCCCGGGTCGGCGCCCTTGAGGGCCGCGTAGGAGAGCTTCACCAGCTTGCCGTATTCGGCCGGGTTGGGCTTGGCGACGAAGTACTTGAAGTTCTGCTCGTTCCAGATCTGCCAGGTGCGGATCGGTCGCGGCGGGATCGCCGGGTTCTGCGCCCAGAAGGAGCCGTTGGGGCCGTAGCGGGCGACCGCCTGCCTGACGAAGTTCGACCAGGCGCCGGCGGCGGCACCGCTGGAGGGGAGGTGGGCGGGAGCTTTCGAGGTGTGGCCCGCGCCCGGCACGAAGGCGGCGGGAACCGCCCAGCTGGGAGCGCCGCTGAGGAACGGCAGCACCTCGACGCCGGCACTCGCCGCGCGACCGACGATGCCGTCGATGCCCGAGAAGTCGAGGGGGCCGCCCTTGACCGGCTGCACCCCTCCCCACTCGATCGGGATGCGGGCGCTGTCGACGCCACCGCGCTTGAGGCGCTGGAACTGTTCCGGGCTCGGCGCCGCCTGCGGGACCACGCCCCAGAAGGTGGCGGGAAGGGCCTCCGCCGCGGCGGCGAAGACCGTCAGCCCCAGCAGCGCGACCGTCAGCGCCGCCGTCCAGGCGCGCGTACCCCTACCGATTCGCTTCCTCGCTTTTTGCATCCAGTCAGCTCGCCTTCGGCGAAACCTCAGCGCCCGGACCTTGGCGCTGGCGCCTCTGCCTGATCACGACCGCGCCGATCGAGATCGCCGCCAATACGGCGATCGCGATCAGGATCGGGACCAGGGGCGATGAAGAGCTGTTGGAGGACGGCTGGGAGCCGGGCTGCTGCCCTCCGCCGGAGCCGTTTGGCTGGTTCGACCCGCCCTGCGGGTGGCCGGCGCCGGGACCCTTGCCTGGGCTACCCTGGCCGTTGCCGCCGCCATCACCCGTGCTTGGATTGTGCGCCCCGGATGGATTGCCAGACGAAGAGCCAGACCCGGAGCCGCCCGGGCTCGTGCCGCCGGAGCCGGGCGTGCCACCGGTTGAAGTGCCCGCTTGCGGGTCATTCCCGGACTTGCCGTGTTCACCGTTGATGTTGGGCACTTCCGGGTCGTACACCTTTTCACTCGATTCGCTCGCCTGAGCAAAGATTGGAAAGCAAGCCAATGCCAGCAGAGCAAGCACTGACAGAAGCGAGAAGGCGGATCGGCCCGAACAGGGGGCAGGGTGGCGGCGCGTCCCGTGCATCGGGGGCAAGGTTAGAGGAATCAGCGGCGTTGATCGCTCCGCTGCTCCTGATCGCTGTTTTAGCCCTGGACGGCGGTGGATTCGACCTGAGCGGCCGCCACATCGCCGGCCTTGCGGTATGGCTCGTGGTGGCGGCGATGCTGGCCCTCGGGGTCGCGGGGCGGGCGAGCCTGGGCCGCCCGTTCTACTGGACGAGTGGACTGATATTGGGGCTGGCGCTTTTCTCCGCAATCTCATCTCTCTGGTCGGGGTCGATTGAGCTGAGCGTCACCGAGGCAGACCGCGTCCTGGTCTACCTCGGCTTCTTCCTTGCCGCATTCCTCATCGCCCAAACCGACCAAAGGCGCCAACGTTTCGCTGAAGGGATCGCAATCGCCCTGGCGGTGGTGGCCTTCGCCGCCCTCGGCAGCCGCCTCCTCCCCGAGCTGATCACGGCCGGGCCGGGCCTCGGCAGCGGGCCGCGGCTTCGCTACCCGCTCGGCTACTGGAACGCCGACGGGGTCGCCTTCGGGATCGGCACCGCGATGCTGCTGTGGATGAGCCGGCACTCGCTGACGGCGGCGCTGCGCTGGGCGGCCGTCGCCTCGCTGCCGGTGCTGTTGCTGGCGCTCTACTTCACCTATTCGCGCGGCGGATTGCTCTCGCTGCTGGTCGCCTGCGGCTGCCTGCTGGCCCTCTCCCACGACCGACTCTGGCTGCTGGGATCGTTGGCGATCGGCGGGCTGGGGGCGTTGCCGGCGCTTCTTTCGATCCAGGGACATCGCAGCCTCGCCGACAACCTCGACGTCCAGGCTGCCGTCGACCAGGGGACGACGGTGCTGTTGCTACTGCTGGCCGGGGTGGCCCTCTCGCTGCTGCTCTATGCCGGCCTGCGCCGACTCGAGAGCCGGGGCGGCGGGCTCACCGGCCGCGCTGTCGCGCTGTCCCGGAACCCGGTCGTGCTGAAACGCCTGGCGCTGGTCGGAGCGCTGCTGGCGATCGGGGTGGCGATCGCGATCGGCGGCCGCGCCTGGAGCCAGTTCACGGCCAGCGACGTGCAGTTCCCGAACGAACCGGAGCAGCACTTCAAGCAGCTCAGCAGCGCCAACCGCGACGAATTCTTCCGCGTCGCGGTCGATGCCTTCGGCGAAGAGCCGCTGCTCGGCCACGGCGCCGGCACCTACCAGTTCTCCTGGAACGAGCTGCGGTCGATCTCGCTGCCGGTGACCGAGGCGCACTCGGTCTACCTGGAGGCGTTCGCCGAGCTGGGGCTGGTCGGCGGCCTGCTGGTGCTGGGGCTGGTCGGGACGCTGCTGTGGACCGGCTTCGCCGCCTGGCGGCACGCCCGGGGGAGGGAGCGGGAGCTCTGCGCAGCGCTGCTCGCCGCGGCCGCCGCCTTCGCCATCGCCGCCGCGATCGACTGGTTCTGGGAGATCGCCGCGCTGGGGGCGATCTTCTTCCTCGCCAGCGGCGTGCTAGTCGCGGCGCGCTGCGGTCAGCTCTCGCGGGCGCGGGCGGCCGCCAACGGCCAAGAGGAGGGGCGCCGGTTCGGGCTGGCCGTAGCCGGACTGGCGGTCGCCTGGATCACCGCCCTGGCCCTGATCGGGCCGCTGCTGGTCGACCGCGAGATCAAGGCCAGCCAGGCCGCGGCGACCGACGGCAACCTCGCCAGCGCCGTCAACCACGCCGACACGGCGCGGTCGATCGAGCCCTGGGCGGCAACGCCCTACGTGCAACTGGGGCTGCTGGCCCAGGCCCAGGGCGACTACGCGACCGCGCTGCAACGACTCTCCCAGGCGATCCGCCGCGAGGACCGCAACTGGGTCCTCTACTACCTCCGCGCCAAGGTCGCGCACGAAGCCGGCGATGACGCCGTCGCCAACGCCGACCGGCGACGGGCGCAGCAACTCAACCCGCTCGAAGCGTGTCTGGGAGAAGGATGGGACGGTTGCGGATGAGCCGCACCTCGGATGCCCGCAGCACAGGGTCGCGCCCGGCGCCGCCACCCGCGGCCGCCCCGAAACCGCAGCCACCGAACTCAGCCGGACGTCTCGGGCTGGGCGGCCCGAGCGGCTCGCGCCGCCGCGGCGCGATGCTGCGGCGGCTGCTCGCCTGCGGCGACTGGGCGGCGCTGACCGCGTCGCTGTGCCTGGTCACCGCGGCCACCTCGACCACCGACATCGCGACGCTGTTCTGGGCGGTTCTCTTCAGCCCGGCCTGGATCCTGGTCGTCAAGCTCCACGGCCTCTACGACAAAGACCACCGCCGGATCCGTCACAGCACCCTCGACGAGCTGCCCTCGCTGGTCTCGGCAAGCGTGCTCGGCACCGTCGTGCTCGACGGGCTATTGGCGCTGAGCCCGGTCGGCCCCCTCTCCCCCACCAGCGCGATCGCGGTCGGCCTCGGCACGCTGATCGGCAGCTTCGTCGGGCGCGGGGTGCTGCGCTTCCTCTGGCACCGGCTGACCGGGGTCGCGGCCGGGGTCGTGGTCGGCCCGGCGGCGGCGGTCGACGTCGTCGCGCGGCGTGTTTCGACCCACCCGGAGACGCGGCTGGCGCTGGTCGGCTACCTCTCGCGGGATGACGACCGGGCGACGGAGCTGCCCCGGCTCGGCTCGATCGCCGACATCTCCAGGATCGCCCACGACTACGAGATCGAGCGGGTGGTCGTGACCGAACAGGAGATGAGCAAGGCTGGCGCCGAGCGGCTGATCGAGGAGTGCAAGGCGGAGGGGCTGGCGCTGACCTTCCTGCCCCAGCACTACGGGCTGCTGGGGCCGGGGATCGAGCTGAACCGGCTGGCCGAGCTGCCGGTGCTCGACTTCCGCTTCTCCGACCCGCCGCGCTCGACGGTGGCGATGAAGCGGGCGATGGACGTGGTCGTCTCCGGCACGCTGCTGGCGTTGCTCTCGCCGCTGCTGGTGGCGATCGCGGTGGCGATCCTGCTCGACTCCGGCCGACCCGTGTTCTTCCGCCAGCGGCGGGCCGGCAAGGAAGGCGCGCCGTTCACGATGCTGAAGTTCCGCACCATGGTCGCCGACGCCGAGGAGCGGCTCGGCGAGCTGGTCGACCTGGAGAAGCTCGAGCAGCCGGCCTTCAAGATCCCCGACGATCCGCGGGTGACGCGGTTCGGGCGGGTCCTGCGCCGGACCAGCCTCGACGAGCTGCCGCAGCTGATCAACGTCCTGCGCGGCGACATGTCGCTGGTCGGGCCGCGGCCCGAGGAGGAGAGCGTGGTCGCCCTCTACGACGAGCGCCAGCGCGGGCGACTGGCGATCAAGCCCGGCCTGACCGGGCCGATGCAGGTCTACGGGCGCAGCGACCTCACCTTCGAGGAGCGGTTGGCGATGGAGCGCGACTACCTCGACAACCTCTCGATCGCGGGCGACCTGGCGATCCTGCTGCGAACCCCGAAAGCGATCGTCCGCGGCGACGGCGCCTACTAGCGGCCCCTGCGTGTTCCGTGGTTCCTAATCCACGAATACCGAGACAAAGGAACCACGGAAACGTGGGCCTCGAGGTCGCGATCGTCAGCCACGGCGCCGAAGAGCTGCTGCGGCGCTGCCTGCACTCGCTGCGAGCCCACCCGGCCAGCGGCGAGATGCGGGTGACCGTGGTCGACAGCGGCAGCCCCGACGGCGCCCCGGAGATGGTCGAGCGCGAGTTTCCCGAGGTGCGGCTGCTGCGGCGCAGCAACATCGGCTTCTCCGCCGCCAACAACCTCGTCCTGCGCGAGAGCGAGGCGGCCGCGGTGCTGCTGCTCAACCCCGACACCGAGGTCTACGCCGGCACCCTCGACGCGGCGCTGGCGCGGCTGCGCTCGGAGCCGCGGATCGGCATGGTCGGCTGCAAGCTGGTGACCGAGTCGGGCGAGCTCGACCACGCCTGCAAGCGCTCCTTCCCGACCCCGCTCAGCGCCCTCGCCCACTTCACCGGCGTCGGCCGCTCCGCCGGGGCCAGCGGCGCCCTCAGCCAGTACCGAGCGACCCACCTCGGCGACGACGAGCCCGGTGAGGTCGACGCCGTCAACGGCGCCTTCATGCTCTGCCGGGCCGAGGCCGTGCGCGAGGTCGGCCTGCTCGACGAGGGTTACTGGCTCTACATGGAGGACCTCGACTGGTGCCACCGCTTCTGGGACGCCGGCTGGAAGGTCTTCTACGAGCCCGCCGGCGTCGCCCTCCACGTCAAGGGCGGCTCCAGCGCCGGCCGCCGCGCCCCACGCCAGGAGATCGCCTTCCACCGCGGCATGGCCCGCTTCTACCGTCGCTTCGACGCGCCCGAGCACAACCCGTTGCTCAACGCCGTCGTCTACGCGGGCATCGCCGCCAAACTCGCGGCAAGTCTGACGGTCACGGCCGCCCGCAGACGTTAAGCCGCTGCTCGCCGAAACCGGAGGGCGCCGCGGACCTTTTTCAACTCGACGACCTTGCCGAGATCGTTCTTGACCCGCACCTCGCCTCCGCCCTCGCGGCGAACCATCGCTCGCGCCTTCTTCACAGCGCCGGCCTTCGTCTCATCGAATGCCGAAGCGCGCTTGTTCCCCGCTCTGACGATCTCCCAGCCACCGAGTCGTTTGCTCGGCTGGACGTTGCGGTTGGTGGTGCGAGTTTCCATCATGCCGAAGATACCCCTCGCCGCGGCGGAGCTTGCTCACGCCCTGACAGGGCCGGCGAGCCAAGGGGGTGCGTCGCGGAGTCGAAGAAAAAGAGGGGAATCGCGTCGAGGCCGGCTCGAATTCCAGCCTTGATCGCACGGATCTCGTTGTCGCCCTTCCCGTCCCTCCGGACCGAGACGGCGATCGGGCGGTTGGGATTGCGGTTGAGGGCCTCGACCAGATGCTGATCCTGCTCGCCGAGCTCGCTTCCGAATACGACAAGGGGAAGATCGCATTTCCCGAGCTGGTCGAGCGCATGGGCGAGATAGTCATTGCCCTCGATCGCCTGTAGCTTGTGCTGAGAGGAGCCCTCGGTGATCAGTAGCGGACGGGCCTGCGTGTCGCCGTCGAGAGGGCGTCCGAACTGGTCGAGCAACGTTCGCAGGTTCTTATGCACCAGCTTGCGCGTAAGCCCGGACCCCATGACGACCAAGTGAAGCGCGCCGTGCAGGAAATAGACCGGCGTGCGGTCGGCAGGGATATCCGAGTTGGTTGGATCGAAGGAATTCTTGTCACACCAAAAGCAATCGCATAGCCCGCGAAAACCTACTGCGTGCATCGCCCAGTAGGTGATTAAGTCATAGCTGGTGGTGAAAACGTACTCCTGCTCTTGGAGTACGCGCCCTATGGCCTCGAGGGTGGCGGCCGGAATACCAGAGTGGTTGACGTGAACTGACTGTACGGCGTTACCGAGCGCCAGCTGGATGCTCTGATAGCGATCAACGTACGGCTTGGTGTCTTCACCCAGAGCTTGCGCCATCCGAATCGCCGCTGCAAGCTCGGCCAGCACGCGCTCGAAGTTCCGGGTGTCCAGGGTTTCGAACAGATTGCGATCGGCGACGGTGAGGCTGCCAGGGCGATCCCCCCGCTGAGCTTTGTCGAAAAGCGACGGGTAACCGAAGTTGCTCCATACGTGCCTGCTCAACCCATTTCCAAGCAACAGCACAGACCAGTCGTCACGCTCGGCTGTCACCTCCTGCCAACGGGCGAGGCTGCCGTCGATCGGATGACCCTCGAGCGCCACTGGCGAACGGCTCAGAACGGGAGGGTCTCGGCTATTTCGACGAGCCTGGGGGCGCTCTTGTCGCGCTCGCTGAGCAAGGGATCGGGCACTTGCCAGTCGACCCCGACGTCGGGGTCGTTCCAGGCGATGCCGGACTCGGTCAGGGGGTCGTAGTCGCTGGAGAGGAGGTAGGTGACGTCGGCGATGTCGCTGAGGACGGCGAAGCCGTGGCCGAAGCCGACCGGGACGAAGAGCTGGCGGTGGCGCTCGTCGTCGAGCACGTGGGCCTCCCACTGGCCGAAGGTGGGCGAGTCGCGGCGCAGGTCGACGGCGACGTCGAGGATCGCGCCGCGCGGGCAGCGGACCAGCTTCGCCTGGCCGGGCTCGGTCTGGAAGTGGATGCCGCGCAGCGTCCCTTTCGAGGAGCGCGAGTGGTTGTGCTGGACGAACTCGACCTCGATCCCGAGCTCGGCCCAGACGCCGCGGCGGTAGGTCTCGACCATGAAGCCGCGGGCGTCGCCGTGGACCGCCGGCTCCAGCAGGACGACGCCGTCGAGCTTGGTCGGCAGCAGCTCCGGCATCAGCCCAGAGCCTTGCCGTACTGCTTTTCGTAGTACTCGCGGTACTCGCCGGAGCGGATCGGCTCCCACCAATCCCTGTTGTCGCGGTACCAGGCGACGGTCCTCTCCAGACCATCGGCGAAGTGGACCTCGGCCTCCCAGCCGAGCTCCTCGCGCAGCTTGGCGGAGGAGAGCGAGTAGCGACGGTCGTGGCCGGGGCGATCGGTCACGTACTCGATCAGCGACTCCTCGGCGCCGGTCAGCTCGATCACCCGCTTCACCACCTCGATGTTCTCGCACTCGTCGGGGCCGCCGACGTTGTAGGCCTCGCCGGCGCGGCCCTTGATCAGCACGGTGTGGATGCCGCGGCAGAAGTCCTCGACGTAGAGCCAGTTGCGGATCTGACGGCCGTCGCCGTAGACCGGCAGCGAGTCGCCGTGCAGCGCGTTGAGGACCATCAGCGGGATCAGCTTCTCGGGGTACTGGCGCGGGCCGTAGTTGTTGGAGCCGCGCACGATCGAGGCCTCGATCCCGTAGGTGTGGACGTGGGCGGAGACCAGCAGGTCGCCGGCGGCCTTGGTCGCCGAGTAGGGCGAGGAGGGGTCGAGCGGCGAGGTCTCGGTGAAGGAGCCGGAGTCGATCGAGCCGTAGACCTCGTCGGTGGAGACCTGCAGGTAGCGGCCGACGCCGAGCTCGCGGGCGGCGTCGAGCAGGGTGCCGGTGCCGATCACGTGGGTGCGGGCGAAGGCGTCCTGGTCGTCGATCGAGCGGTCGACGTGGGACTCGGCGGCGAAGTTGACGACGGCGTCGCAGCCCTGCATCGCCTCGCGCACGATCGCCGGGTCCTCGATCGCCCCGACCACCAGCTCGGTGCCCTCGGGCAGGTTCTCGCGCCGGCCGGCGTAGGTGAGCTTGTCGAGCACGACCACGTCGTGCTCCTGCCCGGCGAGCCGGACGTAGGTCGAACCGATGAAACCGGCGGCGCCGGTGACGAGCAGCTTCATGCCGCCTCCCTCTCCGCTTGTCGTTGGGCGAGATAGCCGGCCAGCCCGTCCTGCCAGGAGGGCAGCCGGATCGCGTGCTCGCGCTGGCTGGTCAGGGCCGAGAAGGGCGGGCGCGGCGCCGGCCGGCCGAATTCCTCGGTTGTGATCGAGAGCACTTTGCACTCGACCTTCGCCTGCTCGAAGATTTCGCGCGCGAACTCGTACCAGGAGCACTGGCCGGCGGCCGCCATGTGGTGAATGCCGAACTCGATTCCCTCGATCAGGCGCACGATCCCGTAGGCGAGGTGCCAGGTGTAGGTCGGCGAGCCGACCTGGTCGCGGACGACCAGGACCTCGCCGTGGTCGGTGGCGAGCCGCATCATCGTCTCGACGAAGTTGGGGCCGCCGATCCCGAACAGCCAGGCCGAGCGGACGACGAAGTGGCGCTTGTTGGCGGCGGTGGTGGCCTCCTCGCCGGCCAGCTTGGTGCGGGCGTAGGCCGAGAGCGGCGCCGGCTGGTCGCTCTCCACGTACGGAGCGCCCTTGGCCCCGTCGAAGACGTAGTCGCTGGAGACGTAGACGATGCTGGCGCCGACCGCGGCGGCGGTGGCGGCGAGGTTGCCCGCGCCGGTGCCGTTGACGGCGAACGCCGACTCCTCGGCTCCCTCGGCGCCGTCGACGTCGGTCCAGGCGGCGCAGTTGATGACCACGTCGGGGCGCTCCATCTCGAGCTTGCGCTCGAGCCCGGCGGCGTCGGTGACGTCGAGCTCGGCGTGGCCGAAGCCGACCACGTCATGGCCGGCGTTGCCGGCGGCGAGCATCACGTCGCGGCCCAGCATCCCGGCGGCGCCGGCGACGAGCAGCTTCACAGCGGACCCCCCACTAGACGATTTCGATCTCGCAGTTGTCGCCGACCAGCAGGCGCAGGGTCTTCGGCATCCCGTCGCTGCGGGTCAACTTGACGTTGCGGCCGAGCAGGCTCGCCTCCATCCGCGTGCCGAGGTCCTCGACGACGCTGTCGGCGAGGACGATCGAGTGCTCGACCTCGGAGCGGCGCACGTGGACGCCCGCGCCGATCGAGGTGTAGGGGCCGATGTAGGCGTCCTCGATGCAGGCGCCGGCGCCGATCACGGCCGGGCCGCGGACGACCGAGCGGGTCAGCGTCGCGCCGGGCTCGAGCACGACCCGGCCCTCGACCCGGGAGTCACCGTCGACCTCCCCCTCCAGCTTCGTCTCCAGCTCCTCCAGCACGAGGCGGTTGGCCTCGAGCATGTCGGCGAGCTGGCCGGTGTCCTTCCACCAGCCGCGCACGACCTCCGACTGCACCCGGTGGCTGTCGTCGATCAGCGCCTGGATCGCCTCGGTGATCTCGTACTCGCCGCGCCAGGAGGGCTCGAGGCCGCGGGCGGCCTCGAAGATCGCGGGGGTGAAGAGGTAGACGCCGACCAGCGCCAGGTTGGAGGGCGGGTCCTCCGGCTTCTCGATCAGGCGCACGATCCGCTCCCCGTCGAGCTCGGCGACCCCGTAGGACTGCGGGTCCTCGACCGGGGTGAGCAGGATCAGCGCGTGCGGTTCGTCGGCGCGGAAGGTGGCGACCAGGCCGCGCAGGCCATCGCGCAGCAGGTTGTCGCCGAGGTACATGACGAAGGGCGAGCCGCCGATGAACTCCTCCGCGGTCAGCACCGCGTGGGCGAGCCCCGCCGGCTCGTCCTGGACGATGTAGGTGATCTTCGCCCCGAAGGCGGAGCCGTCGCCGGCGGCCTCGCGGATCTCATCGCCGGTCTCGGGGGCGATGATGATCCCGATCTCCTCGACGCCGGCGTCGACCAGCGCCTCGATCCCGTAGAAGAGCACGGGCTTGTTGGCGACGGGCACGAGCTGCTTCGCCGAGGTGTGGGTTATGGGGCGCAGCCGGGTGCCGGCGCCACCGGAGAGGATCAGTCCCTTCAGAGGCTCCATGCGAGGCTGCAACCCTACTGAGCGACAGGAAGAGCTGTGCGACCAGCCGTCTACATACCCAACTTCAACGGGGCCGAGCGCATCGGGCTGGCGCTGCGCAGCTTGCGCGAGCAGAGCCGGCCGGTCGACGTCGTCCTCGTCGACAACGGCTCCGTCGACGACTCGGTGGCGATGGTCCGCGAGGAGTTCCCGGAGGTGACCGTGCTGGCGCTGGAGCGGAACCTCGGCTTCGGGCCGGCGATCAACCGCGCCGCGCGCGAGCACCCGGCCGACCCGCTGATCCTGCTCAACAACGACGCCGAGGCGGAGCCGCGCTTCGTCGAGGCGCTGCTCGACGCCGCCGCCGAGGGGGTCCAATCGGTGGCCGGGGTGCTGCTGCAAGAACGCGCGCCCGGCCTGATCGACTCCGCCGGCGTCGTCGCCGACAGCACCCTGATGGGATTCGACCACCTGCACGGGGAGCCGGTCGAGGCCGCCGCGGCGGCGGCCGATCCGCTCGGCCCGACCGGCGGCGCCGCGCTCTATGACCGGGCGGCGTTCGAGGCGGTGGGCGGCTTCGACGAGCGCATCTTCCTCTACTACGAGGACCTCGACCTGGCGCTGCGGATCGCCGCCGCGGGCGGGCGCTGCCGGCTGGCGCTGGAGGCGAGGGCGCTGCACGCCTACTCGGCCAGCCTCGGGGCGGGCAGCGATGGGAAGTACGCCCGCACCGGCTGGAGCCGCGGCTACATGCTGCGCCGCTACGGGGTGATGTCCCAGCCGCGCCTCGCCCTGCGGGCGCTCGCCTGCGAGGGCGCCCTCTGCGCCGGCCAACTGCTGCTGGACCGCAGCGCCAGCGGCATCCGCGGTCGCCTGCGCGGCTGGCGCGATGGCGGCGGGTTGCCGCCGCACGAGCTTGACGGCGCATCGCTGCTGGACCTCGGCGCCCGCGAGGCGCTGGCGTTGCGGCGCCGTCGCCGGGGCTAGCGCCAAGAACCGGGCGAGCTCGAAGACTTACTGTTGCCATAGCCCCAGAAAGGCTTCGAGCTCAAGCGCCGAGCCAGCGGCGGGCGCGGGCCGGGTCGCCCTCGCGGCGCAGGCGGCGGCGCTCGGCGAGCGAGGCGGGGAGGCGGCGCAGGCCGGCGAGCTTGCCGCGCAGGGTGGCTCCCAGGCGACGCTCGGTGGCCGCTCGCAGCAGCGCGCCGACCTCGACCGCGGCGATGCGGGGAACGGTCCGCATCGGCATGAACTTGACCTGGGTGGCGATGCGGTTGCGCGCCACCAGCCGCGCGTTCTCGGCGCCGGGACGGTCGAAGCCCGCTTGCCAGGAGGCGTTGCCGACGTGCCAGACGACTGCCTCGGGGACGTAGGTGAAGCGCCAGCCGGCGATCCGCGCCCGCGCGTTGAGGTCGACGTCCTCGTAGAAGGAGAAGTAGCTCTCGTCGTAGCCGCCGAGCCCGCCCGCGAACAGCTCGCGCCGCAGCAGGCAAGCGGCGCCGCAGACGCCGAAGACCTCACGGTCCTCCAGATAGCGCCGGGACTGCTCCTCGCCGGCGCCCAGCTCGAACGCCCGGCCGTCGCGGGTCAGGGCCTGACCGGCGCTGTAGAGGCGGGCGCCGGCGGCGCCTGGTCCCTGGCCTTCCCACGAGTCTGCTCCAGCCCCCTCTATACGGGGGCTGGAGCAGACTCGTGGGAACTGGAGGATGCGCGGCTGCACGCCGCCGAGCCCGGGGTCGGCGTCGAGGGCGTCCTGCAACCGGCCGATGCAGCCGGGCTCCAGCGCGGTGTCGGCGTTGAGGACCAGGATCGTCGGCGCCTCGACGCGAGCGGCGCCGAGGTTGACCGCGGCGGCGAAGCCGACGTTGCGCGGCAGCGCGACGTGCGGCACCCCCTGCTCCTCCAGGTAAGCAACCGAGCCGTCGGTCGAGCCGTTGTCGACGACGAGCAGCTCGACCTCCACTCCCTGGTCGCCAAACGACCCCAGGCAGCGCGGCAGCAGCTCCAGCGAGTTCCAGCTCGGGATCACGACGGCGACGGATCGAGGCGTGCTCACGCGGCCGAAGCCTGACAGCTGCAGCAGCCCCTATCGTGCCCGCGATGCAGGGGCACCCCGCGAGCGCGATCGGAGAGCTGCGAAAACGGCTCAACGAGTCGCTTTTCCCGCCAGCGCCCCGCGGCCGCTCCACGATCGGGCGCGGCGAACGTCTGGTGCTCCTCCTCGCCCTGCTGGCGCTGGCGATCATCCTCCAGCTCCTCCGCGCCGGGCCCTCCTACGCCCTCGGCTCGATCTGGGCCGAGGACGGCTCCGTCTTCCT
The DNA here is from genome assembly GCA_963699125.1 of uncultured Actinomycetes bacterium. Lineage (GTDB taxonomy): Bacteria > Actinomycetota > Thermoleophilia > Solirubrobacterales > 70-9 > VAYN01. The sequence continues at coordinate 1,475,826 of OY969417.1, forward strand.
CCAGGGAGCGCTTTCGCAGGACTTCCTGCACACGGTCTTCTCCCCTTACGCCGGCTACCTGGTGCTGATGCCGCGTCTGATCGGCGAGGTGGGTGGGCTGGTCCCGCTGCGCGACGCCCCCGCAGTGCTGGCGATCGTCTCCGCCTCCGTCATCGCCCTGAGCGGATTCGCGGTCTGGCACGCCAGCGCCGCGCACATCCGCAACCCCTACCTGCGGGGCACGCTCGCCGCGGTGACGATCCTCGCCCCGGTGGCGAGCCTCGAGGCGGTGACGTCCGGAACCTACGTGGCTTGGTACATGCTCTTCGCGACGTTCTGGCTGTTGCTGTGGCGGCCCGCAACCATCTGGGGCGCGGCGCTTGCCGGGCTGTTCATAGTCGCGACGGCGCTGAGCAGCCCGGGCGTCGTGTACCTCGCTCCCGTCGCCGCGCTGCGCGCGCTCGCAGCGCGCGACCGACACGACCTCCTGATCGTCGGCTCCTTCGCGCTCGGAGCGGCGATCCAGTTGCCGGTGGTCGCGCTCAGCAACGAATCGACGGTCGACCCCATGTGGTCCAACGACATCTGGACCGCCTACGCCCAGCGGGTGGTAGACGGCGCTGTCCTCGGCGAAAACCTCGGCGGCGACGCCTGGTCCGCCTGGGGCTGGCCATTCCTAATCGCCCTGCTCGTCTGCGCAAGCGCGGGCCTGGTCTTCGCGGTGATGCGTTCGACCCCACCCGCCCGCTACCTCGCCGCCATCGCCATCCCGACCTCGTTGGCCATGTTCCTGGGCTCGGCCTACCAGCGCGCGGCCGGCAGCGCGCTGATGTGGCCGCCTGACATCCACCACGGCCTCGGCGGCCGCTATGCGATCGTGCCCGCCCTGCTGCTGATCAGCGCCGCGCTGGCGCTGGTCGACCAATCGGGTCGACCCGGGTTGGGGCCGAGCGCGCTGTCCCGGCTGGGCATCGCAGCGGTTGCCGTCGTGCTGGTGGGGACGATCACCTCGTTCGACCTCAGAAACAGCGTCGCCCGCGGGACGCCCTCCTGGAACGACGCCCTGAAGAACGCCGCCTCGGCCTGTGCCACCAAACGCCTCTCCGAGGTCATGGTCTCGACCTCCCCACCCGGCTTCGGCGTGATCATCTCTTGCGATCGCGTCGAGTCCGCCGACGGCGTGCCCAGGGCACGGTAGCGTTCCGCCACGTTCGCCGGGTTGCGGAGCCGCTCTCGCGGCCCTGAGCCCCAAGCCGAGCACCTCCGATGGCCGTCGACGACGCAACCGCGATTCCGAATCCCGTGAACAGACAGCTCAGTCCCGACCCAACGACGCCGCCGGCGATCGAGGTCGAGGGCCTGCACAAGGCGTTCCGCATCCCAACCCACCGCGTCGACTCGTTGAAAGAGCGGGTCGTGAGACCGTTCTCCGCCCGCGACTACCGTGAGCTGCAGGCACTCGACGACATCTCGTTCGAGATCCGGCAGGGGGAGTTCTTCGGGATCGTCGGACGCAACGGCTCCGGTAAGAGCACCCTGCTGAAGCTGCTGGCGAGCATCTACCGCGCTGACAGCGGAACGATCAGGATGGCCGGACGCCTGGCGCCGTTCATCGAGCTGGGCGTCGGCTTCAACCACGAGCTCACCGCGCGCGAAAACGTGGTCCTCAACGGGGTGATGATGGGGCTGACCCCAGCGGAGATGCGGCGGCGCCTCGACGCCGTCATCGAGTTCGCCGAGCTGGGCGAATTCGCCGACTTGAAGCTGAAGAACTACTCGTCCGGGATGCTGGTCAGGTTGGCCTTCGCGGTGATGATGGAGGCGGACGCCGACATCCTCCTGATCGACGAGGTGCTGGCCGTCGGCGACGCCGCCTTCCAGCAGAAATGCGCTGACGCCTTCCGCGAGATGAAAGCGGCGGGCAAGACGATCGTCCTGGTCACGCACGAGATGACGACGGTCGAGGAGTACTGCCACCGCGCGATGCTGATCGACGGCGGCCGAATCCAACACATCGGCGACCCCGCCGAGGTGGGCCGGCGGTACCTGCGGCTGAATTTCGAGAAAGGCAGCGAGGCCGGCGGTGGAGCGGCACCGGAGGCCAGCGACGAGGTGCGGCTGCTCGACGCCTGGATCGAGGATGCCGAGGGCGGCCGCCTGACCAATCTCGAACGCGGGCAGGAGGTCCGCCTGCGGGTCAAGCTGGAGGTCCTGCGCGACAACCCCGGCGTCGGCGTCGGGTTCATCGTCGCCAACGCGGATGGGATCGGGGTGTTCCAGTTTGGGGTCGCCGTCGCCAACGAGGAAGGAACTGGAGACCTGGCGGCGGGCCAGCTGGTCAAGGTCAGCGCCGAGATCGAGAACCTGCTGGTGCCGGGGCGCTACTTCGCCCATTGCGGCGTCAACCGCGTCCACGGCGCCGGCGTCGCCCTGTACGTGCACGACGCGATCGACTTCGTCGTCTTCGGCGGCGAGACCCACTCCCGGGGGATCGTCTCCCTCCCGCACCGGATCGAGGCCGTCGTCGAGGCCGGGGCCAGCGGGTGAACGTGGAGGCGAGACCAACCCCGCTGCGCGAGGTCCGCGGTCCCTCGGCGCTGGGCGGTGGCTCACGCCGCTTCTTCGACCTGCTCTGGCTGATGTCGGTCACCGAGTTCAAGCGCGTCTACTTCGGCACCGTGCTCGGCTACCTGTGGTCGTTGATCAGGCCGCTGATGCTGTTCGCGGTCCTGCTGTTCGTCTTCACCCAGATCTTCAAAGTCGGCAGCGACAAAGTCGAGCACTACCCGGTCTTCCTGCTGCTCGGCATCGTCCTCTTCACCTTCTTCCAGGAAGCATCGACGAACGCCGTTACCTCGGTGGTCGCCCAGGAGGGAGTAGTGCGAAAGACGCAGTTCCCGCGCCTGGTGATCCCCCTTTCAACGGTGCTGACCGGCGCATTCAACTTCTGCCTTAACCTGGTCGTCGTCTTCGCCTTCGTCTTCGCCTTCGGCGTCGAGCCGGCCTGGACCTGGCTGCTCTTCCCGCTGGCGCTGGCCCTGCTGTTCGTCTTCACGGCCGCGGTGAGCATGGCTCTCTCGGTGCTCTATGTGCGCTTCCGCGATGTCGCGATCATCTGGACCGTCCTCGCCCAGGTGCTGTTCTACGCGACCCCGATTCTCTACCCAGTCAACTTCAAGGACAACGAGACCTACGAACACCTGCTGATGATCAACCCACTGGCGGTGATCCTCGAGCAGGTCCGAGTCTGGATCCTCACCGAATCGGGGGCCCCCACCGCGGTCGAGGCGGCTGGCGGCTGGCTCGGCCTGCTCCCCGCCGCCCTGATCTTCGTTGCTGTCTTCGTCTTCGGGGTCTGGATCTTCAACCGCGACGCGCCCCGGATCGCCGAGGAGCTCTAGATCTAGCGGCAGACCCGGACCGGCCGCTTCGCGTCGACGTGAAGGCGCCACGGTCGAGGCGAGGAGTCGCGCGGTACCCGGAGCAGGGTCACCGAGTTCCCCGGTGCCCCGTCGGTCGGCACGGGGTATTCGCCAGCCGCGAAGCGGCGCAGGCTGAACGCCGCGGAAGGCCCCGGCGGCACTTCGATCCTGGTCACCCCGCTGCCGATCGCGACCTCGGGCATCGCGGCGTCGGCCGGCGGCGCCGTGACGCAGTTCTCGCCGCCCCCTCCCAGATAGGCGCCGAGCTGAGTCAGAGTCGAGAGCGGCAGCGCCTGCGAGAGGACGATGTCAGCCTGGCGGCGACCCTGCTCAGGCGCCCTGGCCAACTCGGGCAGCGAGTAGGCGGGGGAGCCGTATTCATCCACCGCCTCGAGGTACTCGCCAGCGTAGACGTTGACCAGTGAGGGAGTCCCGGCCACTTCCGGGCTCAGCTGGAATTCTGGATCGACCGTACGGCGGGCGATTTCAATTGCGGCACCGTCGGCCCGAGTGAGCACCGACTGAGGCTCAAGGATCTCGCCGCCGTCCCTGAGCACGACCAGGTTAGGGCCGATAGCCAGGGTCGTAACCACTGCCGCGGCGATCAGAACGCCCCTGCTGGGGCGCACGCCCTTGAGCAGGTTGGCGAGGATCATCAGCACGAAGATGGCGCCCCCGTACTGGTAGCGACTCGAAGCCGGATCGCGGCCTGGGAAGAGGTTGAAAGCGGTGAGGAACCAGTTGCTGGCGGCCGCGGCAGCGACCGGCCAGAGGCCGGGGTACAGCCCAGGCTTGCGCAGCTGCCGGTAGCCGAGCACGACCACCAGCGCGACCAGGATCGCGCGGCCCCAACCGGGGTCGGCCGGGCCACCGAGCGGGCTGGCCCCGAGCCCGGACACCGAGCCGACGGCGAGGGCGATCGAGTCGGCGACGACGCGAGGCGAGGCCAGCACATTTCGGATCGACATGTGCGTTTCGGCCTCGTGGCCCCACCCCAGGTACCAGGCGCCGTACAGCAGGACCGGGATGGCGACGATGTAGGCGCGGCCAAGCCAGGTCTCCCGCCTTCCCTGCAGGATCGCAACGGCCGCCGCGGCGACGAACGGCAGACCGAGGCCGGAGAAGCCGAGAGACAGCGTCAGGAAGGCGCTGGCGGCAAGGTCGCCACGCCGGTCTTCGCGTTCGAGCGCGAGCAGCATCGCCAGCCCAAAGAGAAAGGGCCCGACAAAGGTGATCTCGAAAGGCCAGAGGAGGACCTCCCAGGCGGGGCCGAGGCAGAGCAGCAGGATGGCGGCAAACAAACCGAGCCAGGGCCCGACCCGACGCTTGACGTAGACGAAAAGCAGCAGCGCCGTGACGAGCAGGAAAACCGTCAGCAGCACGTATTCGGGCAGCGCCGTCGTCATCCCGAACAGCCGCAGCAGCAACTGCTCGATCAGCACCGGGAAGACGACGATGTGCTCGTTGTGCGGTTCGAGCAGGGTGTCCAGCGTGATCTCGCGCCGGTTGATCAGGAAGTCCCAGGTGTCCTGGTAGAACGTCATTCCCGACGTCAGGACGAGCGTCATCGCCGCCGCGGTGGCGAGGGCCGCGCCGAGCAGCAGAGCGGGCGCGTTGCGGGTGATCCTCTCCATGGCGGTGCGGGAGTGTATTGCGAGGGGAGGCGTGGCCTCTGGGTAGACTGCGGCTGAATGTCCGAGCAGGCAACCTCCACGAGCCCCGGCCGGCAGGAGGCTCCCGAAGCCGAGTACGGCGCTTCCTACTACCTCAACTACTGGGGCGGCGGCGGGCCCTATGAGCGCAATGAGCGCTGGCTGAAGTTCTTCGGCGAGGTGGCCGACGGCATTGTTCGCGACTTCCACCCGACTTCGGTGCTCGACGCAGGCTGCGCCATGGGCTTCCTGGTCGAGGCGCTTTGCAAGCGCGGGGTCGATGCCTCCGGGATCGACATCTCCGACTACGCGATCTCGCAGGTCGATGAGTCGGTCGCCGACCGCTGTCGGGTCGCTTCGCTGACCGAGCCGCTGCCGGGGCGCTACGACCTGATCACCTGCATCGAGGTGCTCGAGCACCTCCCCCCCGCCGAGTCCGACCTCGCGCTCTCGACCCTCTGCGCAGCGAGCGACCGGCTGTTGATCTCCAGCACCCCCGGCGACTTCGGCGAGCCCACCCATCTCAACGTGCAGGCACCCGAGGCCTGGTCGGCGCAGCTCGCCCAGCACGGATTCATGCGCGACCTCGAGCGCGACCTCTCCTACATCTCGCCCTGGGCAGCCCTCTACGTCCGTCGCGAGGAGCCGCTGAGCGAGACCGTGCGCAACTACGACCGCGCCTGGTGGCGGCTGCGGCGTGAGGTGACCGAGGTGCGTAAGTCGCTGCTGCACTCGCAGGACCAACTGGCCGAGCTGGACGCCGGCAGTGGGATCGAGAACCGCCCAGGACTGTTGCAGGAGCTAGACCAGCGCAACGAGGAGATCCTCAGGCTGCGCGACCTGCTGGTCGGCAAAGAAGCCGAACTCGGGGCCGCCAAGGGACAGCTCGCGATGATCGAGGATCGCGCCAAACGGATCACCGGGGCAAAACTGCGGATCGAAACTCAGGTCCCGGTCTTCGGCAAGCTCCTCGGGACCTTCCTGCGCCTGCTCCGCGGCGCCCGAAGCTAGCCCCCGTGGCCGTGCCGGGCTTCTCGATCCTGACGCCGGTCTACGAGACGCCGGCCGACGTCCTGCGCAAGATGCTGCGCTCGGTTCGGCGCCAGAGCTTCCCCGATTGGGAGCACTGCCTCGTCGACGATGGCTCGCTGGAGCCCCACGTGCGCGAGATCCTCGACCGCGCGGCAGCTCGCGACCCGCGCATCAGGGTCAAGCACCGGGAGAGCAACGAAGGGATCGTCGCGGCGTCGAACGACGCCCTGGAGATGGCGCGCGGTGAGTTCGTCGCCCTGCTCGACCACGACGACCTGCTGCACCCCGACGCCCTCGCCCACGTCGCCGAGGCGATCGAGCTGACGCCGCAGGCTGACTACATCTACACCGACGAGGACAAGGTCGACGTCGGTGGGCGCCACTCGGGCCCTTTCTTCAAGCCCAACTGGTCGCCGGAGCGGATGCGGACGCAGATGTACACCTGCCACTTCAGCGTCCTGCGCCGGCCGCTGGTCGAAGCAGTGGGCGGCTTCGATCCCGAGTTCGAAGGCTCCCAGGACTGGGATCTGGTGCTGAAGGTGACGGAGCGTGCCCGCGCGATCGTGCACGTACCGCGGGTGCTCTACCACTGGCGCATGCTCGAGACCTCCGCCGCCGGCGGCGGTGAGGCCGCGAAGCCGTGGGCCTTCGAAGCGGGGTGTCGGGCGGTGCAGGCCCACTGCGACCGGATCGGCCTTCCCGCCAAGGTCGAGCGCGACGCCGAGGACCCCGGGGTCCTCCACCTGCAGCCACAGCTCGAACAGCAGCCCCTGGTCAGCATCATCATCCCCACCGCCGGGCAGATACGCGACGTCCGCTTCAAACCAGCCGTCCTGGTCGTCAACTGCGTCCGCAGCATCATCGAGCGCTCGACCTACGAGAACTACGAGATCGTCTGCGTGGTCAACGACGCGATCGAGCCGGTGATCCTGCAGGAGCTGCGCGACATCGCCGGCGATCGGCTGCGCCTGGTGCGGTTCTCGGGCCCGTTCAACTTCTCGGCCAAGATCAACCTCGGCGCCGTGCGCAGCGAGGGCGAGCACCTGCTGCTGCTCAACGACGACATCGAGGTGACGACCCCGAACTGGATTGAGCGAATGGTGATGTATTCGGAGCGCGAGGAGATCGGCGCCATCGGCGGCAGGCTGCTTTGGGGCGATACCCGCCTGCAGCACGTTGGAGTCGGCTTCGACGACGGCCTACCCGGACACCTCTACCGCGGTTTTGCCGGCAGTTACAACGGCTACGCCAATGCGGTGCTGATCGCCCGCAACTGCCTCGCCGTGACCGGCGCCTGCCTGATGACCCGCCGCGATCTCTTCGAGCAGCTGGGCGGGTTGACGACGACGCTGCCGATCAACTTCAACGACGTCGACTACTGCCTCAAGGTGCATGCCCGCGGGCACCGCATCGTCTACGACCCCGATCTCATCCTGTACCACTTCGAGTCGTCGAGCCGCGACCCCGAGGTCAAGGACTGGGAGCAGTACCAGCTGGTCGATCGCTGGGGGCACATGGTCGCCACCGATCCCTTCGGCAACCCCAACCTGCGACGTGGGCTGCCGCGGATCGCCGCCCACTTCCTCTGGGTCCGGCGCCGGCCGCCGCGGCTGCGGCGTCCCCGTCAGCTGGTCTGAGCCGGAACGGACGGCTCCCGACCGACGTCGCGCCGCAGGGCCAGGGCGCGGTAGGTTCGCACTCCCCAGTGCCCCCCGGGGCCGCGATACCCACTCGACTCAAGGAGCAAATCGCCTCAGATGAACTACGAGCGCCTCTACTCATACCGCTTCCGCGACATCGATCAGGACGGCCGCGCTGCCGTCTGGAACGAGATCGCGCCGCACGTGCACGGGCTGATGGGCCGGCCGCAGAAGGTCCTCGATCCGGCGGCCGGGCGCGGCGAGTTCATCGGCGCGGTACCGGCGAAGGAGACCTGGGCGGTAGACGAGGTCGCCTACCCCGAGGCCGCCCACAAGCCCGACACCAAGGTGGTCGTCGCCTCGATCATGGACGCCGAGCTGCCGCAGGGCCACTTCGACGGCATCTACGTCTCCAACTTCCTCGAGCACCTGAAAGACCAGGAGGCGATCGCCGCCTTCCTCGAAAAGATGCACGCGGCGATGGAGCCAGGCGGGCGGATCGCGATCATGGGCCCCAACTACCGCTACTGCGCCGACGAGTACTGGGACTGCGCCGATCACTACGTAGCGCTGACCCACGTCGCGATCGGGGAGCACCTCTACGCCGCCGGCTTCGAGCCCGAGCGGACGATCCCGCGCTACCTCCCCTACTCCTTCCGCGGCATCCTGCCGCCCTCACCAGCCCTGACCCGTCTCTACCTGAAGACGCCGCCGGCCTGGAGACTGCTCGGCAAGCAGTTCCTGGTGATCGGCCGCAAGGACTAGGAGACGGCGGCGACCAGGGCCCGGCCCCAAGCCACGGCCGTCCGGGCAACGGACTCAACCACCCAACGAACCAAGCTCGGAAATCGCCGCAATGGAATTCTGCTCCGCCAGCGTGATCAGGTAATCGAGGTCGTGGGTTGTCGGACCTCGATCTGCTCAGGGTTGGACAAAGACCCGTCCATCGCGCAGCGCGTGGTAGACCACCGTCCCCGGAACCTGCGCGCGCCTGGCTGCGAGCGCCTCGTCGAGGACGACGATGTCCACCGGAAGGTGGATGTCGTTGAGCGCCTGACGGAGCCGATTCCACTCCTTGAGACGGTCTTCCACAATCGGCTCGATCACGAGAAAGTCGACGTCGCTGTCCCACCGCCCCTCGCCTCGCGCGTGGGAGCCGAAGAGAATCACCTTTGAGTCAGTTCCAGCCGCCTCGGCCAGCGCTTTGCCAGCTCTGTCGATCAAATCCCAAGACGCCACGTGGACACGGTAGCGGAGGTGAGGAACTACCCGACTCGTCCGGGTTGTTGAGGAGGCCGGCCTCTGCCGGTTGACGCACGGCGCGGTGACTTGCCGACCCGGTAGTCGCCGCGGCTGAGGGTGCTCTCGAGCCAGACGTAGAGGACGATGAAAAGGTAGCGGCTGCCCATCTCTTTCATCGCCAGCTTCGGCACGCCGCTGGTGCGGTTGGTCCAGTTGGTCGGGATCACCTCGTAGGAGTGGCCGCGGACGATCGCCTTCAGCGGCATCTCGACGGTTAGGTTGAAGTGCTTGGAGAGCAGCGGCTGGATCGTCTCGATCACCTCGCGGCGGTAGGCCTTGAAGGCGTTGGTGGTGTCGTTGTAGCGGTGGCGGAAGAGGACGCGGATGAACCAGTTGGCGAGCCGGTTGATGGTCAGCTTCAGGCGCGGGTAATCGTGGACCTGGGCGCCGGGGACGAAGCGCGAGCCGAAGGCGCAATCCCAGCCGTCTTCGAGCAGGCGGTGGTAGCGGACGAGGTCCTCGGGATCATCGGAAGCGTCGGCCATGACGATCGCGACGGCGTCGCCCTCGAAGACGTCGAGCCCGGCCCTGATCGCCATCCCGAAGCCGCGCTCGTAGTGGGAGCGGTGGCAGCGCACCCGCGGGTTGGCGGCGCCGATCGCCGCCACCACCGCTTCGGTCGAGTCCTCGCTGTCGTCGTTGACGACGACGACCTCGTAGTCGATCCCCTCGCGCTCGAGGGCGGCGACCACGCCTTCGACCGTCGCCCCCACCGACCCCTCCTCGTTCTGGGCCGGCATCACCACCGAGAGCTTCATGCGCTCACGGTCCAGCGCTCGAGGTTCTGCTCGTGCATCTCACGCAGGATGTCCTCTACCCCGTAGCGCAGCTCCCAGTCGGGGTAGTCGGCCTGGAACGGGGCGAGGTCGGAGATCCACCAGCGGTGGTCGCCGATCCGCGGCTCCTCGCCCATCTCCCAGCTCAGCTCGCGGCCGGCTACGCGCTCGCAGATCTCGATCGCCTCCAGCATCGAGCAGTTGCTGAACCGGCCGCCGCCGATGTTGTAGACGGCGGCGGCGCGCGGCGCTCTGCGGAAGGCGTCGAAAGCGGCGATCAGGTCGGCGCTGTGGATGTTGTCGCGGACCTGCTTGCCGGCGTAGCCGAAGACGGTGTAGGGGGTGCCGGTGACGGTGCACTTCATCAGGTAGGCGAGGAAGCCGTGCAGCTTAGCGCCGGCGTGCTGGGGGCCGGTCAAACAGCCGCCGCGGAAGGCGACGGTGGGCATCCCGAAGTAGCGCCCGTACTCCTGCACCAGCAGATCGGCCGCTGCCTTGGAGACGCCGAAGAGCGAGTGGGTGGAGGCGTCGATCGACATCGAGGTGTCGATTCCCTTGTGGTAGGGGTGGGACTCGGACAGCTCCAGTCGCTTCTCCAGGTCCTCCAGCGGCAGCCGGTTCGGCGTGTCGCCGTAGACCTTGTTGGTCGAGCAGAAGATGAACGGGGCCTCGGGGCAGTGGGCGCGAGCGGCCTCGAGCAAATTGAGGGTGCCGTTGGCGTTGACGCCGAAGTCGGTCTGGGGGTCGCTGGCGGCCCAGTCGTGGGAGGGCTGGGCGGCGGTGTGGACGATCAGCTCGATCGAGCCGGCGTGCTCGCGGAAGATCCGCTCGACCGTCTCGGCGTCGCGGATGTCGACGTTCTCCCAGCGGAACTCGGGGTGCTCGGCGACGAGCCGCTCGGTCACGTGCGAGGTCGAGGACTCGGGCCCGAAGAAGCTGGCCCGCATGTCGTTCTCGATCCCGACCACGTCGAAACCCTCGGCGATGAAGTGCTCGACCGCCTCGGAGCCGATCAGGCCCCCGGCTCCCGTGATGATCGCAACCGGCATTCGCGCCTACTCCCTTCCCCCGCGGGGGCGTCGATGTTGAGGGCCCGAGCGATCCGCTCCTCGTCGGCGGCGATCCACCCATGGATGTCGGCCAGCACCTGCTCGGCGCTGCGCCGCGGCCTCCATTCGTCCAGACCGAAGATTCTCGCGCAGTCGGAAAGGTATATCGGGACGTCGCCGGCGCGCGTCTGGGCGACCGGCTCGATCGGCACCTCGTGGCCGGTCAGGCGGCGGCAGATCTCGGTCGTCTCCAGCAGCGAGAGACTGCACTCGCGGCCGCCGCCGACGTTGACGGTGCGACCGTCCCAGGCCGCGGGATCGAGCAGCTGGCGCTCGACCAGGTCGACCAGGTCCTCGACGTGGAGCAGGTCGCGCACCTGCTTGCCCTCGCCGCCGAAGCCGATGTAGCTGAGCGGGTTGCCGAAGTGGTGGGCGAGCATCCAGTGGGTGAAGACTCCCTGGTCGACCTTGCCCATCTGCCAGGGGCCGGCGATGACGCCGCAGCGATCAATCACCGCCGGCACTTCCAGCCCCGCCCGGTACTCCTCGATCAGCAGCTCGGCGGCGAGCTTGGTGGCACCGTAGAGGGTGCGGGCGCCGTCGAGCGGGAAAACCTCGGAGATGCCGGCCGGCGAGACGCCTGGCACGTCCTGCTCGGCGGCAATCTCGAAGCGGGTCGGCGCCTCGTCGAGGTTCAGCTCGACCTGCGGCGCCACCGGGTAGACGCGGCTGGTCGAGAGGAAGACGACGAAGGCGCCGTCGCGGCGGGCCAGCTCGAGGCAGTTGTAGGCGCCGGTGAGGTTGGTGTGGACGAGGTAGCCGGTGTCGCCGTCGACCCCACTCATCACCGAGGGCTCCGCCGAGCACTCGATCAGGGCCGAAACGCGAGGCAGCCGCGCCAGGTCTTCGGGCTCGCGGACGTCGCCACGGACGAACTCGACCCCCGCCTCCTGTAGCCGCGGCAGGTTCAGTTCCGACCCCCGCCGGTAGAGGTTGTCCAGCGCCACGATCTCCCAGTCGGGATGCCGCGCGGCGAGTGAGACGGCGAGGTTGGAGCCGACGAATCCGGCGCCGCCGGTGATCAGGAGGCGGTCCAAGGCTCGCGAAGCTATCAACTACCCGGGGATGCCAAGGCGGCGCATCGGACCGCCTAAGCTGAGGAGTTCGCAATGCGTTTGCCGGGGACCATCTCCGCCGCCATCCTGGGGCTGCTCCTGCTCAGCGCCGGGACCGCCGGCGCCACGAGCCTGCAGCCGGTCGGCGAATTCGATGAGCCGATCTACGTGACCTCGGCTCCGGGGGACCCGAACCGGCTGTTCGTGGTCGAGCGCCAGGGCAAAATCGTCGAAGTCGAGAACGGATCGGAAAGCACCTTCGCCGATCTCGAAGCGGTCGTCGGCTGCTGCGCGCAGGAGCGTGGCCTGCTCTCGGTCGCGTTCGCCCCCGACTTCGGGGAATCCGGTCGCCTCTTCGTCTTCTACACCGGCAGCGAAGAATCGCCTGGGGAGATCCACGTCGCCGAACTGACGGCGAGCGGCTCGAGCGCCCCGATCGGCACCCTGCGCAATCTCCTCACGATCCCCCATCCCGAAGACAGCAACCACTACGGAGGGCAGCTCCAGTTCGGGCCAGACGGCGACCTCTACATCTCCACCGGGGACGGTGGCGGCGCGGACGATGAACACCACACCGCCCAGGACCTGGGGAGCGCGCTCGGCAAGATCCTCCGCATCGACCCCGACCCCGACGGCGGATCGCCCTACACCGTGCCTCCCGACAACCCGTTCGCGGGCGCGGGGTACCCCGCCGAGACGATCTGGAGCTACGGCCTGCGCAACCCCTTCCGCTTCTCCTTCGACCGCCTCTCAGGGGCGATGACGATCGCCGACGTCGGCCAGAGCGCCCGCGAGGAGGTCGACTTCGCGCCCTCCCCCGCCCCCGGGCTGGTCGGCGGTGGCGGCGCCAACTACGGCTGGAACTGCCGCGAGGGGTTCCTGCCCGGGCCGGGCGACGACCTGCCGTTGGGGGAATGCGCTCTGACCGGGTTCGTCGAGCCGATCTTCGACTACCCCCATACCCCCGACCCCGAGCTCGGCGGCAGCGAGCGCTGCGCGATCACCGGCGGCTACGTCGTCCGCGACCCGACCCTCGGCGCCCTCAACGGTCATTACGTCTACGCCGACTACTGCTCGGGCGTGCTCCGCGCCCTGCAGCCGCCGGTGGCCCCTGCGTTGCGGGCCGAAGGCGACTGCTCGCTGGGACTCGAGCTGGAGAGCCCAATCTCGTTCGGCGAGGATTCGGCCGGGCGCCTCTACGTGGTCGAGGAAGCGGGGCGCGTATCCCGCCTCGTCGGCCCCCCGCCGGCCACCTGCCCAGCGCCCTTCGTTCCACCTCCGACCGAACCACCCGAGGCGCGTCCCCCCCAGAACCCGACCTTCGTGGGCATCAAGGCCCAGCGGCGCCGAGTCGAGCGGGGTAAGGCGGCCCTGCTGACCGTCTGGGTCTCCCCCTGCGAGGGCCGCAAGGGCGACACCGTCAAGCTTCTACGCGACGGCCGTCCCAACGGCTCGAGATACCTCAGCCGGGCCTGCACGGCCCGGTTCCTACCCAGGGTCCGTCGCGGCACCACCTTCGTCGCCGTCACCGGTGAAGAGCGCGAATACCTGCCGGGGGAGTCGCGGAGGCTGCGAATCCGACTGGCGCACCGGCGTCCGCGTTGATCGACTAGGAGGGACTGGCGAACCCCGCAAACGTCCGGCGGTGGCGGACACGAGCCTCCGCGAGACCCGCGCATCCGACATTTACCCCACCCCGCTGGGGTCAATGTCGGCTGCGCGTGCCCGACACCCCGAATATGGCGCTCACCAGCTCACTGCTCCTTCGGCGACTCGAAGCCGGCCAGGGCGACCGTCGCGACAAGGCCCTCCTCGCCCGACTCGGCCATGCGATCGGCGGCTCGGACCTCGATCTCGCCGACCTCCTCAAACGCCGTGGCGAGGACCGCCACCGCCTCGGTCCACCCCTGCTCGTCCAATTTCACCGGCTTCCAGGTGAAATGCACGTCCTCCCGGGCGGTGAAGGTGCCGGCGAGCAGCGCCTGGGTCATCCGCCCGACGAGGTCGCGGATGATCGACGAGGCGACGATCTGGCGAACCTCGTCGGGCATATATATGAGGCTCTCGTCGTCGAAGACGATGGTTCCGGTACGGCGGAAGAAATGCTCGGTCGAGCCCCGCACCGGCCGGGTGCTGACAATCTCGATGCAGCCAAGTTTTTCCAAGGCTCGGAAGTGGTAGGCGACGTTGGACACCGGTTCGCGGCGCTGGCGGGCGAATTCCGCCGGGCTGATGTTGCGGTAGCTGAGGATGCCCAGGAGATGCAGGCGAATCGGGTTGGCGAGGGCCTTGAGCAGCTGCACGTGAGTGAGCTCCGCCGATTTCTCCTTCGCCGGCTCCCGCTTGTCATCAGGCTTCGTCGCCACGGCTTTCCTCCAGTTATCGGGTTACCCAAAGCGCTTTAAGCAGTTCGAGCCTATTGCACATTAGGCGCTTCGTGCGGTCTATTTGGGGACGGTTCGTCCACCGCTGGAAACTTTTTAAGTAATTCCTTGGTCGATCCAGAACGGCCCCGTTTTCGAGCCGCCTGCGCGAGGGGGTCGCCGCTCGGCGTGGGCACGCTGCGATTTCAGCAACCCATGGCAACTGGGAAGGGGGTGACGCAGTGAAAATCGTCAAGGCGGATGCCGCATACCCGACGATCTCCATCATGAAGAACGGCTAGCGATGGGAGGCCACTCGGGATGCGCCTGCTGGGCGACTACAAGCTCGCCAGCAGGCCATCCCGGTCTGGCCCCTGGACGAGCTCCCAAATTCCCCCCAGCGGTTTTACTTCTCAACCCGAATACTGAGGTTGGCGAAATCGACTGCATCGACGACATTGCACAAGACCTGTCGACTGCATCGTTTCCACTGGAGGACCACGTTGCCCGAAAAGAAAAGCTTCCGCCTCGACCCCGCATTCACCAAGGCGATCGGACACGAGCTGCGGGTCGAGATCCTCAACCGCCTCCAGGACAGCGTTGCGAGTCCGGCCCAGATCGCCCGTGAGCGGGGCATGAACGTCGGTTTGGTCGCCTATCACGTCAACGTACTGGCCGAGTGCGGCTGCATCGAACCCGTCCGCAACCGCCAGCGGCGCGGGGCGACCGAGCACTTCTACCGGGCCAAGCCCGGCGCCTTCATCGGCGGGCGAAAGTGGCGCCGGCTGCCGCATTCGGTGCTCGGCGGCGTTTCCAGCGCGACGCTCCAGACCCTCCTCGAGAAGGGGGTCGCGGCGTTGGAAGCGGGCACGCTGGACGACCACGAGGACACAACCCTGACCTGCACGGCGATCACGGTCGACCGGGTCGGCTGGGCGCAGGCCGGCGAAGTCCTCAGGGCCGTGTGCGAGCAGCTCCTGGATGTGCATCGCCAGAGCCTGCAGCGACTGGCACTGGCCGGCGAGGACGGAACTCAGATGATCGTCAGCCTCGCCGGCTTCGAGGCCGCGCCGCCCGACGAAGCCGGGGATCGCTGAGGGCTTGCGCGTAGTCTGATCGGCTTGAGCGCGCCGCCGAGAGCCCCCGTCGTCTGCGGCGCGCTCGGCTCCTACGATCGCTCCAGAGTCCTGCGGATCGCCGCCCTGACGGGCGTCGATCCGAGTCCCGTCCACGAGGACGACAGCTCGATGCTAATGCTCGACCGAGCGCCGATCGAGTGGCGAGGTGCGCGCCAGCGCGGGCTCGGCTGGATCGAGGGCGAGCTCTGGCGAGGCGACAGCGGCGTCGAGGATTGGCGGGCGGCGGCGCGGCGCGGCGGCTGCGGGCTGGTGATCGAGGGGCGGCGACGCTATCTCCACACCGCGGTCAACGGCCTGGCGCCGCTGTACTGGATCGAGGATCGCGGCGCCACCTACTTCGCTTCGCGGATCGACCCGCTGGTGCGCAGCTCGACGTCGGCGCTCTCGATCGACTGGGACGCCTGGGCGGCGATCGTCTCGCTCCGCTACCCGCTCGGCGAGCGCACCCCGTTCGCCGAGGTTCGCCGCCTCGGCCCCTTCGCGACCCTGCGCCGGCGTTTCGGGCGGACCCGGGCCGAGGCGCAGACGTGGCCCTGGGCGGAGATCGAGCCTGACGCCGACCTCGGGACGGCGGCCGAGCGGATGGTGTCGGCCCTGGGCGAGGCGCTGGCCCCGCTCCCCGGCGGCATCTCCTGCCCGCTCAGCGGCGGTCGGGACTCGCGCATGCTCTTCCTCGCCCTGGCCCACGACGGCCGCGTCGCCGGCGCCCTGACCGTGCCCGACGACGAGGGCGACACCCATGAGGAGGACCTGGCGGCGGCGGTGGCGGCAGCGCTCGGGGTCCCCCACGAGCGCCTCGCGGGCACGGCCGCGGACTACCCGGCCGACTGGACGGAGCGGGCACGGCAGGTCGAGCACCAGTTCGCCGACCACGCCTGGCTGGTGCCGCTGGCGCGGCGCCTCGAGGGCGTCGCCGCGCCGGTCCCCGACGGCTTCGGGATCGACGTCTTCCTCGCCGCCGGCCACCACTTCTACACCGCCGAGACGCTCGACACCCGCGACGGGCGCAGGGCGGGCCGGGCCCTGTTCGATTCACTGCGGCGCTACGGGCTCGCCCACCGGGCCCTCGCCGAGGACTTCCAGGGCCCGATCGAGGCGCGCTCGCGGGAGCAGTTCCGCGTCGCCACCCGGCATCTCGAGGGACATCCCTCACAGGCCATCCTCTCCTTCTACGCAACCCGCGCGCTGCGCGGGGTCTCCCACTACGCAACCGGCCTGCTCGGCAGCCGGGCGACGATCGTCACGCCAGGCGTCTCCGACGCGGTCGTCGCCGCCACCCTCTCCGTGAGCCCGGGCGAGAAGCTGGGCGGCAGCCTCTACGAGGCGGTCTTCGAGCTGCTGGCGCCGGCGGCCGCGAGCCTGCCCTCGACTGCCGACACGCCGCGGCGGCCGCCCCGCCTGCCGCGGCGCTGGCGCTCGTCCTTCGCGCTCGACGCCCACCGGCGCTCGCTCGAAGACGGGCCTCTCGCCGCTCACCTCTCTCCCGAGCTGCGCGCCTGGCTCGCGGCCCCCGACGGCGTCGAGCTCTCAGGTGACCTGCGCCTTGGGCTCGAGTCGGTCTCGCTGCTGCACGCCTGGTGGCGCCGCTACCGCGACTGCCTGCGCGAGGTCGACGCGGGGGAGCTGCGGGGCTGAGTCGGCTCAGGGGTGCTTGGCCCGGCGGCGGCGAATCGCCCGGCCGATCGCGCGCAGCGGCGCGGTCCAGCGCCAGGTCCGGCTCCGCTCGTAGGCCCGCACCAACTCACCGGCCCGGTCGGCCTCCCACCGCGCCGCGTCGCGAGCGACCTTCAGCTCCGCCTCGGCGCTGCCCAACCGATCCCTCAGATGCGCGTTCTCGTTGGCCAGGATCTGGGCGTCGCCACGCGCTCGCCACTCGAGTCGCACCAGCCGGGCCATCTCCGCCAGCGGTGCCCGCGGCCGCTCTGCCGGGGCCCCCACCCTGGCCACCAACTGCAGCAGCTCCTGCGCGTGCGCGTTGGCGCGGTGGTGGGCGATCACGAGGTCGTGGTTCACCGCCCCCATCGAGGCCTCGTAGCGCCCGAGGTCGGCGGCGAGGCGGGTCGCGTCGAGGATCTCCCGGCCGCTGCGACCGGCGATCCCGTCGGCCTCGATCGCGGAGTAGGAGACCGGCGTCATCCAGCCCTCGCCCCCGTGCCAGTCGTAGACGTAAGCGGCCCGCCCGCAGGCCATCGCCTCGAGGATCGAGCGCCCGTAGCCGATCACGACGTCGGCGCCCGCCAGCGCCGCCCGCGGGTCGGTCACCTGGGCGCCGACGCCACCCAGCCGGGTCAGCTCGAGGCCGGCCACCTCGCAGGCCGCCTCCAGCATCGCCACCCGGTCGGTGCCGGGGTTGTTGCCGAAGAGGAGGGCGCGACGGGGCACCTCGGGCAGCGGCCCGCGGGGGGTGAAGCGCTCGGTGTCGATCGGCTGGCGCAGGCGCACGACCTCGACCCTGGTCGCGAAGCTGCGCATCCGCTCCGCGACCCGGTCGTTGAGGGCGACCACGGCCGCGACGATGCCATCGAGCTGCGGCGGAGCTTGCAGATCGATGCTCTCGCTGTGGGCGACGAAGATCTGCGGCGCAGCCGGCAATCGCTCTGCGATCTCGAAGGAGACGCCCGCGTCCTGCACCAGGGCGGCGTCGCACTCGCCGGGAAGTTCGGCCTCGCCGGCCACCGCCAGACCCCGCTCCGCGGCGACGACGGCGCCCTCGCCCGGTTCGGGGGAATAGACGACGACCTCGTGGCCGAGACGGTCGAGCTGCTCGGCGACCGTGAGCAGATAGGACTCGCTGCCGCCCAGCCCGAGGTGGTTGGTCGCGAGAACGAGCTTCACCGAGCAGAGGTTAGTTACAGCTCCTTTACCGGTTGGGTCAGGCGAGCCGCGGCCTAGGGACGGGCGCGGCCGCCGGTGAGGGCGACGAAGGCGTGCCAGGCGGGCTTCGGGTGGAAGCGCTTGCCGGCGCGGAAGAGACCGACCGAGTCGCAGAAGCTGCAGGTTCCGGCCAGGTCCTTCCAGGAGAACCAGTAGACCTGCTTGAGGTCGAGGCGGTTGCGGTTCTGCAGCAGGTAGCCGTAGGCGCCGCGCAACTGCTTCACCTGCCCGCTGGGTCCCTGCTCGAAGGCGACCTGATTGAAGTTGTCAGCGGAGCCCCAGCCCATCTCGGTGACGTAGAAGGGAACCCGGTCGTGGTTGTCGACCGTGACCTCGTGCAGGCCCTCGACCAGTTCTTCGAGCGTTTCCGAGTCGACCGCGTAGGGATGCAGGGCGATGCCGTCGAAGCGCTGCTTGATCCCCGGCGAGCGGTAGACGGCGGCGAGGAACCGGTCGGCCGGCATGCCCCTGGGCCCGTGCGCGGTCGGTTCGCCGAAGAGGCCCGAGAGCACGACCTTGGCGCCGGGGTCGACCGCTTTGATCGCCGGGCCCGAGATCTGGACCAGCTTCGCATAGCGCTGCGGCGAGACCGGGTAGGCGAAGTAGAAGAAGTTGGCCTCGTTCCAGATCTGCCAGACGCGGATCGGCAGCGGCCTGGGGATCGCCGGTTCGTAGACGACGACCCCGGGCGCGTGCTGGGTCCAGAATTCGCCGCCGGGCCCGTAGCGCCTTACCGCCGCCTGCAGGAAGGCGGTCCACCCGTTCCGCGCCTTGGCGCTGTCGACGGGCAGGGTCGTGTACTTGCGGGCGACCCAGCGCGGCGTGCTGTAGAGGAAGGGCAGGACGCTGAGGCCGTGCCGGGCGGCGACGGCAACCACCTGGTCGAAGCTGCTCCAGTCGTAGGCGCCCGTGGCGGTCGGCTGGACCGCCCCCCAGGCGACCGGCCAGCGGATGCTTTCGATCCCGCCGGCCTTCATGTAGGCGGCGTCTTCGTCGGTCAGCACGGTCTGCGGGCCGACGCCGAAGAACCCCTTGGGAGCGCGGATCGGCGGCTTCGCGGACCCCGACTGCACGCTGGCGAAGAGCGCGGCGGCGAGGCAGGCCAGAAGCAGTGCGGCTGAGATGCGTCGTTTCATCGAGTCGGGAAAGGTAGCGGTCGCGTCACCCTGCAACACCCGCCGCTGCCTCATGTAGCGAAGCGGTGACGGCTCAGTAGACGCCGCCGAGCTTGCGATGGTCCCAGCTGGCGGTGCGTATGGGCTTGAAGTTGATCGCGACTCGTTTCGGCGCCTGCGCTTCCAGCCCTGCTTTGGCGTCGCCCTCGATCGTGGAGATGCCCTCCGCGTAGCGCAGCGTCAGCTCCTCGGCAAAGCCGACCACGGTCTCGAGGTCGCGGTGGATCTCCGCCTCGGCCTCGATCATCGCCCCCCGCAGCTCGCCGTACTCGTGGCCGGTCTCGACCAGCACCGTCGCCCGCGGATCGCGTTCGAGGTTGCGGACCTTCTGCGACTTCGCGTAGGTCCAGATCCAGACCTCGCCCCGGCGCGGCACGAACCACATCGGCATCGAGTGCGGCCAACCGCGCGGCCCGATGCTGGAGACGACGGCGACCCGCTCGGCCTCCAGCAGCTCGAGCAGCTCGGCGTCGCTGAGCTTTATCTGGTCGCGGCGGCTCATCGCCCCGCGCACTCTAGAGAGCCAGATCAGGACTTCCTCGAAGGATCGCTGTTGCTATGGGCACAGCGATCCTTCGAGCTCAGGCGGCAAACGCCCGCCGGTAGGCGGTCGGGGTGGTCGCGGTGGCGCGGCGGAAGTGGTCGCGTAGCGAGGCGGCGGTGCCGAAGCCGCAACGCCAGGCGACGGTCTCGACCGGCAGCTCGGACTCCTCGAGCAGGCGGCGGGCCTCGAGAACGCGCCGGGAGAGCAGCCACTGCAGCGGCGTCGTCCCGGTCTCCTCGCGGAAGCGGCGGGCGAAGGTGCGGGGGCTGACGCCGGCGTGGCGCGACATCGCGGCGACGTCGAGCGGCTCCCCGAGCCGCTCCGCGGCCCAGCGCCGGGTCGGCTCCAGCGAGCCTCCCGCCTCCCCTGGCGGCTGCTTGGCGAACTGGGCCTGGCCGCCCTCGCGGTGCGGCGCGGCGACCATGTGGCGGGCGACCCGCTCGCCGGCGGCGGCGCCGAAGTCCACGCGGATCACGTGCAGGCTGAGGTCGATCCCGGCGCTGAGGCCGGCCGAGGTCATCACCTCGCCCTCGTCGACGTAGAGCGCGTCGGCGTCGACCGCGACGGCGGGGAACTGCCTCGCCAGCTCCCCGGCCCAGCGCCAGTGCGTAGCGGCGCGACGGCCGTCGAGCAGGCCGGCGTGGGCGAGGGCGAAGGCGCCGGTGCAGACCGAGAGGGCGCGGGCGCCGCGGGCGGCCGCGGCTTCGATCGCCTCCGTCGCGGCCGCGGGCGGCGGGTCGAAGACCGCGAAGTAGCCGGGCACGACCAGAGTGTCGGCCCGCTCGAGCGCCTCCAGGCCGGCTCGGGGCCGTAGGCCGAAGCCGGTCGTGGTCCGCACTTCCCCGCCGCCGACCGAGCAGGCCGAGAACTCGTAGAGCGGCGTCCCGTCCGCCTCCGCGGCGAGGGTGAACGCCTGCGCGGGCGCGGTCAGGTCGAAGGCGACGACGCCGTCGAGACAGAGCGCGACCACCCGGTGCATGGCAGAAATCTAGCGAACATTGGCAATCCTGCCTCTGGCGAGGTCGCGCCGCCGCCGCGATTATTGCCGCCATGAAGACCGCGATCCTGATCTTCGACGGGCTCACCGCCCTCGACGCGATCGGCCCCTACGAGGTGCTGCGCTCGGTGCCCGGTTGGGAGGTCGAGTTCGTCGCCGCCTCTACCGGCGAGGTGCGAACCGACAGCGGCGCCCTCGGTATCACCGCTGACCGCTCGCTCGACGAGGTCACCAATCCCGATGTCGTCCTCGTCCCCGGCGGCGCCGGCAACCGCCCTCTGCTCGACGACGAGCCGGTGCTCTCCTGGCTGCGCGAGGTCGACCGCGGCACCAAGTGGACCACCTCGGTCTGCACCGGTTCGCTGGTGCTCGGCGCAGCCGGCCTGCTCGAGGGCAAGCGGGCGACCGGGCACTGGCTCTACCTGGAGCCGCTGCGCGCCTACGGCGCCGACCCGGTCGGCGGCCGCTTCGTCGAGGACGGCAAGGTGATGACCGGCGGCGGCGTCTCGGCCGGGATCGACATGGCGCTGCACCTGGTCGGCCGCGAGGCCGGCCCCGAGGTCGCCCAGGCCGTCCAGCTGGCGATCGAGTACGACCCCCAACCGCCTTTCGACGCCGGCGCCCCGCACAAGGCTCCCAAGCCGATCGTCGAAGCGGTCACCGCGCTCGCCCGCTCCGGCGAGGAGATGCTGGGCGCCGCGGAGTCGAGCCCCTCTGGCAGTAGCGACTAGAGCGACCCGGCCTCGGCCAGCCAGACGCTTTCGAAGCCAAGCCGGGTGTGTTCGGCGATCAGGTCGTAGTCGCGGTCGTAGTGCAGGACGCCGGTCCCGGCCCGGTGGGCGCAGGCGGCGATCACCAGGTCGCTTGGCGCCAGCCGGTGGTGGCCGACCGCGGCGAGCTCGCGCTGCGCCTCGACCGCGAGGCGCTCGACCTCGCCGTCGACGGCGACGCGCGGCAACTGTTCGAGCCGGGCCACCATCGCCCCGAGGTCTGCCGCCGAGCGAGCGGAATAGCCGGCCTCGAGCAGAAAGGGGAGGCAGGTCGCGAGCCGCTGCTCACTGATCCACTCGATCACTGTCTCGGCTCGGTCCGCCGGAACCGCCCCGCTCAGCAGCCGCGACCAGGCCGAGTTGTCGAGCAGCAGCAACTTACTCGTCGTAGTTGGCAACCAGACCGATGCGCTTGGCCTCTTCGGCCGCCGCGACCTCCGCCCCGGGCCCGTCCCCGGTCCGAATCCACGCTGCGATCTCCTGCCGCGCTCGGCGAGCCGATCCACTTTCGGCCTTCAGCTCCCGGACCTTGTCCCTGGCGCCACGGATGACCAAGTCCGGGAACTCGATGCGGTCTCCCCCTTGGGCCTGGCGCAGCTCGTCGAGCGCCTCTTTCACGGGCTCGGTCTCGGTGACCATGTGGCGGGGCCGGGTGGTGGGCATAAGCTAAGTGTAGCACCGTGCAACACTAACGGGGAGCCTCGCGTGGGGCGAGGAGTCCCTAGGCCGGGGGCACGAGCTCCAGCTCCGCCCACGGGCCCTCGCCCCGCATCGGCTGGGTGCGACCCTCGAGCCAGTCGGCCTGGAGGTCGTCGTAGTGGGGGCTGGCGGGGTGGCCCGACTGGCCGGTGAACATCTGCCAGCGCGAGCGTTCGGGGTCGACCGGGTCGGCGACCATGCGCCAGCTCGGCGCCCAGACGGCCCGGTAGGGGTCGTTGGGGTCGTAGGCAATCTGGCTGACGGTCTCCTGGGCGCCGCCGGCGCGCAGGCGGCGGTTGAGCAAGCGGCGCAGCAGCGGGTTGGCCTCGCCGAGGGGGTGCGGGAACTCCATCTCGTGGACGCGGCCCCAGCGCCAGCCCTCGGGGTCGGGGCCGAAGCGCTCCTCGAGGTCGTCGAGGGCGCCGGCCAGCGCTTCCAGCACGAGGCCGTCCCAGGGCCGGCCGATCAGCCCCTCGTCGCCCTCCTCCCAAAGCGCCATCAAGTGCGAGTGCCAGCGCCAGGGGGAGGTGATGTGCGGGGTGAAGCCGTTGTCGGCGCGGTCGAGCCAGCGCTCGCAGAGGTCGCGGTCGCCGATCGCGGCGCGGGCCGCCTCGCGCGCCAGCCGCAGCAGGAAGGCCTGGTAGATCGTGCCGGCGATAGTGTCGGGGTCGAGGCGGCCGTCCCAGCTGCGCAGCCGCTCCAGGGCGCTCGACTCACGCTGGTCGCGGGCGGCCAGCCGCCCCAGCCGCCGCGCCGCCTCGATCCCCGGCAGCGAGAGGTCGTCGGTCTGCATCGCCTCGAAGCCCTCGAGGTCGTGCTCCTCGCTCTCGGCGAGCAGCTGCTCGATCCGCTTGGCGCGGAAGCCGTCGAGCCATTCGCTGGTGATGTGGTGTGGGTAGTCGTCGCCGACGACGCGGTTGTTGGCGGTGACGAGGAAGCCGCTCTCGGGGTCGACGGTCTCCGGCAGCTCGTCGTAGGGGACCGTCCCGTCCCACTCGAACTCGCCGCTCCAGCCCGGCTTCGGCAGGTCGGGGCAGCCGCCGCGCCGCAACGGCAAGCTGCCGATCAGCTTGTAACCGATCGAGCCGTGGCGGTCGGCCCAGACGAGGTTCGAGACCGGCGCCGTGTGGCCCTCGAGCTTGCGCACCAGCTTCGGTCCGGAGTCGATCTCCAGCAGCTCGAACATGCCGGCGAAGGCGGTCGGTTCGCGCAGCGCCTGCCAGCTCAGGGCCAGCGGCTCGGCCTCGTCGGCGCCGAGGGCAGAGTTGACGATCGGCCCGTGGTGGGTGATCCGCACCTCCAACGGGACCGGCTCGTCGCGGCCCTTGACAGCGATCTCCTCGCGCACGATCTCCAGCGGGCGCCACTCCTCCTCGAACATGTAGCGGTCCCCCTCGATCCGCTCGACGAAGAGGTCCTGGACGTCGGCCATGACGTTGGTGAAGGTCCAGCAGACGTCGTTGTTCTGGCCCATGTAGATGCCCGGCAGGCCCGGCAGTGAGGCGCCGCGGACGAAGCGGTCGCCCTCGCGCAGGCTGACCTGGTACCAGATGCCCGGCATGCTGGGAGGAAGGTGCGGGTCGCCGGCGATCAGCGGCGAGCCGGTGGCGCTGAGGGCGCCGCTGACCGCCCAGTTATTGGAGCCGCTCGCCTCAGCCGCGAGGCCCATAGCGCGGCGCACCGCGTCGATCTGCTCGACGATCGCCAGGCCGTCGCCGCTCCACGCTTCCTGGGTGACGACGGGGTTATCGGCCGGGTAGGTGGGATCGAGCCGCGCCGTCAGCTCCGGGCCCAGCGCCCGCAGCATGTCGGCCCGCAGCAGCTCCCGCTCCCAGTTGGTCGAGAGGCCGAAGGCGAGCAGCTTGCCGAGGCTGAGGACGTCGACCGGGCGCCAGGGCTCGAAGCCGAGGCGCAGCAGTTGCATCTCGAACGGCAGCGCCGAGGCGCTGGCGGCCGCTGCGTTGACCCCCGCGCAGAAGCGCTGCAGCAGCTCGCGCAACTCGGGGTCGAGCGCCGCCTCCTCGCGCGCGGCGATGCGGCGGATGCCGAGCGTGCGCAGCAGGCGGTCGATCGGCAGCCCCTCGACGCCGGCCATCTCCGCGACCCGGCCCTCGACGACGCGGCGGTAGAAGTCCATCTGCCAGAGCCGGTCCTGGCCGTGGACGAAGCCCTGCGCGAAGTAGAGGTCGCGGCGGTGCTCGGCCTCGATGTGTGGCACGCCCCAACGGTCTCGACGCACCCGCACCCGGCCCTCCAGGCCCTCCAGCTCGATCGTCCCCCGCTGCTTCGGCAACGGCCGCCGCGCCAGCCAGTGCCAGGCCGCTGCGGTGGTCACAGCGGCCAGCCCAGTCCCCGCGGCCCCGGCGAGCAACCCCGCCCGGGCCGCCCGACTCTTGCTCAGACGCCCCATGACGACTGTGTATCACGTTTGGCCAGCTGGCCAGTCTGCTCCAGTGTTCGCTATACGGACACTGGAGCAGACTCAACGCTCTACTCGCGCAGATCGTCCGGCAGCCGCCCCTCTCCCTCGAGCTTTTCGAGATGAGCCTCCATCGCCATCGCCGCCATCGGCAGCAGCTCGACCGGGACGTCGTCCCAGGCCGCGGCGAGCAGGGCGGCGCGGGAGCGCTCGCTGCGATCGAGAGCGGCGAGCAGGCGGCGCTCGCGCATCTCGCGGTGCTCGACGTATTCGGCCAGCTTGGTGGCGGGGTCGGTGACCCAGGGGCCGTGGCCGGGGGAGATCAGCTCGATCTCCTCCCCCTGCAGCAAGCGCAGTGAGTTCATGTAGGCGGCGAGCGAGCCGCCGCCGGGCGGGACGATGGTCGAGCCGAGGCCGAGCACGAGGTCGCCACTGAAGCAGACGCCGCCGTCGCTGAGGAAGCAGACGTGGTCGGCGGCGTGGCCCGGGGTGGCGAGGACGCGCAGGCCGGCGTGGGTCTCGCCGCCGGATGGGAGCACAACCTCGGCGCCGAGCTCCTCTGCGCCCGCGGCGTGGTCGCCGTGGGAGTGGGTGAGGAGGACGAGGCCGATCCCGCCGCACTCCGCCGCGGCGGCACGGATCGCGTCGAGGTGCCCCGCATCCTCGGACCCCGGGTCGATCACGACGCACGGGTCGGCCCCGTAGAGGTAGGTGTTCGTCCCTTCCAGCGTCATCGGCCCCGGATTCGGCGCGACGATCCTCAGCACCTCGGGATGCCCTGGCGCGCGCGTCACAGAGCCCATCCCGGGAGGGGTGGAACGTCTTGTACTTTTTCGCGGCTGCCCATCGTCGATCGCCACAAACGCGGCTCGAAAAAGTTAAGTGGAATCCCTACCGGGATGGGCTCTGCTCACGCCCCGCTGCCGGCGACCTCTTTGGCGATCGCGGCGCGCGCGTCCTCGGGCTCGAGCACGACGAGGTCGCCGGCGCCGCGCAGGATCTCGCGCACCAGCCACGACTTGCCGGCGTAGGGGAGCTCGACGACGACGGCGCCGTCAGCCAGCTCCTCGACCACGGTCCGCTCCTCGCGCAGCCAGCGCGCCCGCTCCGGCGAGACCCAGACGCGGGCGACGTCGGCGGTCGGGACCTCGCCGTGGGTCATCCAACCCTCGACCCCGGCCAACTCCTCGACCTCGGGGCGCGGCTCGTAGGTGCGGTCGGAGAGCGTCGCCTCCTTGACCCGGTCGAGCTTGAAGTGGCGCACGCCTTCTTTGGTCAGGTCGTAGCACTCGACGTACCAGCCCTCGCGCCCGTTCTCGAGCCGGTAGGGCTCGACTGAGCGGTCGGTGAACTGGTCCTCGTTCTCCTTGTAATAGCTCAGCTCCAGCACCCGGCGGCCGGCGATCGCGTCGTTGACTTTGCGCGCCACCTCGGCGTCGCCGCCGCCGGCGGAGGCGATCTCCAGCCCCTCCTCGGAGGGGTCATGCCCGAGCGCGTTGACGATCTTCTTGCGCGCCTTCTGCAGGTCGGTCTGCGGCAGGTGGTCGCCGAAGAGGTCGATCGCCGCGACCAGCGCCTTCGCCTCCAGCGGCAAGAGCCGCGCCGGGCGGGCGAAGTTGTCGCCGTAGGGCTCGGAGTCGACCTCGATCTCGTCGCCGAGGATTTCCGCGTAGAGGACGTAGGTGCCGCCGCCGAAGTTGACGACGTTGAGCAGCTCGACGTCCTCGCGCAGCTCCTCATCGGTCAGTTCGAGCCGCTGGCGCAGCTCGGCGATTTGCAGCCGTTCGCCCTTTTTCGCCGCTTCGATCAACATCCCGGCGAGAGTGACGAGGCGGGCGAAGCGCTCGGGCCTGATCGCCGCCTCGCCGCGGCCGTTGGAGCGGGTACGGCGGGGGGCGTCGCGCAGCGGCCGGTCGACGGTCTCGGCCGCGGCGAAGCCGTTCTGGTGGCGGTCGCGGAGCAGCGCGAGCCTCCCCTCGGCCTCCTCACGCAGGTCGTCGGGCGCCAGCACCTGCGCGTTCTGGCGCCAGCGCAGGACCCAGGCGATCAGCTCGCGGACCGAGGCGTAGCTGGTCTCGAAGACCTGGCCCTTGCCCGGCGCTCCGTCGGCCTTTACCGCGGGGCGTAAATGTCCATAGCCGCCGTAGTCGCGC
This sequence comes from uncultured Actinomycetes bacterium, assembly GCA_963699125.1. GTDB lineage: Bacteria > Actinomycetota > Thermoleophilia > Solirubrobacterales > 70-9 > VAYN01. The sequence goes on from OY969417.1 coordinate 1,502,926, forward strand.
TCGATCAGCCAGGCGATCCGGTCGCGGATGAAGATCTTGGCCGTCCCCTGGGTCTCCCCCAGCTGCCAGTCGGCGCGGCTGCCGTAGTCGCGGCGGTCGAAGTCCTCGGGCGGGGAGAAGTCGTGCTCGGCCTTGGAGGCGTAGCCGACCTTGCCCTGGATCCGGGAGAGGCGGAAGACCCGCACCGCGTCGCGCTCGTGCGAGTGGCCGATCAAGTAGAACTGGCCGCCACGGAAGACCAGGTGGTAGGGGTCGACCTTGCGCTTCTCGGTCTCGCCGCGCTCCATCGTGTAGTAGGTGAACTCGATCGTCTTGCGGCGCGAGATCGCGGTCTCGATCTTGGAGAGGCGCTGGGAGAGGTCGCGACCGCCGGCGGAGGCGGTCATCGCCATCTCGACCGGGGCGCGCTCGCCCTCGCTGAGCGGGTTGGGATGGCCCCAAGCGACTTGCTGCAGGGCCAGCCGCAGCGGCTCGGCGTAGGCGAAGCCGCCGTCGGTGAGCAGCATCAGCGCCGTGCTCAGCGCCGCCAGCTCGTCGTCGGTGAACTTGATCGGGTCGAGGTAGAAGTTCTCCGGCGGCAGCGAGTAGAGCTCCGCCTCGAAGAAGCCCTCGCCCGGCTTCTCGACCCCGAGCTGGATGCCAAGGCTCTCAAGCTCCGCCCGGTCCGCGTAGAAGCGCCGCGCGAACGCGTCGTCGTTCATATCGCTGTACCCCTCCACCTCCCGCTTGATCTCGAGCGCCGAAACCGGCCTGCCCTGCGCCATCAGGAACGAGATCAACGAGAGCTGGCGAATCAGCTTCTCGGTGTCCTTCGCCACGTTTCGCAGGATAGTCTGCGGCCGACGCCATGGACATCCTGCGCAACCTCTTCGGCAGCTTCACTTCCGGCATCATCCGGCTACTGGTCGCCGTCGGCGTCCTCGCAGCCTCCTACATCTTCATCGTCAAGCCGGTCCTGAAGACGACCAGCGACACCTTCAAGGAAGCCAACAAGAGCTTCGAAAAGTCCTTCGGCGGCAACGGCTTCGACGACATCGGCAAGTCGATCGAGGACGTCAACCGGCAGGTTCGGATCCAGATCCGCCACTCGTTCCACACGGCGCAGAAGCACGGTAGCCCGAAGAAACTGGTCCGCTGCATCAGGCGGGCGAACGGTGACGTGCACCGCATCCAGCGATGCACGGTGAAGTACTAGGCGCTCAGGCCGCGCGCTGGCCGAAGTAAGCCGAGCCGGAGAGCGCGCGGTCGAAGCCCGACCAGGACTCGCCGGCGGGGAGCTGGCGCTCGAGGCGGTCGAAGCTGCCGAGGCGGCCGCCGAGGTTGTCGATCATGTGGACGAGGACCGCCTCGCGGGTGGCGGGGACGACCGGGGAGCCGTGCTCGAGCGAGCCGTGGTGGCTGAGGATGATGTGGAGCACGGCTTGGCCGAGGCCGGGGTCGAAGTCCGCTATCGCTTCGATTTGGCGGCGGACCAGGTAGTAGCCGAGCGGGATCTCCCCCTGCAGGCGGCCGGCGTCGGTGAGGTCGATCGCCAGCGGGTCTTCGTTGTAGGCCTCTGTCTTGCCGATGTCGTGCAGGAGGGCACCGGTGACGGCGATGTCGCGGTCGATCCCGGGGAAGAAGTTGGCGGCGGCGCTGACCGCCTGCGCGACCGAGAGCGTGTGCTCGAGCAGCCCGTGGCGGTAGGCCTGGTGGTAGACCTTCGCCGCCGGCGCGTCGCGGAAGCGGGTCCAGGTCTCGCTGCCCTCGCTGAAGAAGGAGTCGAGCAGGAGGCCCATCTGCGGGTTCTGGATGGTCGCCAGCAGCGAGCGCAGGTCGGCCTCCAGCAGCTCCGGCGAGACCTCGGACTGCGGCGCGAGATCGTCGGGCTCATACTCGCCCGGCGCCGCCTCGCGCAGCTCAGCGACCTTGATCTTCGCCCCCCAGCGCTCGCTGTCCTCGAAGACCCCGGTGACGTAGACGGGTGTGCCGGGCGCCGCGGCCGCGTAGCGCGCCTCTGCGTCCTCCCAGGAGACCACCTCGGCGCTGCCGCTGGCGTCGCCGACCGAGAGTCGCAGCCAGGGCTCGCCGTTGCGCTTGCGCCGCAGCTCGCGCTCCCGCACGGCGTAGACACCGCGCACCCGCTGACCGTCCTCGAGGTCGCGCAGCGCCACCCTTTCCGGCGGGGTCGGGATCGCCGTCTGCTCGGGAGTCTGGATCGCCGCCTGCTCAGCCATCTGCGACCAAGTTAGAGGCGCGAGCGGACGCCCAACCAAGACCGCCGACGGGCCTCAAAGCGGACAAATAGTCCGCTTTGAGGCCCGTCGGCGGGGTTTAGAGTGCACGGACTCCAAGATGTGCCGACACTCGCGGCTCATCTGACCTCCATCTTGCGGGCACCGTAGACGATGTCCGCCGGGATCTGACCGGCTGTCAGCCGGCCGTGGTGAACACGGTCGAAGTTGTAGAAGCGCAGGTACTCATCGAGGTCGCGCCTGAGGCTGGAGAGTGCAGGGTGCAGGTAGCGGGCGAAGGAAGGCCGCCAGCACTCGTCGAGGATCGTGCGGTGCAGCGCCTCGACATTGCCGTTGGTCTGTGGGCGCCCGGCCCGGATCCGGGTGTGCTTTGCCTTCATCCGGGCGACGGTCGCCGAGAACTCGCCCTTGAACTCGTTGCCGTTGTCTGAGAGCAGCCGCTCCAGGCGCCAGCCTGCTTCGCGCAGCTCCTTCGCGACCCGGCGAGCCAGCTTCGAGGTCTGCCTGGCGCCGGGGCTGGCCGGCTTGCCTTCCTTGCAGACCACCAGCTCCGCCCAGGCGTAGGAGGAGGCGATATCGATCGCGGTGAGCTGCCAGATTGAGCCCTTGGTGCCCTGCAGGCGACCGACGAAGAAGCAGTCGATTCCGACCAGCTCGCCGGGGCGGGAGGCCTCGATGTGGCGCTCGGGGCCGTAATCGCGCGCCGGCTCATAGGGCGCGGCGTAGCCCGCCAAGAGCCCCAGGCGCTTTGTGCGGGTGTTGAGGCCGTGGCGGCGCAGCACCTTCCAAACGCCGTTTGGCGAGACGAGGATGCCTCCCCACTTGGGGCAGGCGAGCTCTGAAGCCACCCGCTTTGGCCCAAGGCCGGGATGGCCCAGCGCGAAGGCGACGATCTTCTCCTCGATCATCTTTGAAAGCTGGTTGGGCATCTTCGGCGCCCGCCGCTCGCGGGGTCGCAGCATCTCCAAGCCGTGGCGATCGACCGCCCGCTTCCAGGCGTAATAGGTGGAGCGATGCACCCCAAAGCGTCGGCAGGCTTGAGCGACGCTTGTGCGGGCAGCCTCTGCAAAGAGGGCTTGGCGGTAGCCGAACAGCACGTCATCCTTGGTCATGCGACTCCTTTTCTGAACTTCATTGGCGTGAAGCCAGGAGCCTGAGTCGCAGCGCGGACAGCCCCCGACCCAGCTGGGTCGGGGGCTGTCTCGCTTGAAGAGCTATCGATCTCCCGGAGAGTGTCGGGAGAACTTGGAGTCAGCGCAGTTTAGAGGGCGGCGCCTAGCCAGTGGCCGAGGGTGACGGCGGCGAAGCCGGCGAGCAGCGAGAGGGCGATGTTGAGCCAGGCGAGGCGGGTCTGGCCGGCCTCGCCGAGGCGATGGGAGTCGAGGATCCAGGTGGAGAAGGTGGTGAAGGAGCCGATGCCGCCGCCGGCGACGATCACCAGCGCCTCGCCGTGCAGCGCGGTTCCCGCGACGACGCCGAGGGCCAGCGCGCCGCTGAGGTTGACGGCGAGGATCCCGAGCGGGAACGGCCCGTCTATCCGCGCCGCGATCTCGGCGTCGATCAAGAAACGGGCGGCGGCGGCGAGGCCGCCGAGCAGGCCGACCGCGATCCAGGCCGGCGCGGTCATCGGGCTACCTCCGGCCGGCGCTCGCAGGCGATCCCGAGGCGGACGCAGAGATAGCCGACGGCGAGGGTGGCGGCGCAGTAGGCGGACGCGAGCCCGAGGTAGCCGCCGTCGACCATCTCGAACAGCTCCAACTGCAGGGTCGAGAAGGTGGTCAGGGTGCCGCAGACGCCGGTGCCGAGGATCGGGTGGTGGAGGCTCTCCTCCGGGTGATCGCGGAAGAGGGCATAGAAGTACCCGAGGAGCAGCGCCCCGGCCATGTTCGCCGCGAAGGTCGCCCAGGGCCAGCCACCGGGCCCAACCGAGGCCGCCTCCGCCAGGCCGACGCGGATCAGCGCGCCGACCACGCCGCCTATGTAGATCGCCAGCAGCTTCCGGGGGTCGTGCGGGAGCGTTCGCATCCCCGGGCTCCTATCAGCACCGGTGGACAGGGGCCGGTGATCTCTTCATTGATATCTATCAATGAATACTGCTAGGCTCGCGCCGATGACCGATCTCCCCGTGATCGAGTGCTGCACGCCGCTTGCCGGTGCCTCGCTTTCCGAGGAGCGGGCGGCCGAGATCGAAGTGGTGCTGAAGGCGCTCGCCGATCGGCACCGGCTGCGGATCGTCAACCTGCTGCTGCGGGCGGGCGGCGAGCCGGTCTGCGTCTGCGAGGTGCAGCCGCTGCTCGGCCTCTCCCAAGGAACCGTCAGCCATCACCTCAAGCAGTTGGTCGAGGCGGGCCTGATCGAGCGCGAGACCCGCGGCACCTACAGCTACTTCAGCCTCGTGCCAGGGGCGCTGGACTCCGTGCGCGCAGTCTTCTCGCTGCCGGCGCGAGCGAGGCTGTCCGTCGACTCGAGCGGCTCCCCGGCCTGCTGCTGAGTCTCGGCGTGGGGGACCGTCCGAACCTGGCCCGCCGCGCCGCTGCCGAGGCGATCGGCGCCTTCACCCTGGTCTTCGCCGGCTGCGGGGCGATCGTCACCGAGGCCGAGCACCCCGGCGCGCTCGGTTCCGTCGGCATCGCGCTCGTCTTCGGCCTGGTGATCATGGCGATGGTCTACGCGACCGGCCACCTCTCCGGCGCCCACCTCAACCCGGCGGTCACCCTCGCCTTCACCCTGACCCGGCATCTGCCGGCGCGGGATGCCGCCTCCTACATCGGCGCTCAGCTGCTCGGTGCCGTGACCGCGGCGGCGCTGCTGCTGGCGATCTGGCCGAGCGAGCCGGCGGCGCTGGGGACGACCCTGCCGAGCGTCGGCGTCGGCAGCGCCTTCGCCTACGAGGCAATCCTCACCGCCTTCCTGATGTTCACGATCATGGCCGTCGCCACCGACACCCGCGCGGTCGGCGCCGGCGCCGCGATCGCGATCGGCGGCGTGATCGGCCTCGACGCGCTCTTCGGCGGCCCGATCACCGGCGCCTCGATGAACCCCGCCCGTTCGATCGCCCCCGCCCTCCTCTCCGGCACCCTCAACGACCTCTGGATCTACATCACCGCCCCGATCCTCGGCGCCGCCCTGGGCGCCCTCGCCTACCAAGTGGTCCGCGCCTGATGCGGGCGCTGTTCGTCTGCCTGCACAACGCGGGGCGCTCGCAGATGAGCGAGGCGCTGTTCGTGCGGGCGGCCGCGGGGAGGCATGAGGCGCGTTCGGCTGGGACCACGCCGGGGGAGCGCGTGCACCCCGAGGTGGTGGAGGCGATGGCCGAACTGGGGATCGACCTCAGCGGGCGCGTTCCTCGCGAGCTGAGCCGGGAGGACGCCGAATGGGCCGACGTCGTGGTGACGATGGGCTGCGGCGACGAGTGCCCCTACATCCCCGACAAGCGCTACCTCGACTGGGATCTGCCCGACCCCAAGGATCGGCCGCTCGAGGAGGTCCGTCGCACCCGCGAGGAGATCGAGCGCCGCGTCGCCGAGTTGGTCGCCGAGCTCGACCGTCTGTAACTTGGACGGAGGAGCTTCGAGCGAACGCGATCGTAAGGAGGGACGAAATGCGGGCGATGAGGAAGCGGCTGACCTACGCCAACGTGGTCGCGACCCTGGCGCTGTTCCTGGCGCTCGGCGGCGGCGCGGTCTGGGCCGCGGGCAAGATCGGACCCAAGGGCCTGAAGGCGAACGCGGTCACGGCCGGCAAGATCAAGCGCAACGCGGTGACCAGCACGAAAATCCGCGGCAACGCGGTGACGGCGGCGAAGATCAAGGCTGGCGCGGTCGACTTCGCGAGACTGGCGCCGGGTACGAACCTCGTCGCAACCGCGACCGGCGGACCCGTGCCCGCGAACGGCGCCGCATCGATCGCCGTGCCGCTCTCCGGCACCACCAGCTTCACCCCGAGCGCTGGAACGGCGGCCTTTCTCAGCGTTGAAGCGAAGGGCAACAACCTGGCGCGGGCGGGAGAAAAAGACTGCGAACCGCAGGTCGTCCCCTTCGTCAACGGCAGCGAGTGGGACATCGCGGAAGGGTTGCTGAGACTGCGGGCCACGGCACCAACCGCCGAACAGCCAACCGGCCTGATCCCGGTCACCGGCGGCACCGGACCGATCGGGCTGACCAGCCCCGGCGTCACCCAGACCGTCTCGGCCAGGTTGCGCGGCGACCCCGCATGCGCGGCCGGCTCGACCGTCTCGGTGGCGATCGCGGTCACCCAGGCGAAGTAGTCGACAACTCAGCCCCGGGGCGATCGCTCTCGCCCAAACGACCGTGATCTAGCTCAGCAGCGGAGGACTGCCGCGGAGTCGAGACCAGCGCGATCAGCGACGAGATGACGCCAGTGAGCCGGACCAAGTTTCACGGAGACCGTGATTGGTGGTTCCTATTCCTTGTAGATAGCTCAGTTGACTCCCTGGGCAACTTATGGGACTCGAACTCCGAGGGAGAGACGTCGCCCAGGATTCATGCATGAGGACTGAACTACTCGAGTCCACCCGAACTCGGTGTGACCGTGCGGTCGCCCCAACCTCACGGCACTCGTCCCGAGGCTGTCGCAACCATCCAGCGGCGTAGACGGCTAGTACCCGGCACTGGCGTCGTTTTGGACCGCCCGCGTTTCGGGCAACACGAGCTCAGCTCTCGTATCGCGCTTTCACCAGCCGATGATGCTTCTTGCACGTCTCGGTGAACGGCTGCGCTGACACAGCACTCCTCCAGCAGACCCAGCCGCGGGGTCCCATTGGCCCCGGTGCACCCGGTCCAATGTAGTGATCCGCCCGGCGAAGGACAAAGCGCGCGGCTGCACATGAAACATCACCCCGAATCACGAGGGCACGCGCTCGGGCACCTCCAGCGAACTTCATCACTCCACAGCTTTTCGCAATGGCTTTTCCTGGGGTTGACCGCCCGACTGCTGTCGTGGGCATCGCGATGCTGAGCACCAACCCAAGAAGCAAAACGATCTTTCCTGCACCCATCGCGTGCCGCACGATACTACGCCGCCGTGTCGATCACGCGGTTCGACGACGTTGCAAATGCAGTACGGGGACGGGTCCGAGCGGCCGTCGCTCCGAGGTCGGAGGCCTTTCGGCCATCGCCATGGGACCAGCGGACCCGGCGGGACTAACACACCGTGTGGTGCGGCTTCAATCCCTTGACCACAATTACCCGCTCGTCGGGTAGTAGTGCCGACTATCAAGTGACCTCAGTCGTTGATCCGCTGGCAGTAGACGGCGAGCTGTCCAGGATCTCGTCTGCGCTCTTGTGCCAGACGTAGGGCCTGTCGTTCCAGTTCGTGATCCAGGTGCGGATCAAGGCGACCAGGTCGCGGACCGAGCGATGCGCGTTGCGCTTGAACCACTTCGTGGTCAGCCCCGGCGAACCAACGCTCGACCAGGTTCAGCCAGGAGCTGTAGGTGAGCGTGAAGTGCATGGTGAAGCGAGGGTGGTGCCCAAGCCAGTGCTGGATCGCCGGCGTCTTATGGGTCGAGGAGTTGTCGAGCAGCGAGGGCTTGAAATGCTCGGTGCGGTGGGGTTTAGCCCGCAGGCCCGCCAGATGCGGCTGATCGCGGTTTGGCTCATCCCGGTGGCGGCGGCCATCGATCGCGTCGACCAGTGAGTGGCGTTGGGGGCCGCCCCCTCAAGGGACTTCACGATCACCCACTCGATCTCCTCGTCGGTGATCTTCCGCGGCTGGCCCGGGCGGGCCTGCCGTGCAGGCCGTCGATGCCACGCCTGGCAAAGCGCCGCGGCCCAGGGTCTGGGTCGTGCAGCCAAGACGCGCCGCGATCTCTTTACTCTGCTCCCCATCTGCAGCCGCCAGCACAATCCGGCAGCGCAGTGGCGATCCGCCTGAGTCATCGGATTGGTCGGGGCACGGCGGTCCAAGCTAGCCCAGGCCGAGAACGCAGGCCTTTGGTCCGCGTTCTCGGCATGGCTGCAGCTCAAGGGCACGGCCGGAGGAAGTGGCGAGGGCCGGAATCGAACCGGCGACACCACGATTTTCAGTCGTGTGCTCTACCAACTGAGCTACCTCGCCTCGAGGGGCGCGGGTGGCCGCGCAGGGGAAGGCTAGCGAGCGGGGGGCTGGCGGGGCTGATTGCATGGCGGAGTGGTTCGGCTTCGTCCAGCGCTCGCGATCCTGGCCGCGGGGGCGGTCGCGTTGGCGGTCGTCTCCGGAGGCTCGTCCGCCGATCCGCGGACGCCGCCGGGGCTGCCGGGGATGCCGCCTCCGTTTCTGGGGACGGCGGTGGTCGGGAGCGGCGGGCTGACGGCGGCGATCGACGCCTATGGCGATGTGGTCGACCTCAGGGCGCCGGGGCCGGCGGGCAGGGCGCTGATCGACAATCCGGCGGAGCGGCAGGCCGCTGGAAGCGTCCCGGACGACACCGGCATCGTGCCGAAGGCGACCATCGGCGGCGGGCCGGGGCAGCCCCTCTGGCGGGCGGACTCGGTGGCGCAGCGATACCTGCCGGGGACGAACGTGGTGCTGACGGTGGCGCGGTTCGGCTCGGCTCGCGTCGAGCTGGAATACGCGGCCGGCGCCGGCGCGCTCGGGTGCGTCACCCGTGCTCGCGGCGCCCGGGTCTCGGTCGGCGCCGCCGACCCGGCGGTCGCCGCGCGCCTGCACTGCGACGACGCCGCGGCCCGGCGCATCGTCGGCGCCGCCAAGCGCACCGACCGGCACTGGATCTCCAGGTCGAGGCCGCTCGGGGCCGGGGCGGCCGCCTGGGCGCGGCGTATGTACCGGCGCTCGCTGCTGACCCTGCGGGCGCTGAGCGACCGCCGAACCGGCGCCGTCGCCGCCGGGGCGCGGGACGGCTGGGCCTACGTTTGGCCGCGGGACGCTGCGGCCGCGGCCCTCGCCCTGGCCGCCTCCGGCTACCGCCCGGAGGCGCGCCGGAGCGCCCGCTTCCTGCTCGGGCTCGACCTCGGCGGCGCCGCCCGCTTCGACGGCAAGGGCGTGCCTGTCGCCGGGCGCGAGGCTCAGGGCGACGCGTCCGGCTGGGTCGCCGTCGCGGCCCGCGCCGCCGGCCTGCCACCACCCCGAGCCCCGCTCCCCTGGCGCAACCGCCCCGACTACCAGGAGCGCGACCCCGGCACCTACCTCGGCAACGCCATCGCCTCCACCCCGGTCGACGGGCCTCAAAGCGGACTATGGCTCCACTTTGAGGCCCATCGACCGGGGTTGGTGCGGCGGGGCGGGGACGCAGGCTCGGGCCTCGACTCGGCGGCGGCCTGGGCGGTGCGGCCGTTTGCTATGCCGGCTCTCTACCCAGCAGCGCGCAGGACCCTGCTGCGGCTCTTGCGCGGCCGGTCCCGCTTCGGGCTGACGCCGAGCCAGGGCTGGCCGGGCGCCGATCCCTGGACCGCCCCAACCGCCTGGAGCGCCTGGAGCCTCGCCGCGCTCGGCGAGCGCCGACAAGCGCTGCGCTTGATCACCGCCCTGCGCCGCGCCGCCACTCCAGCCGGCGCGCTCCCCGAGCGTGTCGGCGCTCGCACCGGCGTCCCCCGCTCGACCACCCCGCTCGCCTGGTCCCACGCCTTCGCGATCCTCGCCCTGCGCCAGCTCTGGCCCTGACTACTAGGCCTCACTACAGAGTCTCCGGTCGTCGCTTATCGGCCATAGGCACACAAGCGACGACCGGAGGAGCTCAGAGCGCTTCGAGGGCGGCCGCGACGGCCTCGGCAGGCGTCTCGGCGGAGACGACACCGGGAGCGCCCTCCATCCGCTCGCGACCGCTCAGCGTCCAGCTGCGCAGCGCCACCACGGTGCGGCCGATCGACCGCGCGTGGCCGATCTCCGAGAGCGTCCCCCACTCGCCGCCGACCGCGATCACGACCTCCCCTGACGAGACCACGGCGAGGTTGCGGGCGTAGCCGATGCCGGTGGCGACGACGTGGGTGCAGTGCGGGTTCGCTTCCTCGACCGAGCCGCCGGGGACGATCCCGATCGCGACGCCGCCGGCCCCCGCCGCGCCGCGCGACGCCGCCTCCATCACCCCGCCGAGGCCGCCGCTGACCACCGTCACCCCGGCCTCGGCCAGGCGCCAGCCCACCTCCTCGGCCAGCAGCGCCGTCTCGGACTCCTGCCCGCAGCCGCCGCTGCCGATTACCGCCACCTGCCTCCCCCCGACGCCGCGTGGTTCCTTAGGCACGCGTTTCGTGCCAAAGGAACCACGCGACGGTTCTGACGGCTTGCTCACACCCCCGCCTCCCTCATCATCCCCATCAGCTCCAATGCCCCTGCCTTGTGCAGGGGTTCGTTGAGGTTGCCGCACTTGGGGCTCTGCACGCAGGAGGGGCAGCCGGACTCGCAGGGGCACTCGGCGATCAGGCGCTCGGCGTCGCCAAGCAGGCGCTCGAACTGCTCGTAGCCGCGCTGGGCGATCCCGACCCCGCCGGGGTGCCCGTCGTAGATGAAGATCGTCGAGCGGCCGGTCTGGAAGTGGACGTTGGTGGAGAGGCCGCCGATGTCCCAGCGGTCGCACATTGCGATCAGCGGCAGCACCGCGATCTGGCCGTGCTCGGTCGCGTGCAGGGAGCCGAGCAGAGCGTCTCCCGGCAGCCCCCCGCTGAGCCGCTCCGGCAGCACGTACCAGAGCGCCTGGGTGACGAAGTTCTGCTCCGGCAACTCGAGGGCGACGATGTCGATCGGCTCCTGCTCGGAGATCGAGACCCGCTGGAAGGCGATCACCTGCTCGGTCACCGAGACGTCGCCGAAGTTGAGCTGCACGCCGGCGACCTCGCGCTGCTCGCGGGTGCGTTCGATGTAGATCTCGGTCTCCTTCTTCGGCCGCGTGTACCAGTCGCCGTCGAAGCTGGAGACGATTGCCCGCCGCTCCTCGATGTCGAGCCGCTCGACCTCGTAGGAGCGGCCGAGATGGAGGTAGACGGCGCCGGGATGGATCGTCGTGAAAGCGCGCTCGGCCTCGACCAGGCCCAGCATCTCCCCCGACTCGCGCTCGATCACCGCGATCGAGTCGGCCGAGGCTGAGCGCAGGGCAATCTTCGAGGCGACGAACTCGCTGCGGCGGGGCAGCAACCTGCCGCCGACGCCACGCAGCTCCCCCGCCGTCAGCAGCCGCTCCGCCCGCTCGCGCCAGCCATCGCCGAAGACATCGTCGTCGGCGTCGGTGAGAGGCAGCTCGTAGGCGGCGGCGATCAGGTGGCGGGCGGCGATCTGCTCGTTGGCGTGGTCGAGGATTGCCGCCTCGACCGGCCGCTCGAGGAACTCCTCCGGGTGGCGGCAGAAGAACTGGTCGAGCGCGTCCTGGCCGGCGACGTAGACGGCGAGCCCGCGCCGGCGCCGCCCGGCCCGGCCCCACATCTGGCGCAGACTGGCGACGGTGCCGGGGAAGGTGACGCAGATCGCCGCGTCGAGCTCGCCGACGTCGATCCCCAGCTCCAAGGCGTCGGTCGCCACCACCGCCAGCAGCTCACCGGCGGCGAGGCGCGCCTCGATCTCGCGCCGCTGTTGCGGCGTGTAGCCACCGCGGTAGGGAGCGATCCGGGCCGCCAGCTCCGGCTTCCCCCGCCGCTCCAGGCTTTCGCGAGCAAAGCGCTGGATCAGCTCGATCCCGCGCCGGCTCTTGAGGAAGCAGATCGTCCGCACCCCCTGGGAGACCAGCTCGGCCAGCAGGTCGGCCGCCTCGGAGAGGGCCGAGCGCCGCGCGCCGCTCGCCTTGTCGAGCAGCGGCGGGTTCCACATGGCGATCTCGCGCCCGGCCCGCGGCGCCCCGTCGTCGTCGATCAGCTTGAACGGCGTCCCGACCAGCCGCTCGGCCAGCTCGACCGGGTTGGCGATCGTCGCCGAGGCGAGCAGGAAACGGGGCTCGGAGCCGTAGGCGCGCGCCAGCCGCCGCAGCCGCCGCAGCACGTTGGCGACGTGGGAGCCGAAGACGCCGCGGTAGGTGTGGGCCTCGTCGACGACGACCCAGCCGAGATTGGCGAGGAAGTCGCCCCAGCCCTTGTGGTGCGGCAGCACCCCGACGTGGAGCATGTCGGGGTTGGTGAGGACGAGGTTGTTGCGGCGGCGGATCGCGGGGCGCTCCTCGCGCGGGGTGTCGCCGTCGTAGATCGCCTCGCGCAGGCCCGGCGGGCGCAGCAGTGCCAGCTTGCGCGCCTGGTCCTGGGCCAGCGCCTTGGTCGGGTAGAGGTAGAGGGCGCGGCGCTTCGGCTCGCGGGCGATGCCGTCCAGCACCGGAAGGTTGAAGGCGAGGCTCTTGCCGGAGGCGGTGCCGCTGGTGATCACGAGGTCCGAGGTCGCCGCCGTCTCGTAGGCCTCGAGCTGGTGGGTGTAGAGCGACTCGATACCGGCGCGGCGAAGCGCCTCGGCGAGGGCGGGGTCAAGCGCCTCCGGGAGTGACAGTGGCCGTGCCCGGCGCTCCGCCTCGGCGCTCTCGGCGACGATCCGCCCGTCGCGCCGGGCTGGGTCGATCGCCACCCCCCACTCGCTGCCGAGCAAACTCCCGCCGCGCGCCATCAGCCCCGCCCCCGACGGGCCTGAAAGCGGACAATTTGTCCGCTTTCAGGCCCGTCGACCCACTCCGAGCGGGTGATCCGACCGGCCACGCGCATCGCCTGGAGGGAGGAGCGGTCGTGGATGCGCAGGATGTCGGCGCCCGCGCGGACGGCCAGCGCCACCGCGGCGACCGTTCCCCACTCGCGCTCGGCGGCCGGCAGCCGCCCCTCCCACGACCCGGCCAGGACGGCGCCGATGAAGTCCTTGCGCGAGAGCGAGACGTACAGCGGCAGCCCCAGCGCCCGCAGCTCGCCGAGCCGGCGCAGGATCTCAAGGTCCTGCGCGGGGCTGAGGTCGAAGTCGAGTCCGGGGTCGATGGCGATCTGCTCCTCGGCGACGCCAAGCTCCCGCGCCAGCTCGACTCTCCCCTCGAACCAGCCCTTGAGGTGGTCGACGACATCGCCGTACTGGCGCCAGGGCCGGTCGACCCGCGGCGGCCCCTCGATGTGCATCAGCACGTAGCCGCAGCCACTTTCCGCCACCAACCCGAACATCTCCTCCGACCCCCCGGAGATGTCGTTGACCGCCGCCGCCCCCGCCGCCAGCGCCCGCCGCGCCACCTCGACCGAGAAGGTGTCGGCGGAGATCGGAATGCCGCCGCGTAACCCGCCGGCGCCCACCCTCTCCGCTGCGATTAGTCCTTCGATCGTCGGCACCAGCGCCGCCGCCTCGTCCTCCACCGCCACCGGCGGCCCCGCCTTCGCCGCCACCGCCCCCACGTCGAGCATGTCGAAGCCGGCCTCGACAAGCTCCTCACCATCCGCGACGGCGCGGGCCGGAGTACCGCTGCGAGCCCCCTCGAACATCGAGTCGACGGTCACGTTGACGATCCCGGCCCCGACCGGCCGCCCAAGATCCAGCACCCGATCCGCGAGCCGCCAGCCCGTACGCGTGATCCCTCTCTCGCTCACGACGGCTACGGTAGCGACCGCGCCGATGTCGCTCCGCTGCGTCTACACCGACCTCGACGGGACCCTGCTCGGCAAGGGCAGCTCCCTCTTCCGCGACGCCGACGGCGCCTTCTCGCTCGCCCAGGCGCGCGGCCTCGAGGCCTGCCAGCGGGCCGGGGTCGAGGTCGTGATCATGTCCGGGCGCCGCGAGCCCCAGGTCCACGAGGCCGCCCGCCTGATGGGCCAGACCTCCTACATATACGAGGCTGGCTGCGCCTTCGCGATCGACGGCGAGACGACGCTGATGACCGGCGAGGTGGCCCCCGACGAGAGCGGCACGATCTACGAGCAGATCGAGGCCCGCGGCATCCCGAAGATGCTGTTCGAGCACTTCGAGGGGCGGCTGGAGTACCACGCGCCCTGGCACCACGACCGCGTCCTCTCCCACCTCTTCCGCGGCAAGGTCGACGTCGCCGAGGCCAACGCGCTGCTCGGCGAGCGTGGCCACGACGACCTGCGCCTGCTCGACAACGGCGCGATCGGCCGCGAGATGCCCGCCGTCGAGGGCCCCACCCACGCCTACCACCTGGTTCCGAAGATGGTCAGCAAGGCGGGCGCCGTCGCCGCCCACGCGCGCGCCCGCGACTACGACCCCGTCGAGTGCATCGGGGTCGGCGACTCGGTCGAGGACCTCGAGGTCGCCGCCGCGGTCGGCCGCTTCTTCGTCGTCGCCAACGGCCCCGAGCGCGACCCCGGCCTGCGCTCGGCCCTCGCCGCATGGGACAACGCCACCGTCACCGAGGGCCGCATGGGCGACGGCTTCTACGAAGCCGTCGTCTCAACCCTGGTCGAGCGCCGCTGACTCCCCAGGGCCGACGGGCCTCAAAGCGGCTTATATGGACGCTTTGAGGCCCGTCGGCGGCAGCTAGTATCGGTCCGGTAACTCAAGCCCGAAGGAGCCCGATTTGTCGTCGGAGACCGCGACCGTCGCTGAGCAGGAGTACCTGGAGATCATGTTCTGGCTGGAGGAGGCCGGGCTGCCGATGACCGGCGCCAACATCGCCCGCGCGATGCAGCTCTCGCCACCGACCGTGCACGAGATGGTCGGCCGCCTGGTCGAGGACGGCTACGTCGAGCGCAAGCCGGACAAATCGCTCGACTTCACCGAGTCGGGACGCGAACACGCCAGCCACATCGTCCGCCGCCACCGCATGATCGAGCGCTTCCTCACCGACGTCCTCGGCATCCCCTGGGACGAGGTCCACGAGGAGGCAGAGCGGATCGAGCACGCGATGTCGCCGGTGCTGGAGGAGCGGATGCGGGCGGCGATCGGCGATGCCACGACCTGCCCCCACGGCCATCCGATCGTCGAGGGCGCCCGCGAGCAGGGCTCGCTGCTGGCCGACGTCGATGTCGGCGCCTCGGTGACGGTGCTGCGCTTCGAGAACGAGGCGGAGGAGCTGCTGCACTACCTGAAGGCGGCGGGGCTGAGCCCGGGGCTGGAGGGAACGGTCGACAGCTCCGATGACGAGCGGGTGACGATCGCCTCCGCCGACGGCGTGCACGAGGTCAGCCGCAGCGTCGCCGAGACCGTCTCGGTCCGCGCCGACCCGGCGCCGCCGCCGCGGGCGGCGATCCCCGAGCAGCTGGTGCTGTCGTCAGACCGCTACGGCAGGTAGGCGGGCGATAACCGTCGCCTAGCCAGGAATGGGCAGGGTGACGATCGGCGGTGAGGTGGGCGCTGCGCTGCCGCCCCTCGGCTCCGCGGTCACCATGACCACTTCGACGCCGCTCATATCCGGCAGCTCAGTGCTGGCCCGGCCCTCGCGGTCAGGGACGAATAGTGCCCGCACCGGTTCGACCTCGCCGTCGCGCCGTACCCAGGCCTCGAGGATCTTGTCGTTGGTAAGTTGATTCACGTTCGCGAGGTGCAGGGTGCCGGAGTCGCCTTCGCTGACCATCCTCGCGGTGACGCCGGGGGCGTGGCCGGCGACGACCGTGCTCGTCCCGCCACCCTCCGAGCCGGCGCCGATCCCACCGCCGATCGCGTAGCCGGCGACCGCGACCACGACGAGGACCGCGGTGGCGACGCCGGCGACGGGCCGCAAGCCCATCGGGCCCGAGCCGAGATCCCGCAGCCAACTGGAGAGGCGCTGGGAAAGTCCCGGCTCGGCGGCTCGGCCGCCACCCGCCGCGGCCCCGGCGGCATCCGCCCGCACCTCGGCCAGCAGCCGCGAGCGCAGCTCGGGCGGCGGCTCGACCCGCTCGACGCTCTCCGGGATCGCCTGCGCCGCCGGCATCAGCCAGCGCAGCTCCGCCCGGCAGCGCTCGCAGCCCTCGGCATGGCGCTCCAGCTCGGCCGCCCGCTCGGACTCCAACGCCCCAAGCACATAGGCGGCAACGTCCTCACTCCAGCCGTCGTGATCGATCTCGGTCATGCCAGTCCCTCCGCCAACTCGCCTCGAATCTTCTCCAAGCCCAACCTCATCCGGCCCTTGACCGTGCCCAACGGCACCCCCAGCATGCGGGCGATCTCCGACTGGCTGAAGCCGCCGAAGTAGGCCAGCTCGATCACCTTCGACTGCTCGCCCGGCAGCGTGCCGAGGGCGCCGCGCACCTCGCTGGCAGTCTCGCGTCGCATCGCCTCCTCCTCGGTCAGCTCCTCGGCCGGGCGCTGCTCGAGGATCGCCTCGTCGTCGAAGGCCAGCTTAGGGGCCTTACCGGCACGGCTGCGGAGGGCGTCGATCGCCCGGTTGCGGACGATGCTCAGCATCCAGGAGCGAACGCTGCCGCGGGCCCGGTCGAAGCGGGCGCCGCTGCGCCAGATCGAGATGAAGGCCTCCTGGGTGACGTCCTCGGCGGCCGCTCGCTCGCCGACGATCCTGTACGCCAGCGAGTAGGCGACGCCGCCGTGGCGGTCGTAGAAGACCTCGAAGGCCTCGGGGTCCTTTTCCCCGATCAGCGGCATCAACTCCTCGTCGGCCAGCCGCTCGGCCTTCTCCCTCCTAACGGTCATCTCGATCCATCATCCGCTCTACCCGTCCCGGCTTCTAGGCGATGAACGGTTCCACGGCTTTCAGCACCTGCGCTTCGTCGAGCGAGGGGTCGAAGGCTTCGGGGGCCGGTTCTTCGGAGTTCTGCAGCCGGATTGCCGCCGCGTGCCGGGCCTCGACCTGGACGATCGAGCCGGCCGCACCGAGCACTTCCTTCGACTTGATCGCCGGCGCGGCGCCGTTGTAGGCGCTGACCCCGGTGTCCTCGAAGGTCTGCGCCAACTTCAGGAAGCCCGCCGTGCTGGCGTAGCTGAAGTCGAATTTCGGCTCCGCCACCGGCTTGCCGCCGAGCTGCTCGATCGTCGCCGCCAGAGCTTCGACGTGCTGCTTCTCGTCATCGGCCAGCAGCGCGATCAGGCTCTTCAATTCGCCGCTCGCCTTGGCCCGGGTCTTCGCTTCGTCGTAGAAGCTCGACTCCAGGTACTCGAGCGTGAGGGCGAAGTTGAGGATGCCGACGTCGCCGCCTTCGGACATCGCCAGCGCCCGGCGGACGAACGGGCCGACCATGAAGGTGCCGTAGACGGCGCCCGCCGCCAGCGCTCCCTTGAGAATCACCTCGCCGCGGGAGAGGTCACCGCTGTCGTCGACGATCTGGACGCCGGCGAGCTCCGGATGTACGAGTTCCTCGTGGCTCATTGCGTTCTCCTTTTCGCTTCGCCGGGTCAGCCGACGATGAAGGGTTCGACGGACTTGAGGACGGTCTTCGCGGTCGCCGGCTTGGCGAACGCCCCGTCGGGGGTGATCGACTTGCCCAGCAGCGTGTTGAGCGCGGCGGCGTGCCTGCCCTCGACGCTGTGGATCGCCAGCGCCGAGGCCAACACTTCCGGGCTCTTGATGTTGGCTGCTTGGCCCAGGTATGCGGCGGCGCCGAGGTTCTCGACCGTCCCCGCCAGTTCCAGCACCGACTTGGCACTCTTGAGCGGGAATTCGGTTTTCGGTTCCGGCGCCGGCTTGCCGCCGAGCTGCTTGACCGCAGCGGTCAGGGCGGTCACGTGCTGGGCCTCCTCGTCGCCGAACTTGCGGATCGTTGCCAGATCGGCGCCCTTGAAAAGGCCGCTCTTGACCACGTCGGCATAGAAGGCGGTCTCCAAGTACTCGAGCGTGAGGGCGTAGTTGAGGATGCCGACGTCGCCCTTGCCGAACTGTTCGGTTTCGTCGCTGCCGCCGCCCTGCGCCGAGGTCGTGGTGGTGGTGCCGTCGTCGCTGCCGCAGGCGGCGAGAAAGGCGGCCGCGGCGGCCGAGCCACCGGTCAGCGCGATGAACTTGCGGCGCGAGACCGGGTCGGTGACCGCGCGGGCGACCGCGCCCCGCGCCAGCGTCTCTGATCTCTCGCGTTCCTTGCTCTCGGGCATGTCGTCATCTCCTCGCTGGATTGCGCTTCTGCCGGTCCCCTACGGGGGCTTGGGGCAGCCCGGATCACTCAGCGGGACATCGGTGATCCGACTCGGCCGTCACCTCGAATAAAGAGCATGGGATCCACCCGTCCCCAAGTCGGTGCCGTCCATCTGCTCCTTGTCGCCGCCGCGGTCTTACTGGTTGGCTGCGGCGGTGGGGACGATGGCGGCGGCGACCGGGCCTCTTCCGGCACGAGCGCCGGCGCCCAGGACGCCAAGGCGGTGACGATCGCCGACTACACCTACGAGCCGGCCGAGATCACCGTTCCGAAGGGGGCCACCGTCACCTTCACCAACCGCGACTCGACCCCCCACACCGCGACGTCGAAACAGTCCGGCGTCTTCGAAAGCGGCAGCATCGACACCGGCAAGACCGGCAAGGTCAGGCTGGAAGGGAGCGGCACCTTCGCCTACTACTGCCTCTTCCATCCCTTTATGAAGGGAACGATCGTCGTCGAATGACCAGTGCCGCCTGACCGGCGCATAGCTGCGTCCTCGGTCGCTCGCGTGCAGAGCACGCCACGCTTCCTGCGTCCTTGCTCTGCTTGGTCAGGCGGCACTGGTCGCGCGCATGCGCTCGAGGGCCGTGGCGATGCGCCCGACGCCCTCCGCCATCCGCTCCGCCGGCACCGGCGCGAAGGAGAGGCGAAGGCTGTTCTCGCCGCCCTCGACCATGAAGTCGGGGCCAGCGACGAAGGTGGCCCCCTCCGTCTTCGCCTCGGCGAGCAGAGCAGCCGTGTCGGTCCCCTCGGCGAGGTCGAGCCAGAGGAAGTAGCCGCCCTCAGGGACGACGAACTCCGCCTCCGGGATCTGCTCGCGAAGCGCCGCGACCAGGGCCTCACAACGATCCCTCAGCGCTCCCTTGACGAAGGCGATGTTGCGGTCCAGCTCGCCCGAGCGGCAGAGGTCGAGCACGATCGACTCGGCCAGCATGTTCGGCGAGATGTAGATCTCGTTCGCTCGCTTCGCCAGCTTCGCAATCTCCCCGGCGGGGCCGGCCAGGTAGCCGACCCGGACTCCGGGGCTGACCGTCTTCGAGAAGGAGGAGGCGTGGATCACGCGGTCGGCCCCGTCGAGCGAGAGCATCGTCTCCAGCGGCTCGCCCTCGAAGGGCAGCTCCCGGTAGGGGTCGTCCTCGAAGATCCAGAAACCGTGCTCGGCGGCCAGCTCGACCAGCCGCACCCGCTTCTCGGCCGAGAGCGTGCAGCCGGCGGGGTTGTGGGCGTTGGGGATGATGTGGGCGAGCTTGACCGGCCCTGCGGAGAGGGCGTCCTCGACCGCCGCCAGGTCGACCCCGTCGGCCTCCAGCGGCACCGGCACCAGCTCGACCCCGAGCCGCTGCAGAAGCAGCAGCGTGCGGTCGTAGGTGGGCTGCTCAACGATCACCCGATCCCCCGGCCCGAGCAGATGCTCGAACAGCATCGCCCCGGCCTCCAGCGACCCGTTGGCGACCATCACCTGCGAGGCGTCGAGCCCGCCGTGCCTCTCAGCAATCCACTCGCAGAGCCCGGGGTGGCCGATCCCGGTCCCGTAGGAGAGCGCCTTTTCCCAGTCGTCGACGAGCGCCCGCGCCGCCGCATCCCGCACCGCCTCGTGCGGCAGGATGTCGGCGCTCGGCGCCCCCCTCGCAAACGAAATCGTGTCACCGGCCATACGTCCCCGACCCTAGCAACGCCCCACCGTCCACCGACCCCCGCCGAATCCCTCAATTCGGGGGAGAACCAAAGGCGTGTCTGACCTTTACCGCCACATATGGCGGAGAAAGTCAGAAACGCCGGGGGTGGAGGGCGGGAGCGGGCGCTTGCGGCACTTGCGGCGCGTCAGTACGGGGTGGTGGCGAAGCGGCAGCTCTCGGCGATCGGGGTCGGGGATCGTACGGTCGAGAGGTGGCTGTCCGTAGGACGCCTTCACGAGGTCAATCGCGGCGCCTACGCAGTCGGCCACGGACTGGTCAGTCAGCGCGGACGCTGGCTCGGTGCCGTCCTCGCCTGCGGCGAAGGAGCTGTTTTGAGCCACGCGCACGCCGCCACGCTTTGGGGGTTGATGGGGAGCCGTGGCCCAGTAGACGTCTCCTCTCCCCGCGGCAACCAAGGCCGCAGGCGGTGGTCGGGCGTCCGCCTTCACCGCTGCCGCTTTCACCGTGACGATGAACGAACGGAGCAGGATCGCATTCCGGTCACTTCCGTCGCCCGCACGCTCTTTGACCTCGCCGAAGTGGTGGACTTTCGACGGCTCGAGCGGGCCTGGGAGGAAGCGGATCGGCTCAAGCTGCTGCAGCTGCGAGCTGTCGAGCTCGTCTGCGAGCGGGGCTACGGCCGCCACGCCCTGAAGCCGATCCGTCGGCTCCTCGCCGAAGCCCGCGCCGCAACGAGGACCCGCTCCCCGCTCGAGGATCGCTTCCAGCGCTTCTGCGATGCACACGGCATCCCACCCGGCCAGACCAACGTCGACGTCCTCGGCCACGAGGTCGACGTCCTCTGGCCCGCCGCCCAACTGATCGTCGAGCTGGACAGCTGGGAATACCACCGCCACCGCGCCGCCTTCGAGCGCGACCGCGCCCGTGACCCGAAACTCCTCCTCGCCGGCTACCGCACCATCCGCATCACCCACGACAGACTGGACCGGGAAGCGCCAACTCTCGCCACCGAGCTCCGCCAGCTCCTTGGCCAGGGAGGACAGAGTCCGACCTCGGGATCAGCTTCGCCCGCACCTCAAGCGTCCCAAGACCGCGCTGCCGGCGGGTCCGGGTAGGGCTGAAGCGTCTTGTACTTTTTCGCCGCCGCGAACTTCGGACGGCTGCCCACGCCGTCGAAAAAGTTAAGCGAAAGCCCTACCCGGACCCGCCGGGGTCACGGATCAGGAGCCGCGCAGAACTTCGACCGCGATCTGCGCCGTCTCGGTCGGACTCTGCCCGACCCGCACGCCCTTCGCTTCGAGCGCCTCCTTCTTCGCCTGCGCCGTCCCCGAGGAGCCGGAGATGATCGCCCCGGCGTGACCCATCTGCTTGCCCGGCGGCGCGGTGAAGCCGGCGATGTAGGCGACCACCGGCTTGGATATATCGGAGGCGATGAACTCGGCCGCCCGCTCCTCGGCGTCGCCGCCGATCTCGCCGACCATCACGATCAGCTCCGTCTCCGGGTCGGCCTCGTACAGGGCCAGGATGTCGATGAAATCGGAGCCGACGATCGGGTCGCCGCCGATGCCGACGATCGAGGAGTTGCCCGCCCCGGCCTGCTTCAGCTCGTTGCCGATCTGGTAGGTCAGCGTCCCCGACTTGGAGACGACGCCGATCGAGCCGGGCTCGAAGAACTGGGCGGGGATGATGCCGACGTTGGCCTTGCCCGGCGAGAGCACGCCCGGGCAGTTCGGCCCGATCAGCCGCACCCCGGCCTCCACCGCCTTCCAGTAGGTGTTGAGCATGTCGAGCACCGGGATGCCCTCGGTGATCGCGATCACCGTCTGCACGCCGGACTCGATCGCCTCGTCGATCGCCGGGGCGGCGAAGCGCGCCGGCACGAAGATCATCGAGGTGTTGGCCCCGGCCCGCTCGACCGACTCGGCGATCGTGTCGAAGACCGGTACGCCCTCCACGTCCTGCCCCCCCTTGCCCGGGGTGACGCCGGCAACCAGGTCGGTGCCATAGGCCTTGTTGCGCAGCCCGTGGAAAGACCCCTCGCGGCCGGTCAGCCCGGAGACGACCAGCTTCGTGTCCTCGCCGACGATGATGCTCACGAGGCGGTCCCCGCCAGCTCGACCACGCGTCGCGCGGCGTCGAGCATCGTCTTCTCCTGGTGCAGGTCCGGTAGGTCGGCCTCGGCGAGGATCTTCAACCCCTCCTCGGAGTTAGTGCCGTCAAGGCGGACCACGAGCGGCACCCCGAGGTCGATCTGACTGGACGCGGTGACGATCCCCTTGGCGATCTCGTCGCAGCGGGTAATACCGCCGAAGATGTTGAAGAGGATCGCCGTCACCTTCCGGTCGGAGACGATCACCTCGAGCGCGTTGACGATCGCCTCAGCTTTGGAGCCACCGCCGGCGTCGAGGAAGTTGGCCGGGGCGCCGCCCGCCTGGGCGACGACGTCGAGCGTCGACATGCAGAGGCCGGCGCCGTTGGCGAGGATGCCGACGTTGCCGTCGAGCTTGACGTAGGTCAGGCCCTTCTCCTTCGCCATCGCCTCCTGCGGATCATCGACCGTGTCGGCGATCTCGGCCAGGTCCTGGTGGCGGAAGAGGGCGTTGCCGTCGATCGTCACCTTGGCGTCGAGCGCGACGACCTCGCGTCCGGTGGTCACGATCAGCGGGTTGACCTCGATCAGGCTCGCGTCCTCGCTCGCCGCCACCTCCGCCAGCTTCACCAGCACCTCGGCCGCTTGGTCGCGGACGTCCTCGTCGAGCCCGGCCTCGTCGATGATCGCCCCCGCCGCGGCTGCGTCGAACTCGCGGGTGGGATCGATGTGGCGTTTGACCAGCGCCTCCGGGCTCTCGGCCGCGACCGCCTCGATGTCCATCCCTCCCTGACTGGAAACCATCGCCAAAAGCTTCTTCTCACCGCGGTCGAGGATGACCGAGGCGTAGTACTCCGCGGCGATCTCGGAGCCGCCCTCGACCCAGACCGCCTCGACGCGGAACGGCCCCTCCCCGTGCGGGCCGACGATGTCCATGCCGAGAATCGCTTCGGCGTGCTCGCGCGTCTCGCCGGCGTCGGCGGCGATCTTGATCCCCCCCGCCTTGCCGCGCCCGCCGATCAGGACCTGGGCCTTGATCGCACACGGGTAGCCGATCCGCTCCGCTGCGGCGACCGCCTCCTCGACCGTCGAGGCGACCTCGCCGCCTGGCACGGCGATGCCGTGCTTGGCGAAAAGCTGCTTGCCCTGGTACTCGAGGAGGTCCATTAAAGAGGTGGCGCCCGCAGGGGCGCGGGCGCGCAGACTATCCGAATGGCATAATGCCGCGCTCGCAGATGGCCCTCCCAAGTCTCAAAACCATTAATTGGGTGACCGCGGACTGTTACGGCACCCTGATCGACTGGGAGAAGGGGATCGTCGAGGCCTGCAAGAAAGAGGCGGCCAAGGACGGTTTCAGCTTCGAGGAGGGTCCCTTCCTGGCCCGCTTCATGGAGGTCCAGGCCGAAATCATGGCCGGCTCCTACGAGCTCTACGCCGAGGTGCTGCGACGGACGATCGTCAAGGTCGCCGGCGAACTGGGCTGGGAGGTGGAGCCATCGCGGGCCCAGTTCCTGCCCAACAGCGTCGCCTACTGGCTGCCCTTCCGCGAGGCCAACGCGGCGATGGACCGGCTCGGCAAGAAGTACGAGGTCGGGATCATCTCCAACGTCGACGACAAACTGCTCGGGATCTCGCGCCGCCACCTGCGGACCGAACTCGACCTCGTCGTCACCGCCCAGCAGGTGCGCAGCTACAAGCCCGACCCGGTGCACTTCAAAGAGTGCGCGCGGCGGATCGGCGGCAAGAAAGGCTGGCTGCATATCGGCAGCAACTACGCGACCGACGTCGCCCCGGTGCTGAAGATGAACGTGCCGGTGATCTGGGTCAACCGCCACGGCGAGAAGCTGGAGGGCCGCAAAGCCCCCAGCGCCACGGTCAAAAACTTCCGCGAAGCAGCCAAAAAGCTCGGCGCGTCCTGAGCGTTTTCTAGCGTTCAGGCGCAACTCCGGCGGCAAGCGCCGGTTTCGATCCCTAGCTGTGCTCCTATGAATATGTTCGCGCACCCGAGGACCCAGATGCGCGCCCTGGCCGCGGCGCGGCTCGCCCTCGCGGCAAGCTTGCTGGCGTTATTGGGGTCGATTGTCTTCGCCGCCAGCCAGCAACGCGCCAGCGCCGCCTCGCCCGCCAGCGCCTCCAAGCAGCGCAACGCCCTGCTCCCCGCCGGCCAGCAGCCCAACTTCGTCGTGATCCAGACCGACGACCAGACGCTGGATCAGCTCTACGCGACCTACACGCCGCCCGGCGGCGCCCCGATCCCGGCGATGCCCAACACCCTCGCCTCAATCGCCGCCAAAGGCATCACCTTCAACCGCTACTACGTCTCCTACCCGCTCTGCTGCCCATCGCGCGTCAGCCTCCTTACCGGGCGCTACGCGCACAACCACAACGACCGCGGCAACGTCCCCCCCAACGGCGGCTTCACCGGCTTCGCCACCCGCCAGGCCTACAGCCACAACCTCGCCACCTGGCTGCAGGGCGCCGGCTACCGCACCATCCACATCGGCAAGTTCCTCAACGGCTACGGCGACGAACCGTTCGACGACGGCAAAACCGTGCCGCCCGGCTGGAACGCCTGGCACTCCGTCCTCAAGGCCGACACCAACCACTACTTCTATGGCTACACGCTCAACGACAACGGCCAGCTCGACGGGCCGATCGGCGATCCCGGCAATTGGGACACGCGCGAATACGGCGTCCGTGACGACTTCGGCTGCCCGTTCGCACCCCTCAACGGCCAGCCCTGTCTCTACGCCACCGACGTCTTCACCCGCATCGCCAGCGAAGAGATGCTCGGCACGCCGGCGACCCAGCCCTTCTACCTGCAACTCGACTACACCGCCCCTCACGGCGACTTCCGGCGGCCGGCCGGACCGGAGCCGGCAACCCGGCACTACGACTCCTTCTCCGGCGCCCCCTACCCGCATGGCCCCTCGCAGGGGCTCAACGAGGGCAACGTCAACGACAAGCCGCGCTTCATCCGCGAAGCCTCCTACCTCTCGCCGACCGAGAGCCACACCTACCGCGTCTACTACCAGAAGGCGCTGGAGTCGCTGCGCTCTGTCGACGACGGCGTCCAGCAGATCGTCAACACGCTCGGCGCCATGCACAGGCTGCGCAACACCTACATCGTCTTCACCTCCGACAACGGCTTCTTCTACGGGGAGCACCGGCTCACCGGCGGCAAGTTCCTTGCCTATGAGCCCTCGACCCACCTGCCGCTGCTGATCCGCGGCCCGGGGATCAAGCCGGGCACCTCGACTGGGGAGCTCGTCGCCAACGTCGACATCGCCCCGACGATCCTCGAGCTGGCGCACACCCAAGCCGACAAGAGCATCGACGGGCGTTCGCTGGTGCCCTACATGGTCGACCCGGAACTGCGCACCCGGCGCCCGCTCCTCTTCGAGTCGTTCGTCCAGACCAACGACGTCGAAGCGAACGGCGAAGCGGTCCCAGTGCCCCCCGCGAGGGCCTCCGCCCGTGGCAGAGGGGCGAGCGCCTCGATCGTCGCCCCGCCCAAAGACTACGAGGGGATTCGCCTCGGCCCCTACAAGTACATCGAATGGCCCGACGGCGAGAAAGAGCTCTACGACATCGAAAAGGACCCTTACGAGCTCAACAACAAAGCCCGCAGCGGCAACTTCTTCCCGATCCGGGCCTTCCTCCACAATCAGCTCAAGCGCTTGGAGACCTGTGTCGGTCGCCTCTGCCAGGAGCCGGCGCCGAAACTGCCGCTGACCCGAGAACAGCGCCGCAAGCTAGAACGCGACCAGGCGAAAAAGGAACGCGAACGGGAAAAGCGCGAAAAAGAACGGGAACAGAAGCAGCAGAAGTAGGCGGTGTGGAGGGGAAGAGGGATTACTCGATGACGGCGAGGGTGTCGCCGCTGGAGACTGCTGCGCCCTCCGAGACGGTCAGAGAAGTGACTTTGCCGGCGCGGTGGGCGGTGATCTCGTTCTCCATCTTCATCGCCTCGATCACGCAGATCAGGTCGCCCTCGGCGACCTCGGCTCCCTGCTCGACGGCGACTTTGAGGACGGTGCCTTGGAGGGGAGAGGGGAGTGACTCGCTGGAGGCGCTGGGGCCGCCGCCGGCCTTGCGCTCGCGCTTGGGGGGGCGCTTGCCGCCGGCCGCGGCTGCGGCGCCGCCGGCGCCCGCCTCGCCGATCACCTTGACGTCGAAGAGCTTGCCGGAGACCTCGACCTTGTAGTCGCGGCTGACGAGCTCGGTGCCCCCCTCGACCTCGGGTGCGGCAACCTGCTCGGGCGCGGTCGCCTTGAGCCAGTCGCGGTCCTCCATCAGCTCGCGGCAGGTCTCCCCGCGCGCCCACTGCTCGGTGGCGAGGATCGCCTTGTGGAAGGGAATCAGGGTCGTGAGGCCGCCGACCTCGTACTCGCCCAGCGCCCGCAGCATCCGCCGCGTCGCGTGCTCGCGGTCGACGTCCCAGACGATCAGCTTGGCCACCATCGGGTCGTACATCGGCGTCACCTCGGAACCGGCTTCGACGCCGGAGTCGACCCGCACGCCGGGGCCGGCCGGCTCGCGGTAGGTGGTGATCGCGCCCGGCGCCGGGGCGAACTTCTTGTGCGCCGCCTCGGCGTTGATCCGGCACTCGATCGCCCAGCCGCGCAGCTCGACGTCCTCCTGGCCGATCGAGAGCGCCTCGCCGGCGGCGACCAGGACCTGCTCGCGGACGATGTCGACGCCGGTGACCATCTCGGTCACGCAGTGCTCGACCTGGACCCGGGTGTTCATCTCGAGGAAGAAGTACTCCTCACCGACCTGCATCCCCTCGACCGTGCCGGCGCCGCGGTAGCCGACCGCCGCCGCCGCCTCGGTGGCGATCTTGCCGATCCGCTCGCGCATCTCCTCGTCGACGTGCGGGCCGGGCGCCTCCTCGATCACCTTCTGGTGACGGCGCTGGATCGAGCAGTCGCGCTCGCCGAGGTGGATCACGTTGCCGTGCGAGTCGGCGAGCACCTGGACCTCGACGTGGCGCGGGTCCTCGAGGTAGCGCTCGACGTAGACGCGGGCGTCGGAGAAGAACTTCTCGCCTTCGCGAGCGGCGCCCTCGAAAGCCTCTTGCAGATCGTCCGCGGTCATCGCCACGCGGAAGCCCTTACCGCCGCCACCGCCCGCGGCCTTGCAGGCGACCGGGTAACCGGCGTCCTCGGCCTGCTGACGGGCCTCGTCGAGGTCTTTGGCCGGCACCGTCGCGCCCGGCACGATCGGCACCCCCGCCTCGGCCATGATCTCGCGGGCGCGGGTCTTCGACCCCATCGCCTCTATCGCCTCCGGCGGCGGACCGATGAAGACGATCCCGGCCGCGGCGCAGGCGCGGGCGAAGTCGGCGTTCTCGGCGAGGAAGCCGTAGCCGGGGTGAATCGCCTCCGCCCCCGCCTCCTTCGCGGTCTCGATGATGTTCTCGACGTTGAGGTAGCTCTCGGCCGGTACCGCCGGCCCGATCAGGAACGCCTCGTCGGCCTCGCGCACGTGCGGCGCCTCGCGGTCGATCTCCGAGTAGACCGCGACCGACCCGATCCCCATCTCCTTCAGCGTCCGGGCGACGCGGATCGCGATCTCGCCGCGGTTGGCTATCAGCACCTTCTGGAACATCGGGGGCGGCAGTCTATTCAGAGGCTGCTCAGCGAAGCTTCTCGATCAGGGTCGCCGTCCGGCGCCTGACCGAGGTGTCGCCGCCGTCCGGTGTGAAGGCGACCTTGAGACCCACCTTGACGCGTCCCCGCTCGTTCAGCTTGCGCCGGACCTTGGCGAGCGGCCGAACCGGCAGCCTCACGTTCCCGGCTCGCCCCGCCCGGGCGATGGCCCTCTTCAGACCCTTGCCGGAGAGAACCAACTCACCTGGGCCCGGAACCGTCACCGTCAAAGTCCCCGTTCCCTTCCTCTTGTTGAGCTTCAGCTTGCCGATCGCGAAGTCGCTTGAGGGACGAATCGCGATCGTGCCGCCGGCGCTCGTCTCGGTACCGGCCGCATCGGTCGCGGTGACCGCTACGGGGTAGGTGCCCGGCGCCGCATAGGCATGGGAGACCGCGGTGCCCGAGGCCACGGTGCCGTCGCCGAAGCTGAACGTCGTCGCCGAGATCGGCCAGACGTCGAACGGGCTGGCCGAGAACTGGACCGGCACCCCGACGGTCCCCGAGGCGGGAATCGAGACCGCGCGCAGCTGTGGGACGTCGGCGTCGTACCCTGCCGCCTGGACGATCGCGTTGCTGCCGTTGGAGCGCAGCCAGACCGCGGTGGCATCGCCCGCCGCGTCCATCGCGACAGCCGGGGAGATCGCGTCCTGCCCGGGGGCGGAAAGGGGCGTTGGGGCGGAGAAGTTGCCGGCGGGCGCGGCGACGGCGCCTTCGACGAGCTCACTCCCCCCGTTGGAACGTTTCCAGACAACAGCCGCGCCGCCGCCTGGTTCGACCGCCAGCGCTGGATCGAAGGCGCTGATGCCCAGCGACGAGAGTTTCACGGGAGCCGAGAAGGACGCCGCCGCGAAGCCGGTGGCCGATTCGACGAGGTAGTCCGAGCCGTTGGAGCGGATCCAGGCGACCCGGGCCTCCCCCGCCGCGCTCATCGCCGTCGCCGGGCTGCCCGCGTCCTCGCCTGGCGCAGAAAGCGGCGAGGGGCTGGAAAAGCCGCCTCCGGCCGATCCGGTGGCAGCTTCGACCACGTTCTCGCTCCCGTTCGAGCGGGTCCAGGCGGCAACCAGGCTCCCGTTCGCCGCCGCCGCGATCGCCGGGCTCCCGGCGTCGCCGCCGGGTTCGGACAGCGGCAGGGGGACGGAGAAGCCGCTGCCCGGGATCATGGTGGCGCCTTCGATCAGGCTGTCGGTTCCGTCGTCGTAAGTCCAGACGACCGTGACAGCACCGCCGGCGTCGATCGCCAGCCGCGGGCTCGCCGCTTCCGTTTCGGTGCTCGGGGGCGAAGTCGAGACCATCGTCGGGGCCGAGAAGCCACCCCCTGCCGCCCGCACCGACACCAGCACCGAGAACTGGTCGGGGTCGATCGCCGAGCCGAGGTCCTTCTGCACCCAGGCGACCGCCGCCACACCGGATGGACTGGCTGCAACCCGGAGGCCCTGAGGCTGGGCGGCCGCTGCGGAGACGGAGATCGGAATCGGCCCGGAGAAGGCGCCGCCGGGGGAACGGGTCGCCGCCTGGATCAGGTATTTCCCGCTGGCGACGTCGAACTTGCGCCAGACCGCCACGGCTTCGCCGCCGGGAGTCATCGCGACGTCGGCATCGAAGGAGGTCGTGGAGAGGTCGATTGGGGCGGAGAAAGCACTGCCGGGACTGCGTGTCGCAGCTTGCACCGTGAAGTTGGTGCCGGCGTCCCGCCGCGCCCAGACCGCGACCGTTTCCCCGCTCGCCGCAACCGCGACGGATGGTCCGGCGGCGTCCTTGCCGGGGGCCGAGAGGTCGGTCGGCGGCAGCCAGGCGGGTGCCGCGTGGGCGGGCGGGCATACCAGCAGGCAAATCCCGCAGGCGAGCAGCGCCGCCACGAGCGGCAGCGTCCGACGCCTGTCAGCGACCGGGGCGGCGATCTCGATCCTCCGCTGCACCACTCCACGGTAAACAACCGGGTTCGACGATCGGATCGGCGCGCCGGTCGCCCTCGCGCCGGCCCGAATAGTCTGCGCCGATGCTGATCGAGCTCCAATCGCACTCGACCGTCTCCGACGGCCAGCTTGCCCCCGCCGAGGTGGTGGCAAGGGCAGCCGAGGCCGGAGTGACGACCCTGGCGCTGACCGACCACGACGCGATCGCCGGCGTTACCGAGGCCGCCGAGGCCGCCGCGGGCCAGGGGATCGAGCTGGTGCCGGCGATCGAGATGTCGTGCGTCCACGAGTACGCCGAAGACCTCCACATCTGCGGCTACTGGATCGACCTCGGCAGGATCGCGGCGGCCTGCGAGCGCGCCCAGCACGAGCGGGTCACCCGGGCCGGAGAAATAGTCGCGAAGCTGCGGGGCGAGGGCTTCGACCTGCACCTCGAGGACGCGGTCAGGGAGGCGGGCGACGCGCTCTCGATCGGCCGCCCCCACATCGCCCGCGCCGCCGGCGCGACCGGCGACCTCAGCCCCTTCTTCGAGGAGTACCTAGTACCCGGCGCCAAGGCCTTCGTGCCGCGGCGCTGGCCGACCGCCGAGCAGGCGATCGAGCTGATCCACGCCGCCGGCGGCACAGCCGTGATCGCCCACCCCTACTGGGACATCTCCGCGCCAAACGAGGTCGACGACCTGATCCGCTCCCTCGGCGCCGACGGAGTAGAGACCTTCTACCCGACCCACAGCAAAGAGCAGACCGCCCACCTGCTCGAGCTCTGCGACGAGCTGAACCTGATCCCAACCGCCTCCTCCGACTACCACGGCCCCACCCACAAGACCTTCGCCCAATTCGGCGCCTACGACACCTTCGGCCTGGCCGACCCCCAGGTGCCGCCAAAGCCCTAGCCCCGCTCGATCCGCTGCTTGACCCAGCGGACGAAGTCCTGCTCGGAGATATCCCGCGACGCGAGCCTCTCGATGGTCGACGCGATTTCCGCCGCGTCTTCGCTCGCCCGTGGCCAGGCGATTCCATCTCGTTCCAGCATCTCGCGCATGCACTCGTAGCCGAGCCGTGTGTTCCCGTCCGGAAGCGGATGGTTGCGGATGATCCGCGAGCAGCAGATCGCGGCGCGTTCCGCCGGATCGTCATAGAAGTCGGCACCGCCGAAGCTGGCAAAAGGGGCGGCCAGGGCAGACTCGGCGCCCGGAACCAGCACGACATCGGCAAGTTCCTCAGCGGGAATTTCGAGCACAGCCTCGGCGATCAGGAGGAAATCGGCCAGTTCGAGCGGAGCTGACATCTTGGTTTCAAGGTATCAAGCTATCAGTATTTAAGAATATGTGGTTCTTTGATATGCTCTTTTTCACGGTGTAGGAAAATCTCTAATACTCAGAGGCAATGACCACCAAGGCAATGAGCCTCCGGCTCCCGGAGGACAAAGCAGCTGAGCTGGCCGCTATCGCCCGCGCCGACGACATGCCCGTGTCGGAGGCAGTGCGCGTGGCGATCGACAACCACATCGCCGCCCGGCGTGCGGACAAGGACTTCCAGAAGCGACTGAAGCGGCGCCTTGAGGAGGACCGCGAGGTCCTCAAGCGCCTAGCTCAATAGCCGCTAAGCCGCCACAGCCGGGCCCGGGATCAGCTCGCGCTGCTCGAGGTAGGCCAGCAGCTTCTCCGCCGACTCCTCCGGCGACTCGTTTTCGGTGTCGCAGACCCAATCCGGGTTCTCGGGGATCTCGTAGGGGTCGGAGACGCCGGTGAATTCCTTGATCTCGCCGGCGAAGGCTTTGGCGTAGAGTCCCTTGACGTCGCGCTCGGCGCAGGTGTCGACCGAGGCTTTGACGTAGACCTCGATGAAGCGGTCGCCCATCAGCTCGCGGGCATCGCCGCGGATCACCGCGTAGGGCGAGATCGCGGCGGTGATCACCGGCACGCCGTTGCGGCTGAGCAGGTCGGCGACGAAGGCGATCCGGCGGATGTTGGTGTCGCGGTCCTCTTTCGAGAAGCCGAGCCCCTTGGAGAGGTTTTCGCGGACGATGTCCCCGTCGAGGATCTCCAGCTTCGAGCCGCGCTCGAGCAGGTGCCCCTCCAGCAGCCGGGAAATGGTCGTCTTGCCGGCCCCGGAAAGCCCGGTGAACCAGAGGGTGAAGCCCTTCTCGCCAGCCATGCTCTGTCAGTCCTCCTTGTAAGCGTCGATCAGGATGTCGGCGACCTCGTCGCGCGAGAACTCATGCGGCGGCCTTTCGCCGTTGCCGAGCATCTCGCGCACCTTCGTCCCGGAGAGGAACAGGTGCGCCTCGTTGTCGTGCGGGCAGGTCTTGCCGGAGGCGAGCCCCTCGCACTCGTTGCACCAGAAAGTGTGCTCGAACATCAGCGGCTCGATCCCGAGCTCGTCGATGTCGATCTCGTCGAAGATCTTCTGCGCGTCGTAGGTGCCGTAGTAGTCGCCAGCGCCGGCGTGGTCGCGGCCGACGATGAAGTGGGTGGCGCCGTAGTTGCGGCGGACGATCGCGTGCAGGACCGCCTCGCGGGGGCCGGCGTAGTGCATCTTCGCCGGCTTCACGCCGAGCACCACCCGGTCGGTCGGGTAGTACTTCTCCATCAGCACCTCGTAGCAACGCATCCGCACGTCGGCGGGGATGTCGCCGGCCTTGGTCTTGCCGATCAGGGGGTGGATGAAGAGGCCGTCGCAGGTCTCCAGCGCCGCCTTGGTCAGGTACTCGTGGGCGCGGTGGATCGGGTTGCGGGTCTGGAAAGCGACGATCCGCTTCCAGCCGCGGTCGGCGAAGTCCTGTTTCGTCTCCGCCGGCGTCTTGTAGCGGCGCATGAAGGCCTCGTCGTGGTCGGGCAGGGCGTCGACCTCGATCGGGCCGGCGATGCAGCGGTTGCCCTCCTCGTAGATCGCGGCGACGCCGGGGTGGGCCTCGTCGGTGGTCCCGTAGACGCGCTCCGCCTCGCTCTTGGCGTCGCGCTCCCAGATCTCCTCGACCGTGATCCGCCCCAGCGGCTTGCCTTCGTCGCTGGCCAGCTCGACGACGTCGCCGACCTGGCAATCGAGGTCGGTGGCCAGGGTGATCGGGATCGGCCAGTAATCGCCGGTGACGGTCCGCATCTCGCTGCAGACGCGCTCCCAGTCGGCGGAGCCCTGGAAGCCGGTCAGCGGCGCGAAGCCGCCGATGCCGATCATCTCGAAGTCCGCCGTGTGGCGCTCGGAAAGGGTCAGGGACAACTCAGCCATCGTCTCGCTCATCGCTTAGGTCTCACCAATCGGGTCGGGGAAGGATTAGAGGCGCGCGGGGGCGCGGTCAGTTGATCCCGCACTCGGTCTTGGCGACGCCCACCCAGCGGCCGTCGCGCGGCGATCCACCCGGCCCGACCGGCTGCGTGCAATGGGTGCAGCCGATCGACGGGTAGCCGCGATCGTGGAGTGGGTTGTACGGGAGGTCGTGCTCACGGATGTAGTTCCAGACGTCGCGCTCGGTCCAGTCCGCGAGCGGGTTCAGCTTCCAGAGGTTGAACCGCTTGTCCCAGCCGAACTTCGGCGTGTGGGAACGACGGCTGGAATCCGCGCGCCGGACACCGGCGACCCAGCAGTCTACGGAAGAGAGCGCGCGCCGCATCGGCTCGACCTTGCGCAGCCCGCAGCAGGCGTCGGGGTCGCTCTTCCAGAGCTCGTCGCCGTACTCGGCGGCCTGCTCGGCGAGCGTCAGGTTGTGGAAACGGTCGAACTCGACCCCGAGCGACTCTGCGAGTCGGTCGCGGGTTTCGTAGCTCTCCTCGAAGAGGACGTCGGTGTCGAGGTAGAAGAAGCGCGCCTCGGGGTTGATCCGGCTCGCCATGTGCGCCGTCACCGAGCTGGTTTTCTGGAACGAGCAGGCGATGTAGTGCTCGGCCCCGAAGGTCTCGAACATCCACTCCAGCGCCTTCTGGGCGCTGCGGTCCTCGAGTTCGGCGGCAACCGTCTCGTGGTCGGTGACTGTCGGCACGGAGCCGGAAAGGGTGATCGGCGGTGGCTTCATCGCACAGTGGCGCGCGCTAGATCGCGCACTCCCCCTCGCCGCGCTCGACTTTGTAGGGGCTGGAGCGGTTCCAGTCGATGAACTGCTGCATCGTCTCGAGGCTGAACTCGGCCGGCAGCGTCAGGTCCTTGACGGCCGCTTCGAAGGCCTCGGCGCCGGCCCGCTCGGCGAAGGCGTTGAACTCCTCGCCCTCCGCACGCTCGGACTCGTACAGCCGCACCCAACGCTCGACCGCCTCGGGGACCCGCTTGGCCGGCAGCCGCGACTTCAGCCGCTTGCCGAAGACGACCTCGCCGCCCTCGAAGTTGCCGCCGATGTGCGGGATGTAGGCGGGCATCTGGCGGCCGCCGACTTTCAGCGAGGCGCCGTAGAAGCCGATGTTGGCGATGTGATGCTGGCTGCAGCCGTTCGGGCAGCCGCTCATTTTGATGTGGATCCGCTTCGTCAGCTCGTCGCTGATCTGCATCTCCTCGACCCGCTCCACGATCGCCCGGTTGAGGCCCATCGAGCTGGTGATGCCGAGTTTGCAGCTGTCGGTGCCGGGGCAACTGACGACGTCGGTGATCTCGCGGGCGCCGGCCTCGCCGAGACCGAGCGCGGTCAGCCGCTGCCAGACGTCGTAGAGCGCCTCGTCGCGGACCCAGCGCAGGACGAAGTTCTGCTGCACGGTGCTGCGGGCGTGGCCGCCGCTGTACTCGCGCATGATCGCGCCGAGGCCGCGGAACTGCTCCGGGGAGAGGTCGCCGCGGGTGATCTTCACCTCGACGGCGGAGAAGCCCTGCTGGCGCTGCGGCTGGACGTTGCCCTCGAGGAAGCGCTCGAACTCGGTGTGGTCTCCGTTGGGGGAGGCGTAGGACGCCGGCGCCTCAGGCGCGTTCGCCTCCTCCTCGACGTCGAAGCGCAGGCGCTCGACGTCGAAGTCACGCTCCGCGACCCAATCGCCCTCGAGCTCCTCGTCGACCAGCTCGCGGAAGGCGTCGATGCCGATTTTGTCGACCAGGACCTTGATCCGGGCGCGGGCGCGGTTGACGCGCAGCCACTCCTGGCGGTCGAAGATCCGCAGTGCCGCCTCGGCGACCTTGAGGTAGTCGCCGTTGTCGGCCTCGACAAAGTCGAAGAGCGTCGGCGCGACCCGGGCCATGATCGAGGTGCCGCCGCCGACCCGGACCTCGAAGCCCTTGACTCCGTCCCTTTCGCGGGAGAGGAAGGCGATGTCGTGGATACCGGTGATCGCGCGGTCCTCGTCGGAGCCGCTGAAGGCGGTCTTGATCTTGCGCGGCATCAGCTGGGTCGTCGGGTGGCGGACGAAGTAGCGGACGTAGGCGCCGGCGTAGGGGGTCGGATCGAAGATCTCGTCGGTGGCGACGCCGGCCCAGGGGTCGCCGGTGACGTTGCGCACCGTGTTGCCGCAGCCCTCGCGCGAGGAGAGGTCGACCGCGGCGATCTCCCGCAGCAGCGACTCCATGTCGCGCAGCGGCACGTGGTGGATCTGGATGTTCTGGCGGGTGGTGACGTGGCCCTTGTTCAGCGGCGCCCATTTCTCCACCACGCTGGCGAAGGCGTCCATCTGGTCGGGGGTGACGCCGCCGAAGGGCAGCTTCACGCGGACCATCTGGACGTCGGGCTGACGCTGGCCGTAGACGCCCTGTTTGAGGCGGAAGCCGATGAACTGGTCTTCCGGCATCTGATCGGCGAGGAAGGCCTCGGCTTCGTTGTCGAAGTCGTCGAACTCGCGCTCGATGATCGGGATGATGTGGCCGGGGACGTTCTCGTAGGTCTCCGGGTTCTCAAGGCTGCCGACCCGGCCCTTGCCCTGCTGCTCCTTGTTCTCGGCTACGACTACCTCCACAGAGAGGAAAATAGCAAAACCTGACAGGGATTCGGGTATTTAGCTCAGGAGCTGGCTGGCGATCGTCCCGGCAAAGCCGACAACCAGGGTGACGAAGCCGCCGCCGGCGAGCTGAAGCATCGTGCGGTGAAGGTCGTCGATTCGGCCCTCAACCCGTTCGAAGCGGGTGTCGACGTGCGCGAAGCGGGCGTCGACGTGTTCGAAGCGGGCGTCCATCGTGCGGTGGAGATCGTCGATTCGGCCCTCGACCCGTTCGAAGCGGGCGTCGACGCGTGCGAAGCCGGCGTCCGTCCGTCGGGACAGATCGTCGACCTTGCCGTTGAGGTCGTCCATCCGCGCGTCGGTCCAGCTCTCCCTCATCACCTGCATGATTGCAGCTTAAAAGTTGCGCCGTTACAGGGGGCGCGCACATTGCAAATTCTCTGCGACGCGAGTGAGGTCTACGGGTGCTGGCCGGCCTTCTTACGGGCCTGGAGAATCGCCGCCGCCTCGCCTGACTCGGCCACGTAGCCGCTGTCGGGCTCGAGCGGCAGACCCTCCTCAGCCCAGCCGACGATCCCCTCGCTCAGCTTCGCCGCGTCGTAGCCGGCGTCGGCGAGCGCGGCAGTCGCCATCGTCGAGCGGTTGCCGCCGCGGCAGTAGAGGACCACCGGCCGGTCCTTGTCGATCTCAGCCGCCCGCTGGGCCAGCTCGTCCAGGGGCAGGTGGGCGGCGCCGGCAATCCGGCCGGCCTCCCACTCGTGCTCGGCGCGCACGTCGATCAGCTGGGCGCCTTCCTCGATCAGCTTGCGCGCCTCCTCACGCGAGACCTCTTTCCCCGCCTCGGCCATCAGTCGATATCCGTCCCTTCGATCAGGAAGGCAACCCGCACGTGGGCGCGGTACTCGTCGAGGTTCTCGCCGCGGATCCCGGTCGAGACGATGTCGACGGCACGGATATTGCGCAGGGTCCCCTGCGCCTGGCTCAAGGCCTGTTTCGCCGCGTCGTCGGTGGACGTCTTAGAGCTCCCGACCAGCTCGATGATCTTCACGACAGCCATCTCGCTCCTCCTTCTGAGTCCTGCACGGTCTCCTTGGCGCTGACTCCCTCGACCAGGGCCGCCCGCTGCCATGGGCCGATCGCCGCAGGGGTTTCTTCGGGGGTCGCTCCGACCTCCGCCTCGAATCGCGCGATGGCGGCGGCGACTGCCGCTGCCTCGTCTCCGCTCGCGGTCTTCCTTGCCACGCGACAAGCCTAGTTCAAGGGGCAGCGGCCACCGGCCCGTGGGCGTGAGCGTGGGCACTCCTCACAAGTGCGGGTTGACAGGGCCATCTAAGTAGTCAAGGATCACCCAGCGTTCAAGCGACCAGAGGAGGCGCTCGATGCCACGCAAAGTCAAGGGTTACGGCTGGGTTCCGGACATACCGGACGGCCGCGACATGCTCTACGCCGCACCGGTCAAGCCGCTGGCGAAACTTCCCGACCGCGTCGACCTGCGGAAAAAATGCCCGCCGGTTTACGACCAGGGACAGCTTGGCAGCTGCACCGCCAACGCGATCGGCGGCGCGCTCCAATTCGACCAGATGAAACAGCGGCTGAAAAACGTGTTTACGCCGTCGCGGCTCTTCATCTACTACAACGAGCGCGCGATGGAGGGGACCATCGACGCCGACAGCGGCGCGATGATCCGCGACGGCGTCAAGAGCGTCGCCAAGCGAGGGGCCTGCAACGAGAAGAACTGGCCCTACAACATCGCCAAATTCCGCGAGAAGCCGTCGCGTCCCTGCTACGCCGAAGGCAAAAAGCACCAGGCGATCCAGTATCTGCGGCTGGCCCAGTCGCTCGGCCAGCTGAAGGGATGCCTGGCCGAGGGCTACCCGTTCGTCTTCGGCTTCGCCGTCTACGAGAGCTTCGAGAGCCCCCAGGTGGCGAAAACCGGACACGCCGAGATGCCGAAAGCGAACGAGGCTCTGCTCGGCGGTCACGCGGTCCTCGCGGTCGGCTACGACGAGCGCCGCCAGTGGTTCATCGTCCGCAACTCCTGGGGGACGAAATGGGGGATGCGCGGCTACTTCACGCTGCCGTACCCCTACCTTCTGCAGGGGAGCCTGTCGAGGGACTTCTGGACGATCCGCAGGGTCGAGGGTGCGCGTCGCAAAGCCAAACGGCGCGCCTGAGGAGACGACGGCGAAGAGCGCACCGGGTGGCTCGCCGCCCGGGCGCAAGCCCGGCCGACAACAGGCTCGTCAGCCGTTGAGACCCGGGACCGGGTCGCCGTGCTTGACGATCGCGCATTTGAACGGCTGCGGATCGAAGGAGTCAGTCAGCGCGCGGCCCGCGGCCCTGCCGCTGGCCGGCCTTCTCTTCGTCGCCCGGACGCCACGGCCGCACTGGATCGAGAAGTCGCGGACGCCGTCGCGGGCGTCGATCACGTCGTCGCCGCCGTTGCCGATGAAGACGTCTTCGCCGGGCTGTCCGAGCATGCTGTTGGCGCGGCCGTCGCCGATCAGCACGTCCCAATCGAAGGAACCCTCCATGTCCTCGTTGGTACGGGAGAGGTGGACGCTGTCGCAGCCTCTGATCTCGTCGATCCAGGCGGCGTGCTTCGGGAAGGAGATGATCAGCAGCCCCGGGTGAGCCTGGGTCTCGGCGAAGGAGGCATCGTCGCGACCGGGGCCGCCGACCAGGGCACCGCCGGCGCAACCACCGCCGGCGGCGAGCAGATCGCCGTTGGGGCCGCCGTATAGATAGGTCGGCCCGGGCAGGCCGCCGACCAGACCGTCGGCGCCGGCGCCGCCGTAGAGGTGGTCGCTGCCGGGTCCAGCCTCGACCAGGTCGTCCTCGGGGCCAGCGTGGATGACGTCGTTGCCGAAGCCGCCGCCGAAGCGAACGCTGCCGACCGCCAGCAGCGAGCCTTCCACCCGCAGCTTGTCGTTGCCGGGGCCGAGGTCGGCCATCAGCCAGCGCCCGGGGCCGGAGGCCGGGCAGGAGACCTGGCTGGCGCCCTTGGCCGGGCGCGAGCAGCCGGAGCCGATCGCGATGCCCTTGGCCGCCGTCACCGCGAAGACATTCGCCGCCTCGTCGAAGGCGACGGTGAACTCGTCGGGGCCGCCGCCGCCAACTATCTCCAGGCCGGCGCCGCCACCGGGGGTCGGGTCGAGCTGGACGTAGGCGGAGGCTTTCGGCGCCCTTTCCTTGCCGCAGGAGACGGTGCGGCCCTTGGCGCCGGTGCAGGCATCGCTGCCCTGGCCGCCGTCGAGGCTGTCGCGCCCGCCGCCGCCGGAGAGGTGGTCGTCGCCGGGGCCGCCGTCGATCGCGTTGCCTTGCTTGTTGCCGGCCAGGGTGTCGCGGAAGGCCGAGCCTTCGATGCTCTCGAAGCCGAACAGCTTGTCGTGGCCGTCGCCGCGGGCGCGGTGGGCGCTGAGCGAGGCCCAGACACCATCCCCCTTGCCGCCGGCGATGGCGGTCGCGAAGGAGGCGATGTCGCCCCCGCCGGCACCGCCGGACATCCGGTCCCAGCCGTAGTCGCCGTGGACCAGGTCTTCGTTGCCGGGGCCGCCGTTGACGATGTCGATGCCGAGGTCGCCGGCCGCCTCGTCGCCGGCGCCGGCCCCGCCCAGGACCTTGTCGTCGCCAAGGTCGCCGATCGCCCGGTCGGCGTCGCCGGCGCCCCCGTCGACTTCGTCGTTGCCACGGCCGCCGTGGATCAGGTCCGACCCCGGTCCGCCGCAGATCAGGTCGTTGCCGAGGCTGCCGTAGAGCGTGTCCTCGCCCTGGCCGCCCCAGATCACGTCGCGATCCGGCGTGCCGCGGATCGTGTCGTTGCCGTCGGTGCCGACGATCTTCGCCTGCCGGCCGTGGCAGATCGGCGTTTCGATCGTTGCGTTGGTCGCCGCGGCGGCGACGGCCGCGAAGACGGCGCCCGCCAGCAGCAACCCGGCCGCTATCCCCCTGACTCGTCGGCTCACGAGGCGTTGAATCCTATTCGGCGGCCCGACGCGCTACTCGAGGTTGACCATCACGTGCTTGATCTCGGTGTACTCCTCCACCGCGTAGATCGAGAGGTCCTTGCCGTAGCCGGACTCCTTGTAGCCACCGTGCGGCATCTCCGAGACCAGCGGGATGTGGTCGTTGATCCAGACGCAACCGAAGCGCAGCGCCTTGGCGACCCGCATCGCGCGGCCGACGTCGCGGGTCCAGACCGAGGAGGCGAGGCCGTAGCGGGTCGCGTTCGCCCACTCGATCGCCTTCTCCTCGTCGAAGAACTGCTGCACGGTGATCACCGGGCCGAAGATCTCGTCCTGGATCATCTCGTCGTCCTGCTCGAGGCCGGCCACTACCGCCGGCTCGAGGAAGTAGCCGGGGAGATCGGGCTCGACGCCACCGGTCACCACCTCGGCGTTGCCGGGCTTGCGCTCGAGGAAGCCCTCGACCCGCTCGCGCTGGCGGGCGGAGTTGAGCGGCCCCAGGGTCGTCTCGGCGGCCATCGTGTCGCCGAGGACCAGCCCCTTGGCTTCGGAGACGAGGCCGTTGACGACGTCGTCGTAGACGCCCTTGGAGGCGAGCACGCGGGTCGCGGCGGTGCAGTCCTGGCCGGCGTTGTAGTAGCCGGTGCCGGCGATCGTCTCCATCGCCGTCTCGATCTCGACGTCGTCGAAGACGATCACCGGCGCCTTCCCTCCCAGCTCGAGGTGGACCCGCTTCAGCGTCTCGGCGGCGGCCTTGGCGATCCACTTCCCGGTCGCCGGCGAGCCGGTGAGGCTGACCATCTCGACGTCGGGGTGGGTAACTAGCTCGGCGCCGGCCGGCTCGCCGTGGCCGCCGATCACGTTGAGGACTCCTGGCGGCAGGATCTCGCCGCACCACTCGGCGAAGGTCAGGGTCGTCACTGGGGTCGTCTCGGCCGGCTTCAACACAATCGTGTTGCCGGCCGCGAGCGCCGGCCCGATCTTCCAGATCGCCATCATCAGCGGGTAGTTCCAGGGGGTGATCTGGCCGACCACGCCTACCGGCTCGCGGCGGATGAAGGAGGTATGTCCCTCCATGTACTCACCGGCCGCGCGGCCCTCGAGGCAACGGGCGGCGCCGGCGAAAAAGCGCAGCTGGTCCGCCATCACCTCGATTTCGTCCTCGATCACGGCGGCGCGCGGCTTGCCGGCATCGGCCGCTTCGAGGTCGGCGATCTCCTCGCCGCGCTCCTCGATCAGGTCGGCCATCCGCAGCAACGCCCGCGCCCGTTCGTTGGGCGGGATCGTCGCCCAGCTGCCGCTCTCGAAGGCCACCTTCGCCGCCGCGACGGCGTTGTCGACGTCAGACTTGGTCGAGAGCGGCGCCTCAGCGATCGCCTCGCCGGTGGCTGGGTTAAGCACGTCCTCGGTCCCCCCCTCCACCGTGTCGACAGCCTCGCCGCCGATGAAGTTCCTCAGCTTCGTCTTCGCCACCGTCGCCATGCTCATCTCACCTCCGCTTTGCGGTTTCCAGGTCGTTGCCCACCGGTGCGTGGTTCCTTTGGCACCTCAGGCGTAACAAAGGAACCACGCTGGGGGTCCGGTTCGAGACCCAGCGCCTGCTCGACCGGCACGTACTCCGCCCCAACTCCCTCCGCCACCGCCGGGTGGGTCACCTTGCCGGCGGCGACGTTGACTCCCAACCGCAGGCCAGGGTCGCGCCGGATCGCCTCGGCGACGCCGAGGTCGGCGAGCGCGATCGCGTACGGCAGCGTCGCGTTGGTGAGGGCGTGGGTCGAGGTGATCGGGACCGCGCCGGGCATGTTGGCGACGCAGTAGTGGGTGATCCCGTCGACCTCGAAGGTGGGCTCGCGGTGGGTGGTCGGCCGCGAGGTCTCAAAGCAACCGCCTTGGTCGATCGCGACGTCGACCAGCACCGCGCCGGGCTTCATCAGCGCCAGCTGCTCGCGGCGGACGACGTAGGGGGCGCGGGCGCCGTGGACGAGGACGGCGCCGATCACGAGGTCGGCGTGGGGCAGCATGTCTTCGATCGCCAGCGTCGTCGAGTAGACGGTCGAGCAGCGGCCGCCGAAGGTGACGTCGAGCTCGCGCAGGCGATCGATCGAGCGGTCGTAGACGAAGACGTCGGCCTCCATCCCGATCGCGATGAAGGCGGCGTTCATGCCGACCACGCCGCCGCCGATCACGAGCACGTTGGCGGCAGCGACGCCGGGGACGCCGCCGAGCAGGATGCCGCGGCCGCCGAGCGGCTTCTCCAGCATGAAGGCACCGGCCTGGGTGGCGATCTTGCCGGCGATCTCGCTCATCGGCGCCAGCAGCGGCAGGCGGCCGCGGGCGTCCTCGACGGTCTCATAAGCGATGCAGGTCGCACCGGCGCCGCAGAGGCCGCGGGTCTGCTCGGGATCGGGGGCGAGGTGCAGATAGGTGAAGAGCAGCTGCTCGGGTCGCAGCATCTCGATCTCGGGCGGCTGCAGCTCCTTGACGTGGAGGATCATCTCCGCCCGCTCGAAGACCTCAGCGGCGCCGGCGACGATCTCCGCCCCCTGGGCCTCAAACTCGGCGTCGGCGATGGCGCTGCCGAGGCCGGCTCCGGCCTCGATCAGGACCTCGTGTCCGTGCTCGGACATTTCGCGCACGCCGGCCGGGGTTATCGCCACCCGGTACTCGTCGAGCTTGATCTCTTTCGGCACCCCGACCCTCACGAGACCAGCTCCCTCGCCCGCAGCGCCAGCCAGAACTCGATCCGGTCGTGGGCGCGCGAGAGGTCGCGCCCGGTCAGCTCTTCGACCTTGCGCATCCGGTAGCGCAGCGTGTGGCGGTGGCAGTAGACCTCGCGGGCGGCCTTCTCCCACTGGCCGTTCTGCTCGATGAAGGCCTCGAGCGAACGCAGCAGCTCGCCGCCGTACTCCTCGTCGCCCTGCTCGATCGGCCCGAGGACGCTGTCGCAGTAGAGGTCGAGTGCCTCGTCGTCCTGGATCGAGAGCAGCAACGTGAAGGCGCCGAGGTC
Source organism: uncultured Actinomycetes bacterium (assembly GCA_963699125.1). GTDB lineage: Bacteria > Actinomycetota > Thermoleophilia > Solirubrobacterales > 70-9 > VAYN01. The sequence goes on from OY969417.1 coordinate 1,545,164, forward strand.
TCGCCAGGAGGCGACCTCGGGAGATTGGCCGTTGTTGAAGGCGGTCGCCTCCAGCGCGCAGCGGGCCTCGTGGAAGGAGTGGCGCAGGCGCTCGGGCGAGGCGGGGCGGCTGGCGGCCGCCCGCACGGAGCCGCGTTCGGGACCGAGCGCCTTGCGGGCGTCAGCGGCGACGTCGATCGGGTTGCGGTCGGCGGCGTCGACGACCGCGCACAGCAGCTCGCGGGCGCCGGTGGTGTGGGGGGCGACGACGGCGGGACAGGCGTCGGCGGCCAGAGCGCGTTCGAGGGCGCCGACGGCGGCAGCGGGGTGCTCGAGGGAGAAAACAAGCACCGCCGCTTCGTCGCCGATGCCAAACGGCTCCAGCCGCCGGCGTAACTCGGTCGCCTCCATTCGCCCGCCCAGTGCTCCTGCAAGAACGTCGCCGGCCAGCCGCCGCTCGGTCTCACGGGCAACCCGCCGCCGCATCAGCTCGAGGGCGACGACGGCGACCGCCTGCTGCAGGATCAGCCGCTCGAAGTCGCCGAGACCGCCGGAGTCGCGGACGATCACCACCCAGGCCTGGGGTGGCCCTCCCCCCGGTGAGATCACCGGGTGGGCCAGCGCCCGCCCCGCGACCGAGGGGTGGGAGGGGACGAACGGGTGGCCGTCGCTGGCGTGGCCGAGCGCCTCCTTGCGGATCGCCCCGATCGCGTCGGCGGAGAGCTGGCGGCGAAAGCCCCGCCCGGCGAGCCGCTCGCCGCGGCCGTCGAGGACCGCGACGGTGCCGCCGACGGCGGTGGCGATCGTCGCCGCGATTTCCTCCAGGCCGCGCTCCTCGAGGACCAACCGCTCCAGCCGCCGCTGCACGGCGATCCCGCGTTGGAGCACCTCGTACTGCTCGTTGACGAGCCTGGCGAAGGCCTTCTCGGTGATCGCGATGAACGGCGTCGAGTAGGGCACCTCGAACAGCGGGAAGCTGCGCTTATCGGCCTCGTCGACCAGCGCTTTCGGCAGTTTGCGGTGGTTGAAGCCGGTGCCGAAGCCGAGCCCGGCGAGGTTGCGGTCGGCGAGCAGGCGGACGAAGGAGCGCTGTTTGGCGGCGGAGTCGAGCGGGATGCCGGTGGTCAGCATCAGCTCGCCGCCGGAGAGCCACGGCGTCGGGTCCTCCAGCTCGGAGATGTGGACCCACCGCACCGGAGCCGCCGCCGCGTCGGCCCCGGCCGCGAGGTCGAGCCCAAGTTCGTCGAGCAGGCTCTGGACGGTTAGCAATCCGGCCCCCTAGTCATCAACTGACGACCCGCTCCCAGGCCTCGTCGAGGACGCTGTGCAAGACGTCGTGGATCTCGGCGAACTGCTCGCTGTCGGCGATCAGCGGCGGCGCCAGCTGCACCACCGGGTCGCCGCGGTCGTCAGCGCGGCAGATCAACCCGCGTTTGTAGAGCTCGCCGGAGAGGAAGCCGCGCAGGAGGTGCTCGGACTCCTCGTCGCTGAAGCCCTCCTTCGTCTCCTTGTCCTTGACCAGCTCGATCGCCTGGAAGTAGCCGGCGCCGCGCACGTCGCCGACAATCGGCAGCTCGTGCAGGCTCTCCAGCATCTGGCGGAACTCGCCCTCCTTGGCGAGTACGTGCCCGCAGAGGTCCTCGCGCTCGTAGACGTCGAGGTTGGCCAGCGCGATCGCGGCGGCGACCGGGTGGCCGGCGAAGGTGAAGCCGTGGGCAAAGGAGGCGTCGCCCTGCATGAACGGCTCGGCGACGCGGTCGGAGGCGATCACGGCGCCCATCGGCGCGTAGGCGGAGGTCATCGCCTTGGCGAGGGTGACGATGTCGGGGACGTAGCCGAAGCGTTCGCAGCCGAAGTAGTGGCCGAGGCGGCCCCAGGCGCAGATCACCTCGTCGGAGATCATCAGCACGTCGTGGCGGTCGCAGATCTCGCGCACCCGCTGGAAGTAGCCGTCGGGCGGGACGAAGCAGCCGCCGGCGTTCTGGACCGGCTCGAGGATCACCGCGGCGACGGTCTCGGGGCCCTCGAAGACGATCCGCTCCTCGATCGCGTCCGCCGCCCAGAGCGGGTGGCGGTCCTCGGGCCAGCGGTAGACGTTGGTGTTGGGGACGTGGCAGCCGCCCGGCGCCAGCGGCTCGAACTGGCTGCGCAGCTCGGTGATCCCGGTCGCCGAGAGCGCCCCCAGCGTGGTGCCGTGGTAGGAAACCTCGCGGGCGATCGTCTTGTGCTTCTGCCCTTTGCCGTGCATGCGGTGGTAGTTGCGGGCGAGCTTCAGCGCCGACTCGACGGCCTCCGAGCCACCGGAGGTGAAGAAGACGCGGTTGAGGTCGCCGGGGGCGAGCGAGGCGATCCGCGTCGCCAGCTCGATCGCCCGCGGGTGGGCGTAGCTCCAGAGCGTGTAGAAGCCGAGCTCTTCGATCTGGCGCGCCGCGGCCTCCCCGTACTCGCTGCGGCCGTGGCCGGCGTTGACGCAGAAGAGGCCGGAGAGACCGTCGAGGTAGCGGTTGCCGTGCTCGTCGTAGACGTAACAGCCCTCGCCGCGGACGATGATCGGGATCTCGTGATCGCTCCCGTAGGAGCCCATCCGCGAGAAGTGCATCCAAAGGTGCCGGCGGGCGAGCTCTTGGAGCCCGGTGTCTACTGAGGCCTGCGGCGCGGTGGCCATTCCGCTCTCCTCTCGTGCTTCGACGATATGGATAAAGCTAGCCCCAAGATGGCCCATTCGCAAGTGGTCATTGGGTCAAGCTCTGGCAAATGACTTGTACAAAAGGTACAAAAGCCAGCTGTGCTTTTGGGACATTTGCCACTTGCGCCTTCGTCCACAGGGGCTTACCGTCGCTGCAGTTGCCGGCTCGGGATCGGGCCAGAGGAGAGGAGACGGATCGTTGGAGAGCGCAGCAGTTCCCACGCCGGGCCCGCAGGCCGCCGCCGCTCCGACCACCGGCGACAAGGGTCTGAAGAAGAACGCGATTGGGTTCGCCTCCAGCGTCGTCATCGGCGTCGCCTCCACCGCTCCCGGCTACAGCCTCGCCGCGACCCTCGGCTTCGTCGCCGCCGCAGTCGGCTTCGCGTCGCCGGCGATCATGCTGGTCAGCTTCGTCCCGATGTTCCTGGTCGCCGGCGCCTACTACTACATGAACAAAGCCGACCCCGACTGCGGCACGAGCTTCTCCTGGGTGGCCAAGGGCATGGGGCCCCAGCTCGGCTGGATGGTGGGCTGGGTGATCATCGTCACCGACATCGTCGTGATGGCCAACCTCGCCCAGATCGCGGGGCTCTACTCGTTCCTGCTCGTCGGCTGGGATTCGGCGGCGGCGTCAACGGTCGCAGTGACCGCCGTCGGCGTCTTCTGGATCGCCCTGATGACCGCGATCGTGGTGATCGGGATCGAGCTCTCCGCCCGCACCCAGATCGGGCTGCTCGGCGCCGAGATCGTCACCCTGACGCTGTTCGCGGTCGTCGCCCTGGTCAAGGTCTACGCCGGGGACGCGCCGGACACCTCGATCCACCCGGATATCTCCTGGCTCAACCCGTTCTCGCTGAGCCTGAGCGAGATCTCGGCGGGGATGCTGCTGGCGGTGTTTATCTACTGGGGCTGGGACACGACCGCGACGGTCAACGAGGAGACCAAAGACCCCACCGAGGCGCCGGGAAAGGCGACGGTGATTAGCACCCTGATCCTGCTCGGTATCTACGTGGTCGTCTCCTTCGCCGCCCAGGCCTACGCCGGCGTCGACGCCCTGATCGAGAACCAGGAAGACGTGCTCAGCTCGCTCGGCACCGAAGTATTCGGCTCGCCGCTGGACAAGATCCTGATCATCGCCGTATTGACCTCGGCGGCGGCGTCGACGCAGACGACGATCCTGCCGGCCGCCCGCACCACCCTTTCGATGGCCCGCGCGAAAGCGCTGCCCGGCAGCCTCGGCAGCATCCACCCCCGCTTCCTCACCCCGCACATCTCGACGATCCTGATGGGCGCCTTCTCGATCTTCTGGTACGTCGGCCTGACGATCGTCAGCGAAGACATCCTCTTCGACTCGCTCGCCGCGCTCGGCCTGATGATCGCCTTCTACATCGGCATCACCGGCTTCGCCTGCACGATCTACTACCGGCGCGAGCTCCTGCGCAGCGTCAAGAACTTCTTCTTCGTCGGCGTCGGCCCCAGCGTCGGCGGCGTGATCCTCTTCTACCTGCTGATCAAGAACGCGATCGAACTCTCCGACCCGGCCAACTCCGAATCCGGCAACTCCTGGCTCGGCATCGGCCCACCGCTGCTAATCGCGGCCGTGTTCATGGTCCTCGGGGTCGTCCTGATGGCCGTCCAGTGGAACAAGGTTCCGGCCTTCTTCAAGCGCCGGCCCGAGGTGGTGCCGGCCGGTTTCCTCGAGGGCGAGGTGCCGGCCCCCAAGACGACCGGGGAGGCCTCCTGATGGGCCAGATCGTGGTCGGGTACGACGGCTCGGCCTGCGGCGACGCGGCGCTCGACTCGGCGCTCGACATCGCCACCGAGCTGGGCGATCGCGTCACCGTCGTCTTCGGCTACGCGCCGCCCGGCATCTGGGGCGGCGAGATCGCCGAACACGAGGAGGCGATCGAGGAGTTCGGCGAGAAATTGATGGAGGGAGCCAGGCGCAAGGCCGGCGAGCGCGGGGTCGAGGTCGAAGTCGCACTCGTCCCCAAGCGCGCCGCCGAGGCGCTGATCGACGTCGCGGAGCAACGCGACGCGCGGATGCTCGTCGTCGGCAGCTTCGGCGACCCGCCGCTGAAGGGAGCGATCCTCGGCTCGACGCCGAACAAGCTTTTGCACATGGCCGAGCGCCCGGTGCTCGTGGTGCCGGCGGATAAGTAGAGCGGAATCGGGTAGGTACATAACGAGAGGGGCCCACACAGAAGAATGAACGGGAACGGCGAGAGCTCGAGCGTCGCACTTCGGGACGTCACCAAGCGGTTCGACGACCTGGTGGCGGTCGACAACCTCAGCCTCGATCTTTCGCGCGGCGAGTTCTTCACCTTGCTGGGGCCCAGCGGCTGCGGCAAGACGACGACGCTGCGGATGATCGCCGGCTTCGAGCAGCCCAGCGCCGGTGAGATCCAGATCGAGGGCGAAGACGTGGCGGCGCTGCCACCCCACCGTCGCCCGACCAACACCGTCTTCCAGAGCTACGCGCTCTTCCCCCATCTAAGCGTCAAGGAGAACGTCGCCTTCGGCCTCAAGCGCAAGCGCGTCGCGAAGGGGGAGATCGCCTCCCGCGTCGCCGCCGAGCTGGAGCGGGTCGGACTCGCCGCGGAGGCGAAGCGGCGCCCGGCGCAGCTCTCCGGAGGCATGCAGCAGCGGGTGGCGCTGGCCCGCGCGCTCGTCAACCTGCCGAAAGTGCTGCTGCTCGACGAGCCGCTGGGTGCCCTCGACTTGAAGCTGCGCAAGGGACTACAGGTGGAGCTGAAGCGGATCCAGCGCGAGGTCGGGATCACCTTCGTCTACGTCACCCACGACCAGGAGGAGGCGCTGACGATGAGCGACCGGATCGCGGTGATGAACCGCGGCCGGGTCGAGCAGGTCGGCGTCCCCGAGGACGTCTACGAGCGCCCGGCGACGACCTTCGTCGCCGGCTTCATCGGCGTCTCGAACTTGATGCCGGCGACCGTCACCGGGGCGGGCCAGGTGCGGCTGGAGCGCGGCACGGAAGTCGGGGGCGACACCGGCGACCTCGCCCCCGGCGAAGGGTGTTACGCGGTGGTGCGACCGGAGAAGCTGCGGGTAGAGCCGGTCGGCAGCGGCGGCGGGGGCGCCTCGAACGGGCTGCCGCGGGTCGAGGGAGTCGTCGAGAGCTCGCTCTACCTGGGCACGGCGACGCAGATGGTCGTCGGCCTCGGCGACGGGGTGCGGATGACCGTGCTCGTTCCCAACGCGAGCGAGGCTGAGCGCCAGCAGCTGCCGGGGGGCGGCGCCCGGGTGGCGCTGAGCTGGGACCCCGAACACATGCACCTGGTCCGGGAGTCGCCCGCGGGCGGTTCCACCGCTGGTAGGGGAGAGAACGGGGCGGGAGCCGAAGAAACGCTTGAACCAATCCGGGAGAGGTGAGTGAGATGAGAGCCAGGAGAGCGCGAACCAGAGGGATGCCACTGACCATCGCGGCGGTGATCGCCGCCCTTGTCTTGACGCTGGGGATCGCCGCCTGCGGCAGCGACACGGTAGGCGGTGGCGGCAACGGCGGCGAAGCGACCACCGCTGAAGGCGGCCCGGTCAGCGGCCAGCTGACGATCTCCAACTGGCCCGGCTACATCGACCCGGGCAAGAACGGGACCGTCGCCGAGTTCGAAGACAAGACCGGCGTCAGCGTCGACTACATCGAAGACGTCAACGAAAACGAGTCCTTCTTCGGCAAGATGCAGCCGCTGCTCGAGCAGGGCGAATCGGGCGGGCGCAGCATCTTCGTCGTCGCCGACTACATGGCGAAACAGATGCACGACCTCGGCTACCTGCAGAACATCAACCACAGCGACCTGCCGACCGTCTTCGAAACCCTCTCGCCGAGCCTGCGCAGCCCAGCCTTCGACCCGAAGCGCGAATTCTCGGTGCCCTGGCAGAGCGGTATGACCGGGATCTGGGTCGACACCTCGAAGGCGCCGGAGATCCACTCGATCAACGACCTCTTCGACCCGAAATACAAGGGCAAGGTGACGATGCTGGGCGAATTGCGCGAAACCGTGCCGCTGACGATGCTGGCCGAAGGGATCGACCCCGGCGAGGCGACCAACCAGGACTGGCTCAACGCGATCGACAGGATCAAGGCGGCCGCCGACTCCGGGCAGATCCGACACTTCACCGGCAACGAATACACCGAGGACCTGACCGCGGGCAACATCGTCGCCGCGATCGGCTGGTCGGGCGACGCCTCACTGATCGAAAACGAAAACGCCGAATGGCGGATGCCGACCGAGGGTTGCACGCTGTGGTCGGAAAACATGGTGATCCCGGTCGGGGCGCCGAACACGGCCGCGGCGCTGGGATGGATGGACTTCGTCTACCAGCCGAAGGTCGCCGCCGACATCACCGAATACGTCCTCTACGTCTCGCCGGTCGACGGCGTCAAGGAACTGCTCGAAAAGCGCAACCCGGAACTGGCGAAGGACCAGTTGGTCTTCCCGAGCGAGCAGTTCACGCGCAAGTGCTCGAGCCAGGACTCGCCGCCGGACCTCGAACCGGTCAACGAAGCCTGGCAGGCCGTGATCACCGGGTGACGCGATGATGCGCCTGCGGCAGCGCCTGGTCCCCTACTGGCTCTTGGGGCCGGGCCTGCTCTGGCTCATCGCCTTCTTCGTCGTGCCGATGTACTTCATGGGCGAACTGGCGCTGCGGTCGGGAACGCTGACGACCGGCTACAGCTTCGACTGGGCCTGGTCGAACTTCCCCGACTCGCTCTCCGGCCACACCGAGCAGATCATCCGCTCCTTCTTCTACGCCGGCACCGCGACGATCCTCGCCCTGCTGATCTCCTACCCGCTCGCCTACGCGATCGCCTTCCGCGCCGGCCGCTTCAAGCTGCTGCTGCTGTTCGCGGTGATCGCGCCGTTCTTCACCACCTACCTGATCCGCACGATCGCCTGGAAGACGATCCTCAGCGACTCGAGCCCGGTGGTCAGCGTTCTGCAGACGCTCTCTCTCGTCCCCCCGGACGGCCGCGTCCTCGCCACCTCCGGGGCGGTGATCGCCGGCCTCACCTACAACTTCCTGCCCTTCATGATCCTGCCGCTCTACGCCAACCTGGAGCGCCTCGACCTGCGCCTGGTCGAGGCGGCGAAGGACCTCTACTCCTCCTCGCGGCAGGCCTTCCTCAAGGTGACCCTGCCGCTGACCATGCCGGGAATCGTCGCCGGCGTCCTGCTCACCTTCATCCCCGCCTTCGGCGACTACATCAACGCCCAGATCCTCGGCGGCACCGGCCAGGCGATGATCGGCAACGTGATCCAGTCGCTCTACCTGACCCAGCGCGACTACCCGGAGGCGGCGGCGCTCTCCTTCCTGATGATGGGATTGATCCTCGCCGTGGTGACCCTCTACATCCGCTTCGCCGGCACCGGCGCCTTCATGGGCGACGAGGAGGAGGGGGTGGCCTAGGTGTCTGTCCTGTCACGGGGGTGGGCATGGCTGCGACGCAACGCACTGCCGATCTACGCCTGCCTCGCGGTCGCCTACATGCTGGTCCCGATCGTCGTCATCGCCGTCTTCTCCTTCGGCGCGACGCCGAAAGGCAAACTCACCTTCGGCCTCGACCACGGCTTCACCACCGAGTACTGGAGCAGCGCCTTCTCGCTGACCCAGCTGAACGAAGCGCTCTTCACCAGCCTGCGCCTGGCGACCATCTCGACCGTGCTCTCGACCGCGATCGGAACCCTGATGGCGATCGCCCTGGTCCGCCACAGGTTCCACGGGCGGCGGGCGGCGAACCTGCTGATCGTGATCCCGATGGCGACGCCCGAGGTCGTGATCGGCGCCTCGCTGCTCTCGATGTTCATCTACTACTCGTTCGCGCTCGGCTTCACGACGCTGCTGATCGCCCACGTGATGTTCTCGATCAGCTTCGTCGTCGTCGTCGTGCGCTCGCGGCTGATCGGCTTCGACCGCCACCTCGAGGAGGCCGCCGCCGACCTCGGCGCGACGCCGCTGGCGACCTTCCGCACCGTCACCCTGCCGCTGCTGGCGCCGGGGATCCTCGCCGCGGCGCTGCTCGCCTTCGCCCTCTCGATCGACGACTTCGTGATCTCCAACTTCAACTCGGGCACCACCGTGACCTTCCCGCTCTACGTGTTCGGGGTCGCCCTGCGCGGCATCCCCGTCCAGGTCAACGTCCTGGCCACGATGCTGTTCGCAGCGATAGCGATCGCGGTGGTCCTGGTCCTCTGGCAACAACGCCGAGCCGAACGCATGGCCGCCGTCCCCCCCGAGCCGGAACCGCCCCCCGCACCCCCCCACCCAGCCGCCGCACCGGCATGACCGCCGACGGGCCTCAAAGCGTCCATATGGGCCGCTTTGAGGCCCGTCGGCCGGCGGTTCGCTAGCGGCCGATGTGGAAGCCGATTAGCTCGGGGACTCGCGCGAGAATTGAGGCCACCCTGCTTGGAGAGCGGCTCTCGGCCTCGGCGTTCTCCTTGCTCATGATGCCGGCGCGGATTGCGGTGCCGCCTAGCCAGTGGAGGGGCTCGGGGGGGACGCGTTGGGGGGATGAGTCGACGATCGGCAGGCGAGAGTGCTCGTCGCGGCGGTCGAGGGCGAGGGAGGCGAGGGTGCGGCCGACCATGTACGAGGGGCCGACGCCGTTGCCGGTATAGCCGGCGGCGGCGAAGGCGCGGCCGCCGGCGAGGGGCACGACGACGGGGAGATGGGTCGGCGAGACGTCGATCGGGCCGCCCCAGGCGTGGGTGATGCGTCGCCCCTCGATGCCCGGGAAGTAGGCGCGCAGCCGCTCGGCCGCGAGCGAGACGACCTCGGGGTCGACCTCCACCCGCCCCCGCAGGCGCCCTCCCATCGCGATCCGGCCGCCGCCGAGGCCGAAGGCGATGCGCCCATCCGGGGTGGTGCGGAAGTAGTGCAGCATCGTGCGGCAGTCGGTAATGCACTCGCCCCCGGTCCATCCCACCTCCTCCAGCAGGTCGGGGACCGGCTCGGTGAGGACGATGTGCGAGGAGGTGATCGTGAGCCGGTTGCGCAGCGGCCCGTGCCGAGCCTTGGCGGCTCCCCCGATCGCGACGACCGCGGCGCCGGCGCGAACCGAGCCGGCTTCGGTGCGCGCCACAACCCCACCGGGGGAGGCGTGCAACCCGCTCACCGCGGAGCGCTCGCAGACCTCGACCCCGGCCGCGAGCAGGCGCTCGCGCAGGCCGAGCGCCAGCCGCGCCGGGTGCACGCTGGCGGCGTCCGGGTAGAAGGCGCCGCCGCGGAAGGCCGGCGAGGCGCAGCGGGCGGCAGCCTCCTCGGGGGAGAGCACCTGGATCGCGTTGATCGCTCCCAGCGCGCGGCAGGCATCGACGGCCTCGCTCCAGATCCCGTCCTGGGCGGGCGCGGCGGAAACCTGGAGGTAGCCGCCGCGGTGGAACCAGGCGTCGACGCCCTGCTCGACGCAGAACGCCTCGACCCCGGCGACCGCCTCGCCGGCAGCATTGGCGACCGCGAGCGCCGCCTCGTCGCCCCAGCGCTCGCGCATGTTCGGCAGCGAGAACCACATCACGTTGCAGAAGCCACCGTTGCGCCCGCTCGGCCCATAGCCGCAGAGGTCGGCCTCGAGCAGCACCACCCGCGCCTCCGGCTCCAGCTGCCTCAAGTGCCAGGCGGCCCACAGCCCCGTGAACCCACCACCGATCACGACCACATCAGCTTCAAGGTCAGCCCCGAGCGGTGCGGCAGGCTCTGGGGTTCCAGCCTCGTCGAGCCAGTATCCATACGCGTCGTGCTTCATCGGGCCTGTCACGGTAGGGGTGGAGCGTCTTGTACTTTTTCGCCGCCTTCGTCCGAGGCGACAGCCATCGGCATACCACGAAAAAGTTAAGCGGAACCCCTACCGGGACAGGCCTGCTACGCCCGTACACTCGGCTGGATGCCCAATCGCGACCAGGACTCGACTCCCTACGTCGATGCCTTACTCGCCTATTCGAGGCTTGATCCCGGCCGCTTCCAGGTCCCCGGCCACAAGGGCGGCGCCGGCGCCGATCCCGCCATGCGCGAGCTGGTCGGCGAGGTCGGGCTCCGCAACGACGTCCCCTCGGTCACCGAGGGGGTCGACATCGGCCCCGAACCGACCCCCTTCCAGCAGGCGCAGCTGCTCGCCGCCGAGGCCTGGGGCGCGGAGCGGACCTGGTTCCTCGTCAACGGCGCCTCGCAGGGGAACCACAGCACCTGCCTGGCACTCGCCCACGGTGGCAGCCGCGTCGTCGTCCAGCGCAACGTCCACTCCTCGGTGATCGACGGCCTGGTGCTGAGCGGGATGCGGCCGACCTTCGTCGCCCCCGAGCTCGACCCCGAGCTGGGGATCGCCCACGGCCTGACGCCGGAGTCGCTGGCTGCGGCGCTGGAGGAGACGCCGGGCGCGATCGCGGCGATGGTCGTCTCCCCCACCTACTTCGGCGCCTGCGCCGATGTCGCCGCCTTGGCCGCGGTCGCACACGAGCGCGGCGTGCCGCTGGTGGTCGACGAGGCCTGGGGCGCCCACCTGCACTTCCACCCCTCGCTGCCCGACGACGCGCTCGCTGCCGGCGCCGACCTCGTCACCTCCTCCACCCACAAGATCGTCGGCAGTCTCACCCAGGCGGCGATGCTCCACCTCGGCCGCGGCGGGCGCATCGACCCGGCGGTGGTGGATCGCTGCGTCAGCCTGGTCGAAACCACCAGTCCCAGCGGGCTGCTCTCCGGCTCGCTCGACGCCGCCCGGCGTCAGGCCTTCGTCCACGGCGCCGAGCTGCTCGGGGAGACGCTGGCGGCGGTCGCTTCCACCCGCGCCGAGATCGAGCGGATCCCCGGCCTGGCGGTGCTCGACGAGAGCATGGTCGGCGGGCCGGGCATCGCCGGTTGGGACCCGCTGCGGCTCGCGATCGACGTTCGCCGCACCGGCTCGACCGGCTACCGGCTGGCGAAGACCGTGTTCCGCGAGAGCGGGATCGACCTTGAGCTGTACTCCGAGAACGTCGTCGTCGCGATCTTCGGCCTGGGAGAGCCAGCGGCGAGCGCCGGCGAGCGCCTGGTCGCCGGACTGCGCGAGGCGGTGGATGCCCTGGAAGCGCAACCGGGAGCGCCCGACGAGAAGCTGGCGCCGCCGCCGCCCTGGGGCGAGCTGGTGATGACCCCGCGCGAAGCCTTCCTCGGGCCCCAGGAGGTGGTTCCGTTCGACGTCGCCGCCGGGCGCGTCGCCGCCGAGGGGCTAGCCGCCTACCCGCCCGGGATCCCCAACGTGCTCCCCGGCGAGCGCCTCACCGCCGCGACCCTCGACTACATAAGGGAGAGCGTCGCCCACGGCGGCTATGTGCGCGGCGGCAGTGATCGCGAGCTGAAGACGCTGCGGGTTGCCCGTTAGGAGGGGTGCGATTGCCCTCTGGGCGAATTTAGTCGCGCCCGCTGCGCGGGCTGCTCCAAATGATGCTGCCCGCCTATGGCGCGCAGCATGTTCGGGAGCTGCGCCCGAAAGGGCGCGCGACTAAATTCCCGCGGAGGGGTACCGACTCCTCTCTCGCCAACCTGAGCGACGGACCCGATCATCTAGGCTCAGCGCCGATGGCCAGCTTCGACGCGATCGCCGAGCTCTCGCTGCAGATCGAGAGCTGCGAGTTCGAGGGGCTGGGGATCACTCTCGGTGACTTCGAACGGCTGACGACGGTGATCACGCTGCGCGGCGGGGGGCACGAGGGGGTTGGCGAGGACGTCACCTACGACGCCGTCGACCACATCGCCCAGCAGGACGGCGGACCGCCCGAGGGCCTCGGCGGCGCCTCCACCTTCGCCGGCTTCTCGGAGATGCTCGACTCGATCGACCTCTTCCCGGCCGCAGCGCCGGAGCGCGACTTCTCCCGCAACTACCGCCGCTGGGCCTTCGAGTCGGCGGCGCTCGACCTGGCGCTGCGCCAGGCTGGGACCAGCCTCGCCGCCGCGCTCGGCCGCGAGCCGCGGCCGGTGAACTTCGTCAACTCGATGCGACTCGCGGGCACTGCGGAGGAGCGCTCCTCGATCGAGCCCCTGCTCGCCCGCCTCGCCGTCTACCCGACCCTGCGCTTCAAGCTCGACCCGACCAACGACTGGGACGACGAGCTGATCGCCGCCCTGATCGCGACCGGCGCCGTCGACTCGCTCGACCTCAAGGGCTTCTACAAAGGCACCCCGGTCGACGTCGAGACCGACCCGGAGCTGTACGCGAAGCTGATCGAGGCTTTCCCCGACGTCTGGCTCGAGGACCCCGACGTCACCGATGAGACCAAGCCGCTGCTCGATCCCGTCTCCGAGCGGGTCACCTGGGACGCGCCGATCCACTCGATCGCCGACATCGAGGCGATGCCATGGTCGCCACCGCGGACGGTCAACGTCAAGCCCTCGCGCTTCGGGCCGATCCGCAACCTCTTCGCCACCTACGACTACTGCGAGGAGCGCGGCATCGGCGCCTACGGCGGCGGCCAGACCGAGCTCGGCCAGGGCCGCGGCCAGATCCAGTACCTGGCCTCGATCTTCCATCCCGACACCCCCAACGACGTCGCCCCCGGCGGCTACAACGACCCCGAGCTGGCGACCAGGCCAGGCCTTCCCCCCAGCCCCCTGCAACCCTCGATCGACGAGCTCGGCTTCCGCTGGCAGATCTGACCCTCCGGTCGTCTTTTGTCGGGATATGCCCGACAAAAAGCGACCGGAGGTCCTTAGGTGAGCCGAACCGCCGCTTCGGCCGACCGAATTTGCGGTTTCGGCTACGTTGGATGCCCGCCCCGCCGACAAGGAGCCGAGATGCCGGACAAGTCATTCGCCGACGCTCTCAACGAGCAGATCGCCAACGAGTTCGCAGCCTCCCAGCAGTATGTGGGGGCAGCCGTCTACTACGACGCGGAAACGCTCCCCCGCCTCGCCAGCTTCTTCTACCGGCAGGCGCTGGAGGAGCGAGAGCACGCGATGATGATGATCCAGTACCTGCTCGACGTTGGCGAGGGCGTCCACATCCCCGACATCAAGTCGCAGGAGACCGCCTACACCGACGGCAGCGCCCCGGTGCGGATGGCGCTGGAGCAGGAGAAACGGGTCAGCGGGGAGATCTTCGCCCTGTTCGAGCTGGCACGCGAGATCAAGGACTACCGCGCCGAGCAGTTCCTGCAGTGGTTCGTCAAGGAGCAGGTCGAGGAGGTGGCGCTGATGAGCGATCTGCTGAACGTGGTCGAGCGCTCTAAGGACAACCTGCTGCTGGCCGAGGACTACATCGCGCGGGAGAAATTGGGCGAGGGAGGCGGCGACCCGACCGCGCCGCCTATGGCGGGGGAGTAGGGATCGGGGGGAGCAGGGTGTCCCTCCCCCAAACGTCCTCGGCCCCAGCCGGCGAGGCGGTCTTGCTCTTTGCTGGAGCTAGCCCAGCCAGCCGGCGCGCCGGCGCATCGTTTTGATGCGGCGGAACTCGGCGATGTCCTCACGCAGGGCCGCGGGAGCGGGAGCGGGAAGGAAACGGGCGGGGAGCGGCGACTCGGCGACGCTCTGCTCGAGCTTGGAGACGCGGTAGGCGCGGGCGCCGCGGCGGGCGGTGAGGGCGGAGGGCGAGCCGTTGCCCTCCCAGAGCAGGCCGGCGTAGTCGTCGAGGCCATAGCCACCGGGCATCCCATCGCCGACCGCATCGAGGTAGGCGGCGCGGCGCTCGGGCTCGTTGTTGTAGTGGACGCAGAGGCTGCCGGAGAGCAGGCCCAGCCCGGCCGCCGCCAGCGGCTTGCCGGACGACTTGGTGATGCCGGCCTCGAACCAACACATCGCCCCAGCGCTCTGGCCAGCGAGGACGATGCCGCGGCGCCAGGCGAGGCTGAGGATCGAGGCGATGTCGTGCGCCTCCCAGACCGCAAGCAGGTTGACCAGGCTGCCGCCGCCGACGTAGATCAGGTCCTGGGAGAGGAGGTGGTCGCGCAGCGCCATCGGCCGCCGCCCGAGTCGGAACAGCGAGACGTCGGAGGGCTCACAGGGCCGCTCGCCGAAGGCGGCGTAGAAGCGGCCGATCTGGTCCGAGGTGTCGCCGCTGGCGGTGGGCAGGATGCAGATTCGCGGCCGCTCGCGGCCGCGCTCGGCGGCGAGCCGCAGCAACAGCTCGCAGACCGCGCGGTCGGGAGGCCGCGAGCTGAAGTCGTGGCCGCCGAGGGCGAGGATGCGGCGAACCTCCATCAGGCGGCGACCGCGGTGGAGAGCGCCTCCGGCACCGGCGCGGCCGGGCTCACCCCGCGATCTCCCAGGAAAGTGGTGGCGATCCGCATCTCGACCACCCGCTGCCCGGTGACGTCGAGCCGGTAGCCGCGCGCCTGCGGCCGCGAGGCGATCACCCGGCTCAGCTCGGTGCCGGTGAAATGCAGCGCGGCGCCGTCCTCAGCGGCGTAGCCGGACCGCATCCCCTCGCGCAGGAAGCGGTGGTAGGACTCGCGCCGTTGCGAGCCGCGCTCGTAGTGGACGCAGTTGCTGAACGGCAACAGGCCCAGCCCCTCGAGCCGTTTCGGCGCCCCGTGGAAGCCGGTCACCGCCTCGGCGAACCAGCACAGTGACCCCGCCGAGAGGCCGCAGAGGACCACCCCCGCTTCCCAGGCCTCGCGCAGGATCGCGTCGATCCCGTGCGCGCGCCAGACGCCGAGCAGGCTGACGACGCTGCCGCCGCCGACGTAGATCAGGTCCTGGGAGAGGAGGTGGCGGCGCAGATCCTCGGGGCCCTGCTCGCGGCGGAAGAGCGAGATGTGACTGGCCTCGCAGCGGTGAGCGGAGAAGGCGCGGTAGAAGCGAACGATGTAGTGGTCGGCGTCGCCGCTGGCGGAGGGGAGGAAGCAGACCCGCGGGCGCTCGGCCCCGGTCAGCGCCAGCACGTAGTCGTCGAGCAGCGGGTTCCCCGACTCCATCGAGAAGCCGCCGCCTCCGAAGGCCACGATCTGGCGCGGTGCGGTTCTCATGGCTAGATGGTCGATGTCGGCCGCCCGGAAGCGGTTGTACAGAGGTCTGAAGTTCCGGCGGCGGCGCTCGCCCGCGTGTACAGCCCCGCGGTTTGTATTCCCGCCCAGCCGTTGCCGTACCCGGTTCGGTACTGAATCGTCCACAGAATCTGACCAGGGGTGTACAATCGCGTTTACTAGAGCAGCACGCCTGAGCCGAAGAACCGCATGTCGCCCCCCGCTTCCCGTAACGGAGCCAAATCCAGCGCCCGGTCCGACGATCTCGGTAGCTTGATCGAGAGCGAGCGCCTGCCGAACGGCCGCGCCGATCTTTCGCAGCCGCTGGTCGCCCACTCCCAGCGCGAACGCATCCTCAACGCGATGGCCCGATCCTGCGCGACCAAGGGCTTCGGCGCGACCACGATCGCCGACATCGTCGAGTCCGCCGGCGTCTCCCGGGCCACCTTCTACGAGCTCTTCAAGGACAAGGAGGAGTGCCTGCGGGCTGCGATGGAGCTGTCGCTCGCCGACGCGATGGGCCGCATCGTCGAGGTCTACTCCCCCGACAAGCCCTGGGCGACGATGGTCCGCGACGCCGCCGCGACCTTCCTCGACCTGCTCGCCACCCGCCCGGACTTCGCCCGCATGGCGCTGGTCGAGGCGCCGGCGGCGGGCGGTCACTCGCTGGAGATGTACGCATCCGGGAAGCGGGTGCTGCAGGCTCTGCTCGACCGCGGGCGCAGCGACCCGATCGAGGAACAGGCGATCCCCCCCAGCGCCAGCCGCGGCGCCCTCGCCGGCGCCGAGTCGCTGATCGTCGGCCAGATCCTCGCCGGCAACACCGAGCGGCTGCCGGAACTGCTGCCGGACATCGTCTACATCGTCACCATTCCATACCTCGGCCAGGAAGAGGCGCTGCGGCAATCCCGGGAAGCGGAGAAAGTGCTCCGCTCCAGAGCGGGCTGACGGTGCCCCAACCCAGACGGGAGGGAAGCTGGCGACCGCCCCGGGGGCGGCACGGACTGCCGCCCGAGGTCGTCGTCCGCTCGCAGCGCGAGCGCCTGCTGGAGGCGACGATGCGGGTTGTCGCCGAGAAGGGCTACGCCGCGACCACGATCGCCGACCTGACCAAGGAGGCGGGCATCTCCCGCACCACCTTCTACCAGCTGTTCCCCGACAAGGAAGCCTGCTTCCTGGCCGCCTACGACAACGCCGTCGACGTCCTCGTGCGGCGGGTATCCGCCGCCTACGAAGCGCAGGAGCGCTGGCCCGATCGCGCCCGCGCCGGACTGATGACGCTGCTCGAGGCGCTGGCGGCGGAGCCGGCGCAGGCGCGCCTGGCGCTGGTCGACGTCGCCTCGGCGGGCCCGGCGGCGCAGCGCCGATTCCGAGCCGCCGTGCAGCGATTGACCCCGTTCTTCGACGAGGGCCGCGACTTCGCCCCCGGTGGCCGCACCCTCCCGGCCAACGCATCCCGGATGGCGGCGGGCGCAGTCGTCGGCTTGATCTCCGATGAGCTCATCGCGGGCCGGACGGAGCAACTGCCGGATCTGATCTCCGACGTCCTCTTCGCGACGCTGCTCGCCTACCTGGGGCCGGAGGGTGCTGCACGGGAGGTGGCCGGCGAACCTACATAAACAGTTCCGTACACGAAGTCGCTATGATGCCGGTACTTCGTAGTTCAGCCTCCTCGAAAGCGAGCCGATGGCAACCACCGAATCGCGGCGTCAACTCATCCTGGCGGCAATCATCCGAGTGGTCGGCGCCAAGGGCTATGAAGGGACCTCCGTGGCCGATGTGATCGCGGAGGCCGAAACCTCGCGGACCACCTTCTACAAGTACTTCGAGGACAAGCACACCTGCTTCCTCGCCGCCTACGAAATGCTGGTCGAGCAGATCTTCGGCGAGGTCGTCGCCAAATGCAACGGCGAGGAAACCTGGCTGGGGCGAGTGACCAACGGCCTCTCGACGATCGTCGACCGTTTCGCCGTCGACCCGGCGCTGGCGCGAACCGCAGTGGTCGAGGTCGCGGCCGCCGGGGCCGATGCCCGCCAACTGCACTGGGACGCGATCGGTCGCTTCACCGAGTACCTCGACGCGGGGCGAGAGCTGGCCGGCGACAGGGAGCTGCCGAAGAACATCTCGCTGATGTCGGCGGGCGCCGTTTCCGGCCTGATCTTCGACGAGCTGCTGGCCGGCCGGGCTGGGCAGCTGCCCAGCCTGCTCCCGGATCTGCTGTTCGCGATGCTGGTGCCCTATCTCGGCCCCCAGGCCGCCGCCGCGGAGATGCGGCGGGTCGCCGAGACTCACTGAATCGCGTAGGCGCGGCGCAACTTGTTGCGGGCGCGATGCAGCCGCACCTTCACGGTCCCTTCCGGGATGCCGAGGCGCTGTGCGATCGCCGCCTGGGTGAGGTCCTCGGAGTAGCGCAGCTCTAGCAACTGGCGGTCTTTGTCGCTGAGTCGTTTCAGCGCCGCGTGCAGATCGGCCCGTTCGACCGTCCCCACCACCCTGGCGTCCTCGACGCCCTCGTATGTCTCGATCGTCGCGACCGGGTCCGGGCGGACGCGGGCGTGCTGGCGAAAGGCCTCGTTGCGGACGATCGTCGCCAACCACTGGTTGCGGCGATCGGTCTCGCGCAGGGTTGAGCGGCGACGCCAGGCGCGAAGCAAGGCATCCTGGGCTATGTCCTCTGCCTCGCTCGGATTACTCGCGTAGCGATACGCCAACCGAAGGCAGACCCTGTGCGCCTCACCCCACTCCCAGCCATCGTCACTTCCATCACGATGCCCGTTCCGAGTGCTGATCAAACGAACTTACATAACCGGTACAAAGACGAGGGAACTTAAGCGTTGAAACTGTTCTGATCAAAGGTTTGGTCTGTTCGTTGTGGAGATAGGAACCGCAGGGGAGCGACCGCGCTGGGCGGAGATCGCCTACGAGGCAATCGCCCCCGTCTACGACGATTTCACCGCCCACCACGACTACGAGCTGTGGCTGGGGAACCTGCTGCCCGAACTCGAACGGCACGGCCTGACTGGCAAGCGCCTGCTCGATGTCGGTTGCGGCACCGGCAAGAGCTTCATCCCGATGCTGCAACGCGGCTGGGAGGTGACCGCCTGCGACATCTCCGCCTCGATGGTTGCGCTGGCGCGCGAGAAGGTCGGCGACGCAGCCGAGCTCTCGGTCGCCGACATGCGCGAGCTGCCCGAATTCGGCGCGTTCGACCTCGTCTGGTGCCTCGATGACGCCGTCAACTATCTCCTCACCGGCGAGGAGCTGGAGCAGGCCCTGCGCGGGATGCGGCGCAACCTCGGCCCGACCGGGCTGCTGATGTTCGACGTCAACCTGATCCAGTCCTACCGCACCTTCTTCGCCGAAGAGGTGGTCCTCGAGAAGGAGGGGCGGCGGCTGGTCTGGAAGGGCCGCTCGACGCCTGACGCAGAGCCCGGCTCGATCTCCGAAGCCAGCTTTGAAGTGCTGCCGCTCAAGGGCGAGGACGGTCCCCGGATCGCGCCGCAGATGCACCGCCAGCGCCACTTCCCCGAAGCGGAGGTGCTGGCCGGGCTCGAGGCCGCCGGGCTCGAGTGCCTGGAGGTCTTCGGCCACGGCCACGACGCCGTGCTCCACCAGCCGATGGTGGACGAGGTCCATTCCAAGGCCGTGTACATCGCTCGCCCGGCCTAGGCTGCAAGACCGGCATCGACGGAGTAGATTCGCCCCGTGACCTCTGCGACCACCGTCACCGGCGTCGACTTCGCCACCGTCTTCGTCAAGCACTACCCGGCGGCGGTGGAGTTCTACAGCGAGCTGCTCGGGCTCGAGCACTCGGTCGACTACGGGAAAATCCCCGGCGGCGAGTTCGAGACCGGCAGCCTCACCCTGCAGGTGATCGACGCCGCCTCGATCGGCCGCGAGTTCGAGCCCAGCGGCCACCCGATCGCCCTCCACGTCGGCGACGTCGAGGCCGCCCGCGCCGACCTCGAAGCCAAGGGCGTCGAGTTCCACGGCGAGACGATCGACAGCGGCGTCTGCCACATGGCCTTCTTCAGCGACCCCGACGGCAACGCCCTGATGTTCCACAACCGCTACGCGCCGAAGCCCTAAGAGGGACCAGCGAAAATCGGGTGCGGGGCCGGTGAGCGCCATTATCCGGGCGAATTGGGGTGCGTAGCCGACTTTGACCCCAGCGGGGTGGGGTAAATGTCGGATGCGCGGGTCTCGCGACGCCGGCGGTGTGGCTAGACCGACGGTAGCTTCTCGAGCAGGTGGCGCACGCCGTCATCGCCGCCGAGAGCCGGGAACGGTCCCAGCAGCTCGTCGCACATCGCGATTAGCTGCTCCTTCTTCGAGGTCTCGCTCTGGAAGCGGTGGAACTCGAAGGTCGGCGCGGCGTGCCGCGGCGACCCCTGCTTCTCTGGCTGGCGCACCAGCAGGTCCCCGATCGGGAACAGCAGGCCGCCCATCGCCGCGACGAAGGTGCGCTCGAGGCCATAGCGCGGGCTGCGCTGCCCCGGCGCGATCGTCTCGGACGACGTTTCGTAGAGGTTGTCGATCATGCAGAGGACGTAGCAGTAGGCGGCGTTGAACAGCTCTCCGAGCTTGCGCACCGGGCCATCGAAGTCGGTCAGCTTCGGATCCTCGGGGACCGGCCAGAGATCGTGGATCGGGTCGTAGCCTTCCGCGATCCGCTTGAACTTGGCGTAGTGCGAGAACTCTTCGTGCCCGAACTGAGGTTCCGCGGGATGGTCCGGCACCATCGGGTCTTCCGGAGCTGCGCCCTCGCCCTGCTCGACGATCGTCTGGATCGCCTGCAGCGCGCTCGGCAGGTCGAGCACGCACAGCGGCTTTCCGCCGCCGTCCTGGTTCCAGTAGGTGGTCGTGTACTGGAGGTCGCCCCGCGCGTTTTCCCACAGCTCCGGCCCGGACAGCTTCTCCAGCCCGGCGACGATCGCGGCGTAGAACTGCCCGATCGAGTTGTAATGGTCCGGCTGCGGCGGAGCGCTGGTCTTCTCCGGAAGCTCGAACGGCATGAAGACCCGTTCCATCAGCTCGGTCGTGCACGGCTCGAGGTGCAGCGTCAGCTCCGGCTCGCGGTGGAGCATCGGGCTCGGGTACTTCGGGATGAAGTCCTTGTCGTAGAAGGAGAACGAGGGGGCGCCCGTCGCCACCAGCAGATTGCGCGCCAGGCAAAGGTGAAGCATCTCCTCGATCACAACGCTGCGAATCGTGCGGAAGGCGGAGATCCCCGGATCCCACTGGTATTCCCCGGCCGTCTGGATCGAGTAGGCGGCGTAGAGGTAGAGCGGGATCGTCGACATCTCGACCTGGGCGGCCTGGTAGAGGTGCCTGTGCAGCTGCTCGACCGTGGTGATCGGCTCCTGGGCATCGAGCGGCTGCTTGAGCTGGTCCGTCACGCGCGCTCCTCGACCGCGTGGGTGGACCGGCGTGGCGGGAGGCGCCTGGGCCGGCGCCCGGGACGCAGCGAGTGGAAGAACGCGCTGTCGGCCCAGCGGCGAGCGAGGCGCCACGCTTCGGCTGGATCCAGCCCGGCGGCGGACGCCGCGGCGTCGATGCGGGCGCCGCGCACGAGACGGTCGAGCAGCCGGTGCGACCGGGCATCGAGCGGCGTCAGCGTCACCGCGTAGTCGCGGCGGCTCACCGCGAGGAAGCTCTCGGCCGGCGCCGGCGCCGGCGCCTCCTCGCCACGCCGGACCGCGCTGAGGTAGGGCCCGGCGGGAAACGAGGAGCGGAGCAGCCGCAGGCAGCGCACCGGCTCGACCGTCGCCGCCCGCCAGCGGGCGTCGGGCTCGAGCGGAAGGTCGGCGGAGGAGGGGAGCTCCTCGCCCTCGATCCCCGCAGCGTCGTAGACCTCGGCGAAGGTTCGCTCGAGGCGCGCCAGGTCGATGATCAGGTCCGGCCAGGCCTCGGGCGCGCCGTCGGCGTCGGGCCGGGTGGCAGCAAGATGGTCCGCGAACCCCTCACCGAGCCGTTGCAGCGTGTAGCTGCGCGACGGCCGTGCGCGCAGGTAGTCGAGGGCGAACTCGTCGAACAGCTCGCCCCCGAGCATGTGGCGCAAGCCCGGGTAGGAGGCGCGCATGGCCTCGAGCAGCCGCAAGCGGTGGCTGCGCCGGTAGAGGCCGAGCCGCTGCTCTACCGTCAGCCGGGGGGACGAGCGCACCACAGCGTCGAGGCCGCCAGGAGGGGCCTGGAGCGGGGCCGACTCGGTGATCGCCGCCCCCAGCCAGCGCTGGAGACGGCGCAGGCCGGCGGCCTCAGACACCGACCGCCTCCACGAAACGGCGCGCCTTCAGGACCTCGGCGTGTACCTCGGGGAACGGCGGAAGCCTGTCGTCCCACTCGATCAGCGTCGAGACCGGCCCGATCAGCTCGGTGGCCAGGCCGTACAGCTCCCAAACCGGGTCGGCCACCGGGCGGTCGTGGGTGTCGACGATGTGGGTACCGACGTCCTCGTGGCCCGCCAGGTGCATCTGCACCACCCGCGCGTGCGGCAGGGCGCGCAGGTACTCGGCCGGGTCGAACTCGTGGTTGACCGAGGAGACGTAGACGTTGTTCACGTCCAGCAGCAGACCGCAGTCCGCCTCGGCGGCCATCCGGGCCAGGAACTCGGCCTCCGACATCGTCGATTCGGTGAAGGTGACGTAGGAGCTCGGGTTCTCGAGCACCAGCGGACGCTCGAGGAAGTCCTGGGCGACGCGGATCCGCTCGATGACGTGGGCGAGGGATTCCTCGGTGAACGGGATCGGGACGAGCTCGTGCGTGTTGACGCCCCCGACCGCGGTCCAGCAGACGTGGTCCGAGAGCCAGACCGCCTGCACTTCCGCCGCCAGCTCCTTGAGCCGTGCTAGGTAGCCGAAGTCGAGCGGATCGGTGCTGCCGATCGACAGCGAGAGGCCGTGCAGGACGACCGGGTAGCGCGCGGCGATCCGCTCGAGCAGGTGGCGGGGGCGGCCGTGGGAGTCGATCACGTTCTCGGAGATCACCTCGAACCAGTCGACGTCCGGCTCGTTCCGTTCGAGGTAGGCGAAGTGCCCGGAGCGGAGCCCGACGCCGAGCCCGAGGTTCGGGTAGCCGAGCCGCGACGGCGGTTCGTTCCTCACTTCCCGCCCTCCACCCGGCTGCGGCCCTTGGCTTCGTAGGGGGGGACCAGATCGTCGGGGTATCCCTCCCCCGGCGAGGGGCCGAACGGGAGACCGGCGTCGTACATGCGCGCCTCGAACAGCTTGCGGGCGCGCTTCCAGACGCTCTTCCCCTTGTAGGGACCGGCCGAGAAGACGCGGCTTTCGTTGATCGGGACGGCACAGCTGCCGTTGTTGCTGCACGACTGTTCGCCGGGCTTGGACTGCTCGTAGTCGCTGCCCGCGTAGCCGCACCCGCCCTGCCCGCGACACTCGCCGTCGCCGTGACAGACGTGGTTGACCGTCGCGCACTCGCCCATCCCGGCCATCGGCGCGGTGCCGTCGACGTCGTGGCACTTGCATGAATTGAGACCGCGGCAGACGTGCAGCTCGTACGGCCCGTTCCCGGGGGGCGGCGGGCACGGCCGTTCGTCGTAGGTGGTGGGCTCGCCGGCCTCGTGGGCGCTCTGGCGTCGCGCCTCCCCGGCCTCGCTGCCGACCCTGCGGGTCTTGCGCTCCACGGTTTCTCCTCCCGCCGAAGTAACACGCCAACCGAGACCGCGGGCGATACTACTACAGTGGGATCGATCGTTTTGGCGCTCTCAAGTACTCAGCTCGACGCGCGCTACGCCCGCCTCTCCGGCGTCGCCAGCGGCTACCTGCCGAAGGACCGGGCGGTCGTCGACGAGTGGCACGCGCAGCTGGCCGGTGAGCTACGTGCGGCGCCCGCCGCCGAGTGGAGCCCCGGGGTCGCCGCGCTCTCGCGGCTGATCGACAGCGACGGGATCGTCCACATGTACGTCAAGCAGATGATCGAACAGGCTCTGCTGATCCGCCACGAACCCGGCACGCCCGACTCCGTCCGCGACGTCCGCGGCCTGCTGGACGCGTTGAACTACATCGTCACGCTGGCGCCGGCCTTCAAGCCGCCGCCGGGCACGCCCCACGCGTTTCCGATGTCGGACCTGTTCGTCTACATGATGATGACGCCGGCGGGCGAGGCGGCCTTCCGGATCGAGCGGTTCAATGACGCGCTGCGGGCGATTCTCAAGGAATGGTGCGCGTTCCTTGACAGTTCGGAGAGCGCCGCGGTGCTGAACGAGGGACCGGACGGGTGGCTGTCGAAGCCCGCCTACGAACGCAACAAACTGGATGAATTCCAGATTCCCGACAAATCGAAGCCGCACTGGGGCTGGAAGTCCTACAACGACTTCTTCCATCGTGAGATCAAGGCATCGGCCCGCCCGGTCAGCGAGCCGAAGAACCCGAAAGTGATCGTTTCGGCGAACGACGGCACGGTCTCGACGATCGCGCGCGGAGTGAAGCGCTCGGACGAATTCTGGCTCAAGGGCCAGCCGTACTCGCTCGTGAACGTGCTGAACGGCGACGAGGACTACATCGAGCGGTTCGTCGACGGAGATGTCTTCCAGTCGTTCCTGAGCGGCGCCAACTACCACCGCTGGCACTCGCCAATCGACGGCGTGGTGCGCAAGCTGGAACGGGTGGAGGCGCTGATGTTCAGCGACCTCGAGGCCGCCGGCTATGACATCGAAGCGGGGACGAAGTCCCTCGGCTACGAGGCCTCCATCAACACGCGCGGACTCGTCTACGTCGAGAGCAAGTACCCGGTGATCGGCACCGTCTGCGTGATCCCAATCGGGATCACCGAGATCTCGTCGGTGAGCTTCAGCGTCAAGGAGGGCGAAGCGGTGCGCAAGGGCCAGGAGCTCGGTCGGTTCAGCTACGGCGGCTCGACGCTGGCCCTGGTGTTCCAGCCCGGCGCCATCGACCGCTTCACCGTCGAGGCCCCCGACTACCCCCAGCCCCCAAAGATCAACGTGAACGCGCAGATCGCCATTGCGAACTAGCGTCGTGATGTGGACTGCCGTGCCACGACCGCCGAACTGGAAGAGTGCCTGAAAATGAACTCTGCCCGCTGGCGCCGGATTTTGACGGTCGTCGAGCTACGAGGCTGGCGCGTCTCCAAAAGCCGACTAACCCGTGACCTAGCCAGCTGTTTCGACGAGACCTCCTAGCTCGCCTACCTCCTTACGCAGCTCTACCCGCCTGGATATCAGCCCGGTGGCGACCTTCGTAATCGACTCACGGAGATCTCCAGTAGGGATCGGAAGAATGACCTCCTCGAACCGCCGACCCAAGGTGTCGATCACATCGCGCGTGAATCGCTTTGCGCGAATTTGCCGCCGCACCACACGAGACCAGAGAAGTACGAGGAGCAGGTTCGGGTCGAGTAGGTCAGGCATCTCGACCCGGAGGCGATAAACCCCGCCTGAGAAGAGGAGGGGAACATCCTCCTCAGAGACCATCGCAGCCGTGCCAACAAGGTACGTCCCGTCTCGTACCACGAGCAGATCATCAGAGCGCGCCGATTGCTTCGACGCCAGAGAATCGTAGATCGCTCGCGAGACCCGCTGCTTTGGATCTAACTTCAGCTCCCAGGTCCCGAGATCCGACGTCCTCACGAAAGGCACGTTGCCCGTCCCGTATGCCAGCTTTCCAACCTCATCCCCAGTCTCTAGCGCAAGAATGCGCCTCTCAACGAGCTGCCGGATCGTCGTCAGCTCGCACCCTCCCGCCTCGAGAGTGGAGAGCTCCTCAGCAATCGTGGGGTCATAATAGGCCGGCACAAGCACATCGTTCACTATCTCTTGATCCTTCATCCGAAAAGCGCGAAACCCAATACGCTCCCCGAGAAGACTCATTGGATCGGAGTGGCTCAGTTCATCGCCTAGGACCGCGTCCACAGTCGCGCTATCGCCATCTAGGAGCGCCTTGTCGACTCGCTTGACAAGAAGGGACAATCGAGACCGCGTCTCCGCTCGCTCATTGAACAAGGCGTCGCAACGATCCGCAAGCCGCATTCTTACATCCAGGTCCTTCGGAAGCGGGAGCACGACCTCTTGCAGTCGTCCGACAATCGAGTCAATGATGTCCGCGGTGAATTGCTTTGACCTAATCTGTCGTTGAACGATTGGCGCTCCAAACAATGCGGCAAGGAGGGGACCAGTTAGTGGCGCCTCCTCAGCGACACGCATCTTTGCGAGGTGGTGCTGGAATAGCATGGGAAGGTCATACTGAGTGACCAGGGCACACACGCCAATTAGGTACGTTCCCTCATGCACTAGCAAGACATCGCCGGGTTTTACATCCTGCTTTGCCCACAAGTCCTCCCAGACTGCATCAGAGACGCCGTGCTTAGGGGATGCGCGGATCTCCGAATTTGAGATATCGGAAGTGCGGACATAGGGAATTGATCCAGTTCCATACAGAAGCTTGCTTACGTATTTCCCCTGGCGCAGCTCGAGCAAGCCGCCGTCAATAAGAGTCCCGATCGAGACAAGCTCGTGCGTCTCCTCCAAGCGAGTTAACGCTTCGTCAATCTCTGGATCGTAGTATTCGGGAACTAGTATGTCGTTACGAATTTCTGCCTCGGCGACTTGAAAACCGAGGCGTGCCCGACTCACGCCTACCACGGGTTACCCATAAGCTGGGTGAATGTCTCCGCCACCGCCGGAACATCGTCCAGCAGTTCCTCGGTTCCGTCAGCCGCGCGGCGAATCGTTGGATTGCCGCGCGAATCGTGACCGCACCACTCAACTACGCTCATAAAAATGTCGGCATCCGCCGACGGAGGACTGTTCCTGACAAAAAGGACACAGGTCTTGGCGTGGGTGTGCGGCTGGAACAGGTCCTCCGGCATAGAGACAACGCCCACGACCTGACAACGGGCACGCAACCACTGGACGACGTGGCTATAGGTCGGCATTCCCAAGACCGACTCAGGCAAAACGATTCCCATGCGTCCGCCAGGCTTCAGTAGCTGCAAGGCACGCTCGATGAAGAGAAGCTGTGGCATCTGGGAATCGAGGGATTTGTCGGACCGCTCTTTCCGCCCAGTGTCTTTGTCTTTGACGTATTGATAACCCATATCGAACTGCTCTAGCAGCTCCCGTCCGCGCACTTTTATCTTCGAACCGAACGGTGGGTTAGTGAGGACGACATCGAACGTTCCGAGCTCAACGTCCCGGGTCATCGTTGGATCCCAGCTTTTGGTCGGTAGCAAGCTGTTCTCGCAATACACACCAGCCCGGCCGTCCCCAACAATCGCCATATATGCCTTCGTAACCTTTGCGAGAAATCTGTCCTTCTCGATCCCTCGAAAGAATTGCGAAGCAACGTAGCGACGCTCCTCGGCGATTCGAGAGCTGTCCCAACCCCGCTTTTCAGCTTCGGATTCGACCGCACGCCAGATGTGCTCTAACGCAACAATGAGAAATCCTCCGGAGCCACAGGCCGGATCGATGATCCGCTCTTTCGGCTGTGGGTCCAACACATCGACCATCATTTGAACGACGTTGCGAGGCGTAAAGAACTGTCCCTCCTCTCCGCGCAACGTCGGTCCGATGAACACCTCGAAGGCATCTCCTATGGCGTCGCGGCTAGCCTCGGTGATCGCATAATTTTGAAGCTCGCCGACCATGTAAGCCAGGTTTACGGGGTCAATCTCGATTCCATCGGACGGCGAGAAAATGTCCCCGTACCGATCCTTGACGGCAGCAAAGAGATCGAGGATGCGCTGGTGCGCCGTCTCCGGATCTTCGCCATATCCCCAGCGGAAGTCCACGTACTCATCGGGTCCCTTATCCATCTCGTCAAAGACCTTGCAGAAGAGGACATTGATCATCTGGGGTGCCAACGTTTGATCACGGGTAATTCCCGTGAGATTGCCTGCGAGGTGATTGCGGAGGTCCCTGAAGACGGGGCGAAGAGCTTGAGTTGCGCGTAGGTCTTTGCGCCTGTACCGCCCAATGTCCTCTACACGCTGACCTCTCCTCGGAAGAGCGGGTATCTCCTCGAAGTGCACTTCCCCGTCGAGGTACGTCTTCCGCAGATAGAGGTGCTCATCTCCGTTAAACCACGCCCCTAACTCAGCGTGGCTCATAGTTAGATAGAGCTCGAGTTGCCTGCGACCCTCGGGCCTTTTCTTTTTCTTGCACTCGACAACAATCTTCAGGTCTTGCGATGCATGCTTCTCGCTCTCGAAAACGGCTATGTCAACCGGATAGGACCGCTTCTCATCTGAGGGGGCCCGTCGCACTCGGTACTGGGGACGAGTTTGTATCTGCGCCCGGTCATAGTCGAGATCATCGACGAGACGATGAGCAAATACCTGGACCGCATCGACCTCCTCCGGAGTTGCACGTACCTCCTGCCCGCTGATGAAGTCGCGGATGTAGCCGCTCCGCGCTCCCTCCGCCGACTCCTCTTCAACCACCGCTACGGCCTCTGGCCTCTCGTCCATCCGGGGAATTCTGCCTCCGAGGGCGGATGGAGGACACCCTGCGCTGGTCGCGCAAATTCCGGAGCAGCGAGTGTTGCTCACAGATGTCTCGGCAAGAAGGTCAACGGCCGCAGCGGATAGCTCGGGGTCAAAGCGGGGGCGCAGAGGCGTTCTGTCTTCAGTCGTTGGGCTCATTCCTCCCGTCGGCAGACAACTTCTCGCCCGCTGCCTATCGATCGACTGGGCGCTTCTTCAGTCTCCGTCGTCGCGCTCGAAGGGAATCGAGCTGTCTGGCGATCGAGCTCTGCTCCGCCATTGTTCTTGTTGCAGCCTCCGGGGCGAGTTGTCGGAGGTCGGCGGTTCGGCCAGGCGGCTTGCCCCCATGGAGCTCAAGCACTCGCCTACGGTGAGTCTGGAAATCGGGCCGCTCGATGCACTTTCTGGGCCGGCAGAATGGCTAATTTCCAGGCACCTTCCAGCGGGAGCGACGGGACTCGAACCCGCGACCTCCGGCGTGACAGGCCGGCGCTCTAACCAGCTGAGCTACGCCCCCGAGAGTTTCGGATGGGCCATGCGGCAGCGGCCCGGCCGCCAAAGCTAGCGTATCCGGCCTAGGGTTCACGGGGTGAGGCTGGTCAGCTATGACGCGGGTGGTGGGGTGCGGGCCGGAGTGCTCGAGGGCGGGCGGGTCATCGACGCCTGGGCGGCGCTGGGAGAGCCGGATCGGGGTAGCTTGCGGGAGCTGATCGGAGCCGGGAAGGTCGAGGAGCTGCGGGAGGTGCTGGGTAACAGCGGGACGCCTTCGCAGCCGCTCGATTCGGTCTCGTTGTTGCCGCCGATTACGGACCCGGACAAGATCGTCTGCATCGGGCTCAACTACCGCACCCACGCGGCCGAGGCGGGGATCAAGGCGCCGGAGAGCCCGACGATCTTCGGCAAGTACCGCAACGCTCTCGCCGCGCCCGGCACCGCCGTGCGGCTGCCGGCCAACAGCCGCAAGGTCGACTACGAGGCCGAGGTCGCCTTCGTAGTCGGCCGCCGCGCCAAGGACGTCGGCGAGGACGAGGCGCTCGACCACCTCGCCGGCTACACGCTGCTCAACGACCTCTCCGCCCGCGACCTGCAGTTCTCCACCCCGCAGTGGATGTCGGGCAAGGTCTTCGACGGTTCCGCGCCCTGCGGGCCGGCGCTGGTCACCCCCGATGAGGCCGGGCCGCACGACGGGATCGAGATCCGGCTGACGCTGAACGGCGAGCAGATGCAGGGCGCCTCCACCGCGGACCTGATCTTCAGCGTCCCCCGCCTCCTCTCCCACCTTTCGGGGCTGATGACCCTGGAGCCCGGCGACATCGTCTCCACCGGCACGCCGGACGGCGTCGGCAGCGTCCGCGAGCCGCGGGTCTGGCTCGCCGCCGGCGACGAGATCGTCATCGAGTCCCCAACCCTGGGGCGACTGGAAACGAAGTTGAAGGATTGATGGGGCCTACGGCGCTGACGTGAAGGGTATGGCTATGCCCGCAAGCGCCCCGCCAGGCGCCGGTTTACGGAGCGGGACCCGGGTCGATCTCGTAGGTCACGGCAGGCAGCGAAGCGGACAGCGGCCGGCTCGGCGGCCGCACGCTGCTGCCCGAGGCGCCTCCCCGGAGGCGAGCCCGGGCCGCCGACCAGCGCATCCGGTAGGGCGTGAAGTTAAGGAGCGAGCGCCAGGTAGTGGTGCCGATCGCGCCGTCGGCGGGAAGACCCTGGCTGCCCTGGAATGAGCGCACGGCGGCGTAGGTGAGCTTGCCGAAGACGCCGGTGACGGGTACGTCCTCGCCGGCGCCGATCAGGCGCTCCTGCGCCCAGACGACCAGGTCGCCGCGGCTGCCGCGCTTGAGCAGGGGATGGTCGACCACCTGGCGGTAGCCGGTCAGCGGTCGCGAGGCGCTGGTCGCCCCCAGCGCCCCCCACTCACGGCCGCTCGTCTCCTGCCAGCTCCACCAGCTCGGCGCCAGCCCGCCGTAGCTGGCGGCGAAACGGCGAAACAGCTTCAGCTGGCCGTTGCCGGGGTTTTCGTAGGTCTGGCCGATTGGGTAGATCGGGTGGCCCCAGAGCCGGTTGTAGAGGTAGGTGTGCTCGTAGGCAGCGCGGACCGAGGTGCCGATCGCCTTCCAGTACATCTGCGGCTGGTTGTAGGTGGCTCCACCGGGGCCGAGGAAGACCGAGTAGGGGTAGGACGGGTGGTAGTCGACGTAGGGGAAGCCGGCGAGTGAGAGCGGAAAGGCTTCGCCGATGCCGGCGCGCAGGGTGCGGATGTAGCGGTCGGCGGCGGCGTACTTGCCCTCGTACTCGCCCTCGGCGTCGATCACCAGGCAGTCGGCCCCCCTCTCGACCGCGGCGACACCGACCCGAGCCTCGGCGACCGGGCTGTCGCCGTAGACGAACTGCCAGGCGCAGACGTTGATCCCGCCGCGGTGCAGCGCCTGCACCAGCCCGCGGCTGAACTGGCTCCAGACGCCGCCGCCGTCCCCGGCCTTGATGTAGATGGTGCCGATGCCGTTGCGCCGGGCGCGGGCGACGATCGCGGCGACGCTGCCGCCCTCGGACTGATCCACGTACCAAACCCACATCCCCTGGCGGTCGAACGGCGTGTTGCCCAGCGACGGCGCTTCTTCCACCCCCCCGGCCCCGCCGGTCTCGGCGGCGGAGGATGAAGGCAATTGGCCGATCGCCGCCGCGATCACAGTCAGGACCGCCAGGAGCACCGTGGGCCAGCGCCGGCTGGGGGTGCTTCCGGACCTCACGTCTGCTCTGAACACGGAAACCGCCGTCGGGCTGCGGCGGGAACCCATCGCCCGATCGAGTACCAGAAGGGAGCATTTGCGTCTGAACGCGGTCGTAGTTGTGGAGAGGAAGCCTCGATCCGAACAGCCTCCTGCAGCCGCACCCGGGTCCCCGGCAACCGCCTCTTCCGCAAGATCCTCTGCATCGGCGTGCGCCTCAGCGCTGCTATCGGCTGAACCGATCGCCGTCGCGTCCCGTAGTGGTCGCCGAATGAGAATCGCGATCGTGGGAACCGGGGTCTCCGGGATGGTGGCCGCACACAGACTGCACCGCGCGCACGAGATCGTCGTCTACGAGGCGAGCGACCGGCTCGGCGGACACTCGAACACGGTCCTGGTCGAGGACGAGGCCGGCAGCCACGCGATCGACACCGGGTTCATCGTCTTCAACGATCGCAACTACCCCAACTTCGAAGCGCTGCTGGCGGAACTGGGCGTTGCCAGCCAGCCCTCCCAGATGAGCTTCTCGGTCTCCGACGGGCGCGGCCGCTTCGAGTACTCCGGCACGCCGCGGGGCCTCTTCGCCCGCCCCGCCCACCTCCTCAGCCCTTCCTTCCTGGGGATGCTGCGCGACTGGCGCCGCTTCAACCGCGAGGCGCGGGAGCTGATCGGGATGAACGGGACGGCGCCGTCGCTCGGGCGCTGGCTCGAACAGCGCGGCTTCTCCGAGCACTTCATACGCCGCCTGATCGTGCCCCAGGCAGCCGCCGTCTGGTCGGCGGACCCGGAGCAGATGTGGAGCTTCCCGGCCAGCTTCATGGCCGAGTTCTTCGACAACCACGGCATGTACAGCCTGCGCAACCGGCCGCGGTGGCAGACGGTCGGCGGCGGCTCGCGCAGCTACGTCGAGGCGATCTCGGCGCCGTGGCGGGACCGGGTCCGGCTCGGCGCGGCGGTGCGGCGGATCGAGCGGCTGCCCGACCGGGTGCGAATCGAGGCCGAGGGCTGCGAGAGCGAGGACTTCGACGAGGTCGTCGTCGCGGCCCATTCGGACCAGGCGCTGGCGATGCTCGCCGACCCCAGCGAGGCGGAGCAAGAAGTCCTCGGCGCGATCCCCTACCAGCGCAACGAAGCAGTCCTCCATGCCGACACGTCGCTGCTGCCGCGCCGCCGCGCCGCCTGGGCGAGCTGGAACTTCCACCTCGCCGACGAGCCGCCCGGCCGCAGCACCGTCACCTACTGGATGAACAACCTGCAGCGGCTGCGGACGAAGCGCCAGTACCTGGTCACGCTTAACCGCGGCGGGGAGATCAACCCAGAGAAGGTGCTGCGGCGCTTCGAGTACGACCATCCCGTTTACACCGCCGCGGGCGTCGCCGCGCAGGCTCGCCACGGCGAGATCAGCGGCGTGCGCCGCACCCACTACTGCGGCGCCTACTGGGGCTGGGGCTTCCACGAGGACGGGGTCTTGAGCGCCATCCGCGCCTGCGAGCAAATCGCCCCTGGATCAAATCCCGCCTCTGACGTGTCTGACTTTGACCGCCACATACGGCGGGAAAAGTCAGACACGCCGGAGGAGGCGGTGGCCGCGTGACCGCTTCCGCCGTATACGTGGGGTGGGTGCGGCACCGGCGGTTTGAGCCGGTCGAGCACGAGTTCCGCTACCGGTTGTTCCTCATGTACCTCGACCTCGGCGAGCTGCCGGGGGTGCTCGACCCCTATCCGCTGTGGTCGGCGCGGCGCCGGGCGCCCGCCCGCTTCCGCCGCCGCGACTTCATGGGTGACCCGCGGCGGCCGCTCGCGGAGTGCGTCCGTGACGCGGTCGAGGCGGAGACCGGGCGCCGCCCGTCGGGCCCGGTGCGCCTGCTCGCCGGGCTGCGCTACTTCGGCCACTGCTTCAACCCGATCAGCTTCTACTACTGCTTCGACGCCGCCGGCGAGCGGGTCGAGGCGGTCGTCGCCGAGGTCGAGAACATCCCCTGGGGAGAGCGTCATGCTTATGTTCTCGCGCGCGGCGAGCATGAAGGTACGGTGCTGACCGACGAGCTCGACAAGACCCTCCACGTCTCCCCCTTGATGGGGATGGACCAGACCTACTCCTTTCGCGCCGGCGAGCCCGGCCAGCGGCTCGCCGTCCACATCGAGTCCCGCCCGGCGGGGCGGGACGGCAAGTCCTTCGACGCGACCCTCTCGCTGCGGCGCCGCGAGCTGAGCCGCTCGCTGCTGGCCGGAGTGCTGGCCCGCTACCCGGCGATGTCGCTGCAGGTGGTGGCGAAGATCTACACCCAGTCGCTGCGGCTGAAGTTGAAGGGGGCGCGTTACTTTCCGCACCCGGAGGGCAGCAAGCCGAAGGGGTTCGTCTCGCCATGAGGGACGCGCTCGCCCGCGCCGCGGTCTCGGGGGTTATGAGCCGCGGGGTTCGGTCCGGACGGATCGAGGTGGTCGAGGGCGGTCGGCGGCGCTCGTTCGGCCCCGACGACGCCGACCTACGCGCCACCGTCACCGTCAACGACCCCGCCGCCTGGCGCGGGCCGTTGCGTGGCAGCGTCGGGCTCGGCGAGGGCTACGTCGACGGGCTCTGGGAGACCGACGACCTCGTGGCGCTGATCCGCATCGCCGCCCGCGAGCTGCGCAACCTCGATGGCCTGCGCGCCGTCTCCCGCCCGCGCGGCGCCCTGCACCGGCTCCGCCACCTGGTGCCGGAGAACACCCGCAGCGGCGCCCGCCGCAACATCTCCGCCCACTACGACCTCGGCAACGATCTCTTCGCCGCCTTCCTCGACGAGCGGATGATGTACTCCTGCGCCCTCTTCCCCCGCGACGGGGCGAGCCTCGAGGAGGCGCAGTTGGCGAAGCTGGAGCGGATCTGCGGCCAGCTCCGGCTCGGCCCCGACAGCCACCTGCTGGAGATCGGCAGCGGCTGGGGCGGGCTCGCCGTCCACGCCGCCCGCGAGCACGGCTGCCGGGTGACGACGACGACGATCTCCCGCCAGCAGCACGAGCTGGCCAGCCGGCGGGTGCGCGAGGCCGGCCTGGAGGACCGGGTGACGGTGCTGCTGGAGGACTACCGCGAGCTGCGCGGGCGCTACGACCGGCTGGTCTCGGTCGAGATGATCGAGGCGGTCGGCTGGCAGTATTTCGACGAGTTCTTCCGCCGCTGCGACCAACTGCTCGCGCCCGACGGGCTGATGCTGCTGCAGGCGATCACGATCGACGACGACATCTACGAGACCGAGAAGGGCGCCCGCAGCTTCGCCAACACCCACGTCTTCCCCGGCGGCTGCCTGCCGTCGAGGCAGAAGATCGCCGACTGCGTCGCCCGGGTCACCAGCATGCGCCAGGTCTGGCTCGACGACATCACCGCCCACTACCCGCCAACCCTCGCCGCCTGGCGGGAGCGCTTCCTCGGCGCCTGGGATCGGCTGCGATCGCGGGGCTACGACGAGCGCTTCCGCCGCCTCTGGGACTTCTACCTCTCCTCCTCGGAGGCGGGGTTCCGCGAGCGGCGGATCGGCGACGTGCAGGCGCTGTTCGCGAAACCGGGTCGGTCGTGAGCGCGGGCGGCGGCGAGCTGCTGCTGCTGCTGATCCACGGCCTCGGCGCCTCGGCCCGGGTCTGGGACCCGGTGCTCGACCTGCTGGACGGCGAGCGCGAGACGATCGTCCTCGACATGCCCGGCTTCGGCGAAGCGGCACCGTTGCCGGACGGCGTCGACCCCGGCCAACCTGGCGGCGGCTCTGCACAGAACCTGCGTGGAGCGCGGGATCGAGCGTCCCCACGTCGCCGGCAACTCGCTCGGCGGTTGGGTCGGGCTGGAGATGGGCCGCGCCGGCTGGGCATCCTCGGTGACCGCGATCTCCCCCGCCGGCCTCTGGCGGGCGCCGCTGGGACCGCGGCGGCGGGACGCCCGCGCCTGGGCGCGGCGGGCCCGTCCACTCGTCTCGCTCGCCCTCTGGATCCCAGCCGTCCGCCGCCGGATGCTCGCCACCTTCGCCGCACATCCGGAGCGGATCCCGGTCGCAGCCGGACGCGAGCTGGTGCTCGGCTGGATCGACGCCAACGGCTACGACGGCGCCAACCGCGAGATGCGCACCCACGTCTTCGACCCCGCCGGCTACCCGGAGGAGGTGCCGGTGACCCTGGCCTGGGGAGAACTAGACCGCCTGGTCGCACCGCCGCGGCCCGAGCGCCGTCCCGCCGGCTGCCGCTACCTCGTCCTCCCCGCCGTCGGCCACACGCCGATGTGGGACGACCCCGAGCTCGTCGCCCTCACCCTGCTCGAAGGCAGCTCCGTCGCGTCCCCCGCTTGAAAGACGTGTCTGACTTTGACCGCCAGATATGGCGGGAAAAGTCAGACACATCCAATTCTGGGAGAGTCTCCTTTCGAGCGAGCGAGCGAAGGAGGAGCGGGCGTGATCGTCGAGAGGACCGAGAACCCGATGTGGCTGTCCAACGCCTACCTGGTCGCCGACACCGACACCGGCGCCGGTGTCTTGATCGACGGCAACGATGAGCTGGGACCGCTGCTGGAGAAGATCGAGCGGGACGGGATCGGGATCACCCACATCCTCGTCACCCACCCCCACGGCGACCACGTCGCCGGCCTGCCGGAGGCGCGCCAGCAACTCGGCAACCCACCGCTGGTCGCCCACGCCGCGACCGCCGCCGAGCTCGACGAGGAGGTCGAGATAACGCTCGCCGACGGCGAGAAACTGCAGGCGGGGAGCTTCGAGATCGAGGCGATCTACACCCCCGGCCACGCCGCCGGCCACCTCGCCTACCTCGTCGACGACAGCGACGTCTTCACCGCCGACGTCCTCTTCAAGGGGACCGTCGGCGGCACGATGGCGCCCGGCGCGAGCGGCTTCGACGACCTCCAAGCCTCGGTAATGCGGCTGATGGAGCTGCCGCCGGAGACCCGTGTCCACCCCGGCCACCGTGAGCCGACGACGATCGGCGAGGAGTGGGAGGGCAACCCCTTCGTGCGGGTCTGGCGCGGCCTCGACGCGACCGGCGAAGAGAGCGTCACCGTCTGGGACCGGCCGGCGACGCTGAAGCTGTGGGCGCCGGACTACGACGGCGGCAACAAGGCCTGGATCGTCTTCAACGACAGCAACGAAGAGGCGATCGTCGGCGGCTCCCAAGTCAAGCGCAGCTAAACCGCCGCCGACTGGCCTCAAAGCGGACATATAGTCCGCTTTGAGGCCCGTCGGCGGCTTGGGAAGGCTGGGTGATTGGGTTCAGCGCACAAGGTTCTTGGACGTATGTCGATTGCATTCGTGGGTCCTGATCCGCACACTGCTCTGATGGCCAGCCAAATCCAGGAATTCTTCTTCGACTGGTACCCCGTCTTCGGGGTCGTCTTCATGGCGTGCCTGCTGTTCGTCTTCCTGCGCCTGATGCGCAGCACGATGGGGACGACCAAGCCGGAGACGGTGAAGGCGAGCAAGACCAAGCCCGTCCTCTGGGAGGAAGTGCAGGGGGTCGACGCCGCCAAGGACGAGCTGATGGACGTGGCCGAGTGGCTGCGCGAACCCGACCGCTTCGCCAGCCTCGGCGCCCAGCCCCCCCGCGGCGTTCTACTCTACGGCCCTCCCGGCACCGGTAAGACGATGCTGGCGCGGGCGGTGGCGGCGCAGGCCGGGGTCGATTTCTTCGCCGCCTCCGGCTCCAGCTTCGTCGAGATGTTCGTTGGCCGCGGCGCCGCGCGCATCCGCCGCCTCTTCAAGGAGGCGCGCAAGTCCGGGCGGGCCGTGATCTTCATCGACGAGCTCGACGCCGTCGGCGGCGCCCGCAGCGGCGGCAGCGGGGACGGCGGCACCAGCGAGCGCGAGCAGGCGCTGAACCAGCTGCTGGTCGAGCTCGACGGCTTCGAGCGCGACCCCGGCACGGTGATCGTGATCGCCGCCTCCAACTACGTCGACAAGCTCGACACGGCGCTGCTGCGACCGGGGCGCTTCGACCGCCAGGTGCTGGTGGCGCCGCCGGACCGCGACGGCCGCGAGGCGATCCTCCGCACCCACGCCAAGGGCAAGCCGCTGGCCGACGACCTCGACCTCACCGACGTCGCCCGCAAGACGACCGGGATGACCGGCGCCCAGCTCGCCAACGCGCTCAACGAGGCGGCGATCATCGCCGGCCGCGCCGGCCGCGACGCGACCGCGCGCGAGGACCTCGACGAGGCGCTGCTGCGGCAGTCGGTCGGCTCCCAGCAGGCGCGCAGCCTGAGCCCGAAGGAGCGGCGGATCGTCGCCTACCACGAGGCCGGGCACGCGCTCTGCCGCAAGCTGCTCGGCCTCGACCCACCGGAGATCCTCAGCATCGTGCCGCGTGGCCCGGCGCTCGGCTTCGTCGGCCACTCGCCGCAGGAGGACAGCTACCTGAAGTCGCGCGAGGAGCTGCTCGATGAGGTGGTGACCCTGCTTGGCGGCCGCGCCGCCGAGGAGGAGGTGCTGGGCGAGTCCTACTCGGGCGCGGTCGACGACCTCT
The DNA here is from genome assembly GCA_963699125.1 of uncultured Actinomycetes bacterium. Taxonomy (GTDB): domain Bacteria; phylum Actinomycetota; class Thermoleophilia; order Solirubrobacterales; family 70-9; genus VAYN01. The sequence goes on from OY969417.1 coordinate 1,582,450, forward strand.
CGCGGGTGCATCTGGTCTGCAAGCAGATGGTCGGCGAGTTCGGGATGGGGGTGTCGCTGGACGCCGACGGGCCGCCGCCGATCGCAATGCCGACCAGCGACTACGCGGTCTCCGACAAAACCCGACGCGACGTCGACATCGCCGCGATGACGCTGGCCCGCGAGGCCTACCGGCGGGCGCGGGCGCTGCTGGCGGCCAACCGCGACTGCCTCGACGACCTCGCCGCCAACGCGCTCGAGCGCGAGACCTTGACCCGCGAGGAACTGGACGAGATCTTCGCTGCCCACGCGCTGCGCGAGCTGGTCCAGCCCAACGGCTCCGGGGCCGCCCTGGTCGCGATGTCCCGCAAGCAGCCCGAGTAGAATTCCTGGCCGGGCAGCCAGGATGAGCAGCGACACCCACTACTTCCCGCCGGGCCGCTCGATGGCCCGCCGCGTCCACGGCGACCGCGCGGTCGGCCTCCTCTACGGCCAGCGGGCGCTGCTGATCGGGGCGCTGGAACCGCTCACCTACACCGGCACGATGCTCAGCACGAAGGCGGGCGACCGTCCCTTCGAGCGCCTCGCCCGCACCGCCAAGATCCAGGAGACGGTGTTCCTCGGCACCCGCGAGGAAGCCGACAAGGCACTCGGCGCGGTTCATCGCCTGCATACGCGGATCAAAGGCTCGCTGCCCGAGGCCGCCGGCGCCCACCCGGCCGGCGCCGCCTACTCGGCCTTCGACCCGAAGCTGATGCTGTGGACGCTGGCGGTGATCGCCGACTCCGGCCGCGAGATGTACGAGACGATGGTGCGACCGCTCGACGAAGGCGAGCGCGAGGCGCTCTGGCAGGACTACGTCCGCTTCGGCGAGCTCTTCGGCCTCCCCCGCAGCGAGGTCCCCGGGAGCCACTGTGAGTTCCGCGCCTGGTGGCGCGAGCAACTCGCCGCGCCCGACCTGCACGCCACCCCCCACGCGCTGGAGATGGCGCCACTGGTCGCCTTCGAGCAGCCGGTGCCGGCGGCGGCCCGCGGCAATCTCGCCGTCCAGAACCTGGTCATCAAGGGGACGCTGCCACCGCGGGTGCGGGAGATCTTCGGCATCCGCTGGAGCGGCGCCCACGAGACCGGCTTCCGCTCGATCGCCGCCGCGCACCGCCGCGCCCGGCACCTGTTCCCCCGCCAGATGCGCCGCGGCCGCAACGACGTTTTCTTCGACGTGGTGACCAAGGGCGAGCGCCTGCGCGGCGGCACCGCCACGCCAGAGCTGGGCGCGGGCGCGACCTGAGCCCCGCCCGCTGGATCAGCCCGGCCTGGCCCAACCCGCCGGGCGGTCTTCCGGCCTGGTCGAGGCGAGGACCAGGCGAGCGGCGGAACGGCAGAACATCTGGGTCCCGCCCAGGCCAGTGAAGCAGCGGAAGCCCCGGATCGCGTAGAAGATGGCGCCGTTGCCGCCCCTTCCGTCCCAGTGATCGCCGCCGCTCAACCGTTCGTAGTAGATCGTCGCGACCTCGCGCCCCAGCTCGCAGCCGACCCGCTTGGTCGCCACCCTGGCCCTGGTCCCGCCCGCGACGACCGGCCGCCCGCACGGCTGAGCCGCGAGTGCCGGCGTCGCGCCCGGCAGCCCGAGGAACGCCAGGGCAGTAATCGGGGCCAGTGCCTTGCGGAATCGCATCTCGATGGGCGGTACTGGGCTCGAACCAGTGACCCCCTCCTTGTAAGGGAGGTGCTCTCCCAACTGAGCTAACCGCCCGGGTCCAGCCGGTGCCCCGGGATTATGAACGAGGTTTGAACCCTGGCAAGGGGCGCTCCGTATCCCTGCCCGATGATGGCGATTTCAGGCTTTCGGCGGGGGTGGCGGGTGACCGGGGTGGCTCTCGCGGTCGTCGCCCTCGGGCTGGTGCTGGCTGCCATCCACGGCGGCATCGCCTCCGCCGACGGCACCTCGGCGGAGGCGAGCCGCTCGTCGACGGTCGACATCGACAACTTCGCCTACCACCCGCCGAAACTGACGATCGGGGTGGGATCCAAGGTCGTCTTCTCCAACTCGAGCGGCACCGCGCACACGGCGACGCGCAGGGGCAGCTTCGACACCGGCCGGATCAAGCCGGGCCGGTCGGTCGCGGTCCGCTTCGGCCGCAAGGGAACCTTCGCCTACCACTGCAAGATCCACCCCTTCATGCACGGCAAGATCGTCGTCGACTAGGACGCCAGAGCGAACCGTCGCGCGTCCTGGTCACCGAGATACGGCGTGAGCAGGAGCTCGACCAGTTCGGGTTTCAGCTCCTGCAGGCGGTCGGCTTTGCCATCGATCAGCCGCGTGCCGACGATCGAGATGACCCCGCCGATCAGGGCGTGCTCGACGAGGTCCGGCAGCGCGATCGCTTCCGGCGAGCGCTCGCGGCCGCGGCGCAGCAGGCCGGCCAGCTGGTCGGAGGCGGCCAGTCCCAGCCGCGCGAGCCGCTGATCGACGCCGCCGCTGCCGATCACCAGCAGTCGCGCTTGAGCGGGCGCGCTGGTGGCGAACTCGAGGCCGGCGTTCACCGCAGCCGCGACCCCCTCTGGCCAGTCGCGCTGAGACGCACAGGCACCTGAGACAGCCTGGACGAGTCGCTCCAGAGCATCTCCGTAGGCGGCGACGACGCAGTCCCGTAGATCCTCGAACTGCTCGTAGAAGGTGGCGCGAGATACCCCGGCCCGCTCGACGATGTGCCGCACCGCGAGCGTCGCGTAGTCCTGCTCCGCGACCGCGTCCGCCGCCGCTGAGAGCAGCCGCGTCCGCTGGTGCGTCGCGACGACATCGCGCGGCAATCTGTGCCGCCCGCTCGGCAACCTCCAGCCGTTTTCGTCGCCGTTCTCGTTCATCGCAGCACTGATCTGTCCGATAAGCCCTGCGCTAAGACCCGGAGGACTGGGAAGGATCCCCCGGGCCTTCAGCGGTTACGTCAAATGGGACCACGCCGTACAGGGAATGGACGATGCGGACCCCTCCCGACCAGTCGGTTTGCGAGTCGCGCTGAACGCGCTCCCGCATCTGTTCTAAATAAGAACATGATCAGACCAGTTTGTCAAGACCTCGTTTAACTTTACTCGCCAAAAAGGGCTATAGAGCAGATTTCGGCTTACCGAAGAAGTCGATAACAGGTCCAATGTGACCTCCCCTTCTGCCCCCACAGCGGGCTCTGGCGCCAACCGCCCCGTCCCAGTGCGGTAAGGTTCTAAGAACCGGAACGTTCATGGACCGAGGTTGAAGGGGCGCAGTAACATTGGGAATGGCTCCGGCATTGGATGGGTTCGCAGCGATCTCCGCTCTGGCGACGCACCGGAGCGCGATCGTGCCCCGTGTCCACGGCGAGCTGCGCCGCTGGAGCGAGGTGGCTGCCTCCATTCCCGACCCCGTTTTGCGCGGGGCGGCCCTCTCGGCGCTGCGCGACAAGCAGGCCAACGCCGAGGCGACCGGGGTCTTCGCGATCCTCGCGCCCCGGGAACAGCGGGATCGGGCGCTGCGGGCGATGACCGCGCTGCAGACCGCGGTCGACTACCTGGACACGTTGGGAGAGCAGCCGTTGGAAGACTCCCTCGCGGCGGGGCTGGCCCTGCACCGGGCGCTGAGCGAGGCGGTCTCGCCGGGCGCTGAGCGATCGGACTGGTACCGCGCCTACCCGCGGAGCGAGGACGGTGGCTACCTGGCGCGCCTGGTCGCCGCCTGCCAGGAGGAGATCGCCGCCCTGCCGGCGATCGAGGCCGTGCGGCCCGTCGTGCAACGGGCGGCAAGACGTTGCGGGGAGGCACAGAGCCACACTCACGCCCATGCCGTGAACGGGGGCGCCGGCCTGCGCGACTGGGCGGAACGGGCGCAGGGCCCACCCGGGTACCTGTGGTGGGAGGTGGCGGCCGGAGCGAGCTCCTCCGTCGCCGCGCACGCGCTGATCGCCGCCGCCGCGGACCCGCAGACCAGCGCCGAGCAGGCCGAGCTGGTCGACGCCGCCTACTTCCCCGCGATCGGGGCGATGACCGTGCTGCTCGACGACCTGGTCGACCGAGCGGAGGACGACGCCTCCGGCGAGCACAACTACATGCGCTACTACGACAGCGACGCCGACGCCGGTGGGCGGCTGGCCTTCATCGCCGAGCAGGCGCGGGCGGCGACGGCCAGGTTGCGGCGGCGGCGGCGTCACGACGCGATCGTCGCCGGCGTGGCCGGCTTCTACCTGAGTGACCCGGCGGCCGGCAACGGGTTCGCGGCGCAGGCCGATCGCGTGCTCGAATCCTCCGGTGGCACCGCGCGGCTGCTGCGAACCACGATGCGGCTTCGCCACCGTGTCTGAGGCCCCCCGCTACGTCGCGATCATCACCGACGGCAACGGGCGCTGGGCGCACCGGCGGGGGCTGCCGGTGGGGGCCGGTCACCGGGCGGGCGCCGAAACGGTCCGCGACCGCCTGCGCGACGCGGCGGAGCTCGGGGTCCGCGAGCTGACGGTCTACGCCTTCTCGACCGAGAACTGGGCTCGCTCCGCGCAGGAGGTGCAGGGGCTGATCGACCTGCTGGTCGAGTACATCGATCGCGTCACCCCCGAGCTCCACCGCGAAGGCGTGCGACTGCGCTTCATCGGCGAGCGCGGCAGCCCGGTGCCGAGGGGGCTGGTCGAGAGAATGGAGTGGGCAGAGCGGCTGACCGCCGCGAACGACGTCATCACCTTCGTCGTGCCCTTCAACTACGGGGGAAGGGGCGAGATCCTCGCCGCCGCCGAGAGGTTCGACGGCAGCACCGAGGAGGAGTTCCGGGCCTGCCTCTACGCGCCCGACATGCACGATCCGGAGCTGGTGATCCGCACCGGCGGCGAGCGCCGGCTCTCCAATTACCTGCTCTGGCAGGCCGCGTGCGCGGAGCTGGTTTTCCGCGACGAGCTCTGGCCGGACTTCACGCGCGACTCGCTGGAGGCGGCGATCGCGGAGTTCGGGCGTCGCCACGCACGGCAGGCAACCGCGCGCTAAGCGCGGTCCGGCGAGGCGATCGACCCTGGGCGCTCCGACCAGCGCTTGGCCTCGGCGAAGCCGAGGTACGGCAGCAGGGCGAACTGAACCAGCTCGGGTCCGAGATCGACGAGACGGTCCATACGCGCCGAACGCAGGTAGCCGCCGACGATCCTGGCGATCCCGCCGACCAGGGCGACGTCCGTCGCACCCGGAAGCCGCCGCTCGCGGGGAGCCACGAGGTCGAGTTGCTTGGCGAAGCCTTCGATCATCTCGGGGTAGGGGCTGCCGCCTTCCACCCCTCGCGCGGTCGGTTCGATCGTCAGAGTCCGTGCCGCGGTGGGATGGGCGACGGCGAAATCGAGGACCGCGTAGACCGCCGCCGCGACCTTCGCCGGCCACTCGTCGTTATCGCTGCAGGCCCGTGCAACAGGCGCGTGCAGATCGGCGAGCGCCCGCTCGAACTCCTCGAGGCTCTGTCCGTCTCCCGCCTGCAGAAACGAGAACATTAACAGACCATATTTAGCTCGACTCGCACGTGCCTGGCCCTTTTCAAAGCGCCAAATCCCTTCAAAAAAGGGGCTGGTCACGTACCTAGACGTTCTTGAATTAGCGCACGCGGCAGCTGCGCACGACCTGCGGGTGCAGCCGTCGGCCGTCGGCGAACGTGTAGGTGGCGCGCGCGAGGGAGAGGAAGCCGGCGGTGAACCTGCGCGGCACCGGACAGGACGCGGTCAGGTAGCTGTGCCTCTTGCCGCGATAGGTGAAGTCGCGCGAGACCGTGATCTGGAAGCTGGCGACGTGGGGCCATGGCCCGACCGAACGCCGGATCGTCGAGACCAGCACCGTGCGGAAGGCGCCGGGCTGGTGGCGCACCGTGAAGGGGAGGACGAAGGAGATGGGCGGGTTGGTGGAGTAGGCGTGCACCCAGACTGCCGGCCGGCCCGCCTTCGTCTTGCCGTTGAAGGCGAGGAGCCGGGCGTGGACCCCGAACGGCGCCTGGTTCGGGACGAAGATCTTGGCGAAGAGCGTCCCCTGGCCGACCCGTGCCCCCTCGCAGGCCTCGAGGGCGTGCTCGCTGTCGCTGCTCTTCAGCCGCGCCCGCGGGCAGACCGGCAGGCCGCGCGTGTCGAGGCGGCCCCGCCAGGCGAGTTCGAGCCGAATCCAGTTCACCCGCGGCAGCGGCGAGTCGTCGCTGGTCTCGATCCCACCGGCGAGGTGCACTGCCACCGGAGCCGGCCGGTCACGCGGCAGCTTCAGCGGGCTGATGCCGCCGTTCAGCGAGACGATCAGCGCGCCCTTCTGGGCCCGTTCCGCGTAGGCGAGAGCGCCGCCGAGCAGGGCGAGGAGTACCAGGGAGGCGACCGCGAGGCGGATCGCCGTCGCCCGTCTCATCTCATCCGAACCTCGAGAACCTGAAGCTGCAGTAGTTGAAGCCAAAGGCCAGCACCACGTTGTTGGCCAGGTTCCCATTGTGGATGAAGCGCGCGGTGGCGCGCTGGGCCTTGATCGTGCGGCCGGCGCGGAGGTGGGCGGTGATCTGCCCCAGGTAGTCCTCCTGGCGCTCGAGGTACCGGAACCAGTCCCTGAGCCGCGCGAGGTCCGCCGGGGGCCGCGGAACCGGCGCCATCGCGGCGACCGTGCCGCCGAAGATCGTCGCGCCGCGGGCGAACTTGGCGGCCGCCACCGCGTCGCGTTCGGCCCGGACGTCGTCGCGCACGCCCTTCATCGCCCGCTGCGTGGCCTTTACATCCGGCTTGCAGATCGCCTCCAGTTCCGAGACGTAATCGTTCCGCGTCGGCGCCTCCGCGGCCGGCACCGGGCCTGCCGCGAGGGCCAAGAGCAGCATCGCGACCATGACGACCGCAGCGCTTCGTCCCATCCAACCTTTCCCTGTTTCCTCGCGCAACTTCCCAGTCAGCGCCTGAGCAGCAGCTTCAGCTTAGCGCTATGCAATGCCCTTTTCTGGCGCCTGTCGCGCAGGGGAGCCGGCGCTGTGCACGGTCAGGTCGGGCAGCAGACGGTCCAACCACGGGGGTGTTCGCCAGACCCGATCGCCGAGCAGCAGCATCAGCGCCGGAAGCAGAACGATGCGGACCACGGTCGCGTCGAGCAGGATCGCCACCGTCAACCCGACCCCCATCTGGCTGACCGTCGCGATCGGGGCGATCGCGAAGGAGACGAAGACGGCGGCCATGATCGCCGCTGCGCCGGTGATCACCCCCGCGGTCCTCTCGAGACCGAATGCGATCGCCGCCCGGTTGTCGCCATCGCGGTCGTAGCGCTCGCGCATCCGGGCGAGCAGGAAGACCGCGTAGTCGATCGAGAGGCCGAAGGTGATGCCGAAGATGCCCGCCGCGCCGACCGTGTCCACATAGGGGTGGCCGCCGAGCGGGTAGCCGGCGGGGACCCGGCAAATCAGCGACAACACGCCCACCGCAGCGGCGACCGAGGCCAGGTTGAGGACGACCGCCAGCGCCGCCAGCAGCGGCGCCCGCAGCACCGCGACCAGCATCAGGAAAGTGATCAGGATCACCGCGGCGATCACCACGGGGATCCGCTCCCTCGTCACCCTGCCGTATTCGTTGACGGTGGCGGCGCCGCCGGTGACACCGGTTTGGAAGTGGCCTCGGCGCCCGAGCCGATCCGCGCTCGCCGCCAGCCTCCGACCCACCGCTTCCGAGCCGGCGGTGTTGAACCCGTAGTCGGGAATCACGAGCATCCGCGCCGCCTGGCCGCCGGAGTCGACGTCAATCGCCTCGCCGGCGAGCGCGCGGCGCTCCGGCGAGGCGCCGTCGAGGGCGGAGAGGACGAAGTAGCCGGAGTCGAAAAGCCTGGGGGATTCGCGGCGCAGGCGTTTGGCGCCGCGCACGAGTGGCGCCGCCGCCGCCGTGACCCGGACGCCGGCGCGGCGCAGACCCGCTTCCAACGGTCGCGAGCGCCGGAAGCCCTCGGCCAGGTGCTCGCCGAGGGCGCCAGCCCCCGCCTGCAGCCCGGTGAGGCCGCCGGCGAGACGGTCCGTCCCGGCGCCCAGCCGGCGGAGGCCGCCGCTCAGCCCGCTGGCGGCTTCGGAGAGCTGGCCGACCCCGCCGTCGAGCCGCCGCCCGCCGGCGACGATGCGGTTGAGGCCGCCGTTGACCCGGTCGGCGATGCCGCGCAGTCGCCGCACTTCGTCACGGGCCGAGGCGAGCGCCCGGGCGAGGGTGCGAGCCTGCCGCGCCTGCCGGCGGAGGGAGGGGTCCGTTCGCGCCTCGCCAGCCAGATCGGAGGCGAGTTGACGCGCCCGCGCCAGGCCGTTGCCGCGCAACCGCGGCAGCAGCGAGCGCAGGCCCAGCTGCAGGGTCAGGGTCCCCACGGCCGTCTTGCGCTGGGCGTCGTTGAGCTTTTCCGTGCCTTCGGCGAGCCGGTCGATTGCCCCGCTCGCGCGCTCGCCGCCTGCCGCCGCGCGGGCCAGGCCACCGGCGATCAGGCCGGCGCCCTGCTGCGCCCTGCCGGCGCCCTCGCCGAGCAGGCCGCTGCCCGCGGCCGCCCGGGCCAGGCCGGCCCGCAGGCGCGAGACGGCGGAGGCGGCGCGGCGCAGCCCCGGGCCGACCTGGCCTAGTCGTCCGACACCCTGGCTTCCGTTCGCGGTGAGTCGCTCCCCGAGTCGCCGCAGCGGTGCCGCCCGGCGCGCCAGCGGAGCCGGCCCGATCACCGCCCTCACCCCCGGCTCGGCGGCGATCCGCCGCTGCCAGCGCCCGAGCAGCGCCAGGCGGCCCGGGGTCGTGATCGGCCCGGAATCCGTCGCCGCGACGAGAACGAAGGGCGCCTCCCAGCCGGGCCCGACGGCGCGGTCGATCGCTTCGGCGCTCTGGCGGGCGTCGTTGGAAGTAGGCAGCTCGTCAATGCCCGGGGCGCCGGTGCGGAAGGCCAGCGCCGGGGCGGCGAGCAGGACAAGCGGGACGGTGATGACCAGGGCGGCAAAGGCGGGACGACGCAGCGCCGTCGCCGCGAAGGTGGCGATCCGGGAGCGCCCAGGACGCTCCCCGCCGCGGCCGATCGGCAGGGCGTTGATCCGCGGCCCGAGCAGCGCCAGCAGGCCGGGAAGGGCCACAACGGCGATCACGACGCTGATCGCGGTGACCACCGCCGCCGCGATCGCGATCGAGAGCAGCAGCGAACCGGGCTGCAGGAAGGCCGAGAGGAGGATCGCGACGAGGAAGGTGCCGCCGGCGAAGACCGCCGTGCGGCCGGCGCTGGCCCGGGTGCGCGCCGCGGCTTCGAGAGGGGTCCCCCCCTCCGCCAGCTCTTCGCGGAAGCGCGAGACGATCAGCAGCGAGTAGTCGACCCCCAGCGCCAGGCCCATCATCGTGCAGACGACCAGGGCCAGCGAGTCGACGGTCATCGCCGAGCTGAGCAGGGCGAGGGCGCCGCGGCCGGCGAGCACGGTCAGAGCTCCGAAGGCGAGCGGGATCGCCGCCGCGACGACCGAACGGAAGACGAGCAGCAGGATCAGGATCAGCAGCGGCGCCGCCAGCAGCTCCGCCCGCTCGGTCGTCCGCAGCGATTCCTCCTGCAGCGCCCGGGTGACGTCGGCGAAGCCGGACTGGGTGGCGCTGACAGGTGGAGTGATTCGGCGTTCCAGAATGCGTTCAAGCGATGGAGCGGTCGCTCTCACCGCCTCGTCGAGGGGAACGTGAAAATCGGCGAGGATCAGGGCCCTGCCCGCCGCCGGCCGCAGGGCGGCCACCGTGCCGCGGTCCCAGGGGGATATCACGGTCACCGTGGGCAGCCGCCGCAGCGCCCTCACCAGGGTCGGACCCTGCCGGTCGAGCGCGGGCGCTGGCCCTCGCAGCAGGATCGCGAAGGGCGAGGAGTCGCCGAAGCGCGACGCGGCCAGCGCTTCTCCCTTCGCCGCGTCGGTCCCGGAAACCTCGAGGGATAACGGGTTGAGCTTCCCCTCGATCCCCAGCCCGATCACGCCCAGCGCCGCGCAGCCGAGAACGACGCCGACCGAGGCGGCAAGGGCCGCGCGATGCCTCACCTAGCCTCGCACCTCCTCCCTCCCAGCAATCCCAGGCTCAGGAGATGTAAGGCCGTCGTATGCACAGAATGGCCCAGCTCGGAAGCTCGAACGGGGAACGCCAGTGTACCGCACCGGCCGAAGCCTGCCAGAGCATCGGGGCGTCAAGGACTGGGGCCCGCCGTGTAGGCGGGCCCCAGTGTCGTGACTCTATGACGCTGCCGCGTTAGATCGTCGAGATGAAAGGCCCGGAACCGATGTGATCCGCGGTGACGCTCATCGTCGGCGAACTCGGGCACCAGAACGTGGAACCCGAGACTCGGGTGAGCGGCACTTTTTCGGCTGTCACTTTCCTGACGGGTGAGCCGGAGAGTTTGAATGCGGCGCCGGTGCTGTTCCAGACACACGTCCATTCTTCTTTTTCGTAGTGGCAGCTGAGCGAGATCGACAGCGGGTTGCTGGCCGTCCCGTAGGTGACCGTACCGTCACCGCCACCGGTGGCGCTGATCGAGATCGGCGCGGCGTTCATCGACGCCGCGCTGCAGCTATTCGACATCCCTCCGAACTTGCAGCCTTCCATAAGCGACGGTTCTACGACGTTGCCCAGTAATGGGTTGCCGCTTTCGGTGCTGGTGTGAGCGACGGTGTAGACGTGGTTGCATTCATAACTCCCGATTTTGAACGAGGTTCCCGAATGTTCTTCGACGGGGTTGACGATCCAGGCGAACGGGCTGCCGCTTGGCGCCGTGTATTTCGCCAAACAGGGCGTTTCCGGGTTATCACACAGGACGGTGAGAGTAGAACTCGAGATGAAAGGCCCGGAACCGATGTGATCCGCGGTGACGCTCATCGTCGGCGAACTCGGGCACCAGAACGTGGAACCCGAGACTCGGGTGAGCGGCACTTTTTCGGCTGTCACTTTCCTGACGGGTGAGCCGGAGAGTTTGAATGCGGCGCCGGTGCTGTTCCAGACACACGTCCATTCTTCTTTTTCGTAGTGGCAGCTGAGCGAGATCGACAGCGGGTTGCTGGCCGTCCCGTAGGTGACCGTACCGTCACCGCCACCGGTGGCGCTGATCGAGATCGGCGCGGCGTTCATCGACGCCGCGCTGCAGCTATTCGACATCCCTCCGAACTTGCAGCCTTCCATAAGCGACGGTTCTACGACGTTGCCCAGTAATGGGTTGCCGCCTTCGGTGCTGGTGTGAGCGACGGTGTAGACGTGGTTGCATTCATAACTCCCGATTTTGAACGAGGTTCCCGAATGTTCTTCGACGGGGTTGACGATCCAGGCGAACGGGCTGCCGCTTGGCGCCGTGTATTTCGCCAAACAGGGCGTTTCCGGGTTATCACACAGGACGGTCGCGGCCGAAGCCGAGCTAGCGCCGGCGATCGCCGTCATCGCGAGTACCGCGGCAAGCACGGCCAATGCCGTCTTTGCGTATCTCATCTTTGCCTCCCTTTCCTGGGACGCCGAGCGTCATCCAGGGCCGAGTTTCAGGGGAAAGTCCCCCCGCTCGATCAAAACAAAGAGGCAATGCCTCCTGTCGTGACAATTTGGCTGCCACGCGAAGTCACACGTCACATAGTGTTACCGCTTTGATCCTCCCTGCTACTCAGCGGTTCGAGCTCATCGAGCATGAGAGCGAGCTCGAGCTCCGACCGGCATTCCCCCAGTGGCCCAAGCTTCTCCTCGACGGTGCGCAGACGTCGCGCTACCGCCTGACGACTGACGCCAAGGGAGGCGGCGGCCGAGGAGACGTTGTGCTCGGAGGCGAAATAGGCGCGGACCGTTTCCAGCAGCACCAAACCTCGCTGAGGCTCGCTCGCTATGGGGGACAGGAAGAGGCGTCGGAGCGAGGTGGCGAGCAGATCGTCTTCGAGGATAGCTGCCTTCAGCACAGCGTCGGCGTAGCGTATGGAGCCCTGGCGCAGGCGCAGCGCCACCGACAGTGCGGCCTTCGCCTGACGGTGAGTGAGCCGCCAGCCCGCGAGACCCTCGGCCGGCTCGCCGAGGGAGACGGTCAGCTCGCCGGGCCGGCTGGACGGGAGATGGTGCTGGAGCTGCTTCGGGTCAGGAGCTCGGCGGCCGCCGAGCCAGGCCCAGACCGTGTGGTCGCGGTGGACGACGAGGGCGAGCTGATCGACCGTTTGCACCAGCCCCCTGATCGTCGCTGAGGCACCCGGGCCCTTTGCGACGATCCCAACGTGGTGGGCGTCGATCTCGTAGCCGAGCTGAGAGACGTCGACCAGCTCCCCCGCGAGGAGTCTGCTGACCCGTTCGAACCCACGCTGGTCCGTCGACGTCCGCAGCTTCTTCGCCTCGCGTACGTACTCCTCGCTGGCTGCCGCCAGCAGCCGGTCGCAGGTGGCGGCCTGCAACCTCAGCAGATACTTCAACGAGCCCGTGGAAAGGCCGCAGCTCTCCGCCTCCTCGGCCAGGAAGTCGCAGAAGAGCGTGTGCCCGGCGAAGTACCGCCGCAGCAGCAGGTCTAGCTTGATCCCGTCACGGGCAGCGACGCGCGCCTGCGCGAGCAGGGCGCTGGGAATGCGGGAGGGGGCCTCCCCTTCCCTCGCCGTTGTCAGCGAATAGTCGAGAGCCGCCGAGATGGCGTTGCGCAGGCCCTCGGCCTGTTCGGGTTCCGTCGCGTCGCCCGGACTCGCGATCGCCTCGACCCGGTCGAATGCCACCTGCTCGATCTCGGAGCGGCGATCCTGCAGACGCTGCTCCAGCGCCGCTCGCTCACGCTCGGAGACTGTCCGGCGCAACCCTCCGCTGCGGGCCAGGGCCAAGGTATCTCGCTCAGCGACCGGCGTGACGACGATGCCGTTTGAGCTGGCGACCGGCCTTTGGGCACGCCGTCTTCGGCGCCACCTTCTGCCGCAGCTTGCGGCCGTTCTGGGCGGTGTATTCGACCACCGTCGTGGTCTTCACCGCGCAGAGGCTTTCGGTGTTGGTGATGTAGCCCTGCGAGCCGCCGAACAGGGTGAGGCGGAAGTGGCCGATCGGGGCGTCGGGGACGACCGGGACGACGGTCCGAAGGTGGCCCTTGACCGAGGAGCTTTCGGCTTCGGGCAGGAGCACCACCTGGCCGGCCAAGATGAAGACGATGTGGGGCAGGATGCCGTAGCCGGAGACCGCGTAGGCGGGGCCTTTCAAGGGCTGGTCCAGAAGCGGGGTGGTCGTTTCGACGGTGCCGATCGCCTGCCTGCCGGCGCACAGTTTCGATGCGAGCTCGGCTTTGGAGCAGATGTTGCCGAGGTGGCGCTGGTCGACCGAGAAGGCGGTCGGCAGGGTGACCGCGACCGATTTGATGTTGGCGTCGCCGGGGCGAGTGTTGAGGTCGAAGCGAAGGCTCGGGTCCTTGGAGCGCTTGGTCTGCTTTTTGCCCCCAAGCTGGGCGATCGTCATCTTCGGTTTGAAGGGCAGGGCGGCGCAGTTGACGACCTGGAAGTAAGAGGAGAAGTCGGTGAGGCTGCCTTCGGCGCCGATCCCCTGAGAATCGACCGAGAGCGGGTTGCAGTTGGTCGGGTTGATCGTGAAGTTGGGCTTGTCGATGTTGACCTGGATCGAGCGCATCCGGATCGGGATGCCGCCGACGATCTGGGGCATCGGATCAGAGGCGGCGGTGACCTGGGCGGTCAGGGGATCGACGTGCAGGGCAACCCGCACGACGACGACGCCGTAGTCATAGGGACCGGCCAGGGCCGGGGTGATCGCAGCCAGGGAGAGCGGGGCGCCGTTCAGCGGCCCAGCCAGATACATCCTCCCCACCGCGTGGAAGGGATGGCTCCCCGGTCCGGCGGCGACGTTGGTGGTGCCGATGAAGGAGGAAGCCGGGCAGGAGGGAAAGCTCTGCTCTGAGCGACCCAGGTTCTGGGCGGCAGCGGCGATCTGCGCCTCGGGGCAGTAGCTGATCCCCCGCAGGGAGCCGGTGAAGCCGGGGGGCATTTTGAAGTTCAGGTCTTTGAGGAACTGGTCGCCGTCGTCGCGGTCGAGCTTTAGGTGGAAGGCACTGAAGGCACCGGCGAGCGGGTTGGAGGTGCCGGCGACCAGACGCGGGTGGAAGGGGCGGGTCTGGCCCGGGCATTCGGAGCCGCCGGGACCGGAGGTGAGGCTGACGAAGGGAGCGGAGTGCTGAGGCGCGAGAACGCCGTTCCAGGGGGTGAAGTCGGCGGCGGCGGCGTAGACACGGCAGCGGGTCGGCGTCGCGACCAAGCCGCGGTCGGAGGCGAACAGGTGCAGGTCGAACTCCTCGAAGGGAACCTGCGGCAGATCTTCCAGGCTGATCGTCAGCTGCCCGGTCTGGGGGTCGGGCTTGACCGAGGCGAAGAGCTTGGCGTGGATGCCGAAGCCTTCGAAGACCATGAACAGGCGGTACTGGTCGCCGGGCTTCGGTTCGCCGATGAAGAGGGAGCCGGTGAGGGGACCTTCCAGGGCCGGCGTGTGGACCTCGACGGTGCCGATCTTCGAGTTGTCGGGGCAGTTGGCCGGGCCCTCGGAGCCGAAGTCGGCCTGGGCGTCGGTGCAGGCGCTCTGCCCGTCGGCGGCGTCGGGGTTGATCGAGAGGCCCTCGGGCAGGGTGACGGTGGCTGAGCGAAGCTCCGAGGGGGTGGGTGCGATGTCGAGGAACTGGTCGGCCTCGAGCTGCAGGTCGAGGCCCGAGGGGGAGTCGGTCTCGTCGGTCGTGAGCCCGACGCTGAAGACGGGATCGAACTTCTCCTTCTCGCAGGCTGTCGTCGCCGGGTAGTCGGCGCTCCGGGTCGAGGAATGCGCCGGGTCCTGGTACGTCCGGACTTCCAGCGAGACCGGCAGCGGCTGCCCTGTGCACACGGTGGGGTTGTCGATGAAGGGACGGACGATCTCACCCGCGTTGGCGTGCGGCACCGTCAGGCAGCCGGCATCCACCAGGCCCGGACAGCCGGGGGGTGCGCCGGGCGAGCCCGGATAGAAGCGGTCGACGTCGTGGCTCGTTTCGGCGGGAAAGCCCCAGAATTCGGCCTGGGCCAGGGCGAGTGGGATCAGCTGCGGGATGCCGGAGATGGTCAGCCGCAGGCCGTAGTCGGAGCTGGTGCGAACGGACACCGGGACCGAGACGGGCACGTTGACCGTCGGCGCCACGAAGGCGAGCAGAGCGGTTTGATCCGAGCTCTCCGCCTGCAGGTCGTAGAGGGGGGCGGTGCCGAGCAGGAAGTGTTCGTTGCCTTCGTAGCTCGCGTAGACGGTGATCAACCCGACCTGGGAGCCCGAGCCGCATTCATTGAGTGCGAAGTCGGCGGAGCTGCAGCGGGTGACGGCGCCCGGGTTGCCGAACACCCCCTCCGGCATGTTGACGACGATGTTCTTCGCGACCTCCGGCTGGCCCGGGCTTTCCAGCTCGAATGAGGCGCTGAGGTCGGGGTGGGCTCCGGCCTGGACATTCGACGTTTCCACCGCGAAGGAGGCGATCGGCTCGCTCGCGCGGGCGATTCCGCCAACGCCCGGGCTGGCCGCGAGAGCCACGCATGCGACGATTGCCCAGCCTGGGATCCGGCGGCTCATCGCCTCTTCCCCCCGGTGCCATGACGATGCCGCTTGGGTTTTTTCGTAGTTTTCGTACAGCGACCGTGGCGCTTTTGGTAGCCGCGCCTGCAGGTCGTTTTCGCCGGCGCCGCCAAGCGCGTGCCGGCGCCGGTGATCGTGTTGATCGGGGACGGCTCCGGAGGCGCGGTGCCCCGCCCGTGGCACTCGTCGGAGGCGGCGCACGGCAGGCGGGCCGGGAGGAAGGGGAAGCCGCCTTCCGCACGGGCGTCGTAGATCTTCATTTGACCGCCGTTCTGGTCGGACGGCACGAGCACCTGGCGGGTGAAGAAGAATGCGTCCCGGCCGTCGGCGCTGACCGTGAGCAGGCCGGAGTCGGCTGGGCTCGCGCCGGTCGAGATCAGGTCGACCGTGCCCGCCTCCCACTCGTAGGCGTCCTTCCTGGCGTTGGTGTCTCGCAGCACCAGCGGCTCCCCCGAGGTGAAGAAGACGCGGCCGTCGTCGCTGAGGTTGAGGCCGTAGGAGGAGAGAGAGGTGTCGCTGCTGGTGATCGCCCCGCTCGGGATGCAGGAGACGCAGTCGAGCTTGTCCCCCTCCGCGTCGTAACGGTAGATCTCCGAGTGGGCGTCGTTTTCATATCCGCTCAGCGGCAGGCGCGTCGAGAAGACGGCGAACCGCCCGTCGGGTGCGACCTGGAAGTCGGCCGGGTCGCGGCTGGCGCTCTGGCCGATGGCGTGGAGCACGGCCGGGTCCTCGATCTCGGGGTAGGGCGGATCAGCGAAGCCGAACTCGGCCAGCCGGGTCGCGATCGGCGGCGCGTAGACGTGGTGGTTGGCGGCGACGGCAAGCCCCGTCGAGGCGGTGAGGACGTCGCCGCCGAAGGTGGTGAGAGGGCTGCCGGCGGAGTCGAACACGGCGATCTGGTTTTCCTCGTCGACGTAGACGTCGCCGTCGTAGGGGTATTCGCCGGAGATGTCGACCGCGACGCCACTGGCGCCGCTGGCGACCAGCTGCCCGGTGGGCGACCCCAGGGCGTCGTAGGACTTCGCCGCCCCTTCGTGGGTGGCGTAGATCGTGCCGGCCCTGTCGACCGCGAGCGAGGTCGCGTTGATCGGCAGTCCGCTCACCGGCGCCCCCGCCGCGGTGAAGACCTGGACGCCGCCGGTTCCGCTGGCCACGTAGACGTTCCCGCTCGACGGGGCGACGGCCACCGCGACCGGCTGGGAGACGCTCAGCTGCGAGAGGTAGGTGCCCGCGGTCGTGAAGCGGTCGACGACGTTGTGTTTGAGGTCGGGGACGTAGAGGTACCCGTTGTCCCGGTCGACGGCGATCTGGGTGGGGCTGGCGGCTTCCTCGGAGAAGGTGCCGGTGGGGGCGTCTTTGCCGGTGAGTTTGTTCGTTCCCGCGTTGCCGCCGGCGGTGAAGTTGTCGGCTTCCCCCGATGGCTTGAATTTGCGCACGGCGTTGTTTTTGGCGTCGAGGACGTAGACCGAGCCGCCGGCGTCGACGGCCACCCCGGTGGCGCCGCCGAAGCCGAGGGCGAATTTCGCGTTGACGGTCGGGTGGCTCGCCGCCGGCTTCGCAGGCCGGGAGAGGCTGGAATCGACCAGCGAGACGAAGCGGGGGCTGGCGCCGGCTTTGACGTAGTAGAGGTTGGGCTGGTTCTTGACCCCACGTTCCCCGTCGAGGCGCTCGGGACTGAGGAAGTAGAGGTCGCCGTCGGGGGCGACGCCCGCGCCGCCGGCGAAGGCCAGGGCGCCGCAGTCAGGGCCGGTAGAGGTCGCCGTGGCCGAATTCCAGGCGGCGTTGTCGACGGTCCCAGGGGGTCGGCAGGAATCGTCGTTGCGCGGTTCCCCTTCGGAGTCGGTCGATACCAGCCGCAGGCTGAGCGCGCCGGCGGCGTCGACGTTCGCTTCGTAGACGTCGGCGCTGTGGTCGCTGTCGGCTTCGACCAGCTGCTCGTGGCTGGTCAGTAAGACCCTGTGGCCGTCCGCGCTCATGCCGTCGAAGAGCACGCCTTCGCCGGCGTTCGGCGTCAGGTCGACCGACCCGACGCCGTCGATGTGCATGTAGGGGTGAGCGTATTCGTTGCCGGCGCCGTCGACCGCGGTTCGACTGCCAAGCAGGACGCGCGAGCCGTCGCTGGAGAGAGCCAGCTCGCTGACCTCGTCGCCGATCGGTTCCCCTTCGGGCAGCGTCGACACCACTCGAGTGATGCCGCTGACGAGGTCGCGCTCGTAGATCGAAAGCACCCCTTCTTCGGCGCCGGGCTCGAACGGCTGCCGGGAGCCGAAGACGAAGTGCGTGCCGTCGCCGGAGAAGGGGTCGGCGATCCGCCCTTCGGGGTTGGCGACCGGTTCGAAGGCGCCCGCCATGCCCTTGACGATCGCTCCGCCGGGCTGGCGCAGGGGGATGTTGGTCGAGCCGTCGGCGAAGCACGGGTTGCAGATGCCGGCCCCGCCGAAGGCGAAGACATGGAGCGTCGGATCCGCCGCCAGCAGCGGCGACCCGAACGGGCCGGCCTGGGCCATCCCGTCGGCGGGCAGACCGACGTATTCGGTCGACCAGCCCTCGGCGCCGCGATGTGCCAGGTAAGGATCGCGGCCATGGTTGGTGGGGCTGCCGGCGATGCCCGGGACGACTCCGAAGTGCAGCGAGTAGAGGAGTCGGTCGCTGGCGGCGGGGTAGGCCGGCAGTGGCGCCTGCCCGGCGGCGAGGTCCGACTCGACGTCATAGCCGCCCGCGTTCGCCGCCGAGACCAGCTCGTAGGCGCGGCAGTCGAGCAGAAGGGCGGCTTCGGTCTGCTGGCGGACGTGGGCGTTGACGCACGGGTCGGAGGTCGGGTTGGTCGGAAAGGTCTTGAAGCTGTGGGTCGCGCTCGTCGCGCTCGCGTTGGCGTTGGTGGCGACGACCCGGTACACGTAGGCGGTGTCGGGCTCGAGGCCCGTGATCACCTGGCTCACGTCCTGGATGCCGAGGTTCCCACCCGCCGGCGCGCCGAGCAGCGGGGCGCTCTCGGCGCCCGCGAAGCCGTTCGCTTCGAACTCCGGCAGGCTCGCGTACTCGAAGCGATAGGAGGTGTCGCCCCCGTTGGGGTCGATCGAGGCGTTGAGCCGCGCCCCGTCGGTGTTGACATCGCTGACGAAGGCTGCGGGACTGGATGGTGGGCCCTGCGCCTGGAAGGACCTGTCGGCGCCGTAGGAGTAGGTGCCGTTGCCGTTCTTCGCCGCCAGGCGGAAGTGATAAGTGGTGCCAAGGCTGAGGCCTCCCACCGTGGCGCTGACCGGGTGGTCGGCGGCGCCGGCGAAGGCTTTGCCCTCCGCGCAGGAGACGCTGCCTTCGCTGTAGGCCGTGGTTTTCCCCCATTCGAAGCGGCAGTCGGTGGTTTCCAGGCCCGGAAGTTCTTCTCCGTCGTCGGCGTTCACCGTACCGTGCAGCGTCGCTTCCGTCGGCTCCGGCACGGCGGCCGCCGTGGCGACGTCGGGCACGGTGATCGGGGGGCCCGGCGAGAAGATTTCGATGCGTCCCGGGTCGACCCCCCCGCTGATGTGGTTCGCGAGGTAGACGTCGTGGGTCGCGCCGTCGACGGTGATCCCCTGCACATCGGGGCCGATCCCGTGAAAGCCACCGGATGCGCCGTTGGCGAATGAGGCGATCGGCGTTCCCTGCGGGGCGTACTCGGTCACCCGACCCCCTTCCAGGGCAAACACGTGGTCGTCGGAGGGGTCGACGGCAAGGGCGGTGATGGAGCCATGGGCGAGCTGGAGGAGGAAGTTGCCTTTGGCGTCGTATTTGTAGACGCCCGGGCCGAGCCCGGTGAAGAAGCCCGCACGGGAGACGTAGGCGTTGCCGGCGCTGTCGAACGCCAGCGCGTCGACATCGCCTAAGACGGGGATGCCGCCGTTGTCGACGAACTGCCCGCTCACCGGGTCATACCGGTCCCCGTCGACGCGGGGGAAGCCGGCCGGGTCGACGGCCAGCGCTTCGCCGCCGTTGGTGGAGACCGGAAAGTCCGGCCGCGGCAGGCCCGCGGACGAGTAGGCCCGCAGGGCGCCGTCCTGGCTGCCGAGCACGTAGAGGCCGGCGTGCCTGGGGCTGTTGTCGAAGGCGACGTCGAAGTCGGGCAGGCCCGTGCCGGAGGGGAGGAAGGCGGCTCCGGTGTCGATCGAGCTGGCCCCGCCCAGGCCCGGGAAGGGAACCGCTTTCCCGGCCGCGTCGAACTGGCTGACCCAGTCGTGCGCGATCGTTTTGTCGGTGCTGAGTGCCTCGTCGATCACGTAGAGGCGGCCCGTCGCCTGGTCGATCGAGATCGGGCCCAGTTGGGCGCTGAAGGGGCCCGCGGTGGAGTCGCTCCCGGTGAACGTTTTCCCGCTCCATTCGTACAGCCGCAGCTGGTGGGCGGAAGCCGGACAGGAGCCCAGCGCCGCGATCGCGACGATCGCCAGGGCGGCCCTCCGGGCGAGCCGCAGGCGGCCCTTGGTCTTGGCCATCGCTACTCGCCCCCCCGACGCGGCCGGCGGGCCGGGCCATGCTCGTGACCCCGCCGCTGCCGCGCTGTTTTCGCACAGGCGGTCCTCACCCGACTGGCACGGCTGCTCCGCACGCCGTTCTGGCCGGAGAGCTGGACCAGCGCCGTCCTCGTTCGAGCGCAGAGGTCTTCGCTGTTGATCAGCAGTCCCTTGCGGCCGCCTAGCAGGCTGAGGGAGAACCTGTCCACGGGAACGTCGGGGACCGTTTCGAAGCTCGTCCGCAGACGTCCGCCGACGGAATCGACCCTGCCGTCCAGCTCCACTTCAAACTCCCCCTTCAGCGCCACCACGATGTCCGGCAGCTTGTGGGAGGAGCTGCGCAGGTACACCGTTCCTTCCAGCGGCCGGTCCAGCAGGGGCGTCTCCGCCACCGCCCTGCCGATGACCGAGCCGGCGGGACACTGTTCGGCGGCGAACTGGACGCGCGTGCAGGGGCTGCTGATGTGGGCGTTGTCGAGGAACTCCGAATGGGGCAGGGTGACGACGGTGCGGGCGATGTTGGCTTCGCCTGGATGGGTGGTGAGGACGGCTGAGAGCGCCGGGTGCCCGTTGCGGCCGGAGGCGCCGGAGAAACGCAGGTCGAGGCGCGGACCGAAGCCCAGATCGGCGCAGTTGGCTACCTGGAACGGCGCTTTCGCCTCGCTCGACCCGCCTTCGCTGCCGCCGGTCACCACGTCGACGGAGAGGGGGTCGCAGTCGGTCGGGTTGAGCGCGAAGCCGGGGCGGTCGAGGTCGATCTGGATCAGCCTGGTGCGAAGCGGCACGCCCTCGAGGATCTGGGGCAACGGGTCCGAGACCGTGGTCACCTGGGCGCTGACGGGGTCGACGTGGATCGCCGCCCTGACCGCGACGTTGCCGAGGTCGTAGGGACCGGAGACCGCGGGTACGACCGCGACCAGGCTCAGCGGCGCCCCCGCGTACGGACCCGCCAGGTAGACGTTGCCGGAGATCGCCACCGGACGGCTGCCGGCGCCCGCTTCGGCGACCACGGAGCCGACCCGGCTCGCCTCGGGGCAGGACGGGGTGGCCTGCTCCAGCAACCCGGAGTAGCCGGGGAAGGCGAGGCGGGAGATCGCCGCCTCCGGGCAGCGTGGCACGCCCCGCAGCGTTGCGGAGAAGCCCGGCGGGGCCTTGACGGTCAGCCCGGTCAGCTCCTGATCGCCGTCTTCGCGGGCCACGGTCAGCGCGAAGGGTGCGTGGGCTCCCGCGGTGGAGTTGGCGCTGCCCGCCCGTACGACGGGGGCGAACGGCCGGCGACCGTTCGGACAGGGCCCGCCGTTGGGGCCGGAGTCGATCGTGAAGAAGCTGAGCGAGGTCTGGGTCGGCAGGTCCGAGTCCCAGGGGACGAACCTGGCGCTGACCGGGTAGGTGCCACACCGGGTCGGGGTGGCCAGCAACCCCCGCTCTGAGCCGAACAGGTGGAGGCTGACTTCCTGCAGGTTTGCCTGCGGCAGGTCGAAGGAGGCGACCAGCTGCCCGCTCTGCGGGTCGGGCCTGACCAACCCGACCAGCTTCACGTGGGTGCCGAAGCCGTCGGCGGCGAGGACCAGGCGGTAGCGGTCTCCCGGCTCCGGCTCACCGAGGTAGAGGGCGCCGGAGATCGGCCCCGGCAGCGAGGCGACGTCGAGCGAGAGGGTTCCCACCTTGGAGAACTCGGGACAGCTTGCCGGCCCCCGCGTGCCGATCCCCGTTTCGGCATCGGCGCAGGCGGCCTTGCCGTCGGCGGCGTTGGCGTTGATCGAGAAGCCCGGCGGCAGGGTGACCACGTTCGAGCGTATCTCCGACGGCGAGGGCGTCCCGGGGCTCTGGTTCTGCGGAACCCTGAGGTTGATATCGAGGCCGGAGGGGCTGTCGGCCCGGTCGGTGGTGGGGACGGCGGTGAGGCTCGGGTTGAAGCTGAGCTGCTGGCACCCGGTGGTCGCCGGCCAGGGGTAGTCGGCATGGTGGGCGTCGCCGTTGTAGTAGGTGAGGTCCATGCCGGCGGTGAGAGGCACGCCGCAGGTGGTCGGGTTCTGGAGGTACGGCGCCGGCGGCACGGTCGAGGAGGCCCCCGTCACCGTTCCCCCGTCGCAGGGGATGCCGAGGTCGATTTCGCCGGGGGCGTTGCAGACTCCGATCCCGATCAGCGGCGTGTGGAAGCGGCGCAGGTCGTGGCTCGGCGCGGCCGGGACACCCCAGATCGTGAAGCCGAGCGCGTTGATCGCCGGAAAGAGGTGGATGATCGGGGCGCTGGTCGAGTCCAGGCCGTAATCGCTCTCCGTTCGCCCCGAGAGGTCGATGAAGGCGGGGGCGTTGATCAGCGGCAGGACGAGGGCGAGCAGGCCGGCCTGGTCGGGGTGGGTCTCCATGTTGTAAAGGGGCCCGGTGCCCACCCCGAAATGGACGATCCCGACCTGGGACGACTCCGGACAGCTGTTGAGGTTGAACTCGGTGAGGGTGCAGACCGGCAGCGCGTGGGGGTTGCCGATGAAACCGGTCGGATAGTGAAAGGAGAGCACCCGCGCGTCGTCGCAGAAGCAGGGGTCGGCGGGCGAGTCCGCACGGTCCAGCCAGTGAGCCTCGACGTTCAGGTTGGGATGACCGCCGGCCTGCGTGGTGCTCGGGCTGGCGGTGAAGGAGGTGATCCCGGTCGCCGCCGGGGCGGGGCTGGCGCCATAGCCGCAGGCGACGGCCAGCAGGAGGAGCAGCGACAGCAACGCGGAGGCGAGGCGAGGCGAGCGCTCAGCCATGCCTCTTCCCCCCCGAGTGTCGATGCCTGCGGCGCTTCGCCGCCTTGCCCTTGGCGCCCTTGTGGTGCCGGGCGGCGCGGGCGTTCCCGGTCGAACCGAGGCCGGCGCCGGTGGCGATGATCGGCGCCGTCCGCGCCGGGCTTCCGGGCCCGTGGCACTCGTCGGCGGCGGCGCAGGGGGCGAGGTCGCCCTGCCGTTCGAACCCGCCGCTGGTCCGGGCGTCGTAGAACTTGACATAGGGACCGTTGTGGTCTTCGGCGACGAGGGAGTCGAAGGTCGAGAAGAAGACGTCGGTCCCGTTGGCGCTGACCGACTCGAGGCCGGTGTGAACGCCGGGGAAGATGCTGACCGTCGTGCCGCCGCCGGTGAAGTCGCGCGAGCCGGTCCCCGAGCTGATCAGCTGGGGACGGCCGTTGACGTACTCGTATACGTCGAGAACGTGGCTGTTGGAGTCCTGCGGCACCAGGGAGTCGGGGGTGGTGAAGAAGGCGCGCCCGTCGTTGGACATGAACGGCCCTCCCTGGCTCACCGCGACGCTGCCGGTCGGCGGCAGGCCGTCGGGCCGGCAGGAGGCACAGCGAATCGCCCCGCTGTCGGCGTCATAGGTGTAGACCTCGCGGAAGCCGTGGTTGTCGTAGCCGGTGAGCCGGGATTCGGTGAGGAACGCGGCATGCGCCCCGCTGGGCGAGATCTGGATGCGGCGGATCGTCGTCCCGGGATCGAGGCTGGCGACCAGTTGCACCGCCCCTCCCCGGGCCAGGTAGAGATTGCGCTGGTTGGGTATCCCCGGCCGCTCCGGATCGAGCAGCTCGGGCGAGTAGAAGAAGGCGTCGCCGCTGCCGCGGGCGAGCCGGTCGTCGCGGCCGGGCACGCTGGCGATGCCGAAGGGGTTTCCGCCTTCCGTTGCGAGCGCGGCGACGTCGCATTTATTGCCGAAGCTCGAGCTGCAGGCGTCGGAGTTGCCGTGACCGGCGCCCTGCGAGACGCGCGCCAGGGTGTCGCCCGCCTCGCTCCAGCGGTAGAGGTCGACGCTTGCGTCCGAGTCGCCGTCGCCGAGCTGCTGCTTCGCCAGGAAGTAGACCTCGGAGCCGTCGGCGGTCATCCCGACGAACTTCACGCCCCTGCCTCGGGAGACGTCGTAGGTGACAGCGTCGCCGACTCGCATGTACAGGTGCACGCGGCCGTCGGGGAGGATGGTGCCGCCGTCCGAGCTCGCGACCTGCATGAGGATGTGGGAGCCGTCGGTCGAGATCGCCGGGAATTCGATCTGGTCGTTCGGGTTGGTGCTCGGATTCAGCTCCTGCGGGATCGGCGCCCCCCCGGCCAGCTTCGAGATCACCTCGACGGTGCGGGCGGCGATGTCGTTGTCGTAGGCGGAGCCCAGCGGCGCCTCCCGCCCCTCCGGCGCGAACACCACGTTCGTGGAGGAGAGGACGAAATGGCTGAAGTCGGGGGAGGGTCGCTGGTCGCCGTCGAACTTCTCGCCGCCGGGGACGATCCCGAGGTTGGTCGGCAATCGGCCCAGGGGTTTCCCCTCCGCGTCGAACAGGGTGGGCGCGCTCTCCCCTTTTTCGCCGCTGAAGACCGGTTCCAGTTCGTTGTGGTCGATGCAGCTGCCCAGGATCTCCGAGCACTGCTTCTGGCCGACGAAGCCGGCTTCGCTGCCCTTGAATCCGGGCAGCGAGGTCACCCAGCCGGTGTTGGTGCGGGTCGCCATGTACATGTCGAAGACCGCATTGGGCGCGTCCAGGCCGGTGATCGCGCCGACGCCGACGAAGTAGGCGAACCGGGACGGGCTGGTCGCCAGGCCGGTGTTGACCGGCCAGAGCGAGAAGAAGGAAAATTCTTTGTGGAAGAGGCTGAGCTCTTCGCTGGGGTACAGGGACGCCGACCCGGCTTTGCCCGGCGAGACCAGCTCGTAGGCACGGCAATCGGGCAGATAGCCGGTGTGGGTTTCCTGCCGGACGTGAGCGTTGGGGCAGCTCGGCGGGAAGAAGTCGAAGGTCGTGTCGTCCGAGGTTGCGGTTCCCCAGGCGTTGGTCGCGACGACCCGGAAGTGGTAGGTGACCCCGGGGACCAGGTTCGAGATCTGCTGCGTCACCTCCTGCGGCTGGTCGCTGCTGCCGACGTCGACGGGGGAGAGCGGAATCGCCGTTCCGTAGCTCGGCGTCGTCCCGTACTCGAAGTAGTAGGAAGTGTCGTAGCCGACCGAGTCGATTCGCGCGTGGAGCACCGCGGAGCTGGCGGTCACTTCCGTGGCCCGCACGCCGGAGACTTCCGGCGGTGAGGCGGAGCGGAAGGTCCGATCTTCGCCGTAGCTGGTGCCGAGGCTGTTGCTGGCGACGATCCGGTAGTGGAAGGTGCGCCCGGCGAGCAGGTCGCCGACCGCGGTGGCGACGGTCTTCGCTCCGGTTGAGGCGGGTTCGGCGACACCGGGAGTGCTCTGCCCGTAGCTGGTGTCGACGCCGTATTCGAACCGATAGGTGGTGGGGAGACCGTCGGGTTCGAAGGAGCCGCGCAGCGTCGCTTCGTGTTCGGCGACCCCTTCGGCGGCGAGGGTGCGCAGCGCCAACACCGCGGCCGGCGTGACCGTTCGATCGAGGCCGAAGTTGGCGCCGTTGGCGTTGCCGGCTTCGAACCTGTAGTGATAGGGCGTGCCGGTGGCGAGGCCGGGCAGTTCGGCCGTCACCGTCGTCGCCGGTTCGCCGAAGCTCGTCGCCGCGGGGTCGGGCGAGCAGGGAACCGAGCCGGAGGCGTATGTCGAATCGGTGCCGTACCGGACCTGGCAGCTGGTGATTTCGGGGCCACCGGCCCGTTCGAGCACCCCTTCGACGACGGCCGAGTGGTGACCGACGCCTTCGAGCTGGGGAGCGGGGGTCTTCACGTCAGGGACGACCGGCCCGGGGCCGAACTTGACGATCGAGTTGCCGTTGGCCGCGTAGACGTGGCCGTCGCCGGTGACCGCGATCCCGGGTGCCGGCACGACGCTGCCGAACGCTCCCATGCCGAAGGCGGGCCCGTCCTGATGGGCGGGTTCGGAGGCGTCGCCGGCGCTGAAGGGGACGACGCGGTTGCCGAAGTGGACGTAGAGATCGTCGTTGCCGGGATCGACGTCGAAGCGAACCGCACTCCCTTCGACCAGGGAGTCGGGGACGAACGGCGAGGGGGTGGCCGGGTGGAGGCCGAGCCCTTCGACCGAGAACGGGTCGGTGTTGAGGTTGGTGCTGAACTGGTCCGCCTCGTACTTGACGGCAATGTTGGCGGAGAAGGTCCCGATCCAGACGGCGCCGCTCGAGTCGGCCCTGACGTAGTCGCTGCCGTCGGGGCCGACCAACAGCCGGCGGACCTCCTGCAGCGACGGCGAGTACTTCGAGACGTGGTTTTCGACGCTGGCGTAGACGCTGCCGTCGGGGCCGACCGCGACCCCGTCAATGGTATGCCCCAGGCCCTGCTTGATCGTCGTGACCCATTCCCCGCTGGGGGCGAAGACGGCGATTCCTTCCCCCCTGTTCGTCCCCGGCCCCCCGGAGACGAAGATGTAGCCGTTGTTGGCGGTGCTGTTGTCAACGTCAATGCGGAATCCGCCGTCGAATTCGCCGCTCGGGTCGCTCGGGTCGCCGGTGATCGCGTTGCCGCTGATGTACGGGGCGCTGCCGCCGAAGGGCACCGGGTTCCCGTTCAGGTCGAACTTCCTGATCCCCGAGTCGCAGGCCGCGTACAGCGTTCCCGTCGATTCGACCACGGCGAGGTCGGCGACGGTGCAACCGCCGGCGGAGAACGTGGCTTCGACGGGGTGGGTATGTGCGGCGACGGCGGTGCCGCTGCTCGAGAGCAGCAGCGCCAAGAGCACAGCCGCGAAGCGGGCGAGACGCGCCGCTGGATGTCCTCTACGCGCCGCGGTCACGAGCGTCCCCCGCCTGAGCCCCGGTGGTGCTTGGGATGCCGCGGCCGCTTCCAGCATTTCCCGTGCCGCCTGACGAACCCCCTCCTGCAGCCTTTCGGGTGTTCCGGCCCCGCTTTGCCGCCGGGCGGGGCCGTGGTGGTGAAGGTCCCGTCCGGCCCGTTGACGGCGCCGACGGCGTTGACGGCGACGACGCGGAAGTGATAGGTCGTGCCCGGCTCGAGGCCGCTGAGCTCGGCGCCAGCGTCGCGGGCGAGCAGGCCGGAGCCGATCGGGACGGCGGCGGTGCCAAGCCCGTAGGCGCGGCCGGTGCCGTATTCGAACCGGACCGTGGTCGGGCTCGCGTTGGCGACGACCCGGGCCTCGAGGTGGGCGCCGGCCGCGGTAATCGAGGCGGCGCCGGCCGACTCGATCCGGGGGAGGTCCGGCGTGACCAGGGTCCGGTCGGAACCGTAGGTGGTGCCGCCGAAGTTGGTCGCCACCGCGCGGAAGTGGTAGACGGTTGCGGGCGCCAGGCCGTGCAGCTCGGCGCTGACGCCGTGATCGGTCTGGTCTGCCCCGATCGGCGCGCTGGTCGGGGTGAAGGAGCCGTAGGAGGTGTCCGTCCCGTACTCGAAGGCGTAGACGGTGGGGCCGAGGTTCGGGTTGATCGTCGCCGAGAGCGTCGCCGAGTGGGGGTCGTTCGCCGCGCCGCCGGTCTCGCTCACCTGCGGTGGCGGCGGCGGCAGCGGCAGGAAGGTGCGGTCGGGGCCGTAGGTGGTGCCGACGTCGTTGGTCACCACCAGGCGATAGTGGTAGGGCTCGGAGAGCGGCAGATGCGGGGCCAGGCCCACCAGGCCGGCGACGACGGCGACGGTCCCCGTTTCGCCCTGCGCCGGCGTCGTCGGCGTCACGTTGCCGTAGGAGCTGTCCTGCCCCCACTCGAAGTGGAAGGAAGCGGGGTGGCCGTCGCCGCTGAAGGAGCCGGTGAGGGTCGCAGCCGTCGGCGAAAGATCCGTCGCGTCGCCGGTGAGGACGTCGTAGACAGCGGGGTCCGTGGCGAAGGTGCCGTCGGTGCCGTCGATGGTCCCGATCGAGCTGGTGACGACGAACCGGTAGTGATACGTGGTCTCGTAGTCGAGGCCGGTGAGGGCGGCGCTGACGTCCCCGGAGCTGGAATACGGCGGGCCCGGGCTGCATGGCACGGTCCCCGCCAGCGCCCCGCCGGGGCCGACGAGGTCCGAGTAGCCGCTCTGCTCGAATACGGAGGCGGCGACGTACTCGAGCTGGCAGCCGCTGAAGGTGTCCGGTTCGGGATCGAGGCTCGCGTGCAGGACCGCGCCGGATTGGTCGATCCCGGTCGGGGCGTGCGCTTCGGGAGCTCGTACGCCGGGGAAGACGTAGATGCCGACTCCGGCGGCAACGAAGACCGTTCCGGTCGCTTCGTCGACCGCGACGCCGGTCGGTTCGTCGAGACCGGTGGCGAAACGCTCGTACAGGCTTCCGCCTGGATCGTAGGCGTCGACGCCGTGGATCGCAGCTTTCTGTCCGTGGACCGTGTAGGCGACGCCGGTGGAGCGGTCGACGGTGACGTCGAGGGCGGTTTGCGGATCGACCCTGGTGGCCGTCTGGTATTCGCTGGCGCCGGGGTATCTCCACACCCCGGCGCCACCGAAACTCGTGAAGAACGTGACGTACATGTCGCCGTTGGCGGCGAAGTCGACGTGGCCGGCGCAGCCGGTTTCGTTGTGGACGATATCTCCCTGTTTGCGAGCGTCGACGACCCGGACGCGAGCGCCGGTTTCGGGGCTGTACTCGTCGACTTCTCCGAACCGGCCCCGAAACTGGCCGCAGTGTTCGGAGTTGCCGACCCAGATGTCTCCACCCGGATCGACACCGAGGCCTCCCGTCGTAGTCAGAGTGTTGCCGAGCCCCCCCTCTGAGGAGTTGGGCACGAAGAACGGCAGCGGAAAGGCCGGCCAGCCGGAGGCGGCTTCGAGTGGGGTCCCGTCCGGCCGCCAGCCGTAGAGGTTTTTGCGACCCGCTTCCTCGCGGTTGTACGAGGGGCTTGCCGCGTAGAGATTGCCGTCGGTCGCCGAGGAAGGGCCGCTGTTGTCGACGGCGATGTCCTGACCGGATTCACCAGCCAGTCTGATGCCGAGGCCGGCTAGAGGGAAGGGAAAGCCGATCGGCGAATATGTTCCCGGCACCGAGATGTCGAATGCTCGGATCACGTTGGGTTCTGCCTGGGTGGAGGCCGCCGAGAGGACGTAGAGCCTGTGCGCGCCCTGGTCGATCGCGAGATTGCCGGTGAAACGGAACGCGTTGTGCGGACCGAAGGCGAACAGCTCCCCTCCGGCGCCGGTACCGGAGGTGACGTACGCGTTGCCCGCGTTCGGACCCGCGGAGCGGTCGACGGCAATGCCAACCGGTCCTTCGAACGAGTGCGCGGTCTCCGAAACGAACCTTTCTCCTTCGCTCCCGCGAAACTCGTCGACGACCTGCGTCGAACCGTGAGCGTTGGCCACCAGCAGCTGGCCCAGGCGCGGGTCATACGCCAATCCCTGGCCGGTGAAGCTGCCGAAGCCGCCGCCGAAGCCCGGCACGTCGGCCCCGGTCAGCGTCTGGATCAGGGAGTGCGATCCGAAGGCCTGGAAGCCGTATACCCGGTGGGTGGCGTCGTCGTTGGCGTACAGGGTCGAGGAGCGAGAAATAACGAGGCCGTACGAGGCCGCCAGCGTTCCAGCGCCGATGGTGGCATTGAGGACAGTGTTGCCGTTCGCCGCCGAGCTGTATTCGACGACGTGGTCGAGATCATCGACGTACACTTTGTCGTTTTCCGGATCGACGGTGACGGCGGTCGCGCCGTTGCCGGTGTCGACGGCGACGCCGCCGCCGTAGGTGGTCGTGACGGTCGGCGGGTAGGCGGACGGGGCGTAACGGTAGACGTCGGTTTCGCTCCCGTTGACGTAGACGACGCCGGTTGAGTCGACCGCGAGGCCGCAGGGGGGAGCGCCGTTGGCGGCGGGAGAGAACTGGGTCAGGTAGCTCCCGTCGGGGGCGAAGATCGAGACTTTACCGGTCCCGTGGGTCGACACGTAGACATCGCCGGCCGAGTCGACGGCGGTCCCACAGGGTTGGTCGAAGCTGCCCTGGGGCGTGCTTGATCCGTCCTGCGAGAGGCCCGCCAAGAACGGGCGGCCGAGCGGCTGCCCGTCGACCCCGAACCCTCCGCTGGAGCCGGGATGGACGGTCAGCACCGCCGAGGCGGGAGTGACAGCCAGGGCGAGGCCGACGATCGAGATCGCGAGCGAGGCTCCGTACCTGCGCAGCCGGCGAAGTGAGGAGTGCCCGCGTCTTCCTGTTTGCTTACCGGTCATGGCGTCGTTGCCCTGGTAGCTCGACCCAACAGCCGGCCCGAGGCAGCCCCTGCACCGGGTCGGCTGTGGGTGACGGGTCGAGACAGAGGCCCTATTCGGCGGTCACCGCCCAAGAACCGGTTGCTTTGGCGACCTCGCCCCTATTCAGGGGTATGGTCGCCAGAACTATGTTCATGCCGATGCTGGTCGCCGGATGACTGACCGCACTGCCGATGTTGTAAAAAGCATTTTCTTCGGATTCGGTGAACAAACAAAGATTGCCAGGTTCGGCTTCGGGTGCTTCGGGGCTGCCGGGACAAACCGCTTCGATTTCCGTTTTGCCAAGAAGCGAAAACGCGTGCGCCGGCGTCACTTCGATTGCTTCTTCGCCACCTTCAAAAATCAGGATCGTGTTTGGCGCTGGAACGACCGGGAAGGCAAACGAAATCGACGAAAAGAGATCTTGCGTAAAGTTAACGTTTTCGTTGTAACCGGTATCTTCAGTCAAACTAGGAGATGCCACTCCCCAGACTCCCTTCAGAGTTTGATTCGAGGGGAGCTGGGTAACGAACGGGCCGGCCGGGCCCTGCGAGCCGGTTGCGCCGGTCGCCCCGGTCGCGCCAGCGGCACCCGTCGCGCCGTTTTTGCCGGTCGCTCCGGTTGCGCCCGCAGCGCCGGTCGCGCCGTCTTTGCCGTTGGTGCCGTCTTTGCCGTTGGCTCCCGCCGGACCCTGCGGTCCCGCGGCTCCCGCCGGACCCGCGGGACCGGTGCCCTGGAAGCTTTTAGCGATGGCTTTGACTTCTTTTTTCTGTTTGCTGTTCAGGCCGCCAGAGGCGGCGTAGGCGCCGCCGGCGAGGGCGGCGACTAGGGCAACAACCGCCACGACCAAGCCGGCTGTCCCGAGGCGCTCTCGAATTCGAGAGATCATCTGTCTCTTTCTCCTTGTGTATCGCCTGCCGAGAGAAGCCCGGCCGGCCTTGTTGAAGTCGACCGGACGGGAAACCCGTGCCCGACCGGTCGCGGTGACGGATCAATGAGGCCGACGCGGGACCGCTGGTCCGCGACGGGTGATGGCGATGAGAAGCAGTCTCTGTTCATGTCCCTTGGCCGCCTTGCCTCTCCCTGATCCCGCCGTTCGCGAGATCCCCTGACAGAGGCCCTGGGGTGGCCGATTCCTCTCCTTCACCCCGGACTTCGCGGCTTCCCTTTAGCCGCAACCCAACCCTGGAGCTGAATATATAAGAACATAGACAGACCATATTGTCAAGAAACGACTACGTCTTGAGAAGTTGCGGTACGCCAGCTACCCGATCTTTCTTTTTCAAGGCTTGATTTGGCCAGCCGGCAGATTCCCGAACTGGAAATCCGGACAGCGTCTTTGGCGTACCGCAAAGGTGTCTAGAACGTGGGAATCGGGACAGGCTCCACAGGGTCGCCGCGACTCTGAAACTGAGACGGACCCGATCCGGAGGAACGCGGTTTTCTCCAACTCCCCAGCCAAAAGACTGAATAGCTGGATTCCCCTTTAGAATGGGGAAATCGGGAGGTGCAACCGAGCGGCGCCGTGGCCCTTCAGGGTTACTGGCGTACCGTCTGAAAGGGTCTGAAAACAGTGCGCCGACAAGCCCGAAAGCCTGGATATGGTGCCTCGGCGATGGTGCAGACGCCATGGGGGGATTCAGGGGAGTTGCGGGGGAAGATGCTGCCGCCGGGCCGCGGCACGCCGCGCGCCGTCGCCGAGCGCAACCAGCGCGAGCGGCTCTTCGCGGCGATGGTCGCAACCGTGGCCAAGAAGGGCTATGAGGCGACGACGATCGCTGACCTGGTCGAGCTGTCCGGGGTCTCGCGCAGCGCCTTCTACCGGCACTACGAGGACAAGCAGGAGTGCTTCCTGGCGGCGATCGAGTCGCTGGTCGAGCCGGCGCTGGAAACGGTCAAAGGGGAGCGCGGAACCGGCGACCGCGGCACGGAGCCGAGGGAGGGGTTCGAAGCTCTGGTCAAACGGATCGTCGACCAGCCCGCCGCCGCGAAGATGTGCTTCGTCGAGGTCTACGCGGCAGGGCCCGAAGGGGTCGCCCTGGTCGACCGGACCATGGACGCCTTCGAGGGGATCGTCAAGCGGCTGCTCGAGTCGGTTCCCGGGCACGAGGGGATGCCACCGGAGATCGTCAGGGCGCTGATCGGCGGGGTCCAGAAGGTGATCCACAAGCGCCTCTACAGGGGCGAGGAGCAGGAGCTGCTGGAGCTGGCGCCACAGCTCTGGGACTGGATCTTCTGCTACCCCCCTCCCCCGGGCCGGTTGAAGGCGTCGCGCCGGCGCTCGCGCGCACCGCGGCCCTTCGAGGAGCGCCAGGCGGCGTCGAACCCGCCCGAGCGGCTGCTGCGCGCGCTCGCCGCCGTCGTCTCCGAAAAGGGGTACCCCGAGACGACCGTGGCCGACGTCGTCGAGCGGGCCAAGACCTCCCAGCGCACCTTCTACGAGCACTTCGCCAACAAGGAAGACGCGATGGTGGCGGCGCTCGACAGCGGCTCCGCCCAGATGCTGGCCGCGGCGCTGCCCGCCTTCCGCCGCGCCTCCGACTGGCAGCACGCGGTTCACGACACCCAGGAGGCGATGTTCACCTTCGGCGTCCAGGAGCCCGAGTACGCCCGCCTCGGCGCGGTCGAGATGTACGCGGCGGGGAAACGGGCGCTAGAGCAGCGCGAGACGGTAACCGAAGGCATGGAGGGTCTGCTCGCCCCCGGCTACGAGCTCAAACCGGACATCCCGCCGATCACCGCCGAGGCGATCGGCGGCGCCCTCTACGCCCTCTTCTATGACCACGTCAAGCAGAAAGGCGCCGAGCGCCTGGCGGAGATGGTCCCGCTCGCCGTCTACGTCACCCTCGCGCCGTTCCTCGGCGCCGAGGAAGCGCTCGAGTTCGCCACCGGCTAGCCCGGAAAATGACTCCGACCCCCCCGGGGGGGCTCTACGATCCTGGGATCAAAAACTTACATCCCTGGTTCGGCTTGAAAGGACGGCGGGCCTCCGCTCTAGGGGCCGGTTTGCGGTTGTGATGCGACCGAAATGCGACACGCAGCGCTCGTTCACTTACTGAGGCGCCTGGGTTCTCCTCAACTAGAGTTCGCTTCTTGCTGAGGCTCTCCCGCAAAGCACTTCTGCTGTTTGGGATTTACGCGACTGTGCTGGCAGCCGTTGTGGTCGCGGGGTTCCTGGGTGGCGCGATCGGCATCTGGGCGTCGATCCTGTGGGGAGTGGGGATTCTTTTCGGCCTAGCTCTCTACACCCGCCGGCGCGTCGTCAGGCGGCGCCTGAATCCTCACCAGGATTCAACTCCTCCAGGAGGGCGATGATCCGCGTCCTTGCGGCCGGAAGCTCCGAGGCGACGACGTCCCAGACAAGATCGAGATCGACGCCGAAGTAGTCGTGGACGAGCTTGTCACGCATTCCCGCCATCTCGCGCCATGGAACTCCCGGCGCACGCTCCCGCAAGCTCGGTGGCACCCGCTTCGCGGCCTCGCCGACAATCTCGAGGTTCCGCACAACCGCGTCCTGAATCATCGAAGCGGCGAAGAACTCCTCTCGGCCCGACTCGGTATAGGCGAGCGCCCGATCGATGGCGTCGCGAATGTGGAGCAGGTAGACCCGCTCGTCCCTCAGAGCACTACCGCCTCGGCCAGTATCCGATCCCGAAGGTACGGCGAGAGGCTCCCCTCCGTAACCACGTCGACCTCAACGCCAAGCACGTCCTCCAGCTCATCGCCAAGGGCAACAAGATCGAACAAGCTCCGGCCCTCCGACATGTCGACGAGCAGGTCGAGATCACTGGAGCTGGTCGCCTCGCCCCGGCGAACCGAGCCGAACACGCGGACGTTCCGGGCTCCGTGGGCAGCCGCAATCCGGTTGATGTCCTCCCGCTCGTCAAGAGCAAGGGAGTCAGAGGTGCTCTGTCGCTTGCCGGCCATAAGACAATCGTACGCCGAGGGGGCCAGGATTCGCAGGATATGAGATTTGACAGGTGACTGCGGATGAAGCCTCAGCGCCGCTAGCGATTCGGTCCACTTCTTCTTGGACCTGTTCGGGGCTCAGACAGCAGCCCATCTGCCCCGCACCAGGCACCCCATCCGAGTCGCTGCGCCACCGCAGCCGGCAAACGCGAGAACAACGGTCGCAACAATGACGGCCCTGCCCTCCACATCACGGGTTCATTCAATCAGCCATCGTCGTGTGCTGCGCCCATGTGATCTTCCGGAACGCATTGGGAACATTGGTATCCACGCGGTATAGGGTCCACGCATGGCCGGGGAGACCGAGCGTAAGGGGGCCGCGATTGGATACTGAGGCGTGGCGGCACGCGAGATTGATACCGACTCTTGGTAGCCGGAACGAGAAGGAGCGTGAGAGGCGAGCGACCTCATGTCTGCTGGCCGTAATGCATGGTGTGCCCGAGTTTGGGCACGCTCTGTTGAGGGAGCTAGGTGCCCCAAAATCGCAGGCGATTGAGACCTTTGCCGAGGTGCGATTCAAGGATGGGGGCGGCAAGACGACGATTCCCGACGGAGCGATTGTTTGCCGGCGTGGTCGGACGACCTGGGCCTGCTTGGTGGAGGTAAAGACGGGGTCGGATCGACTGCGGGAAGACCAGGTCTCCGGATATCTCGACATTGCCCGAGAGAACAGCATCGATGCCGTGCTAACCATTTCGCCTCAAATCACCGCCTCATCTTCTGAGTCGCCGGTGTCCGTCGACAGGCGCAAATTGAGGAGAACCGGTCTATTCCATTTCTCCTGGTGGCGAGTCCTTACGGAGGCAGTCGTCCAGCAGCGCTACAGAGGAATCTCCGATCCAGATCAGGAGTGGGTGCTTCGCGAGCTGATCCACTACCTGAGCAGCGATGCCTCGGGTGCGCTCGGCTTCGAGGACATGGGCGAGGACTGGGTGAGTGTCCGGAAAGGGGGTCGGGATGGAACCCTACGCTTAGGAGATGCTGGAGCGCGGAGCGTTGCCGAGCGGTGGGACCAGTTTTCATCAGCGCTTGCGCTAAGCCTCGCACAGGAGCTGGGGGCCAACGTTCAACCCCAGCGGCCTCGGGGACAGACGACGCCAGATCGTCTCGAGGAGAGCCTCAAGGCCCTTGTAGAGCAAGGAGAACTGTCTACGACTCTCCGCATCCCCGACGCGATCGGCCCAATGACGATCCGAGCGGATCTTCGTTCCCAACAGACGCTGACGAGCGTGTCGTTTGACGCTCCAAAGGAGGGCACGCAGCGGGGTCGGTTTGGCTGGCTGATGCGGCAGCTACGAGAGGCGCCTGATGATCTGCGCCTGGAAGCAGCATTTCCGAATGCGCGATCAACGACCGCGGCAACTCTGGGCGAGATCCGCGAGGACCCAAAAGCCCTTGAGTACGAGCAGGATTCGAGACGCCCCCCCAAAGCTTTCGTCTTAACCAGCTGCCAGCAAATGGGTAAAAAACGTGGGCGTGCCGAGGGATCCTTCGTCCGGGAGACGAGCGCCCAGGTGATCTCCTTTTACAGCGAGCTAGTCCAGAACCTGAAGCCCTGGCAGGCACCAGCGCCGAAAGTTCATTCCGTGCATCCCACTGACGCACTCGTGGACGACCTTCCACCTTCCAAAGCGGATACCCCCCAACCAGAAAAAACTTTGGGCGACGGCACGTCTCAGCCATCTCGAACGGATGACGACGGACCAGAGAACGGGCCGTCAGATCTCGTCGCATCTACGCAATAGCACTCGCTCGTCCAATCAGCGACACGCCACGGCTCCCCCAAAGTGCAGGTAGTGGACGGCGCTGCTCGGGGAGAGCAGTCACAGTGCGACCAGGCCCCGAGGCTCAGGCGGCCACTCGCCCACTCGACAGGTGCTTTCTGGAGATGACCGACCGCGCGTGCGCGACCGCTTGGCGCAGGTACACCCCAGAGGGGCGCTCGCGAATCGAGCGACGAAGGGCGAGAGCACCGCGCACCTGCTCCAAGCTTGCGCCGTAGTCGCCGCTCGCCGCCATCTGTTCAGCGAAGTCGAGTGCGCCGCGTGCCTGGAGAAACTTGCGCTCGGGGTCGGGCCAAGAATCGTGCTCCGCCACGTATGCCGCTGCATCGCGCACGACGCCCGAGTCGAACAACACGCAGCCATACCAGACCGACCAATGGGCGAAGTCGTCTCCCTTTCTCAGCTTCGCCCGAAAGAGATCAATCTCATCGGCATAGAGATCGATGTCCGCAGGCAGGTCAGCCACCCGTAGGGAGGAGGTACCGATCACGTGATAGTCAAGATCACTCACCTCGGTCCGGCGACCCCGGGCCGTCGAGCCCGAGATGACGAAGGCCGAAGCGCCCGCTTCCTGCGCTCGTTCTCGCACCGCTTTGGTGATCGCCGCCAGCTCGGATGACTGATACTGAGCCGCGTGCTCGCGATCAAACCGCAACCGCTCGGACCAGACATTCGGGTCGGCGAGATCAAGCTGAGCCAGCGCTCCGCGACGAGGGGGCAAATTTCGCCAAGTCGTCGCCATGGTCGTCATTTCGCTTCCGCCTCTGCGATCTCAACCGTGGTCTCGATCTCGATCAGAACATCCTCGATGGAAAGTTGGCCAAGGTCGGGATCCTCGCCCTCATAGATCATCGCCTTGCGCTCCTCATTGAGGAGGCGATGCAGATCGGAGAGACCCCTCTGCAGCACGCACTTGTCCTTCAGCTCGGTCGCGGCCTCGCTGCGCCGCCAGTGCTTTTCGTCAATCGTGATGCCGTCCTCTCGGCCAGCGCATCAATCGCGGCCTCAAGGCTCGCGAAGCTCCACTGAACAGCATCCCGCAAGTCGCCGGCGGCGGCCTCGTCTTGCGCCTTGCTCAGATGCTCACGCTACCTCAACTTTTGGCTTGGAGGCCATATGACGATGTTACGCAGGACATCGGGCTCCTTCAAAAGAGCCTGCTCAGCAAGCCGAAATGGCTCGACGAGGACCCAGAGCGAATGCGCCCGACGGGAGTCGAACCCGCGACCTTCGGCTTGAAAGACCGACGCTCTTTGGGCCCCCGAAAGGACCCGTTGACCACTGAGCTACGGGCGCTCAGGGGGAACTGTACCCGCGCAGCGGGGTTTGAGCATTGCCGCGCCGGGTCTCTCGCCGGCTAGGTTGTCGGGATGGACCTTGGTCTGAACGGACGCGTCGCCCTGGTGATGGGCGCCAGTCGCGGCATCGGGCGCGGGATCGCGGCGGCGCTGGCGCGTGAGGGCGCCAGAGTCGCGATCGCCAGCCGTTCGCTGGAGCGCCTTGAAGAGGCCGCCGCCGAGATCGGCGGGGAAGCGACGCCGTTCGTCGCCGACACCGCCGACGCGGAGCGGCTGGCGGCGCTGCCGGCCGAGGTGGCCGCGGCGCTCGGCCCGGTCGAGATCCTCGTCACCAACAGCGGCGGGCCGCCGCTGGGCGGCGCCCTCGACCACGAGCAGGAGGAATGGGAGCACGCCTACCGCTCGCTGGTGCTGGCGCCGCGGGCGCTGGCCGGCGCCGTCGTGCCGGGGATGCGCGAGCGCGGCTGGGGACGGATCGTCAACGTCGGCTCGACCTCCACCCGCGAGCCGATCCCCGGCCTCAACCTCTCCAACTCCCACCGGATGGCCGCGGTCGGCTTTCTGAAGACGCTCGCCCGCGAGGTCGCCGCCGATGGGATCACCGTCAACACCGTCGCCACCGGCCGCTTCGCCACCGAGCGCCTGTTCGAGTTCGGCTCGCGCGAAGAGGTCGAAGCGGCGGCGAGCGCCGAGGTGCCGGCCGGCCGCCTCGGCCAGCCCGAGGAGTACGGCGACCTCGTCGCCTTCCTCTGCTCCGAGCGCGCCGCCTACCTCACCGGCGCCGTCATCCCCCTCGACGGCGGCCTCCTCCACTCCGCCTTCTAGCGGTCGATGGGCCTCAAAGCGGACTATTTGTCCGCTTTCAGGCCCATCGACCCCCGGTTCAGTCGCTCGCCGCCTCTCGCATCGCCGGGTAGATGATCACGTCGCGGAGGGTCTTGGAGCCGGTGAGGATCATCATCAGGCGGTCGATGCCGAGGCCGCAGCCGCTGGCCGGGGGCATCCCGTATTCGAGCGCACGCACGAACTCTTCGTCGTGGGGGTGGGGATCTTCCTCCGCCCCCTTCTCCTGGCGTTCGCGCTGCTGCACGAAGCGCTTGCGCTGCTCGACCGGGTCGTTGAGGTCGGTGCCGCCGCCGACGATCTCCATCCCGGCGGCAATGCCGTCGAAGGCCTCGCAGACCTTGGGGTCGTCGGGGTGGACCTTGACCAGCGGCCAGATGTCGATCGGCAGCACGGTGATGTAGGTGGGCTGGATCAGCTTCGGCTCGATCAACTTGCCCTGCAGGGTGTCGACCAGGCCGGCCCAGTCGTCGTGCTCGCCGGCGTCCTCGCCGGCGACCTCGGCCAGCTCGTCGCGGCTCGCCTCGTAGATGTCGATCCCAGCCTCGCGCAGCAGCTCGTCGCGCAGCTTGACCCGCGGCCAGGGCGCGGCGAAGTCGATCGTCTGTCCGTCGCGCTCGACCTTGGTCGTCCCCATCACCACCTCGACGACGCTGGCGACCAGCGTCTCGATAAAGGTCATGACGCCGTTGTAGTCGGCGCCGCCGACGAACATCTCCAGCATCGTGAACTCGGGGTTGTGCTGCGGTGACATCCCCTCGTTGCGGAAGAACTTGCCGAACTCGTAGACGTCCTCGAAGCCGCCGACGATCGCCCGCTTCAGGTACAGCTCGGTGGCGGTGCGCAGGAACAGGTCGCGGTCGAGCGCGTTGTGGTGGGTGACGAAGGGGCGCGCCGCGGCGCCGCCGGTCAGCCGCTGCAGGACCGGCGTTTCCAGCTCGACCCAGCTGCGCTCGTTCATGTGCTCGCGGATCGCCGCCAGCAGCTTCGCCCGCAGCTTGAAGACCTCGCGCGATTCTTCATTCGCCATGAGGTCGAGTTCGCGCTGTCGGTAGCGGGTCTCGACGTCGGAGATGCCGTGGAAGAGGTCGGGCGGGTCGAGCAGCGCCTTGGCCAGCAGCGTGCACTCGCGCACGCCGACCGCGAGCTGGCCCCGTTTGGTCACGTGCAGAACGCCCTCGACCCCGACCAGGTCGCCGATGTCGAGGTCCTCGATCCGCTCGAAGGCCTCCTCGCCCAGCTCGTCGCGGCGCGCGTAGGCCTGGATCGTGCCGGTGATGTCGCGGACGTCGAGGAAGGCGGTCCTGCCGTGGCCGCGCTTGCCGGTGACCCGGCCCATCACCCGGTAGGAGAAGTCGGCGTGCTCGCCCTCCCCCAGCGCGGCCGGGTCGTGGGCAGCGAGGATGTCGGCGATCTTGGTGCGACCCTCGAAGGAATGGGGGTAGGGGTCAACCCCTTCCGCGCGCAGCCGCTCGACCTTCGCCCGCCGCTGCGCCTCGGTCGAGCCGCCGCTCGGCTCGGCCGCCGAGCCCGTAACCGACTCGGCCTCCGTCGGGGCCTCGCTCATCGCCCGCGGTCGTGCTTCATGGAGCGAAGCCGACAGTCACCCGCTCGTCACCTTCATAATCCTGAAGGGTAGCCGCGTCGCGCAGCAGCTCGCGCATCGCCGGTCCGTGGTGGGTGTCGTGCTCCATCGCCAGCTTCCAGCCGGAGGGCGTTTCGCCGATCAGGCCGCGGATCACACCGAGGCCATCCTCGCCGCAGGATCCGGTGACCGCGATCCGCGGCTCCTTCTGGATCTCGGGCGAGCGCTCGAAGATGGTCGAGTCGGTGACGTAGGGAAGGTTGGCGATTACGAGGTCGATGCCCTCGAGCGAGTCGGGCAGGCCGGTGGCGACGGCGACGTCGAGATCGATGCCGAGCCGCTCGGCGTTCTCGCGCGCCGCTTCGACCGCCTCCGGCGAGAGGTCCGAGGCGGTGACACGCAGGTCAGGCCGCTCGCTGAGCAGGGCCAGGGCGATCGCGCCGGAACCGGTGCCGACCTCGTGCACGCGGGCGCCCTCGGGCAGCTCGACGCCGACCTCGACCAGCAGCTCGGTCTCGCGGCGCGGCCAGAGCACGCGCTCATCGACGGCGATTTCGAGGCTGCGAAAGGGGGCGCGACCGAGGATGTAGGCCATTGGCTCGCGGTCAACCCGGCGCCGCACCCGCCCCTCGATCTCCTCGGCTACGTCGGCTGGCAGCTCGCCGGCGCTCTCGACCGAGAGCGCCTCCGGCTTCACCCCGATCGCGTCCGCGACCAGCGCTTCGGCGTCGGCCCGCGCGTTCTCGACCCCGGCTGCCGCGATCCGCTCGGCCGCGGCGTCGAGCACGGCGCTCACCGTGCGCGCCGACGGCTCCTCCTGACTCTGAATGTCGACAGCCCCCATTAGCCGCAGTGCCTCCCTAGGTTGATCGCTCCAAAGTTCTTGCGCAAGACTAACATCGTTCGTATCGACCCGCCTATATAGCGGCTTCCGCTCCCGCCGCGGTGGAAGGCCGGAGGATGCCGCCGTGGCGGCGGTTGACGACGGCGATCCAGATCGCCCCGGCGAACATCATGCCAAGGCTCTCCAGTTGCGCCGTCGTCAGCCCGAGCGCGAGATCGGAATTGCGGCGCAGGAACTCGACCAGGAAGCGCTCGGCGCCGGCGTAGACGAGGTAGATCGCGAAGAGGATGCCGGCCCGCACCCGGTCGCGCAGCTGCCAGAGCAGCCAGGCGCCGAGGCCCATCGCCAGGGTCTCGTAGATCGGGGTCGGGTGCACGGTTTCCTCGGTGGGCACGGTGCCGTCGGGGTAGGACATCGCCCAGGGCCCGTCCCAGGCCTTGCCGTAGTCGCCATCGCCGGAGAGCTGGCAGCCGCAGCGCCCGATCGCGTAGCCGAGCGCCAGTGCCGGCGCCGCCAGGTCGAGCAGGGCGAGGCCGAGGAAGTCGCGGTACCAGGCCCAGGCGAGGACGGCGAGGGCGCCGCCGATCGCGCCGCCGTACCAGACCAGCCCGGCGCCGGAGAAGAGGTTGCCGAGCAGGTCGTGCTTGACGTCGTCGTAGTTCTGGACCAGGAAGTAGACGCGGGACCCGACGACGCCGCCAATCAGCGCCGCGAACCCCATCTCGTAGGCCCAGTCGGGCGGCTCGCCGATCTCCCCCAGCCGCCGCCAGACCAGCGCCCCGGCGGCGAGGAAGGCGAGCGCGAACATCAGGCCGAAGGTCTGCAGCGTCACCGGTCCGAGTTCGAGGTGCGGGTACATGGTCTCGATCGCACCGCCCCTAGGCGGCGAGCAGCGCCTCCAGCAACGCCTTCTGGGCGTGGAGGCGGTTCTCCGCCTGATCCCAGACGGCCGACGCGTCGGAGTAGAGGACGTCTTCGGCGATCTCCTCGCCCGGATGGGCCGGTAGGCAGTGGAGGACGATGGCGCCCTCCTTGGCCGCTCCCAGCAGGTCGCCGTCGAGGCGGAACGGGGCGAGGTCGGCGCGGCGGCGCTCCGCCTCCGCCTCGTCGCCCATGCTGACCCAGACGTCGGTGTAGAGGGCGTCGGCGTCGGCGGCGGCCGCGCGCGGATCGTCGCTCAGCTTCACCCCGTGGCCCTCCTCGAGCTGGTAGCCGGACGGGGCCGCAACGACGACCTCGACCCCGGCCAGCTCGCCGAGGATCGCCAGCGAGCGGGCGACGTTGTTGCCGTCGCCGACGTAGGCGAGGCGAAGGCCGTCGAGCTTGCCGAAGCGCTCGCGCAGGGTGAGCAGGTCGGCGAGTGCCTGGCAGGGATGGTGGAGCGAGGTCAGCCCGTTGACGACCGGGACGTCGGCAGCGGCGGCCAGCTCGGCGACGGCCTCGTGCGAGCCGGAGCGGATCACGATCGCGTCGACGTAGCGGGAGAGGACCCGTGCGGTGTCGCCGACCGACTCGCCGCGGGATATCTGCATCTCGTCCTCACGGAGGACGACCGGCGTCGCCCCCAGCTCGGCGACGCCGACCTCGAAGGAGATCCGCGTCCGCGTCGAGGGCTTCTCGAAGACGAGGGCGACGCTGCGCCCGGCCAGCGAGTCGGCGCCGAGATGCTCGCCGCGCCCGGCTTTCAGCTCCAGCGCGCGATCGAGCAGCTCGCCCAGCTCGAACGCGCCGAGCTCTTCGCCGGTGAGGAAGTCCCGCTTCAAGGCGAAGATACTAAGGGGCGTGGAGTTCACGGCGATCGCCTGGAACCTCTTCCACGGGCGGGATTTCCCCCCGGACCCGGCCCTGCGCAGCTGGCGCTCGCGGCTGCTGCGGATCGACGAGCGCAACGAGACCCACGTCCAGGTCAACCGCGATCTCAGCACCGAGTTCGCGACGCTGCTCGCCGCCACCGCCTGGGACGTCGCCCTGCTGCAGGAGTGCCCGCCGCGCTTTGCGGCGCCGCTGGCCCGCGCCTGCGCGGCCGAGTCGCACCGGGTGCTGACCTCGCGCAACTCGCTGGGCCCGCTGCGGGCGCTGCTGGCGCGCCAGAACCCGGACCTGATGGCCTCCGGGGAGGGTGGCTCGAACGTGACCCTGGTCCGCGTCCCGGGCCGGCTCGGTGGCATCGCCGAGCGGCGCGAGACGGCAATCCACGACGGCCCGCCCGAGCGCCGCGCGATGGCGCTGACCCGCACCGCCTCCGGCGTCTGCGTCGCCAACCTGCACGCGACCAACGACCGCCCGGAGCTTGCAAGCGAGGACGTGCTGCGCGCCGCCCGCGCCGCGGGCGAGTTCGCCGGCTCGGCGCCACTGATCTTCGGCGGCGACCTCAACCTGCGGCCGGCCGAGAACCCGGAGGTGTTCGAGCGGCTGCGCCAGGACTTCGGGCTGGCGGCACCGACCGCGCCAGAGGCGATCGACCATCTGCTGACCCGCAACCTCGAGGTCGTCGAGGCACCGGCAGCCTGGCCGCCCGAGCGCCGCGAGCTACCGCTCGACGGGCGGGCGCTGCGCCTCTCTGACCACGCGCCGGTCGAGGCGAGGTTTGCGGCGCCCGAGCTCGCGGAACTGAGATAGTCGAGACTGCACACCTCGGCGACCACTCAGTCAGGAGACAAAACGGTATGGCAGAGAAAAAAGCGGCCGGCAAAACCAGCAAAAAAACGAAAGCGAAAGCGAAAGCCAAAAAAGCCCCAGCCGG
Organism: uncultured Actinomycetes bacterium; assembly: GCA_963699125.1. Lineage (GTDB taxonomy): Bacteria > Actinomycetota > Thermoleophilia > Solirubrobacterales > 70-9 > VAYN01. The sequence continues at coordinate 1,625,527 of OY969417.1, forward strand.
CAACGCGAGGAAAAAACCCGCAGCCAAAAGAACTTCGCCGAAAAAAGCGGCTCCGAAACGCGCGAGCGGCAAGGCGACCAGCGGCCTCGACAAGAGCGTCGCCCAGTTCCGCGAGAGCCTCGAGCAGAGCGTCACCCTCAGCCGCGACCGTCTGCACGAGGTCGTCGACGATGCCGTCCGGCGCGGCCGCATGACCCGCGGCGACGCCGAGAAGATGCTCTCGGACCTCGTCAACCGCGGCCGTAAGCAGACCGACTCGCTGCTGCGCGAGCTGGAAAAACTGATCAAACAGGCCCGCAAAGAGGTCGGCGGCCGGGCGCAGCCGGTTCGCAAACAGGCGACGCAGGCGGCGCGGCGGGCGCGGAAAAAACTCGGTTGACGATGGCGCAGGCCACCGGCGAGAAGCCGGCGGCCCGTGGCCCCCGTCGCGGCGAGCTGCTCGAGGTCGAGGTCGACTCGCTCGCCTTCGGCGGCCGCGGCGTCGCTCGCGCGGACGGCTTCGTCGTCTTCGTCACCGGCGCCCTGCCGGGCGACCGCGTGCGGGTGGAGATCACCAAGGCGAAGAAGCGCTTCGCTGAGGCGCGCACCGTCGAGCTGCTGCACGCCAGCGCCGACCGCGTCCCCGACCGCTGCCTCCACGGCGGCGAGCCCTGTCCCGGCGCCCCCTGGCAGGGCCTGCCCTACGAGCGCCAGCTCGCCCACAAGAGCGAGCAGGTCTCCGACGCCTTGCGCCGGATCGGCGACCTCGACGGCTTCGAGCTGGAGGAGATCGTCCCCGCGACCGAGCTGTGGCGCTACCGCAACAAGCTCGAATACTCGTTCGGCGAGCTCGAGGGCGAGCCGATCCTCGGCTTCCACGCGCGCGGGCGCTGGGACCTGATCGTCGACGTCGAGGACTGTCACCTCGCCTCTGCAGCCGGCAATGCGGCCCGCAACGAAGTGCGCGAGTGGGCGGGGCTGGAAGCGGTGCCGGCCTTCGACCGCCGCGCCGGCAGCGGCGTGCTGCGCAACCTGGTCGTGCGCGAGGGCCGGCGCAGCGGCCAGATCCAGACCCGGCTCGTCACCGCGCAGAGGCGCTTCCCGAAACCCCCGGTCGACCTGCACACGATCGTCGCCGACGACTCCGGCGACAGCGAGGGGCCGACAGGCGTGCTCGGCGAGGAGTACCTGCGCGAGAAACTCTGCGGCCTCCAGTGGGAGATCTCCCCCGGCGCCTTCTTCCAGACCAACACCGAGATGGCCGAGCGCCTCTACGGGGTCGTCGCCGAGTACGCGGGATTGAGCGGACGCGAGCGCGTCTTCGACCTCTACTGCGGGATCGGCACGATCGGGCTGACGATGGCCCGGCAGGCGGGTGAGGTCTGGGGCCTGGAGGTCGTCCCCGAGGCGATCGCCGATGCCGAGCGCAACGCCGAGCGCAACGGGATCGAGAACGCCCGCTTCCTCGCCGCCAACGCCCGCACCGGCGTGCGGCCGCTGGTCGAGCGGGCGGGAAAGCCCGACGTCGTCGTCATCGACCCGCCCCGCGCCGGGCTCTCGCAGAAGGTCGTGCGGCGGGTGGTCGAGTGCGGGGCGCCGCGGATCGTCTACGTCTCCTGCAACCCGACCACGCTCGCCCCCAACGCCGCCCAGCTGGTCGAGGCCGGCTATAGGCTGACGCGGGTGAGGCCGGTCGACATGTTCCCCCAGACCCCGCACATCGAGTGCGTGGCGCTGCTGGAGAAAGTGTGAGCCGAGGATTCGGAGTCGCCGCAGGGCTCGACCCCGAGGTAGCGTGGCCGCTGGCCGCCCGCTGCGCCGAGCTGGGCTACGGCTCGATGTGGTCGAACGACCACCCCGGCGCCAAGGGCCTGGAGACGCTGGCCGAGTTCGGCGCCGCCGCGCCGGCGCTCGACCTCGGCGTCGCCGTGATCGCGCTCGACCGCACCCCGCCGGAGGCGATCGCCGCCGACCTCGAGCGGCTCGGCCTCGATCCCGCCCGGCTCTGGCTCGGGGTCGGCGCCGGCTTCTCCGAGAAGCCACTGACGGAGATGCGCGAGTCGCTGCCGGAGTTGCGGGAGAAGTTACCCGGCGTGCGCCTCGTCCTCGCCGCGATGGGGCCGAAGATGTGCGCCCTGGCCGGGGCCGAGTTCGACGGCGTCTTCTTCAACTGGATGACCCCCGCCTTCGCCGCCGGTGCCCGCGAGAAGGTCGAGGCCGGCGCTCACGAGGCCGGCCGCGACGCGCCGCCGGTCTTCGGCTACGTCCGCACCGCCGTCGGTCCCGACGCCGCCGAGCGCCTCGCCAAGGAGGAGTCCTTCTACCGCGACCTCCACGCCGGCTACCGCAACCATTTCGACCGCCTCGCCGAGCCCGAGGGCAGCGTCGGCGTCGCCGCTGCGGACACCGAGGGGGCCCAATCCGCCCTCGCCGCCTACGAGGCGCTCGACACGGTCGTCGTCCGCGGCCTCGCCAGCGCCACGGTCGAGGCGATGACCGCGGTCGCGGCGGCAGCCGCTCCCTGACCATCCGGGGCGTCGGGGCGCGCATCCGACATTGACCCCAGCGGGGTGGGGTAAATGTCGGATGCGCGGGTCTCGCGGACGCTCGGTGTCCGCCACCGCCGGGACGTTTGCGGGGGTTCGCTATGCCCTCATAGGCAGCCCTCGATGTATTCGACCTCGGGCAGTCGGCCGGCGCGGTAGCTGGTGACGCGCTCGCCGTCGGTCTCGAAGACGATCCGATAGCCGGAGAGCGAGGGCTGCGGTGAGCTGGCGATCAGGTAGTGGCCGTCCGTATAGGCGTGCGGGGTCACTCTGACGAAGGGCTCGTAGGCCCGCTTCACCTCGGCCTCGGTGCTGCCGATGCCGACCCCCGCGACGGTCTCGTAGCCGCGCCTGTAGACGTCGACCCTGGCGATCCGTCCCTGGCTCCGGAGATCGGCGCCGGGCGGCCCGACGAGCATCATCGAAGCTCCCGGAAGGTAGTCGTCCTCGCTGGCATCGCCCATGCCCGGGCTCGGCCGCAGTTCGCCGCAGCCCTCGTTGAACTCGCTGAGGAGGAAGTGCAGTCGGGTGACGGCATCGGCCTGAGCGGTGCTCATCCCGACCCTGACCGGGGCGATGCCGGTGAAGTCGACCGGGCCGGCTAGCCGCGGCGCCGGCTGCGGCTGCGGCAGGCGACCCGGCTCGGCCGGGTCGAAGGACACCGTCGCGCTTTCATCGAGCGAGCCGATCGAGTCCCAGGCCTTGTCGATCACGTCGGGGATCGCGACGATCGCGCCGACGCCGCCGCCGCAGGCCTTGATCCCGTCCAGCAGGACCGCCGACAGCTCCCTCTTCAGGCTGAGCTGTGAGGCGCGAACCGACTCGGAGAAGGTGTGGGCGCAGGCAACGAACCCGGCCCCACCGCCGCCGGCGACGGAGAGCAGCAGGTCGAAGACGAAGGCCGAGTTCGTCGCCCTGAAGCGCAGCTCGTCGGGCAGCGAGTCGAAGGCGAGCGTCACGAACCCGTTTCCCGGCACCAACAGCCAGGGCGACCCGTACTGGATGCTGTTGAGCGGCCCCCAGGCGCGCTCGGCGATCGTGCTGGCGCCGGTCTCGACCACGCGCATTCCGTCGGTGACCGGGAATTCCAGCCCGATCGAGCGGTTGTTGAGCACCGTCATGCCGGCCTTGCCGCCGACCTGGCGCAGGCAGGCGTAGATCATCGGCTTCGACTCACCGTCGTCGCTCGTCTCGACCTCGATCTCGAAGTCGACCGGCTCCAGCAGCCGCTGGCGGCAATCGCCGATCTCGAAGCCGCCGCTGGACTCGACCGCGAGACCGCCGCCGCCACCACCGCTCCCGCCAACCGCGCAGCCCGCCAATAGCGCCAACGCCACCAAGCCCGCGGCAGCAGCGAGGCCGATCGGCTGATTGCCCTCCCTGTAGGCGTATTTCCGGCCCATTGGCCGGATCAGTACGGCGGCAGGTCGTCGTACCAGGTGCCGAGCACCTTGAAGGCACGCCAGAAGCGCTGCTTGGCGCCCTCCTCGTCGAGCGAGGCGTCGATGTCGGGGACGTAGAGGGCGTCGATCGTCGGGGTGAAGGCTTGGATCGCGCCCTCGCGCTCCTCGACCGACCGTGAGAGCGGCACCTGGAGACTGTTGAGGATGCGCAGCGCCGGCTCCCCCATCACGACGAGGATTTTCGGCTGCACGATCGCCAGCTCCTCGACCAGGCGGGCGACGCACTCGCCGGCGGCGAGGTCGGGCTCGGCGATCGGGCACTTGACGCAGAGGGTTCCGTAGACGACCAGCGGGTCGATGCCGAGCCGCTTGAAGCTCTTCATCAGGGCGTTACCGGAGCGGCCGTAGAAGGCGACGCCCTCCTCGATCTCCGAGGTCATCGGCGCCTGCTTGAGCATGAAGATGTCGGCCTGGGGGTGGCCGGAGCCGAGCACCGGCATCAGCTTGCCGCGCGGGCAGTGCTGGCACTCCTGGATCTCGCGGCTGATCTGGTTCAGCTCGCGGATCGCCCGCTCCAGGTACTTCTCGCGGATCTCGTCGTCGGTGCCTCGCATCTGCCGAGCCTTCTTTGACGAGGCGGGCACGGCTCCTTTCGCCGGCCGCCGCTGCATCAGCTCTTGCTCGCCGCGGCCCTCACCGGACCCGCTTGCGCGGCTTACCGCCGCGCGCCGGCTTGGCGTCGGGCACCCGCCGTTTCGGCGCCTTCGGCCGGCCGGTCGTCTGCAGCAGCTTCAGCGCCTGCACGTAGACCAGGTTCTTGTGCTTGCGGGTGATGTCGGCGTCCCGCATCGCCTCGAGGAACTCGGCCGGCCCCTCGAAGTCGTGGATCCGCACCCGCACGCTGCCGAGCCCCTGTGCGACGTGGCTGTCGGAGCCAGCGCCGGAGACGATCCGGTACTTGCGCGCGAACCGCTCGGCCTCCTCGTTGAAGGCCGTCAGCGCCACCCGCGGGTTGAAGACCTCGAGGATGTCGACCTCCGCGACGATCTCGATCAGGTGCTCGTAGTCGGGCACCGAGTGGAAGCGGTCGAAGGGGTGCGGGACGTAGACCAGCCCGCCCTGGCGGCGGATCGCGGCGATCGTCTCCGCCATCGTCAACCCCTTCGGAATCTTTTCCTCGAGGAAGAGCCCGATCACCTCGCCCTGCTCGGCGGTCTTCACCTCCTCGGCGACGATCACCTTGATGTCCTCCAGCTCCTCGGCGATCTTCTGTGCCTCCAGCGCGCCAGAGATCTCGTTGTGGTCGGTGATCGCGATCGCTCCGAGGCCGCGGTCGCGCGCCGTCTGCAGCAGCACGTCGACCGGGGTCGCGCAGTCGGTCGAGTGGTCGGTGTGCATGTGCAGGTCGACCTCGATCAGCGGCCGTGAGGAGATCCGCTCGCGCAACTCCGGATCGCCGGCGTCGTCGTGGCGGCGTGCCACCAGCCGGCGGTAGATCGCTTCGAGCTCGTCGACGACCCCTCCCCAGTCCTCCGCCGTGGCGCCAGGCTCAATCAGCTCGTAGCTACCGGGGAAGTAGCGTTGCAGCAGATCGCCGGTGCGGCGGCTGGTCACCGTGCGGGCGTCGATGCGGCCGAAGAAGATCTCGACCAGGGGCCGGGCGACCTGGGTCGAGAGCACCCGCTCCTGCGGCGCGTGGAAGGTGGCGACGTTGAGCGAGTAGGAGTGGCGCAGGGCGGCGGAGGAGACGCTCGGCGCGAAGGGCTCGTGAACGTGGACGATGTCGAGGGGCGCCGAGGATTTGAGCAGCCCCTTGACCCGGTCCCCGGTGGCGACCCTCAGAACCTCGTGGCCCCGCCGCTCCAACTCGGCCGAGACGCGCTCGACGAATTCGGCTACCGGGTTCTCGACGCCGCGCCGGAAGGGCGCGACGTGGGCGATCGAGAGCGGCTCAGGCGTTGGCAACGACCGAGGTCTTACCACGCGCGTTGGCGACGATGAACTCCTCGGTCCGCTCCCGCGCCTCGTCGTCGGGGCGCTGGGTATGCGGCGACTTCATCAGGTAACTGGAGGGGCCGTCGAGCTGGCCGGCGATGCCGTTGTTGAGCGCCAGCTTGATCAGCCGCACGGCGTCGATCACGACGCCGGCCGAGTTCGGCGAGTCCCAGACCTCGAGCTTCAGCTCAACGTTGAGCGGCACGTCGCCGAAGGCTTTGCCCTCGAGCCGGATGTGCGCCCACTTGCGGTCGGTCAGCCAGGCGACGTAGTCGGAGGGGCCGACGTGGACATCCTCGTCGGGCAGGTCGTGGCCCATGATCGAGGTGACGGCGTTGGTCTTCGACTCCTTCTTGGAGGCGAGCCGCTCGCGCTCGAGCATGTTGTAGAAGTCCATGTTGCCGCCGACGTTGAGCTGGCTGGTCCGCTCCATCCGCACGCCGCGGTCGTGGAAGAGGCGGGCGAGCTGGCGGTGGACGATCGTCGCCCCGACCTGGGACTTGATGTCGTCGCCGATGATCGGAAGCCCGGCCTCCTGGAAGCGCTTGTCCCAGTAGTCCTCGCGGGCGATGAAGACGGGCAGGCAGTTGACGAAGCCGACCCCGGCCTTCAGCGCCTGCTCGACGTACCACTTGGTCGCGTCCTCGGAGCCGACCGGCAGGTAGCAGACCAGCACGTCCGCCTTAGTCTCTTTGAGGATGCCGACGACGTCGGCGGTTTCCCCCGGAGCTTTGGTGATTTTCTCTTTCAGGTACTTGCCGAGGCCGTCGTGGGTCATGCCGCGCTCGACCTTGACGCCGAGCTCGGAGACGTCGGCGAACTTGATCGTGTCGTTCTGGCCCGACCAGATCGCCTCGGAGAGGTCCTTGCCGACCTTCTCGGAGTCGATGTCGAAGGCGGCGACGAACTCGACGTCGCGGACGTGGTAGCCGCCGAGTTCGACGTGCATCAGGCCCGGGACTTCGTCCGCCGGGTCGGCGTCCTTGTAGTACTGGACGCCCTGGATGAAGGAGTTGGCGCAGTTGCCGACGCCGACGATCGCGACCCGGACCTTGTCGTCCGTGCGGGCGACGCCGTTGGCGGTGCTGCCGTTTGCTCCGTTGCTCTCACTCATGAAATTGGAAGTCCTCCTGGATCAGCGCTGGATGGCAGAACACACCCGGCGGCCTTGCTGGTTACAGCTCATCCGCTTCGCCGCCGTCGCTGCGCGCGCCGGGGGCCTCACCGGAAAGCTCGTTTCGCACATGCCATACCCGCTGGAAAACGGTAAATATCGTCAGCGCCGCAATCACGTAGATCGATGGCGCCAGCAATTCGAAATCGCCGATGCCAGCGCCCTTGGCGAAGATTAAGCCGACCGAAAGTAGCACCACCCTGACCGGCCGCGTAGCCAAGCCGACCTTGCACTCGACTCCAAGCGCCTCGGCGCGGGCGCGCGTGTAGGAGACCATCAGCGAGCCGAGCACGGCGACGACGCACATCGCGGCGGCGAAGTCTTCGCCGCGAGCGGCGAAGTAGCCGGCGACGGCGGCGAGGACGATGCCCTCCTCGATGCGATCGAGAGTGGAGTCGAGGAAGGCGCCGAACAGGGTCCCCTTGCCCGACATCCGCGAGTAGCGGCCGTCGAGCGTGTCCATCACCGAGCCGAGCACGAAGGCGACGCCGGCGAGAAAGAAGAGCCGCTGGGTGACCAGGGCGGCGGCGATCAGGTTCCCGGCCAGGCCGACCATCGAGATCGCGTTGGGCGTGAGGCGGGACTCGATCAGCCGCTCGCGGGCGTAGGCGCGGAGCTCCTGCCCGTTGCGGCTCGCCGCGCGGCCGTTGCGACGGCCGCCGGGGGCCCTGGGGGGCGCCGAGGGTTCCATTGACGTGAGGCTAGTGGGTCGGGGGGAGGACGTGTGGATCGCGGAGGCTAGGCCTCGGCCTCCTGCGGGGCCCGCGAGCGCCAGGCCCAGGCCTCGGGCCGGGCACGGGCCAGCAGCCGCTGCGCGACCAGCGCCGCGGTCAGTGCGACCATCCAGCCAAGCACCACGTCCGCCCAGTAGTGGTTGGCGGTGACGATCGTGACCCAGGCGACCAGCAACGGCCAGGCGCCCCAGAACGCTCTCGAGAACCAGCGGCGGCAGACCATGAAGCCGGTACCGCCGATCATCAGCGCGAAGGCGCAGTGCATGCTCGGCACCGCGGCGTAGGGGTTGATGAAGATTTTCGCCAGGGCCGAGTCGTGGTTGACGTTGGAGAAGTCGATGATCGTGTCGACGAAGCCGTGTTCGGGGAACATCCGCGGCGGCGCGGTCGGGTAGAGCGTGTAGCCGACCAGCGCCAGGCCCATCGAGACGACGAACATGTTGCGGACGAAGTAATAGGACTCGTTGCGGAAGAGGTAGAGCCAGACCAGAAAGCCGAGCGCGATCGAGAACTGGGCGTTGAGGTAGATCTGGTTGGCGATGTCGATGACCCAGTTGGCGGGCAGGAAGAAGGCCTGCAGGCTGGGCTCGAAGAAGGAGTGCGTGGCCTGCTCGAAGTCGATGATCTGGGCGCCGTGGGCGATCGCGTCGGCGCGCTGGGAGTCGGCGATCCCGCGGACCAGCTCATAGGCGAGGTCGACGCCTACCAGAATGCCGATCTGGCGGCCGAGATCGCCCCAGCCTTGGGGCAGGCGTGCGGTGACCGCAGAAAAGGCGCGGGACATCTGCTAATTGTAATTCCTGGTTAACGGGGTGGCAGGGGGACGGGGTAGGGCACCCCACCTCTCTCAACTTTTTCGAGGAATCTCCGCGGCCGTCCGAGGAGGAAGCGCCGAAAAAGTACAAGCCGTTCGGAGGGGTGCCCTACCCCGTCCCGCGGGCCACTGCGCTTATCCGAGGAAGTTCAATACGCGATCTATGCAGCTTGGGTCGTCGATCCAAGGCCAGTGGCCGGCGCCCTCGAGGATTTCGAGCTGGGAGTTGGGTAGGACGCTTGCGTAGTCCTTCGCGAATTTGGTGGGGAGGTAGGGGTCGCGGTCGCCCCAGAGGATTAGAGAGGGGCAGGTGAGGCGGCTGAGGTCCTTGCCGGCGGCGGTTAGGCGGTCGGGGTCGGCGTGGCGGTAGAGGGCGAGGGTGGAGTCGCGGGTGCCCTTGTCCCAGCGGCTCCAGACCATGTCGATGAACTCCGGCGGCATTGGGCTGCGGTCGCCGCGGGCCTGGCGCATCGTCAGCGCCAGCGAGGACTTGGTCGCGGTCGCGTTGAGGAACTCGCCAACCGGGCGGCGGCGCCAGAGCTGGGCGATCCAGTGCCAGCGGTAGCCCGGCAGCAGCGGCACCGCGTTGATCACGACCAGCCGCTCGACCAGGTCGGGTCGGCGCTGGGCGCCGATCAGAGCGAGCGCTCCCCAGTCGTGCATCACCAGCTTTCGACGCTCTACCTCCAGCTCTTCGAGGCAGCGCTCGAGGAAGGCCGAGAGCCCGTACATCGAGTAGTCGAACCGCGCCGGGTCGGGCCGGTCCGACCTTCCCCAGCCCGGCATGTCGATCGCGATCGCCGCCCCACCCCGCTCCAAGAACGGCAGCCAGTCCTCCCCATGGGTCGGATTGCCATGGCAATACACCGTCGGAGTCCCCTCGCCCGATACCCGCCGGTAGAAGACCCGGACGCCGTCGACCCGCAGCTCCGCCTCCTCAATCCTTGCGCTCATCGCGGAGAACCATACGTCGCGGTCAATAGGGTCCGCCGCATGGCCTGGAAGCGACCGGACAAGCGGCGGGTGCGGGCGATTCGCGACCGGCTGCGGGAGATGTACGGGCGGCCCGCGAATGAGCCGCACGGGCACCCGATCGCGGAGCTGATCAAGACGGTGCTGTCGCAGCACACGAACGACCGCAATCGGGATAGGGCGTTTGCCGCGCTGCGGGAGCGGTTCCCGACCTGGGAGGAGGTGCGGGATGCGCCCGTGAACGAGATCGAAGATGCCATCCGGCCGGGCGGCCTCGGCAAGCAGAAGGCGCCGCGGATCCAGACGATCCTCGAGCTGTTGGGCGATCCGCCTGACCTCGACTGGACCGAGACGGCGTCGCGGGAGGAGTCGCTCGAGTTCCTCCTCTCGCTGCCCGGGGTCGGCCGCAAAACCGCCGCCTGCGTGCTGATCTTCACCTGGGGCATCCCCGAGATCCCGGTCGACGTCCACGTCCACCGGGTCGGCGGGCGGCTGGGGCTGTTCCCGCCGAAGGCATCCTTCGAGCGCGCCCACGACGAGATGCTGGCGCTGGTTGACCCCGCCGACGCCTACGAGCTGCACATGAACCTGATCCACCACGGTCGCGAGCTCTGCCGCCCGAAGCCGCGCTGCGAAGAGTGCGCGTTGCAGCGCATGTGCCCGTGGTATCGCGCCGAGAAAGCCGGCAGTAGTATGCGCGCCGCTAAATGAGCAAGCGCACCTTCATCCTCTTCGGCCTGCTGATCCTGGTCCTCGCGGTCGTCATCCCCTGGCTCGCCTTCCGCTCCAAGGGGGACGCCGAGGCCGGCGACCAGCAGGTCGCCGCCGATCTGAAGAGCGGCCAGTCGCTCTTCCAGACCAACTGCGGCACCTGCCACACGCTCTACTCGGCCGGCACCGACGGCAACTACGGGCCGAACCTCGACGAACTGCTGGCCCCGTCCGGCCCGCCGAGCGGGCCGAGCGCGGCGTCGACGATCAAGTCGACCGAAGCCCGCGTCCTCAACGCGGTCGAAGTCGGCGTCGACAGCTCCACCCCCGGCCGCATGCCCGGCGGCATCCTCAACAAGGAGCAGTCGCACGAAGTCGCCGCCTTCGTCGCCGCCACCGCCGGCGAAGGCTAAAACGCGGTCGACGGGCCTCAAAGCGTCCTATTTGTCCGCTTTGAGGCCCGTCGACCTCGGAGTTAGTGGGTGAAGCGGAGGGCGCTGGAGAGGCCGGCGTGGTCGGAGTTCCAGAAGGCGTTGACCGGGAGCAGACCGGTCACCTCTGAGCTCTGCAGCTTCACCTCGCTTGGGTCCCGCGTCATCACGTGGTCGACCTGGTGGTCGAAGTCGGCGACGCTGCCGCCTGCCCCTACGGCCAAGAGGCTCGACTTGAGGCAGCAGCTGAGCGGGTCGTTCGTGCTGCGCTCCACCATGCCCGCTTCGAGCAGTGCTTCGTAGGCGAGCGTGTCGGGGAACGTGACCGTGTCGTCGTCGGAGTTAAGGTCGCCGAGCAGGACGACCGGCAGGCCGCTCGTCGCCGGACCGGCCGGCGCGACCAGTTCTTTCGCCTGGGCCTCGCGGATCAACGGCTGGAACGCCTCGAGGTGGGTGTTGACGAAGCGGAACGGGTGGCTGCCGCGCACCTTGGTGTCAGTCGCCGTCCAACCGCGTTTGATCGGCTGCGGTTGACCGAGGATCGGGACTTCCAGCAGGGTGTTGAAGTTGCCGCCCTGCGCGTTCCAGGTCTGCACGCCGGCGCCATGCCGGGCGAGAATCACGTCGCGCATCGTCAGCCGGCCGAGCATCTCCGCGTTCGGAAAGCCCGGCAGGGGGCCGTCGTTGGGCAGGCCGTTGTAGTCCGCCGGCGCCTCGAGGTCGAACTCTTCCTGCACCACGACGACGTCGTAGCGCTTCCCGTTCTTGTTCAGCTCGGCAAGCAGTTCCGGCAGGTAGTCGTAGCCCAGCGGCGTCGCCGCGGCGGACAGCGGCGTGGTCCGCCAGAGCGCCACCTCCTGCAATCCGACCAGGTCGGGCCTCTTGGTGAGGATCTCTTGCGCCAGGCCCTTGGCGCGGGTCGGGAAGTCATTGTGGACGACTTCGCGCAGGATCTGGCCGTTGGCGGCGGCAAGTGCTTCGGGAGTCGTCGCGGCGATCGCCGGCGTCAGGTCGGCGCCGAGGTAGAGGTTGCGGGTCATCACGTTGACTTCCTTGCCGCGGCCGTTGCCGCCGCCGTGCCCCGGGAAGCCGTGACCGGGATGGCCGCCGTGGTGGTGGCCGTGATGGCGACCCCCGTCGACCTTGCCGTGGGCGGGGCCCTTCGAGGCGTGTCGCGACGAGTGAGCGGCCGCCATTGCGGGTAGGGACAGGGCGAGAGCAAGCAGTGCGGCGAGCGCCGGCACCAGCAGACGGATCCTCAGGTGACTCAAGAGTTCCTCCTCTTCCGAACTTGGTTGAGGCACCTCCTCAACCGGATAGCCATCCCCTCTGCTACCCGGCCTCGTATCCGCTCGAACCATTCTAAGCGGGATGGTTGCGATCTGATAACGATCTGCCATACTCTCACTTAGATTTTTTAGGCTTGAACTACGAAACCCCTGGAGGTACGCGAAAAAGTGGGAAAGACGATTGGGATCGACCTCGGCACGACCAACTCATGCGTCGCCGTGATGGAGGGCGGCGAGCCGACCGTCCTCGAGAACGCCGAGGGCGGTCGCACCACCCCGTCCGTGGTCGCCTTCACCGATAGCGGCGAGCGGCTGGTCGGCACCGTGGCCAAACGCCAGGCGGTAATGAACCCCGAGAACACGATCTTCTCGATCAAGCGGTTCATGGGCCGCAAGGAGGCGGAAGTCAAAGAGGAGGAGACGATCGTCCCCTACAAGGTAGAGGCCGGCCCCAACGGCGACGTGCGCGTCGACGCGCGCGACAAGCAGTACAGCCCGCCGGAGATCAGCGCGATGATCCTGCAGAAGCTGAAGACCGATGCCGAAGCGAAGCTGGGCGAAACGGTCGACAGCGCCGTGATCACCGTCCCCGCCTACTTCAACGACGACCAGCGCCAGGCGACCAAGGACGCCGGCAAGATCGCCGGCCTCGACGTCAAGCGGATCATCAACGAGCCGACCGCGGCCTCGCTCGCCTACGGGCTCGAGAAAGAGAAAGCCGACCACACGATCCTCGTCTTCGACCTCGGCGGCGGCACCTTCGACGTCTCGGTGCTGGAAATCGGCGACGGCGTCTTCGAGGTGAAGGCCACCGCCGGCGACAACCACCTCGGCGGCGACAACTGGGACAAGGCGATCGTCGAGTGGCTGGTCGCCGAGTTCAAACGCGATCAGGGCGTCGACCTCTCCCAGGACAAGAACTCGCTGCAGCGTCTCTACGAGGCGGCCGAGAAGGCGAAGATCGAGCTCTCCTCGACCCAGGAGACGCAGATCAACCTGCCCTTCATCACCGCGGTGGAGGGGCAGCCGAAGCACCTCGACCTGAAACTGAGTCGGTCGAAACTGAACGAGCTGACCGCCGACCTGCTCGAGCGGATCGTCGGCCCGGTCAAACGGGCGCTCGACGACGCCGACGCGACGATCGACCACGTCGTCCTAGTCGGCGGCATGACCCGGATGCCGGCGGTGCGCGAGCGGGTCAAGGAGCTGACCGGCAAGGACCCGCACCAGGGGGTCAACCCCGACGAGGTGGTCGCGGTCGGCGCCGGGATCCAGGCCGGCGTGCTGGCCGGAGACGTCAAGGACGTGCTGCTGCTCGACGTCACCCCGCTGACGCTGGGGATCGAGACCAAAGGCGGCGTGATGACGAAGCTGATCGAGCGCAACACGACGATCCCGACGAAGAAGTCGGAGACCTTCTCGACCGCCGACGACAACCAGCCCTCGGTCGAGATCCACGTGCTGCAGGGCGAGCGCGAGATGGCCAGCGGCAACAAGAGCCTGGGCAAATTCCAGCTCACTGGGATCCCGCCGGCGCCGCGGGGGATGCCGCAGATCGAGGTCACCTTCGACATCGACGCCAACGGCATCATCCATGTCACCGCGCAGGACAAAGGCACCGGCAAAGAGCAGAAGATCGAGATCAAATCCGGCTCCGGCCTCTCCGACGAGGAAATCCAGAGCATGGTCTCCGACGCCGAGGCCCACGCCGAGGAGGACCGGGTGCAGCGCGAGCTGGCGGAGGCCCGCAACCTCGCCGAGAACGCCGCCTACCAGGCGGAGAAAGCGCTGGAGGAGGCGGGCGACAAAGTCGACGCCGAGACCAAGGGCGAGGTCGAGGCGGCGGTCAAGGAGGCGCGCGACTCACTCGGGGCCGAGAGCGTCGAGGAGATCAACGCGAAGGTCGAGGCGCTGAACACGGCGATGACGAAAGCGTCGCAGCAGATCTACGCGGCCCAGGAGCAGGCGGCCCCCTCTGGTGACGGTGCCGCGGCGGACGGCGCGGATGAGGACGAGGAAGTCGTCGATGCGGAGGTCGTCGACGAGGGTGACGACAAGTGACGCCCGATCCGAACGGGGCATCGGCCGAAGATCGCCGGCCCGCGGGTCCTGTCGCGGGGCAGGGGTCCTCGTCCTCGCAAGCTGCGGGCGAGGACCCCAACCCCGCGCCACCCCCGGGAGCCACCGCGCCTGAGGATGCCGAAACCCCGTCCGCCGGTGCTCCAGCTTCTGAGGGACCAGCGTCACAGGCTGTCGAGAAGGACATCGACGCCCTTCTCTCGGAAGCTGAAAAGGAGCGGGACGAGTATCTGGACCTGGCGAAGCGGACCAAAGCTGACTTCGAGAACTTTCGGAAGCGGATGACGGCTGAGGTTCAGGCCGCCGCAGCTCGGGGGAAGAGCGAGTTGATTCGGGAGGTTGTGCCCGTGCTCGACGACCTCGAGCGGGCGCTGCAGGCCGCTGGTCTGGATCCCGAGGGAGATTCAAAAGATGGCTTGGCCCATGGCGTCTTGTTGGTCTTCCGGGGGTTGCGGGAGACGTTGGCGCGGAATGGGGTCGAGGCGGTCGATCCGAAGGGGGAGAAGTTCGACCCGCAGTGGCACGAGGCGCTTTCGGCGCAGGCGGTCGAGGGGGTTGAGTCCGGCGTGGTGGTCGAGACGATGCAGAAGGGCTACCGGGTCGGCGACCAGTTGGTGCGGCCGGCGCGGGTGGTCGTCAGCGAGTAGGGGCGGATGGCGGACGAGCTCTACCAGACGCTGGGCGTCTCCAAGAAGGCGTCGGACGAGGAGATCAAGAAGGCGTACCGGAAGCTGGCGCGCGAGTACCACCCCGACCGCAACCCCGACGACAAGGCGGCGGAGGAGAAGTTCAAGGAGATTCAAGGCGCCTACGACGTGCTCTCCGACTCGGAGAAGCGCAAGGAGTATGACGCCGGCGGACCCTTCGCCGGCTTCGGCGGCGGCCAGGGCCCGTTCGGACCCGGCGCCGCCCAGGGCGGCGGCTTCAACGCCGACCTCGGCGACATCTTCTCCTCAATCTTCAGCCGTGGTGGCCGGGGCGGCGGCCGCGCTCAGGCGCAGCAGGTGCGCGGCCGCGACCTTGAGACCGAAGTCCGGCTCGGCTTCGACGAGGCGGTCAACGGCACCCAAATCAGCGTCACCGTGCCGAAGTCCGGCCGCTGCCCGACCTGCCACGGCAGCGGCGCCAAACCGGGCACCGCGCCGATCACCTGCCCGCGCTGCGAAGGCCGCGGCATCGACGCCCAGAGCCAGGGCTTCTTCTCGATCAGCCAGCCCTGCCCGCAGTGCGGCGGCGCCGGCCAGGTGATCGAGGACCCCTGCCCCACCTGCGGCGGCTCCGGCCTCACCCAACAGACCAAGCGCTACAAGGTCAACGTCCCCGCCGGGGTCAAGGACGGGGCGCGGATCCGGCTCGCCGGCAAGGGCGAGGCAGGCCCCCGCGGCGGCCCTCCGGGTGACCTCTACGTGACCACCCGGGTCGCCTCGTCCCCGGTCTTCAAGCGACTCGACGACGGCAACCTCGAGGTGACGGTCCCGATCACGATTCCAGAGGCGCTAAGCGGCGGCACGATCGAGGTACCGACGCTGGAGGGGACGAAGAGGATCAGGGTACCGGCGGGTACCAAGCACGGCAGCGTCCAGCGGCTGCGGGGAGAGGGCCCGCCGCGGCCGAAGGGCAAGGGCCGCGGCGACATCCGCTACCGGCTGGAGATCGAGGTTCCGGAAGAGCTGAGCGAGGAGCAGCGCCAGGCGGTCGACAACCTGGCCGAGACGCTCAACGGCTCCGATCCGCGCGCCGAGCTACTGAAGAGGGCCGACCGGTGAGCGCAGCCGACATTGACCACACTCCAGTGGGGTCAATGTCCGATACGGCGAGGCGTCGATGAGCGTGCGGCGGGAACGGGTCGAGATCTCGATCGACGACGAGCGCGGGGTCTTCATGATCTCGGTCGCCGCCGAGCTGGCCCACATGCACCCGCAGACCCTGCGGATCTACGAGGCGCGCGGCCTGATCACGCCGAAGCGCTCGCCGAAGAACACGCGCCTCTACTCGCAGCGCGACGTCGAGCGGCTGCGGCGAATCCAGCGCATGACCTCGGAGGAAGGGCTGAACCTGGCCGGCGTGGAGACGGTCCTGGCGCTGGAACAGCGGGTCGAAAAATTGCGGCTGGAGCTGGAGCGGACGCGGCGGCGGGCGGAGGAGCTCGAACGGACACGAAAAGAGGACGGTCGCTGATGCAACCGGACAGGTTCACGGTCAAGTCGCAGGAAGCGGTGGCGGCGGCGCAAGAGCTGGCGGCGGCGCGGCGCAACCCCGAGATCGCCCCGCCCCACCTGCTCGTGGCGCTACTGGAGCAGGCCGACGGGCTGGTGGTGCCGATCCTGCAGAAGCTGGGCGCCGACACGGCAACGGTCGCGGCCCGCGCCAACGAGGCTGTGGCGGCGCTGCCGAAGCTGAGCGGCGAGAGCGCCGAGGAGCCGCGGATGTCGGCGGCGCTGGCGCAGACGCTGCGGCGGGCCGAGAAGGAGATGGCGCGCGGCGGCGACGAGTACATCTCGACCGACCACTTCCTGCTGGCCCTGACCGAGGACTCCGGCTTGGCCGAGATCCTCCCCGACCGCGGCTCGCTGGAAAAGGCGATCGCCGAGGTGCGGCCGCAGAAGGTGACCTCGCCGAACCCGGAGAACACCGCCCAGGCGCTGGAGAAATTCGGCCGCGACCTGACCGCCGACGCGGCGGCGGGCAAGCTCGACCCGGTGATCGGGCGCGACGAGGAGATCCGCCGCGTGATCCAGGTGCTCTCCCGCCGCACCAAGAACAACCCGGTGCTGATCGGCGACCCCGGCGTCGGCAAGACGGCGATCGTCGAGGGGCTGGCGCAGCGGATCGTCGACGGCGACGTGCCGGAGAGCCTGCGGGACCGGCGGGTGATCGCGCTCGACATCGGCTCGCTGCTGGCCGGCTCCAAATACCGGGGCGAGTTCGAGGAGCGGCTGAAAGCGGTGCTCTCCGAGGTGCAGGAGGCCGAGGGCCAGATCGTCCTCTTCCTCGACGAGCTGCACACGATCGTCGGCGCCGGCGCGGCTGAAGGGGCGGTCGACGCCGCCAACCTCTTGAAGCCGATGCTGGCCCGCGGCGAGTTGCGCGCGGTCGGCGCCACCACCCTCGACGAGTACCGCAAACACATCGAGAAGGACGCGGCGCTGGAGCGTCGTTTCCAGCCGGTGCTCGTGGACGAGCCCGATATCAACGACACGATCGCGATCCTGCGCGGACTGAAGGGGCGCTACGAGGTTCACCACGGCGTCCGCATCGCCGACTCGGCGATCGTCGCCGCGGCGACCCTCTCCGAGCGCTACATCGCCGACCGCTTCCTCCCCGACAAGGCGATCGACCTGATCGACGAGGCGGCCTCGCGGCTGAAGATCGAGATCGACTCGATGCCGACCGAGATCGACGAGGTCGAGCGCCGGATCCAGCAGCTTGAGATCGAGCGCGAGGCGCTGAAGAAGGAGAGCGACGAAGCCTCGGCGGCGCGGCTGGAGGCGATCGAGGCGGAGCTGGCCGAGCTGCGCGAGAGCTCCGGCGAGATGAAGGCGCGCTGGCAGAACGAGAAGGAGGCGATCGAGGCGATCAAGGGAGCCAAGGCGCGGCTGGAGGAGGCCGGCGCCGAGGCCGAGCGGGCTGAGCGCGAGGCCGACCTCGAGCGGGCAGCGAAGCTGCGCTACGGCGAGATCCCGGAGCTGGAGAAGACCGTTGCCGAGGGCGAGGAGCGGCTGGCCGAGCTGCACGCCGGCGGCGGCACGATGCTGACCGAGGAGGTGACCGAGGAGGACGTCGCCGAGGTGGTCGCCAAGTGGACCGGGATCCCGGTCAGCCGCCTGATGGAGGGCGAGGTCCAAAAGCTGATCCAGATGGAGGAGCGGCTGCACGAGCGGGTGATCGGCCAGGACGAGGCGATCGCCGCGGTCTCCAACGCGCTGCGCCGCTCCCGCGCCGGCCTCTCGGACCCGCACCGGCCGATCGGCTCCTTCCTCTTCCTCGGCCCGACCGGGGTCGGCAAGACCGAGTTGGCGAAGGCGCTGGCGGAGTTCATGTTCGACTCCGAGCAGGCGATCGTCCGCCTCGACATGTCCGAGTACATGGAGAAGCACACGGTGGCGCGGCTGATCGGCGCCCCGCCCGGCTACGTCGGCTACGAGGAGGGCGGCCAGCTGACCGAGGCGGTGCGGCGCCGGCCCTACGCGGTGGTGCTGCTGGACGAGATCGAGAAGGCCCACCCCGACGTCTTCAACACGCTGCTGCAGATCATGGACGACGGGCGGCTGACCGACGGCCAGGGTCGCACCGTCAGCTTCACCAACACGGTCTTGATCATGACCTCCAACGTCGGCAGCGACCGCATCGTCGGCGAGTCGGTCGACGAGAGAATGCGCGAGCAGATCGAAGAGGTGCTGGCGGCGACCTTCAAGCCCGAGTTCCTCAACCGGATCGACGACACGGTGATCTTCCACCGCCTCTCCAAGGCCGACATCGGCCGCATCGTCGAGCTGCAAGTGAGCCAGCTGGTCGGCCGGGTGCAGGAGCGCGGGATCGAGATCGAGCTGAGCGACGACGCCCGTACCCTGCTCGGCAACCTCGGCTACGACCCGACCTACGGCGCCCGACCGCTGAAGCGGGTGATCCAGAAGCAGCTGGTCGACAAGCTGGCGCTGAAGATCCTCGAGGGCGAGTTCGCCGAGGGCGACGTGGTGCGGGTCGACGCGGCCGAGGGAGAGCTGGTCTTCGAGAAGGCCACGACCCCTGTGCGGGCCTGATCGACACAGCGCCTCATGGCGACATCGGATGTCGTTAATATGTCGGTTGTAAGCGACATAGGAGAGACATGACTGCGGTCGCCGCCGAGAGCAGGCTCGAGAACATCGAAGTGGAGCTCGCGGACCTCGTCGAGCCCTTCGTCAGAGAGGTCAGCCAAGCCGCGAGCAAGGACGAGGTCGACCCTTCCTACGCCGATCGCTTCCGCGACACCGCCCGGCGCCTGATGGAGCTGAATGGCGAGCTGCACGAGGAGGACTTCGATCCTCGGGCGCTGGCGGAGTTCAGGGGCATCATCATCGATGCGATCAGAGAGGTGGAGGAGGCCGATCCCGACCGGCCCCTCGACACGATCGATTCGTTGCTGATCCGCGCGGAGCAACTCCGGCATCTGGTGCGAGACGCGATGGACGGCCATGTGAGCGGCGCCGGGGAGAACGCGGCGGAGGTGATGGAGAGTCTCCGCCGGACCCTGCCATCCGTTCGCCGGGTCGAATTGGCCGCGCTGCTGGGTCGTTCGCAGCGCCAGGTGGAACGGTGGGCCAGCCACGAGGGACCGCCCCCAAGCCGACTCGAGCTGGTCGCCCGGATCGCGGCGCTCCTGCGGTACTCGTGGACCGAGGATGGGGTCGTCGCCTGGTTCTTGAGACCGCGCCCGGATCTGCGGGGCAAGAAGCCGGTCGACCTTTTGGATGACCCGAGCCGGGAGACCGAGCTGCTCACCGCCGCCCGCAGAGGTCGCGCGCAACATGGCTCGTGACCCAAGCCCAGAGGCCGTCGAGATCGCAGCGACCTATTTCCGCTACTCGAGCTATGACGTCCCGCTCTGGGTTCGAGCGAACACGACCGACGAGCGCTGGCACAGCGCCGGAGACGGCCCCACGCAGTACCTGAGCGCCACCGCCGACGGGGCTTGGGCAGAGCTGATCCGCAACGAGAACCTCCGCTCGGAGGCGGACCTGTCTCTGGTTTCGATGCCGCTGTGGCAGGTCCAGATCGAGCAAGCACGTATCGCCGACTACCGCGATTTCGAGGCCGCGGAGCAGGCGGGCTTCGATCCCGAATCCCTGATCCATGACGACCAGACCGCTTGCCGGGTTGAGGGAAGGCGATTGAAGACGGCCGGCTTCGCCGGTGTCCTCTACCCGTCCGCGGCCCTTCCCGGCGAGCTGAACCTGGCGCTGTTTGGCCCGAGGATCCTGCTTCCTTTGGGAGCCCCCCGCCGGCTGGCATCGGGAATTCCGGGCGCCCAGCTCACGATTGGAGCGCCTCCAAAACACCTTCTGCCTCGTGTTCGCCATGCTGGCGCGCGACACGCAGGCTTCTCTGAGTATCAGCGCCTGAAGCGCAGACGCACCGGCAAGAGGCCATAGGTCCGTCCGCGCTTACTTCCCGGCGCACGACTGCGATCTGATCGTCATTCATCTGCGTTTAAGGGTTGCTCGTGACAATCCGACATAAGCTTTTGACGGAATAGGCGATGTTCAGACGGCGATCGACCAACGGCGGCTCTACTGACGCGAGCGCGTACTCGCGGCGCGCCGCTGTCGCCGATTCGGTCTGGTCCGCGCAGGATCGCCTGCGGGATGGACTTGGAGGGGCGTTCGGTGCGATTGCCGACGCGGCCAGGTGGCCGTTCGAGCGGGTCGCATACTCACTCCAGGACAGACTGCTCTGGCCGCTCGAGGATCGAGCGGCGACGATGGGCGCGCCCGCGCGCAGGCTGTCCTTCGGCGCCGTCGTGCTGCTGGCCGCCGGCGCCGGGGTCGCCGGCCTGATCTGGGCCGCGCCGGACGGTCCCCACAGGACCGCGGCGAGCCCGGTCGCCACCACCTCCACCCCGGCCGCGAAAGTCGTCGCGGAGAAGGCGCCCGAGCCGACGCTGGAGGGGGCGGCCCCGGTCTTCGAGCCCTCCAAGGGCCAGGGCGCTTCGGAGGTCGATCCGGCGAAGGCGATCATCAGCTCCTCGCCCGCGAACGCCTCCAGCTCCTCGGCATCGGAGTCCGCGAACGCGACGAGATCCACCGCGTCCAGCCCTTCAACCAAGGATTCCTCCATCGACGGCCCGGTGGCCGGCCCCGCGGCGGTCGCCGTCGCCCGCGACTTCGCCGCTGCCTTCGTCCTCTACGAGACCGGCAACAGCGACCCCACCGTGCGCGAGACGTTTGGTGAGACGGCGACGCCGGAGCTGGCCCGGGCGCTGCTGAAACGGCCGCCGCGCTTGCCCGCCAACGTCACCGTGCCGCGGGCGAAGGTCCTCAACGTCGTCCCCGCCCCCTCGCACGGCGAGGTCTATCCCGTCAGCGTCTCGCTGCTGCGCGTGGGCGTGACCAGCGAGCTGCGGCTCGACATGCAACAGCTGAAAGGCGAGCGTTGGCGCGTCACCAACGTGCTCGGCTGACGATGAGGCAGAGACGCAAGATCCGCGCGGTCGCCGCGACCGCCGCCGCCACGGTCGCCTTCTCCGCGCCGCTCGCCGTGACGCACGCGGAGGGCGCGCCGCCGGCGACTCCCGGCGCGACGCTCGAGGAACCGCCCAACCCGACGATCGCTCCAGCGCCGTTGCATCAGGGGACGACCCTGGCGCCGCCGGCGCCGAACGCCCCGGCCACCCCGACCGGTGGCGGCGGCGTCTCCGCCGGCGACGGCTCCGGCGCCGCGGACGGCGGCGGGGAACCGGCGCCGTCGAGCGAAGGCTCCGAAGCCACGCTGCCTCCGCCCAGCCCCTCGACCCCGCTGGCGATCCCCTCCCTCCCAAGCTCCACCTGCGCCGCAACCGGCGTTCCCCCGGTCCTGATCCCGATGTACCAGCGGGCGGCGGCGGCCTACGGGCTCGGCCCGCAGGGGCCGGCGGTGCTGGCCGGGATCAACCTGATTGAGACCGCCTTCGGCACCAACCTCAACGTCTCCTCGGCGGGGGCGGTCGGCTGGATGCAGTTCATGCCCGAAACCTGGGACGGCTACGGGGTAGACGCCAACGGCGACGGCGTCGCCGACCCCTACAACCCCGAAGACGCGATCTTCGCCGCCGCCAACTACCTGCGCGCCTCCGGCATGCCGGCTGACACCTACGGCGCGATCTTCGCCTACAACCACGCCGACTGGTACGTCGCCGAGGTGCTCGCCAACGCCGGCTGCTACGCCGACGAAGTCGGTGCCCCGGCCTTCGGCGCCGGCTTGGGCCCGCGGCTGCAGGTCCTCAAATGCACCCCTGCCCCGAGCTGGCGAGATGAGATCCCGCACGAGTACCTGCGGGCCTTCGAGGACGCCGCCGCGCGCTACGAACTCGGCAAGCGTGGCGTCTGGGCGCTGGGCGCGATCGCCCGCCTCGAGTCCGACTTCGGCAGGGGCATGAACGAGGAGCAGCTGCGCGACACAGGCCCGCTCGGACTCGACGAAAGCGAGTGGCGCGCCTACGCGGTCGACGGTGACGGTGACGGGAAGATCCGCCACGCCGACCCGGCCGACTCGGCGGCGACCCTGGCGCGGCTGATCTGGTCGCGCGGCAGCCTCAGCGCCGGCATCTTCAGCCACAACCAGGCCGAGTGGTACGTGCAGGAGGTCCAGCAGGAGGCCGACCGGATGGAAGGCGACTGCAAGGCGCGCTACGTCGAGTGGGCGCTGGCGCCGCTCGCCAACGGCCTCGAGACGGCCGGCCCGACGGCGATCCTGAGCGGGGATCTCGCCGGCGCGCCGCGCAGCGCGCCGGTGGCGGTCAAGGCGGCGATCGCGGCGGCCAACTCGATCTCCTCGACCCCCTACGTCTGGGGCGGCGGCCACGGCTCCTGGTACTCCTACGGATACGACTGCTCCGGCGCGGTCAGCTTCGCCCTCTACGGCGCTGGCCTGCTCGACACGCCGCTCACCTCGAGCTCCCTGGAGAGCTACGGCGAACCCGGTCCCGGGCGCTGGATCACGATCTACGCCAACGCCACCCACACCTACGCGGTGATCGCCGGACTGCGCTGGGACACCGCCGGCAATCCCTCCGGCGTCTCAGGCCCTCGCTGGCACGTCGAGCCCCCCTACCCCGAAGGGTTCGTCGTGCGGCATCCGGCTGGGTACTAGCGTCCGGCAGGAGGCAGGGTGTCCCTCCCCTGGAGGCCGTCGCGCAGCTGATCGCGCTCCGGGGGCTCGGATTGTCTGCTCTTGAGCCTCCCGGGGAGGGACACCCTGCCTCCTGCCGAGCGAGCTCCCGCCGGACGCCCCAGGATTCGATAGCTGGAGATAAAGCTCGAGCAGCCGTCGCTCCTCGCCTAGATGGGAATAGCGAACCCCGCAAACCACCGGCGGTAGCGTCCGCGAGACCCGCGCATCCGACATTTACCCCACCCCGCTGGGGTCAATGTCGGATGCGCGCCCCGACGCCCCGGATATGGCGCTCACCGGCCCGCGCACCTGAGTTCGCTATCCCTCCCCGCACCCTGGGCCGTCCTGCTGCTGCGTGTTGGAGAGGGACCGGTTGCCCCTTCTCCGGAGGCTCCTGGACCGGCGTCTCGCACCCTGGGTGCTCGATCAGCTGCGCGACGGCCTCCGGAGAAGGGGCAACCGGTCCCTCCACCGCCACAGAAGCAGTACCGTTGTCCCAGAGTCGCCGATCGAGACTTGGAGGACGAGATGCCTACCTATCTGATGCTGACCAATTTGACCGCCGAGGGAGTGCGGACGCTGAAGAACAACCCCGGCCGGGTCGCCGAGGTGAACAAGGAGGTCGAGCAGATCGGCGCCAAGGTCGTGGCGCAGTACGCGACGCTCGGCCAGTACGACTTCGTCACCGTGGTCGAGGCCCCCGACGAGAAGACGATGGCCAAGGTCTCGGTCGAGCTGGGCTCGCGCGGGACGATGACCAGCCAGACGCTGACCGCGATGTCTGCCGACGACCTGGCCGGGTCGCTCTAAGACGTCCTTGAAGGCGCTGGTAGTCGGCGGCGGCGGGCGCGAGCACGCGATGGTGCGGGCGCTCGCCCGTTCCGCCCACTCGCCGCAGCTGCTCTGCGCCCCCGGCAACGCCGGGATCGCTGTCGATGCCGAGTGCCTGCCCGAGGTCGGGGCAGACGACGTCGAGGCGATCGTCGCGGCGGCGCGGGAGCGGGACGTCGACCTGGTCGCGATCGGCCCCGAGGCGGCGCTGGTCGCCGGCGCGGTCGATGCCCTTGAGGCGGCCGGGATCCCGGCCTTCGGGCCGAGCGCCGCGGCGGCCGAGCTGGAGGGGTCGAAGGCGTTCGCCAAGGAGCTGATGAAGGAGGCCGGGGTGCCGACCGCCGCCCACGTCCTGCTACGCAGCCGCGAGGAGGCGGTCGCGCACCTGGCCCGGGCCTCCTACCCGACGGTGCTGAAGGCCGACGGGCTCGCCGCCGGCAAGGGGGTGATCCTCTGCCCGGACGAAGCCGAGGCGCGGGAGGCAGTCGACGTCTTCTTCACCGAGCGGCGCTTCGGCGCGACGACGGTGGTGCTGGAGGAGTTCCTCGAGGGCGAGGAGCTGTCGCTGCTGGCGCTCTGCGACGGCGAGAACGTGGTGCCGCTGGCGCCCGCTCAGGACTACAAGCGGATCTTCGACGGCGACGAGGGACCCAACACCGGCGGCATGGGCAGCTACTCGCCGGTGCCGGGCTTCGGCGCGGCTGAGGTGGAGGAGATCGTCGACCGCGTCCACCGTCCCGTTATCGCGGCGATGGCGCGGCGCGGCACGCCGTTCCACGGCGTCCTCTACGCAGGGCTGATGATCGGCGCCGAGGGTCCCAAGGTGCTGGAGTTCAACGCCCGCTTCGGCGATCCGGAGACCCAGGCGGTGCTGCCGCGGCTGCGCTCGGACCTGGTCGATCTCTTCCGCGCCGCCCGCGAGCCGGGCGGCCTCGCCGGGCTCTCGGCGGAGTTCTCCGACGAATGGGCGGTGACCCTAGTGCTGGCCTCAGCCGGCTATCCCACATCCTCCTCCAAGGGCGACGCCATCCACGGGCTCGCCGAGGCAGCGGAGTTGGCGGAGATCACCCACGCCGGCACCGCCGAGCGAGACGGCGAGATCGTCACCGCCGGCGGTCGCGTCCTCAACGTCACCGGCCTCGGGCCGACTCCGGCCGCCGCGCGCGATCGCGCGTACGATGCGGCCAGCCGGATCACCTTCGAGGGAATGCAGATCCGCACCGACATCGCCGCCCGCGCCGTCGAGCGCGTCCCCAGTTAGAGAGAGGAAAGAATGAGCGAGATCTCAGAGGAGCCGCAGCCGACCGGGTCGGCGGGTTCGGTCCAGCCGACGACGATGCCGGCGGTCGAGGAGGCCTTCGAGGAAATCTCCGTCGACGAGCCCCTGGTCGGGATCATCATGGGCTCGAAGAGCGACAAGCCGAAGATGCAGCCGGCCGGCGCCGCCCTGCACGATGCCGGCATCCGCTACGAGGTGCGGGTGATGAGCGCCCACCGCGACCCCGAGATGGTGCGCGAGTACTGCACCAACGCAAAGATGCGCGGCCTCAAGGTGATCATCGCCGGGGCCGGGATGTCCGCGGCGCTGCCCGGCGTCGCCGCCGCCCACACCGAGCTGCCGGTGATCGGCGTGCCGATCCTCGGCAAGTCGCTCGGCGGCCTTGACGCCCTGCTCTCGGCGGTGCAGATGCCGCCCGGCATCCCGGTCGCTTGCGTGGCGATCGATGGCGCGAAAAACGCCGGCGTGCTGGCCGCGCGGATCATCAACTGCTGATGATCGTGCGCTACACCCGCCCTGAGATCGGAGAGGTCTGGACCTCGCAGCGGAAGATGGAGTGCTGGCTCGAGGTCGAGCTGGCGGCTACCGAGGCTTGGGCCGAAGAGGGGGTCGTGCCGCGCGAGGTGGCGGAGGTGGCGCGGGCGAAGGCCGGCTTCACGGTGGAGGCGGTCGAGGAGCGGGAGCGGGTCACCGATCACGACGTCGCTGCCTTCGTCGACGTCGTGGCCGAGTCCGTGGGCGAGGGCGGGCGCTGGATCCATTACGGGCTCACCTCATCCGACGTGCTCGACACGGCGCTGGCGCTGCAGCTGCGCCAGGCCGGGGAGATCGTCCTGGCGGGAGCGCGGGGCTACCGCGACGCACTGGTCGAGCGGGCTCTAGAGCACCGCGACACCCTCTGCGTCGGTCGAACCCACGGGGTACACGCCGAGCCCACGACCTTCGGCCTGCGGCTGGCCGGCTTCGCCTTCGAGGCCGACCGCAACGTCGAGCGCCTCGAGCAGGCCTTCGCGCAGCTCGCCTTCGGCAAGCTCTCGGGGGCGGTCGGCACCTACGCCTCGATCCCGCCGGCGGTCGAGGCGCGGGTGATGGAGCGGCTGGGGCTGGGGCGCGAGGACGTCGCCACCCAGGTCGTGCCGCGCGACCGCCACGCGGTCCTGACCTCGGCGATCGCGATCGCCGGCGCCGGGCTGGAGCGCTTCGCGACCGAGGTGCGGAACCTGCAGAAAACCGAGCTGCGCGAGGTCGAGGAGCCATTCGGCGCCGGCCAGAAGGGGTCCTCGGCGATGCCGCACAAGCGCAACCCGATCCGCACCGAGCGGATCACCGGCCTGGCCCGGGTGCTGCGCGGCTACGCCCAGGCCGGGGTCGAGAACGTCGCCCTCTGGCACGAGCGCGACATCTCCCACTCCGGCGCCGAGCGGGTGATCCTGCCCGACGCGACGACCCTGCTCGACTACATGCAGGACCTGGCGACCAAGGTCGCGGCGGGGATGACGGTGCATGAGGAGCGAATGCGGGAGAACCTCGGCCTCACCCACGGCGCCCTCTTCAGCCAGCGCGCCCTCACCGCCCTGGTCGAGTCGGGGATGAGCCGCGATGACGCCTACCGGGTCGTCCAGGAGAACGCCCAGCGCGCCTGGGATACCGGCACCGAGTTCCGCGACCTGCTCGCCGAGGCGGCGCCGCAGCTCGACCTCGACGCGGTCTTTGACTATGAGGCCTACCTCACCCACCTGCCCGAGGTCTTCGAGCGGGTGGAAACGCTGCGGGCCTGAGTCAGACCTCAATCACGGTCAGGCCAGCGACCCCGGAGGGATGAGGGTAGGGTTGGCGCCGTGATCCTCTACACCTGCGGGCAGAAGACGATGGGGCCGGCTTTCGCGCATCCCTGCGGAAAGGCAGGCAAGGCGCTCGACGCGGCCGGGTACGAGTACGAGATCAAGACCGTCGGCGGCTACCGGTTGATGCCCTGGACCTGGGGCAACCGCGGCGAGGAGCGGGCCGAGGTGAAGAAGCTGAGCGGCACCAACGAGGTGCCGATCCTCGTCCTCGACGACGGCGAGGTGATCTCCGGCTCCGGCACGATCGCGCGCTGGGCAAAGGAGCACCCGGCGGCTCGCGGTGTAGGCGCCGAGTAGCGACTCTCGCGAACCGCCTCAATGCAGGGCAGCGATGATCCCAGCCAAGGCAAGGATCAGCGTGCCGACCATACTCCAGCCGATCTGGATCATGGTCTTCTGCAGACCTTTGAAGCTGGTCTCGACTCCTTCGAGTCGCCGGTCCACTCCTTCGAGTCGCCGGTCCACTTCCTTGAACTGACGGTCGACCTGCTTTGACCGTTCCTCGAATCGCTCTTCGAGCCGGTCGAACCGCTGGTCCACTTGCTCGAACCGCTGGTCGACCAGTTCAAAACGCCGGTCCACCTGCTTGAACCGCTCCTCGGCATGTCGGAACTCGCGGTCCATCTGGGTGAACCCTTCGTCGACCCGGATGTTCAGGTGGTCGAGCCTGTCGTCGCTCCAGCTCTGCATCAGCGCCTCCATGGTGGCAAACGCTAAGACAACACGTTTCGCCGATGGTGCGCTGAAAGTGAACTTTCCGCACCGGTCAGCGCGCTAAGCGGCGACGAGGTCGCGCTCTGCCGCGGGGCGGCGGGCGGTGACGACCACCGGCGTTCCGTCCTTCGGCGAGAGGGTGATGTTGCGGCGGCCGGTCTTCTCCGGCATCGGGCTGGCCTTGCGCAGATCGCAGCGGCTCAGCACCTCGCGCAGGGCGATCCGCATCTCGAACTCGGCGAAGGAGGCGCCGATGCAGCGGCGGATGCCGCCCCCGAAGGGGACCCAGGCGTAGGTGTCGGGACCCTCCTCGAGGAAGCGCTCGGGCCGGAAGGCGAAGGGCTCGGGGTAGATGTCGGCGCGGGTGTGGGTGAGCCAGATCGCCGGCGTCACGTCGGTGCCGGCGGGCAGGGTGAGGCCGTCCGCGACCAGCTCCTTGGCGAGGCGGCGGCCGGCGAGCGGGACCACCGGGCGCAGCCGCAGCGACTCGGAGATCGTCGCCCGCAGGTAGTCGTCCTCCCCCGCCTCGAGCGAGTCGCGCAGGCGCTGCAGCGACTCCCTGTGGCGCAGCAGCAGGTCAAAGGTCCAGGCCAGCGCCGTCGCCGTCGTCTCGTGGCCAGCCAGCAGCAGCGTCATCAGCTGATCGCGCAGCTCCTTGTCGCTCATCTCACCGCCGTCCTCGAAGCGGGCCACCATCAGCATCGAGAGGACGTCGTCGCGCTGCTCGAGGTCGGGCTTCGAGCGGTGCTCGGCGATCTCGGCGTAGAGCAGCTCGTCAACCGCCTTCAACTGGCCCTCGAATTTGGCCCAGGGGCCGCGGCCACCGAAGCGACGGGTGGCGAGGCCGATGAGCTGAGCCCGCGGCGAAGCGGTTTCTTGCAGCACGTTGGCGAGCATCCCGCGCAGCCGCTCCAGCCGCGGCCCGTCGGCGACGCCGAAAACGACCCGCAGGATCACCTCCAGGGTGACGGCCTGCATTCGCGAGTGGATCGGAAACTCGGAGTCGAGCGGCCAGGAGTCGATCTCGGCGCTGATGATCTCGTCGACCACCGTTTCGTAGGAGCGCATCCGCTCGCCGTGGAAGGACGGCAGCATCAGCTTGCGACGGGCGAGGTGTTCGGCGCCTTCCTGCAGCAGCAACGACTGCGAGCCCAGGATCGGTTCGAGGATGATCTCGCGGCCGGGTGGCAACCCGTGCGCGCGCTCCATATAAAGGGCCTTGATCGCGGCCGGGTCAGAGATCATCACCATCGGCCGCTCGAAGCCGAGGAAGCGGACGCTGAAGGAGTCGCCGTACTTCTCCCGGCATTCCTGCATGAAGGGCAGCGGCCGGAAGGCCCACTTCAGCGTCTGGACCAGCGGGCTGCTGTTCGGTTCGGGCGGCAGTGGCACGCCGTCAAGGATGGCAGGGATCGGTGTCGACGTGGGTCCGCTCCCAGGATGGTTAGCATCGACTTAATGCCTGCCCTCGCCGATCTCCAACTTCACTCCTCTGGAAAGGTGCGCGAGATCTACGAGTGGGAGGACGACCTGCTGATGGTCGCCTCCGACCGGATCTCGATCTACGACGTGGTAATGCCGACGCCGGTGCCCGACAAGGGCAAGGTGCTGAACCGGATGTCGGTCTTCTGGTTCGGGCTGACCGAGGACATCGTCCCCAACCACTTCATCTCCGAGGACGTGCCGGAGGAGGTGATGGACCGGGCGATGCGGGTACGGCGGCTGGAGATGTACCCGATCGAGTGCGTCGTCCGTGGCTATCTCTCCGGCTCGGGTTGGAAGGAATACCGCGAGTCGGGGGCGGTCTGCGGGATCGAGCTGCCGGCCGGCCTGCTCGAGTCCGACAAGCTGCCGGAGCCGATCTTCACGCCGGCGACCAAGGCCGAGATCGGCGACCACGACGAGAACGTCGACTTCGAGCGGGCGGCGGAGATCGTCGGCGACCGGGCGCTGATGGAGGAGCTGCGGCGGATCTCGATTGAGGTCTACCGGCGCGGCGCCGAGCACGCGGCTGAGCGCGGGATCGTCCTCGCCGACACCAAGTTCGAGCTCGGCCATCACGCCGGTGCCGAGATCGTCCTCGGCGACGAGGTGCTGACCCCCGACTCCTCGCGCTTCTGGCCCGCCGACAGCTACGAGCCGGGCAGGACCCCGCCCTCCTTCGACAAGCAGTTCGTCCGTGACTGGGCAACCGCGGCCGGCTGGGACCGCAAGCCGCCGGCGCCGGAGCTGCCGGCCGACGTGGTCGAGCAGACCCGGGGCAAATACGTCGAGGCCTTCGAGCGGATCACGGAGACGAGCTTCTGATGGCCCGCGCCCGAGTCCTGATCCGGCCCAAGGAGGGGATCCTCGACCCCCAGGGCAAGGCGGTCGAGCGGGCGCTGCCGGCGCTTGGCTTCGAGGGCGTCGAGCACGTGCGGGTCGGTCGTATGGTCGAGCTCGAGGCGGAGGACCCCGAGCGACTGGGGGAGCTCTGCGAGAAGCTGCTCGCCAACCCCCTGATCGAGGACTACGAGATCCAGACCCTTTGAACGCAGCGGGCTGCGAACACGTCAGGCACCCCCGGACGCGAAGCGGAGGAGGTGCCGATCAATGAGGTGGGGTGTTTTGCAATTTCCCGGATCCTGCGACGAGCGGGACGCCCTGCACGCCTGCTCGCTGAGCGGTGAGGCGCGGCTGGTCTGGCACGAAGACCGCGACCTCGGCGGCGTCGACGGCGTCGTCGTCCCCGGCGGCTTCTCCTACGGCGACTACCTGCGTGCCGGCGCGATCGCCCGCTTCTCACCGGCGATGGAGGCTGTCGCCGAGCTGGCCGCGGCCGGCGGCCCGGTGCTCGGCATCTGCAACGGCTTCCAAGTGTTGTGCGAGGCGGCCCTCCTCCCCGGCGCCCTCCTCCTCAACGAGAACATGCGCTTCACCTGCCGCCAGGTCGAGCTCGTCGAGGAAATGGCGACTGTGGGGTTGACCACGCCAGGGGGGGGTCAACCCCACAGTCAGCAGGATCTAGGGGAGGGGCGGTTGTCGATTCCGGCGAAGCATGGGGAAGGTCGGTATTACGCGCCGGAGGGGGTGCTCGATCGGCTTGAAGGGAACGGGCAGGTTGCTTATCGCTATGCGCCGGGGCAGAACCCGAACGGGTCGGCGCGGGACATCGCCGGGGTGACGAACGAGCGCGGCAACGTGCTCGGGCTGATGCCGCACCCCGAGCACGCGGTCGATCCGCTGACCGGCTCGACCGACGGCCTGCGGGTCTTCGAGGCGATGAGCAGGTTCGCGGCGTGACCGTGGAGACCGTCAAGCACCGCGAGTTGGGGCTGACCGACTCCGAGTTCGAGCTGATCGTCGAGAAGTTGGGGCGCGAGCCCAACGACGTCGAGCTGGCGATGTTCAGCCTGCTCTGGTCCGAGCACTGCGCCTACAAGCACTCGCGCAAGCTGCTGCGGCGGCTGCCGACCGAGGGCGAGCGGGTGGTGATGGGGCCGGGCGAGAACGCCGGCGCGGTCGACGTCGGCAGCGGCTACGCGGTCGCCTTCAAGGTCGAGTCACACAACCACCCCAGCGCGGTCGAGCCCTTCCAGGGGGCGGCGACGGGGGTCGGCGGCATCCTCCGCGACGTCTTCGCCCTCGGCGCCCGGCCGATCGCGATCCTCGACTCGCTGCGCTTCGGCGAGCTCGACTCGGTGCGCTCGCGCCACCTGCTCGACGGCGCCGTGCGGGGGATCGGCCACTACGGCAACTCGATCGGGGTGGCGACGGTCGGCGGCGAGATCTACTTCGAGCAGCCCTACGAGCACAACTGCCTGGTCAACGCGATGTGCGTCGGGCTGGCGAGGACCGAGGAGATGGTCCGCGCCGCGGCAGCGGGGGTCGGCAACGCGGTGGTGCTGATGGGCGCCTCGACCGGGCGCGACGGGATCGGCGGCGCCTCGGTGCTGGCCTCGGCCGAGCTCGGCGACGGCGACGCAGCGAAGCGGCCGACGGTGCAGATCGGCGACCCCTTCGAGGAGTCGAAGTTGCTCGAGTGCTGCCTGGAGCTGTTGCAGAGGGGGCTGCTGGTCTCCCTCCAAGACCTCGGCGCCGCCGGGCTCACCTCCTCGGCCGGGGAGATGGCATCGGCCGGGGGAGTAGGGATCGACCTCGACGTGGCGAAGGTGCCGCTGCGCGAGGCCGACATGGAGCCGTTCGAGATCATGGTCTCCGAGTCGCAGGAGCGGATGCTGGCGGTGGTCGAGCCGGCCCGGGTGACGGAGGTGCTGGCAGTCTGCGAGAAGTGGCAGACGGGATCGGCGGAGATCGGCGTCGTCACCGGCAGCGGCCGGGTGCGAATACTGCGCGACGGCGACGTGGTCGGCGACATGCCGGTCGAGGCGCTGGTCGACGGCTGCCCGCTCTACGACCTCAGCCCGGTTGAGCCCGACGGCTGGATCTACGGCAACCGGGCGACGCTGGCCGCGGGCATTTCGGCGGAGGATGAGCTGCTGGCGCTGCTCGCCTCCCCCAGCATCGCCTCCAAGCGCTGGGCCTTCGAGCAGTACGACTCGGTGGTCGGCTCGCGCACGGTGAGGCGCCCCGAGTCGGCCGACGCCGCGGTATTGCAGCTGCCGGAGTCCGGCAACGCGATCGCCGTCTCGATCGACGGCAACGGCCGCCGCGTCGCCTGCGACCCCTACGCGGGGACGGTCGAGGCGGTGCTCGAGTGCGCCCAGAACCTCGCCTGCGTCGGCGCCGAGCCGCTCGGCCTGACCAACTGCCTCAACTTCGGCAACCCCGAGAAGCCGGCGACCGCCTGGCAGCTCGACCGCTCGGTCAGCGGCCTCGCCGACGCCTGCACGGCGCTCGGCGTCCCGGTCGTCGGCGGCAACGTCTCCCTATATAACGAGGGACCGGAAGGGCCGATCTACCCGACGCCGGTGGTCGGCATGGTCGGCGAGCTGCCGGACCCGGCCCGGGTTGCCGGCAGCGCCTTCGTCCGCGAGGGCGACGCGATCGCCCTGCTCGGCCCCTTCGCGCCGACCCTCGCCGGCTCGGAGCTGGCCAAGCAACGGGGCGAGCTCGACGCGGGGCTGCCCCAGCCTGACATCGCCGCTGTCGCCGCCGCCTGCGCGACCGTCCGCGACGCGGTCCGCGCCGGCCAGCTCTCCTCCGCCCACGACATCAGCGACGGCGGCCTCGCCTGCGCCCTGGCCGAGTCCGCGATCGGCGGCGGAATCGGCTGCGAGGTCGACCTGCAGCCGCTGCGCGACCGCGGCTGCTCGCCCGAGGAGGCGCTGTTCGGCGAGGGCAGCGGCG
Source organism: uncultured Actinomycetes bacterium (assembly GCA_963699125.1). GTDB lineage: Bacteria > Actinomycetota > Thermoleophilia > Solirubrobacterales > 70-9 > VAYN01. The sequence continues at coordinate 1,658,458 of OY969417.1, forward strand.
GCTTCCTGCTCAGCGGCGATCGCGACGCGCTGGAGGCGCTCGGCGCCACCGTCCTCGGCGAGGTCGGCGGCACGAGGATCGAGATCGCCGCCGGCGACCGCAGCATCGTCGTCGGCCTCGGCAGCGCCGAGAGCGCCTGGCGCTCGCTGGCCGAGCGGGTCTGAGCTCGCCGCTCAGCAGTACCCGAAGTTTCGATTGCCTTCGTAGAGACCTTCGATGCCGAGGTCGGTCAGCACCGCCGCCGGCGCGTACCGGAGCCACCACGCGCAGGTCATCGCGCCGCCGCCCTGGATCGCCAGCACCCGCCAGTGGTTCGTGTCCCGCCGGCGCTTGAGCAGGGCGCCGTTGTAGTAGTTCTTGCCGTGGGCGCCTCCGAACGCGAACCGTTCGTCAACCGTCGAGATCCGCACCGCCGCCCGCCTGCAGCCCTGCTCTCCCCGGTGCCGGCAATCGGCGGTCGCCGCCTTGCGGATCTGGCGCTTCTCGGCTTTGGTGGGGGCGCGGTCAGCGGAGGCCGGCGCGGCCAGCGCCCAGCCGAGCAGGTAGAGCAGCGCCGTCGCTACCAGCGTCGATTTGAGCCGCCGCCGCATCGCGCCCTGATCCTATGCGCTCGGCGACAGGCCTCAATCCAAGGCAGGCCGCGCCGGCGACGAGCGAGGCGATCACGGCAAAGAGGTAGGCGCCGTCGGAGACGTCGAGGGCTTCGGCCAGCGAGGCCGGGTCGCCGACGATCGCGACCAGGATCGCGGTGCCGAGGACGGCGCCGACCTGGCGGAAGGCGGCATTGACGGCGCTGGCGGTGGCGAAGCGGTCGTCGGGCACGTCGCGGACCGCGGCCGAGCCAAGGGTCGGGAAGGCGAGGCCGATGCCGATCCCGGTCAGGCAGGCGCCCGGCAGCCAGAGCCCGAGCCAGTCCGGGTCGGGGCCGGCCGAGCGCAGGACCATCACCCCGGCGGCGAAGACGAGCGTGCCGGGGACGATCACGGCGCGGTGGCCGAAGCGGTCGGCGAGGCGACCCGCCGGGCCGGCGAAGACGGTCGAGAGCGCCGGCCCGGGCAGCGTCGCCGCGCCGGCCTGGAGGACGGTGTAGCCCCAGATCGAGGTGAGGAAGAGGACGTTGCCGAGGATCAGCGAGAAGAAGGCGGCGGCGAAGAGCAGGGTGCCGAGGTTGCCGAGGCGGAAGGAGCGGTGGGCGAAGAGCGCGGGCTCGACGATCGGGCGGGGGTGGCGGATGCTGCGGATGACGACACCGGCGAGCAGCAACGCGGCGGCGGCGAAGGCGGCCAGGGTCGGCGCCGCCGTCCATCCCCAGTCGTTGCCCTCGACGATCCCCAGCGTGATCGCGGCCAGGCCCACGGCCAGCATCAGCGCCCCCGGCAGGTCGGGCAGGCGGCTGTCGGCAATCGACGGCTGCGGCAGGCGGCGCCGGCCGGAGAGGACGATCGCGGCGCCGAGCGGCAGGTTGACGAGGAAGACGAGCCGCCAGTCAGAGAGCTCGACCAGGGCGCCGCCGAGGGTTGGGCCGACCGCGGCGGCAGCCGCGGCGGCCGCGCCCCAGAGCCCGACGCCGGCGGAGCGGCGCTCGAGCGGGAAGCTGTCGAGGACGATCGCCAGCGAGGCGGGGGCGATCAGCGCTGCGCCGACCCCTTGCAGGACGCGGAAGGCGATCAGCAGCGACAGCGAGGGCGCCGCCGCGCAGAGCAGGCTGGCGAGCGTGAAGCCGGCCATGCCGAGCAGGAAGATCCGCTTGTGGCCGAAGCGGTCGGCGAGGCCGCCGGCCGGAACTAGCAGGGCGGCGATGACGACGAAGTAGCCATCGAGGACCCAGGAGAGGGCGTCGCGTCCCGAGCCGGCGAACGAGGCCGAGATGTCGGGGAAGGCGATGTTGACGATCGTGGTGTCGAGGAAGGCGACGAAGGCGCCCGCGCAGGCGATCGCCACAGCTGCTCTATGACGCCCGTCATACATCGTCGGCCGCACTATACTATGTCCATGGGCATAGAGTCATTGGAGGAGCCCCGAGCCTCAAGCCGAGAGAGCCGCGACGGTCGCGCGCGGCTGCTCAACGGCGCCCGCAGGCTGCTCGCCGAGAAGGGCTACGCCGGGATGGAGCTGCGCGACGTCGCCGAGCGAGGCGAGGCCCCGCGCGGCTCGATCTACCACCACTTCCCCGGCGGCAAGCGGCAGCTCGCGGTCGAGGCCGCCGCCCTCGAGGGCACGGCGATCCGGGAGCTGATCGAGCGCTCGCTCGAGGAGCGCGGGCTGAAGGAGACGCTGTCGATGTTCGGCGAGATCTTCCGCCGCCGCGTCGCCGACCACCCCGAGCGGATCGGCTGTCCGGTCGCCGCCGCCGCCCTAGCCCGCCCCGAGGACCCCGCCCTCGCCGCCACCGCCACCGCCGCCTTCCAGAGCTGGGAACGGCCGATCGCCGCGAAGCTGCAAGCCGAGGGCGTCGCCGCCGCGGAGGCGGAGGCCTTCGCCGGCCTCGTCGTCTCGACGATCGAGGGAGCTCTGCTGCGCGCCCGCGCCGCCGGCGACCACGCCCCGCTCGACTCGGCGGTCGCCGGCCTCGGGCGAGCGCTCGACGCGTTGCTGGCGGACGCCCGCCAGGAGGTCTAGCGAAACTCGGGTGCGCGGGCCGGTGAGCGCCATATCCGGGGCGTTGGGGCGCGCATCCGACATTGACCCCACCCCGGTGGGGTAAATGTCGGATGCGCGGGTCTCGCGGAGGCTCGGTGTCCGCCACCGCCGGTGGTTTGCGGGGTTTCGTTATGCCCACCTAGAACCGGTCGGGCGGTCTTCGGCCGCTGCTACCCTGCCGGGGTAGGCAGTCCGCCTGCGCGTCCTGTCTCTCTATCAGCGAGGAACACGCGCTCTTGACTACCGCCGAGCGGGGTTTGACCGGCCGCGACGGCCCGCGCGATGAATGCGGGGTCTTCGGCGTATACGCACCCGGCCACGACGTCGCCCGGCTCGCCTACTTCGGCCTCTACGCGCTGCAGCACCGCGGCCAGGAGTCGGCCGGGATCGCCACCTGCGAGGGCGGTCACATCACCACCCTGCGCGACTCCGGCCTCGTCTCCCAGGTCTTCGACGAGGAGAAGCTGCGGGCGCTGGAGGGCCAGATGGCGATCGGCCATGTGCGCTACTCGACCACCGGCGGCGGCTCCTGGGAGAACGCGCAGCCGGTCTGGCGCGACGACGGCCGCGAGGTGGCGCTGGGCCACAACGGCAACCTGACCAACGCGGTCGAGCTGTGGGGGGAGCTGAAGGAGCGCGGCATCGACTTCCGCGGCACCTCCGACTCGGAGATCATCGCCGCCCTGCTCTCCTCCAACGGCGGCAAGCTGATCGAGGACGCGGTCACCGACGTGATGCCGCGGCTGCGGGGCGCCTACTCGACTGTGGTGATGACCAAGCGGGCGATCGTCGCCTTCCGCGACCCGCACGGCATCCGGCCGCTCTCGCTGGGCCGCCTCGGCGAGCGCTTCGTCGTCGCCTCGGAGAGCTGCGCCTTCGACATCATCGGCGCCGAGCTGATGCGCGAGGTCCACCCGGGCGAGATGGTCTCGTTGACCGAGCGCGGGCTGGAGACGCGCCAGGTCGTCAAGTCCGACCGCCGCGCCTCCTGCGTCTTCGAGCACATCTACTTCTCCCGCCCCGACAGCCGTCTCGAGGGCAAGGTGCTGCAGCAGGTGCGCGGCCGGATGGGCGAGGCGCTCTGGCGCGAGGCGCCGGTCGAGGCCGACCTGGTGATCGCCGTGCCGGACTCCGGCAACCCGGCCGCGGCGGGGTTCGCGCGCGCTTCGGGGCTGCCCCGCGACGACGGCCTGATCAAGAACCGCTACGTGGCGCGGACCTTCATCCAGCCCGGCCAGGAGCTGCGAAAGCACGGCCTGCGGCTGAAGTTCAACCCGCTGCCGGAGATCGTCGCCGGGCAGCGGATCGTCGTCGTCGACGACTCGATCGTGCGCGGCAACACGACGCGGCAGATCGTCGGCATGCTGCGCGACGCGGGCGCCCGCGAGGTGCACCTGCGGATCTCGGCGCCGCCGATCCGCAACCCCTGCCACTACGGAGTCGACATGTCGACCCGCGAGGAGATGATCGCCCACAACCGCAGCGTGCAGGAGATCGCCGACGAGCTCGACGCCGACTCGCTCGCCTATCTCTCGCTCGACGGCGTCTACGAGGCGATCGGCGGCAGCGCCGAAGACCACTGCGACGCCTGCTTCAGCGGTCGCTACCCGCTCGGCGATCCTGACGAGGCGAACGGAAAATTCGCGCTGGAGGACATCGCCATCCCGGCTTCACCATGAGCCGATCCCGGTAGGGGTTTCGCTTAACTTTTTCGACTTCGGATGCGGGCGTCCGAGGTTGGAGGCGGCGAAAAAGTACAAGACGCTCCACCCCTACCGGGATCGGCTTCAAGGGGTCAAGGCGGCGACCAACTCCGCAGCTGGGCTGATGTCATTGATGCGGGCGACGGTCTGGCCTGCGTAGAGCGGGCCGGCGTCGAGGAGGGTGTCGGGGCCGTCGTCGGTGGGGCCGATCGGAGTCAGCAGACGGCTGCTCGGGCGCTGGGCGCGAGCGAGGCGGAGCTGGACGGAGGCGGGCATGTAGCGCGCGCCCGCTGCGGAGAGGCGGTTGACGATGCGGTTCAGCGCCGGCCCGCGTGGATCGTCGCCGAGCCAGCGCTCGGTCGCCGCGTTCGGCACCACCCGGTGCGGCGCCGGCCAGCCGGTGCCGAACAGTTCGGTGAGGACCGTCTCCTCGGCTTTCAGCAGGCGCTGGGTGTAGCCGGGGTGGGCGCGGCTCTCGTCGGAGAGGAGGAAGCGCGTGCCCGCGACGGCCGCGCAGGCGCCGGCGTCGAGCGCGGCCCGGACGTCGGCGCGCTCGGCGATGCCGCCGGCGAGCAGCAGCGGGAAGCCGGGGAGTGCCTGCTGCACTTGCTCCAGCAGCTCCAACGCGGGGATGCCGCCGCGGACATGACCCCCAGCCTCGACGCCCTGGACGATCGCGCCGTCGGCGCCGGCCGCATGGGCGGTGCGCGCCTCGGCAACCGAGCCGCACTGGTGGAGCCAGACGCCAGGCGTCCTGCGTTTCGGCCTTCCCCAGAAGGTCACGACCGCGTCGGCCGAGGCGGCGGCCTCGAACCAGTCGCGCCGCGCGAACGGCAGCAGCAGGTTGACCGCGACGGGGCGTCCGGTCAGCCGGCGTGCCAACGCCAGCTCGCGTTCGATTGCCGCGGCGCCGTTGACGGCGATCGTCCCCAGGCCGCCGGCCTCCGAGACCGCCGCGGCCAGCTCATGCCGGCTGAGCCCACCCCCCATCCCGGCCTGGACGACCGGCAGCGCGACGCCGAGTCGCTCGAGCAGCGCCATCAGCCGGCGAGTTCACTCACCGCGTCGCGGCTTCCCAGCTACCGCCCGCGACCTCGATCAGGCAGCCGGCCTGGTCGGGGTCGCGGGGCTCGAAACCGGTCAGCTTGGCGGCGCGATCGATCCGCTCGAGCAGGCCGGCGGTGATGCCGCGGTGCAGGCCGCAGACGGCCTCCGCGTTTTCGCGGACCGAGTCGCGGTAGGGGCAGTTGCGGAGCCGGCAGGTGAGCTCTCCCGCCCCGGCAACGGAGACTTCGGGCTGGAAGCCGAGGGCGGCGAGAGCCGAGCGGAAGCCGTCGACGGGATCGACAGCGCTGGTCGGGGCCAGGTCACGCCCGATCTGCCGCCCAACCCGCTCCAGCTCCCGCAGGCGCCCGGGACGGGCTGGGATCGCGCGGGCGAGCCAGACCGCCAGGTCCGCGTAGCCGGCCGGGCGCTTGCCGCCGGGTTTGGCGGCTGGATCGACCAGCCAGCGATCGGGCGGGCGGCCGCGCTCACCGTGCGGGCGCTCGCGTTCGCGTTCGACGAGGCCGGCTTCGCGCAGCCGCTCCAGATGGCGGCGGACCCCGTTCGGGTGCAAGTCGAGCCGCTCGGCCAACTCCTCGGTCCCTGCCGCGCGCCTCAGCTCGACCAGCAACGCGAAGAGACGCGCGCGAGTGGGCTGTGCGAGAGCGTCTCCGCTCGAGCCTGGCAGGTCCATCTTGGCAACGAGCTTCGCACATGACAATGGTCAAAAATCGCGTACTCGCTCTCGCCGCGTCCTGCGCGAAGATGCCGCGGTGACCGGCGCTTTCAAGCTCGTCGTCCTCGCCTCCGGCAGCGGCACCAACCTGCAGGCGATCCTCGACACGCTGCACGGACAGGAGGGGATCGAGGTGGTCGGGGTGGGGTCGGACAAGCCTGGGGCGCGGGCGCTCGAGCGGGCCGCGACGGCGGGGATCGAGACCGCGGTCTTCCCGTCTGGCGAGTACCCGGATCGCGCCGCCCGCGACGAGGCGATGGGCGACTGGATCGAGGCGCGGGGTGCCGACCTCGTCGCCCTCGCCGGCTACATGCAGCTGCTCGGGGACCGCTTCGTCGCCCGCTTCCGCAGCCGCGTCGTCAACGTCCACCCCGCCCTGCTGCCGGCCTTCCCGGGGCTCGACGCGATCGGCCAGGCGCTCGACGCCGGGGTCGAGACGACGGGGGTGACGGTGCACTTCGTCGACGAGGGCGTCGACACCGGTCCGGCGATCGTCCAGCGCGAGGTGCCGGTGCCGGCGAGCCGCGACCGCGGTGAGCTGGAGGCGGCGATCCACGCGGTCGAGCACCAGCTCTACCCGGAGGCGATCCGGATGATCGCGAAGGGCCGTGTGCCCGGCTACGAGTCCGGTGGTTAGGATCGACACAGCGGCCCGCGCGGGGTCGCGATCGATGAGTGACGCACCAGCAGACACCCGTGAGGAGGCCGTGAGCGACGGCGCGATCCGGGTGCGCCGGGCGCTGATCTCGGTCTCCGACAAGACCGGCGTCGCCGACTTCGCGAAGAGCCTGGCGGCGCTCGGGGTCGAGATCCTCTCCACCGGGGGCACCGCCAGCGCCCTGCGCGAGGCGGGGCTGACCGTGACCGACGTCTCCGAGTTCACCGGCCAGGAGGAGATCCTCGGTGGGCGGGTGAAGACGCTGCACCCGCGGCTGCACGCGGCGCTGCTGGCGCGGCGCCAGGACCCCGAACACATGGCGACGCTGGAGCGCGAGGGGATCGAGCCGATCGACGTCGTCTGCGTCAACCTCTACCCGTTCGAGCAGACCGTCGCCGGGCACGAGGTGCCGCCCGAGGTGGCGATCGAGAACATCGACATCGGCGGGCCGACGATGATCCGCGCCGCCGCCAAGAACCACGAGGGCGTCGCGGTCGTGGTCAAGCCCGAGTCCTACGACGCGGTCTGCGCCGAGCTGGAGGAGAGCGGCGGCGAGATCTCGGCCTCGACCCGGCACTGGCTGGCCAACGAGGCGTTCGCCCAGACCGCCCGCTACGACGCCGCGATCAGCCGCTGGTTCTCGGCCGAGTACGAGGACTTCCCCGAACACCTGGCGATCGCCTACGAGAAGGTGCTCGACCTCTCCTACGGAGAGAACCCGCACCAGCGGGCGGCGCTGTACGCCGACGCCGGCGCCCGTAGCCACGTCCTCTCGCGGGTCTCGAAGCTCCACGGCAGGGCGCTCTCCTTCAACAACGTGCTCGACCTCGACTCCGCTCGCAGTCTGGTCGACGACTTCGAGGAGCCGGCCTGCGTGATCGTCAAGCACAACAACCCCTGCGGGGTGGCGATCGGCACCGACGCCCTCGAGGCCTACCTGAAGGCGCTCGCCTGCGACCCGCTCTCCGCCTACGGCGGCGTGATCGCGCTTAACCGCCCGGTCGGCCGCGAGCTGGCGGAGAAGCTGCATGAGAACTTCGTCGAGGTGCTGAACGCGCCCGGCTTCGAGGACGGGGCGCTGGAGGTGCTGCAGCAGAAGGAGTCGATCCGCATCCTCTGCGAGGAGGAGCGCCGCCAGCCCGATCCCGGCGAGCGAGACGTCAAACGCGTGCTCGGCGGCCTCCTGATCCAGGACCGCGACGGCGACCCCGAGCCGCGCGAGCTGATGGAGGTGGTGACGAAGACGCAGCCGAGCGAGGAGCAGTGGCGCGACTTGCTTTTCGCCTGGACCGTGGTCCGGCGCGTCCGCTCCAACGCGATTGTGCTCGCCAAGGACGGTGCAACCCTCGGCGTCGGCGCCGGCCAGATGAGCCGCGTCGACTCGGTCCGCCTCGCGGTCGAGAAGTGCCGCGACGCCCGCGGCGAGGGGGCCGGCGCCCTCCTCTCCGGCTCAGCCCTCGCCTCCGACGCCTTCTTCCCCTTCGCCGACGGCCCCGAGCTGGCGATCGAGGCCGGCGCCAGCGCCGTGATCCAGCCCGGCGGCTCCAAACGCGACGCCGAGGTGATCGACGCCTGCGACGCCGCCGGGGTAGCGATGGTCTTCACCAAGCACCGGCATTTCCGGCACTGACGCCGCGCTGGAGCCTCAGGAGGAGGCCTCACCAATCGCGGTCGCTTCACCACTGGACTGGCACTGCGAAAACTCTGTACGAGATGGATAAGACACCCGGTTTTTCTTTGCCTTTTCATTTCTAAAGCATCCCCAGCATTTGGCCGATGGCCTTGCCCAGGGAGCTCAGCTCCGCCATCCCCAAACAGGAGAGACAAGAAATGCGCCGGATTACGAGGAAGCGGGCACTGGTCGCCCTTGGCTGCACCTGCGCGCTGGTCGTAGCCGGCGTCGCCTACGCGTACTTCACGACCAATGGCTCGGGCACGGGGACGGCCACGGTCGGCTCCAGCTCGGCCGTGACGATCCACGCCACGATCTCGTCGAACCTCTACCCCGGGACCTCGTCACCGGTGAGCTTCACCGTCGACAACCCCTCCTCGGGGTCGCAGCGGGTCGGGGCGATCACCCTGGCGAGCATCTCCGCCGACTCCGGCCACTCGAGCTGCAGCACGGTGATCAGCGGCGGCAACCCCGACTTCACGATGGCCGCCGTCGCGGTGAACAAAACCTTCGCCACCGGGAACGGCCAGAGCGTAACGCCGACCGGGACGCTGACGATGAATGAAACCGGGGTCAACCAGGACGCCTGTCAGGGAGCCACGCTGACGCTCCAGATGACGAGCAACTAGAACGGGGTCGACGAGGACGAGGGATGCCTGGACACCGAGCGGGGCATGGGGAGGGTGCTTTCCGCCTTCTCCTCGCCTCGGTCGGGATCGCCGGCTGCCTCGGGGCCGCGGCGTACGCGGCGGCGTGGCCGACCTCGCCGGGCCCCGGCCCGAACACCGCTGACATCGACGCGGCCGGCGCGACGGCGAGCGCCGCTGCGGCCAGGCGCCCGGGCGGCCGCCCGGGCAGGCCCCGCATCACCGGACACCCAGCCAAGACGACCTTCTCGACCGCGGCGGCGTTCGAGTTCGACGCCGGGCAGCGCGGGTTGCGCTTCCAGTGCCGCCTCGACCGCGGCGGCTGGAAGGCGTGCAGAGCGCCGATCGTCTTCCGGGGCCTCGCAGTCGGAGTACACAGCTTCTCCGTGCGAGCGCTGAGCCGCCTCGGCGCTCGCAGCCGGGCGGCGCGGTTCCGGTGGACGCTGGTGGAGCCCAAGAGCTTCGCGATCGTGCCACAGCTGTCTGACCTCGGCGCCCTCTACCCGGGCGCGCCCCCGATCGCGCTGCCGATGGTGCTGTCGAACCCCCACCCCGCCCCGATCTCGGTGACGAGCCTGCACGCCTCGGTCAACGCCGATCCGGTGGGCTGCGAGAGCGGCGCCAACCTCGAGCTGATCCCCTCGAGCGCGTCCAGCTCGGCTCCGATTCGGATCCCCGCGAACGGCTCCGTCAGCCTGCCGGCGCCGGGGACATCGCCGCCCGCGATCCGGCTGCGCGACCTCTCGGTCAACCAGGACGCCTGCAAGGGCGCCCGGTTCCCGCTCGAGTTCTCGGGGAGCGCCCACGGATGAGCCGCTTGCTCCTCTCTCGCGTCGCCGCCGTGACGCTCGCCCTGCTGGCGCTCGCCGGCGCTACCGGCAGCGCCTTCGCCTACTTCTCGACCACCGGAGCGGGCAGCGCCTCGGCGGCGGTCAAATCGCTCTCGGCGCCGGCGATCAGCGCCGCGACTCCGGGCGGCGGCACGGTCGCGCTGACCTGGGGCGCGGTCACCCCACCGGGATCGGGGACCGTCACCTACAGCGTTTCCCGCGACGGCGGCGCCCCGGCCGGCAACTGCCCCAGCTCGGCATCGCCGGCCAGCGTCACCACCTGCACCGACAGCGGCGTCGAAATCGGCACCCACAGCTACACCGTGACCGCGCGCTGGCGCTCCTGGACCGCGACCAGCTCGCCCTCCTCGGCGAAAGTCAGCGTCGGCGCCGCGACCCGCTTCACGCTCTCGGCGGCCTCGACCACGCCCGCGGCGGGGGCGGCCGACAACCTGACGATCACCGCCCTCGACGCCAACGGCAATACCGCCAGCTTCTACACCGGCTCCCACAGCCTCACCTTCTCGGGCGCCTCGAACAGCCCCGGCGGGACGGCGCCGACCGTCGTCAACAGCTCCGGCTCGGCGATCGCCTTCGGCAGCGCGACTGCGATCAACTTCAGCTCCGGCGTCGCCACCGTCACCTCCTCGAAAAACGGCCTGATGAAGCTCTACAGGTCGGGGGCGACCAGCGTCGACGTCAGCGACGGGTCGATCTCGACCGCGTCCCCCCTCACGGTGACCGTCGCCCCCGGCGCGGCCTCGAAATTCACCCTTGGCGCCGCCTCGACCACTCCCGTCGCCGGGGCCAGCGACAACCTGACGATCACCGCCCAGGACACCTACGGCAACACCGCCACCGCCTACACCGGCTCCCACAGCCTCACCTTCTCCGGCGCCTCGAACAGCCCCGGCGGGAACGTGCCGACGGTCACCGACAGCGCCGGCGCGGCGGTCGCCTTCGGCAGCGCGACTGCGATCAACTTCACGGCGGGGGTCGCCGCCGTCTCGGAATCCGGCAACGGCGTCATGAGGCTCTACAAATCCGGAGCGACGAACATCAAAGCAACAGAAGGGTCAATCACGACGCCTACCGCGCTCGCGGTGACGGTCGCGGCCGAAGCCGCCTCGAAGTTCACGCTGGGCGCCTCTTCGACGACGCCCGCGTCGGCGGCCTCGGTCAACCTCACCACCACCGCGCAGGACGTCTACGGCAACACCGCCTCCTCCTACACCGGCTCCCACAGCCTCACCTTCTCGGGCGCCTCCCTCAGCCCCGCCGGAACCGCTCCGACCGTCGTCGACAGCGCCGGCACGGTGGCCGCCTTCGGGACCGCGACCGCGATCAACTTCAGCTCCGGCGTCGCTACCGTCTCCTCCTCGAAAAATGGCCTGATGCGGCTGTACAAGGTGGAGACGGCGAGCATCTCGGTCAGCGACGGATCGATCTCCAACCCGACGCCGCTGGCGGTCACCGTCAGCCCCGGCGCCGCCGCGAAGCTGGCCCTCGCGAACGTGACGATCAGCGCCGGCAGCGCCGGCTCACCCTGCCTGTTCACCTGCACCGTGACCGGCCTCGGCAACAGCGGCACGATCAAAGCGAGCATCCTCGTAACCGACAACGCCGGGAACCTGGTCAGCGCGCTCGGCAGCGGTCACTCGGTCACGGTGACGACGAACTCCGGGACGATCACCGGCGGCAGCCTCACGATCGCTAGCACCGGCGTCGCTGAATCGACCTCCCAGTTCACCTTCACCGCGATCGCAAGCGGCTCCTACACCGCGACGATCACCGCCAAAACCTCGGCCGGCACCACCTACACGAGCGCGACGGCGACGGCGAGCAAATAACTCCAGTCGGAGATGCCCCCAGTAGAACACAATGCGAACCCGGTTGCTCGAATCGTTGCCGATCCAGTTTCGCTGGCGTGGTAGCGCCTCCTCCTGATCGGCCGTAAATCGGCTCGCGGGTACCGCCCCGTCGCGAAGACGACAGAGTGATCGAGCCGCCGCCAACGCATCAGCCGAAGCGAGCCGCGTCCGCTCACCGGGCGCCCTGCAATGCGTCGTATCTATCCGCGTTGTCTTGGGTGAAGGTGACCTCCTGTCGCATCACGGGCGGTTCGCCATCTGCCCGATACTTTCAAGCCAGCGAGTTTCGGTACATTGCCATCATTAATGGGGATCGCAGACGATCCTACTGACGGGAGCGGGAGATGCGCCAGCATGGCATAGACGTAATAGCCCGGGCTTCAGCCCGCAGGACCCTGGCGGGGGGGTTCTCGTCACTGACGCTGGGCGTCCTGACGCTGATCGGGATAGTCGGCCTTTTCACGCCCTTTACGGCGCTTGCCTCAAACGGGTGGAGTTCCCCGCAGCAGATCGAGCCCTGGTTCACCCCCTCATCGGTTTCGTGCCCCACGGAGTCGTTCTGCATGGCCGTCAGCGTGAGCGGGCGCTCGACTACTTACGACGGTCATTCATGGACGGCTCCAGCCGATATCAGTGGAGCGAAGAGCCCTGGCTCGGTGTCGTGCCCTTCCCTGTCTTTCTGCGCCGCAATCGACTTTGAAGGTGCCGTCCTGACCTATGACGGGCACTCCTGGAGCGCTCCAACTAGCCTCGGTGCCACCGAAACCGATCGGCTCAGGTCAATCTCCTGCTCTTCCTCGACTTTCTGCGTGGTGCTCGATCCCGAAGGCAACGCCTTCACCTTCGACGGCAGCTCTTGGAGCGCGCCCGTCGCCATTGACAGCCCAGAGCAACTCGTCGCGGTGTCGTGTGCGTCATCGTCGTTCTGCGCGGCAGTGGACCACGAAGGTAGAGCCTTAACCTTCGACGGCAGCTCTTGGAGTACACCCATCGATACCACCGGGCCCAATAACCCAAGCTCGATCTCATGCCCATCAGCGTCACATTGCGTCACCGTGGACTCATACGGATATGTGCATACCTTTAACGGCGTTTCATGGACCAGCGAACAGATCGATGACGAAGGTTCGCTGGAATCGGTTTCCTGCTCCTCGGAATCGTTCTGCGCAGCGGTCGACGGTTTCGGCCATCCCCTCACCTATGCGGGCGGCTCCTGGCACAGGGGTGCCAAGATCGATGCCCGCAGCGGCCTCAACGCAGTTTCCTGTGCGTCGGCATCTTTCTGTGTGGCGACGGACTACGGCAACGAAGCTGCCTTCACCTACGACGGAAGCTCCTGGAGCGTCCCGGTTACACTCGGTGGTAAGGTCCAATCCCTTTCCTGCCCCGACTCCTTTTCATGCACGGCGGTGGACGACAACGGACGTGTCATCACCTACGACGGCAGCTCTTGGAGCGCCCCCGTGAGCATAGACGGGGTTGAAAAGCTGGTTTCGGTCTCCTGTCCATCTGTGTCCTTCTGCACGGCAGTGGACGAAAGCGGACGTGCGCTGACCTACGACGGCAGCTCTTGGAGCGCTCCTGTCAGCATTGATAGCCACGGCTTGCCCGCGTCGGTTTCTTGTTCATCGCCGTCTCTCTGTGCTGTCGTGGATCAGAGCAGTCAGGCCCTTACGTACAACGGCAGCTCTTGGAGCGCTCCTGCCGAGATAGATCGTCGGGAAGCTGTCAGTTACCCGCTCTCCGCCGTCTCCTGCCCCTCGGCCTCCTTCTGCGTCGCCATCGACCGTTGGGGATATGCCATCGCATACGACGGCAGCTCTTGGGGTGCACCGAAAAACATCGACAACTACGGCTCGCTTTCTTCGGTCTCTTGTTCATCGCCATCGTTTTGCGTGGCGGTGGACGAATTTGGACGGGCGATCGCATACAACGGCAGCTCCTGGGGCGCTCCAAAGTGGATAGGGGAAGGACTGCGCTCGGTCTCCTGTCCCTCAGCGACTTTTTGCGTGGCAGTGGGTGAAGCAAAGGGGTACCTCCTCGAAGCCGAACACGGAGGCGTTGTTACCTATGACGGTACCTCTTGGAGCGCTCCGATTGGCATCGATGAGCTGTCGCTGAGGTTAGTGTCCTGTTCGTCAGCTGCGTTCTGTGTGGCGGTGGATGGTGGAAACAACGCACTGATCTATGCCCTACCGCCAACGACCATCGTAGAAGCGCCCGGGGAACACACGCCAGTTGGCCGTGTCAGAGTCCGTGGCGATGTCAATGTCCGCGGGCTGATCACGAGAATTCCGCTCGAATGCGTCGGATCATCTGGCGCCATTTGTAAGGTCACTCTGACGATGCGCGCTGGCGGGTGGCCAAGACGCCACAGGTATGCGGGCCTCAGAGTACATCAACGTAAGAGTGGGCTCTCGCGACGGACGGTGACGGTGGGTAAAAAGACGGCGCGGCTCAAGTCCGGGCATCGCAGGCTGGTGCACATCCAGCTGAATGCGGCAGGCAAGCGCCTCCTCAAGGCCCACCGTAATCTCTCCGCGAGGCTCAGGGTAACCCAGGCCATGAACAGCGGCATCGCGGTGATTGCCAGCCGGTGGGTCACCTTCAGGGAGTAGAGGCACAGGAGATAGAGACCGGCTGAGCAAGCCGTTTCTTGGAGCGGGCGGAAGCGATCTACCCGTCTTCTTTTCGACCACTGGAAGGTCAGTGCCCCCGGCGGGATTCGAACCCGCGCCGCGCGGCTTAAAAGGCCGCCGCTCTAACCAACTGAGCTACAGGGGCGCGGCGTCCATAGTAGAGGGGCTTTGAGTGCCGCGTCAGGAGAGGTCGGGGAGGCCCTGGTAGGGGGTCGAGGCCTCGGCGTGGGTGCGGCGGGGGATGCGACCGGCGCGGCGGGCGGCGCGGCCGGCCTCGACGGCGCCGCGCAGGGCCCGCGCCATCGCGGCCGGGTCCTCGGCGCCGAAGATCGAGCTCGCCGCCATCACGGCGTCGCAGCCCAGCTCCATCGCCAGGGCGGCGTCGGAGGCGGTGCCGATACCGGCGTCGAGAACGACCGGGACGCTCGCCCGCTCGGCGATGATCGCGACGTTGTAGGGGTTGCGGATGCCGGCGCCGGAGCCGATCGGCGAGCCCAGCGGCATTACCGCGGCGCAGCCGGCCTCCTCGAGGCGGCGGGCGAGAATCGGGTCGTCGTTGGTGTAGGGGAGGACGGTGAAGCCGTCGGCAACGAGCTGTTCGGCGGCGTCGAGCAGCTCCACCGCGTCCGGGTAGAGGGTGCGGTCGTCGCCGATCACCTCGAGCTTGATCCAGTCGGTCTGGAAGGCCTCGCGGGCGAGCTTGGCCGTGCGGACGGCGTCGCGGGCGGTGAAGCAACCGGCGGTGTTGGGCAGGGCGAAGAGGCCGAGGCGCTCGATCAGGTCGAGGACGGAGCCCTCGGCGGCGGGGTCGATGCGGCGCAGGGCGACGGTGACGATCTCCGTCCCCGCGGCGACCAGCGCCGTCTCCATCTGCTCCAGCGAGCGGAAGCCGCCGCTGCCGGCGATCAGTCGCGAGGACCACTCGCGGCCGCCCAGCTGCCAGGTCTCGGCGCCACCCTGGATCGCCGCCAGCACCTCGACGCTCTGCCCCTCGTGCAGCCGCGTCCCCTCCCACTCCCCGCGCGGGACCACCTCGCCATCGAGGGCGACGGCAACGCCACGGGCCTCCTCGGGGGCGCCCGACTCGCGCACCGCATCAGCCAGCGTCCCCCCCTCCGGCAACTCGCAAGGAGCGCCGTTCAACTCAACCCTCATCGCGTCGCCTCCCCGATCCTCGCCGCGATGTCGCACTTCTCGCCGGTATGCGGCGACAACTGCGACATCGGCGGATGGGGGTAGCCGCCCGGGACGGCAGTTGGCGCGCCTTCGAGAAATGCGGCGATCGCCTCGGCGGTCAGCGGCGCCAGCAGGATGCCGTTGCGGTAGTGGCCGGTGGCCAATAGCAGGCCCTCGATGGCGCCGGGGCCGATTAGCGGCAGGTTGTCCGGCGTGCCGGGGCGCAGCCCGGCGGTCGCGCCCACCAGCTCCATCTCGGCGACCTCGGGCAGCAGACGGTAGGCCTCGCGCAGCAGCTCGTGCACGCCGCCAGCGGTCACCGCGGTGTCGAAGCCCCGCTCCTCGGAGGTGGCGCCGGCGATCAGGCGGCCGTCGGGGCGGGGCACCAGGTAGACGCGCTCGGAGGCGACGATCCGCTCGCAGGGGGCGGCGCCGTCGCGGCTGCGTAGCTCGACCACCTCGCCCTTGACCGGGCGCACCGGCGGACGGGCGGGCTCGGGTAGCCACTCGGCACAGCCCGACCAGGCGCCGGCGGCGAGCACGACCGTCTCCGCGCGCAGCTCCTCGCCGGTGTCGGTCCGCACCCCGGCCAGGCGCTCGCCCTCGAACAACCCGGCGACCACCTCGGTCCCGGTCCTCACGTCGACGGCCGCCGCCGCGAGCGCCGCCAGCAGCGCCCGGGTAAGCGCCCGTGGGTCGACCGCCGCCTCGCCGGGGGCGTGGACACCGCCGTTGAAGGACGGGGTCAGGCCCGGCTCCAGCTCGCGGCAGCGGCGCGGCGGCAGCCACTCGGCCTCGAGGCCGAGCGAGCGCTGGAGGTCGTGGACGCGGCGCAGTTGCGCCGCCTCGTCGCGGTCGAGGGCGACGTGGAGGGCGCCCTGGCGCGTGTAGCCGGTCGTCTCTCCGCTCGCCGCCTCCAGCTCGGCGACGAAGTCCGGGTAGAGGCGGGCCGAGGCCAGGGTCATCTCGAGCAGCTCCGGCTCGCCGAAGGCGAGCTCGCCGACCGGGGCCAGCATCCCGGCGGCGACCCGGGTGGCGCCGGCCGGAGGCTGGGAGCGCTCGAGCACCGCGACCCCTGCCCCGCGCTGGGCGGCGCGCCAGGCGCAGGTGAGGCCGATCACCCCGCCACCTACGAATATCGCGTCGAAACCGCGCTGCTCGGTCAAGTCATTGCCTCCGCCGGCATTACCCGGATCAGGTCCAGACGGTCGGTGACCTCGTTGCCACCCTCTCAGCCCTCGCGGGCTCCCGTTACCCACCGATGCTACCCACATCGGACCGGCTCCAGGCCGAAAGCGAACCGAGACAGGTTCATAATCGGGACATGAGCCTCGCCCCCCCCGAGTCGGCCGGTCCGCTGCGCCGCGAGCGCCTGCGCACCGCCCGCCTCTACTTCGTCTGCGACGCTCGTCCCGGCGGCGAGGACCCCGAAGCGCTGCTGCGGGCGGCGCTGAACGGCGGCGTCGACATCGTCCAGCTGCGCGAGAAGGAGCTGGACCGGGCGACGATCGAACGCTCCGCCTCGACCTTCCGTCGCGTCTGCGACATCTACAGCGTCCTCTTCATCGTCAACGACGATCCCGACCTGGCCCGCAGCTGCGACGCCGACGGGGTCCACCTGGGACAGGACGACGAATCGGTCGAGGAGGCGCGGGAGCTGCTCGGGCCCGATGCCGTGATCGGGCTCTCGACGCACTCCGAGGAGCAGATCGAGGCAGCGAACGGCGCCGACGTCGATCACATCAGCGTCGGGCCGATCTGGGAGACGCCGACGAAAGCCGGCCGGCCCGCGGTCGGGCTGGAGCTCGTCTCCTACGCGGCCGAGCACGCAACCCATCCCTTTTTCGGCATCGGCGGCATCGACCCCTCGAACGCCGGGCAGGCCGTCGAGGCGGGAGCCCGCCGGCTCTGCGTGGTGCGGGCGATTCGCGACGCGGCCGACCCGGGCGCTGCGGCAGCGGCGCTGCGGCGCACCATGGGGGTGGCACCCGGTGGCTGAGCAGCGTCAGAAGCGCAAGGCGCGCGGCGCCAGCCCGATGGCGCGCGGCTACGCCAAGGCCGAGCAGCGCAATCGCGAAGCGCGGGAAGCGCTGGAGCCGCTGGCCGAGGGCGAGCGACCGACGGTGGTGACGATCGGCGCCGTCGTCGCCGGCCTCGTCGCGCTTTCGATCGGCGCCGGCTACCTGGCCGGGGTCGAGGTCGACGGCGAGACCCCGAAAGTCCCTCAGGTCGCGGCGCCGGCGCTGATCATGGGGGTGATGTCGTGGGGCATGTGGCGTGCCCGCTACTGGGCCGTGCTCGGCTTCCAGCTGATCCTCGTCTTCCTCATCTTCAGCGCCGTCTTCGGGCTCGCGGTGCAGGCGTCGACCGTGGCCCAGATCGCCGCCACCCTCGGCCTGCTGGCGGTCTCCGGCGCCTTCTTCTTCTTCATGGTCAAGGCGATGGCGCGGATCCAGATGCCGCAGCGCGTTCCCCGCGACTGACCCCTCCCCCGCTCCGTGGTTCCTTTGTTACGGGCCACGTGCCAAAGGAACCACGGAGCGGGAAGCGCCAGAGGTCGCCGAGCCGCGTGGTTCCTTAGTTACCCAATGCGTGCCTAAGGAACCACGGAGCGGGGTTCTATAGGCTCAGGCCCCTTGGCCGAATCCTTCGACACGATCGTCATCGGCGGCGGGCCCGGTGGCTACGTGGCGGCGATCCGTTCCGCCCAGCTGGGCCGCAAAACCGCGGTCATCGAGCGCGACAAGGCCGGCGGTCGCTGCCTCAACTACGCCTGCATCCCGGCGAAGACGATCCTGCGCACGGCCGAGATCTACACCGAGGCGCGCGAGAGCGCCGAGCTTGGCGTCGTCGCCAACGAGGTCTCGCTCGACTGGGACGCGGTCGGCAAACGCCGCGCTGCGGTCTCGGAGTCGCTCTCGAGCGGAGTGCGGATGCTCTGGGACAAAAACAAGGTGACGGTGATCGAGGGCGAGGGCTCGCTCACGCCTGAGGGCGACGTCAAGGTCGGCGACGATGTCTACGAGGCCGGTGCGGTCGTCCTCGCCACCGGCTCGGTGGCGCTGCCGATCCCCGGGGTCGAGTTCGGCGAGCGGGTCGTCGACACCTGGGGCGCCTGGTCGCTGCCGGAGCTGCCGGGGAAGATCGCCGTGGTCGGCGCCGGGGCCTCGGGCTGCGAGATCGCCTCCGCCTACGGCCGCTTCGGGACCGAGGTGCTGCTGATCGAGATGCTGCCCCAGATCCTGCCGGCCGAGGACAAGGACGTGGTCCGGGTCGTCGAGCGCGCCTTCAAGAAGCAGAACATCACCGTCGCCACCGGCAGCGCGGTCGAGAACGTCGAGGCGGACAAGAAGTCGGTCAAGCTCAGCTACGGCGGCGAGTCGGCCGAGGTCGACTACCTCTGCATCGCCGGCGGGCGGCGCGCCGACACCGACGGCTTGGGCCTGGCCGAGGCCGGGGTCGAGCTGGAGGAGAGCGGCAAGGTCAAGGTCGACGAGTTCCAGCGGACCTCGAACCCGAAGGTCTACGCGATCGGCGACCTGGTCAACGCCAAGGCACTCGCCCACAAGGCTTCCGATGAGGGCGTGGTCGCGGTCGAGCACGCGGCCGGCGTCGAGACCCACCCGGTCGACCAGAACCTGGTCGCCGGCGCCACCTTCAGCCACCCGCAGGTCGCCAGCGTCGGCCTCACCGAGGCGGCCGCCAAGGAGGCCGGCCACGAGGTCAAGGTCGGCAAGCTCAAGCTCGGCGCCGTCGGCGGGGCAACCGTCTACGACGACAAAGACGGCCTCGTCAAGCTGGTCGCCGACGCCAAGTACGGCGAGATCCTCGGCGCCCACATCGTCGGCAACCGCGCCTGCGACATGATCGCCGAGCTGGTGGCGACGATGGCGCTGGAGGGCGGCTACCAGGAGCTGGCCCGGATCGTCCATCCTCACCCGACGATCTCCGAGGCGATCTTCGAAGCGGCGCGCACGATCGACGGCTGGGCCACCCACGCCTAGGACGCTGCAAACCTGGGATGGCTTCAGCATGAGTCGAGCCACCTTCTACTTCGACCTGGGGTCCCCATACGCCTACCTGACCGCGGAGCGGATCAGCGGGCTCTTCACCGAAGCGGGGCTGGAGCAGCCGGAGTGGCAGCCGATCCTGCTCGGGGGCCTCTTTCAGCGCTTCGGCCGCGACTCCTGGGCGAACGGGCCGGGGCGGGCCGAGGGGACCGCCGAGGTCGAGCGCCGCGCCTCCGCCTACGGGCTGCCGCCGATCGCCTGGCCCGAGCCCTGGCCGGGCAACACGCTGACGGCGATGCGGGTGGCGACCTTCGCCAAGCAGACCGGCCGCACCGTCTCCTTCGCCCTCGCCGCCTTCCGCCAGGCCTTCGCCGCCGGCCGCGACCTGACCGAGCCCGACAACGTGATGATCGCCGCCGCCGCTTGCGAGCTGCACCCGCGGGCGCTGGCGAAAGCGGTGCAGACCGACGCCGTCAAGAGCGCCCTGCGCGAGGCGACCGACCGCGCCGGCGACCTCGGGGTGAAGGGCGTTCCGGCCCTGGTCGTCGGCGATCAGGTCTTCTGGGGAGACGACCGGCTCGAGGAAGCGATCGAAGCCGCGAGCTAGGGGGGAGCGCCTCGCTAAGGTGGGCTCGATGGCCGATCTGCCCGATGCCGCCACCTGTTACGAGCTGCTCGCGCGCATGGCCCTGATCCGCCGCTTCGAGGAGGAGGCGGGCCGCCAATACCAGCGGGCGCGAGCGGGCGGCTTCCTGCATTTGGCGATCGGCGAGGAGGCGACGATCGTCGGCACCACCTCGGTGATGCGCGAGGACGACTACCTGATCGGCACCTACCGCACTCACGGCCACGCGATCGCCCGCGGCACCGATCCCAAGCGGGTGATGGCTGAGCTGTTTGGCCGGGTCGACGGGACCAGCGGCGGCCGCGGCGGCTCGATGCACATCTTCGACCGCGAGCGTCGCTTCATGGGCGGCTACGGCATCGTCGGCGGCAACCTGCCGATCGCGGCCGGGCTCGGCCTCGCCTCCCAATACAAGGGCGAAGACACGGTCACCGTCTGCATGTTCGGCGACGGCGCCTCCAACACCGGCAACTTCGGCGAGACGATGAACCTGGCGGCGCTGTGGAAGCTGCCCGTCTTCTTCCTGGTCGAGAACAACCTCTACGGGATGGGGACTGCGGTCGAGCGCCACTCGGCCCAGACCGACCTCTCGAAGAAGGCCGAGGGATACGGGATCCCGGGGGCGCGAATCGACGGCATGGACGTGGTCGCCGTGCGCGAGAGCGTCGCCGAGGGAATCCGGGCGGCGCGCGAAGACTCCCGCCCCACCCTGCTCGAGGCCTTCACCTACCGCTACCGTGGCCACTCCGCCGCCGACCCCGAGGTCTACCGCGAGCGCGAGGAGGTCGAGGAGTGGCGGGAGAAGGACCCGATCGAGACCTTCGCGCGGCGCTGCGTCGAGGCCGGCGTGCTGGGCGAGCGCGAGGTGGGGCAGGCGCGCGAAGCGGCCGAGAAAGCGGTGGTCGCGGCGGTCGAGTTCGCCGAAGCGTCGCCGGAGCCGCCGCTCGACACGATGTACGAGAACCTCTATGCGGTGACCGACCCGGGCGGCTGGTACGCGGTCGACGAGCGCAGCCCCGAGCCACATCGCGGCGAGCACGAGGATCGGATGCCGGATGCAGCCCGCGAGCTAGCCGAGGCGGGCGCCGCCTATGCAGGACAGCCGGAAGGGCCGCGGCCGAACCCGGCGGTGGAGGGCGACGCCCAGGACGGGGTCGAGAGCAGGGTCGCGGCGGAGCGCGAGGTCGGCGACGAGCCGGAGGAGGCGCCCGAGGAGGCCATCAACACCGAGGAGGCTGGCGCGCCCGAGGAGGTCGAGGACTGATGGCGACGCTGCGGATGCGCGAGGCGCTGCGGGACGCGATGGCGGAGGAGATGCGCCGCGACGAGGGCGTCTTCGTAATGGGTGAGGACGTCGCCGTCTTCCAGGGGGCGTTCAAGGTGACCGAGGGGCTGATCGACGAGTTCGGCGAGCGGCGGGTGCGCGACACGCCGATTTCCGAGAACACGATCGTCGGCACCGGGGTGGGCGCCGCGATGGGCGGCCTGCGGCCAATCGTCGAGTTGATGACGGTCAACTTCTCGCTGCTGGCGCTGGACCAGATCGTCAACCACGCCGCCGCGATCCCCTACATGTTCAACGGCCAGGCGCGGGTGCCGATGGTAATCCGGATGCCGGGCGGCGGCGGCCACCAGCTCGGCCCCACCCACTCCCACAGCTTCGAGGCCCTCTACCAGCAGGTGCCGGGGCTGCTCGTCGCCTGCCCCTCCACCCCAGCCGACGGCAAGGCGCTGCTGAAGGCGGCGATCCGCGACGACAATCCGGTGATCTTCATCGAGCACGAGAGCCTCTACGGCGTGCGCGGCGAGGTGCCGGAGGGTGAGGACGAGGTGTTGCGCTTCGGCGAGGCGGCGGTGCGGCGGCAGGGCGACGACGTGACGATCGTCGGCGTGCTGAAGATGGCGCAGGTGGCCGAGCACGCCGCGACCCAGCTCGCCCACGAGCACGGGGTCGAGGCCGAGGTGATCGACCCACGGACGCTGCGCCCACTCGATCTCGACACGATCCTCGAGTCGGTGCGCAAGACCAATCGGGCGGTGATCGTCGAGGAGGGCTGGCCCCACGGTGGCGTCGGCGCCAACCTGGCGACGCTGATCACCGAGCAGGCCTTCGACGACCTCGACGCGCCGGTGCAACGGGTGACCGGCGCCGATGTCCACATGCCGTATTCGAAACGACTCGAGCAGGCGGCGATTCCGCATGAGGAGCATGTGGTGAAGGCGGCGCTTGCCACGCTCGAGGGGTCGCTCTGATGGCTCCGGCGCGCGGGTCCTGTCGCGGGGTGGGGGTGTGCTCCTGGCGCTTCGATCTGCTCAGGGCAGAGGGATGGTGCGGTGCCAGGGCTCGATTCTTGCCCTTCGCAGACTCCGCGCTGCGGAGCACACCCCCACCCCGCGCCACCCGCGCGAGGAGCCGGTCAGGAGGGACCGCAGATGCCTGACGTCGTCATGCCCCGCCTTTCCGATTCGATGGAGGAGGGGACGATTCTTAGCTGGCTGAAGAAGGTTGGGGACGAGATCAACGTCGGTGACGAGATCGTCGAAATCGAGACCGACAAGGCGAATATGGCTTATGAGAGCGACGTCGCTGGGACGCTGACGGAGATCCTGGCCCAGGAGGGAGAGACGCTTCCCATTGGCAGTCCCATCGCTCGGGTCGGCGATTCCGACGGAACCGCTGCACCAGTGGCACCCTCCGCCGAGGAGCCTGCCCCACCGCAGGAGACCCCCGCACCGACGCCGGCCTCCCTTTCCAGCAACGGAGAGCGGGTCAAGGCTTCACCTGTCGCACGACGGATAGCTAATGAGCAAGGCTTGGACTTGGCCACTATCGAGGGCTCGGGCCCAGGTGGGCGAATCGTCAAGAAGGATGTGAAGCAGGCGGCCTCTTCCGCGGGTGACGCGCGGGCGGGGGTCCCCCGCGGCGCGGAGGGCGCGGAGCGCCCGAGCACCGTGGGGGATGCCCGGGCGGCAGGACCCGCGGACGGAGCGGTTGGTCCCACCCCCGTCTCCCCCGAGACCGCCAAAGGCCAGGTCACCTACGAGGATCCGTCGAAGCTCCAATCGACCATCGCCCGCCGCATGGCGGAGTCGAAGGCTACGGCGCCGCACTTCTACCTCGAGGCGGAGATCGAGATGGGCCGGGCGGTCGAGGCGCGGGCGCGGCTCAAGGCGGCGGCCGGCGAGGACGAGGCCGTCCCCTCGTTCAACGACATGGTCGTCAAGGCCTGCGCGCTGGCGCTGCGGGAGCACCCGCGGGCCAACGGCGCCTACCGCGACGGGCGCTTCGAGCTCTACTCGCGGGTCAATGTCGGTGTCGCGGTCGCCGCCCGCGACGCCTTGGTCGTTCCCACCGTCTTCGACGCCGACCGCAAGGGACTGGGGCAAATCGCCTCCGAGTCGCGGGCGCTGGCGCAGCGGGTCCGTGAGGGGACGATCACCCCGCCCGAGCTCTCCGGTGGCACCTTCACCGTCTCCAACCTGGGGATGTACGGGATCGACAACTTCAGCGCCGTGATCAACACCCCGCAGGCGGCGATCCTCGCGGTGGGGGCGATCAAGGAGCGGCCCGTCGTCCGCGACGGCGAGCTGACCAGCGCCCACATCCTCCAGGTCACCCTCGCCTGCGACCACCGCATCCTCTACGGCGCCCCCGCCGCAGAGTTCCTCGCCCGGATTCGCACCCTCCTTGAAGAGCCCCTTTCCCTGGCCCTTTAGAGCTTTCGCTCACACTTACTTAAGAACGCTTGTGTAGTCAGTGGTGGTCTGAAAGGGTGCGCCACGATGCGGAGCTGCGGGCGGGTGGAGCGAGCGTAGATGGAGTCGAAAGCAGCGCAGATCGCGAGTGCGGTGGGGAAACCCTCGGCAAACCGACTCGACTTGGCTGGGATCTTCGGCCTGGTGGCGCCGCTTGCCGCGACCCTGGCCCTGTTCAAGGCGACGGGCTCGATCGGGCGCATCCAGCGCGACGAACCGTATCTGCTGTGGCTTGCCATCACGCTGGTCCTGCTCGCCGGCACGATGCTGACGATCGCCACCTTCCTCTCCGGGGAGGGTGAGAGCGCGCAAGGCAAACGGTGGGGAAGGCGGCTCTTCTTCGGCGCCGCTGCCTGCACGGCGCTGGGCTTCGCCATCGCGCTCCGCCTCGTCTTCGTCAACGCCGGCGAAGAGCCAAGGCCCCAGATCACCGCCACGCTCAACGCCGCTCAGTCCGAGCTAACCGCGCACGTGACCGCGTCGCACCTGAGAACCGACCACCGGCTGGCGCTCAAGGTCGACCTCGCCACCGTCCGGCGCGGCGAGACCGTCGACAGCGAACATCCCTTCGCGAAATACGGCAGCCTCCCCCTGGAGCGGGCCTACATGGGACCCGACCCCGATGGCAACGTCGACCAGCAGCTGACGCTGTCGGTTCCCACCGGGGGCAACTACACCAACGTCGTCATCAAGGCCTACACCAGCCCCACGAACCAGTCCTGCAGAGGACTCGCGGGGGCCGACGACGCCGGCACGGCCTGCACGATCCTCGCCCTGGATCCCAGGCGCGGCGCGCATTGATGAAGTTGAGTATTTCTCTCATACATTGAGAAATGCTTGTGCAATCAGTGACCGTCTGAAAGGGTGCGAACCGACGTGGGCGTTCCGTGGATCGGGGGCCCGAGGAAGGGGGCTGGTCGATGGGGTTGTTCAGCAAACTCGTCGGGACGCCGCAGGAACACCAGCAGGAAAAAGACCAACACGAAGTCGTCACGACTCCGGAGTTCGACATCACCCAGTACGCGAAGAAACTGGGGGTGGTGGTGACGGCGCTGGCGGCGGCGGCCGTGGCGGCGTTGAAGGGCTTCGACGTCAAGCAGACCGAGGGCATCGTGATCGCCATCTTCGGGGTGATCGGGGCCGCGCTGCTCGGGACCTGCCTGGTGATGGCGACCGACCTCGCGTCCCGGGCGTATCTGGCCGGCCCAGCGGCGGCGAAAAAGGGCGTCAAGAAGAAGGGTGGAAACGGGGACGACGCTGAGAACGGAAACGGCGATCCGCCACCGGACACCGCGGTCGTCGCGGCGCCCGCCGGAACGATGGTCTGGCTGGAGGGCGAGGATGGACCGAGCCCGGTGCTGGCGCTGGCAGGCGATGGCGAGAAAACCAGCTCCTACCTCGTCGCCGCCGGCTCGACCGTCAAACGGCCGTCGGGCGGCGAGGGCGTAAAGGCGATCGACGGCGCCCCGAAGTGGCGCGCGGCGGACGACGTGCGAGCGGTGAAAACGACGAAGTGGCCCTGACCCGGCTCAACAGGTCTTCCTGGCGCCGGTGACGGCGTTCCAGGCGCGGCCGAAGGAGAAGTCGGCGGCGACTCGGAAGACGCCGGGGCGATAGGCGCGGGCGACGGTCCAGTCGCCGCGGCGGAGGATGCAGCCGACACCGTGGGCGATCGACCAATAGGGAGTGAAGTTGACCCGGACGAGGAACTCGCCCGGGGCGCTGACGTCGAGGGCGAAGCTCTGGCGGCCGACCCAGAGCGTTCGCGCGCGCGCGGCGGCGAGCGGCGCCACCAGCGGCTGCGGGTCGCGCACCTCGTAGATCCGCCAGTGTGGCGAGCGGTAGCGGAGGCTGAGGTAGCCGGGGTCGGCGAGGATCAGCCGCCGCTCCGCCGCCGAGGAGTAGTCGAGCGGGGCGTCGGGCAGGGCGACGTAGGAGATCGCGTTGCGGCGCAGCCAGGCGCCGTAGCTGGCGGCGGTCAGCTCGCCCTCGTCGTAGAAGACGTCGTCGCGGGTGGTGTCGAGCTGGCGCAGCCAGCCGCGGGCGAGCTCGAAGCTCGGCGCCAGGTAGGCGGACTCCCAGTGGTTGGCGGTGGGCGGCACCTCGATCCGCATCCCCTCGGCGCCGTGGGCGCGCAGCCAACGGGCGGCGGGCTCGAAGTAGGCCGCGGTGGTGGAGGGGTCGCCGACGCTGCGGGCGATCTGGTTGACGCTGGCGGTCAGCTGCCAGTAGAGGCCGCCGGCCATCGCCAGCGCCAGCAACCAGGGGGCGACACGGGGGCGACGGGAGAGCACGACGGCGGCGAGCACCGGGCCGCCGAAGAGGGCGCCGAGGCGGACCGCGTTGCCGCCCATCGGGTTCGGGGTCAGCCAGATCACGGTGGAGGCCAGCAGGTAGCCGATCAGGACCCGGCGCAGCGCCCGCTCCTGCGGCAAGTCGCGGATCACGTAGAGGGCGCCGCCACACCAGAGCGGGATCGCGACGAAGGAGGAGAAGGCGAAGGGGAACTGGCCCGGCTCGGGGAAGGCGAGGTTGGGGACGACGGTCAGCGCCAGGGCCAGGGCACCGACCCCGATCGCGGCGCGGTGCGGGCGCCTGCCGGGTTCGATACCCCCGGCGAGGACGACGCCGGCGAGGAAGGCGGCGGCGACCGGGCTGGCGAGCGCGCAGGCCGCGGCGGCGAGGACGGCGAGCCGGCCGTGCGCGGTCTGCAGGCAGCGCAGCGAGGCGAGGCCGAAGGCGACCCCGAGCGCGAAGGTCAGCTGGCCGTCGGCGAGCAGCGTCACCACCCCGGCGGCGAACCAGAGGGTCGCCAAGCGCGCCTCGACCCCCCAGCGGTCGCGGACGAGGCGGTCAAAGAGGTAGGCGGAGGAGACGACGGCGAGCATCCCGACCACCTGGGGGCCGAGCAGGGCACCGAGCGGCGGGAAGAGGACGCTGTAGGTGAGGGTGTAGTGGCCGCCGTACCAGCTGCCGTTCCAGATCGCCAGGCCGGCCTGCTGGAACAGCTCGGTGCGGAAGACCTGCGCCGCGAGGTCGCCGACGGGCGGGCTCCAGAGCAGCATCAGCGCCGCCAGCGCCGAGCTGAGCGCCACGGCCGGGAGCCATTCGGGCAGGAGTGGCTTTGACTGGACCATCGGCAGGGAGCTCAAGGATAGGGGCGCGTCCTGCAACGATTTCAAGGGTGAGCACCGAGATCCTCGTTGTCCGCTGCGGAATCGCGCCCTATGAGGAGGCGCGCGAGGCGCAGCGACGCCTGGAGGGGGAGCGCCAACGCGGCGAGGTCCCCGACGTGCTGCTGCTGCTCGAGCACCCGCCCGTCTACACCCGCGGCCGTCGCTCGACCCCGGAGGAGCTGCCGATGGGGCGCGAGTGGTACGAGCTGCAGGGAATCGAGGTCTGCGACACCGACCGCGGCGGCCGCGTCACCTACCACGGTCCCGGCCAGCTCGTCGCCTACCCGATCGTCTCCCTGCGCCCCTACGGCGACGACGTCCACGAGTACGTACGCCGCCTGGAGCAAGTGATGATCACCGCCCTTGCCGAGCACGGCGTGCGCGCGGGCCTGATCGAGGGCCAAACCGGCGTCTGGGTCCAACCCCCCCGCCGACGGGCCGCAAAGCGGACATATAGTCCGCTTTGCGGCCCGTCGGCCCCCGAAGAGGCGCGGAAGATTGGGTCGATTGGGGTGCATGTGAGCCGGGGCGTAACTACGCATGGGTTGGCGGTGAACGTGAGCAACGATCTGCAGCCGTTTGAGTGGATCGTGCCTTGCGGGATCGAGGGGTGCCGGGTCACCTCGCTCTCTCGCGAGCTGGGGTCCGAGCAGGACCTCGGCGCTTTCGCCGACACGGTCGCGGCGCGCTTCGGCGCGGTCTACGGGCGCACTCCGGTCGCGACCGAGCCGGCCGAGCTGGGGATCAACGTCGCTAGGCTCGTCCCATGAGCCTCGAGAATGAGCAGTCCGGCCTCGCGAGTGCCGCCCCCGAGCGCATCCACGTCACCCGCTCCCGCGCCAAGCCTGGCGGGACCGCCGCTGAGGTTGACGGCACCGTCCCCTTCCGCCGCGCCCGCAAGCCGCCGTGGCTGAAAGTGCCGGCGCCGGGCGGGCCCAACTACCGGCGCCTGAAGGCGACGATCGGCGCCGAGCGCCTGCACACCGTCTGCGAGGAGGCGAACTGCCCCAACGTCGGCGAGTGCTGGGAGCGCGGCACCGCGACCTTCATGATCCTCGGCGACGTCTGCACCCGCCGCTGCGGCTTCTGCAACGTGCAGACCGGCAAGCCGACCTGGAACGACCCGCTGGAGCCGCTGCGGGTGGCCAACCAGGTGAAGGCGATGGGCCTGCGCCACGCGGTCGTCACCTCGGTCGACCGCGACGACCTGCCCGACTACGGCGCCGGGGCCTTCGTCGGCGTGATCCGTTCGATCCGGATGCTGGCCCCCGGCTGCAAGGTCGAGATCCTCACCCCCGACTTCCGCGGCCAGGAGATGCCGCTGGCCAAGGTCGTGCACGAGAAGCCCGACGTCTTCAACCACAACGTCGAGACCGTGCCGCGCCTCTACCCAGTCGCCCGCCGCGGCTCCCAGTTCCTGCGCTCGGCCCGGGTGCTGCGGATGGCGAAGGAGATGGGGGGAGATGGAGTCGTGACCAAGTCCGGCCTGATGGTCGGCCTCGGCGAGAGCTTCGAGGAGATGGTCGAGACCTTCGGCATCCTCCGCGAGCACCGGGTCCAGGTCCTCACCGTCGGCCAGTACCTGCGCCCGACCGAGAACCACCTGCCGGTGGTGCGCTACTGGCACCCCGAGGAGTTCAAGGCCCTGGAGAAGGCGGCCTACGACCTCGGCTTCGAGTCGGTCGCCTCAGGCCCCCTGGTGCGCAGCAGCTACCACGCGGATCAGAATCTGCCGGAGGCAGCGCGAGCCGAGAGCCTCACCGCGTAGGCGGACAGTCCTACAATTTGGCTTGCGGGGCCATAGCTCAGCTGGAAGAGCGCGGCGTTTGCAACGCCGAGGTCGCGGGTTCGAGCCCCGCTGGCTCCATCCTCGGTTTGAGCCCGAAATCCGGATCGGTGTAGTCGCCAGCGTCTCGGATTCTTAGGCGTTGTCGCGGCGACCTTCAGCTCCGCCAGATCGCCTTCTGCTTCAGCGAAGCCATCGAGCTCCCGAGCATAGGTCGCTCCAAATCACGTGTTGCGCGCAGAAAATGCCCATAGCGCAACAAGAAGGAGTGCGGAGACCGGCTGGGGCCCAGCTAATCGTCGAAGTCGAAGTCCTTCGGCGGCTTCTGCTCGAACCAGAGGTTGTCGTCCTCGGGGGCGTCCTCGAGGAAGTCGGGAGTGTCCTCGAGCACGTCCTCGGGGGAGGAGGCGCGGGCCGGGGGCTCCTCCTCTTCCTCGTCCCCCTCGTCGAGGAGCTCGTCCTCCTCCTCCGCGACCTCGTGCTCGTCGGACAGCTCCTCGGCGTCCTCTTCCTCCTCGGCTTCGTCGTCGGCTTCGGCTTCGTCGTCGTCGACGAACACAGCGGCTTCCTCCGTAGAGGGAGCACCGGGCTCGTCGGGCAGCGGCGCCTCTAGCGCCTGGTTCAGCTCGTCGGAGAGGCGCTGCTCACTGAAGAACTCGTCGAATTCGTCCTCGGGCTCATCCTCTTGGGCGGGCTCGGGATCGGCCGTGGCGTCGATGTCGGTGAGGGGATCGACCGGGGCGAGGCGCGGCTCGGCCAGCTCGGCGTCGACGAGGTCGTCGTCGGAGGGAGCGTCGCCCTCCGCGGCGGTGTCCTCGAACTGGCCCTCGACGTCGAAGAGCTCGGTCGGCTGGTCGGCAATTGCCTGCCGCTCTTTGGTCGAGTGGCCGCGGTCGGCGATCGCCTCATGCTCCATCGCCGGGTGCTCCTCCTCGGCCGGGCCCTCCTCGGGCTCGGGCGGCACCTCGGCCTGGGGAGGTTCGGCCGGCTCAGGCGCCTGGGACGGCTCAGGCGCCTCTTGCAGGTCAGCGATGTTGGGGACACGCCTGCCGCCGGACTCGATACCGGGGTCCGCCCCGGTATCGGGAGCGCTCATGAACTCGGTCGGCGCCTCAGCGAGCAGATCGGGCTCGCCCGGCCGTGCCGGAGGCCCAAAAGCCTCGTCCTCGAGCCGTTTGAGCTCGGCATCGTCCGCGCCGTGCGCGCGCTTCAGTTCCAGGTGCTCTCGGATTGCGTCGTCGAGGATGCTCATGGCCGGTTCCCGGGAGGCTGCCAAAGACTATGCGGTTATCCTTGCCCTTGCGAGGCAATGGGATCAACTTCCCAGCCACGCCCCCGGGGCTATAGCTCAGCTGGCAGAGCGCCTGGATCGCACCCAGGAGGTCGGCGGTTCGAATCCGCCTAGCTCCACTTCTTTCCCCCTGCAAACAGGCACTTCTGCAGGGAAATCGCTTCAGTTTCCCCCGAAAACATCGGGCACATAGTGCCTGTTTGGGGCGCAAACTTAGGCACCAAAACCTGAACCGACGTGCGCTTTTTCAGGGCTCCTGATGCGCCGACCCCTTGATTTTGCAGGGCCTTTCGGTCCCGTTTCGAACCGACGACCGCCTGTAATCAGTCCCTGGCGGGCTTAGCGGTTCGACTTCAGGGCTGATATTTGGCTCAACAATCGGAATCACGCGGTGGGTAGCGACCGACGGTTCGGTGCCCTAATGCGCGACACCCATTCGGCTGAATGGGCAGTGCCGCAACCGTCCCGTTCGAACCCGAGGGAGGTCTCGCCGAAGGGGTCGTATCCGTCGGCGAGTTCTATTAGCCGCTCGCGCTCACCGGCACCCCCGCTCATCGAGTGGGCATAGACCCGCAGGGTGAAGGCCGAGTCGGTGTGGCCGAGTTGGCGCATCACCGAGACCGGGTCTTCGCCGATCGCGAAGAGCACCGAGGCGAAAGTGTGGCGCAGCGAGTGAGGCCCGATCCCATGGGGCAACGACGCCAGTCCGCGTACCTCGAGTAGTTGGCCGGCGCGAACGAGCGCCGGCGCCAGGATCCGCAGCCGAACGTTGTCCTTCGTCCGCACCCCTCCTCTTCTCGTCTTGAAGACCAGCTCGCGGGCACCGGGACGATCGCGTCGATCGCGGTGGCGGAGTAGTTGTCCCTGCAGGGCCGGAAGCATCTTGACCTCACGAATTCCGGCCGGCGTCTTCGAGCGCCTGACGTGGATGAGCGAACCGCCGAAGTCGAGATCGCCCCAGTGCAGAGCGGCAAGCTCGTGGGCGCGGAGGCCCGCGAAGACGAGCGTGGCGATGACGGGAAGACGGTCCTCGATCAACCACTCCGGATCGGCGTCGAGCTCGCCAGCCGCCCCGAGCACCGTGGCGATCTGCCGGGCGGACTCGAGATGGGGAGCCGGAGACTTCTCGAACTTGATCCGCCGGCGCCTGCCGACCGCCGGGTTGGTCTCGATCCAATCGTATTCGACGGCGAAGGAGAGGAACCAACGGAGCACCTCGATTGTCTTGTTGATGGAGGAGGACGAGAGCGGGCGACGGGGCCGGCCGTTCGCATCGGTACGCGGCCTGCCTTCGGCAAGACGACGCCGTAGGTCTTCGGACTCCTCGAGCTTGTAGGTCCGGTAGGCGTCGACCCCTCGGACGTCGATCTTCGGGAGCGGCCAGTCGCCGAAGAAAGACAGCAGATGCCTGAGTGCCCATTCCCGGTACTCAGATGTTGCGGGCCTGACTTCTCCGCGGCGCTCGAGGACCTGCGCCTTTGCAAACGAACCAAAGGGTGCCGCGCCATCCTCGCTGATACCGCCGTCGCGCCAGGCCCCCCAACGCCGCGGCGGCGGCACCCAGACATCGCGTCCGACTTCCGCGCGGATCACCTCCATCTCGTCTTCACCGCGCCTACGGGTCCAGCCTTCCCCCGGCGTGCCCAGGGTCAGGTATCGCCGCCTGCCGTATGCGCGGAACCGAAGGGCGAACACCTTCGAGCGACCACATGGTCGTTCGAGAACGTTGTTTTTGCACCTTTCTCGCACAGGTCGGCGGCTTCCAGATAGAGCGCCTCCCGAGCAGAAATCATATAAGGCCATGCACGCCCAAATTGGCGTGCGGGGCGCTGCCCCAGCAGCTCGCGGAACCCGGCGATCCGCCCGCTGACCCGCCACAGGTGGGACGCCGCCGCCAGAAGGAGTAGGGACGTGGTCGGCTCAGACGGCATGGGTGCTGTTTCTTCCGGTGATGAACCGCCGGTCCTGGGGTCCGGGACGCAGAATCAGCACCTCGGCCGGGGCTTTCTCCAGCAGCCAAACGAGGTCGTCGCCCGAGAACCCCGACCCGGCCCCGGCTACAGCTTCCATAGACGTCGGTTCGCCTGAAACCCTCGCCCGTTTCCTCCTGAGTCCCGGGCTTCTCTCGGCGTTAAGGGAGGAAATGAATGAAATACATCAAGATCCTCGGTCTCGCCGTCGTTGCGGTCGCGGCCGTGATGGCGTTCGTGGCTGTGCCTGCGGCGACGGCATCGCTTTTACAGGAGCATTTTTGTCATTCGGGTAGCTGTCATTTCTTGACAGGACTCAAAGGGTTCTCTAGTTTGGCTTCTCGGGGAGGGTAAGCCCAGTCGCGTGGAAAATCGGCGGCCCACCCCGCTGACCCCTCGAAAACTCGCCTGCGGCTCGTTTTCGCGCGTCCTGGTTGGAAGGGCTAAGTGCGGATATCGGGTGCCCTTTTTCGGCCCCCTCCCTAAACCCTGAGCGGTTGCGCGTCCTGCTTTCGTCTTACCGACGGGCCGATCCCCACGCCGACGATGTTGCTGAGGCCGAGTCCGAGGCTGATTCCTGCAACATGCTCCACTGACCAATTTTGGTCAGTGGCTTCCCCTGTTACTCCCGGCATTGGGCCAAAAAGGAGTAACAGTGAAAGTAGAAATAAATATCAGCCTCAGACTCGACCTCGGCAACATCGCGGCCTACGAGTCCATCGTCAACCTGGTTACAGCGATCATCCTCCTGATCGCGGCCCTGTAAGACGAAAGCAGGGCGCAACCGCTGGCGACTCCCCTTGTCGGAGGGCCGATAATCTCGGCACCCTGCTCACAGGCTTGTTTCGCCCCTCCCAACCAGGACGCCCCAAAACCGATTTTCCTAAGCGAACGGGCGTCGAGCTCCACCGGCTCCTACGGAAACCGACCTCACTTTCTTAGAAGTCCCTAATGTCTGACCGTTTCCTGGCCATATTTGTCAAGCAGCGCTCGATAAGGCGCATTTTACGTAGACCGGGAAATTCGAGCTCCGGCCCGCTCGGGATGCCACGACCACGGATTTTGCGGCCGAGCAGCTTCGCCGATGTGGTCCGGCAGGGCTGGGATTCTGAGCCGTGCGCGCTGGAGGGAGATCGGCGGGACTGTCGGGTTAGTCATGATCCGTCCGGTGCAAATGCGAAAGTTCACCCTTGAATCGAACATATGTTCGTATAGAGAAAGGGGGTTCGATGGCGACTGAGACTCAACTCGAAAGCCAGGAGCGCCTTTCTCTCCTAGGCCTCTGCACGATCAAGGGCGTCAACTGGAACGTGCTCGCCCGCGAAGCCCAGCGCCCGCAGGGGCTGGCTCGCCTGCTTAGAGGCGAAGTCGCGGAGGACTCGCGGGATGGCAATGTGACCGCGGCGCTGCTTACCTCGGCCCTCGACACACTGCCCGAGCGGCGCATGCGCGCCCAGGGTGAGATCGACCTCGCAGAGCAGATCGGGGCTCGCCTCGTCACCGTCCTCGACGACGCCTATCCCTCAAATCTGCGGGTCATCCCCAAGCTGCCACCATTCCTCTTCTATCGAGGCGAGCTGCGCCGCGACGACACGCGTTCGGTCGCCGTCGTCGGTACCCGACGGGCCTCGGTCAGGGGACTTGACAGCGCCACCAAGCTCGCCTCTCTACTGGTGGGGGAGGGGGTGACGGTGATCTCTGGTCTCGCCAAGGGAATCGACACGGCCGCTCACACTGCCGTCCTTCAGGCCAGCGGCCGCACGATCGCCGTGGTTGGCACTGGCATCCTGCAGGTTTATCCGAAGGAGAACGCCGAGCTGGCAGAGCGGCTCCTCGAGCGCGGAGCGATCGTCTCGCAGTTTTGGCCCTCGGCGTCTCCCACCCGCTACAGCTTCCCAATGCGCAACGAGGTCATGTCCGGGATCAGCCAGGGCACCGCGGTGATCGAGGCCAGCAGCACCTCGGGCGCCAAGATGCAGGCCCGGCTTGCCCTTGAGCAGGGCAAGCGCGCCTTTCTCATGTCCTCGTTGGTAACGAGCGAGGCGTGGGCAAAGGGTTATCTCGAGAAACGAGGAGCAATCAAAGTCAGCTCCGTCGACGACGTCGTCAAATGGCTACGCTCGCCGGAGCAGGTCGAGATGCAGTCCAGTCAGCGATCGCAGCTCGCCCTCGAGCTCGTCTAAGTATTTCGCGTGATCGACCTCGCGAAGCTGGACCGCCCTCCGGCCGGCTTTGCGGCTTGCGCGAGCTGCGCCTACCGCGACACCGGCACCGCGCCGATTTGCTTCGCCTGTGCCGCTGAGCACACCGAGGCCGTGCCAACCGACGCCTGCGAGGTATGCGACCTACCGAGGGCGGCCGGCGAGAAGTGCGGGAATGCCATCTGCAGCTGGGAAGACCGCTTCTTTCACCGTGTCCGCGCGATCTCGATGCGAACCGGCGAGATGCAACGGGCGATCTCCCGCTACAAGTACGACGGGAAATGGGGCTGGCGGGCGATCTTCGGCCGGATCCTCGTCGGCTAGCGCCGAGGCGACGGCTGGGCAGATGATGAGCGCGTGTGGCAACAGGCGGTACGCACAGCGGACGGCCGTCTTCGACTGTATCCGGTTGCCTGTGAGGGCGTTACTTCAATGAGTAACTACGAGCAGCACGGCCGCCCGCGAGGCGAGCAGAGTGCGGCTTCGATCAACCGCGGAGGGCGCGGTGAAGACGTCGGATGAACTCGGGGTTCGAGAGTCGTCCGGCTAGCTCCATCAGCAGAAGCTCCTGCACAGCGGGGGCTTCGCTTTTTCAGGGCATTTCCAACCGCCGCTGAAAATGCTCCATGACTGGCACGAGTGGCTGAAATCGCGTAGATGCGCGGGGATTAGCGGCGATTACGGGTTATTCGGGCTTGCAACTGGGCGACAGCGGAGCTACGGGCGCGTACGCTTCAGCACAGAGCATCGAGCGCGAGTACGAGATCGTGCTGCAAGCGGAGCCCGAAGGGGGTTAAGCGTCCTCGTCCCCGAGTTGCCCAGTGTCGCCACCCAGGGCGAGACGATCGAGGAAGCTAAGGAGATGGCCAAGGAGGCCATCGAGACTTACCTCGAAGTGATGCACGAAGACGGCCTCCCAATCCCGACCGTCCGCAGCAGCGTCGCTGTCGACGTGGCGTAAGCGCCAAGCTCCTGCGTTCAGCGACAAGCGAGCGCCAGTGCCTGGTATTCGAACTGATCGGGCCGCGGGCTGGAAAGGCTAGGTGGACGGTCGAGTCGACTGGATCCGAGTGCCGCAGGCGAGACTCGCGTCAAGGATAGGCTTCAACAATGCGACGCTTGGCGGCCCAGAGCCGTGACGACGCGTACAACTCTCAACGCGACTACCAACACGTCGAAGAGGCGCGCAGCCTCCGCTTCGTGCCGAGCGGTCCCGATTCCGTCACGTTGTACCTCGTACGACCTTTGGAGGATGAGCCCGGGCCATACGCAGCCGGAGGATTTCTGCGAAGCAATTCGGCATTCGATCTTGGAGTCTCCCTAGACGCCGATTCAGGAGCGTCATCTATCGAGCTGCCAATTGGGGCGGCCTGGCAACGATTCGGCATCGTCCTACCCGCCGCACGAACTGATGAGCTGAGACTTCGAATTGACTGGCTGGGCAGCCAATACCTCGACATCTGGGGACTGACGGCTGGTCCGATGCGCCTCCCGGCGGGGGTGGCCGGCGACGATCCCTACAGTCGCGACCTAGCCCAGACTCATCTGGTGCCGGAGACGTTCTACTTCGAGCACGATGCCGCACTGGACCTATCGATTTCTCCAGATTCCACGCCCTTTCATACGAGACAGGGCTCATCCATTGTGCGGAAGAGGTGCTCGTATTGCGGTCGATGGTTACCTCTCGACCCTGAACGGCCCGGTGCTCTGTCGTTTCACAAGCACAACGCGAAGCGCACGAAACACCAGAATGAGTGCCGGGCATGCAAGAAGTGGCGGATCAACGATACGTTCAATCCCGTTCGTACCCCCGATCAGCTCCACGAGTCCTCCTTAATCACGCGGGAGCGAAAGATCTTCCTCAGGGAGCCGGAGATACTGCAAAAGATCAAGCAGCGGACTGGCGCCGGCCTGAAGGCTCAGGTATGGGAGCGTTTCCGCCAGCGGTGCTTCTACTGTGGGCGCGCCCTTCTCTTAGAGGAGGTTCAGCTCGACCATACTCGGCCGTTGGCCTACCTGTGGCCTATCGACGAGCACGCCACCTGCCTCTGCGCTGAGCACAACAATGCCAAGAGCGACAAGTTCCCTATCGATTTCTACACTGAGTCCCAGCTCAGGGAGCTTTCGCTGCTTTGCGGCCTCCCGCTGCAAGAGCTTCGGACGAGATCGGTCAACCCGGACGAGTTGAGACGAATCCTGGCCGATCTGCCCTCCTTCGCACAGCAGTGGGATCCTCGGCATTTCGCGGCCACGGCACGCAAGATTCGGGAGATCGAGCCCGACATAGACCTCTTTGCGAAACTGGCTGGTGTGGACCCTGGACTCTACGCATCGATCAAGGCACGCTTGGATGACCGACCCGCTCCTGTTCCGGACTTCACCGAGTAACGCCGTTCCGCCCGTTTAGGCAGGGAGCTGCGGCCTCGTTTTGATCGGAAGAAAAGGAGGTGGTGTGCAGTCGTACGACCTTTGTCTCGAAGACCGTGGCGCTCATTTTCATCCACTCTCTCGAATACCTCGCCAGCGAGAACGAATTTTGCAGAAGCCATGTCTCGTAGCGATTCTAGCATTGGGTCTGATCCTCCCGAGCCAAGGTGGAGAATGATTATTCCGCCGGGAGCCAACAGATCGTGACATATGTCAAAAAACTCCGTATAGCAATCCCAAGAGTTGGCCTGTTCTCGCTCTAGAAAAGAAGCGCTCTCGATGAGGAAATTCTGCTCCATCCACCCACAGAACCAGAGCCGAAGCCAATTCGGTCTATCGAATCGCATTCCGAGAAACGGGGGTGACGTTATTATCGCGTCGAACCTAGAGGTAAGCTGATCGGGAAGATCTCGGAAGTCACCCTCAAACGTTTGGCCGGGTGTAAAGCCTGCCGGTAAGGGTTCCGACAGCGACCGCAGGATCTTTTTTTCGGTCCGTTCGATGAGGCTGCGGTATTCGAACGGTCCCCTGGGGCTAAACGGGGTGATGGGGTGAGAGGTTCGCGATAAGGCGTAAGGCCGATTGCCGTGTAAGACGTGCAGCAGGCACGCCCATACGAAATATTCTCCGCTTTCTTCCGGAGAATTACTCGCCAAAACCTTCCGAGCCTTTAGCACCTCTTCAAGAGTCTTCGGATGGAAATAGTCGCATACCGCCGCATTCAAACCGAACTCTGAAGCCTGTCGATCGCCAGCATTGAGAACTACCCCAGCCATGCTCTCATCAAGCCGCGAAAGGGCGTCCAGGGCTGTATTCACTGACGGGGGGTCGACCTTGGCCCGAGCCACGATCGCGGCGAAAGGGCTCTTGTCATTCGATACAGAGCGACGTCCCTGAAGCGCACCCTCCAAGGCGACCGTCCCTACGCCTCCCAAAGGATCGAGAATAGTTCCGTTCCTCGGCACAAACGTCCGCACTAGCCAATGCGCAAGCGATGGCTTGAGCTTACCCTGGTAGGAGCAGAGTGAGTGGAGTCCATGCCCCCATGCGCGGCTCGAATAGGGCACCCCAAGGTACGGCAGATCCTCCTGGAAGGTGACAACCTTGGACGTGAGCGAGATGGTCATCAGAGTCAGGACTTTTGAAACGTCAACTCAACTTGACTCAGCGGCGTCTTATCGCGTGACCGTCGCTTAGCAATAACTCGTTGGGAAGACAGCTCGAAGCCTGCTTCTGTCCCAACACGGGCCAATATCCGGTCGGTGGGAACGTGCACCCCATAGAACCGCGAATCACCGATGTCTAGCACGAACTTCGCGCCCGGGCGAAGACACTGGTGCACAGAGATGAACATGGCCGACATATCAGAAAAGTACCGTCTCACCATCTCTGGAATTCGGCGATCCTTTGCGCAGGTGTCAAGCCGACCAGCCACGCTCTCAGCCTCCGGGACTTCGTGGATCAGTTCTACCTTGCCGCTCACGTTATTTATCCCCGCGGTGATAGCCCTCGCTCGCAAACGCCCGAGGTCGCGCTCCCCATCAATCATGCCCATGAACCAAAGCTCGATCTTCGTGTTTCGAAAGTAGTTCGTCCCATTGAGATATGGCGGAGAAGTGACAGCAAAGTCGAAAGCCTCCGCCCACCTCTCGGTCTTCCTCAGATCCCTGCAATCCTCCGAAACGTGCTTACAGGAACCCATCTTTTCGGGTAGATAGAAGATGTCGTCCGCCATATGGCGTACCGAGGCGGCAACCATGGACCTCACGTCAACCACTCGGTCCTTGTACTCGTCAGGACGCCGCCGCCGAAGGTCCGCGCGTCTCGTCATGTTTGACACACCTACAACATTTGCCGCACAGGCTAGATTTAGTATCGCAAGGAGATGTGGCTCGTTCCCGGCCACGTCGAACGCGACATCGCGACAAGTCAACAACTCTCTGAGATGCTGCTGCTCGAAGAAGTCGCGACCCGGAAAAGCTCGGTGGTAATCAGACAAGCTCATTTCACGGGCCTGCTCAAGAAACTCTTTACTGTAGAGCGCGGTTAAGTAACCCGTGACAGCGTCCTCCATCAGTTCGGGATTTCGCTGGCACCAGCTTGCGGACGTCACCTTGGTCTCGGCAACAAAGACCATTAGTGGATTGATCTCAGAGTAAAAAGACGGAATTCCCATGCAGGCTGCTACGAGCTGCGTGGTACCTGAGCCTCCAAAGGGATCGTAAATGGAGCCAATCCGCCCACTGCCACTTGAGAGGAGTTGCTCCTCAACGTAATCAGCGGAAAAACCCTCGACGTAGGGGTACCAGCCATGTACTCGCCGAAGTAGACTGTCCTGAAAGGTCAACCCAAGACCTGGACCTGGTCGCCTAGGTTGTCTTCGGTCCGTTGGCGTTTCAGGCAGCTTGAACATGGGCCCGATTCAAACAGGCGCCGCAGACGCTCGACCTGCACCTGCCGGGAGGGCAATGTCGTCGGCCCGTTCCTCGCGACCTTCGCGAAATTTACTGCTTTGTCGATCTATCATCGCTTCCTCTCGTCCTTCCGGCCTCCCGCCAGCACAATCCCGGCGCTTGTTCCAAACGACGCGAACCTAGCTCGATAGGCGCAGAGATGGAAGCGGTTACCCGTCTTGCCTAGTGGCGTTCGTGCCATCGGAACGCTCAAGGTTGCTTGGGGTGAATCGGCCGCGTCGCTCAATGTCTCTTGTCTCCTTGGGATGAAATGACGCAACCCAAGGTTTTCCAAAGCTTCCTTGAGAAGCGACGCAGCGCATTTTCCAACCGCCTTCCCTCATTTCAGCCACTTCTCGCCAGAAGTGGCTGAATCCCTTCATATCACCGCATATCCCTGCTCATCTGAAGAAACTGCGCAAAACCAGCAGCCGCTGGAAATAATCATCTTTTTGGCGCTTTCGCGCTGCACGACCAACTTGGATCGCACCAAGGAGGTCGGCGGTTCGAAATCCGCCTAGCTCCATCTCGAAGTGCCTGCAGTTCGGCACGTTTCCGTGCCAGGGCTCGAAATCGCGGGCCTCGTCGAACATGTGGGTGTAGACATCGAGGATCGTGGTACCCGAGCATGCCGAGGATGCGGCTGACCTGGGCGACGTCAAGGCGCAGGTCGATGATCAGATGGCTGGCGAAGGTATGACGCAGGTCGTGGAAGCGAAGCCTCGGCCAGCCGCCGTCGTTGACCAGCCCGATTGGCGGCACTGTTCAGTGCTCGCCGCTCGACGTTGCGGTGGCCGAGCGGCGTTCCTTGCCGGTGGCGAAGACCCAGCTTGCTGGCGTGGTCCCGGAGCTCCGTTCACGTGGGCGTCCCTGCCCCCTGGGCTCACCCACTCCGCCTCGAATCCTCTCGGCCGTTTATGCCCTCGTCCCCGGCCGCTGGCCGGCTGAGGACGTGTTCAGTGCCACGGCGGCGCGAATGAGCGCCTTCAACGCCTTTTCATCAATCTTGTCGTCCTCATGGAAATCGATGGCACGCCTGGTGTTGCCTTCGAGGCTGGAGTTGAAGAGGCCTGAAGGGTCCTCCAACGAGGCGCCCTTAGCGAAGGTCATCTTCACGACATTCTTGTACGTCTCACCGGTGCAGATAATTCCGGCGTGTGACCACACCGGAACCCCTCTCCACTTCCACTCCTCGACCACTTCGGGGTCGGCCTGCTTGATGAGACTTCGGACCCGAGCGAGCATCTCGCCCCGCCAATCACCAAGCTCCTCGATTCTCGCGTCTATCAACTGAGAGGGAGAGTCTCCTCCTTTTCCCTCCTTCGAGCTGCTCTTTTTCTTCATGGTTGTTGTCGCTTTCTTCATGGTTGTTGTCGCTCGTCCGTCACTTGAGTATCCTCGCCGACCGCCTTGATTGCATCACGAATCGTGTCGGGATCGGGCCGCCAACGTCGGCAGCGTGTCGTCCAACTGAAGCTGCCTTCCTGAGCCAATCGGGAACCCCGGTGACATACGTTTCGCTGGCCGCCGCATTGGACAGCGGCGGAGTCAACCCCACCGCCAGTGATGCGTGCGCGATGCAGATCTGCGACCTGGCCGAATGGTTCCGCGACGTCGACGAGCCGTCGGTGGCGCCCCTGCTCGCGACCTGCAGCAGACTCTCGACTCGTTCGTGGAGATCGGGCTGGCCTACCTCTCGCTCGACCGCCGGCAAGAAGCAGACCTCGGCGACGATCCGCCTGCCCCGAGGTGCGGCCTACAAGCTCCGCTTCTCGCTCATCGACGTGTCAGGCCAGATCACCAACTATGGGCTCGGGAAGGTCACCGTCCCCCGTGGCGGACAGGACTAAGGGCAAGCTGCTCCTGCGGACGGCGCTGGCGACGCTCGCTCTGGCGATCGCCGGCGCCGTCGTCTCCTCCGCGACGGCCGCCTGATCGGCGGCCTTCGGGCAAAGATCCCACCCCGTCAAAGCTCGCTACGCCTGAGAACATTTGTCATCCGCCGGATGAACTTGGGGTTCGAGAGTCGTCCGCCTAGCTCCACTGTCGGCGGGGTTGTGCGGAAGGCCGATAACCTGCAATCCCGATGGCGGCGCAGCCCAAGACTGTCCTGGTTACCGGTGGCTCGGGGTTCCTCGGGGGCTGGTGCGTGGTCGAGTTGCTGCGGCGCGGCTACCGAGTGCGGACGACGGTGCGGGATCTCGGTCGCGAGGCCGAGGTAAGGGCGGTGATCGGGTCCGCGGGGGTCGACGCCGACGACCTTTCGCTGTTCGCCGCCGATCTGCGCGCCGACGAGGGCTGGGAGCTGGCAATCGCGGGTTGCGACTACGTGCTCCACGTCGCCTCCCCCTTCCCGCCCGCCCAGCCGAAGGACCCCGATGAGCTGATCGTGCCGGCCCGGGAGGGGACGCTGCGGGTGCTGGGGCTGGCGCTCGCGGCCGGGGTCGAGCGGGTCGTCGTCACCTCCTCGGTGGCGGCGGTCGGCGGCGGCGCCAAGCCTTCCTCGCAGCTCGACGAGAAGAACTGGACCGACCTCGCCAACCCGGCGCTGAGCCCCTACGTGCGCTCGAAGACGATCGCCGAGCAGGCGGCGTGGGAGCTGGTCCGCGAGGCCGGCGCGAGCGAGCGACTTGCCGTCGTCAACCCCGGCGCGATCCTCGGCCCGCTGCTGAGCGAGGACCGCTCCTTCTCGCTGGGGCTGGTCGAGCGGCTGCTGAAGGGGATGCCAGGGCTGCCGTGGATCGGCTTCAGCATCGTCGACGTCCGCGACGTCGCCGACCTCCAGATCAGGGCGATGACCGCTCCCGAGGCCGGCGGCGAGCGCTTCGTCGCGGTCGCGCGGTTCCTCTGGATGGCCGAGGTTGCCGAGGTCCTTCGCGAGCGGCTCGGCGAGGACGCGGCGAAGGTGCCGAAGCGACGCATTCCCGACCTGTTCGTGAGGGGGATGGGGCTCTTCGACCCGGCGGTCCGCTCGATCGCCGGCCAGCTCGGCAAGAAGCTCTCCTACTCGAGCGAGAAGGCCGAGGCTCGGCTCGGCTGGTCGCCACGCCCGGTCGAGGAGACCGTCGTCGACTGCGGGCGCAGCATGATCAGCCTCGGCGTGGCCTGAGGCCAGAGCAAACTCGAAGACTTACTGGTATAGCCAACACCTATAGGTGGAACAACTCGTCAAGTCGTGTCGAGAACGGCGCGGCGGCTCCGACAGACTGGGTGAACGCGCCAAAAGGGCGCGACAGAAAAGGAGGCTCAGATGAAGTACATGCTGCTGCAGGCATACGGGGGCGTCGGCGAGGACGTGCCACCGATGAGCAAGTGGACGCCGGAGGAGATCGAGGCCCACATCACCTACCAGAAGGACCTCAACCAGGAGCTGCAGGAGCGGGGAGAGCTGGTCGACGCCCAGGCCCTGACGACCCCGGAGCTGGCGAAGTTCGTCGTCTCCGACGGCTCCGCCGCGCCGGTCGTCACCGACGGCCCGTTCCCGGAGTCCAAGGAGCTGCTCGCCGGCTACCGGATGGTCGACGTCGAGTCGCCCGAGCGGGCGATCGAGATCGCCGCCAAGGGCTCCGCCGCGCCGGGGCCCGGGAGCGTGCCGGTCAAGCAGACGATCGAGGTCCGCGAGGTGATGGGGCCGATCAAGCACTGACCGGTGAGGCGGCCTACCGAGATCGAGGACTTGCTGCGCGAGGCCGCGCCGCGGGTCCTCGCCGCGGTCGTGCGGCGCTTCGGCGACTTCGCCGGCGCCGAGGACGCGGTGCAGGAGGCGATGGTCGCCGCGACCACGCAGTGGCCGGCGCAGGGGACGCCGGAGAGCCCGGTCGGCTGGCTGGTCCACGTCGCCTCGCGGCGGATGACCGACCGCATCCGCAGCGAGACGGCGCGGCGGGATCGCGAGGACGCGGTTGCCGCGGAGCGGGTGGAGGCGGAGGCGGACTCCGGCCCCGACGACACGCTGGTGCTGATGTTCATGTGCTGCCACCCGGCCCTGACCTCGGCCTCGGCGATCGCGCTGACGCTGCGGGCGGTGGCCGGCCTGACCACGGCGGAGATCGCCAACGCCTTCCTCGTCCCCGAGGCGACGATGGCGCAGCGGATCAGCCGCGCCAAGCAGGGCATCAAGGCCTCGCCCGAGCCGTTCCGGATGCCGGACACGGAGGAGCGTCCGGAGCGCCTGCGGGCGGTGCTTCGCGTCGTCTACCTGATCTTCAACGAGGGCTACCTCGCCAGCAGCGGCCCCGAGCTGGCGCGCGCCGAGCTCTCGGCCGAAGCGATCCGCCTGGCGAGGATCGCCCGGCTGGCGCTGCCCGAGGATCCCGAGATCGCCGGCCTGCTCGCCCTGATGCTGCTGACCGACGCCCGACGCCCCGCCCGCGCCGACGCCGGCGGCGCGCTGATCCCACTGGCAGAGCAGGACCGGGCGCTCTGGGACCAGACTCTGATCGGGGAGGGAATCGCGGTGCTGGAGGAGGCGCTCGCCGAGGGCGCCGTCGGCGAATACCAGCTGCAGGCGGCGATCGCCGCCGAGCACGCGCGGGCGGCGTGTGTCAAGGACACCGACTGGCGCGAGATCCTCGGCCTCTACGGGCTGCTGGAGCGGATCACCGGCAACCCGATGATCGCCCTCAACCGCGCCATCGCCGCCGCGATGGTCGACGGCCCGGAGGCGGGGCTCGCCCTCCTGGAAAACCTCGACGAACGCCTCGACGGCCACCATCGCCTCCACGCCACCCGCGCCCACCTGCTGGAGATGGCCGGGGACACCGGCGCCGCGATCGCCGAGTACCGAACCGCCGCCGACCGCAC
This sequence comes from uncultured Actinomycetes bacterium, assembly GCA_963699125.1. Lineage (GTDB taxonomy): Bacteria > Actinomycetota > Thermoleophilia > Solirubrobacterales > 70-9 > VAYN01. The sequence goes on from OY969417.1 coordinate 1,702,572, forward strand.
CAACAGCCTTCCCGAGCAGCATTACCTGACGACGCAGGCGGCGCGGCTCAACGCGACGGGAGGCTGAGCCGGCTCCCGGCTACTGCGGGATGTAGCACCACGGCTCCTGCGTTTTCATAGCTGCCTTGAGCGCTTCCCTCTCGCTCGTCACCGCGGCCTTGGCCTTTTCATAGGCCACCCGCGCCCGCCGCCGCGCCCGCCGGCTGCGGCTGTAACGCGTACGCCGCACTCGCGCGCTCGCGCTCTTCAGCTTCGCTTCGGCTTTCCCAAGCTCGGCTTGGACGGCGACGACCGATGCGGTTGCGGCGGCGCACTGCGCGGCGATCGGCGCGAATTCGCCGAACGCCCCCTCGGTCCCAGCGGTGCTCACCGAGTAGCTGTCGCCGTAGTCGTAGCTCGATGAGTGGACCACGAGGTAGTACTTCCCGGCCGTCAGGGTTATCGCGAACGTGTCGTAGTTGAAACGCTCGGCGCTGAGCGAGGTGTGGTAGATGTAGCCCCCGTGGGAGTCCTGAAGTTCGAGGGCGGAATATCCTTCGGAGAAGGGACCGCCGCCGAGATCTTTCAGCGTCACCGTGACCTGGGCGCTGTTCGGAGTGGTCACGTAGAAGTAGTAGTAATCCTTGTCGTTGCTGGTCTCCGTCGCCGCCGTGTACGTCTGGTTGAGTCCGAGCGGGCCCGACGCGGTCATCAGGTTGTCGTTTGGCTCGAACGGGGGTTGAGCGGTGCTGGCAGACGAAGGGGCGAGCGACATAGCGACGAGCGCAAGTGCCGCGATCAGTCCACCGTGACGCCTCCAGCACGGGGCACTCGTCAACGCCGTACGCTCTCTGCTCACAACCTGCCTCCCGACTCGCGGTTCTGTCGGCATGGGGTTATAGACGATCGAATTGAAAACAGGTGGGTAACCTTGTCCATGAGTTCACTGCCGAGTAACCGATGACCGACTTCCTCGTCAAACGCGACGATCTGCGCGAGTGCCGCATCGCCGACTCCGCGGCGGCGGAGCTCGGGCCCGACCAGGCGCTGCTGCGGGTCGACAGCTTCGGGATGACCGCCAACAACGTCACCTACGCGGTGATGGGCGAGGCGATGTCCTACTGGGACTTCTTCCCCGCCGAGGACGGCTGGGGGCGGGTCCCGACCTGGGGGTTCGCCGAGGTGGAGCGAAGCGAGGTCGAGGGGGTGGACGCGGGGACGCGCGTCTACGGGTACCTGCCCCCGTCCTCCCACCTGGTCGTGACCCCGGTCGGCGTCGACGGCCAGGGGTTCGTCGACGGCTCGCCGCACCGGGCGGCGCTGCCCTCGGCCTACCACCGCTACCAGGCGACGGACTCCGATCCGTTCTACCGGGCGGAGACCGAGGACATCCAGATACTGCTGCGGCCGCTCTTCTTCACCTCGTTCCTGATCGACGACCAGCTCGCCGACGAGGGCCTGACCGAGCGCGGGCCGATCCTCGTCTCCAGCGCCTCGAGCAAGACCGCGATCGCCGCCGCCTTCCTCCTGGCGCAGCGACAGGGGGTCGAGCTGATCGGCCTCACCTCGCCCCGCAGCGCCGAGTTCGTCGAAGGTCTCGGCGTCTACGACAGGACTTTCACCTACGACGCGATCGACTCGCTGCAGCACGGGCCGGTCACCTACGTCGACATCGCCGGCGACGGCGGCGTGCGCCGGGAGGTCCACTCGCACTTCGGCGACGAGCTCGCCTACAGCATGGCCGTGGGAGTGACCCACTGGGAGCAGTTCGGCGCCGGCGAGGGCGAGCTGCCGGGGCCGGCACCAACCTTCTTCTTCGCCCCCGACCGGGTCGTCAAGCGCTCCACCGACTGGGGCCTGACCACCCTCGAGCAGCGGGTGGCCGACGCCTGGCACCCGTTCTGCGACTGGATCGGCGAGCAGCTCGAGGTGGTCCGCGACCGGGGCTTCGAGGGGGTCCGCAGCGCCTACCTCGACGTCCTCGAGGGCCGCGTCGACCCCCGCACCGCCCACGTGATCTCACTGAGCTGAACCGCGGCGCGGGGCGAGAACCGCGCCCCGAACCCTAGGCGCCGTTGATCCACTTCAGCCTGGCGCCGTCGAGGCGGCATTCGGTCCGCGAGGACTCCAGCCCGGTCCTTTCCGTCTCGCAGAGGAAGCCGAAGTTGAGGCTGACGAGGGCGGACGTCGCGATCCTGCGGGCGGCCTGGCAGTCGAAGTTGGCCTCGATCTCGTAGGGGCCGCCGCCGAGCCTGGTGCTGCCGCAGCGCCGCTCCGCCGTCGCCGCCGTCTCCTTCGCGTAGAGGCCGACGATCTGGGAGATGCCGTCCTCGTCGCCGGGCGCCGAGCAGGTGAAGTCGGCGGGGTAGAGCGCGTAGGTCGGAGCGACGCAGCGCCACTTGCCGTACTCGCGCCAGCAGGTCCCCGCCCCGTGCTCCGGGCACGGCGAGCGGTCGGAAGCGTAGCGCTCGAAGAGAGCTTCGATCTTCTCGCAGGGGAGGCGGCCCTCGCTGACCCCGAGGCGCGATTCGAAGGCGTCGCCGGGGTCGGAGGTGTAGGCGTTCTCGACCCCGCTGACGCCGCAGGAGGTGCCGACGGTCGCGAATCGCCGCTCCTTCGGGGGGGCCGTTTCGACCACCGCCCGCGACCGGTCCTCGAAGATCTGCTCGAGCTCGTTTGCCATCTGCTCGTGGCCGGCGAAGTTCGGGTGGATGCAACTGTCGACCCGCAGGATCCAGGGGGCGTCGGCGAGGCAACCGTGGTCGAGGAACGGACCCGGGTCGGCGACGATCAGTCGGCCCGCGTTGTCGGGATCGGCCTCGCGCACGGCGTTGGCGGCGCGCTCGATCGTCGACCGCAGTTCCCCGACCAGGATCCTCGTCCTCACCCCGAAGGCGCTGGGCGGATGGGTCTCGGGGTACTGGAAGACGACTACCAGCCCGTTGCGGCCGTCGGGATCGGTGTTGAGCAGGGTGGCGTAGATCCGCGCCAGCCGCGGCAGCAGCTGTTCGCGCCGCAGGGCCACGCGGACGCACTCGCGGGCGTCGTCCTCGAACGGCGTCGTCGCGCAGACCCGATCGCCGCCCGCCAGGAAGGCGCTCAGCAGCGGGTTGGCGCCGACGGTGAGGACGGTCAGGTCCGGGTCGTCCTCGACCACGCCGTCGAGCTGCGAGCTCAAGTCCACGCGGCCCTCGCCGAGCCAATCGGCCGGGGTCGAGCCGGACACCGCGAGGTTCTCGAAGTCGGCGCCGCCGTGGCGGCGGGCGAACCGCGCCGGATAGGCGACCCCGGCCGGATCCTGGCACTGCCGGCTCGACGGATTCGGCAGGCACTCGCGCAGATCGCCGACCGAGATCTGCTCGCCGCCCGGGGCGTAGCCGAAGCCGGCGGTGACGGAATCGCCGACGGCCCTGATGACCAGGCCATCGCCGTCGGCACTCGCGCCGGAGCCACTCGACGGGGCATCCGCTCCAGGGTCGATCAGCTCGTCGACGACTACGAACGTCGTCCCGGCCAGCGCCCCGGCGGCGCCGAGGACGGCCAGCAGTGCTTTCCAGCCGCTGAGCATCGCGCGCCGCGCTAGCCCCAGATGTATTGCGGGACGCCCGTGAGGCGAAGGAGCTGGCGCCGGTCCACCTCGTACCTGCTCCCCCAGCGCGACCTGATCGTCATCCTGGTGAAGCGGTGGTGCCTGACGCGGCGCAGGACGATGGTCGCCGCGTGGGGGTCGAAGCTGCCAGTGGCGCAGCCCGAATGGCAGTCGTTGATCCAGTTGACGCCCACGCCGTAGGCGCGCCGAGGGCCCCACTGTCGCCATTCGATCGGGCCGAATTCTCCCGCCCGCGGACCCGTGCCCGGACCGGCGACGAAGCCGGTCCCGTCGCCGGTGTAGGAGATCTGGTCCGGTCGCACCTCGAACCTGTGGGAGGCGTCGCTGACGAGGGCCTTCGGCAGAAGGGGCCGGTCGCGCGGTTCCATCGTGAAGGTCCAGGTGCCGACGACCTGCCCGCCGACGCTCCAGCTCACTTCGTGGAGGCCGACGATGTCCGAGGTGATCCTGTTCACGTACAGCGTCCCGGCGTCGCCCACCTGGTCGGACGAGCAGAGGCGCCGGCCGTCGGGGAAGACGACGCAAACCGTGTAGCGGACGTCGGTGGAGGAGCGGAAGAAGGCTCCCGGGTGAGTTCCGATCGGGCAGGCGGTGGAGGGGACGGTCTGCTCGGTCGTGGAACAGCCGACGTAGTATTCGTAGCCCTCGGCGGACACCGGCGAGGGGGCGCCGCAGAAGACCACGACCGCCAGCAGGACAGCGAGCGCAGCGCCGGTGCGACGTGAGCGCAGCACTACTAGGCGCCCGTCCAGATACCGCAGCCTGCCAGCGGCATCAGAGTGGACCTGGTGAAGCCGCTATCGCCGTCGTAGCGCCAGCGCGCTCGGGTATAACGCCGACCCCCGCACATCTTCCTGATCCTCCAGAAGGTCACCTTCACCCGCTGACTGTATTCGGGAGCGCCCGGGTAGACGGTGCTGCCGTTCGCCCAGGCGACCGCGGTCGAGCCCCAGCGAACCCATTCCGCGTCGGAGAAGCAGGTGTGGTTGGCGGGGCAAAAGGAATCCGGCTGGTAGAGGCCGTGCCCACCCCCCTGGATCAGCGCCGGCTTCGCGCCCGAGGCGGTCGTCACGGTGGAGAACAGTGCGGCGATACCGAGGACCGCGAACAGCGCCGTCAGACGTAACCCCGCTCTCGCCCGCATCAGCGCCGGAGCGTAACAGTGGGAGGCGCCGGCTCGGCGGGCGTGTGTGCTTCAGCTGCCGGTCGCGGAGAAGTGCTGGTAGTCGCGGGGCCAGGGCCAGTTCCCACCCCACTCCCAACCAGCCGCGGCGAAGGCGGCGACGACCGGGCCGCCGCGGTGGATCAGCCCTGGTACCCGACGCGACCTGTTGGCGTAGGGAGCGCCCGCGGGCGGCGAGACGTAACCCGACGCGGACACGTAGGGGTTCTCGATCGGGTTGACGTCGATCGCCCTCCCATAGGCGTGTTCGGACCAGACGCCGGGGCTGCCGGCGACGAAGCGGCAGTTGAAGGCGGAGGTGTTGTCGGCCGCCATGCTGCGGTGGTCATCGGCGCCGTAGGCGTCGACCAGCCGCATCTGGCGGATCGGGTAGCGCAGGCGAAAGAGCGAGCGCATCGTTCGCAGCATCGCCGCGGCGGCGTCGCGGTTGACCACCAGGCGGCCGCGGTGGATGCGGCCGTCGAACCCCCAGTGGGTGACGGTGAGCAGGCGCAGCTCCGCGAAGCCGACCGGGCAGCCACGGTGCCAGGAGACGCCGCTCATCCGCGCCCGGGTGGTGGTGTCGATGGGCTCGGCTCGGCCCCGGAATGCGGGCTCCGGGCGCTCCGGACCGGCGCTCGCGAACAGTCCGCTCAGCGTCAGCACGGCGCTGAGGACAAGGGTGAGAACAGCCGCCACGCAGGCAGCCTACTGGGTCGAAATTGGCACTCTGTTGCGAAAATTCCGCGTTCAAACCCCCACAACTCCTCTACGATCTGAACGCGTGAGACAGGGGGCTCGCCAACAGCCGCTGGTGACAACTTCTCCTCCGCCCAGACCCTGGCGGGCTCGCTGCCGATCAACGTCAGCGGCACCAACGTGGAAGCGACCAGCGAGGGTGGCGAGCCATATCCGGGGCGTCGGGGGCGCGGAGGCTCGGTGTCCGCCACCGCCGGACGTTTGCGGGTTTCGCTGTTCCTTCCTAGGACAAGAGGCGAGCGGCCCGCTGGCTCGCGTACTTGGCGACGTCAGAGGTGGGGGGGATCGTTTCGCTCGCGATCGCGTCGGCGATCGCCTTGGCGGTGTCGATGATCACGTCTCGGGCGCGGTCTGGTGGGTGCGACCAGGCTCGTGCCTCGCGGATGATGTCCTCGAGGGTCACGTCCGGCAGGGAAACCTGTCCGCCGATCGCCATTGCCGCCTCGGTGCGCAGATTGGGCCAGAGCGCGGTCGGCACGGTGTCGTATAGCGGCGCCAGAGCCACGCTCTCCGGCGTTGGGTGCAGGATGGCCAGGTTCTTGCCGTGTGCATCGGCGTTGCCGATCAAGACGGTAAAGGTGACCGCGGCGAGGAGCCGGTCGAGCTCGGCCGGGCCGTCGGCCGCGTAGGCGTCCAGGAGCTCAGCCGCCTGCCGCAGCGAGGGACCCCCACCCCTTTCGTACTTGGCGCGCCCGCGATTGCCGTCGGGCTCGACCCCCATGGCTTGGCAGAGATCCTCCTGGTGGATGCGCCGCACCTCATTTCCCTCGGCCAAGCGATCGAAGCGGGAGACAACCAGGCACGGCGTCTCGCCGATCGACAACAGCTCGGCATCGGTCGTCGACAAGTCCACCGCCCGCGCCAGCTCGAGGCAGAGCGCCTCGGCTTCGACCAAACCGGCATGACGAGGGTCGTCGACCTTGAGGATGTGGGTGGAGGGACGCCCCCCTACCGGCCTCCCCCAACCGCCGTTGTCCAGCCTGACCAGAAGCAGCTTGTCCTGCAGACCCGCGAGCGAGAGCTCACTGTCGTCGTGGGCGCCGAGCGGGTATTCGTCCACCTCTGCGACCGCGGTGGCCAGCGTCTCCTCGGTGTACGGCTCGACCCCGAAACGGCGCTCGGCGGGCTCCTCCGAGGCGATGACCAGCGCCCCGGCCACGTCCCGCCCATAACGGGCCAACAGCTCGAAGGTCGCGTTGACTGCGACTCCGGCGCCTGCCGCCAACATCTGCAGCGCTTGCCCCTCGGGCAGCAACCCCTTGCAAAATGCGAGGGCGTCCTGGGGCCGGGGGCTCAGGGGCAGAGAGCAGGAGAGCAGCGGACTGTTCAGGGGCCAGCGCTCGAGAGCGGCGTCGGTGTAGCGACAGCGAATCTCGGGCCAGCGCCGCTGCTCGAGGTCGGCGATGCGAAGGCCGTGGAGCCAGACTCCGAGCCGCCTATTCGGGGGCGCCATCGTCGGCGGTGAGGGTTACGGTGACGGTGGCGTCCATGCGGCGCAGCGCTCGGAGCGCTCGCTCCAGTGCAAGGGTTGCGGCTCCGGCCTCGAGCCGCGCCAGGTAGGAGCGGTCGATCCCCGCCTCCAGGGCGAGACTCTCCTGGGTCAGACCACGCTCGGCGCGAACGCCGGCGATTGCGCGGCCGAGATCGGCTGGGGAGCGGACGATCCACTGGCGGGACCGATTGGGAGTTTTTGTGCGCATATCCGCACTTTAGCGCATTTCACCTGTTTGTCAGAATATTCGTACAACAGGCTTTTCATGCCCGCTGTGCGGATATACGCACAGCATTAATCGCTGATTTGCCGCGGGCGTGGCTCGTCCCAGAGGCCGAGGCGCTGGCGCCAGTAGTCGCTGAGGAAGATGTTGTTCGGGTCGCGCTCGGCGCGCAGGGCGAGGAAGTCGTCCCAGCGCGGGTACTGGGCGCGGAAGAAGTCGACCCAGCTGCGGTCGCCGGCGGGGTAGAGCGGCTGGAACTTGCCCCAGTGGAGGCGAAACGGGATGCCGGCTTCGCGCAACAGCGACCAGAGGCCGGCGAACATCGTCTCCGCCGGGTTCTCTTCGTTGGCCACGAACCAGTAGGGGTCGACCCGCAGCACCCCTTCGCGCCACTCGTCCTCGCCGTCGCTGTAGGAGGCGTTGAGCCAGAACTGCTCCGGCATCGCCGAGTAGAACTCCCAGGAGAAGGTGCCGGCGCGCTTCAGCGCCTCGCCGTCGTCCTTCGGCGCCGCGAAGTAGTCACGCAGGAGCCGCATCACCTCCGCGGTGCGGGGCAGCGGTACCCAGGCCTCGGTGAACTCGGAGGGGACGAGCACGTCGCTGACCGCGTTGTCCATCGGCAGCCCGCGCCAGCTCCAGTCGCTGAACTCCTGCGGCCTGCCGCGTTCGTCGCCGTCTTTGTCGGCGTCGAGCTCGACGAAGACGTCGACCAGGCGCGGGAAGAAGTCGGGCAGCTCGCGCTCGATCAGCGACGCCGCCGGCTCGAGGATCGTGATCGCCGCGTCGACCCCGAACTCGCTCGCCGCGGCGAGCGCCTCGCCGAGGACCTCGCCGACGGCGCCGAGGTCCTTCTTGCCGAGCAGCGCCAGCACCCTCTCCAGCTCGTCGAAGCTCGCGTCCAGCTTCGGCTTCGCCTGCGAGAGGTCGCCGAGGTTGCCGATGATCGTGTAGAGGATGCCGATCAGGTGCTGGGTGGCCTCGGGGTCGTCGCCGAAACGCTTGTAGGGGTGCGGCTGGAAGCCGGCTTCGGCGGGGCGCCGGTGCGCCTGCCAGGTGACCATGCGGTCGACGCCGCGTTGCGGCCACCATTCGATCCGGGCGAACTCGGCATCGACGAAGAACTGGGCCAGCGAGGGCCGGCCGGGGTCGCCCTCGCCGAAGACGTCGACCGGGCAGGTCTCGATCGTCGTCGTCGCCTCGGTCCCTTCGATGTCGAAGGCGTTGACGCACTCGAAGGTGATCGTCGAGACCACCCCCAGCAGCCCGAGGTTCGGGCACATCGCGTAGAAGAGATCGGGGTCGGGGTCGTCGCGGGTCAGCTCGTGCACCTCGCCGCGGCCGTCGACGATCCGGAATCCCCAGAGGTTGCGGTTGGCCGAGAACTGCAGCGAGCCGCCGGCGGAGCCGGTCGCGGTGAACCCGCTCACCGTCTGGTGGGTGATGCCGCCGGTGTCGAGCAGCGTCCACCCCTTCTCGTTGGCGAGCTGCCAGAGCAGGCTGGTCTCGAGGGTCGCGGTGCCGGTCGGGTCGCTCGGGTCTTCGCCGAGGTGGATACCGGCGTCGGCTTCGACCAGCCTGCGCCCCTCGTCGCGGACCCGCCAGCCGCGGTAGCGGTCGAGCATCAGGTTGATGTTCGGGCCCGGCGGCGGCGCCTGCTCGCCGACGTGGTTCGGTTCCCGCAGCGGGTCGGTGTAGATCGCGTGGGAAACCGAGTGGGCGGCGCCGCGGACCCGCAGCTGCAGCCCTTCGCGGTAGGCGAACCGGACCAGCGCGACCAGCTCCTCCTCGCTGGCAGGGTGGTGGAACCCGTCCGCCGCCGGGCGTGGGGCGGGTTCGCTCATGCCGGCGCCGGCAACGACCAGAGCGTGCGCAGCACCCGCAGCGAGTTCCCCGACGTCATCTTCTGCGTCGCCTCGGCGCCGTACCTCGCCTCCAGCGCTTCCTCGAGCGCTTTCAGGTCGGCCATCGTCTCCAGTCCCCCCATCGTCGGCTTGATGAAGCCGTCGAAGTCGGAGCCGAGACCGATGTGGTCGTAGCCGCCGGTGACCTCGGCGATCTTGTCGATGTGGCTGAAGATGACCTCGAGCGATTCCTCGAGGGTCTTCGTCTCGCGGCGGCGGAGGCCGTCGTTGAGCTGGTGCTGGGCCATGATCAAGCCGACCAGGCCGTTGCGCCGTTTGATCTCGAGCAGGATCTCCTCGTCACACATGTACTGCTGCTTGCCGAAGCGGTAGCCGGCGTGGGTGGAGACGACCGGAACCTTGGCCTCGGGGTCGAGCTCGTCGAGCAGGGCGAAGACCTCGCGGATCCCGGGCGGGTCCATGTGGGAGAGGTCGACGAGGATGCGGTTGCGGACGAGGCCGCGGACAACCGCCTCGCCGCGCGGCGTGAGGCGGTCGGGGCCGCGCTGGGGGAAGATGAGCCGGTAGAGCCAGTCCGGCAGGAACGGGAAAGCCGGCGCGTTGGTGGCGACCTGGCGGAAGAAGAGGTGGGCGACGGTGACGTAGCCGACGCCCTTTTCACCGAGCGTCGTGCAGTTCTCGGCGATTTCGGCGTCGCTGAAGCCGAGATGAAAGCCGCCCTCGACCGCATGGACAAGCGCGATCGCGCCGTCGCCAAGGCAGGCGTCGAGCTGCTCGGGGTTTGCGACGATCCGGATCGTCGAATCGGGGTGGCCGGCGACCTCCTTCTCGACCGTGTCGAGGTCTTCGAGCAGCAGGCCGAAGTAATCTGGCCCCGGCGGCGCCGCGTAGGGCTTGCTGAAGTCGACCTCCTCGAAGGGCCGCAAGAGGACCGAGAGGGCCAGGCCGACGTTGCCTTCGACCATCTTCTCGATCGAGATCCGGTGGCCGCTGGAGAGGGTCGCGTCGCTGCCGAGCTTCATCGCCACCCAGATCACGAAAGCCTGGAACCGCTCGCGCAGAGTGTGGCGGCCGCGGATCGTCCGCATCCGTTCCGCCATCGAGCCGGGGTCCACGTCGCTGATGACGTGCATCGGGTAGTGCGCGTGCCAGTCGGCCCACAAAGTGACCGCACCCTAGCACTGACTTAGCATCACTCCAAATACTCAGGTGTTCTTGACTTTTTATCTCTCGGGGCGTATGGATTAACCGACGGCGGAGCGGACAACCCATATGCGGAGGAGCGAGAGATGATTGGCAAGAAGAGGGCAATCTGGCTGCTACTGGCAACGGCATTGGCAATGAGTTCCGCCGCGGTGCCGGTGGCACAGGCGACTCCGAAGTTCCAAGGCGCCCCAACAACGCCCCCTCCTCCCGATCACACGATCATCGAAGGCACAACCGAGGAAGGGGAAGTCGAGAAATTTACCGTGGGGGCCAACAAAGTCGAATGCCACGGCAAATTCACCGGGACATCGCTAACCGGCGAAGACAGCGAATTGACAATGACGCCCGAATACACCTATCCGGACACAGGCGGGAACCCGGACTGTCGGACCCACAACGAAGTGGGAGACTTCACAACCCACGTGAGCATGAATGGTTGCGACTACTTGCTGCACTCCGGAACGAAACTCAAAGAAGGCGAATACACAGGTACTGTCGACGTGAAATGCCCGGAAGGCAAAAAGATCGAGGTCAAAGTCACAAATGCAAGTGGCGGCACCAAATGCAAACTGGAAATCGGCGCCCAGAACGGCCTCAATCACGTTATCTATAAAAACAAAGAGGTCTTCCCACGAGACGTGACAGCCGAAGTTACACTCGAAGGGATCAAATACACCCAGGTGGAAGGCGGCATTCTCGGCTGCGGCCAGGCCAACGGCGAACACAGCGACGGCAAATACACCAGCAAAGTGACACTGAAAGGGTTTGGCACAGAAGGCGAACCGGCTGACCTCGAAATGGATGGGGTGTTCCAAGGCGCCCCAACAACGCCCCCTCCTCCCGATCACACGATCATCGAAGGCACAACCGAGGAAGGGGAAGTCGAGAAATTTACCGTGGGGGCCAACAAAGTCGAATGCCACGGCAAATTCACCGGGACATCGCTAACCGGCGAAGACAGCGAATTGACAATGACGCCCGAATACACCTATCCGGACACAGGCGGGAACCCGGACTGTCGGACCCACAACGAAGTGGGAGACTTCACAACCCACGTGAGCATGAATGGTTGCGACTACTTGCTGCACTCCGGAACGAAACTCAAAGAAGGCGAATACACAGGTACTGTCGACGTGAAATGCCCGGAAGGCAAAAAGATCGAGGTCAAAGTCACAAATGCAAGTGGCGGCACCAAATGCAAACTGGAAATCGGCGCCCAGAACGGCCTCAATCACGTTATCTATAAAAACAAAGAGGTCTTCCCACGAGACGTGACAGCCGAAGTTACACTCGAAGGGATCAAATACACCCAGGTGGAAGGCGGCATTCTCGGCTGCGGCCAGGCCAACGGCGAACACAGCGACGGCAAATACACCAGCAAAGTGACACTGAAAGGGTTTGGCACAGAAGGCGAACCGGCTGACCTCGAAATGGATGGGGTGTTCCAAGGCGCCCCAACAACGCCCCCTCCTCCCGATCACACGATCATCGAAGGCACAACCGAGGAAGGGGAAGTCGAGAAATTTACCGTGGGGGCCAACAAAGTCGAATGCCACGGCAAATTCACCGGGACATCGCTAACCGGCGAAGACAGCGAATTGACAATGACGCCCGAATACACCTATCCGGACACAGGCGGGGGGACGGATTGTAGGACCACCCAAACTGGGATCGGAGTATTCACAACCGATATGAGCCCGAACGGCTGCGACTACGTCCTGCACTCCGGCACGAAAATCGGGGCTGGTGAATACACAGGTACTGTCGACGTGAAATGCCCGGAAGGCAAAAAGATCGAGGTCAAAGTCACAAATGCAAGTGGCGGCACCAAATGCAAACTGGAAATCGGCGCCCAGAACGGCCTCAATCACGTTATCTATAAAAACAAAGAGGTCTTCCCACGAGACGTGACAGCCGAAGTTACACTCGAAGGGATCAAATACACCCAGGTGGAAGGCGGCTTTCTCGGCTGCGGCCAGACCAACGGCACCTATAGCAACGGCACCTACGCCAGCAAAGTGACATTGAAAGGGTTCGGCACAGAAGGCGAACGAGCTGACCTCGAAGTGGATGGGGAATAGCCGAGCGAAGGGGCTGGGAGCAATCCCGGCCCCTCATGAGCTTGCAGCGCCCCTGCCCTCAATGAGAGCATGCGGCGATGAGCTTCTTCTCGCCGGCGGCGCCGCCGTTCGATCTGGATGAGTGGAAGGCGCAGCCGCACCTGACGCGGCTGAAGCCGCTGGTGCAGGACTGGGGCGAGAGCGGGTTTGGGTCGCCCACCGCCGTTTACCTGCTCTACGCGGTGAAGCTGGTGGTCTACGCGCTCGGGGCGATGCTGGTCATCTCCCTGACGCCGGGGCTGGGCGGAATCGGCGACTTCGGCGACTGGTGGACGCAGCCGATCGTCTTCGAGAAGTTCGCGCTGTGGACGCTGCTGTGGGAGATCCTCGGGCTCGGGGCGGGGTCGATGGCGCTCAGCTTCCGCTTCCTGCCGCCGATCGGCGGGCCGCTCTACTGGCTGCGGCCGGGGACGGTGCGGCTGCCGCCCTGGCCGGATCGGGTGCCGTTCACGCGCGGCAGCCGGCGCGGCGCGATCGACGTCGCGCTCTACGCGGCCGTCGTCGGCGTCGGTATCTACCTGCTCCTCGCTCCCGGCGTCGACGCCGCCGGGCTGGAGGCGGGAAAGATGCCGCCCGCCGGGATCGCGGTCCTGCTCGGACTCCTCGCCCTGCTCGGCCTGCGCGACAAGGTCTCCTTCCTCGGCGCGCGGCCGGAAATCTACGCGACGATGCTCGCGGTCGGGCTGTTCTCGGTCGACCAGTGGATCGTCGCCTGGCAGTTCGTCTTCCTCTTCATCTGGTGGGGCGCCGCCTCCTCGAAGCTGAACCGCCACTTCCCCTTCGTCGTCTCGGTGATGATCAGCAACGCGCCGCTGGTCGGGCCGAAGGCGCTGAAACGGAAGCTTTGGCGCGACTACCCGGAGGACATGCGGCCCTCGCGGCTGTCCGCCGGCCTCGCCCACTTCGGCACCGTGCAGGAGTTCGGCTGGCCGCTGCTGTTGATCACGGTGGACAACAACACCGTCCGCGCGATCGCGATCGCCGGCATGATCCTCTTCCACCTCAACATCACCTCGATGTTCCCGCTGGCGGTGCCGCTGGAGTGGAACATCTTCATGATCTTCGGCATCCTGTTCCTCTTCGGGCACTACGGCGACGCGGCGCTCTCCTCGCTCGACGATCCGCTGCTGATCGCGATGATCGCGATCTTCTGCGTGGGGCTACCGCTGCTGGGGAACTTCCGTCCCGACAAGATCTCGTTCCTGCCCTCGATGCGCTACTACGCCGGCAACTGGGCGACCACCCAGTGGCTGTTCCGCAAGGGCAGCGGCGCCGAGCAGAAGCTCGACACCCACATCAAGAAGTCGGCACCCCTGGTCAGCGAGCAGGTGACCCGGCTCTACGAAGACCCTGAGCTGACCGACTTCCTGCTCAACAAGGGGCTCGCCTTCCGCGCGATGCACTCGCACGGGCGCGCGCTCAACGCCCTCCTCCCCCATGCCGTCGAGGACGTCGAGGCCTACGACGCCCGCGAGGGCGAGCTGATCTCCAACATCGTCAACGGCTGGAACTTCGGCGACGGCCACTTCCACGGCCGCCAGCTGCTGGAGGCAGTGCAGGAACGCTGCGGCTTCGCCCCGGGCGAGGTGCGGGTGATCGCGCTGGAGTCCGAGGCCGCCGCCAGCGGCCGCCAGCGCTACGCGATCTACGACGCCGCGACCGGCCTGCTCGAGGAGGGCTCGATCGCGGTCGCCGACATGGTCGCGCGCCAGCCCTGGCTCGAAGAGTCGTGGGAGTTCCCGGTCGAGGTGACCAACAGGCGGTCTGGCGAGCGTCCCGGCGCGGCGGTCGCGTGAGCAAGGCGACCGTGGTCGGCTCCGGCCCCAACGGGCTGGCCTGCGCGGTCGCGCTGGCGCGGGCGGGCGTGCGGGTGACGCTGCTGGAGGCGGCCGAGACGATCGGCGGCGGCACCCGCAGCGGCGAGCTGACCGTGCCGGGCGTCGTCCACGACCTCTGCTCGGCCTCGCACCCGATGGCGGCTGCCTCGCCGTTCCTGCGTTCGCTTGGCCTCGAGGCGCATGGGCTCGAGTGGCGCTGGCCCGAGGTCGACATGGCCCACCCCTTCGACGACGGTGGCGCCGCGACCCTGGTCCGCTCGCTCGATGACACCGCCGCCGGCCTCGGCGCCGACGGCCGCTCCTGGCGGCGCCTCTTCGGCCCTCCCTCCGCCCACTTCGACGATCTCAATCAGGACCTGGTCGGACCGATCGTCCATCCGCCGCGGCACCCCCTGCGGCTCGTCCGTTTCGGGCTCCCCGCGCTGGCGCCGGCGGCCCTGCTCGCCCGGCGCTGGCGCGGGCACGAGGCGCGGGCGCTGTTCGGCGGGGTCGCCGCGCACGGCTTCAGCCCGCTGACGCGACCGCTCAGCGCCTCGATCGGGATGGCGCTGATCTCCGCCTGCCACAGCATCGGCTGGCCGGTGGCGGCGGGCGGCTCGCAGTCGATCGCCGACGCGCTCGCCTCGGTGCTGCGCGAGCACGGGGGGAGGATTGAGACCGGTGTCAGGGTCCGCTCGCTGGCCGAGCTGGAGAGCCCCGACGTTGTCGTCTTCGACCTCGCCCCGGGCGCCGTCGCCGAGATCGCGGGAGGGCGACTGCCGGACCGGGTCGCCCGCGCCTACCGGCGCTACAAGCACGGGCCCGGCGCCTTCAAGGTCGACCTCGCGGTCGAGGGAGGGGTGCCATGGACGGCGGCAGCCTGCCGCCGTGCCGGGACCGTCCACGCGATCGGCACCTTCGAGGAGCTGGTCGCCGCCGAGCGCGACGTCAACCGCGGTCGCATGCCGACGCGCCCCTTCGTTCTGGTCGGCCAGCAGTACCTCGCCGACCCCCAGCGCTCCGCCGGCGACGTCCACCCAATCTGGGCCTACGCCCACGTGCCGAGCGGCTACGACGGCGACGGCGAGCGAGCCGTGATCGACCAGATCGAACGCTTCGCCCCGGGCCTGCGCGAGCGCATCGTCGCCACCGCGGCCCGTCCCCCCGCCGAGCTCGAAGCCGGCAACCCCAACTACGTCGGCGGCGACATCCTCACCGGCGCCAACACCACGCTGCAGGCCGTGGTCCGCCCACGCCTCGCCCTCGACCCCTACAGCACCGGCGCGCCGGGCCTCTTCATCTGTTCAGCCGCCACCCCCCCAGGCGGCGGCGTCCACGGCATGGGCGGCTACAACGCCGCCCAGTCGGCGCTGCGCTATCTCGCGCGACGCTGAAGACTCCTCACCCCAACCACTCCCCCGCCAGCATCGAGTAGACGACGAGGTCGAGGTGGCGATCGCCGACTCGTTCCGCCTGGCGCAGCGTTCCCTCTTGCCTGAAGCCGAGGCGCTCGGGGACGGCGCGGCTGCGGCGGTTCTCGGCGGCGACGCGGATTTCGACTCGGTTGAGCTGCACGCGGCCAAACGCATGGTCGATGAGGGCACGGACCGCGGCGCTCATGATGCCGCAGCCCTGTCGCTCCTCGGCCAGCCAGTAGCCGATGCTGGTCGAGCGGCGCCCCCAGTCGATGGCAGGAAAGCCGGCGACGCCGGCGATCGAGCCGTCGTGCACCACGGCCGCCTGAAAGCCATCGCTGCAGGCAAGCTGGTCCCGGCATCGGCGGATGAACTCTTCGGTGTCGATGAAAGTCTGGCGCTCGGCCCACGGCAGCCAGCGGGCAAGATATGCGCGGTTGGCCTCGATCAGGGCGTGGAGGTCAGGGGCGTCTGCCTCATCGAGCAGCTTCAACGCAAGCCGGTCGGAGACTGGAAGGACCCCGCACCTCCCTTGTCCGCCGGGCATCTCAGACCGACTCGGCGCCATCGTGCCGGGCGTCGAAGAACAGCATCGGCCCGGAGCGGCGGATGTCGGCGAGGCCGAAGCCCGCCGCGGCAAGCCAGTTCTCCATCTCGGCCTGGGTGGCGACCCTGCCGAATTGGCCCAGGCCGGGACGGACGAGGACGCGTTGGCGCAGGCTGTCCTGGCCGCGAACGAAGCAGGCGCCGAGGAGGCGGCCCCCTGGCTTAAGCAGGCGCGAGGCCTCTTTCAGCGCACCCTGCGGATCCTCGAAGCAGTGCAAGCCCCAGAAGGAGAGGAAGAGATCGGCAGCGGCCGACGCCAGGGGCAAATCGGTCGCATCGGCCTCGATGAACTCGACCTGCGCCAGACCACGGGTCTCGGCCCGCCGGCGGGCGCGTCGGAGCATGGACCGCGAGAGGTCGGCGGCGACATAGCGGACGGCGGCGCCGGGGCGAAGCGCGCGCAGAGCAGGACCGGCGCCGCAGGGGCAGTCGACGACCGTGCCGCCCGGCGCAACCTCCTCGACGCCCCTCATGCTCTCGTAGTAGGGCTTACTGTCGCCGCCCCAGACAAGGCGCCCGAGCGGCCTGCTGATCCGGGGGCGCTCCATGTAAGCGCCGTAGAGCGCGCCCGCCGCCGAAGCCCAGGGATCGTCGCCTGCCACCCGGCAACTGTAGATCCCCGAAAAGCTTCTTTCGGGATCTTGAGGGTATGTGTCGAATTCACATTGGGCTGTTCGTCGCCTCAGCGAAGGTCAATCTCGACAAGGAGGAATCATGGGCAAGATCGTCGTTACCGAGTTCGTCTCGCTGGATGGGGTGATGGAGGCTCCGGGCGGCGGCGAGGAGTACGAGCACGGCGGCTGGACCTTCGAGATCGAGCGCGGGTCCGAGGGCGACAAGTTCAAGCTCGACGAGGTCTTCGAGGCCGAGGCGCAGCTGCTGGGCCGGGTCACCTACGAAGGCTTTGCCGCCGCCTGGCCGGAGATGACCGACGAGGTCGGCTTCGCCGAGAGGATGAACGCGATGCCGAAGTACGTCGTCTCCTCGACCTTGCAGGAGGCCGAGTGGAACAACTCGACCGTGCTCGACGGCGACGTCGCCGAGGAGGTGGCGCAGTTGAAGCGAGAGGTCGACGGGGTGATCCTGGTCGCCGGCAGCGCCCAGCTCGTGCAGGCGCTGGTCGCGCACGATCTCGTCGACGAGCTGCGGCTGATGGTCTTCCCGGTCCTGCTCGGCAGCGGCAAGCGCCTGTTCGGCGAGCACGGGGACAAGAAGTCGCTGAAGCTGGTCGACTCGAAGACGGTCGGGGACGGGATCGCCATCCTCACCTACGAGCGCGGGTAGCCGGCCGGGCCTCCTCGAAGCTTTTCTGTGGCCAGAACCACAGAAATGTTTCGAGGAGCACCTGTACCGTTGACGTACCGAGCGGGAGTCCAGATGTCCCACGCAGATCCCAGTCGCAGCGCAGCCGGGCCGCAGGAATACGACGCGGTCATCGTCGGCGCCAGCCTCGCCGGCTGCGCCACCGCGATCCTGCTGGGGCGGGCGGGGGCGCGTGTGGCGCTGGTGGAGAAACGGCCCGACCCGGCTGCCTTCAAGCGGGTCTGCTCGCACTTCATCCAGGCCTCGGCCGTGCCGACGATCGAACGGCTCGGCCTGCTCGAGCCGATCATGGCGGCGGGCGGAGTGCGCTCGCGCGTGCACGGCTGGACGCCATGGGGCTGGATCGAGGCCCCACCCGACCAGGCCGGCCACTCGCTCAACCTGCGGCGCGAGATTCTGGACCCGCTGGTGCGGGAGGTGGCGGCCGCGACCCCGGGAGTGGAGCTGATGCTGGGCCGAACGGCGGCGGGGGTTTCGCGTGAGACCGGCATCGTGCGCGGCGTCGACGTCCGCGATGGCGGCGGCGGGACGACCGAGCTGCGCGCCCGCCTCACGGTCGGCGCCGACGGCCGCGACTCGCGTATCGCCGAGCTGGCCAGCGTCCCGACCAAGACCCTGCCGCACAACCGCTTCGCCTACGGCGCCTACTTCGAGGGCGCCCTGCCGGCGGGCGCTCCCGACAGCTCGTACTGGATGCTGGACCCGCAGTGGGCGGCGGCGTTCCCGACCGATTCCGGGCTCACCTTCTACGCGGCGATGCTGACCAAGGACCGGCTGCCGAAGTTCAAACCGGACCCGGAGGCGGCGCTGGTCGAGTTCGTCGCCGGGCTCCCCGATCCGCCGCCGATCCGCGCGGGCCGCATCGTCGGCCCGGTCGTCGGCAAGATCGACATGCCCAACCGCATACGGGTCACGGTCGCGCCGGGGCTGGCGCTGGTCGGCGACGCGGCGCTCGCCACCGACCCCCTCTTCGGCGTCGGCTGCGGCTGGGCCTTGCAGTCGGGCGAATGGCTCGCCGACAGCGTCGCCCCGGCGCTGCGCGGGGAGGAGTCGCTCGACGCCGGGCTGCGTCGTTACCGGCGACGGCACGGGCGCGAACTGCGCAGCCATGCCTTCGTCAACCACGACTACGCGACCGGGCGCCGCTTTCGGCTCGGCGAGCGGGTGATGTTCGCCGCCGCCGCCCGCGACACCAAGGTGGCCGCGGTGGTAGACGCGATGGTGACCCGCCGCATCAAGCCGTCCAAGGTCCTGACCCGGGGCCTGCCCCGCGCAATCGTGGTCAACACCCGGCACGCAATCTCCAACTGAGCCAGTTGCCCGGGTGAGTTCGAGTTGCCCGGGTGAGTTCGCCTTTACTCGCGCATAGCGCGAAGAAGGGCGAACTCACCCTGGTCAGTCGGTCGAAACCAATAGGTACACAAATGAATACCAGAGCATTTCCATATAGCTAGACTGGATGCCGGTGCCGTTGCCTGGCGACGAGAACTCGGATTTCGCAGACGATCTCCTCAGCGCGAAGGAGCGGGATCTGAAGCCGCTGCTGGACGAAAGCGCGGACTGCCTTGACCTCAATTGCGGCCAGATCGTGGAGATGGAGGCATTTCTCAATGAGGCCTGGTTCGCCGGCACGTACACCGGCCACCATCAGATGCAGCGCCGGGCCGAGCAGCGCCGCTTCGACGTCGGCCCACCCGAGATGGGTCCGATCGAAGCGGGCTTCAAAACGCTGATGCACGAGTCCGCCGACGCGCTGAACCTGACCGTCGCGATGACGATCCGGATGTGGGGCTTCCTCGGCCAGGCCTGGATCGCCGGCGTCCAGAGCTGCGAAGCCGAGCTGATGGCCACGTTCATCGAACTGAAATCGGACATCGCCGAGGAAGCACTCCAATGGCTCGTGGAGGGGGACGAAGACGACGACTAGCGGAGCGCCTCGACCCAGTCGAGGCGCTTGCCGCAGAGCGCTTCCGCCCGCGAGGCCGGCAGCTCGCGCAGCGGCGGGTCTTCGGCCACGGCCGGGCTGAGCACCAAGGGCCCGATCGCTTCAGGGGGGCCGCCGCTCCCCGGAGCCAGGCTCTGGCCATCGAGGACGAGCTCGACCTCGTGCGAGCCGCCGCCCAGGCGGACCTGGCCGAAGTAGAGGAATTGGCTGGCCTCGTTCAGCTGCTCGGAAACCGAGCCGACCTCGACGCCGTCGACGAGCACGGCGAGCCGGTTGCGAACGCTGCCCTGCAGGTAGACGCCGTAGCGCCCGGCAGCGGGGACGCTCACCCGCAGCCCCGCCGTCCCCGGACCGTGCGGGACGAGGTCGGGGCTGCCGGGTTCGGTCGGGAGCCAGCTCGCCGGGTGGGTCGAGTCGGCGAGGGAGGCGACCACCGTCGGCGCCCGTTCGACCGCAGCGACTGTGCCGCCAGGGCCGGCCAGGCGCGCTAGGTCCAGCACTTCCGCGCAGGCCGGTTCCGCGCCGGGGTCTTCGAAGTCGCCGAGCGAGAGGTGTTCGGCGATCGCTCCGATCGAACCCGCGGGCCGCTGCCAGACGTCGTAGTAGGCGCCGCGACGGACCAGCGAGTAAACCGCTGGGGGTCGGCTCTGGGCGGGGTTGCGGCGCAGCACCAGGGTCCGGTAGGTGAGTAGCGCCGACGGCGATATCTGGTCGGTGTCCCCCCACTCTCCCTTTTCGAGTTCGCCGCCCTCGGTCAGCGGGATCGGCCGGTAGCGGAGCTCGGAGGCGCCCTCGGCGTCGGCCTTGCGGAGGAAGTGGCGGACCCCGTAAGGCTGGTATTCGGTCATCAGCGCCGGTCCCTCGCCGGCGAACTCCTCGCCGATGCTCTCAAGTTCGCGCAGCTGGTCGTAGGGGGCGAGGCTAACGTCGTGGTAGCCGAGGGCGTTGGACCAGAGCACGCCGGCGAGAACCAGGGCCAGCAGCGTCGTTCCCAGCACCCGCTCGACCCGAGCCGCGAACGCCGCCGCGCCGGCCAGCGCCAACAGCAGTAACGAGGGGCTGCCGGAGGCCAGCGCCTTGGCTCCGACCCAGGGAGAGGAGTAGATGAAGACGGCGATGCTGCCGGCGCCGGCGCCGGCCGCGTAGAGCAGCAGCTCCCAGGCGCGGCGGCGCCAGCCGAGCCAGACGCCCGCGACGGCTGAGAGGAGGGCGAGGACGATCAGATAGTCGGTCAGCGAGGCTCGGCTCGGGTCGAGGCGGAAGTCGCCGGTGATCCAGACGCCGGCGTACTGGGCGACGTTCAGGGGCCCGACCAGGTTGCCCAGCTCGGCGGCGTTGGTGAGCCCGCCCTGGGTCGGCGAGAAGGCGCCGGCGGCGAACAGCGCCGGGATCCCGAGCAGCGCCACGGTCAGGACCAGCGGCCAGGCCCGCGCCAGCAGCGCCCGGGCGCCGTGGCCGCGCCAGAAGGCGAGCGCGACGAGAGCGAGGATCGGCAGCGCCCAGACGAGTCCGCCGGAGCCGACCATCGTCAGCAGTGCCGTGGTGGCGATCGCGGCGGGCAGGGTTCCGCGCCAGCCCCAGCCCTCGCGGATCGCGGCGGGGGCGACGGCGGCGAGGACAGCGATCGCCAGCGCCACCGCGACCTCCTTGATCCCGCCCCAAAGGCTGTAGGCGAAGAGCAGGGCCGACTGGGCGGCGCCGAAGGCGACCACGGCCCGCAGCCGGCGCGACTCGACCAGGGGCCGCGCCAGCCAATGGAGGCAGAGTGCCAGCAGCGCCGCCATCGTCGCCATGTAGGGCTGGACCAGCCAGGCGATGTCGGTGCCGGTCAGCCGCGAGCCGACCCCGAGCGGCAGGAAGGCGCCGACCGGGTAGCCCAGGGGCAGGTTGACGCTGAGGGTGGTCTGGTAGCTGGAGGGTTCGAGGCCGGAGAGGTCACGGCCGTGCTCCATCACCCGGTCAATGAAGGCGGCCCAGGTGGCGGTGTCGTCGAGCTTGATGTAGCCGCTGAAAGTGGGGTGGCCGGAGAGGACGACCGGGGCGGCGTAGACGGCGAAGACCGCGAGCGCCGCGGCCAGCGCCCAGCGGTCGGGGCGGCGACCCCGCCAGGGGTAGGTGAGCGCGGCGCCGGCGAGCGCCAGCAGCACGACGGCGGGGGTCGCCAGCGGCGCGGTCTCGCCGCGCGAGGTCAGGATCCCCGCGGCGACGACGATGACGGCGAAGCCGGCGGGAGCAAGCAGCGCCCCCGGCAACCTGCGACCGACCATCGCCTCGAGTAGCAGCCCGCAGCCGAGGCAGAGCGCCGCCAGCAGCAACGGGAAGAGGAGCCAGGGGACGAACATCGCCGCCTCAGCCCACCGGCCGGATCGCGCCGGAGCGGATCAGCCGCAGCGCCCGACCGGGCGCCGGGTCGTAGACCTCGATCTGCAGGTCGGAGCCGGGATAGGCGAGGTAGGCGCTGCCCTGTGAGGAGGGGTTGACGAGGGTTAGCCCGCCGTCGCCGGTGCGGCCGAGGTTCGAGCCGGAGTCGGCGGCGGTGCGCCGCAGGGCCGCGTCGGCGGCGGCGACCGGGTAGGTGCCGACGGTGAGGAAATCCGGCCGCGGATCGCCGGCTTCGACCCCGGGCGGCAGGTAGCGCAGGTAGACGCTGCCATCGACTTCCTCGGTCAGCTCCAGCTGGCCCGAGGGGCGTTCCCCGGCCCAGTAGAGGGCGTGCCCGAGGGAATCTTCCAGGGCCGCGAGGTCGCCGGCTTCGACCACGTGGGGAGAGGTGTCGATGGCGGCGGTATCGCTCCCACTTCCGCCACCCTGGGCGGCCAGGAGGCCCGCGACCAGAACCAACAGCGCCGAGATGGCGATTCCGATCCAGCGCCGCCGGCGATCAAGTGCCGCCGAAGCGGTCGCTCCCCCCGCGATCACCGCTCAAGGATAGGCGCTGATCGAGGCGGCGGGGTGCGACGGCCCCTGCGCATGGAAAGGCGCGCGGCGATCGCCGCCGCGCGCCTTTTGACCGAAGTGACGCCGCCCTACGGGTAGACCAGCGCGTTTTCCGCGAATTCAGCGTCGATGTTCTGGATCGTCTCGTTGGTGCCCGCAGCAGCCGGCAGTCCGGCCTGCAAGTTGACGAGGCCGTTGAGGCTGATCGGAAGGAAACCGAACAGCGTCAGCACGCAACCGCTGGCGCCGGGGGCGCTGAACGAGTTGTCGACGTAAGTGCCGTTGGACAGGTGGATGATTTCGAATTCGTCGAAGCTGATTTCCCCTTCTTTGCCGCTGATCGGTTCGTTCGGCGGCGGCGGGCTCGTCGTGCCGGTGGTCAGGTTGAGTTTGATCGGGTTGGACGCCGACCCGACGTAGCAGTTGTTGCCCAGCACCGCGTTGACCAAGTGCACTTTGATCGGCAGCGCGATCGTCGTCAGCGTCAGAGTGGGCGCGCCCACCGCTTCGGTCACCGCGTACAGGGTCAGCGCTTCGCTGCCCAGGATTTCGAGCAGGAAGGTCAGCCCGGTGATGCCGACGACGCCGCCTGGCACTTTCTGTTTGGCCGGCTTGAGGCCGCCTTCCGAATTGAAGACAAAGTTTTCCAATTCGGAGTTGACGCCGCCGGTCAGGTGGATCGGAGTTTCGATCGGAACGTCCTTGCTGCCCATCTGGAAGTGACCGCTTTTGATCACCGAGTGGATGCAGAATTCCGCGGTCGATTTTTCTTTCAGCGTCGGGCATCCCGCGAACTGTTCATAGGGCGGTTTCGGTTTTACCGCCTGCGCCGCCGGCGCCACCATCGCGACGACCACGACCGCCGTCATCGCAGCGCCAAGCAGCTTGGCAAGGTGCTTCGACCTCATCTTCTCCCCCTCGCTGTTCGATCTAAGAACTAGACCGCCTTGGATGAGCCTGAGCGGAATATGCCCTTGAAGTCAAGCGAGGCGACCCTATCGATACGAATTAGTCTCTGTCAAGGTATTTGCTGGGTTTTATGCTCGCGGCGAACCGGCTCGCGCTCGGCGGGCGCTCTTGTTAAAACCTCGCAAATACCTTGACAAATACTAAGCGGTGCCGATAGGGTCGTCTTTCGCTTGATTTAAAGCGACTGATCCGATAAGGATAGTTTGAAACGATCGAGTTTTCTATCGATCGACCTACCAGTAAGGGAGAGATGCGTATGAGGTCTAAGCACCTTGCAAAGCTGCTTGGGGCCGTTGGGGCGGCGCTCCTCGTCGTCGCCATGGTGGCGCCGGCGGCCCAGGCCGAAAAACCGAAACCGCCCTTTGAACGGTTCGCCGGATGCCCGAAGAAAAGCGAAGCCCCGAGCGTTGAATTCTGCATTCGCTCGGAAATCAAAAGCGGGCACTTCAACGTCGGTAACCGGGAAGTCCCAATCGAAAACCCGGTGCCGCTGACCGGCGGCGTCAACTCCGAATTGGAAAACTTCGTCTTCAATTCGGAAGGTGGCCTCAAGCCGGTTAAACAGAAAGTACCGGGCGGGGTCATCGGCCTGACCGGGCTGACCTGGCTGCTCGAATTCTTCGGCAGCGAAGCGCTGACCCTGTACGGGGTCACCGAAGGGGTCTCCCAGCCCAAACTCAGCCTCGAATCGATTGCGCTGGGGGTCAGGGTGCACCTGATCAACTCGCTTCTGGGCAACAATTGCTACGTGGGATCGCCGTCCAACCCGATCAACATCAACGTGATCACCGGGACGACGAACCCGCCGCCGCCGAACAAACCGATCAGCGGCAGCGGACCGGAAATCAGCTTTGACGCGGAAGAAATCATCCACGTCAAAGGCACGTACGTGGACAACTCGTTCAGCGCCCCCGGCGCGAGCGGCTGCGTGCTGACGCTGTTCGGTTTCATCCCGATCAGCATCAACGGTCTCGTCAACGCGACGACCGGCCTGCCGGCCGCCGCGGGCACCAACGAGACGATTCAGAACATCGAGGCCGAATTCATTGAAGTTGGGCGGGTCTACCCGTAGACGCTGCTCCAGCGAATTCGTTCAGGCGCGCGGCGGGCAACCGTCGCGCGCCTTTTCTTTAGAGCGTGAGGGCGGCGGCGGAGATCGCGGCGACCTTCCACTCGCCGCCGTTCCGCGCCAGCGGCAGCTCGGAGGCCGTCCCCTCCCCGTCCCTGTAGATGAGGAAGGCGTGGTCACCCTGCACGCGCATGCTGAGCACGTGGATCTTGGCGGCGCTGAGCAGGGCCGACCTCGGCAGCTGCCCGGCGAAGGTGCCCATCGCGCCCGCGCAGCCCTCTCCCTGCTGGGCGAAGCGTCCGAGCCGTGACCGCGTCGCCGCCGAGAAATCCGAGCAAGCCTCCGCCCAGCGACCGTCGGCGAGCGCCCGCAGGTAGGACGCGGCCGTGGTGGCCGCCCGGACGCGTTCGGCGCTGTCCGACTCGACGCCGAAGGCCTGGATGCTGTTGTCTCCGCCATTGCTGGTCGGCACTCCGGGCGCCACCGCCTTGGTGCCCTCGTTCGGCAGCGCCGCGCCGTCGGTTGGGGCGGAGGCGCCGGATGCCTTCGAGCCGGAGTCCCCCCCGCCGGCGCCGGTCGAGCTCGTCTCGCTGCCGCCACAGCCGGCAAGGGCAACGGCGGCGAGCAGGATGGCGAGCGCACGGCGACGGCCGAAGCCGCCGCGGACCCGCCCCACCGCGGCGCTCACCCTCTCACCCGGCAGGTTCCGGTCACCGTCGACCTCACCCTCTTCCCCCCTCTGAACGCGAAGGAGGCGCGAGCCAGCGGGAAGACCGCTTTCGAGAAGCCGTCTGGAGCGGGACAGGCGGCGCTTATATAGCTATGGCGCCGCCCGCCGCTCCCGTAGGTGCGCCACAGGGTCATCTCGATCCCGGTCAGGTCTCCCCAGCTGGCGAGCGCCTCCGGAAGGGAGGCCGCGAGCGCGGTGCCGAAGTTACCGCGGCCGATGTCCTTGACCGCGAAGACGATGACGAAGGAGGTGGGGAAGGGATAGGGAGAGTAGATTTGCCCGAACAGGACCGGCTTGCCGTGGCTGCGGCCGTTGAAGGCGAGCAGGCGCCCGTGGGCGCTGTACGGTTCCTGGCCGCGCAGGGAGACGTTGGCCGAGAAGCTGCCCTTGCCGACCAGCGCCGCGCGGCAGGCGAGAAGGGCGCGGTGGCTCGAAGCCGGCTGGATGCGGTCGTAGGGGCAGACCGGCAGACCGGCGTAGTCGAAATGCCCGTGCCGGTTGATCTCGATCCGCAGCCGCTTCAGGTTGGGCACCTCGCTGCCGTCGGTGGTGCCGATGTGCCAGCCGACCGTGGCGGCGACCGGCGCCGGCCCCCTGCGGGGCAGGGCGTGCGGCGCGAACTTGCCGCTGAGGGCGAGGCTCAGGGTCCCCCTCCGGGTGACCCCTCCGGTGGCGGATGCCGCTCCCGCCAGCAGCATCACGAGCGCGAGGGCGGCGAGCGCCCGTGCCAGGCGGGCGCTCATCGACCGCCCCGCCCGGACGCGGCGCGAACCCGGTGCGGATGTCTCCTGAGCTGGCGACGGTGGGCCCGTCGGTGCCGCCGCCTCTCCACGTCCGCAGTTGCCCCGACGATCTCGCTCGGCGCCACGGCGAGCGCCGAGCTCGGCGCCTCCGGGGCTTCCGGCGCCAGGGCGAACGGGCTCGACCCGCCGGTGGTCTCGATGCAGGTGGCGATTCCGCCGCACCCGCCAACCGGCCAACCCGGCAGGGAGAAGCCCAGGGTCGCGGCGCCGGGGGGATAGCCGTAGACGCCCGCCTCGGCGGTGTTGCCCGAGGTGACGTAGACCCGTCCCTGGGTCGCCAGGCCGGAGTTGTCGACCGCCAGCCCCGGCGGCAACGGGTCGGTGACCTGGTATTTGAGGTGGCCCTCGTAGAGGCCCTCCGGAGTGAAGACATGGATCGCCGCCTGCGGCCGCTCGGTGTAGAGCGGCTGGAGGTTGTCGGCGACGTAGACCTCGCCGCTCGCGTCGTCCACGGCGACCGCCGAGTCGCGCAGCGAGACGAAGCCGCCGTTGGGGGTTTCGTGCCCGTCGATCGTCGCGACCGGGTCGTCGACGTCGGTCGCGGGGTCGTAGACCTTCACCGTCTCGTCGGCGGCGTCGGGGACGTAGAGGTAGCCCGCCGTACTCGGCACCGGCGGCAGGCCGCCTCCTCCCGCTTTGCCGGGGAAGGCCGAGACCGCGATGCCGTAGCCGTCGCCGAGGCTGCCGAGGCCGATTTTCTGCGCCGGTTCCTCGCCGGGTTCGACCGGCGCTTCGTACCTGGCGATGTAGGTTCGATCGTCGACGTAGACGTCGCCACTGGCTCGGTCGACGGCGACCCCGGTCGGATCGGCGGAGTCGATCACCGCGCCCACTTCGTAGAGTGGAGGCGCGAGCTTGACGACGCTGTGGTGGTAGTAGTTGACGTAGAGGCTGCTGGAGGCGTCAATCGCCAGTCCGCAGGGTCCATCGGGGTTTTTCGGCAGGAGCTGGCCTTGGAAAGAGGGTCTCCATACGTCTTTGATGTCTTTGACGGTCGAGTAGACGTCGACCGCGTCGTGGTAGTAGTCGGAGAGGTAGAAGCGCCCGGCCGGGTCGACCGTCAGCCCGCACGGACCGCTGAGGTAACCGGTCGGAGGCGGGCCGGGAGGGGGCTGAAAGTTGGGAGGAGGCACAATTGGAGGGTGGGGAACCGGCACGTAGAGGAACAGGGGATCGCTTGCGGCCCCCTGCGCAGGCGCCGTGCCGACGCTGAGCGCGGCCGCGCTGAGCGCCGCCAGCAACGCCGCCTGGAACCGGGGTTTCCTCATCGCTGCCCTCCCTTTCGGTGCCGGCCGCGGTCCTTCTTGCCGCACTGGCCGCGCAGTGTCGTCGTGAACACCGAGCCGACGTTGTTCTGTCCCAGCGCTTTGACGCTGGAGACCGGCGGCACGGCGCAGATGTTGGCTGAGTTGACCAGCAGCCCGCGCTTGCCGCCGTAGAGCGTCATCACGAAGCGATCGAGCGGCTCGTCCGGGAGGTCCCGGAACAGGGCCCGGATGCCGCCCTTCTTGCCGGGGCCGATCTTCCCCTCGAGGACGATCTCGACGGCGCCGCTGCGCAGGGAGGCGACCAGGTCCGGCAGGCGCCGCCCCGGAGCGGAGCGCAGGTAGACGTGTCCGCGCAGCGGGTCGTCGAAGAGCGGCGTGTGGGCGACGGCGGAGCCGTAGACCGAGTTGGCCGGACAGCGGTCCGCCGCGAACTCGACCCGGGTGCAGATGCCGCGAATGTGGTTCTGCGCAAGGAACTCCTGGTGGGGGATCGTCACCGCGATGTCCTTCAGGTTGGAGTCGCGCGGGCCGCGCGCCTTGAAGGTCGCCCGCAGCTCCGGGTAGGCGCCGCGGCGGGTGCCGCCGCGAAGGCGGACGCCGAGGCGGGGGCGGAAGCCGAGGGTGCGGCAGTTGAGCAGCTGGAAGAAGCTGGTGACCGTCGCGCTGGAGTCGTCGGAGCGGTCGTCGAAGCGAGCGCCCGAGCCGCCCAGGGTCGAGACCAGCTGCGAGGCCGCGCAGCTCGAGGGGTTGTGGGTGAACTGGGGCCGGTCCATGTAGATGCGGACGTCGCGGAGGTGGAGCGGGATGCCGCCGAGGATGTGCGGGATTGGGTCGGAGGCGCGGGAGTCGATCTGCAGCTGCGCGGTCAGGGGGTCGACCTGGAACGCCGAGCGGATCACGACCGTGCCGAGGTCGAAGGGGCCGACCGTCGCCGAGTTGATCGTCACCAACGAGAGCGGCGCGCCGTGGTAGGGGCCGGCCAGGTAGATCCCGCCGCTCGCGTAGGCCAGCGTCGGGCCGACGCCGTAGCCGCTCACGGTGCGGCCGACCTGGCTCGCCGCCGGGCAGGACGGCCTCGCCGTCTCGGCCGTTCCCTGCCTGCTGCGCGCCGCCTCGATCGCGGCGTCGGGGCAGAAGCGGACGCCGGCGAGCTTGCCCGTGATCCCCTTCGGCAGCACCAGCGAGTAGGAGACGATCTCCTGTTCGTCGTCCTTGCGGCGGAGGTGGACGAAGTAGGGCGTGTAGGAGTTGACGTTGGAGTTGATCGCGCCGGCGACGACGCTGGGGGCGAAGCGGGGCGTTCCGCTGGGGCAGGCGGCGCCGTCGATCCCCGCGTTGATCGGAGACGCGGTGCTGCTGACGATGCTCTGCGATCCCGTCCAGGGAACCAGCTCGATCCGGGTCGTGGCGGCGCCGCAGGCGGGCGGGGTGATCAGGAAGGCGCGCTGGCCGGCGCGGAAGTCGACATCGAGGTCGGTGTAGGGGAGCTGGGGCAGGCCGTCGAAGATCGCGGTGAGGCGCCCGCTCCCGGGGTCCGGGACGATCTGCCCGGCGACCTTGATCAGGACCCCCCGCTCGGGCAGCTTGGCGACGAGGTAGACGGCGATCAGCGAGTCGAAGGGGTTCTCCGCCCCCGGCGCGGTCGTCGTCGGGTCATCGGGCTGGGCGAGGTAGATCGCCCCCCCGAGCAGGCCGTCGAAGAGCGGCGTGCGGACGCTGAAGTCGCCGATCTTGGAGGCGCTGGGGCAGCCCGCGCCCTGTGGCGAAAGGGCGGTCTCCGCCGCGTACTCGCCGGGCCTGCACACCCCCAGCCCGGCCCCCACGGAGGGATTGACCGTCACCCCCTCGGGCAGGGTCACGATCGCCTTCCTCGCCTGCGAGGGCGCCCGGACCCCCGGGTCGACGAAGGGAGCGTTCTCGTTGGTCAGCTCGAAGTGGAAGCCGCTCGGCGAGGAGGCTTTGGCGTTGTTCAGCTGGGCGATCGGTTTCGGGCTGAAGGGAAGGCTGAGGCAGCCGCCGAGGCCGGGGGGTTCGGCCGGGGTCGGGCTCGCTGCCTCGGCCGCGACCGTGGCCGGCTGTTGCCAGGCGCTCGCCGTGACCTCGAAGGCGAGCGGCTCCCCGCAGGCCGACGGCAGGGTCAGGTAGGCGAGCGGGGGCTGATCCGACGGCTCGCCGACCGAGCATTTGGCCCAGGGGAAGCTGGGTTCCGCCTCGTTCAAGCAGTTGCCCCGTTCGCCGTTGTGCGAGGCCGCCCAGGGGGTGCCCCAGAGCGCCAGGCTGAGGCCGGAGACGTCCAGCGACTGGGAAAAGTCGCTTGCCTCGAGCGTGAAGACGTAGGAGCCGTCGGGGCTGGGGAGGACCGCGCTGTCGAGGACGATCGGGGACCCGAAGGGGGCGAAGCTGAGCTGCGCCGGCACGCCGGGGGCGGGATTGAGGTTGAAGAGGCCGAAGCGCCGCGGCTGGCCGCCGCCGAGGCTGGTCTGGACTTCGACCGTGCCGACCTGGGTTTGGTCCGGGCAGCTCTCACCCGAACGGCTCGTTTCGAAGGGGGAGGACCGGGGCGTGTGGAACTGCGCCGGCGTGCACTTGGCGAGCGCGTTGGGGTTGGCGATCAATCCCGGCGGCAGCGCGATCCGCAGGTCTCGCAGATCCCCGTCCGGGAAGGCGACGCCGGGCTGGCCCTCGAATTCGCCGCCCTGGTTGAAGCCGAGCGAGAGCGAGAGCTGGTAGGGGTGCAGCCCCACCTCCGTCGCCGGGCCGCCGCCGTCGGCGTAGGCGTTCGCGGCGAAGCCCGCGGCGCCGGACAGGAAGCCGAAGCCGTGGCTGGTGGTGAAGGTGTCCGCGCTGCCAGTGGTGGTCCCGGACGCGTTGCTGGCCAGGAGCCGGTAGTGGTAGACGGTGTCGGGGCGCAGGCCCGAGATCGCCGCCCGCGCCGGCCGGGCTTCGCCGCCGTCGCCGGCCGCCGCGGCCGGCGTGACGGCGGCGGCGGCGAAGCCCGAGCCGGCGAAGCCGGCGTCATCGACGTACTGGAAGTGGTAGGTGGTCGCCAGCCCCTGGGGGTTGACCGTGCCGACGAGCAGCGCCGACACCCCCTGGATGTCGGTCGCGGTTACGGCGCCGAGCGTCGGCGCCGCGGCCCGGGCGGGGGCGGCGCCGAGCAGCGCCGCGGCCAGGGCGAGCAGCGCGACGACCGCCGGCCGCCTCACCGACCGCTCCTGCGCGAGTGATGCTTTTTGTGACGGTGGCGGTGGCCGTGGTGCCTTCCGTGGCGGCGGTGGCGGTGGGACTTCCCGTAGCGGACGGGCGGGTTGCCGATCCCCGGCTGCAGGGTGCTGATGGAGGGGTCAACCGGTTCGGGAGGCAGCGGCTGGCAGCTGTCGCCGGAGCAGACAATCGGCGGCTTGGGTTCGGCGAAGCCGCCGCCGACGCGGGCGTCGTAGAGGTCGACCGACCCGGGGTCGGGGCCGACCAGGGAGCTGCCGGTGAGGAAGAAGGCGTCGGCGCCGTCTGCGGAGGCGTCGACGAAGGTGGCGCCCCCGGCCGCGCCGCTCGAGATCAGGCTGACGCAGCCCCCGACCCGGGCGCAGTCCCCCTCTCCCTGGGCCTCCCACTGGTAGACGTCGGGGGCGCCGCCGTTGCCGTCTTTCGCGACCAGCCCGTCGCGGGACTCGAAGAAGACGCGGCGGCCGTCGCCGGAGAGGACGCGTGGCTTGTAGGCGACGGTGGCGCCCGGCCCCTGGCCGTTCGCGATCGCCCCCGGGATCGAGGAGGGGCCTTCCGGCCGCTGGTTGGTCGGGTTGCAGGAGACGCAGATCAGCTTCGCTTCGGGGGCGTCGTAGAGGTAGACCTCCGAGTCGGGGTCGCCGCTGCTCAGGTCGGTGTTGTCGTAGCCGGTCAGCGGCGCGGTCGAGACGAAGAGGAGCCGGGTGCCGTCGGCGCTGACGCGGGCGCTGCCGGTGGTCGGTGGGTAGTTGCCGGGGTCGGCGCCGCTCGCGACTTCGGTGGCGCTGACGCCGTGGCGCACGAAGAGGCCGGCAGCGGTCAGGTAGTACACGTAGGAGGTGTCCTCGGAGGCGCCGAGCACGCCGAGCACCCCGCCGGCGGGGGTCAGGTCGGTGCTTGCCTCTGCGACGGCGTCGTAGCCGTAGAGGTGCCCGGCCTTGGTGTATAGGGCCTTGGCGCCGTCGGCGGAGGCGGTCTGGAAGCTGCCGGCGTCGACCAGCTTGGTCTCGCCGCCCTCGCGCAGGTACAGGTTGCCGCTGCCGAGATCGCTCCAGTAGACACGGGCGCCGTCGCTCGACACCGCCAGGGACTGGGCGCCGAGGGCGGCGCCGGGCTGGCCCTGGCCCTGACCGGGCAGGAGGTTGACGAGGGTCAACCCGGCGCCCGCCGACCACTCGTAGAGGTTGGGTTGGGAGGGATCGCAACCACCGCCGAGCGGAACTTCGACCGCGTCCGGCGTCAGCGCCGCGCAGGTGGAGAGAACGACGTGGCGCAGGTCCGTCGAGGTGCCCGCGAGGGAGAGGTCGAAGCTCGCGGGGTCGAGCCCGAGACCGCCGACGTCGACGGAGCCGAGCAGCGCCGTGAAGCCCCCGCTGGCGCTCTCGCGCAGGTAGTAGTTCTGGTAGCCGGCGGGCGCGTCGGTGCCGGCCAGCGGCGGGTTCGCGACCGCGCAGCCGCCGGCGTCGCCGCGGCAGTGGTCGCCGTTCAGCAGCAACGACCGCGCCAGGTCGGGAGAGAAGAGCCGGTAGGGAACGCCCTGGTCCACGGTGTCGTAGGAGCCGGAGAAGAGTGGGGCGGTGATGTCCTGCGTTGCCCATCCGCCGGCGCCGCGGGTGGAGACGTACTGGCTGGCTGGCGGCGCCCCCAGCGCGCCGAGCCCGAAGGAAGTGCTGGAGCCGTAGGTGACCGAGCCGCCCCCGGCTGCCGCCTGCAGCACCCCCCCGCCCGCGATCGCGCCGGCCGCGGCGACTTGACCGCCGTTCTTGTCGACCGGCGAGACCATCTCCCAACCGCGACCGTCCGGCAGCAGCGGTTCGACGACGACGCGGGTGGAGAGGGTCAGCTCCGGACCGACGGTATTGCCGTCCGCATTACCCGCCACGGCCCGGTAGCGGTAGGCGGTATCGGCGGCGAGGGATTCGAGGATCTTCTCGACCGTGACCGCGTCGCCAGCTTCGATTTTGGCGTCGGAGCCCACGGGGACCCTGGCCGCGCCGCTGAAGCCGTCTTTCCCCGCGCCGAGGTTGGCCTGATAGGCGGCCTCGGATATGTAGTCGAAGTGGTAGCCGCTGGGCAGCCCGTTCGGATCGATCTCCGCGCTCACGTGAGCGCTCCTCGAGGAGACTTTCGAGGCCCAGCTGGCGCCGATGATCGGCGGCCCCGAGGCGATCGCCACACCCGACCCAAGGGCAGCGATAGACGCCAGAAAAATGGCACTACCGGCTATCAGATGACGGCCCCTCCTGCCGCTCAACTCCGTACTCCTCCCCTACCCTGGCTCATCGAATCGAAGACCGCTTACTTTACGGAACTACTTCAGCGCTGTCAAGGTACGCCGCCGTGCGCCTGGGTTCTGCGAACTGAAGTGTCACCAACCAGGGCGAGCCCTGGTTGGTGACAGGTATTCATCTGTACCGCCCTACTCGCCGCTCACTTCGACGTCGACTGGTTCATTCAGTGTGTTGGTCCCTGAGAGTGTAAATTCGCCGGTGTAGGTCAAGCCTTTGGCGCCTTCGTAGGTCCCGTTGGCCTGGCCGCAACCGAGGATGCCGCCTTCGGTCTGTACGTATTTGATTGCCGTCACGTTAGCTGTAACTGTGACTTTTGTCGGTTTCGTTTCTTTTTTGTTGTGGAAGATCACGTGTTTGAGCCCGGCCTGCTCCCCAACTGTTTGCAGGCATTTGGTGCCGCCCGCGGCGTTTGTGACCCTGATGTGGATGCTGTCGCCCGGGGTTGTGCATTTGACGTCCATCGAGCCTGTGTATGTGTCTTCTCCCAGTTTGGTTTCAACGTGTAAGAGGTAGTCACAGCTTGTGAATTCGATGTCGGTTTTGAAATTCCCGATGCCTGGCACGTTGGTGTTACAGTGCTCTAATTCTGTATTCGGTGTTTTCGTTTCTGTCACTGTGAGTGTCAGTGTGGAGGTGTCTCCGGTTAGATCTGTCGCCGAATATTTGTTGTGGCATTCTGTCGTGCCTTTGGCGGTTGAGACTTTTTCAACCGCCCCCGGGTCCGTTGTCCCTTGGATGATCGTGTGCACGTGAGGATTACCCGCCGTTGTTTCATACCCTGTAAGTGTTGGCACCGCCTGAGCCTGCGCCGCCGACAGAGCGCTGATCGCCAACACCGCCGCCAGGACCAGCCCGAGGGCCTTGAGGTTGCGAGTCATCTTCTTCCTCCTTCGATGGGGTGGGCCGCCTTCGCGACCCTGGCCCCCAACCTTGAGGCCTCAGGAGGTATCAGTCAAGAACAGTTGAGTACGTGGAGATGGGCCTCAGTGCTTGTGTTTCTTGCACTTCGCCTCCAACACCGGCCTCGCGTCCCTGGTCTTGCCGTTCTGTCCGTCGGCGAGCACGGTGGCGCGGTTGGTGGAGGCGCAGATGTCGCGGGAGTTCAGGAGCAGGCCCTTCTTGGCGCCCTGGAAGGAGACGATCACTTTTTGCAGCGGCACGTCGGGGATCTGCTCAAAGGTGGCGCGGGTGCCGCCACCTACTGAGTCGATCCGGGCCGCAACGGCGACTTTGACCGGCAGGGAGGGCGGGCCTTGGATCGCCACGACGAGGTCTGGCAGCGGGTGGCTGGAGGAGCGCAGGTAGAGCAGGCCTTGGAGGGGCTCTGGCTGCACCAGCGGCGCATAGACCTTGACCTTGCCGTAGATCGCGCCTTTGGGGCAGGCATCGGCGGCGAACTGCACCCGGGTGCAGACGGTGCGGATGTGGGTGGTGTCTAAGAACTCGGAGTGAGGCAGGGCGACCGAGAGGCGGGCGAGGTTGGCGCCGCCGGGGGGCATCTTCATGGTGCCGCTGAGGGCCGGGTGCCCGCCGCGTTTGGTCGAGCCTTTGAGGGCGAGGGTGAGCTTGGGCTTGAAGGGAAGCGCCGCGCACTCGGCCACCTGGAAGCGGTTGGCGAGAATCGCGACCTGGTTTTGGGTGGAGAGCAGCGTCCCGCCCAGCGCCATTGGGTCACAGGAGGTCGGGTTGAAGATGAAGTCCGGCTTGTCGACCCGCAAGGAGATCGAGCGGACATCGAGGGGGATGCCGCCGAGGATGGTCGGGAAGGGATCTGATTTGGCGCTGGCCTGGGCGCTTACGGGATCGACGAGCAGGGCGTTTCTGACCACCACGGTGCCGAGGTCAAAGGGGCCGGCCACCGCGGGGAAGACGACCGCGACCCCGAGCGGGGCGCCTTTGTAGGGGCCGGTGAGGTAGGCGGTGCCGGAGGCGTAGTAGGGGGTCGGACCGGCACCGGTGGCGACGGTGGCGGTGCCGACTCTGGAGGCGGGCGGGCAGGAGGGGGCGGCCTGCTCGGTGCGGCCGGGGCGGGTCGCGGCGGCGGCGAGGGTGGCCTCGGGGCAGCGGGGAGTATCGGCGAGCTTTGCCAAAAGGCCTGGCGGCAGGGAGAGGTCCAGGGAGGCCCACTGCTGGGAGCCGTCCTCGCGGTGCAGGTTGATCACCAGCGGGGTAAAGGCGCCGGCCAGGGGGCTGGCGGTGCCGCCTTCAAAGGCGGGGGCGTGGGGCTGGGCGGCGGCGGCGGTCGGGCAGGGTCCGCCGCCAGCACCGGCGGCGATCGCGTAGTTGTCTTCTTCTTGGACGGGGGGGCCGGAGTCGGGCGCGGACCAGGGGGTGAGGGTGGCGGTGGTGGCGTAGGGCCCACACAGCGCCGGGGTGCGCAGCGGCGCGGTGGGGCCGCTCTTTAGGTGCACCGTTAGCGCTTCGAAGGGCTGCTGGGGGGCTTCGTTTAGGGTCGCGGTGAGGCGGCCGCTGGTGGGGTCGGCGGTGAGCTTGGCGGCGAGCTTGATCACCACCCCGCTTTGGGGATCGTCGATCACGATGTAGGTGGCATAGAGGGAGCCGAAGGGGTTCTGCAAGGGGGTGGCGATGTAGAGGGCTCCGGGGAGGGGGTGATCGACGGCGGGGGTATCGACCGCCAGGGTGCCGATCTTGGAGTCGTTGGGGCAGCTGGGCTCGGCGACCTCGCCGAGGCCGATCTCGCTCGGCGAGCAGGCGCCGAGGCCGTTGGCGGCGGCGGGGTTGATCACCAGGCCCTCGGGCAGGGTGAGGACGGTGTCTTTGAGGTGGGCCTGGGCGCGGTCGCCCGGTTGATCGCTTTGGGGCAGTTCCAGCTCGAGGTCCAGGCCGGAGGGGGAATCGGCGCGGTTGGTGGTGGGGCGCGCTTCCAGGGTGGGTTCGAATTTCAGCCCGCCGCAGTCCTCGTTGCCGGGCTCGGAGTCGGTGGCGGTGGCTTCAGGGGTGCCGGGGGGGTCCTGCCAGGAATCGGCCCTGAGGTTCCAGCTCTGCGGCCCGGTGCAGGAGGTGGGCAGGGACAGGAAGGCTTTGGGTTCTTCGCCGGAGGGGCAGAGGTCGGCCGCTGCGGTTTCAAGGCATTTGCCGCGCTGGGCGTCGTGGGAGTCATCGGCGGGGACTCCCCAGATCCTCGTGCTCACCCCGGCCAGGGGCACCAGCTGGGAGATTTCGCGGCTGGAGACGGTGAGGCCGCCGTTAGGGCGCACCGAGGCTTCCAGGTGGGCCCAGATCAGCTGCTCGACATTGAAGCCGAGCTCGGCCGCGACGCCGGGGGCGGGGGCCATGTTGTAGATCGGGTATTCGTTGCTGAAGCTGTGGTCGGTAGCGCTGAAGGTGATGATCCCGACCTGGGAGTCGGGCGAGCAGATGTTGATCGCCAGCTCGGCCTCCTCGCAGCGTTCAAGCACCAGCGGGTTGCCCGCCAAGCCCGCCGGCGTCTCGACGTGGACGTTGCGCACCGCGCCGTCGGGGATCGGGTTGCCGAGGTTGTCGGTGGTGGTGGCGAATTCGATTTCGGTGTCGAGCGCGACGGGGTGCCCGCCGGCTTCGGTGAAGTCCGCTTCGGCTTCGTCTGTGACCGAGACGTCGAATTTGGAGATCTGGAAGTTGAATCCGAGCGCAGCGGCCGGCGTTAGCCCGAGGGCGGCGGGCAGGGAGAGGAAGAGCGCGGCGAAGAAGATCAGGCAGGCGGACTGCACGCGGGTGCAGAGGTTGCGGATGTGGGCCTTATCCATCAACGCCCTCTCCTCTTATGTTTGGCGCGGTGGCGGTGTTTGTGCTTTTTGGCCTTCTTACCGGCTTTGACGCATTTGTTGCCCTTGCGCAGGAAGCCCGCTTTGCATTTGGGCGGGACCGGGTCGGGGGGGCCGATCAGGCCGGGGGTGGAGGGGCCGGGGCCGGGGGGCGGGGAGGTGATCGGGCCACCGCAGTTGACGTTGGGGTCACAGGGCTGCGGTGGCGGGTCGTTCTGGGATGCGATGCCGCCGTCGACCCTGGCGTCATAGAGGTCGGCGAGGCCGTCTTGGTCTTGGAGGACCAACTGCTCGCGGGTGGTGAAGAAGGCATCAGAGCCCGAGGGGGTGGCGTCGCCGAAGTAGGAGTCGTTGGGTGACTGGCCGGTGGAGATCAGGTGGACCTTGCCCTCGGCGGCGGAGTACTGATAGACGTCTTGGGCGCCGTTGACGTCGGCTAGGAGCAGGCGGTCTTTGCTCTCGAAGAAGAATTGGCCGGCGTTGGTGAGGTTGCGGGTCAGGCCTTCCTCGTAGGGGAGCAGCGAACTCCAGTTGATGCCCGTGGTGCGGGTGCCGTGCAGGCTCACTTCGGCTGAAGCAAGCCCCCCCGGCGGGCAGGAGGCGCAGGCCAGGCTGTCGGCCCCGTAGTCATAGAGGTAGGCCTCGCGCACCGGGTAGGACTGCTGGGGGTCGGGGCCGGTGATCTCCCCGCCGAAGAGGAAGGCCAGGTAGTGGCCGTTGGGGCTGATCCGCCAGAAGTCGTTGGGGGTTTCGGCCAGCAGCTGAGAAGCAGCGCTCGCCAGGGCGCCGATCAGGCGGATGCCATCGCCCTCGTGCCAGGCGTAGATCGCCGGCTCTTCGCCGCTTGCCCAGGTCGCGAGGAAGTAGGCGTAGGTCCCGTCCTCGCTCACCCCCAGCACCTTCTGCACCCCCGCTCCCCCCGCTGAGGTTTTGCCGGCGGTCAGGTCGGTGAGCTGATCGGCGTTTGCGTGATAGCGATAGAGGTCGGCGCCGGCCGGGCTCGCGTCTTCGGTCAGTTTGTCGGCCGAGGTGAGCAGGGCAAGGGCCCCGTCGGCGCTCGCCCCCCACAGTCTCCCGTTCTGGGTCGAGCTGTCTGCTTCGCGCTCGGAGACCAACGTGCTCGCCCCGCCTTGGTAGAGGTAGAGGGGGGCTCCCTCGCTGCGGTGGGTCCAGTAGACACGGCTGCCGTCTTCGGAGACCGCGCGGAAGGCGGGGCTGCCGTTGGAATATTCAGGGCTGTCGATCGCCCCCGCCCCGAAGCTGCCCCCCGAGTCGACCCCGCCCCCGGGCAGCACGCCCAGGTAGGAAAGCTCGCCGGTCGTGGTGTCGAAGCCGTAGAGCAGGCCCTGCAGTTCGCCGACCGGTGGTGGCAGCGGGGTCGTGCCAAGCGGCTTGGTCAGCACGAAGTAGAAGTGGGAGCCGTCATAGGAGGCTCCAGCGAAGCCGTCGAAGAGCAAGACGCTTCCTTGCCCGCTGCCAAAGGCCGTATCCACGTACTGATAAGAACCACTGGCGCTGTCGCGGACGTAGATGTTGACCGCGTCGTTTTTCCCTTCTTCGGCCTCGGGGGTCAGCTTCGCGTTGGTCAGCACCAGCTGCTTGTTGAGGTCCCCCGAGACCCCCAGCACCTGGCTGGGGATAAGCTCCTGCACCGGGTCGACCGCCGGCGCCAGCGCCTCGCTGCCCCAGTTGCCGGGGGCGCGGTGGGCCGTATACATGCTCGTGTGGGCGCCCGCGTTGGGGTTCTCGAAGGCGCCGAGGGAGCCGTAGAGGACCGCTTCCCCGTCGGGGCGGGCGATCACCGGGCCGCGGTCGACGTCGAAGCTGTTCTTGGCGGTCGGGGAGACCTGCTCGTAGGCGCGATTGTCGGGCAGGCATTCCGGCGGGCAGCCGGGAACGGGCGGGTCGATCGTGCGGAAGGTGCGTTCGGTGCCCGCTTCTTCGGTTGCTTCTTCTGGTCCTTCTCCGTCGGGGTCAATGCCATAAGCCGGGCCGCCACCGCCGCTTTGGGCGACGAAGCGGTAGTGGTAGGTGGTGCCGTATTCAAGGCCCGAGAGCGCCACCCCGGCGGTGGCGACGTTTTCGTCGGTGACGCCGCCTCCGAGGGGGGCTGGGGTGAGCGGCGCTTTTTCGGGGCAGCCCCCTTCCGAGCAATTGCCGGTCCCGTATTCGACGTAATAGGTGGCGTCATCCCAGAAGTGGGGGTTGATTTCGGCCCCCACCGTGGTGGTGGGCGGTTCCTGCTGGGCTGCGATCACCCGCTGGGAGGTGATCGAGGGAGGGACCGGCGGGCGTGGGCAGAGGCTGGGGTTTGGCGCCGGGCCGTAGGCGCGGATGAAGCTGTTGGCGCCGCCATTTTCACTCCTTGGCAGGTAGAGCCCGAAGCCACTCGTAAAGCAGGTCGCGCCGGTAGCGATCCCGGTTGAGAAGTTAGTCAGCTCTTCAGCGCCGAAGGAGGGACCCGTTTCGGCGAGCGGGCAGGCCGAGCCGAACTGGCGCACCGCGAAGGGGCCGGTTCCCGCCACCGCGTAGAAGCCGCCTTCGGGGTTGACCGCCAAGGCCATCGGGTTGGTGAGCGGGGCTGCGGTTTTGCACAGTTCGGCTCCGCTTGGGTCGAGCTTCCTGATTTCGTTTTTGCCGTCCACGGCGAGATAGAGGTTGCCGCTGGCCTCGACCGCGAGGCTCTTCACCGTCTCGCCCGGTAGCGGCAGTTCTTTGATGAAGCTGCCGTCGGGTTCGAACTCCTGCACCCGGCCTTGATCGCCGACGTAGACCTTGGTCCCCGAGCCGGGCGGGTCGGCGGCGATGAAGCTGGAGATCGGCCAGGCGCCGAATTCTCCGGAGCCGGAGCCGGTGGTTCCCGCTTGGCATTCGTCTGCGGAGGCCTCGGTGCAGATGTTGCGCTGGGCTTGGGGGGCGCTTTCATCGACTTTGGTTTTGTTGACGTTGGCGCCGATCATCAGCACGAATTCGCCGTTGGGGTGGAACTTCTGCACCCGGTGGTTGGCGGCGTCGACCACGTAGATGTCGCCGGCGCTGTCGACGGCGACGCCCTCGGGGCCG
Organism: uncultured Actinomycetes bacterium; assembly: GCA_963699125.1. Taxonomy (GTDB): domain Bacteria; phylum Actinomycetota; class Thermoleophilia; order Solirubrobacterales; family 70-9; genus VAYN01. Next base: position 1,742,207 of record OY969417.1, read on the forward strand.
ATGCTGCCAGCGTAGGCGCCCTTGCCGGCGCCGGCCTGCCCTGCCTGGCATTTGCTCGCCGTCGTGCAGACCTGCAGCACCGGCGAGCCGTCTTTGACCCCCTGTCCCCAGGCCTTGATGAACTGGCCCCAGGCGGTTAGCTCTACGACGCGGTAGTTGCTCTGGTCTGCGACGAAGAGATGGCCCGTGACCGGGTCGGTGGCGATTCCGCGGGGGATCTTGCACTGACCCGCGCTGCTGCCTGCCGTGCACTTTTTCCAGAATTTCGGCGGGGCTGCGGCTCCCAGGGCACCCTGTGCCGCGACCACCAGCGCAGCCGCCACCAGCGCGCACACGAGGCCGCGTGCCGTCCCTCTGTTCTTTGCCTGCATATCTCCCTGCGCCCTCGAGCTTCCCCCTTGGCCCAGCTTGCCCGAGCCGCTCATTACTTTATCGGAACATCTACATCAATGTCAAGGTACATTTGCATATTCGCGTGTCACTACTCCACGCCCTGTTAATAGCGAGGGGCCGGGATCTCTCCCGGCCCCTCGCTCGTTCCGACCGCGCGTCGCGCCAGCCGGTGACATCGACCGTCGGTGCAGCTGCTATACGCCGCTCACTTCGGCGTCGATCTGGGTTCCTGCTTTGTTGAATGCCTTGACTGTCGCTTCGCCGGTGTAGGTGGCGCCTTTGGTGCCTTCGTAGGTGCCGTTGGCTTGGCCGCAGCCGAGGATGCCGCCTTCGGTCTGTACGTATTTGATTTTTTCGACTGTGGCTGTAACTGTAACTTTTGTCGGTTTTTCTTCTTTTTTGTTGTGGTAGACAACGTGTTCGAGCCCGGTCTGTTCCGGAATTGTGATCAGGCATTTGGTACCGCCGGCCGCGTTTGTAATCCTCACGTGGATGCTGTCACCCGGGGTTGTGCATTTGACGTCCACTTTGCCTGTGTATGTATTTTCTTCTAGTTTGGTTTCAGTGTGGAAAAGATAATCACAGGTTGTGAATTCGATGTCGGTTTTGAAATTCCCAATACCCGGTACATTGGTGTTGCAGTGACCAACTATTTTTGTGTCCGGTGTTGCCACTTCTGTCACTGTTACTGTCAGGGTGGGGTCGTCCCCGTCCAGCGATGTCGCCGAGTATTTGTTGTGACATTCGACCGTGCCCGCGCCGGCTTTGAATTTTTCAATCGCCCCCGGATCCGTTGTTCCTTCGATGGTCGTGTGCACGTGGGGTTCCCCGGCCGTTGTTTCATAGCCTGTAAATGTCGGTTCCGCCTGCGCCGAAGCCGCCGACAGCGCGCTCATCGCGAACACCGCCGCCAGGGCCAAGCCGAGGGCCTTGAGATTGCGAGTCATCTGCTTGTTCCTTTCGATTGGATTTACGGCGCCCGGTAGTTCGCCTGTGAGCGATCACCGCCCGCCGTATGTCTATCCGCCCCACGCGCTTGCGCGAGGTGCTCCCAATAGTTGGGATAAGCAATCCATAACGCCCTTGGCGGCACAAATCAAGAAAACTCGAATGTTTTGGACACATCCGCTGATCGAGCTCACGTCGCCAACTCGTTTTCCCCTGCAAAGCGCCGTGTGAGCGATTTCCGCGCGCGCCGAATGGTGCCCGCGCCGTTTGGCGTCCTTATCGGCTCATGGGCAGCGAACAGGACTGTCGAGCTCCTCCGTCTGGCTTTTCACGTCCAGAGACTTGACAACCGATTGCTCGTCAAGTACCTTGGCACTATGCACTCGGTAATTCGCGACGGACGGGCTACAAACAAACGGACCGGGATCTCTCCCGGCCCGTGGGCACAGCTGAGGCAGCCTAGGCCCCTATTGAGTACTCACCGCCCAAGAGCCTTTGGCGATTCCGCCCGTCGTTTCGAATCCGAGTTCCGCTTCTTTGAGCGTGAAGGGAAGGGCCACTCCGTTTTTGGGAGTGGGGTTGATCCAGAAATTAGACGATTCCGCGAGAAACAATTTGGCGAGATCAGCCGGTATCGCTTCTTCGACTTGTGCAAAGACGCAAAGGCTGCCCGGTTTGGCACTCGGGTTGGCGATGGTGCCGGAACCGCAGAGTACTTCGAGCTCCGCAGGCGTCTGCGCCGAAGAGGTCACTTTCCCGGTTTCCTGATCGATAACAATCGCTTCAAGGCCGGTTTCAGTTTTGAAGAATCCCCCAGGAGCACCGACGTAGACGACTTTGGGAGTGTTTTTGAGGCCCAGCAAGTAGGAGATCGAAGCCAACAAGGGAACGCTGCCACCTGCTGCCCCTTTTTCACCGCCCGCGCTCCAGACGCCAGTGAGAACCGACGGCGCCGGGCCCGTGGGGCCGGTGGTTCCGGTATTCCCGGTGGGACCAGTAGAGCCGGCTTTTCCAGCCGCGCCGGCCGGTCCCTGGGGTCCAGCCGCGCCGGCTGCGCCGGCTGCTCCGGCGGGGCCAGCGGGGCCGGGGAATTTTTTGGCTTCCCTCTGGGCGATCTTCGTGGCTTCTTGCTTGGTCACGAATTTCGCCGCCGCGAAGGCGCTGCCGCCCAGCGCAGCAACCAAGGCCACGATCGACACGACCAAGCCGGCCGTGCCGAACTGCTTGCGTATTAACGAGAACATCTGCTCCCCTCCCTGTCGAGGTCATTGCGTCCGGACCCACCCGGACGGACGGGGTAAACGTATCGGAATTACAGCGTCCGTACAAGAAGTTCAGAACGATCGCATCAAGGAACACACTGGGTTTCAAAAGGTTGCGCCGCTAGTAAGCACAGCTCGTGAGCCCGTAGTCGCTCGCCAGCTTGTCGGGCTTTTTGAAGCTGCGAGCCAGGTCTTCGATCGTTGCTTCCGGGTCTTCCGAGCCTTCTTTGCCCGCTTGCTGCATCGCCGAGAGGATCGCTTCGACCTCGGCTTCGTCGCCGCTCGGCGCGCCCAGTTCCTGGATTTCGCCGATCACCGATTCGACCATCGCGACGAAGGTCGGCACGAACGCCCGGGCGGCCGCTTCGGCGGCCTTGCCCTTCAGCTTGCCCAGGTTCGCCAGCGCCGTTTCCACCTGCTTGGCGCCTTTCGTACAGATCGCGTTGCCCTGCTTGAGGAAGGCCGATTTGCTCAGCGAGGAGGAGGTGACGGTGGTCGGAGCCGGCGAGGCGCTGGCAGCGTCGTCGCTGCCGCTGCTGTCGCCGCCGCATCCAGCCGCCGCGGCGGTCGCGACCGCCGCGAGCAGCATCGATAGAAGCAGTTGTTTGAACATCAGCCTTCCTTTAATAGAGAAAAATCGATCTAAAGATACATAAAAGCCTCTGGTCTATGAGGCTGGCCGCCTTGCGGCGCGCCCGCGGGAGCCGAAGAGCGACTCGTGCAGGCCCGCGACCAGGGCGGCGCCCAGGTGGGTGTCGCCGCCGAGCTCGAGCCGGGAGGTATCGCGTTCGATCACGGCCGGAAACCAGGCCGGCGCCGATCCCGAGACCCAGGCATCGGCGTGGTCGTCGAGACGGGAGCTGCAGGAGACGATCCGGCTGGCCTCGGCCACTACCAGGACCCCGGCGAGGCGCCTCCCCCGCCCGTTCATCGGGACCTCGACGGTGAGGCGGCAGCTGCCGCCCAGATCGGCGGGCGGGCTGAGCAGCGGCACGGCGAGGAGGAAGGCCGCCTCGATGTCGAGCCGGGTCATCGGCGCGGCGCCGGCGACCGAGTTGAGCTGCTCCCAGCGCGCCGCGGCCCCGAGCGGCGCGACCGCGCGGCGCAGCCACTCGGTGACGAAGTGGGGCCTGCCGCGCCCGCCGTTCGCTCCGGCCTCGAGCTGGCCGGCCAGCCTCATCGCGGTCAGGCGGCGCTCGAGCGAGGGATAGGAGAGGTCGGAGATCAGGCCGGACAGCTGGGTGAGCGTCAGCGGCCTGGCGGCAAGGGCGCGGACGATCGTGGTGGACCAACCCTCGACCAGCGCCTTGACCACGCTCTTGGCGGCGCTGGTTTCCAGCTGCAGGGGACCGTGCGGGGCGGCTGCCAGCCAGGCGGCGAGGACGTCGGCGACGCCGAGCAGGTCGCGGCCGGCGGCAGTCAGCTCGAGGTCGAGCGCTCCCGGGAAGCGGCTCTGCCGCCGCCGCTCCAGCGCGCCGACCTCGATCAGCGTCTGCAGATGGCTGCGCATCGTCGTCTGCGGCGGCGAGCCGAGCGCGCGACGGAGGTCGATCAACGACCGCGATTCCCCGGCGAGCGCTTGGAGGATCGCCACGTGCAGCGGCGACGCGAGAAGGGAGAGAGCACGGGTACCGGCTCGTGTTGCTATCTCTCCCTTTCCTTTGACCCCAGCAACAGTCAACGGCGCTTGATTATGTCAGGGGCCTAACGACATGTCAAAGAAAGTTGAGCTTTCTGGCCGAGTCGCCTAATCTTGCTCGGGATATGGGCGAGAGCGGAGCAGAGAGCGGTGGTCCGACCTTCGTCACGCTCGGCCCAACCGGCACCTGTCACGAGCGGGCGGTGACCGAATACGCGCGTTTTCAGGGCATCGAGGACTACGAGATCGAGCTGATCACCGACTTCTTCGTCGGCCTGGAGATGATCCGCGGGCGCGACGACGCCTTCCTGGTCCAGTGCAGCGCCCATCCCAAGGTCCACGAGATCACCGAGAAATACTGGACCGAGGTCTTCGTCGTCGACACCTTCATCTACCCGACCAAGCACCTGGTGCTGCTGAGCCGGCGCGACGTGCAGAAACCGCGCTCGCTCGGGATCGTCCCCGCGACCAAGGGCTACGTCGACCTCTCCCAGTGGGACGAGGTCATCGACGTCGCCTCGAAGCCGATCGTCGCCGAAGGTCTCCTTCGCGGCGACTACGACTCCGGCCTCACCCACATGGAGCACGTCGAGGAGCATGCCGACGAGCTCCGCCTCGACCTCGACATCGGCGAAATCGACACCACCTGGGTGGTCTACGGAAACAGCAAGCGCTTCGAAGGCGACGTGATCGGCATCCCCTCGGCGGAGCTGTTCCGCGACGGCGACCGCCCCCAGGAGCCCCTGACGACCGCGGGATAGCGACTCGGCGCGGGCGCTAACGTTGGCCCATGCCGGCGTCCTGGCCTGCCGCCTCCTACGAGGAATGGAGCGAGACCTGCGACACGCTGCACGCGCACACCCAGGTGCTGGGAAAGCTGGCGGCGGAACTGGCGGCGCCTGAGCCGCAGCTGCAGCACGCGGCGCTGCGGCTGACCGCACGCGGCTGGGAGACGGCGCCGTTGCCGGCCCCCGACGGCTCCGGCGCCCTGGTCGTGGCGCTCGACCTGCACGCGCACGAGGCGGTCGCCGAACACGGCGACGGGCGCCGGCGCGCGGTGCCGCTGACGCCGCACCGGCCGGTGGGGGAGGTCACCCGCGCGCTGCTGGCAGCGGTCCGCGAGATCGCCGGGCCGGTGGAGATCGACCCGGCGCCGCAGGAGGTCGCCTGGTCCGTGCCGCTGGACGAGGACCTCGAACACGCCACCTACGACGCGGCCCAGGTCGCCTCCTACTTTGCCGCGGCCAGCCGGGCGGCGCTGGTCCTCGCCGCCTTCCGGGCCCCCTACCGCGGCCGCTCGACCCCGGTCCACGCCTGGTGGGGCTCTTTCGACTTCGCGGTCAGCCTCTTCTCGGGGGCGCCGGCCGAGCCGCCGTCGGCCGACTTCATCATGCGCAACGCGATGGACTCCCAGGAGGTCGCGGTCGGCTGGTGGCCCGGCGACCCACGCTACCCGCGCGCCGCCTTCTACGCCTACGCGCACCCGGCGCCGGAGGGCTTCGGACAAGGAGACCTCTCACCGCCGGCGGCACGCTGGGAGGCGGACCTGGGCGAGTACGTCCTCGATTGGGAGGACGTACGTGCCAGCGAGGACCCGCACGCCTTCGCGCTCGAGTTCCTTCGCTCGGCTTTCGCCCATGCCTGCGGCGTCTGCGAGTGGGACCCGGGCCTGGCCGCCAGCGCCGAGGGCAACCCGCCGCCGGTGGCGTAGAGGCTCGAGGCCGAGGCTGCACCAGCGCGGTACCAGGTCGCCGGGGGGCGGATCGCCCTTCCTCGAAGACTTACTGTGGCTATGGCCACAGAAAAGGTTCGAGCTCGGTCGGCCAATGTCTGGGAGCTGGCGAGGAAGCAGCACGGCGTGGTGGCACGGTCGCAACTGGCGGCGCTGGGAATGGGACCGGAGGCAATCCGCCATCGCCTCGCCCGCGGGCGACTGCACCGGCTGATGCCGGGCATATACGCAGTCGGCAGGCCGGAGGTGTCGGAGCGAGGGCGTTGGATGGCGGCGGTGCTGGCCTGCGGTCCACACGCCCTCCTCAGCCACCGCAGCGCCGCGGCCCTGTGGGGCCTTCGCAAGCCGTGGCCCGGTCCAGTCGAGATCGTCGTCCCCGCCCAGGTCGCCAGGCGGCGCCCCGGGATCCGCGTGTACAGGCTCACCGGCCCGAAGCTCGACGGCGCGGGTGACGATCCCGGTCCACCGTGGCGATCAGTGATCGACGAAATCCCGGTCACCGGCCCCGTGGTCACCCTGGCCGACCTGGCCACCTGCCTCCCCGTCGGCCAACTCGAAGCGGCGGTCAACGAGGCCGATCACCTCGGCCTCGTTGACCCGGAGACCCTGCGCTCGGCGATCGAAGCGCTGCCCCGGCGCCCCGGCGTCCACTGCCTCCGCAGGCTGCTCGACACCCCGACCCACGTCCTCACCACGACCGCGCTGGAGCGCTACTTCGTCCCCCTTGCCCGCGATGCCGGGCTGCCCGCTCCCCAGACGCAGGCTCGGCCAAACAGCCACCGCGTCGATTTTTACTGGCCAGAGCTGACGCTGATCATCGAGACGGACAGCCTCCGCTACCACCGCACTCCCTTCAAGCAGGCCGAGGACAAGCGGCGCGACAACACCCACGCCAGCGCCGGCCTGACCACGCTCCGCTTCACCCACGGCCAGGTGTGGTACGAACCGGACTACGTGCGGGCGGAGTTGCGGACCGTGGCTCGGAGGCTCGCGATCAAACGCGAAGGATTACTGGTGCCATAGCCCCAGTAATCCTTCGAGAAAACCCAGGACTGAGGGGCTAGGCGAGGCTCGCGGCGGTTTGGTCGGCCCAGGGCCGCGCCGCTTCGAGCTGGGCGCCGAGGCGGAGCAGGGTCGCCTCGTCGAAGGGAGCGCCAGTGAGCATGGTGCCGACCGAGAGGCCGCCGTCGGTCCAATACAGCGGCAGCGAGACCGCGGGCAGGCCGGTGAGGTTGCCGAAGGCGGCGAAGGAAACGGAGGCGACGACTTCGAGGACGGGCTGCTCGGGCGCCGCGTGCTGGGACTCGAGGATGGCGCCGGCGAGCGGCGGCAGGATCGCCGAGGTCGGCGTCAGCAGGACGTCGAAGTCGCGGCCCCAGCGGGCGACCTCGCGGCGGGAGAGCCGCTCCAACGACTGCACCGCGACCACGTACTCGTAGGCGCTGAGCTGGTTGTTCGCGATCTCGTGGCCGTGGCGGTTGTGGGGCTCGACCTTCTCCCAATCGACGCCCTCGAAATCAGCGAGGCCGGCCTGGGTCATCACCACGAACGGCGGGATCAGCTCCTCGGAGACGGTCGGGACCTCGGTCTCGACCACCTCGTGCCCCAGCTCCTCCAACAGCGCCGCGGCGTCGCGGGCGGCGGCGACGCAGGCGGGGTCGGTGGGGATGCCGAGCGGCGCCTCCGCCATCAGCCCCACGCGCAGGCGCCCGGGATCCGCGCTGACCTCCTCGGCGAACGGGCGGCCGGCCGGGATCGCGTTGTTCCAGGCGAGCGGGTCCGGGCCGGCGGTGACGTCGAGGACCGCCGCGGCGTCGGCGACGGTGCGGGTGACGGCGCCCTCGACGACGGCGCCCATCCAGGTCTGGGCGCGGCGGGGCACGCGGGCGCGGCTCGACTTCAGCCCGACCAGGCCGCAATAGGCGGCGGGGATGCGGATCGAGCCACCGCCATCGTTGGCGTGGGCGAGCGGGAACATCTCGCCGGCGACCGCGGCCGAGGCGCCACCGGAGGAGCCGCCGGGCGAGCGGTCGGTATCCCAGGGGTTGCGACTGATGCCGTAGCGGGAATTCTCGGCGACGGTTATCGGCCCGAACTCGGGGGTGTTGGTGCGCCCGCAGAGGACGAAGCCGGCAGCGAGCAGCGACTCGACGACCAGCTCGCTCTCCTCGCTGGGCCCGTCGGGGGCGCCGTTGGAGCCGTAGGTGACGGGCCAGCCCGCGACCGCGGTCAGGTCCTTGATCGGGATCGGCACGCCGAGGAAAGGGGCGGTGTCACCGGCGGCGAGGCGCGCGTCGGCATCGCGGGCAGACGCGCGGGCGGCCTCATCATCGCGCCAGACGACGGCGTTCAGCTCCGGATTGCGCGCGTCGACCGCGTCGAGGCAGGCGTCAAGCAGCTCGACGGCGGATAGCTCACGGGCGCGCAGCGCGGCCGCGAGCTCAAGGGCGGGACTGGACGGCCCAAGCTGGCTCACCGGCCAAACCATATTGCGCACAGCCCAACCAGTGCGCTCTGCGCAGCCCAACCAGTGCGGTCGCACTTGTCGCCGCTATGCGGACGGAAATGCGACATCGCCAGGGTCAGTAGGCGATGTTGCGGGAGCGCGGGCGCGGGAGCGCCTTGTAGCGGGGCTCGCGGCCGCGGTTCCAGAGGGCGGCGTCGATCTCGGGTGGCGAGGCGTGGCAATCGGGGAAGGACGCGAGGCCGGCGCGGTCGACATCCGGCGCGGCGAGCTGGGCGCGCTTGAAGAACGGGACTCGGCGCTCCATATATATGGAGACGTCGGCGAAGGAGCCCCAGGAGGCGAGCAGGCCGGCGAGCGCGGCGGCGGAGCCGGCGGCAGCGTCGACCGCCGCCTCGAAGCTGCCGCCGTGCTCGCGGCGACGGTCGAGTAGCCGCTGAGGCCGGGGCGCTTGCGGATCGTCGGCCACCAGCCTGAGCCGAAGTTGATCGCGCCGAGGCAGATGACGAAGGCGGCGCGCACCTCCTCGGAGACCGGTACGGGGCAATCGAGCATCACGCATCCCACCGTTGCATGGAAACTGACGGGATGAGCGGAAGCGAGATCCCAATCCGCCGTGCCGGCCCCGAGGACGCGGCCGAGATCGCGCGGCTGCTGGACGACTTCAACACCGAGTTCTCGGACCCGACCCCGGGGGTGGCCGCCCTGACCGCGCACGCTCGCAAGATGCTGGCCGCGGATGAAATGACGGTCCTGCTGGCCGGCGAGGGGCCGGACGCGATCGCCCTGCTCCGTCTGCGCACCTCGGTCTGGACCGGGGCCCCAGAGGCCTATCTCCAGGAGCTCTACGTCGCGCCGCCGCTGCGCGGTCGCGGCATCGGCCGCGCCCTGCTCGAAGCGACGATCGAAGCCGCCCGCGAAGCCGGCGCGACCGGGATCGACCTCAACACCGGCGAGACCGACACCGCGGCGCGGGCGCTGTACGAGAGCCTCGGCTTCACCAACCGCGAAGGGGACCCCGACGGTCCGGCGATGCTCTTCTATGAGCTCGACATCTGAGTTCGCCTCAACCGGTAAGCAGATTTAGTTAGGAATCTCTAACTAATCCCAGTAGGGTCGGGCCATTGGGGTAGAGGCTGAGAAGCGGGGTCGGGAGACTCCCCTCGATCGCGGCGGGCCGGCGCGCTTCGCGCGGTGGTTTCGGAACCTCCCCCAGCTGGTCCAATTCCTCGCCGCGGTCGTGACCATCGTCCTCGGCTACCTGACGATCGCCGGGATCTTCGGCTACTGGCCATTCCCGCAACCACCCAACGTGCAGATCGACCTCGCGTCCTCGCGCTTCAACCCGCAGGACGACGGAGGCGCTGCCAGCGAATACGTCTGCCTGGTCAACGAAGACGGCGACGCGGTCGAGCTGACCGGATGGGTGCTGCGTGACGCCGAAGGCGACGTCAACGTGCTGCCGCAATTCACCCTCGAAGCCGGAGCGGCGGTCAGGATTCATCCCGGGCCGGGCCGCAATAGCCAGAGCGATCTGTTCGGCGAAGGGGACTCCGCAGAGTGGAACAACGACGGCGACTCGGTGACGCTGCTGAGCGCCGACGGCGAGACGATCGACTCGCGCTCCTACGGCGTCAGGGAAGAGGGCGGCGGCGGCGGGTGCGGACCTTAGCCCGCTGAGCTCGCCCGCTCAGGCGCCTCGGTCGGGCCCGGCAGCGCGGCGAAGCCGATCCCGCCGGGCCGGTCGGCGAGGTCGGGATGGAGCAGGTGGGCGAGCAACTCGGTGCCGTCGATGAGGCGCGGGCCGGGCCGGGAGTAGGTCGAGGCCGCGTCGACGGCGAAGGCGCGGGCGGCGCCGAGGGCCTCGATCCGCTCCCAGTGCTCCAACGCCTGCGCCCGCGCTTCCTCGACGTACATCCCGCAGGGCATGACGACGACGAGGTCGGGGTGGAGCGCGGCCAGCTCCTTCCACTCGACCTCGGGCGACTTGGCGCCGGCCGGTCCGGCGACGTCCTCGCCGCCGGCGAGCGCGACCATCTCCGGCACCCAGTGGCCGCCGACGAAGGGCGGGTCGAGCCACTCGAGGGCGACGACCCGGGGCGTGGGCGCCCCGGCGACAGCGTCCCGGACCGCCGCCAGTCGCGCCTCCAGCTCCCCGCGCAGCTCCCGCCCCCGCTCCCCGATCCCGGCCGCCTCGCCGAGCCGGGTCACGTCCTCCAGCACCTCGCCCAGCCTGCCCGGGTCCTGCTGGAGGACGCGCGGGCGGCCCGGCAGTCGCGCCGCGACCTCGACCACGTCCTCGAAGGAGACGGCGCAGACGTCGCAGACCGCCTGGGTGACGATCAGGTCCGGGGCCAGCTCGGCCAGCCGCGCCTCGTCGAGGCTGTACAGCGCCCTGCCTTCGCCGACGATCGACTTCACCGCCGCGTCGATCTCGGCGGCGCTGAGCCCGTCGGGGAGGACGGTGGCGGTCAGCTGCGGCAGCTCGCGCGCGGCCGGCGGGTGATCGCACTCGTGCGTCACGGCGACGACGCTCTCGCCCAACCCGAGGGCGAACAGCATCTCCGTTGCCGAGGGCACCAAGCTCGCGATCCGCATCGCTCTCAATATGACGCGTAGAGTGGTGGGCATGCCGGGACCGCACCCCTTCCGCCGCGCCGCCGAAGCGAAGGATCTCGAGCTGCTGAGCGAGGCGCTGCGCGAGGACGTGGTCCTCCACAGCCCGATCCTCTTCCGCGGCTTCGAGGGCCGCGACGTCGTCAGCCAGGTCCTCACCCACGTCGCCGCCGTGCTCGAAGACCTCGTCTACGTCGACGAGCTGGTCGGCGACGGGAACGTCTGCCTGCGCTTCAAGGCCAGGGTCGGCGATCGCGAGCTGGAGGGCATCGACTTCCTCGAGCTCGACGAGGAGGGCAAGGTCGCCGAGCTGACCGTCTTCATGCGCCCGCTCTCGGCGATCACCCGCTTCAACGAGCAGATGAGCGAGCGCCTGAGCGCGGCGCAGGGGTGAGTAGACTCGCGGTCCCAGGCCCTGGGGGAGTGCCCGAGTGGTTAAAGGGGACTGGCTGTAAACCAGTTGGCTCTGCCTACACAGGTTCGAATCCTGTCTCCCCCATATGAGCGATCTCGACGGCCGCGTCTTCGCCGTCGCCGGAGTCGGCGGCGGGCTGGGGCCGCTGGTGGCGGCACGGCTCGCGGCGGGCGGGGCGACGGTGGCCGGGACCGACCGTGACCAGGCGGTGCTCGACTCGCTGGCGGCGGAGCTTGGCATCCCCGCCGAGCGCTGGGACGGGCGCGCGGTCGACCTGCTGGACGAGGAGGCGACCCGCGGCTGGTGCGCGGCGCTGGTCGAGCGCTTCGGCCGGGTCGACGGCCTCCTCCACCTGGTCGGCGGCTGGCGCGGCGGCACGCCGCTGCACGAGGCGCCGCTCTCCGACTGGGACCTGCTCCACGACCTGCTCGTACGCACCGTCCAGCACACGACCCGCGCCTTCCACGACCAGCTGGCGGCGAGCGAGCACGGTCGCTTCGTCCTCGTCTCCGCCAAGCAGGCGCAGGCGCCGACCAACACCAACGCGGCCTACGCCGCGGCGAAGGCCGCTGCCGAGGCCTGGACCCTCGCCCTCGCCGACGGCTTCGGCCACAGCGGCGCCACCGCCAACATCGTCGTCGTCGACGCGATCCTGACCCCGCGGATGCGGGAGGAGAACCCGGGCGAGGACTTCCCCACCTTCACCCCGGCTGAGCACATCGCCGAGGCGATCGCCTTCCTCTGCTCGGACGCGGCGGAGAAGATGAACGGCCAGCGATTGCCACTTACCATGAGCGGATGAGCCGCCGGCCCAAACGCCCGCAGGCTCCCGACGACAAGATGACGATCGGGGAGTTGGCACGGCGCACGGGTATGACCGTTCGCAACATCCGCGCCCACCAGACTCGCGGTTTGCTGCCGCCGCCGGAGGTGCACGGCCGCACCGGCTTCTACAACGAGGAGCACGTCGCGCGGATCGAGCTGACCCGCGAAATGCAGGCGGAGGGGCTGAACCTGGAGGCGATCCGCCGGGTGCTGGAGAGCACCGAGGGCTCCTCGCAGGAGATCGTCGACTTCGCCCGCGCCGTGCGGGCGCCGTTCGAGGACGAGACGCCGGAAATCTTCGAGGCGTCCGAGCTGGCCGAGCTGTGGGGCGCCGAGCGGCTCGACCCGAAGCTGGTCCGCCGCGGCGAGCGGCTTGGCATCCTGCGTGAGCTCCCCGACGGCAAGATCGAGGCGATCAGCCCGCGCCTGCACCGCGCCGGCGCCGCCCTGGTCGAGCTCGGCATCAGCCCCGAGGCCGCGCTCGACACCGCCGCCAAGCTGCGCCGCCAGGCCGAGGGCGCCGCTCGCGCCTTCGTCGACCTCTTCGTCAAGGAGATTTGGGACCCGTTCGACAAGGCCGGTCGGCCGGAGCAGGACTGGCCGAAGGTGCGAGAGGCGCTCGACCGCCTGCGCCCGCTTGCCTCCGACGCGCTGCTGGCGATGTTCGGGATCGCGATGGGCGAGGCGACCGAGAAAGCCGGCGAACGCACCCTCCGCAACGCCGCCAAACCGGCGAAGACGAGGCGCCGGCGCCGTTAGCGACCGTTTCCGGTCGAAGAAACTCCACTTTCGTCACGGTTTGCGCGACACGAGCGCGCTTCTGCCTGAGACAATAAGTTTCATGTTCGGGCGTCAGCGAGAGAGCACGCGGGAGCTGATCCGCAGCCAGCACGACGAAGCCATGCGGTACCAGCGGCAGCAGGACGAGGAGTCGCGGCGGTGGGACCTTGAGTTCGAGCGCCGGAGCGAGGAACGCAAGGCGGAGTTCGAGCGCTGGACTGAGAAACGAGAGGCGAGGTTCGAGCGTTGGATTGAGGAACAGAGGGAGAAGCACCGCGAACTTGTCGAGGAGACACGCGAGTTCAACCGCGAGATCCTCTTCCGCAACGAGAAGGTCTACACGGCCCTGATCGCCGAGGTCGAAGAAGGGCGGCGGCAGATCGCGGCGAACACCAAGGCCGTCCTCAGCGTGCTCGATCGGCTCGAAGGCTCCGGCGGCGTCGCCGCTGCGTAACGGCCTTGACTCCGTCGGTCCGATGTACGAACATACGTTCGTATGGAGATCGCCTGCGTCATCGGCAGTCGCTTGGCGGCTCCTACGCGCCCGGGCCGTTCCGGGGGGCCTCGGCCCGGGCGCCATTTCATCGGACGCCCCCCCCAGCGGGTTCCCGGGAGCGTCGAGCTTGCCGAGGCCCGCTTGATCGCGGCCTCCAGATGGTGACCGCGCTGACGATCGTCCTTGCTAGCTTCGAGCCCATGAAGCGGATCAACATCGCAGCGCCCGAGTTCGCCTACGACGGCGACGATCCGGAGGGGTTCCGCTCCGGCATGGCGCGGCTCGGCGAGCTGCTCGGGGCGAAGGAGTCGGGGGCCAGCGTCTACGAGATCCCACCCGGCCAGTCGATCTGCCCGTACCACTACGAGGTCGGCGAGGAGGAGTGGCTGCTGGTCCTCGAGGGGAGTCCGACGCTGCGCCACCCGGAGGGCGCTGACCTGCTCGAGCCCTGGGACGTCGTCTGCTTCCCGCGCGGTCCCGAGGGCGCCCACGGCGTCAGCAACGAAACCGAGGCGATCGCGCGGGTGCTGATGTTCTCCACCGTCGTCGTCCCCACCGCCACCGTCTACCCCGACAGCGACAAGGTCGGCATCTGGACCGGCGACCCCGAGACCGACGTCATGGTCCGCCGCGACAGCGCCGTCGGCTACTTCGAGGGCGAGAGTCCCGACTCTCTAACTTGACCGTTCGGCCAGAACCCCCACGGCCAGGAGGCACCGACGTGAACACCACCGCAACCGCCAACTACAACGCCCATAGCGACCGCACCCGCTGGCTTGCCCTCTACGTGCTCTGCGCGGGGATGCTGATGATCGTCCTCGACGCGACGATCGTCAACGTCGCCCTGCCCTCGATCCAGGACGACCTCGGCTTCTCCCAGAACAACCTGGCCTGGGTGATCAACGCCTACATGATCCCCTTCGGCGGCCTGCTGCTGCTGGCGGGGCGAATCGGGGACTTGGTCGGCCAGCGCCGCGTCTTCCTCTTCGGCCTGGCGATCTTCACCTGCGCATCGCTGGTCTGCGCTCTGTCCCAGAGCCAGGGGATGCTGGTCGGCGCCCGCTTCGTCCAGGGCGCCGGCGGCGCGATGGCCTCGGCGGTGATCCTGGGGATGATCGTGACCATGTTCCCCGAGCCGGGGAACCAAGCGAAAGCGATCGGCGTCTACGGCTTCGTCGCCTCCGCCGGCGGCTCGATCGGGCTGCTGGCCGGCGGCGTCCTCACCGAGGCGATCAGCTGGCACTGGATCTTCCTGATCAACCTGCCGATCGGCGTCGGCACCGCTTATTTGGCGCTGCGCCTGGTCGAGGGCCACAAGGGAATCGGCCTGCGCGAGGGTGCCGACTTTCCCGGCGCCGCCCTGATTACCGCCTCGCTGATGCTGGGTGTTTTCACGATCCTGCAGATCACCGAGTGGGGCTGGGGGGACACCCGCACGCTCGTCCTCAGCGCCGTCTCCGCGGCCCTGCTCGCCGCCTTTGTGTTCCGCCAAACCCGGATCGCCAACCCACTGATGCCGCTGCGGCTGTTCCGCTCGCGCAACGTCGCCGGCGCCAATGTGCTGCAAGCGCTGCTCGTCGCCGGCATGTTCGGGATGTTCTTCCTCGGCGCCCTTTACCTGCAGCGGGTGCTCGACTACAGCGCCCTCGACGTCGGCCTTGCCTTCCTGCCGACGACGATCGTGATGGGGACGCTGTCGCTGGGCTTCTCCGAAAAGCTGATCATGCGCTTCGGGCCCCGCACGACGTTGATCCCCGGCGTCTGCCTTGTCGTCGTCGCCCTGCTGCTCTTCGCCCGCACCCCGGTCGACGGCAACTACCTGCTTGACCTGCTGCCGCCGTTCCTTTTGATCGGCGTCGGCGTCGGCACCTCCTTCCCGGCGATCATGACCCTGGCGATGTCGGGGGCGACGCCGAGCGACTCCGGCCTCGCCTCCGGCCTGGTCAACACCAGCATGCAGGTGGGCGGTGCGATCGGCCTCGCCGTGCTGGCGACCCTCTCGACCGAGCGCACCCAGAGCCTGCTCGACGACGGCGCCTCCCGGGCCTCGGCCCTGACCTCCGGCTACCACCTGGCCTACCTGCTCGGCGCCTGCCTGGCGGCGATCGCGGCTGCGATCGCGATCTTCGTGCTGCGGGACGTCGCCCCCGCGGGCAGCGCCGAAGCCGCGGCCGAGCAGGAGGAGCGCGGCGCCGAGCCAGCGTATTCCGAGGCCGGCTGAGGGGATCGCGCGCGCCGGATACCGGCGCGCGCGAGGGTGTCGTCAGTCGACGGACACGCCGGTTCCTCCCCCTTCGTAATCGCCGGTCATTGTGCTTTTGCCGGTGTACGTGCCGTTGAAGAACATCCCTTCGCCACCTGGGCATTGGGCGTTCTGGTTGTATTTGATGTTGGCGAGGCTGATGTCGACGTCGTAGTCGCTGGCTTCTGTGTGGTTTGTGTACACCAATGTGGAGAGGGTGCCCTGGGGCAGGATCTTCACGTTGCAGCCGGTTTCGGGGTCTTCGAAGAAGATCCCGTCGCCCGCTTTGTTGCATTTCACGTCCAGCGAACCGTCGACCCGGTCCATTTCGAGTGTTTCGCCAGCGTGGAACACGTAGTCGCAGCTGGTCATTTTGACCGTCACAGCCCCGCCGCCTTCTGTGGAGCATTCGCCGTATTCAGCACCGACTGTCAGGGTTTCAGCGGCCGCGGCCAGTTTTCCGTGGAACGTGGCGACGTTGCAGTTCACGGTGTTGCCGCCAAAGAAGGTGAACTGATGTTTTGACAGCTGCGCGCCTGTGATTGTCGCCGGGTAGTTTTCCGCTGTGAATTCTCCGGCCTGAGCCGCCGACGCAGTCACCGTGCTCGCCGCGACGAGCGCGGTGAGTACGAGTCCTAGAGCTTTGAGTTTGGAAGCCATTTCTCCCATCCCTTCGGGTTGTTGATCAAAAAACTCAGAGCAAAAAAGATTAGAGGTGCGGGCCCAAAGGTGCGTTTTGTCGAATAGTCAAGGATCCGCTTTCGACCGCCGATCACATATGACGTGTCGACGCACGCGACCGACAGCGCACCGATAGGCGGCTTCGCCGAAGCCCCCGACGAGCGCGCCCGGATGGGCCGCATCTCCGGCGGGCTCTGGATCGTCGCCTCCCTGGTCGGCGCCGGCGGTGCCTTCCTGCCCGGCGCCATCCACGAGGGTCTTCCCTGGGTGCTCGGGGTGAGCGCGCTCACCTTCCTCTACGGTGTCGGCAGCGTCACCGGGGCGATCCCCTGGCAGCGCGCCTCGATGGACGCGCTGGCGATCGGCATGGTGTTGACGATCCCGGTCGCCGGGGTCGGCCTCTACCTGACCGGCGCCTCGCTCAGCTACATCGAGCCGCTGCTGGTCTGCTCGCTGCTCTACGCGGCCTTCTTCTTCCCCGCCCGCTGGGCCTGGCCGCTCTCGATCGAGCTGATCCTCGCCGCCGGCACGCCGCTGCTCTACGACGAGCGGGCGATCGAGAACGCCTACCTGCCGCGCTACCTCGCCCTCGCCGCCGGCTACCTCGCCGCCGCCTGGGTGATGGTCGGCCTGAAACGCCGCCTCCTCGACGCCGAGGCGCGCCAGCGCGACTTCGCCAACCGCGACCCGCTCACCGGCATCGGCAACCGCCGCGCCTTCGACGCCAACCTGCAGCGCGAGCTGGAGGCGCGGACCAGGCCGCGCGGGCGCCGCCGCGGCGTCGACGAAAGCCCGCTGGCGCTGCTGATCCTCGACCTCGACGACTTCAAGGGAGTCAACGACCGTCACGGTCACCAGGTCGGCGACGCGGTCCTCTGCGAGGTCGTCGCGCGCACCGACGCGATCCTGCGCGCGGGAGACACCCTCTCGCGGATCGGCGGCGACGAGTTCGCCGTGATCGCCCCCGGCGCCCAGGGCGAGGGCGCCCAGCGCATGGCCGAAGCGATCCGCACCGCCGTCGGCCTGCGCGAATCCGACGCCCCGGGCCCGGTCCCCACCGCCTCGGTCGGCTGGGCGGTCTTCCCCGACGACGGAGGCGACCTGGAGACGCTGTTGCGGGCGGCCGACAAGCGCATGTTGAAGCTCAAGGACGAGGGTCGCCAGCTTGCCCTCGGGCGCTGAGCGGCCGGCTACTGCGAGAGCGAAGCCGACTCGAGCACGCCGTTTGCCGCACGTTTAAGACGCAGCAAGATTGAGCATTAGAGAACCAGGGAAGGAGGCGGGGGCCAAACAAGCAGAAGGAGAGCTCGATGAATGCCTTCAATGCGTCCCGCCACCGCCTGTCGCTACGGGCGCTGGCGCTGGTCGTTGCGGCGCTGGTCGTCCTCGCCGTCGCCGCCGCGGGAGCGCGAGGCGCCAACTACGTCTCGCTCGGCGATTCCTACACCGCCGGGCCGTTCATTCCCAACCCGGTGCTGCCGCTGGGCTGTCTCAAGTCCGACAGCAACTACCCGCACCTGGCCGCGCCGAGCATCGGCCTGACCCTGCGCGACCCGAGCTGTAGCGGCGCCAAGACCGATCACATGACGCAGCCGCAGAACGTCGACCCGGACGGGCCCAACCCGCCGCAGTTCAACTCGCTCGACGCGAGCACCACCGTCGTCTCGCTGACGATCGGCGGCAACGACATCGGCTTCTCCGAAGTCGCCCAGAGCTGCATCACCCTCAACCCGTTCAGCTCACCCTGCAAAAGCAAATACGCCTCCGGCGGCAAAGACCAGCTGGCGGAACGGATCGAAGCGACGGCGCCGAAAGTGGCGGCGGTGCTGCAGGGCATTCACGCCCGCTCCCCCGCGGCGAAAATCTACGTCCTCAACTACCCGGCGATCTTCCCCGAGACCGGGAGCGGTTGCTGGCCGCAGATGCCCGTCAGCTTCACCGACGCCCCCTACCTGCGGGCGACCGAGCAGCGGCTCAACTCGATGCTGGCGACCCAGGCGGCGGCCAACGGCGCCACCCTGGTCAACTGGTACCAGGCCAGCATCGGCCACGACGCCTGCAAGAGCAGCTCGACCCGCTGGGTCGAACCGCTCGTGCCGAACCAGTTGGCGGCGCCGATCCATCCCAACAAAGCCGGGATGAAAGGCGCGTCCAACACCCTGCTCGCGGCGGTGAAATAGCCCCCACGAGTAGCGCCCCCACCCCGCGCGTGGTTCCTTTGTCGCGATATGGGTGCCAAAGGAACCACGCGGGGCGGAGGTTGGCGTGGAATACTCGCCGCCGTGCCCAGCGACCGCTTCTACTCCCGCCTCTCGACCTCGATGGGCGCCACGGCACTGCGCTGGACCGGGAAGCTGAACGTCCCGGTATACCGCGTGAGCGGCGGGCGGATCGGCGGCAGGGTCGGCCGGGCGCCGGTGCTGCTGCTGACCACGACCGGACGCAAGTCCGGCCAACCGCGCACGGCGCCGGTCGTCTACCTGGCCGACGGCGATCGCCTCATCGTGATCGGCTCCAACGCCGGCAACGACCGCGTCCCGGCCTGGGCGCTCAACCTCAAAGCCAACCCCGACGCCGAGGTCGAGGTGGGACGCAAGCGGGGGAAGGTCCGAGCGCGGGTCGCCGAGGGTGAGGAGCGTGCCGACCTCTGGCGCAAGTCGAACCAGCAGTACGCCGGCTTCGACGACTACGAGGCGAAGACCAACCGCAACATCGCCCTCTTCATCCTCGAACCAGTCGCAGACTGACGACTGACGCGTCTATCCAATCCGGTCCCGGTAGGGGTGAAGCGTCTTGTACTTTTTCGGCGGGGCGGCTCGCGGACGCCGGCAGCGTTTCTCGAAAAAGTTAAGCGAAACCCCTACCGGGACCGGATTGGGACTCAGCCAGCTTCTCGAAGCATCTGCGCCTCTGGCAAGCGCTTCAGCTTTTTCAGCGTGTTGTTCTCGATCTGGCGGATTCGCTCGCGGGTGACGCCGAAGGTGCGGCCCACTTCCTCCAGGGTTAGCGGCTCGGCGCCGGAGAGGCCATAGCGAAGTTCGATCACCTGGCGCTCGCGTTCGGGCAGCGCCTCAAGCGCCTTACGAACGCCCTCCTTCTGTAGGTGCTCACTCGCTTCCTCGAACGGCTCCAGGACCGCGTCGTCGGCGACGAAGTCACCGAGCTCGGATTCGTCCTCGTCGCCGACCGGTTTCTCCAGTGAGACCGGCAGCTGGGAGACGCGGAGGATGTCGCGCACGTCGGCGACCGGCCAGCGCAGCTCCTCGGCGATCTCAGCCGGCTCCGGCTCGCGCCCCAGTTTCTGCACGAGTTGGCGCTCGACGTGGGCGACCCGGTTCAACTTCTCGACCATGTGGACGGGGATGCGGATCGTCCGCGCCTTGTCGGCGATCGCCCGCGTAACCGCCTGGCGGATCCACCAGGTCGCGTAGGTGGAGAACTTGTAGCCGCGCCGGTAGTCGAACTTCTCCACCGCCCGGATCAACCCCAACGAGCCCTCCTGGATCAGGTCGAGGAAGCTGAGTCCGCGACCCAAATAGCCTTTGGCGATCGAGACGACCAGGCGCAGGTTGGCCTCGACCATCTGCCGCTTCGCCAGCATGTCGCCGCGCTCGATCCGTTGCGCCAGTTCGACCTCCTGCGCCGCCGTCAGCAGCTCGACTTTGCCGATCGAGCGCAGGTAGAGCCGCAGCGAATCGAGGCTCGGCTCGACCGTCAGGTCAAGCTCGGCTTTTTTCGCCTGCCCGTTGGTGTCGCTGCCGCGCTGCTCCTTGTAGGCGCTGACCCCGTCCTCGGCGATCACGTCGACGCCGTGCTCGACGAGGTGGGCGTGCAGGTCGGAGACCTGCTCCTTGGTGATCTCGACCTCCTCGAGGGTGACGGCGATCTGCTCGAAGGTGAGGTAGCCGCGTTCGCGTCCGAGAGCGACGAGCCCGCGTAGCTCCTCGATCTCCGTGATCGGGTTGTCCTCCCCGTCGCGCTCGATGACGTCGCTCACCGACTCCAGCGGTTCGATGGTCATTTCCCTCCGCTGCGCTCCTCTCCCCCATTCCCGAGGAGGCCGGCCCTAAAGCTCCGACCGCGCCGAAGTATAGGCGGAAGATCCTCCGCAATGGGTCCCCGGAAGCGGTGCGGCTGCCACGGGCCGCAACCGGCGGGACCGCCGACGGTCGCGGTCGCTTACGCTTCATAAGCCGATGGCCAGCCAGCCGACCGCCACGACCGCACCCGACGTACAGGCTTCCCTGCCGGCGACGCAGGTCAGCCTCTCCCGGGTCGGCGTCACCGGGGTCGAGAAGGTGATCCGGGTCAAAGCCGACGGAGGCGAGAACCTCTTCTACGCCGAGTTCGAGTGCTTCGTCGACCTCAACCCGCAGCAGGCGGGCGTCCACATGTCCCGCTTCGAGGAGATCGTCGGCGAGGCGATCGACGAAGTCGTGCTGGGCGAGGCCTTCAAGGCCGAGGTGCTGGCGGCCCACGTCGCCCAGCGCGTGCGGGAGCGGCAGGGCGGGCTGAGGGCCGAGGTCTCGGTCACCGCCCGCTACCCGGAAACCGCGACGACGCCGGAGAGCGGCAAGCCGACCCAGGAGATCTACGTCCTCTTCGGGACCGCGGTCGACTCCGAGCGGGGCACGCGGACGCTGACCGGCGTCCAGGCCCAGGGCATGACCGCCTGCCCCTGCGCGCAGGAGATGGTCGCCGGCCTCGCCCGCGAGCGCCTGGCCGAGCAGGGCTTCGGGCCGGAGGACGTCGAGCGGGTCGTTGAGGCAGTGCCGATCGCCACCCACAACCAGCGCGGCATCGGCACCCTCCACGTCGGCTGCCCCGAGGGGGGGCCGGCCTGGATCGACGCACCGGAGCTGCTGCGGATAGTGGAGAGCTCGATGAGCTCGGAGATCTACGAGCTGATGAAGCGGCCGGACGAGCTGTCGGTCGTCGTCAAGGCCCACGAACAGCCGCGCTTCGTCGAGGACTGCGTGCGGGAGATGGTGCGCCAGGTCGTCGAGGGCTATCCCGACCTGCCGGACGACGCCTTCGTGATGGCGCGCCAGGAGAACCTGGAGACGATCCATCGCCACAACGTCGTCGCCGAGCGCCACGGCACCCTCGGCGAGCTGCGGGCGGAGCTGACCAGCGGCGAGCACCAGGCGCACCACCAGACGATGCGCGAGTGGCTGGAGGGGGCCGGAGTCAGGTGACCCTCCCCCGGAGGCCGTCGCGCAGCTGATCGAGCCGCTTGGGCTCGGGGCGTCCGTCCGGGAGCCTCCGGGGGAGGGTCACCTGACTCCCCTGCGCTCAGCCGGGAATCGCGCCGGCGCGCTCTCGCTGTTGCTGCTCGATCCGGCGCCTTAGTCCGAAGAAGTAGTCAGCGCCGCTGAGCACGGTGACGATCAGCGCCGCGTAGACGAGCAGGTCGACGCCGAGCGGCGCCGGGTCGGCGACGATCAGGGCGATCACGGCGGCGATCTGCAGCACCGTCTTCAGCTTGCCCAGCCAGCTGGCGGCGATCACGATGCCGCGCTCGGCGGCGATCGTGCGGAGGATGGTGACGGCGATCTCGCGGGCGATGATCACCATCGCCACCCAGGCTTCGAGCCGGTCGAGTGAGACCAGCGAGATCAGCGCCCCGGTGACCAGCAGCTTGTCGGCGAGCGGGTCCATCAGCTTGCCGAAGGTGGTGACGGCGTCGCGCGAGCGGGCGAAGTAGCCGTCGAGCCCGTCGGTCAGCGCCGCCAGGGCGAAAACCGCGGCCGCCAACGCGTCCCCATTCGGCGTCTCCCCCAAAAGCGCAACCACCACCACCGGCACCGCCAAAATGCGCAACAACGTCAACGCATTCGGCAAGTTAAGCGGGAACACCCCCTCAGTCTGGCCGATGGGCCTCAGAGCGGCCTATATGTCCGCTTTCAGGCCCGTCGGCGGCGAGCTCGGCGTCGCGCTTGGCGAAGTAGTCCTCGCCCTCGATGCTGATGTGGGGGATGATGCGGTCCAGCCAGCGGGGGAGCCACCAGGCGCGCTTGCCGAGCAGGACCATCACCGCCGGCACCAGCAGGCAGCGGACCAGGGTCGAGTCGATCGCGATCGCCACCGCCAACCCGACCCCGAACTCCTTCACCACCGGGTCGCCGTTGAGGACGAAGCTGGTGAAGACGCAGACCATGATCGCCGCGGCGGAGGTAATCACCCGGCCGGTGTTGGCGAGCCCTTCGACCACGGCGCGGCGCTCGTCGCCGTACTGCTTGTAGTGCTCGCGCATCTGCGTCAGCAGGAAGACCTCGTAGTCCATCGAGAGCCCGAAGAGGATCGCGAACATCAGTAGCGGCACGAAGCTGACGATCGGGATCGAGTGATCGAGCCCGATCAGCGAGGCGCCCCAGCCGAGCTGGAAGACCGCGGTCACCACCCCGTAGGCCGCCGCCACCGAGATCAGGTTCATCGCCGCCGCCTTGACCGGCACCAGCAGCGAGCGGAAGGCGACCAGCAGGACGATGAAGCTGAGCGCGACGACGATCGCGATCATCAGCGGCAGCTTGTCGCTGATCTGGGTCGCGAGGTCGATATAGCCGGCGGTTTGGCCGCCGACATAGGCGTGCGCGGCGGTCCCCTGCAGCGCCTTCGGGATCACGGTGTCGCGCAGGTCTTCGACCAGGTCGACCGTCTCGTCGGCCCAGGGCTCCGACTTCGAGATCACCGTGAAGACCGCCACCGTCCCCGGCTTGTCGAGGGTCGGTTCGCCCACCGCATCTACGTCGTCGGCGCCGTCGATCGCTTTCTGCAGACCCGGCAGCACCTGTTTCGCTTCGGCCGGCGACTTGAACTCGGAGGCGACCAAGAGCGGCCCGTTGAGGCCCGGGCCGAAGCCGCGGTTGAGGCCTTCGTAGGCCTGGCGCGAGGTCGTGTCCTTGGGCAGGGCGCCGACGTCGTTCTGTCCCAGCTCGAGCTGGAAGATCGGCAGCGCCAGCACGACCAGAACGGCCAGGGCGGCGATCGCCGAGCGCCAGGGGCGGGCCGCCACCCCGTCCGCCCAGCGCAGCCATCCGTGCGGCTTCTTGTCGTCGGGGTGGGTCTTGCCGAGCTTGACCCGCAGCGAGTTGATGCGCGGCCCGAGCGCCCCCAGCATCGCCGGCAGCAGCGTCGTCGCGGCGCAGACGGCGACGACCACGGCGATCGCCGCCGTGAAGCCGAGGGTGCTGACCAGCGGGATGCCGGCGAAGGCGAGCGAGCAGAGGGCAATGACAACGGTGAAGCCGGCGAAGACGACGGCGCCGCCCGCGGTCGCGGTCGCGCGGGCAATCGACTCCCGCAGCTCCATCCCGTCGGCGAGCTGGAGTTTGTGCCGGGTAACGATGAACAGCGCGTAGTCGATGCCGACGCCGAGCCCGATCATCGTCGCCAGGGTCGAGGCCACTCCCGGTATCTGGATCGCGTGCTCGAGCAGGCGGATGATCGAGAGCGCGCAGGCGAGGCCGATCACCGCCGAGGCGATCGGCAGCATCATCGCCGTCGCGGTGCCGAAGGCGAAGAGCAGGATCACCACCGCGGCGGCGAGGCCGATCGCCTCGCTAACCTCGGTCGAGGGCTTCGAGAGCTGCTGACCGACGTAGCTGCCGACGGAGGTGTGCAGGCCGGCCGCGCGGGCCGGCTCGGCCGAGTCGAGGATCCGTTCAGCCTGCTCCTCGTCGATTTCGCCCGGTCCAATGCCGAGCACAACCGGGATGTAGCCGATCGTCTGGTCCTCGCTGAGCAGGCCGGCTTCCGCGCCCTCCCGGCTCAGCGGGCTGATCGCCGAGTTGACGTCGCCGAGCTTTTCCAGGCGCTTGACGGTTTCGGCGACGGCGGCGCTGTACTTGGGGTCGGTCAGCTTGCCCTGCAGCGCTTCGATCACCAGCGGGTTGCTGCCGTAGGCCTGCTCGGGCAGGTTGTCTTCCAGCAGTTCCGTCGCCGTGGTCGAGTCGGTGCCCGGCAGGGTCAGGTTTTCGCTGGTCTTGCTGCCGCCGGCCTGGCCGATCAGAACGAGGGCGATCGCCAGGACCACCCAGACGGCGATGACCGGATAGTGATGACGCGAGCAGAAGCGGCCGATCGCGTAGAGGGGGCCGGTCATTCGGGCATGATCCCCGACGGCGCGGGCGTCGTGCCGTCCTCAAATGCCTCCGCGATCGATTCGGCGGTGTCGGCGCCGAGCGCCCGCCGCAGCAGAACCAGGTGCTGGGCCTGGTTGGCGGCGATCGATCCAAGCAGCGAGCGCGGCCAGGGGGAGGTGAGGTGGGAGATCGCCCGCAGGTCGTTGGCGACCGAGACGCTTTCGACTTCGTAGAGGAATGCGAGCGCGTCAGCTTCAGTCTTCAGTCCCTCGCTTTCGATCTCTTCCTCTTCGGGCTCGGCTTTTTCGCCAAGGCCGCGCAGCGCTTTGACGATCGCGTCGACGTGTTCCTGTTCCTGAGCGCGGAACTCGCGGGCGCTGGCGAGGGCGGGGCCGCGCAGCAACGGCAGCATCCGCTCGTAGGCCCGAACCGCCGCCAGCTCGCGGCTGAGGACGTTGTTGAGGATTTCCGCATCGCCGGCCTTGTCGGGGACGGCGGTCGTGGTGCTCCCGCCCCCGCCGCACCCCGCGGCGGCGAGCGCCACACAGACAAGCGCGGCGGCGAAGCCCGCCGCGCCGCGCCGCCCCCGCCGACGGGCCTCAAAGCGGACTATTCGTCCGCTTTGAGGCCCGTCGGCGGGGGCGGGGGGGTTCGTGATTTGGTTCCGGGCCATGGAGAGGCGGTCAAGCCTATGAGCAAAGCCAGCGCCGGGTCGCTCGCCGCGTTGGCGGACGAGGTTCACGCCTGCCGCCGCTGCCCGCGGCTGGTCGAGTGGCGCGAGGCCTGCGCGGCGGAGCCGCCGCGGCGCTATCGAGGTCAGGACTACTGGGCGAAGCCGCTGGATGGCTTCGGGGACCCGCGGGCGCGGTTGGCGATCGTCGGCCTGGCGCCGGCCGCCCACGGCGCCAACCGGACCGGGCGCATGTTCACCGGCGACCGCTCGGGGGAGTGGCTCTACGCCGCCCTGCACCGGGCCGGCTACGCCAGCCGCCCCGAGTCGGAGCGCCGCGGTGACTCGCTGCGCCTGATCGATGCCTACGTCACCGCCGTCGTCCGCTGCCCCCCGCCGGCCAACAAGCCGACCACGGAGGAGCGCGACAACTGCCTTCCCTACCTCGAGCGCGAGTTGGAGTTGCTGGAGCGCTGCCGCGTCGTCGTCGCCCTCGGGGCCTTCGCCTGGGACGGCGTCCTCCGCGCCGCCCGGACACTCGGGGCCGACGTTCCCCGCCCCAGGCCCCGCTTCGGCCACGGCGCCGAGGCCGACCTCGGCCGCTGGCGGCTGCTCGGCTGCTTCCACCCGAGCCAGCAGAACACCTTCACGGGCAAGCTGACGGTGCCGATGATCGACGCCGCGTTCGCCCGCGCCAAGGCGCTCGCTGGCTAGATCTCCTTCGCGCTGGGGTAGATTTCACTATCGGAACCGTTTCTATCGCTGAAATGGTCTCCACCAAAGACAGCCGCCAGCCCATTCTGGGGAGACCGGGCGGGGGAATCTCGACGGGGGAGCGATGCGTAGACCGCGGATCAAGCGCACGACGGAGCCGATCGGCTCGCCCGATGGCGACGTCTATTTGATGCGGCCGAGTGCCGACAACGACATCCGGATCGAGAAGCCGAACGAGGAACAGCGGCAGCTGCTCGACGCGCTCGACGGGGAGCACACGCTCGAGCAACTGCATGAGGAGTTCGGCGAGGAGGAGGTCGCCGACCTGATCTCCCAGCTGCAGGAGCTGGAGGTCGTCGAGGACGCGGCGGACGACGACCTCCTGCCCGCGACCGAGCTGGCGCGTTTCGATCGCCAGCTCCGCTACTTCAGCGACATCGGCACCCAGGCGCTGACGCCGTCGGAGTGCCAGCGCAGGCTTCGGGAGGCAAAGGTGGCGGTGCTGGGGGTGGGTGGCCTGGGGGGCTGGGCCGCCTGGTCCCTGGCCTGCTGCGGCATCGGCGAGATGTGGCTGATCGACGGCGACCGCGTCGAGGCCAGCAACCTCAACCGCCAGATCCTCTACACCGAGGCCGACGTCGGCCTGCTGAAGGTGGAGGCGGCGACGGCGCGGCTGCGCGCCTTCAACTCGGGGATGCGGGTGACCTCGACGGCGCGGCGGCTGGAGAGCCAAGCGGAGATCGCCGACTTCATCGCCGGCGCCGACGTCGTCATCGACGCCGCCGACTGGCCGGCGCACGACATCGAGCGCTGGTGCAACTCGGCCTGCTTCGAGGCCGGCATTCCCTACATAACGATGAGCCACTTCCCGCCGATCGCGCGGGTCGGGCCGCTGTACGTGCCGGGGAAGACCGGCTGCTTCGCCTGCCAGGAGACCGCCTACCGGCGCGAGTACCCGCTCTTCGATGTGGCGGTCGACCAGCGCCGCGCCAAACCGTCGCCGGCGGCGACGCTGGGGCCGGCTTGCGGACTGATCGGCGGTCAGGTCGGCCTCGACGTGATGCACCTGATCACCGGGCTCGCCCAGCCCTCGACGCTCGGCGTCGCTCACATCTACGACCTGCGGACGATGGAGATCAAGCGCGAGCCGGTGGTGCCGGAGCCCGACTGCCCCGTCTGCGGCCATCTGCAACCGATCGAGCCGGTGAAGGAGATCGCCGAGGGGTAGGTTTGGCGGCGAACCGATGAGGCTCGCCGCCCCACTCGCCGCCGTCGCCCTGGCCAGCGCGCTGCTGGGCGGGTGCGGTGGGTCATCGGACGAGGGATCGACGCAGACCGAGAGGGCGCCATCGCGAGCGCGGACCTCGACTGCGCCCACCGGCGCCGCCGCGAAGAGCTGCGACGCCCACTCCACCGAAGCCAAGGCGCTGCGCGCAACCGCCATCCCCTGCGACCAGGCGCGGCAGGTGATGTACGGCTGGCAACGAGAGCGCTCCTGCTCCGCACCCGCCGGCGCCTCCCGCAGCTCCTGCCTGACTCGTTCCTACCATTGCCTCAGCGCCCGCACCGACCGCGGCATCGCCGTCAGCTGCTCTCGCTCCGGCCAGTCGATCGCCTTCGTCGCCAGGCGGCGCTAGAACCACCCGCCAACGGCGCTCTCCCCGTCGGCTCCTAGGCCGATTCGCCGGCGTAGCTCAATTGGTAGAGCACTTCATTCGTAGTGACCGTCGGCTAGGCGCGGCCCTCTGAATCCGGCTTCCCTGTCGTGCTGGTCGAGCCGTCCGGCCATCTCCCTTTCAAGCCCCTCTAGCCGCTCTTGCCTGGTGGTAGTCGTCACCGGGACGGGTCCCCGCCAGCGCCCGGTTTAGGCTAAAGTCAGGTCATCTTAAGTACTCAATTCAGCCGCACCTCGACCGCCGACTCCCAAGCGGCAGAGTCTGGTGACGCGCTGGCTAGCGGCCTGCCCTTGGGTGGCTGCGCAAGGCGATCGACCAACGAGTGGAGGTAGCAACGATGCCAAATGTGAATCAGCCCACGATCAAATTGGGCGCAAAGGGCGACGCCGTAAAGCGCGCCCAGCGCGCTCTGCGTCGTACGCCCAACCTGAGCGTTGTGGTGGACGGCGCCTTCGGACCGGCGACGCAGCAGGCCGTGAAGGACTTCCAGTCATCCTCCCCACCTTTGGCGGTCGACGGAATCGTCGGTCCCGCGACGTGGAGCGCGCTTCCCGACGGTGGCCCGATGCCGGTGCTGCAGCAGGGCTCGGAGCTCGACGCGGTTCTGCCTCTGCAGGAAGTCCTGACTAACGGAGCCGTCGACCAATGGGGCACGGGTCCGGGCGAGATCGACGGCGAGTTCGGCCCCCACACGCGCGCTTCGGTCGAAGCCTTCCAGAAGTGGGGCCACGTGAAGGTCGACGGCACCGTCGGAGATCAGACCTGGGATGTCTCGCTGAACGCGATGTCCTCCGATCTGGAGACGGCTGTCGGGCTCCAGTACATCGCCGGATAGACACGCCGCGTCTCAACTCGTCTCGGCGATCCGGGTTCTTGGCCAGCGGCAAACAAAGGCCCCCGGCGCGACGAGGGCGAGGTCAATATCCCCAGGCCGGCGACAAGGGAACCCGGGAGCGGGATTTGGACCCGAAATTAAGAGACAAATTGAGAGACGGGCTAGCCAGGAGGCGGAGCCAGCACCACTCCTTTCCTAGAATGAGGCCGATTCGCCGGCGTAGCTCAGTTGGTAGAGCACTTCATTCGTAATGAAGGGGTCCCCGGTTCAAGTCCGGGCGTCGGCTCTAGGGGCGGCCTGGGAACCGCTCGGAGGGCTCGGCTCGAGCCGGGTATCGGAGATCGCGACCGCGGCCAGAACGCCGCTCGATGCGATCACCGCGGCGAGGAGGCTGAGCGGTGCGGTCGCAAATCCCAGCGCCACCAACCCAATGCAGGCGAGGACCCGAGGTCGGGGCGTGCGGGCGGTTGCCCGGCGCATGAACACCAGCTGAGCCAGCAGGAAGATCGCCGGGCCGCCGAAGATCAGCGCGATGGTGTTGGCGGTATTGGGGTCGTGGGGATGGGCGATCGCCAGCTCGTCGCCGACGGCGATCGCGATGATGCCGATGACCATCGCGATCAGGGTGTAGTTGCCGAGGCCCACTATCCGCGATGCGTCGGCGGCGCCCTCGACCGCGTTCATGCCGATCTCCTCGGCGCGGTGGAAGTAGCACCACCACAGTGCGACGGTGCCGGCGAACGCGACCGCGAGAACGAGTAGGCGATCTGCTTGAACAGGTTGATCGGCGAACGCGTTGCCGATGGTGAGGACCGTCTCACCCAGGGCGATCAGAAAGAACAGCCGGAAGCGCTCGAGCAGGTGCTCGGCGTAGATCTGGCTGTCGGAGCTGAAAGGACTCCTGCGGCCGGGAAGCGGGTGGCCCGCGATCACGCCGCCATAGGTGATCAGCGTGGCCACAGCCCAGAGCACGAGACGTTCATCCCCATCTGCGACCACTCCCGCGATCCAGATCAGCCCGGTGCCGATCTCCCAAACCAACGCGTTGACGAAATGCCCGTGCAGCCGGTGGTCGCGAAAGCTCACGACGGCGAACACCGTCCGCCCCACCTGGATCGAGAGGTAGCCAACTACGAACAGGCCGGCGCGATCGCCAAATGCCTCCGACACCGACGTAGACATCAGCAGGCTGGCGAACATCAATCCGAGCAGCAGCAGTTGCACGGGCTGGCGGTCGCCGTTGAGCCAGTTCGAGGTCCATACCGTCATGAACCACGCGTACATGACCGCGAGGGTGAGGACCAGCGTCTCGATCGCGCCGCGAGCATCCACATGGGCGAGCAAGTGGTGGGCGAGCTGGCTGACCGTGAATACGTAGACGAGATCGAAGAACAGCTCGAGCGGCGTGACGGCGCGCGCAACTTCGCGAGGGCGCACGATCGAGGAGGTGGCGGTTGGGGACGTCTCGCGCTCCACGCCCGCAAGAATGCCTCCCCTCGCGGATGACGGCGCGGAGCTCGTTTTCGCCGAGAGCTAGGGATCGAGGCTAGATTGGAGGCGTGTTTCGACGACGAATCGACCCGCTCGGGCGGCAGGTGGCGCTGGCGATCGCCGCTGGGCGCATCGGGATTGGGGTCGGCGCGCTGGTGGCGACCCGGCCGGCTCTGAGGGCGCTTGGCTTCACCGAGGCGGATAGCACCCGGCTGGTGCTGGGTCGGATCGTCGGCGGCCGCGACATCGCGCTCGGACTGCTCGCGATGGCGGCCCGCGACAACACGGTCGCGCTGCGCTCAGCGGCGCTGGCGGGCGCGGCCGTAGACGCGGCAGACGCAATCGTCTTCGGTCTCGGTGCCCGCGAGCCGGAAACGCGGCGCGCCGGGGTCAGCGGAGCCCTCTCGGGTGTCGCCGCCGCGATCGCCGGCGCCTGGGCCTGGCGACGCCTCGGCGGTTCGTAGGACACCGTCCGTGAGCGAGGCCGCCTACGACAGCATCGGGGTCGGCTACCGCGATGTGAGGCGCCCCGACCCCCGGATCGAGGCGCGGATCGAGGTGGCGCTCGGCGACGCCCGCACGGTGCTCAACGTCGGCGCTGGAACCGGCTCGTACGAGCCGACCGACCGCGAGGTGACGGCGGTGGAGCCCTCGCGAGTGATGATCGACCAGCGACCGGCCGGCGCGGCGGCGGCGATCCAGGCAAGCGCCGAAGACCTGCCGTTCGAAGACGACAGCTTCGACGCGGCGATGGCGATCATCACCGTCCACCACTGGGCGGATCCGGCGGCCGGCCTGGCGGAGATGGCGCGCGTCGCTCGGGAACGGCTGGTCCTCCTAACCTTCGACCCCCAGCCGCTGACGGAGCTGTGGCTGGTTCGCGACTACTTCCCGCGCGCGCTCGAGATCCACGCCGCAGCGATGCCGTCGATCGAGCAGCTGGCGGCGCTGCTGCCCGGCGCCGCGATCGAGTCGGTCCCGATCCCGCGCGGCTGCGAGGACGGCTTCTTCTGCGGCCTCTGGGATCGGCCGGAGATGCACCTCGATCCGCAGGTGCGCCGTGCCAGCTCGGTCTGGCACCTGATGGAGCCCGAGGAGACCGAGCGCGGGCTCACCGCGCTGCGCGCCGACCTCGAGAGCGACGCCTGGGACGAGCGCCATGGTTACCTGCGCTCGGTCCCCGAGCTCGACGTCGGGCTGCGACTGATCGTCGCCGGATGCCGCTGAGGACTTTGACCCCGCTATAGCGGGGTCAAAGTCGCCCGCGCGCGCTCAGCCGCCGCCGTTCTGGCTGAACCCGGCCGGCTGCGGCGTGAACTCGTGCGATTCGATCACGCGATCGATCAGGCCGTACTCGACTGCTTCCGGCGGCTGGAAGAACTTGTCGCGTTCCATGTCTTCGTGGATCTGCTCGCGAGACTGGCCGGTGTGGGTGACGTAGATGCCGTCGAGCCGCTCACGCAGCTCGAGGATCTCTTTGGCATGGATCTCGATGTCGCTCGACTGACCTTCGAAGCCGCCGCTCGGCTGGTGGATCAGGACGCGGCTGTTGGGCAACGCCATCCGTTTGCCCTTGGCACCGCCGGTGAGGATCAACGAGCCCGCCGACATTGCGATCCCGTAACAGATCGTCTGCACGTCAGGCTTGATGAACTGCATCGTGTCGTAGATCGCCAGGCCAGCGTAGGCCGAGCCCCCAGGGGAGTTGATGTAGAGGCTGACGTCCTTGTCGGGATCCTCGGACTCGAGGTGCAGGAGCTGGGCGATGATCAGGTTGGCGAGGTCCTCCGTCACCTGTTCCCCGAGAAAGACGATGCGCTGGGCGAGCAGGCGACTGTAGATGTCGAAGGAGCGCTCACCGCGAGCGGTTTGCTCGACGACCATCGGTACCAGTGGCATTGGGCCTCCTTTTCGGGGATTGACCGGCGCCAGGGACCTTACCCGGGGAAGCACTTGAGGTCGGCGCCGTTGGTTTCCCAAACTGCGCCGTTTATTCAAAAAACATTGCGTTATCGATCGGGATGTGGCAGGCTGCGTCCAGATGTTGGCCAAACATCGCGAGGCGCGGGTAAGCGCGGCGGCGCCAGCGGCAAGAGTCCGCGACCCAGGTGGCGCTTTGCCACCGCCGTAGCGCCCGCTGCCTCGGCCAAGGCCGGTTCATTTTCGCCGACTCAGCCCTCGCGGGCGATCTTGCTGGCCTCATCGCCGCCGAGGTAGGGCGTCAGCGTGAACTCGACGAAATCGGGAAGCAGCGACTCCAGCTCGTCGGTCTTGTCGGCGATGATGCGACGGGAGATCAGCGACATCATGCCGCCGACCAATGCCTCCTCGGTGGTCGGTGTGAGGCGGGCGAGAACCGCGGGCGAACGACCGTCGCGGCCGCTCTGGAAGTAGGGAACGAAGCTCTCGATCGCGGCGTCGTAGCGCTCGACCACGACCGGGCCGGCGACCAGCGCCTCGACCATGCAGAGGCGAGCAAGGTTGGGCTCGGTGGCGAGAAAGCGCAGCATCGCGGCAATGCCGGCCTTGACCGCATGTGGCCAGTCGTCCTCCTCCTCGAAAGCCTCGCCCACCCGTTCGCGCAGCTCGGCCATAACCGTGTCGTAAGCGGCGACGAAGCACGCGTCCTTGCTGGCGAAGTGCTCGTAGAAGGTTCGGCGGGAGACCGCCGCGTGGCGAGTGATGTGGGCGATGGTCGTGCCCGAGTAGCCGTTTTCGGCAACCGCCTCGGCGAGGCCGGCGATTAGCCGCTCACGCTGGTTGTGGACTACAAACTCTCTCGGCAGGCCGTGCCTTCCCGGCGGTAACCGGGCAAGCTCGGGCGGGTAGCCATCGGCTTGCTCAACCGAGATGTCGGCGGGGTCTGCGGCCACAAAGGCGACGATACCGGTCGGGGGATCTTTAGTTTCGGCTCGGTCGCGGGGCCTACTCGCCGGCCGTCCTCTTCGCTGCCTCGGGGCCGATGTACGGGGTCAGCGAGAACTCGACCAGCTCGGGCAGCAATTCCTCGATCTGCGCCGTCTCGCCCATGATGATGCGCTGGTAGACGATCCAGAAGATGCCGCCGATGATCGTCTCCTCGAGGGTCGCGGGCAGCTCCTCGCCCTGTGGCGAGACCTTGCGGCCCATCCGGAACAGGGGCACGAAGGACTGGATCGAACGCTCGTAGCGCTCGACCGCGGCGGGCCCGGCTGCCAGCGCCTCGACGATGCATGTTCGGGCCAGGGCGGGCTCGCCGGCGACGTAGTGGAGGAAGGCGGCGAGGCCAGCGTCGACCCGGTCCGGCCAGCTTTCGACCTCGCTCGCGGCCTCGACAACCCGCTTCAGCGCCTCGTCTACGGCGAAGTCGGAGGCGGCGAGGAAGCAGTCCTCCTTGGAGGAGAAGTTCTCGTAGAAGGTGTTGCGGGCGATCCCGGCCTGGCGCACGATGTCGGCGACCGTGACGGCGCGGTATCCCTTCTTCATGGTCTCCTGCGCCAGGGCCGAGATTATGCGGGCTCTCTGGTGCTGGGCGATGAACTCTTTGGGGAGGGGATGCCGGCCGGGCCGGGGCCGCATCGTAGGGGCGTTTTCGGCCACGAACGCCAGAGTACCTTGACCCCGACTGGATTCCAAGTGGACGTCTCACCTACATACCGATAAAGTACCGGAAGCCAGACAACTGGTTCCCCTGATTAAAAGCAAGGAAGGCAGGATGGGAAAGCGCGCCGACACCAAGGTCCTGGCAGGGGCTATGGGGACCGGCGTCTCGGGGTCTACGAGCACCCCGATCCGAGGCAGACCCCAATTCGGACCGGTGACGACCACGAAGCGGCAGATGATCCTGGATGGGATGCTCGAGGCGGTCGGGGCGGAAGGCTACGAGCGGACGTCGGTCCGCACCGTGCTGGACCGCACCGGGATGTACAGGCAGGCCTTCTACGACTACTTCGCCGACAAGGACGACTGCTACCTACAGGCCTACGACTCAGGGATGAAGCGGGTCGAAGCTTTGATCAGCAGCGCCGCTGAAGCGACGAGCTGGACAGCCCAACTGCGCGGCGGGCTCGCCGCCCTGCTCAACTTCCTCGATGCGGAGCCGGACGTCGGCAGAGCGCTGATCGTCGAGGTACACGCAGCGGGTCCGGAGGCTCTGGCCAAGCGCACGGCGGCGATGCGGCGCCTGACCGCCTTCCTCGACCGCGCCCGAGAAGAAGCGGAAGGGCGCGAGTCGCCGCCTTCAATCGCGGGCGAGGGCATCGCCGCCGGCATCCACTCGGTGATCCACTCCCGCCTCGCCACCGGCGCCAACGAGGGGTTCAGGCAGCTGTTGCCTGAGTTCATGTACTTCGCGGTGCTGCCTTACTTTGGGGCGGATGCGGCGAGCGCCGAGATGCAGGCGGCCAAAGCTTGAGCTCGGTAGAGGGCGTCCCAGGTAGGGGCTTCGCTTATAGGAGCTCTAGGTTGTCGGCTTTTAGGTTGCGGGTGACGCCTCGGAAGTCGATCACTTGGGGAGCTTTGGCTACTACGTTGGCGTAGTCGATTTCCGGGTGGGCGGTGACTATGGCGGCCAGGTCGGTTGAGGCGAGGGCCTCTTGCAGGTTCACGGAGGAGAGGTTGAAGGTGGGGAGGTTGGGGACGAAGGGGTCGTGGTAGGAGACGTCGCTGCCGAGGTCTTGGAGGCGGGAGACGATCTTCAGGGCCGGGCTCTCGCGGGTGTCGCCGCTGCCGGCCTTGTAGCCGGCGCCGAGGATCAGGATCTTCGAACCCTTGACCGGCTTCGAGACCCGGTTGAGGGAGCGCTCGATCCGTTCCACGCAGAAGCCCGGCTGAGCCTGGTTGACCTTGCCGGCCAGCTCGATGAACTCCGGGTAGAAGTCGTGCTCGCGGGCCTTGAAGGCAAGGTAGAAGGGGTCGATCGGCAGGCAATGGCCGCCCATCCCCGGCCCGGGATCGAAGCGCATGAAGCCGAACGGCTTGGTCGCGGCGGCCTCGATCACCTCCCAGACGTCGATCTCGAGGCGGTCGCAGAGCTGGGCCAGCTCGTTGACGAAGGCGATGTTGACCGAGCGGAAGACGTTCTCGAGCAGCTTCGAGAGCTCCGCCGCCTCGGGGGTCGAGACGACGACCACCTCGTCGCAGACCAGCGAGTAGAGCGCGCGGGCCCGCTCCGTGCAGGTCGCCGTGATCCCACCGACCAGCTTCGGCGTGGTCCTGATCGTGTAGTCGGTGCGGCCGGGGTCGATCCGCTCCGGCGAGAAAGCGAGGTGGAAGTCGCTGCCGACCGTCAACCCGGAGCGCTCGAGGATCGGCAGCAGGCGCTCGCGCGTGGTCCCCGGGTAGGTGGTCGACTCCAGCACGACCAGCTGCCCCGAGCGCAGCACCTCGGAGATCGCGGTCGCGGAGTCGACCAGGTAGCTGAGGTCGGGCTCGCGGGAGCCGTTGAGAGGGGTCGGCACGCAGACGATCACCGCCTCGCAGGCGGCGAGCTCGGCGTAGTCGGAGGTCGCTCGGATCCGCCCGCCGAGCGGGGACAAAACGCTGTCGGGAACGTCCTCGACGTAGCTGCGACCGGCGGCCAAAGACTTGACCTTGGCCGGGTCGAGATCGAGACCGGTTACCTCGTTTCCGGCCTCCGCGAAGGCGACCGCCAGCGGCAGGCCGACGTACCCAAGGCCGACGATCCCGATCTTCATCGCTGCAGTGTAGGTGTGGTTGGACAGGCCGCTGTTGCTGCCCTACGCTGGTTGGGATGGATTCGCCATCGGCATCGAATCCACGGTCCGGCTCAGCTGGAAGCCAGGCGCTACCAAGGGCCTACGCCGTCCGCTCTGACCGAGAGCGAGTGCTGGAGGCGATGGTGCGAGCCGCCGCAGCCAAGGGTTACGAGGCGACGACCGTCACCGAAGTGGTCGAGGCCGCCTCGGTCAGCCGCGAAACCTTCGACAGCATGTTCGCCGGCAAGGAGGCTTGCTTCCTCGAGGCCTACGACGCGGTAATCGACGTCCTCGTCGCCCACGTCTCGACGGCCTTCGAGAGCACCGTGGGACAGCCCTGGCCGGACCGGATCGCCGCCGGCCTGCGCGCCCTCGTCGGCCTGCTCTCGAGCGAGGCGGACATCGCCCGCATGGCGATGGTCGAGGTCACCGCCGTCGGCGAGGACGCGCGGATTCGCTACCGCGCAGCGCTGGGGCGGTTCACCTACTTCCTCGAGGAAGGTCGCGGCGCCTCGCCCCAGGGGTTCGAACTGCCGGAGGACACCGCCCGCTTCGCGATCGGGGGCGCCACCTCGATGATCTTCGACGAGATCCGCGCCGGTCGCGGACCGGAACTGCAGCGGATCCTGCCGGACCTGCTGTTCGCGGTGCTGATGCCCTACCTGGGGCCGCAGGCGGCCGAGGACCAGATGCGCCGCGTCGCCCGCGAGAGCTGAGCCGAAGGCCTCAGACCCCGGCGCCGTGACGTCCCTCGCCGGCGGCGAAGCGGGCGGCGCCGCGAACGGCCACCTCGAGCGTCTCACGGCCCAGCCGGTGCTCCAGGGCGAGGCCCTCGGCGAGCGGTAGCCCGGCGCCCTCGATCGCCGCCCGGCGATCGGCGAGCATCGTCTCCTGCGGAAAGGAGGCGATCCTCTCCGCCAGCTCCAGCGCCCGCTCGAGGTGGGCAGCGGGCGCGACGACCTCGTTGACGAGGCCGATCCGCAGCGCCTCCTCGGCGTCGACGGGGCGACCGGTGAGGATCAGCTCCAACGCCCGCCCCATGCCGACGACGCGGGGCATACGCTGGGTACCGCCGTCGACCAGGGGCACGCCCCAACGGCGCTCGAAAAAGCCGAAGGTGGAGCCGGGAGTGGCGAGGCGCAGATCGCACCAGAGGGCCAACTCGAGCCCTCCAGCCAGGCACCAGCCGTCGATCGCGGCGATCGCCGGCTTCGAAGGGGTGAGGCGGGTGAAGCCCTCGGGTCCGGCGGGGTCGTCAACGTCGAGGTCGATCGCCTTGAGGTCGGCGCCGGCGCAGAACGCCTCGCCACCGGCCCCCGTTAGGACGAGGACGCGGGCGCCCTCGTCATCCTCGAAGTCGTCGAAGCCCTGGCGCAGCGACCT
Organism: uncultured Actinomycetes bacterium; assembly: GCA_963699125.1. Classification (GTDB taxonomy): domain Bacteria; phylum Actinomycetota; class Thermoleophilia; order Solirubrobacterales; family 70-9; genus VAYN01. Next base: position 1,779,249 of record OY969417.1, read on the forward strand.
CGCGGCGGCGGCGTCGATCGCGTTGCGGCGCTGGGGGCGATCGATCGTCAGCACCGCCGCCGCCCCTATCCGCTCGTAGCGAACCTCGGCGCTCATCGCCGCTCATCCTCGCATAGGCCGACCGCTGCAGAGGGGCGGCGGCGAATGACAACTCGAAGCGGGAGCGGGCGGGCTAGTCGCTGCGAGGCTCACGGGGTTCGCTGGCGACGCCCAACTCCCGGAACTGCGCCCCGGTCGCGGGGCCGGGGAGGGCAGGTCTCCCAAGGCCGGCTCCAAAGCTAGGCGGCCAATCGGACGGGCCGGGGCGCTTTCCTCTCGCATAGCGACACCTCCGCGCCCCGGGACGCAAAACACGACCGGGGGTGACGCTCGTCGCCTGCCTCGCACGTAGCCTTCGCGCTTAGAAGCTCGTCGCGCCACCTTCGAGGCCGCTTCCCGCTGGGCTTCTGCGGAAACCGGTCCCTCCCGGTCGCAGGATGAACTTACGACTCCCTCAGCGGCCACGCAAGAGGCCGCTGAGCGCCGTTTCCGCAAAGTCCGTACTAAAGGATTCGGTAAGGGAAAGCGGCGCTCGTCCGCGGGTCGATATACGGTCCCGGCCGGGATGAGCTCGGGATCGGAGGCGTCGGCGCGGAGGGCGCGGCGCAACGTAGTCCTCACCGCCGCGATCGCGGGGCTCGGCGGGCTGCTATTCGGCTACGACACCGGCGTCATCGCGGGGGCGCTGCTCTTTATCAAGGGCGATTTCGACCTCGGCAGCTTCGCCCAGGGGCTGGTCGTCGCCGCGGTGCCGATCGGGGCGGTCGCGGGCGCCGCCTTCGCCGGCCCGGCGGCGGACCGCTACGGCCGCCGGCTGATGATCCTGCTCGCCGCCGGCGTTTTCATCGTCGGGGCGCTGGCCAGCGCCGCCGCGCCGGGGGTCGAGATCCTCGTCATCGCCCGCATCGTGATTGGCGTCGCGATCGGGCTCGCCTCCGCCGCGGCGCCGGTCTACATCTCCGAGGTGGCGCCGCCGGAGAGCCGCGGCCGCCTGGTCAGCTTCTTCCAGCTGGCGGTGACGATCGGCATCCTCGTCGCCTACCTGGTCGGGCTCGCCTTCGACGCCAGCGAAGGCTGGCGCTGGATGCTCGGGCTCGGCTGCGTGCCGGCGCTGGCGCTCGGCTTCGGGATGGTGCGGATGCCGCAGAGCCCGCGCTGGCTGGTGATGAGCGGCGACGACTTCGCGGCGCGGGCGACGCTGGCGAAGATCCGGGTCGACGACCCGGACACGATCGACCGCGAGCTGGAGGAGATCAAGGAGAGCATCGACGACAAGCCGGGGGCCTGGAGCGAGCTGCTGCAGCCGGTGGTGAAAGCGGCGCTGGTGGTCGGGGTCGGGCTGGCGATCCTGCAGCAGGTCACCGGCATCAACACCGTCATCTACTACGCGCCGACGATCGTCGAATTCACCGGCGTCGACTCCTCTGCCGGCTCGATCCTGGCCGCGGTCGGGGTCGGGATCATCAACGTGGCGATGACCGTGGTGGCGCTGCGGCTGCTCGACCGCGTCGGCCGGCGGACGCTGCTGATGGTCGGCGTCTCCGGCATGGTGATCTCTCTCTTCGCCCTCGGCGCCGCCTTCATCGGCGGTGGTGGCAGCACCCTTTCCTCGGTCGTGGCGATCGTCAGCCTGATGGCCTACGTCGCCTCCTTCGCGATCAGCCTCGGGCCGATCTTCTGGCTGCTCAACGCCGAGATCTACCCGCTCAGCGTGCGCAGCAAGGCAGCCGGGGTGGGGACGATGGCCAACTGGACCTTCAACTTCATCGTCTCCCTCACCTTCCTGCTGCTGATCGAAGCGCTCGGCCGCAGCGGCGCTTTCTGGTTTTACGGCGCGATCGGCATCCTCACCCTGATCTTCTGCTGGAAGCTCGTCCCCGAGACGAAGGGCAAGCACCTCGAGGACATCCAGGCCTACTTCCAAGATCGGGTAGACAGCCGCAAAGCATCTGCGTAAGAGTCAGGGCGGCTACCCTGCGCGGATGCGGATCGACGAGATCATCGCCACCCGGCGGCCGACCTTCTCGGTCGAGTTCTTCCCGCCCAAGACCGAGGAGGCTACCGAGCAGCTCTACGTGACCGCGCGCGAGCTGCGGGCGCTCGAGCCCGACTTCGTCTCCGTCACCTACGGCGCCGGCGGCTCGACCCGCGACGGCACCGTGGAGATAACCACGGCGCTGAAGGACGACCTGGGCTACGAGACGATGGCCCATCTCAGCTGCGTCGGCGAGACCACGGAGGGGTTGGCGTCGACCCTGGACCGGATCGAGGCGGCCGGGATCGAGAACGTGTTCGCGCTGCGGGGCGACCCGCCGCGCGGGCAGGAGGACTTCGCCCAGCCCGAGGGCGGGCTCGGCAGCGCCGCCGAGCTGGCCGCGTTCATCGCCGCCGGCTGGGACTTCGCGATCGGCGGCGCCTGCTTCCCGGAGGTGCATCCCGAGGCGCCCGACCTCGAGACCGACCTCTCCTACCTGAAGACGAAGGTCGAGTCCGGCGCCGGCTTCCTGATCACCCAGCTCTTCTTCGACAACCAGGTGTATTTCGACTTCGTGCGCGCGGCGCGGGCGCGGGGGATCGAGGTGCCGATCCTGGCCGGCGTGATCCCGGTCGCCAGCTTCGCCCAGACGAAGCGGATCTGCGATCTCTGCGATGCCTCGATCCCGGCGCCGTTGGAGGCCGCCTTCGCGGCCGCCGGCGGCGACGCCGAGCGCGAGTTCGAGCTGGGCGTCGCCTACGCCGCGCAACAGTGCGCCGAGTTGCTGATCGCCGGCGCTCCCGGCATCCACTTCTACGCGCTCAACAGGGCGCCGGCGACGCGGGCGGTGCTCGGGGCGTTGCGGGCCTCGCGACCGTGGGAGCGGGTGCGGGGTGACGCGGCCACTCTGACCGGCAGCGCCGAATAGGCTCATCGGCGATGGAGGGGCAGGGAGAGGAACGCGAGCGCGAGGACCCGGCAGGGGGCGAGGGGGAGGTCGCGGGGAAGGGCGGCGGCGCCAGAGATAGCACCGAGCGCCAGCGGCTGATCGCCGCCTACGCGATCGCCTCGACCCTGGTCCTGGCCCTTGCGGTGGCGATCTTCCTCCTCACCCGCGATGGTGACGAGGCAGCAGCCGAGGGCAGCGCCCACATCAACCTCAACGCCGCGATCGGCTCGACCAACGGGATCGAACCCGACAACCGGGCCGGAACCGAGCCGCCGCCGGTTAGCGACGCCAACCTCGCCGCCGCGGCCCGGAAAGCTGGGTGTGAGCTGCGCCTGAAACTGAAGGACGAGGGCCACCAGCACATCCCGGTCGGCTCGCCGCGGCCGAACTACAGGACGAACCCCCCGACCTCCGGCCCCCACGTCGAACCGCCATACCAACAGGCCGACGGCGCCTACGCGGAAATGCCGGCGGAAATCGACACCGTCCACTCGCTGGAGCACGGGCGGCTGGCGATCCAGTACTCGCCCGACCTGCCCGAAGAGGACCAGCTGGCGCTGAAGGGTGTCTACGACACGATGTTCGGGGCGACCCTGCTCTTTCCCAACGAAAACATGCCCTACGAGGTGGCGGCGACCACCTGGACCAACCTGCTCGGCTGTCCCAGCTACAAGGGAGCAGTGACGCTCGACGCGATCCGTGACTTCGGCAAGGCGACTTGGGGGAAATACGGGGGCGAGCCGGCGGAATACTTCCCCTTCACGGGGCCGACTCCGGCGGAACCGAGGGAATAGAGCTCCGGCGCGCGGGTCCTGTCATGGGGAGGGGGTGCCCTCCTGGCGCTTCGATCTGCTCAGGGCAGAGGGATGTTGCGGTGTCAGGGTTCAAATCTCGCCCTTCGCAGACTCCGCGCTGCGGAGCACACCCCCTCCCCATGCCACCCGCGCGAGGAGTCGCTATGGCGCTCGGTAGGCGGGGAAGAAGGGGCCGCGAGGGTGACCGGCGCTTAGCTGCTCGTATTTGCCTTTATCGCAGATGATCTCGGAGGTGTGCCAGGGCTCTTGGCGGTTGGCGAAGCCTCGCTTGAATTCTTCGAGGGCGTCGCCTTGGGTGATGCCGCCGCCGAGGTTGAGGGGCAGGGCCAGCTCTGAGGAGTGCTCGACCAGGCGGGCGACGATGTTCTTCATCGGCGAGTCGCGCAGGTGGGAGTCGGCGCTGCCGCTGAGGTAGTAGTGGAGGTAGCCGTCGCTGGCGACGGCGATCGAAGCGGCGGCGATCTCGCCGCCCGGAGCGGTGGCGAGGGCGAGCCAGGTGCGCTCGGCTTCGAGCACGCGGTCGAAGTAGGCGGCGCCGAAGAGGTAGTGCGCGGCGGCATCGGTGCGGCGCATCGTCTGCTCATAGACGTCGAGGAAGCCGGCGCGCTGGGCGGCGGTCGTCTCGCCGCCTGGGACCAGCGTCACCTCGTAGCCGGCTTCGAGGTTCCTCCGCACCTGACGGCGGTCGCTGGGGCGGCTCTTGGGCGCCAGGGCCGGGTCGGCGATCTGGACGAGATTGCGCTCGGTCGTCCCCGTGAGCAGCGGCGGGCCAAGGCGGTGGCGGAGAAAGATGCTGACGAGGCCGGTAGCCGAGAAGTCGATCGCCGCCAGGTCGGGGCCAGCCCCCCCACCGATGTCGCACTTGTATCCGCATAGCGGTCAGAAGTGCGACATCGGCGGGGAGGGACGAGGCCGGGGTAGCCGTAGGGGGAGACGGCGTCGAGGTCGGGGCCGGCGTCGATCTGGCGGACGATTAGGGGGGCGAGGAGCTCGGTGTCGCCGGCTTCGATTCGCAGGGTGTGGGTCACGCCCTCGGCGTCGAGAAAGGGACGCGAGCGGAAGAAGTCGGCGGATACCACGGCCTCGCCACGGTCCTCGATCAACTCCGCCGTGGCGATCGATCCGCTCACTCGAACAGGTCCGCGGCGGCGGCCCGGAACTCGTCGGGGAGCACGCCCCAAACCTCGCAGTCGTCAGGCGGGGCGCCCTCGCGGGCGAGGTGGGCGCGCAGCGTCCCCTCGTGCACCCAGCCGAGGCTGGTTACGGTTTTCTTGGCGATCTCGTTGCGGGCCGGGATGCGGCCGTAGACGCGATGGGCGCCGTACTCGTCGAAGGCCCTAGCGATCGTCAGCGCCTCCGCGCGGCGGCCGACTCCCTTGCCGCGCACATCGTCGCCGATCAGCGCCCCCAGCTCCGGCGCGGTCTGGCGGAAGAGCCCATAGAGGGCGGTGAACCCGACCGGCTCCGCGTAGCCCTCGACGACGATCGCGAACTTGCGATCCTCGCCCGAGTCGTCCATCGCCCGCTGTACCCAGGCCTCGGCTTCCTCGGCCGAGAAGCTCCCCCGCTGCTCCATCAGCGACGCCGTCGCCGCCGGGTTATTGAACCAGCGATGCACCGCGGCGGCGTCGCCTGGTTCGAAGAGCCGCAAGCTCACATGGGGCTGATCCGCCACGACGCAACCCTAACCCCGAGGCCGCGGGGGCCCGATGTCGCACTTGTATCCGGATAGCGGTCAGAAGTGCGACATCGGTCGAGCTGTTAGTCGGGGGCGAGGCCTTGGCCTGTGAGGACTAGCCAGGCGGTGCGGGTGAGGATACGGGCGTCGAGGGCGGGCGATCGGTGGTCGACGTACCAGACGTCGAGCTCGATCCGCTCCTCCCAGGGGATGCCGGCGCGGCCCCGGACCTGGGCCCAGCCGGTGATCCCCGGCAGTACCTCGTGGCGGCGGCGCTGGCGGGGTGTGTAGTCGTCGACCTGGGCCGGGATCGTCGGGCGCGGGCCGACGATCGCCATCTCGCCGCGGAGGACGTTGACCAGGTTGGGGACCTCGTCGAGCGAGGTGCGGCGCAGGAAGCGGCCGACGCGGGTGACCCGGGGGTCGTCGCGGGTGACGACTGTGCCGATTCCCACCGGGTCCGAACCCTCGACCATCGTCCGCAGCTTCAGCATCTCGAACTCGCGCCCGCCACGACCGACCCGGCGCTGGCGATAGAAGACCGGTCCGCGGGCGCCGAGCTTGATCGCGATCGCGGCAACGAGCAGGAAGGGCAAGAGCACAACCAAGGCCAGGCTGGCGATAAGGATGTCGAAGGCGCGCGGCATCAGCGGGTTCCCTCCGCCTTCTCCCAACGACCTGGCGCTCCGTGGCGCCAACGGTCCCAGAGTCCAGCGGCGATCGAGGCGGTCGTCATCACGTAGTAGCGGGCGACCCGCAGCGGCGCCAGGGGGAGGCGGCGGCCCAGCAACGCCGCCACGAGCAGGGTCAGCTGGGCGATCAGGGTCGCCGTGTAGACCCAGCCGTGCCCGAGCAGGGCGAGGTTGGCGACGAACGCGATGACGTGGAGCGCCGGGCTGAGGTAGCGCAGCAGCCGGTGGGAGGCGAGCTCGAAGGCGTAGAGGGGCGGATAGCCGCGCGGCGAGAGCATCCCTTCGCCGACGACGATGTCCCAGAGGCCGGCCATCATCCGTCGTTTGCGGGCGAACTCGCCCTCCAGGGTCGGGACCATCTTCTCCTCCGCCCGCGCCCCCGGCACGTACAGCGAGCGCAGCCCGCGCTTGGCCAGCTCGAAGGGAAAGGAGAGGTCGTGGCTGCCCGACGGCGCCAGCGGCAGGTAGGCGTCGCGGCGGACCGCGTAGATGGCGCCGTTGCCGGCGGTGACGCCGGCGAGCGCCGACTCCATCTCCCGCACCGCCATCTCGTAGCGCCAGTAGGCGCCCTCGAGGTTGCCGCCGCCCGGGTCGAGGAAACGCACCTGCCCGCAGACGTAGCCAACCGTTGGATCGGCGAAGGACTCGACCAGGCGCAGCAGCGCGTCCTCCGCCCAAACGCTGTTGGCGTCGGAGAAGGCGAGCAGCTCGCCGCTCGCCCGCTCGGCGGCGGCGTTGAGGGCGGCGACCTTGCCGCCGGGGGGAAGCTCGAGGACGAGGTCGGCGCCGGCGGCGCGGGCACGCTCGGCGGTTGCGTCGGCGGAGCCGTCTGAGGCGACGACGATCTGCAACCGCTCCCGCGGGTAGTCGAGGGCGAGCGCGTTGGCGACCTTGGCAGCGATCACCTCCTCCTCGTCGTAGGCGGGGACGATGAGGGAGACGCGGGGGGCCTCCGGGGCGGCATCGCGAACGGGTCTCGGCCACTGGTTCGAGACCCGCCTCAGCCGCACCAACGCGGCGAGCGCCAGCGGGTACCCCCCGTGGGTGTAGACGATCAGCCCCGCGCAAAGCCAGAAGAGGATCTCGACGGCGATCATCCCCGGGCCTCGATCAGCTCGCGGTAGAGGTCGAGGGTGAGGCGCGCGGCCTCGTCCCAGGAGTACGGGCCGGCAGCGGCGCGGGCGGCGGCGGCGGCCAGCTCGGCGCGGGCGGCTTCGTCGCCAGCCAGCTCCGAGAGGACGCCGGCCAGCGCCGCGGAGTCGCCGGGCGGGACCAGGAGGGCAGCGCCAACCTCGGCCACCTCGGGAAAGCCGCCGACCGCGCTCAGCACCAGCGGCTTGCCGAAAGCGAGGCCGGTGTAGAGGACGCCGGAGTGCTCGGCGTCGAGGTAGGGCAGGACGACGACGTCGGCGCGGCGGAAGATCGCCGGGATCTCGGCGTCCTCGACGAAGCGGGTGACGAAGCGGACGCGGCCGGCGGCAGCGTCGGCGAGGGCACGCAGCGGCTCGACGTCCATCCGCGGATTGCCGACGATCCACAGCTCGGCGCCCTCGATGCGGGCGAAGGCCTCGAGCAGGTTCTCGAGGCCCTTGTAGGGGCGCAGGAGGCCGAAGGAGAGCATCACCGGCCCCTCGGCGCCGGCCAGCTCGGCCGGCAGCGGCTTCTCCTGCGGCAGCCGAGTGAGGTAGTCGAAGGCGCCGTGGGGGATGACGTGGACGCGGGCGGGGTCGAGCCCAACTTCGTCGCGGAGCCGCGTGGCGCCGTGGTCGGAATGGGCAACAACGGCGTCCATGCGGCCGAAGACGCGGCGGGCCGCGGCGACCTGGCGGCGGCTCGGGGTCGAGGGCAAGATGTAGTGGGCGGTCATCACCCGGGGGCGCAGCTTCGGCAGCAGGTGGACGTCCAGCCCGGGGACGGTCAGCCACTGGTAGTGGACGACGTCGGCCTCGGCGTCGCGGCGGAAGCGGCGCATGTCGGAGAGATGCTCGGCGAGCTTGAACGGCAGCCGGGCCGGCGCTTCGAGGCCGCGGGCGGAGCTGCGTCGGTAGAAGCGCTCCTCGATTCGGTAGCCCTCGGCCGGGGGAACCGAGCCGTAGAGGAAGCGGGAGGTGACCAGCTCGACCTCGGCGCCGGCGCAGGCCAGCGCCGCGGCGAGGGCGCGGTCGTATGGCGGCGTGAACGCCGAGGGGTCAACAAGTTGGACTTTCATCGTTAGGTGCTCGGCCTATTCCGGTAGGGATGGAACGTCTTGTACTTTTTCCTCGGCGCCGCCGGCGGACAGCCGCGAGCCGTGTTCGGAAAAAGTTAAGTGGAATCCCTACCGGAATAGGCCCTTGGCCACGCTCTCCTACTGCGTCGTGAACACGAACGGCCGCAAACTGCTGCTCGCCTGCCTGGCGGCGATCGAGCGCACCCACCCGGCCGACATCGAGCGCGAGGTGCTGGTGCTCGACAACGCCTCCGAGGACGGCTCGGCGGAGGCGGTGCGGGCGCTAGGGGGCGAGATCCGCCTGATCGCGCTGGAGCGGCGAGCCGGCAAGGCGGAGAACGACTCGACCCTGATGCGCGAGGCAAACGGGCGCTACTGCCTGCTGCTGAACGAGGACTCGGAGCTGCGGCCGGGGGCGGCGGGGGCGCTGGTCGCCGCACTCGAGGCCGACCCGCGAGCGGCCGCCGCCGGGGCGCGGCTGCTCGACTCCGACGGGGAGCCCGTCCCCTGCGCCTGGCGCTTCCCGGGGGTCGGGACGGCGCTGGCCGGGGGCCTGTTCCTGCACCGCCTGCTCACCGTCCAGAGCAGGGGAGCGAAGACTCGGCGGGTCGACTGGGCGCAGTCGAGCGCGTTGCTGGTCCGCCGCGAGGCAGCGGCCGAGGTCGGCTACATGGACCCAGACTTCTTCGTCTACTACGACGAGTGCGACTTCGCCAAGCGTCTCGCCAACGCCGGCTGGCGCTCGCTCTTCGTCCCCAGCGCCGAGGCCGTACACCACGACCAGCTCTCCACCGACCTCGCCAAGGGCCTGCCCCGCATCGTCGAATTCCACCGCAATCGAGATAGATACATGCGCGTGCACCACTCCGCGGCCGCGGCCCTGGCGGTCCGCGCCCTCACCGCCTGGCCCTACGCCCTCCGAGCCCTGGCCGCCACCGTCCTCCCCAACCACCCCGCCCGCATCTACTGGGCCCACGCCAGGCAGGCCCTCCTCCCAACGCGCGGTGAGAGCCTCCGCGACCGCGCCGAAACCCTCCGCCGACGGGCCTGAAAGCGGACTAATAGTCCGCTTTCAGGCCCGTCGGCGGCTAGAGGCGGGCGTCGTCGTCCATGCGCTCGGCCTCGTAGACCTCGGGGACGTCGCCGTCGACGGCGCTGGGCTGGGCCCGCAGCGCCGCCAGGCTCGCCAGCACGGCGGCGGGGTGGCGCAGGCGAGCGAGCCAAACGCGCTCGCCGGGGGTGAAGAAACCGGTCGCGAAGAGGGCGAGCGGGTAGGCGGCGAGTAGTGCGGCGCGGCTGAGCAGACCGAGGGCGCCGGAGGTCGGCGTCAGCAGTTCGGCGGCGCCGACGAGGACCGCGGAGGTCAGCACGACCCGGGCCAGGCGGCCCCACTGGTAGGGGACGGGAAACAGCCGCTGGGTGAACCCGTACATCAGCGCCAGCACGACCAGATAGGAGGCGACCAGGGCGAGGCCGGCGCCGACGATCCCCAGCGGCGGCACCAAGATGAGGTTGAGGGCGACGTTGGCGAGGAGGGCGGCGATCGCGGCGGGGAAGTTGAACTCGGTGCGGCCGGTCCTGCCGAGGATCACGACGAGGACCATGTAGAGGGCGTAGAGGGTGACCGCGGTGGAGATCAGCCCGATCGCTTCGTAGGAGTCGAAGAACTCCGGCGCCGCCAGCGCCCGCACGATCCAACGCGAGAACAACCACATCCCGGTGACGACGAAAGCGCAGCCGGCGACGAAGAGGGTGACGACGGTGGCGTAGGCGCGGCGGGCCTCGCCGTCGTCGCGGATCGAGTAGGCCAGCGGCGGCCAGGCGAGCTGGAAGCCGCGGACCAGCACGTTGACCGCCTGCGCGAACTTGACCGCCAGCGAGTAGAGGCCGGCCTCGGCCAGGCCGACGGAGCGGACGATGATGATCCGGTCGACGAAGTTGAGCAGGTAGAGCGACACCTCGGCCGGCATCGTCGGCAGCCCGAAGCGCAGCAATCGCCGCAGTAGCCCACGGTCGATACGAAGCGACAGCCGCCGGCGCTGGAGGACGATCAGCCCAACCACGAAGGCGGCGCCGCTGACATAGCTGCCGAGCAGTAGCCCGCGGGCGCCCTCGCCGGCGCCGACCACGAGCACGACGGTGAGCGCGATCGCGGCCAGCACGTTGAGGATCGTGACCACGAAGAAGGCCCGCGCCCGCTCCTCGAGCCGGAACAGGGTCAGCATGAACTCGTGCATGGTCAGCACCCAGAGGCCGGCGATCGAGATCCGGGCGAGGTCGGCCGCGGGATGGACGAGCAGGGCTTCGGAGATCGGCGTCGCGAACGGGAGCGCCAGCAGGGCGCCGACGGTCGAGAACCAGAACAGCCCGGCGAAGGTGCCGGCGACGACGCGGTCCGGATCCTCGCCGTCCTTGTAGTAGAAGCGCAGAACCGCCTCGATCAGGCCGAAGCGAACGACGATGCTGGCCGAGACAACGGCCGCGAACATGACCTCGGCGGCGCCGTAGTCGGCGGGGGTCAGGTAGCGCGTGTAGAGCGGCAGCAACGCGACCGCGATGACCTTGGAGAGGATGCTCGCCGCGGTATAGGCGGCGCCGGTCGTCGCGAGGCGGCGGAGGTATCCCGACACAGCCTGACCCTATGTCGAGTCTCGGACCGGGGAAGCACTCGCAAGCGAGGCCCCGACGGCGAGGAGCACCCAGGTGATCGGGTCCTCGAAGAACCCGGCGTAGGCCATCGTGTGGACCAGGAGGGCGACAAAGGCGGCGAGAACGGCTGCCCGTCCAGCCGCTAAGCGCGCGGGTCCTGTCGCGGCGGCCTCCCCCACGGTGCTCGGCGGCAGAGCCGCCTCCGCGCCGCGGGGGACCCCCGCCCCCGCGCCACCCGCGCGAGGAGCGGATAAGCCAGGCGCCCACGCGCGAAGCCCCGCAGTCATCGTCCAGAGGGCCACGACGATGAGCGCGGCGTAGAGCAAAAGACCTACCAGGCCCTGCTCGGCGGCGACGGTGACGGGCTCGGTGTGGGAGATCGAGACGGGGGCGTCGGGGTTGGAGGCGTGATTGCGGTAGGCGGCTTGGAAGGAGCCGGAGCCGGAGCCCTGGATCGGGCGTTCGGCGAAGAGGTCGAGGCCGCCCTGGACGAGGTTGGCGCGGCCGCTGGTGTCGATGTTGAGGCGGGAGAAGTTGACCTTGTCCGCGCCACCGGCGAGGGCGACGACCAGGGCGCCCCCGACCAGGCCCACGGCGACCGCCGCCAGCGTCCACCGCCAGCTCCAGCGAATCGCGGCGAGCACCGCCAGTCCCGCGAGCAAGGCGATAAAGCTGGACTGCGAAAACGTCTGCGCCAGGCCCAGCCAGAGGACCGCCACCAGCACCGTCAGCAACGCGAACGTCCGCCGTTCCCTTGCCCACAGAAGCGCAGCGGTGGCGATCACGATCACCAGCGCCAGATACCTCCCGTAGACATTGGGATCCCAAAACACCGAGTTGACCCGGAAATACGTGTGGAATTCATTCGACCTGATCACCTGGTCGTTCCAGAACAAGCTCCGCGACACGTACTCAACGCTTCCGATCAACACGAACGCGACAGCCTCCACGCCGACTACGCACAGCACGAGCTTCAGCAACCGCCTATCCCAGGTGACGTCTCGCAGCAACCCGTACGCCACCGTGAACGGAACCAAGAAGAAGCAGACGTTCTGCAACCCCTTCGAGAAGTCATCCGAGTACAGCGTCTGCACCGCATACACGACAACCACCGCGGCAAGAACCCTCGGCAGCCAGTAAGCGCCCCCTCCGGGGGGTGGCGGGGGGGCGGGGGTCCCCCGCGGCGCGGAGGCGGCTCTGCCGCCGAGCACCGTGGGGGATGCCGCCCCGACAGGACCCGCCGGCCGGAGCGCCCAGTCCCTGGCCGCAACGGCCACCACGCCAGCGGCTATCACCAGATACAGCGGCACCAGCAGGTTGGCCGTGTCTCCACCCGCGTGCAGAGGGATGCGGAAGGGCAAGGCCGCCACGATCGCCAGCGGCATCACGATCGGCCAGCGCCGGAACGCATAGACGAGCACTGCGATGGCTGCGATCGCGATCGCAGCGAGGGCGATGATCCGCGCCTCGTCGTGCCGCAGATCGACGATTTGCTGCGTGTGCCACTGGTCGCCGAGGATCAGCATTGGGAAGAGGGCGATCGCGATCAGCATCGCGACGGAGCGGAGGCGGCCGGCCGGCAACAGGACCGAAGCGGCGGCGGTGCCGGCGGCGAGCAGCAGGCCCGCACCGGCCAAGAACTCGCTCAAGGCGCTGGCTTTCCGCGCCGCTCGCAATCCGCCCTGGGCTGCAGCGGCGCTCGGTGCAGGCGAATCGTGCCGGGTGGGACCAGGGTGCGTTCCTGGCCGAGCAGCTTGACCCGCAGCTTGTAGCGCCCCGGGGGCGCGATCCCGTCGTTGCGGCTGCGACCGTCCCAGTAGAAGGTGAAGAAGTGGTACCGCTTCAGGTAACGATCGCGAGCAAGGGTGATGACGACCCTGCCACCCGGCTTGACTACCTGAACGGTGGCGTCGTCCGACTGGGTGACGCGGAAGCGGATCCGGACTTCGTCGTAGCGGCAGTCGCCGTTCGGGGTGAAGCTGAGCACCGGCGGGGTCTTGGGATGAATGCGCGGCACCCCCACGAAGGAGGCGCGATCGAGGACCAGCGGGTCCCGCTTCAGCCGCTGGGCGTAGGCGAAGGCGGCAACGGTTGCGAGGACCAGGACAGCGAGGACGATTGCCGCCGCGCGCGCCTCAACCCGCCGCCGCGGCATTGTCCTCGCCGACGATCACCGCGACGTTCGCCCCAGCCGCGACGCCTTCGATTTCCGAGTTCATCAGCTGCAGCTTCGAGATTCCCAGCTGCTTGGCGACCTTCCGGGCTTCGGGCTTGTGGCCCCGTTTGAACATGACGACGCTTTCTTCGAAGCTCGAACTGCTGTTGGTCACGGCCCCAAGCTTGAAGCCCTTGCCCTCGACCTTGTCGCCGTAGCTGGCGGCGAGGCCAGGCACAGCGGTGCCGTTGAGGACGGTCACCTCGATTTCGCTCGGCTTTATCTGCGCCGCGGCCTGCTTGCCGCTCTTGCCGCTGGCGCCATCGTCAGAGCCGCCAATCACCGCGTAAGCGACGCCAGCGACGACGATCACCATGACCACGAACAGGGCGACCAGCCAGCGCGGCTCGGCCAGCCGTTCGCCGAAGCCGGAGAAGCCCTCGCGGAGGCGCTCGCGGCGACTCAGCTCCGGCAGCCCCGCCTCGCGACGACGACGGCGCTCCTCGCGGTGGCTCACCGCCTCGTGCTCGGCGGTCCGGGCCTCCTCCAGCTGCCGCAGCTCCTCCGCCCGCTGGGCGGCGATCGCCGAGGTCGCCTCCTTGCGCTCGGCGTCGCGCTCCGGAGCCGAGCCCGCCCATTCGCGCAGACGCCGGATGTCGCGCCCATGCGTGAACGAGAGCAGGGCGAGTATCCCCAGGCCAAGGAAGGCGGCCAGGCCGGCGAAGGCGCCGATTTGTTCGATCACCCGGACCAAGGTGGCTGCGAGAGGCTACTCGCCGGAGACGACTGCCGCCGCGTCACCGCCCGGCGAGGCGATCAGCTCGACCACGCGCTCGGCCAGATTGGCCTCGTCGCCGGCCATCACCAGGTGTTCGAGTGAGTTCAGGGTCGACTCCACCCAGTCGGAGTCGAGCGGCAGCTCGCGCACCGCGCGGTTGATCCGCTTCGCGGCCGTCGGCTGCACCGTCTCGGCCGGGCCGAACAGCTCCTCGTGCAGCTTCTCCCCCGGCCGTGGCTGCGTGAACTCGATCGCGATGTCCTGCTCCGGCTCGTAGCCGGCGAGCCGGATCATGTTGTGGGCGAGGTCGAGGATCTTCACCGGCTCGCCCATGTCGAGGACGAAGACCTCGCCCTTGCCGGCGCCGATGTCGCCAGCCCGGATCACCAGCTGCACCGCCTCGGGGATCGTCATGAAGAAGCGGGTCATCTCGGGGTGGGTGACGGTGACCGGGCCGCCGCGCTCGATCTGGTTGCGGAAGATCGGCACGACGCTGCCCGAGGAGGCGAGCACGTTGCCGAAGCGGACCGAGGCAAAGCGGGTGCCGGGGTGGGTGTTGCCGGCGGACTCGACGATCCACTCCGCCATCGCCTTCGAGGCGCCCATCACGGTCCGCGGGTTGACCGCCTTGTCGGTCGAGATCAGGACGAAGCGCTCGACCGTGGAGGCGGCGGCGGTCTCGGCCGTGACCCGGGTCGCGATCGCGTTGTTGCGGACGGCCTCGAGCGGGTTCGCCTCCATCAGCGGCACGTGCTTGTAGGCGGCGGCGTGGAAGACGACGCTCGGCTTAAACCGCTGCATCACCTCCAGCATCCGGTGCGGCTCCTTGCAGTCGGCGAGCACCGACTCGACGTTGGTGAAGTGGCGCAGCTCGACCATCTCGCGGTCGATCTCGAAGAGGTTGTCCTCGGCGTGGTCGAGCATCACCAGCAGTCGCGGCCCGACGCGGGCGATCTGGCGGCAGAGCTCGGAGCCGATCGAGCCGCCGGCGCCGGTGACGAGGACGATGCGGTCGCGCAGGTAGGCGCCGACCCGGTCCAGCTCGACCACGATCGGCTCGCGCCCGAGCACGTCCTCGACCTGGACCTCGCGCAGCTGCTTGTTGAGCTGGACGCCGCCGCGCAGCAGCTCGAACACGGTCGGCAGGGTGCGGACGCGGATTTCGCGCTCGCGGCAAGCGGCGACAACCTGGCCCCGCAGCGTCCCCGGCGCCGAGGGGATCGCGATCACGACCTCGTCGGGCTCGGTCTCGTCGAGGATCCTGGCGATCTGCTTGGTTGAGCCCAGCACCTTCAGCCCCAGCATCCGCATCCCCCGCTTGCGCGGGTCGTCGTCGACGAAGCCGATCGCGGTGGCGCCGAGGTTGGGGTTGAGCTGCAGCTCGCGGACAACCATCTGGCCGCCGGAACCGGCGCCGACCACCAGCACCTCGTGCTTGGGCAGACGGGCACCGCGGGAGGGTCGCTCAACGATCAGCCGCACCGCGAGACGGGCGCCGGCGACCAGCAGCATCGTCAGCACGAAGTCGGTCACCTCGACCGAGCGGGGCAGGCTGTGGGCGAAGGGCTTGGCGACGGCGAAGACGACGACGAGGATGGCGCTGGCGACGGCGACGGCGCGGAGGATCAGCAAGAAGTCGCGGCCGCTGACGTAGCGCCACCACTTCTGGTAGAGGCCGAAACCGGCGAACACGATCAACTTGCCGACGACGACGAAGCCGACCGACTGGGCGAAGAGCACCTCGTAGCGGTGCGGCAGGCCGTGGGGATCGTCGAGGAAGCGCAGCTGGAAGGCGAGGAAGTACGCCAGCGCGACGAGCGCCGCGTCTGCGGCAACCTGCAGAACCCGGTTGCGGTAGACGGGGTGGTTCAACCGGCTCATGGGAGGGGGGTCAGTTTAAGGGCACCCCCACCCCTTACGATGTGGCGCTTGATGCTGACCGCCCTCTTGCTCGCGAGCATCACCGACAAGGTCGTCGAACCGATCGTCGATCTGGCGACGGAATTCATCGGCTCGACCGGGGTTGTCGCGGTTTTCCTGCTGATGACTTTGGAGTCGGCCTGCATCCCGGTGCCGAGCGAGGCGATCATGCTGTTCGCAGGGTTCAGCGTCTCGGAAGGGGATTTGACCCTGTTCGGGATCGTCGCCGCGGGGGTGCTGGGTAACGTGGTCGGGTCGTGGATCGCCTACGCGGTCGGGTATTACGGCCGGCTCGACCTGCTGGAGAAGAACAGGCTGATCCACGTCAGCCCGAAGCACCTTAAATGGGCCGACGACTGGTTCGAGCGCTACGGCGCCGCGACGGTGTTCTTCTCGCGAATGCTGCCGATCGTCCGCACCTTCATCTCGCTTCCCGCCGGCGTCGCGAAGATGCCATTCTGGCGCTTCACCGCCTACACCCTCGCCGGCTGCGTCCCCTGGGTGCTGATGCTGGCGCTGATCGGCGAAAAGGTCGGCGACAACTGGGAGGACTGGCGGCACAAGCTCGGCTACCTCGACTACGTGGTGCTGGCGGCGATCGTGGTCGGGATCGCCTACCTGATCGTGAAGCGGCGGCGGGACGGCGGCAGCGGAGAGGGCGAGGGCGAGACCGCCGCCGCGCCCGAGCCGGCCGGCACGAGCGGCGCTTGAACGAAGCGGGCGAGGCTAGGCTTCCAACCCGCCGCGCGGTCGCGCTGGGGATCGTCCAAGGCCCGGCCGAGCTGCTGCCGGTCTCCAGCTCGGCCCACATCGTCCTCGTTCCCTGGTTGGCCGGTTGGAACTGGGAGGAGATCGACCCCGAGCTGCGCAAGAGCTTCGAGGTCGCCCTCCACGCCGGCGCCGCGGCAGCACTGCTGATCGGCCAACGGCGGGTGATCCTCGACGAGCTGCGCCAGTTCGACGGCCGCCGCGCCCTCGTCCTCGGCCTCTCCTTCCTGCCGGCGGCGATCGTCGGCTACACGCTCGAGCGGCCGATCGAGCGCCACCTCGGCGGCCCGCGGGCGACGGCCTACGGGCTGCTCGGCGGGGCGGCGGCGATGCTCGTCGCCGACACCAGGCCGCAACACCGCGGGCGCGGCGACGCGGGCGCGGCCGACGGCCTCGCGCTCGGCATCGCCCAAGCGGCGGCGCTGGCCCCCGGCGTCTCCCGCAACGGCGTCACCCTCGCCGCCGCGCGCTGGCGCCGCTTCTCGCGCGACCAGGCGAACCTGCTCTCGCGCACGATCGCGCTGCCGATCATCGTCGGCGCCACCATCCTCAAGGGCGCTCGCCTGGCCCGTCGCGGCACCACTCCCCACCTGCGCCGCTCGCTCGCCATCGGCGCCGTCGCCTCCTTTGCCTCCACCCTCGCCTCACAGCGCCTGATCGGCCTGGTCGAGCGCGACCGGGCGCTGTGGCCGTATGCGGCGTACCGAGCGGGGCTGGCCGCAGTTGTGCTTTCCAAGCTGCGCGGCAGCTGAACTCCAAATCTTGGAGAAACTTGGAATTGATTTGGAATCTTGCTACAACTCCAAATCTTGGAGAAACTTGGAATTGATTTGGAGTTCGTGTGTACATAGAGAAGGCGCCCACGATTGAAGAGCTGATCGAACGGCTCAGCGACGACGAGGCAATCGCCACGTTTAGAGCTCCCGCGGACGTGCAGCAGGCGGGCGGACGCTATCTGCACTGGGACAAGCTGCGGCGCCTGGACCCACCCGAGGGCTTCACCTCAGAGCAGTGGTGGCTAAAGATCAAGGGGGCGAGGGCCGGTGAGCTGCGGTCTATCCCGCTCACGGACCCCGGCGGCGCCTCCTTCAGCTATGGACTGCTGGACACCATGCTTCGACGGCTCCATTACATCGACCAGCGCTGCAGCGGCGAGGTGGCGATGGATGAGGTCGTGACCTCCGAGAGACGGGCAGGGCGGCGGTTCCTCGTCAACTCACTGATGGAGGAGGCAATCAGGTCGAGTCAGCTGGAGGGCGCGACGACGTCGCGGCGAGCCGCAAAGGAAATGCTGAGGACCGGGCGTGAGCCGAGGGACAGAAGCGAGCGGATGATCGCGAACAACTATCGGGCGCTGCAATTCATGCGTGACGAGATGGGCGAGAAGCTGAGTCCGACCGCGATCCTCGAACTGCATCGCATCCTGACCGAGGGGACTCTCGATGATCCTTCAGCAGCGGGCCGGCTACAGCAACCAGGAGAGCCACGCGTCGCCGTCTTCGACCGCGACGACGGGCGGCCGATTCACAGGCCGCCCCCCGCGGAGCAACTTCCCGCGAGGATGCAGAAGCTCTGCGAATTCGCGAACGAGGGTGACGGAGCCGAGCGGTTCATCCATCCGGTGATCCGGGCAATCCTCCTTCACTTTTGGCTCGCCTACGATCACCCGTTCGAGGACGGGAACGGCCGCACGGCGCGCATTCTCTTCTTCTGGCTCATGCGGGTCCGCGGTTACTGGCTGGCGGAGTACCTCCCGATCTCCCGCTTCATCCGCAATGCCCCCGTCAGGTACGCGCGAGCGTTCATGGAGACGGAGACGGACGAGGGAGATACCACCTACTTCCTCATTCATCAACTCGATGTGATCGAGAGGGCGATCGACGAGCTCCATCGCTATCTGCAGCGGAAGACCGCCGAGGTGAGAGACATCGAGAGGCTCCTCCACGGTGCCGCCTACCTCAATGGCCGTCAGCTGGCACTGCTCACCGACGCGGTGCGAAACCCCGACGCCGCCTACTCCTTTGACAGTCACGCCAAGAGCCATCGGGTCAGCCACGAGACCGCCCGGTCGGACCTGCGCGTACTCGCAGGACGCGGCTTGTTGGTCAAGCGTCGCGCGGGAAGACAGCACCTCTTCGAACCGGCTCCCGATTTACCTCAGCGCCTGAAAGAATCGAGCAGGTGAACGACGCCTACGCCAGGGCCGGGGTCGACCAGGGGGCGGCGGACTCCGCGGTCGCCGGGCTGGTGCGGGCGTTGTCCGCGATCCGGCTGGAGCGGCCCTCGCTGCAGGTGCCGCTGCCGGGGCACTACGCGAGCGTGATCCGGATCGACGAGCGGACCGGGATCGCGCTCTCGACCGACGGGGTCGGGACCAAGCTGCTGGTCGCCGAGGAGCTGGGCCGCTTCGACACGGTCGGGATCGACTGCGTGGCGATGAACGTCAATGACGTGATCTGCGTTGGCGCCGAGCCGCTGGCGATGCTCGACTACATCGCGGTGCCGCGGGCCGACCCGGAGGTCTGCGAGCAGATCGGCGCCGGCCTCGCTCGCGGAGCGGAGCTGGCCGGGATCGAGATCCCGGGCGGCGAGCTGGCGCAACTCGGCAGCCTGGTCAGCAGCGTCGACGTCTCCGGCGCCTGCTTCGGCACCGTCGCCCTCGACGCGATCGTCGACGGCGCCGCGGTGCAGCCCGGCGACACTGTGATCGGCCTCCCCTCCTCCGGCATCCACTCCAACGGCTACACCCTCGCCCGCTCCGCCCTGGCCGGCATCCCGCTCGGTGATGAGCGGCTCGGTCGGCCCCTGGGCGAGGCGCTGCTGGAGCCGACCGAGATCTACGTCAAGCCGATCGTCGAGCTGCTGCGCTCCGAGGTCGAGGTGCGCGGCCTCGCCCACATCACCTCCGGCGGCCTCGGCAACCTGCTCCGGCTCGCCGCCGAGGTCGGCTACGCGATCGACGACCCGCTACCGGTGCCACCAATCTTCGGGCTGATCCAGGACCGCGGCGGCGTCTCCGAGGGGGAGATGTACGACATCTTCAACATGGGCTGCGGCTTCTGTGTGGTCGTCCCGGCGAGTGATGAAGCAGCGGCGCTGAAGCTGCTGCGCACGCATTACCCGGAGGCGAAGCGAATTGGCCAGGTGACCGCGGGCGCCCAAGAGGTCCGCCGCACCTGACCCCCAGTCCGATGTCGCAGTTGTCGCCGGTATGCGGCAAGAACTGCGACATTGGGTCGGTTAGCAGGCGGGATCGAGGCAGCGGCGAACCTGTACTGACACCTGAGTCGAAGTCTATGGAGACCCCCTCTCTCACCCCATAACGTTCGTCCTTGCCAATGGCCTCACGCCCGACCAGCTCGCAGATGATCGGCACGGTTCTCTCCGGCCGCTACAGGCTGGAGGCCAAGCTCGGCAGCGGCGGCATGTCGACCGTCTACCTGGCCCGCGACTCCACCCTCGACCGGCAGGTCGCGGTCAAGGTGATGCACCGCGAGATGTCCGAGCAGCCCGACCAGTTGGAGCGCTTCCGCCAGGAGGCGCGGGCGGTGGCCAAGCTCTCCCACCCCAATGTGGTCGCGGTGATCGACGCCGGCGAGGACGGCGGCCACCCCTACATCATCTTCGAGTACGTCGAAGGGGAGACGCTGAAGCAGCGGATCGCGCGACTCGGCGCCCTCGACACCCAGGAGGCGCTGGCCTACGCGATCGAGATCGCCCGCGGCCTCACCGTCGCCCACGCCCGCAACATGGTCCACCGCGACATCAAGCCGCAGAACGTGCTGATCGACGCCGAGGGGCGGGCGAAGCTGACCGACTTCGGGATCTCGCGGCAGCTCGAGCAAGACGGGATGACCGCCACCGGCCGCGTCCTCGGCACTACCGACTACGTCGCCCCCGAGCAGGCGATGGGCCACGGCGTCGACCCCCGCTCCGACGTCTACTCGCTCGGCGTCGTCCTCTACGAGATGCTGATCGGCCAGGTCCCCTTCCACGCCGACAGCCAGGTCGGGGTGGCGATGAAACACGTCAACGAGGAGCTGCCCGACGTGCAGCAGCGCCGCCCCGAGGTCTCCGCGGCGGCGGCGCTGGTGGTTGAGCGGGCGACGGCGAAGGACCCGGCGCAGCGCTACCAGGAGGTCGGCGAGATGATCGACGACCTCTCGACCGCGCTCGAGGTCGAGGCGGCGCGGGCCGGCTCGACGACCGGCGAGGCGACCAGCGTCCTCGACGCGGTGCCGCCGCCGAAACGCAAGCTCTCCGGCCGTGCCCGCTGGTCATGGGCGGCGATCGCGCTGCTGGTGCTGGTCGGCGGCGGGGCGCTGCTGGCGGTGCAGCTGATCAGCAGCGGCGGGGGTGGCGGTGGCGCGCTCAAGGACAAGGGCTCGCCGCTGGCGATCTCCTCGGCCACCGACTACGACCCGCAGGGCGACGAAGAAGAGAGCTCGAGCACGATCGAATACGCCGTCGACGGCAACCCGACCGGGACCGCCTGGGGCACCGAGCACTACGACTCCGACACCTTCGCCGGGACCAAGTCCGGGCCCGATCCGGGCGTCGGCCTCTACGTGACGACGAAGGTCCCGACGACGCCATCGAAGATGGTGATCCGTAGCCCAACCCCGGGCTGGGACGCGCAGATCTTCGCCGCTGCCTCCGGGCCGCCAGGCGAACTCTCCGAATGGGGCGAACCGGTCGGCGAGGTGACCGACGCAGCCAGCGTCGAAGAGGTCGACCTGAACGTCGCTGCGGCCGCCAGCTACTTCCTGATCTGGTTCAACAAGGCCGCGGCGGCACGCGACCAAGAAGGCCGCTACCAGGTCGAGATCAGCGACGTAAAGCTGCTCAACTGAGCGGGACTCAGAACTCGTAGGCGCGGGCGCGGCGGTGGCGCTCGATCGCAAGCTCGACCAGGCGGTCGCAGAGGTCCGGGTAGGCGGTGCCGCTCGCCTCCAGCAGCTTCGCGTAGACGCTGGTCTCGGTGAAGCCGGGCATCGTGTTGATCTCGTTGACCAGCACCTCGCCGCCCGGCTCGACGAAGAAGTCGCAGCGGGCCAGGCCCGAGCAGCCGGCGAGGGCGAAGGTCGAGGCGGCGAGTTCGCGGACGCGGTCGCTCTCAGCGGGCGCGATCGGGGCTGGCACCCGCAGCTCCATCCCCCCCTCCTCGTACTTGGCCTCGAAGTCGTACCACTCGGCGTTGGCGACGATCTCACCCGGCAGCGAAGTCTCGGGCGACTCGTTGCCGAGCACCGAGCACTCGATCTCGCGGCCGGTAGCGGAGGCCTCGACGATCACCCGCGGATCGTGCCGCAGCGCCAACTCAACCGCAGCATCTAGCTCGGCGAGGGCGGCAACGCGGCTGATGCCGACGCTGGAGCCGAGCCGGGAGGGCTTCACCCAGAGCGGCAGCCCCATCTCCTCGCAGCGCCTGCGCCAGCCGTCCTCGTCGGCGGCGACGAAGTCCACCTGCGGGACCCCGCGCGCGGCGAACAGCCGCTTCAGGGTCAGCTTGTCCATGCAGATCGCCGAAGCGAGCACGTCGGAGCCGACGTAGGGGACGTCGAGCCACTCCAGCAGCCCCTGGACGCTGCCGTCCTCGCCGAAGGGACCGTGCAGAGCCGGGAAGGTCGCGTCGGCGCCGAGCAGGCCGCCGGCCGGGGTCAGCTCGACCGCGGCGTCGTTGCAGGCCCAGCGTCCGTCACGGCCGATCGTCACCGCGACGACCTCGTGGCCCGCGGCCTCGAGCCCGCGGGCGACCGAGGCGCCGGAGCGCAGCGAGACGTCGTGCTCGGAGGAGCGCCCGCCGGAAAGGACCGCAACCCTCATTCTTCTTCTTCCGGGGAGGGGGTTTCCGCCCGTTTGCCGACGACGATCGTCACCGAGTTGCCAGGTTCCAGTTCGGAGCCCGGCGGCGGAAACTGGTCGATCGCCCGGCCGACTTTGCCCGTCACTTCCGTTTCTTCTTCTTCGACGGTCGGGCTGAGGCCGGCGTCGCGCACCGCCTGCACCGCTTCGGAGCGCAGCTTGCCGATCACGTTCGGGACCTTCGCCTGCCGCTTGCCGGAGGAGACGACGATCGAGACGGTCGAGCCAGATTCGACCTCGCTGCCGGCGCTGGGCGACTGCGAGATCACCTGGCCGGCCGGCGAGGTGCTTTCTTCTTCGCTGACGCTGGGGACGAGGCCGCGGCCGCGGATCTGCTGCACGGCGAGGCGGCGTTGGCTGCCGACGAGGACGGGGACCTTGGCCAGCTTCGGGCCGGCGGAGACGAACAGGGTGACGTCGGAGCCGTGCGTCGCGGTCTCCCCGGCGGAGGGTTCGGAGTGGATCACCAGGCCTTCTTCGACGCTGTCGGAGTTGACCGTTTCCACCCGGACGCCGAAGTTGGCCGCTTCGAGCTTTTCTTCCGCTTCGGCGCGTGGCAGGCCGGCGGTCGCCGGGACGTCGCCGCTGCCGGGCCCGGCGCTGACCGTCAAGGTCACCTCCGGCTTGGAGCAGAAGAAGCTGAGGAACGAGCAGTCAAGGGACGCCTGATCCCCCGGCGGCGAGGCGGCCGGGTCCTGCTCGAGCACGGTGTTGACCGGCGCTTCGCGTTCGACCCGTTTCACCTCGCCGACCGAGAACCCGTCCTGCTGCAGCAGCGCGACCGCGACGTTGAGCTGGTTGCCGGTCACGTTCGGGACCGCGGTGCTGGTGTCGCGGGTCAGCGCCAGGCCGATCAGGATGCCGGCCAGCACGGCCGCGATCGCGGCGGCGATCCAGCGGCGGCGGCGCTTGCGGGCTCGCTCCTCCTCGTCCTCGATCTCCGCCGCCTCGGCCTCCTCCGGGGTCGCGACCACCGGCGGCAACGGCGCGAAGGCCGCGGTCTCCCCGCCCGGCGCGCCCGGCTCCCTCATCGCCGCGTCGAGGGCGGCGATGAGGGCGTCGGCGCTCTGGAAGCGCTCGCCGGGGTCCTTCTCGAGCGCTCGCATCACGACCGCATCGAGCGCCGGCGAGACCCGCGGGTTGACCGAGCTGGGCCGCTGCGGCGTCTGCGAGACCTGTTTCATCGCCACCGCCACGGCGGAATCCGCCTCGAACGGGACCCGCCCGGTCAGCGCCTCGTAGAGGATCACGCCGATCGAGTAGAGGTCGGAAACGGCGGTGACGTCGAGGCCCTGGGCCTGCTCGGGGGAGAGGTAGTGGGGCGTGCCCATCACCGAGCCGGTCTGGGTGATCTCGGAGACGCCGGCGTGGGCGATCCCGAAGTCGGTGACCACGGCCTTGCCCTCCGGGTCGACGATCACGTTCTGCGGCTTCAGGTCGCGGTGGACGATGCCGTTGCGGTGGGCGAAGCGAGCCGCCTCCAGCACCTGGCGGATCAGCGCCACCGCCTGCTCCGCTGTCAGTCCGCGGTCGATCATCTGCTTCAGCGTCGGCCCCTCCACGTACTGCATGGCGATGTAATAAGTGCCCTCGTACTCGCCCCGATCGAAGACCGAGACGACGTTCGGGTGCTGTAGGCCCGCGGCCGACTCCGCCTCGCGACGGAAGCGCTCGACGAACTCGCGGTCCTGGGCGAAGCGCCGGTGCAGAATCTTCAGCGCCAGCTGGCGCTGAAGATGAGTGTCTTCGGCCAGCCAAACGTCGGCCATGCCACCGCTGCCTAGCCGGCGCAGCACTCGGTAGCGCCCGTCGACCAAGCTCCCCTCTCCCACCTCAGCCATGCAGCGCCTCCGTTCCCCCGCCGACGGGCCTGAAAGCGGACAAATAGTCCGCTTTCAGGCCCGTCGGCAGCTGTTTCTTATTCGCCATTGAGGATTGATTCTGCGACGGCGCGGAAGATTGGGGCGGCGACGTCGTTGCCGAATTCTTCGGTGCACTCGACCGTGGCCGCGATCGCGATCTGCGGGTCGTCGGCCGGGGCGAAGCCGATGAACCAGGCCTGGTTCTCTTCGACCCCGCCGCCGCAGGCTTCGTTGCCGGGCGTTTCCGCCGTGCCCGTCTTGCCGGCGACGGCGACGCCGGGGATCGCCGCGTTGGTGCCGGTGCCTTCGTTGACCACCCCTTCCATCGCCGTAGTCAACTCCGCCGCGGTCTCAGCGTCGATCGGCTGACTGTACTCGGAGGGGTCGAGACGCTTGACGACGCGGCCGTCGGGATCGATCACGCGACTCCAGATCTGCGGCTTCATCAGCTTGCCTCCGTTGGCGACTGCGGAGGCGACCATCGCCATCTGCAGCGGCGTCACCGCCAGCCGCTCCTGCCCGATCGCCAGCCGCGCCAGGTCGACCGGGTCGTTGTGGCCGAGCAGCTCGTTTTCGGAGAAGACCCCGCTCTCGGAGAGCTCGTCTTCGGGCAGGTCGATCGGCGGCGTCGAACCGAAGCCGAACCGTTCCATGTATTCGAACAGGGTGTCGTTGCCGAGCCGCTGGCCGAGCTGCCCGAACCAGGTGTTGACCGAGTTGGTTAGCGCCGTGTCGAGGGTGGCGCCGAAGAAGTCCTGGCCGAAGTCGTTTTCGAGCGGGGTGCCTTCGACTTCGAGCGAGCCGGGGGCGTCGATCGCCGTTTCCGGCGTGATTGCGCCGCTGTCAAGACCGGCGGCGGCGGTGACAACCTTGAAGGTGGAGCCGGGTGGGTACTGGCCCTGGGTGGCGCGGTCGAACAACGGCGCTTCGATCTCGTTTTCGTTCAGCTCGGTCAGTTCGTAGGGGACCCGGTTGGGGTCGTAGGGCGGGTTCGAGGCGAGGACCCTGACTCGGCCGCTGCGTGGCTCGATCGCCACCACCGCGCCGAAGCCCACTTCGCGCAAGCCTTCCATCGCCACCGTCTGGGCCACCGGGTCGAGGTTGGTGGCGACGTCGTTCCCCTCCTGAGTGGCGCCGGTGAGCTCGTCGAGGATCGAGCCGAATTCCGATTCTTCGCCGATCAGCTCGTCGTTATGGAACTGCTCGAACTCGCTGTCGCCATAGCGCACGAAGCTGTAGCCGATCGGGTGGCCGAAGAGCGAGCCCTGTGGGTAGCGGCGCACGTAGCGAAGGGCCTCGCCGCGGCCCTTCGGCACCGAGCGGGCGATCACGCTGCCGTCGGCGGCGAGGATGCGGCCGCGGCGGATCTGCTGCTGCTCCAGCAGCGGCCGCTTGTTGGCGTCCTTCTCCTTCAGCGCCTCGGCGTCGAAGACCGACCAGTAGGACGTGAAGCCGACGAGCACGGCGAAGAGGACGACGACGAAGGCGAACAATTTGACGATCTGGCGGTTCACGTCCCTCCCAGCGCCAGGGCACGCCCGCCCGGTTCGACGGCCTCACGGCGGGCGCGGTCGGAGATCAGCAGCAGCAGGGCGAGGAGGACGAAGTTGGCGACGATCGAGCTGCCGCCGTAGCTGATGAACGGCAGGGTGACGCCGGTCAGCGGGATCACCCGGGTGACGCCGCCGATGATTACGAAGGCCTGGATCGAGAAGACCGCGGTCAGCCCGGTCGCCAGCAGCTTCGAGAAGCCGTCGTCGGCGAGCAGCGCGATCTTGAACCCGCGGGCGGCGATCAGGAGGTAGATGAGGACGACGCCGCAGGCGCCGAACAGCCCCAGCTCGTTGACGATCAGCGAATAGATCGTGTCGGTCTGGGCCGCCGGCAGCAGCGCCGCGTCGGTGCCGGGGATCGTGATCAGCGACTGGCCGAAGCCCTTGCCGAAGAGGCCGCCGTCGGCCTGGGCGAAGATCGATTGCAGGATCTGGTAGCCGCTGCCGATCGGGTGCGCGTAGGGATCGAGCCAGATTTCGACCCGGTCGTGCACGTGGGGCACAGTCGAGGCGAAGAACCAGGCGCCGACGACGAACATCGCCATGCCGATGACGACGAACGAGAAGCGGCCGGTGGCGACGTAGAGCAGGGCGAGGAAGGCGGCGAAGAACATCAGCGAGCTGCCGAGGTCGCGGATGAAGACGAGCATGAACATCGACGCCCCCCAGACGACCAGCATCGGCCCGAAGTGCTTCAGCGGCGGCAGCGTCACCCCGAGCACGCGGCGGGCGCCGACGATCAGGACCTCGCGGTGCTCGCGCAGGTAGCTGGCGAGGAAGACGACGATGCAGATCTTCGAGAACTCGGCCGGCTGGAAGGCGAGCGGGCCGATCTTCACCCCGAGATAGGCGCCGTTGACCTGCTGGCCGATCCCGGGCAGGCGCGGCGCGAGCAGCAGCAGCAGCCCGACCACGGCGATCGTGTAGCGGTAGCGCTCGAGGACCTCGTAGTCGCGCAGGAACTGGATCGTCAGCGCGAAGAGGACGAGGCCGAGCACGAACCAGTTCGCCTGGTCGCGGGCGAGGCTGTCGTCGATCCGGTAGATCATCACCAGGCCGAACGCGGTCAGCAGGGCGACCAGCGGGAACAGGTATGGATCGGCATCGGGCAACCGGATCCGCAGGTAGATGTGGGTGGCGAGGCAGACGGCGAGGAAGTAGGCCCCGTAGACAAGGCTGAGGTTGCCGAGCCGGGCGTTCTCCTGGGCGAAGACGGCGGCGAAGCCGGCGGTGAGGAGGAGGGCAACGGGAACCAGGGCGGTCAGCTCCCGGTTCCGGGCGGACCTCAAGGAGCCCCCTGGCTCTTCTGGATGTCTTCGATCAGGGAGACGGCGTCGGCTCGCGAGCGCAGGTCGTGGCCGGTGACGGCGTCGCGGCGCTTCGGCGGCAGCGAGTCGGTCTGAAGCGGGCTCGCGTAGCGCTCGTCGTAGAGAGCGACGGCGAAGGGCAGCTCGTAGGGCAGGCCGCGGTAGAGAGCGACGCGCCCGGCGGAATCGGTGCCGAGGAACCAAACCTGGCGGTTGCCGTACCAGGCACCGAAGGCGATCGCTCCCAGGACGACCAGGCCCGCCAGGACCTTGGCCGCCGTGCGCAGCCCGCGATGCCTCGGTTTCGCGGCGAGCTCTTCCTGCCGCTGCCTGGCGGCCTCGGCGGCGGCGCGGCGGCGCACCTCGGTCGCCGTCAGGCCCGCCTCCTCGGCCGCGGGCCCAATCAGCGTCGCCCCCTCGGGCGCTGCCGCCGGGGCCGCCGCGTCCTCGACGCGGAAGGCGACGACGGTGATGTTGTCGCGGCCCCCCGCCCGGTTCGCTTCGTCGACCAGAGCGCGGACCGCCGCCTCCATCGAGGTGGCCCGCCCCAGCAGTCGCGCCACCTGCTCGTCCCCCAGCATCGTGGTCAGCCCGTCCGAGCAGATCAAGAAGACGTCGCCGGCCTGGGCCGGGACGGTCTGCAGGTCGACCTCCACCTCCGGTTCGGGCCCGAGAGCGCGGGTGATGATCGAGCGCTGGGGATGGTCCTCGGCCTGGGCCTCGGTGAGCTGTCCTTTGCGCCGCATCTCCTCGACCAGCGAGTGGTCGCGGGTGAGGCGCTCCAACTTGCCGCCGCGCAGGCGGTAGGCGCGGCTGTCACCGACGTGGCCGATCGCCACCTCCTCCGCCTCGGGGACAACGATCGCCGCCGTGATCGTCGTCCCCATCCCCGCCAGGTCGGGGTCGTTGCGGGCGCGCTCGTGAATCGCCCGGTTCGCGGTCTCGATCGTCTCGCGCAGAACCCGCTCGGGAGGAGCCTGCGGAAGCTCCCGATCGAAGGCCTCCGCCGCGGCCTTGGAGGCGACCTCTCCGGCCTGCGCGCCGCCCATCCCGTCGGCGACGACGAAGACCGGCGCGCGCGTGAACAGCGAGTCCTCGTTGGCGTTGCGCTGCCGCCCGGTGTCGGTGCGGGTGGCCTGGTCGTCGATCCGCAGCATCAACCTGCCTCGAATCTGAACACGGTGTCGCCGATCTGGATCGTGTCGCCGTCAATCAGCTCGGCCTCCCCGCTCAAGGTCGCCCCGTTGAGCAGGGTGCCGTTGGTCGAGTTCATGTCCTCGACGAAGTAGCGCCCTTCGCGCGAGAACACCCTGGCGTGCAGGCCGGAGGCGTAGCGATCGTCGATCCGCACGTCGGAATCCTTCGAACGCCCGACCGAGAGGCCGCCAATCAGGTCGAAGCGTTCCTCGGCACCGAGGCCGCCGCCGCGCTCGGCGACGAGCCAGGCGTCGGCGCCGGAGGGCGCCTCCGCGAAGGCCGGAGTGGCGTGGAAGCCGGTCGCGTCGGGGGCCGGCGAGACGGTCCGCCGCAGGTCCTTCATCGCGCTGCGCGCGATCACCAGCACGAACAGGTAAAGGACGGCCAGGAAGCCAAACTTGAGCGCTACCGAAATCGGGTCATATTCCACGCCAGCACCTTAATGACGGCCCCAGATCGCGCGGGGGCCGCTACTGCTCGACGTCGAAGAGGAAAGTGGTGGTACCAACGGTGACCTGATCTCCCGGCGAGAGCCGGGTCGAGGTGACGCGGCGGCCGTTGACCTTGATCCCGTTGGTCGAGCCGAGGTCGACGATCTGCCAGTCGCCCGACTCCGCCCGCCGCAGCTCGGCGTGACGGCGGGAGACGTTGGGGTCAGAGAGGACGCACTCGGCCGACTTCGAGCGCCCGATCGTCGCCCGCGGCCCGTCGAGCACGTAGCGACGGTCGTCGAACGAGACCACAGCCCGGGTCGAGACGAGAGCGCCGACGGCCTCCTCGGGTCGCCTCGGCCGCCCCCGGTCGCGCTCGCGGACGGCCGAGTAGACCATCGTGTGCCCCTCTTCGCCCTGCTTCGGGCTCTCGCCCTCGTGGACGGGTGGCTTCACCAGCCGCGCCTGGATGCCGAACTCACCGAGACGCAGGCGCTCGTCGGTGCTGAACTCGACCGCCGGCCTGGTCAGCAGGTCATAGCCGCGACGCCGGGCGTGCTCGAGGAGATAGCCGGAGAGCTCCTGCTCGAGCGAGCGCTCGTAACCCTCCAGCTTCGAGCGGTCCTGGCGCGAGAGGAAGACCGTGTACTCGTTGGGGACGTAGACGCGCTGCACCGAGGCCGTCTTGTGAGCGTCCATTTCCTTCGCAAGCTTGCGCGCCAGTTCGACCGGCTGGACCTCGGAGCTAAAGGCACGGCTGAAGACGCCCTCGACGAGGCCTTCGATGCGGGACTCGAGGTTGCGTAGGACGCCGATCGGAAGATCCTAGATGGTGGATCAGGGAAGCAGAACGCCGTGGCCAAGCGCCAGCCAGGCACCCAGAGCGGTGGCGAGGGCAAGGGCGCCGAGCCGGGCGCCGAGCCGCGTCCGGCCAGCGGCGTGTGTTTGGTCGGCGAGCAGGTCCAGCGAGTCCTCGATCGCGGTGCCCAGCGCCTCCAGCGAGGGTCGGTGGTTGGGACGGGCCGCGAGGCAGGCGTCGATCTCGTCGGTCAGCTCGCGCGGCAGGTCGGGTCGCAGCCGGCGCAGCGGCCGGGTTCGGCTGCCGATTGCGCGCGCGGTCGCGGCCGGGCTGGAGCGACGGTGCGGGTTCTCCCCGCTCCAGCACTCATAGAGCATCAGCGCCAGCGAGTAGACGTCGGCCTCGGGGCCGGCGGGCCGGCCCTCGGCCTGCTCCGGCGACATATAGGCGAGGGTGCCGACGACGTCTCCGGCGGCGGTCAGCGAAGCCCCGTCGGCGATGCGGGCGATCCCGAAGTCCATCAGCTTGGCCCGCGGCTCGCCCTCGGTCACCTGGACGTTCTGCGGCTTGATGTCGCGGTGGACGACGCCGCGCGCGTGGGCGTGGTCGAGCGCCTCGCAGAGGTCGGCGCCGATCTCGCCGATCTCGCGGTCCGAGAGCTCGCCGGCGTGGGCGAGGCGCGCCAGCGTCGAGCCCTCGACCAGCTCGGTGACCAGCAGGGCGTTGCCGTCCTCCTCGCCCATCTCGTAGAGGGTGACTATGCCGGGGTGGTTGAGCCGCGCAGCTGCCTGCGCCTCGCGCAGGACCCGGCGCCCGGCCTCTCCGCGCTGCTCGATCGCCTTGACCGCGACCGGCCGCTCGAGCCGGCCGTCCCAGGCCTCGTAGACGACCCCGAACCCGCCGCTGCCGATGCGGCGCTCGATCAGGAAGCGGTTGAGCACGAGGGAACCGACCAAAGCCCCTTGAGCTTCGCTGTGGGAAGCCCCGTTCCTGCGCTCTCGTGGATGGGAAAAACGCACCTTTTGCTGCGGGTCTTGACGCGCCGACCCCCCCAGGCTTCATACTCTCCGGCCACCCAACCAGCTTGGAGAGCCGTTTCTTGGAGGATTCGCCAGTACGCCCCCCGCGCCGGCCGCGACCGCAGCGCCGGCCGGAACGCCAGCAGATCATGCTGCGCCGCGGCCTCGCCCTCGGTGGTGGCCTGCTGGTGCTGATCCTGATCGTGCTCGGCATCAAGGGCTGCCTCGACGCCCGCGCCAACCGGGCGCTCAGCGACTACGCCCGCGACGTCACCCAGATCGTCGAAGAGACGGACCAGACCAGCAAGGCCTTCTTCGGCAAGCTCGCGGATCCGGAAGCCCTCTCGGTGACCGAGTTCGTCGACCAGGTGAACGCCGACCGCAGCGCGATGGACAACTACGCGGCGCGGGTCGACGCCCTCGACGCCCCCGGCGACATGGGCAGAGCCCAGAACGCGCTGGAGCTGGTCTACGAGCTGCGCAGCAGCGCGATGACCGAAATCGCCGACCAGATGAGCACCGCGCTGGGCGACGCCGGCGCGGCCAAGGCGACCGCGGCGATCGCCCGCCAGATGCAGAAGCTGCTCGCCAGCGACGTTCTCTACGCCGCCGTCGTCAGGCCCGAAATCAACGGGGTGCTCGAAGCCAACGGGATCGAAGGCAGCGACGTGCCGGAAAGCGCCTTCCTGCCCGAAGGCAGCGACTGGCTGGAAGAAAGCGCGGTCAGCGCCGCGCTCGGCGGCGTCAGCGGCGCGACCGGCGCTGCGACCCCGGGCGTGCACGGGCTCGGCTTGCTCGGCGTCAGCATCAACGGAACCGAACTGGGCGAAGAAGTGGCGACCGTCGCGGCCGAAGAAACGCCCGAAGTCGAAGTGGAAGTGCAGAACCAGGGCGAATCGACCGAGAACGGGGTCGACGTCACGGTCTCGGTCGGCGGCAGCGAACTCCAGGGGAGCATCGAAACCATCGGCGCCGGTGAAACCTCGACGGTGTCGATCCCGCTGACGCCCGCGCCGAGCGGAGAAGTGACGCTCGAAGTCAAGGTTGAAACGGTCCCGGGCGAGCAGGTTTCCGAAAACAACGAGGCCAGCTACACCGTCATCTTCGAATAGGCGATGAGCACGATGCGGATCGCCTACCTCGGCCCGGCCGGCACCTTCACCGAGGACGCGCTCAGCGAAGCGGCGGCGGGCGAAGAGTTCGAGCCGCTACGGACCGCGACCATCCACGACGCGATCCTCGCCGTGGAGCGAGGCGAGGCCGACCGGGCCCTGGTCCCGTTCGAGAACTCGATCGAGGGATCGGTCCGTGGCACCCTCGACACCCTCGCCTTCGAGGCCGAGGCGGTAACGATCGTCGGCGAGCACGACTACCGGGTCAGGATCCACCTGATCGCCCGCGATCAGGTGGAGATCGGCTCGATCGAGGCGGTTCTCTCCCACCAACAACCGCTGGCGCAGTGCGCTCGCTTCCTGCGCGAGACCCTGTCCGAGATCGAACTTCGCAGCGTCAGCAGCACGGCCGCCGCCGTGCGGATGGTCAGCGAGTCCGCGCGGCCGTGGGCGGCTCTCGGCTCCCGCGCTGCAGCCGGCCTCTACGGATGCTCAATCCTTCGCGAGGGAGTCGAGGATGACGCTGGCAACGTAACCCGCTTCGTCTGGATCGCCCCGGCGGGAACCGAACCCAGCGGTGAAGGTCCCTGGAAGACCTCGCTGGTCTTCTCCGAGCTTGGCGAAGACCACCCGGGTGCCCTG
Organism: uncultured Actinomycetes bacterium; assembly: GCA_963699125.1. Classification (GTDB taxonomy): domain Bacteria; phylum Actinomycetota; class Thermoleophilia; order Solirubrobacterales; family 70-9; genus VAYN01. Next base: position 1,811,663 of record OY969417.1, read on the forward strand.
GTCGAAGCCCTGCGCGAGTTCTCCGACCGCGAGATCAATCTCACCCGGATCGAGTCGCGGCCGATGCGACAGGGTCTCGGCCGCTACATGTTCTTCTGCGACCTGGAGGGAGCGGCGACGGATCCGACCGTGTCCGAGGCGATCGCCCAGCTTCGCACCAAGGCCGAATCGGTGCGGATCCTGGGCTCCTATCCGGTCGGATAGGAGGGCCGGATACCCCTCTCCACTTAACTTGCTCGGGTGGGGCGAGCTGCGGCCGTCCGAGGTTCGGACAACCGAGAAGTACAAGACGTTCCGAGGGTATCCGGCCCTCCTTCACGGCACCGGGCAGCCAGCCCCCTACAATTCTGCGCAGCCATGGCACGGGTCCTGGTACTCAACGCGACGTATGAGCCGATCAACGTTTGCACGCTGAGACGGGCTGCCGTGCTGCTGCTGAAGGAAAAGGCGGAGCTACTGGAGCGGCGGGAAGGGGCGGCGCTGCACTCCGAGCACATGACCCTAGAGCGTCCCGACGTCATTCGGCTGGTCAGCTACGTGCGGATTCCGCGCGAGGCGCATCGGCGCAAGATCACCAGGCGGGCCGTGCTGGCCAGGGACTCCTGGACCTGCCAATACTGCGGCTCGACCAAGTCGGGGCTGACCGTCGACCACGTGATCCCCCGCAGCCGCGGCGGCAAGTCGGTCTGGGAGAACATCGTGGCGGCCTGCGCCAACTGCAACCGCCGCAAGGGCAATCGCCTCCCCCGCGAGATCCAGATGCACCCGAAGAAGTCACCGAAGGCGCCACCACCGACCGTCTTCATCCAGGTCGCCAGCCCAAAGATCCCGACGGCCTGGCAGCAGTACTTACCGCAAGCGGCTTAGAAGAGCCGGTCACGGGGGGACGCGTCTCCCTCCAAGGCATCTCCCTGGAGGAGGCTGAGTTGCTCGTTCGTGATCAATCCATCGGTAAGCGAGCTCATGACAACGTAGGGCTGCATCATCGGATCTGAGAACCGATAGGAATATCCACGAGGTTTGCCTTCTCGGCGCAATACGCTCCCCCGTACCGGATCGAGGAACTCCTTCATGTGCTTCGCGAAAGCAGGAATGTCCAGTCGCCTGCCCGCGATCACCTCAAGCGGGTCACGAACCTGGCCGGACGTGAAGTATCCAAGGCTGTTCTTGGGCGCGATGGCACAGGCGAGGAGCACCTCGCGATAGAGGTTCCCGGGCTGTGAGCTGCGCACTGCTTTGACGTAGTCGCTTTGGATCGTGTGACCTTCGACCGCGCGGGGAAGAGCGGCGTCCACATCCGAGAGAAGGACAACATCGCGGTCATCCTGGACCGTCATCTCCGCCGACCTATAACCCAAGAGATGCGTGTAATGCGGCAGCCCCTCTGAGAGCGCCACAATTCGATCGATTGCGCTGGATTCGATGCCTATCGCAGCGTGTTCGCAGCCTTTTCTGAGAATCCCCCGAAGCTCTTCGGGCTTCATTCGAGGCATCCCGATCTGGGCGAGGTTTCGGACTATGGATTCGTGCTCACCGATCAACTCGCCAATCGAGTTGGCGACGCCAACCAGAACCAGGGTCGAGGGGACGGCATTGTCGGACAACGTCTTGATCGTGTCCGCGAGAAGCGTCAGGGCCTCATCGTCCTCGAGGCGGTCAAGCTCATCGATGACGATGAGAGCGGCTCTATCGAGCCCTTCGATCTCAAAACGGACATCCTCAGGGGTCGCGCCGCCCTCGAGCTCCCTGCCCAGCCGTTTGAAAATCGCCCGCCAGAGGGAGTTGAAGCTGTCGTCCGTATTGCAGTTGACCATCGCCGATTGAAACTGCAAACCCCCCGGCTCGTCGAAGATAGCGGCGAGAACTCGCGCTAGCGACGTCTTGCCAACTCCCCGCTCTCCATATAGGGCGACGTGGTAGCCGGTTTGAGAAACGGCGCCGATGACCTCTTGCCGCTGCTTCTCCCGACCCGCGAATAGCTCCAGGTCGTCAACCGGCGCCGCGGGCCGAAATGCTTGAGCTACCTGCATCAGCCGCTGGTTCTTAGAGATCTCCCTGCTCATCGTGCCGACGACGTTGTCAAAAGCTGATAGTAAAAGGGTTAAAGCTGATAGTCAAGGGGGGACCGCCGTTGGTTCGGCGTTTCGCGCCCAGGTTGCTGAGGGCTCGAGGCTGGGAGCTTCCCCCCGGATTTTCGGCGCTGGTGGGTCTACTCGCCCGCGCCGTCGACGGACGCTTCCGGCAGCTCCTCCGCCTGAGGCTCCGCCGGCGCGCTCTCGCCCTCGGATTCGACCACCAGGGCGACGGCGCTGACGCGGTCGTCGTCCTTGATGTTCATCACCTTCACCCCCTGGGTCGAGCGGCCCATCTGCGAGATGCCGCCGACCGAGGTTCGCTGGACCATGCCGTTCTGGGAGATGAAGAGCAACTCCTGGTGCTCGCCGACAATCAGGGCGCCGGCGAGGCCGCCCTTCTTCTCGGTCAGCTTCGCGGTCAGGACACCTTTGGTCCCCCGCCCCTTCACGGGATAGTCCGAAACCGGGGTGCGCTTGCCGTAACCGTTCTCGGTGACGACGAAGAGTTCGGTGTCGTTGCGGGCGATGTCCATCGCCAGCACCCGGTTGTCCTTGGCGGCGACGTTCATCCCCTTGATGCCGCTGGTGTCGCGGCCCATCGACCGCACCAGCTCCTCGGAGAAGCGGGAGGCGTGGCCGGAGTGGGAGACCATGAGGATGTCGTCCTCGCCCGAAGTGAGGCGGACCTGGACCAGCTCGTCGCCGTCGCGGACCTTGATCGCGATGATCCCGTCGGCGCGGATCGGCGTGTTGTAGGCGAGGAACTCGGTCTTCTTGATCAGGCCCTGGGCGGTGGCGAAGGCGAGGTATTTGTTCTCTTTGAAATCGCGGGTCGGGATCACCGCCATTACCTTCTCGCCTTCGCGCAGCGGCAGCAGGTTGTTGAGCGAGCTGCCTTTCGCGGTGCGCGAGCCCTCGGGCAGCTCGTAGACCTTGAGCCGGTAGACCTTGCCGCGGTTGGTGAAGAAGAGCAGGAAGTCGTGGGTGGAGCAGATGTGGAGGTGGGCGATGTAGTCGTCGTCTTTGAGGTTCATCCCCATCACCCCGACGCCGCCGCGGTGCTGCTGGCGGTAGGTGGCGAGCGGCAGCCGCTTGACGTAGCCCGAGGCGGTCAGCGAGATCACCATCTGCTGGTCGGCGATCATGTCCTCGATGCCGACGTCGCCCTCGAAGTGGGCGAGTTCGGTGCGCCGCTCGTCGCCGTAGGACTCGACGACCTCTGCCAGCTCCTCTTTGACGATCCCCATCACCCTCACCTCGTCGCCGAGGATCGCCCGCAGCTCGCCGATCCGCTCGAGCAGGTCGGCGTGCTCGGCTCGCACTTTGTCGGCCTCGAGCGCGGTCAGGCGCTGCAGGCGCATGTCGAGGATCGCCTGCGCCTGCTCGCGGGTGAGGTCAAACTGGGACATCAGGCCGTCGCGGGCGGCGTCGGGGTCGTCGGAGCCGCGGATCAGTTTGATCACCGCATCGAGGTTGTCGAGCGCGACCAGCAGCCCCTCGAGGATGTGGGCTCGGGCCTCGGCCCGGCGCAGCTCGTACTGGGTGCGGCGGGTAACGACCTCGCGTTGGTGGTCGACGTAGTGGTGGATCAGCTCGAGCAGGCTCAGCGTCCGTGGAACGCCGTCGACCAAGGCGACCATGTTGGCGCCGAAGGTCGTCTGCATCGCGGTTTTCTTGTAGAGGTTGTTGAGCACCACCTTCGCCGGCGGACCGCCGCGCTTGAGCTCGATCACCAGCCGCATGCCGGAGCGGTCGGTCTCGTCGCGCAGGTCGGAGATCCCGTCCAGTTTCTTCTCGCGGACGAGGTCGGCGATCTTGGTGATCAGGCCGCCGTCGCCGCCCTTCTTGACCATGAACGGCAGCTCGGTGACGACGATCGCCTCCTTGCCCCCCTTCAGCGGCTCGACGTGGGCGCGGGCGCGGACCTTGATGCTGCCGCGGCCGGAGGCGTAGGCGTCGCGGATCCCCTCCCGACTCATGATGCCGCCGCCCGGGAAGTCAGGGCCCTTGACGTGCTCCATCAGCCCGGCCATGTCGATCTCCGGGTTGTCGATGTAGGCAGTGACCGCGCCGGCGACCTCGCGCAGGTTGTGCGGCGGGATGTTGGTCGCCATCCCCACCGCGATCCCCGAGGTGCCGTTGACGAGCAGGTTCGGGAAGCGAGCTGGCAGGACCAGCGGCTCCTGCGTCGACTCGTCGTAGTTGGGGCCGAAGTCGACGGTGTCGGCGTCGATGTCGCGCAGCAGCTCGGTAGCGAGGCGGCCGAGGCGAGCCTCGGTGTTGTGGCTGACGAAGCCGTTGGTCAGGAACGAGTGGTCGTCGGTGTCGACCCTGATCGAATAGACCGGCTGAACGCCGGCATCCACGACCGACTCGACCTCGGCGTAGAAGTAGTCGCCGGTTACAAGAGGAGCGACGACATCGCGAACCTCGGGTGACTCGATCCGCTCGAGGATCGCCGTGCCACCCTGCTCCCAGCGCTCGATGCGATCGACGTTGTGCCGTCGTAGCCAATCTCGGTCCGTCCAACTCGATCCGCAGTCCGAACGGATGTAATCGGCCATGAACGGAACGTGGTCGCGACTTAGTGCTCGGCTCCGCTGCGGAATGGTCTCGAGAGCGCGAACGAGCTTCGTCTGCTTCGTCCCGAGGAAGCCGACGGTGTCCGCGAACATCCGCGCATCACGACGATTGCTGATTACAACCTTGAACTCGCCCTTCTCGTAGCGGCAGATACGCGAGACGACCCCTGCCTCCAACAGGAGAAGCTGAACGTCGCGGGCGAGCTGCTCGCTGTAGGTCGAATAGGAGATCTGAATCGAGTTGCGAGGCAGCAGTGACGACGAGCCGTCACCGGTGAACAAGGCTCGCAGGAAGGCGCGCTTGAAATCAGCCGACGAGCACCAGACGAACTCCGGAACCTTCTTCTCGCGAGCAAGCCCGGTCAGTTCGGCAAGCGGGCTCTTGCGGAAGTGAGAGAGGTTCTGCACGTCGAGCTCGTGAAGGAGGCTGCCGGAAGCGATCTCTCGCGAATAGACGTAGCGAGGTCCGCCGACAATCGCGTCATAGGCTCGGACCACATCGTCGAAGAAGTCTTTGTCGACGTTGTTAAAACCAACTCGCTTCTTTCCGATCCAACCCTCGGACACGAGGGCGCCGGTGAGCAGCGCCAATTGAGCGTGCTCGCCCGACATCGGCTCGGAGCAATCCTGCGGGGTCCGCGAGATCAGGACCTTGTCGCCGGGAGAGATCTCCTCCAGCAATTTCCAGAGCAGGAGAGGGACTCCCGCCATGTCGAACAGACAGAGGACCGGGTGATTGTGCGTACCCGTTAGCTCATGGCCTTGTGCCGTCCGGAGACGGAGAGTCGGATGGTCGCCCGAGTGGAAGAGCTTTGAGGCATGGACCGGTCGCCCGAGCCGATCGAGGACCTTGAGATCGATGTCGTTGTCCGATTCCGGCGCTGCAGCTGCGATGGAGTCGATCCGAACCGTGCCCTTCGGCGTTGCGACCCGGGTATTCCCGGCGACGCAGTACCGCATCGCCGCCGCCGGGTCGTCGTCGATCGAGCCGAAGTTGCCCTGGCCGTCGACCAGTAGGTAGCGCAGCGAGAAGTCCTGCGCCATCCGTACCAGCGTGTCGTAGATCGCCGAGTCGCCGTGCGGGTGGTACTTACCCATTACCTCGCCGACGATGAAGGCGCACTTGCGGTAGGCCCGGGTCGGCTGCAAGCCGATGTCGTGCATCGCGTAGAGCACCCGGCGGTGGACCGGCTTGAGCCCGTCGCGAACGTCTGGCAGCGCCCGCCCGACGATCACGCTCATCGCGTAATCGAGGTAGGAGGAGCGCATCTCCTTCTCGAGCTCGCGCTCTTCTATGCGGCCGGTGAGGGCGTCGAGCGCCATCAGCCGATGCTCCCGCCGAGGGTGGACCTAGACGTCAAGGAACCGCACCTCCTTCGCATGGGTCTCGATGAAGTCGCGGCGCGGGCCGACCTGGTCGCCCATCAGCATCGAGAAGATCTGGTCGGCGGCGGTCGCGTCTTCGAGCGTGACCCGGGCCAGGGTGCGGCTGGCGGGATCCATCGTCGTCTCGCGCAGCTGCTCGGGGTTCATCTCGCCGAGCCCCTTGAAGCGGGTCAGCTGGACGCCGTGACGGGCCAGCTCGAGCACGGCGCCGCGCAGCGCTTGGAAGGAAAGCGCGACGTTTTGGCGGGCGCCGAAGCGGATCTCGAATGGTGGCCGGCCTACCTGCTTCAGCAACGCCTCGTGGACCTCGACGAACTTGCGGTAGTCGAAATGCGAGAAGAGCTCCGCCGGCAGTCGGTGGGTTCGCGCCAGGCCGCTCCTGCGCTCGGTCGCCTTGACAACCAGCAGCTCCTTGGAGTCCTCGATCACCTCGGTGTCGAAGGGGGCGCGCTCCGGGGCCTTGGCGCTCATCAGCTTGGCCGCGGCGGCGACGCTGCCGACCCCCTCGTCGAGCAGGTTCGACTCCTCGAGGAAGCGCACGGCGTCGTGGCCGAACTCGGCCTGCAGCGAGGAGCCCCAGCCCTCGTACTCCTTCGAGCGACGGACGTAGGCCTGCCAGCGGCTCGCGGTCAACTTCTTGCTCTGGCCGCCGGCGTCAACGAGCTCGAAATCCTCGAGCTTGTCGCGCAGCAGCAGCTCCTCCAGTTCGGACTCGCGCTCCAGGTAGGTCTCCTGGTTTCCCTGCTTGACCCGGTAGAGCGGCGGTTTGGCGATGTAGACGTAGCCGGCGTCGATCAACTCCGGCATCTGCCGGTAGAGGAAGGTGAGGACGAGGGTGCGGATGTGGGCGCCGTCGACATCGGCGTCGGTCGCCATCACGATCTTGTGGTAGCGGGCGTCCTCGAGTTTGAACTCGTCGTGGACCCCGGTCCCGATCGCCGTGATCAGCGCCTGGATCTCGTTGTTGGCCAGGACCTTGTCGATGCGGCTCTTCTCGACGTTGATGATCTTGCCGCGCAGCGGCAGCACCGCCTGGGTGTTGCGGTCGCGGGCCTGCTTGGCGGAGCCGCCGGCGGAGTCGCCCTCGACGACGAAGATCTCGGCCAGGCTCGGGTCCTTGACCGTGCAGTCGGCGAGCTTGCCAGGCAGGGTCGAGTTCTCCAGCGCCGACTTGCGTCGGGTCAGGTCGCGGGCTTTGCGGGCCGCGTCCCGCGCTCGCGAGGCGTCGATTGCCTTGCTGATAACCCGCCGCGCGTCGCCCGGGTTCTCCTCCAGGTACTCGCCGAGCTTGCGGTTGACGATCTCCTCAACCAGGCCGCGGACCGGGGGGTTGCCGAGTTTAGTCTTGGTCTGGCCCTCGAACTGGGGGTCGTGCAGCTTGACCGAGATCACCGCGGTCAGCCCCTCGCGCACGTCCTCGCCGGCGAGGTTGTCGTCTTTCTCTTTCAGCAGTCCTTTGCCGCGCGCATAAGCGTTCAGGGTCCGGGTCAGCGCCGCCCGGAACCCGGAGAGATGGGTCCCCCCCTCGTGCGTGTTGATGTTGTTGGCGAAGCTGAAGATCGACTCCTGGTAGGAGGAGTTCCACTGCATCGCCAGCTCGACCTGCCCCTCCTCCTCGCTGCCCTCGAAGAAGATCACCTTGCGGTGCAGCTCATCCTTGTTCTCGTTGAGGTAGCGGACGAAGTCCTCGATCCCGCCGTCGTACTGGAAGACGACGCTGTTGGTCGCCCCGCGCTCGTCGATCAGCTCGATCTTCAGGCCACGGGTGAGGAAGGCGGTCTCGCGCAGGCGCTCGGCCAGGGTCTGGAAGTCGAACTCGATCTCCTCGAAGATCTCGAGGTCGGGCAGGAAGGTGATCTTCGTGCCGTGCTCCTTGGTTGCTGCCCCCTTGGTCAGCCCGTTCATCGGCTTGCCGCGCTCGTAGTCCTGGGACCAGACGTGGCCGTCGCGACTGATCTCCAGGTGGAGGCGTTCCGAGAGGGCGTTGACAACTGAGACGCCGACACCGTGCAGGCCGCCAGAGACCTTGTAGCCGCCGCCGTCGCCGAACTTGCCGCCGGCGTGGAGGACGGTCAGCACGACCTCGGCCGCGGGGCGTTGCTCTTTCGCCATCGTCTCGACCGGGATGCCGCGGCCGTTGTCCTCGACGGTGCAGCTGTTGTCCGGGTGCAGGACGACGCGAACGCTGTCGCAATGACCGGCCAGGGCCTCGTCGACGGAGTTGTCGACGACCTCGTAGACGAGGTGATGGAGGCCGCGGGGGCCGGTGGAGCCGATGTACATGCCGGGACGCTTGCGCACCGCCTCCAATCCCTCGAGGACGGTGATGTCCTTGGCGCCGTAAGAGTCGGGGCTGGCGCCGCTGGCTTTCTTCTTAGGCAATGAGTCCCTTCCGGTTGACACAGAAAACCCCGACGCCTGGAGGCTCTCTCCACACAGGTCGGGGCATAAAGCGAGTTACCATAAGAATACCAGTTGAGCGCTGCGGAAGACGGGGATGGATGTAAAGAATTACCTGCAAATCGTGCATTAACTGTCCCTAGTTTGGTCGCTCTTCAAGCGGAACCTCAGCGCCGCCGGCGATGCCTCGCCCAACTCGGCCCGCAGACGCTCCAGCAGCGGCGCCTGCATTAGGTCGAGCTCTTGCACCCAGACCGCGTCGGCGCACTCGATCGTCAGCGTCCCGGCGCGCTCCGCGACCGGGCTCGCAACCCTCGCGAGCTGCTCGCCAACCGCCTCCGCCCAGATCGCCTGCGCCGCCGCCAGCCCGGTCCGCGGGGCGGCGCGGTCGCGAGCGGCGCGGATCGCCGCTGCGGCCGGGCGGGGAGCACGCCGTGGACTCATGCCGCGGCGACGCTGGGGAGGGTCGACGGTGGCATTCGCACCGCGGATGCCAGTACATGTTGTGGCAACGCCTCCTCGTCGGCGGCGGTGATCAGAGTCTGGCCGCCGTCGGTGAGCCTTCCCAGAAGGCGTTCGCGACGACTAGGGTCCAGCTCGCTCATCACGTCGTCGAGGAGCAGCAGTGGGATCACCTGACGCGCGTTCAGCAGCGCCTCGCGCTCGGCGAAGAGGAGCGCGAGCAGCGCCGCCCGCTGCTGGCCCTGGGAGCCGTAGCGGCGCAGCGAGCGCCCGGCGCCGGTGATCTTCAGCTCGTCGAGGTGGGGGCCCCAGGAGCTGCGGCCCAGGCGGAGGTCCTGGTCGCGGCGCTGCTTCATGCCCGCCTGTATCTCCTCCGCCGACCCCGCTGCCCGCGGCGCGTACTCGAGCTCGCCTCCGCCGTCGAGACCGAGATCGGCCGCGGCCGCGGCAAACGGACTGGCGAGCTCGGCGACGGCCTCGTCACGAGCTGCGACAAGGGGAGCCGCGGCGTCGGCCAGACTCGCGTCCCAGACGTCCAGCTCGGCCGGGTCGCCCAGCCTTGCGGCCAGGCGCGAGAGCAGCGCGTTGCGTTGCGCCAGGACCTGTCCGTAGCGCTTGCGCAATTCTGCCCGTGCCGGCCAGCGGGCGGAGGCGAAGCCGTCGAGGTGGGCGCGCCGGTCCGAAGGCGGACCCTTGATCAGAGTCAGCCGGTCGGGGGCGAAGACCGCAACCGGCGGGCGCTGGCGGGCGAGCGTCGCCGGATCGGTGGCGTTACCGTCGAGCAGGTGCCGCCGGCCGTCGGTCCGGCTCACCGAGGCCAGCAGCCGCCGTTCGAGTCCGTCGGCGTCGCGCACGGTCGCCTCCGCCCGCGCCAGCGAGGCGCCGAAGGGAATCAGGTCGCGTCGATCGGAGGTGCGAAAGGAGCGGCCGGTAAGGGCAAAATAGAGCGCCTCGACCAGATTGGTCTTGCCGGCGCCGTTGGGCCCGACGACGGCGACGATCCCGGGCTCGAGATCAACCCGGAGCCGCTCAAGGCTGCGAATTGGCCTTGCCTCGATCGCGGTGACGAGCACCGGCCGTCCACCCCTCAGACGTTGAGCCGGATCGGCATCACCAGGTAGCGGAAGTCGTCGCCCTCCACCGGCTGTAGCAGGCCCGGCCGCAATGGCGAGATCAGCCGCAGCAGCACCTCGTCGCCCTCGACGCTTTCAATGCCCTCCTTGAGGAACTCAGGGTTGAAGCCGATCTCCAGCGGCTCGCCCTCAAAAGCAGCCGGCATCGTCTCCTCGGCGTCACCGACGTCCGGAGTCTCCGCTGCGACGGTCAACTCGCCGGGCGCAAACGAAAGCCGCAGCGGGGCATTGCGCTGGGCGAGCTGGCTGACACGGCGGGTGACATCGAGGAAATCGACGCGCGGAAGTCGCACATCGTGCTCGTAGGACTCGGGTAGAAGCTGTCGAAAGTTGGGGAACTGGCCCTCGATCAGCCGCGTGGTGAGGGTAATTGCGCCTGCCTCGAAGACGGCCTGGTTGGCCATCAGGTGGACCTTTGCCTCCGCCACCCCCTCGCCGGAGAGAATCCGGCTCAGCTCCCGCAGCGCTCGGGCCGGGATGTTGGCGTCGATCTCGCCTCCCAGCTCGCTCCCCAGTTCGGTGCGCTTCACCGCAAGCCGGTAGGAGTCGGTCGCGACCATCGTCATCTCCGAACCGGCGGCGGCGATGAAAACCCCGGTCAGCACCGGGCGCATGTCGTCGCGCGAGGCCGCCTTGGCAACCAGCTCGATGCTGTCCGCCAGCTCCTTCGCCGGGATCGCAAGGCCTGGCTCCTGGCCCGGGGTCGGCAGTTTGGGGAAGTCCTCGGCAGGGAGGACCCGCAAATGGAAGCTGGAGCTACCACTGCGGATCTCGACATCGCGCTCAGCCTCGCGCAACTCGATCTCCACCACGGGGTCGGCCAGGGAGCGGGCGAGCTCGGACAGCAAGCGACCCGGCAGCAGCACCGTCCCCTCGATTGAGACCTCGGCGTCTACGGCCGTTTCCAAACCCATGTCGAGATCGGTGGCCGAAAGGGTCACGCGTCCGTCAGCGGCGGTGAGCAGGACTCCGGACAGAGCCTGAGTAGCCGCCCGCGTAGAAACCGCCCTGGAGACGATTGAGAGCTTGGAGACGAGTTCTTCTCGTTTAGTTGTGAGCTTCAAGTGATGATTGCCTTCTTGAGTTGGGTTAGGACTTGTGGAAAGCGTGGCGGTCACGGAGGAAATGGCATGGAGACGGGGTTTTGCGGCTGTGGACCTGGTTGTGGGGAGCGTTCGATTCTTGCAGCGCCATCGGCCGTCAGCGCCCCCCACCGCCGGGATTGTCGATAGCGAGGCGGAGGCTGTGGACTCGGTCGGCAAGCTCCGAGTCGTCGGCGATGCCGGCTTCGACCCGGCGCAGCGAGTTGAGAACGGTGGAATGATCGCGACCGCCGTAGAGCCGACCGATCTGGGGTAGCGAGAGGTCGGTCAGCTCGCGGGTGAGGAAGATCGCCACCTGGCGAGCTCGCAACGGCGTGGCCACGCGGCTCGAGCTGATCAGCTCGGCTCGAGAGATACCGAATACCTCGGCGACCCGTTGCTGGATCTCCTCGACGGACGCGGTCCGGGCCGCGCGGCCGCGCGGGATCACCTCGGCGATCAGCTCCGAGCTGAGCGGTCGCGCCATCAGCGAGGCGTGGGCGAGGACGCGAGTGAGTGCCCCGTGGAGCTGGCGCACGTTGGCGTCAATCCGGTTCGCTAGCTCGGTCAGCGCCTCTGTATCGGCGATCTCAACTCCAGCCTCCTGGACAAGGCGGCGGAGGACGGTGAGGCGGGTCGCCAGGTTGGGCGGCTCGACCGGGATCGTCAGGCCCCACTCGAAGCGATCGCGCAGCCGCGAGGCGAGGGTCGACAGCTCGCTCGGGATCCGGTCGGCGGACAGGACGAGTTGGCTGCCGGACTCATAGAGGGCATTGAAGGTGTGGAAGAACTCCTCCTCCGTTGCGGGCTTGCCCTCGAGGAACTGGACGTCGTCGATCAACAGCACGTCGATGTCGCGATAGCGCGCCTTGAAGCCCTCGACACCGGCGGATTTGAGAGCGCCCACGAACTCGTTGGTGAACGACTCGGCGGTGGTGTAGCGGATGCTGAGTGCGGGCGCATTCGCCCGCAGGTAGTTGGCGATTGCCGCCAGCAGGTGAGTCTTGCCGAGCCCTGGGGGACCGTGGAGGAAGAGCGGGTTGTAGGCCTCGGACGGAGCCTCGGCGACCGCGAGGGCGGCGCCGTGGGCGAGGCGATTGCCGCCGCCGATGACGAAGCGGTCGAAGGTGTAGTTGGGGTTCAATTCATCCCCACCGATCCCCACCTTCTCCCCCGGGCCCCCGTCGGGCGCGGTGAAGCCGACCCGGCGCAGCGGCGTGCCGGCGGCTTCCAAGGCCTCGCCGATGAGTGCGGAATAGCGCCGCTCGGCCCAGGCGCGGATCCCCTCGGGGCCGGTCAGGTAGAGGGTGTCGCCAACGCCGCTGACGGCGCGCAGCGGCTCCAACCAGAGGCGGAAGGTGGAGTCGGGGACCGAGGCCCGAAGCCTTTGCTGGGTCGCCCGCCAAAGGGCGTCGAGGTCGGGTGGGGAGAAGTCATTTGGCACCTGGCGGGCGACCATAGCGGCGTGCCTGGGTACGCATATGAGCCCGACCGCAAATCCCGCAGAAAAGATTTCGGGGCTCCGTCCGTATACTCCCGCCGGCAATGAAGCGCACCTACCAGCCGAAGAAGCGGAAGCGCGCTAAGACGCATGGCTTTCGAGCGCGAATGAGCACTCGCGGCGGTCGCGCGATCCTCAAGCGACGCCGGCGCAAAGGGCGGAAGCGCCTCACCCCTTAGATGCACGCGACCGTGCGGCCGGTCATCTAGATGGCGTCGAAGCGACGCCGCCTCTCGCGTAGCGGCGAGTTCGACCGCGTCTATCGCGACGGTTCATCCCATGCGACCCGCTATCTCGTCCTCTACACCTTTCCCCGCGGCGACGAGGAGCGCGAGGACGTGAGGCTGGGCGTGTCGGTGAGTAGGAAGGTCGGTGGGTCGGTCGATCGGAACCGCGTCAAGCGGGCCCTTCGGGAGGCCTTCTGGGGCCTGTCGGACCGGCTCCCGCAGCGCCACGACTTCGTCATCGTCGCCCGCTCGGAGATCGGCGAGCTGGTCGACCGCGAGGGCACCGCCGGCGTCGCAAAAAGCCTGGAAGAGGCGCTCGGCAGCGCAACTGGGGGGCGTTCCACGTGAAACGGGTCCTGCTGGCGCCGATCGTCGCCTACCAGCGTTGGATCTCCCCCTCGCGCCCCCGGCGCTGCCGCTACGAGCCGACTTGCTCGGCCTACGCAGCCGAGTCGATCGAACGATTCGGACCGGCACGGGGAGCGCTGCTCGCTATCTGGAGGCTGCTGCGCTGCAACCCCTTCAGTCACGGCGGCTTCGATCCCGTGCCGCGCCGCTTCACTTTCCGGGTCGGACCGGTCGACCCCGCCCGCTACCACGGGGAGGCGCGCTCATGATCCTGCCGGCCGCGAACATCCTGCAGCCGCTGATCGACATCGCCAACGGCGTCCTCCAGTTCTTCCACGACAACGCCGGCCTCAGCTGGGGAATGTCGATCATCGCCCTCACCGTCTGCACCCGGGCGCTGCTGATCCCGCTCACCTACAAACAGCTGAAGGGGATGCGAGCGCTGCAGGCGCTGCAGCCGCAGATCAAAGAGATCCAGGCGAAATACAAGAACGACAAACAGCGCATGCAGCAGGAGATGATGCGCTTCTACCAGGAGAACAAAGTCAACCCCTTTGCCTCCTGCATCCCGCTGATCGCGCAGCTGCCGGTCTTCATCACCCTCTTCTACGTCCTCCGCCACGAGCTCCCGGCCGACATCGGCTGCGAGGCCGGGCACTGCGGCAGCGAAGCCTCGTTCCTCTTCATCCACGATCTGACGGCGGCGGCTACGGGCGGGGAACTGATCGCCCTGCTGATCCTCTACGTCGGCACGCAGCTGATCTCGGGACTGGTGATGTCGGTCACCGCCGACAAAAGCCAGCGGATGATGATGTTCGTCCTGCCGCTGATCTTCGTCCCCTTCATCATCAACTTCCCGGCGGGACTGGTCCTCTACTGGATCACGACCAACATCTGGACGATCGGGCAGCAGTACACGATCCAGAAGCTGATCCCGATGCCTGAGACGGCGAAACCCGAGGCGATCGCGGCTGCCGCCGCGGCGAAGCCTCCTCCTCCGCCTCCGAAAAAAAAGAGGAAGCGGCGCTAGGCAGGGCGGGCGAGGAGGGACAGGTGCCCCCTTCACTTAACTTGCTCGGGTGGGGCGTGCGGCGGCCGTCCGAGGGGTCGGGCAACCGAGAAGTACAAGACGTTTCGAGGGGCACCTGTCCCTCCTCGCGTGTCGCGCCGCCCGCCGCTTTCAGCTGATTGGGGTCAGCCCTTGGGGCGCTTCTTGGCCATTCCGGGCCGCCTCGGGAGATCAGTGGGGGTGGGGGCGGTCTTGCGGATGACGTGGAGATGGCGGTGTTTGCTGCCGGCGTGGGCGCCGACGTCGAGGATTTGCTCGGGGCGCATGGCTAGGGACTCGCCGGCGCGCTCGAGCTGTTGCTCCTCCTCGGGATCGCGTTTGCCCTTCCAGGCTATGAGGACTCCATTTGGCTTCAGGAGTGGGGATGCGAGCTCGGCTAGAGTTGAGAGGCGGCCTACGGCGCGGGCGGTGACTACGTCGTAGGCCCCGCGGCCGTCCGCGTTGGCCCAATCCTCGGAGCGGGTGTTGAGGACGCGAGCGTTGGAGATCTCCGCCGCTTCAATGGCGCGGAGCATGAAGTCGCACTTGCGGCCCACCGACTCGATCAGGTCGACCTGGGCATCGGGGAGAGCAACCGCCAGCGCCAGGCCGGGGAAGCCGGCGCCGGCGCCCACGTCGGCAATCCGCTTTGCCTTGACCAGCTCCGGGACCTGGAGCCCCGTAAGGCTGTCGGCAACGTGGACCCTCCAAGCCCGCTCGTCGACCACGGAGCTGACCGACGCTCGCTCTTCCGCGAGCAGCTCGAGGACCCTCTTCAGCGCCTCGCGAGCGCCGGCGTCGAGCGCGCCCGTCGGGTCAGCCGTCACTCCGCGACGAGCGGCGCGACGATCACGCAGCGACGCGGCTCGTCGCCCTCGCTGTAGGTCTCGATTCCAGCTCGCTCCTTCAAGCGCTCATGGACCACCCGCCGCTCCTGCGCGCTCATCGGGTCCATCTCAACGACGGCATTCCCACTCAGCGCCTGCTCAGCAGCTCGGTCGGCCCGAGCCTCCAGCGTCTCACGCCTGCGCTCGCGATAGCCGGCGGCATCGACAGTCACCCGCTTCCGCTCCCGCAGCCCCCGAAAGGCAGCCTGGTAACAGAGCAGCTGTAGCGCGTCGATCGTCTGCCCGCGTTTGCCGATCAGCAACCCGTAGTCGTCGCCCCCCTGAACGGTCGCTGCAATGCGCTCGTCGTCCTCTTGGATCTCGACCTCTCCATCTAGATCGAGTTCATCCAAGACGCCCTCGACCAGCTCCTGCACGCGCTCTGCGGGGTCGCTCGGCCAGTCATTCTGCTCTGCCATCGGGGGGAGCCTATTTCACAGGGAGTAGCAATGGGAGTGGGTATCCCACTCCCCGTCCACACGCCCAGGTGATTAGGGTGGCGCGGGATGGGGACGGTCTATGCGGTGGCGAACCAGAAGGGTGGCGTGGGGAAGACGACGACCGCGGTGAACCTGGCCTCCTGCGTAGCAGCCGAGGGACGGCAGACCTTGCTGGTGGACCTGGATCCGCAGTGCAATGCGACTGTGGCTCTAGGTGGTGGCCGGGAGATGCACCCGTCGTCCTACGATTGCCTGACGGGCGACGTCTCTGTGGCTGAGGCGGCGAGGCCGGCCGGCCCGGACAATTTGTGGCTCGTTCCTGCCAGCCGGGATTTGGCGGGGGCTGCTGTCGAGTTGCCGCGTATCGATGGGTCGGAGACGCGTCTGCGGGAACGGTTGGGACCCGTGCGGGAGAAATTTGCGGTGACGCTGCTGGACTGCCCGCCGGCATTGGGTCCGGTCAGCGTCAACGCTTTGACCGCCGCTGACCGTGTCATCGTGCCTGTGCAGGCCGAGTACCTGGCACTGGAGGGATTAGTGCAGTTCCTGGAGACGTTGGGCTTGATCAGGCGTGAGCTTAACCCTCAACTAGAGGTTGCAGGTTTGCTGATCACCATGCACGACGAGCGCACCCGGCTGGCTCAGGACGTCGAGTCCGAGCTGCGCCAGCACTTCCCCGGGATGGTGTTCGAGACGGTGATCCCACGCAGCGTCCGAGTCGCCGAGTCGCCAAGCTATGGTCTGCCCGTGACCGAGCACGCCCCTTCCTCGCGCGGCGCCGTCGCCTACCGGGCGCTGTCGAAGGAGCTTTCCAGCCGTGGCTAGCGGCACCAAACGCGGCATCGGCCGCGGCTTGTCCGCGATCCTGCCGGAGGTCTCGGGCGATGACGCCGGCGAGCTGCGAGAGCTGCCGGTCGGCTTGATCAAGCCCAATCCGAACCAGCCGCGAACCCAGTTCGACGCCGAGGCGCTAGCCGGCCTGGCGGCCTCGATCGAGGCCAGCGGAATCGTGCAGCCGCTACTCGTCCGTCCCCTTCCCGACGGCAGCTATGAGCTGGTCGCCGGCGAGCGGCGTTGGCGAGCGGCGCAGCAGGCTGGGCTCGAGAAGGTGCCGGCCGTCGTCCGCGACCAGGCCGAAGCGGAGCGGTTGCAGGCGGCGCTGATCGAGAACATGGTGCGCGAGGACCTCAATCCGGTCGAGGAGGCGCGCGCCTGCGCGGCCCTGGTCGAGGACCTTGGCCTGACGAAAGAGGAGTTGGCGCGACGAGTTGGCCGCAGTCGCCCCGCCGTCTCAAATCTAATCCGCCTGTTGGAGCTCCCCGACGAGATCCTGGAACTGCTGGAGTCGCGGCAGCTCAGCGAGGGCCACGGCCGAGCCCTGCTCGGGGCCCGCGGCAATGACGTTCGCCGACGCATTGGCCGCGACGCTGTCCGCGCTGGCTGGTCGGTGCGAGAGACCGAGAATAGGGTTCGGCTGGCTGGCCAGCCAAAAGCAACGAAACGCGTTGTCGTCGATCCGGACGAAGCGGCGGCGCTGGAGGAGGCGGGCGTGGCCTTGGAGGCGGCCCTCGGGCACGAGGTCGCAGTGCGCACCAGGAGCAGCGGCGTCGCCGTCGAGCTGCGCTTCGACGACCTCGACGCGGCACACGCATTCGCTCGCGGTCTGCGCAAGCACGGTCACTAAGCGGCACCCTGACCACCGAGCCCGCCGCCGCTATCATCGCCGCCCCCGGGCGATTAGCTCAGTTGGTTAGAGCGCGTCTCTGATAAGGACGAGGTCCCTGGTTCGAATCCAGGATCGCCCACTCAGCCGACCTATACTTGGCTGTCCCACCACGGTCGGGAGCCCTTCTCATGCAGCAGATGCAGATCTACGGCGTCAGCTTCGACATGGTCGGCAAGCAGCCGATCGTGTTGCTGAAGACCGTCGAGGGGAATCGGTTCCTGCCGATCTGGATCGGCCACCCCGAGGCCGCGGCGATCCTGATGAAACTCCAGGGCGCCTCGACCCCGCGGCCGATGACCCACGACCTGCTCTCCGACATGCTCGACCAGCTCGATGCGAAGTGCGAGCGGGTCTCGGTGACGGAGCTGCGCGACAACACCTTCTACGCCTCGATCACCGTCTCGGTCAACGGCTCCGAGGTGGAGATCGACTCCCGCCCCTCCGACGCCCTCGCCCTCGCCGTCCGAGTATCGGCGCCGATCTTCGCGGCCGAGGAGGTGATCGAGGAGTCGGCGATCGAGTTTGAGCACGAGGTCGAGGACACCGAGGAGGTCGTCGACAAATTCAAAGAGTTCCTCGACGAGGTGACGCCGGAAGATTTCGCCCAGGGCGGCGAAGGCTAAGAGTCTGGCTCTAGGCTGCCGCCGGCTCGAGCGCCAGGTCGAGGATGCGTGCGACCAGTTGCTCGAAGGGGATGCCGGCTGCCTCTGCGGCCTGCGGCAGCAGGCTGGTGTCGGTGAGGCCGGGGATCGGGTTCGCCTCGAGCACCTGCGGACCGCTGGACTCGAGAATCAAATCGACCCTGGCGAAGCCGGAGCACCCCAGCGCGCGGTAAGCGGCGAGCGCCACCTCGGTGACCGCGGCGCCCTGCTCGTCTGTGAGGTCGGCCGGGCACACGAACCGAGTGCGGCCGATTTCATAGCGGGCCTCAAAGTCATAGCGATCGCCCTGCGCCGGGATCGCCTCGACCACCGGCAGTGCCTCGTCGCCGAGCACGCTGACCGCCAGCTCCCTGCCCTCGGCGAAGCGCTCGAGCAGGACCCGGTCGTCGTAGCTGAAGGCGGAGACGATGGCCTGCGGCATCTCGCCCGCCGCCGCGGCGAACTTGACGCCCAGCGAGGAGCCGCCGCGGCTCGGCTTGACCACCAGCGGGAAGCCGAGGTTGCTCTCGATCTCGCCCAGCGCGTCGGCGGCGCCGAGCTCGCGGAAGGCGGTCTCGCTGAAGGCGAACCAGTCCGGCGTTGGCAGCCCCGCCTCGCGGATCGCGTGCTTGGCCAAAGACTTGTCCATGCAACGCGCGCAGGCGGCGGCGCCGGGGCCGGTGAAGGGGATGCCGAGGATCTCGAGCAGCTCCTGCGCGGTCCCGTCCTCGCCGCCGACGCCGTGCATGGCGACGAAGGCGACGTCGGGGCGCTCGCTGCTCAGTCTCTTGACCAGGTCGGGCCCGACGTCGAGCGAGATAACGTCGTGGCCGAGGCGCTCGAGCGCGTCCTCGACCCGGGCCCCGGAGCGCAGCGAGACACCCCGCTCGAGCGACCGTCCACCCTTGAGGACCGCGACCTTCACGCCGAGCCCTCACCCGTCTTGCGGAAGGGAAGTACGTCGGCGCCGTCGGGTTCGGCGGCGGCGACCGGGGCTTCCAGCTCGCCGGTCAGCGCCCCGTACAGCTCGACCTGCTCGGCGATCACGGCGCCGATGCGGCGAATGCCCTCGCGGATCTCGTCCTCGCTGACTCCGGAGAAGTTGAGGCGCATCGAGTCGCGACCGCGCTCGTCGATGTAGGCGGCCTGGCCGGGGACGAAGGCGACGTCGGCCCGCAATGCCTTCGCCAGCAGGTCCCCGGTGTCGATATAGGAGGGCAGCGTCGCCCAGATGAAGAGGCCGCCCTGCGGCTCGGTCCACGTTGCTGCCGGCGGGAAATACTCGTGAAGCGCCTGCAGCATCGTGTCGCGCCGCCGGCGGTAAATCACGACCAGGTCGTCGATGTACTGCCGCCAGCGCCCCTCGGCGAAATACTCCCGCACGAAGTACTGCGTGAGCGTGGAAGTGCAGAGGTCGGCCGCCTGCTTGCCGAGCACGATCTTCTCCATCACCGGCGGCGGCGCCACCGCCCAGCCGAGGCGGATCCCGGGGGAGAGGATCTTGGAGAGGGTGCCGATGTAGATGACGAAGTCGCCGCCGTCGAGCTGGTAGAGCGGCGGCAGCGGCTCGCCGCCGTAGCGCAGCAGTCCGTAGGGGTTGTCCTCCACCACCAACAGCTCATGCAGGCGCGCCAGCTCGACCAGCCGCCGCCGTCGCTCCAGCGACATGGTCACCCCGGCGGGGTTCTGGAAGCTCGGCACCGTGTAGATGAATTTCGGCCGCCGCCCCTCACCGCGCAGCTGCTCCAGCAGCCGTTCCAGCTCGGCAACGCGCATCCCCTCCTCGTCGCACTCGATCTGCACCACCTCAGCCTGGTAACTGCAAAAGACGGGCACTGCGCCGGGGTAGGTAGGCGCCTCGGAGATGACGATGTCGCCGGGATCGACCAGCGTCTTGCAGACCAGATCGATCGCCTGCTGGCCACCGGTGGTGACGATCACGTCGTGCGGGTCGACCAGCATTCCCTCTGCTCCCATCACCTCGACGATGCAGTCCTTGGTCTCTTCGAACCCCTCGGTCGGTCCGTATTGGAGTGCCTCCGCTGCCGACTCCTGCGCGATCCGGGTCATCTGCGCGGCGAAGCTTTTGGGGGGGAAGGTGGAGGTGTCGGGAAGGCCGCCGGCGAGCGAGATCACTTCCGGCCGCGCGGTGATAGCCATCAGGTCGCGCATCGCCGAGGATCGCATCACCCCGGTCCGCTCGGCGAAGAGCCCGGCGTAGCGCTCAAGGTCCCGGGTGCTCGTGTGGGCACGTCGCCGGTGGGACGGTGGGGGGACCTCGCTCATGTCCGAAGTGTGGCGGATCGACGCGCCCGCGCCCGGGAGGTTAGGTTTTCGACGTGGATATTCTCACCGAGCTGGGCATCGGCATTGCGATCGGCATCCTCGCCGGCACTACCGGCACCCACGGCTCCGCCCGCGGCCGGATGACCATCCTCGCTGCGGTGATCGGCCTCGTCGCCGGCTTCCTGCTGGACGGCGCCCTCGGCGCCTTGCTCGCCTTCGGCGCCGCTGTCCTCGGTTGCCTCGTGATCAGCGATGTGATCGCCGGCGCCAGCCGTCGCGAGGGTAGCGGCGCCGGCGCCCTCGCCTTCATCGTCGCCCTGGCGGCACTCGTCGTGATCGCCCTCGCCCTGCTGGTGCCGATCGCGACCATCCTCGTCGCGATCGCCCTGGCCTGGCTCGGGATCTCCCGCCATCGCCGCGCCCAGCGCAAACACGCCGGGCTCCGCGTCCTCCGCTAGACGGCCCGACCGCCCGGGTCGAGCATCATTCGGGCCATGGCGCCTGCCAGGAAGAAGCTAGTTCTCACCTACGTCGACTCGCTGCGCACCGACATGCTCCAGCGCGCGGTCGCCGAGGAGCGCGCACCGACCTTCGCGGCGCTGCTCGAACGCGGCGTCCTGATCGAGGACTGCGTCTCCAGCTTCCCCTCGGTGACGCCGGTCGCCTGCTCGGAGCTGGTCACCGGAGTCGGCTCGGACCGGCACTGGATCAGCGGCATGAACTGGTACCACCGGCTCGAGCATCGCTACGTCGAGTACGGCTCCTCGCTCGACGCAACCCGTGCTTTCGGGGTTTTCCGCGCGCTCTATGACCTCGTCTACAACATGAACCTCGCCCACCTCAGCCCGGAGGTCGAGACCCTGTTCGAGCGCCTCGACGACGCCGGCGCCCGCACCGCTTGCACGCCGTTCCTGATCTACCGTGGTCGCCACCGCCACCAGGTATCGCTGGAGGGCCTGATGCGGCGCGCGGTCGACGCCAGCCGGCTCAAGTTCCGCCACCATACCTGGGGCCCGGGCGACCTCTTCTACGGCGACCTCTACGCCAGCCGCGAGGTGCCGTGCAAATCGACCTCGATCCCGGGCAGCCGCGACGGCTACGCGGCCTGCTGCGCCGCCGAGCTGGCGAAGGAGGATCTCTTCGACTTCCTCCTGCTCTCGCTCCCGGACAACGACAACTACTCGCACCGGCACGGGCCCGAGGCGAGCGTCGAGTCGATCGCCAAGGCCGACCACTGCTTCGCCAAACTGGTCGAGGCGGCGGGGGGGCTCGACCCCTTCCTCGCCGACCACGCCCTGATCCTTGTTGCCGACCACGCCCAGACTCCCGTCCATCGCGGCTTGCCGCTGGCGGAGCTGCTGAGCCACGAGTGGTCGGTGCTGCAGCCCTCCGACGACCGCCCCGGCGTCGCCCAGCTCGCGGTCAGCCCGACCGGACGGGCGGCCCACGTCTACCTGCTCCCGGGCGAGGGCGAGCGGGCCGAGCCGGCGGCGGTGGCGGCCAGGCTGACCGTGATCGAGGGGATCGACCTCGTCTGCCGGATGGAGGACGTGCGCGGCTTGCCGCTGCGCCGCGAGGAGCCGGGGCCGCCGCCCGTCGGCGGCTGGGCGGTCGTCGAGCGAGGGGGAGAAGCGCTGCGCTTCCGTCCAGGGGGCGAGGTCTGCGACCTGCGCGGCGCCAGCTGGGAGCTGGAGGGCGAGATCGGGGTGCTGGCCGCGGGCGTCGAGAAGGGCCGCCTCAGCAGCGAGACCTACCCGGATCCCCTGGCCCGCATCTGGTCGGCGCTCGCCGCCCCCCACGCCGGCGATTTCGTCGTCTCGCTCGCGCAGGGCTTCGAGGCGGTCGACTGGGGCGGCGTCAGCCACGCCGGCGGCGGCAGCCACGGATCGCTGCACGCCGGCGACTCGCTCGGGCCGCTGCTCTTCGTCGGCTGCGGGCCGGAGAGCGCGGGCGAGCGCGAGCAGTGGACGCTGCGTGACGTGGCGCCGGTTGTGCTCGAGCACTTCGGGCTGGCAAGGGACGGGTGATGCAGAGGAGCTCCGGCCGCGGGTCCTGGAAGGGGGAGGACTCCTGCGGGCGGGCAGGTGTGTCCGTTCTCGGAGTCCTCCCCCTTCCACCCGCGGGTGGAGCGCTTCTCTGTCTCCTCCTCGCGCTGGGGGCAGTGCTCGTTCCCGGCGTAGCTGAAGCAGCTCCTAACCGGATTTCCAAAGCGGAGGCGATTCGGATTGCGGGGGGGGATGCGAAGGCGGTTGAGCAGAAGGGGAAGAATCCGGGGTTGGCGGCGGTCGCGAGCATGGTCGACGGGAACTGGGAGGTGGGCTACTTCGCCGCTGGCGAGGAGGTGGCGCTGGTGATCGTCGATCCGCGCAACGGTGAGGTGCGCGAGGCCTGGACCGGCTACCAGGTTGCCTGGAAGATGGCCCGCGGGTACTCGGGCGCTTTCGGGCACAAGCTCGACGCTCCCTATGTCTTCCTGCCGCTCTGCGCGCTCTTCCTGATCGGCCTCCTCGACTGGCGGCGACTGCGGCGGATTGCCAACCTCGACCTCCTCGTCCTGCTCGGGTTCGGCGTCTCCCACTTCTTCTTCAACCGGGCGGAGATCGGGGTCTCGGTTCCGCTCCAGTATCCGTTCCTCATCTACCTGCTCTGCCGGGCGTTGTGGATTGGATTTCGAGGCCACGGCGAGGGACTGCGCCCGGTCTGGCCGGCGGCCTGGCTGCTGGTCGCCGCCCTCTTCCTGATCGGTTTCCGGGTCGGGCTGAACGTCGCCGACTCGGGCGCGATCGACGTCGGCTACGCCAGCGTCGTCGGCGCTGACCGCATCGCCCACGGCGAACCGGTCTACGACAACTTCCCCGAGGACGTCTCCCAGGGAGACACCTACGGCCCCGTCAACTACTACGCCTACGTCCCCTTCGAGCTGGTCTGGCCTTGGGGGGGAAGCTGGGACGATCTCCCTGCCGCCCACGGCGCGGCAGTCGGTTTCGACCTTGCAACCTTCTGCCTGCTGATCCTGCTCGCCATCCGCATCCGCCCCGGCCCCGCCGGCCGCCGCCTCGCCGCGACCCTCGCCTTCGGCTGGGCCGCCTACCCCTACACCGCCTTCGCCCTGGAGTCCAACTCCAACGACACCCTCGTCGCGATGCTCCTTGTCGCCACCCTGCTGGTCCTAGCCAGGCCGATCGCCAGAGGCGCGATGGTCGCGCTCGCCACCTTCACCAAGTTCGCGCCAGTGTTGTTGACGCCGATGCTCGTGACGTACGGGGCGGCGGATGAGGGGGTCCTGCGGGCGAGGTTTTCGTTCTCGGACCCCCTCATCCGCCGACACGGGCGCCTCGCATTCATCGTCGGCTTCGCAGTGGTCTCGACTGCTGTGATGCTGTGGCCGGCGATTGACCCGGGGCTACGAACCGTCTACGAGCGCACCATCAGCTACCAAGCAGGCCGCGACTCGCCGTTCAGCATATGGGGCCAGGTGCCGTCGCTGGAGCCCCTGCGCATAGCTCTCCTCATCGCAACCGCGGCGCTATCCCTCTTCCTGGCCTTCCGTCCCCGGCGGAAGTCCCTGACCCAGGTAGCTGCCCTTGGAGCCGCCCTGCTGATCGCCCTCCAACTGACGATGCACCACTGGTTCTACCTCTACATCGTCTGGTTCTACCCCCTCTTACTGGTTGCGCTGGCGTCTGGGGAGGCAGGACCGATACCCCTCGGAACGTCTTGTACTTCTCGGTTGCCCGAACCTCGGACGGCCGCAGCTCGCCCCACCCGAGCAAGTTAAGTGGAGAGGGGTATCGGTCCTGCCTCCCCGGTTACGAACTCGCAGGAGGAGCAGGCACCATCACCTGCTCGAAAGAGTCGGCCAGTCCCTTGTCGTTGACCTCGACGACCGCCCCCATGACCCACACATCCTCCTCGGCCGTCTCGAACCGGGTCGGCATCTGGGTGATCAGCGCCGCCAGCGCCTGCTCCGGCTTCACCCCCAGCACGCTGATCCGCGACCCGGTCATCCCGACGTCGGAGATGAACGCCGTCCCCTTGGGGAGGACCCGCCCGTCGGCCGTCGGCACGTGCGTGTGGGTGCCGAACACCGCCGCGACCCGCCCGTCGAGGTGCCAGCCCATCGCCACCTTCTCACTGGTCACCTCGGCGTGGAAGTCGACGACGATCGCGTCGGCCTCGACCTGCTCGAGGATGCCGTCGACGGCGTCGAAGGGCGAGCGCGCGACCTTGAGCCCGACGGCGCCACTGAGGTTGATCACGGCGACCCGCATCCCGCCCGCCTCGACCACGGTGTAGCCGCGGCCGGGGTTGCCCTGTGGGTAGTTCGCCGGCCGCACGACCAGGCGCTCACGTTCGAGGAAGTCGTAGGCCTCGCGGTGGCGGTAGACGTGGTTGCCGGTCGTGATCACCCCGGTTCCGACCCCGAAGAGGTCGTTGGCCGTGCGCTCGGTGATGCCGACGCCGCCGGCCGAGTTCTCGCCGTTGACGATGATCAGGTCGGGGGAGTACCGCTCGCGCAACCCGGGCATCGTCTCCCGCAACCCGCGCCGACCGGGACCGCCGACGACGTCGCCGATGAATAGCACCCGCATAGGCCCCCGACCCTATCTGCGAGATTGAGCTGCGTGGCGGATCGAGGCAAAATCAGCGAGCGGTTACGTCGCGCGCTCGCCTATCCCTACGCGATCCCGGACCACTCGTTCGTCCAGCTCGGCGAGCGGACGCTGGAGCTGCGAGCGGACGACTTCAACCCGAGCGGTCGTGAGCCGCTGCTCGCCTACGGCTCCAACGCCGCACCCGAGGCGCTCGCCCGCAAGCTGGCGCCAGAGCCGAGCACCCCGCTGCCGCTGATCCGGGCCGAGCTGAGCGGATTCGACGCCGTCTACTCCGCCCACGTCTCCCCCTACGGAGCGGTGCCGGCAACCCTGCAGCGCAGCCCGGGCACCGTTCTGGACGTATTCGTCGCCTACCCGACCGATGCGCAGCGGCGGCTTCTGGTGGCGACTGAGCCGAACTACGAGCTGCATCGACTCGCCGCGATCTCCTGCAATCCACAGCTCGGCGCGGCGCCCGAGGAACTCGACGTCTTCCTCAGCCGCCACGGCTGCCTCCTGCCCGACGGCTCCGAGGTGGCGCTGGCGGCGATCGGCGCGCGCGGGCGCAAGTTCCGAGAGATGGGCGAGCCAGAAGTGCTGGAGTGGGTGAGGAGCGCCGTTTGCCCAGAACTGAGCTTGGAGCAGTTCGTCGCCGACCCGGCACGGGCTCAGACCGCGGCAAAGCGCCTGAGGGCGAAGCGGGCGATCAATCCGTAGGCGACGATCAGGATCGCCAAGTGGAGCAGCGGTCCGGAGATACCGGGCCCAGCCGAGTCGAGCGCGGCGGTCATCGCCCGCAGCGCCGGCTTGAACGGAAAAGCCCCGGTGACGATCTCGATCAGGTCGAAGACGCCACCGCCGACAGCTCCAGACGGGACCAGCGAGAGGAAGGCGATCGGCAGGGTCACCATGAAGGCGAGCAGCGACACCGCGCGGACCTCTTTCGCCGCCGCCCCGAGCGCCGCCCCGGCGGCGGCGAGCGCCGCTCCGCCGCCGAGGATCGCCAGCAGCCAGAGCGCGAAGCGACTCCACTGCAACGGCACGAAGATCTGCAGGCCCGCGAGCATCAACAGGGTCACGGCAAGGCCCACGACCATCCCCAACAGCACCTTCTCCCCCAACAGTCCCGAGGGCGAAACGAGGCCACGCGTCAACCGCGGGAAGGCGTTCTCCTCGCGCTCGAGCGCGAGCGATCCGGCCACCAGCAATACCGTTACGAAGGCCAGGGTCAGGGTCGCGGCGACCGCGACCGCGAAGATTTCCAACGGCGGCGCCGAGCCGTCGACGACCTCCTTCTTCACCTCGATCGGCTGGGCCAGGCGCTCGATCAGCGGCCCCGCTACGTCGAGGTTGTCGCGCGCCCGAGTGGCGAAGTCGATGACCTGCCGGAGCGAGCGGCGCAGCGGACCCGGCGGAAGCGCCGGTTCCAGGGCGGTGAGGATCTGGGCGGTGGCGCGGAGTCCGAGAACCTGGACCGCCTGCCCGACCACCTTGAACTCGCCGCCGTCGATGAGGAGCTTCAGGTAGCGACCGCCTTCGCCGGCAATGCGGCGCGCGATCGCCAGGTTTGCCTGCGTCAGCAGGGTCGAGATCCGTTCGTCGACCAGCTGCGCCTTGACCGGGTCCTCCTGGTTGACTAGGACCTCGACCCTGGGCGTGCCGGGGCTGAGGGTGGACAGCGAGTTGATCTGGTCGACGAGGTCGGCGGGGAGGATCAGCGCGGCGAGCACGTCACCCGACTTGACTTTGTCCACCGCCTCGTCGCGGTCAGCGACTTGGACACACTCGACCCGGGCGCAGATACGGGCGTTGACTCCGGCTGCCGGCAGCTGCTGCCCGCCGACGACGACCCGGGTTCCGGTCGGCACTTCGTTGAGGAAGGCGACCCGCGGCTTCTCCGGCTCGCGAGAGATCGCGAAGCCGACCAGGATCGCGATCAGCACCGGGTAGGCGACCAGCAGCACCGCCTGCAGCGGCGAGCGGCGCAGGATCTGCAGGTCCTTGATCAGCAGCCAGCGCACTGTGCTCAGTGCCCCCGGTGGTGGAGGTAGGCGACGAAGGCGGTCTCGAAATCGCGGTCGGCGGCCTCGGGCGCCTCGCTGCGGACAACCTCGCGCAACGCCTCCGCCGACCCGTCGAAGAGCGCCTCGCCGTCGGCGAGGACGAGCAAGCGGCGGCCGTACCGCTCGGCCTCCTGGATGTCGTGGGTGGAGAAGATCACCGTGGTGCCGTCGCCGGCGAGCCCGGAGACGAACTCCCACAGTCGCGCCCGCTGGCGCGGGTCGAGCCCGACGCTGGGCTCGTCGAGCAGCAGCACGACCGGCCGCGAGAGCAGCCCGATCGCGATGTTGACCCGCTGCTGGTTGCCGCCGGAAAGCCGGGCGACGATCTCCCCGCGGCGGTCGCCGAGCCCGGACAGTTCCAGCATCTCCTCGCTCGAGGCACGCGGGTCCTCGTGCCCCTCCAGCCGCGCGAACAGCAGCAGGTTCTCCTCGACGGTCAACCGCCGGTAGAGAGCCGCCTGCTGCGGCACCCAACCGACGCTTCCCCCGTCAACCCGCAGCTCACCCTCGTCCGGCTTCAGGATCCCCGCGAGGATCGACAGCAGGGTCGTCTTTCCTGCTCCGTTTGGCCCGATGATCGCCACCAGCTCGCCGGCGCCGGCGCCGAAGTCGATTCCCCGCAGCGCCGGGCGATCCCCATAGCGCTTGACCAGATCCCGGGCCTCGAGTGCGGCGGTGGCGGTCCCATCCATCGGCGCCAACCGTACTCGGAGAAAACTAATTGCTAGGGAACACGCCCAGCCGACATTCACCCCACTCCAGTGTGGTCAAAGTCGGATGCGCCGCCGAGCGGCCCCCCCGGTCGGGGCCGGCGGGTCATAGTGCAGGAGCCTAGAATCGGGGACGATGCCCTTTCCCGCTACCCGAATGCGCCGGCTGCGCCGCACCGAAGCGCTGCGCGGCCTCGTGCGCGAGACCGAGCTGTCGCCGGCGCACCTGATCCAACCGCTGTTCGTCGTCGCTGGGGAGGACGTGCGGGAAGAGGTCGAGTCGATGCCGGGAATCGAGCGGTTCTCGATCTCGGGATTGGTCGCCGAGGCGCGTGAGGTCGCCGAGGCTGGAGTGGGGGCGGTGCTGTTGTTCGGGATTCCCGCGACGAAGGACGAGGTCGGTTCGGGGGCCTACGACGACGAGGGGGTCGTGCAGATGGCGGTGCGGGCGTTGAAGGAGGCGCTGCCGGACCTGGTCGTGATCACCGACGTTTGCCTCTGCGAGTACACGACCCATGGGCACTGCGGCATCGTCAACCAGAAGGGCGAGGTCGACAACGACATCAGCATCGAGGTGCTGGCCAAAACCGCGATCTCCCACGCCGAGGCCGGGGCAGACGCGGTGGCGCCGAGCGACATGATGGACGGCCGCATCGGCACGATCCGCCATCAGCTCGACGAGGAGGGCCACGCCGGCGTTCCGATCGTCGCCTACAGCGCCAAGTACGCCTCCGCTTTCTACGGCCCCTTTCGCGACGCCGCTGAGTCGACCCCCGAGTTCGGCGACCGCCGCGGCTACCAGATGGATCCCGCCAACGCCGCCGAGGCGGTGCGCGAGGCCGAGCTGGACCTCGACGAGGGCGCCGACATGCTGATGGTGAAGCCCGCCACTCCCTATCTCGACGTCGTGCGCCGGGTCAAGGACGCGACCGGCGCGCCGGTCGCCGCGTACCACGTCTCCGGCGAGTACTCGATGCTGAAGGCGGCGAGCGCCAACGGCTGGATCGTCGAGCGCCAGGCGGTCTTGGAGACCCTGACCTCGATCCGCCGCGCCGGCGCCGACGCGATCGTCACCTACTACGCGAAGGAGGCCGCCCCTTGGCTTCGGTGAAGGTCCCCCAGTCGAAGGCGCGCTCGCGCAAGGACGGCTCGGCGATCCCGCTCGACGAGACCGACAAGCGGCTAATGAACCTGCTGCAGTCGAGCTTCCCGCTTGACCCCGAGCCGTTCGCGCTCCTTGCTTCGGAGGCGGAGCTGGAGCTGGACGACGTGCTGGCCCGTACCCAGCGCCTGCTCGACGGCCGCATCATCCGCGAGATCACGCCGATCTTCGACACCCGCGCACTCGGTTACGAGTCGATGCTGGTGGCGGCGAAAGTCGACAGCGAGCATCCGCAGCGCGCCGCCCAGATCGTCAACTCACACCCGGGCGTCTCCCACAACTACCTGCGCACCCACGACTTCAACCTCTGGTTCACGATTGCGACCCCGCCCGATTCGGAGTTGGGCCTGGCCGGCACCCTCGACGTCCTGATGGAGAAGGCCGGCGCTAGCTCGATGCGTCAGCTGCCGACCCTGACCCTGTTCAAGATCAACATGAACCTGGAGATGGAGAAGGGCACCGCCGCGCTCGCCGCCGCGGTCGAGGCGGCCCCGCCGCGGGAGCTGGACCCCCAGCCCTACGACGATGACGACATCGCCCTGATCCGGGCGCTGCAGGGGCCGATGGCCGCGGTCGAGCGTCCCTACGACGAGACGGCCGGCGAGCTCGGCATCGACACCGAGGCTCTACTGGAGCGGCTGCGCGGCATGGTCGACCGTAAAATCCTGCGCCGAGTCGCGGCGATTCTCTACCACCGCCGCGCCGGCTTCTCCGCCAACGGGATGGGCGTCTGGAAGGTGCCGGAGGAGGAGATCATGGAGACCGGCGCCCGCATGGCCTCCTTCCGCGGCATCTCCCACTGCTACCAGCGGCCCACCTACGAGGACTGGCCCTACAGCGTCTTTACGATGGCCCACGGCCGTTCCAAGCAGGAGTGCGACGCGATCCTCGACTCGATCGCCGCGGAGTGCGGGATCGGGGGCGGCGATCGGGCGACCCTCTACTCCTCGACCGAGTACAAGAAGATCCGTTTGCACTACTTCACGGACGAGTACGCGGCCTGGGAGGCCGAGCATTCCTAGTTCCGAGGGGCTGTACGAGCGAGCGCTCCAGGTGATTCCCGGTGGCGTCAACTCGCCCGTGCGGGCGATGCGGCAGATCGGCCGCGAGCCGATCTTCATCGCCCGCGGCGAGGGCTGCGAGCTGATCGACGTCGATGGCAAGCGCTATCTCGATTGGGTCGGTTCCTGGGGCCCGCTGATCCTCGGCCACGCCGAGCCAGCGGTCGTCTCGGCGGTGATCGAGGCCGCCAAGGGCGGCACTAGCTACGGTGCCGCCACCGCGGCCGAGGTCGAGCTGGCCGAGGAAATCGTCACCCGCGTTCCGTCGGCCGAGATGGTGCGGATGACCAGCTCCGGGACCGAGGCGGCGATGAGCGCGGTCCGCCTCGCGCGCGCCGTCAGCGGCCGCGAGGTCGTGGTCAAGTTCGCCGGCGCCTACCACGGCCATTCCGATGGGCTGCTGGCCGACGCCGGCTCCGGCCTCGCCACCCTCGGCGTCCCCGGCAGCCCCGGAGTCACCGCGGCCCAGGCGGCGACCACCGTTGTCGTCCCCTGGAACGACCGCGAGGCGGTCTCCCGCGCACTCGCGGAGCACTCGGTCGCCGCCCTGCTCGCCGAGCCGGTGGCCGCCAACATGGGCGTGGTCCCGCCCGAGGACGGGTTCCTCGAGTTCCTCCGCGCGGCCACTCGCGACGCCGGCGCGCTGCTGGTCTTCGATGAGGTGATCACCGGCTTCCGTGTCGCCCGCGGCGGGGCGCAGGAGTTGTACGGGGTCGAACCCGACCTGACCGTGCTCGGCAAGGTGATCGGCGGCGGTCTCCCGGCCGCCGCTTTCGCCGGCCCGCGAGAGACGATGGAACGGGTCGCGCCCGCCGGCGACGTCTACCAGGCGGGGACGCTCTCGGGCAACCCCCTGGCCGTGGCCGCCGGGCTCGCCACCCTGGCCCAGCTCGATGCTGCCGCCTACGACCGCCTCGCGGCGCTGACCGACCGCCTCGCGGCCGGTTTCGCCGCGCTCGCAGAAGACCGGCCGTTGCAGGTCGCTTCGGCGCCAGGGTTGACGACGCTCTTCTTCAGTCCCGAACCGGTTCGGGACTTCGCCGCCGCCCGCGCCTGCGACGTCGACGCCCACGCGCGCTTCTGCCGCGCCATGCTCGACCGGGGGGTTTACCTGCCCCCGTCCCAGTTCGAGGCCTGGTTCGTCTCCCTCGCGCACGACGAGGCGACCGTGGACCGCACCCTCGAGGCGGCCGCCGAGTCACTCGCGGAGGCGCTGTCATGACCGCCAACCCCCGTTCCGTGGTTCCTTAGTTACCGATGGCGTCACAAAGGAACCACGGAACGGGGGCGGACGCGTTGCGAGTGCTCGCAGCGCAGCTGCGGGAGGAGGAGACGCCGATCTCGGCGCACGTCGTCGAGCCCGCCGCCGCGCCGACGCTCGGCTCGCTCGCGGCAGCGGGCCCCGGCGCCGCCGCCGCACCCGGCGAGTACGCGTTGGTGGTCGAGGCCGTGTACGAGGGGTACCTCTTGCACTACGGTGAGCCGCGCCTGCTCGCCGGTCACGACGCCGACCTCGCTCTGCTCGCCGGCGACTACCTCTACGCGCTCGGCCTGGACCGTCTCGCCGCGCTCGGGGACCAGCGCGCGGTTGGCATTCTCAGCGACCTGATCAGCCGCTGCGCCCAGCTCCACAGCGAGGGCGATTCGGCCTCGGTCCCGGGACTCTGGAAGGCTGCCGCAGGCGAGATCGCCGCCGGGGCGAAGTAGCCTCTGCGCGCTCGGCCTCGGCCCTCTCCTCGCATCCCCTTGCAATAGACTTCGACGCCGATCCTCCGAAGCAACGTGGCTGACGAAACGGACAAAACGAACGGGGCCGAGGCGGCCCCCCCGCAGCGGCAGAAGCCTGACCCTCCCGGCTACTTCGAGGGGGAGTCGATGACCCGCCGCCGCGCCTTCACGATCGCCGCTCAGGGCCTGGGCGGAATCGCCGGCGCGGCGATCGTCCTGCCCGCCGTCGGCTTCGCCGTGGCGCCGATCTTCCACCGCGGCAAGGAGCGCTGGGAGGCCGTCGGGCCGGTCGGCGACTTCGTCGAAGACACCTACCGCCAGGTCGTCTTCACCGAAACCGAGGGGATCGGCGACGCCGGTAAGACCACCGCCTACATCCGCCGGGGGTCGAAGCAGTTCGACGAGGACCCGAAGTCCTTCGTCGCCGTCTCCAACCGCTGCGTCCACCTCGGCTGCCCGGTCCGCTTCGTCGAGGCCGCGGGCAACTTCATCTGTCCCTGCCACGGCGGCGTCTACGACTTCCAGGGCAAGCGGATCGGCGGCCCGCCGGTGCGCCCGCTCGACCAGTTCCAGACCCGGGTCCGGAGCGGCCAGGTCGAGGTCGGCCCCCGCTACAGCGTCACCTCTCAGCTCGAGCCGGTGCGGGCTCGCGACCCCGGTGAGTTCACCGGCGGGATTTGGGAATACCTCTACCCGCCGCGGCCCTCCACCTTCCCACCGCCCTGATGCCGAAAATCCCCTTCCCCAAGATCCCCGACTCGGTAATCCCGGCGCCCCTGCGCAAACCGGCCAAGCCGGGGGAGGGCGGTGTGGCCAAGGGCCAGGCGCCAACCGACCTCAAGACCTCGCCGCCGGAGCGCTCGACGCACGTGCAGCGCCTCACCGACCAGGCCAAGGAGGCCCCCGCCGACGTGCTCGCCTGGGTCGACCAGCGCACCGGCGCCAGCGGCTTCCTCACCGGGATGCTTTACCGCAAAGTGCCGAAGGGGACCAACTGGTTCTACACGCTCGGCTCCGCCACCCTTTTCGCCTTCATCGTGCAGGCCGTCACCGGCGTCTTCCTGGCGATGTTCTACACCCCCTCGACCACCCAGGCCTACGCCTCTATCGCCCACATCAACAACGAGGTCCCGCTCGGGGCGTTTGTGCACGGGATGCACAAGTGGGGCTCGAGCCTGATGGTCATCCTTATCTTCCTGCACATGGGGCGCACCTTCTTCTTCGGCGCCTACAAGTACCCGCGCGAGCTGAACTGGGTGATCGGCGTCGTGCTGCTGATCCTGACGATGACGATGGCCTTCACCGGCTACCTGCTGCCGTTCGACCAGCGCTCCTTCTGGGCCTCGGTCGTCGGCATCAACATCAACGGCACCGGCCCGATCGTCGGCCCCTACCTGAGCGACTTCCTGCGCGCCGGCCCGGAGCTCGGCGCGACCACCCTCTCCCGCTTCTACTCGATCCACATGCTGCTGCTGCCGGGGGCGATCATCGCCCTGATCGGCGCCCACCTCTACCTGGTGGTCAAGCTCGGCACCACCGCCCCGCCCTGGGTGCGGGCGGAGAGGCCCAAAGTCGCCGCCCCCGTGTCTCAGCTCAGCGCCGGTGTCGAGGGCGACGGCGGCGGTAACGGAGCAGCACCCAGCGCATGAAGCCGCAGGACAAGCAGGCATACCTGGAGGAGTACGAGCTCCTGAAGAAGAAGGGGAAGCCCTTCTTTCCCTATGCGGTGCTGAAGGACTCGACGATGGCGTTGATCGTCGTCGCGGTCGTTATCGCGATGTCGCTGATCCTCGGCGCCGAGCAGGGCCCGAAGGCGGACCCGACCTCGACCACCTACGTGCCGCGCCCCGAGTGGTACTTCTTCTTCCTCTTCGAGGTCCTGCGCGTGATCAAGCCGCCGGAGCTGGTCCCGATCGCGACGATCGGCATCCCGACGGTTTGCATGGTCCTGCTGTTGCTGCTGCCGTTCTACGACCGCGGCCCCGAGCGCCGGCCCGAGCGCCGGCCGATCGCCACCACGGCGGGTTGCCTGACGATCATCGCGATGGGCTATCTGACCTACCTCGGCGCCACCGGCGGCTCGCCAACCGAGATCGAGATGAAGGTCGCGCCGCGCTACGAGGCCGGCAAGGAGGTCGTCGCCGGGGCCGGCTGCCTCGCCTGCCACAAGCTCGGTGAGAACGGCAACAACGGTCCGGGGCCGGAACTGACCCACATCGCCCAGCGGATTCCCCGAGCGGCAATCCTGCGCTCGGTGGAAATCGGGCCGGGTATCATGCCCTCCTTCCGCGATCTGCCGCCGAAGAAGCTCAACGAGCTCGCCGATTTCCTCTCCTCACTCGACTAAGCCCTCCAGGGACTCCGCCCAGTTCGCGGGGCAGGTCAACCGCATGTTCGATCGCGTCGCGGGTCGCTACGACGCGCTCAACTCGGTGATGACCGCGGGGCTGCACCATCGCTGGCGCGAGCGGGCCGCAGAGCGGACGAAGCTCTCCCCCGGCGACTCCGCGCTTGACATCTGCTGCGGCACCGGCGACCTTGCCCTGCAGCTCGCCGGCCGGGTCAGTCCGGGGGGACGGGTCGTCGGCTGCGATTTCTCCGAGCCGATGCTCGACCTGGCGCGCGAGAAGGCGGCTGCCCAGCAGGCCGGCGGGGTTCGTTTCGAGTGGGCCGACGCGCTCCAGCTGCCCTACGACAACGAGCGCTTCGACGCGGTCACGGTCGGCTTCGGCGTTCGCAATCTCGCCGACCTCGACCGCGGACTGCGCGAGATGGCACGTGTCCTCAAGTCGGGGGGGCGCGCCGTGATCCTCGAGATCACGCAGCCGACCCGGCAACCGCTCTCGGCCTTTTACTCACTCTGGTTCGATCGCATCGTCCCCCTGCTGGGGACCTTCTCGAACGAGCCCGATGCCTACTCGTATTTGCCAGAGTCGGTGCGCAGCTTCCCCGACCCGCACGACCTCGCCGCGAGGATGGACCGGGCGGGTCTGGAGCGGATTCGCTACACGGTTCTCGCCGGCGGGATCATCGCGATCCACAGCGGCGTCAAAGGGCCCGGCGGGTGACCCGACGCTCGGCCGTACCGCCGCCGGTGACGGCGGTGCTGGACGCGTCGAGCCGCTGGTTGCCGGCCCGGCTCGGCGAGGTCGAGGCGCAGCTGCGAGAAGCGGTTGCGGGTCACGGCGATGTCCTCGGCGAGAGTGCTGCCGCGACCCTGGAGGCGGGCGGCAAGCGCCTGCGGCCGATGCTGGTCCTGCTCTGCGCCGGAGCGACGGGAGGCGCTGCCTCGGTCCGGGCGGCGACGGCGATCGAGCTGGTCCACATGGCGACGCTGGTCCACGACGATGTCCTCGACGAAGCGCCGCTGCGACGGGGCCACCCGACCGTCGCCGCCCGCTCTGGCCGCGACCGCGCCTACGCCACCGGCGACCTGCTCTTTTCTCGCGCCTTTGCGCTGCTCTCCGCCAGTGCCGACGGACGCGCCGTGGAGCTACTCGCCGAGGCTTCTGTCGCTCTCGCCCGGGGCGAGCTGGCGCAGCGCCAGGACGCCTTCGACCTCGCGGTCTCGGAGCAGCGCTACTTCGACCGCTGCCGGCTGAAGACGGCGAAGCTGTTCGAATGCGCCTGCCTGCTCGGCCACGATGACGGGAACCTGGGTGCGTTCGGAGCTGAGATCGGCCTCGCCTTCCAGCTCTTGGACGATGTCCTCGACGTCGCCGGTCCCCCGGAGCGAACCGGGAAGGCCCGCGGAACCGACCTGCTCGACGGCACGATCACGCTGCCGCTGATCGCCGCCGCCGCCGTCGACCCTGAGATCGGCCGCGTCGATCTCCATGCGCTCGACGCCGCCGCGGTCCCGTCCCTCTGCGACCGGATCGCCACCACCGGCGCGCTCGAGAGGGTCCGCGCGCACGCCTTGGAGCTGGTCGCGACCGCGAAGCGGCACCTGCAACGGGTCGGCTTCGCGCCGGAACAGCGGCAGCTGCTGGAGCTGGTCGCTGACGGCATCGTCCAGCGCTACAGCTGAGAGCCGGCCTTGCTAGGAAAAGTCGTCGGCGGTGATCAGGTCCGCGGCCAGCGCCGCGGCGAAGGCCTCGGCCATGTCGGCCATGTTGGAGTGCTCGAGCGCCTTCAGCTCGTCGGCCAGCTCGTGGGCGCCGATGTCGAGCTGCTCGTCGAACGCATCGATCTCGCGCTCGCCGTGAACCCCTTGGCAGAACCACTCGCACTCAGGACAGCGCCGCCAGACTCGCCAGTGGGCGCGGTCGCCGGCCTGCTCCCAGCAGGTGGGCTGGACCAGGCAGGAACCGCACTCCGGGCAGATGTGCAGCTCCGTGGCTTGCTTCGTCTGGTCGTGGCTCGGCTCTCTCATCTGTCACCTATCGAACCCGCTTCGAGGGAACTTGATCCGCACCTTCCCTGGGGTTTTCGGACAAAACCAAATACCGGGTATCTAATTGCGCAACTGACGCTGATCCAGCACGGCCCCCGACCTCGTTACCATGGGTCAAATGCTCGGAAACATCGGCCCTCTAGAGATCGCCATCGTTCTGATAATCGCCCTGATCGTCTTCGGCCCGAAACGGCTGCCGGAGCTGGGCAGCAGCCTCGGCCGCGGAATTCGCGAGTTCCGCAACACGGTCACCGGCGAGAAGACCGACGATGACGATCAAACCAAGACGATCGGCGCAGCCGAGACGACGCCGAGCCCTGCCGAGCAGGCGGCAGAGCCCGAGGTCGTCCCCGACAAGCGCAGCTGAGGCGTGACGGGATGCCCCGCCGCGTCAAGGCGGTCTCCCACGACGATCGCCTCACCCTCGTAGAGCACCTCGACGAGCTGCGGTTCCGGCTCGTCGTCTGCATCGCGGTCTTTGTCGTCGCGCTGGCGCTCTGCTTCTGGCAGAGCCACCTGCTGCTGGAAATCGCCTCCGGGCCGCTGCCGCAGGACCACGAGAAGCTGCTGACCTTCGGCATCACCGAGCCCTTCACGACGACGATCACCGTCGCCGTCTACGGGGCGCTGGTCCTCTCGATGCCGATCCTGCTCTACCAGGCGTACGCCTATGTGCTGCCGGCCTTCAGCGCCAGCGAGCGGAAGACCGTGCTGCCGATCCTGCTGCTCTTCCCGCTCCTCTTCCTCGCTGGAATCGCCTTCGCCTACTTCGTGGTGATGCCGGCCGCGGTCAAGTTCCTGCTCAACTTCAACGACAGCCAGTTCAACGTCCAGGTCCGCGCCCGCGATTACTACAGCTTCTTCTCGACCACGATGCTGGCGGGAGGATTGATCTTCCAGCTGCCGCTGGCGATCTTGGCGGTGACCAGGCTCGGGATCGTCAAGGTCGAGCAGCTCAGCGCCAACCGCCGTTACGCCTACCTGCTGATCGCGGTCGTCGCGGCGGCGCTGCCCGGGGTCGACCCGGTCTCGATGCTGATTGAGATGGTTCCGCTGCTTGTTCTGTACGAGTTGAGTATCTTGCTCGCACGGGCTTTTGGCCGGCCGGGAAAGGCGGGAGGAGTGGCGAAGCCCTCGACCCAGGAGCAGTGAGGAACTGATGGCGGCAAGCGGTGGCGAGCGGAGGATGCTCTTCGATATTCGGGGACGGCGCAAAAACGTCGTCAAAGTCGTCTACGCGATCCTGGCTCTGCTGATGGGCGCGAGCCTGTTCCTCGTGATCGGTCCCGCGCCCTTGAGCAGCCTCTTCGGCGGCAGCGAAACCAGCAGCGCTGCCAGCCAGCTGGAAGACCAGGCCCAACGGATCGAATTCAAACTCAAAAAAGAGCCTGAAGATCCGCAGCTCCTGCTCAGCCTTACCCGGACCCGGGTCGGCGCCGGCAACGCGCTCGGGGTCGCGAACCCGCAAACCGGCGAAGTCGCCTACACGCCCGAAGCGCGCCAGCAGTTGGAGCAGGCGAGCGAAGCCTGGTCGAAATATTTGAAGGCGACGGCGGGCGAAGAGCCCAACCCCGGCGGTGCCCAGCTGGCCGCCCAGGCGCTGTTCGCCCTGGCGCAGACGGCGCGCAGCGGCGGCGAAGCCGAGGTCAATATTCGCGCTGCGGCCCGGGCGCAGCAGATCGTCGCCGAAGCCCGTCCCAGCCTCGGCAGCCTCAGCACCCTGGCGATCTACGACTACTACAGCTTCGACTACGACGGCGCCGCCAAGGCCCGCAAGGAAGCTGCGACTCAAGCAAACACGCGGTTCGAACGCGAAAACCTCGGCAACGAACTAGACCAGATCAGCAAACGCGCCCACGCATTCCAGAAACAGCTGACGGAAATCGAAAAGGAAGCGAAGAAAGCCCGAGCGGAAGGCAGAGGCGCCACCGCCAACCCGCTTGCCGAAACCAACCCGCTGGCATTGCCCTCTGGCGGCTAGCTGACCTGGACACACAAGTCCTATAACCTGGACATATGAGTCGCGGGCTTGCTGAGACCGCCCAGGAACTCCGCTGCAGCGAGCGCACGTTGCGCCGCTACGTCAGCGAGGGCATCTTGCACGGTGAACGGCTCGGACGGCACGAGGTTCGCCTTCCACGCGGCGAGGAGCTCTACTTGCGTCGGCACTGGGAGGTTCTGAGCAAGCTCCGCCGGGCGTTGCGCACGGAGCCCAGCGTGCGTCTTGCCGTTCTCTTCGGGTCTCTGGCAGTGGGCGAGGAGCATCCTGACTCAGACGTCGACCTGCTGATCGATCACGCGACGGGCGACCTGGATGGCGTAGTCCGGTTGCAGCGACGACTTCAGAGTCAGATCGGCAAGCCAGTTCACCTCGTCCTCCTCAGGGATGTCGAACAGGCTCCATCGCTGCTGGCCGACATCCTGCTCGAGGGCCGCGTAATAGTCGATCGAGCTAACGGGTGGCGGCGGCTTGCGCGACAACGACAAGAGATCCTGCGTGAAGCCGCCGAGGAGGAAGCCGCTACCCACCATGCCGCATGGCGCGGAGTCGCCGAAGCGCGTAGGCGGCTTGAGGCCTGATGGGGCGAGGCGGGGGTGCGGGGGCCTCTGGCAGCGGACCCGCGCGTGGACGAAGCAAGGGTCAAAAACGCCTCGAGCGCATTCTTCGGGAGATTCCCGCCGCCCGCGAGCAGCTGTTGGTGGCGATCGAGGATCTTTCCCCGCAGTTCGATGTTGCCGCGATCCAGGAAGCTATGCAGTCCGGTGATCCGCGGGAGAGGAACAAGGTCGCCGTAATCGAGCGTGAGCTCGATGTGCTGATTGCCTACCTGGAGGAGCTGGCATCGCGCGGGCTTTCCGAGGGTCAGCGCATTGACGTCGTTCCCCGGGGAACCGGGCACCCGGTAGAGCGCTTGGCCGAGCTCAGCGTGATCTCCCAAGCCGCCGCCCAACGGCTGCAGGACATCAAGGAGATGCGCAACCAACTCGCTCACGCCTACCCTCCGGCCTCGTGGCGATCCCTCCACCAAGCTGTCGAAGCCCTCCTTGCTGAGCTCGACGGCTACAAGGTCAAGGTCGCCGACTGGCTTGAGTCGAGCGGCATTCTCAACGCGTAGTTCACCCGCAGATAAGGAGCCGTCTCCGCATGGGCCGTGAAGGACTCGAACCTTCAACCTTGAGCTTAAGAGGCTCCTGCTCTAACCAGTTGAGCTAACGGCCCGGGGCCGGCAAGTATAGGAAGGCGGGGCGGCCGGATGGAGCGCGCTACCGGCGCTGGGCGCAGAACTTTTCGACGGCCCCGTCGATCACGGTGCCCTCGGCGAAGGTGAAGCGGCCGTGGGTCTGCAGGATGCCGTCCGAGCAGTGGGCGGAGACGTAGCTGCGGCGCTTGCCGGCGCCGAAGCGACGGCCGATCTTGAGCTGGACCCGGGTGATCGCGCCGAGGCCGCCGGCGATCGCGGGGACGTCGACGGTGGCGCGGTAGCGGAAGGGGCCGGGGCGGCGTTCGATCGGGACCGGGATCGCGAAGGTTTCGGCCACCGGGAAGGCCATCTGGGCGTGCAGCAGCGCGGTCGGGTGGCCGGCTTCGGGTGGCCCGTTGAAGACCGTCAGCGGCGAGCTGGCGGCGATCGCGACACCGAAGAAGTCGACCGAGGCCTGGATGCGACCGCGGCCGACGATCGCCCCGGCACAGGTCCGGCGGGCTTCCGCCGGACCGGCGGCGGCGACCTGCTCGCGAGAGCAGGTGGGCAGGCCTGCGGGGCTGAGCCGCCCGTCGCGGTCGAAATCGAGCACGGCCTGCTGCAGCGCTGGCGGCTGCCCACCGCCCATGGCGGAGATGTCGACGAACCCCTGGAAATCGATTGGGGCGAAGCGGTGGCGCGGCAGCGACTGCGGCTGGAAGCCGCCGTCGGTGTGGAGGACGATGCCGTTGACCCGGACCAGGGCGCCGTCCGCGACGCCGGCGGCCAGCAGCGTGATCAGCGCGCAGAGGAGGGCCGCCCCGGGTCGACTCAGCCGGGAACGTGGCATGGCGAGGTCAGGGTCGCGGGGAAGAAACTGCCGTCAGCCAGCCTGAGGGTGCCGTAGACCTGCAGCCTCCCCCCGGCGCAGTGCCCGTTGGTGTAGCCGACCGTCTTGCCGCCGTGTTTCCAGGTCTTGCCGACCGTCGCTTCGGCGAGCGTCGCCGAGCCGAAGCCTTCGGCGATCGGGGGGATCTGGATTTTGACGCGGTAGCCGTAGCGGCCCAGGCTCACCCGTTCGATCGGGAACGAGACCAGCAGGGTCTTCGGCGCCGGCACGGTCTCGTACGCGTGCGCGATCAGACTCGGCCTGCCGCCCACGGGCGGGGCGTTGAAGAGGGTCAGCGGCGAGCGGATCGTCATCGGCGCCTTGCCGGGGAGGTTGACTTCCGCGGCCCCGGTCCCTTCGCCGACGATCGCCTCCCGGCAGCGCTTTCTCGCGGTCTCGGGAGTCGTGTTGGCGAGCTTGGCGGCCGTGCACACCGGCAAGCCCTTGGTGTAGACCGAGCCGTGCTTGTCGAAGGCGATTGTCAGCTGCGTCAGGGCCGGCGCCGGCAGGCCGTTGGTGGACTTGACCCGGGTCACGCTGCTGACCTCGACCGGGGCGTTCCCGTGGGCCGGCAGCTCCCGCGGGGCGATGCCGGCGGTGACGCTTATGGACACCCCTTTGCCGTCGGCCTTGAGCCCGTAGGCGGCGGCGCAGGTCACCAGCGCGAGCGCACCGACGACGGCAACGGCTTTGAGCAGCGGTCTCCTCATCCTGCCTCCTCGCTCAGGCTAGCGCTCGCCGCGTCGCTCGCTCTGTTAGGCCCTTATTTTGCTGCCGTGCAGGGTTTGACGATCGTGCCCTGCAGGAGGGTGCCGTCTTTGAAGTCCGCCCGGACCCTCCCCTGCAGGTGGCCGTCGGGGCAGCCGGCGTTGACGTAGCTCAGCCTCTCGCCCCTGTAGTTCCATTCCTTGCCGATCTTCAGCCGGCCGGAGATCGGGGTGCCGTAGCCGTTGACGATCTTGGGAATCTTGGCCACCGTCTTGAACCCGTAGCGGCCGTCGTGGACTCGCTGGATCTCGACCGAGACGATGTAGGTGGAGGGCCCGCCCACCGTCGTGTAGGCGTGCGCGTAGACGGCCGGATTGCCATGGATCGGCGGCGCGTTGAAGAGCGTCAACGGCGAGCTCGCCACTATCGGCGCCTGTTCGGGGAAGTTGACGACGGCCTTGCCGAAGCCCGTGCCGACGACCGCGCCGCTGCAGTTCCTGCGGGCCTGGGGCGTGGTCGTCGCGACCAGCTTCCGCTGCGGGCAGACCGGCAGGCCGCGGGTCTCCACTTCCCCGTGCTTGTCGAACCAGAACGTCAGCTGCCTCAGGATCGGCGGGGTCGAACCGTCGGCGGTCGAGATCCTGCCGTGGCCGAAGAGCCTGATCGGCGCGTACCCGTGTTTCGGCAGCGTGGTCGGCGAGAAGCCGCCGTCGCCATCGACGACCACGTTCCCCACCTGCAGATGAATGGCGTACGCCGACCCGACGGCGCCGAGGGCGAGCGCCGCCGCCAATCCGAGCGTTCTTAACAGAGTCTTCCGCATCCGTTCGCTTCCTCCCTCTACCCCGATCGCCAAACTACTGCTGGTGCGGCTGCGTAGGAAAAGGGTACAGGTGAGTACTCGGGGGGGCCGGCAGGGCCGGCGGCCGGCGCTGATGCTGCGCCATCCGCGCACGGTCCTGGCGCTGACGCTGTTGGTCCTCGTCGGCCTCGGCGTGATCGGGACCGGGGTGGAGGGCAGGCTGAAGCCGACCACCCTGGACATCCCGGGCAGCGACTCCTCGCGCTCCAACAAGTTGCTGCGGGAGCGCTTCGGCGCCTCGATGCCGTTCGCGATCCTGCTGCGCGGGCCGGCGACCGCGATCGACCGCCAGGGGCCGGAGCTGATCCGCGCCCTGCGCCGCGACCCGAAGGTGACCACGCTCTCGCCCTGGGACCGGGGGCTGGTCGTCAACCTGCGTCCGAGCCCGCGCCGCGTGCTGATCCTCGCCGACTTCCACGTCGGCATCGACGAGGCGGTCCACGAGACGGTGCCGAGGCTCGAACGCACCATCGAGCGGGAGATCCACGCGCCCGTGCGCGCCACCCAGACCGGCTTCGCGACGATCTCGCGGGCGCTGCAGGAGGCTTCGATCGCCGCCAGCGAGCGCGGCGAGCTGATCGCGCTCCCCTTCTTGCTGATCGTGCTCCTTCTGGTCTTCCGCTCGCCGGTCGCCGCCGCGATCCCACTTGTCTTCGGGGCGCTGACCGTGCTCGCTTCGAGCGGGATCCTCTATCTCCTCACGCCCCTGTTCGACATCGACGCCTTCGCGTTCGTCGTCTGCACGATGATGGGGCTGGCGCTGGGGGTCGACTACGCGCTGCTGATGGTCTCCCGCTTCCGCGAGGAGCTGCGGGCGGGGAGGGAGCCGGTCGAGGCGGCCCGGTTGACCAGGCGCACGGCGGGGCGCACGACCGCGTTCGCCGGCAGCACGCTGGTGCTTTCGATGCTGGTCTCGATGTTGATCCTGCCCGGCTCGCTGCTGGTCTCCCTAGCGGGGACGCTGGCGATGGTCGTCCTGCTCAGCGTCGGCGTGGCCACCATCGTCGGCCCGGCGGTGCTGACCCTGCTCGGCCCCAACGTCGATCGCTGGCGGATCGGCGCCGCGCCGAACGGCCGCTCGCGGCTGATGGCCCTCGTCGCCGCAGCCTTGAAACGACCGGCGCCGGTGGCGGCGGTCATCGGCGCGGTCATACTCGTTCTCGCCGCT
Source organism: uncultured Actinomycetes bacterium (assembly GCA_963699125.1). GTDB lineage: Bacteria > Actinomycetota > Thermoleophilia > Solirubrobacterales > 70-9 > VAYN01. The sequence continues at coordinate 1,854,411 of OY969417.1, forward strand.
CCCGCCCTGGGGCTGAGAACCGGGCCGCCCAGCGCCGCCCAGCTCTCCCGCGACGACCCCGCGCGCAAGGACGCCGAACTGATCGCGGAGGTGACGGCGCCGGGCTACGAAGCTCCGTTCACCGTCATCGCCGCCAGCCGCGAAGGCGCGATCACCGACCCCGAGAACCTCGACGCGCTCGATCGCTGGCAGCGCCGGATCGCGAAGCTGCCCGGAGTGGAGGCGGTGATCGGGCCGGCACAGGTGGCGAAACGAGTCGAGCCGCTGCGGCGGTTGGGGAACGCCGTCTTCGCCTCCGACGGGAACGTCGGGCCGGTCAAACAGTTCGGGCGCCTCGGCCGCAACCTCAGGGTCGCCGCCGGCGGGGTGGCGCAGCTGCGCGAAGGGATCTCGGAAGCCAGCGACGGCGCCGGGCTGCTCGCCCAGGGCTCGGATCGCGCGGCGGAAGGGGCAGAGCTGGTCGCGGGCGGGCTGAGCAGAGCCGTCAACGGCAACGAACGCGCCCTGCTGGCGTTGGAACGGTTTGCAGATGGCTCCCGGCGCCTCGCCAAGGCGCAGGAACGGGCGGCGCTGGGGGCGCTGCAGCTGAAGTTCGCCACCCGCGACATCGGCGGCGCCAACCTTCGCTTCAACGGGCTCAATCGCGCCCGCAGGGTGGAAAAGTCGCTGGAGGAAGAGGCGAACACGAAGCTGCCACAGCTGATCGCGCCGGCGAAGGTCGCCGACGAGCAGCTGAGGGCGGCGCTGGCGCAGCTGCAGGGGATGACGGTCGGCCAGTCCGATCCCAACTACGCGGCGACGCTGGACGCCGTGCGCCGCGCGGCGGCGGCCGTCAGCGGCGCCGATCCGGTCAGCGGCGCCCCCTACGCGCCGGGCTACACGGGCCTGCCGGCGGAACTCGAAGCCCTGCAGGCGCGGCTGCTCGACGACCTCGAAGAATCGGAGCAGGTCACCGCCTGGCTGCGGTCCACGCTGATCAACCTGAAGAAGCTCGCCAACGCGGCCGAGCGGCTCTCCGACGGCATGCGCGAACTCGCCACCGGAGGCGATCGCCTCGCCGCTGGCGCCGCCCGCCTGTCCGAGGCGGCGTCGGGGGCCGTGGGCCAGATGGCGAGGCTCCGCAACGGCGCCGAGGCGCTCGCCGGCGGCATCGAACGGCTCGGCGGTGGCGCCGAGGTGCTCGAAGAGGGCCTCGCCGAAGGAGCCGAGCAGACGGCGCCGCTGCAGTCCGGGCTGCAGCGGGCCAGCGTGCAGGTGATCGCCGGCAGGACGCGGCTGCGGCAACGGGTCCGCCGCGTCAGTCGCGCCACCCCGAGCCTCTTCAACTCCGGCTACTTCGTCCTCTCGGCCTTGGACGGGGCCAGGCCGGTGGCGCGCGAAGCCGCCGGCAGGACGATCGACCTGCGCCACGGCGGCCAGGCCGCCTCGATGCTGGTGATCTCCCGCTACTCCTTCAACACCCCCGGCTCGATCGCGCTCAACGAGCGGCTGGAGAAGGACGCGCGCGAGCTCGCGGACGAATCCGGGCTGAGGACCGGCGTTGCCGGGGGCGCCGCCCAGCTCAACGACTACAGCCGGGTGACCCGGGAAGTCATCCCCTACGTGGTCGTGGCAATCACGCTGGCGACGCTGCTGGTGCTGATCTTCGTCCTGCGGGCGGTGCTGCTGGCCGTGATCGCGGTCGGGCTCAACCTCGTCACCGTCGGAGTCGCCTTCGGCGTCCTCACCCTGCTCGCTCACCTCCCCGCCGACGTGCCGCTCGGTGGCCACGAATACATCAACGCGGTCGGCGCGACGATGATCTTCGGGATCGTCTTCGGCCTCTCGATCGACTACGCGGTCTTCCTGCTCAGCCGCATGCGCGAGCACTACGACCGCGAGGGCGACAACGCCGCCGCGGTCGAGTTCGGCCTCGACAAGACCGCCCGTGTGATCACCGGCGCCGCGGCGATCATGATGGCCGTGTTCATCGCCTTCGCCGGCTCCTCGCTGGCGACGGTCAGTCAGCTCGGCGTCGGCCTCACCGTGGCGGTGATCCTCGACGCCACGGTGGTGCGGATTGTCCTTCTGCCGGCCCTGATGCTGCTGATCGGCGACCGGGTCTGGTGGTTCCCGCGCGGACTCGAACGGGTGCTGCCGAAGATAGAGGTCTGACCGTTCGCTTTGTCCCTGTATGCAGGCGCGTTGAATTCCAGTTAAGCGCCCGCTGGTTGCGCTCTTGGCCGCGGGTCGCTCGGATACGATTCGCCCGCCCGTTCCACCGGGTCGGAGGCCGGGGAACGAACCAAGCGACGACCCGTGGCTGCTAATCCCTTAGGCGAGGAGAAAAGCTCGGCACCAAGCCGGGGGGTCACCCCCGCCCGAATTGCGGTCATCGCCGCTCTCGCGGTCGCCGTGATCGCCCTCGCGATCGTCCTCTTCGGCGGCAACGGCGGCCACAAGTACACCTTCGTGTTCCAGAACGCCGCCCAGCTCGTCCCGGACAACCAGGTGCTGATCGGCGGTTCCCCGGTCGGCTCGGTCGAAAGCATCGAGCTCAGCGACGACAACCTCGCCGAAGTCCACGTCGAAGTCGAACAGGAGCTGCACGAGGGAACCACCGCCGTGATCCGCGCCACCTCGCTCTCGGGGGTCGCCAACCACTACATCTCGGTCAGTCCCGGCCCGAACAGCAACCCGCCGCTGGAGGAAGGGGCCGAACTGGGGCTCGCCTCGACCACGACCCCGATCGACATCGACCAGCTCTTCAACACCTTCCCGCCCTCGGTGCGCAAGGGCCTCAGCGACTTCATCAAGGGCAACGCGACCGCCTGGTCCGGGCAGGCCGAGGCCGCCAACGAAGGCTTCAAGTACTTCGGCCCGGTCCTCAACCGCGCCGACGCCTTCGCCAAGGAACTCAACGCCGACCAGCGCCTGCTCGAACGCTTCGTCGTCAGCTCCGCCAAGCTGTCGACGACGGTCGCCCAGCGCGGCGAGCAGCTCTCGAGCGCGATCTCCAACGCCAACACCGCCTTCAACGCGATCGCCGCCCAAAACGTCGCTCTCGACCAGACCCTGCGGCGGCTGCCGCCGACGATGCGGCAGGCCAACACGACCTTCGTCAACCTCCGCGCCGCGCTCGACGATCTCGACCCGCTGTTCGAAACGGCGAAGACGGCGACCAGGGACCTGGCGCCGTTCCTCTCCGAACTGCGCCCGGTTCTCTCCAAACTGGTGCCGGTTACCCGCAACCTGCGGCTCACTTTCGCTCGGCCGGGTAATGCGAACGACGCCGCCGAACTGCTGACCGTGCTGCCGACTGTGCAGCAGCGGACCTCGAGGACGTTCCCCCACGCCGAAGGCGCGATCGCCGCCTTCCAGCCGAACCTCAACTTCATCCGCGCCTACACCCCCGACCTCTTCAACGCCTTCGGCAAGCTCGGCCAGGTCGCTGGCTACTACGACGGTAACGGCCACTACGTGCGGGCCGCGACCGGCCTCCAGAATGTCTTCGCCGACGCCGGCGGCACCCTGGAACCGATCGCGAAGAGCAAACAGTACGAAGCCTTCGGCTCCTCGGCGGGGGCAAAGCGCCGTTGTCCCGGCGGCGCTACTCAGCCGGCGCCCGACGGCTCCAACCCGTTCGTCGACCCGCCCTTCGGCGGCAGCGTCAACTCCTCGGAATGCAACCCGGCCGACGTGCCCCCCGGACCATGACCCGGCGGCTGATAATCGCGGCAGCGCTGGTGGTCGCGGTGGTCGCGGTCGTCCTCCTCGCCTCCGGCGGCGGTAGTGACAGCCGCGGCTACATCGTGCGGGCGGTCTTCGACAACGGCGGCTTCATGGTCAACGGCGAGCAGGTCCGGGTCGCCGGCGCCAACGTCGGCACGATCGAATCGGTCGACGTCTCGCTGCCCGGCGAGACCGTCGCCTTCCGCAACGGCGAGCCGGCCGCGGTGCCCGGCAAGGCGATCATCACGATGAATATCGCCGACCCCGGCTTCCAGGACTTCCGCCGCGACGCCAGCTGCCAGATCCGCCCGCAGTCGCTGATCGGCGAGAAGTTCGTCGATTGCCGCCCGACCCTGCCGCGAGCCCCCGGTACGTCGCCTCCGCCACCGCTGCGGAAGGTTCCGAAGGGGGAGCGGGGAGCGGGCGACTACCTGTTGCCGCTCGGCAGCAACGGAACCAGCGTCGATCCCGACCTGATCAACGACATCCAGTCGTTGCCCTACGCACAGCGCTTCCGCCTGATCTTCAACGAACTCGGCGCCGGCCTGGCCGGTCGCGGCGCCGACCTCGAGGTCCTGGTCAAGCGGGCCAACCCGGTCCTGCGCGACGCCGACCGCCTCTTCGGGGTCCTCTCCGCCCAGCGCGACGAACTCGCCCAGCTCGCCGCCAACTCGGAGGAAATCCTCGGCCCGCTCTCGCGCGAGCGCGCCCACGTCGCCGGTTTCCTCTCCAACGCCGGTGCGACGGCGCAGGCGAGCTCGGAGAGGGGCGAGCAGCTTGAAGCCTCGCTGCGCAAGATCCCCGCCTTCCTGCGCGAGTTCCGCCTGACGATGCGCAGCCTCCAGGGCTTCTCCGACGCCGGCGCGCCGGTCTTCTCCGATCTCGGCAGGGCCGCTCCCTCGCTGACCGACGCGACCCGGACCCTGACCCCGTTCTCCGAAGCGACCACGGTCGCCCTCAAGAGCCTCGGCGAGACCGGCGAAGCCGCGGGGCCGATCCTGCGCGAAGCCGACCCGGTGGTCCGCAAGACGCGCGACCTTGCCAAGTCCGGCGTCGTGTCGACGAGGGAACTGGCGAAGCTCTTCACCAACCTCGAGCAGACCGGCGGCTGGAACGGCCTGGTCGAACTGATCTACACCACCACCGCCGCGCTCAACGGCTTCGACCAGTACGGGCACTACGGCCGCACCCTGGTGACGCTCAGCAACTGCCTCAGCTACATCGCGCAGAGCGCCGGTACGTCAGGATGCTCGGCCCGATTCAACGGACCCAACCACAGCGCAGGCGGCGCCAACACCAGCGCCTCCGACCTCTTCCTGCTGCTGCAGCGCGCGCTGGCTGAGCAGACCGGAGGCACCGCCGCCGAGGAAGGTCCGGCGGCGGCCATCGGCCAGGCCGGCGCCGCCAAAGGCGAAGCCGGCGTTGCCGACGCTTCCAAGACCGGGGGCACCGCCCCGCTCCTCGACTACCTGCTGGGGCCATGAGGAACCGCAGCGGCATACAGGGAGTGGCGAGCAGCCCGATCCTGGTCGGGGCGGTGACGATCCTGGTCGTGATCATCGCGGTCTTCCTCGCCTACAACGCCAACAACGGGCTGCCCTTCGTCTCCACCTACAACCTCAAGGCGCTGCTGCCCAACGCCGACGCCCTCGTCAAGGGCAACGACATCCGGATCGGCGGCACCCTGATCGGCACCGTCAAGTCGGTCGTGCCGCGGCAGCTCGAGGATGGCAACGTCGCCGCCGAACTCTCGCTCAGCTTCGACAAAAGCGCCGAACCGCTGCCGGTCGACTCGACGCTCATGGTGCGGCCGAAGTCGGCGCTCGGGCTCAAGTTCCTCCAGGTCACCCCGGGCGACTCCTCGCAGGGGTTCGCCGCCGGCGAAACGATCCCACTCGCCGCCGCCAGGCCCGAACCGGTCGACATCGACCAGTTCTTCGACATGTTCGACGAGCCGACCCGCGACGCGATCCAGCGCAACCAGGCCGGCTTCGGCAACGCCTTCGCCGGCCGCGGGCCGCAGCTGAACGAAGCGATCGGCTCGCTGCGGAGGTTGGTCGTCAACGGCCAGCCGGTGCTGCGCAGGATCGTCGAACCGAGCACCGACTTCGCCGGTTTCTGGCGCGCGCTCGAGGACCTCTCCGCGACCGTCGCCCCAGTTGCCGTCACCCAGGCCAACCTCTTCGTCGCCCTCGACCGCACTTTTGCCGCCTTCGCCCGCGTCTCCCGCCCCTTCATCCAGGAAACGATCGAGAAGGGCCCCCCGACCCTCGACGCTGTCACCGCCGACCTGCCGGTGCTGCGGCCGTTCTTCCGCGACTCCGCCCGCTTCTTCACGGCGCTGAAGCCGGGCGCCAAGGCTCTGGCCGAGACCTCGCCGGTGATCGCCGAATCCCTCCACGCCGGTGTCCCCGCGCTCAACGCCTCGCCGGTCCTCAACAACCAGCTGCAGCCGACCGCGGAAGCACTGGTCGACTTCCAGGACGCCCCCGGGGTCTTCACCGGGCTCGACCTCCTGATCGACACCAACCAACTACTCAAGCCTTCGCTGCGCTTCATCGCGCCGTCGCAGACCACCTGCAACTACTGGACGCTCGCCTTCAAGAACCTGGCCAACTCGAACAGCCAAGGCAATGGCCAGGGCAACTGGCTGAACATCATCCCCTTCGCGCCCCCCGAAGGGCTGAACAGCGAGGGCGGCCCAGCTTCCGCTCCGGCGAACGGTCCGAACTTCGACAATCACCTGCACTACAACCCGTATCCGAACACCGGCGCTCCCGGACAGCCGAACGGCTGCGAAGCCGGCAACGAGAAGTTCCTCGTGGGCAAAACCGTGATCGGCAAGGCCCCCGTCTGGGGGACCACCACCCGTGGGCAGGTGAGCAAATGAGCCGCCTCCCCGAGCGCGACACCAGGGCCGGCGCGACCAATCGCCGCTTCAAGTGGCGGCCGAGCAACGCGCTGATCGCGGTCGTCTTCATCCTCATCTTCACGATCGGCCCCTACCTGGCCTTCACCGGCCACGTCCCCTTCACCAGCTACGGCTACGAACTGAAGGCGACCTTCGCCAACTCCACCAACGTCGCCCTCAACTCGCCGGTGCGGATCGCCGGCGTCGAAGTCGGTCGCGTGATCTCGAGCAGCCGCGACGGCGACGCGACGACGGTCGCCTTCACCGTCGACGGCTCCGGCCGGCCGATCCACGACGATGCCTTCGCCGCGATCCGGCCGCGGATCTTCCTCGAGGGCAACTTCTTCATCGACCTCGACCCCGGCAGCCCCAGCGCGCCGGAGATGGACAGCGGCGCCACGATCCCGGTCAGCCACACCTCGACCGCGGTCCAGCTCGACGAAGTCCTGACCGCGCTGCAGTCGCCGGTCCGTGCCGATCTGAACCGATTGCTGGAGGGCTTCGGCACCGCCCTCACCCACCAGCCGACGGCGGCCGAAGACGCCACCCAGCTTCCCGAGGTGCGGGGCAAGAGCGGCGCCGAAGCGTTCAACGGCGTCTTCGAACACGGTGGCGACGCCGGCCGCTACGGCGCCCAGGTCGCCAACGCCCTGCTCGGTACCCAGCAGCGCGATCTCTCGCGCCTCATCGCCGGCACCGGCCGGACCTTCGGCGCCTTCGCCAGCCGCGAGGCCGACCTGCAGGGGCTGATCGACAACTTCAACGTCTTCACCGGCGCGCTCGCGGCGCAGTCGGCCAACCTCTCGACCACGGTCAACCTGCTGGCCCCGACCCTGCGCACCACCCACGCCTCGCTGGTCAGCCTCAACCGCACCCTGCCGCCGCTGCGCACCTTCGCGATCCAGTTCACCCCGGCGGTTGCCGAGCTGCCAGGGTTGATCGCCGCCTCCAAACCGTGGCTGGCGCAGGTGCGGCCACTGCTCTCCGGCAAGGAGGGCGGCGGCGTCGCCCGGCTGCTGGCCGAGACGACGCCGGGCTTCGCCGGCGCCGCCCAGGCGGGCAACGTGACGACGCTGCCGCAGCTCAACCGGCTCAGCCTCTGCACGAGCAAGGTCCTGGTCCCAACCGGCAACCAGACGATCGAAGACAGCTTCAGCAGCGGCGGTCCGAACTACCGCGAGTTCCTTTACACCCTGGTCAACTTCGCCGCCTTCACCCAGAACTACGATGGCAACGGTCCCTACGCTCGTGCCCAGGCTGGTGGCGGGCCGGTGCTGGTCGGCGAACCGAACCCGCAGGGCAATTCGGATACCTTCAGCGACGGGATCAACTACGGGCACACGATCGTGCCGCCGATCGGCAACCAGCCGCAGCTCGGCGGCATGCCCCCGCTCAAGCCGGACGTGCGCTGCCACACCAACCCCGTCCCCGACGTCAACGGTCCGCTCGGACAGGTCGGTGCTCCGACTCCGTCCACGGGAGGGGTGAACCCATGAGCCAGCGCGATCCGGGGGTCAACCGCTGGCGGCACTTCCGCGCCTGGCTCTCGCGGCAGGCTCGAGGGCGCCGCAAGGACACGATCGCGATCATCGTCCTCGCCTTCGCCGGCGTCGTGATGATGCTCGGCATCTTCATCCAGCAGAAAGCCTCGCTGCCGGCCTGGCTGCCCTTGGTGGGCGAAGAATTCGAGCACATAACGGCCGAGTTCTCGACCGCGCAGGCGGTCACCGCCGGCCAGGGGCAGTCGGTCGACATCGCCGGGATCCAGATCGGCAAAGTCACCTCGGTCGAACTCGAAGACGGCCACGCCGTGGTCGGGATGGACATCGTGCCCAAGTACATGCCGCTGATCCATCCCAACGCGACGATGCTGCTGCGCCCGAAAACCGGCCTCAACGACATGGTCGTCGAGGTCGATCCCGGCAGCGGCCCGAAGCAGATCGAGGACGGCGCCAACTTCACCCTCGCCCAGACCGAACCGAACACCAACCTCGACGCCTTCCTCGCCACCCTCGACGCCGACACCCGCCAGTACATCCAGCTGCTGGTGGCCGGGGGCGCCCAGGGGATCGGCGGTCGCGGCAGGCAGTTCTCCAACATCCTCCGCCGCTTCGAGCCCTTCGTCCACTACAACGCCAAGCTGAACAAGGCGGTCGCCGCCCGCCACGTCGCCCTGGCGCGGGTGATCCACGACTTCGGCAGCCTAACCACCGAGCTCGGCCGCCACGATGCCGAGATCAAGCGCTTCGTCACCTCCTCCGACGCCGCGCTCGGCAACTTCGCCCACCAGCAGCAGGCGATCCAGGAATCACTGCGGGAGTTCCCGGCGACCCTGCGGGCGACGAACTCGAGCCTGGCCAGCTCGAAGCGGTTCTCCGACGTCGCCTTCCCGGCGCTGACCGGCCTGATCCCCCAGGCTCAGGCGCTCGGCCCCGCCTTCCGGGCGACGGAGAGCCTCTTCGCCCAGACCACGGCGCCGATCCGCGACCAGATTCGCCCCTTCACCCGTCAGGTCAGGCCGGTTCTGACCCATGCCAGCGAAGCCGCGCAGCCGTTCGAAAAGACCGTGAGGAGCTTCGGCAACTCGCTCGGCGGCCTTAACTCCTTCTTCAACGCGCTCGCCTACAACCCGAAGGGGAAGAAGGAGAGCGTCCTCTTCTACCTGCCGTGGCTCAACCATGATTTCAACGCCACCTTCAATCTCGAGGACGGTGGGGGCCCCGTCCTGCGCAGCCTCGTCCTGATCTCCTGCACCGGCGCCGACCTCGGGTACGGGCTTGCCGAAACGCAACCCTTCTTGAAGACGCTTCTGCAGACGACCAACGTGCCCCGTAAAGAAGAAATCCCGGTGTCGTTCCCGACCACTACCGGGAAGTGTGAATACAAAGAAAAATGAGCAAGCGAGCCCCCAGCACCGCGCAGCTACTGGTAATCGCCGGCTTCGCGCTGTCGTGCTTCGGCATTCTGCTCTTCCTCTGGGTCACCTTCGGCGGGCCGACGCCGTTTAGGGCCCAGCCGTACGAGATCATGGTGCCGTTCGACGAGGCGACCCAGCTCGCCGAACAGTCCGACGTCCGCATCTCCGGCGTCAACGTCGGCAAAGTGCGCAGCATCGCCCTGGCGCCGAACGGCAGGCAGGCGCTGGCGACGGTCGACATCGACGACCGCTACGCGCCGCTGCCGGAGTCGACGCGGGCGATCCTTCGCACCAAGACGCTGCTCGGCGAGACCTACATCGAACTCACCCCCGGCTCCGCCGACGGCCCCGAGCTGGCCGACGGCGGCACCGTGCCCGAGGCGAACGCCGCCCAGTCGGTCCAGCTCGACGAGATCTTCCGCACCTTCGACCCCGAAACCCGCGCCGCCTTCCAGAGCTGGATGCAGGAATCGGCGCTCGGTATCGCCGGCCAGGGCGGGGCCTTCTCCTACGCGCTCGGCGAGTTCGAACCGACCTTTGCCGACTTCGACAAGCTCTTCCGCACCCTCGACACCCAGCGCCTCGCGATCGGTCAGCTCTTCCGCAACGGCGCCACCTCCCTCCGTGCCCTGCGCGGCCGCGAAGGCGAGCTGGCCGGCCTGATCCAGAGCTCGAACGCGGTCTTCCAGACGACGGCGCGGCGCGACCGCGACATCGAAGCGCTGTTCCGCGCCTTCCCGACCTTCCAGGACGAGTCGAGGCTGACCTTCGACCGGCTCAAAGAATTCTCCATCGACACCGACCCGGTGGTCCGCCAGCTCGTCCCCGCCGCCGAACAGCTCTCGCCGACCCTGATCGCCTTCGCCAAGCTGGCGCCGGAAGCGAAGGGCTTCTTCGAGGGCCTGTCAAAGGCAATCGCCAAGGCCCCGACCGGCTTCCCCGCCGCCCGCAAGCTGTTCCGCGACGACTTCCCGCCGCTGCTGCGCGCCGCCGACCCCTTCCTGCGCAACCTCAACCCGATCTTCACCGGCCTCGACCTCTACAAGCACGAGATCACCTCTTTCTTCGCGAATGTCGCCGCGGTCAGCAACGGGGAACTCACGACCAAAAACGCAAGAGGCGAACAGGTGCACTTCTTGAGAGCCATCAATCCGCTCTATCCCGATTCGCTGGCGACTTTCAGCAGCCGCTTAACCACGAACCGCAACAGCGCCTACAGCGCGCCGTTATGGGCGAAAGATGTCGCTTCGGGCCTTCCGGGCTTCGAAACCCGCCAGTGCAGCGCGGGCACCACGGCCTCGCTCAACCCGGAAACGGCCACCAGTGATGCGCTCAAAGAACGCACCAAAAAAGGTGAAGCCAAAGAAGCCGAAGACTTCTTCAACCGCCTGAAGAAATATGCGTTCGCCGAACAGCTCAGCACCGGCTCGGTCCCGGCCCCCGCCTGCACCCAGCAGGGACCCTTCACCCCGATCTACGGCAGCGGTCCCGCCACCGCCTACCAGCACACCTTCGAGCAGCCCGGCCCGTAGCGGTCTCCTGAAGCTTCAGCGACGATCGGCCACAGCAGAGGCCAGATTTACTTTGGTTTAATGGCTGTGCTAAATTTAGCTCTGTGAATAAATTTATTTCAGAGCCTTAACGCCAATGAATCAGGTCAAGTTCAAGAATCCATATCGACCGGGCGCGGGGCATATGCCACCCCATCTCGCGGGACGGGAGCGGGAGTACCAGGAGTTCGATCGGCTCTTGGAGCAGGACGAGATCCTCGAGAACCTGGTTTTGACCGGCCTGCGCGGCGTGGGAAAGACCGTCCTCCTGGAAACCTTCAAGCCCCAGGCAATTCAGGCCGGGTGGCTGTGGACCGCTGCCGACCTGTCCGAGTCGGCGAGTATCAGCGAGACCGCGTTCGCACAGCGCCTCCTGGCTGACCTCTCTCTCATCACTTCTTCGGCGACCATCACCCAACCGCCCGCCGGCCAGCCCGTTGGGTTTGCTGGCGCTCCCGAGCCACAGGAGATTCCCCTGTCCCACGGGGTCTTGACGAGCGTCTACGAACAGACGCCTGGTCTGATTTCAGACAAGATCAAGGCAACCCTGGAATTCGCCTGGGAGCACCTGCGCCGACAGGGTCAGCACAAGGTGATCTTTGCCTACGACGAGGCCCAGAACCTTTCCGATCATGCGGGCAAGGATCAATTTCCTCTGTCGGTATTGCTCGATGTGTTCCAGTCGATCCAGAAGAAGGGCATCCCTTTCATGCTCGTCTTGGCCGGCCTGCCGACCCTTTTCCCAAAACTGGTCGATGCGAGAACGTACGCCGAGCGTATGTTTCGCGTGATGACCCTCACGAAGCTCAACGAGATTGAGAGCCGCGAAGCGATCCTGAAGCCAATCGAAGCGGCCGATTGCCCGATCAACTTCAGTTCAAATTCCGTTGAGATCATCATCCACGAGTCGGGTGGGTATCCCTACTTCATCCAATTCATCTGTCGTGAGGTGTTCGACGTCTTTATCCAGCAAAGCGAAAGCGGCGAATTTGGAAACGTGCCGGTCGACGCAATTCAGAGGAAGCTGGACGCAGATTTTTTCGCGGGCCGGTGGGCAAAAATCACTGATAGGCAGAAAGAACTCCTTTGGGTGGTTGCCCATCTCGACAGGCCGGATGAAGAATTCACGATCCAAGAACTGGTCGAGAAGGCAAAGGAACTGCTCCCGAAGTCCTTTTCCCCAAGCCACGCAAATCAGATGCTGGCGAGTCTGGCCGAGCGTGGAATGATCTATAAGAACCGCCTGGGCAAGTACTCGTTCGCGGTGCCCCTCCTGGGTCGTTTCATCCTGCGGACCGATGAGCCGTCCGAACCCGCGGGGCAGCTCTTCTAGGGCACTCCCGTTGGCGGCATGGAAGGGACGGCCAAATGGCCGTCCCTTCCATGCCTGTTACGGATGAGAGCTTCTGCGCTACCTCAGGGCTTCGAGGTGCAGGTCCGGAGGACGTCTGCCGACAATTTGCTGTTGTCGTAGAACACCCCAGTGACGTGAGCCTGGATCTTGCCGCCGACGCATTTGGCGCTGAGGACGCTGACTTTCTTGCCTTTGTAGGTGAATTTTTTGTCGATCGTCAGCGAGAAGTCAGTCACCGAGCCGGCCCCGTTGGCGATTTTCGGGATCGTGGTGACGGATTTGAGCCCGTTGCCCGCTTTCTTGATCTTCACCGTGGTGACGATCGCCGTCGTGATCGGCTGGGTCAGGTAAGCGTGGATGTAGAAGGTGGTCGTCCCGCCGTTGACGCCGCCGTTGAAGACCAGCAGTGGGCTCTTGGCCGGGATCGGTTTCTGTTCGGGGAACTTGACCGAGACGGTCGTCGTGCCCTTGCCGATGATCGCGCTCTTGCAGGCCGCTTCGACCGCCTTGGTGTCGCGCGCCTGCAGCCGGCCGCTGGTGCAGGCCGGGTAGCCTTTGACGTTGACCGCGGAGTTTTTTGCGTCGATAAGAACTTCTTTAAGCGGCGCCGGCTGCGGTTCGCTGGGGTTGGTGCTGCGGATGCTCCCCGCCGCGGTGAAGGCGATCGGCGTGTATTTGCTCTTCGAGAGCGCTTTCGGCTTGACGCCGCTGGAGCCGTCGATGATCACTTCGAGGTCGCCCGCGCGTACGACGGTGTCCTTCGCCGCGACGGCCACCCCGGCCACGACGAGCGCAGCCAGGGTTCCGGCGGCCATCGTCACTAGTAGATACTTTCTCATTCCCAATTCCTCCTTTTGCAGTTCCCAAAGGAGGAACCATAGAAGAAGGGCGGCCTGTCGGCCGCCCTTCCACTGCTCTATTTCTGACCGGTCTCGGCTGAGAGCTTTCGCTCAGGGCTTCGGGGTGCAGGCCCGGACGAAATCAGCGGACAGTTTGCTGTTGTCGTAGAACACTCCAGTGACGTGAGCCTGGATCTTGCCGCCGACGCATTTGGCGCTGAGGACGCTGACTTTCTTGCCTTTGTAGGTGAATTTTTTGTCGATCGTCAGCGAGAAGTCAGTCACCGAGCCGGCCCCGTTGGCGATTTTCGGGATCGTGGTGATGGCTTTGAGCCCGCTGCCCGCTTTCTTGATTTTCACCGTGGTCACGATCGCCGTCGTGATCGGCTGGGTCAGGTAAGCGTGGATGTAGTAGGTGGTGACGCCGCCCTTGAAACCGCCGTTGAAGACCAGCAGCGGGCTCTTGGCCGGGATCGGTTTCTGTTCGGGGAACTTGACCGAGACGGTCGTCGTGCCCTTGCCGATGATCGCGCTCTTGCAGGCCGCTTCGACCGCCTTGGTGTCGCGCGCCTGCAGTTGGCCGCTGGTGCAGGCCGGGTAGCCTTTGACGCTCACCGCGACGTTCTTGGCGTCGATGATGACTTCTTTCAGCGGCGCCGGCTGGGGTTCGCTGGGGTTGGTGCTGCGGACGCTTCCCGCAGCTTTGAACGCAACCGGCGTGTATTTAGTCTTCGAGAGCGCCTTCGGCGAAAGGCCGCTGGAACCGTCGATCGTGACTTCCAGGTCGCCCGCGCGTACGACGGTGTCCTTCGCCGCGACGGCCACCCCGGCCACGACGAGCGCCAACAGCGCTGCGATGGCCGTCGTTTTCAACAGGTACTTGCGCATATCCCTATGTCTCTCCTTTGCGGCCCGCCCGTCCAGAGTCGAAGCCGTCGAAAGCTTGCGTGGGAACTACCCCTCCAGCAGGTCAAACTACCACTCGGGGCTGGTTCGTAAACCCGTGGAGTCCCGGAAAAGATCGGCTTAACAACCGCCGTCGAAGCTAGCTCTCGAGCATCGAGAGGCGCACGCGCTCGCGCTCGGCGGCGGCCCCGTCGGCGCCGAGGAATGGCAGCGTGATCCAGAACATCAGGTCCGGCAGTCGGCTGGGGAGGCGGGAGACGGCGCCGTGCAGGATCTCGCTGTAGAGCAGCTCGTTGATCCCCCCGGCCAGCGAGAGTGAGGTGATTCCCGGCAGTTCGACCGTGGTCTCCGAGCGGCCAGACTCGAGGAAGCCGGTGAACTGGCGCAACGCGGCGTCGCGGCGGGCGAGCGCTTTGGGCCCGGCCGCGAGCACCTCGACGATCGCGAAACGGGCCTCGTCGGGGTGCTCCGCGAGGTGGTCGAGCAGGGCCCCGAGGCCGGCCGCCACCCGCTCCGCCCAAGGCGCGCCGGGCTTCGACTCGAAGCCGGTGGCGGTGTCGCCGAGGAGGTTGCCAAGCAGCACGTCGTAGGCCGCGAGGAAGCAATCCTCCTTGCTGTCAAAGAGTTCGTAGAAGGTCTTCCGCGAGACCCCGGCGACGCCGATCACGTCGACCACGCGGGTCTCCGGGTAGCCTCGCTCGGAGACCACCTCGATCATCCCTTGCAGGATTCGGTTGCGCTGGGATTCGGTCACCGCCTCCCTCGGCAAACCGTGTCTCCCCCTTGGCAACCGCTCGTTTAGCTTAGCCGCGCGTTTACCGGAAGCCACCCACAGACTGTAGAGCAGATCCGGCGGTAGCTGTACCCCGCTGTATCGGAAGGCCCGGTGTCGATCAGTCGGGGCCGCGGTCGTTTTCGCCGCCCGCCCCCATGGGCCGATTCGCGGCTTCGCAGGCCTCGCGCGGGCCGATGAACGGAGCCAGGGCGATGTAGGTGCACAGCGGCGCCAGCGACGGCAGGCTGGCCGCGCCGTGGCGGCGGATCTGCCTGTGGACGAGCGAGTAGACGGCGGCCATGATCGCCTCTTTGGCGACCGGAGAGGTGTCTGCAGAGCGTTCGTATCCCTCGTCCAGGAGCGATCCCAAGGGTTCGATCACCTGGGCGCGGCGTTCCAGCGCCTCGGCGCCGACGACGTAGACCTCGACGCCGAACAGGTGGGCGAACGACGGTTCGGAGGCGAGGTAGTTCAGCAGCGCCCGGAACGCACCGGCGATCGAGCGCGGCCAGTCCGGGCTCCGTCCGGCCGCGTAGATCACCGCTGCCAGCAACTGCCCGCCGCCGCTGTCGATCGCCGCCATCATCGCGTCCGACTTGCCGCTGAAATTCGCGTAGAAGGTGGTGGTCGACATCCCGGCCCGCTTGACGACGTCGGCGATCGTCGTCGCTTGGAAGCCACGCTCGGCCACCACGGCTGCAAATGCATGCAGCGCTCGCTGGCCGTGGTCGTACCCCTGCAGCAACTTGGGGCCTCCTGAGCGGACGAGCCGCGGACGGCGCAGGGCCTCCGGGGGCCGCCTGTAGGTGAGCGTGAGGTCAAGGATTTCGCGCAGCAGGTGTGGGAGCTCGCTCTCAGTGCGGCGGTGGAGGCGGGTGCGGACGATCTCCTGCATGCCGCCGATGTAGGCGGCCACGAGCTCCTCCGGGATCCCCCTCTGCTCGGCCGAGCGGTGCCTCATCTGCGCGATCAGCGCTTCGAACGGAGCGAGCGCCCCTTCGAGTGCGGCCTCCGCCTCCGGACCGGCGGCGTAGACGTCGATCAGGCACATTCGCGCCGCCGCCGGCTGGGCGGCGATCAGCCCCGCGAAGAGGTCCATGCCGCGCTCGGCCTGCTCCAGCCAGCTGCCGCTCGAATCCATGCCGACGTCGGTGAAGGCGGCGCCCATCTCGATCATCGCCTCGATCGCCGCCACGAAGCAGGCGGACTTGTCGTCGAACAGGTCGTAGAAGGTGCGGCTGGAGACTCCCGAGAGCCGGGTCAGGTCGGCGACGGTCGTCGCCTCGTACCCGCGCTCGGCGACCGTTGCCACCATCGCGCCGAAGATCCGCTGGCGCTGGTTTCGCAGCACCTCGTCAGGAGGGGACCCGGGTCCCGGGCGCAACCGTCGGTCTTTGAGCCGGTCGCTCCGGCCCCATGGCGTCAGCACCGCCGTGACTCCATGGCAGACCGGGTCGGCGCCGGGCAGCAGGCTGTGGCTCGGGTTGCTGGCTGTCTTCACAATATGTTGTCGTTTCTCAAATACAGCTTGAACAAGGTTCTATGCTGGAAGATACAACGGGAATTCTTATGAAACAAAAAGTCGCTATGTTTATCTTTAGCTGGAGGAGCGCCGGTGACCGCGGGTAGAGGAGACCGACTATGTGGAGGAAGCAGCTGAAGCCGATCGCAGCCACGCTCGCGCTCGCGGCCGTTCTCGCCGCGCCCGTTCTCGCGCTTGAAATCCGCGCTGGCGACATCATCCTCAACGCCGACGGTGGCTTCACCCCGACGGCGCTGCCGAAGCACCGTGACGCGCCGATCACGATCCACGGCTCCGGCAAGGTCTCCACGGCCTCCGGTGAGTTGCCGCCGATCGTCGACACGCTGACGATCGAATACGACCGTCACGGCTCGGTCCAGACCACCGGCCTGCCGATCTGCGCGGCGAGCAAACTGCAGGCGACGACGGTGGCGGCGGCCCGCAAGGCATGCCCGGGCGCGATCGTGGGCAAGGGGCGGGGCAGCGCGATCGTCAAGTTCCCCGAACAGGCGCCGATCCCGGTCTCCTCGCCGATCACCATCTTCAACGGACCGAGGAAGAACGGCAACTACAGCGTTTTCGCCCACGCCTACACGACCGTTCCCGTGCCGACGACCTTCGTCGTCCCCGTCGTGATCGAAAGGATCCACAACGGCGTCTACGGCTACCGCACGGTGGCGAAGATCCCGAAAATCGCCAACGGCGCCGGCCACCCGATCTCCGGCTCGCTCAAAATCGGGCGAAAATGGACCTACAAGGGCGTTCACCACAGCTACCTCAACGCCCGCTGTGAAACCGGGCACCTGCAGGCTCGGGTGGAAGTCACCTTCCAGGACCGGACCTTCCTCACCGGCACCTTCCTTCGGCCCTGCACCGCCAGGGGCTAGTCGTGCCCCTGGACGTAGCATCTCCTCCGCTGACCCCGGAGGAGACTTGCGCTGCCTTCGCGCGGGCCCTTCGAGCTGTGCTTGCTCAGCTGATCGCGATGGGCGCGATCGCTCGAGTTGAACCGCGCAGCATGCTTGTCTCCGGCGAGGTTGCCCTCGGTTCCGAGAGCTGGACGATGCGCTTCGGGGGCGCCGGCGAGACGGCGATCAGTCGGACTTCCAAGGCGACCGTGGTTTTGCGCCACGTCGAAGGCGAGTGGAAGCTCTGCATCGTCTCGCCGTGGGGCATGGGATGAGGTCTTCTAGGACTCGAGCCAGACGACCTGGTTGCGGTCGGGCCCGACGCCGGCGAGCCGGACCGGAACGCCGGCGAAGTCCGAGATGAAGCCGAGGAAGTCGCGCGCCTCGCGCGGCAGATCCTCGCTGCTGCGGCAGTCGCCGATCTCGGCGTCGAAGCCGGGCATCTCCTCGTACTCCGGGGTGGCGGAGTGGAGGATCGACTGGTGGTAGGGGAAGCTGTCGAGGACGGCGCCTTCCTTTGAGCGGTAGCGGACGGCCACTCGCAGCGGCCCGATCCCGCTCAGCACGTCGAGCTTGGTGATCGCCAGAGCGTCCATGCGGTTGAGCCGCACGGCGTAGCGGAGGGCGACGAGGTCAATCCAGCCGCAGCGCCGCCGCCGGCCGGTCGTGGTGCCGAACTCGTGGCCGCGCTCGACCATCCGCTCGCCGACCTCGTCGTCGAGCTCGGTCGGGAAGGGACCGGCTCCGACCCGGGTCGCGTAGGCCTTGGCGATCCCCCAGACCTCGTCGATGTCTGTCGGGCCGACGCCGGCGCCGACGCAGGCGGCGCCGGCGATCGGGTTGGAGGAGGTGACGAAGGGATAGGTGCCGTGGTCGAGGTCGAGCAGGGTCGCCTGCGCGCCCTCGAAGAGCACCGTGCGGCCGCTGTCGAGGGCGTCCCAGCAGAGCTTCGCGGTGTCGGCGATGTGCGGCTCGAGCCGGTGGCCGAAGCTGACGTGTTCCTCGGTCATCGTGTGCAGGTCGAGGCGCGGGTCCGGCACCTCGCCGACACCGGTCTCGGAGCCGTCCTTCTCGGTCTCCTCGCCGGCTTCCTTGCGCAGTTTGCGCCGTTGCACCGAGAGTTCGCGCAGCGCCTGTTGCTTCGGCTCGAGGGCGGCGCGGATCTTGGTCCGCAGGATCTTCTCGTCGAGCAGGTCCTGGACCCTGATGCCGAGCCGCAGTGCCTTGTCGGCGTAGCAGGGACCGATGCCACGCCGCGTAGTGCCGATCGAGAGCTTGCCGAGCTTGGTCTCGCCGGCCGTGTCGAGCAGCACGTGGTAGGGCATGATCAGGTGCGCGTTGGCGGAGATGCGCAGGTTGGCGACGTCGATCCCGCGCCGTTTGAGGCCGTCGATCTCGCCCAGCAGCACGCTCGGGTCGAGCACCACCCCGTTGCCGATCACGCAGGTCTTCTCCGAGTGGAGGATGCCCGACGGGATCAGGTGGAACTTGAACTCCTCGCCGTCGCGGACGATCGTGTGGCCGGCGTTGTTGCCGCCCTGGAAGCGCACGACCACCTCCGCCCGCTCGGCGAGCAGGTCGGTGATCTTCCCCTTCCCCTCATCACCCCACTGGGCGCCGACTATGACCACTCCGGGCATGAGTGCTGGATTGTGACGGGGATCATCCCTGGACGCTGTGCGCATGACTACCGCAACCACGTAGTGCGAACCACGCTACAGTTCCCCCTATGGGCGATACGCCGCCACCCGTGTCATTGCGTCTGGGCCGTACCGGTCAGCGCGCCCTCGAAGATCTTGCGCAGCTGCGAGGAGTGAGTAAAGCTGAAGCTGCAAGACAGGCGATCGAAGAGACTACTGCGCGGGAGCAGAGACGGAGTGGCTTAGCGGCCGAGGCACGGCGGCTGGCTGCCGATCCCGCCTATGTCGCCGAAGCTAGGGAGATCGTTGAGCTAATGGAGGGGCTCAGTGATTCGTGGTGATGTCCACGAGGTCAACCTTCCACGAGGTGCCGGACGGGTTCAGCACGGCCGTCGCTACGTCGTGGTAGTTCAGGCGAACGACCTGATGGCTCTTTCCACGGTGGTCGTGTGCCCTACGTCGCGGTCAGCGCAGGCCGCTTCCTTTCATCCAGAAGTCAATCTCCAGGGTGAGAAGACAAGGGTCCTCTGCGAGATGGTCCGTGCTGTCGATGCTCGCAAGCTCGGCGACCGTGCCGGCCACCTGAGCCTCGACGATCTCGCGGCTGTCGACGCCGCTCTCGGCCTGATCCTGGATCTGAGTTAGTTCGCAGCGCGCGCCTCGACGCGGCGGTCCGGGCCGAAGAGCGGCAGCGGATCGCCGCAGATCTCGATCAGGCGGGAGACGGTGCGCGACCCGATCTGCTCCTCGAGCTGTCGCTGTCCCCGGTCGACGTCGCTGTCGGAGTTGCTGGTCACCAGCATCGGCCGCTGGCTCTCGTAGCGCTCGTTGACCAGGGCGTAGAGCTGCTCGACCACCCAGTCGGTGTGGCGCTCGGAGCCGAGATCGTCGATATAGAGGAGGTCGACCGACGTCACCCGGCGGAAGAAGTCGTCGTAGGCGTTGTCGCTCTCCGCTTCCTGGTAGGTCTGGCGAATGCGGGTCAGGAGCTTCGGCGTGAAATAGATCCCGACGCTCTTCCCGGCCGCGAGCGCTTCCTTGGCGACCAGCATGCCCAGCGTCGTCTTGCC
Organism: uncultured Actinomycetes bacterium; assembly: GCA_963699125.1. Classification (GTDB taxonomy): domain Bacteria; phylum Actinomycetota; class Thermoleophilia; order Solirubrobacterales; family 70-9; genus VAYN01. The sequence goes on from OY969417.1 coordinate 1,874,514, forward strand.
GGTCCCGGTGTTGCCCATCAGCCAGAGGCCGCGACCGGCGCCGAGGTTCTCGTCGAGCTTGTCGATGTAGTCCCTCGTCGCCTGGACCACGTGTCGCGTCGCCATGTCGCGGGTCATGTCGCTGACCGGCGGGCGCTCGAACGAGACGCCGCGATAGCGCGTCGGAATCGCCGACGCGACCCCCCTGCTTCGGCCCCGCTTCAGCCGCGCCTCGCGGCACTCGCAGGGCCGGGCCACATCTTCGGGGCCGAGGATCCAGCCGGAGCCGTCGCAGACGCCGAGCGGGCATGCCTGTTCGCGGAAGGGCTCCGAGCGGGCGATCGCGGTCGGCATCAGAAGTCGGGCCCCGCAGCGCTGGCGTCGGCGATCGGCTGCTCCTCGCCGGCCGGCTGCTCGATCGGCTGCTCCTGACCGGAGAAGTCGGCGAATTTGGGGAAGCGGTCGAGGAAGACCAGCTTCCTGGTCCCGATCGGGCCGTTCCTGTGCTTGGCGATGATCAGGTCGGCGAGCCCGTCGGGCTCGTCATCGGGATCGCGGTAGTAGTCCTCGCGGAAGAGGAAGGCGACGACGTCGGCGTCCTGCTCGAGCTGGCCCGACTCGCGCAGGTCGGAGAGCTGCGGTTTCGGCGGCGTCCGCTGCTCGGGCGCGCGCGAGAGCTGGGAGATCGCCACCACCGGCACCTCCAGCTCGCGGGCGAGGATCTTGAGGCCGCGGCTCATCTGGCCGACTTGCTCGACCCGGTTGGCGCGGGGGTCGTCGGAGCGCATCAGCTGCATGTAGTCGACGATCACCAGCCCGAGGCCACCACGGTCCTGTTCCTGGGCATGAAGGCGCCGTGCCTTCGCCCTCAGGTCGAGGATGCCGAGGTCGGAGGAGTCGTCGAACCAGAGCGGTGCCTCCTCCAGTTCGTTGCAGGCGCGCACCACCTTCGGCCAGTCGCGCTGGGACACTTGCCCCTTGCGCAGCTTGTCGCCGGAGATCCGCGCCCGGCAGGCGATGAACCTCTGCGCCAGCTCGACCTCGGACATCTCAAGCGAGAAGAAGGCGACCGGCATGTTGCGCTTGACGGCGACGTTTTCGGCGATGTTGGCGACCAGCGCGCTGTTGTGGACGATGATGTCGTCGGCGACGAAGTTCCGCAGGCCAGGCACGTCGAGGTCGTAGGTCTCTTCTTCGCCCACGTACTCGACGGACTCGACTTCGTCCCACCAGATATCGGAGTCGGAGAGCTCTTCGAGCGTGGGGGATGCGGTCGCGGTGGCGAGCTCTGCGACGAGGCCTCGTGACGGACTGCGGGCGCCGACGTGCCAGTTGTGGTTACGGGGGCGCCCGGTCAGCTCGCTGATTGCCGCCCAGACCCGGTCACCCTTCGCCAGCAGCACGTCGTCCCAGATCTCGGTCGGCAGCGTGTCCGTGTTGGTCGAGCGTGGGGCCTCGTCGAGCCGCGCCAGAACCCTTGCCTGGGCCTCTTCCTTCCCGGGGACGGGGACCAGATCGCAAAAGCGCCGAAGACTCTCCTGGGAGGTGATCCTGACCTCGCGGGCGACTTTGCCGGTGCCCTCGTAAACGGGACGTTTCAGGGTGCGGATCGTCGCCACGATTCCGAGTCGGAGCAGCAGGTGCTGAACATCGTGCGCGAGCCGCTCACTGATCGTCGTGTAGCCGATCTGCGCGCGGCGATCGCTGCAGTAGACGTGCCCGTCACAGGCGTACATGACGCCAAGGAAGCGAGCCAGCTGCTCGTCGCCGAGCCCGAAGACCGCGTCGGGCACGAGGGGAAGCACTTTGGAATCTGCCCCAAAGCAGAAACGCGGTGTCTTCTGACTGAGCGCACCGTCGGCGATCAGGGCTGCCAGCAGAACGATCTCTCGATCAGGTAGCTCGACTGGGTCGCTTGGGCCCGGGAGTCGTCGTGGAACCGCGATCCGGGTTCCGGCGTGGACCTTCCTGAGTTCCTCCCAGCCGGAGCTCGTAAGAACAGGATGATTCGAAGTTGCCTCCAACTCTCGGCCGAGCCGCGTCGTTAGCCGATATACGCGTTTTCTGCCGTTGACCGCAACGGCGGCGGCCTTAGCTGGTCTGACTCGTAGGTCTGGGCCGAGAGAAGCCACCCAAACCTCCTCACCGCGCTGGTGAGCTGCGTGCAACTCACCGACCGACTGCCGAGCCCCGGTTCGAGGATTATAGATCAAGGAACTTTGAACAATGCACTTTCCCATAGCGGGCCGTGCAGCCACGATGATCAGGTTCCCCGGCTGGAACCCTCCGGTGATCGCGTCGATGTCGCGGAAGCCGGCGGGGGTGCCGGTCAGCTCGGTCTCGCCGGTGGAGAGCTTCTCCAGCCGGTCGACCTCGTCGTGGAGGATCTCCGAGAGCAGGCGGAAGTCGCTCGCCTGCTCTTTGTGGGCGACGTCGAAGAGCAGCTTCTCGGCCCGCTCGGAGAGCTCGCGCGGCTCGCCGGCGCGGTCGTTGACCCAGCCCTGGATCTCCTGGCCGGCGCCGAGCAGCCGTCGCAGCAGCGAGTTCTGCTGGACGATCTCGGCGTAGTGCTTGGCGTTGCCGGCGGCAGGCACCTTGGCGGCCAGCTCGGAGACGTAGTGCTTGCCGCCCGCCTCGTCGATCTTGTTGCGCTGGGTCAGCGCCTCGCTGACGCTGAGCTCGTCGACCGGCTTCGAGGCGGCGTAGAGGTCGTGGGCGCACTCGAAGATCGCCCGGTGTCGGTCGAGGTAGAAGTCGGCGGCGTTCAGCTTCACCTCGTCGATCACCCGGGTCAGCGCCGGCTCGGCGACCAGCATCGCCCCCAGCACCGATTCCTCCGCCTCGATGTTCTGGGGCGGCACGTGGGTTGAGGTCGGCTGCGGCATCTAGGTCAGTGTCAGGGGCGCCTCGGCGGCAATTCGCCCGCCTGGCAACGAAACCACATGCGTTATGCACGCGAGGGCACTCAATGCCGTTTTTGCGACGCCTTTGGTCAGGACGTAGCGTCACTCAGAACTGCGGTGGTGACTCGAAGCGCTCGACCTGCCAAGTCTCCATTGGGGGAGCCATCGTGAGCCAGATAGAGACGGACCCCCTCGCGCAGAGAGTCAAAGAGTTCGTCGAAGGTGTCGCCGGAAGCGAAGCAGCCGGGAAGCTCTGGAATGTCGGCCCAGTAGGACCCATCCTCGAGATGGATGTTCGCGGTCAGCTCCACGTCCTGAATCCCTCCGTCGATCATCTTAGCCCTGCCTGTTTAAGGATCGCAGCCGTGAGACCTCGGGAGTAGTCACGACCTCTGTGCCGCGGCAGCGTGATCGGCCGGCAACCCGCTTTGACCATCTTGACTTGATGTTTGCCACCCGCCGTTCGTGTCCACCCCTGTTGTCCCAAGAGTCGAATAGCCCTCGCCTGGTTCAGCGTTCTCGCCACGCACCAAGCATCGATTGCACCGCGAGACGCGTGGTGTGCAGATCGTCAAATTTGCGGGACGGCATCCGCACGAGGATCCGCCGGTGGGATCAGGCCTGCCTCCTCCTGCCGCCGCTCGCCCCGGCGCAGCATTCTCAGGGTGAGGATGGCGATGCTGAGGATCGCCGTGGCGCCGAGGCTGAGCTGGATGCTGAGCAAGCCCTCGCGGGTCCAGTAGACGTCGCGGAGGTCGAGCAGCAGCGCCGCCTCGTCGAAGGTGAGGCCGATGCCGGCCCCCATCGGCAGCGCCAGGCGCTGCTCGAGCTCGTCGTCGTCGGTCAGCAGCGCCACGGTGCCGGCGGCGAACGCGATCACGATCCCCGGCACAAAGTGGTGGATGTGGTGACCGCCGACGCTGACGTTGCGGAACGGTCCCCAGCGGTCGCGGATTCCCCAGGTCGAGATGCGGACCAGGGCAAAGGCTCCGAGGAAGCCGGCCAGCAGGTTGAAGAGGACCGTCTCGCTGCGGGGCGCCGCCTCGTAGCCGCGCACGGCGACCCCAACGGTGTCGATCGCCGCCGCCGGGGCGGCTTCGAGCAGCGGTTCGTGATCGCGACGATCGTGCGCTCGGCGGCGCAGCAGGCGGCCGAACTGATCGGCCAGAACCGCTCCGGCGCCGCCGAGGGCGACCGTCGCGAGCCCCACCGTAGCCCGCTCCGAGCGCGCCCAGCCGAACCGCGTCCGGGCACGGGCCCGACGCGAGAGCCTCCTTGCCGCCCGAGTCGCCACCCTCTGAGCCTACCCGGCGCTTGTGAGTCGCCCGGGGGGAGGTACCGAGAACGTAAACCTCGCCCGCAGGTGCCTCCCCCCGGGCGACCCGCCACGCTGACGAAGGCCTATTTCTCCTCGCTGATGATCGTCTTGACCGAGGCGACCGTGCCGTCGGCCAGCTCGATCTCGACCATGAAGGTGCCGACTTCGCGCAGCGGTTGCTCGAGTCGGACTTTGCGTTTGTCGATCCGCAGGTCGCGGGCGTCGCGGAGGGCGTCGACGATCTCCTTGGCGCCGACCGAGCCGAATAGCTTGCCGTCCTCGCCTGCCCGCTGGTGGATCGTCAGCACGGTCTTGCCGAGCAGGCCAGCGGCTTGCGCTTCGCGCTCGGTTCGGGCTTTCTCCGCCCGCTCGGCGGCTTCGCGCCGACGCTGCGCCTCCTCCAGTGCCCCCGGGGTCGCCGGCTGAGCCAGCTTGCGGGGGATCAGGTAGTTGCGCAGGTAGCCGGGGGCGACGTCGATTGCCTGACCGCGCTCGCCGAGCGACTCGACGTCCTGGAGCAGGATCGCCTCCGTCATCAGCGCTCCCCGACGTAGGGCAGCAAGGCGATCTCACGCGCCCGCTTGACCGCCACCGAGAGCTGTCGCTGGTGACGGCGGGAAAGGCCGGTGACGCGCCGGCCGCGGGTCTTCCCCTTGTCGGAGAGGAAGCGCCGCAGCAGGTTGAGGTCCTTGTAGTCGACGGTCTCGGCGTTGACGCGCGTGTACTTGCGCGGACGGGCACGCTCGGCACCCCGCCGTCCGCGCCGGTTGCTGTCCGAAGAGGAATTCTCTCTAGCTCTGGCCATCGGGCGCAGGATGCTACAGACCAGCGCCCAATGGTCGTCCGCTGGCTAGAAGGGAATGTCGTCTTCGCCGCCCCCGCCCCCGCCGGCGCTGGCTGCGGCGCCTTCGAAGTCGGAGGTGTCGGCGGGGACATCGCTGCTTGGGGTGAAGCCACCGTTGGCGTTGCCGCCGCTAGGTCCGCTGCCGGAGCCATCACGGGAGCCGAGGAACTGGACCGAGTTGGCGATGATCTGAACCGCCTGGCGTTTGCTGCCGTCTTTGGCCTCCCACTCGCGCCAGTCAAGACGCCCTTCGACGGCCACGGGGCGGCCCTTCGACAGGTAGGTGGCACAGTTCTCGCCCTGCGCTCCCCAGACGGTGACGTCGAAGTAGTTGGGCTTGTCGACCCATTCGCCGGTCTGGCCGTCCTTGCGGCGGCTATTGACCGCAACGCGAAGCTCGCAGATCGCAGTTCCACCCCCGGTGTGCCGCAGCTCCGGATCGCGGGTCAGGTTCCCGGTGATGACCACCACGTTCACGTTCGAAGCTGCCAAGGCACTCACTCCTCTGAAGTCGCTTGCTGAATTCCAGTCTAAGAGCGGCGGCGGCGCGACTTCTCCCCCCGCGGAGGGCTTCCTCGCAAAGAGCGGGGGGCGCGCTACTCGTCGGAGTCGTCGGGGGAGTCGCCGCGCTCCTCGCGGGCTCCCGTGGCACTGCGCTCGCGCGGCCCGGGGGCGGCGCTGACCGCCGGCGGGACGATCACCGGGGCGCTGGGGTCGACTTTGAAGATGCGGAAGCGAAGGACGCCGTCGGCAATCTTCAGGTTGTGGTCGAGCGAGTCGAGCAGCTCGCTGGACGCCTCGAAGCGGAACCAGCGGTAGTCGGCCTCGGTGCGCCGGTTGATCTCGTAGGCCATCTTGCGCAGGCCCCAGTCGTTCTCGTGCTTGAGGCTGCCAGAAGCCTCGATCTGGCCACGGGCCTCCTGCGCCAGCCCGTCGCGGGCGGGGGCGTCCAACTGCGGATCCAGCATCAGAACCAGCTCGTATTCGCGGGGTGCGGTCAAAACGGCGAGGGACTATAGCGGTGGAGTTCTCACCGGCGGCGCACCAGGGAGCGGGATACCCCCTCCTCTCTCAACTTGCTCGGGTGGGGCGTGCCCTGGCCGTCCGAGATCCGGGCAACCGAGAAGTACAAGCCGTTCGAAGGGGGTATCCCGCTCCCTGGTCAGTGCGGGGCGAACTCCTCGGAGCCGTCATTTGCTGGTGGCGAGGGCCCCGGCGTTGGTGGCTCGCTGGGAGCTGGAGCGAGTTCGGGCGCGGGTGGCGGGCTCGGTTCGGGAGCAGGGACTGGCGGGAGCGGAGGCAGCGCCGTCGCTGCCCGCTTCGGTCCCTCTCTCCTTTTTCGATGGTGCGGCTTCGGCTTGGAGCTGATCTTCACGTCGAGCATTCCACGATGCCGGCGCCTTGGCTGCCGACGACGCTTGACCGGCTTCGGGGCGACGGGATGGACTGCAGCCCGCCGCGGCCGAGCGGGCGGGGGCTCGGCTACCGGCCGGACTTCGACCCGTGGCAACCCGACATCAGCCGCCAAAGGAGGCGGCTGCGGCGGCTTCAGCAGCCCCGGCAGCGCCTGCAAAGCCACAAGCCCAACTACGGCAAGCGCCACCACCTTGCCCAGAGCCACCCAACGAATCCGAACCCCACCCACCCCAGCTCAAGACCAGGAACCCGGGGGACTCTCCCCCCAGCTCGAATCAAGCAGCTAATCCCGCAGGAGATGGACCGTGGGAGGGGACGGGTACCCCTCGGAACGTCTTGTACTTTTTCGTCGCAACGCTCTGCGGCGACAGCTCTGAAGCGCTTCTCGAAAAAGTTAAGTGGAGAGGGGTACCCGTCCCCTCCCAACCGCTACGCCACCTGCGCCCTCAGCTCCTCGATATCTCGCAACTGGTCGTCGACCCAGTCCCCCGGGTTCCGCGCGAAGATGATCTCCTTGAGGCGCTCGGCCCGCAGCCGCCGCTCCTCGGAGTCCATGGTCAAGGCGCGGTAGATCGCGTCGGCCTGCTCCTGGATGTCGAAGGGATTGACCGAGAGGGCGCAGTCGGCCAGCTCCTCGTGGGAGCCAGTGTTCTCGGAGAGCATCAGGACGCCGTCACGGGTGTTGACCGCCGGCGCCTCCTTGGCGACCAGGTTCATGCCGTCGAACAGCGAGTTGACCATCAGCAGGTCGAAGTGCTTGTAGCGGGCGACGGCGTCGTGGAAGTTCTCGTAGATCTTGAGGTCGATCGGCATCCAGTCGGTGGTGCCGTGGCGGTGGTTGACGACCGCGACCAGGGCCTCGATTCGCTCCAGGTACTCGGCGTACTCGGGGACGTCTTGGCGCGAGGGCTGCAGGTGGGCGATGAAGGTCACCTCTTCGCGGAACTCCGGGTGCTGGGTGAGGAAGGTGTCGAAGGCGGTGAAGCCGCGCAGCACGTTCTTCGAGAGGTCGGCGCGGTCGACGCGGATGATCAGGTGCTTACGCCGCCGCTCCAGCACCTCGCGCTCGGCCTCGGCCACCTCCGGCGAGGCCGCTGCGCGCTCGAGCCGCTGGGCGTCGATCGAGAGCGGGTAGGCGCGGGCCAGGGTCTTGCCGCGCGCGTGCCGGACCTCGCCCAGGCTGTAGTCGACGTCCGCCTCCAGCAGTTCGTCGCAGCAGCGCAGGAAGTTGATGCAGTAGGCGTGGGTGTGGAAGCCGATGATGTCGTTGGCCAGCATCCCCTGGAAGAGTGCCTCGCGGATCCGGCCGGGCAGGATCCGCCAGCTGTCGGGCTGCGACCAGGGGATGTGGACGAAGTGATGGAGGAAGACGTCGGGGCGGCTCTCGCGGATCATCCCCGGCGCCGTGTACAGGTGGTAGTCATGGAGCATTACCAGCGGCCGCTCGTGGTCCTCGATCTGCTGCAGAACCGCCGTGGCGATGTCGCGGTTGACGGCCTGGTAGCCAAGGTCCCAGGCGTCGAGCTCCTCCTGGCGGATGTCGGGGGCGTTGGAGAGGTCCCATAGGTAGTGCTGGATGAACCAGAGGATCGGGTTGGCGATCACGTTGTAGAAGCGGTCGTAGGCTTCGGCGTCACTGCCTACCAGCAGCACTCGGTAGTCGATGCCGTCGATCGAGAGCTCGACCGGGCCGCCGTGCTCTTCCGAGACGGCGACGTCCTCGTCGGTCATCGCCGAGGCGATCCAGAGCGCGTCGCGGTGGGAGACCAGGCCCGACAGCGCGGTAACCAAGCCACCGCCACCACGGCGCAGGGTTCGCTCGTCCGCCTCGTCGCGCTCGAACTGGAGCGGCCCCCGGTTCGAGACGATGATCAGCGGCGCGGTGTCGGGCACGTACCCACCCTACCGCCCGCCGATGGGCCTGAAAGCGGACAAATAGTCCGCTTTCAGGCCCATCGGCGTTGGGCTACGTGTCGAGGTTCGCCAGCAGGCCGAGCCAGTCGCGCAGCAGGCGCGGGGAGAGGAACTCGCTCCGCGCGTGCTCCTTGCCGGCGCGGCCGAGGCGCTTGCCCAGCTCCGGGTCGGCGAGGATCTCGAGGCTGCGCTGGGCGCACTCCGAGGGCGAGTTGACCAGGTAGCCGCCGACCCCGTCCTCGATCTGCAGTGGGATGCCGCCGACGTTGCCGGCCACCGTCGGGCGTCCCTTCCAGAGCGCCTCGGTGACGGTCAGGCCGAAGCCCTCGCGGATCGACTTCTGCAGGCAGACGTCGGACTGCGACTGGAAGGCGTTGACCTCGATCGCGCCGACGTTGTTGAGGTTGCTGAGGATCTTGATGTCGGGGTCCGCGTCGGCGTATTCGAAGGTCTTCTGGAAGTACTCGCGGCCCTCGGGGTCGTCGGTTGCCATCGAGCCGACCATCGCCAGCTGCGCCTCTGGAACCTGCTCGGTCACCTCGCGGTAGGCGTCGATGACGCCGATCGGGTCCTTCCAGGGGTCGAAGCGCGAAACCTGGGTGATCAGCGGCCGGTCGACGTCGATCCCGAACTGCTTGCAGACGAAGGCCGCGTCCTCCGGCGAGAAGGCCATGTTCTTCGGCGAGAGCGGGTCGATCGCCGGCGGGATGATGTTGACGCCGTCCTTGCCGTGGTCGACCCCCTCCGGCACGTAGTTCGGCATGTGCCAGACGGTCGCGTCGTACTCCTCGATCAGCGGCAGCAGACGGGCGATCGGCGCCGGGTTGGGCGTCGAGAGGTCGATGTGGCAGCGCCAGATCCAGCGCCGACCCTTATCGAGGGCGCCGCGGCGCAGCCCGATCGGTTGCGGATCGTGGACGATCACCGTGTCCCACTCACCCTGCAGGCCCTCGGCGTTGAGCGCGTTGATCTCGTCGAACAGTTGCCACTGCTCCTCGCTCAGCGTCTCCTCGGCCCCCTGCAGGGAGTTGTGGAGGAGCTTGGTTGCGTTGAAGAACTCCTCTTTGCCGAAGATCACGTGCCAGTGGGCGTCGAGGCCGACGTCACGCATCAGCGGCACGATCGTGTAGAGAATCTCCGAGACGCCGCCGCCGAAGGCGGTGGCGCTGACGTGCAAGACCCGCTTGCCGCGGAGGGGCTCGGCCAGCTCGCGGATGCGCTCGGTCAGCTCTTTGCCGACGATGTGGGTGTAGTCGGTGAGGGACTTCTGGCCGAGTGCGACTTCCTGGAGCAAGGCCGGAGTTCTACACGGCTTGGCGGCAGATGGGTGTCTAGCCGCCGGTGACGCTGTCCGGGCGCTTGCCCAGGGTGACCTCGATCTGCTTCTTCTCGCCGTCGCGAAGCACGGTCACGGTCACCTTTTCACCCGGTTCGCGGAAGGCGACCAGGCGGGCGAGATCGTCGGGCTGGACGACTTTGTGGCCGTCGACCTCGAGGATGACATCGCCGCCGGTGCGGTATTCGCCGGCCTGGAAGCTCAGTTTCTCGTCGCCGCCTTCGAGCCCTGCCTTGTCCGCCGGCCCGTCGGGGACGACTTCCGCCAGCAGGCCCCCGAAGGTGGTGTCGAGGCCGAGCTTGGCGGCGAGCTGCGGGTAGAGCGCCTGACTGGAGACGCCGATGTAGGCGTATTCGGCGGTTCCATCCGCCTCGAGCTGGGCGACCGAGCGCTTGATCGCCGAGACCGGGACCGCGAAGCCGACCCCGTCGTTGGCGCCGGAGTTGGTCTCGATCTGTTGGTTGATGCCGACTACGCGGGCGCCCGCGTCGAGCAGGGGCCCGCCCGAGTTGCCGGGGTTGATCGAGGCGTCGGTCTGGATCGCGCCCTCGATCTGGAACTGGGTCAGCGATTTGACCGAGCGGTCGGTCGCCGAGACGATCCCGCTCGAGAGCGATTGTTGCTCGCCGAAGGGACTGCCGATCGCCGCGACAGGCTGTCCCACCTGGAGTTCCCGGTCGTCGCCGAGCTCGAGCGGGTGCAGGGTGAAGCCGTCGGGATCGACCTTGAGCAGGGCGACGTCGGCGAACGGGTCGAAGCCGACGATCTCGGCGTCGACGACGTTGCGATCGGGGAACTCGACGAAGACTTCCTTGGCTGGCGTGCGCTTGCCGCCGGATTCGTCGGTGACCACGTGGGCGTTGGTGACGATCTCACCGTCGGTGTTGAGGACGAAGCCGGAGCCCTCGCCGCCGCTGCCGCCGAAGATCGAGCGGATCGTGACCACCCCGGGCGACGCCTCACGGTAGACCGCGGCGGCGTCGAAGCCGCTGTCGGCGGTCTCGACGATCACCTGGGGGGCCGACTTCGGCTGCGCCGAGGTGGACGCTTCCGAGCTCGTCTGACCGCTGTCGCCGGAGCCGCAGCCGACAACCAACGCCAGGCAGAGCAGCGGCGGGACCAGCGCCGCGCGCCCCCTCACGCTGGAGCCTTGGCGGAGGTGCGCACGGCCCGAGCTTGGGCGCCCACTTGGGCCGGCGGAAGATCCAGCGTGAAGGCGGTGAAGCGGCGGCTGGAGCTGATCGAGATGCGGCCGTCCATGCGCTGGGCGAGCTCGGTCGCGATCGCCAGCCCGAGCCCGGAGCCGCCGGCGGTGTCGGCGGTGTAGAAGCGCTCGAAGATCCGGCTCTGAACCCGCTGCGGGATGCCGGAGCCCTCGTCGGAGACGGTCAGCTCGGCGCGGCGGTTGACGGAATAGGTGGTTACGGTGACCTTCGTTCCCTCGGGAGTGTGAGTGAGGGCGTTGTCAAGCAGGATACGGATGATCTGACGCACCCGGTCGGGGTCGCCGCGGGCGATCGCGGGCCGCTCCGGCGTGCGCAGCTCTAGGCGCGAGCCGCGGCGGTCGGCGCGCGGGCCGAACTCGCGCGTCACCTCCCGTGCCAGGGCGCCGAGGTCGACGTTGTGAGCCTCCATCACCATCGCTCCGGCGTCGAGCTGGGAGAGGTCGAGAAGGTCGGCGGTCAGCTTCGTCAGGCGCTCGATCTGTTGGCGCATCGTCCGTACGAACTCGGCCCGCTCCTCCGGGCTGGGGTCCTCGTCTTCGAGCAGCTCGACGAAGCCGCCGAGGCTGAAGATCGGCGTTCGCAGCTCGTGGGAGGCGTTGGCGACGAACTGCTTGCGGGCGCTGTCGAGGTCGGCCAAACGGCGCTGCATCTCATTGAAGGAGCGCGCCAGCTGACCAAGCTGCCCCGCCGAGGCGACCGGGATCGTCGTCTCGAAGTTGCCGTCGGCGACTTTGCGGGCGGCGTCCTGGAGGCTGCGGATGTTGCTCGCCGCAACCTGGGCGTAGTAGTAGCCGATTGCCGCGGCAAGCAGCGCCGCGATCAGCGCGCCGATGGCGACCTGGCCCTTGACCGCGTCGAGCCCGCTGGCGGCGCCACCGATCGCGACGACGTAGAGGTAGATGACGAGAGACGTACCGAGCGCAATCCCGATCGAGATCACCGTGATCCGGTTGCCGAGCGCGGTGAGCCTGAACCGGCGCATCGGGTGCTACTCCCTGAACCGGTAGCCGACGCCGCGCACCGTGAAGAGGAACTCGGGCTGCTTCGGATCCTGCTCCAGCTTCTCCCTCAGATGCCTGATGTGGACGTCGACGGTGCGGGGGTCGCGGTACTCGGAGTCGCCCCAGACGTGCTCCAGCAGAGTCTCACGGGTGAAGACGCGGCCGGGAGAGCGGGCGAGGGTGCCGAGGATCTCGAACTCGACGTAGGTGACCCGGACCTCCTCCTCTCGCAAGGTGACCATCCGCCGCCCGAAGTCGATCCTCAGCTCGCCGCAGTCGATCGCCTCGTCCCCGGTCGGCTCGCCGCCCATCCGCGAGCGTCGCAGCGCCGCTTTGACGCGACTGCGGAACTCGCGCATCGAGAAGGGCTTGGTGATGTAGTCGTCCGCGCCTACCTCGAGACCGGCGACCTTGTCGGTCTCGCTGCCCTTCGCGGTCAGCATGATGATCGGGACCTGGCTGTGGGAACGCAGCTGGCGGCAGACTTCGACTCCGTCGAGACGGGGCAGCATCAGGTCGAGGATGACGAGGTCGAAGCGGCCCTCTTCAAAGCGCTGCAGTGCTTCGCTGCCGTCGAGGGCGGACGTGACGTGATAGCCGTCCTTGCGCAGCGGATAGCTCAAAAGCGTCTGAATCGACTGCTCGTCGTCGACGAGAAGAATGCGGGCCGTCCCGTTAGCCACAACTGAAGGGTAGTGCGACTAGGGGCACTGGCCTGTTTGGACGCATGTGCGAGTACCTAGAACTAAGGATCTGAATCCGAAGGCCGATAGAGAGGGCATGCAGCCACAGGAACTGAAGAACCTCGTCGAGTCTGGTCTGTACAAGCCCGATCCCTCGCGGGTTGCGACGGCGATGCTGCAGCGTCGCGGCATCCGCGAGCTGCTGATCGGCGCCAGCCCCGCGCTCAGCCGAGCTGGTCGAATCCAGTCGGTGCCAGAGTTCCCCCGCCGGGCAGCCTGATCTCGACTCCCTCGCCCTCGGAGACCACTCCGATCTGGGTCAGGGTCGTTTCTGCAGCCTCGCCGATCTGCATCGTCGCCTCGCCCAGCCGCTCCGGCGGCAGCGCCGCCAGTAGCTCGTAGTCCTCGCCGCCGCCGGCGGCGAGGACAAGCGGCTCGCGTCCGGCCGCCGCAGCCACCTCGGCCACCCCCCTCGCCAGAGGCAGCGCGGCCGCCTCGATCCGGATACCGACGCCGCTGCGCTCGGCGAGGTGGCCGGCGTCGCCGCCGAGTCCGTCGCTGAGGTCGATCATCGCGCTTGCTCCCGCCTCCGCCAGTGCTCTCCCGGCCGCGAGCCTCGGGGTCGGATCGAGCTGGCGCAGCCGCAGCCGCTCCCCAATCTCTCCGGCCACGGTTGCCGCCAGCTGCGGACGCTCCAGCAGCAACAACCCGGCGGCGGCCCCGCCGATCTCCCCCGTCAGCACAAGCGCGTCTCCCGGCTCGGCCCCGTCGCGGCCGATCAGCTGCTCGGGCGCGGGGGCGTGACCTACGACCGTGATCGCCAGGGTTAGGACCGGCGCTCGGGTGACGTCGCCGCCGGCCAGCTCCGTTCCGGTCTCGACCGCGACCGCCACGATCCCGTCGATCAGCTCGAGGCAGCCCTCCTCGTCGAGGTCGACCGGTACGCCGACGGCGACGTAGGCCTCGCCGGACTCGGCACCCATCGCAGCCAAATCGGAGAGGGCAGCCGCGAGCGCCTTGCGGCCGATCTGCTCCAGGCTGGCCTGTCCGCGGCGGAAGTGGACGCCCTCGACCACGGTGTCGACGGAAGTCGCAGTGGCGCCGCCGGGGATGGTGACGGCGGCGTCGTCGCCGCTCGGAACCCGCAGCCGCGGACCGGGCGGCGGCAGTCGTTCCCTGATCCGCGCCAATAGCTCGAACTCGCCCATCGGCTGACTATCCCAAACCGTCGACTCTGTGCCTGCGGCGATCGCAAGGCCGGTCGGCGCTGCTCTCGCCACTAAGGTGCGCCCACGTGGAGCGCCGCCAACCATTTCTGCACCGGGTCGGCGAGGCGGGTGCGCGGTTCGGAACTCGGCCCCCTCGCAGCCGCCGGGTTCGCCTCGCCCTGCAGGTCGGGCTCGCCGTCCTCATCTTCGGCTTCCTCGTCCTCACCGTCATCGACCAGTGGTCGGAGATCCAGAGCGAAGGCGTCCACTTTCACGTCGGCTGGCTGATCCCGGCGATCATCATCCTGCCGCTCTTCTACGTCTTCAGCGCGCTCGGCTGGGAGTTCACCCTGCGCTTCCTCGGCCACCCGATCGGCTTCGGCCGCGCCCAGGTCGCCTGGGGTCAGCCGCTGCTGGCGCGCTACGTCCCCGGCAGCGTCCTCTACGTCCTCGGGCGCGTGTTGCTCTCTGAGCGGGCGGGGGTGCCGCGGCGGATCACGATCGCCAGCATCGTCTACGAACAGGCGATCTCAGCCACCTCGGCGATCGTCGTTGCTGCCTACTTCATCATCAACCACCCCGACCTCCAGGAGCAGCCGCTGCGCTGGGTGGTGCTGCTGCTGATCCCGGCCGCGGTGGCGCTGCTGCACCCGCGGGTCTTCGGTCCGCTTGCCAACCGGGTGCTGCGGGCGTTCGGCCGCGAACCGCTGCCGGCGGTGGTGCCGCTGCACGGCGTGATCTCGCTGATCGTCTTCTACTCGCTGAACTGGATCGTGATCGCGGTGGGGATCTATTGTGTCGCTCGCTCGGTCACCTACATCCCCTTCGACGACATCCTCCTCGTCGGCTCCGCCCAGGCGATCGGCTACTTCGCGGCGCTGGTCACGCTCGTCGCCCCGGCCGGGCTCGGCGTCCGCGATGCGGCTTTCGCCTGGGCGGTCAAGGCGGCGCTGCCGGGCAAGAGCTTCGCGCTCGGCTCGCTGATCGCGATCGCGGTGCGAGGCGTGATGACGGTCGGCGAACTGATCTACGTCGGGGCGGTGACGGCGCTTGGGCGGCGCGAGGGGTGGAGCATCCACACCGGCATCCTGCATCCGTCTGCTGAGGAGCAGCAGGCGGGGCCGGAGGCCGGCGGGCACTCGCCCGAGATTCTTTAGGCGTGCGGTAGGGAGGGACAGGTACCCCTCTTCACTTAACTTGCTCGGGTGGAGCGAGCGCCGGCCGTCCGAGGTTCGGGCAACCGAGAAGTACAAGACGTTTCGAGGGTACCTGTCCCTCCCTACGGGACCGCGCCTGGGGTTCGGGCGAGTGCCCGCCTGCCTCCGGCAGGACAAAGCTGGCCTATTCCCCGTTGATGTCGCATTTGTGGTCGCATACCGGCCACAAATGCGACATCAACGGGGGTCGGGGGTAGCTAAAGGGGGATGCGGGCGCCTAGTTGGTAGGCCGTCAGCCCCAAGGTCAAAAGCTGAAGTGATCTGTTGCGGGAGATGGCTGCTAGAGGGAGGAGCCAGATCAGGTACCAGGGGAGGAGCCAGGAGGTGGCCAGGAGGAGGCCGAGGGCGGCCCAGGCGCTGGCTTCGACCCAGTCGTGGCCGCGCCAGGTGCGGGCCAGGAGGTAGGCGACGAAGGCGGCGTAGAGGACGAGCGCCGCGATCCGGGCCGCGTCGGGGTCCAGGCCGGTGAGGCGGGCGAGGGTGATCGGGACGCTCATGTGGCTCGTCCGCCCCTGGTTCTCCCCAGCCAGCCCGAACGCGTTCAACCAGTCCCACCCGAACGCGGTGTACGCGACCGCCACGATCCCCCCAACCGCCAACGCCCCACCAGCCAACAGCCGGCCGACGGGCCTGAAAGCGGACAAATGGTCCGCTTTCAGGCCCGTCGGCCGCGAGGTGACTAGGGCGAAGGGGGCGAGGAGGAGGGTGGAGGCCTTGGTGGCGATGGCGGCGGTGAGGGCGAGGCCGCCGCTCAGCTCGCGGGCGCTGATGATGGCGGCTACGGCGAGCAGCGCCAGCAGCATCGTCAGGCCGTCGTTGTGGGCGCCGCCGACGATGTGGACGAGGACGAGCGGGTTGAGGGCGACGAAGGCGGCGGCGCGGAGGGGGTCGGCGCCGCGCCAGGCGGCGAGGCGGGAGACGACCGCGGCGAGGGCGAGGACGGAGAGAGCGGCGACGGCCTTCAGCGCCGCGACCGCGACGCCGACCGGGAGCCAGGCGAGCGGGTAGGTGAAGAGGGTGAACAGGGGGCCGTAGGCGCTGGTCGCTTCGGTCCAGGTGACTTGGGCGTAGGCCGGATCGGCCGGCGCCGCCGAAGGCGGGTGGACGTAAGGGTCGAGGCCGTGGACCACCCCGAGGCGGGCGTAGTCGAGGTAGCTGTAGACATCGTGGGAGAGCAGGACGGGGGCGACCGCGAAGCCGGCGACCGCGAGCGCGATCGTCCCCCAGACGACCCCTCGCCCCAGCCTCGGCGCCACGACGAGAAAAGCGAGGTAGGCAGCGAAGCCCACCCACATCAGGGCGTAGGCGACCCCTGGGTCGATGCTCAGTTACTTGCTCCCGCCGGCCGATTCGCCGCTGCCGACGTTGCCGCCGCCTGCGACCGAGGGGGGCGGCGCCGGCAACGGCGCCGGTTCCTGTCCGGCACCCGGGGCGTACGCGTTCGGGTCGTACGCGTTCGGGTCATAGCCGCCGACCGCGTCGGTCCCGGGAGGAGGCGGTTCGTCTCCGCTTCCCTCGGCGGTGGCGGACTGCGGGCTCGCCTGGGCGAAGTGCCCGTAATAGGGCGCCCAGCTGATCTCCTGCTGCGGCTGCTCGAATTCCTCGCAGGGGACGCCCGCGCCGGAGTAGAGCGAGTGCCAGATCTCGGCCGGGAAGGTGCCGCCGAAAACCGTTATGCCGTGGACGCTGGTCATCGAAATTTCGTTCGACTCCGGGTAGCCAACCCAGACCGCCGTCGCCAGGTTGGGCTGGTAGCCGGCGAACCAGGCGTCGGTGTATTCGTCGGTGGTCCCGGTCTTCCCCGCCTGTCCGGCGCAGCCGGTGTAGGCGGCGGTGCCGGTCCCTTCGGTGATGTTGTCGTGGAGCAGGCGCGTCACCTCATAGGCGACTGCTTCGGGCAGCACCCGTTTCGGCTTCGCGGCTTGCGGAGTGTCGGCGCGGCCGTCGGGGAAGACCACCCTCTTGATCGCGACCGGGTCGCGGTGGATGCCGCCGCCGGCAAGCGTCGCGTAGGCATCGGTTAGCTCGAGCGGGGAGACGCCGAGCCGCAGGCCGCCGATCCCCTCCGCCGGGATCCCGTCCAGCTGCGTCGTGATCCCCATCGACTTCGCCGTCTGGGCGACGCTCTTGGGGCCGACGTCGAGATCGAGCTGGGCGAAGACGGTGTTGTCGGAGCTCACGGTCGCCTGCTGCAGGTTGACCGTGCCCTGGTAGCCCTCGTCGGCGGTGTGGACCTCCCAGTGACCCCAGTGCGGCAGGTCGAGGTCGAGCGGTTTCGAGGTGTAGTAAGTCGAGTAGGGGTCGATGCCCTGCTTGATCGCGGTGGTGAGGACGAAGGCCTTGAAGGTCGATCCGGGCTGGCGGCGGCCCTGGGCGGCGAGGTTGAACTGGCTCTGGGCGTAGCTGGAGCTGGAGACCATCGCCCGGATGTGGCCGTTGCGGGGGTCGATCGAGACCAGCGCCGAGGAGGGGTCGGTGGAGTAGGGCAGCGCTGATCGCATCGCTTCCAGCCCCACCCGCTGCAACTCGGGGTCGATCGTGGTCTGCACCTCGAGCCCGCCGCGGCGCACGGTGTTGACGCCGTACTCGTCGATCAGCTCGTTCTCGACGTAGTCGAAGAAGTAGGGCTGGCGGTGCTTGAAGTAGTCGTCGGAGAGGCGCAGTCCGAGGCCCGATTCCGCGGCGGCCTCGGCGCGGTCGGCGGCGACGAAGCCAAGCTTGGCCATCTGCTTGAGGACCTGATTGCGCCGCGCCCGCGCCGCCGTGGGGTTGAGGATCGGGTTGTATTCGGAGGGCGCCTGCGGCAGCCCCGCGAGCAGCGCCGCCTGTGGCAGGCGCAGCCGCCAGACCGGCTTGGAGAAGTAGATGCGCGAGGCTGCCTGGACGCCGACCGCGGTGGCGCCTTCGATCGTCCCGTAGGAGGCGATGTTGAGGTACTGGCCGAGGACCTCCTTCCGCGAGTGCCGCTTCGCGTACTCGATCGCCAGCTTCGCCTCGACGATCTTGCGTTCGAGGTTGCGTTCCGGGTTGGCGATGCAGAGGTTGCGGACCAGCTGCTGGGTGATCGTCGAGCCGCCCTCGACCGGCTCGCCGGCTTCGAGGTCCTTGAGCGCGGCGCGGAGGATGCCCTCGGCGTCGACGCCGCCGTGCTGGTAGAAGCGCTGGTCCTCGATCGCCACCGTCGCCAGCTGGACGCTCTTTGGGATCCGCTCTATAGAGACCGGCGTGCGGGCTTCGTCGGAGGCGATCAGGCCCAGCTTGGTTCCGTCGGCGGCGTAGATCGCCGAGTTGCCGCCCTTGTCGATCGGCCTGCAGCTGGCGAGCGAGGGCGCGTCGGCGGCGACGTCGAGGACCCAGGAGGTGACCGCGATCACGGCGATCGCGATCAGTGCAAAAACCGCTCCGAAGACGATCAGGAGCTTGCTGCCGAAACCGCCGCGACGTCGCTGCCGTCGCCGAGTGCGCTGCGTCATCGAGCAGAGGGTACTTCGCTGCCGGGTGGGCTCAGGCTTGGGTGTCTTCGGTCGAGCGGTTGTGGACGATGCCTTCGACCAGGAGCTGGTTGGGGATCACCACCGAGCTGCCGTCGCCGGGGTCGACGTAGGTGTAGGAGAGGGTGATGTCGGTGACCCGGCCCTCGGTTTCCTCGAAGACGATGCGGTCGCCGATCCGGATCGGCTGCGAGACCGCGATCTGGACCCCGGCGACCATGTTGCCGATCGTGTGCTGGGCGGCGAAGCCGACGATCAGGCCGATCACCGCGGTCGAGGCGAGGATGCCGGTGGCGAGCCGCTTCAGCTCGGTGAACTGACTCAGCGCGATCGCCGCGAGGACGAGGAAGATCGCCAGGACGATCAGGCGGCGCAGGAGTCGCAACCGGGTCCGGGTCGAGCGCGAGACCTGTGAGACTGCGGGCGGCATGGAGGCCAAGTTAGCCGTAGAGGGAGCCGGGTGTGTCTCCCCGCTCAACTTTTTCGGTGGGGTGTCGGTGGCCGTCCGCTAATGGGACACCGAAAAAGTACAAGCCGCGGGGAGACACACCCGGCTCCCTTTCCATACTCGAATTGGGGGCCATGGGTCGCGGTCTTGGGTGTCGTGCTCGCCCTTGGGACCGGAGTTGTGATTGGGATTCCGGCGGCGGCGATCGGGCACGAGGCCAATGGGGACCTGACTACTTTCGGCAACGTCGGGGTGCAGCTGGCGACGGCGATTGGGTTCCTGATGGTGCCGATGGCGATCGCCGCGCAACGGGGGGCGGCGACGATGGCCGAGATTGCGCGGCGGCTGGGGGCGCGGCGCTTCAGGCCGTCGGCCCTGAAGTGGATGGCCGCTGCGGTCGGCGCCTACCTGGCCTTCGCGATCGTCTACTCGCTGCTGATCGTCGAACCCGAGCAGAAGGACATCGCCGAGGGGTTCGGCACGATCCCAGTGCAGATCCTGCTGATCGCTGTCGCGGCGCCGATCAGCGAGGAGGTCTGCTTCCGCGGGATGCTGTTCGGCGGGCTCAGAGAGCGTTTGCCGCGGATCGCGGCGGCGCTGCTCGCCGGGCTGATCTTCGGCGGTCTGCACGCCCTGACCGGGGTCAGCGCGGTGCCGCCACTGATCGCCTTCGGCTTCATCCTCTCGCTCCTCTACGAAAAAACGGGCTCGATCGTGCCGGGAATCGTCCTGCATATGCTGAACAACTCTGTCGCCCTACTCGGTCAGTAGCATCCGGCCGGTGAGCCGCCGCCTCATCCCATTCGCCGCCGTGATCGCGTTGCTGGCGTTGCCCGCCTCTGCTGCAGGCGCCGGGGCAAAGGGCACTCCCGCCCAGGTCGTCCCGGACGCGACCGTGAAGATCAAGGTCGGGCACCTCAAGAACGGCCGGGCGGAGATCTACGAGACGATCCCCGTGACTGGCACCGTCAGCCCCTACCTGCCGAGTCAAAGGGTCGAGGTCACCTTCTATCTGAACGGCAGGAAGCTGGTCAGTCACAAGCTGGCGGTCAGCAAGGGCAAGGGCAGCGCCGGTGTCTTCCACTCCAGCGTCATCGTCCGCGAGGACGGCAAGTACGCGGTCAGCGCCAAGCACGAGGCGACGGCGGTGCTGGGCGCGGACAGCACCGTCCGCAAGAGCTGGAAGGTGACCTTCCCGGCGTTGCACCGGGGACAGTGCGGCGACGTCGTCGTCGGCTTCAAGAAGGCGATGCGGAAGATGGGCTACATCGCCAACAGCGGCCGCTGCTTCGGCGGCAAGACCGCCCGCGGCGTCCTCGCCTACCGCAAAGTCAACGACATGACCCGCAGCTCGCGGGCCGCCAAGGGTCTGGTCAAGCGCGTCTTCGCCGGCCGTGGCGGCTACAAGGTCCGCCATCCCGGCGCCGGTGAACACCTCGAGGCGCCGCTCTCCAAGCAGGTGCTGGTCTTCGCCAAGGGAGACAAGCCGTTCGCGATCTACCCGATCTCCTCCGGCAAGTCCTCGACCCCGACCGTGACCGGCCACTTCACCTTCATCCGCACCGAACCCGGCTACAACTCCCACGGCATGTACTACTCGTTCTACTTCTACGGCGGCTATGCGGTGCACGGCTACGAATCGGTGCCGGATTACCCCGCCAGCCACGGCTGCATCCGCACCTTCATCGCCGACCAGCCCGAGATCTACGAGCGTATCCACTACGGCGAGAGCATCTTCGTCTTCTAGACTCGAGCCGTGAAGGTTTTCGTCGCAGGCGCCAGCGGCGCGATTGGCAAGCCGCTGGTGCGGCAGCTCATCGCCGCCGGCCACGGGGTGACGGGGATGACGCGGCGCGAGGAGCGGGCGGAGGAGATCCGCGCGACCGGCGCCGAGGCGGTGGTCTGCGATGTCTTCGACGCGGAGGCGCTGCGGGAGGCGGTTGTGGCGGCGGCACCCGAGGCGGTGGTTCACGCGCTGACCGCGCTGCCGGCCGAGTTCAAGCCGCGAGCCGACCTCGGGCCGACCAACCGGGTCAGGGTCGAGGGGACCCGCAACCTCGTTGCCGCCGCCCAAGCCGCGGGGGCGCGTCGCCTGGTGGCGGAGAGCGTCGCCTTTCTCTACGCCCCTGAGGGGAGCTGGGTGAAGGACGAGGAGGCGCCGCTGTTCGAGGGGGCTCCCGGCGCCTTCGGCGATGCCGTGACCGCCCTCGAGGAGCTCGAGCGCCAGGTCAGCGATGCCGAGGGGATCGAGGGGCTGGTCCTGCGCTACGGGATCCTCTACGGGCCGGGCACCTACTACGCCGCCGACGGCTCCCAGGCCAGGGACGTCCGCAAGCGCCGCTCGCCGCTCGTCGGTGCGGCCACCGGCAGCTTCTCCTTCCTCCACGTCGACGACGCGGCCGGGGCGACGATCGCCGCGCTCAAGCGCGGCGCCCCCGGCACCTACAACGTCGTCGACGACGAGCCGGCACCGATGGCCGAGTGGCTCCCGGTCTACGCCGAGGCGCTCGGGGCGAAGCCACCGCGCCGGGTCCCGGTCTGGCTGGCGCGACTCGTTGCCGGCCCGGCCGCCGCGGGAATGGCGATCCACCTCCGCGGCGCCTCCAACGCGAAGGCCAAGCGCGAGCTGAGCTGGCAGCCGGCCCACCCGAGCTGGCGCCAGGGCTTCCGTAATACCCTCAGTGTCTGAGGTCTTCAAGCATCCGAGCAACCTGGGAAAGTCCGCAGAACCGGTTGTTCCGAGGGTGCGTTTGAAAGGATGCTCTAGCGTGAACCAGATCGTCTCTCCAAGCCAACGCGTAGCGCCCTCGCCTCAGCTGATTGAGGCGCTGAGCAAGTATGCGCTCAAGAAGGAACCCGTAAAGCTGAGCAGCGGCGAGACGTCCAGCTACTACGTTGACGTCAAGCAAGCGATGCTCCGCCCTGAGCCGGCCCAAATCGTTGGACCCCTTATCGCGGAAGCCGCTCATAAGACTGGCGCGCTGGCGGTTGGCGGGATGGTTGACGGAGCCGTTCCGGTTGCCTGCTCGGCCATTGGATGTGACGTGGGCAACGATCTTGTCGCCTTCTTCATCCGCAAAGAACGCAAGAAGCATGGCCTGCGGCGACTTATCGAGGGTCCGGATGAGTACCTCCAAGCAGGCAAACGTTGCCTCATCGTTGATGACGTCGTAACGAAAGGCTCCTCAACTGTTGATGCGATCCAGCACGCGAAGGATGCCGGCCTCATCGTTACCGGCGCCGTGGCGGTCGTCGATCGGCTTGCTGGGGGGGCGAGGAAGATCGAGGGAGAGCTTGACGGCACGCCCTATTGGCCCCTGGTCACGATCGACGAGTTGTACCCGGACCGCCCCGACCGGGTCTAAGACACACGCGCGAGTGGAGCCCGACGCAGTCGAGATCCGGGTCGTCGGCTGCCTGATCGAGAAGCAACGCACCACCCCCGACGCCTACCCGCTCTCGCTTAACTCGCTGCGGCTGGCCTGCAACCAGTCGACCAACCGCGATCCCGTCGTCGCCTATGACGAGGCGACCGTCGCCGAGGCGCTGCGGCGGCTGGCGCTGCGCGGTTGGACCCGCCTCGCCAGCCGCGCCGGCAGCCGCGCCCGCAAGTACCGGCATCTGCTGCCGGAGGCGCTCGGGGTCGAGCCCGACGAGCTCTCCCTGCTGGCGGTGCTGATGCTGCGCGGGGCGCAGACCCCCGGCGAGCTGAAGCAGCGCAGCGAGCGCCTGCACGGCTTCGCCGACCTCGCCGCCGTTGAGGAGACCTTGAATCGCCTGGTCGAGCGCGGCTACGTCGTCCGCCACGAGCGCCGGTCCGGGCAGAAGGAGGAGCGCTACGAGCAGCTGCTCGGGGGCGTCGGCGAGGAGGCGGAGTCCGCGGCCGGCGCTGCCTCACCTGAGGAAGACCCCGCGCCGGTTCCGGCCGAGGACCGGTTGACGCGACTGGAGCGCGAACTGGCGGAACTGCGGTCTGAGCTGGCGAGCCTGCGCGAGGCCCTCGGCGAGGGCGGCAATTCTTGAAGCTTTCCTGGGGCCATAGCCCCAGAAATCCTTCGAGTTTGCCGGTTGGTCGGCTACTGGGATCGACCGACGCCGAGCACGACCGTCCGCCGCCCGCCCGGAATCGCCGCGATCAGCCGCGCCCGCAGCCGGCCGCGCTGCCTCAATAGCGTCCTGGCCCCGGCCGTGAAGGGAACCCGGAAGGCATGCGCCCGTTTGCCGGTTAGGCGGAACGAGCGCCGCCCGAGCGAGCGGGTGACGGTGCGGATCGCCGCCGGCCGGCCGCGTTTGCGGTGCTTCACCACCTCGATCCGGGTGCGCAGCGCCAGCTGCCCTGGGCACTGGGTTCCGGCCGGCCATTCGCAGGCGATCCGCACGTGGATGCCGCTGGCGGTCGCCTTGATGTGGGAGAGCACGATCGCGACCGGGATCGAAGTGGCCTTGCAGCCCAGCAGGCGGTCCACCCCGGGGCCGGTGTTGAGCGCGTAGACGCAGACCGGCTGCGGCCCCGACTTCACGGTCGCAATGTGGACGTCGAAGCCGTGCTGTGCGCCCGCCTGTCGGTACTTGGCGCCGACGTCAGGCCGCGAGAGGTTCGCCACCGGGCCCAGCTCGTGTGCGAGCGCCCCCGGCGCGCCCGCTCTGCCGCCGACGTAGACCCGGATCGCCAGCGGTTGGGTCGGCGCGTTCTTGTCGAGTGCCCAGCCTCGCACTCGCAGCTGCCCCGGCGAGGGGGAGCCGCTGAGGTCGAGATAGCCGACCGGGTCGTCGTTGGCTGCGCCTGGCGCGGCGGTTCCCACGGTGGCCGCATCGACGTAGTTGTTGTCGATGTTGATCGTCACCCCGCCGTAGCGCTCGTCGTGGCCACCGCGGTACTGGTGGATGCGTTCGTGCTGGCTCCAGGCGCTGGCGGGGACATAGGAGGAGGCGGTGTTCGCCTGCCCGTTCCAGTCGGCGATCCAGAGGTGGTCGGGCTGGGTGTAGCCGCTGCCGATCTCGTCCACCAGGTCGCCGATCCCGGAGGCGCCGCTGCTGTAGACGCCGGAGACGTAGCCGAGCGAGTGCAGCTTCTCGGTCCAGGCCTCGAGGAAGGCGAGGGTGGCGGCGGAGGCGCTGGTGGTCCGCGTGTAGGACTCCATGTCGAAGTAGATCGGGCTGCCGGGGCCCATTCCCAGGGCGGCACCCTGCGCGACCGCGTCGCTGGCCGCCGCCACGCCCTGTGCCGTCGCCTGATTGGCGCTGAGCTTGGCGCAGCTGCTGCAGGCGCTGGTCGGGGCCTGGAGGCCGACGTAGGTGGGGATCAGGTGCCAGCCGGCAGCGGTCTGGGCGCTGACCCAGCTCGGGGTCAGGTTCGGCTGCGAGCAGCCGCGGTTGAGGCCGCCGATGTAGACGCCGATCGCCCGGTAGGGCGATTCGGCCCAGGCGGACATCGAGCGGGACGAGGGCGCGGTGCAGGCGTCGAAGCCGAGCCCGGTGAAGACGTTGCCGCCGGCCGAGGCGGTGGCGATCCGTCGTGCTGGGAGCGGCAGCGCCGATCTGGCCGCCCGAGCCGCAGAGCGCGGTTCGACCAGGATCGCCTGTCGCCGCCCGACCGCCGCCTCGGCGGGACAGCGCTGGTTTACCCCCGGCGTGCCGAGATAGACGGCGCGTCGGTCCAGCCGCACGCACATCCCCGGGTGCTCGGAGAGCCGGTAGACCGGCCAGGAGCGCGGTGCCTCAACCCGCTGGCCGTGGAAGTGGAGAACCCGGCCGGCCGCGGCGCCCGGCGCCAGCGCACCCTGCCAGCAGGCGAGCACGGCGAGGGCGCCGAGGGCGAGCGCCCCCAGGCGCCGGGATGATCGGCGTCCCATTCGTTGCACTTTCGCTACAACCGGGCCGGGGCCCGGAAAGTTGCACCCGAGCGGGCCGAACCTTGCAGGGCGCCACGGTGGCCGAGATGCCGCCGCCCGAAGCGCGCCGGCATCTCCTCGGCTTCAGCCGCCGTTCAGCGGCCGGTCATCCGCTGTCCGCGGATATCGGCCGCTGCCTTGTTTCGACCGTTCACGGTGTCACGAATTCCTGCACTTTGAGGTCCATCCCTTCCGATTTTCCGTTCAACCCTTTCAATATGAACGGACCAGAGTATTTACCGGTGTAATTGCCGTTTGGGCGACCGCAGGCGGTGACGCCGCCTGAGGTTTTGAATTTGACGAGCTGCAGTATGGGTTCGATTGTGAGGTCGGTCGCGGTATTCAGGTAGTAGAGATGAGTGACGGTCTGAGGGGGAATCTGAACTGTGCAGGTGCCGCCGGCTTTTGTGATCGCGATGTCGATTTCGGCACCCCCGGGACAGACAATCTCCTGCGAGCCTGTGTAGAGGGTGTCGGAGATTGTCGAGACGATGCTGAGTTTGAAGTCGCAGCCTTCCGTGTTCACGTCGGTTTTGATGCCGTTGGTTTCGCAGTGCGCACTTTCTGTGTCCCCTTCTGTGCCGGCGTATTTCGGTTTGACTGTCAGCGTTTCGCTGACTTCTTCCGCGAAGACGATTTCGTATTCGGGGTGAGTGCATTTGACGGTGACGCCGACGGCGGTTTCGAAAAGCGCCGCTCCCTCGCTCGTCGCGATGATTGTCGTCGGTTCGTGTTTTTTCGTTTTTGTGTTGAACGCTGTGAAGTGAGGGTTGTTGCTTTCATCTCCGTGCGCGCTCAGCGTCGCCATCGCGCCGATCGCGAGCGCCGCCGCAAGCACGAGTGCGAAGCCGACACTCTTTCTTTTGGGAATGCGGGTCATCTGGTCGTTCCTTTCGCCTTGACTCCCACCCGGATCCCCTTCGCCTCCCGCGGGGCCCCGGCTTTGCCAGAGCAGATGGGTGATAGCGGGTCAGGGCAACCTGCGCAAGCTTCCCTGAGCATTGGAGCCACATCGCAGAGGGCTCCTGGTCGACGGTCTCGCCCTCGAGCCAACTGAGCCGGGACCGGGAAAGTTGCACCGGGCGGGCCGACCTTGCAGCTTGCCAGCGGCGGACGAGACGCCGGCGCCGCAACCGCGCCGGCGTCTCAGTCTTCCTATCTGCGATTACGGTTTTGTCACCACCGGGTGGATTGTGAAGTCCATCGCTTCTGATTTGCCATTTATCCCAGTCAGTGTTGTCTGGGTCGTGAATTCACCGGTGTAATTGCCATTGGCCACGCCGCAGGCGAGCGGGCCGCCAGTGGTTTTGTATTTGAAGAGCTGCAGTATGGGTTCGACTGTTATGTCGGTAGCCAGGACCGAGTAGTAGATATGGGTAACGGAGTTCTGAGCTGGAATCTGGATTGTGCAGGTCAAGCCGCCTTTTGTGACCTGGATGTCGATTTCACTCCCCGCTGGGCAGATGATGTCTGTGCCGCCTGTGGAGAGGGAGGGGGAGAGTTCCGAGATGATGAAGAATTTGAAGTGGCAGCCTTCCATTTTCACGTGGGCTTTCAAGCCACCGGTGGTGCCGCAGTGCGTGCTTTCTGTTTCGCCTTCTGTGCCGGCGTATTTCGCGTGCATTGTGAGCACTTCGCTCACTTCTTCCGCGAATACGATTTCGTATTCAGGGTGGGTGCACTTGATCGTGTAGTTCAGTTTGAATGTGGCCGGCGACTCGCTCGTCGCGGTGAGTGTCGTTGGTTCGTGTTTCGTCGTTTTTGTATTGAACGCTGTGAAGTGAGGGTTGTTGCTTTCATCTCCGTGCGCGCTCAGCGTCGCCATGGCGCCGATCGCGAGCGCCGCAGCCAGCACCAGCACGAAGCCGACACCCTTTTTGGTCTTGCGGGACATCTGGTGTTCCTTTCACCTTGTTTCCCGCCCGGACCGCTCGCCTCCCGCAGGGCCCCGGCCTCGCCGGAGCAGTCCATTCATACCCGCTCGGGACAATTCACGCAACTTTTCTTGAGTGTTGCCACCGAGCCGAGTTCGGCAACTTCTCAGTGCAGACCAGACCCGAGTCCGCAAACACAAGGCAGGCAGGGTGCCTGGTTGGTCAGCGCCCCGAGCAGGATTCGAACCTGCGGCCTATCCCTTAGGAGGGGATCGCTCTATCCAGCTGAGCTATCGGGGCTGAGCGAAAGATTTTCTCTCAGATGCGTCTTCGGTGCGGGAATCGGTGCATTCGACGCACCACAGGTCGGGCTCTGTCCCGCAGGATTCCTGGCATGAACGCTCTGCGCAGCCTGGACATGTCCGAAACACCTAATAATGTGCTGCACATGTCGAAGATGATCCAGATCAGGAACGTGCCCGACGAGGTCCACCGCTCGCTGAAGGCGAGCGCCCTCGCGGAAGGGATGTCGCTGTCGGACTACCTAAAGAGAGAACTGGCGACGATCGCCAGCCAGGCGACCTTCGAGGAGATCGACGCGAGGATCCGGGCGCGCGGTCCCTCGCGGCTGCGGCGGGAGACGATCCTCTCCGCGCTCCGCGAGGCTCGGGGGGACTGAATGCCGGTAGTCGACGCCTCCGTGGTGACCGAATACCTCGGCGACGCCGAGGGCGCCGAGTCGGCACGCCGGCGGCTGGTCGCGGATCGTGCCGGACTCTGGGCCCCGCATCTCATCGATGCTGAGGTGGGGCACGCGCTCCGCCGCGGCGCTCGCAGGGGGGAGATCGATACGGCAGCCGTGGAGGGCGCGCTCGACGACCTGATCGCGATGCCGCTGCGCCGGGTCAGGCACAGAGAGCTGATCCCAAGGGCCTGGGAGCTGCGCGAGAACGTCAGCTTCTACGACGCCCTGTACGTCGCGCTGGCCGAGCTGTTGCGTCAGCCGTTAATCACGTTCGACGGCCGTCTCTCCCGCGCGAGCGGGATCCGCGCCGAGGTCGAGGTCCTGGCCTGAGATCACCCGGTTAGCCGTAGAGGCTCTCGGAGGCCAACTCTTGGGCGCGGCCGCTCCAGAGCTTGACCTGCATGAAGATCTCGTCGCCGTAGCCCTCGAGGGCGTCGAGGGCGATCAGGGTGAAGCGGTCCTGGGAAATCGCCTCCTGGTCGACCGTCTCGGCCTCGAGCTCGGCGCTGGCGGCGACGGCGCCGCGGACGAGGGGCCGTCCCCAGACCAGGGTGACGGCGCCGGCGCGTCCGTTCTCTCCCCGCCAGCGCCCGATCACGTCGTCGTTGAGGTCGATCCGCCAGTCGGGGTTGGCCTCGGCGAGGACATCGGTGAAGTCGGCCTTGGCCTGGAAGTCGGAGGGGTCACTACCGGGGGGCTGGACGTAGGAGACGTGGCCGAAGAGCTCGAGCTTGCCCTCGGCGCTATCGGCGTGGGCGGAGCAGGGAACCCAGATGCGTCCTCCCCAGGCGCGCTCCGGGAACCAGTCGAGCTCGGCCGGCAGCGTCGCACCATCGGGCAGGTCGCCGATTCCCTCGACCGCCTCGCGGAAGGCGGTGGCGAGCCGTTCGGCGAAGCGCCCGTGCGGAATGCCCTCCTGGGTACTGTCGGCGATGAAGCGCGGAATCGGTCGCGGGTTGGGCGGCATTGTCCGACCCTATCGGCGAGTGGGGGAGAACCTCGGCTCGCCCAGGCCTTGGGCGGAGGTGCCGTCGTGGATCTCGATACAAGGGTATTGCCATTGGTATATACTGGGCCGGTGGCGAAGGTGATGATCTCGATTCCCGACGAACTGCTGGGCATGCTCGACGCGGAGGTGGAGCGGCGGCGGACCACCCGCAGCGCGCTGCTTCAGGGCGCTGCCCGGCGCGAGCTGGGCCTGGTGCATCGCGCCCGCGAGTCGGTCTTGGCCGACCTTGATGAGCTGAGCCGGGACTGGGACGGTCCCCTTGACGCTGTCGCCCTGATCCGCGCCGACCGCCGCCGCGACGGTTGACCACGCCACCCCCTTCCAACTCCGACGCTTGGATTGTCGACGCGAGCGTTGCGGTCAAGTGGTTCCTGCCGGTCGAGCGCGAGTCCGAAGGTCAGCTGGCCCGTGACGCGATCGGCCAGCTTGCGATGCGCACGACCAGCCTCGGCTTCTTCGAGGTCGGGAATGCCCTAACCGTCAATTCCAGCTGGGCCAGCGGGAAGGTGGGTGCCGCGCTCGGACTGCTGCTGGAGATCTGCGGCGATCCGCTTGAGCTGACCCGGGATGACCACGGCGCCGCAGCGGAGCTGGCGCGCATTCACAACCTCACTTTCTACGACGCCTCCTACGTGGCGATTGCCAACCGGGTCGGCCGGAGGGTTCTCTCGGCCGACGGCGATCTGGTCGAGCCGGGCCTGGCGGCGACCCTCGGGACCGCGCTGGGTCAGGTCGGCGACTAGTCCGAAAGGGCTTCGCGCAGGTCGGCCGCCGCTCGCTCGGGCGGGTAGACGTTGATGTCGACGCCGGTGGCGAACTCGAAGCCGGCCTTGATCGTCAGGCGGGGGGCGATGTCGACGTGCCAGTGAAAGCACTCGGCGCCTCGCGGGGCGGTGCGGACCCAGAGGTTCAGCTCCGGCGGGCCGCCGAAGCGGTCGGCGAGGACGCGCATCGCGGTGCGGATCATCGCCGCGCCGGTCTCGTCCTCCTCGAAGCGGGCGGATTCCCGACGCGGGATCACGCGCAGCTCGAACGGGGAGCGCGAGGCCCAGGGGCAGATCAGCGCCGCCTCCTCGTCGATCGCGACCAAGCGCTCGCCGCGCCGCACCTCCTCGACCAGGACGTCGCTGAGCAGGCCGCTGCCGGCGGTGCGCTCGGCGTAGGCCCCGGCGCGCTCGCGCTCGCGCGCCACCGCCGCCGGCACGAACGGCAAGGCGTAGAGCTGGGCGTGGCTGTGCTCGAGCGAGGCTCCGGCGCCGCCGCCCTCGTTGACGATCAGCTGCACGTAGGAGGCGTCGTCGTGCGCGCGCATCCTCTCGCGCCAGGTCTCAACGGCAATCCCGAACTGCTCCTCACCAAGCTCTGCCATTGCCGTCACGTGCTGGGGGGAGTGGATGATCACCTCGTGCGCCCCTTTCGCCGGGCGTGCGGAGAAGAGGTCCGGTTCGCCCGCCCGCCGCGAGGCCAGCAGTGGGTCGCCGCTGCTGGCGAAGGCCCCCGCCTCGGCCCCGACGCCTGCCCCCACCTCGCTCCGTGGTTCCTTTGTTACGCCATCCGTGTCAAAGGAACCACGGGAGGGGGTTGAGAGCGCCGGATAGAGGTTTGGCACCACTCTCGTCCGCCAACCGGGGCTGTCGGGCGGCCCGCCGCCGGGGCGCAGCGCGTAGACCTCCGCCGGGGTGCGGTCCTCGCGTCCCTCGCAGAAGGGGCAGTTCTCCGGCCCCTTCGGCTCGCTCGCCCGCGCCGAGAAGTTGTCCGGGCGCTCGGCCCGGCCGGGGGCGAGGATCGTCCTCAACCCGCTGAGCTGGTCGATGCGTATCTCGGGTGCGCTCAGGAGCGGGAGGGGGGGAGGTCGTCGGGCGGCGGCGGGGGCTCGGGCGGCGCCGGAGGTTTGGGCGCTTTGGCTTTGCTCCCCCCGGTCTTGTGATCGGAGCGGCCGATGAACGGCTCGAGCACGTCCATCGGCAGCGGGAAGACGACGGTGGTGTTCTGGTTGCTGCCGATTTCGAGCAGGGTCTGGAGGTAGCGAAGTTGCAGCGAAGCGGGGTTGGTGCTGATGATGTCGGCGGCGTCGGTGAGCTTCTGCGCCGCCTGGAACTCGCCCTCGGAGTTGATGATCTTGGCCCGTCGCTCGCGCTCGGCCTCGGCCTGGCGGGCGATCGCGCGCTGCATCTGCTCGGGGATTTCGACGTCCTTGATCTCGACCGCCGTCACCTTCACGCCCCAGGGCTCGGTCGACTCGTCGATGATCTTCTGCAGCTCCTCGTTGAGGCGCTCGCGGTCGGAGAGCAGCTGGTCGAACTCGGCCTTGCCGAGCACCGAGCGCAGCGCCGTCTGCGAGATCTGCGAGGTGGCGAGCAGATAGTTCTCGACCTCAACGATCGCCTTACGGGAGTCGACGACGCGGAAGTAGGCGACGGCGTTGACCCCGGCGGGGACGTTGTCGCGGGTGATCACCTCCTGCGGCGGGATGTTCAGCGTCACCGTCCGCAGGTCGACCTTGACCATGCGGTCGATCAGCGGGATCAGCAGGATCAGGCCCGGCCCCTTCTGGGCGATCAGGCGGCCGAGGCGGAAGATCACCCCGCGCTCGTACTCGCGCAGGACCCGGACCGAGGCGCCGATCGCAATCAGCGCGAAGAAGCCCAGGACGACGATGACACCGATCGCGACCTCCATCAGCTGCCTCCTTCTCCGGTCGTCTGCGCGGACGGCGGCTGCGGGCGAACCACCAGCGTCAGCCCATCCACCGCCTCGACGGTGACTCTATCCCCCAGCTGCACCGGGCCAGCTGCATTTGCCAGCCGCGCTCCCCAGATCGTTCCCCCCAGCCACACCTGTCCGTCCGGGTCGATCGTCGAGCGGGCTTCGGCGCTGGCGCCGATCAGCTCCTCGCTGCCGGTGCGCACCGGCTGGTCGCGGTGGGCCTCGATGACTTTGCGGGTGACGAAGTAGAAGCTGACGGCGGAGAGGAGGCCGAGCGTGATCAGCGCCGGCCCGATGTAGTCGGCGGCGCTGGAGTCCGAGCCGAGGGCGAGGACGCCGCCGACGATCAGGCCGGATACCCCGAGCGCCGCCAGCACACCGCCGGTCGGCAGCAGCAGCTCGGCGACGAGCAGGACGAAACCGACGAGGGCGACGATGACGAAACCTTCCATCGCTCGATTATCCGCCCTTCAGCGCGTAGCGACGAACATCCGCTTCGAGTTCGGAGTTGTCGGCGTAGGCACCCTGTTTGAGGAAGAGGAGCTCGCCGTTGCGGTCGTAGAAGGCGGTGTCGGGCAGGCCGCCGAGGCCGCCGAGCGATTCGATCAGCCCCTTGTCGGGATCGGTGTAGCTGGGATACGGAACCGGCGCCTCGGCCAGGAACGTCTCGGCGTCGTCGTCGGAGTCCTGCGAGTTGACACCGATAAAGGCGACACGTTTGCCGTAGCGAGCGGCGAGCTTCTGCAGGGTCGGGAACTCAAAGCGGCAGGGCCCGCACCAGGAGGCCCAGACGTTGGCGACGATCGGGTATCCCCGCAGTGAGGCGATCCGCTTCTCGTAGGCGTCGACGCCGCCCGGCAGGAGCTCGTTCGCCTGCGCGTGCAGAGCGGCCAGGGGGGGCGGCGATCCGGCCAGGGCGCGGCCGTAGTCGGGGTGCCTGCCGCCCTGGTCGCTGCCCACCGAGGAGCCGCATCCGGCCGCGACGAGAGCTGCCAGCGCCAGTGCGAACAGCGTTATGGACAGGGTTCGTCCCGCGGTCATCCGTTCCGTGATTACAATACGTACGTTCGGTTCGCCTGGATGCGAGCCGCTGAGATCTCCGGGAGAAGGGGAATACCAACTCCCGGTAGCCCTCGTTCACTTGCCCCAACCGACCGTCTCGTGCTCGGGGGGCGAACCCAGAAGCCTTCTATGGCCAAGACCAGCGACGTTGCTGCGGGAACGGCAGTTCCTTCAAGCGCCGACATCGAGCGCGCGGCGGAGTTTGCCCGCGAGCCGTTGCTGCTCGACGGCGAGGGCCCCGAGGCGCTGGCGCCGGGCACCGCGCGCCGCCGCGCCCTCGACGCGGCTCTGAGCGAGCTCGACGAGGGGGCCGAGTACCCGTCGATCGAGTGGCGCCGCGACTTCTCGCTGCTGCTGGGGCTGGAGCGCTTGCTCGCCGACGAACCGCCGAAGTTGCGCGACGGCGCCGAACTGAACCCGCACCAGGTAGACGCTCTCTCCGGCACCCTGGCCGAGCTGATGGCTCAGCAGCAGGTGATCTCCGAGGACGAGCGTCGCAACGGCGACTCGGCGGCAGCTGAAGTGGAGACCGACGCCGAGGAGGAGCCAGAGCCGGGCGTGGACGCAGACGACTCCCCCGACGGCACCGAGGAGCTGGAGGAGGACGAGGAGCTGGCTCCCGACGAGGAGCCGCAGGACTGGGAGGAACAGCCGGCCGAGGAGGACGAAGAGGTCGTCGAGGAGGCCCCCGACGACCCCGGCTCCGCCCGCCGCTTCTGGTTCGAGCACGCGACCGGCGCCGGCAAGACGGTCGCCGCCGTCGGCTTCATCGAGGCCAGCAAGACCGGTGGCGTGCTGATTCTCACCCACCGCCGCAACCTGGTCGACCAGTTCATCGGCGAGATCTCCGACCGCGGCTACAAGGAGCGCCTGCGGCCGCCGCTGCTCGACGGCCGTGACGACCCCGACGGCGCCGTCACCGTCGAGACCTACCAGTGGTTCGTCCGCAACCACAAGCGCGTCTCCGACGCCTACTCGATCGTGATCTGCGACGAGGCCCACACCGCCCTCGGCGAGAAAACCAGCGCCTGCATCCGCGCCTGGAACGGTCCCGTCTTCATCGGCATGACCGCGACCGGGGCGCTGATCGCCCGCCACGTCGCCGACCTCTTCCCGACCCAGACCTCGCGCTTCGACCTCGCCCAGGCCGCCCGCCGCGGGGTGATCTCGCCGCTGCGCTGCCTCCGCATCCCGCCTGGCCCCGGGGTGCGGACGATCGCCAAGGTGCCGCTGCGCAAAGGCGAGGTCGACCAGGACTTCGACCAGGAGGAGCTGGCGGCGCTGCTCGACCAGGAGCCCTTCAACGTCGCCATCGCCGATCTCTACAAGACCCGCTTCCGCAAGGTCCCCGGCGTCCTCTACACGGCCGGCGTCCAGCACGCGAAGAACGTCGCCAAAGCCTTCCGCAACGCTGGGATCAACGCCCAGGCGGTCTCCGGCGAGACCCCGAAGCGCGAGCTGGCCGAGATCCTCGCCGGCTTCGAGCGCGGCGAGGTTGACGTGCTCTGCAACGCGATGCTGCTGGCCGAGGGCTGGAACTCGCCGCGGGCGACGATCTGCATGCACCTGGCACCGACCGCCTCGCGGCGGATCTACCAGCAGCGGGTCGGCCGCGTCACCCGGCGGGCGCCGGGCAAGGAGGCGGGCCTGGTGATCGACTTCGTCCACCCGGCGACCACCCACGACGAGTCAATCATCACCCTGCACAGCCTGCTCGACCGCGACGTCTACCGCGGCGGCGCGATCGTGGTCGGGCCGGTGCGGCGCGGGCGCGGGCGCAAGGTGCGGGTCGAGCGGCGGATCGTGCCGGTCTCCGACGTCGAGGAGAAGCGGATGGAGGTGCTGGAACGCGAGATCTGGCGGATCGCGGTCGAGAACCTCGACTACCCCGAGCAGCACGCCTGGGCGGCGCTGGCCGGGGCCAGGGTCAACACCCAGGGCTGGCGTCGGGCGCGGGCGATGCTGCAGAACGACCGCACCAAGGAGCTGCGCCGCCGCTTCCTGTTGACCTGCGTGCAGCGCAACCGCAACTCGCAGCTGCGGTTGAAAGCGCTGGGCGAGATCGCCGACCTCGGCGACTCCGACGCCTTCGACGACGCGATCGACATCGTCGGCACCTGGAGCCGCGAGGACAAACGGGCGGGGACGAAAACGCTGCTGCAGGCGCTGGTCGACAAACGGATCGGTCGCCGCGACCAGGCTCAGGCCTGGGTCTGGCGGCTCGCCTCTTACACCCGCGAGCTGCACGAGGAGTACGCGGTGCAGCGCTGGCCGGAGACGAAGCGGCTGCTGGGGCTGCTGGTCAACTCCTCCGGGCGCGCTCACGGGCGCAACGCGCGGCGGCTCGTCCACGCCGCCCGCAAACAGGACCGGCGCCTGGCGGTGGCGCTGCTGGCTGCGGCCGTATCCCATACGCCCGAGGGCGAGGAGGTGCTGCGCGGCGCCCGCATGCGGATGGCGCGGAAACCGTCCGGGGTCGCCCGCGAGCTGCTGCGCAACTTCCCCAAGGGCGGCAAGCGCCGGCGCCGGAAACGCAACAACGGCAAGCGCCGGACGGAGAAGGGCTCAGAGCCGCAGGTGGACCTCGCCCGCGCCGACGGCGATGCGGTCACCGTCGCTGGTGACGACGAGCAGGTAACCCCGGTCGTCGACGCCGTCAGCGACGCCTGAGCCGCCGTTCCAGGCGACCGTTCTCCCGCGCAGCGCATCGCGCCGGCGCCAGGCTGAGAGCACCGTCTCCGGCTCGGCTTCAACCCATTCGTCGAGGTGGCGGCTCAGGACTGCGGCTGCGGTGAGGGAGGTCGGGGGGAGGGTCGGCGGAGCAACAGCGGGGAGGCTCCGGCGACCCTCCCCCCGGCCCCCCGCACCCGAGTCGAAGAGGGAGACCGCCGTCTTTCGGAGGTCGGAGGGGAACTCGTCGGGGGAGATGGAGAGGTTGAGGCCGACGCCGATCACCGCCCAGCCGTCCTGGGGGCGGGCCTCGATCAGGACCCCGGCCAGCTTGCGCTCTCCCACCCAGATGTCGTTCGGCCACTTGACCCTGCACTCGATGCCGGGTTCGAGCTCCTCGGCGACCGCGCAGACCGCGAGCGGGACAGCCAGCGGCAGCAGCAGGTGCCGCTCGTCGAGCGGGCGCAAAACGGCCGAGTAGAGCAGCGCCTTCCCAGGGGGCGCCGTCCAGGTCCGCCCCTGCCGTCCGCGTCCCTCGGCCTGCTCGGCGGCAGTGACGACGGTGCCGCGCGGCGCCCCGACCCCGGCCAGCTCGCGGGCGCGCGTGTTGGTCGAATCGGTCCGTGCGTAGTGCCGATGTGGCCTCCCAAAGCCCCCCTCCCCCCGGCGATGTCGCACTTCTATCCGCATAGCGGACACAAGTGCGACATCGAGGAGGGGGAGATCACCTCTGTGCGGGTCTTGTTGCGTCGGCGAGCAGGGCGGCGACTAGGCCCTCGATGTCGTGGCGGCCGGCTTCGAGGTCGACGCGGAGGCCGGCGCTGCGGGCGGTTTCGCTGGTGACCGGGCCGATCGAGACGATGCGGGCCTCGCTGGGGAAGCGGTCGCCGAGCGCCTCGGTCAGGTTGGTCACGGTCGAGGAGGAGGTAAAGGTCACGTAGTCGGCGCCCCGCGCTGCCTTGACCGCTTCGGCATCGGGCTCCTCCCGCACCGTCTCGTAGAGGGCGACGACGTCGACCTCGGCGCCGCGCTCGCGCAGGGCGCTGGGGAGCACGTCGCGAGCCTCGGCGGCGCGGGCGACGAGAACGCGACGTCCCTCGACCTCGACCCCGGCCAGCGCCTCGACCAGCGCCTCGGCGACGAAGTGCTCGGGGACGACGTCGGCGACGATGCCGCGCTCGGCGAGGGCGCGGGCCGTGCCGGGACCGATCGCGGCGACGGTGGCGCCGGCGAGGGCACGGGTGTCGAGCCCCGCCTCCTCCAGCGCGTCGAACAGCAGACGGACGCCGTTGGGGCTGGTCAGGCAGACGAGCGCGTAATCGCCGATCGCGGCGATGGCGCCGCGGACCTCGGGGGAGTCGATTCGCGGCACGATCCGGATCGCCGGCAGCTCGAGGACCTCGGCGCCGAGGTCACGCAGGCTGGCGGCGAGCCCGCTGGCCTGGGCGCGAGCGCGGGTGACGACGACGCGGCGACCGTGCAGGGGGCGGCGCTCGAGCCAGGCGAGCCGCTCGCGGCGGGCGGCGACCGGGCCGACCACGATCAGCGCCGGCGCGCCGATTCCCTCCCGCTCGACCGCCTCCGCGATCGTCCCCAGCGTCGCCGAGACCGCGCGCTGGCCGTCCATCGTGCCGCGTTCAATCGCCGCCGCCGGCTGCTCTGGATCGCGGCCGGCGTCGATCAACGCCGCCGCGTTGTGCGCCAGCCGCTTGACGCCCATGTAGAAGACGAGGGTGCCGGGGAAGCCGGCGAGGGCGCCCCAGTCGAGCGCGGTCTCGGCCTTCTCCGGGTCCTCGTGGCCGGTGACGAAGGCGACCGCGGAGGCGTCGTCGCGGTGGGTGACGGGGATGCCGGCGTAGGCCGTCGCGGCGACTCCGGCGGTCACGCCGGGCACGACCTCGAACTCGACCCCCGCCTCCCGCAGCGCTTCTCCCTCCTCGCCGCCGCGACCGAAGACGAAGGGGTCGCCGCCCTTGAGCCGGACGACGCTGCGCCCGGCCTGCGCCGCCTCGATCAGGCGCTTCCCGATCTCCTCCTGTGGAACCGATGGCACCCCCGGGCTCTTGCCGACGTAGACCAGCTCCGCGTCCTCGCGGGCCCCGTCGAGCGCCCCCGGGGGAATCAGGCGGTCGTAGAAGACGGCGTCGGCTTCGGCGATCAGCTGCAGCGAGCGCGCCGTCATCAATCCCGGGTCGCCCGGCCCTGCGCCCACCAGGTAGACGACTCCGGCCCGCACACTCATCGCGCGGTTCCTTTGGCACGAAATGCGTGGCTAGGGCACCACGGGGGGATCATGCCGCCGCCTCGGCGCGGTCGAGCAGGTCGCGGGCGCCGGCGCTGAGCAATCGCTCGGCGAGCAGGGCGCCGGCGGCCGCCGGGTTCGCCGACTCGACGTCGATCCGGTCGCGCAGCCACTCGCTGCCGTCGGGAAGCCCGACGAAGGCCTCGAGCTCGAGCCGCTCGCCGGCGATCCGGGCGTGGACGCCGACCGGGGTGGCGCAGGTCGCCTCGAGCATGGCCACCGCGGCCCGCTCGGCGGTCAGCTCGCGCGCCGCGTCGGTGTCGAGCAGCGGCAGCGCCGCCTCGGCAGACGCTCTGTCGTCGCTGCGGACCTGAAGCACGAGCGCTCCCTGCCCGGCGGCGGGGACCATCGCGTCGAGGGGGATCGGGAAGCCGATCTCCGTCTCGCGGCCGAGCCGGCGCAGGCCGGCGGCAGCGAGGACGATCGCGTCCAGCTCTCCCTCGGCGAGCTTGCGCAAGCGGGTGTCGACGTTGCCGTGCAGCTCCTCCACCCGCAGGTCCGGGCGGGCGGCGAGAAGTTGGGCCCGCCGCCGCAGGCTGGCGGTGCCGACCCGGGCGCCCTCGGGGGCGTCCTCGAGCGAGCTGCCGGGGCCGATCCAGACGTCGGCCGGGTCCTCGCGCGCGGGCACCGCGACGATCTCCAGCCCCTCGGCCATATCGCCGGGCAGGTCCTTGGCCGAGTGAACGCCGATCTCGGCCTCTTCCGCCAGCAGCGCCCGCTCGACCCCCCGCACGAAACGCGACTTGTCTCCGGGCTCCCCGTCGGAGGAGACCTCGACCAGCTCGGCCCCACCGAGCATCTCGGCAACCTGTCCCGCCTGCGTCATCGCAAGTGCACTGCTGCGGGTGGCGATCCGGATCATCTGAGCGTGTGGTTGGGGCTTATCCCGGTAGGGGTGGAACGTCTTGTACTTTTTCCGCGAAGAGGCTCGCGGACGGCCACTGCGGTCGTTCGGAAAAAGTTAAGTGAAACCCCTACCGGGATAAGCCCCAAGCGGAACCCCTACCGGATAGGCCCTAGGAAGGACCCCTACCGGGATCGCTCCTGCGCAGCTCCGTAACAGTGCCTTCGCCCTCGGCCTCGGGCTCCGTCTCGACGTCGAGACCGAACAGCTCGCGTAGGGCGCTGACGTAGAAATAGGCGTCATCGCTGCCGGCGGAGCGGCGCATCCGCAGGGTCGGGTCGTGCAGGAGGCGCGATGCGATCGACTTCGCCATCGCCTCCAGCCGCTCGCGGTCGGCCTCGTCGAGTCCCTCCCAGCGACCCTCGTTCTCGGCCAGCACGCGGCGGACGACCTCGTCGCCGCGTTCGCGCAGGGCGGCGATCGTCGGCACCACCTCGAGCGCGGCGAGCCAGCGCTCGAAGCGATCGAGCTCGACCTCGATGATTCGCTCCGCTCGCACCGCCTCCGCCTCGCGGCCGCTGGCGTTGCGTTCGACGATCTGCTGCACGTCGTCGATGTCGTGGACGCTGACGCCGGCGATCTCGCGGCAGGCCGGCTCGATGTCGCGGGGGACGGCGATGTCGATCGCCAGCAACGGGCGCTCGTGCCGCGTCTCCATCACCTGCGCGAGGTCGTCGCGCTCGATGATGTGGTGGGGGGAGTTGGTCGCGGTGACGACGATGTCGGCCGTGGCCAGCTGCTCGGGCAGCTCCTCGAAGCGGACGGCGTAGCCGTCGAAGCGCTGGG
Organism: uncultured Actinomycetes bacterium; assembly: GCA_963699125.1. Classification (GTDB taxonomy): domain Bacteria; phylum Actinomycetota; class Thermoleophilia; order Solirubrobacterales; family 70-9; genus VAYN01. Next base: position 1,913,447 of record OY969417.1, read on the forward strand.
CGAGCCCGATCGCGCGGTCGTAATGGCGGTTGGCGACGAAGACGCTGTGGACGCCGCGGGCGACCAGCGCCCGCGCCACCAGCTCGGCGGTCTCGCCGGCGCCGACCACCAGCACCCGCCGGTCGGAGAGGTCGCCGAGCGCGCGGCGCGCCAGCTCGACCGCGACCGAGGGGATCGAGACCCCCTTCTCGCTGATCCCGGTCTCCTCGCGGGCGCGGCCGCCGGCGGCGAGGGCACCGCGGAAGAGCCGGTTGAGGATCGGGCCGGTGCCGCCCTCGACCAGCGCCAGCTCGTAGGCGCGTTTGACCTGGCCCTGGATCTCGGCCTCGCCGACGATCATCGAGTCGAGCCCCGCGGTCACCCGCAGCAGGTGGCGCGCGGCCTCACCCGCGCGCAGCGAGTAGAGGTGGCCGAGCAGTTCGGTGGGGCGGATCTCGGCCTGGCGGGTGAGCACCCCTAGCGCTGTCGACTCGGCCTCGACCGGGTCGGAGACGATCAGGTAGAGCTCGGTCCGGTTGCAGGTCGAGATCGCCGCCGCCTCGTGGATGCCCGGCGCCCCGGTCAGCTCGCGCAGGGCGCTGACGGCGCGTCCCTCGGTCAGCGAGAGCCGCTCGCGCAGGTCGAGCGGGGCGGTCTTGTGGGAGACGCCGAGCGCCAACAGCTCAGACACCGCTGTTCACCTCCTCGCTCTCGCGTCCCGGGGCGGCTTCCTCGCCGCTCGCTCGGTGCTCGGCAAAGCCGGCGAGCTCGCGCAGCTCGCGCTCAATCCGCTGCAGTTTCGCGGCCATGATCGCGACGTAGACGACGAGCAGGACCAGGAAGACGACGTAGGCGCCGGCGACGTACTTGCCGGCCTCATCCAGCGGCAGGGCTGGGACGCCGAGGGGGAGCACTAGCTCACCTCCGGGGCGATCCGCGAGGGCGTGCCTGGGACCGGCGCGTCGAGGGCGCGGCGTAGGCGCTTGACCTGGCCGGAGGCGCTCTTGGCGGTCAGCTCGAACTTGACCAGGGTGATCCACAAAAGCGCGATCGCCGCCAGGGAGCAGAGGAAGGTCAGCATCATCGAGCCGGGCAGGCCGCCGTTGGTGGTGGCGAAGACTCGCGGGTGCACGAGACTCTCGGCGAGGCGCACTGCCATGAAGTTGAGCGGCACGAAGGCGCCGGCGGTGATCGCGAAGACCGAGGCGTAGCGGGCTTGGCGCTCGCGGTCCTCGATCGCGTAGCGGAAGGGGTAGTAGGTCGCGTACATGAGGAAGACGATCAGGAAGCTGACCAGGGTCGGCTCGTCCCAGACCCACCAGTGTCCCCAGGAGGCCTTGGCCCAGATCGCCCCGGTGAGGAGGACGGCGACGCCGAAGATCACCGACATGTGGATCGCGACGTACGAATACGCGTCCCACTTGGCGTCGCCGCTGCGCAGGTGGGCGATCGCGAAGAGGCCGCCGACGACGAAGCCGAGCAACGCCGTGATCGCCAGCGGCACGTGCAGGTAGAAGATCTTCTGGATGAAGCCCTGGTCGGCGTCGAGCGGCGCGTAGAAGAAAACCAGCGAAAGCGACAGGGCGAGCATCGCCACGGTGGCGATCGAGAGTGGTCTCAGTCCTTTGCCGTACATGCTTCGCGGGGGTGAGGGTCGGGCTTGGGGTCAGTCCTCCAGGAGGAAGTCGAACACCGCGTAGCCGACCAGGCCGAAGATCAGATCGTATAGCCCGAGCACCGCGAGCCAGGTGTCGAAGCGGTGGTAAGAGGGACCGCCCAGCGCCAGCAGCGGCTCGGTGGCGGCGGTGGCGGCGATCATCAGCGGCACCGCCAGCGGCAGCAGGACCAGCGGCACCAGCAGGTCGCGAGCGCGCGAGTTGACCGCCATCGAGGAGATCAGGGTGCCGGTCACGGCCAGCCCGAGGTCGGCGAGGAGCAGCACCAGCACCAGCGGTGCCAGCCCGGCGGCCGAGTCGAGGAAGAAGAGGGCGAAGATCGGCACCGCGAGCAGCTCCAGCGCCAGCAGGTAGACCAGCAGCGCCGCGGCCTTGGCGGCGAAGAGGGAGCTGCGGTCGATCGGGGCGAGGCGGATCGCGTCAAAGCCGCCCTCCTCGCGCTCGGCGACGAAGAGGCGGTTGATGCCGAGCACGGCGGCGAACAGCAGGGTCGCCCAGAGGACGCCGGCGGCGAGGCTGCCGGAGAGGCTGGTGCGGTCGAGGCCAAAGCGGAAGATCACGAAGGTCGTGACGGCGAACAGCGCCATCGCCGGCAGCGACTGCAGGGTGCGCAGCTCCGCGCGCAGGTCCTTGCCGAGGATCGCCGCGAAGGCGGCACGGGAGGGGGTCACGAGACCGTCGCCGCCTCGCCGATGCCGAGCCGCAGGACCTGGTCGGCCTCGGGCAGGAAGCGATCGGGGTCGTGGGTGACGACGACGCGGGTGCGTCCGCCGCCGGGCCCGATCAGGTTCCGGGCCAGCTCCCGTCCCTCGGCGTCGAGGTTGGAGTCGGGCTCGTCGAGCAGCAGCAGGCCCGGCTCGTGCAGGACGCAGCGGCAGATCGCCAGCCGCTGGCGCATCCCCGCCGAGAGCTCCGTGACCCGCTCGTCGGCGCGGCGCTCGATCCCGGCGGCGGCGAGCAGCTCGGCGATTCGCGCCTCGGCCCGGTCGCCGGAGATCCCGTGCAGCTTCGCCTGGAAACGCAGGTTCTCGCGACCGCTGAGCTCGCGGTAGAGCAGCGGCTCGTGGCCGAGGTAGCCGATCCGCCCGCGCAGCTTCCAGGCCTCGCTCGGCAGCGAGCAGCCGAGCACCGTCGCCTCGCCGCCGCTCGGTCGCAGCAGCGTCGCCAGGATCCGCAGCAGCGTCGTCTTACCGGCCCCGTTGGGCCCGAGCACGATCAGCGACTCGCCCGCCTCCAGGGTCAGGCCGACGCCATCCAGCGCCGTGCGTTCGCCGTAGTCGCGGCGCAGCCCAACGAGCTCGATCGCCTTCACACCGCGAATTTTCGTCGAGTGGACATTTTTGGCCCCTATAGGGGCATCAATTTGCCACTCGGCGTTAGCTGCGGCGCTTCTTGAGGGTGCGCTGCCCCACCTTCAGCAACGGGGCGGCGCCTTGGCGCAGGGCTTCGGTGCGGGTCGCGCCCTTGCCGTAGAGCGCCTTTGCGGAGGCGCGGACGGCTTCGCCGAGGATGCGGTCGTAGGGGTGCCACCAGAAATCGCGGGTGAGGCCCGGCTCCCAGGCGTTCATCTTGATGTTGACGCACTCGTAGAAGCCGAATTTGGAGTGCGAGCGGCCGACGCCGGAGTCCTTGACGCCGCCCCAGGCGCACTGGCAGGCGCCGTGGCTGAAGGAGTGGTCGTTGACCCAGACCATCCCCGACTCGATCCGCCGCGCGATCCGCTCGCCCTTCTGGCGGTCCTTGGTCCAGACCGAGGCGCCGAGGCCGAACTGGGAGTCGTTGGCGAGGTCGATCGCCTCCTGCTCGGAGTCGACGACGACGATCGGCAGCACCGGGCCGAAGATCTCCTCGCGCATGATCCGCATCTGGTGGGTGACGCCGGTGAGGACGGTGGGGGCGACGAACTTGCCGGAGAGGCCGGGGACCTCGGTGGCGCCGCCGCAGAGCATCGTCGCGCCCGAGGCGACGGCGTCCTCGATCAGGTCGACGACGATCTCGTACTGGCCGTCGGAGGTCATCGGGCCGATCTCGGTCTCCCACTCCAGAGGATCGCCGAGCCGCAGCTTGCGCGTCTCGCGGGCGACCCCCTCGACGAAGCGGTCGGCGATCTCGCGGACGACGTAGACGCGCTCGATCCCCGAGCAGGTCTGGCCGGCGTTGGCGAAGCCGCCCCAGATCGCGCCGGAGACGGCGTTGTCGAGGTCGGCGTCGGCGCAGACGATCATCGGGTCCTTGCCGCCCAGCTCCAAGACCGAGCCCTTGAGCAGGCCGGCGCAGACCTCGCCGACCACCCGGCCGACGTCAACTGAACCGGTGAAGAAGACCTTGCCGACGCTGGACTTTGCGAGCGCGTCGCCGACGGCGCCGCCGCCGTGGACGACCCGGACCAGACCCTCGGGCAGGCCGGCCTTCTCGAAGACCTGGCGGATCCGCTCGCCCAGCAGCGGCGTCAGGCTGGCCGGCTTGAGGACGACGCCGTTGCCCGCCATCAGCGCGATCGCGACCTCGCCGAAGGGGATCGACCAGGGGTAGTTCCAGGGGGCGATGACGCCGACCACGCCGATCGGCTCATAGGAGAAGTAGGCGCTCTTGGAGAGCGTGAAGGCCTGGCTCATCCGCACCTTCTCGTTGGCGAGGATCTTCGGGCCGGCCTTGGCGCACCAGTGCAGTGCGTCGACGGTCGGCAAGAGCTCCATCGTGTAGGCCTCGGCGCGCGGCTTGCCCTGCTCGCGGACCAGCAGCTCGGCGACCTCGTCGATGTCGTCGAGGAGGGCGTCGGCGGCGCGGCGCATGTAGCCGGCGCGGGCCTTCAGCGGCAGCTCGCCCCAGGCGGGCTGGATGCGGGCGACGTCGTCGACGACCGCCTGGACTTGGTCTGGCGTGATCGTCGGGACGGTGCCGACCAGCTCTCCGGTTGCCGGGTTGAAGGACTCGAGGGTCGAAGTGGACAGGGCCGCGGGTTTTGCCTCGGTGGTAGCCATCGGTCGATTGTAGGTGGTGTGGAGGGAGCCGGGGGAGGTCTCGCGGGTGCCCGTGCACCGCCATAAAGGCGGGCAACCAGGTGCCGCTTCGCGGCTGTGAACCACTCTGCGGAGCCGCTTCGCGAGGCACCCGCGAGACCTCCCCCGGCTCCCGGCAAGCGCCTCCAGTCACCTGGTCATACTCAGCGGCAGTGGCCGAGCGACTGTTCGATAGCGGCGAGGGGGACTTCCTGCAGTCGACTGCGCCCGAAGCTGACGCCCCGCTGGCTGTGCGGATGCGGCCGCGGTCTTTGGAGGAGCTGGTGGGGCAGGAGCACATCCTCGGCGATGGGTCGGCGTTGCGGATCGCGATCGAGGGTGGGCATCCTCATAGCGCGATTTTGTATGGCCCCCCGGGGGCTGGGAAGACGACTTTGGCTCGGATTGCGGCGGCGGGAGCGGAGGGGGCGTTCGAGGAGGAGTCGGCGGTGAACGCCGGCAAAGCGGAGATCCGAGGGGTGATCGAGAGGGCTCGCGAGCGCAGAGCAGGGTCGGGGAGGCCGACGATTTTGTTTCTCGACGAGATCCACAGGTTCAACAAGGCGCAGCAGGACGCGCTGCTGCCGGCGGTCGAGGAGGGGCTGTTGACGCTGATCGGGGCGACGACGGAGAACCCCTACTTCGAGGTCAACTCGGCGCTGTTGTCGCGCTGCCAGATATATGAGCTGCGGCCGCTGGAGCCGGGGCAGGTGGAGGAGTTGTTGCGGCGGGCACTGGACGATTCCGAGCGCGGCTTGGCCGAGCCGCCGCCGGTGGAAGACAGCGCCCTGGAGATGCTGGCGCACCGCAGCGGCGGCGACGCCCGGGTCGCGCTCTCGGCCCTGGAGCGCGCGGCCGAGCGAGCGCAGGGGCAGCCGATCGACGTCGCCGCGATCGAGGACGCGCTGCAGCGCAAGGCGCTCGACTACGACCGCCAGGGGGACCGCCACTACGACTTCGTCTCGGCCTGGATCAAGGCAACCCGCGGCTCCGACGTCGACGCCTCGCTCTATTACCTCGCGGTGATGCTGGAGGGCGGGGAGGACCCCCGCTTCATCGCCCGCCGGATGGTGATCCTCGCTTCCGAGGACGTCGGCAACGCCGACCCGCAGGCGCTGCTCGTCGCCGACGCCGCGGCCCGCGCCGTCGACCGGGTCGGCCTGCCGGAGTGCGCCCTCAACCTCGCCCAGGCCGCCGTCTACCTGGCGCTGGCGCCTAAGTCCAACGCCTCCTACAAAGCGCTCTCCGCCGCTCGCGCCGAGGTCCGCGCCAACGGCGCCAAGACCCCGCCGGACTACCTCCGCGATGCTCACTACCCGGGCGCCGAGGTGCTCGGACGCGGCAGCGGCTATCGCTACGCGCACGATGAACCGGGCGGCGTCAGCGACCAGCGGCTGCTCCCGGACGGCCTCGAGGACCGCCGCTTCTACGCCCCGACCGACCGCGGCTTCGAGGCCGAGCTGGGGCGCCGGCTGGCGAGCCTGCGGGAGAGATTTCGCAAGCCCAAGTAACGAGCGCAACTTCCCAGAGAACGCCGGGTTTAAGAGTCGGCTTTCCAAGCTAGAGCCAGGGAGAGCCGACATACCGGCCGGAGGCCTGGACTGGGGGCCTCCGGTCGGGACTTAAACAGGGGGGAGAGGGCGCCGAGAGGGGACTGGGTCTCGGCGCCCTCTGTATTTCGGGACGTGTCTGAGGTTCAGGGTGCATAAGACCCCCTGAGCTCAGACACGTCCTGGAGTCAGGAGAAGATCGCCTGGGCGCCGAGCGAGAGGCCGGCGACGACGAGGATCGCGGCGATCGTTCGCAGCAGGGCGCTGTCATCGAGGCGCCCGGTCAGGTGGGCGCCGAGATAGGCGCCGGGCACCGCGCCGGCGCAGCCGGCCGCGAGCAGGTCCCAGTCGACGCCGCTGGTGAGGTGGCCGAGAAGGCCGCCGATTCCGACGACGACGCCGGTGGCCGCGTTGGTCCCGACCGCCGCCTTCGGCGTCGTTCCCAGCCAGCGCACCATCGCCGGCAGTCGCAGGGTGCCGAGGATCAGCCCGACCAGGCCGCCGAGGACGCCGACCGCGAAGGCGATCGTGATCGCGGTCCAGCGCCCTCCCGCGCTCGGCTCCTGCGGGACCGGCCGCCGTTGCCGCCGCACCAGCTCGAGCGCCCCGTAGAGGACGACGAGCGCGATCGTGCCCAGCAGCAACCGTTGCGGCAGCAGGCCCGAGAGGGCGCCGCCGGCGATGCCACCGATCAGCGAGGGCGGCGCCATCAGCCAGAACAGGCGCCAGTCGATCCGGCCGCCGCGCCAGTGGGCGATCGACGCCGTCAGCGCCGAGGCGGCGCTGATCGCGACGTTGGCGCCGGCTCCAGCCGACGCCGAGGAGGAGAACTGGAGCACGACGGGCAGCCGCAGGTTGCCGAGCACCAGGCCCGCGATGCCGCCGGCGACGGCGACCGCGAACGACCAGATCGCGAGCAGGAGCAGGTCCACGGGCGGGCACAGTAGATGGCTTGGAGCCTCTATCGTGGCCAGGTGGCACCAAAGGACGCAGAGCGGCTGCGACTCGGGGGAATGGCGCTCCGCAACGGGTTGCTGATCCACGGGCCGACGCACTGGTCGGCGGCGGTGCGCGACCGCGAGGGCCGGATCCAGGTCGCCTCCGAGCGCAAGCCCGAGCTGGCTCCGAAGCTGGTGGCGCGGGTACCGGGCCTGCGCGGTCCGCTGAAGCTGGCCGAGGCGATGGCGGTGCTGCCGCTGGCGCGGCGGCGGCTGCCGGCGGCACGACTCCCCTTCGAGGACTGGCGCGTCATCGCCGCAGCCGGGGCGACCCTGGCGGCGACCGGGCTGCTGCGCCGGCGGGCGCCGGCCTCGGCCCTGCGCGAGGGACTCGTCCAAGCGCTGGGCGCGCTGCCCGCTGTGGTGGCGCTGATGGACCGCGATCTCGCCGCCTACCACGGAGTCGAGCACAAGGCGATCGCCGCCTACGAGCAGGGCATCGACGACGTCGCCACGGTGCCCAAGGAGCACGACCGCTGCGGTTCCAACCTGATGGCGCCGATGATGCTGCTGTCGGCCGGCGGCACGCTGATGCTGGAGCGACTGGTCGAGCACCCGAGCACCGCTGCCCGCGCCGCGGTCGGTCTCGGTGGCGCCTCGCTCGCGGTCGAGATGTTCGCCTGGAGCGATCGCCACCACGGTGACCCGCTGGCCGAGGCTTTCCACACCCCGGGCCGGGAGATCCAGCGCCACCTGGCGACCAGGGAGCCGACCCCCGAGCAGCTTGAGGTCGGGTTGGCGGCGATGGCGGAGATCCTCCGGGTCGAGCGAGGCAACGGCGGCGACGAGCTGCCGCCGGCCGCATAGACTGGCCGCCGTGTTTGGAAGGATCGACCACATCGGGGTCGCCGTCGAGGACCTCGACGCCGCCATCGCCCTCTACGAAGAGAGCTTCGAGATGTCGCTCGCCCATCGTGAGACGGTCGAGTCGCAGGGCGTCGAGGCGGTGCTGCTGGACGTCGGCGACGGTCACGTCGAGCTGCTACGGCCGCTCGGCCCCGACACCGCCGTCGGCAAGTTCCTCGCCCGCAAGGGCGAAGGGCTGCACCACGTCGCCTACGCGGTCGACGACATCGACGCTGCCCTGGTGCGGATCGCCGCCGCCGGGATCGAGCTGATCGACTCCGAGCCGCGGGTCGGCATCTGCGACAGCCGCGTCGCCTTCCTCCACCCCCGCTCGACCGGCGGGGTACTGACCGAGATCGTCGAACCCGCGGGAGGACACTGATGGCCGAGGCACAGCGAGTCGAGATCGGCTTCGAGGGCGGGCAGGTGATCTCCGCCCGCCTGGCCGAGGCCGACCTCAAGGACCTGCGCAAGCAGCTCGAGAAGGGCGGCTGGCACGACCTCCACACGGAGGACGGCGTGATCTCCCTCTACCTCGGCAAAGTCGCCTTCCTCCGCATCGACTCCGGGGAGCACCGGGTCGGCTTCAGCCTCGGCGGCTGATGCGCCCGCGCCTCCTGCTCGGCGCCGCGGCGGCGGGGACCCTGGCGGCGGCCCTCTGGTGGCGCAAGAACCCTTCGGCCTGCCCTTACGGCCAGCGCTTCTGGGTCGAAGCCCCGCACCCAATCGTCACCCGCGACCGCCTGCGGACCGTCCTGCGCCCCGAGCCCGGTGAGCGCCTGCTGGAGCTCGGCGTCGGCACCGGTTACTACAGCCTCGACATCGCCGAATGGATCGCCCCCGACGGCAAGCTCGAGCTCTTCGACCTCCAGCAGGAGTTCCTCGACCACACGATGCGCGCCGCCGCCGAGCGCGGCCTCACCAACCTGATCCCGACCCAGGGCGACGCCACCGCGCTGCCCTACGAGGACGCCTCGATGGACGCCGTGATCCTCACCGCCGTCCTCGGCGAGATCCCGGACACCGCGGCGGCTTTGCGGGAGATCCGGCGCGTGCTCAAGCCGGACGGCCGCCTCGTCGTCGGCGAGCTCTTCGGCGACCCTCACTTCACGACCCTGGCCAGCCTCAAGCGCGAGGCCGCCGAGGCCGGCCTCTCCTACACCGAGCACTCCGGCAACTGGTTCGCCTACTTCGCATCGCTTGGGGTGGCGGTCGGCGGCCCTAGCGTTTGACCCGCCCCCGCAACGCCAGGGCCGCAAGCGCGAGCAGGATCGCGGTTCCGACCCGGAGCACCAGCTGCGCCCCTTCCCCGCCGGTGCTGAGGGCGAGGTTGTCCGGAGGGGCGTGGACGAAGGCGAGGCCGCTGGAGGCCGTCAGGACGATCGTTTCGTCCAGGCTGGCGCAGCCGACGAGCCCGCCCAGCTGCGAGAAATAGAAGACGCCGAGCCCCCAAAGGACGAGCAGGGCCAAGAGGGCCCGGCTCGCGCGCAGCGCGTAGCCCGAGGTTGCCCAGTAGGCCCAGACGATCGCCCTCTCGGCCCACCCGTCCGACCACGGCCGCCTGCGGCGCATCTCCATCTCGCCGTAGTAGAAGTCCGCCGCCCCCGGGGAGTTCCCCGACCGCTCCCTGCCGGTCCTCAGCGCTCGGTACAGCTCCTCGACCGCCGCGGCGGGCAGTGGTTTCCGCTCGCTGCGGAGGCGCTCCGGTTGCAGTTCCCTCGGCCTCTTCTCCCCTTTCCAGGTCGGGCCGCCCGAGCCCCACCGTCGCCATTCGACCTCATCAGCGATCACCTGCCTCCCCCGGGCTCCCCAGCGACCCAGGATCGGCTGCGGGGCGCGGTGGAACCAGACTCCCTCGCCGAGGCTGAGCTGGTCGAGGTCGATCGCACCGCCCATCAGGCAGTAGCTGAGATCCACGTGAGCCAGCGTCAGCCCGCGGAGGCGGGCGCGGTAGAGGGACACGACCTTGGCCCGCTCCAGGGCGGGGCCCGAGATCGACGACATGGCGTCGAAGCGGGTCGCGTCCAGTCGCACCGCCGTGTCCCCGAGCCGGAGGTCGAGGCCGTCCCTGAAATGCGCTCCGAGCAGGTCGACGGTCGTGCAGCGCACCGCGAGGTCGACGCGGCGGTCGGTGGTGACGTCGCTCAGGTCCGCGTGCTCGCCCTCGATCTCGGCCGCGCTGAAGTCCGTCTGGCCCAGGAAGCGGCAACGGCGGAAGTCGATCCCGCCCGAGACCTTCATCTGCTCGAAGCCTGCGGTGGAGGCGACCGTTCCGCCGGAGAGCCGCACCGCACCGCCGACGCTGGCCTTGCCGAGGTCGAGCGAACGGGATATCAGCCTGCCGCGGAGGTCGAGATCTCCGAGTACGTTCAGGCTGCGCGCGTCGAGCGAGCTGATGTCTCCGACGCCGTTCAGGTCGACGTTCCCGCCGATCCGGGCTGCGACCAGGGAGACGTGGCCCCCAAACAGCGCGCCTGGGCACCGGAGGTCACCCCTGATCTTCGAGTGGTTGAACAGCGCCCTCTCGCCGAGCTTCCCCTCCAGCGACGCGTGTCCCAGGGTGGTTTCGCTGAAGTCGGTCGCGCCGGCGGCGACCGCTCGCAGCTCGACCGAGGAGGCGTTGCAGCGGACGAATCCCAGACTCGATTCGACTTGGACGTCATCCCCGCTCACCCCCTGTCGCACCGTCGTCTCGGTGGCGTCCAGTTCCAGGCAGCGCAGCCCGTCGAGGAGCAGGCGCCCCTCGATCTGTGCCTCGCGCAGGCTGATGCGACCCATCTCCGAGCGCGAGAGATCGACGTCTCCGGCGACGTGGAGGGGTAGAGAGCGGTCGTCTCGCTGGGACCCGATCAGATCAACGTTTCCGGATCCGCGCAGGTCCGAGGCGAGCAGGCCGTGGCAGTAGACCTCCCCGTTTCTCTGCTGCAGGACGCCGAGCACCCGTGAAAGCTCCGACGCCTCGCAGCCGCGAAGGTCGAGCGGTTTCCCCTGCTGGGTCAGCCGATCGACTGCATCTCTGATGTCGGGACCGAGGTGCGGAAGGCAGCGCCCCTGCGAGACGACCGCTCCGCGACAGCTCGGCCGAGAGCACTTCTTCCAGTTGGGCGACCCTGCGTCCATCGCCGCCAAACTACGGCCTCGCCCGGAGGCGGGCCGTGACGCGGCGCGTCGTTACGAATGAAATGCTCTACCAACTGAGCTACGCCGGCGGATCGGCTTCATTCTAGGAAAGGAGCGGCGCTGGCTCTGTCTCCCGGTCAGCCCGTCTCTCAATTTGTCTTTCAATTTCGGGTCCGAATCCCGCTCGGTTTTCGATCCCTGTGCGCTAAGGCCAGCCCATTACGAATGAGAGCGATATGCGCTCTGAGCCTCAAGTTTCGGAGGCGTCCAAGACCTACCCCCAATCACCCAGGTGTCGCAAGGGGTTTTCGATCGAATTCGGAGGAGGAACTCCGACTCTCCCCGTCCCAGAGCCAAATTAGGCCGGCTGTAGCCGGTGGATTTCGCACGGCACTTGGCGCAAAGCGCTCGCCCGTCGCCGTCAGCGGCAGACCCCCGCGCTCCTTCCCAAAGGGAGAGGAGTGCGGGGCCTGCCAGCGCTAACTCGCGCTTAGGCGTGCTTCATGACGTGCACGCTTGAGAAAACGTGCGCGATGGACTTGATGACCATCCGGTTCACCTCCTCTCCTCCGTGCCCAGCCCCCACGGCCGGGTTCGGAGTCACGTTAAGGAAAACCTGAACGTCAGCTATTGGCTGAGCGTTTTGGAATCACCTAGCGCGAGAGAGGTTTAAGATCAACCGGGCTGACTATGGGGAATTTGATCAACTGGAGGACGGCGGATGACTAGTGGTGTGGCAGTAGAAGCTCGCCTCGTAGAGGGGGGCAGGCGGATCGAGGAAGTGACGAGCCGTGGTATCGGTCACCGCTTCCGCGTCGAAATCCTTGCGGCCCTGCATGAGGGACCAGCGAATGTGAGCCAGTTGGCCCGCATCCTGCGGCAGCCCCACAGCAAGGTCTGGCACCACATCAAGGAGCTGCTCAAAGACGGCTCGATCGAAGAAGCATTCGCCGAAAAACAGCGCAACCACACGATCATCTACTACCGGCAGGTCGAATTGCCGTTCTTCTCGGATGAGGCCATTGCCGCCATGACACCCGAGGAACGACAGGTCACCGCCGCCCTGATCTTGCAGGCGTCAGCCGCCGAGGCGCTCGCTGCCCTGTGGGCGGGAAAGATGCACAGCGACCCGCGGGTGTGGCTCGCCTGGCAGCCGATTGTTCTCGACCATCCGGGTCGCGAAGATCTGGCAGACGAGCAGCAGCGCAACTGGGACCGCATGCAAGAGATCGCGGCCGAAGCGGCGAATCGCCGCGCCGAGAACCACGACCCAGGCAAGACGTATGTCATCGCCTCTTACGGTTTTGAGCGGCATCGCAGTACCCCACACGAGCCCGCCAGTGGCATCATCAAAACTCCCTCCAGCGATCGCTGAGCGTTCCGCAATACCTGTTTTGAAAATCGGTATAGGCGAGACGGTAATGGTCTGTCAGAGTATGACTTCTCAAGCAGGCTAACGCACTAGCGTAGTTCTAAAGAGGGGCGGGGGTATAGAGAGTCTCTCCAAGGTCTCATTGTGCCTCGCCCTCTGACCCACACAACGATGAGCCCTACTTTTATATCCTTGCCCTGCAAAGGGTGGATGGTTGAGAACTGATATGCCGAAGTGGTCAGACCCCGAACCCATCGATCAACAGCTAGTCACCGCGCTCGGTTATTCCCTGCGGGTGAAGATCCTCCAGATCCTCAACGAACGAGAGGCGAGCCCTAAGGAACTAGCGGCAATTCTGAAAGAGCCGATCGGCAGCATCAGCTATCACGTAAGGGTTTTGAAGGAATGCGAAGTCGTGAAGCTAGTTCGAACTGATCCTCAGCGAGGTGCTTATGAGCATTTTTATCGCGCCGAGCCCCGCTCCTTCATAGGCCATCAGGACTGGCGCAAGGTCCCTCGCTCCTTGAGAGGCAGCGTTACTGCCTCATCCCTGAAGACCTTCATGGCCAAGGTGATCGTCGCCTTGAAAGCGGGAACGATCGACGGCCGAGACGACACACCTTTCTCGTGGTTCGGCATCTCCGTTGACAAGGTTGGCTGGAAGCAGGTCGTTGAAATCATGAAGGCGACGACCGCCCAACTTAAGGCCGTCCACGAGCAAAGTCAGCAGCGCGCCAGGATGAGCGGCGAACGCTTGATGCCGCTCGTGATTGGGCTTGCAGCCTTCGAGGCTGCTCGCTCTAAGGGGAAATGAGGAGCGATGCCAATAAGGCCGAATCTCAATGCGACTTGCCAACAGGGGGAGGCGTCTGTGCCAGGGACAGGCGCACGGCAAGACCAAAGTTGTTGGGGCGCCCGTCTCTTCACCCCAGACGGGCGCCCTTGCAACTCGGTCCCTCGACCGACTTCGCAAAGGCTTGCTGCAGAACGGTTCCCTGCGTACTGCTGGGCAGGGCAACCAGCAAGAGCGCAGCAAGGCGGAGCGCCTCTGAGTATCTCTCCCAGGCGCTCCGCGCATCCTCGTGCCGGTTCGACCAGAGGGCCGACCGGCCAGTTGGGAAGAGGATCCACATGCCCTCCTCGGATACCTGCGGATGAGGTCGACGATCTTCCTCTACATCTCCCTCCCCCCTCCAAGCTCAATTCTCTGAGCAGGAGGCATTTCTTGGACGGAACGGATTAATCGCTCAAATATTCAGTATATGAGTCCAGTTATGGGCTGATAGAGATATCGCAATCGGTACTAGGTAAGTACTTCAAACGACAGGGGAGCTAGTGAGGTCATTTCGCAGGGAGGACGATCGCGTCGAGCGGGGGCATTTCGTGGATGGACGGCTCTCGTCGAGGAGGCCCTTCTTCTTTGGCCGCCTGCGCTGGATCTTCGCTTTCGTATCACTTCTTCTCGCCAGTACCGCGGTCCCGGTCCTCGCCGAGGACGCCGCGGTTCAAGAAGGGTCCCCGAGGGAATACTTCGAGGCGCCCCCGCCCGCGGGACCCAGCTCCGATCAGATTCGCCAGCCCACCGCCGAAGACATCTCCGCCGGCATCGCTGCGATCGAAAACGAAGAACGGGCGCTGGCTGAGTGGCTGGAGACGCCGGAGGCAGCTGCAGCGCGCAAAGCCTCCCGTCTCGCCTACACCGAGCTCTCCGCTGCGCAGGCCGGCCAGCTGCTCGGTGACAAGTTCGCCGAGCAGCTACAGACGCTCAACGACGACCCCGCCCGGGCCCTCTCGGAGGTCAGCATCGTGCAATCGGCGGGGCGTTTCACCGCCACCGTCGAGCACGAAGGCGAGGGTGAGCTGCTGGAAAGCACGATCCCTCTGCGGGTCACCGCGGAGGATGGCGAGCTGCGCAAGCTCGACCTCAGCCTCGAGGCCACCGCCGAGGGCTTTGAGCCCTCCAATCCACTCACCTCGCTGGAAATTCCGCCCACCGCGGGCGAAGCGGTGAAGGTGGGCGATGATGGGCTGGCCTTCTTTGCGATCGCCGAGGAAGAGGACGCAAGCGGGCAGCGCTTCGGCGACAGCAACGTCCTCTACCACGACCTCTACACCGACACCGACCGCATGGTCTCACCGACCACCGCCGGCGTGGAGTTCTTCGACCAGCTGCGCTCGGTCGAGAGCCCCGAGTCCCTGCGCTACGGCTTGCACCTGCCCGAGGGCGCCGAGCTTACCTCCGACGGCAACGGCGGCGCCGAAGTACTCCGTGACGACGCCCTCCTGGCTCGGATCATGCCCCCCAGCGCGACCGATGCCCAGGGCGCGTCTGTGCCCGTCGAGCTCGGGGTCGAAGGCGACTCGATCGAGTTGGGGATACCCCATCGCGACGGCGATTTCGCCTACCCGATCCTGGTAGATCCCGCTGTCTTGTACCCAGACGACTGGTACACCAACAACTGGTTCAACGGCTACGGCCTGGATGCGCTAACCAACGGCATCTGGGAATACGGCACCAACTACGGCCCCTGGATCCACGGCTCCACCTCCTGCATCTACCGCTGCTGGGGCGGCTCCAACCGCGGTCTCTTCGTCTCCACCGAAAACGGCTGGTATCCGGCCGGTACCTGGGGCCGCTGGGTCTACAACGCCCCCAACATCCACAGCTACATCTCTGGCGCCTCACTGTTGCCCTTCTGGCGCGACAACCACGGCTGTCCGAAAGTCAGCTACCAGCAGCCCGATGACTACGTCGGGCTCTGGGGCGACAGCTCTTGGACCCAGCTCCAGTACAACCTCGCCAACTCCCAGGGCTATGCCAACCTGCCGCCGGGCTGGGGCCGCTCCCTGCACGTCGGCCTGACGATGGCCGGCCAGAAAGTCGAAATCCCCTGCTGGCGCGACATCATGGTCGGCGGCGCGCTGGTCTACCTGAACGACTGGGAAAACCCCTACCTCAATTGGGTGCAGGGAATCCCAAGCAGCTGGGTGAGCGGGGTGACGCCGTTCACGATCACCGCCCAGGCCGCAGACACCGGTCTCGGCGTCCAGAACGTGGAGATCAGCCCCAAAGGCGCCGCGACGATCCCGCATATCCCCTATCAGAGTCAGTGCAAGGGCAACCGCACCAATCCCTGTCTGACCACCCACACCGCGACCTTCAACTTGACCGGGAAAAGCTTCGACGAGGGGATCACGACCGAAAACAAACTCTCGGCCTATGACCCGACCGGCAAGGTCTCGGGGACCTACCAGTTCACGATGAAGGTCGATCGCACCCCGCCGATAGTCGATCTGGGCGGCCAGCTCGCCTTCGCGACCGACGAGGAAGAAGGCGATAGCGGAGACTCCGAAAAATGGGACGAACTCAGTCTCCCCGTCTACAACCTGAAAATCGACGCCCTAGATGGCAGCCTCCAAAGCAATGCGACCAAGCGCTCGGGAGTGGTCGCGATCGGCGTCGCCCTCGACGGCAAAGAAACCCCCGAAGAACTCTGGCAGCAGAGCTGCCCGAACACCAGTTGCGCGATGAACGTCACCTATGCGCTCAAAGTGAGCAAACTGAGCGCCGGCAAACACACGCTCACGGTCGGGGTTACCGACGGCGCCGGCAACCTCGAAGAGCGCGACGTCGAGTTCGAATACGTGCCGGCGACCGGGATCAAAGACGAGTACGTGATGCAGCACTTCCCGCTGCCCGACGGCAAAAACCACGAAGACGAAGAGGTCAACCACGGCCCCGAACTCGCGGTCAACGTGATGAACGGCAACGTCGTCTACCACGAGCGCGACGTCGAGGTCGAAAGCTACGGCGCCGACCTCGAAGTCGAACGCTTCTACAACTCCCAGCTCCCCGAGGCGGAGGACACCGAGTGGGGGGACGGCTGGACGCTGGCCCAGACGCCTGACTTGGAGCCGATCGACACCGGCGGTTCCCCCGCGCCCGATGAAGCCCAGATGCTCAACGCGAGCGGCGCCATCGAGGGTGGGGTGCAGCTGCCGAGCGAAACCGGACAAGAAGAGTTCGACCCGGTCCTGCAGGCAGCGGTGATCAAGGAGCCGGCGGGCTATGAGTTGCGCGATGAAACCGGACAAAGCGCCGCCTCGATCGGCTTCGATGAGGGCGGGCGTGCCGAGGAGCTACGAACCGGTAACTACTCGCGGATCGACTACGGCTATGAAGGCGACGTCTTATCGGAGATTGCCATCGAGGACCCGGGGAGCACCAGCGAGCCTCCCGATCCGGATTCGATTGCCGCACCCGTCTACCAGTCCTCCTTCGGCGCCGAAGGCAGCGGCAACGGTCAGTTCAAACGACCCGCCGACATCGCCATCGACGCTCAGGGCAACATCTACGTCGTCGACCGCGAAAACAACCGGATCGAGAAGTTCGACGGCACCGGCAACTTCATCAAAGCCTTCGGCGTTGAAGGCACCGGCAACGGCCAGTTCAAACAGCCCGTCGCGATCGCGATCGACCCCGAAGGCGACGTTTGGGTCATCGACAAGGGCAACTTCCGCGTTCAGGAGTTCACCAAAGAAGGCGCCTACAAGAGCCAGTTCGGCGGCTCTGGCAGCGGCAACGGCAAATTCTTCGCCCCCGAAGGCATCGCAATCGACGCCAAAGGCAACATCTGGGTGACCAACAGCATCCTGCCCAGCCGCATCCAGAAGTTCAACTCCAAAGGCGAATTCGTCAAAGTCATCTCCACCGGCGGCTCGGGCCCCGGTCAGGTCAGCCAGCCCGCCGGCCTCGACGTCGACCCTGAAGGCAACTTCTGGGTCGCCGACAAGAACAACAACCGGGTGCAGGAGTTCAACGAAGCCGGCGAATTCGTGCGCCAGTGGCAGGGCACCGGCGCCGCCGCCTTCAAGCCCTTTGCGATCGACGTCGACGCCAACGGCACCGTCTGGGTCGGCGACATCGAACACAACCGCGTCGAGGGATTCACTCCCTACGGCGAGCTGCTCACCTCCTTTGGCTCCGAAGGCTCAGGGGCGGGCCAGCTCAAACTGAGCACCCCGGTCGGCCTGCAGGCCGATCCGAGCGGCGACATCCTGATCGCCGACACGGGCAACAACCGGGTGCAGAAGTGGTTGAGCCGAAACCCCGCCAAGTCCTACCAGTCCTCCTTCGGCGCCGAAGGCAGCGGCAACGGTCAGTTCAAACGACCCGCCGACATCGCCATCGACGCTCAGGGCAACATCTACGTCGTCGACCGCGAAAACAACCGGATCGAGAAGTTCGACGGCACCGGCAACTTCATCAAAGCCTTCGGCGTTGAAGGCACCGGCAACGGCCAGTTCAAACAGCCCGTCGCGATCGCGATCGACCCCGAAGGCGACGTTTGGGTCATCGACAAGGGCAACTTCCGCGTTCAGGAGTTCACCAAAGAAGGCGCCTACAAGAGCCAGTTCGGCGGCTCTGGCAGCGGCAACGGCAAATTCTTCGCCCCCGAAGGCATCGCAATCGACGCCAAAGGCAACATCTGGGTGACCAACAGCATCCTGCCCAGCCGCATCCAGAAGTTCAACTCCAAAGGCGAATTCGTCAAAGTCATCGGCTCTGGCGGTTCGGGCAACGGCCAGTTCAACCAGCCGGCCGGCGTCGACGTCGACCCCGAAGGCAACCTCTGGGTCGCCGACAAAAACAACAACCGTGTCCAAGAGTTCAACGAAGCCGGCGAATTCGTGCGCCAGTGGAAAGGATTCTGGCGCCGCCGCCTTCAAGCCCTTCGCGATCGACGTTGCCGGCGATGGCACCATCTGGGTCGGCGACATCGAACACCATCGCGTCGAGGGCTTCAGCCAGCTTGGGGAGCTGCGCGCCTCCTTCGGCGCCGAAGGCTCGGGAGCGGGCCAGCTCAAACTGAGCGCCCCGGTCGGCCTGCAGGCTGACCCCAGCGGCGACATCCTGATTGCCGACGCCGGCAACAACCGGGTGCAGAAGTGGCTGAGCGTCGAAGAGGAACCGCCGGCGCCCGAAGAAGACGATCCCGCGGTGCAGATCGAGGCCACGGAAGGCCTGATCAGCGGGCTTGAGGGTGAGGAGGCGGGCCAGCACATCTATGAGCATGACGACGGCTTGCTCACCGCTCATGAGGGCCCCGATGGCGAAACCGGTTATGAGTACGACGCAGGGCGCCTCAGCAAAGTCACGCTCCCCAACGGCACCTTCGCCGAAGTCGGCTATGACTCGACCGGCCGCGCCATCAAAGTCACCGTCGATCCGGCTGGCTCTGAACCGGCGAAGAGCACCTATCTCGAATACTCCATCGAACCGCGCCGCACGACGGTCATGGCGCCTGATCAGCCCGTCGTGACCTATGACATCGGCGCCGATGGCTCGGTGCTGAAGTGGTGGAACACTCCCCAGGACCCCAAATTCACCGACCTCGCCGGCAGCCTCTACGAGTTCAAGGAAACGCTGCTCTCCACCGGCGATCACAACCTCGTGGTCGAAGCACGCTCTCCCGAAGGGATCGACTCGATCGAGGTCATCGCTAACGACAGCACGCTGGTCGACGAGAAGACCTGCGAACAGGACCCAGGAAAACCAGGAATCGAGTGCCAGGAGCTGATCAACGAGTGGGTGACCGACACCGGAAGCCTTTCCCCGGGAATCCTAAATCTAGAAGTGATCGCCACTGACCGCTTGGGTCACACCGGCAACATTCGCTTCTGGGTCAACATCCCCTACACGCCGCCCCCGCCCCCCGGCCAGCCCGAACCGCCTAGCTTCAAAGACATCCTCAGCTTCCGCGAAGAACACGGCCTCGATCTCGACCTCGACCCGGTCAAAGACGAGCTCGAGCTGAACGACCGCGTCTTCGACCTGATCGGGGCGTGGAACAACCCGCATACGCCGCTGGGGGAAGTGGCGCGTACGTCGTGGGAACGATGGGGGGTGCCGTTGCGGCCGGTTGATGTGGCGGAGTTGGAATACAGGATTATGTACGAGGCACAGGCAGCAACTGCCATACCAACCTGGGCAGCAGCTAACGCCACCACCAGCTTTGCTGGGTATCGTGTTGATGAACGTGCCGGCGGCAAAATCTATGTTGGTTTCACGAGCCAACAAAGCACTCAGCTGGATGCACTCAAAGCAAGCGCGGGTCTAATTGCACCAGAGCGGGTGGTTGCTGCTCTGGGAATTCCAACGCATTCTCTAGCCAATCTCAACTCCCTTCAACAGCAAATCATTACGGCCGCTGCGACTAATCAGCCTGGCCTCATCACGGGAGCCGACGTCGATGTTCAAGCAAACAATGTTCGCGTGGGAGCTAGCAACGTCGGTCAGGCAATAGGCTTTTTACAAGGCATCTTTGGTTCAACTGCTCCTATTACGGTGAACTATCAACCCGCCACTATGCCATTGCAATCTGGACGGGAACGAAGTTCTGGGCAAATCCGTGCTGGTGACCTAATACGCTTACAGGACCGTCCCAATGGAGAGGTAAAACCCATACTTATAGGTAGCGAGTGTACGGCTAATTTCGGTGCTTTCGATCAAGCAAAAATCAAAGGGACGGACAGAACGTTCAAGCGGATGTTCCTGCTCTCGGCATCTCACTGCATGGAATTGGGTCACGAAGTATTGCGGAGGAGCGATCCCGACCCCACTGAAGACCAAAAGCAATGGATTGGGAAAGTCGCTCGTAATGGACTTGACTATGAAGACCTAAGCAGAGACGTGGATGCTGTCGCGATTCGCTTGGATAATCCCGACATCGTTCCACGTCAGATCTATGCTGAGCCTGGTCTTCAAATTCCAATTACGGCAATTGGAGCAGCTCCGGGAATTGGTGTCAATGTTTGTTATACGGGGATAACTTCCGATAGAAAGCGATGTGGCCCAATTTATGCAGCCCCACGGTATCTCGAAGACCCAGAGACTGGCTGGACTACGTGGGAAGCATGCTTCAGGGAATATACTGAGGGCGGCGATAGTGGAGGGCCTATATGGATTGAAGGCACCGGCACTGCGGTCGGGATGCTAACCCGGGGATACGAGGAGTGGGAAAGCCCTGAACCAGCGACTTGCTTTGAGCCGCTGAAGCCCTATCCTGAAATGAGCCTCGACTCGGCTATCTTTTCAAATAGCAGGATGGCGCCATTACACTTGGTGACCAGTCGGTGATGATGACGCTGCGCTTCAAAAGAGCAATGCATCGCAAAGCGGGAAAGTCCATTACCTTGCTGTATCTCGTGGTAGGGCTGACCGTTGTCTGGCCTGTTGGATCGTTAGGTGCGTCGGCGCGATCCTTTGACTCGGGGTTTTGCTGCGGCCACCTTGCGCATGACTACCTCAAGAGATTGCAAGGCATGGTCCCCGTTCGGCACCTTCCGCCATCGGGTCGCCTCCCTTTTGCCCCAAAGAGGCTCTCACTTCAGATTTTGGGGGAGGGTTTGCGTGTTGGAGCGGGAAAAATCGGGTTTGTTTTCACCGACAGTGCGGTCAATCAAAAGCGACGCCTTGGATGGCGTATCGATAGTCGCCTAATAAGAGTTGACGGCCGAGGACATGAGCTTCTGTCTCTCGCTGAAAGATCGCAGAAGCTAGGCAATGTAAAGATCGAAGAACAGCAGGGTCTTGCTTTTGCAGTCAAAGGAATACCCGCGTATTATCGCGTTGACATAGTGTTCAGAAACAATGCAGGTCAACTACTGGGAAACTACAGTGAGTACTTTCGTGTCGTGCGGCCCAGGTTTGCGGTTCAGCTTGCAATCGATGGGCAGTCTTTTCATGCCGGGCAGGCGATTTACGCAAGGCTGGAGAACTTTGGCACCGAGCCGGTGCTCCCGAGCAAACTCTATAAGTTCGAACGCTATGAGGGTGCTGATTGGACCGTAGACTCATCCATATCGCCCGGTGTGGGAGTCAAGCCCGCGATTAGGAGTGTTCTACTCGGGGGCATTTCAGGAAAGTGCCTGAAATTAGATGTCCCAGCAGATCAACCTCCTGGTATCTATCGACTTTCAAACTCTGTAAGTAGAAGTCGACAACCTGGAGTGCAGGTACTCGTATCAGGTGGGTTTCAGATCACTTCGTGACCTTGGCCAGGGCCAGCAATGTCAGAGAGGTGCTGAAACCTGTGTGCGTAACTATTGCTTATGCAGACGTATCGGCGGGCTGTTGAGCGTGAACGGAAGCAAAATCCGTATCTGCGGCCCCTCAGCCTCAAGCTCGGAAAACGACACTCGGCGATCCAGTGAATCAGCACTCCATTACATGTGACCTTCGTGATCAACGTTCCCAGAATCGAGGTCCCTGTCTGGCTCGCACACGCTGGCTTCTAAGCGCATGCCTCACTGCGCTGGTGCTGATGCTTTCTGCGACTGCCATTGTCGGCTGTGGCTCGTCTGCATCCACGAGTCCAGCCGAGGCTAAAGCCACCTCTATTGCCGAACACAGATTTTTGGCGGTGTTGCAACATGCGAACACGGTTGCGAACGCGAGATGCTCAAAGAAGAACGGTCTAGCAGCCTTCAGGTGGTGCTATCAGAAGGCAGTCGAACCCGCGGAATCGAAAGCCATCACGAGGTTCTCAGGGTCCATCGAAGCGCTTCTTGAAGGCGGCGTGGGTCCGGAATGCGCTGATCAACTCAAGGAAACCTTGTCGACGATGAACTCCGTTGCGTCGTTTCCTGGCGGAACTTCCTCGATCTGTCGTGGTGAGAGTCGGCATTAGAGATCAATCCCGCTCGCGCAATCAATACGTCAAACGCCTTCAAAGCCCGGGCGGGTTGATCTACCCCCGATCTGATGCCCAAAGGCCGGTCCCCTGTCTCTCAATCGTCCCCCTCAGAATGGTCGGGAATCCATCGGAATGTCCGGACAGCTCGGGATAAGCGAAGCCCAGCGGGAAGCCAAATCCAGCGGGCCGCGCCTAGCCGACCTTCATTACCCGGCTCGCGCCCGCTCTATGCGGCCAGGGCCGTCCAGAGGCGGGTCTCGGCCTCCTCGACCCACCTCGCGCGGGCGTCGATTGCGTCCCACAGGTCCGGGTCCGGCTCGTCTCGCTCGCTGGCGGTGCGGAACGCTTCCGCGAGCTCCGTCCAGCGGGTCGCCGCCTCCGCCGCCAGCTGCGCCTCGGGCCGGCCGGCCTCCTCGAGGAAGCGCGAGTACATGAGGCGGAAGGCGCCGCCGCCGGTGCCGCGGCGCTCGATCACCTGGTAGGCGAAGCGGGCGCACCACTGCCAGTCCGCTGCCGCTTCGGGCCAGGAGCCGGCCTCGGCGGCGAGGCGCTCGACCGCGGGGAGCCCGGCGAACTCGTCCCAGGTCGGCTCCAGCATCTCGCTCGCCGCCTGTGCGATCGCCCGCGGGATTGCGGCTTCGAGCTGGGCGCGGTCGACCGTGTCCGACACCGTGAACATGTGGCCCGACAGCGGGTAGGCGGGGTGGCCGCTGTGGCGGGCCTTCGCCAGGTTCTCGAGGCGGGTCGTCTGCAGCTCCTCGAACCCGGTGTCGGAGAGGTGGGCGACCTCTTCGTCGTAGCCGGCCAGCACCACGGCGTGGCCGGGGAAGTGGGCGGAGTTGCCGTAGTGGTCGAGGTAGTAGAGGTCGGTCAGGAGCAGCGCCGGGTTGCCGCCGTCGACCTCGGCCCGGGCCGCCTCCCACGATCCGTCGTCGCTCTCGGCGAACGTCCGCATCTCCAGCGCCGCCCCGGTGAGGTCGCGGAAGCTCTCCTCGAGGCGCGCCGTGCGGCCGTTGAACCAGCGGCTGGGAGAGGCGTCCTCCAGGGTCAGGTAGTAGAAGCAGGCGCCGGCGCCGAGGCCGAACGCCATCTCCTCGCTGATCTCGATCCCGTGGAAGGCGAGCAGGTTGCGCAGGGCGGTCGAACCGCAGTGATGGCCAGGCGTGTGGACGTATCCGCTGACCGAGGGCATGACCGGATACTGACGCAGCGGCTTATCCTGCGGCGCCGTGGAGAACGCCGACCTCAGATTGCTGCGCCTGATGCGGACCCGCGGGCACTCGCCCGAGATGGAGTCGATCGCCAAGGCGCTCGGCAGGGCGGGCAACCACGCCGCCGTTTGGGTCGCGCTCGGGGCGGCGCTCGCCCTGCTCGACCCCTCTCGGCGCGAAGCCTGGTTGATCTGCGCCGCGCTGGGGCCGATCGCGATCGTCCTCAACTACGGGATCAAGCTGCTCGTGCGGCGGCCACGCCCGGTGCTCGAGGGCCTGCCGCCGCTCGGCGGCGCCCCCAGCTCACTCAGCTTCCCCTCCGCCCACGCCCTCTCCTCGTTCGCGGTGGCGACCGCGATGTTCCGCGTTGACCCCGCCACCGCGGGCGCCCTCGTCGTCGCCCTCGCCCTCTCGCTCGGCCGTCCCTACCTGGGGATGCACTACCCCTCCGACGTTCTGGCCGGCGCCCTGCTCGGTGTCGTTCTCGGCCTGATCGTGCCGCTCTCGCTATGAAGGTGGGAATCGTTGGGCTGCCGAACGCCGGCAAGTCCACCCTCTTCAACGCGCTGACCAGGGGCGGCGCCCAGACCGGCGACTACCCGTTCACGACGATCGAGCCCAACGTGGCGATCGCCCAGGTCCCGGACGAGCGACTGGAGCGGGTGGCGACGACGGTGCGCAGCTCCGAGCTGGAACCGGCGACGATCTCCTTCCACGACATCGCCGGCCTGGTCAAGGGCGCCTCTGAGGGAGAGGGGCTCGGCAACCAGTTCCTCGCCTCGATCCGCGAGAC
The DNA here is from genome assembly GCA_963699125.1 of uncultured Actinomycetes bacterium. Taxonomy (GTDB): domain Bacteria; phylum Actinomycetota; class Thermoleophilia; order Solirubrobacterales; family 70-9; genus VAYN01. The sequence goes on from OY969417.1 coordinate 1,937,689, forward strand.
GGACGCGATCTGCCACGTCGTCCGCTGCCACGCCGACTCCGGCGTGCCGCACCCCGACGGCCGCGTCGACCCGCTCGCCGACATCGAGACGATCGAGACCGAGCTGATGCTGGCCGACTACGAGCAGGTCGAGCGCCGGCTGGGCCGGGTCGGCAAGCAGGCGAAGTCCGGCGACGCCGAGGCGATCGCCGAGCACGGCTGGCTGCAGGCGGTGCACGAGGCGCTCGCCGCCGGCCGACCGGCGCGTTCGATCCCCGTCCCCGACGCGGCCCCGGGCGCGGCGGTCAACCTCGGGGCGCTGACGACCAAGCCGATTCTCTACGTCGCCAACGTCGACGAGGGCGACGCCGAGGTGCCGCAGGGGGTCGCCTCCCACGCCGCCGCGGTCGGCGCAGGGGCGGTCGCGGTCAGCGCCCGGATCGAGGGCGAGCTGGCCGAGCTCGACCCCGGGGAAGCCGAGGAGATGCGCGAGTCCTACGGAGTCGAGGGCTCCGGCTTGGCGCGCCTGGTCCGCGCCGCCTACGAGCTGCTCGACCTGATCACCTTCTTCACCGCCGGTGAGGACAAGGAGGCGGTGGCGCGGACGCTGCGCCGCGGCGCCACCGCGCTGGAGGCCGCCGGCACGATCCACACCGAGATCATGGAAGCGTTCGTCAAAGCCGAGGTGGTCGGCTGGGCACAGCTAGTCGAGTGCGGCGGCTACTCGCAGGCCCGCGACAAGGGGGTGCTCCGAATCGAGGGCCGCGATTATGTCGTCGCCGACGGCGACGTGATCACGATCAAGGTCTGACGCTCATCGCGTGGTTCCTTAGGCACGAAATGTGTGCCAAAGGAACCACGGGAGCGGGGTAGAGTGCACCGGCAATGGACGAAGGCGCGAGGTTCCCGCAGGTCGCTGCCAAGGCCGGGCACTACGAGAGCTTCTACATCAAGGCCTGCCAGCCGGGCGGTGGCCGCGGCGTCTGGATCCGCCACACCGTTCACAAGCGCCCCGATGCCGAGCCGAAGGGCTCGATCTGGTTCGTCCTCTTCGACCGCAGAGCCGAGGGGCCGCGGGCGACCAAGGTGACGGTGCCGGCGGCGGAGCTCTCGGCCCCGGCGGGCTCCTGGATCCGGGTCGCGGGGGCGGAGATCGGGCCAGGCCGCGCCGCGGGCGTGGTTCCTTTGGCACCCATTCCGTCACAAAGGAACCACGGAGCGGAGGGGGAGCAGGTCGCCAAATGGTCCTTCACCTTCTCCACCGCCGCCGAGCCCTGCAAGTACCTGCCGGCGGACTGGCTCTACAAGGCGCCGCTGCCGCGGACCAAGTTCGTCGCCCCGGTCCCACTCACCCACTTCGACGGCAGGCTCGAGGTCGGCGGCGAGACGATCGACGTTGCCGGCTGGCCGGGGATGATCGGCCACAACTGGGGCAGCGAGCACGCCGAGCGCTGGGTCTGGCTGGAGGGCACCGGCTTCGCCGAGTCGCCCGAGACCTACTTCGACGCCGGTGCCGCCAGGGTCCGGCTCGGCAGCCGCACCAGCCCCTGGATCCCCTCGGGGATGCTGATGCTGGACGGTGAGCCGCACCGCCTCGGCGGGCTCGGGGCGATCCGCTCGGCCTCGATCGAAGAGGAGCCGACCGTCTGCTCCTTCGTCCTGCCCGGCAAGGATGTCGTCGTCCGCGGCAGGGTCTCGGCCCCCGAGAAGGATTTCGTCGGCTGGGTCTACGCCGACCCTGAGGGCCCCGAGCACAACACCGTCAACTGCTCGGTCGTCGATCTCGAACTGACCGTCGAACGGCCCGGCCTGCCGAAACGCGAGCTCACCCTCGCGGCCGGCGGCGCCTACGAGCTGGGAATGCGCGAGACCGACCACGGCATCCCGATCCAGCCCTACGCCGACGGCTGAGCGGCGCGGCCTACCGCTTGCCGGAGACGACCTTCTCGAAGCTCATCCAGGTGTCATAGCCGCCGAGCGCGGCCTCGAGCTGTGCGCCGCTGACGGTGCTGACGCCGCCGGTCCCGACCAGCTTCGCCGAGATGATCCGTGGCGAGACGCCGCGCTTGGTGACGACCACTTTCTTCAGCCGCCCGTCGAGGTAGCCGCCGAGTCGGGAGCTGATCTCGGGACCGCTGAAGCGCAGCGTCCAGGTGTGCAGCGGGCAGTAGTAGTCGTAGGGGTCGGGGACGCCGACGAGGTAGGGGATCGACGAGCCGAAGACGTTGACGATGCTCTCGGTGTGGCCGCCCGAGCAGGCCGAGTAGAAGGTCTGGGCAACCCGCCCCCCGTACATGACGACTTGACCGCGGGTCGTCGCGACAGCGTCGTTGGTCCGCGCGAACTCGCTTTCGAGGCCCTTGTAGACCTGACTGCGGGTGTCGCTGTAGAGGTCGAAGCCGTTGCCGCCCACGTCTCCCGTGAGCGCGATCGATCGCACCGCCACCGCCTGTGCCTTCAGCTCCTCGACCGGCCACGAGGGCGGCACCTCGTTCGGCATCACCCCTTTGACGTACTGCTCGAGGGCGAGGGCGTTGACGACGTTGAGCGAGCCTGCGTCGCTTTCGGTCGGGACCGTCTCCAGGGCGCCGCGGAAGCGACCGATTCCGGCGATCTCGATCGTGTCGTTGCCGGCCGCGCGCAGCCCGCGGCCGCAGTTGGCGAGCCGCTTGCCGCCGGAGCTGCGCAGCCTGACCGAGTTGCCGGAGCGGTGGGCCTCGTAGCTGCGCTCCGGCTCGAGCCTCACCCCGCAGGCTCCGGTGGCCCCGCTGAAGCCGACGTCGTCTCCGGAGACGTCGAGCAGGACGCGGACGACCCGCGAACCGGAGAAGGTGCCGAGCGTAGTCCCCGAGTAGTAGTGGCCGAGGATGAAGCGGTAGCCCTTGCCGTGCAGGGCGTAGCCGTAGGCGCCGTAGGCGCTCATCCCGACGCCGTGGCCGAAGCCGCGGCCGTGGACGATCCAGCTGACGCTGCCCTTTGCCGCCGATGCGAGCGTCAGCGAGAGCAGGAAGGTCAGTAGAAGTCCGAGCGAGCGTGGGCGCATCTCCGGTCAACAAGTTCGCGATCGACGAGTAGCGGCCTGCTCTACTCTGTTTTCAATGGCGACGCGGGCCATCGACGCACTCGATCACAAGCTGCTCGCGGCCGGCGATTGGATCGAGACCGGCGAGTGGGACGAGGTCGCCAGCCCCTACGACGGCAGCGCCGTCGGCCGGGTCGCAGTCGGCGATTCCGCAACGGTCGAGCGCGCGGTCGCCGCCGCCCACGAGGCTTTCCTCTCCGCCGACTTCCCCCAGCACGAGCGCGCTGCCACCCTGGATCGCGCCGCCGAGCTGGTCGGCGAGCGGGTCGAGGAGCTGGCGCTGACGATCGCCGCCGAGGCCGGCAAGCCGATCAAGACCGCCACCGTCGAGGCGCAGCGCTGCGTCGACACCCTCACCTTCTCCGCGGTCGAGGCGCGCAAGCTGACCGGCGGCACGGTGCCGATGGACGCCTCGCCCGCCGGCGCCGGCAAGCTCGGGGTGATGCTGCGCGTGCCCTATGGAGTGGTCGGCGCGATCAGCCCCTTCAACTTTCCACTCAACCTCGTCGCCCACAAGCTCGGGCCGGCGATCGCCGCCGGCAACGCGATCGTCCTCAAGCCGGCCGGCCAGACGCCGATCTCGGCCCTGAAGCTGGCGGCGATCCTGGAGGAGGCCGGGCTGCCGCAGGGCTGGCTCAGCGTGGTGCCGGGCCCCGGCTCGGTGGTCGGCAACGCGATCGTCGAGCACGAGCTGACCCGCGCGATCACCTTCACCGGCTCGGCCGGGGTCGGCTGGGACATCCGCAGCCGCGTCCCCCACAAGAAGGTCAACCTCGAGCTGGGTTCCAACGCGCCGCTGATCGTCCACTCCGACGGCGACTGGGAGGCGGCGGCCGACAAAGCCCAGATCCACGCCTTCTCCCACGCTGGCCAGAGCTGCATCTCGATCCAGCGCATCCTCGTCCAGGAGGACGTCGCCGACGCCTTCACCGAGCGCCTCGTCGCCAATGCGGAGAAGCTGACGGTTGGCGACCCGCTCGATCCCGGCACCGACGTCGGCCCGCTGATCACCCCGGGCGACCGCGACCGGGTCAAGCGGTGGGTCGACGAGGCGGTCGCCGCCGGCGCCGAGCTGCTGAGCGGCGGCGAGCTGGTCGACGAGGGCCGCTGCCTCGCCCCGACCCTGCTTTCCTCGCCCCCCAAAGACGCCAAGGTCTGGTGCGAGGAGATCTTCGGCCCGGTGGCGACGATCGACACCTACGCCGAGTTCGGCGAAGCGCTGGCGATGGCGAACGACTCCAAGTTCGGCCTCCAGGCCGGCGTCTTCACCGCCGACATCGGCCGCGGCCTCGAGGCCGGCAGGACGCTCGAGTTCGGCGGCGTCCTGATCAACGAGGTGCCGACCTTCCGCGCCGACCAGCAGCCCTACGGCGGCGTCAAGGACTCCGGCAACACCCGCGAGGGCCCCGCCTTCGCCGTGCTCGAGCTGACCGAGGAGCGCTTCGTCACTTTGCAGGGCTAGCGCCCATCTTTCTGATCTTATCGGTATTCATAGTAAGATCGATAAGGTGCAGTAAGATATATCAGGATGGACCCCTTCAGGAATCCTTTTTCTCCTGGTGCCGGGACGCAGCCCCCGGCCTTTCTAGGGCGCGACGAGCTGATCGAGAGCTATCGAGTGGCACTCCGCCGCACCGTCTCGGGACGTCCCGGAAAGAGCATCATGCCGATCGGGCTACGTGGCGTGGGGAAGACCGTGCTGCTCAACCGCTTCGACCAAATGGCCCAGGAGGAGGGTCTGGCCGCGACGTTCCTCGAGGCGCCCGAGACGGGAGATTTCGAGCATCTGCTCGCGGCTCGGTTGCGTCCCATTCTGCTCGAACTGGATAGAGGAGCTGTGTCCCGCGCTGTAAAACGAGCCCTGGGGACCCTGAAGTCATTTGCCTACAACCTTCCAGACGGAACCTCGATCGCGATCGAGGTCGATCCGATTGCCGGCAAGGCGGATTCAGGGGTGCTCGCGGAGGACACCACGGATCTCCTGATTGCCGTGGGGGAGGCGGTCAAGGATCGCGAAAAAGGCCTGCTGATCGCCATCGACGAGGTGCAGTACCTAACCTCCGAGGAGTTGGGCGCTCTGATCAGCGCCATCCATCGGACCGTCCAGCTGGGCCTGCCGGTGATCTTGGCCGGAGCGGGACTCCCGCAATTGCCCGGATTAGCGGGTAATGCGAAATCCTATGCGGAGCGACTCTTCGACTTTCCCGAAATAGACTCGCTCGAGGCGAACGATGCCAAGGCGGTCCTCGCAACCCCAGCGAAGGATCAGGGGGTCGAGTTCTCCGACGATGCGCTCGAGAGCATCCTGCAGTTCACCCAGGGCTATCCCTATTTCCTTCAGGAGTGGGGCTATCACGTATGGAACGCGGCTCCGGAGTCTCCGGTCACGCTCGATGACGTGAGGCTCGCCGCTCGCGATGTTCAGCGCCGCCTGGATGAGAACTTCTTCCGCGTTCGCATGGATCGCCTGACGCCGGCGGAGAGGAAATACCTCAGCGCCATGGCGGAGCTGGGTCCGGGACCCCACAGGTCGGGAGACATCGCGGCAAAGTTGGGAGTGAAGGTCGAGAGCGTGGCACCCCGTCGCTCCAGCCTGATCCAGAAGGGAATGGTCTACAGCCCCGCCCACGGAGATACGGCTTTCACGGTGCCGATGTTCGATGATTTCCTGCGCCGATCCCAAGACAGCTGAGGAGCGCCTCCCCGGAATAAAAACTACCTATTTATAGGTAGGTTCATGGTAGTGTCCCCGAGCACTAGACACCCTTTGAGTGGAGGAGCGGGAGATGAAGCTTCGGGGACCGGTTGCCACGGTTGGTGTGCTTGCCGTCCTGGCGGCGGTCGCGGGTGGCGTAACGACCGCCGGCGCCACGGTCTCCGACACGATCGGCCAGACGAGTGTGGGGCAGCGTGTGGTCCCCGCCGCACCAGGCGCCTTCCGCTTCTTGCAGCTCGGCCCCGGGGAGCCCTACGCGGTGCGGCAGGATCTGGCCGTGGCAGGTCCGGGCCGGACCGGGACCCGGACCTCGCTGGTCTACTTTGGCCAGCTCTCCGACTTCCAGCTCGCCGACGAGGAGTCACCCGCCCGGGTAGAGGTGATTGATCCGCTCTCCACGCCGTTGAACCTGCCGTTCGGCGCCGCCTGGCGGCCTTGGGAGGCGCTCGAGCCCCAGGTCGACGATGCGGCGATCCACCAGGTGAACCAGTTTGCGGCCGCGAGCCCGGTCGCCGACGGCTCCGGTGCGCACAGCGCCATGGACTTCACGATCGACAGCGGCGACTCGGCCGACAGCCAGCAGCTAAACGAGACGCTCTGGGTGCGCACCCTGCTGGAGGGCGGTCAGCTCAACCCCAACAGCGGCGTCAACAAAGCCACCTACTCACACCCGCTCTGTCCCAACCTGCTGGTGCCGGGCGCCGCCGAGGCGGCCCGCTACACCGGCGTCCAGGACTACGACGACTACGTCGAGGGACCCTACCCCGAGTTCTACGACCCCGACCAGCCGGACGGCCCGCACTCCCCCTGGCCCAAATACCCGGGCCTGATGGACAGGGCGCAGCAGTCCTTCGAGGCGGTCGGGCTGGACGTTCCCTCCTACGTCGCCTTCGGTAACCACGACGCCCTCGTGCAGGGCAACGCGGCGGCCAACGCCGCCTTCGAGCTGGTCGCCACCGGCTGCCTGAAGCCGATCGGCCCGGTCTCCAATCCCGAAAACGCGGCCGCGCTGCTCGCTTCCCTGCTCAACCCGACGAAACTGCTCTCCTCCCTACTCACCAGCCCGCAGAACACGGTCCTGGTGCCGGGCGATCCGAAACGGCAGTTCGTCTCCAAGAAGCAGTACAAGGACGTCTTCAAGGGTGGTTCGCAGGCCGACGGCCACGGCTTCGACTACGTCGACGCCGCCGAGGAGACGGCTTCCAAAGGTGCCGCCGGCTACTACTCGTGGAGCCCAACCCCGGGGATGCGCTTGATCGCCCTCGACACCGTCGCCGAGGCGGGGACGATCGTGACCCCCACCGGCGCCTCCACCTCCGACGGCAACATCGACGACCCCCAGTTCAAATGGCTGAGAGGCCAGCTACAGGCGGCCACCGCCGCCGACCAGCTGGTGGTGATCTTCAGCCACCACGCTCCGGAGAGCCTCACCGCCGACGCTCCCGACGAGTTGGCGCCGCCGTGCCTCATCTTCCAGCCGTCCCTCGGCCACGACCTCAACGCCGGCTGTGACCTCGACCCCCGCAGCTCGCAGCCGATCCACCTCGAGGCCGACGCGGTCAACCTCCTGCACGAATTCCCTAACGCGATCGCCTGGGTCGCCGGCCACTCGCACGACAACCTCGTCAACCCGTTCCCGAACCCGAGCGGGCCGGGCGGCTTCTGGAGCATCCGGGTCGCCGCCGAGGCCGACTGGCCGCAGCAGAGCCGCCTGCTGCAGGTGTTCGACAACCACGACGGCACGCTCTCGATCTTCGGCACGATCCTCGACCACATCGGCCAGTCGGCGGCACCGCCGCCGGGAACGTCGGCGGCCGGCATGGACCTCAACGACCTCGCCTCGGCCGCCCGCACGATGTCGTACAACGACCTCCAGTCCGGTGCCCCGATCGGCGAAGGCGAAGCCAAAGACCGCAACGTCGAGCTGCTCCTGCCTGACCCGCGTTAGGGCCGATGGGCCTGAAAGCGGACAAATAGTCCGCTTTCAGGCCCATCGGCCGGGGGGTCTACTCGTGGGGGCGGGCCATGCGGCGGTGGTCTAGGGCCTGCTCTAGGACTGAGGGCTCGACGCCCTGCTCGAGCGCGACCTCGCGCAGCGAGCGGCCCGACTCGACCGCGGCCTTGACGATGTCGGCGGCGCGGTCGTAGCCGATGTGGGGGTTGAGCGCCGTCGCCGTCGCCAGGGTGGCCTCGGCGTGGCGCTCGGTCATCTCCTCGTTGGCCTCGAGCCCGGCGACGCATTTCTGGTCAAGCAGGCGCGAGGCGGAGGCGAGCAGCTTGATCGAGTCGAGCAGGTTGCGGGCGATCAGCGGCACCCGCACGTTGAGCTCAAACTGCCCCTGGCTGCCGGCGATGGTGATTGCGGCGTCGTTGCCGATCACCTGGGCGGCGACCTGGATCACCACCTCGGGGATCACCGGGTTGACCTTGCCGGGCATGATCGAGGAGCCCTTCTGCAGCTCGGGCAGGCGCAGCTCGGCGAGCCCGGCGCGGGGCCCCGAGCCCATCAGCGCCAGGTCGTTGGCGATCTTGTTGAGCGAGACGGCGTAGATCTTGAGCGCGCCCGACAACTCCACCAGCGCGTCGCGGTTGCCCTGCGCCTCGAAGGGGTCGAGCGGCTCGGAGATCGCCAGCCCGGTGTCGGCCGCGAGCTTCTCGCGCACCTTGGCGGCGAACTCGGGGTGGGTGTTGAGCCCGGTCCCGGTGGCGGTGCCGCCGAGCGGGATCTGGCCGACCCGGCGCAGCGTCGCCTCGACCCGCTGGATGCCGAGCCGGACCTGCGCCGCGTAGCCGCCGAACTCCTGGCCGAGGGTGACCGGGACCGCATCCATCAAGTGGGTGCGGCCGGCCTTGACCACGTCGCCGAACTTCTCCGCCTTCGCCTCCAGCGCCGACTCCAGCGCGCCCATCGCCGGCAGCAGGTCGTGCGTTACCTCGTCCAGCGCCGCCAGGTGCACGGCGGAGGGGAAGACGTCGTTGGAGGACTGCCCCATGTTGACGTGGTCGTTGGGGTGGGCGCCGTCGCCGGCGAGGTTGGCGAGCACCTCGTTGGCGTTCATGTTCGAGGAGGTGCCGGAGCCAGTCTGGAAGACGTCGATCGGGAACTGATCGTCGTGCTCGCCCGCGGCGACCGCCGCACCCGCCTCGGCGATGCGCTCCGCGAGGTCGGCGTCGAGCAGCCCCAGCTCGCCGTTGACCTCGGCTGCGGCGGCCTTGAGGCGGCCGAGCCAGCGGACCACCGGAACCGGCACCCGCTCGCCGGAGACGAGGAAATTGTCGACGGCTTTGGTGGTCTCGCCACCCCAGAGCTGCTCAGTCAAGGCATGCCTCCATTGAAGGTCGGTTGGGACTGGAGCGTATTCGTCCGCAGCGGCCGGCGCGCCCCCTGCCGCGGAGGGCGATCCAGCTCAGGCGCCGTCGGGATAGCGGATTCGCAGGTAGTCGGCGAGGCTGGCGACGCTGCCGAAGTGGCGAATCCTGAAGTCGATCTCGATGCTCCAGGGCGACGCGGGGTCTTCGGTCCACTCGACCTTTCCGATCTCCTCGATCTCGAGCAGGAGCCCGACGATGCGCATTTCAGTCCTGGAGCCAAGCCGAGGCGACCAGAGCTCATGGGCGTGTGCCACGACCGGCTGCGCCTGGGCAGGTGAGAGCAGCTCCTCGCGCTCCCAGCGGTCGACGAGCGCGCGTATCAGCTTTGGGAAGCCGTGATGCAGCTCGCGCGCGTTTGGGTCCGCCACGAGCATTCCTTGGACCGGCAACCTAACCCCGCCGCTTGCCTCGAGCGGCGAGTCGTACCGGATTAACTCCGAAGACATTCCTTCCAGGCATCTGTCTGGGAACTCGATGCCCATGCTGTGGAGCTTAAGGTCGAGGTACTGGAAGACCGGTGCGCGCCCCCCGCCCTCCCGTGTAGCCGCCAGGACTGTCTCCAGGAGCAGTTTCTCCTGAGTCGTGAGCCCCTGCCAATCCATGGCGCCGCAGGCTAGACGTTGCGGCATACAGCGTCAAACGCGGCCCATCTCGATTGGAAAAGCGCGCCCGCTCCGAGGCTAAGAAAATAGCAAAGTGTGAACCAGCCAGTTCAACCTATAAATAGTAGTTTTTGCAGGTTCTTTCTTGTTGTAAATAATTTAGTTTCTTGTCAGTTGGCAGACGCTCGATTCGCCTTTGTAAGTTGCAAGCCGTGGATCAAGCTGTAAGGTTGCCGGCGTGGGGACCACCACTGAGGCGCCAGCACCCACGATCGAGCATGTCACGCCGGGCATGGCGGTTGCTCTGCTCGCTGAGAATCGCCGCAACCGCAACCTCAGGACCTCCCGGGTGACCCAGCTCGCCGAAGCGATGCAGCGGGGAGAGTGGGAGCTAAACGGCGAGACGATCAAGGTTGCAGAAGACGGGACGCTGCTCGACGGCCAGCACCGGCTGCAGGCGGTGGTGGAGTCGGGAGTGGGAATCGACTCCCTGATCATGCGTGGCCTGCCGATGCAGGTTCAGGACACGGTGGACACGGGCCGTCGCCGTCGCCTGGCCGACATCCTGAAGATCGAGGGCTACTCCGATTCCCATGCGCTGGGAGCCGCGGTGAGCATCCTCCATCGCCTTCGCAACGGCACCCGCATCCACTACGCGCATTCCGGTGCCCCCTCCGCCCAACAGGCGCTGGATTTGATCAAGCGGGAGCCACAAATCCAGAAGAGCGTCGGCGTAGCCCGTCGCGTCACCAAGCAGGTGGGGGGGCCGATTGGCGTCTTCTCGGCTCTGCACTGCGTTTTCTACGAGGTCGATCCAGGGCCGGCGGACGAGTTCTTCGCGCGGCTTGCCGACGGCGCCGACCTCTCGCGGGACGACCCCCTGCTCCACCTGCGCAACCAGCTCGCCCGACCCCGCAAAGATCGCAGCTACGGTCAGTCACCCTCCAACATCGCGGCGCTGACGATCAAGGCCTTCAACCTGCGGCGCGCCGGACGCGGGGTCAACCTGCTGGCGTTCCGGGCCAATGAGCAGTTCCCCACGATCGATCCGCCGGCGGAAGGAGGGGATGGAGATGGAGATGGGTGACGGGCGGCTCGACTGCGAGGTGGTCGACCTGACGCCGGCGGCGGCGCGGGACATCCTCGACGGGAACACCCGCAATCGGTCGCTGCGCCGCGACTACGTGAGGCAGCTGGCCGGGGCAATGGAACGCGGCGAGTGGCTGGTCAACGGCGAGCCGGTTCAGGTCGCCGTGGACGGGACCCTCCTCAACGGGCAGCACCGGCTCAGCGCGATCGTCGAGTCGGGAGTCACGGTTCCGATGTTGCTGGTGCGCGGACTGCCGGTCGCCTCCCAGAAAACGATGGACGTCGGCACGCGGCGCACGCTCTCGGACGTACTGGCGCTGCACAAGGAGATCGATACGACCAACCTAGCCGCGGTCCTCGGCCTCCTGCACCGCTACAGGTCCGGCGCTCGGCTCGACTACTCCAGCCGCACCGCACCGACGATCACCGAGGCGCTCGAGCTCCTGCAGGCAGAGCCCAGAGTCCGCGAGGCGCTGGTCGCCGCGCGCCGGGTGTTCAGGGCGACTCATATGCGGGTCAGCGTCGCGGCGCTGTTGATCTATCTGTTCGAAGAGGCCGATCCCGGCGAAGGGGGCGCCTTCTTCGACGCCGTTTGCGAACCGGACGGCGAGGAGTCGGGTAGCCCGGTATTGGCTCTGCGGTCGCTGCTGGAGCGAATCCGAGTCGAGCGAACTTATCGGGTCTCGACCTATGTCCTCAGTGCGATCACGATCAAGGCATTCAACGCCTGGCGCGAGGGACGGAGGATCGAACTACTGGCTTTCAAGCCGGGAGGGGCGAAACCAGAGCCGTTTCCGAAGATCCAGGTCCCGGTGGTGGGCTAGGTGGTCGATCGCGGCGACTTCGCCTTCTAGCCGCGATCGCGGCCGGCGTCATAGCCCCGACGGTAGGTGGCGATGAAAGAGGCTGGCGGCGGCTGGCGGCCAGGGCTGAAACGGGCGGCGACAGTGAGGCGGCGAATCAGGTCGGCGTGGATGCCTTCGCTGCGTTCGGCGCCCCGCTGGGCAGCTCCGAGCAGGTAACCGAGCCGCAGGTTTGCGCCGCCGCCGGGCTCGGCCCGCGCTTGGGCGTTGAGCTGGGTCGCCACCTCGACCATCGCCGCGCCGACGGTCGCCAGGTCGCCGCCCTGCTGGTTCTCGGCCAAGCAGTCGCTGATCGGGGTCTCGCCGGCCAGCCTCACCTGACCGGGGGTGGCAGCGAGGGCGGCGAGGTAGGCCCCCGCCCCGTCCCGGCAGGCGACCGGAGTCGAGGCACCCTGGTTGCCGCAGCCGGCCGCGAGCGGAGCGGCGAGGGCGACGAGGATCGCGACGAGGATGGCGCGCATCGGCGCCCCATCCTATGGAGCCGGCACGGCTTCCTCGAAGCATCGCTGGGGCCAGGGCCTCAGTAATCCTTCGAGTTCGCTCAGTCGCCGCGAACCCCGAGCCCGCCGGTGCGGGCCTGGGAGATGCCACCCGAGGGGCCGGGCGGGGGCTTCGGGGTCGGAGCCTTTTTCCCGCGCGGCCTTTCGCCGCTCGTGTCGGCGGGGCCGACCGGGAAGACTTCGACCCACTCGGCGAGCTGGAACCGCGCCGCCGGGGCGTGGTTCCAGGAGAGGTGGAGGTGGTCGCCGCAGCCGTGGCCGGCGTCGCCGTCGTAGCCAACCCAGCGGAAGGGCGGGACGGGGCGGTCTTGGCTCGGCTCGGCCCAGCGAGCGAGGCGGGTGATCGCCGTCCAGCTGCCGTCGCAGCGGCTGCTTCCGCCCAGCGGCACGATGTCGACCGCGAGGCCGTTGTAGTGGTCGGATCCCTTGACGTGGCAGCCGTTGCAGCCGGCGTGACCGCCGTCCAGTAGCGGTCCCGAGTAGCCGTCGGTGACGTAGATCGGGTAGCGCTGGGCGATCCAGCGCAGGTCCGGCACGATCCGGCGGTCGACCATGTCGCCCTCCTCGTGGGGGACCGAGGCGGGGAGCGGGACGATCTTGCCGGTCGCGTAGAGCAGGCGGGTGGGGCCGGGACCAGCGGCGGAGCAGGCGGCGGCGACGCACAGAAGCACGGCGCAGGCCAGCGCCAGGACGAGGCCCAGGCGCTCGATGTCCTCGCGAAGGTTGGTGGATCGGCTCCTCACCCGATGCATATCGACACCCGTCCGTGCCGGCCTTGAATTCCGCCGGATAGGGTTCCGGCGATGCCGACCGTTCGCGAAGCCACGTTCGACCTCTTCCGCGCCCACGGGATGACGACGATGTTCGGCAACCCGGGCTCGACCGAGCTGCCGATGCTCGCCGACTACCCCGCCGATTTCCGCTACGTGCTCGGCTTGCAGGAGGCGGTCGTCGTCGGCATGGCCGACGGCTTCGCCCAGGCCTCGGGCAAGACCACCGTCGTCAACCTCCACACCGCGCCGGGGGTGGGCAACGCGATGGGGGCGATCTTCAACGCCCAGGCCAACCACTCGCCGCTGCTGATCACGGCCGGCCAGCAGGCGCGGGCGCAGATCACCCTGCAGGCGAACCTGACCAACCGCGACGCGACGCGGATGCCCCACCCCCTGGTCAAGTGGTCGCACGAGCCACCGCGAGCCGAGGACGTGCCGCTGGCCCTCGCCCACGGCGCCCACCTCGCCGGCCTCGCCCCGCGCGGCCCGGTCTTCGTCTCGCTGCCGATGGACGACTGGTACGCCGAGGTCGACGAGGGCGACGCCCGCGCCGCGATCGACCGCAAGGTCACCGCCCGCGCCACCGCCGACCCGGAGGCGGTGCGGGCCCTGGCCAAGGCCCTCGACGCCGCCGCCAACCCGGTGCTGGTCGCCGGCCCCGACATCGATGCGGCCGGCGCCTGGGACCTCGGGGTCGCCCTCGCCGAGCGCCAGCGGCTGCCGGTCTGGGCCTCGCCGGCGACCGGCGGTGTCCGACTCGGCTTCCCCGAGGGCCACCCCAACTTCCGCGGCGTCCTGCCACCGGCGATCGGCCCAATCGGGCAGACGCTCGAGGGCCACGACCTGATCCTCGTCGTCGGCAGCTCGGTCTTCCCCTACTACCCGTACATTCCCGGCCCGTTGCTGCCGGACGGCGCCAAGCTGGTGGCGATCACCAGCGACCCCGACGAGGCGGTGCGGGCGCCGATGGGCGACGCGATCGTCGCCGACGTCAAGCTCACCCTCGAGGCGCTGCTGGCGGCCGTCCCCGAGTCCTCGCGCCCGGCGCCGGAGCCGAACCAGGCGCCGGGGGAAATCCCGCCCACCGATCCGCTCAACTCCTCGACCGTCCACACCGCCCTCGGCGAGGTCTTCCCGGAGGACGGGATCGTCGTCCTCGAGTCGCCCGCGAGCACCCTCGCCCTGCGCAACCAGCTGCGGCTCTCGCGCCCCGGCAGCTACTACTTCAGCGCCGGCGGCGGCCTTGGCTTCGGCCTCGCCGCCTCGGTCGGGGTGCAGCTGGCGCAGCCGGACCGCCCGGTCATCTGCGTGCTCGGCGAGGGCTCGGCCCAGTACGCGATCGCCGCCTTCTGGAGCGCCGTCGCCTACGACGTTCCGGTCACCTACCTCGTCCTCCGCAACGAGGAGTACGCGATCCTCAAGTGGTTCGCCGAGGTCGAGCAGGTGAACGGGGCGCCCGGCCTCGACCTGCCGAAGCTCGACGTCGCCGCGGTCGCCGAGGGCTACGGGGTCAAGGCCCACCGCGCGAGCGACCGCGACGGCGTCCGCGAGGCCCTCGCCACCGCGCTCGCCTCCTCCAAGCCGGAGCTGGTCGAAGTCCCGGTCTCCCAGGGCATGTCACTCTTCTAAGCGATCCCATGGCACTGCTGGAGCGAAAGCTGGAGTCGCTCGCCCCGCAGGTAGACGAACCGGCGCCCGACCGCGCCCCCGACGAGATCGCCGCCGGCGTCGCCCAACCGCTGCGCGGGGAGCTGGAGTCGCTGCTCGGCGCCGACCGCGTGCTCGGGCGGGCCGGCGACATCGTCCGTTACGCCTCCGACGCCAGCCCCTACCGGCTCTTCCCGAAGGCGGTGGTGATGGCGCGCGAGGTCGGCGACGTCGCCAAGGTCCTCGCCTACGGCCGCGAGAAGGGCATCCCGGTCACCTTCCGCGCCGGCGGCACCAGCCTCAACGGCCAGGGCCAGAGCGACGGCATCCTGGTCGACGTGCGCCGCCATTTCGCCGGTGTCGCGGTCGAGGAGGACGGCGCCCGCGCCCGGGTCAAGCCCGGCACCGTGCTCGGCCACGCCAACCGCGTGCTCGCCCCGCACGGGCGCAAGCTCGGCCCCGACCCGGCCAGCACCGACATCGCCTGCGTCGGCGGCGTCATCGCCAACAACTCGGGCGGGATGCGCTGCGGGGTCAGCAAGGATTCCTACTCGACCGTGCGCTCGATGACCCTGGTGCTGCCCTCGGGGACGACGATCGACACCGCCGCGCCCGGCGCCGCCGAGCGCTTCGCCGAGGCCGAGCCGGAGCTCGCTGCAGGCCTCGCCGCGATCCGCGACGAGATCCGCGCCGACCAGGAGTTGAGCGAGCGCATCCGCCGCAAGTTCGCGATCAAGAACACCACCGGCTACCGGCTCTGCGCCTTCCTCGACGCCGAGCAGCCGCTGGAGATCTTCCGCCGCCTCGTGGTCGGCTCCGAGGGCACCCTCGCCTTCGTCGCCGAGGCGGTCTTCGAGACGGTGCCGCTGCCGGCCCGTACCACCACCACCTGGGTCCACTTTCCCGGCATCGACGAGGCGATCGAGCCGGTCCGCGAGCTGGTCGACGCCGGCGCCACCGCGGTCGAGCTGATGGTCGCCCCGGCGCTGATCACCGCCGCCTGGAACATGGTCGGCGCCCCGGAGGAGTGGAAGGAGCTGCCGCCCGAGTCGGCGGTGCTGCTGGTCGAGTTCGGCGCCGACAGCGACGAGGGGCTGGACGACTACGTCGCCCGGGCCAGTGAGATCTTCGCCAGCCGCGAGACGATCCGGCCGATCGACTTCAGCCGCGATCCCGAGGAGATCGAGCTGGCCTGGCGGGTGCGCGAGGGCCTGCACGGGCTGATCGGGCGGCTGCGCCTGCCGGGCACGGCCCTGATCGTCGAGGACGTCTGCGTGCCGCCGGAGCGGATCGCCGAGGGCGCCCGTGACCTACAGGCGCTGCTCGGCGAGCACGGCTTCCTGCCCGGGGTAGCCGGCCATGCCTCCGCCGGCAACCTCCACTTCATGCTGACCCCGGACTTCGCCAAGCAGGAGGACCTCGAGCGCTACGAGGCCTTCATGTCGGGCCTGGTCGAGCTGATCGTCGACAAGTACGACGGCTCGCTCAAGGCCGAGCACGGGACCGGGATCAACATGGCCCCTTATGTAGAGCGTGAGTGGGGCGAGAAAGCGACCGCGCTGATGTGGCGGGTGAAGGAGCTGGCCGATCCGGACGGCGTGCTCTCGCCGGGCGTTGTCCTCAACCGCGACCCCGGCGTCCACCTGCGCAACCTCAAAACGACGCCGCCGATTGAGCAGTCGGCGACCACCTGCGTCGAGTGCGGCTTCTGCGAGCCGGTCTGTCCCAGCCGCAACCTGACGACGACGCCGCGGCAGCGGATCGTCCTGCGGCGGGAGATGGCCCGTCAGCCCGCCGGCTCGCCCGTGCAGCGAGCGCTGCTCGAGGAGTACGAGTACGAGGCGATGGAGACCTGCGCCGCTGACGGCTCCTGCCAGCTCGCCTGCCCGGTCGGGATCGACACCGGCAAGCTGGTCAAGGAACTGCGCCGCCAGCGCCACACTGACCGCGCCGAACGGGCTGCGCTGGCGACGGCGAAGCGCTGGGGCACGGTCGAAGGCGCCTCGCGCGCCGCCCTCCGCCTCGGCGGCCCGCTGGCGCGCCGGACGAAACGCGGCCGAGCCCTACCTCCACCGGCCCCCGGCAAGCTGCCCCCCACCCTGCACGAAGGCGCCGCCGCCGTCTACATCCCCTCCTGCACCAACCGCATCTTCGGCCCCCCCGCCGCCGACGGGCCTCAAAGCGGACATATAGGCGACTTATCGGCCCATCGGCCGTGGGTTGTGGAGGCGCTGGTGGAGGTTTCGGCGCGGGCGGGGTTGGCGGTATGGGTTCCCGACGACTTGGTCGGCAGTTGTTGCGGGCTGCCTTGGAGCTCGAAAGGGTTTGGGGAGGCGCATCGGCACAAGGTGAACGAGATGGTTGAGCGGCTCTGGGGCTGGAGCGGTGAGGGGGCGTTGCCGATCGTCGTCGACGCGGCCTCCTGCACGCAGGGCATCGCCGACCCTGGGGAGGGTGTGCTGGACGAGGAGAACGCCGAGCGCCTCGGCAAGCTCGAGATCCTCGACTCGGTCGCCTGGGCCCACGACCGCCTGCTGCCCTGGCTCGAGATCTCCGAACAGGTCGGTTCCGCCACCGTCCACCCGACCTGCGCGACCCGGCACATGGGTCTCGCCGGCCGTCTTGCCTCGCTCGCCGACGCCCTCGCCGAAGACATCTACGTGGCCCCGTCGGCGAGTTGCTGCGGCTTCGCCGGCGACCGCGGCATCTCCCATCCGGAGCTGACCGCAGCCGCAACCGCACCCCAGGCTGCCGAGCTTTCCGGCCGCAGCTTCGACGCCCGGCTCTCCAGCAACCGCACCTGCGAGATCGGCCTCGAGCGCGCCACCGGCGAGCCCTACGAGTCAGTGATCCTCCTGCTCGAGCACCTTACTCGCTCAAGTTCATAGTGAACTAACGAGACGCGTCAGAGTCGACACATTCGCGCCTTGTTCGGTGTGCATTTGACCTGAACGATGGGGCTCATGCCCCGAATAAGCGGTTTTTACGGCATCACGATCATGATGTTCTGGTGAAGAAGTGGGCCAGTACCCACGAAGAGGAGCTGCTGGCTAACTGGAATCGCGCCCGGGATCAAGGGCAGCTGAAATCAATCGATCCTCTTCGCTGAGCGGCACTATCATCAAGTCCATGTTTGGCCATGCCGCCGAAGCTGGTCGAAGCGGTGCCCCATGAGGGCTACGAAGTCCACTTGCGCTTTGCCGACGGACTCGCCGCCGTTGTCGACCTTTCATATTTGCTCGAGTACGGTGGCGTCTTCGGGCCGTTACGGGATGTCGAGTTCTTTCGCAAGCTGGCCATCGACGATGGCGGTAACACGATCGAGTGGCCGAACGAAGCCGACATCGCGCCGGAGACCCTCTACGACCACGTGCAGCGAGTCGACTACCAGAAGCGGTGCAGCGCCGCCGCGCGCTGAGCGGCTAGCTCGCGCTTGACGCCTTGGCGGCGTCGACCGTTTTCGCGTCGAGGTCGCGGATCAGCGCCGCGGTTTTGGCGTCCTTCTCCATGCGGCGGTCGAGCAGTGGGTTGACGATGCCGCGCAGGGCGGAGACGTAGCGCCACCACTTGGGGGCGAAGACGCGCGGGGTGCGCTGCTCGATCCCGCGCACCAGTGCGGCGCCGGCCTCGTCAGGGGTGATCCGCTTCATCAGGAAGTCGGGGCTGAGGTCCCTGATCCGGTCCGAGTCGGGCTGGTCGAAGGCGTCCTGGACCAGTTTGGTGTCGACCCAGCCGAAGTAGGCGACGGTGGCGCTGGCGCCGTGCGGGGCCAGCTCGATCCGGAGGGCGCGGCCGAGCGACTCGACCCCGGCCTTGGCGACGGCGTAGGGGGTGTTGCCCATGCCGTTGGCGAAGGCGTAGACGGAGGAGATAACGACCATCTGCCCGCGTCGCTCGACGATCTGCGGCAGCGCCGCCCGGGTCGTCCGCCAGACCCCGAGCAGGTCGACCTCGAAGACCCGTTCCCATTCCTCGCCGGAGATCGCGCGGGTGGTCGCGAACTGCTTCTGTGCGATGCCGGCGTTGGCGACGGCGACGTCGAGACCGCCGAGCTTCTCCACGACCTCGGCGACGGCGGCCAGCATCGCCCCCTGGTCGGTGACGTCGGCGCCGATGCCGATCGCCCGCGGGCCGATCCGCTCGGCCGCCTCATGCGCCTGTGCGGCGTCGAGGTCGAGGACGGCGACGGACGCACCGCGCAAGTGCATCTGGCGCGCAGTCTCAAAGCCAATTCCCCGCGCGGCACCGGTTACCAGCGCCACTTTGCCGTTCAAGTCGTAGACCACGGGCCGGAGCCTACCCGGCCGTTCATAGAATCGTCCGATGCCCGGCTTCAACCCAGTCGATCCCAGGCAGTCCTTCCCCGAGCTCGAGGAGCGGGTGCTGGCGCGCTGGCGCGACGGCGACGTCTTCGAGCGCTCGCTGGCGAACCGTGAGGGGGCGGAGGTCTGGAGCTTCTACGAGGGGCCGCCGACCGCCAACGGGCGACCCGGCTCCCACCACGTTCTCGCCCGCGTCTTCAAGGACATCTACCCGCGCTACCGCACGATGTGCGGCTACCGGGTCCCGCGCAAGGCGGGCTGGGACTGCCACGGGCTGCCGGTCGAGCTGGAGGTCGAAAAACAGCTCGGCATCGCCTCCAAGCAGGAGATCGAGGAGTTCGGTATCGCCGAGTTCAACCAGCGCTGCCGCGAGTCGGTCTTCGAGTACGTCGAGGAGTGGAACCGGCTGACTGAGCGGATCGGCTTCTGGATCGACCTCGACGACCCCTACGTCACTCTCGAGGACTCCTACATCGAGTCGGTCTGGTGGTCGCTACGCAAGCTCTACGACGACGGCCGCCTCTACGAGGGCCACAAGGTTGTCCCCTACTGCCCGCGCTGCGGCACCGCCCTCTCCTCGCACGAGGTTGCGCAGGGATACGAGGACGTCGAGGACCCCTCCATATATGTGCGCTTGCCGCTGCTCGGCGACGACGGCGCCGAGACGGGCGAGTCGCTGCTGGTCTGGACGACGACGCCGTGGACCCTCCCCGGGAACGTCGCGGTGGCCGTCGCACCGGACGTCGCCTATGTGCGGGCCCGCGTCGATGGCGACACCTTCATCCTCGCCGAGCCCCTTGTCGAGAAGGTGCTGGGTGAGGGTGCAGAGATAGTCGACCGCTTCGAGGGCTCGAGTCTGGTCGGGCGCTCCTACCGCGGACCGCTGTTTTCCCTGCGAGAGGGTCCGGACGGCGATAGGGCCTTCAGGGTGTTGGCCGGGGACTTCGTGACCACCGAGGACGGAACCGGGATCGTGCACCTCGCTCCGGCATTCGGCGAGGACGATTACGCGGTCGCCGCCGCGGCCGGGATCTTCGACCCTACCCAGCACCGCACCCTCTACAACCCCGTCGACCTGGATGGCCGCTTCACCTCGGAGGTCGGTGGGTTCGAGGGGAAGTTCGTCAAGGACCCGGAGGTGACTCGGGAGCTGATCGACTATCTGGACTCGAAGCAGATGCTTTTCCGCGAGCAGGTCTACGAGCACGCCTACCCGCACTGCTGGCGCTGCGGCACGCCGCTGCTCTACTACGCCAAGTCGAGCTGGTACGTCGCCACCTCGCGAGCCCGCGAGCAGCTGCTCGCCAACAACGAGTCGATCGGCTGGCACCCCGAGCACATCAAGCACGGCCGCTTCGGCAAATGGCTGGAGAACAACGTCGACTGGGCGCTCTCGCGAGACCGCTACTGGGGCACGCCGCTGCCGATCTGGGAGTGCGCCGGCGAGGGCTGCGACGGGCGCTTCTGCGCCGGCTCGGTCGCCGAGCTGGCCGAGCGCGCCAAGGGCGAGGTTCCCGACGACCTCCACCGCCCTTACATAGACGAGGTCGCCATCGAGTGCGAGCGCTGTGGTGGCGAGATGCGACGGGTCGAGTCGGTGATCGACACCTGGTACGACAGCGGCGCGATGCCCTTCGCCCAGTTCCACTACCCGTTCGAGAACGAGGCGGAGTTCGAGGAGCGCTTCCCGGCCGACTTCATCTGCGAGGCGATCGACCAGACCCGCGGCTGGTTCTACACGTTGCTGGCCGAGTCGACCCTCCTCTTCGACACCTCGAGCTACCGCAACTGCGTCTGCCTCGGCCACATCCAGGACCCCGAGGGCCAGAAGATGTCGAAGAGCCGCGGCAACGTGGTCGAGCCTTGGGACGTGATCGCCGCCCACGGCGCTGACGCCTTCCGCTGGTACTACCTGACCTCGCAACAGCCCTGGTCGGGCTACCGCTTCTCGGTCGAGACGGTCGGCGAGTCGGTGCGCCAGTTTCTGCTCACGCTCTGGAACACCTACTCCTTCTGGGTGCTCTACGCCAACGCCGAGGATCTCGGGCCCCCTCGACTTTCAGACATCACCCCGTGGTTCCTTTGGCACCGATGACGTGACAAAGGAACCACGGAACGGGGAGGACGACCTTGATCGCTGGGCTCTCTCCCGTCTGCAAGCGACCGTCGCGACGGTGCGCGAGCGGATGGACGCCTTCGACTGCACCGCTGCCGGCCGCGCCATCGCCGACTACGTCGAGGAGCTCTCGAACTGGTACGTGCGGCTCTCGCGCCGTCGCTTCTGGGAGGGCGACCGCGCCGCCTTCGCGACCCTCCGTCACTGCCTGCTGGAGACCGCCGCGTTGTTGGCCCCGTTCATTCCCTTTCTCGCCGACGAGATCCACCTCAACCTCGCCGGTGGAACGTTGGGACAGACCGGCGAGCTGCCCGACTCGGTCCACCTGCGCGACTACCCCGAGGCCGACTCGGCGCTCGCCGATCCCGGCTTGGAGGAGGCGATGGAGGCGGTGCGGCTGACGGTCGAGCTGGGGCGGGCGGCGCGCGCCCAGGCGAAGGCCAAGGTGCGCCAGCCACTGCGCCGCGCCGTGATCGTCGCCAACGAGGCCGAGCGCACGGCGATCGAAGCCCGCGCCGACCTGGTCACCGCTGAGCTCAACGTCAAGGAGCTCGACTTTGTCCGCGACGAGGGCGAGCTGGTCAGCTACACCGCTAAGCCCAACTACCGCGCCCTCGGCCCCCGCTTCGGCAAGCGGATGCCGCAGGTTGCCGCCGCGGTCGAGGCGCTCGACGCCGCCCACGTCGCACGGGTGATGGCCGACGGGGGGGAGATTGGAATCAATGTCGAGGGCGACGAGCACGCCCTCGGACCCGACGAGATCACCCTCGCGCTGCAGCCGCTGGAGGGGTACGAGGTCGAAGCCGAGGCCGGCCACGCGGTCGCCCTCCAGCTGGAGCTTGACGACGAGCTGCGTCGCGAGGGCCTCGCCCGGGAGATCGTTCACGCCGTCCAGATCGCCCGCAAAGACGCCGGCCTGGAGATCACCGATCGCATCTCCCTCACGCTCGGTGGCGACCCCGAGCTGATCGAAGCCGCCCGCGCCCACCAGGACTACCTGGCCGGCGAGGTCCTCGCCACCGCCGTCGCCTACGCGGGCGCCAGTGAGGCCGCCCGCGCCAAAATCGATGGCCTCGAGCTGACGATCGCCGTCTCTCGCGTCTGAGGGGGGAGAGTTTCCAATCCCCAGGCCTTAGCGACGCCATGTCTCCCGCGACCGCGCTCGGTTCTGTCACACCAGTGGTGTTACACTCATCGTCTCTGATGACGACCAAACATCGCCGCATAGCGCTCACCGCCGACCCCGAGCTGGAGGCTGCGATCGCCGCCGCCCGCCGCGAGCTGGGGGATATGCCCGAGTCGCGGCTCGTCCGTGAGCTCGCCCTGCGGGGTGCGCACGACCTCGAGCCGGACCGTGAGGCCCGAGTCAGGGCCGAATTCGAAGTCGAAGGGGTCGGGTGGCCAGAGGAGTCAATGGGCGACTATCTCCGCCGCGTCGGGCTGCCGGCCGGGAAGGTCGATCCCGATGATCCTTACCGGGCCACCCGCATACTTAACGAACTTCGCGAAGACACCGTCTGAAGCGTCTCGCCGGCATGGGTGATCTCACCTACATCGACGCCTCCGCTTTCATCAAGCTGTTCAGCGCGGAGCCCGAGAGTGCCGCGATGGCCGAGGCGATCGACGAGAGCCGGTCGCTCTTGGTCGCGAACGAGATCCTCGCCATCGAGGCCTTCCGCACCGCCGTTCGGGTTGGCGGGGAGGCACCGGCTGAGGCGCCGACGCTCCTGCATAAAGTCGCGCTGCGGCCGTTGTCCCGGGAGATCAGGGAGATCGCATATCGCGTCGGGACACCGTCGTTGCGGACTCTTGACGCCATTCATCTTGCGACTGCGGTCTCCCTCGGAGAGAGGGTCAGCGCGATCTTCACCTACGACAAGCGCCTCGCCGAGGCCAGCGCCAATGCGGGTCTGCGGGTGCTCGCGCCGGCCTGACGCCGCGGCCCGGCGGCGCCACGAGCGCCCTGCGCGCTCAGTCCTCGGCCGGCTCGCCGATGATGAAGTCGGTCTTCGGCGAGTCGGAGAACTTCACCCAGCAGTGCTCGGGGGCGGCCCCGGCGACCTCGACCAGCGCCGCTTCGATGCGCTTCGCGATCTCGGCCTTCTGCTCGTCGGAGCGACCCTCGAACCAGTGGACTTGGACGAACGGCATCGGCTAATGCGGAGCGGCGTCGCGCTAGGCGAGCGCCGGCTCTAGCTCAGCCTCGAGGCGGCGCTTCGGCATCGCCCCGACGACTTTCTTGGCGATCGCCCCGTCCTTGAAGAGGATCATGGTTGGGATCGAGAGGACCTCGTAGTTCGCCGCCGTCTGCTGGTTCTCGTCGACGTTGATGCTGACGATCTTGAGGTCGTCGCGCTCGGCGTCGATCTCCTCCAGAACCGGGTGGACGACGCGGCACGGGCCGCACCAGGGAGCCCAGAAGTCGACGAGGACGGGGCCGTCGGCGTCGAGGACGTCGGCTTTGAAGGTGGCATCAGTTACGTCGGTCAGTTTCCCGGTCACTGGCTATCGATCTCCCGAAATCGAGGTTCGCAGGTCAATACTTCAAAAAGTATAGCGCCCTTTTTCCGATCCGGTTTTAGGCATTTTCACCGGCCTGTGTCCCAGGCGCAAAAGCGGCACTCGCCAGACCGCCTCGGCGACAATCGCGCGGTCCATCTTCGAGCTACCCGCCCGGCGGTCGCGAAACACGATCGGCACCTCGACCACTTTGAAGCCGCTCCGGATCGCGCGGTAGGTCACCTCCACCTGGAAGGCGTAGCCGCGGGCCCGGACCGAGCCGAGGTCGATCGCCTCCAGCACCTCGCGGTGGAAGCACTTGAAGCCGCCGGTCAGGTCGCGGACGTCGACCCCGAGCAGCAGCCGCGCGTAGGCGCTGCCGCCGCGGCTGATCGCCCTGCGCAGCGCCCCCCAGTCGCTGACCCCGCCGCCCGGCGCGTAGCGGGAGCCGAGCACGACGTCGGCGCGCTGGGCCGCCTCCAGCAGCCGCGGCAGGTAGGCGGGATCGTGTGAGAAGTCGGAATCCATCTCCAGCACCAGGCCGGCGCCGGCGGCCAGGGCGCGGCGGAAGCCGGCGATGTAGGCGGGACCGAGGCCTTCCTTGCGCCGCCGGTGCAGGACGCCGACCTGCTCGTGCCGTCCGGCCAGCCGGTCGGCGATCTCGCCGGTTCCGTCGGGGGAGTTGTCGTCGACGATCAGCACCCGGGCCGAGGGGGGCAGCTTCGCCAGCACGGCTTCGGTGAAGGCCTCGATGTTCTCGGCCTCGTTGTAGGTGGGGAGGACCAGCCAGGCGGGGCCGGTGTCGGACCGAGGCATCGGCGCGATGCTATTCGGCAGCCGCAATCGCGGTTCCGGGAGTGGATAGGTTGAGCTGGATGACGAACGCCGAGATCGCCGCCGCGCTGGACGAGCTGGGAGTCCTCTACGAGCTCGACGGGGCGGTCAAATACCGGGTGCTCGCCTATGGCACCGCGGCGAAGGCGATCCGCGAAAGCCCGGTCTCGGTCGCCGAGCTGTCGGCGGCTGGCCGCGCCACCGAGATCGCCGGCGTCGGCAAGACCCTCGCCGAAAAGATCCAGGCGCTGCTGGAGACCGGCGAGATCCCGGCGGCGGTGAAGCTAAAGGCCAAGTTCCCGCCGACGCTGATCGAGGTGACCAGGGTCCCGGGGGTCGGCGCCAAAACCGCGCGGCTGCTCTTCGACGAGCTCGGGATCGCCTCGATGGAGGACCTCAAAGCCGCCGCGGAGGCCCAGCGGGTGCGAGAGGTGAAGGGCCTCGGCCCGAAGGCGGAGGAAAACGTCCTCGCCGCGCTCGAGCGCCTCGGCGAGCCGGGCGAGGGCCCGGGGCGTCTGCTGCTCTCGGCGGTGCGCCCGATCGCCGAGGCGCTGGCGGCGGCGCTGCGCGAGCATCCGGCCGCCAGCCGGGTCGAGGTCGCCGGCTCGGTCAGGCGCTGGGCCGAGACCTGCAAGGACATCGACCTGATCGCGACCGCCGAGGAGCCAGCCGCGCTCTCCGAGCACCTGTCCGCCCACCCGCTGATCGCCGCCGCCGGCACTCCCGGGCCAAACGGCGTCCGGGTGCAGACGCACAACGGGATCTCGGTCGATCTGCGGATCGTCCCCCCGGCTGCCTTCGGCAACCTGCTGCAGCACTTCACCGGCTCCCAGGCCCACAACGTGCAGCTGCGCGAAGAGGCGGTGAGCCGCGGCCTCTCGGTCTCCGAGCACGGCGTCACCGAGACCGAGAGCGGGGAGGTCTCGCTGTGCGAGACCGAGGAGGGCGTCTACGAGCGCCTTGGCTACGCCTTTATCGAGCCGGAGTTGCGCGAGGGCCGCGGCGAGCTGGCGGCGGCGCGGGAGGGGACGCTGCCGGATTTGATCGAGCTCGGGGACCTGCGCGGCGACCTCCACTCCCACACCACCCTCTCCGACGGCCGCAACACGCTGGAGGAGATGGCCGCGGCGGGGCGCGAGCGTGACTACGCCTACATGGCGATCACCGACCACTCGGCCAGCCACGGCTTCGGCGATCACGTCACCGCCGAGCGCCTCTGGGAGCGAGTCGAGGAGATCCGCGAGTGGAACAAGGGCAAGCGCGGCTTCCGCCTCCTCGCCGGCTCCGAGATCAACATCGGCCTCGACGGCTCACTCGACTACCCCGACGACCTCGTCGAGGCGCTCGACTGGGTGGTCGCCAGCGTTCACACCTCCTTCTCGATCTCCGCAAGGGAGATGACCGAGCGGGTCCTGGCGGCGATCGAGAACCCGCAGGTCGATTGCATCGGCCACCTGACCGGACGCCTGATCGGCCGCCGCGAGCCCTACGGGATCGACGTCGAAGCGGTCGCCGAGGCGGCCGCCCGCACCGGCACGATGCTGGAGATCAACGGCAACCCCAACCGCCGCGACCTCTCCGATCGCCACGCCCGCCTCGCCGTCGACGCCGGCGCCACCATCGTCCTCAACACCGACGCCCACGGCGTCGACACGCTGGACAACATGGCCTACGCGGTCGCGACCGCGCGCCGCGCCTGGCTGACGGCCGCCGACGTCGCCAATACCCGGCCCTGGCGGGAGTTCTCGAAACTGCTGCGATCTAAGCGCGGCTGAGGCGGTCGGAGCGGAGGCCCGGGGTGCGCATCAGCTCTATCGGCTTTAGGGCTGAATTGGGGACGACGTAGAACTTGACTCCGTCGCGCTGCTCGATGCCGAGGACGGCGGCCTCGCGGGTGTGCCAGGCGAGCGAGACGATCAGGGCGTAGCCGGCGCCGATCGCGGCGACGCCGGGGAAGAAGATGCCGAGGATGCCGGCGACGATTGCGGTCAGCGCGATCGGCCAGAGCCGTCCGGCGGCGATCCGGGCCGGGGACTCCGGCGGCAGCGAGGTGGCGGTGCGAGCGCGGAGCAGGGCGTCGCGGACGTCGTCGGCGGCGCGGGCGGGACGCCCGAGGTAGAAGCCGATCGTCAGCGAGGCCAGCCACCAGGCGGCGGCGACGATGAGCGTCGTCGTGTCGGCGTCCCGGTTGGCGCCGATCGCCGTGATCGCGCCGAGCACGGTCGCCTCGGCGCCGGTGACGAAGACGGTGACTCGGAGCAGGTCGGTGTAGGGCACCTGCTACTCCGCCAGCCACTCGAGGATCCGCAGCCACCCCTCCGGGCCCTCGACCGTCAGGTCGGACTCCTCCGCCAGCTCCGGCGGTGCCTCCGCGGAGACGATGCCGACGCAGATCGCGCTCGCCAGCTCACCCGACTCGCGCAGCTCCCGCAGGCGTCGGAAGGCGTCGAGGTCGGTGCGGTCATCGCCCGCGTAGGCGACGCGCTCGACGCCGTCGGCGGCGAGCAGGGCGGCGACCGCACCGTCCTTGCCCCCACCTCCGACCGGGCGCAGCTCCAGCACTTTGCGCCCCCAGCGCGGTTCCAGTCCCGCTCGTCCGGCCTCGGCCGCGAGTTCGTGCGCGCGGGCCTCCGCCGCCGCCTCGTCCGCGGCGCCGCGCCAGTGCAGCGCCTGGATCGGCCCCTTGTCCTCCAGCCGCAGGCCGACCGCCGAGATCGCCTCCCCATCGACCCCGGCGATGTACTTGGCGGCGTCGCTCTCGCGACCGGCCAACGAGGGATCGGGGCGTGGCGTCTCATCCTCGGGCAGCAGCAGCTCCAGCCCGTGGTTGCCGGCGTAGGCGATGTCGTCCAAGCCGACCAGCCGACGCGCCTCCTCGGCCTGCCGCCCGGAGATGCAGCCGACCAGGGCGAAGCGCTCGCCCACCCTGGCGAGCGCCTCTCGCGCGGCGGCCGGGACGATGGCTTCCTCGGCTCGTTCGACGATCGGCGCCAGGGTGCCGTCGACGTCGGTGAGGATCGCCGCCCGCGCGGGATCTGCCCGCAGCGGCTCGAGCAACGTGGCCCAGGCAGCCTCCCCCGTCGCGAATTCGCGAGACACGGCATCTAGTATCGCCGCATGTCGCCATCCTCCGGCCGATGCCCTCGGACCAGACGCTGAAGCTCGCGGCGATCGGCACCCTCGCCGGCGCCTTCAGCGGTCTTTTCGGGGTCGGCGGCGGGACCGTGATCGTCCCCTTGCTGATCTTCTGGTTCGGCTACGGCGAGCGTCTCGCGACCGGAACCAGCCTCGCCGCGATCGTCCTCATCGGCCTGCTCGGGGCGATCGCCCAGGGTGGCATCTACGGCAACGTCCACCTTGCCACCGGCCTGCTGCTCTCGATCCCCGCCGTCGTCGGGGTAGTGATCGGCACCGCGGTGCAGCAACGCATCTCCCAGCGCGCCGTCTCCTACCTCTTCGCGGCGCTACTGGTCGCGATCGCGATCGAGCTGGTGCTGTCGTGAACGAGATCTTGGCGGCCCTGATCGCCGTCGCTGGCGGTTTCGCCGGCGGTCTGGTCGGCGTCGGCGGCGGCGTCCTCTTCGTCCCGGCGCTGACGATCTTCCTCGGCCTCACCCAGGTCGAGGCCGAGTCGACCTCGTTGCTGATGATCGTCGTCGTCGCCCTGGTCGGCGCCTACCGCCAGAACGCCTACGGCAACGTGCGGGTCCGCGAGGCGCTGGTGATCGGCGTCCTCTCCCCGCTCGGGGTCCTGATCGGCGTCGGCGTCGCCAACAACGTTTCCGAGCGCGTCCTGCAGCTGTCCTTCGCCGCCCTTGCCCTGTTCATGGCGGCGCAGCTCGTGCGCCGGGCGAGGCGGGCCGGCGATTAGCGAGCTCGAAGGGTTACTGGGCCCCTGACCCCAGCAATCCTTCGAGTCCGGCGCTATCCCGCCACCGCGGCCTCGCCGACCCCCGCGGCCAGGGCCATGATCGAGACCTGGGGGTTGACGCCGGGGCAGCTGGGGAGGATCGAGCCGTCGGCGACCCAGACTCCCTCGACGCCGCGCAGGCGGCCGCTTGGGTCGACCGGGTGGCGCGCGCGGTCGGCGCCGGCCGCTGCGGTCCCGGTGGGGTGGAAGCCGGCGAGGCGCAGGCGCCGGAAGTCGACCCGCTCCAGACCGGCGTCGATCTCCTCCGCCTTTCTCACCGCCGAGCCGCCGCCGAGCTCGACCTCGCGGGCGCCGGCGGCGAGCATCACTTGCGCCATCGCTCCGATCGCACGGAGCAGGCGCCTGCGGTCGGCGACGGTGATCCGGTAGGCGACGAGCGGCGTCCGCCGTCCGATCACCCGGCCCGCCGGGGCGTCGCCGATCATCGCGCCGAGGGTCGCGGTGTAGGCGGCCCGATCGAGCCGCTGCAGCAGGTGCGCCCCGTAGCCGGGGGCCGAGACTGCGCCCATGCCGGGCGGGGTCGAGGTGGCCTCGATCAGGACCCGGTCGCTCTCGTGCAGCCGTTCGATGCCGACGCTCTGCATCACCCCGCGCCAGGGCACGACCTCCTCCTCGAAGCTCGCGGCGATCCCCACTGCGGGATGGATCGAGAGCCCGCGCCCGATCCGTGGGTGGCGGCCGAGCCCGCTGCGCCGCAGCAGCGGCGGCGTCGGGACGGCGCCGGCGGCGACGACGACGATCGGCGCTTCGATCCGGACCCGCCTCCCGTTCTCGCGCCGCGCCTCGACGCCGATCGCGCGCCCAGCCTCGACCAGGACCCGCTCCACGTGCAGCCCGGCGACGATCCTCGCCCCCGCCTCGCAGGCCTGCGGCAGCGCGTTCATGTTGACGCCGCCCTTGGCGTTGTTGGGGCAGCCGATCGCGCACTGGCAGGCGCCGCGGCAGCCGGTGGCGTTGCGTTGCAGGGGCGCGGCCTCCCAGCCGAGCGCCTCCGCGCCCGCCAATGCCAGCTCGCCGTTGCGGCCCAGCACGTCCAGCGACGCCGGCGCGACCCCGATCGTCCGTTCGACGTCGGCGAGGCGCTCCTCGAGCGGCTCCGGCTCAGCGAGCGCCAGCCCGTCGCGTTGGTGCCAGGCGGACGCGACCGGCGCCGGCGGGCGGTAGCAGGTGCCGGAGTTGATCACCGTGGTCCCGCCCACCGCCCGACCCATCGGCAGCGCGATCGGCGGATCGGCGAGCGCCATCGTCGCGCCGCCGTCGCGGTAGATGCCGGCGAAGCGCTCCAAAGGGTGGGCGGAGCGGAGCCGGTCGGAGTCCCAGCGCTCGCCTTCCTCGACGATCACCGTCTCCACCCCGGCTCGCGCCAGCGCCCGGGCGGCGAAGGCGCCGCCGGCGCCGGAGCCGACCACGACCGCATCGCAACGGGCGAGCTCGGGCCACTCGGCGGCGGGGACGAGGTCGAGCGCCGGGTCGGGTCGCGATGGCTCGTGACGGGAGCCGACGGTGGCGATCTCGGCCGCGAAGGCATCGGCGCCGTTGGCCAGCATCGCGATCGACTTGACCGCGTCGAGGGCGGGGCCACCTAGCCGGGATGCCCGCTCCAGCACCGCCTGACGTCGCTGCGGTGACAGCGAGCCCAGCCGGCGGCCGCCGCTGGCGAGGGCCATGGCCTCCAGGCCGACAAGGGTCGCGCCGAGCCCCGCCTGCGAGCTCACCGGCATCCGCGCGATCATCCGCCGGGCGACGGCGGCGACGCGGTTGGGGTCGGGTCCACCTGCCTCCGGCGGCAGCAGCGCCGCCACGTAGGCCGCCAGTGCCGAGCGCGGCGCGGTCACTGGACCGCCTCCCGCGCGAGCTCTGACCTCGGTGCGCCGCCGCCGACCGCCTCCGTCGCGCGCAGCGAGCCGACCAAAGACAGGCTCAGCAGCTCGCGCAGCTGCGGTCGCTCGATGTCCCGGCGCTCGAGCCAGCGCAACACCGCCCCTTCGATGAAGAAGAACCATCCCTGCACGGCGGTTTCCATGATCGGCGTGCGCTCGACGCTGACCGGTGCCGCCTGCCAGGACGCGAGCGACTCGACCACGGCGTCCATCCACCGCTGCCGGCCGCTCTCGAGCGCCGCCTGGACGTCGGGGTCGCCGGCGCCGCGACTGCGGAAGATCGCCGAGTACGCCGCTTCGTGTTCCTCTACGAAATCGAGGAAACGGTCGAGGCTGGCGTCGAGCTGATCGGCGGGGTCGAGCTCGGGGTCGGGCGCGGTCAGCTCCGCCAGCTCCTCCTGACCGCGCTCGATCGCAGCGAGGAGGAAGTCTTTCTTGGTCGGGAAGTAGTGGTAGAGAAGGCCCTTGGATACCCCCGCCGCCTTCGCGATCTCCTCGATCGAGACCTCGTCGTAGGGGCGCTTGGCGAGCAGGCGAACACCGGCGTCAAGAAGCTGCTCGCGCCGTGCGTCGGTGCTCAGC
Source organism: uncultured Actinomycetes bacterium (assembly GCA_963699125.1). GTDB lineage: Bacteria > Actinomycetota > Thermoleophilia > Solirubrobacterales > 70-9 > VAYN01. Next base: position 1,968,476 of record OY969417.1, read on the forward strand.
CTCGAGCGCTTGGTCAGCATCGTGGTGCAGGCTAATTGCTATTGACCGTGAGTTCAATAGTTGCTAGAACACGCCCGCACCGGCGCGCGGTTCCCTAGTTACGTATCGCGTGCCAAAGGAACCACGGAATGGCTGAACTCACGGTTGACATCGACGGGCTCGCTGGGCAGGTTCGGGCGCTCGCGGAGGGCGAAGTCAGCTCGCGCGAGCTGACCGGGCGCTCGCTGGGGTGGATCGAGGAGTCCCAGCCGACGCTGAACGCCTTTCGGGTCGTCTGCGCGGAGCAGGCGCTCCTCGATGCCGAGGCGGCCGACCGGCGGCTCGCGGCCGGGGAGCGGAGGCCCTTGCTCGGCGTCCCGGTCGCGATCAAGGACGACGTCGACCTCGCCGGCCAGACGGCTCCGTTCGGTTGCGGCGGCGAGCACCGGGTGGCGGAGCGCGACGCCGAGCCGGTCCGCCGGCTGCGCGAGGCCGGGGCGATCATCGTCGGCAAGACCAACGCCCCCGAGGTCGGCCAGTGGCACTTCTCCGAGACCCGTGCCTTCGGCGCGACCCGCAACCCCTGGCACCTCGACCACACCCCGGGCGGGTCCAGCGGTGGCGCCGCGGCCGCTGTCGCCGCCGGGCTCGTCGCTGGGGCGATGGGCTCCGACGGCGCCGGCTCGATCCGCATCCCCGCCGCCTGGACCAACCTGGTCGGCCTCAAGCCCCAGCGCGGCCGCGTCTCCACCTGGCCTGAAGCGGAGGCCTTCAACGGCCTCAGCTGCTACGGGCCGCTGGCCCGCAACGTCGCCGACGCGGCGCTCCTGCTCGACGTCCTCTCCGGCAACGTGCCCGGCGATCGCCACCACGTGCCCCCACCCGCCGAGCCCTTTGCCCTGGCGGCGCAGGCATCGCCGCGGCGGCTCCGCATCGCCCTCTCCTTCGCGACGCCGTTCGGCGTCCCTGGCAAGCTCGACCCGCAGCACCGGGCGGCGATCGAGGGCCTGGCCACGACCCTGACCGATCTCGGCCACGAGGTCGAGCAGCGCGATCCCGATTACGGGCTCGTCGGCCCGGCGCTGATCCCGCGCGGGATGGCCGCCGTCGACGCCTGGCTCGGTGAGCGCGGCGTCGATCGCTCCCAGCTCGAACCGCGCACCCGCACCCACGCGCGCATGGGCCGGCTGCTCGCCGGTGCCCCCTTGCGCGCCGCCCGCGCCGCCGAGCCGGGGCTGCGCCGGCGCATGGGAGCCATCTTCGACCGCGCCGACCTCGTTCTCACCCCGACCACCGCGGAGTCGCCACCCCGGGTCGACTACCTGCGCGGCCGCGGCTACTGGGCGACCAGCACCGCGGCCAGCGCCGCCTGCCCCTTCGCTTGGCCCTGGAACGTGGTCGGCTGGCCGGCGATCAGCGTCCCCGCCGGGTTCACCACCGCCGGCCTGCCGATCGGCGCCCAGCTGGTCGCCCCGGCTGAAGGGGAGGCCCTGCTGCTGTCGCTCGCAGCCCAGCTGGAGGAGAGCCGCCGCTGGCACGAGCAGCAGCCTCCACAGTCTCCTTAGGGGCCCGTCAGCGGGGCGCGGCCGCGGCCATCGTCTACGCTCAAAAGCGTGGATTCCCTCAGCTGGGAAGGCGACCTACCGCACCTGCGGTCTCCCGTGATGGTCTGTGCCTTTCGCGGCTGGAACGACGCCGCGGCCGCCGCGTCTACCGCCCTCGGCGCCGTTGCCTCCTCGTTCGACTCTGAGCTGATCGCCAGGGTCGACCCCGAGGACTACTTCGACTTCCAGTCGACGCGGCCGACGATCAGCCTCACCGAAGGCCAGACGCGGAGGATCGACTGGCCGGAGAACAACCTGATCGCCGTCCGGGTCCCGACCGCCGACCGCGACCTGGTGCTGCTCGACGGCACCGAGCCGAATCTTCGCTGGCGCACCTTCTCGGAGACGATCGCGACCGCCGCCGACGCCCTCGGGGTCGAGCTGGTGATCACCCTCGGGGCGCTGATCGCCGAGGTCTCGCACACCTTGCCGGTGCCGATCACCGGCCTCGCCTCAGACCAGGAGATGGTCGAAGAGCTCGAACTGGAGCGCTCCAACTACGAAGGGCCGACCGGGATCGTCGGCGTCGTCCACGATTTCTGCCGCCGAGCCGGCATCAGCTCGGCCTCGCTCTGGGCGGCGGTGCCCCACTACGTCGCGGCCGTCCCCAACCCGAAGGCGGCGCTGGCGCTGTTGCGCCGGCTCGAGGGCCTGACCGGGATCGCGATCGAGGCCTCCGACCTGGAAGAGGAAACGACGGATTACGAAGAGCAGATCGGCCGCGCCGTCGCCGCCAATCCGGAGATCGAGGAGCTTGTTTCGCGGATCGAGGCCGAACAGGTGGACCTGCTGAGCGGCGAGGGCGAGGACCTTCCCTCAGCCGACGCGCTCGCGAGGGAGTTCCAGCGCTTCCTGCGCCAGCGTGGCGACCAGGGTTAGGATTTCACTGCATCATGATGTTATGATGCGCTGATGCCAAAGGCACGGACGACGCTCACGATCGACGAGGAGGTTTTCCGTGCGGTCAGGATCAAGGCGGCGCGAACCGGCAAACGCGATTCGCAAGTGATCGAAGAGTCGCTGCGCCGCGACCTTGGGCTCGACGCCCTGCGCGACATCTGGGCGCAGGTCGAACCCGCGCCTGAGCGGGAGGGGATGGCCCTCGCGGATGCGGAGGTTCACGCCATGCGCGAGGAGAGGCGTGAGGCGGGTCGTCCTTGACCCCGGCGTCCTCGTCTCCGCCCTGATCACCCCGTCCGGCGCTCCCGCGAAGCTGCTGGCCGAGGTGCTCGCCGGCGGGGTGGAGCTGATCGTCTCGCCGTCCCTGCTCAAGGACCTGGAGGACGTGCTCAGGCGTGACAAGTTCCGCCGCTACGTGGATTTGGAGGCTGTGCGCGCCTACCTTGGTCTTCTGCACCGCGAGGCTTTTGCCGCCGAGGACTCGGACGCTTCGCCGCCGCTGCGCTCGGCCGATCCCGACGATGACTACCTGATCGCCCTCGCCTACTGCTGCAGCGCCGCGATCGTCTCCGGCGACAGACACCTCCTCGAGCTCGCCGATCGGGCCCCGATTCTCTCCCCCGCCGATTTCCTGTGCGGCTAGATGATTGATTCCTAATCTAGGACTCGGCCGCCGGGCAGATCAGGCGGTAGTCGCACCAGCTGCAGACGCTGGGGGAGGGGCGGGGCTCGAAGTCTTGGCTGAGGATGCCCTCGCCGACTTGGAGAACCGTGCGCTCGACCCGCTCGGCGTCGTCGGGCTTGGTCGGGGCCGCGACCTTGTCGGCGTCGAGCACGTAGTAGTAGCTGCCGGTGCTGGCCTCGACTTCCCAAGCCTCGCGGGCGGCGAGCCGGTACAGCGCCAGCTGTAGGTCGCTCTCGAGCTCGGCTTCGGTCTTGCGCTCGCCGGTCTTGTAGTCGATTAGCTCGTAGTCGCCGCCGGGCAGGCGGTCGACCCGGTCGACCCGCCCCCGCACGTGGTGCTCGCCGACCTTGAAGTCGAACTTGCGCTCCAGCCAGACCGGCTCGCCCTCGGCGATTCGCTCGCGCTCCCAGTAGAGGCGCAGCGCCTCCCGGGCGCGGTCGCGGAACTGGAGCTCGTCGTCGCTGGAGCCGAAGCCGGTGCGCCGCCAGCCGGTCTCGAAGAGGCTAATCAGCTGGCCCAGCCCGTCCTCCTCTTCCTGCGGCGGCTCCTTGTGGAAGCGCTCGAGCACGTTGTGGATCAGGATCCCGAAGCGCTGGTTGATCGTCGGCTCCTGGGGAATGCCGAAGACCCGCGCGAACTTGTACTTGAGCGGGCAGGTCAGGTAGAGGCTGAGGTCGGAGGCGGAGAGGCTGAGCCGGCCGTCGCCACGGCGCGGCAGAAACGCCTCCAGCGAGGGCTCCTCGCGGGCCGCGATCAGCTGCCGGCGGCGCCCCCGCTCGTGCTCGGAGCCGAGCAGGTAGGCGTCGAGCGAGGAGGCGTCGAGCTCGGCCTGCTGCTCGGGGGTGGCGACCTGGCGCAGCAGCCCGTTGACGGCCTCGATCGCCTCGGCCGTCGGCTCGTCGCCCGGACGCTGGGCCAGCGCCGCCAGCTTCAGCAGCTCCAGGTAACGGGCAATCGCCCGGTTGACGTCGATCGCGGTGTCGAGGCGCGGCTCCGACAGCTCCCGCCCGCCCCGCCACGACGCCTCCAGGACCTGTTCACGCAGGCTGCGATAGGTGGCGTGCAGTCCCTCCGCGGGACCGAACAGCTCCTCGCCGTGCTCCTCCTCGCTCCCCCCGGCGGCGGCCAGGGCGTCGCGGTAGAAGCGCGATGGCCGGGCCTCGCCCTCTTCGCCGCGCTCGAGCCGTGAGAGGACGAGGCCGCTGCGGGCGGGCCAGCCGATCCGGTCCCAGTCGGCCTCTCCCTCGAGGCCGAGCACGAAGACGTGGTCGAAGCCGATCCCCTTGACCGCGTCGATCGCCATCCCCAGCACCGATGCCGGGGACGGAGGCTCCTCTCCTCCCGCCGGCTCGACGCCCGCCTCGGCGACGGCGCTGAGGTAGGCGACGAAGCCGCGGGTCGATCCGTGCGGCTCGCGCCGCGCCCAGGCGGTCGCCAGCTCAGCCAGTCGCGAGAGCCCGAGCAAGCGCTCGGCGACCTCCGGCTGGGCCGCGAAGAGGCGCTGGCGCCGCAGACCCACCCGCTCGATCAGCCTGCGCACGAAAACGTCGGCGCGGCGCTCCTCCATCGCCGCCGAGGCAGCGTTGTAGAGCTTGAGGAAGGACTGGATCCGCTCCCGCGCCTCGGGCTGGAACTGGGGGCTGTCGAGCGCCGCCTCGCAGGCCGCGACCATGTCTTGCTTGCGGCGGCGGGCGATCGTCGTCAACCGCGCGAGGTCGCCGGAGCGCAGCTCGATCGGCGGCCGGGTGAGTGCCCGCGCCGCCGCCGCCGAGTCGTCGGGGTCAGCGAGCACCCGCAGCCAGGCGATCGCGTCGCGCACCTCGGGTCGCTGGAAAAGCGCGGTCGGGCCGGAAAGGTGAAAGGGGATGCCGCGCTCCTCCATCGCCGCGGCAACCGCGCCGCCCTGCTGTCCGGGGTCGGCGACCAGCACGCAGATCTTCTCCGGGTCGACGGCGCCGGCGAGCAGGTGCTCGACCTCGCGGGCGACGGCCTGGGACTGAGCCCGCTCGTTGGCGCACTTCCAGAACCGCAGGGTGGGCTCGCGAAAGCGGTGCCCGAGGATCACTACGTCGCCGTCGGGGTGGACGTCTCGGAACCAGGCGCTCTGGCGCGGGGAGGGGTCCTGCGGGCGGGCGGGTGCGTCCGGTCTCGGACCCCTCCCCGCGCCACCCGCGGGTGAGGCGTCTACATCCGTTTCCTCCAGGGCGTAGAGGTGGTTCGGGTTGTCGCTTGCGAGAGCCTTGAGGATGGCTCGCTGAGTTCGGGTCGTCTCCTCCAGCTCGTCGACCATCAGGTATTCGAAGCGCTCGGCTATCGGGCGGCGGATGTCGGCGCGCTCGGCGAGGAGGTTGTTGAGGGCTAGGAAGACGTCGCCGCGATCGAGGCTGCCGGCGTCGGCGAGGATGCGGTCGTGGGCTGTGAAGAATTCGGCGAACTCGAAGTCGCGGCTCGCCGCCTCGCGCTCGGCATCGTCGGAGGCTGCCTGCTCTCGCTCCCGAGCCCGATCGCCGATCGCCGTTGGTCCGATGCCCTCAGCCTTGAAGCTGTCGATCCGGGCCAGCAGACGGGCCAGGAGGCCGGCGGGGTTGCCGCGGATCTCGTGGCGGCGTAGGGGGAGTTGGTCGAGGCGGTCGAGGAGCATCGCCAAGCGCTCGGCCGGGCCGAGCACGTCGAAGAACGGGTCCAGCCCGGCAACCTCCGCGTGCTCGCGCAGGAGGCGCTCGCCGATCGTCTCCCAGCTGCCGATCCACAGCTCCTCGTACGGCGCTTCCAACAGCGCCTCGGCGCGTTCGCGCAAGCGCCGGGCGGTGGCGCGGGTGGAGCCGATGACGAGAACTCGCTCGGGCGCGGTCCCCGCCGCCGCCAGCCGCGCCAACCGCCGGGCAAGCAGCTCGGTCTTACCCGTTCCGGCGGCGCCTAACAGCAGAAGTGGACCCTCGCCGTGGGCGATCGTGCGCTCGCGCCCCTCAACCTCCACTGCCGCCGTTGGCTGCTCGTCGCCCATCGCCCAACGCTAGCGCGCCATAGCATCCGGCCGATGGACGTTTTCTCCGCAGACTGGCTGGGAATCTGCCGCCGCGTGGTGACGGCCCAGCGGACGATCTTCGCGGAGACCGCCAGCAGCGAGGAGCGCACTGTCTACGAGGGCATCGGCGAGGGTGGTGATCGAACCCTGGCGATCGACCGCCGCTGTGAGGACGCTGTCTTCGCCGAGTTGGAAGTGCTGGCAACGCAGGGCGGCTCCTTTGTCGCCGTCTCCGAGGAGCGCGGCGAGGTCCGCTTCGGCTCGGGCGGGGCGGTGCGGGTGGTGATCGACCCGATCGACGGCTCGCTCAACGCCCGCCGCACGATTCCCGCGCACAGCCTCAGCATCGCCGTCGCCTCCGGCTCGACGATGGCCGACGTCGAGTTCGGCTTCGTCCACGACTTTGGCGCCGGCGAGGAGTTCACCGCCAGGCGGGGCGGGGGAGCGACGCTCGATGGCACGCCGGTGCGGGTCTCCGCTGCGAGCGGGAAGCTGGAGGTGGTGGGGCTGGAGTCGGCCGAGCCGGAATGGGCGATCCCGGCCCTCGAGGCCCTGGTGGGAAAGGCGTACCGGATGCGGGTTGTCGGCTCGATCGCGATCACCGTTGCCTACGTCGCCGCCGGTCGCTTCGACGCGATGCTCAGCCTGCGACCCTGCCGCTCGGTCGACGCGGCCGCCGCGCAGCTGATCGCCCGTGAGGCCGGCGGCACGGTCGCCTTCGGCGACCTCTCGCTGGAGGAAGCGGCGCTGCACCTCGACGCCCGCTATCCGATTGCCGCCGCCCGGGGGAGCACCGCTCTGGAGACTGCGCGCGCCGCCCAGCGGGTAGCCGAAGCCGCGTAACCACTTGGCAATGCGGGTTTAGAACATGTGTTCGCAAAGAACATATGTTCGCTACACTCGGCGAACGCCAGGCAGGCAAACAAAATTCGAAGGGATTCCCACACTTTCATGGCAACGCAGAGCAGCAAAAACGGAAAAGCCAAAACTCAAGCTAAACGCGCCACCACTGAAGCGAAGAACTCCGCCAGAGCTACCGCGAAAACTGGCAAGCGGGCCGCCACCAAGACCGTCGTGGCCGAGAAGAACCAGGTTCAGACCGCCGCCCAGACCGCCGTCGACCTCCCGGTCGGCGCCGTCCTCAGTGTCGGCGACCGCATCTCCGATCTGGTCGAGCCGTGGACCGACCGCGCCAGCGCCGAGAAACAGCTCAAGTCCTACCGGACGCAGCTGCGCAAAACGCTGAAGCGGACCGAGCGCCGCGGCTCCAGCGCCCGCCGCAAAGCGACGACCGAGGCCCGCAAGACCCGCAACCGGTTCGAGCGCGAAGCGCGCAAGCACCAGCGCACGGTCGAGACCCGGCTGAAGCGCAACCGCAACGAGGTCGAGCAGCGCGTCCGCCGGACGATCGACGAGCAGAGCTCGCGCGCCCAGGACCTGGTTGAGCAGGTCACCGACCAGCTCTCCGCGTTGCGCTGAGAGCGCCCAGGACACGGCGCGGATGCGCCACCTCAAAGGACCCCGCATGGAACCACCATGCGGGGTCCTTTTCGTTGTCGCCCCGCTTGGTCCTGAACGCTCTCAGTCACAACGCGGGGGCACCTACCAGCAACGCGGGGCCACCGACCGACCAGCAATGCGGTTCAGCGGCCGGTGACGATCACCGGGCAGGAGGCGGTCGGCTCGTAGGGCCAGCCGTCCTGCGCCGGGGCGTAGGCCCGGAACTGGAAGCGGACGCCGCGGCTGTCGTCGTCGCTGAATGCGTAGGGGTAGTGGAAGCGGCCGCTGGCATCGGTCTGGACGGTGCGGAATTCCGACCAGTCCTCGCCGGGGAGCCGGAACTGCAGCTTGATCGGCCTGCCGCCGGTCGGGATCGGTGCGCCCTGATTGCCGACGCGACCGCTGAACACCACCGGCGCTCCGCCGACCCGGGCCGACCCCGCGGATGCCCGGAGGCGAATGTCGCCCAGCGCTTTCAAGCTCACGGATCGGCCGCTGGCGCGAGTGAGAACCAGGTTGCCGGCGAAGAGCGCCTCGACCCGGCGACTTGGCCCGGGCGCAAGGCGGGACTTGAAGCTGCCGTCGGGTTTGGTGAGGACGGTTGTCGTGCGTTGCGCCGGGTCGGCGCCGGCGACGAAGGTCTCGACGATCTGAACCGGCAGGCCACCGAGCGGGCGCGCCGACGAGCTCAAGAGCCCGCCGAAGGAAACGCCGTGGCCATATGGCACCGTTCGGCTTGCGGGCCGGCTGGCGTACGACTCGACCGTCTGCCGCCGGCAGCGGCGCTGGCCGCCGCCGCGCGCGCAGCGCCGCCAGGTCAACTGCCTTCCTCCGAATCCCGCCTGGATCGCGGTTGCCTCCTTGAGCGGGTTTGTCAGCACCATCCTGGTCCCGTTCCCGCGCCGATCGCCGCTAGTGGCGTTGCCGGCGAGGTCGTAGCCAGTCGTCCTGAACTCATAGGTCCCGGGCGGGAAGGCATCGGAATCCCAACGGGCAAGTAGACGGTCGCCACGATTTGTCGTCGGCAAGGGCTCAAAGCGGAGTCGCGAGCCGGCCGGCCGCACGGCGATCGAGCCACGCCGTGGGTCTGGTCCCGATTGCAAGTCGACAATCGTCGCTTCGATCCGCTCGGGTTCGGAGGGGTCCTGGGATCTGGAGAAGCTGACCAGGGGCGGTCGTTCGTCGATGCGCACGGTGTCGAGACTCGGCGACTCCTCTCCGGAGTTCCCGGCGGCGTCGCGGGCGTAGAAGGCAACCTCGTGGCTGCCTTCTCCTGCCACGACGACCGAGGCGGCGGCGCCGGGCTCGACTCTCGGCACGCCGCCGTCGATCGAGATCGCGGTAAGGGGCTCCCCGGGACCGTCGGAAGCCATTCCAGAGAGGGCATCGATGGCGTTGGCGGTCACGCGCACCGGCCCATCTGCCCAGCCTCGCGGATTGCCCGAGAGGGTGACCTCGGGGCGGGTCGCGTCTACTCGCACGATCGCGTTGCCAATCGTCGCCGATCGCATCCCGGAGCCGGATACGGCCACCGCCTGGACGATGTTCATTCCCTCCGGCAGGAGGCCGAGCGAGATCGTGTCGCCGCTGCGGAGATCGATCTCGCTGACGCTGCAGCGGTCAGCCGCGGCGCAGGGCGGGGTCCCGGCGCCGCGGTCTACCGATACCGCGTAGCCGCGGATTCCAGAGATCGGCAGGGGCGCAGCGGGGTGTTCGATCTTCACGACCGCCGCCGTCCCGCCCCCGATCCATCCAGCCGGGGCCAGCGGCCGGCCCGGCCCGGGCTGGACATCGTCGAAGCGCAGCGTCGCGCTCTCCCGCGGCCCGCGCGTGCCGCTCGGTCCCTCGAGCCAGACGTCCGCCGTGTAGATGCCTGGGTGGGGAACGTGGATGTGCTCGATCTGGGCGGTGTCCCAGGGCAACCGGACTTCGGGCACGACGACCACGCCGGTGGCGTCGCGCACGCGGTAGTCGACCGCGGTGACCGGGAACCCTTGCCGGGCCACCTGCGGACGGTCCCAGTCGAGCCGGAAGTCGTTGTCGGCGTGCCAGGTGTCCTCCCCGCCGAAGACCCGGAGGTTCTCCGGCCGCAGCTGGGCGGCCAGGTCCGTCGCGCTCGCGGTGGGCGCGAGCGCCGCGGCGATGATCGCGAGCGAGGAGAGGAGACCGACGGGGACTCGTCTCAAGGCCCGAACTCACCCGCCGGGTTGCCGCCGCCTTCGCTCGCGCTTTCGCTCGGCGCTTCGACCGCTTCCGGCTCGGGCGCGTATTCGACGGCGCCGCTGGCAGGCTCGGGTTCCGGTTCCGGAGCGGATTCGGAGACGGGAGCCGGATCGTGATGGTCGGTAGTCGGGGGCGGGATCGGTGAGGGCGCCGGTTCGTATTCCACCCCGCTCTCTTGGCCTGCCCCTGCTGCAACGGTGGCTTCGGAGGTGCGCTCGATCGTCGGTGCTCGGGTCTCGCCGGGTCCGATGCCGAGCGGGGTGGGGATGACGCCGGTCGCCGCGCAGGCGGCTGCGCTCCCCGCGGTGCCGACGCAGATCGCGGCCACCTTGGCGATCGCGGCCATGCCCGCCCCGCGGGCGCCGCCGCCCGCCGCCACTTGCGAGAGCGCCGAATCCGTCGAGGCGCCGCCCGAGAAGCGACTGGCCAGAGTGGTGAGGGCGTCGTGCGCGCGCTCGAGCAGCGAGCGGCCGACCGGGAGCCCCGGCGCCAGCGCCGCCACAGCCCGCGGCGCCGCTCTGTAGGCCCGCAGCGTCGCCCGACAGCCGGCGCAGGCGCGCAGGTGCTCTCGCAGCGCCGTGGCCTCCTCGGCGCCGGCTTCGCCGTCACAGAAGGCCGAAAGCAGAGGCCCCATTTCCTCGCAACGCACACCCTCTTCGCTGCGCGAGATCAACCCCCGAAAGCGCTCGCGTCCCTCGGCGAGGCAGCGGTTGATTTTCGTCTGGCTGTAGCCGGTGATCTCGCCGATCTCCGCGTAGGAATAGCCCTCGGCCAGGAGGCTGAGCGCGCGCAGCTCCTGCGGCTTCAGAGCTTGCAGGGCCTCGCGACTGCGGCCGATCACCTCGCGGCGCTCCGCCCGCTCGGGCGGGCCGTCGGCATCGGCTGGGATCAGCGCTACCCAGTCTTCCCGCCCGGGTTCCGTCGCTGCGGCGGCGGGCCCACTGAGGATCCGCTCGCGTTCGCGCCGCACCGCCAACGCCTCGTGCTTGACGACGGTCTGGGTCCAGCGGATCAGTTCCCGGGGGTCGTCCGTCGGCGCTTTCGTGAGGAGGATCTCGAGCGCCCGCTGCAGGGCGTCGTCGGCGTCATCAGCGCAGAGCGAGTAGCGCCCGGCGGTGCGCCGCAGGGCGGCCTCGTTCCTGGCATATGTCTCGACCGCGGCGCGGTTGCGTGCTCCATCTGCACGGCGCCCTGGCGCTGTGTCCTCAACCTCTCGGCTGCTCGGATTCACCACTCGATCTCTCCCTGCCCACTGTGAATTCCCGCATCGAACATGGCAGCTCAACTGAGTATCGGAGCGCGTCTCTCCCCCCGGCTGGACGACTTTCCAGTGCGAATCGCTGGAAATTGCGAACTCGCATCTCAGCACCCGAGCCAAGAGCTGAGGCCTGAAGCGTCGCCCAGGCCGATAGCATCGATCGCGATGAGCGTCTGCGTGGTCACCGGCGGGGCGGGCTTCCTCGGCTCCCATCTCTGCGAGCACCTGCTCAGGAAGGGGCATCGGGTGATCTGCCTCGACAATCTCGAGACCGGGTCGCTGGAGAACATCTCCCACATCCGTGACGATGCGTTCGAGTTCCGTCACGTCGACATCACCACCTACGTCGACATTCCCGAGGAGGTCGATTTCGTCTACCACCTCGCCTCGCCGGCGAGCCCGATCGACTACCTGCGGTTGCCGCTGCACACGCTCAAAGTCGGCTCCCACGGCACCCATCACATGCTCGGGGTCGCCAAGTACAAGCGCGCCCGCTTCCTGCTCGCATCGACCAGCGAGGTATACGGGGACCCGCAGGTCCATCCCCAGAAGGAGGACTACTGGGGGCACGTCAACCCGATCGGGCCGCGCGGCGTCTACGACGAGGCGAAGCGCTACGCCGAGGCGCTGACGATGGCCTACCACCGCCAGCAGGGCGTCGACACCGCGATCGTCCGCATCTTCAACACCTACGGCCCGCGCATGCGGCCGCACGACGGCCGTGCGATCCCGACCTTCCTCCGCCAGGCGCTGCAGGACCGGCCCCTGACCGTGTTCGGGGACGGCAGCCAGACGCGCAGCTTCTGTTACGTCGACGACCTGATCCGAGGGATCGTGGCGCTCGCCGAGTCCGACGTCCACGCGCCCGTCAACATCGGCAACCCCAACGAGTTCACCCTGCTGGAGCTGGCCAAGGCGGTGATCGAGGTGACCGAGTCCCGCTCGGAGATCGTCTACGAGGCACTGCCGATCGACGATCCCCAGCAGCGCCAGCCGGACATCGCCCGCGCCCGCGACCTGCTCGGCTGGGAGCCCGCGATCGAGCTCAACGAGGGACTGCGCCGGACGATCGACCAGGCGGGCGTCGAGCGCTTGGTCGGCGCCAGCGATTAGCGACGGCCGGACTCAGCTGCTGATCGGCGCCGACGGCTTCGTCGGGGCTCACCTCAAGGACGTCGCCGAGGAGGGCGGGCTGCGAGTGGTCACGGCCGGACGGCACGCGCGCGACGGCGCCTGGACCTGCGACCTCCGCGATGCGGCTGCAGTGGAGGCCTGCGTAGAGGCGGTCGAACCGGACCTGGTCGTCAACGCGGCCGGTGCCGCCTCGGTGCAGGAAAGCTGGGAGCAGCCCGGCATCGCCTTCGAGACCAACGCCACGGGGGTCTTGAACCTGCTCGAAGCCATCGCCCGGCACGCGCCGAAAGCCCATCTCCTCTGCCTCTCCTCCGCCGAGGTCTACGGCGACCGCGGCGTCCAGGACCTGCCCTTGCGGGAGAGCCTGGATCCGAACCCGGTCACCCCCTACGGGGTGGGCAAATTGGCAATGGAGGGGTTCTGTGGCGAGTTCTCGCGAGCGCTTGGGATGCGGATCGCCGTTGTCCGCGTCTTCAACCTGATCGGCCCCGGTCAGCGGGCCGAGTTCGTGGCGTCCGGCTTCGCCCAGCGGGTCGCCGCGGCCGAGCGTGCCGGCGAGGAGCAGGTGGAGCTGGCCCTCGGGAACCCCCGCGCCGTTCGCGACTTCACCGATGTTCGGGACGCGGCGCGGGCGCTGCTCGAGGTCTCCCGGCGCGAGATCGGCGGCGTCTTCAACCTCTGCTCGGGGCGGCCGGTCTCCATTGCCGAACTGGTCGAGGAGCTCGATCGGGTGACGCCGCTCGTTGTCAGCGCCCGTTACGCACCTGAGCTGGAACGCCCAAGGGACCCACCCGCGCTTGTTGGCGACCCGACCCGGCTGCGCGAGGCGACCGGCTTCGAGCCGACGATCCCCCTGGCTCGCACCGTCGCCGACCTGCTCGACTACTGGCGAGCCTAGCCCCCCGCCGACTGACCGCGCCGGAGCCCCGTCCGTGGTTCCTTTGTCCCCATATACAGGACAAAGGAACCACGGACGGGTTGTCAATATCCTCCGCTCGATGGCGCGCAGCTCCGGCAAGCCGGCGGCCGATGAGGCCCACCGCACGATCGCTCCGCTGGTCGGGCCCGAGGACGAGCGCGTCTTCACCGACTCGGGGATCGAGATCGAGCCCCTCTACCATGAGGACGACGTCGCACCCGGGTTGCAGGAGCGGCTCGGCGAGCCCGGCTCCCCGCCCTTTACCCGCGGCATCCACGAGCGGATGTACCGCGACCGGCTCTGGACGATGCGCCAGTACGCCGGCTTCGCCTCACCCGAGGACACCAACGAGCGCTACCGCTACCTGATCGAGCACGGCTCGACCGGCCTCTCGATGGCCTTCGACCTGCCGACCCAGCTCGGTCGCGACTCCGACGATCCGCTCTGCCACGGCGAGGTCGGCCGCACCGGCGTCCCGATCGACACGATCGAGGACATGCGGATCTGCTTCGACCAGATCCCGCTCGACGGCGTCTCGACCTCGATGACGATCAACGCCCCGGCGGCGATCCTGCTGCTGCTCTACGAGCTGGTCGGTGAGGAGCAGGGGGTCCCTTCCGAGAAGCTGCGCGGCACCGTCCAGAACGACGTGCTGAAGGAGTACATGGCCCGCGGCAACTACATCTACCCGCCGGCGCCGACCATGCGGCTAACGACCGACATCTTCGAGTACTGCCGCGAGAACGTGCCGAAATGGAACACGATCTCGATCTCCGGGTACCACATCCGCGAGAAGGGCTGCTCGGCTGTGCAGGAGGTGGCGTTCACCCTCTCCAACGCGATCGCTTACGTCGAGGCGGCGCTCGCACGGGGCCTGAAGATCGACGAGTTCGCGCCCAGGCTCGCCTTCTTCTTCAACTGCCACAACAACGTCTTCCAGGAGATCGCCAAGTTCCGCGCGGTGCGGCGGATGTGGGCGAAGATCGTCGCCGAGCGCTTCGGGGCGGAGAACCCGAACTCGATGAAGATCCGCTTCCACACCCAGACCGGAGGCGTCACCCTGCAGGCACAGCAGCCTGAGGTCAACATCATCCGCGTTGCCCTGCAGGGCTTCGCCGCGGTCAGCGGCGGCACCCAGTCGCTGCACACCAACGGCTTCGACGAGGCCTTGGCGCTGCCGACCGAGCGCTCAGCCCGGATCGCCCTGCGCACCCAGCAGGTGCTCGCCTACGAGTCCGGCGTCGCCGACACCGTCGATCCCTTTGCCGGCTCCTACTTCGTCGAGTCGCTGACCGACGAGATCGAACTGCGTGCTTGGGAGCTGATGGAGAAGGTCGCCGAGCTGGGCGGCTCGGTCGAGGCGCTGGAGTTCATGCAGCGCGAGATCGAGGAGTCGGCGATGAGCTATCACGAGCGCTACAAGAACGGCCAGGACGTCATCGTGGGCGTGAACAAATTCGTCACCGACCAGGTCGACGACGTCGACATCCTCAAGGTCGATCCGGAGTCTGAGCAGCGCCAGCTGACCCGGCTCAAGGCCTTCAAGGAGGCCCGCGAGCAGGCTGACGTCGACGCCAAGCTGGAGTCGCTGCGCGATGTCGCCCGCGGGGAGGGCAACCTGCTGCACCCAATCCGCACCGCACTCGCCGCTAACGCCTCGATCGGCGAGGTCTGCGGCGCCATGCGCGACGTCTTCGGCGAATACAAGGGCGGCGCCTTCTTCTAAGCGCCGGGCGGTCCCAGAGCGGCGCATCCGACATTGACCCCAGTCAGGTGTGGTCAATGTCGGATGCGCTCTAGCGCAGCAGGGTTGCGGCCCGACTGAGTTCGCTGCGGACTTGCGTGGGTTCGTGCTTGATCTCGTAATGGGTGAAGCGGAGGGCCGTCATCCCGGCGAGCGCGTGGGCGCGGTCTCGACGCGCGTCCCGGGCCTGGGTCGAGGCGGTGCGGTGGTAGCGCAAGCCGTCGGTCTCGACCACCAAGCCCAGGTCTGGCCAGAAGAAGTCGACCTCGAAACTGTTGACCCGCTGTTTGGTCAGTGGCGGTGGCAGGCCCGCAGCTGCCGCGATCGGGCGAAATAGGACCTCCAAGTCTGAGTCCGAGAGGCGGAAGGTCCGCTTGTCCAAGAGCTCCCGCAGGGCCGGCGCTCCCGGCACGCCGGCATAGCCGTCGAGGGTGACGCGGAGCGTTTCGGGATCGATGAGGCCCCGCTTGTTCGCTTCGTTGACCGCGCGCTCGACCTTCAGCGGCTCGAGTTCGGCCGCAAGATCGATCAGCGTTCGCGCGACGACGGTCACCGGGATGCCGTCGGGGGATGCGATGTCCGCCGCCGCGAGCGTCGGGCGCCCGCGAATGCGAAGACCAGGCCTCTGCAGTTCGCAGCGGCGCCTTACGCTGACGTCGATGAGCCCGTTCCGCTCGGTTCCGATTTCCCAGAGTGCCGCAGCGCTTCGATGGCTCAGTACTGCATGGTCTCCGCAGGCAAGCACGGCTGCCATCCAGCGTCGTTTCGGCGTCAGCTGTGGCCAGCCCACGGCATAGACGCCATGGCCGACGAGATGCAGGCGCCCCCGCGCGAGCCGGTGCTCGATTGCCCTCGCGCTGAACCCCAGCGCCAGCAGCTGCCGCCGCGCCACCATCCCATGCTGCCGCCTCACCAGCTCCCACGCTTGCCCGCTGCGTTTGTCGTTGTGCGCATCCGACATTGACCACACCTGATTGGGGTCAATGTCGGATGCGCACGAACTCTCCCCCTGAACGGTCTCTCCCAGGCGGGGGGAGGGGGAGGAACTCGCCAGCCACGGTTGAAGCGGGCGGGAATGATCGAGGTTTCGCGGACGCTGATGAAGTCCGAGCCGGAGCTGGCGGAGCTGATCGCGACCGTCGAGGGGTTGGAGGTAACGATGGCCGAGAAGGGCTTCGGAACCCGAGTCGAGGTTCGCGCCGTCGAGGGCAGCGGCCTGCGCGAGGCCGACCTGGAGGCCTTTCTCGACCAGCTTGCGGAACCGCAGCGACGGCCGTTCAGCAGCGCCTAGCGGTCCCGCCCAAGCCTAGGCACAGCCCCGCTGCGGGCACGGGCTGAGCCGCCGAAATAGACTCCCGCGCTCGATGCGCGAGAGGAATCCGGTTACCCACCAGGAGAAGCTCGCCTACCTGCGCGAGCTGCGTGAGCAGGCAATCCACTCCGCCTCCGAGGAGGCGGTCGAGAAGCAGCATGCGAAGGGCAAGATGACCGCCCGCGAGCGGGTCGAGAAGCTGCTCGACCCCGGTTCCTTCGAGGAGCTGGACACCTTCGTCCGGCACCGGACCTACGACTTCGAGATGCAGAAGAGACGGCCCTGGGGGGACGCCGTCGTCACCGGCCACGGCACGATCGAAGGCCGCACCGTCTTCGTCTTCTCGCAAGACTTCACCGTCTTCGGTGGCAGCCTCGGCGAGGTGATGGCGGAGAAGATGTGCAAGGTGATGGACCTGGCGGCCCAGGTCGGGGCGCCGGTGATCGGCATCAACGACTCCGGCGGCGCCCGGATCCAGGAGGGCGTCGTCTCACTCGGCGCCTACGGCGACGTCTTCGTCCGCAACGTCCAGTGCTCGGGCGTGATCCCGCAGATCAGCCTGATCATGGGTCCCTGCGCCGGCGGGGCCGTCTACTCACCGGCGATGACCGACTTCATCTTCATGGTCAAAGAGACCTCGCACATGTTCATCACCGGCCCCGAAGTGATCAAGACCGTAACCGGCGAGGAGGTCGAGTTCGAGGAGCTGGGTGGGGCGATGAGCCACAACACCAAGTCGGGTGTCGCCCACTTCGCTTCCGAGGACGAGGAGAGCTGCCTCGAGGACGCTCGTTACCTGCTCAGCTTCTTGCCCTCGAACAACCTCGAGGCGCCGCCGCGTTTTGAGCCCTCCGACGACCCCGAGCGCGAAGATGAGGGCCTCGACACCCTGGTCCCCGACGACCCCTCCAAGCCCTACGACATGCGCGAGGTGATCGCCCGCGTCGTCGACGACGAGGAGTTCTTCGAGGTCCACGAGCACTTCGCCAAGAACATCGTCTGCGGCTTCTCGCGGCTCGACGGCTACCCCGTCGGCATCGTCGGCAACCAGCCCGCCTTCCTCGCCGGCGTGCTCGACATCGAGGCCTCCGAGAAGGCGGCCCGCTTCGTCCGCACCTGCGACGCCTACAACGTCCCGATCGTGACTTTCACGGACGTGCCCGGCTTCCTCCCCGGCACCGACCAGGAGTGGAACGGGATCATCCGCCACGGCGCCAAGCTGCTCTACGCCTTCACCGAGGCGACCGTGCCGAAGCTCACCGTCGTCACCCGCAAGGCCTACGGCGGCGCCTACGACGTGATGAACTCGAAGCACATGCTCGCCGACTTCAACGTCGCCTGGCCGACGGCGGAGGTGGCGGTGATGGGCCCGGAGGGCGCCGTCAACATCATCTACCGCAAGGACATCGGCTCCTCGCCGACCCCCGACGAGCGCCGCCAGAAACTGATCGACGACTACAAAGCCCACTTCGCCAACCCCTACTCGGCGGCGGAGCGCGGCTACATCGACGACGTGATCGAGCCGCGGCAGACGCGGCCGAAGTTGATCAGGGCGCTGCGGATGCTGCAGAGCAAGCGGGTTCCTCAGCCCAAGCGCAAGCACGGGAACATCCCGCTGTAGTCGCCGCCCGGCAACAGGGAGCGTGGGTTGCTTGGGAGAGGATTTGCAGAGACGTGACGTTTGTGACTCTCAGACAACACGTCGCGCTCTAGGGTGCCAAGATATGGAGGCGATGAGGCAGAGCTGGACCGACGATCGGATGGACGACCTCAGCCGGCAGGTCCAGGCGGGCTTCGATCGGGTCGAGCGGCAGATCGAGCAGACCAATCGACGGCTGGATACGGAGATCCAAGGATTGCGGGCGGAGATGAACACGCGGTTCGAGCGCATCGACCAGCAGTTCGGCCGGGTCGACCAGCAGTTTGGCCACATCGATCAGCAGTTCGGCCGCATCGATCAGAGGCTCGACGGGATGCACCGCGTTTTGATCTTCGGAGCGATCGCCATGACCAGCGCGATCCTCGCCGGCTTCGGCGGCATCATCGCGGCGTTTGGCTGAACGTCTCTTCGACCGGGGCCTACTGCTCGGCGATCCCTACGGCACCGCGGTCGCCTCGGCCTCGACAGCTCGCCCGCCTTTGCCGGCGGCTGCTCCACCCTCCTCGCGGCTGAGGCGGTGGGCGAGGTAAACCGGGGCGATCGAGATCAGGACGACGAGCAGGGCGACGACGTTGACGATCGACTGCTGGCTGGTCCGGAAGAGGTTGTTGAAGATCCAGATCGGCAGCGTCTCCTCGCCGGCGCCGAGCGTGAAGCGGGTGACGATGATCTCGTCGAAGGAAAGGGCGAAGGCGAGCAGGGCCCCGGCGACGATGGCCGTCCGCATGTTGGGCAGGGTGATGTACCAGAAGGTCTGCCAGGTGTGCGCGCCGAGATCGGCCGAGGCTTCCTCGAAGGAGGCCGACATCCGGCGCAGGCGGGCGATCACGTTGTTGTAGACGACGACGATGCAGAAGGTCGCGTGTGCGACGACCACCGTCAGCAGGCTGAGGCTGATCCCGAGCACCTGGGTGAAGGTGTCGCTGAGGGCGATCCCGGTAACGATTCCCGGCAGCGCGATCGGCAGGATGACCAGGAACGACACGGTCTCGCGGCCGAAGAAGCGGTGGCGGGAGACGGCGAGCGCGGCCAGCGAGCCGAGGACCAGGGCGATCGCCGTCGCTGCCAGGCCGACCTTGAACGAGGTGAGCAGAGCCTGCTGCGCGCCCTGATCGTTGACGGCCACCCCGAACCAGTGGGTCGTGAGGCTGGTTGGCGGCCACTGCAGGGTGGCGCCGCCGTTGAAGGCATAGATCGCGATCACGATCAACGGGATGTAGATGAAGGCGAGGGTGACGCCGACGCCGATGCGGAGCAGAGCCTGTGCGCGCCTGGAGAGCCTCATCGCATCCTCAGATGTGCTCGAAGGCGCCGAGCTTCCGGGCAACCAGCAGGTAGATGATCATCACGACGATCGGCACCGTCGCGAACGCGGAGGCGAGCGGCAGGTTGTTGGCGATGTTGTTGTAGACGACGTTGCCGATGAACTGGGTGTCGGGCGAGACCAGCGAGGGAGTGATGTAGTCGCCCATCGTCAGCGAGAAGGTGAAGATCGACCCCGCGACCACGGCGGGGGAGGCGAGCGGCAAGATCACCCGTCGGAAGGTCGTGAACGGGGAGGCGCCGAGGTCCTCGGAGGCGCTGATCAGCGAATTGGGGATCCGTTCCAGCCCCGCGTAGATCGGCAGGATCATGAAGGGGAGCCAGAGGTAGCTCTCGACCAGCCAGACCGCCGTGGTTCCGAAGCCCGGCCCGCTGAGGCCGAACGGCTCCAGGGCCCAGTTGATCACGCCCTCGGAAGAGAGCATCGTCTGCCAGGCGTAGACCTTGACCAGGTAGAAGGACCAGAGGGGCATCAGCACGGCGACGACGAGCACCCCCCTAGCCCGGGGGCTCGCGAGCTTCGCCATGTAGAAGGCGATCGGGAAGGCGAGGAGGGCGTCGGTGAGGGTGGCGGCGGCGGCGATCAGGATCGTCCGCTGGGCGACGTCGCGGTAGACGGGGTCTTCGATGAGGGTTTGGTAATTGGCGGTGCTGAGCGTTTTGTCCAGCTCGCCGCTGAGCGCGTCGACTCCCCAGAAGGCGGCGATCAGCATCACCGCCAGGGAGCCCAGGTAACCAACTACGAGCCAGCCCAGCGGCCCTGCCAGGAGGGCGCCGGTCTGAAGGCGCGGACGACTCTGGAAGAGATCGGCGAGCCTGCGGCTCGCCGATCTCCTGGGCGCTGGCGCGAGCGCGTCAGCGGCGTCCATCGAGGGGCTCATCCATCAGGGGCCTATCACCCCTTGATCTGGGTCCAAGCTTGGACCCACTGGTTGTAGTCCATGCAGTCCGAGCTGCCGTTGCCGCAGTCGGCTACCGGCGTGATCCAGTAGTAGACCCGCTTCCAGAACGCCGGGTTTTCGGCGTGGTATTTCGCGCAGAACTTGGGGTCGGTGGTGAGTTCGCACGACTTGCTCTGAGCGGGCGCCTCGCCCCACGTCTCTGCCACCTCGGCGTTGCCTTTCGGCGAGACGATGAAGTCCATCCACATGTACATGCAGTTGGGATGTTTTGCCGTCGAGCTGATCATCCACGTGTCCGACCACCCGGTCGCGCCCTCCTTGGGCACGAAACCTTGGCTTACCGGGCTCGCGGCCACGGGGTGACCGGCATCCTTCAGCGCGAAATACTGGTACTGCCAGGTCGTTCCGACCTGGGCGTCTCCGTTGCTGAACGCGTTGATCTGCTTGGTCGCTTCGGCCCAGTATTCGCCCACGAGCGAGTGCTGTTCCTTGAGCAGATTGACGGCGGCGTCGAACTGCTCCTGGTTCAGCTCGTAGGGGTCTTCGATCCCAAGGCTTTTGTCGTGGTACTTGAGATAGACCGCCGCGTCGGCGATGTAGAGCGGGTCGTCGTAGGCGCTGATCTTGCCCTTGTACTTGGCCGCGACTTTGGGATCGAGCACCACGTCCCAGGAGTCGGGCGGCGGGGTTACATCGTCGCTGTTCCACATCAGCAGATTTGCCCCGCGGCCGTGCGGGATGCCGTAGTGGACGCCGTCGATCGTGTTGTAGGGCTGGTTCTTCAGATCCGCGAAGATCGTCTTGTAGTTGGGGACGAGGCTGACGTTGACCGGGGAGACGTCTTCGCCGTCGACCAGCCGCAGCGAGGCGTTGCCCGAGGCCGACACACCGTCGTACTGGCCGGTCCTCATCAGCGAGACCATCTCGTCGGAGGTGCCGGCTTCCTTGACGTTGACCTTGCAGCCCGACTGCTTTTCGAACTGCGACTGCCAGGGGTCTTCGATGTAGCCGGCCCAGGCGACCAGATCGACCTGGCCCTCTCCCTTGCCGACCTTCTGCAGTTCTTCGCCGCCGCCGTTGTCGTCACTGGAGCCACAACCGGCGAGAACGAGCATGAGCACAACCAGGCCAGCGATGACGAGCCACGCCGTGCGGGCGGGATGAGCGTCTTTCCCCCTCATGATGCAACCTCCTCTGTAATTGACTTCCCCTGGACGGCGGCCGCGTGTTCCGGACGCCATCCCACCAGGACCTCCTCCCCCTGCTCGGGCAGCGCCCCCGCAGACGCGCCCTCCAAGTTCTGTCTGACGAGCGTCAGGGTCCCGCCACCGTCGAGCGCCACCGTGTAGCGCGTCACCATCCCCGCGTAGACGACCTCGGCGACTTTGCCGCGCTCGCTGTGGAGGCCGTTGGCGGGGATGGCGGGGTCGAGCAGCTCGATCTTCTCGGGCCGGATCGTCAGCCGCCTGCCACCCCGCTCGATCACGTTGGAGACGCCGACGAAACCGGCGACGAACTCGTTGACCGGACGCTCGTAGAGTTCCTGCGGTGGGCTGACCTGCTCGATCCTGCCGTCGTTGAAGACGGCGATCCGGTCGCTCATCGTCAGCGCCTCGTCCTGGTCGTGGGTGACGTAGACGAAGGTGATCCCGACCTCGCTCTGGATCGTCTTCAGTTCCACCTGCATCTGCTCGCGCAGCTTTAGATCGAGCGCCCCGAGCGGCTCGTCGAGCAGCAACACCTTGGGCCGGTTGACGATCGCCCGCGCCAGCGCCACCCGCTGGCGCTGACCGCCGGAGAGCTCGCCCGGGCGGCGCTCGGCGTAGCCGGGCAGGCGGACCATCTCCAGCGCCTCGTCGCGGCGGCGGGCGCGCTCGGACTTGTCCACCCCGGCCACCTTGAGCCCGTAGGCGACGTTCTCGCCGACGGTCATGTGCGGGAACAGCGCGTAATCTTGAAAGACGGTGTTGACGGCGCGGTCATAGGGCGGCACGCTGCTGACCTCTTCGCCCGCCAGCTCGATCGAACCGCCGCTGGGGTCCTCGAAGCCGGCGATCATCCGCAGGGTCGTCGTCTTGCCGGAGCCCGAGGGGCCGAGCAGCGTGAAGAACTCCCCGGGCTCGATCTCCAGGTTGATTCCCGCCACGGCGACCACCTCGCCGTAGTGCTTGGTGAGGTCCACCAGGCGGATGTCGGGAGTTGCAGCCGTTACAAGTTGACGTTATCCGAGCCGTTCAGGAAAGGAAGGACAAATCGGCGTCCGTTGGTTGGCCGAGATGGAGTACGGGGTGGGCGCATGGGCCAGCGCTGTCCGGCTGGGCCAAGGCAGGCGCCACCCCAGCTACGGCTGAGCGTGCCTCCTGCCCGGCCGACCACGAAGCGGCTCGTTGGAGGGGGCGGGTACCCCCTCCGAACGTTTTGCGCGGGAGGAGAGGAGCGCCAAGCGGCGACAGCGATCGGCGTCTCCAACGACGAGTTGCGAGTGAGGAGGGGGTACCCGCCCCCTCCTCATCAGCAATCGCTAGTAGCCCGCCGGGTGACGCGCGACGAAGCCGATGTTGTCGCGCAGGTCGGTGTGCCAGCGCGGGCCGGTTTCGTCGACGTTGCCGGAGGTGTCCCAGCGGACGCCGGCGATCACCGCGTAGGCGTGGCCGGCGTTGGCGTAGACGGTGATCCAGCGTCCCAACCCCGACATGCCCCATTTCTCCATCGGCCCTGACGGCAGCGGGCTTTCGATGAAATCGCCGCCGTGCAGAGCGAAGCTGACAGAGCCGGAGCAGTCGTAGCCGCGGTCCCACCAGCGAGCGTGGCCGCCGCCCCAGATGTAGGGCTTGGTGCGGATCTTGTTCGCGGCTTCGATCACCGCTTTGACGCGTGGCGGGGCGCTCTTCGGCGGGATCAATTCCCCCGTCGAGAGGAGCTTCGCCTTGGCGGTCGGGGTGCAGACGTCGACCACGGCTGGGGTGAGGCCGCCGGTCGCGCACCGTGCCGAGGCGCTTCCGGGGGCGGCGAGCGCGACGACGACGAAAGCCGCCGATAACGCTAACCCTGCTTTGAGCTTGAACGTGTCAGACAGCAAACCGATCTCCTTTGTCGGCCTACGGGGTTAGCTGTCGGGCTGGCGCGAAAGGAGCCTGCGCCCCCACCTGAACTAGGCGGGTTAGCCCCGAAAACGTGGTTCCCCCGTTCCCGCGGCGCCTCCATGCGTGCGGGACTCGGCGTTTCGGTTCTACGGACCGGCGGCAGTCTAGACCATCGACCGGCAGCTTGCTCATGAAACGCAAACATTTAGTGGCCTTTCGCACTTTCATCCCAGATTCCTGTCGGCCACGCGGCTGCTAGCTTGCGCTTTGGGATGGAACTTGCCGGCCGTAAAACTCTCCTCACCGGGGCCACTGGGGGTCTCGGCCGGGCGATCGCCAAGGCCCTGGCGGAGAGGGGCGCGAGCGTGACGCTGAGCGCACGCAAGGTGGAGGCACTAGAGGCACTCGCCGCGGAGCTGCCGGGCAGCGGTCATCGCGTCCTGCCTTCGGACCTGGCCGAGCCGGGAGCGGCGCAGCAGCTTGCGGCCGAGGCCGGCGAGGTCGACGTCCTGGTGGCCAACGCTGGCCTGCCCGGAGCCGGCCGTATGGAGGACTTCAGCGCCGAGGAGGTGAAGCGAGCTCTGCGCGTGAACCTGGAGTCACCGATGTTGCTGGCACAGGCGCTCTACCCGGGGATGCTGGCGCGGGGCTCCGGGCACCTCGTTTTCGTCGCTTCCCTCGCCGGCAAGGCGCCCAGCCCCCGCTCCGCCATCTACAACGCGACCAAGTTCGGCCTGCGCGGCTTCGCCCTCGGCCTGCGGGCCGACCTGGCGCCGCAGGGCGTCGGCGTCTCGATCGTCTCACCTGGATTCATCCGCGAGGCGGGCATGTTCGCGGAGTCGGGGGCGAAACCGCCCGCCGGGCTTGGGACCGCGACTCCCGAGGCAGTTGCGAGGGGCACGGTGCGAGCGATCGAGGGCGACAAGGTCGAGATCGCGGTGGCTCCGGCGCGGCAGCGCTTCCTCGCCCACTTCGGACTCGCCAGCCCCGGCATCGCGGTACGGACGGCCAGCGGTTCGGCCGGCCAGAAGGCGGCGGCGGAGATCGCCGACGGGCACTCCAAGGACAAGAGGTAGAGACGACGACTTTGGGAGACGATGATGAGTAGCAGCGATTCCTTTGGCGCCCGTTCGACCCTTGTGGTGAGCGGGCGCGACTATGAGGTGTTCCGCCTCGACGCGCTGCAGGAGCGCTTCGACGTTGCCCGTCTGCCCTACTCGGTCAAGGTCCTGTTGGAGAACGTGTTGCGGCTCGAGGACGGGCGCTCGGTGACGGCCGCCGACGTCGAGGCAATCGCTAGCTGGGACGCGGCGGCCGAGCCCAGCACCGAGATCCCGTTCCAGCCCGCGCGGGTGCTGATGCAGGACTTCACCGGCGTGCCGGCAGTGGTCGACCTGGCGGCAATGCGGGACGCGATGGAGGAGATCGGCGGCGACCCGGCGGCGATCAACCCGCTGGTCGACGTTGACCTGGTGATCGACCACTCGGTCCAGGTCGATGCCTTCGGCAACGAGCGGGCCTTCGCCGTCAACGCCGAGCGCGACTTCGAGCGCAACCGCGAGCGCTACTCGTTCCTCAAGTGGGGCCAGCACTCCTTCGACAACTTCCGCGTGGTGCCGCCGGCGACCGGGATCTGCCACCAGGTCAACCTCGAGCACCTCGCCCAGGTCGTCTACAGCCGCGAGGCCGACGGCGTGCTCCGCGCCTACCCCGACACCCTGGTCGGCACCGACTCTCACACGACGATGGTCAACGGCCTCGGCGTGCTGGGCTGGGGCGTGGGCGGGATCGAGGCCGAGGCGGCGATGTTGGGGCAGCCGATCTCGATGCTGCTGCCGCAGGTCGTCGGCTTCAAGCTGGGTGGTGAGCTGCCGGAGGGGGCGACGGCAACCGACCTCGTCCTCACCGTCACCGAGATGCTGCGCGAGCGCGGGGTCGTCTCCAAGTTCGTCGAGTTCTTCGGCCCCGGCCTCCCGACCCTCGGCCTCGCCGACCGGGCGACGCTGGGGAACATGTCGCCGGAGTTCGGCTCGACCTGCGCGATCTTCCCGGTCGACGCCGAGACGCTGCGCTACCTGGACCTGACCGGCAGGCCGACCGAGACGATCGAGCTGGTCGACGCCTACGCGCGCGAGCAGGGAATGTTCCACGACGAGAATTCCGCCGACCCGGTTTTCTCCGACCTGCTGGAGCTGGACCTGGGCGGGGTCGTGCCGAGCATCGCCGGGCCGAAGCGGCCTCAGGACCGGGTGCCGCTCTCGCAGGCCAAGCAGTCCTTCCTCGAGGCGATGGCGGAATTCGACCCCGAGGCGGCGGCGCAGATGGGCAACGGTCGCGACGAGGCGATCGAGGAGTCGTTTCCCGCCTCAGACCCGCCGGCGGAGGAGCACGACGACGAGCGCGGCAAACCGCGCCCGGCGCTCAGAAACCCATCCCGTGGTTCCTTAGGCACGGATAGCGTGCAAAAGGAACCACGCGCGGGCGAGAAGGCCAGCGGGGACGCGGTCGAGGTCACGCTCGCCGATGGCGCCTCCTTCGAGCTCGACCACGGCAGGGTCGTGATCGCCGCGATCACCAGCTGCACCAACACCTCCAACCCCAGCGTCATGGTCGGCGCCGGCCTGCTGGCCCGCAACGCCGTCCAGCGCGGGCTGGCGCGCCGGCCGTGGGTAAAGACCTCGCTGGCGCCGGGCTCGACCGTGGTCACGGACTACCTCGAGCGGGCCGGCCTGACCGAGTACCTCGATGCGCTCCAGTTCAACCTGGTCGGCTACGGCTGCACCACCTGTATCGGCAACTCCGGGCCGCTGGCGCCGGAGATCTCAGCGGCGATCGCCGAGAAGGATCTGGCCGTCTGCGCGGTGCTCTCCGGCAACCGCAACTTCGAGGGGCGGATCAACCAGGATGTGAAGGCGAACTACTTGGCCAGCCCGCCGCTGGTCGTCGCCTACGCCCTGGCGGGGCGGATGGACCTTGACCTCGCCGAGGAGCCGCTCGGAGAGGGATCGGACGGCGAGCCCGTCTACCTGCGCGACATCTGGCCCAGCGCCGCGGAGATCAAGCGGGTGGTTGGTGACTCGGTCGCCGCGGAGATGTTCACCCGCAACTACGCCGGGGTGTTCTCGGGCGACGAGATCTGGAACGCGGTGGAGGTGCCGGAGGGGGACCGCTACACCTGGCCCGACTCGACCTACGTGCGCCAGCCGAGCTTCTTCAAGCGCATGCCCCCGAACCCACCCGGGGTCGAGCAGATCACCGCCGCCCGGGCGCTGGCCCTGCTCGGCGACTCGATCACCACCGATCACATCTCGCCCGCCGGAGCGATCAAGCGCGACAGCCCTGCCGGGCGCTGGTTGGTCGAGCAGGGTGTGGAGCCGCAGGACTTCAACTCCTACGGCTCGCGTCGCGGCAACCATGAGGTGATGATCCGCGGCACCTTCGCCAACATCCGCCTCCGCAACCAGCTGGTGGATCGATCCGGCGGTTTCACCCGTCACTTCCCCGACGGTGAGGAGACCAGCGTCTACGACGCGGCGATGGCATATGCCGCCGAAGGCGTGCCGCTGGTCGTGCTGGCGGGCAAGGAGTACGGTTCGGGCTCCTCACGCGACTGGGCGGCGAAGGGGACGAAGCTGCTCGGAGTTCGCGCCGTGATCGCCGAGAGCTTCGAGCGCATCCACCGCTCCAACCTGATCGGGATGGGCGTTTTGCCGCTCCAGTTCGCGGCCGGCGAGGGCGCCGCATCCCTGGGATTGACCGGGGCCGAGACGTTCGACGTCGGCGATCTCGAAGAAGGCGAGGCGAAATCGGTGCGAGTCACCGCCACCCCCGACGACGGCGACCCGATCGAGTTCAAGGCAACCGTCCGCCTCGACACCCCCAACGAGATCACCTACTTCCAAAACGGCGGCATCCTCCAAACCGTCCTCAGAAACCTGAAGTAAGGAAGCATCAGCACGGCTTCCCATGTCCGGTCTGGCGAGCGCCGGGCCGAGCAGTGCAAGGACGCAGGGAGTCCCAATAGCAGCGCTATTGGGACGACCGAGGACGCAGCAATGCGAAGTGCCCGGTGCCGCCAGACCGGACATAGAGGTGCAGCGGGGTCGCGGGAGGCAGGGGGGTCCGCGCGACCCTCACTGCACCTGCGCGTCGGTAGCCAGGGAGGGATGCCGACGCGGCCGTTCCCCTAGACGGGACTGTCCAGAAGGAACAGTCACTTCCTAGCTATACCGCGTGGACACCTCGTGGTCAAGCGCAATCGACCGGTTCAAGGTCAATCCCCCGCGCTTTGGGCACGATCGGGCGACCCGGCCGGCGTTGCTATGCCCCAGCCCTTGCGCTCTATCAGTTCGATCCCGATCACACTGCCGACCGGTCCAACCGGGGTAAGGGTCGCGGCGAGCAGGGTGTAAGGGGCCTCGCGCCGCACGGCGGCGATCCAGATCACCACGCAGAGGGCCACGAACCCGAGCCCATGGGCCCACCCGAACACCATCGTCTCGGTATCGAAGCCGGGCAGGAGCCAGAACGCGATCAGCGCCGCGAAGATCGCCAGCTCGATCCAGGAGAGGCGCTTCACCCAGACGAACAGCCGTCCCGGGACGGGCTTGGCGAGCGGCGCAGCCGGCATCGAAACGTCAGGCGCCGGGCGTGAGCGCGGTGAGGACGATCCGCTCCTGCTCCCGCGAGTGAGCGCCGGAGTAACCCTCGCCGGGGCTGGCGCGTCCCTGGCGACCGATGTAAGTGAGTTTCACACCCTCGGGCAGCACCTCGGGCATGCGGCGCGACATCACCTTCCAAGCGCCCATGTTGCGGGGCTCCTCCTGGACCCAGGCGATCTCCTTCAGGTTCGGGTAGGAGGCGATCAGCCCCTGCAGCTGTTCCTTGGCGAACGGGTAGAGGATCTCGACCCGGGCGATGGCAACGTTCTCGGCGGCGTCGCGGCGCTCGCTGGCGTCGATGTCGAAGTACACCTTGCCGGTGCACAACACCAGTCGCTCGATCTTCTCGCGCCGGCCCTCGGCTTTGGGGTCGTCGAGGATGAAGTGCAGCTCCCCTTCGGTCAGTTCCTCGAGGCTGGCCGTCGCCTGCTCGAGGCGCAGCAGGCCCTTGGGGGTGAAGATGATCAGCGGCCGCGGCTTGCGGATCAGGGCCTGGCGGCGCAGCAGGTGGAAGTACTGGGCGGCGGTGGTGGGGTTGGCGATGCGGATGTTGCCCTCGGCACCGAGGGCGAGGAAGCGCTCGATCCGGGCGCTCGAGTGCTCGGGGCCCGAGCCCTCGTAGCCGTGCGGCAGCAGCAACGTGAGGCGGCTGGTCTGCCCCCACTTGGCCTCGCCGGAGACGATGAAGCTGTCGATGATCACCTGTCCGGCATTGGCGAAGTCACCGAACTGGGCCTCCCAGAGGACCAGAGCACTCGGCGAGGCGGCCGAGTAGCCGTACTCGAAACCGAGGCAGGCGATCTCCGAGAGCGGGCTGTTGTATAGCTCGAAGGGCGCGGAGGCGTCGTCGAGGTTCTGCATCGGGCAGTACTCCAATCCCGTGTTCTCGTCGTGGAGGACGAGGTGGCGGTGGGAGAAGGTGCCGCGCTCAGTGTCCTGGCCGGTGAGGCGGATGTGGACTCCCTCGGTCAGCAGCGAGCCGAAGGCGAGCGCCTCGGCGTGGCCGAAGTCGATCCCGCCCTGATCGATCGCCTCCAGGCGCTTGGAGAGGGGACGGCGAAGCTTGCGGTGAACGTTGAAGCCCTCCGGGGTTTTCAGCAGCGCCTGGTTGAGGGCGTGCAGCTTCTTGGCCGGGAGCGCGGTGTCGACCGGGGGGCTGGCGGTACGGTCAAGGAGTTCGCCGGTGCTGGTGGTCGTGGTCACCGTCGGGTCCTCGTAGTCGCCGGCCTCCATCTTCTCGCGCAGGCCCTTCAGCGCTGCCGACATCTCCTCGCGCCGCCGCTCGGATGCGTGGCCGACGTCCTCGGCCGAGACCGTGCCCTCGCTGATCAGCTTCTCGGCGTAGATCTCGGATACCGGCGGGTGGGACTTGATCTTGGCCGCCATCGTCGGCTGGGTGTAGGCGGGCTCGTCGGTCTCGTTGTGCCCGAAGCGGCGATAGCCGATCACGTCGATGACGACGTCGCGGCCCCAGCGCTCGCGGTATGCCATCGCCAGCCGCACCGCCGCCGAGCAGGCCTCGACGTCGTCGGCGTTGACGTGGACGATCGGCACGTTGAATCCCTTCGCCATGTCGGCTGCGTACGGGGTCGAGCGCGCCTCCTCGGGGTCGGTGGTGAAGCCGACCTGGTTGTTCTGGATCAGGTGGATCGTGCCGCCCGTGCTGTAGCCCTTCAGGGCCTGCAGGTTGAGCGTCTCGGCGACGACGCCCTGAGCTGGGAAAGCGGCGTCGCCGTGCAGCAGCACCGGCACGGCCCGCTTCGGATCGTGGTTGAGCTGGGCGCCGTCAAAGTCGGATTGCAGGAAGCGGGCGCCGCCGGTGACGACCGGGTCGACGAACTCGAGATGGCTCGGATTGGGGTAGAGGCGGACCGAGATCTTCTCGGCCTCCGACGTCTCGTAGACGCCGCGGTGGCCGTAGTGGTACTTGACGTCGCCGGTGCCGCCGTGCGGGATCGCTGCTACGGCCTTGACCGCGTCGATTCGCTTCGCACCCTCGAACTCGGCCAGGATCGACTCGACTGGGCGGCCGAGGTTGTGGGCGAGGACGCTGAGGCGGCCGCGGTGGGCCATCCCGAAGACGACCTCCTCAGCGCCGGAGCGGTGCGACAGCGTGACCACCTCGTCGAGCATCGGCACGATCACGTCGAGTCCCTCGATCGAGAACATCTTCTGGCCCAGGTAGGCCTTCTCGAGGAAGCGCTCGAACTGGAAGACGTCGACCAGCCGCTCCAGCAGGCGGCGTTTCTCGTCCTCGCGGAGCGGCTGACGGTGGGCGCCGGTCTCGATCATCTCGCGCAGCCAGATCCGTTGCTGGTGGGAGGAGAGGTGCTCGACCTGGTAGGCGATCGTGCCGCAATAGGTCTCGCGCATCCGCGGCAGAGCCTCCAGCAGGGTTTCGCCGGGGACGCCGATGCGGAGGATCGAAGCTGGGATTCGGGCCATCAGCTCCGGCGTCAGGTTGACGTTCTCGGGCTGAAGCGCCGGATCGCCCTTGGGCCCGGAGCCGAGCGGGTCGAGCCGCGCCGCGAGGTGGCCGTGGGTGCGGTAGGCCTTGAGCAGGGAGGTTGCCGCCTGCACGCCCTGCAGCAGCTCTTCGTCGACCTCGCCGGGGACGGTGCTCGGTTCGGCGCTCGGTGCGGCGGCGCCGAGCGGCGGCGCCGAGGCGGAGGCGGGATGGGCGGAGGTGACGCCGGCGGCGTCGATGCCGAGGTCGGCGGCGACCGCCTCGTAGAAGCCGCCCTCGCCCTGCAACAGCTGCTCGACCCGGCGCAGAAAGGCGCCCGACTCGGCGCCCTGGATCACCCGGTGGTCGTAGGTGGAGGTCAGCGTCATCACCTTCGAGACGCCGACCTGGCGCAGCCTTTCCGGCGAGGCGTGCAGCCACTCCGGCGGGTAGGCGATCGAGCCGGTGGCGATGATCGCGCTCTGGCCGCTGAGCAGCCGCGGCACCGAGGCGACGGTCCCGATCCCGCCCGGGTTGGTGAGCGAGATGTTGGTGCCCTGGAAGTCGTCGGCGGTGAGCTTGCTCTCGCGGGTCTTCGCGATCAGCTCTTCGTAGTAGGAGTGGAAGGCGGCGAAGTCGAGGCCGTTGGCGCCCTTGATTGCCGGCACCATCAGGCTGTGGGAGCCGTCCTTGCGCTCGACGTCGACGGCGATGCCGAGGTTGACCGACCCGCCCTCGACCGCGAACGGCTTGCCGTCGCGTTCCTCGAAGGTGCGGACCATCACCGGGAAGTCCACGGTGGCCTGCACGATCGCCCAGGCGACGAGGTGGGTGAAGGAGACCTTCAGCCCGCGCTCTTTCAGCACCAGGTTGATCGCCTTGCGCTTGGCGTCCAGCGTGTCCACCGCCACCGTCCGGAACGAGGTAGCCGTCGGCACCGCCCGGCTCTCATCCATCGCTTTCGCCAGCATCGCCGCGGGCCCCCGCAACTGCTTTGCTTCACCCACCGCGGCTGGGGCAGCAGGCCTTCCGTCTGGTGCTCCACCATTGCCGGCAGCCAATACATCCGCCTTGGTCACCTTCTCGCCCGGCCCCGAACCTTGGACGGTCCCCAGATCCACGCCGTTCGCCGCGGCGATGCGCCGTGCCACCGGAGTTGCGCGCACGTCTTGGGAATCGCCGCTGACCTCGGTCCCGTCGGTGGTTCCAGCGGCATCACCCGCGGGTGGCGGGGAGGAGGGGGTCCCCCGCGGCGCGGAGGCGGCTCCGCCGCCGAGCACCGTGGGGGAATCCTCCCCGACAGGACCCGCGGCCGATCCGTTGGAACCCTCGGCCGAACCCTCGCCCGGCTCCATCTCAGCCAGCGTCGCCCCCACCGGCACCTCCTCGTCCACCGAAGCGACGAGTTTCGTGATCACCCCGTCTATCGGCGCCGGCACCTCGGCGTCGACCTTGTCGGTCGAGACCTCGACCACGGTGTCGCCCTCGTTGACGAAATCACCCTCCGCCACGTGCCACTCGAGGACGATCCCCTCGGTCACCGACTCGCCCATCTCGGGCATCGCGATCTGCACGGTGGCCGTCTCTGCCATTTCTCCTTCCCAGTCTATGAAACCCGGCGTCGGAGCCTTCGGGCCAAGGTAGGCTGAGTGGCGATGAACTATTTCGTCACCGGAGCAACCGGGTTCATCGGCCGCAACCTGGTCGAGCGACTGCTGCAGCGTGAGGGGACGGTCTACGCGCTGGTGCGCGCCGGCTCGCGGGGACGGCTGGAGGAGCTGCGCACCGGCTGGGGCGCCGACGGCGCCCGCGTCGTCCCGGTCGCCGGCGACCTCTCCATGCCTTCCCTCGGCGTCTCCGAGGAGGACATGCTGGCGATGCGGGGCGAGGTCGACCACTTCTTCCACCTGGCCGCGATCTACGACATCACCGTTGATGCGGAGGCGCAGGAGGTCGCCAACGTCGAGGGGACCAGGCACGCGGTCGAGCTGGCGGGGGCGATCGAGGCCGGCTGCTTCCACCAGGTCAGTTCGATCGCCGCGGCTGGTCTCTACAAGGGCGAGTGGCGGGAGGACATGTTCGACGAGGCCGAACGGCTCGACACCAACCCCTACTTCCGCACCAAGCACGAGTCCGAGCGGCTGGTCCGCGAGGAGTGCCCGCGACCGTGGCGGGTGTACCGCCCGGGGATCGTGGTCGGCGACTCGCGCAGCGGCGCGATCGACAAGATCGACGGGCCCTACTACTTCTTCAAGGCGCTGCAGCGGTTGCGGCGGGTGCTGCCGGCCTGGCTGCCGACGGTCGGGATCGAAGGTGGCGAGATCAACATCGTCCCGGTCGACTTCGTCGCCGCCGCGATCGACCACATCGCGCATGAGCCCGGACTCGACGGCCGCGCCTTTCACCTCACCGATCCCAACCCGAAGACCGCGGGAGAAGTCATCAACCTTTTCGCCAAGGCGGCGGACGCGCCGCAGATGGCGGTGCGCCTGGACGCCGGCGTGACCGAGCCGGTGACCGGCCTGACCCGCAGCGCGCTGAAGCTGTTCCCGCCCGCCAAGCGGGCGCTGAGGATGGCCCTGGCGGAGGTCGGCCTTCCGGCCTCGATCCTCACCTACGTCGACTACCCGACCAGCTTCGACTCCAGCGCTGCCCAGGCGGCCCTGGCGGGGTCGGGGATCGAGGTGCCGCCGCTGGAGAGCTACGCGGGCAAGGTCTGGGACTACTGGGAGCGCAACCTCGACCCCGACCTGTTCAAGGACCGCTCGCTGTCGGCGGCGGTACGGGGCAAGGTCGTGCTGATCACCGGCGCTTCCTCGGGGATCGGCAAAGCGGCCGCGGTCAGGGTGGCCGACGCCGGGGCGACGGTGCTGCTGGTCGCCCGCTCGGTCGAGAAGCTGGAGGAGACCAAGGAGGAGATCGTCGCCGCCGGCGGCTCCGCCCACATCCACCGCTGCGACATGTCCGACGTCGACGACATCGAGCGGATGGCCGAGGAGGTGCTGGCCTACCACGGTCACGTCGACGTCCTCGTTAACAACGCCGGCCGCTCGATCCGCCGCTCCGTGGCCCTCTCCTACGACCGCTTCCACGACTACGAGCGCACGATCCAGCTCAACTACCTCGGTGCCCTGCGGCTGATCCTGGCGCTGCTGCCGACGATGCGCGCCCGCAAATCGGGGCACATCATCAACATCAGCTCGATCGGCACCCAGACCAACCCGCCGCGCTTCTCCGCCTACGTCGCCTCAAAGGCGGCGCTGGACGCCTTCAGCCGGGTGATCGCCTCCGAGGTCGTCGACGACAAGGTCCACATCACGACGATCAACATGCCGCTGGTGCGGACGCCGATGATCGCGCCGACGCGGATGTACGACATGTTCCCGGCGATCACCCCCGAGGAGGCGGCAGAGATGATCACCAAGGCGATGGTCGGCAAGCCGAAGAAGGTGGCGACCAGGCTCGGCAACTTCGGCGAGCTGCTCTACGCGGTGGCGCCGAAGGCCTCAGACTCGATCCTCAACACCGCCTACAAGCTGTTTCCGGATTCGCAAGCGGCCAAAGGGAAGACCGAGGAGGCGCCGGACAAGGCGCCGTCGACCGAGGCTGTGGCCTTCGCCCACCTGATGAAAGGGGTCCACTGGTAGCCGCGCTGGCCGGTGGGTCCTGGCTTCCCGCTCGATGTCGCAGTTGTGTCCGCTATGCGGCAAGAAGTGCGACCTCGCCTGGGTGTCGCCTGTAGCGTGAGGTCGATGGACGCGACGCGGCGGCTGAAGCATTGGGGGTGGGGGTACGAGGACCAGGCGCCTTCGGCTACGCAGATGCGGGAGGCGGCGGAAGGGATCAGGGGGCGTTTTGGCTTTGGGGGGGAGGTGCGCCAGCCGATGCCGCTGGCCGAGGTGGAGCTGCGGGAGGGGCGGTTGAAGGCGCCGGAGCGGTTCGGCGACCTCTTCTCCGACAGTCGCTACGAGAGGGTTTCACATGGGTTGGGGAAGGCCTACCGGGATGTCGTTCGCGGCTTCCGCGGCGAGTTCCCAAATCCACCCGATCTCGTTGCGTTTCCGCGGGACGAGTCCGAGATCGAGACGGTGTTGAGCTGGGCGGAGGCTGAGGGGGCGGCGGTGATCCCCTACGGGGGAGGCACCAGCGTGGTGGGCGGGGTGGAGCCGCGGCTCGGCGATCGGCCGGTGGTGACGATGGACCTGCGGCGGCTCGATCGGGTGCTGGAGGTAGACCCGGAGTCGCTGGCGGCCCGGATCCAGGCCGGGGCCACCGGGCCCGGGCTCGAAGAGCAGCTACGCGAGCACGGGTTGACCTTGCGCCACTTCCCGCAGTCCTTCGAGTACTCGACTCTCGGCGGCTGGATCGCGACCCGGGCGGGCGGTCATTTCGCGACGCTGGAGACCCACATCGACGACCTGGTCGAGTCGGTGAGAGCGATTACTCCGCGGGGGACCTGGGAGAGCCGGCGGCTGCCGGGCTCCGGCGCCGGCCCCTCACCGGACCGGATGCTGATCGGCTCCGAGGGCATCCTCGGCGCGATCGCCGAGGCCTGGGTACGGGTCCG
This sequence comes from uncultured Actinomycetes bacterium, assembly GCA_963699125.1. Classification (GTDB taxonomy): domain Bacteria; phylum Actinomycetota; class Thermoleophilia; order Solirubrobacterales; family 70-9; genus VAYN01. The sequence continues at coordinate 2,003,401 of OY969417.1, forward strand.
CCCCCGACCCGAGTTCAAGGCCTCATGCGGGGTCGAGTTCGACGACTTCCTCGCCGCCGCTCGCGCCGTCCGCGAGATCTCCCAGTCCGGTTTGCACCCGGCCAACTGCCGCCTGCTCGACGCCTCCGAGGCGGAGCTGACCGGCGCCGGCGGCGGCGAGGCCAACCTGCTGATCCTCGGCTTCGAGTCGGCGCACCTTCCCGTCAACGCGGCCATGAAATCGGCCCTCGAGATCACCCAAACCCACGGCGGCACCCCCGGCAAGGTCCGCACTACGCGACCGACGGGCCTCAAAGCGGACGATGAGTCCGCTTTGAGGCCCGTCGGCGGCGGCGGAGTGGAGGCTTGGCGCGCGGCGTTTCTGCTCGCTCCGTATCTGCGGGACACGTTTGTGGCTTGCGGGGTGCTTTCGGAGACCTTCGAGACGGCGATCACCTGGGATCGCTTCGAGGAGTTCCACGCGAGCGTTATGGCGGCTGCGCGCACGGCGGCGGCGGAGGCGAGCGGGGCGCCGCCGGAGGGACCCGGCGCGCCCCGGGTCAGCTGCCGCTTCACCCACGTCTATCCCGATGGCCCGGCGCCCTACTTCACCGTGCTGGCTCCGGCGGTGCGCGGGGGCGAGGTCGAGCAGTGGGACGAGATCAAGGCCGCCGTCTCCGAGGCGCTGATCGACGGCGGCGGCACGATCACCCACCACCATGCCGTCGGCCGCGACCACCGCCCCTGGTACGACCGCCAGCGCCCCGCACCGTTCGCCGCGGCCCTGCGTGCCGCCAAGGCCGAGCTCGACCCCGCTGCGATCCTCAACCCTGGCGTCCTGATCGACCCGTCTTAGCGGCTTTCCGGGTTACCCTTTTCCGATGGAGCAGACCGATGGCTTCCCGAAGGGCAAACGCGTCGATTCTCGTGACGATCCCTGGCGGGTCAATGAGGAATCGCGCCGGCGGCAGTTGCGCGAAGACGGTCGCAGGCCGCTCGCCGTCAACCTCGCCGAAGGCCTGGCGCTGAGCGAATTCCTCTCCACGTTCACGGGAAGCGCTTGGAAGAGTTGACTTCGGATCCGCTTCGGTTGCGGGAGTTACTCACGCGACTGATCGAGGCAGACGTGCGGTTCGTCCTGGTGGGCGGGCTTGCGGTGAACGCCTGGGGGTACCTACGGGCAACCCGCGATGTGGATTTCGTCCCCGATCCATCGGCAGAGCATCTGCTGGAGATGAAGCGATCCAGCGACCGGGATCGGGATCGCGACGATCTAAGAGCGCTGGAGGCTGCCCAAGAGGGCGGTCAAGGGGAATGACGTCGGCTGGCGCTACCCTTTCGCGACTCGATCTCCCCGGACTGAGCGCGCTCCGGCGTGCATTCCCGGCCTTTCAGGATGGAAACCATCACTTCGGAACAACCGACCGTGCCGGACGGCGCCGGGCAGGCCGACGCCGCTGAGCCGGTCGCGCGCCGGCGCTCGCCGCTGCGGGCCGCGATCAAGACCGGGCGGCCGAAGGAGTGGATCAAAAACGTCTTCGTGTTCGCCGGGGTGCTGTTCTCCGGCAAGTTCAACCAGCCGCACGAGATCCTGGAGGCGGTGCTCACCTTCGTCGCCTTCTGCTGGATCTCCAGCGCCGGCTACTTCGTCAACGACCTGATCGACGTCGAGCTCGACCGCAAGCACCCGAAGAAGCGCTACCGGCCGCTGGCCGCGGGGGAGCTCTCCGAGCGGGCGGCGATCACGATCGCGCCGCTGCTCGCCGCCGCCGCGATCGCCCTCGCCTTCGCCACCGTCAACTGGGAGGTCGGCCTGATGGTGGTCGGCTACGGCGTCGCCCAGATGGCCTACAGCCTCGGCCTCAAGCAGGTCGTGATCGTCGACGTGATGACCCTGGCCGGCCTCTTCATCCTCCGCGTCGCCGCCGGCGCCAGCGCCGTCGACGCCCACGCCTCGGAGTGGCTGATCCTCTGCACCGGCATGCTCGCCGCCTTCCTCGGCTTCACCAAGCGCCGCCAGGAGGCGGTCTCCGAGCTGCACGCAGGGACCTCGACCCGCCCCGTGCTCGAGCACTACTCGCTCCCCTTCCTCGACCAGATGGTCTCCCTGGTCACCACCGGCACCGTGATCAGCTACGCGATCTACACCGTCAACTCGCCCCAGATCGGCAGCCGCATGATGCTGACGATCCCGCCCGCCGTCTACGGCATCTTCCGCTACCTCTACCTGATCTACGACCGCTCCGACGACCGCACGGAGGCGCAGATCGTCGCCGGCGACCGTGGCATCCAGGCCGCCCTCATCGCCTTTGCCCTGATTGCCTTCCTGCTGCTCTACGTGTTCGACTAGCGCCTTTGGCTGTCTAGGCCAATTCCTCCTCGGGGGCGCCCTCCATCAGGTAGAAGCGGGCGCGGCCGAGCTCCTCGCCGTCGACCTGGACGACGGCGGCGTGGGGGCCGGAGGTCTCGAAGTTGGCGGCGGCGGCGATCGACATCACCAGGCGCTGCTCCTGGCCGGGCGGCATGCCGGGTGGACGGCCGGTCTCGAAGCTGGCGCTGAGGCCCTCGCCGAGCTCGACGCCGTCGGGGTCGTGGATCGTCACCGCCAGCTCGTGGGGGTCGTTGGTCTCGTGCCAGGCGACGTCGATGCCGAGGCCGATGTGGAAGGCCCACTCGTGGGGAAGCTCGGGCAGACGCAGGACGTTCCAGCCGCCGCCGTTGAGGTAGAGCTTGCCGTTGACCGCCTCGCTGTGGTCGGCGAGCAGCAGGAAGCCGAGGTTCATGGCGCCTCGGGGTAAGGGACGACGGCGAGGTCGGAGAGCAGCTGGACCTTGCCGTCGCGGCTGAACTGGAGGTCGATCGTCTCGTCCTTGCGGTAGGTGCCGAAGAGTCCGAGGTACATCGCCAGCCAGCGGCCGGCGCCGACCTTCTCCTTGACGATCGGGCGGTTGAAGACGATCTCCCCGCCTTCGATCGAGTAGTCGGCGCCCTGCCTCTGCTCGACGCCGTTGATGAAGACGGTGAACGGCGGTTCGGCGCCCCGCGGCAGCTTCACCCGCTCGCCGGCGGCGTAGCTGCCCTTCGGTATCTCGGCGCCGGACTCGCTCATCGTCCCCTCGCTTCCAGAGTCTCGCGAACGAGGTCGAACGGCGTCTCGCGATCGCTCGGATCCATCTCCTCCCTCGCTACCCCGCCCCGGAACGGCACGAACGTTCCGTCCCCCCGCACGTCGACCCCGGCGACTGGCTTGCGCAGCCCCCTCCCCGTCAGTTGCAACCGCGCCTGAACCTGATCGGCCGGCTCGTACGTCCCCAGCAGCGACGCCGTCTTGGGCGGCGCTCCCGCCCGAATCGCCATCGCCCGCTCCCGCATCGCCGCCACGGCTTCATCGAGCTGATCGAACCCGACATGCTCAACCTCGGATCCAACCCGCACGGTCAGCTTCCACTTCGAACGAGCCACGCCAGAACCCTAAAAGCTCAGCGAATGCCCGTCGCGGGGCCGACGCCGGAACCCGAGAAGAGGGAACCGATACCCCTCCCCGCGGCTTGTACTTTTTCGCGACTACCAACCTCGGACGGCAGCCTCCGATGACGAAAAAGTTGAGCGGGGAGGGGTATCGGTTCCCTCTCCACGCTCACCCGCCTCAGGCCCCACGCCTAGGCCGTTTCGGCCTTCTGGCCGGCGGCCCGACGATTTTCTCCGGCCCCTCGCGATCCCCCAGCGCCACGTAGTCGCGCTCGCGCTCGCCGGTATAGATCTGCCGCGGCCGGGCGATCTTCTTCTCTGGGTCTTCCTGCATCTCCATCCACTGCGCGACCCAGCCGGCGGTGCGGGGGATGGCGAAGATCACCGTGAACATGTTGGTCGGGATCTCCATTGCCTCGTAGATGATCCCCGAGTAGAAGTCGACGTTCGGATAGAGCTTGCGCGAGGTGAAGTACTCGTCCTCGAGTGCCTGCTTCTCCAGCTCGCGGGCGATCTCGACCAGCGGGTTGTACTCGGTCGCCTCGAAGACCTCGTCCATGTGCTGCTGGATGATCCGCGCCCGGGGGTCGTAGTTTTTGTAGACCCGGTGGCCGAAGCCCATCAGTTTCTCCTCGCGGGCCTTCACCCGCTCGAGGAAGTCCGGGACGTTGTCGGGCGACTCGATTCGCCGCAACATCCGCAGCACCGCCTCGTTGGCGCCGCCGTGCAGGGGGCCGTAGAGGGCCGCCACGCCCGCCGCCACCGCCGAGTAGGGGTCGACGTCGGAGGACCCGACCCCGCGCACCGCGTTCGTCGAGCAGTTCTGTTCGTGGTCGGCGTGGAGGATGAAGAGCACGTCGAGCGCCTTCGAGAGGCTCGGGTTCGGCACGTGCTTGTCTTCGGTCTTCTTGAACATCATCGAGAGGAAGTTCTCGGCGAAGTTGAGGTCGTTGTCGGGGTAGACGTAGGGCAGCCCCATGTTGTGGCGGTAGGAGAAGGCGGCCAGGGTCGGCACCTTGGCGATCAGGCGGACGGCGGCCATGTAGCGCTCTTCGGGGTCGCCGATCTGCTTCGCGTCGGGGTAGAAGGTGGAGAGCGCGCCGACGCCCGCCAGCAGCATCCCCATCGGGTGGGCGTCGTAGCGGAAGCCCTCGAAGAACTGCTTCAGGTCCTCGTGGACGAAGGTGTGGTGAGTGATGTCGAAGACCCAGCGGTCGAGCTGGGGCCCGGTCGGCAGCTCGCCGAAGATCAGCAGGTAGGCGGTCTCGAGGAAGGTGGAGCGCTCGCAGAGTTGCTCGATCGGGTAGCCACGGTGTTCGAGGATGCCGGCGGCGCCGTCGATGAAGGTGACCGAGGAGCGGCAGGAGGCGGTGTTGGTGAAGGCCGGGTCGTAGGCCATCATCCCGAATTCGTCCTCGTCGACTTTGATCTGGCGCAGGTCCATCGCCCGCACCGTGCCGTCCTCGATCGGCAGCTCATAGGTCTTGCCGGTGCGGTTGTCGGTGACCGTCAGCGACTCGCGGTCTGCGGCGCTGGCGCCGTCAGCGATTGCGTCTCTGGTCTGCTGCTCGGTGGCCATCACCCCTCCTCGAACTTTTGTCGCCAGGGAGCGGCAAGTATCGCAGCTTGGATCGCCCGGTTTGTTGCCGGGGCGGTAACGCAGCGACCTACTCTGCGGTCGCCGGCAGACCCTCGAACTGGGTCATCCCGCGCAGAGTCTCGAAGCGCTCATCGATCTCCTCGCGGCTGAGCCGGGCGACCCGCTCGGTCCCGAACTCCTCGACGTTGAACGAGGCGAGCACGGTGCCGTAGCCCATCGCCCGGCGAAGGTGCGCCCCGTCGAGCTCGCCGCCGTAGCCGTCGAGGTAGCCGAAGAAGCCGCCGGCGAAGCTGTCGCCGGCGCCGGTCGGGTCGCGCACGTCCTCGAGCGGGAAGCCGGGCAGGGCGAAGAAGCCCTCCTCGCTGAACAGCGCCGCCCCGTACTCGCCCTGCTTGGCGACGACCGCGCGCGGGCCGAGCTCCATCACGGCGCGGGCGGCGCGGGCCAGGTTGGACTCGCCGGTCAGCTGGCGGATCTCGGCGTCGTTGACGAGGAGGCAGTCGACCTCGGCGATCGCCGCCTGCAGCGAGTCCTTGGCGGTTTCGATCCAGAGGTTCATCGAATCGAGGCCGCTGAAGCGGGCGGCGGTGCACTGGGAGCGGACCCGGCGCTGTAAGTCGGGCTGGATGTTGGCGAGGAACAGGGTGTCGGCTGCCTTGGAGCGCTCGGAGAGCTTCGGCTCGAACTCGGCGAAGACCCCGAGCTGGGTGTCCTCGGTGTGGGCGACGTTGAGGTCGTACTCGTAGCGCCCGCGCCAGAAGAACGAGCGGCCGCCCTCGACCCGCTCGATGTCGTCGGTGAGGATGCCGCGGTTCTCGAGCACCGCGAACTGCTCGGCGCCGAAGTCGTCGCCGACCGGGCCGACCGGCCGCACCTCGGTGAAGAAGCTGGCGGCGAGGGAGAAGTGGACGGCGGCGCCGCCGAGCATGCGGTCGCGTTCCCCGAACGGGGTCTTGACCGAGTCAAACGCGATTGAGCCAACGACGGTGAGTGACATTCGGCGGCGGAGGTTAGCGGCGCGCGGGTCCTGTCGCGGGGGGAGGGGCCTGCGGGCGAGGTGTACGTCCTCGACCCCTCCCCCGCCACCCGCGCGAGCTACGCGGGCAGCCGACGACTAAGGTTCTCCGCCGTGAAGGCGATCCAGATCGAGGAGTTCGGTGGACCCGAGGTGCTGCGGCACGTCGAGGTCGATGAGCCGGCAGCGGGTGAGGGGGAGGTTCTGGTCGAGGTCGCGCGCGCTGGGATCAACTTCGCCGATACCCATGCGACCCGCAACGACTACCTGGCGGAGCAGTCGCTGCCGCTCGTGCCCGGGGCCGAGATCAGCGGCCGCACCGCGGACGGCCGCCGCGTCGTAGCGTTGCTGGGCAGCGGCGGCTACGCGGAGAAGGCTGTCGTACCCGAGGCGCTCCTGATTCCGATTCCCGACGCCGTCGACGACGATCGGGCGGCGGCGATGCTGCTGCAGGGGCTGACCGCGATGGCGCTGGTGCAGCGCTGCGCCAGGATCGAGCGGGGCGAGACGATCGTCGTCGAGGCGGCGGCAGGAGGGACCGGGACGTTGGCGGTGCAGATCGCCAAGCGCGCTGGGGCGAAGGTGATCGGCCTCGCCTCCAGCGAGGAGAAGCGCGCCCTGGTCGAGCGGCTCGGCGCCGACGCCACTGTCGACTCCCGCGACGAGGACCTCGGCGCCGCGATCCGCGACGCCAACGGCGGCGAGCGCGTCGACGCCGTCCTCCACATGAGCGGTGGCGCCGCCTTCGACGCCGAGCTGGGCGCGCTGGCCCCATTGGGCCGGATGGTCGTCTTCGGGATCGCCTCGCGCGAACAGCGCGACGTCTCCACCGCCGCCCTCCTGCGCGGCTCGAAGGCGGTGATCGGCTTCTGGCTCCTGCACCTGCTGGCCCGCCGCGACCTGGCGGCGCCGATGATCGGCGAGCTGCTCGGCGCCGTCGCCGCCGGCGAGCTCGAGGTCACCGTTGGCGGCATCTATCCGCTCTCGGAGGCCGCCCGCGCCCACGAAGACCTGATCGCCCGTCGCACCAGCGGCAAGCTCCTTCTGGACCCGAGCCAGTGACCGCCTTCAAGGACCTCGGCCTCTCGCCGCAAATCCAGCAGGCGCTGGACGAGCTCGGCTTCGACGAGCCGACGCCGATTCAGGAGCAGGCGATTCCGGAGCTGCTCGCCGGCCACGACGTGATCGGCCAGGCCCAGACCGGGACCGGCAAGACCGCCGCCTTCGGCTTGCCGCTGCTGCAGTACCTCGACCCCGCCAACGAAGAGGTGCAGGCGGTCGTCCTCACCCCGACCCGGGAGCTCTGCATCCAGGTGACGCAGGCGCTGCGCGCCTACGCCGAGCATCTCGATATCGAGATCGTCGCCATCTTCGGCGGCGCCCCGATCCGCTCCCAGCAGTCGCAGCTGCGCTCCGGCGCCCACGTCGTCGTCGCAACCGTCGGTCGCATGATGGACCTGATGTCGCGGCGCTCGTTGGTCCTCACTGCGGCCCGCTACGTCGTTCTCGACGAGGCCGACGAGATGCTCGACCTCGGCTTCATCGAGGACGTCGAGAGGATCCTGCGGATGTGCCCGAGCGGGCGCCAGACCGCGCTCTTCTCGGCGACGATGCCGCCGCCGGTCCAGAAGCTCGCTGAGAGCTACATGTACGACCCGACGATGATCCGGATCACCCCGAAACAGCTCACCGTCGATGCGATCGCCCAAGCTTTCATCGAGGTCCCGGCCAAAGACAAGGCGGTGCGCCTGGTCGAGCTGCTGAAGACCGAAGAACCGGAGCAGGCGATCATCTTCACCAGGACCAAGATCGGCGCCTCGAAGCTGGAGAAGACGCTGAAGGACAAAGGCCTCGACGTGAAGGCGCTGCACGGCGACCTCAGCCAGGGCGTGCGCGACGGGGTGATGATCGCCTTCAAGGACCACCGGGTGAAGCTGCTGGTCGCCACCGACATCGCCGCCCGCGGGCTCGACATCGAGCACGTCACCCACGTCATCAACTACGACGTCCCCAACTCCTCCGAGGTCTACGTCCACCGCATCGGCCGCACCGGGCGGGTCGGGCGGACCGGCCGCGCGATCACCTTCGTCACCCCCGCCCAGCGCGATGAGATCGGCCGCATCGAGCGCGACGTCAAGACCTCGATCGGCGAGTGGGAGAGTCCCGAGGAGCGCCTCGAGCATGCGCCGCGGCCGCGGCGCCGGGAGCGCAAGGAGCGGCACGAGCAGGTCGAGCGAGCGGTCCGGAGCGAGAACGGCGCTGGCCGCGACCCCGATGAGGCGGTTGAGGATTCAGGGGAGAAGCGCGAGAGCGTCAAGCTCTTCGTCAACCGCGGCGAGCGCAGCGGAATCGACGAGGAGGACCTGCGCTGGGCCCTGCGGGAGGGGGCGGTCCTGCCGGAGGAGGCGATCCACGACGTCCGCGTCCTGCACCGCTTCTCCTTCGTCGAGGTCTCCCCCGATCAGGCCGAGCGCGCGGTCGAGTTCCTCGACGGCACCAAGCTGAAGGGCAAGGAGATCAGGCTCGAGATCGCCAAGAGCTGAGCGCAACCGACTTTGACCCCACCGGAGTGTGGTCAAAGTCGGTTGCGGTGCTATGAGGTCAGCTCGCCGATGCTCTGCAGCAGGCGGTCGAAGTCGATCGGCTTGGTCAGGTAGCCGCTCACCTCGATATCGGTGGGCGCGCTGGCGCCGGTCGCGTCCTGGTGGGCGCTGACGATCAGCGCCGGGGTCTCGACCCCGGCCGCCCGCAGCTCTCGCAGAGCGTCGATGCCGGACTTGCGGGGCATCATCGCGTCGAGCAGCAGCAGGTCGGGGAGGCCGCCCTGGCCGTTGACTAGCTCGGTTACCTCTTGGCCGTCCGCCGCGGTCACGACCTCGTGGCCGGCCAGCTCCAGCCGCGTCCGCATCAGCAGCAGGATCGTCTCCGAGTCGTCGGCTACCAGGATTCGGGCCATCAGCTCGCCTTCGTGGACGCTGGGCCCGGTCCGGCGTCTCGCGCGGCGCCCGCCGCCGGCAGGCGGAAGCTGAAGCTGGAACCAACGCCCGAGGTCGAATCGACGTCGATCGTGCCGCCGTGCAGCTCGACCAGAGATTTCGAGATCGCCAATCCAAGTCCGGTCCCGCCGACGCGCTGGGTCAGCCCCGCTTCGCCGCGGGTGAAGCGCTCGAAGATGTGCTCTAGCTGGCTCTCGGGTATCCCCGGTCCGTTGTCGGTCACGGCAATCTCCACTTCAGCACCTATCGCCCGCGCGGTGACTTCTATGGACGCCGCTTCGGGCGAGTACTCATGAGCATTGGTAAGCAAGTTCACGAGTATTTGGCGAATCCGGTCCGCCTCGACGTTGACCAGCGGCAGCCCCGGTTCGACACTCTGGGTCAGCTCCTGGTGGGCGCTCTCGGTCTGTGCTCGCATCGTTCGCACGGCGTAGTCGACCAGCGGCGCCACCTCGGTTGGCTTCGGCGCGATTTCCAGCCGGCCCGCGTCGCTGCGGGCGAGGTCGAGCAGATCGTTGAGCAGGCGGACCAGGTGACGGCAGTTGTCGAGGATGATCGCCACCGTCTCCGCCTGCTTGGGAGTGAGCGAGTCCTTCTCCAGCATCAGCAGCTCGGCGAAGCCCTGGACCGAGGTCAGCGGGCTGCGCAGCTCGTGCGAGGCGGTGAGCACGAACTCGTCTTTGAGGCGGTCGAGCTGGTCGCGCTGGCTCGCTTCGCGCTCCAGCTCGTCGGCCATCTCGTTGAAGGCGGCGCCGAGCGTGGCGGTCTCCGCGAGGCCGCCCACCTCGACCCGGGCGCTGCGGTCGCCGCCGGCCAGGCGTTCGGAGGCGTCGACCAGCTCCTCGAGCGGGCGGCGCATCGAGGCGATCAGGCCGCTGAACAGGAGCAGGGCGCCGGTCAGGCCGGCGATCAGCCCGGCGGCGACGAGCAGCGCCGTGTCGCGCGTGTCGGCGGAGATCTCGTCGCGCAGTTCTTCACGGCGACGGCCCTGGGTGGCGACGACGACCCGTGCGGCTTTGACGCTCTGCCCTCGCGCCAGCTCCACCCGCGCCGCCATCTCCACCTGGTAGGAGCGGGCGATCTCGTCCTCGAAGTCCTGGCGCTGCTGGATGAAGCGGCCGACGCCGATCACCGCCATCGCGGTGAGCACGGCAAAGCCAATCGCGAAGCCGATCCTCAACCGGTTGGCAAGCGACGGGCTGAGGCGGCGGCTCCCTCGTGAATATGCTTGCGCGGCGATGGGCGACGAGGCTACAGGCAGTGGCGACGGCGCTGTCACGGCGCCGGACGGGATCGACCCGAGCGGGGTCGAAGCCTGGTTCGCCCTCAACGTTCCCAGCGCCAGCCCGCCGCTCTCCTTCGAGCGCATCGCCGGCGGCCACTCGAACCTCACCTACCGCGTTGGAGATGCCGGCGGCAATAGCTGGGCGCTGCGGCGGCCGCCGCTCGGCAAGCGGCTCGGATCGGCGCACGACATGTCCCGCGAGCACAAGGTCGTCTCCGCGCTCGGCCCGACCGAGGTGCCGGTGGCGCCGGTAGTCGGGCTCTGCGAGGACGAGAGCGTCAACGGCGCCCCCTTCTACGTGATGGAGTTCGTCGAGGGGCCGATCCTGCGCGGCCTCGCCGAGGCGGACGCCTTTCCGGACGAGGACGATCGCAGGGCGATCGGCGAGCGCGTCGTCGACACCCTGGTCGCGATCCACGCGATCGACCCCGATGCGGCCGGGCTCGGCGACCTCGGCCGCAAGGAGGACTACGTCGCCCGCCAGCTGCACCGCTGGCAGGGCCAGTGGGAGAAGTCGAAGACGCGCGAGCTGGCGGCGATCGACTCGGTCCACGAGCGCCTCGCCGCCCGCATCCCCGAGCAGGGGCCGGCGACGATCGTCCACGGCGACTACCGGCTCGACAACATGATCCTCGCCCCGACCGGCGAGGTCGCCGCGGTGGTCGACTGGGAGCTTTGCACCCTCGGCGACCCGCTCGCCGACGTCGGCCTGCTGATGGTCTACTGGCCCGACCGCGGCGAGGAGACGATCGCCCTCGGCCAACCCGCCAACCTCGCCCCCGGCTTCCCGACCCGGACCGAGCTTGCCGCCCGCTACGCCGAGCGCTCCGGCCGCGACCTCGCCGACCTCGACTTCTTCATGGCCCTCGGCTACTGGAAGCTGGCGATCATCCTCGAGGGCGTCTACGCTCGCTATGCAGCCGGCGGCTACGGCAAGGTCGACCCCGGCCTCGAAGGCTTCGCGAGGCTGGTCGAGCGGCTGGCGGAGGCGGCGGACGAGGCCGAGAAGGCATAGCCAATGACTACGACCATCCAAGACTCGACTCCAAGGAGAAACCCGTGAAACAAATTCGAAAACGGCTCACGTACTCGAACGTGATGTCAACCATCGCCGTCTTCCTCGTGCTCGGCGGCGCGACCGCCTTCGCGGCGTCGCTGGCCAAGAAGAGCGTCGGCACCAAGCAGCTGAAAAGCAACGCGGTGACGGCGGCCAAAATCAAGAAAGATGCAGTGACGGCCAAGAAGATCAAGAGCAATGCTGTCACCGAGGACAAAATTGCAGCCGGCGCGGTGACCAATGCGAAGCTCGGCATTGGCGCGGTGACCACCGGGAAAATCGCCGACGGCGCGGTCGGAGCCGGCCAGCTTGGCGCCAACGCCGCCGGCAACGCCCAGACGCAACTCGTCAAGGTCTTCAAGGCCGGTGCAGTTCCAGCCGCGGCAGACGAAGCAAGCGCGCCCAAGATCGAGCTTGGCTCAGTGGGCCCCTTCCATTTCTACGGTAAATGCTTCAAAGCGGGGGCAAACGTCCAGGAGAAAACCTATGTTGAGTTGACCATCGGCGTGGCGACGATCGGGTCCGAGGATGCGGTCGAATTGCCGACGCCAGCCAAACAGGAATATCTGACGCCGGATACCCCTGAGGCGGTGCGCTTTCTTCAGGATGATTCGATTGCGGCAGCCGAAAAAGTCTCGGCTGTCTCCAACGACGAGGAGTTCCAGGCGTCGGCCACCGACGGCACCGAGATCACCGGCTTGGCCGGTGGAACCGCCGCCAAGCAGGGCAACGCGCCGATTGGAGACGGGCCACTTTTGCCCGGCGACTCTTGCATCATTGGGACGGTCGCTGTCTTCGGCAACTGAGGCGGCTGCAAGCAACTAGGAAGGGGCGGCAGATGCCGCCCCTTCTTTTGAGGGTTCCCTGGGAGCCGGTCATTCTGTAGCTCGCTTGAGTTCGAGGCACTGTTTCTCCGCCAGCGCCGGCGGGCAAACTCCCAGCTTCACCTTCGTGCCCTTTGCGGATTGCGGGTCGATTCCGCGTACATCGTCGCAAACCCTTCTACTCATGCTGGGCGGGCAGTTACTCGCCTCTCTGGTGGATGGGTTGGCGTTTTTTGGGTGAGGATGGGCGTGAGCTGCTTCGATGCAAACTTGCTTGCTGATACCAGCTGGGCAGTGCTTCAGATCCCTAAGTTCGCTCGCCTTGGAGCTGTCTTGCTGAACCGTGCTCGTCGTTGACGTTTTTGCATCTCTCTTGCCTCTTCTCGGAGCGATTGCGGCGCGAAACCTGCGCTTTCGTGACTTCCTGCTTCGGCGGCTGTCTGGATTTGATTTCCTCGCCTGAGTTCTGGGTGCGGGCCGTCCCCGGCTCGCTCGAACCATTTCCACAGGCGGGCAGAAGCGCTGCTATAGCGCACCCAGCAAGTGCCAGGCCAAGACCCGTTCGCAATCTTCTCGACACGATCATGCCGACAAGGTCAGATAACCGACTCGAAGTGACGGGTCAATGGCGATCGCGTTTTTGGCGTCTCAACATGGGTTTGTACTTCCATCGCATCAACGGGCGCTCGATCAGGTAATAACTGGCGGCGGCGAGTGGAAGCGCAATGATCACCGTACCGATCAGAACCGTCCCAAAGCCTTCCCTTGCGCCGCCGAAGCCCAGGTCGATGCCGATCGTTACCTGCCAGAGGTAGAAGCCGTAGGAGACCAATCCCAGCCAGAGGAGATAGCGGTTGGCAAGAATTCGGCGCGGAATTCCGACGTTCGGATCGCCAAATACAACTGGAAATACAAGCAGAGTCGCAACGCCGCACTGCAGAAGGTGAATTGCGAGGAATTCCTGGTTGGTGAAGTCAGCCACCGTGAAGGGAATTGGTTTGAAGGCAATGACCGTGATGAAATACAGAGCGACCGCACCAGCCCAGCACATCCCCGGATTCGATGCCGCGATGCGGAGCGGGCGCGGAAGTTCTGCCTCTCGACGTCCATAGGCTGCCGACAAGATCGCAAGTGCTAGCCCCAAGCCGAGCCAGTCGAAATGGGCTGCGAAGGAATAGGCAAACCACGTCTGTTCGCGAAGCGATATCGGCAGCAAGTCCAGGGTCAGGGACGTCACCCCCAGTAAGGCAATCAGAATTAGCTCGGTGCGCAGCCACGAACGGGTTGTGCGTCCCCGGGCTAGGCGTGCGGTGAACGCTGCGAAGATCGGAAGAATTGCGTAAAACGTCAGCTCGACCGTGAGGGTCCAGGACTGGAGTAGCCCACATCCGTACCCTTGGCCTTCGCAGGCAGCCGTGTTGGTCACCGGGTGGAGATACTCGGTGAGGCTGTAGAAGGCCCACCACTTATCGCTGAAGACGCCAGTTAGCCCCGGGATGATTGCGAGGACGGTCAGGGCGACCCAATAGGCCGGATAGATGCGAAGGAAGCGGCGTCGGGCGAAATCCCTGACACGCGGCGGCGCCGGCCCTTCGGCGCGGTAGGCGACCATCGGACGGTAGAGGAGGAAGGCGGAGAGCAAGAAGAAGATCGCCACCATCGAGTCAAGCCTGACCACAAGGCGATTCTCCAGACCCGTGCCGTCGCCAAAGCGACCTGCGAACAACCAACTGTGGACGATGACTACCGCGATCGCCGCGACGCCCCTGACGCCGTCGGAAAGCGGAAACCGGGGATGGTGGGGGGGCGGCGCGACCACATCGGGAATGTGCTCCGGGGGCGCGTCGGGAGTAGCCTTTTGTATTACCCCAAGCCTCCAAGTGCGCGGGTGAACCCCACGCCGCAGGCGTGAAAACCGAATTGACGCGCGGCCGCGCTCTGTTCGTCCTCGAGAGTCGCGATCATCAACTCGAGAGTGCGCGCCTGCTCGAGTTCTTCCGCGTCTCCTGCTTCCAGGCGCTGGCGAGCCAGCTCGACGATGGGCTCGAACAGGCCCAAATAGGTCTCCAGCGCGCGGGAGTTTGGCGTCGGCTTGAGACTCCGCAGTTCTGCTGCCTCATGGCTCAGGATCTCGGTCCCTGGCCTGACGAGGCCGTTCGTAATCCCCTTCTGGGGAGAATCAGCGTTCGACAAAACCTTGGAGAGTTCGTGTCCTAGGGCGTGGGTTTCTCCCAGTGCCTTCCGACAGATCGCTTCGGCGCGTTCAACATAGCGAGCGCGATCGGCGGAGGACGCAGGCCGCTGGGCTTCTCTGCTGGTGGTATCGGTCGTCGAGGGCGAAGGAACCTCGGAATTTCCGCAGCCAGCCGGTACGGACACAAGTCCAACCAGGGCGATCAGCAAAAGCGCTGACCGCCCTGCAAGGGCTCGATGTCCCCGATCTTTCTTCTCTTGACTTACGGCTACGGCTGTGCGCAGACTGCAACTGCGCGAACGCTCCAGGTATTGGCTCCGCCGGGGATCCGTTCCAGGAGGGCGAGCCATGCGTCTCCGTAGGAGGAATCGAAGATCGGGACGACTTCGTTGGCGCCGGTCCCAGAGGCTTCGTAGCCGCCACCGGTGACCTGGCTGCCTGCAGGGCAACCGACCAGGCTGAACCCCGACGTCGTGTTCGGGCCTTCGGTTGCGCCGAATTCAGAGAAGGTGTTTCCGAACTTGGCGTTTGCCGTCGCTTGCGCTGCAGCCGCAGCGGCTTTTGCTGCATCGGCCGTCGTTTGGGCGGTTTTGGCAGCGGTGAGCGCCGTATTCGCGGTGCTCTGCGCGCCTTTGGCGGCCGTCTGGGCCGCTTTAGCATCCGACTGTGCCGAGTTCGCGGTGGAGAGCGCCGTATTCGCGGTGCTTTGGGCCGCTTTCGCCTTTTTCAGCGCTTTGTTAGCGGTGTTTTTGACGCTGGCGGAGAGGGATGCGATGGGGTTCATCGGTCCGCCAAGGGCTGGGACGGCCAGGGCAAGAGCCAGAATCAAACTGAGAAACAGAACCGCGTAACGACTCTTCATGTCGCCTCCTGGCGCCTCCAACAGGCGCTCGTTGCCTACGGATGCCGCCATTCCACCACAGCAGGCGGTCGAGTGCAACCACGGCTTCCTCAGGAGCCCTTGACGCTGGCGAGACCGAGGTCGAGGTCGGCGCATTGCGCCAGTCCAAGCTCCTCGATTGCTCGGTCTACGCTGGCGCTCGCGCTATCCACCGACTGGGCCTTGGCGGCCACCCGGGCAGAGCTGTCGCTGCGCGCGACCCGAGCTAGAGCGCCAGCCTGAATCAGCACGTCGAGAAGAGCCTGGTCGTAGGCTTCGGTTGCCGAGGCATGTATCGGCGGCGGGGGAGATTGGCGTAGATCCGAGCGCCATTCCTCGACGATCAAAACGAGAGCTCCGGCGAATCTCCCAATATCCGGCGGCTGCTGCTGAACGGTCTGCTGCTCAAGCGCTCCGATCGTTCGTTTCTT
Source organism: uncultured Actinomycetes bacterium (assembly GCA_963699125.1). Taxonomy (GTDB): domain Bacteria; phylum Actinomycetota; class Thermoleophilia; order Solirubrobacterales; family 70-9; genus VAYN01. Next base: position 2,019,130 of record OY969417.1, read on the forward strand.
GAGCGCGCAGGCCTGATCCAGCGCCCGCGTGTAAGCGTCGTTTGTGGCTGCATTGTCCTTGCTGGGCTCGAAGGCAATAAAGGCCGCTACCGCTACGATCACCGCGATCACGGTGGCGGCCGTTACCAGCCGCGCCCGCCGGGTGTTTCCGATGAGCCCTTCGATCCTTTGCTTCAAGGAAACGGGAGCAGCCAATGTGCGGTCAGTCCCTGTCAGAGCTGAGCCGCAGCCAACGCAATAGCGATTGCTCTCCTGGTTTTCCTCGCCGCAATGGGGACAGTGCATCCGTCAGCCAAGCTATCTGATCACTGTTAATAGAGAAATGACGCTAAGCGCGGCGAAGCGGCGGAGCCGGCCAGCTACCCCCGAGTAGCAGACGCTCGGCTCACACCATCCGCGGCGCGTGCTTCGTCTTCAGCTCGCCGGCCGCGGCGGCCTCGTCGCGCTTGGCCCAGCGGTTGAGCTCGCGGCGGGCGAGGACCATCTTGTGGACCTCGTCGGGGCCGTCGGCGAGGCGCAGCATGCGGGAGAAGCGCCAGAGGGCGGCGAGGGGGGTGTCGTCGGTCATGCCCAGGGAGCCGTGGATCTGGATCGCCCGGTCGAGCACGTCCATCACCATGTTGGCGGCGACGATCTTGATCGCCGAGATCGCCTGGCGGGCGGCGCGCTTGCCCTCGGTGTCCATCTTCCAGGCGGCGTAGAGGGTCAGCAGGCGGGCCTGGTCGATCTCCATCCGCGAGGCGGCGATCGCCTCCTGGACGAACTGCTTGTCGCCCAGCGGGCCGCCGAAGGCGACCCGCTCGTTGGCCCGGCGGCACATCATCTCGTGCGCCCGCTCCGCCGTCCCGATCGCCCGCATGCAGTGGTGAATGCGGCCTGGACCCAACCGGTCCTGGGCGACCGCGAAGCCGGCGCCGCGCTCGCCGAGCAGGTTCTCCTTCGGCACCCGGCAGCCTTCGTAGCGGATCTCGCAGTGGCCGGGCCCGCGGTCGTGGCCCATCACCGGGATCGGGCGCACCAGGTTGAAGCCGGGGGTGTCGGTCGGCACGCAGATCATCGAGGCGCGCCCGTAGGGGTGGGCGTCGGGGTCGGTGACGACCATCGCGATCGCCAGCTCGGCTCCGACCGCGCCGGAGGTGAACCACTTGTGGCCGTCGATCACCCACTCCTCGCCGTCGAGCACCGCCCGCGCCTGCAGCAGCGTCGGGTCGGAGCCGGAGACGTCGGGCTCGGTCATCGAGAAGCAGGAGCGGATCCGGCCCTCCAGCAGCGGCTCCAGCCAGCGCTCGCGCTGCTCGGCGGTCCCGTGCTCGGCGAGGATCTCCATGTTGCCGGTGTCCGGCGCCGCGCAGTTGAAGGCCATCGATCCCGCCACCGGGCTGCGGCCCATCTCCTCGCAGAGCAGCCCGTACTCCCAGTTGCTCAGACCCGGGCCGAAGCGCTCGTCGGGCATGAACAGGTTCCAGAGCCCCTCGGCCCTCGCCTTCTCGCGGATCCCGATCAGGATCTCGGGGTAGGGGACGCCGGCACCGACCTCGTCGTCGAGCGCCTCCATCGCCTCGCGCTCGACCGGGTAGATCTCGGCGTCCATGAAGTCGAGCACGCGCTCGCGCAGGGCGGCGACCTGGGGACTGGGCGTGAAATCCATTGCTGTGGCTTTCCTCTCTCCTCGGGGCTGGCGAGGGGAACGCTACCGGGCCGAGAAAATTGCGACAGCCATCTATGCATTATCATAAATGATAATCTTCATTTTTTTCTTATGGAGAAGCAATCGAGGATCGACCAACGAGAGGCATCCTTCCTGGCCCTGCTGGAGTCGGCTGCCCACCTGCAGCGGCTGGTGCCGGGCGCGGTGATGGTCGGCGGCGCCGCGGCGATCCTCTATGCGGACCATCGGGAGTCGAGCGACCACGATCACGTCGTCGCTGATCTCACCGATCGCTTCGAGATGGTGCTCGAAGCGATCGAGGAAGACGATGGCTGGGCCACGAACAGGGTCACGCCGAGGAAGGTGATCCTCGGGAACCTGGACGGGATCGAAGCCGGCGTTAGGCAGATGATCCGCAGGACGCCGCTCGAGGTGACCACGATCGCTCTGCCGACGGGCGCCGAGGTGACGGTGCCGACGCTCGAGGAGACGCTGCGGATCAAGGGATTCCTGATCGTGCGCCGCAACCAGACTCGTGACTACCTCGACCTCGCGGCCCTCTCGGAGCATCTCGGTCTCGACCAGGCGGCGGCTACGCTGGCGCGCATCGACGACTTCTACGCCGACCAGCATGGTGACGGCGACGGGGTCGCGTCCCAGCTCGTCCGCCAGCTCTCCGAGCCACGACCGGCAGATCGCTCGGTGACCGAACAGCTTTCCACGTATCGTCGCCTGAAGCAGCGCTGGAGCGATTGGAGCGCGGTGACCGAAGTCCTGGCCGAGGTCGCGGTGCGGATGGTGAGCCAATGAGTCGGCTCGTCTTCCGCAACGTCGACGTCTCGCCGGACGATCCGGTAGATGAGTGGCCGCTGGAGGCGGTGCAGACGGCTCTCGATCGCGGCGGGCTCGAGCATTGGCGTCGCCTGGGCGGTGTGATCCTCAGCGAGCCATGGGGACCGGTTGCCCGCAGGGTCGAAGAGTCCCTCTCTTACAGCAGGCCCTATGGCGCCGCCGCGGTGCTCGAGCGAACGATCTCGCGGGCCAGGGGCGCCGCCGAGGCATCCGAGCGCAGCGCGGTGGCCGCTGAAGTTGATCGACTGGTGCGCGACTCGGGCTTCTCCCGCGCGGAGTTCGCGTCTCGCATCGGCACCTCGGCTTCGAGGCTGTCGACCTACGTCACCGGGAAGGTCACCCCGTCGGCGGCGCTGGTGGAGCGCATGCGCCGCATCGCGACTCAGGACCGGCGGTAGCGGGCGAAGAGCTCGCCGTCTTGCTCTAGCAGCCAGGAGAGCTCGAGGTTGGCGATGCCGGGCAGGTCGCCCTCGAGAATGCGGGGAGCGCCGCCGCCTGCCAGCTTCGGTGCGATCGTCAGGAAGAGGTCATCGACCATGCCGCCGCCCTCGAGCTCACCGTGCAGGCCGGGGCCGCCCTCGCAGAGCAGCGCTCGGACGCCGTGTTCCTGGCGCAGCTGGCGGAGCGCTTCGCCGAGGTCGACGAAGCCTTCGTGCCGAGCTATCTGGAGCGGGGTCGCAGTCGGTGGCGGCTCCGCCTCCGAGGCGGTGAAGACCAGCACCCTGCCGCCGCCTTCGCTGAACAGCGGCGCGTCCCAGGGCAGGTCGAGGCGGCCGCTGACGATCACCATCAGCGGGTCGTGGGGGAGGCCGAGCCGCTCGCGGCGCTCGCGCTGCCCGGGGTCGGCGACCGGCCGGCCGTAGCGCTCGGCCCGCATCGTCCCGGCGCCGATCATCACCGCGTCGAAGCGGGTCCGCAGGCCGACCAGCATCGCCGTGTCGGTGGCGGAGCCGATCGGGCCGGAGACGCCGGCGATCGTCGCCCGGCCGTCGACCGTGGCGGCGAAGTTGAGGGCCACCTGGGGCCGCTCCCCGTGCGCTTCCTCCCAGGGCCGGTAGCCGTCGAGTTGCTGCTCGACCGTGGTGGAACCGGGATCTGGGAGGAGGCGCCGCACTGGCTGAGAGCCTAGTGAGGCGCGGGGGCCGCTAGGAGTAGTCGTGCCAGCCGGCGAACTCGCGGCCGGCGAACTTCTGCAGTGCCGCGACGTCCTCGCCGAAGCGGCCGCGGACGGTCTCGAAGAGGGCGTCGGGGAGCTTCGGCTTCGGCGCCGGCGGCTTCTCGGGATCGTGGACGACCTTCTCGACCACCCAGCGCATCGACTCCGGCAGGCGGTCGAAGTTGCGGTCGAAGGAGCGGAAGCCCGGCAGCTTGATCAGCTTCTCCATGAACTGGTATTTGTCGCCCTGCTTGGCGCTCGACTTCTCCCACTCGCGATCGAACTGCTCGGAGGTGAAGGTCTCATCGACGCCGGCGAAGGCGAACGCCCTGCGCATCGTCTCCTCGCGTTCCGATTGCAGCTCCTCCTGGGTGACGATCTCGATCTGCGAACGGTCGAAGCGCTCCAGGTAGGGCTGCAGCTGCAGCCAGTACTTGGAGCGGTTCATATAGGAGGAGCTGGGCTCGGAGAGGACCTCGACCAGCTCGCCTGTCTCGTAGCCGGCCCCGGTCGCGTGGACCCAGTGGGAGAGGATGCGCTTGATCGGGTCGCGCACCATGTAGAGCAGGCGCGCCTCGGGGCAGTGCTCGTGGATGCGGGCGGCGACGCCGTCGAAGCGGGGCAGGTTCGTGTAATGCGGCGATGACTCGCCGCGGACCTCGAAGCGGTCGTCGAAGCGGCTCGCGTACCAGTCCAGCCCGAGGTCCCAGTTCAGCTCCCGGGCGAAGAAGTTCAGCTCCTTCGGCTTCGACATCTGGATTTCGGGATGCAGGCCGAGGTAGTGGTGGATGCTGGTGGTTCCGCACTTGAGGCCGCCGATGATGATGAAGTTGGGCAACTCGGCATGCCGTTTGCGGCGGCGGCGGAAGCGGCTCTTGCGGTCGGCCGTGTAGCGCTCGCGGGCACGCGCGCACATCGCCTCGTCGGCGGGATCGCGGGGGGGTGCCTGGGGCGGCGTATGCGTGTCGGTGTCCGGCACGAGCGGGCTAGTGTAGCTGCGATGCCGCTCGCCGATCTCGGTTCCAACTTCAACCACTTCTTCAACGTTTCGGCGGAATTCTTCCGCCACCTCTCGGAGGTGGGCTGGACCCAGTTCGGGATCGCCCTGCTCTGCCTGCTGGCGATGCAGCTCGCCCGCGCCTGGGCCTGGCGCAGCGTGCTGCGGGCCGCCTACCCGGCGCGCCGCATTCCCTTCCTACCGCTCAGCGCGGCCTACCTGGCGGGGGCCGGGATCAACGCCGTGCTGCCGGCCCACGCCGGCGACGTCACCAAGGTTTTCCTGGTCAAGCGCCAAATCCCCGACTCCTCCTACCCGGCGGTGACCTCGTCCTTCCTCGTCCAAACGGTCTTCGACACCAGCGTCGGGATCCTGGTCCTCTTCTACGCGATCAGTCAGGGATTGCTGCCGCCGCTGCCGCAGATCCCCGACCTGCCGGCCTTCGAGATCTCCTTCTGGGCCGACCACCCGAAAGCGCTCCTCTTCACCACCCTGGGGTTGTTGGTGGCGATCGCGATCGGCGTCTACCTGTTAGCCCACCGCGTGCGGCGCTTCTGGGACCGGGTCAAACAGGGCGTGATCATTCTCGCCGAGCCACGCCGCTACCTGCGCGAGGTCGCCGCCTGGCAAGGGGTCGGCTGGCTCTTCCGCTTCGCCGCCTTCTGGTTCTTCCTCGAGGCCTTCGGGATCGGCGGCTCGGTCGGCAACGTGATGCTGGTGATGAGCGTGCAGGCGATCGCCAACATCGTTCCCTTCACCCCCGGTGGCGCCGGCGCCCAGCAGGCGCTCCTGGTCGCGACCCTGACCGGCCCCTCCCGCACCGCCGTCCTCTCCTTCTCGGTCGGCACCCAGATCGCGATGGCGGCCTGGTCCGTCGTTCTCGGCTTCGCCGCGATCCTGCTCGTCTTCCGCACCACCGACTGGCGCGGCCTGATCAGGCAAGCCCAAGATGAGGCGGAGCAGGAGAAGACTGCGGGCGCGGCCTCAGCTTGACCAGCCAGGGTAGATACCGGCGACTTGCCACTGCCACGGCGGGCGCTCGGAGGCCGGGAACTCGTAGTGGTTGCGGCCGGGGAGGGTCTCGAGCGGGACCAGCGCGGGGTCGTCGCTGACCAGCACGGGGACGCCCCCGGCGGCGGCGATCTGGTCCTGTCCGGCCCGGTGGACGAGGCGCTCCCAGCCGATGGTGGGCTGGTAGGGCCAATTAGTAAGTGGACGCCGCCGCGCTTGGAGCACGCGTTCAGGTAACGGCGCTACCCGACCTGGGTACGTTCCGGTATGAGCACCAAGCCTCGTATCGCTCTGACGGCAGCCGCTGGGATTGTGATGGGGGTGTTGCTTGGGCTGGGCGCCGACTGGTGGGGCTACACCTTTTACGCCTCAGTATTCCTCCTACCCTTGATCGTCGGTCGCTGGTGGGTCGTGGCCGCCCTCGCCGGTCCGTTCATTGCTTCGGCGGCTCTCCATTTGACCGGCCACGAGCCTGAACGCGTCTCCGATATTGGTGAATTCGGATTTATCTTTGTTGTTTTTTTCCTGGTTTTGTCGGGGTTCTTGATGCTGATCATGGTCGGTATCCGTAAGGCGTTCGATTTCCTGCGCAAGCGCCGGCTGGCCGCCACTTCCTAGACATCGCTTGCGTGTCGAACGGCGGCGATTCCCTAGCTGGACCATCCGGGATAGCGACCCTCGACCAGCCACCGCCAGGGCGGCTCTTCGCCGGCGGGGAAGTCGTAATGGTCGCGGCCCGGGAGGGTCTCGAGAGGCACCAAGGTGGGGTCATCCTCGAGGAGCACGGGCGTGCCGGAAGCCGCTTCCACGTCTGCCTGGGTGGCTCGCCGAGTGACTCTTTCCCACCCGATCGTCGGACGGTAGAGCCAGTAGACGAATTCCACCCAGCCGAGGCTGGGGCGGCGGTCGACCACCTCGGTGAAGGCGGTGGTGCGCCGGCGCGACGCGGTGAGGTGGGGGCCGGTGGCGACGGCGCAGCTCGGGCGCCGGCAACGGCGGAAGTCGACGGGGACGAGCGGCAGGCCGGAGGGGCCGGGCCGCGCCACGGGGGCCGGGGCGAACGCCCGCGCCGCACGCGCCAACGGCCAGCCGTAGGCGGGCACGAGTGGATGGTGGCGGCAGGCGTCGGGCAGGCGCGGTCCACAGGCGAGGCGCCTGCCGATTGCGCCGGCAAGGCCGCGCCCGGCATCGACCTCGCCACCGGCCGCGACCGCGGCGATCGCCGTCAGCAGCAAGAGGGCGACGAGCGCCGCCAGGCCCGCCTGCTCGACGCTCGCCGACCCGCGCTGCCGTTCTCCCCGATGCCGCATTGACCCGACGCTAGGGCGACCGCACGCACGGGTGGCGCGCCGAATGCAAGGAATCCGTTCCGACGGCCTCACCTGTCTGCTTACATGGGGGTATGGAGGGCAGCCCCTTCAACCTCTTCGGCGATCCCGACGAGTTCCGCGCCCGCATGGAGGAGCTCTCGGAGCAGATGCAGTCCTCCCAGCGCGTCGCCTGGGCCGACAACGCGATCAAGCTGGCGGTGGAGATGACCGTCGCCTCGATCGGCCGCCTCGACCTCACTGGCAGCGCCGATGAGCAGGCGATGCAGGTGCGCGACGCGATCCGCGTCCTCTTTCCGGAGGCGGTGACGCTGGTCCGCGAGGCCCGCGAAGGGTTGAGCTAGGTCAAAGCAGGTTGAAATGGAGGGTGATCACCGCGCCGCGGCCGCTCAGGCCTGCGGCCAGCTCGATCGGGATCGCGATCGCCAGCGCGGGGATCGTCAATACGACGCTGGCCAGGGCATCGATCCGGCGCTGCCAGCGAGCCGGGGCTGCAACCGCCTCGCCGCGGCCGAGCGCGCCGAGGGCGACGTTGTGGCCGAAGGTGACGCTGTTGAGCAGGGTCTGCCAGGTGGCGGCGAGCCCGGCCATAGGCGCCCATCGCCGCGACTTCACCACCTGGTCGCGGCGGGCGACGAGGCGCCGCACCGACTCCTCCGTGAACAGGTAGCGGGCGCCGGGCTCGAGTCCCGCCCAGCCGGCGCTGCCGAGGGAGGCGGCGAAGCTGGCCCGGTTTGCGATTCGCGCCCGGCCCTCGGCGCCGAGGCGGTCCAGCTGCCGCAGCGCTTCCTCGGACTCTGCCGGTGCGCCGACGACGCCCAACCCGCAGCTCTCGCAGCGGCTGACCGGTCCGCCCAGGCCGGGCCGTGCGGAGAGCCAGCCGAACAGCGGCTCGCCGCAGGCGGGGCAGGGTGGGTTCTGGGGGCCGGCGCCGGCCTCGAGCGGGACGACGGGGGTGCGCTGTGCATTGCTCATCGCCGGTAGCGTACGGCCCGTGCGGCTCAGCGAGATCATGACCGCCGGCGTCGTCACCGCGGCCCCGGAGACGAGCGCCCTCGACGTCGCCCGGCTGATGCGCGACCACCGGGTCGGCTCGGTCGTGGTGGTCGACTCCGCCGGGAGCCCGGTGGCGATGGTCACCGACCGCGACATCGCCCTGCGGGTCTTCGCCGCGGGGGTCTCGCCCGACTCATCGGTCTCCGACTACGCCTCGCGGCCGCTGGTCTGCGGCGAGCCGGAGATGGAGCTCGACGAGGCGGCGGCGCTGATGGTCCAGCACCGGGTGCGGCGGCTGCCGGTGGTCTCGGGCGAGGCGCTGGCCGGGATCGTCACCCTCGACGACATCGCCGTCCGCAGCGGCAACCTCGAGGTGGCGCAGAAGATGACGCAGGACGTGATCGAAGGGGCGTTGCCCCAGTTCTACTTCCACGAGAGGGGTTGAGGATGCGGGACAAGGGGCAGATCCTGGAATGGGAGGGACGCTGGTTGGTGCCGGCCGGCCTGGCGACGTTTGCCGCCGTCGCCCTAGTCGTCGCCTCGGCGTTCGCGATCTCCAGCGTCAGTGGCGACGGAGACGCGGCCCTGCTGCGCTCCGCGCACGAACACAGCTCCGACGTCACCTTCGCCAGTGTGCTCCAGGCAGTGGGCTTCGTCCTCTTGGTGGCGCCGCTCGTCGTCCTCTTCCGGGCGGCAGCTGCCCGCAGTGACCAGATGCGGCAGCAGCTGATCGGACTGGTCGTCGCGGCGCCCCTCTTCCTCGCGGCGGCGGCGTTGCTGAACGCTGCTGCCACCAACGAAGCGGCGAACGAATTCGTCGCCGGCGACGCCAAGCCGGGGATCACCGCGAAGGCGGCGGGCGAAGATTGCCGCTCCGAACGGGAGGACATCGGAGCGAAGGAGTTCGGCGAAGAAAACGGTGGCGCCTCCCAGGCGGCCGCGCTGAAGCGCTGCACCGAGACGAAGGTCGCCGACGAAGCTGCGAGCAACGCGGTCAGCGACGCCTCGACCCGCGGATTGGCGACCGGCTTCGGCCTCGGCGGCCGCCTCGGCCTCGCCGTCGCCCTTCTCTACTCCTGCCTCTACGGGATGCGGACCGGCCTCCTGACCCGCTTCTGGGGCTCGCTCGGTATGGCCCTCGGCGTCGCCGCTCTCCTGCTCCTGGTCCAGTTCACGATGATCTGGTTCATCTACTTTGGATTCCTCCTAGTGGGCCGCCTCCCCGGCGGCCGCCCCCCAGCCTGGGCCGCCGGGGAATCCATCCCTTGGCCCACCCCCGGCCAAAAAGCCGCCACCGAACTGGAGCCAGAGGAAGCCCCAGACGCTCTTGAGCCCCCTGCCCTCGGCGATGGCGACAGCAGCTCAACCTCCGAGGGCGACAGCAGTCCCGAGCGCCGCAAGCGCAAGCAACGCGACTAGTTAAGCGAAGCCCCTACTCAGACCGCCCTCGCTAGCCAAGCGGGTTGAGGCCAGGTGGCGCCTCGGCCTGTTCCGCCGCTCGGGCCTTCTTCCGGTGGGTCCGAATCTCGCTCATGATCCGCTCCAATCGCGGCTCGGCAGAAGTGTCGACGTGGCTCATCGCCGCCGCGACGCCGGGGTGGATCGCCGCGATCCGCTCGTGCATCGCCTGGGCGACGGCGCGATAGGTGGGGTGTCCCTCGCGGCCGGAGCGCAGCTCGATCAGGTGCATCGCCTCGCGGGCGTTGAGATCGAGCGTGTAGCGGATCCGGTAGGCGAGGCTGAGCGCGTAGGGGGCCTGCTCGGGCAGGCCGGCGGCCAGCAGGCGCTCGTACTCGCTCCGGGACACCTCCAGCGCCCGCTCGAACTCGTCCCCGGCGCCGGCCTCGCGCACCTCGTCGGGGACGCCGGCGCCAAGGTCGGGGCCGAGCCGCTGCCACTGGCAGGTCAGCATCCTGTGGCGCTGCAGGTCGCGGAAGGCGCCGTAGTCGGAGACGATCTCGAAGCGGTAGCGCAGCGCCTCGAAACCGCGGCCGGGGCGGTGGCGGCGGTTGGCGCGCTCGCCGGCCACCGCCGCCAGCAGCTCCGCCCGCTCGGAGCGGTCGAGGACGTCGATGCGGGCGAGCACCTCCGTCTGCGGCGTGCTCGCGGCCTCGAACAGGCAGGCGGCGAGCAGATCCTCTTCGCTGCCGTCGACGTGGACCAGCTCGACCGAGGGGGCGTCCTCGCCGCCGCCGCGGCGGTCGAGCCCCAGCCGGGCGACCCAGCTCTCGGTCCGCTCGCGGCGCCTCTCCAGGTAGGAGATCCACTCGCCGCCGCGGTCGGGGCGCTCGACCCGGGAGACGAAGCTCGGCATCACCCGCTTCAGCTCGGTCAGGATCATCCCGCCGTACTCGCGCGCCTCCGGCAGGGGCGAGGCCATCAACCGCATGATCAGCTGCTCGTAGGCCTGGCCGGAGGCGTAGATGCCGACGTGGCTGAGCGTCGCCGCCGGCAGCAGGCCGCGCAGCAGGTCCAGCGCCTTGGCGCGGATCGAGCGCTGCCAGGCGCCCTCCGGCTCCTCGGCGCCGCGGGGCCAGCGCTCCGCCGCCCAGGTCTCCACTTGCTCCAGCGAGCGCGAGTAGATCGCGAACAACTCGTCCATCGCGGCGCCGAACTCTGGGCCCAGCTCCTCGTCCTGGTAGAAGCGGTAGCCCCCGCCGGGCAGGGGCTTGTCGTAGGGGATGTAGCGGGTCGACTGCTCGAGGTAGGCGGCGAGGCGGCCACGCTGCAACAGCTTGGTGAGGACGTTGGAGACCCACTCGCAGGCGACGTGGGCGCCGCCGACCTGGGCGATCGAGTCATCGCCGTAGCCGACGAAGACGCGCTCATACAGCTGCGCCGCGCGGGCTCCCTCCGCGTCGTCGAAGGGGCGTCCTCCGGCCGGGGCATCGGCGGCGAACTCCTCTAGGTAGAGGCGCCTGACAGTCCCGGAATATCGCGAATAGCGGGCAAAAAGAGCACCCTTGACGGTCTCGGGCAAGTTGACGAGGGCGAACACGGGCCGATCGAGGTTGGTGAAGTGGGGCGTGAGGAGCGCTCGCTCCTCGGCGGTGAACTGCTCGACCGGATAGCGCACCGGGGCATCGTAGTGGCGGCTGGAGACGCGCCCGGCTTACCCACATATCCTGGCGGGTACTGACAAGGCAGTCACTTGATTTGGTGATGGCTCGATATCCCGCACCCGATCCCTCCGGTCGGCGACCAATTGGCGCCGGCTTCCTCGTCGCCGGCCTGGTGGCGATCGCCGCTGGCCTGCTGCTGCCGCTGGTGCTGGGCACGTTCTCGAAGCGGCAGACGTTTGTCCTCGCCATCGTCGAGGCGCTGTGCCTGGCGGCGATCGCGGCTGGCATCCTGCTGCTGGCGCGGCGCCTGCAGACAAGTCACGAGGCGCTCTGGGCCCTGGCTCGACGCGACGAGCTGACCGGGGTCGGCAACTACCGCAGCCTGCACGAGCGGCTGGCGGAGGAAATCGCCCGCCACCGGCGCCACTCGCGCGAGTTCGCCCTGGTCCTGCTCGACCTCGACGGGTTCAAGGCGGTGAACGAGCGCCTCGGGCACCTCGAGGGCGATCGCCTCCTGGCCGAGATCGGCGCGGCGCTGAGCGACGAGGTGCGGGCCGAGGACTCGGTCTTCCGCCAGGGCGGCGACGAGTTCGCGGTGATCGTCCCCGAGGCGAATGCCGAAGAGGCGGAAGAAGTGGCGGCGCGCCTGCGCGACCGCGTCGTTCGGCGCGGTTTCGGGACCGACGAGCGACGGCCGGTCTCCGCCGCGACCGGCTTCGCGATGTTCCCGGCCGACGGCGCCACCGTCGACGACCTGCTCGGCTTCGCCGACATGGACCTCTTCACCGCCAAGCGCGACGGGCGGACCGCGTAGTCATCCCTGGTCTTTGTCGGGAGCCGGTTCGGCGAGCCGCCAAAATTGCACAGAATTGTTACACCTGCCGCCTCACGGACCGCGACCTATTGTCTAAGGTGCCAATATGGAGGCGATGAGGCAGAGCTGGACAGACGAGCGGCTCGATGACCTGAGCGCGCGGATGGATCGCGGCTTCGACCGAGTCGACGCTGACCTGCGGGCGCTCAACGCGAGGTTCGACTCGCTGCAGCGGACGATGCTCCAGGTCGGTGCTGGAATGATCGTCGCCCTCGTCGGAGTGATGGCCACGATGCTCGGCCTCGCCACGCAGATCTGACGCGTCTCAGCTCGGAGGTGGCGGGGAGGCCATCAGCTCGACCCGGTGGCCGCCGGGGGCGATCGCGTGGGCGCGGCGCGCGCCCCAGTGCTCGCGGCCGGGCCGGGTCTCGAAGCCGCGCTTGTGCAAGCTGGTGAGCGTCGCGTCGAAGTCGGGCACGACCACGGCGAGGTGGGCGCGGGGTGGGACGCTCGGGTGCTCCTCGTGCATCAGATGGACCTGGGTGCCGTCGCGCTCGAGCCAGGTGAATCCCTCCGCCAGGGCCGGCGGCGGCTCGACCCGTTCGAAGCCGAGCAGCTCGAAGAACTCGACGGCGCGGTCGACGTCGGTGGGATGGAGCTCGATCCCGACGTGCTGGAGCATCAGAACAGCAACGAGACTAGGGCAGCGGCGACGACGATCGCGGTCGACCAGGTGACGGCCTCGGCGGTGATCTCCATGTCGAGGCCGTAGGCGTGGGCGATGACGAGTGAGTTGAGGCCGGACGGCATCGCCGAGAGCAGGCGGTAGGCGGCGGGGAGGTCGATCAGCGGGGCCGCCAGCAGCATCAGCAGCGCCGGCACGACCGCCAGTCGCGTCGCCAGGGCGACCATCACCGGGCGGGTCAGCGGCGGCGGCATCGGCAGCTCGCCGTGTTCGGCGTTCTCGGCCAGGGTGGCGCCAACGGCGAAGAAGCCGATCGGCAGGATCGCGACGATCAGCGCCTGCGAGAGGTCGACAAGGACGTCGGGGGCCAGCGCCTCCGGCGCCAGCAGGCCGGCGATCGCGGCGTAGAGCGGCGGGTTGCGGGTGAAGAAAGCGCCGACCCGCTGGCGCGGGGTTTCCCCCGCCTTGGTGCCGAAGGCAGCGCCGACGGCGAAGGCCCCGAGCAGCAGGCAGGGGGCGGTCACGAACACGTCGTAGAGCACCGCCGTCGGCAGTTGGTCGCGGCCGAGCAGGGCCACGGTCAGGGGGTAGCCGAGGTAGCCGGTGTTGACGCTGAGCACGGTGCAGACGACGGCGCCGGTCTGGAAGCGCGGCAGCTTCAGCACGCGGCTCGCCAGCCACCAGGCGAGCAGGGCGCCGAGCGAGGAGGCGAGGATCCCCAGCGCCAGCCCGACGCCGTGACCGAGGTCGACGTCGCTGGCGGCGAGGTTGATGAAGATCACCGGCGGCAGCAGCGCGTAGAGCAGCAGGATCAGCGCTTTGCGGGCCGCGCTGGCGGCCCCACGCGGCCAGCGGCGCTCGGAGCCGACGCCGATCGCGACCGAGGCGACGATCGCGGCGGTGGTGAGGAGGACGCCCATAGAAGCGGGCAGTCTGACGCCGGCGTTTTTCCTGGGCCTGGCGCTACCCGAAGAGAGAAGCGCCCGCGCGTTCCGCGAACTCGACCAGCGGCTGCGGGATCACCCCGAAGACGATCGTCGCCGCCGCGGCCAGCAGCGCCGGCCCCACCAGATACCAGCGACGCCCCGCCTCGGGGTCGATCGGGTCGGCCTCCGGTGAGGCGCCGGCGATCGCCGGGGTCGCCCCCGGCAGCGTCTCGCCGCCGGGCCGCATCCACATCGCCGCGACCACCCGCAGGTAGTAGGCGAGCGAGATCATCGTTCCGACCGCGATGAAGACCGCGAGCCAGGTGTAGTCGCCTTCGACCAGGGCCTCGATCAGGTAAAGCTTGCCGATGAAGCCGGCGGTGGCCGGCAGGCCCGCCAGGGCCAGCATCGAGATCGTCAGCGGCCAGGCCAGCAGCGGCCGCTCGCGGCCCAATCCCTGGACCGCGCGGATCGTGTCGCCGAAGGGGGTCTCGCGCTCGCGAGCGACGATCACGGCAAAGGCGGCGAGGTTCATGGTGGCGTAGGCGGCGAGGTAGAAGACGAGCGAGCTGGCGCCGGCCTCGGAGGCGACGACGACCCCGCCCAGCATGTAGCCGGCCTGGGCGACGCCGGAGTAGCCGAGCAGGCGCTTCAGCGAGTCCTGGCCGAGGGCGCCGACGTTGCCGACGACGATCGAGATCGCCGCCAGCACGGCGAGCGCCGGCTGCCAGTCGCTCGCCTGCGGGCCGAGCGCGACGTCGAAGAAGCGCAGGAAAACAGCGAAGGCGGCTGCCTTGGTCGCCACCGCCATGAAGCCGGTGATCGGCGTCGGTGCCCCCTCGTAGACGTCCGGCGTCCACTGGTGGAAGGGGGCGATCGAGGTCTTGAAGGCAAGCCCGACCGCCGCCATCGCGATCCCGATCAGGATCAGCGGGTCGCCGAGCACGCCGTTATGGGCGATGCCGGTCGCGATCCCCTTGAAGCCGGTCGAGCCGGTGCCGCCGTAGAGGAAGGCCATCCCGTAGAGCAGGGTCGCCGAGCCGAGCGAGCCGACGATCAGGTACTTCAGCCCCGACTCCAGCGAGCCCTCGCGGCGCAGGTTGGCGGCGCAGAGGATGTAGAGCGGGATCGAGAGGGTCTCGATCGCGACGAAGAAGGTGACCAGGTTCTGCGCCTGGGCGAGCAGGGTCATTCCCAGCACCGAGCCGAGCAGGAGCGCGTGGTACTCGCCGCCGCCGGCTTCCTCGGTCGCCGGCTCGCCGGTCGAGAGCAGGACGCAGGTGGCGGCGGTGAGGATCGCGATCAGCGAGATCGAGATCGCCAGGTCGTCGAGCCGCAGCGCACCCGTGATCAGGTCCTTGGGGTCGCCCCATTGCCAGATCAGCAGCCCCGCGGTCGCCGCCAGGGTGGCCAGCGCCAACACCGGAGCCGTCCGCCGCAGCGGCCTGAAGACGGCCGAGAGCAGGACGACGCAAAGCCCGACCGTGAGCGCGATAACGGGCGCGATCCCCGCGTAGTCGATCTGCGGCTCGACGAAGCTCACCGCGACCTCCCGCCGACGGGCCTCAAAGCGGACACATAGTCCGCTTTGAGGCCCGTCGGCCCGCCCTTGGAGGCGAGCTGCGCCTCCAAGGGCGGGCCGACGGTGACCTTCGCCACCGTCTGCGCCACGGTCGGGGCGGTGCGGTGGAGGATCAGTTGCGGGTAGAGGGCGAGGCCGAGGATGCAGAGGACCAGCGGGGCCAGGACGAGGCCGTCGCGGAGGCTGATCTCTCGCGAGGCGATGCCGTCGGGCACGCGATTGTGCATCGCGTGCTGGTAGAGGCGGAGGGCGTAGTAGGCCGACATTGCGACGCCGCTGATCGCGATCAAGGCGAAGACGATCTTCGCCTGGAAGAGGCCGTTGAGGATGTAGAACTCGCCGACGAAGTTGGCCGAGCCGGGCATCGCCAGGGTCGCCAGGGCGACGATCAGGAAGAGCGCCGCCAGGACCGGCGCCCGCAGTGCCATCCCGCCCATCTCGCGGATGTCCTCGGTCCCGGTCCGCTCGACCAGGATCGCGACGATGACGAAGATCGGCGCCACCACCAGGCCGTGGTTGACCATCTGCAGGATCGCCCCGTCGGAGCCGTCGGCGCGCAGGGCGAAGATGCCGGCGGTGATGAAGCCGAGCTGGGCGACCGAGGAGTAGCCGGCGATCAGCCGCACGTTGGTCTGGGTGAAGGCCATCACCGAGCCGTAGAGGATCGAGGCGAGGGCGACGACCAGGATCACCTCCTGGAATTCCACCGTGGCGTCGGGGAAGAGCGGCAGCACGACCCGCAGGAAGCCGTAGGCGCCGACCTTCGCCAGCACCCCGGAGAAGACCGCCAGCGCCGGCAGCGGCGCCGCCCGGTAGGCGTCGGGCATCCAGCCGTGGAGGAGGAAGGCGGGCATCTTGACCAGGAAGGCGGCGGCGAAGAACCAGAAGAGCCAACGCTGGCTGCCGGCGCCGATCCCCTGCTGCTGGATCGCCGCGATCGAGAAGGTGAGGTGGCCGCCGTCGGCGGAGATGATCGCGGTGGCGATCGCCGCGACCAGCATCAGCAGCGAGCCGATCAGGGTGTAGACGATCATCTTCAGGGTCGCCGCCGCGGCGGTCGGGCCACCCTCGCGGTCGCTGCCCCAGGCGCCGAAGAGGAAGTAGAACGGGACCAGCATCAGGTCGAAGAAGAGGACGAAGAGCAGCAGGTCCTGGGCGAGGAAGGAGCCGAGGGTGGCGGTCTCGGCGACCAGCATCAGAAAGAAGAAGAGCTGTGGACGCTCCCGCTCGCGGAAGGCCGCGAAGGCGGTGCCGCCGACCCACAGCACCGCGGTCAGCAGCACCAGGAAGAGGTTGAGGCCGTCGATGCCGAGGCTGTAGTCGACGCCGAGGCCGGAGATCCAGGCGACGTCGACGCTGTCCTGCAGCCCCGAGGAGCCGGAGTCGAAGCCGGCGAGGAGCGAGATCGCGATCGCGAGCGTGACGAGGGTCCCCAGCGTCGCCCACCAGCCGGTTGCCCGCTTCGGCAGGAAAAGGCCGACGACGCCGAAGAGGAGCGGGGTCCAGAGCAGCGAGTTGATCATGAGCTGGAGATGAGGAAGTAGAGGGCGAGCCCGGCGAAGCCGGCGATCAGCAGCAGCGCGTAGCTACGGACGAAGCCGTTCTGGACGGCGCGGACGACGCCGCCGGCGCCGCGCACGGTCTCCTCGGTGCCGCTGACCAGGCCGTCGACGACGAAGCGCTCGAAGACGCGGTTGGCGAAGCGGCCGATCGCCAGCGCCGGCCGCACGACGAGCACGTCGATCAGCTCGTCGAAGTACCACTTGTTGACGAGGAAGGTGTGGACCGGGCCGAGACGGCGGATCAGCGCCGCGGGGGTCTCGGGCCGCAGGATGTAGAGCCAGTAGGCGATGCCGATGCCGAGCAGCGAGATCGCGCCGCCGATCGCCAGGCCGGCCCAGGAGGCGCCGACCGAGGGGACGATCTCGGCCAGCGGCGAGTCGGCGAAGACGGGGTCGAGGAAGTGGGTGATCGTCTCGTCGAGGCCCGGCACCTGGACCAGCCCGGCGAAGAGGGCGAGGAAGGCGAGCACGCCCATCGCCGCCCGCATCGGCCACGACTGCTCTGCGATGTGGTGCTCGGCGCCCGGGAAGCCGACGTCGGTGTCCTCTTCCTCGCCGGTCGCCGGGTTGAAGGGGTGGGCGTGGTGGACGTGCCCCGTGTCGATCAGCTCCTGGGCCTCGGGGCAGGGGCGCCCGGGGAGGACGCGGAAGACGAGCCGGAAGGTGTAGATCGCGGTCAGCAGCGCGCCGAAGTACCCCAGCACGGTGAAGATCTCGTACATGCCACCGCGAGCGGTCGCGTAGGCGAGGATCTCGTCCTTGGAGAAGAAGCCGGAGGTGCCGGGGAAGGCTGCTAGCGCCAGGCCGCCGCAGAGCATCGTGATCGAGGTGAAGCGCATCGCCTTGCCGAAGCCGCCCATCTTGTCGATGTTCTGCTCGTTTGCCATCGCGGCGATGATCGAGCCGGCGGCCATGAACAGCAGCGCCTTGAAGAAGGCGTGGGTCATCAGGTGGAAGAGGCCGGCGCTGTAGGCGCCGATCGAGACGCCCATGATCATGTAGCCGATCTGGCTCATCGTCGAGTAGGCGATCGCGCGCTTCAGGTCGGTCATAACCAGCGCGATCGTGCCGGCGACCAGCAGCGTCGCCAGGCCGACGAAGGCGGCCACGTCTGCGGCGGTCGGGGCGAGCACGAAGAGGGCGTGGGTGCGGGCGATCAAGTAGACGCCGGCGGTGACCATCGTCGCCGCGTGGATCAGCGAGGAAACCGGGGTCGGGCCCTCCATCGCGTCCGGCAGCCAGGTATGGAGGGGCAGCTGCGCCGACTTGGCGAAGGCGCCGACCAGCAGCAGCAGGCAGATCGCGACGATCGTCCACTCGTTGGCCTGGAAGACCTGCGGCGCTTTGGCAAAGACGTCCTCGTAGTCGAACGTGCCGAGTTCGCGGAAGATCAGGAAGGCGGCGAGGACGAGGCCGATGTCGCCGACGACGTTGATCACGAACGCCTTCATCCCCGCCCGCGTCGCCGTCGTGCGCCGGTACCAGAAGCTGATCAGCGCGTAGGAGGCAAAGCCGACGAAGGCCCAGCCGACGATCAGCAGCACGAAGTTACCGGCGAGGACCAGCAGCAGCATCGAGAAGACGAAGAAGTTGAGGTAGCTGAAGAAGCGGTGGTAGCCCTGGTCGGACTGCATGTAGCCGTAGGAGTAGAGGTGGATCAGGGTCGAGACGCCGGTCACGACCAGGACCATGAAGGCCGAGAGCGGGTCGACGAAGATCCCGAGCTTGATCTCGAGCCCGGCGGCGCTGGCGTAGTCCCAGAGCGAGGAGGCGTGGTGGCGCGCCTCGGGCTCCTGGCCGAGCAGGTTGACGAGGGCGGCGACGCCGCAGGCGAAGGCGAGGCCGATCGCGACCGTGCCGATGATCCCGGCGGCCTTCGCGGGCAGGAGCTTGAACCCGAGCGCGATCGCGACCGAGCCGAGCAGCGGGAAGAGCAGGACCAGCCAGGCCCAGGCGGTGGCGCTCATCCCCGCAGCTCCCTCAGGTCATCGACGTTGAGCGGCAGCTTGCGGCGGAAGATGGCGACGATCAGGCCGAGGCCGACGACCACCTCGCAGGCGGCGATGACCATGACCACGATCGCGAAGACCTGGCCCTGCTGGTTGCCGACCATGCGGCTGAAGGCGACCAGGGCGAGGTTGCCAGCGTTGAGCATCAGCTCGAGGCAGAGCAGGATCACCATCGGGCTGCGCCTGATCAGGATGCCGACGGCTCCGGTGGCGAACAGGAGCGAAGACAGGACTATGTACCACTCGATGTTCACAGGGAGGAAGGCACCCCCTCTGAACGCTTCGCAGAGTGTTCCGAGGGGGTGCCTTCCTCCCTCTTACGGCCAGCGAGGACGATCGCCCCAACCGCCGCCAGCAGCAGCAGGATCGAGGAGGCCTCAAAAGGCAGCAGGAACTTCTCGAGCAGGAGGCGACCTATCGCTGCTGGGTCGCCGAAGCCGGGGTTGACCTTGGGGCCGTGGGTGCCGAGGGCCAGGAGGGCGGAGGAGAGGACGGCGATCGAGAGCTCGATGAAGAGGGCGATGCCCAGAAGGGGGGCCAGGAAGCGCTGGCCGGGGATCGGCTCCCAGGCGGACTCGCCGCCACCGCCGACGTAGGCGACGACGAAGACGTAGAGGACCATCACCGCGCCGGCGTAGACGACCACCTGGGCGGCGGCGACGAAGGCGGAGGTCAGCAGCAGGAAGAGGACGGCCAGCGAGAAGAGGTGGACGATCAGCGCCAGCACACTGTAGAAGGGGTTGCGCATGGCGATCACGCCGATCGCGCCTCCGAGCGCGCCGATCGCCGCGAGAAAGAAGAGGACGGCTTCCATCAGGCCGCTTCCCGGATCGGTTTGACGGCGCCGAGGAGCTGTGGTTTCGTGGACGCAGACTCGTCCCCTACAGAGGAGGAGAGATGGACACGTACGTGATTCTGAGGCGAAGTGGCTGGCAGAGCCCGGCCGAGCTCGAGCAGGCGGCTGGGCGATCCAGCAAGGTCGGAGACGAGGAGATGTCCGACGACATTCGCTGGATTCGCAGTTACGTCCTCGAGGAGGGCGGCGGTTCGGTCGGCACGGTGTGCATCTACCAGGCGTCGAGCCCGGAGGCGATCCGCGAGCACGCGAGTCGCGCCGACCTCCCCGTCGACGAGATCATCCGTGTGGCGGACACCGTTCTGGTGCGTCCGGATCCCTCCTAGAGAAAGGCTCACTCGCCCTCCGCTTTCAGCGGCGTGCGCTCGATCGACTCGGCCAGCAGCATCTCCTTGGTGAAGATCAGGTCGCTGCGGTCGTAGTCGGCCATCTCGTAGTCGTGGCCCATCGTGATCGCGTCGAAGGGGCAGGCGATCTCGCAGTAGCCGCAGAAGATGCAGCGCGAGAGGTTGATCTCGTAGACGGCGGCGTAGCGCTCGCCGGCCGAGACCCGCTCGCCGGGGATGTTCTCGGCGGCGACGACGCGGATGCAGTCGGCCGGGCAGGCGGCGGCGCAGAGCGAGCAGCCGACGCACTTCTCCAGCCCGGTGTCCTCGAACTTGTGGAGTTTGTGGCGGCCGCGGAAGCGCGGGTAGACGGGGGTCTTCTCCTCCGGGTACTCGATCGTCATCGGCCCCTCGATCAGCCGCGCCATCGTCGTCTTCAGCCCGCGCAGGGTCTCGCCGAAGGCGCGGTAGGCGCCGCCGGTGCCGCCCGGCTCGGGCCCGCGCTGGACCTCGACCACGTCGGCCGAGTCGAGGTAGGGGGCCGACTTGGGATCGAAGCTCACAGCGCCTCCCCTGTCGAGTTATCGGGGTATACGCCGAGAAAGTCGACAGTCCAACTCACGTGACCACCACCAGGACCGCGGTGACCAGGACGTTGAGGGTCGCCAGCGGCAGCAGCACCTTCCAGCCGAGGCTCATCAGCTGGTCGTAGCGCAGGCGCGGCAGCGTCGCCCGCACCCAGATGAAGAAGAAGACGAGGCAGAACATCTTGGCGAGCATCCAGATTGGGTCGAGCCAGCCGGGGCCGGGACCCATCCAGCCGCCGAGGAACATCGCCGTTGCAACACCGCAGACGACGATGATCTCCAGGTACTCGACCATCAGGAAGCTGCCGAAACGCATGCCGCCGTACTCGGTCATGAAGCCCTGCACGAGTTCGGCGTCGGCCTCCGGCATGTCGAACGGGGTGCGGTTGGTCTCGGCGAACCCGGCGAGCATGAAGATCAGGAACCCGACCAGCTGCGGGACGACGAACCAGAGCGCTCCTTGGGCGTGGACGATGTCGACCAGCGAGAGCGAGCCGCCCATCATGATCACGCCGAGCAGCGCCAGCCCCATCGAGACCTCGTAGGAGATCAGCTGGGCGGCGCCGCGCATCGCCCCGAGCAGGCTGTATTTGGAGCCCGAGGACCAGCCGCCGAGGAGCAGGCCGTAGAAGGCGATCGAGCCGACCGCGAAGAAGTAGAGGATCCCGATCGGGACGTCGATCCCGTAGAGGCCGACGCCGCCCTGGACGTCTCCCCAAGGGATGATCGCCAGCGCCATCACTCCGGAGAGGACCGGTAGCAGCGGCCCGAGCACGTAGAGCATCGGCATCGCGTTGGCGGGGCGGAAGCCCTCCTTGCTGATCAGTTTGAAGAGGTCGGCCAGCGGCTGCAGAAGACCGAACGGGCCGACCCGGTTGGGGCCGTAGCGGTGCTGGAAGCGGCCGATCAGCTTTCGCTCCACGACCGTCATCACCGGCACGATCCCGAAGACCACGGCGAAGATCACCAGCGACTTGACGACCATGATCCAGGTGGCTTCGGCGAAGCCGGTCTCGGCGAGGGGGATCATCGGGCCTCGACCTTCGTGATTTCGACGCTGGCAGGGCCGCCGTTGAGCAGGCCGTTGGCGTTGTCCTCGGCGGTGCCCTCGATCAGGAAGCAGACGCCCTCCTGCATCCGTTCCCTGATCGCGACCTGCGCTAGCACGACAGTTCCGTTGCGCGCGACCTCCACCTCGTCGCCCTTCTGCAGGCCAAGCCGCTCTGCGTCTGCGGGCGAAACCTCGACATGCTGCTGCGGCGTCAGGAACTTGAGCGGCGGGTTCAACTCGGTGATGGGGCCGGCCCAGAGGTCGCGGTAGGTACCGAGCTGGAGGGCGGCGGTCCCTGGGGCCGGGGGGGCGGATGAGGCTGGGTCGGCGGACGCGACTCCGCGAGAATCGCCATCGGCCTCCGAGGTTGCTTGCGGCGCTCCGCGCTGAGTGTCCGGCGACCCAGGCTCATCCGCCCCCTCAGCTCCAAGCCTCTTGCTTCCGGGGGCGGGAACTGACGACGAAGCTGAAGTCTCTTGCCAGCGGACTCCGCGGCCGCCGATCGTGACGTCGTCGATGTCGGCGTAGAAGGGGACGGTTTGTTTCAGGGCGGCGAAGGCGGTGGGCTGGGAGTCGATGCCGGTGTCGTGGCCGAGGGCGGCGGAGAGCTGGGAGAGGACGGCGATGTTGGGGAGGATTTCGCCGGGGCGGGAGGCGGAGGGGCGGACGCGTTGGAGGCGGCCGTCGGGGTGGGTGACGGTGCCGTCTTTCTCGGCGTGGGTCTCCAGGGGGAAGAGGACGTCGGCCTTGGCCGTCGTCGCGTTCTCGTGCATCGAGAAGCAGACGACGAAGTCCGCGGCGCTGAGGGCGGCCTCCCAGGCTTTGGTGTCGGGGAAGTCGCGGAGGGGGTCGACGCCGAAGAGGATCAAGGACTTGAGGTCGCCGGACTCCAGGGCGGCCCGGATCTCCTCGGTGGACTTGCCGCCGCTCACCTCGGCGAGGCCGGGGCCGGCGTCGGGGAGGCAGCCGGACTCGCGCAGGCCTCTTGCGTTGGCGAAGTCGGGGACTTCGAGTAGACCGGAGCCGTCGCTGCCCGCGATGTCGAGGGCGGCGGCGAGGTCGAGCAGGGCAGCAATGGCGCTTTCGTTCTCGCGACCAATCCGCTCACCCCAGATGACGACGACGCGCTCGGCGCTCTGGAGCACCTCGGCCGCTGCCGAGACCCCCTCCGAACGTTTTGCGCGGGAGGAGGAGTGAGCTTCGGGCGCCAGCACTTCATCGTTACTTCGACGAGTTGCGAGTGAGGAGGGGGTCTCGGCAGCGGCCAGCGCGTCAGCGAGTGCCGCGAGGAAGGCGGTCGCCTCTCCCGGCGCGTAGCGGACGGCCGCCTCGGCGCCGCCGTCGAGCGCGGTCGGGCGCTCGGTCGCGACCGCGAGGCGGGCGCCGTTGCGGCGAATCGCCTTGCGGACGCGGAGGTCGAGGATCGGCGAGCTGTGCAGGGGGTCGGTGCCGAGGACGAGGATCACGTCGGCGTCGTCGATGTCGCGGACCTTTGCCGAGAGGTTGGGCTGGGCAAGCCGGACCAGCGCCTCGCGGCCGGGCCCGCGGGAAGCGCGGGAATCGATGTGGGGGGAGCCGAGCGCCTCGCGCATCAGCCGCTGGACCAGGTAACCCTCCTCGTTGGAGGCGTCGCCGACGATCGCGGCGCTGGCGCCGCCCGCCGCGCGTAGGCCCGCCGCCGCCTCGATTGCCCGCTCCCAGCTCGCCTCGGCTCCACCGCGCAGTCGCGGCCCGGTCACCCGCCTCGCGTCGACGAACATCTCGAAGCCGTAGCGGCCGCGGTCGCAGAGCCAGCCGTCGTCGACCTCGGCGTTGTCGCGCCCGAGCACCCGCATCACCTTCTCGTCGCGGACGGTGAAGCTGACGTTGCACTGGCTCGGGCAGAGGGTGCAGACCGAGCCGGCCTGCTCGATGTCCCAGGGCCGGGCGCGGAAGCGGTAGGTGTAGTTGGTCAGCGCCCCGACCGGGCAGAGCTCGGTGATGTTGCCGTGGAAGGGAGCGACGTAGGGGCGGTCGTCGAAGGTACCGACGAAGGTGCGGTCGCCGCGCTCCAGCAGCTGCAGCTCGGCGTCTTCGGAGACCTCCTGGCTGAAGCGGACGCAGCGGTAGCAGAGGATGCAGCGCTCGCGGTCGATCGCGATCAGCGGCGAGAGCTCGACCGGCTTGGGGAAGTGGCGCTTTTCGTCGATCACGCGGCTTTTCCCGGGGCCCCAGCCCTGCGTGATGTCTTGCAGTGGGCACTCGCCGCCCTTGTCGCAGACGGGGCAGTCGAGCGGGTGGTTGACGAGCAGGAACTCGACCACCGCGCTCTGGGCGTGTTTGACCTGCTCGGTGCGGGTGTGGACGACCATCCCCTCGCGGACCGGGGTCGAGCAGGAGGTCTGCAGTTTCGGGATCCCCTCGATCTCAACCAGGCACATGCGGCAGGCGCCGACCGGGTCCCCCAGCTTCGGGTCGTAGCAGAAGACCGGGATCTCGACGTCGCCCCTGCGGGCCGCGTCGTGCAGCATCTCGCCCTCGGTCGCGGCGATCTCGCGGCCGTCGATCGTCAGCGTCACCTCGCGCCCGCTCATGGGGAAACCCTGCGCTTCCGTGGTTCCTTTGGCACCGTCCGCGTAACAAAGGAACCACGCGCGGTTGGTGTGCGGCGGGTCATGCGGCCACCACCGCAGTCGCGGCCGTTGCGATCACTTGCTCGAACTCGGGGCGGAACTTGCGCACCATCGCCGCCACCGGCATCGCCATCGAGTCGCCGAGCACGCAGAGGCAGTGGCCGATGATGTTGTCCTGGACCGAGCTGATGATGTCGAGGTCCATCGGCGTCGCCTCGCCGCGGACGACCCGCTCCAGCATCTTCACCGTCCAGTTGGTCCCCTCGCGGCAGGGGGTGCACTTGCCGCAGGACTCGTGGTGGTAGAAGCGCGCCGTGCGCAGCGCCATGTGCGGGATCGAGACGCGGTCGTCGGCGACGATGATCGAGCCGGAGCCGAGCATCGAACCGGCCTCGGCCATCGCCTCGAAGCTGTAGGGGAGGTCGAGCTCGGCCGGGGTGAGGACCGGCGAGGAGGAGCCGCCGGGGTAGAAGGCCTTGACCTCGTGTCCCTGCTCGGGGCCGCCGGCGAGGTCGTAGATCAGCTCGCGGGTGGGGATCCCCAGCTCGACCTCGAAGTTGCCGGGACGGCGCACGCAGCCGGAGACCGAGACGACCTTGGTCCCCGGCGACTGCTCGGTGCCGAAGCCGCGGAACCACTCGGCCCCGTGGGCGACGATCCGCGGCACGTTGGAGAGGGTCTCGACGTTGTTGATCAGGGTCGGGCCGCCGTAGAGGCCCTGCACCGCCGGGAACGGCGGCTTCAGGCGCGGGTTGCCGCGCTTGCCCTCGAGCGCGTCGAGCAGCGCCGTCTCCTCGCCGCAGATGTAGGCGCCGGCGCCGCGGTGGACGACCAGCTCGAGGTCGCGGTGGGTGCCGAGGATGTTCTCGCCCAGGTAGCCCGCCTCGTAGGCCTCGGCTACCGCGGCGTCGAGGATGTCGGCCTGCAGGTCGTACTCGCCGCGGATGAAGATGAAGGCGTGGCCGGCGTCGGCGGCCAGCGCCGCGATCGCGATCCCCTCGATCAGCTGGTGCGGGTTGCGCTGCATCAGCTCGCGGTCCTTGAAGGCGCCCGGCTCGGACTCGTCGGCGTTGCAGCAGAGGTACTTCGGCATGTCGCCGCGGGGCAGGAAGGAGGCCTTTTTGCCCATCGAGAAGCCGGCGCCGCCGCGCCCGCGCAGGCCCGAGTCTTCGAGCTCCTTGAGGACCTCGTCCTGCTCCAGCTCGCGGTAGGCCTTCTCCAGGGTGGCGTAGCCGCCGTAGCCCCTGTAGCCGGCGATCGTGCGCAGCGCCGGGTCCTCGGCGTGCTCCAAGAGGACGCGCGTCTCAGCCATCGCCGCCCTCCTCTCGGTCGATGGGCCTCAAAGTGGACGAGGGTTCCGCTTTGAGGCCCATCGGCGGAGCAGCGTCGCCCGCCAGCGGTCGCTTCTCCAGGGCCTTGGCTGGGAGCACGTCCTCGCCAGACTTCAGCTGCTCGATCGCCGTACCCGCCTCGGCCGCCTCAAGCGGGCCGTAGTAGCGCTGGTCGATCGAGGCCATTGGGGCGATGTCGCAGGCGCCGAGGCACTCGAAGCCGGTGACGAAGAAGTCCTCCTCGCCCGCGGCGGCGGCGCGGAAGGCGTCGAGCAGCTCGTCGCCGCCGCGCATCCAGCAGCTGATGTTGGTGCAGACCTCGATCCGGTGTTTGCCGACCGGCTCGGTGTGCAGCAGGTCGTAGAAGCTGGCCACCGACTCCAGGTAGGCCGGCGTCACCCGCATCACCGCGGCGGCCTGCCGGATCCCCTCCGGCGTGCACCACCCGTAGCGCTCCTGCACCGCCCACAGCGCCGGGATCGAGGCCGAGCGGCGGTCGGGATAGCGCGACATCAGCCCCTCGATCCGTTCCCGCAGCTCCGCCGGGCACTCAACTTCGTGCAGCTCGGGGACGCCCTCTGAGGACCGAGCTGGAACCCGACCCTCAGTCAGCGCTGGATCGACGGGCAGCTCGCTCATGACGCTCCTTCCGCGGGTGGCGCGGGGGGAGGGGGGCCGAGAACGGACGCCCTCGCCCGCCCGCAGGCCCCCCTCCCCCCGTGACAGGACCCGCGGCTGGAGCGCATGGTCCCTCCAGTCACCGGTCCACCCCGCCGAGGATCGGGTCCAACATGCCGAGGCTGCAGATCATGTCGGCGACGTAGCTGTCCACCGCCATGTCCCGGAACGCCTGCAGGTTGACGAAGGAGGGGTCGCGGAAGTGGACCCGCGCCGGCTTCGAGGAGCCGTCGGCGAGGACGTAGCAGCCGAGCTCGCCGCGCGGCGACTCGATCGAGTAGTAGACCTCGCCCGGCTCGACCCGGAAGCCCTCGGTGACGAGCTTGAAGTGGTGGATTAGCGACTCCATCGAGGTCGACAGCTCCGAGCGCGGCGGCAGCACGTACTTGCGGTTGTCGGCGATGAAGGGGCCGTCGGGCAGCGCCTCCAGCGCCTGGCCGACGATCCGGGTCGACTCGACCATCTCCGCCACCCGCACCCGGTAGCGGTCGTAGTTGTCGCCGACGGTGCCGACCGGGATCTTGAAGTCGAGCTCCGGGTAGGCGAGGTAGTCGAAGGCCTTGCGCAGGTCCCAGGGCTCGCCGGCGGCGCGCAGCAGCGGCCCGGTCACGCCCAGCTCCAGCAGCCGCTCGCGGGGGACGATCCCGACCCCTTTGGTGCGGGAGAGGAAGACCTCGTTGCGGTCGAGCAGCGCTTCGTACTGGCCGACCCGCACCGGCATCTCCTCGACGAACTCGCGCAGCTTCGCCTCGAAGCCGAGCGGGATGTCCTCGATCACGCCGCCGACCTGGAAGTAGCGGGTGTGCATCCGCTGCCCCGTCGCCATCTCGAACAGGTCGAGGATGCGGTCGCGCTCGCGGAAGCAGTACCAGAGCATCGACACCGCGCCGAGGTCGAGCGCCGTCGTTCCCAGCCAGACCAGGTGGGAGTGGATCCGGTTGAGCTCGAGGAAGATCGTCCGCAGGTACTTGGCGCGGGGCGGTATCTCCAGCCCGATCAGCCGCTCGACAGCGCCGCAGAAGGCCTCCATCTGGAAGAAGTAGGAGACGTAGTCCATCCGCTCGACGAAGGGGATGACCTTCCAGTAGCTCTTGTCCTCGCAGGACTTTTCGATCCCGGTGTGGACGTAGCCGATCAGCGGCCGCAGGTCGCGCACGACCTCGCCTTCGAGGTCGACGATCAGCCGCAGCACGCCGTGGGTGGCCGGATGGTGGGGGCCGATATTCACCGTCATCAGCTCGGTATCCACCGCTCCGTGGTTCCTTTGGGATGTGTCGGGTGCCAAAGGAACCACGCTCGGGGAGGGGGGAGTGGGCTCAGCCATAGAGCCGCTCGTTGTACGTGAAGGTGACGGGCTCGCCGCCGAGGGGGAAGTCCCGTCGCTGCGGCCATCCCACGTAGTCCTCCGGCATCAGGATCCGGGTCAGGTCTGGATGACCGCGGAAGACGATTCCGAAGAAGTCGAAGGCTTCGCGCTCCTGGAAGTCGGCGGTGGGGAAGAGGGAGACGCATGAGTCGATGGCGGGGAGCGGATGGGCAGAGTCCTGCGGGCGGGCGGGGGCGTCCGTTCTCGGACTCTGCCCATCCGCTCCCGAGCTCGAAGCCTGAGCATCCGGCTGTCGGCGATCTTCCGTTGCGCTTGAGGTGGAAGGGTCCGCGAGCATCGCTTTGATTCGGATGCGCTCGACGCGATCGCGGTTGAGGAGCTCGTAGTGGACGCCGAAGCGCGGTTCGGCTGGGAGGTAATCCGCCACATGCAAGCTGGAGAGGAACGTGTAGCGCTGGCCGGGCTCGTCGCGGAGCCAGGCGAGCACGTCGAGGATGCGATCCGGGTCGACGACCAGCGCCGCCTGCTCGCGGTCGAAGGAGGTGGCGAGGACTGCCCCGGGGCGGTCGCGCTCGATTTCCCCCCGGATCAGCTCCAGTCCGGGGGCGTCAGGCAAGGCTTAGCTCCCGCGCGGCTTCGTACGCCTCCGCCGCTTCCGGGCTTGGTTCGCTGCGGGGACCGCCGCGCGCCCACTCCTCGGTGCCGGCAGCGTTGTAGCGCTGGCGCCAGCCCTGGTCGGGGTTGTCCATGATCTTGCGCTGCAGCTTGGTGAAGCCGTACATGACCGCCTCCGGCCGCGGCGGGCAGCCGGGGATGTGGAGGTCGATCGGCATGAACTTGTCGGCGCCCTGAACGACCGCGTAGTTGGAGAACATGCCGCCGCTGGAGGAGCAGGCGCCCATCGAGATCGCCCATTTCGGCTCCAGCATCTGGTCGTAGAGGCGGCGGACGACCGGCGCCATCTTGATCGAGACCCGGCCCGAAAGGATGATCAGGTCGGCCTGTCGCGGCGAGGCGCGCAGCGCCTCGGCGCCGAAGCGGGCGAGGTCGTAGCGCGGACTTCCGACCACCGCTATCGGCGCCTCGATCGCGCAGCAGGCGAGTCCGAAGGTGAGCGGGAAGCAGGAGTTCGCCCGTCCCCAGTTGAGCAGCTTGTCGAAGTTGGTCATCACGACCCGTTCCTCGACGTGACGCTCCAGCTCCTCGCCCTCGAGGTCGCCGCGCAGCATGTCGCGGGCGCGCAACTGGCGCTCCCGCATCGTCTGGCGCTCTACCTCCAATTCAGCGCCCCCTTTCGCCACACGTAGACGAAGGCGACCAGCAGCAAGACGACGAAGGTGACCAGCTCGCCGAGGACAAAGACGCTGTCGGCGCCCTTCAGGATCACCCCAACGGGGTAGAGGAAGACGACCTCAATGTCGAAGAGGATGAACAGCATCGCGATCAGGTAGAAGCTGACGCCGAACTTAAGGCCGGTCGCCGCTTCGACCGGGATACCCGACTCATACGGCTCGCCCTGGCGTTGGCTCGCGGCCGTCGGCTTCGCCGGCCTCTTCGGCCCGATCAGGTGGTTGAGCATGGCGAAGGCGCCGCCGACGGTCAGGCCGAGGACCGCGAAGACGAGAATCGGAAGATAGGTCTTGAGCACTGGGTGGGGGGTTCTGGTGCGGACGGCGCCAGGCGTCCTTTCGCCCGTCGTCCAACGCCCGTAGCCGCTGTTATACACCCACCTTGTGACAACTTGCTACATAGTGCTTTTCCGCATCATCAAGCCGAATCCCGACCCTTTTGGGCGGATATGCGCTGCACTTGGCGCCGCGAGCGGGAGCAGCTGATGCCGGAGGTGCATCTGGTCGTCGGCTGCGCGGTGATCGTGCTCAATCTCATCGCCGGCGTGCTCGGCGGAGTCGCCTGGTTCCGCAGCCGCCCCTCGATCCCATTCTGGTACTTGCTGCGCGCCGCTCAGGTCGCCGTCTTCCTGCAGGCGCTGTTCGGCGGTCTTCTCGTCTTCAGCGGCCATAAGGCCGACGACGAACTCCACTACCTCTACGGGATCCTGCCCCTGGTCGTCTCCTTCCTCGCCGAGGGCGCCCGCGCCGGCGCCGCCCAGCGCGAGCTCGGCGAGACCGACTTCGAGTCCCTACCTCCTGACACTCAGCAGTCTCTCGCCCTCGCCATCGTCCGCCGCGAGATGGGGATCATGGCCGTCAGCTGTGGCGTCATCTTCTTCCTCGCCCTGCGGGCCGCCGGCACCAGCGGCGCCTTCTGAGAAGAGTTGACGGGTTTTCCCCTCTATAGGGGGGTCAACTCGTCAACTCTTGGTCCTCGATCCGGAAGGCCGGATGGTCGGGGGCGATGCGGCGCAGCTCCTCGTCGTCGGAGTCGGGGCCGACGCCGTCGAAGAAGGCGCCGACCTCCCACTTCCACTTCTCCAGGTAGGCGCGGAGGAGGGGTGGGCGCTCGTTCTCGGGAACCTCGGTCGCGCTGAACTCCTCGACCCGGCGGCCGAGGACGAGCCGGCCGCCGCCACTGGCGCGCATGTTGCGGACCCACTGCGTGTTGCCGCGGGGCGCGACCAGGTACCGGTCCCCCCGGAACTCGAGCAGGTTGACCGGCGTCCGTCGCCACTCGCCGCTCTTGCGCCCGCGCACCTCGAGCACCCGCGAGCCGGCGACGCTAAACCCGAGGCGGGTCAGCCCGGCGACCATCCGGTTGAAGACGTGCTTGGTGAACCAGCCCGGCTCCTGGAAGGTCTCGCCCCGATCGCTCATGCTCCGATTGTGGCAGCGCTAGGCTGCGAGCCATGCTCGACCACGTCGGCATCGAGGTTGGCGACTTCGCGCGCAGCATGGCTTTCTACGAAGCAGCGCTGGCGCCGCTCGGGATCAAGGTGCTGATGGAGCCGGTCGAGGGCGCCGCCGGCTTCGGCAAGGAGACCGAGCACGGGCCAAAGCCGTTCTTCTGGATCACCGCCCGCGGCCGCGCCGCGGTCAGCGGCGCCCACGTCTGCTTCGGCGCTCGGTCCACTGACCTCGTCGATGTTTTCCACGCCGCCGCCCTCGCTGCCGGCGGCACCGACAACGGCGCTCCCGGCCTTCGCCCGATCTACCACCCCGGCTACTACGGCGCCTTCGTCCTCGACCCCGACGGCAACAACGTCGAGGCCGTCTGCCATCGGGCTTAGGCCTTCATTCTCGAACCAGAGGGGAGAAACGGTGCCTTGGCGTGCTTAAGGCACCCATGGCGACCCACGCG
Source organism: uncultured Actinomycetes bacterium (assembly GCA_963699125.1). Classification (GTDB taxonomy): domain Bacteria; phylum Actinomycetota; class Thermoleophilia; order Solirubrobacterales; family 70-9; genus VAYN01. The sequence goes on from OY969417.1 coordinate 2,049,781, forward strand.
ACCATTCGATACCATATGCCCATGGGACGTACGCAGACTCTGGTCCAGCTCACCGAGGAGCTGCTGCGCCGGCTCGACGAGCGTGCCGCTCGAGAAGGCCGGTCGCGGTCAGCCCTGATCCGGGACGCGATCGAGGCCTACATGGTCGACGAGGAGCGCGACGAGATCACCCGCCAGATCATCGAGGGCTACGAACGCATCCCCGAGACCGACGAGGAGATGGCTTGGGCGGAGGCAAATGCTCGCGAAATGATCCGTGAAGAGCCGTGGTGACGCGCGGGGACATCTGTTGGGTCGAGCTCCCGGAGGATGGCCACCGTCCGGTGCTGGTGCTGACGCGGGCGGAGGCGATTCCCGCTCTTCGCCGCGTAACCGTCGCTCCCCTGACGAGGACGATACGGGGAATCCCAACCGAGGTCAGGCTTGGGCGCGATGACGGGATGCCGGATGACTGCGCGATCAGCTTCGACAATGTGCAGGCGACGTCCCGGGCGCTGCTGGGGAAGCCGATTGCCACCCTCTCCGGCGCCCGCATGCACGAGGTCTGCCGGGCGCTGGCGATCGCAACCGGCTGCTACTGACTCAGCCCAGCGGCCGGTACTCGCCGCTGTGGAAGACCAGCGGGTCGCCCTCGCCGGAGTCCAGGTCTCGGACCTCGCCGGTGACGATCACGTGGTCGCCGGCGGCGATCACATCGCGTAGGTCGCAGGCGATCCAGGCAAGGGCGTCGTCGATGGCAGGGATGCCGTCGCGCTCGCTCCAGGCGACGCCGGTCCACTTCTCCGGCACCGGGGCCTTGGTCGCGAAGGCGCGGGCGATCTCCTCCTGGCCGGCGCCCAGGACGCTGATGCCGAAACGGTCCGCGGCCTGGACGGCGAGCAGGGTGCGGGAGCCGCGGTCGAGGCAGGCGAGCATCAGCATCGGCTCGATCGAGAGCGAGCAGACGGCGTTCGCGGTCGCCCCTGCGGGCCCGTCGGCGCCGCTGGCGGCGACGATCGTGACGCCGGTCGGCAGGCTTGCCATCGCGGCGCGGAATCGGGCTGGATCGGGCGGCGGCATCGTCAGAAGATCGGGATCGCCGCCAGACAATATGATGCGCGCCGCGTGCGCCCGGTACTTCTCATAGGCATGGTGGTCGCCGCCGCCCTCGGCCTCGCGGCTTGCGGCTTCGGCGAGGAAGGGATCTCGGTCTCCAAGGACGACCCCAACTACGACGGCGCCGTCCTCTTCGCCACCCACTGCTCCGGCTGTCACACGCTGAGCGCCGCCGGGACCCAGGGGACCGGCAATCGGGGCGAGCGGACGCAGGGTCCGAACCTCAATCAGCGAACCGAGACCTATGACGATGCCCTCTTCGCGATCCAGAACGGCGGCTTCTCCGGCGCGATCATGCCCCAGAACATCGTTGTCGGCGACGAGGCCGAAGCCGTCGCCCGGTTCGTCGCCAAGTACGCCGGCGACGAAGCGGAATCCTCGCCGCGGCCCGGCGAAGAGACCTCGCCCTAGTACGGAGGCCAGATGCTCGACCTGAAGCTGATCCGCTCCGACTCTGAGCGGGTCAAGGCGGCGCTTGCCCGCCGCGGTGCCGCCGAGCAGGTCGACGAGCTGCTCGCCCTCGACGCCCGCCGCCGCGAGCTGTTGCCAGAGGTCGAGAACGCCCAGGCGGAGCGCAAGGCCCTCTCCAGGCAGATCGGCGAGGTCAAGCAAGCCGGCGGGGACGCCGATGAGCTGATGGCAACCGTGCAAGGACTGAAGGAACAGATCGAGGCCGGCAAGGAGGAGCTGGAGAAGGTCGAGGCCGAGCTGGGGCAGATCGCCGTCTCCCTGCCTAACCTGCCCGACCCCGACGCTCCCGACGGGATGACCGAGGAGGACGCGGTGGTCCTGCGCGAGGTCGGCGAGCGGACCGAGTTCGACTTCGAGCCCCGCGACCACCTCGAGATCGGCACCGAGCTGGGGCTGATCGAGATGGAGGCAGCGGCGCGCCTCTCGGGCTCGCGCTTCGCCTACCTCAAGGGGGACCTGGTGATGGTGGAGCTGGCGCTGGTCCGCTTCGCGATCGAGCTGGTCCGCGGGGAGGGCCACGAGCCGGTCGTCCCGCCGGTCCTGGTCCGCGAGGAGGCGCTGGAGGGAACCGGCTTCCTGCCCGGCGACCGCGACCAGATTTACGAGATCCCGAAGGACGAACTGTTCCTCACCGGCACCTCTGAGGTGGCGCTGGCGGGCCTGCACGCCGACCGGATTCTCGATGCCGGTTCGCTGCCGCTGCGCTACTGCGGCTTCTCGACCTGCTTCCGCCGCGAGGCCGGCGCCGCCGGCCGCGACACCCGTGGCATCTTCCGCGTCCACCAGTTCGACAAGGTCGAGATGTTCTCGTTCGTCGAGCCCTCGCAGTCGGCGGCTGAGCACGAGCGGCTGTTGGCGATCGAGGAGCGCATCCTCGGCGAGCTCGAGATCCCCTATCGCGTGGTCAACGTCGCCGCCGGTGACCTCGGCGCCCCGGCGGCGAAGAAGTACGACTGCGAGGCGTGGATCCCCAGCCAGGGGCGCTACCGGGAGCTGACCTCCTGCTCGAACACGACCGACTACCAGGCGCGCCGCATGGGTTGCCGTTATCGGCCGGCGGAGGGCGAGTCTCCCCAGGCGGTGCACACGCTGAACGGGACCGCGGTGGCGGTCGGTCGCACGATCATCGCCCTGATCGAGAACCGGCAGGAGCGGGACGGGGGATTCACGCTACCTAATATTTTGTATCATCATGGCTGTCCTGAGAGAATCTCGCCGCAATGAGAGTTGAGCGCGAACCCCTGAGATGAGCGCGAGCGTGCGAGACGCCAAGCGAGTGGTCCTCTGCGACGACCACGAGATCGTCCGCGAGGCGATCAAGGCGCGGATGGCTAACTCCAGCGTCGTCGAGATCGTCGGCGAGGCCGGCAACGGCCGCGACGTGGTCGAGGTGATCAAGGAGCTCGAGCCGGATGTGCTGATCATCGACGTCGAGCTGCCCAAGCGCGACGGGATCGAGGCCACCAAGGAGGTCCTCAAGGCCAGGCCCCGGACCAAAGTGATCATCTTCACCGCCCACGCCCAGCCCGACCTGCTGGCGCTGGCCCTGCGGGCCGGCGCCTCCGGCTACGTGCTGAAGTCGGCCCCGGCGGAGGACATCGCCCGCGCGGTCAAAGCGGTGACCGGCGGCGGCACCTTCCTTGGCGGCGACTTCGCCGGCGGCAAGCCGTCCGAGGTGGAGAAACTGCTCGACCTCTCACCCCGCGAGCGGCAGATCCTCGAGCTGCTGGCCGAGGGGCTGCGGGTCAAAGAGATCGCCGAGCGGCTGCAGCTCAGCCCGGCGACCGTCCACACCCACGTCCGCAACGCGATCGGCAAGCTCGAGGTCGACACCCGCACCGAGGCGGTGGCGCTGGCGGTGCGCTTCAACTACCTCGGCGCCGGCGGCGCTGTCCAGCAGTAGCGCCTACTTCCGCTCCAGCTCCAGGGCGCAGCCGTTGATGCAGTAGCGCTGCCCGGTCGGCCCCGGCCCGTCCTCGAAGACGTGCCCGAGGTGGGCGTCGCAGTGCTTGCAGACGACCTCGGTTCGCCTCATCAGGAGGCTGTTGTCGGGGCGCAGCTCGACGTGCTCGAGGTTGACCGGCTCGGTGAAGCTTGGCCAGCCGGTGCCAGAGTCGAACTTGGTGTCGGAGGAGAACAGCTCGGCGCCGCAGCAAACGCAGCGGTACATGCCCTCGCCCTTCTCGTCCACGTAGGGCCCGGTGAACGCCCGCTCGGTCCCGGCCTTGCGGGTCACCTCGAACTGCTCCGGCGTCAGCTGCTGGCGCCACTCCTGCTCGGACTTCTCGACTTTCGCGGCCATCGCGTCTCCTTTCGTCTCCGCATCCAGGGTACGCCGTCTCCCAAACGAGTCTGTGACGCCCACCGGCGTGTCTGACTTTTTCCGCCATATGTGGCGGGGAAGGTCAGACACGCCCGGGGGCGGCTTAGGATGGCGGCGTGCCGGAGGCCTTCTATGAGCGCGACGGGGAGCGCTACGTCGCGACCGAGCTGACTCGCGGGCCCTGGGACCCGGGGGCGCAGCATGCGGGGCCGCCGGCGGCGTTGCTGGGAAGGGAGATCGAGGGGCTGCCCGATGCGGAGGAGTTCCATGTCGGGCGGGTGACCTGCGAGATCCTGCGCTCGGTGCCGATCGGGCCGGTTGCGGTCAGCGCTCGGGTCGTCCGGCCGGGGCGGCGGGTGCAGCTGGTCGAGGCGGAGCTGGGTGAGGAGGCCGGCGAGCCGCTGATGCGGGCCAGCGCCTGGCGGATCCGCACTGCGCCGGTCGAGCTGCCGACCGAGGCGATGGGTCCGGCCGAGCCGCCGCCGGGGCCTGAGCAGGGCTCCGAAGTCGACTTCTTTCCCACCGGACAGGAGCGCGGCTACCACACGGCGATGGAGGTCCGCTTCATCGAGGGCGGCTTCATCGAGCCGGGGCCGGCGACCGTCTGGCTGCGGATGCGCCAGCCGTTGGTCTCCGGCGAGGAGCCCTCGCCGCTGCAGCGGGTGCTGGTCACCGCCGACGTCGGCAATGGGGTCAGCGCCAGCCTCGACTACCGCCGCTTCCTCTTCATCAACGTCGACCTCACCGTCCACCTCGAGCGGATGCCGACGGGCGAGTGGGTCTGCGTCGACGCGGTGACCCTGCCGCAGCCCAACGGCGTCGGCACCGCCGAGTCGGTGCTCTCCGACGAGCGCGGCCGCATCGGTCGCGCTCTGCAGACGCTGCTGGTCAGCGGGCGTTAGCCGCCTGGCCCCGCGCCGGTCCGCGCCGCGACCAGGGCGCGGCTGCGGGGGCCGATCGCGATCGCGATCAGCGTCGCCGAGCCAAGCGCGATCGCCGCGCCCAGCAGGAAGGAGCCCTCGTAGCTGCTCAGCGCCGCCGCCGCTCCCGCCAGCGGCGCGCCGAGGCCGATCCCGGCGTCGAAGAAGGCGGTGAAGGTGCCGAGCGCGGCGCCGCGACGGGCTTCGGAGACCTGGTTGACGACGATCAGCGAGAGCGAGGGGTAGAGCAGCGAGAAGGCCGCCCCTATGGCGAGCGCCCCGGCGATCGCGACCGGGAGGCTGTGAGCGAAGGCAAGCGTCGTCAGCCCGACCGCCTCGGCCAGGGCCGCCGCGGTCGCCACCCGGGCCGGGCCGACCCGGTCGGGCAGGTCGCCCCCGACGAGCCGCGTCAGAACCACCATCGTCGCCAGCGCGCCGAAGACGAGCGCGCCGTGGCCGACGCCGCGCTCGTCGAGGTGGAGGACGACGAAGGTGGCGACCGCCGCGTAGCCGGTGGATCCCAGCGCCAGGGCGGCACCGGGGAGGAGCGCCTCGCGGGCGATCAACGAGCGGTGCTCCTGCTCGAGCCACTTAGGACGAAAGGGGTCCGGCACGCGGGCCGCCACTAGGGCGCCGAGCAGCGGCATCGCCCCGGCGAAGATCCAGACCGCGGCGTAGCCGGCGTTGTGCTGGATCAGCTCGCCGAACAGCGGCCCGATGCTGAGCCCAGCCCAGACCGAGAGCCCATAGAGGCCGATCACCCGGCCGCGCCGCTCCAGCGGCGCCAGGTCGACGATCCAGGCCGAGCCGGCGGTGAAGACGGCGCCCTCGCCGACTCCCAGCACCAGGCGCGCCGCGATCAGCCCGCCGACGCCGAACGGCAGCAGGTAGAGGAAGCCGCCGGCGGCCATCAGCAGCGAGCCGAGCAGCGCCGTGGGCCGGCGACCGCGGCGGTCGGCGAGGCGGCCGGCGAAGGGTCGCATCAGCAGCCCCGTGATCGCGTAGGCGCCGACCACGACGCCGACCGCGACCTTGCCCTCGCCGAGCGGCCCGTCGACGTAGCGCGGCAGCACCGGCAGGACCGCCCCGACTGCGAGCAGGCCGCAGAAGGTGACCGTGAAGATGCCGGCGAAGGCCACCCCCGACCGGGCGATCGGTTCCGCCGCCGGCTCCGAACTCACAGCAGCAGACCGGCGAGGTCGTCGACTACATGGTCGGGCCGCGGCTCGGCCGCGGCCGCCTCCTCGCGAGTCGTGGTCCCACTCAGCACCAGGACCGTCCGCAGCCCGGCCCGCCGCCCGCCCTCGACGTCGGAGGAGACGCGGTCGCCGACCATCGCCACCCGCCCGCTCCGTGGTTCCTTTGTCCTCCCGCCGGTAACGGAGGAACCACGGTCGATTGCCTCCAGCGCCATCTCGAACAGGTGGCGCTCGGGCTTGCCGGCGATCTCGGCGACGCGGCTGGAGGCGGTCTCCACGGCGGCGAGGATGGCGCCGGTCCCCGGCCACTCGCCGCCAGGCATCGGCATCGTCGGGTCGCGGCTGGTGGCGACGAGGGCGGCGCCGCGATCGAGCGCCCGCTTCGCGGTCAGCAGCGCCGCGTAGTCGAACTCGCGGTGCCCGGAGACCACGACCACGCTCGCGTCGCGCCCCGCCTCGCCCTCGAGCACGGTGACGCCGGCGGCAGCGACCATCTCCTTCAGCGGCGTCCGGCTGATCACGAAGGCGCTTCCGTCCGGCCCGGCGGCGTCGGCGGCCAAGCGGGCGGCGACCATGCCGGCGGTGACGACCCGCTCCGCCCCCGCCTCGACCCCGATCTTCCGCAACCGCTCCGCGTAGTCAGCCGGCGGCCGGCTCGGGTTGTTGGTGACGAAGACGAGCTGCTTGCCGGCAGCGAGCAGCGCCCGCAGCGCCTCCGGCGCGCCGGCGACCGGCTCGCGGCCGATCCAGACGACCCCGTCGAGGTCGATCAGGAAGCCGTCGAATCGGTCTGCCAGGGACATGGGCCGCAGGCTATTCGAGGGCCCACCGGAAGCCGGCGATGGATCGGCCTCCTACGCCAAGCCCGCTCGCCGATCTCGATACGGTGACGCGAGTGAGCTCCAACGGACAGGTTGTCGTCGCCACCGATCTGAGCCGCCGCTACGGCGAAGGCGACGCCGCCGTCGATGCCCTGGTGGGGGTCACCACCTCCTTCGAGCGCGACCGCTTCACCGCGATCATGGGCCCGTCGGGCTCGGGCAAGTCGACCCTGATGCACATCCTCGCCGGTCTCGACCGGCCGACCGGCGGCACCGTCGAGCTTGACGGGATCGACATCACCGACCTCGACGACGGCGAGCTGACCAACCTGCGCCGCGACAAGCTCGGCTTCATCTTCCAGTTCTTCAACCTGCTGCCGGTGCTGACCGCCGAGGAGAACCTGGTGCTGCCGCTCTCGATCGCCGGCCGCAAGCCCGACCGCGAGTGGGTCGAGCAGCTGATCCGCACCGTCGGCCTCGAGGACCGGCGCACCCACCGGCCCTCGGAGCTGTCAGGCGGCCAGCAGCAGCGCGTCGCCGTCGCCCGCGCCCTGGTCTCCAAACCGGCCGTCGTCTTCGCCGACGAGCCGACCGGCAACCTCGACTCGAAGGCCAGCGCCGACGTTCTGCGCTTGCTGCGCCAGGCCGTCGACGAGTTCGGCCAGACGGTGATCATGGTCACCCACGACCCGGCCGCCGCCGCCCACGCCGACCGGCTGATCACCCTCCGCGACGGCAAGCTCGTCCAGGACGGCGCCCCGGGCTCGGCGGGGGATGTGATCGAGCTGATGAAGCAACTTGACTAGCCTCGCCCTCAAGAGCCTCTGGGCTCGCAAGGCACGGGCCCTGGCGACGACTCTCGCGGTCGTCATCGGCGTCGCCTTCGTCGCCGGCAGCTACGTCCTCACCGACACGATCTTCGCCGCCTTCGACGAAATCTTCAGCGAGTCGCTGAGCGGCACCAGCGTCGTCGTCACCGCCGAGAACCCGGTCGAGCAGGAAAACGGCGAAATCCCGACGATCAGCGCCTCGTTGCTGCCGCGGGTGCAGAGGACGCCGGGCGTGCGCCTGGCCGCCGGGGCGATCTTCACGCCAGGCGGCTTCTTCGACTCCGCAGGGGAGAAGATCGGCAACAAATTCGCCCCCAAGTTCATCTCCTCGATGCTGCCGGGAAGCCTCGAGTCGCTCAACTACGTCGACGGGCGCCGGCCACGCGGTCCGACCGAAGCCTCGATCGACCGGGCAGCCGCCGAAAGCTCCGACCTCGAGCTGGGCGAAGGCATCGAGTTGATCGGCCAGGGCAGCGCCAGAAAGTTCCGCCTGGTCGGCTTCACCCAGCTCGGCAGCGCTTCCTTCGGCGGCGCCAGCATCGCCCAGGTGACGCTGCCCGTGGCGCAGCGGCTCACCCACAAGGTCGGCCGCTTCGATCAGATCTCGGTGGCGGCTGAGAAGGGCGTCTCGGCGACGGCGCTGAAGCGGCGGATCGAACGCAGGATGCCGCCGGGGGTCAAGGTCGAGACCGCGGTGGAAAACGCCGACCGCGGCTCCGAAGAAATCCGCGACAACCTCGGCTTCCTGCAGACCTTCCTGCTCGTCTTCGGCTTCATCGCGATCCTGGTCGGCTCTTTCCTGATCTTCAACACCTTCTCGATCACGGTCGCGCAACGGGTCGCGGAGTTCGGGATGCTGAGAACCCTGGGCGCCTCACGACGCCAGATCCTCACCGCGGTCGTGATCGAGGCGTTGGTGGTCGGTCTGGTCGGGGCCCTGATCGGAATCGGCGGCGGCTTTCTCGCCGCGCTTCTGCTCAACGCCCTGCTCGAACTGTTCGAAATCGACCTGCCGACCACGAGCCTGGTGATGGAGTCGCGCACGGTCGTCGTCGCGCTCCTCGTCGGCATTGTCGTCACCGTCCTCTCCTCGCTGGTGCCAGCGTTGCGCTCCACCCAGGTACCGCCGATCGCCGCTCTGCACGCCTACACGCCGCCAGCCACGCGCCGCCGACGCCTGATCTTCGCCGCCGCTTCGGTGCTCCTCGGGGTGGTCGGCCTGGGAATGGTGCTCGGCGGTCTCTTCGGCAGCGCTGGAGCCGGCACCGCCGCCGGGCTGATCGGCGGCGGTGCGGTCGTCGTCGTCTTCGCGGTCTCCTTGTTCAGCCCGCGCCTGGTTCGGCCGCTTGCGGCCGTCGCCGGCTGGCCGTTGGAGCGGCTGCGCCGGCTGATCGGCCGCCTCGCGCGCGAGAACGCGCAACGCAACCCGAGCCGCACCGCGGTCACCGCGGCGGCCTTGATGATCGGCCTGGCGCTGGTCGCCTTCGTCACCATCTTCTCCGCCGGGCTGAAGAGCTCGGTCGCCCAGGTGGTCGACGAAAACTTCGTCGGCGGGCTGGTGATCCAGAACAGCGACGGCTTCTCGCCGATTCCGAACGGAACTGCCACTGCCGCCCGTAAGGTGCCCGGTGTCGAGATGGTCGCGACGATTCGCTCGGCAGAGGCGAAGCTGCTCCCGAGCGGCGCTGGCGCCCGGCTCTCGGCGCCGAGCGCCGACGTCGAACGGACCGTCAAGGTCGAATGGGAGAAGGGTGGCCCGGCCGCCCTGCGCAATCTCTCGGACGGCCAGGCGATCCTCTCCGACTCCTTCGCCGCCGACCATGACCTCGAAGTTGGCGACCGCTTCCGCCTGCTTAGCCAGACTCGCCACCGGCCAACCTTCGAGGTGGTTGGCGAGTTCTCGTCGAAGCTCGGGGTCTTCGGCAGCGTGCTGATTACGCAGGCGGCGCTGGCGCGCGAATTCGGGCAGACCCAGGACACGATCGATTTCGTCGAGACCGCGCCCGGGGCGGACGCGGCCCGGGTCCAGGCGCTGCTGACGAAAGGGGTCGAAGCGGCCTTTCCCACCGCCGAAGTGATGAACCAGCAGGAACTGAAGGAAAGCCGCGAAGACCAGGTCAACCAGCTCGTCAACCTCGTTTTCGCGCTGCTGGCCCTGGCGATCGTGATCTCGCTGTTCGGCATCGCCAACACGCTGGCGCTCTCGATCCACGAACGCACCCGCGAGCTGGGGATGCTGCGGGCGATCGGCATGTCGCGGCGGCAGGTGCGGACGATGATCCGCTACGAGGCGGTGATCACGGCGCTGATCGGCGCGATCCTCGGCATGGTCCTCGGCCTCATCTTCGCGGCGTTGATCGCGCAGCCGCTGAAGGACGAAGGGTTCACGCTCTCCTACCCGATCGGCTCGTTGATCGTGCTGCTGGTCCTGGCCGGCTTCGCCGGGGTGCTCGCGGCGATCCCGCCCGCGCGGCGAGCCTCCAGGCTCAACGTCCTGCAATCACTGCAATACGAGTAGGCCTAGCCCCCAGTCGGCGCTAGCCCCATCCGCAGCGCGCCGGCTGCCTCCAGCATCGCGCCGCGCGAGGTACGGCTGATCGCGGTCTCGTTGGCGAAGCTGTGGATCAGCCCCGGGTGGCGGCGCAGGGCGACCCTGACGCCGGCCTCGCGCATCCGCAGCGCGTATTCCTCGCCCTCGTCGCGCAGCGGGTCGAAGCCGGCGGTGGTGACGTAGGCGGGGGGCAGGCCGCTCAGGTCCGGTGCCCTCAACACCGAGGCGCGGGGGTCGGCGGGGTCGGTGCCGGGCGGCAGGTAGTGCCTCTCGAACCACTCGACGTCGCCCTCGGTGAGGAGGAACCCGTTGGCGAACAGCTCGCGCGAGCGCTGGCCGCCGATCGCGTCGGTCGCGGGGTAGATCAGCAGCTGCATCGCCGGCATCGCCCCGCCGGCCGAGCGCGCCAGCAGGCTGACCACCGCGGCGAGGTTGCCGCCGGCGCTGTCGCCGCCGACAGCGATCCGGTTCGGGTCGGCGCCCAGCCCGGCGGCGTTGGCTGCGGCCCAGGCGAAGGCGGCCCAGGCGTCTTCGACCGCGGCGGGGAAGGGATGCTCGGGCGCCAGCCGGTAGTCGATCGAGAGCACTGCGACGCCGGCCGCGGCGGCGAGGAAGCGGCAGACGCCGTCGTGGGTCTCGAGGTCGCCGATCACGAAGCCGCCCCCGTGGTAGTAGACGAGCAGGGGCGTCGACTCGGCCGGCAAGCCGAGCGGCAGGTAGGAACGGGCGGGGATCGGCCCGGCTTGGCCCGGGACCTCGGTCGCCTCGACCCGGGCCATCGGGATCGGCGGATGGGAGGTGGTCGTTTCCGCCCCGAGCCGGTTGATCGCCCGCGATTCCTCGACCGTGTAGCCGTTGCTGAAGGAGGTGCTGCCGGCGCGCTCCGCCATCTTGATCAAGGCGTGGATGTCGCTGGCGAGCGTCTGCCCGTCGATACTCGGCGGCGGCCCGAACAGGCGTCGCTGCACTCGCGGTGAGAGCCCGCAGACCCGTTTCAGGATCCGGTGCTCGGTGCGCGGCGAGAGGCGGGGCGGGGGCACGGGCGGGCAGGCTACCTTCAATCCCGGACCGCGGTGGGGGAGAGCGAGGGGCGGCTGGTTGCTTGGCTTGGGATGAGGCCGCTTGTCGCCCTGCTCGTTGCGTCCATCGTTACCCTGGCGATCTCCATCGCTGTTCCCGCGCCCGCCGGGGTTGTGGCCCGTCCAGCCTTTCGAGTCGAGTGTCCTGCTCCGGGCACGCTTCACCTGCATCGTTTCGAGGACGGATCGGCCCGCCTCGAATGCGGCGGCCGCACCATGGTCCGGGTCTCGGTCCCACGCTGACCAGCGCGAACGACCCGAACTGGATATATGTTCAGGAACTGATCGAGTACTCGACCTTCCTGGAGGCCCATATGCACTTGCTCCCCCGCCGGTTCGTAGTGTCCGCGATTGCACTTGTCCTGCTGGGCGCCGCGGCGACGGCGCAGCCCGCCGGAGCGTTCTACGACCGCGATTGCTCGGACTTCAGGACCCACAGGCAGGCGCAGCATTTCTTCAAGAAACACAACCCCAGCCGCGATCCGCATCGCCTCGACGGCGACCACGACGGCATCGCCTGCGAGGACCTCCCGTAGGTCGCTACCAACTGTCCGTGGTTCCTTTGTCACACGATCCGTGGCAAAGGAACCACGCGGGGGTTAGGAGCGGACAAAGGTCACACCGGGGGACTTTGGCGGCGGCTACCGTAAGGTGAGCGCGATGGAGGCAACGGTCAAAGAGCGTGCCCCGGCTGGGGCTCGGACGGCGCCGATCCGCGGTCTGCCGCCGGGTCCGCGGATGCCGCGGGCGCTGCAGACGGCGATCTGGTCGCGGCAGGCGCAGTGGATGCTCGAGCAGTGCCGGGCGCGCTTCGGCGACATGTTCACGATCCAGATCGTCCACGAAGGGACCTGGGTGATGGTCTCCGATCCGGAGGCGGTCAAGCAGGTCTTCACCGGGGACCCGCGGGTCTTCCACGCCGGCGAGGGCAACGAGATCTTGCGGCCGGTGCTCGGCGACAACTCGGTCCTGGTGCTCGACGAGAAGCCGCACATCAGCCAGCGCCGGCTGCTGTTGCCGCCCTTCCACGGCGAGCGGATGCAGGGCTACGGCGAGAAGATGACCGAGATTGCCGCCCGCGAGATCGAGAGCTGGCCCACCGGCACCCCTTACAAGCTGCGGCCGCGGATGCAGGCGATCACGCTCGAGATCATCCTCGAGACGGTCTTCGGCGTCCATGACAAGGAGCGGTTGGACCCGCTGCGGGTGGCGCTGCGCGACTTCCTCGACCTCACCACCGACCCGCGTGTGCTGCTGCCGGTCGTCCTGATCGGACCCGACCGGGTCCGCAGCATCCCCGCCTTCCGTCGCCGCATCGATCGAGTCGACGCGCTGATCCACCGCGAGATCGGCGAGCGCCGCGGCGCCGAGGACCTGGCCGAGCGCGACGACATCCTCTCGATGCTGGTCGCGGCGCGCCACGAGGACGGCAGCCCGATGAGCGACGCCGAGATCCGCGACGAGCTGCTGACGCTGCTCGTCGCCGGCCACGAGACCACCGCCACCGCCCTCTCCTGGGCGATGGAGCGCCTCACGCGCCATCCGGAGAAGCTCGAGCGCCTGCGCGCCGAGACCCTTGCGGGCGAGGATGCCTATCTGACCGCGACGATCCAGGAGACGCTGCGCCTGCGCCCGGTGCTGGTGGCGGTGATCAGGAAGCTGACCGAGCCGGTAGAGATCGGCGGCTACGAGCTGCCGGCGGGGGTTGCAGTCACCCCCAGCATCCACCTCGTCCACCGCAACCCCGAGATCTACCCGGAGCCGGACCGCTTCCTCCCCGAGCGCTTCCTCGACAACCCACCCGGCACCTACACCTGGATCCCCTTCGGCGGCGGCGTCCGTCGCTGCCTCGGCGCCGCCTTCGCCCAGTTCGAGATGCAGGTAGTCCTGCGGGAGCTGGTCAAGCGCCACCAGGTCCGTCCCGCTCGCGCCGCCTCCGAGCGCCCCTTCCGCCGCGCCATCACCGAGACGCCCCGGCACGACGCCGAGGTCGTGCTGAGCTAGCGCCCAGAGGGAGGGTGGGGTGCCCCTCCCCCTGAGGCCGTCGCGCAGCAGATCGTTTGTCGCGCTTCGGCTTGCCGGTCCAGGAGCCTCAGTGGGAGGGGCACCCCACCCTCCCCACTGTGCCTAACTCAACCGCAGCCGGTGTTGTTGCCGCAGGACGAGCAGGTGTAGCAGGAGCCGGTGCGCTGCATCATGCCGCCGCACTGCTCGCAGGCGGGGCCGAGGTCGAGGCCGGACATTTTCGCCGGGACCACCGGCGGGGTGTCGGTGAAGGCAGCCGCTGCGGGGACAGCCTCGCCGCCGCTTGCCTTCGCCTTCTCGGCGCCGTTGCCACCGTTTCCGTTGCCGGGCTTGGTGCCGCCGTTGGCCGGGCCGGCGGTGTCTCCGGTGGCGATCCCGAGCCCGAGCTGGGCGGTCTCGGCGTCGCGTTTGGCGCGCACCTCGGTGGTGAGGATGCCGAGGTCCTCGAGGGTGTCGGTGTCCTCGATGAAGCGGCTTGCCAGCCAGCGCATGATGTAGTCGGGCAACGATTTGGCGAAGGGGATCTCCGGGTTGCCGGTGATGCCCTCCGGCTCGAAGCGCATATAGCTGAACTTGCGCACGAAGACCTCGAGCGGGACGCCGTACTGGAGGCCGATCGAGATCGCCGTCGCGAAGGCGTTCATCAGCCCTCGCATCGTCGAGCCCTCCTTGCCGATGTCGGTGAGGAAGATCTCGCCGACCGAGCCGTCTTCGTATTTGCCGGCGGTGATGTAGCCCTCGTGGCCGGCGATCGAGAACTTATGGGTGATCGACTCGCGCTCGCGCGGCATCTTTTTCCGCTCCGGCGGTAGGACAACGACCTCGGCCTCGGCGCCCTTTTCGTCCTGGGCGTCGGTGCGCAGCGCCTGCGCGGTCTTCGAGCCGTCGCGGTAGATCGCCAGTGCCTTGAGCCCGCCCTGCCAGCCGCGAGTGTAGGCATCGGCGATGTCCTCGACCGTCGCCGACTGCGGCAGGTTGACCGTCTTCGAGATCGCCCCGGAGATGAACGGCTGCGTCGCCGCCATCATGTCGATGTGGCCGGTGTGGGAGATCGCCCGCTCGCCGACCGCGACATCGAACACGGGCAAGTGCTCGCCCTTTAGTCCGGGAGCGCCGACGATCGTGTTCTTCTCGGCGATGTGGGCGTCGATCTGATCGACCTCGGCGTCGGAGTAGCCGAGCGTGCGCAGCGCCAGCGGCACCGAGCGGTTGACGATCGTCATCTGCCCACCGCCGACCAGCTCCTTGAACTTGACCAGCGAGAAGTCGGGCTCGATCCCGGTCGTGTCACAGTCCATCAGGAAGCTGATCGTCCCGGTCGGGGCCAGCACCGTCGCCTGCGCGTTGCGGTAGCCGTGCTCCTCGCCCAGCTCGACCGCCTCGTCCCAGGCCCGCTGTGCGGCCTCGAGCAGGTCGCCCTTGATCCCGGAGGGGTTGACGTCGTAGGCGGCGTCGCGGTGCATCCGCATCACCCCGTTGTGCGGCTCCCGGTTGCGCTCGTACTCGTCGTAGGGCCCGGTCGCGCCGGCGGCGATCAGCGCCGACTGGCGGTAGGCGCGGCCGGTCATCAGCGCCGTGATCGCGGCGGCGACGTTGCGGCCGGTGTCGGAGTCGTAGGGGAGGCCATCCGACATCAGCAGCGCGCCGAGGTTGGCGTAGCCGAGGCCGAGCTGGCGGAAGGCGTTGGCGTTGGCGGTGATCTCCTCGGTCGGGTAGCTGGAGAAGCCGACGACGATCTCCTGCGCGAGGAAGACGACGTCGACCGCGTGCTCGAAGTCGGAGACGTCGAAGCTGCCGTCCTCGCGGCGGAACCTCATCAGGTTGAGCGAGGCCAGGTTGCAGGCCGAGTCGTCGACGTGCATGTACTCGCTGCAGGGGTTGGAGGCGTTGATCCGGCCCGACTCCGGGCAGGTGTGCCAGCGGTTGATGATCGAGTCGTACTGGATGCCGGGGTCGGCGCAGCGCCAGGCAGCGTCGGCGATCTGGTTCATCAGCTCGCGCGCGCCCAGGGTCTTGACCGACTCGCCGGTGGTGCGGGCGGTCAGGTGCCAATCCTCGTCGGCTGCGACCGCCTCCATGAAGTCGTCGCTGACCCGCACCGAGTTATTGGCGTTCTGGTACTGGATCGAGGTGAAGCCCTCGCCGTCGATCGACATGTCGAAGCCGGCATCGCGCAGCGCCTCCGCCTTCTTCTCCTCATCGGCCTTGCACCAGATGAAGTGCTCGATGTCCGGATGGTCGATGTCGAGCACGACCATCTTCGCCGCCCGCCGCGTCTTGCCGCCGGACTTGATCGTCCCCGCCCAGGCGTCGGCGCCGCGCATGAAGCTGACCGGGCCGCTGGCGGTGCCGCCCTTCTGCAGCGGCTCCATCGAGCCTCGGATGTTGGAGAGGTTGATGCCGGAGCCGGAGCCGCCACGGAAGATCTTGCCCTCTTTCGTGTTCCAGTCCAAGATGCTCTCCATGGTGTCCTCGACGCTGAGGATGAAGCAGGCCGAACACTGCGGCGTCTCCTCGAAGCCGACGTTGAACCAGACCGGCGAGTTGAAGGCGGCCCTCTGGTTGAGCAGGATCGAGGTCAGCTCCATCTCGAAGGCGTCGGCGTCCTCCGCGGAGGCGAAGTAGCCGCCCTCGCGGCCCCAGTTGGAGATCGTCCCGGCGACGCGGCCGATCATCTGTTTGACCGAGGACTCGCGCTCGGGGCTGCCGAGCTGCCCGCGGAAATACTTCTGGGCGACGATGTTGGTCGCGTTCTGGGACCAGCTCTTGGGGAACTCGACCCCGCGCTGCTCGAACGCCGGGCTCTCGGGATTGCCGATCACGGCATCGCGGATCTCCCACTCGATCTCATCAAAGGGATGAATTCCGGCGGTCGAGAATCTGCGCTCGATGGCGAGGCCTTTGGTTGCTTTGGATGCCATTGACGTGTTAGCCATCGATTGTCCTCTCTTCAATTTCGGTGCGAGTTGGCCATCCTCTCGCCGCCGTCGGATGCCACTTTTCTAGTGCAAAAAGTCCTGCATTTGAGAGAAAAATTCCTCCTAGCACACAGAGCAGACGCAAACCGCGCGAAGAATCCCGCGAAGTCACGAGTACCCTCTGCGGCGATGGTCGAACGCGCGCGGGAGATGCGGGAACGGGCCGGCGAGCGGGTGGAGCTTGCCCGTGAGGCAGCGGTCGAGAGAGCCGACTCCGCCAAGGAGGCCGCCGCCGAGGCGATCGCCCTGGTCAAGCCGAAGCTGCGCGGTGTCTCGCACGAGTGGGCTTTCTTCCTCTCGCTCGGCTTCGGCGCCGCCCTGATCGTTCTCGCGAAGACGCCGAAGGCGACCCTGGCGGTGGCGATCTACGCGGTCAGCCTCTCCGCCCTGTTCGGCACCAGCGCCCTCTATCACCGGGTTAACTGGACCCGGCCCAACGTGCGCCTCTGGATGCGGCGCCTGGATCACTCGATGATCTTCTTCCTCATCGCCGGCACCTACACGCCGTTCGCGCTGCTGGTCCTTGACGGTCCCCTGGCCGACGCGATCCTGGCCGTGGTCTGGTTCGGCGCGATCGCCGGCGCGATCGTCGAGATGGTCTGGATCCACCACCCGAAATGGGTGGCGGCGCTGATCTATCTGGCGCTCGGTTGGGTCGCCGTCGCCGCCTTCCCCGAGCTCTGGTCGGAGATGGGCGTCGCCGGCACCATGCTCGTCGCCGCCGGCGGCCTTCTGTACACGGCGGGGGCCGTCGTCTACGCCACCCAGCGCCCCAACCCCAACCCGGCGGTCTTCGGCTACCACGAGGTCTTCCACCTCTTTGTCATCGCCGCCGCCGTGGCCCACTTCTCCGCCGTGGCCTTCTTCGCCCTGCCAGCCGCATGAGCAGAAGGACGAAACTCATCCTCGCCATCGCCCCCTTGGCTCTCCTGCTGGTCGCGCCCGCGGCCGCCCAGGCCTCCTGGGGGTCGATCGCGATCGACCCCACCACCGGCAAGATCGGCTACTCGCGCGGCGAGCCGACCGCCGCCGTGGCCAAGCTCCACGCTCGCAACGACTGCGGGACCAGCCACTGCAAGTCTGCCGTCTGGGTCTTCAACGGCTACGGGGCCGTCGTCAAGAAGAAGAACGGCATCTACATCTCCGGCATCGGCAGGACCAAGAACCTCGCCTTTCGCGATGCCAGGGAACGGGCGCACGAACAGTCCGCGCCGCCGGTCGCCTGGGTCTTCAGCGGCTATTCATAGCGATGATGAGCGCTGTGTTTTCCATCCCACAGAGGTAAAACGCAGCGTTCGTGGCGAGCGGCTAGCTGTCGTGCCCCAACACATCCCGAACGCGAGTTATAGGCGGGCGGTTACCGAGAGCTGAGTGACGACGGCTCTCGTTGTAGTGGCGCAGCCAGTGTGGCAGGGCGGCTCGCCGATCAGCACTCGAGCGATAGCTGAGGCCCCGAGCCCACTCGCGGTCCATGGTCTGCTGCAGGCGCTCTACCTTCCCATTCGTCTGGGGCGAGTAGGGCTTGGTGCGCCAGTGCTCAATCGCTCGATCGGCCAGTAGTTGGTGCAGATCCTTGTTCTTCACGTAGGCCCAGGCGTTGTCGCTGAGCAGCCGCTCAGTGACGATCCCTCGTCCTAGGAGCCAGTCCAGGCCCCGGCGGGTGAAGGCGGTGACGGTCGCGGCCCGCTCGTCGTCGTGGACCTCCGAATAGGCCAGGCGAGAGCAGTCGTCGACGATGGTGTGGACGAACTCCCAGCCAGCTCCCCGCGAGCCCTGGGTGCGCTTGCCGGTCACCGCGTGACCGGGCTCCAGAAAGCGCGCGTGGCGCTTGGTGTCGATGTGCAGGAGATTGCCGGGGCAGGGCCACTCGTAGCGAACCACCTTCTCCCGTAGCTGCTTGGGGCGCCGTGAGCAGCCGCCGCGCTTCAATGCCCGATGCACTGTCGCGTGGGGGATGTTCACCTCCGAGGCGATCAACCGCGGTCCCCAGCCGGTCCGCCGACGCACCTCGCAGCAGCGCTCCTGGCCGGCCACGCTGAGCATCGCCGGGCTGCGGTGGGGGCGCGAGGAGCGGTCCTGCAGGCACTCCAGACTCCGTCGTTGCTCGGAACTGGCTGCCCGCCAGCGCGAGACCCAGGTGTGGGCCGTTGACTTCGCCACGTTCGAGGCGGCCGCGGCCGCCTCGAACGTGAGGCCCTCCTCTTCCACCAGCGCCACCAGGCGGCGCCTTCCGTTCGGGGTGAGCGGGGCATTACGGTGCTGCATCCGGGTCCTCCTTGAGGTCGTAGGCGTCGAACACCCACAGCCTCTCGGTGGACCCGGATCTACTTCACGGCGTTCGGAACGTGGTGAGGCGCCTCAGCTGATATGGCCGTCCGTTTGTCAAGTCCCCAACCACCAAAGGCCCGCTGAAGCGGGCCTTTTTCTTGGTCCAGGAGGCGACGGTCGACCTGGTGCGCGACGCGCGGTCAGGCTGATATGCGCGGGTTGGCTACCGCAGGACCGGGTTTCGTCTCAGCGCCCGCTGTCTAGGATCGAGCGTCGCCGCGAAGCGGCTGCTCATAGCTGAATCGCGGATGCGCTGGCGCGAAGGGCCGAGCCCGCCGCCTCCTGGGCCAAGCGATGCTTGGTGGCCTCAGTCGGCTGTCGCTACCGCCCAGCAGAAGCCGCTCAGCTCACGCGCCACCGCGACCGCGCAGAGGGTGCGGCGCTTGCCGCGCTCTGAGTCAAGCCGGACCCAGCTGCGGTGCAGGCGCTGCTGGGCTTTCCATGAGATCGCGCAGACGGACTGGGGTTGGCCCTCCTGGCGGCGGCGCAGATCCCTGCCTTTGCGCGGTGCCCGGCGATAGTGCCAGGCCGCCTCGACCAAGAGGCGACGGGCGTGGCGGGAGCCCGACTTGGTGATCGCGCCCTGCCTGCGCTTCTCGCCGCTTGAGCTCTCAGAGGGCACCAGGCCGAGGTAGCTCATCAGCTGGGCGGGGCGCTGGAAGCGCTCGAAGTCGCCGACCTCCGCGCAGAGACCCAGCGCCGAGAGGGTGTCGATGCCACGCAGGCAGCGCAGGTGGGCGACGCTCTGCTCCCAGGGGGAGCCCTCGATGAGGGCGCTCATCTGGGCCTCGAGGCTCTCGCGTCGCACCAGCAGGGCGTCGATCGCCCCGATCCCGTCGAGCAGGACCGCCTGGGCGACTGGCTCGGGCAGCTGCACCCTGCCCAGCCAGTCGAGATGGCGCTGGGTCCAGTTGTTGCCCTCAAAGCGCAGGTCGTGGCGCAGCAAGAGCTTGGCGACGCGGTGGCGGGCCCGCATCAGGTCGCCGCGGACGTCCTCTCTGGCGCGGACCAGGTCGCGCATCGCCTCCTCGGCCGGCGTCGGCACCCGCACCGGGTGCAGGCCGCCGATCATCAGCAGGCGCACCAATCGCTCGGCATCTCGGCGGTCGGTCTTGACCCTGTCCTGGGCAGGGCGCTCGATCTTGCCCGGCGCGGCGACGGTGCAGTCGATCCCTTTCGCCGCCAATGCCCGCGCCAGCCCGAACCCGGTTGGGCCGGCCTCATAGGCAACCCGGACCGGCCCTGGCAGAGCAGCGCAGAACTCGGCCACCTGCTCGGTCTCCCCGCCCATCCGTCGCACCGCCAACTCCCCTGACTGCGAGTCGGCGATCGCCGCGAGGACCTTCGCCGCGTGAACATCGAGACCCACCCACGTCCTAACCTGCGCCATGTCGGCACCCCCATGATTGCGGTCCTCGCCGAGGCCGTTCCTCGGCGACAAACCCGCGCATCTCATGCGCGGGTGCCGACCTTTACGCGGGGCTCGGATTGAGCCGGCGCTCAGGTGGGCCGGCCATAGGGTCTAGGCCGCGGCGAGGGCGGCGGACTCCTCGACCGAGGCGGCCAGCTCGGCCAACAGCTCCTCGAGCTGCTCGGACTGCTGGGGGGAGAGCTCGAGGCGACCGTCGACGAGGAGCTCGGCAGCTCGCGCCACCGGCAACTCCACCTCGATCACGCGGCCGCCGAGGGCGCCGAGGACTTTGCGGGTCTCGGCCTGCGCCCAGACCGCGCCGAACATCCCGGTCGAGGCGCCGATCGCCGCCGCCGGCTTGCCGTTGAGGGCGCTCCGGCCGGCCGGGCGGGAGGCCCAGTCGAGGGCGTTCTTGAGCTGACCGGGGATCGAGTGGTTGTACTCGGGCGTCGCGATCAGGACCGCGTCGGCGTCGCGGATCGCCTCGCGTAGCTCCCGCACCGCGTCGGGCGTCTCCAACGCTTCGAGGTCAGCGTCGTAGGGCGGGATCTCGCGCAGCCGCTCGAACTCGACCAGCTCCGCCCCGGCCGGCAGCCGCGCGGCTGCGGTCCGCAGCAGGGCGCTGTTGAGCGAGCCCCGGCGCAGGCTGCCGGAGATGCCGAGGACCCGCATCGCTACTCACCCTCCCGGACCAGCTCCAGCTCGACCGCGACCGCGACCTCGTAGTCGAGGACCTCGCCGCCGCTGGGCAGCTCGGCTTGCCAGTCGAGCCCGAAGCTGCGGCGGTCGATCGCCGCCTGCAGCGAGAGCCCGACCCGGGCGCTGCCGCCGAGGTCCGCCCCGAGCTCGCCGAACTTGCCGCTGGCCTCGACCTCGTGCACCTGGCCGCGGATCTCCAGCTCGCCGCGCAGCTTCAGCGCGCCGTCCTCAGCCACGTCGAACTCGGTCGAGCGGAACTTCAGTTGCGGATGGCGCTCGGCGTCGAAGAACTCGGGGGAGAGGAGGTGGCCCTTCAGCATCTCCTCGGAGATGTCAACGGAGGCGACCTCGACCGTGCCGACGAGCTTCGGCTCCTCGCCGCCCTCGAGCCTGGCCTCGTAGCTGCGGAAACCGCTGCGGAAGGTGGAGACGCCGTTGTGGACGACGGCGAAGTTGATCGTGGAGTGGATCGGGTCGACGACGTAGGTGCCGGTCGGAACCCGCTGCTTGATGGTCTGCGTGCTCATTTCATGCTCCCTTCCCGTGTAAGTTGTCGGATAAATGATTGACACAGAAACAATCATAGCAGAAAAGCTTGTAGATACAAATATTGCCATGGCAACGGTCATCTGCGATGATTCGTCTATGAACGACCAGGCGACCGCAGACCCAACTGCCCCACGCGACCACGCGGGGCCGGCGACGACTCCCCATGGCGAGGCCTGGGGCGCGCTCACCCGCACCCACGCCGCCGTCACCCAGAGGCTGCAGGAAGCGCTGGCTCAGGGCGACCACCCGCCGCTTCCCTGGTACGAGGTCCTCGCCACCGTCGCCGAGGCGCCGGAGCAGCGGATGCGAATGGGCGACCTCGCCGAGGTGCTGGTGATCACCCGCGGCGGCCTCACCAAGCTGGTCGACCGGCTGGTCAAAGCCGGCCTGCTCGAGCGCACCTTCTGCGAGACCGACCGCCGCGTCAGCTACGCGACCCTGCTGCCCGCCGGCCGCGCCCTGCTGGCGGAGATGCGCCCGGTGATCGTCGGCGAGCTGGAGGTTGCTTTCTCGGCCCGGCTCAGCGTCGGCGAGGCCAACAAGCTCCGCGACACCCTCGACCGCGTCCGCGCCTCCGCTTGCGACGTTGCATGAACTGTCGACTTATCGGCTTATACGCCGAGTAAGTCGACAGTCAGGCCAGCGCCGCCGCGGCCCGCTCTTTGGCGGACTCGACGATTGCCAGCACCGTAGGCTCTTGGCCGTCGCGCAGCAGCTCGACCGGGTCGGGGTCGCCGTTGACGATCCCCTCGAAGAATTCCTTGCGGTCCTGGTAGGTCGGCAGCGTCCCCTTCGCCCAGCCGCGGGCGTCGTTGAGGATCACCGCCAGCCGCGCGTACTCCTCGCCGAACAACTCCGAGACCTCGCGCTTCATCCGCTTCGCCAGGGCCGGGGAGGCGCCGGCGGTGGAGATCGCGATCGCCAGCGGGCCAGTGCGGACGATCGCCGGCAGGATGAAGTTGCAGAGCGGCGGCACGTCGACGACGTTGACCAGCATCGCCCGCTTCTCGGCGTCGTCGAAGACGCCGATGTTGACCTCGCTGTCGTCAGTCGCGGCGATCACCATGAAGACGCCTTCGAGGTCGGCCGGCCCCGCGTAGGCCCGCTTCTCCCACTCGATCGAGCCCTCGCGCGCCAGGTCCTCCAGCGCAGGGTGCGCGACCGGGGCTACCAGGGTCACGTCGGCGTCGCAGGCGAGCACCCCCTCGACCTTCTCGAGCCCGATGTCGCCGCCGCCGACCACCAGGCAGCGCCGCCCCTTCAGCTTCAGGCAGGCGATGTAGAAGGGGGTCTCGAGCATGTCCCGCACGCAGGACTGATCGCAGATCCCCTTGCGCAGCTGGCAGACGCACTCCTTGCCGGCGTAGGCCTGAGCGGGCATCAAGGGAAGGCTAGCGATCCGCGGTCGGTGGGCCGGGTCACTCGACCCAGAGCACGAACCACCAGGTGATCGTCGAGTCGCCCTTCGCACAAGCGACTCGCTGCACCGGGTAGGCGAATTCGATGTCGATCGTGGTTTCTCCCGGGCGCAGCTCGTACCAGTGGCAGCGGAACGCTCGCACCTTGTGGTTGCAGCCGTGCTGGAGGCAGCGCCGCGGCAGCTTGAAGCGGACGTGTCGCTCGGCCTTGCGGGCGATGCCCCGCGCCTTCGAGCAGCCGAGTTCGAAGCTGGTCACGTCGAGGATGTCGCCGGGGGCGTAGTCGTCGCCGATGTTCCCGCAGAGCCCCGGCGGCCGCTTCGGGTAGTCGTAGCGGGGGTCCTTGACCGAGTAGTCGCAGAGGTCGAGCGAGCCGCTCCACTTCAGCCATGGGCCGAGCGGGGCGCCGGGCCATGGCGGCAGGCGGAATTCGAGCGACCGGTAGGCCAACTCGGTCCGGCCCGGGCAGGTGCCGAGGTCGCCCGCCCGCAGCGGGATCCTCGGATGGCCGCCGTAGTAGCCGCCCTGCGGCTTGTAGATCGAGGCGATGCCGCTGCCGCTGGCGACCGCTTCGCCCCAACCCTGCCAGATGATTTCGCTCAGGAAACCGCTCGGAGCGCCGCCGTTCCCGATATCCACCGGCATCGCCGTTCCCCAGCCGACCCCGTTCTCGAGATATTCGGGGGAGCCGAGAACCGGCGAGTCGGCCGCGGCCGTCGACGGCGACACCGCGACGAGGGCTGCAGCGATGTAGAGGAGCGCCGCGACGAGGCGGCGCGGTGAGGGGGGACCGGTCAAATCGAGTCCAGGGTAAGGCGCAGGCCGGCGTCGAGGCTCGTCGCCGGCGCCCAGCCCAGCTCGCGTTCGGCCCGGGAGGCGTCGAGGGCGATGCGCTGGACCTCGCCGGCGCGCGGCGGCGCGAACTCGGGCTCGAAGCCGTCGACATCGCCCAGCCGCCCCAGCGCCTCGGCCAGCTCCAGCACGCTGGTCTCGCTGCCGGTGCCGATATTGAGCGGGCCGGTCACGCCGGACTCCGCTGCCGCCAGCGCCGCCGCGACCACGTCGCCCACATATATGTAGTCGCGGGTCTGGGTGCCGTCGCCGTAGACGGTCGGCCGCCCGCCGGAGCGCACCAGGCCGCAGAAGATCGCGATCACGCCCGCCTCGCCGAGCGGGTCCTGGCGGGGGCCGTAGACGTTGCCCAGTCGCAGGGCGACTGCGGACAGCCCGTAGAGCCGCTCGTAGAGCGACAGGTAGCCCTCGGCCGCGTACTTGCTCTGGCCGTAGGCGGAGAAGGGGGCGATCGCGGTGCTCTCGTCCAGTGGCAGCTGCTGTCCCTCGCCCTCGCCGTAGATGGCGCCGCCGGTGGAGACGAAGACGAACCGCCCGCCGCCCGCCGCCCGGGTCGCCTCGAGCACGTTGGCGGTGCCGCCGATGTTGACCGCGGCGTCGAAGGCCGGGTCCTCGAGCGACTTGCGGACGTCGATCTGCGCCGCCAGGTGGAAGACGGTCCGCGGCTCTCGCGCGGCGGCGAGCGCCGCCAGCGCGGGGGCGTCGCGGATGTCGAGCTCGACCAGCTCGGCGCCCGCCGCCAGCGCCGCGTCGAGGTTGCCGCGGCGCCCGGTCGAGAGGTTGTCGACCACCGTCACCTCGTCCCCGCGCGCGAGCAGCGCGTCGACCAGATTCGAGCCGATGAACCCCGCGCCGCCAGTGACCATGCACCTCATGCAGGCGCCGATCCTACGGGGATCGGCGAGCGCCGGGCACGAGGGAGCGGCCGCACGCCCCTGCTACCCTCGCCGCCCCATGCGCCTCATCGTCACCGAGAAGAACAACAGCGCCAAGAAGATCGCCGACATCCTCGGCGGCGGTCGCGCCGCCAGCGACAAAACCTTCAAAGTCCCCTTCTACACCTGGACGGACGAGAACGGCGACGAGCAAATGTCGATCGGCCTCAAGGGACACGTGCTCGGCCCGGCCTTCCCGGAGGGCTACTCGAACTGGCAGAAGACCGACCTGCACGACCTGATCGACGCCGAGCTGATCAAGGAGCCGACCGACAAAAACGTCGTCAAAGCGATCAAGAAGGTCGCCAAGGAGGCGGACGAGCTGGTGATCGCGA
The DNA here is from genome assembly GCA_963699125.1 of uncultured Actinomycetes bacterium. Taxonomy (GTDB): domain Bacteria; phylum Actinomycetota; class Thermoleophilia; order Solirubrobacterales; family 70-9; genus VAYN01. Next base: position 2,074,600 of record OY969417.1, read on the forward strand.
CCGACTTCGACCGCGAGGGCGAGCTGATCGGCCTCGAGGCGCTGGAGGAGATGCTCGACGCCAACCCGAACCTGGGCTCGCGCGAGGGCACCCGCGACGGCACCTTGCGGATCAAGCGCGCCCGCTACTCGGCCCTGACCAAGGAGGAGATCGAGCGCGCCTTCACCAACCTCGACGAGCTCTCCTACCCGCTCGCCAACGCCGGCGCCGCGCGCCAGGACATCGACCTGCTCTGGGGGGCGACCCTGACCCGCGCCGTCTCCCTCGCCAGTCGCCGCTTCGGCTCCAACTTCCTCTCGGTCGGCCGCGTCCAGAGCCCGACCCTGGGCCTGATCGTCGAGCGCGAGATGGAGCGTCGTGCCCACGTCGCCAAACCGTTCTGGGAGCTGTTCGCCAAGTTCCAGCACCCCGACGGCAGCTTCGAGACCCACCACAGCGTCGACAAGTTCTGGGACAAGGCCGAGGCCGACGCGGCGTTCGCGGGCACCAAGACGCCGGGCGTCGTCAAAGCGGTCACGGCACGCAAGAACACCCGCAAACCGCCGACTCCCTACAACACGACCGCCTTCAGCACCGACGCCTCCAGCCGCCTCGGCATCACCCCCGCCAGCGCGATGCGGATCGCCGAGGACCTCTATATGGACGGTTTCATCTCCTACCCGCGCACCGACAACACGGTCTACCCGCCCTCGCTGCCGGTCAAGGAGCTGGTCTCCTCGCTGGTCCGGATCAAGGAGTTCTCCGCCGCCGCCGGCCTGCTCGACGCCCCCCTGCAGGCAACCCGCGGCAAAAAAGAGACGACCGACCACCCGCCGATCTACCCGACCCAGGCGATCCACCCCGGCGCCCTCGAGGGCTCGAAGAAGCGGGTCTACGAACTGGTTGTGCGCCGCTTCCTCGCCACCTTCAGCCCGCCGATGATCACCGAGTCGACCCGGGCAGACATCGAGGCGGGTTCGGAGACCTACTTCGTCCGCGGCTCGGTCGTCGTCGACCCCGGTTACGCCGGCATCTACACCTACGCCCGCTCCGCCGACGAGGAGATCCCGGCGCTGCAGGAGGGCCAGAGCCTCGATCTCGACGGCGAGCCCTGGATCGTCGACAAGGAGACCCAGCCGCCGGCCCGCATCTCCCAGGCCAAACTGATCGAGATGATGGAGGAGCGCGGCCTCGGCACCAAAGCGACCCGTGCCGACATCATCCAGAAGCTCTTCGACCGCGGCTACGTCTACGGCAACCCGCCGGTCCCCTCGGAGACTGGGATCGCCCTGTATGAGGCCTTCAAGAACTACGTCCCGGCGATGGCGACGCCGGCGATGACCGCGCAGCTTGAGGCGGAGATGGACCGGATCGCCGCCGGCGAGATGACCAAGGGCGCCGTCGTCGGCGAGAGCCGCGACCTCCTGCACAAGACCTGGTCGGAGATCGACGAGAGTCGCGAGGACCTCGCCAAAGTCATCTGGAAGGGGATGGACGAGGACCGCATCCTCGGTCCCTGCAAGGTCTGCGAAGAGGCCGGTCGCAAGAAGGAGGACGGCTCGCCCCACATGCTGCGGATCATCCGCGCGAAAAAATCGGGCAAACGCTTCGTCGGCTGCACCGGCTGGACCCTCGACGACCCCGACTCCTGCGACCAGACCTTCCCGCTGCCCCAGCGCGGCGATGTCTTCCGGCTCGAGGAGCGCTGCTCGGTCTGCGGCCAGACGCCGCGGCTCAAAGTCGTCCCCTTCCGCGGCCGGCCCTGGAACCTCTGCCTCAACGACGATTGCGAGTCGATGCAGGAGATGAAGAAACGGCGCGCCGAGCGCGAAGCCGCCAAAGCGGCGAAGCAGGCGATGGAAAAGCAGCCGCCGCCGCAGGGCGACGAGGACGAGGCGCCCGCGAAATCCAAGACGAAGGCGAAAGCGTCCAAAGCGGACACCGCGACGCGGGGGCGCAAACGCGCCAAAGCCGCGGCCAAAGGCTGAGGCCCTCGGGCGTTGTTCATCTCGCTCGAGGGAGTTGACGGCTCGGGCAAGAGCACCCAGGCGCGCCTGCTCGCCGAGGCGCTTGGCCCGGATACGGTGGCGATCCGCGAGCCCGGCGGGACCGACGCCGCCGAGCGGATCCGCGAGCTGCTCGCCGACCCCGCCGTGGCACTCGAGCCGCTGGCCGAGCTGATGCTCTTCTGCGCCGCTCGCGCCGACCTCACCGAGCGGGTGATCCGGCCGGCGCTGGAGGCCGGCCGCGACGTCGTCTCCGACCGCTTCTCCGACTCCAGCGTCGCCTACCAGGGCGCCGCCCGCGGGCTCGGCGTGGGCGAGGTGATCTCGCTCTGCGACACCGCCACCGACGGCCTCTGGCCGGACTTGACCGTGTTGCTGCGAGTCGACCCCGAGGTCGGGCTGGGCCGCGCCGGCGGTGAGGATCGCTTCGAGTCCGAGGGGTTGGAGCTGCAGCGGGCGGTCGCCGTGGCCTACGAGGAGATCGCGATGATCGCCAGCGACCGGGTCGTCGCGATCGACGCCAGCGGGACGGTCGACGAGGTGCACCAGCGGGTGATGGACACCGTGACGGCACACCCCCAATGACCCGATGTCGCAGTTGTGGTCGGTATGCGGCAACAAGTGCGACATCACGGCGATGATCGCGGTGCTCGAGACCGCAACCCAGCATCAGGCTCGGGCGCGGGTGGCGCTGACGGCGGCGCTGGCGTCGGGCCCGTCGCATGCGTATTTGTTCCGAGGGCCGAGAGGGGCCGGGAAGCGGGCGGCGGCGCGGGCTTTTGCGGCGGAGATATTGGCTGGCGCCTCCGAGGACCCCGAGGACGCGCGGCGGCGGGCGCTGCTCGATCCCTCGCCGCATCCCGACCTGGTCTGGCTGGCGCCGCGCGGCGCCCAGCACCTGGTCGAGGAGGTGCGGGAGCGGGTGATCCGCGCTGCGGTCTACCGGCCGTTCGAAGGCGGCAAGCGGGTCTTCGTCGTCGAGGCGGCCGAGGCGATGCGCGACGAGAGCCAGAACGCGCTGCTGAAGACGCTCGAGGAGCCCCCCGACTTCGTCCACCTGATCCTGCTCAGTTCCGAGCCGGAGGCGCTGCTGGAGACGATCGCCTCCCGCTGCCAGCCGGTGGACTTCGCCCCCCTCCCAGCCGAGGTTCTCGAAGCGGAACTCGCCGCCGACGGGCCTGAAAGCGGACGTATAGGCGACTTTGAGGCCCATCGGCCGGAGGAGATTGCGGCGGCGGCTCGGCTTGCGGCGGGGGATTTGGAGCGGGCGCGCCTGTTGCTCGGGAAGCGGGGGCGCGAGCTTCGGGCCGAGGCTGAGCGCTGCGTCGCCGCCGCGCTCGCCGGCGAGGTCGGCTCCGCTCCCTGGAAGCGGCTGCTCGACGGTGCCGAGGCCGCCGGGGAGGAGGTCGAAGCGGCGACCCGCGAGGCGCTCGAGGAGGAGTCCAAGGCCGGGCTCAAGCGCACCGCCCGCGAGATCGCCGACGAGTCGAAACGAGCCGGCCGCCGCCGCCGCACCGAGATCCTCGACCTCGCGCTCGAGCTATGCGCTGCATGGCTGCGCGACCTCGCCGCCGTCGCCTCCGGCGCCGAGGACGTCGCCTTCAACCGCGATCGCCTCGAGCAGCTGCGCTCCCAGGCCGCCGGCTTCGATCCCGCCCGCGCCCGTCGCGGCGCCGAGACCGTCCAGGAGACCCGCCGCAGCCTCGAGCTGAACGTCTCCGAGGAGCTGGCCCTAGAGGCGCTTTTCTTCCGGCTCGAGCGGGAGTTGTCCTGAAAAAATTCCAGTTCCTGGAGTTGCTGCGCACCACCGATGCGACCGTGATCCTTACGGTCGGTCCATGTCCTGGATTTCGTCGGAACGGCTGTTCACAGCCGGAGTGTTTCTTGAGTTCGTTTCGGGAACCGCTGGAACGATGGTCATCTCAACCGGGTTGGTTGCGGGCGCTCTGAGGGCGCTGGCCATTCTCAGGGGATTTCCAGCGGAGCGGATTGAGTGGATGACCGCGGCAGGCTTCGTTGGAGGTTTTCTCGTGGCTGCCTTGATTCTGGTGACCGATTTGGTGTTTGGCTAGACTGCCCGCATGATCCGGGCGCTGACAATACGTTTCGCCGTGATGTGCGTGGGGGTGAGCGCTCTGGTCATCCTGGCGAACATCCTGAGCGTGCACCCGGCTTTAGCGTGGGTCGCTCTGCTCGCCTACATGGCCGCGGGCGCTCTGATCATCGGGAACTACTGCGTTGAGCATGAGGACGAAATTCCCACGCGCGCGGAGCGCCGCCGCCGTCGCGGCGCTGACGCCCGCCGCTAGTGGTGTGACCGGCAACGTTGCCGGGATTCTGGCGAGACTCGGGGGTCGTCGGGCAAGGACGCAGGGAGCCGGAGTAGCAGCGCTACTCCGGCGACTGAGGACGCCGCACGGCGATCATCCGAGGCCGTCCAGAAACCGGTGAACGTTGGTGGTCACACCACTAGGTCCGCTCGCGCTCGCTGCTCGCGGTGCCGTTGCCGCTGCGTTCCTCCGTAGCCTGCTCCCGCGCCTTCTCCAGCGCCCGCTCCTGGGCCAGCCGCGTTATCTGGGCCGCCTGGCGGGACATGATCACGCTGAAGTTGAGCGCCAGGCCGAGCAGCAGCAGGAGGATGATCGAGAAGAGGGCGACGTTGGTGTTGCGGACTCCCATCAGGTCGGCGACGAGCTCGAGCAGGCCGGGGAAGGCGGCGCCCGCCAGCATCCCGACGCCGAAGACGAACCAGATCACGCTGTAGCGCTCCTGCAGGCGGTCGCGGCGGATCAGCTCGAGGATCAGCAGCATGAAGGCGACCGCGATGATCGCCGCCAGGACCCGCGTCTGCGAGGTTAGGTGGACGTTGGTGCCGTCGGCGGCGAGGGCGAGCCAGCTCATCTCTCCGCCCCCACCCGCCGCGGCCGGAACTGGCCGACCACCAGCACCACCACTCCCTTGAAGATGAAGAAGGCCGAACGCACTGGGGTCAGGAAGGAGGTGCCGCCGGTCCGCTCCAGCATCCGCACCGGCACCTCCTCGACCCGCAGGCCTTGGCGAACCGCGAGCTGCAGCGACTCGATCTCGGCGAAGTCGGGCGAGTAGTTCTCGCTGAACAGCGACATCACCCGCCGGTTCGCCGCCCGCATGCCGCTGGTCGTGTCGGTGAAGCGCTGGCGCGTGGCCAGGGTGAGGAAGAAGCGGAAGACGTTGGTCCCGATCCGCCGCGAGAACGTCGGCCTGTAGTCGTCGCTCTCCGCCGCGGCGCCGGCGTGGTAGCGCGAACCGATCACCAGGTCGGCGCGGTCGGCTTCGACCTCCGCCAGCAGCTGCGCCACCTCCGCCGCTGGATGCTGGCCGTCGGCGTCGAGGTGGGCGCAGCAGTCGTAGCCCTCGCGCAGGGCGTGAAGGTAGCCGGTCTGCAGCGCCGCCCCGAGACCTTGGTTGAACGGCAGCGAGGCGACGAGGACGCCGCATTCGCGTCCGCGAGAAACCGTCCCGTCGGTCGAGCCGTCGTCGACGACGAGGATGTCGGCTCGCGGGAGGTGCTCGCGGACGTCGGCGATGACCGCCGCGATCGAGGCCTCCTCGTTCCAGGCCGGGATGAAGACGAGCGTGCGCACGAGGGTCGATTCTCCCACTAGAGTGCACGGACTCCAAGATGTGCCGACACTCGCGGCTCATCTGACCTCCATCTTGCGGGCACCGTAGACGATGTCCGCCGGGATCTGACCGGCTGTCAGCCGGCCGTGGTGAACACGGTCGAAGTTGTAGAAGCGCAGGTACTCATCGAGGTCGCGCCTGAGGCTGGAGAGTGCAGGGTGCAGGTAGCGGGCGAAGGAAGGCCGCCAGCACTCGTCGAGGATCGTGCGGTGCAGCGCCTCGACATTGCCGTTGGTCTGTGGGCGCCCGGCCCGGATCCGGGTGTGCTTTGCCTTCATCCGGGCGACGGTCGCCGAGAACTCGCCCTTGAACTCGTTGCCGTTGTCTGAGAGCAGCCGCTCCAGGCGCCAGCCTGCTTCGCGCAGCTCCTTCGCGACCCGGCGAGCCAGCTTCGAGGTCTGCCTGGCGCCGGGGCTGGCCGGCTTGCCTTCCTTGCAGACCACCAGCTCCGCCCAGGCGTAGGAGGAGGCGATATCGATCGCGGTGAGCTGCCAGATTGAGCCCTTGGTGCCCTGCAGGCGACCGACGAAGAAGCAGTCGATTCCGACCAGCTCGCCGGGGCGGGAGGCCTCGATGTGGCGCTCGGGGCCGTAATCGCGCGCCGGCTCATAGGGCGCGGCGTAGCCCGCCAAGAGCCCCAGGCGCTTTGTGCGGGTGTTGAGGCCGTGGCGGCGCAGCACCTTCCAAACGCCGTTTGGCGAGACGAGGATGCCTCCCCACTTGGGGCAGGCGAGCTCTGAAGCCACCCGCTTTGGCCCAAGGCCGGGATGGCCCAGCGCGAAGGCGACGATCTTCTCCTCGATCATCTTTGAAAGCTGGTTGGGCATCTTCGGCGCCCGCCGCTCGCGGGGTCGCAGCATCTCCAAGCCGTGGCGATCGACCGCCCGCTTCCAGGCGTAATAGGTGGAGCGATGCACCCCAAAGCGTCGGCAGGCTTGAGCGACGCTTGTGCGGGCAGCCTCTGCAAAGAGGGCTTGGCGGTAGCCGAACAGCACGTCATCCTTGGTCATGCGACTCCTTTTCTGAACTTCATTGGCGTGAAGCCAGGAGCCTGAGTCGCAGCGCGGACAGCCCCCGACCCAGCTGGGTCGGGGGCTGTCTCGCTTGAAGAGCTATCGATCTCCCGGAGAGTGTCGGGAGAACTTGGAGTCAGCGCACACTAGAGCCTGTCTCATAGCCCCCCGCACGCGTCTGGCGGCGGCGGACACGGCGCGGCGCGGCGTCCTCGGTCGGCCGAATAGCGCTTGCTATTCGGCCTCCCTGCGTCCTTGCCCCGCTTGGTCCGGCGCTCGCCAGCCACGCACGCCGGGCTATGAGACAGGCCCTGGTCAGCCACGATCCCGCCGCCTCGCCTGGAGCGGCGATTGGTTTTGTGTTAGTAAACCTTCATGAGCTCGGCCAGCGATACGCCAGACAAGCCGCGTGCGGCCGGCCCACGGATCGGGATGCGCCTCTGGCTGACCGGCGCCTTCGCCGCCGTCAGCCTGATCACCGCCGCCGCCGTCTACCTCTTCGGCGACAACCAGCAGGCGCTGATCGCCTCAGTGATGATCGGCGTCCTCGCCGGCTTCCTGATCGCGGTCGCGATCTCCCACCGCGTCGTCCGCCTCGCCCGTGCCGCCGGTGAGATGGCGGGCGGTTCCTTCGACGCCCCGCTCAGCGTCTCCGGTCCGGACGAGATCGGCGACCTCGCCCGCGCCCTCGACTCGATGCGGGCCTCGCTGAAGGAGAGCTTCGGCGTCCTCACCGCCGACCGCAACAAGTTGGCGGCGATCTTCGACGGCCTCACCGACGCGGTGATGGTGGTCGATTTCGAAGGCCCGGTGCGGTTTTCCAACAGCGCCGCCTCGCGCCTGCTCGACGTCGCTGGCAAGCCGCCGCAGGTGGTGCTTCCGCAGCTGCACCGCGCCTCGGAGGTCGGCTTCTCCGCCCACCCGGCGCTGCGGATCGGCGACCGCGCCTACGCGATGACCGCCCGCTCGCTTCCCGACGAGCGCGCCGTGCTGGCGGTCCTGCGCGACCGCACCGATGAGCTGCGGCGGGAGCTGGCCGAAGCCGACTTCATCTCCAACGCCGCCCACGAGCTGCGCAATCCGCTGGCGGGGATCTCCGGGGCGATCGAGGTCCTCCAGGGCGGCGCCAAGAACGATCCCGGCGACCGCGACCACTTCCTCTCCCGCCTCGCCGACGACGCTGACCGCATGAGCCGCCTGACGCAGTCGTTGCTGACCCTCGCCCGGGTCGAGTCGCGCGGCGCCGCCGAGAGCGAGGTCGTCGACGTCCCGGTGGCCTTCCGCGACGTCGTCGCCGCGGTCGAGGCGCCGCCGCACGTCGCCCTCGAGGTCGAGGTCGAGCCCGACCTCGCCGCGACCGGCGACCCGACGCTGCTGCGCCAGGTGATGATCGGCCTGCTCACCAACGCCTTCAAGAACACGCCTCCTCCTGGGACCGTTACCGTTCGCGGCCGCCATGAGGGGGAGGGGGAGGTCGTCTTGGAGGTAATCGACACTGGAACCGGGATTCCGGCGGCGGAGATCGAGCGCGTCTTCGAGCGCTTCTACCGCCGCAGCGAGTCGCGCAAGCAGGAGGGCTTCGGCCTCGGCCTGGCGATCGCCCGCCGCATGGTCGACGTGATGGGCGGCCAGATCGGCGCCGAGTCCGTTGAGGGTGAGGGCAGCACCTTCTGGGTCCGCCTCCCCGTCGCCCAGCCGAGCCCGACTCCGGTGGCATGACGATGCGCACGGAGCGAACATGAGCAGCGGCCGCATCTTGATCGCCGACGACGAGCCCTCGGTCCGCGACTCGGTCGGCTACGCGCTCACCCAGGAGGGCTTCGACGTCACCCCGGCGGCCGATGGCGACGAGGCTGCCGAGAAGCTCGGCGACGGCATCCCCTACGACCTGCTGATCCTCGACATCATGATGCCCGGGCCGAGCGGACTCGACATCTGCCGCGACGTGCGCTCGCGCAGCGCCGTGCCGATCATCGTCCTCACCGCCAAGGACGCGGAGGTGGACAAGGTGGTCGGTCTTGAGGTCGGCGCCGACGACTACGTGACCAAGCCCTTCTCGGTCCGCGAGCTGCTCGGGCGGGTGCGCGCTCAGCTCCGCCGCCGCGAGCTCGACCGCTCGCCGCTGGCCCAGGCGGTGAAGATCGAGTCCGGCCCGGTCTCGATCGACCTGGTCCGCCACATCGCCACGGTGCGCGGGGTCCCGGTCAACCTCACCCGCTCCGAGTTCCAGCTTCTGCGCCTCCTCGTCGGCCGCCCCGGCGAGGTCTTCGCCCGCGCCCAGATCATGGAGGAGCTCTGGCAGACCGAGTTCGACGGCGACGAGCGCGCCTGCGACGTCCACATCTCCAACCTGCGCCAGAAGGTCGAGCGCGACCCCCAGAACCCTGAGCTGGTCGTCACGGTGCGCGGCGTCGGCTACAAGTACAGCGGAGGAGGGGTCTGAGAACCCGCTTCCCTTGACACGGTAGATACTCGTGTTTATCTTTCCCGCCGGCGGGGATGACAACGAGCGTACGCAGCAGCAGACTGGGCAGCTCGGCGTCATCGCGCGAGCGCGCATGACCGGCGTCGGCGAGTCCCCCGAGGACTTCGCCACCCTCTTCGAGAGTGCCTTCGGCCGTCTCCAGGTTGCCATCGTCGAGGCCTGTGGTGTCGAGGAAGGCTGGCCCCAGAAAGTCGCGGCCGGGGTGCGGGCAGGGCTGGAGCACGCCGCCGCCGACCCGGCGACGGCAGAGCTGCTGACAAGGAAGGCCGTGGCCGGCGGCCCCGATGGCATCGCCCGGCACGACCGCCTCGTCTCCTACCTCGCCGAGCGACTGCGGCCGGGCCGTGAGGAGCGCCCGGGAGGCGCGGGATTGCCGGAGGTGACTGAGCGGGCGATGGCGGGTGGCGTCCTGATGCTGGTTGCTCAGCGACTCGACCAGGGCAGGGAGGACGAACTCGTCGCCCTCGTGCCGGAGGCGATCCAGTTCGTCTTGACCCCATACCTCGGCGCCGAGGAGGCGCGGCGGATAGCGACCGAGTCCGCCAACTGACGTTCGCCTAACGCGCTTCGGAGAGGAATTTCGAGGCGACGCGCCAGCTTCGTTGCAGGCGCGGTTCAACCGATGCGGTGGTGCAGGCGGCGTCGGCGAGACATTCGCCCCAGACGTTGGCAGCGTCGATGTAGCGGTTCAGGGCGTCCTCGGCCGGGCTGCCGGCCGAGGCCAGGCAGTCGATCGTCAGTCGCCCGACCGGGATCTCGTCGTAGGCGTCCTGCAGCTCCCCGATCGCGGCGGCGTACTGTTCGTAGCTGAGGCCGACGGCGAGCTCACGGCGCAGCGCCCTGAGGGACTGGAGGAAGCCGTCGACCTGGGCTGGGCAGGGCACGCCGCGACGGGGAGGCTCGCTTCGCTTCACGGTCCGGGTCGCGGCCGCGCCCGCGGACGCGGCGGTGTCCCCTTCTCCGCACGCAGACAGGAGGAGGAGAGCGACCGCGACCACCACCATGCATCCGAGCATCGGGATCCGGGAGGCGCGGGCCGGCGCGAGGTTCATCGAGGCGTAGTGTAGAAATCGGGTCGATGCCGATGGCCAGGCGATCCCTGCGGCTGGCGCTCGCGGCGGTTCTCGCGCTTGCGGCGCTTGCGCCTGCCGCTCGCGCGGCGCAGTCCGGCGGCGTGCTCGTCGTCGGCGACAGCCTCGAGGAGCTGACCTCGCCCTACCTGGGGAAGTTCCTGCCCGGGATACCGCTCACCGTCAACTCCGTCGGCGGCTACAACAGCTACCAGATCCTCGAACTGTTTGAAGAAAGCTACGACCCCTCGCAGCGGGTGATCGTCTTCGACGCGGGGACCAACGACAACCCGAACTATCCGCAGATCCTGGCCGGCAACCTGGCCAAAGTCGCGGCGACGGTGGGCAACAGGTGCATGGTCGTGCCGACGATCCACGGCCTCGAGGTCGAAGGCGTCGACGACACCGGCAAGAACCGGGTGGTGGCGGAATTCGCCGCCTCGCGCCCCGGGACCCAGGTGCCGAACTGGGCCGGCGCCGTGGCCAGGCACCCGGAGCTGATGCAGCCCGACAACCTGCACCCGATCGCCGCCGGGGCCGAACTCCGTGCCCAGCTGATCGCCCAAGGGGTGATGGGTTGCCTCGCCTTCGGCTCCGGCGCGAGCGCCGCCAGCGCACCGTCGCGTGGGCCGGCCCTGGAGACCCCGCCGAAGCACCTGCCGCACGTCGGTGCGATGGCGAGGCGAGAGGCTGAGCTGATGCGCGCGATCGCGATCGAAGTGCTGCGCCAGGCCGCGGCGTCGGCGATCCTGGGCTGACGCCGGGTCTCTACGCCCCTGCGCCGTCCTTATCGCCCAGCTCGGGCGGCAGCGCCTTCGGCCCGTCTGGGTACAGCTCGCGCAGCTGCTCCTCGTCCATCTCCAGCGTGTTGGCCGGTTCCGGCGGGGCGCCGACGACGAGCCAGAGTTGGTCGGCGCCGGTGTCGTTGAAGAGCTGGCGGACCGAACCGGGCTCGACCAGCAGCGCGTCCATCGGCGCCAGCGTCAGTGGCTCCTCGGCGTCGATCCGCACCCGGCCGCTGCCCTCCAGCAGGAAGTAGAGCTCCTCCTGGCGAGAGTGGCGGTGCTTGGTCGAGGCCTGTCCGGGCTTCAGACGCCAGAGCCGAGCGCCGAGCGCGTCAGACTCGAGCTGGCGGCCGAGGTCGGTGTTCTGGATCGACATCTGGTTCGACGGCCGCCAGTAGGCGTCGTCTCTCCTCAGCAGGCGGTAGGCCACCGCCAAATTATCGCCGCAGCCGACTTTGACCACACGGGAGTGGGGTCGAAGTCGGCTGCGTGCTCATGCGGTGGTGTCCTCGGAGTGGTAGCGCGCCAGCAGCCGCTTCTCCTCGGCGTGCCTCGGGAAGAGGAAGAAGACGAGGGCGGCGCCGAGCAGGACGGCGACGATGCCGGCGGTGTAGGCCCACGCGTCTCCCTGCAGGAAGGAGGTCTTGGCGGCGGCAATTATTTGGTCGGTGTACTTCGGGTACTGGGTGGCGGTGTCGGCGGCGCTGGAGAAGGACTTGGTCAGCTCGGCCTGGACGTTGTCGGTGACCCGCGCTTGCTCGGGGGAGGTGGCGATGGCGGTGTTGGCGGCGGCGGCATAGCCGGCGGTCAGCAGGGCGCCGAAGATCGACTGCATGATCGCGCCGCCGAGGTCGCGCTGGAGGTCGGCGGTGCCGGAGGCCATGCCGGCGCGGGTGACCGGCACCGAGCCGGTAAGCGAGTGCGAGGCGGGGGTGCCGGCGAAGCCGACGCCGATCCCGATCAGGGCGTAGCCGAGGCCGACCCTCCAGTAGGGGACGCCGTCCTTCCAGAGCAGCAGCATGGTGAGGAAGCCGAGCAGACAGAAGGCGTAGCCGATCAGCAGCGTGACGCGGGCGCCGCGAGCCTCGACCAGCCTCGCCGAGCGCGGGGCGACGACGACCATCAGCGCCGCCGCGGGCAGGATCGCCAGGCCGGAATCGAGGGTGGAGTAGCCGAGCACGTTCTGGAGGAACTGCTGGCCGACGAACATCGCCCCCATCAGCGAGCCGAAGACGATGATCCCGGCGCAGGCGGCGACCCAGAAGATGCGGCGGCCGGCGACGTCGAGGTCGTAAAGAGGCGCTCGCGCCCGGCGCTGGCGGATCACGAAGGCGGCGGCAGCGGCGAGAGCGATGGCGCCGAGGCCGATCGCCAGCGTCCCCTTGCCCGGCACCGGCGCGATGTTGATCCCCAGCACCAGCGCCGCCACCAACAGCATCGAGAGGATGCCACCGAGGTTGTCGACAGGCTCCGTCGTCTCGTTGACGTGGGCGGGGACGAAGCGCCAGGCCATGAACAGCGCCAACCCCGCCAGCGGCAGGGTGACGAAGAAGACCGAGCCCCACTCGAACTGCTCCAGCAGCGCTCCGGAGAGCAGCGGCCCGAGCGAGGCGATGGCGCCGCCGATCGCCGACCAGAGGGCGATCGAGCGGGTGCGAGCAGCGCCTGACCAGAGCGCCGTGATCAGTGCCAGCGTCGTCGGGAAGGCCATGCCGGCGGCGACGCCGCCGAGCACACGGGCAAAGAAGAGGACGCCGATCGAGGGGGCGAAGCCGGCCAGCAGCGAGGCCGGGATCGAGAGCCCCATGCCGAGGATCAGCATCATCTTGCGGCCGTAGCGGTCGCCGAGGGCGCCCAGGTAGAGGACCGAGGTGGCCAGGCCCAGTGAGTAGCCGACGGCGACCAGGTTGAGCGTCGTCTGGCCGGCGTCGAAGGCCTTGCCGATGTCCGGCAGGGCGACGTTGGCTACGGCGAGGTTGAGGTTGGCGACGGCGGCGACGAGGATCAGCGCGGCGAGGATGACTCCGGCGCGCTTGGGGCCGCTCGACTCCACCGTTCGGACTTTAGATCTCGATCCAGGCGCCGGTCGGCCCGAGGTTGTGGACCGGGGTCTCGCCGACCTGGCTCTGACAGCCCCACGACTCGTGGATGTGGCCGCAGACCGCCAGCCGCGGCCGCTTCTCCTCGATCGCCTGCAGCAGCGCCGGGCTGCCGAAGGAGGTGCCGTCGGCGCTGGCGTCGCAGTGGCCGCGCGGCGGCGAGTGGAGGACGAGCACAGCGCCCTCGGGGCACGGTGCCAGCATCGCGGCCGCCGCCTCGTCGTCGAGGTCGAAGCTCCATTCCCAGGGAGTGACCGGGATCCCGGCGCCAAGGCCAAAGAACTCGGCGCCGGCGATCGTCGCTCCCTCACCGTGGAGGACGGTGGCGGCGGGCCAGCCGGCCGCCGCCTCGCGCAGCGCCTCGACGGTCTCGTTGTTGCCGGGGACAAGCACGGTCGGCGCCTCGATCGCCGCCAGCGCCGCGATCGTCTCCTCCAGGCCCTCGTGGACCGAGGCGAAGTCGCCGGCCCCGATCACAACGTCGGCCTCGGTAGACATCTCGACCAGCCGGGCTCCCTGCGCGAGGTCGCGGTGCAGGTCGCTGAAGGCGAGCAGCTTCACCGGCCCAACTTATCCGCTCCGGCCGCCGGGACCGAACGGTGGTTGCCGTCGTAGAAGAGATATAGGTTTATTCGACGGTTTTCCATGCGGTGTTTACTGCCCGGATGCAGGACGATCCCATAACCCCAGTCAGGCGACGAAGCGACGGTCGGCTCGCGCTCTGGCGGCGTGCCCGCCGGGTGGTGCTGATCGCGCTCGCGATCTGCCTTGTTCCCGCCGGCGTCTCCTGGGTGCAGGCGATGACCGCGCCGCACAACGTTGGCTTCGAGATCGCAACCGTCGAGTGGATCCGCGCCCACGGCGGTAACCCGCTCGTCTCCCAGATCGAGAACTGGTACTACACGCTGACCGCGCCCTCGAAGGGCGGGCCGCCGTTGAAGTCGCTGCCGCAGGTCGGTGTCGCGGCCAGTCACGCTCCTACCCGGCCCCAGCACCCCGTCTACCGGCCGCCACGGGTGAAGCCGCTGATCCGCCCGGCGCTGAAGGGCGAGGGGGTCTGGCACGCCGCGGCGGCCGGCGCCGGCGCGCGGCCGCCGGTGCTGCTGACCACCTTCCGCAGCGACCCCGAATACCCGCAGTTCGTCGCCGGTGTTGCCTGGATCGACTCGGGGCGCACCCATCTCGCCTACGTGCCAGGCCTGGTCGAGCCGCCGGAAATCGAACACCGCGGACCGGCCGAGGTGCCTACGGCGCTGCGCGAGCGGGTCGTCGCCACCTTCAACGGCGGTTTCCCGCTGGAAACCTCCAACGCCGGCCTCGTCTACCGCGGTGAGACCGTCGCCGAAATGGTCGACGGCATCGCCACCCTGGTCGAGTACCGCGACGGGCGGATCGACATCGTCGAATGGCAGCACGGCCCGACCCCGAGCGGGCACGTCTGGTTCGCCAAGCAGAACCTGCCGCCGATCGTCTACAGAGGCAAGCTCAATCCCAACCTCAGCGACGGCCCCGAATGGGGCGCGACGGTCAACAACGCGATCCGCGTCTGGCGCTCCGGGCTCGGCATCGACCGCCGCGGCAACCTGATCTACGCCGCCGCCAACTACCAGACGGTCGGCTCGCTGGCCGAGGTTCTCAGGCGCGCCGGCGCGGTGCGGGCGCTGGAGCTCGACATCAACGAAGACTGGACCACCTTCATCAGCTACCGGCGCCCGGGGGCGGCCGAACCGTCGAGCCTGCTGCCGGAAATGTCCCGCCCCGACAGTCGCTACCTGGTTCCCGACGAACGCGACTTCTTCGCCGTCTACAAGCTGCCGGGAGGCGGCGGATGACGGAGCGGCGACGGATGACCCCGGGAATGAGGGCGCGGCGAGCGCTGCTGATCGACTCGTTACTGGCGCTGGCGCTTGCCCTGCTCGTGCTGGAGCTGACCGCGGGGCTCGGCGTCGTCGCCTTCTTCGGGCTGCCGCTGCTGCTGCTCGGCCTGCTCTGGGTGGGCGCCGAAAGGTTGGTCGCGCGCTTCAGGCTCCGGCGCCGGCCGGCCGCCTGAACGATCTCGCTCAGGCCCCGTTCTTCACCCTGCAGCTGCGGACGAGAGTGCTGGCGAGGGTGCGGCCGTCGTCGAAGGTGGCGGAGGCGCGGGCGAAGGGGAACGTCGCGCCGGGAAAGCCGGGCGGGGCGGAACAGGCGGCGCTGAGATAGGCGTGCGACCTGCCGCGGAAGACGTAGCGCCGTTCCAGCTGCAGGAAGATCGACTTCAGGGCGACGTTTTTGTTCTGCCGCGAGTTGAACCGGGCGGTCAGAACCACGCCGAAGGTGCCGGCGCTGCGACGTATCTCGAGGACGATCACCCGCGTGATCGGGACCGGGTGGGTCTGGTAGACGTGCGCGAGGATCGCGGGCCGGCTATGTACGACGCTGTTGAAGAGGAGAAGTTCTCCCCGCAGGGGCGACGCCGATTGATCCGGCAGCGCGATTTGCGCGACGATGCCACCGGCTCCGACCAGGGCGGGCCCACAGCTCGCGAGCGCTTCGGCGGAGGTGGCGAGTTCGATTTGCTGCTGACGACAGACCGACAGACCGCGGGTGCTGAGGTGGCCGGCTCTGTTGATGGCGATCCTGATGCGGCGGAGGGGCGGAGGATGCTGACCCCCACGAACTCTGATTTTCCCTTCGATCCGCAGGGCGATCGGCGCCAGCGTGTTGCGCGGCAGGGCGCCCGGCGAGATGCCTCCGTCAAACCGAACGAAGAGGTTGCCGCGATGGGTTAGCTCGGCCGAGGCGGTTGCGGCATAAGCGGTTGCAAAGAGGGCGACCGCGACAGCCACACGTCGCCACCTGTGCCGACCAGCGGCAGCGCCTACTGCGGGATGGAGCACCACGGCTCGCTTAGACCGGTGGCCGTCTTCAACGCCCGCCTTTTCGCTCTCAGGCGGGCCCTCGCCTTGCGATACGCCGCGCCGGCGCTCCTACGTGCCGTGGGCGTGCCATAGCGGGTGCGATGAAGGCGGGCGATCACCCGTTGCAACTTCGCCTTCGCCCTGTCCAAGCCGATCTGAGCGGCGTCTACTTTGGTTGCTGCGTTTTCACACCGCGCGGCGATTTGGGTGTAGGACCCGAATGCCCCCTTGCCGCCAACGCCGGTAAGGGTGTAGGTCTCCCCGAAGCCTTGCCCGGTCGCGACTTCGACGAAGTACTTCTGCGGTTTTAGCGTGGCGACGACGGTCCTGGTTTCACCGTTGCGGATGAATGCCTGCGCGGCTATCGACGTCGCCGAGAGGTCGAGGATCGTCACGTCCAGGTCGGAGGCGTTGTCCCCGCCGGAATTCGTCACGGTGAGTTCGACCTGAGTGGCGGAGGGCGAGTCTACGTAGAAGAAGAAGAAATCCTTGTCGCTCGCCGTCTCCAGGTTCGCGACGTACGTTTGACCGATCGCGAGCGGACCAGCAGCGCTGGGGATCGCGTCGTTGGGCTCGTAGGGCGCCGCCGCGGCACCAGGCGAGAGCAGCACCGAAAAGGCAACCGAGGCGAGAACAACGAGCCCGATCCCCCGCCGAGCGAGCCCCGAGTCAGTTATTGGGAACACAGATGGTCTCCACTGTACACAGTGAATTCTCAGAGCCGCTTCGGCCGATGGGCCTCAAACGTCCATATGTCAGACCGTCTTAGACCCGTCGACATCGGGGGTTCGATAGGCTCGCGCCGCAATGTCTCCCGTTTTTTGGATCGGCCTTGGGATCGCGGGCTTCGTCTTTCTCGTCGGCGTCGTCTCCGGCGCCCGTTCGCGCACGGCCAGCCTCGGCAGCGGCGCCGCGATTGGCGCCTACCTCGGGGTGATGTGCGCCTTCCCGCTGCTGGCGATTGGCCTCGCCACCAGCTAGCCCCTCCCAGCGAGCGGCACGGAAACGAGGCTTAGTCGGCCCCGCTTGGGGGTACTCGACGGTTGCCAGTCCCTAAACCTGAACGGAGCAGAGGAATGACTCACGTGACTTCGGTCCCCACCGTCGCTCTGCGCGACGGCATGGAGATCCCCCAACTCGGCTTCGGCGTCTTCCAGGTGCCGCCGGAGGAAACCCAGGAGGTCGTCGAGGAGGCCCTGGCGAGCGGCTACCGCCACATCGACACCGCCGCCGCATACCGCAACGAGGAGGGCGTGGGCCGGGCGATCGCCGCCAGCGGCCTCGGACGCGAGGACACCTTCGTCACCACCAAGCTGTGGAACTCCCAACAGGGATACGACTCGGCTCTGGGTGCCTTCGACAAGAGCCTCAAGCGGCTCGGCATGGATCACGTCGACCTCTACCTGATCCACTGGCCGGCGCCGACGCAGGACCGCTACCTCGACACCTGGCGAGCC
Organism: uncultured Actinomycetes bacterium; assembly: GCA_963699125.1. GTDB lineage: Bacteria > Actinomycetota > Thermoleophilia > Solirubrobacterales > 70-9 > VAYN01. The sequence goes on from OY969417.1 coordinate 2,092,057, forward strand.
TTCGAACGGATTCAGGAAGAAGGCTGGGCCCGCTCGATCGGCGTCTCCAACTTCCGCATCGAGGATCTGGAGCGGCTGAAGCGGGAGGCCGAATACCTGCCAGCGGTCAACCAGATCGAGCTGCACCCGCGCCTGCAGCAGGCAGAGCTGCGCGCCTGGCACGCCGACAACGCGATTGCCACCGAGGCCTGGAGCCCGCTCGCCCAGGGCGCCCTGCTCTCCGAGGGCACGATCGAGACGATCGCCGCCCACCACGAGAAGACGCCCGCCCAGGCGATCCTGCGCTGGCACCTGCAGCTCGGCAACGTGGTGATCCCGAAGTCGGTCACCCCGGAGCGGATTCGCGAGAACATCGAGCTCTTCGACTTCGAGCTGAGCGAGGACGACATGGCCGCGATCGCCCGCCTCGACGCCGGCAAGCGCATCGGCCCCGACCCCTCCGAATTCGTAGCGCCGTAGTCCCTCTCCGCCGCCGACGGGCCTGAAAGCGGACTATTTGTCCGCTTTCAGGCCCGTCGGCGGGGCCCGCACCTGAGAGGATGCGCGGATGGCTGGCGAGGCACGAGCGAACGCGCCGCGGACGGAGAAGGTGCTGCCGGGGGTCTGGCGGCTGCGGCTGCCCCTGCCCTGGCCGGGGGTGCCGCACGGGAACGCTTGGGCGATCGCGGCCGGCGACGGGATCGTCCTCTTCGACACCGGAATGGGGGGCAAGGGCCGGCTGCGCCAGCTCGACCTGGCGCTGGCCCAGGCCGGATTCGGGGTCGAGGACGTCGGCTTGCTCGTCTGCACCCACTCCCACGTCGACCATTACGGGCTGGCCGCGGACATCGTCGAGGCAGCCGCTTGCGAGCTCTGGATGCATCCCGCCTGGGAGCACGTGCGGCTGCTCGCCGACGATCCGGCGGCGGCGCTCGAACACCGGCTCGAGGTCGCCCGCCAGAGCGGCGTCCCGGTCGCCGCCCTGGAGCGCTACCGCGAGTCGCGCAGCGGCGACCAAGAAACCGGGATCGACGCGATCCAGGTGCCCGATCGCGATCTCGTCCCCGGCCTGGAGGTGGAGACCGACCTCGGTGCCTGGCAGGTCCATGAGACCCCCGGGCACGCGCCCTCGCATGTCGTCCTGCACCAACCAGAGCGCAAGCTGCTGATCTCCGGCGACCACCTGCTCGGCCGCACCGTCCTCTTCTTCGACCACGGTCACACTCCCGACCCGGTCGGTGAGTTCCTCGGCGGCCTCAGCGAGGTTGAGCCGCTCGCGGTCGACCTCTGCCTGCCCGGGCACGGCCGTCCTTTCCGCGATCCGGAGGCGAAGATCGCCGAGGCGCGGCGCCAGGTCGAGGAGCTGCTCGTCAAGGTGCGGGAGTCGCTCGCCGGCGGCGAGCGGACCGCCTTCGAGATCGTCGCCGACATCATCGGCCCGGAGAACCTCGACACCCCGGCCAGCGCCTGGGTGCTGCAGATCGTCCTCTCCTGCCTTGACCATCTGGCCCTTGAAGGAGCCGTGACCACGGTCGATGGCTCTGACCCTCAGCGGTGGGAACTGACTTAGGGCGTCGGGCATCCGGCTCCCTATACCCTTCGCCGCCATGGCCAGCTTCACCTACGAGCGACAGGTTGCCGCACCACCCGAGACGGTGTTCGAGGTGCTGACGGATCATCGGCGGTATTCGGAGATCACGCCGTTGCGGAGGTCGGTGCTCGAGCGCGAGGGGGAGCCGGCTCCGAACGGGGTGGGAGCAATCCGGAAGCTGAGCGCGGTGGGGCCTCCGTTGCGGGAGGAAGTGATCGGGTACGAGGCGCCGGCGCGGTTCTCCTACAAGCTGCTCTCCGGCGCGCCGCTGCGCGACCACGTCGGCACGGTCGAGCTGACCCAACGCGACGGCGGCACCTGGTTCGTCTATGCGGTCCGCACGACGCCCACCCTGCCGCTGGTCGGGGGCGTCGCCGTCGCAGTCGCGAAGCTGGGGGTCAAGCAACTCTTCGACGGCATCGCCAAAGAGTCCGAGCGGCGCGCGAATGGCTGAGGGCGGGCCTGAGGCCCGCCGCCTGCGCGATGCTCCGCTGCTGCGCGAACCAGAGCGCCTACTGCACCGAAACCGCGCCGCCGCGGTCGCTCTGCTCGCCGCGGCGCTGGCGTTCAGCGCCGCGATCGTCGGCTACGAACTGCTGAAGCGCCCGGCCGACGTCCACAACCCGAACGCGATCTTCGTGCCGCAGAAACCGCCCCAGCCGAAGCGGGCGAAGACAGTCAACTGGCCGCTGTTCGGCTACAACCGGGCCCGCACGCGCTACCTGCCGGCGAAGGGGATCAAGCCGCCCTTCGACAAACTCTGGCGCTTCACCGACCGGCCCCTGCTCGAGTTCCCGCCGATCTACGTCGGCGGCAGGCTCTACTTCGTCAACAACAGCGGCTACGCCTACGCGCTCGACGCCGACACCGGCAAAGAGCTGTGGAAACGGCGCCTGGGCCGGCTCAACGCTTCCTCTCCCGCCTACTCCCGGCACCGGCTCTACATCGTCAACCTCGTCCCCGGCCACATCGTCAAGCTCGACGCCAAGACCGGCAAGACGATCTGGAAAAAGCCGCTCCCCGGCCGCGCTGAGTCCTCGCCGATCGTGATCGACCGCACGGTCTACTTCGGCTGCGAGAACGGCGACCTCTTCGCCCTCAGCACGATCAGCGGCAACGTGCGCTGGACGACCCCGCTCGGCGGCCCGATCAAGTCGGCGCCCGCCTACTACGGCGGCAGGCTCTACGTCGGCGACTACGGGGGCTACATGAACGCAATCGACGCCAAGAGCGGCAAGTTGATCTGGCAGAGCGGTTCGCTCGGGCCCGGGTTCGGCGCCACGGGCCAGTTCTACTCGACCCCCGCCGTCGCCTACGGGCGTGTTTACGCCGGCAACAACGACGGTCGCGTCTACAGCTTCGACATCAGCGACGGCACCCTCGCCTGGAGCTACTCGACCGGTGGCTACGCCTACTCGGGGCCGACCGTGGCCAACACCAAGCACAGCCCGCCGACCGTCTTCATCGGCTCCTTCGACGGCAACGTCTACGCCCTCGACGCCAAGGACGGCGGCGTGCGCTGGACCCGCTCCGCCGGCGGCCAGGTGGTCGGCTCGCTCTCGGCGGTGGGGGACATCGTCTACGTCGCCGAGTTCAGCAACAAGACGACCAGCGGCTTCATGATGAGGAGTGGCCGCCGCGTCTTCCGCTACCCGAAGGGCACCTACTCGCCGGTGATCTCCGACGGCCGCCGCCTCTACCTCACCGGCTATTCCAGCATCACCGCGCTGCAACCCCACCGGGCGGTGGTGGCGGTCGGCGAGGCGCACCCGGCGCGAAAGGCGGGAAAAGGCCGTTATGGAGGCGGGCCTTGAGCACCTGCAGGCTGGCCGAGTAGTTCTGGATCCGGTAGCTGCTGGTGCTGCCGAAGTCCTGGTAGTAGACGAGCATCTTGCAGCGCGGGTGCCTCTTCACCCAGGTGAAGAGGCGGTTGACGAAACCGGGATCGTCGCCGCTTTCAACGCCCCACTCGGTCAACGCGAAAGGCTTCTTGCCGGCGTAGCGGTTGTAGAGGCCGCTCAGCGACTCCCATTCGGGGTAGGAGGCGTAGAAGTCGGTTCCGACCCAGTCGACCCAGCGCGAGCCCGGGTAGAAGTGCCGGGGTCGGTTCTGAGGCACGGTCGGCGAGCCGGACGGCAGCGGGCTCCAGACGACCGCCACCGGCGCCTTCGGCAGGCCACCGACGTCGCTCCTCAGCGGCGGCAGCCCCGCTTCCCGCAAGCGGCGGTCGATCGCCCCCGCCTTGCCGCCGCCGTGGACGATCACGTAGATGCGGCGAAAGGCGAGCTTGTACCAGCGCGGTTTGTGGGCGGAGTCGCGGCCGCCGCCGGCACAGTCGTAGGAGGCGTAGACGTTGAGGCAGCGGTTGGGCTCGCCCAGCGGTCGCACGTAGGCCCGCATCTCCTTCTCGTAGAAGAGGCGGTTGAGGCGGACGAGGTAGTCGTCGCCGTCGCCCTTGGCGATCGCCCGCGGGGTGACGATCTCGTGCCCGTCGTTGTTGTCGGCGGTGGTGATGTGGATCATCGGCCGCGCCCGCGCCGTCTGCCAGCGTTCGATCGAATCCGGGAAGTCGCTGCCCCAGGTGCGGAAGGACTCGATCACCGCCGGGTGCTTGTGGACGGCCTTGCTGAATTCGCCGAACTGGGCCGGGTCGCCGGTGTCGGAGACGCCGAACCAGACTTTCTTGCCACGCGGTTCGAGCTGGTCGGCGCTGGCGCTCGCGGCGCCGGCGAGCGCCAGCGCGGCCACGGCGGCCAACGCGCAGGCTACCGCCTGGACCTGGTGTCCACGGGTCATCCGCGTCCTCTTCGACTGGGTACGGTCATGACCTTCTCAACACGGGAAGAGGGGCGTATGCTCGGCGTCTAGCCCACTGCCGAGCTCAGGCGGAAAGCTAGCCAGGGAGAGTGATCGGCAATTCTCCGTCCGGCGTTCCCCGCGCCGGGCGGACGGGGGGCGACTTGGGGCCATAGCGGCGACTTGAGTAGGAGACACGCCCAGCCGACATTCACCCCACTCCAGTGTGGTCAAAGTCGGATGCGTCACCAAGCGGCCCTCCTGATGGCCATCGCGCAGGGCGTCTTTGGCGGGGGCTCCTCACCCGTGTTGGGGGGCCTGTTCTTATAAAAGATCATCTCCCATGACATTTAGATTGTCGAATCAGCAAGGGCGGGCGTTGCGATCGCTGTACGCAATGGTCGCCACAATGCTCGTCGCGCTGTCATATGCGTCATCGGCCAAAGCCGCCGACGCCGGCTGGTCCTTCGACCCAGACAGCTGGGACTTCGGCACGCTAGTTCCGGGGACGGGACCCTCACCCCCCAAGGTCTTCACCCTCACGAACACCGGCGACGTCGAGCTGCAGGTGATCTTCGTCAGTGTCGGCGGCAACGAGGGGGCTGGCTTCTCGCTCGTGGGCAACACCTGCGGCAAACTCGCCCCCGGCGCCGACTGCGAGATCAGCGTGACCTTCGATCCCTCGAGTTCCGGCGCGAAGGAGGGGCAGCTGGGAGTCGCAAGTCAGGGTGGCCTGGCTCCGCCCGCCACGACGGAGTTGAGCGGCACAGGCGCCGGCCCCGTCGTCTCGATCACCCCGACATCCGAGAGCTTTGCGTCCCTGCCTCTGGGTGCGCTGTCCGAGCCGAGGGCGCTGACGGTCACCAATGTCGGCAGCCTGGACCTCATGATCTCCTCGATCGAAGTTCGCCCTAATCAGATCTACAGCTACCCAGGTGCCGAGCCCCCACAGTTCGAGCTCGCCGGCGGCACTTGCGAAGTGGGCGCGGCCATGCCCCCAGGCGGTGCCTGCACAGTCGATGTCACCTTCGCCCCCACCGCTCCTGGGGCGCTCTCGGCTGACCTGCGAATAGGCGACAACGCACCCGGCTCTCCCCATGTGGCGAGCCTCGAAGGCTTCGGCATTGCGCCTCCCTGGCAACCGCCGCCCCCGCCGCCTTTCGTTGCTCCGCGCGCCTCGATAGTGCACCGGCCCTCGAAGCGCACGGTGAAGAGAAGTGCCGTTTTCTGGCTCCGCGGTTCGCCTACCGCTACCCGGTTCGCCTGCAAACTCGACGATAGTCCGTTCAGGATCAGCGAGTCCCCCGTTCGCTACCCCAGATTGGGCGAGGGTCGCCATCGCTTCGTGGTCCGTGCTCTCGACGAGGACGGCCGCGGGGGTCCGCCGACCGTTTTCCGCTGGCGAATCGGAGGGCCGACGATGTTCTCGTGAAATGGCTTGAAAACGGGAGCTGCTGGTCGCGTGAGATGGCCTTTCGGTCACCACACAGCCGAAGGTGGAATTGATCGAGCTGCTTGCCGCCTTCGACGTAACGGGGGGCGGGGTTCGACCCCGCGACTCGGGCCAAGAGACCGCGGCGGGTTTCGATCCGGCCCATTGGGGCAGAGGAGTTGTGTAAGCACCCTCAAGGAGGAAAGATGTCGACGCTTGCAGTTATCGCAATAGTCGTTGCCGCGCTGATCGTCATCGCGATCCTCGTTTCGGCAGCCCGCCGGGCGAGCCGGCGTCGCGAGCTCGGGCAGGTCCAGGATGAGGCCCAGCACGACGACGTCCGCCATCACCGCGAGCGGGCGGACGAGAGCCGGACCGAGGCCGCGATCGCAGAGGAGCGGGCGAAACGCGCCAAAGTGGAGGCGGAGCTCGACGAGGAGCGCGCCGGAGCCCGCGAGCGGGAACTGAGCGACTAGGCCGCCAGGGCCCCGGGGTGTTCGGCGACGATCGCCAGGACTTCGGGGGCGTACTTGGAGATGAAGGCTGGTCCGACGCCGCTGATCTCGATCAGGGCGGCGGGGTCGGCCGGCCTGATGGCGGCGATCGCGCTGAGGGTTCGGTTGCTGGCGACGGTGTAGGCGGGCTTGCCGTCGGCGGCGCGCAGGCGCCAGGCTTTCAGCGCCTCGAACAGGGGTGCGTCGGCGGCGGAGGGCTCCGGTGCCGGCGCGGCCGAGGCGCCGCTCTTGCGGGCGGGCTTGCGGACGGCGATCGTCTCCGGGTCAGGGAGGCCGTTGGCCGGGTCGCAGACGTCGCAGCAGCGGCCCAGCGGCGCTCCCGCCTCACGGTCGCCGAAGTGATCGAGCAGCGAGCGGCGCCGACAGCGCTCGGAGTAGATGAACGACTTGATCGTCTTGTAGTCGCGCCAGCCGCGCTCGTAGGCGATCGCCAGCTCGGGGTCGCCGCGGCGCTGTTCGTTGAAGCGCAGCAGGCGGCCGAGGTCGGCCTTCATCGCCAGCAGGATTGCCCGCGCCGGCAGCCCGTCCCGTCCCGCCCTGCCGGCCTCCTGGTAGTAGGCCTCGAGGCTGGTCGGGATCGCCACGTGCCAAACGGAACGCACGTCGGCCTTGTCGACGCCCATCCCGAAGGCGTTGGTGGCGACGATCACCTCGACCTCGCCGACCATGAACCGCTCCTGGGTCGAGGTCCGGTCTTCGGCCTCCATCCCGGCGTGGTAGGCGAGCGCCCGCAGTCCGGCCTCGCGCAGGCCGGCCGCGACCTCGTCGCTGTCGCGACGGGTGCCGCAGTAGACGATCGCCGGCCGGTTGGCGGGGTCGCGCAGACCGTGCTCGAGCAGCGCCAGCCGTCGCGCCTTCGACCCCTTGCCTTCGAGCGGGACAACGTCGAAGGAGAGGTTGGGACGGTCGAAGCCGGAGCGGACCTGGAGCGGGTCGCGCATCTGGAAGCGGCTGGCGATCTCCGCCGCCACCGCCTTGGTCGCGGTCGCGGTGCAGGCCATCACCGTCGGCCGCCCGAGCCGCTCGGCGATCTCCGGCAGGCGCAAATAGTCGGGCCGGAAGTCATGCCCCCACTCCGACACGCAGTGCGCCTCGTCGACCGCGATCAGGTCGATCCGCCGCTCCGAGAGCGCCTCGAGGAAGGCGCCCGAGGCAAACCGCTCCGGCGCGCAGTAGACGATCCGCGCCTCGCCGCTGCGGACCTGCCCGAGCGCCTGCCGCGCTGCCTCCCCATCCATGTTCGAGGAGATCATCACCACCGGTCGCCCCGCCGCCGTCAACCGCCGCCACTGATCCCGCATCAACGCGATCAAAGGACTCACCACGATCGTCAAGTCCTCGCTCGCGAGCCCAGGCAGCTGGTAACAAAGACTCTTCCCACCCCCGGTCGGCATCACGATCAGCGAGTCCCTGCCCTCGAGAGCAGCGACCACCGCCTCCCGCTGCCCTAGACGCCAGCTCTCGAACCCGAGCTCGCCCAGCAGTTCGTCAGCTCTGCTCCCAGCCTCGATCATCGACGAGCCAGGCTAAGCCTTCCTTCGGCGGGTCGTACGATCTCCCGCCCGAGTTTGCGAGCGTCTCTCCGGCGGGTGGCGCGGGGAGGGGGGCCGAGAACGGACCCAGTTTGGCCCGCCCGCAGGCCCCCCTCCCCGCGCCACCCGCCGGCCTGCGCTCCTAACTCTGTTCGCCTCCCACGATCACGGCCGGCACCTGTGACAGCTTCTCCGCCAGCACATCAATCGACTGCGCCAGCTTGCGCGTATCGGCCTTCGTCAGCTCCGTGTAGCTGACGAACCCATCGCCTTCGCGATACGGCTCCAGCGCCGCGTAGACCTTCTCGAAGTCAGCTTCGATTTCCTTCGCCAGCTTCGGGTCCTCGGCGCTGAGCAGCGGCTCGACCGCTTCGAAGGCCGCCTCGGACCCTTCGACGTTGGCCTCGAAATCGACCAGGTCGATGTGCGAGTAGCGCTCCTCCTCGCCGGTGATCTTCGAGGCCGAGACCTCGCCGAGCAGCTCGTTGGCGCCGTTGGCGATCTGCACCGCCTGCAGCTCGACCGTTTCCACCTTCTGCGCCAGTTCTTCGACGTCGGCCTGCAGCTGTTCGGCGACCGGGGCCATGCCCTTGGCGCTGCCTTCTTCCCAGAGCGCCTTCTCGATCCGGTGGAAGCCTTCGAATTCGCTTGCCGGCACGTCGTTTTCGCGGGCGTCGATGCGCGGGTCGAGACTGCCGAAGGACTCGGCCACGGGCTCGATCCGCTCGTAAGGGATGCGGGCGGCCGCGTACAGCGATTTCGCTTCGGCGACGTCGCCGGCGACGACCGCGGCGACGAACGGTTCGGTCGCGGTGACCAGCTCGGCGGTGTTCTGCTCGAGGTATTCGCGGTACTGCTCGACCGTCGCTTCGACCTCGGGGCTGTTATCCGCTTTCAGCTCGCCGCTGACGGTGAGCGTGCCACGCTCGTCGGAGCCGCCGGGGCAGTAGATCGTGTATTCGCCCTTCTCCAGGGTCAGGGCGAAGCTGCCGGAGAGCCCCTCGGAGAGGTTCTCCTTCTCGCCGAGGATCGTTTCCCCGTCCATGATCTCCATCTCGGTCACCTTCGAGGTGCCGGCGTTTTCGACTTCGAAGTTGATCGGGCCGGCGGGCGCCTTCGCGTCGTGCGGCTCGCAGCCGGCGTCGGTCAGCTTGAAGCTGATCTTCTTGGCGCCGGCGGGGGCGTCTTCGCTGGAGCCGCAGGCGGCGGCGAAGACGGCCAGGAGGCCGACGACGAGAGCGGTCAGCGCGGGACGGGGGTGAGGCGAGTTCATCGGTGAGGTGGCTCCTTGGTGGGTGTTCTTGGACATACCTTAGGGTACCCTAACAAAAACCGACAAAAGAAGTCGGACTTCCAGCGCCCCGTGCCGATGTCGCAGTTGTGGTCGCTATCCGGAGATAAATGCGACCTCGGCGTCAGCCGAGCAGCGTCTCGCCGACGTAGCCGCCTCGGGAGACCCCGGGGGGGACCGCGAAGACGGCGCTGCCGACGTGCTTGATGTACTCGTTGAGGGCGTCGGAGGAGCCGAGCCGGCGCTGGATCGCGACGAACTGCTTCTCCGGGTCGCGCTGGAAGCAGATAAAGAAGAGGCCGGCTTCGAGCTCGCCCAGGCTCTCGTCGACGCCGTCGGTGAAGGAGTAGCCGCGGCGCAGGATCCGCTCGCCGTCGTTGAAGGAGGCCGAGGCGAGGCGGACGTGGGCGTCGACCGGGATCGTCGGCTTCCCGCCTTTTTTCGCCTCGAGGTCGAGCGGCTCGAACTCGTCGTGGCCGCCGAGCGGGGCGCCGCTGTACTTGGAGCGGCCGATCGTCTGCTCCTGGTCTTCGAGCGGGGAGCGGTCCCAGATCTCGAGCAGCATGCGGATGCGGCGGGTGACCAGGTAGCTGCCGCCGCGCATCCAGGCGGGGTCGTCGCCGTCGCCGAGCCAAACAAAGTCCCGCATCGCCTCGGTGTCCTCGGCGCGGATGTTGACGGTGCCGTCTTTGAAGCCCATCAGATTGCGCGGCGTGTCCTGGCTGCGGCTGGTGCTGGAGGTGCGGCCGAAGCCGAGCTGGGACCAGCGCATCGCCACCGTGCCGCGGCCGATCCGGGCCAGGTTGCGGACCGCGTGGAAGGCCACTTGCGGGTCGTCGGAGCAGGCCTGCACGCAGAGGTCGCCGCCGCTTTCGCCCGGGTTCAGCTCGTCGGCCGGCAGCGGCGGGATCTCGCGCAGCGCCGCCGGCCGCTTCGCGGCCAGTCCGAGGCCGCGCCGTTCGAACAGGCTCGGGCCGAAGCCGAAGCTGACGGTCAAATTTGAGGGCAGCAGACCGACCGTCTCACCGGTGTCATCCGGCGGCGCCAAACCCATGTCGTTGACGTCGCCGACCAGCTCGCCGGCGGTCATTTCCGCCGCCGCCCGCGACCACTCCCGCATCAGCTCGCGCAGCTCCGCGCGGCTCTCGGTCAGCAGGTCGAAGGAGGCGAAGTGGAGGCGGTCCTGGGCGGGCGTGGTGATGCCAGCCTGGTGCTCGCCGTAGAAGTCGACGCTGCCGGTTCCGTCTTCGCTCGCCTCCGCTGACTCCTGGCCGACCAGGTAGCCGCCGGCGCCGAGGCCGATGCCGGCGGCTCCGATGCCGGCGGACGTCAGCAGGCGGCGACGGGTGATCGGGCTCATCGGCGGCGCGGCCTCAGGCTGCGGTCTCGGCTGGCCCGACGCGGCGGGCGCCGGCGCGGCCACGACGGAGGCGGAGCGGCTGTGGCCAGAGGACGTAGATCGCCATCGGCACCGCGTAGAGCAGGTAGACCGCGACCTCGATCGTCGTCGGCGTCGGTTGCAGGCCCAGCATCCCGGTCAGCAGCGAGCCGCTGATCGTCCCTGGTTGCACCAGCCAGGTGAGATCGAGCGCCTGCCCCTGGAAGCTGTTGATCCAGCCGGCCTCGTGGCCGGTGTGGGCGGCCGAGGCGAGCAGGCCGGCGGCGACGAAGACGAGGATCAGGCCGGTGAAGCGGAAGAAGCGGGTGAGGTTGATGCGGACGCCGCCGCGGTAGAGCCCGAGCCCGATCACGATCGCCGCGATCAGCCCCAGCACCGCGCCGGCGCCGGCGGCGCCGGTGTCGGTCGCGTCCTGGAAGGCGGCGAGGAGGAAGACCGAGGTCTCGAAGCCCTCGCGCAGGACCGCGAGGAAGGCCATCCCGACCAGCGCCATCGTCGAGCCGGTCGCCAACGCCGACGCCGCCTCGCCCTCGAGCGAGGCCTTGATGCCGCGGGCGTGGCGGCGCATCCAGACGATCATGTAGGTGACGGCGGCGACCGCGACGACGCCGATGATCGTCTCCAGGCCCTCCTGCTCCTTCTGCGGCAGCTGCTGGCCGATCAGGTCGAGGCCGACCCCGACCGCGGTGCAGAGCGCGATCGCGATCGCGACCCCGATCCACATCTGGCGCAGCGCGTCCTGGCGACCCTCCTTGACCAGGAAGGCGGCGATGATGCCGACGATCAGCGAGGCCTCGACGCCCTCGCGCAGGGTGATAACGAAGGTTGGAATCATGCTTAGGCACCCCTAATTAGGGGTGCCAAAACCTAGCAGGCTGCTAGGTATTGGGGAGCCAGGGGTCCGACCACTGGGCGATGCCGCGGGTCAGCTCGTTGGCCTCTTTCGGGCCCCAGGTGCCGGGGGCGTAGGGATGCACGGGACCGGGGTCGTCGAGCAGCGGCTGCACGACCCGCCAGGTCTCTTCGACCGTGTCCTGGCGGGTGAAGAGGGTGTGGCGGCCGGCGATCGCGTCGCCGAGCAGGCGCTCGTAGGGCTCGGGGTCCTCGCCCGGGACCTTCTCGAAGAGCACCTCGAGGTCGGCCGGCTCGAACGCCTCCTCGCCGGCCTGCTTCGCGTAGAGCCGGATCCGCGAGCCGGGCTGTGGCTCGATCCGCACCGTCATCCGGTTCGGCTCCGGCAGCTTGCCGGGGCCGACGCCGAGCTTCGGCGGCCGCTTGAAGACGACCGTCACCTCGCTCGCCTTGGCCGGCATGCACTTGCCGGCGCGGATGAAGAAGGGGACCCCGCTCCAGCGCCAGTTGTCGACCTCCAGCTCGACCGCCGCGAAGGTCTCGGTCTTCGAGTCCGCCGCTACGTCCTTGACCTCGAGGAAGCCTTCGTACTGGCCGCGCACGTAGCGCTTCGGGTCGGCTGCTCGCATTGCCTTGAACAGCTCCAGCTTCTTGTCGCGGACGGAGTCTGGGTGGTTGCCGGTCGGCGGCTCCATCGCGACCAGCGCCAGCACCTGTAGGGCGTGGTTCTGGATCACGTCGCGCATCGCCCCGACCGCGTCGTAGAAGCGACCGCGATCATCGACCCCGAAGTCCTCGGCGATCGTCATCTGCAGGTGGGAGACGTGCTCGCGGTTCCAGACCGGCTCCAGGATCGAGTTGGAGAAGCGCAGGTAGTTGATGTCCATCACCGGCTCCTTGCCGAGGTAATGGTCGATCCGCAGGATCTGTCCCTCCTCCAGCACCGCGCAGAGTTCGGCGTTGAGCGCCCGCGCCGACTCCAGGTCGTGGCCGAACGGCTTCTCGATCACCACGTGGGCGTTCGCGGTGAGGCCGGCGCGGCCGAGGCCACCGACCACCGTGGCGAACAACGAGGGTGGGATCTCGAGGTAGAAGACGGGACGCTTACAGTCGCCGAGCGCCACGCCGACCCGCTTGAAGGTGTCGGCGTCTCCGTAGTCGCCTTGGACGTAGGAGAGGCGGGCGGCGAGGCGGGCGAAGACGTCCTCGTCGGGATCGGTGACCGTCGCCGCGATCGAGTCGCGGGCGTGCCGGCGCAGCTGCTCGTTGTCCCAGTCGTCGATCGCGACGCCGACGATCGGGCAGTCGAGCTTGCCGCGGGCCTCGAGCCGGTAGAGCGCTCGGAAGGTCATTTTCTTCGCCAGGTCGCCGCTGATCCCGAAGATCGCCAGCACGTCGGCGGCGGCATCGGTCTTGTGCGCAGCGCCCTTCGCCATCGCCGCGCAGGCTATCCCGTCGTCTGGTCCGGCACGCGTCTGCAGTGGTGTCCGCTATGCGAACTCAACTGCAGACGCGCGAAGTAGGATGGGCCGATGGAGCTTGGAATCGTCGGTCTCGGTCGGATGGGGGCAAACATGGGCCGGCGCCTGATGCGGGACGGTCACGAGATCGTTGCCTACGACGTCAACCCCGACGCGGTCGCGGCGCTGGCCGGGGAGGGAGCCGATGGCGCCTCCTCGCTCGAAGAGCTGGCCTCGAAGCTGAGCGCGCCGCGCTCGGTCTGGGTGATGGTCCCCGCCGGCGAGATCACCGAGAAGACCGTCGAGGAAGTCGCCGCGGTGCTAGAGCCGGGTGACGCGATCATCGACGGCGGCAACTCCTACTACCGCGACGACATTCGCCGCGCGGCAAAGGTGGGGGAGCGGGGGATCGACTACGTCGACTGCGGCACCAGCGGCGGCGTCTTCGGCCTCGACCGCGGCTACTGTCTGATGATCGGTGGGCCGGACCGGGCGGTGGAGCGACTGGACCCGATCTTCGCCTCGCTGGCGCCGGGAGTGGAGTCGGCTGAGCGCACGCCGGGGCGCTCCGGCGAGGTCTCGCCCTCGGAGAACGGCTACCTGCACTGCGGCTCCAACGGCGCCGGGCACTTCGTGAAGATGGTCCACAACGGGATCGAGTACGGGGTGATGGCGGCTTACGCCGAGGGCCTCAACATCCTCAAGAACGCCAACGCCGGCAAGGTCCAGCGCGAGGCCGACGCGGAGACGGCGCCGCTGGAGCAGCCCGAGTACTACCAGTACGACCTCGACCTGCCCGAGGTCGCCGAGGTCTGGCGGCGCGGCAGCGTGATCGGCTCCTGGCTGCTCGACCTGACCGCGGCGGCGATGCAGGAATCTCCCGACCTGGCCGATTTCGCCGGCCGCGTGTCTGACTCGGGCGAGGGCCGCTGGACCTCGATCGCGGCGATCGACGAGGGGGTGCCGGCGCCGGTCCTGACCACGGCGCTGTACGAGCGCTTCGCCTCCCGCAGCCTCGACGACTTCGCCGACAAAGTGCTCTCGGCGATGCGCAAGCAGTTCGGCGGCCACGACGAGAAGCCGAGCTAGGGATGGCCCCTCGGCTCGAGGTCGTCGCCGATGAGAAGGCGGCGGCGCGGCGCGCGGCGGAGCTGATCGCTGAGGCAGGGAGCGCCGCCGCGGCCGAGCGTGGCCCGTTCGGGATGGCGATGAGCGGCGGCCGCTCGCCCTGGGCGATGCTGGCGATTCTCGGGGAGCTCGAGCGGATGCCGTGGGGCGAGACCGAGCTGTTCCAGGTCGACGAGCGGATTGCCTCGCCGGGAAGCGAGGACCGCAACCTCACCCACATGGTGCTGGGGCTCTCGATGGAGCACCAGCCGGCGCTGCGGCCGATGCCGGTCACCCAGCGCGACCTCGCGGCGGCCGCCCGCGAATACGAATCCTCGCTGCCCGAGCGCCTCGACCTCGTCCACCTCGGCCTCGGCCCCGACGGCCACACCGCCTCGCTCGTCCCCGGCGACCCGGTCCTCGACGTCAGCGACCGCCGCGTCGCCCTCACCGGCGGCGAGTACCAGGGCTACCGCCGCATGACCCTCACCTACCCGGCGATCGACGCTGCCCGCTGCATCCTCTGGCTCGTCACCGGCGCCGAGAAGCGCGACGCCCTCGCCAAGCTGCTCGCCGGCGACCCCTCGATCCCCGCCGGGCGGGTCGAGAACGACGAGATGATCGTCGTTGCCGACGAAGCTGCGGCACCGCAGAGCCCCTAGGCGGGCTGCGAGCCCAGCGACAGGCGCGTCTTGATCTCCTCGAGCTTTGCGAGGCGCGGGTCGGCGACACCGACCATGCGACCCAGCCAGCGTTCGATCTCGGCGAGATCGATCGGGTCGGTGGCGACGAGGATCTGCTCGATGTCCAGCCAGTCCTTGGTGCGGTCGAACATCGCCTTGCAGACCGCCAGGTGCTCGGGCGCGAGGATTGGAATGGTTGCCTCTCCGAACGGGACCTTGCGGGAATGGCGCCGCATCTCCTCGTGGAACTCGTCGTAGGAGAAGAAGAGGTCGACTGCGTTGCGTCCCCACCAGAGCCTTACCTGCCCCTCCCGTTCGAGGGCGGCGGAGTCGACGTTCACATCGACTCCGAGCGGCTCCAGCGCCTCGCGCACCTCCGTCCAGCGCTCGGTGGCGACGAAGACGTTGACGTCCACGTCCGCGGTTGCCCGCGGCTCCGCGTAGTAGGCGAGGGCGAGCGCGCCCCCGATCGCGTGTGGGACCTTGGCGACGTCGAGTCTGGTGTGGATCGAGACCACCTTCTCGGGCAGCGTCGGTTCCGAGGCGGTCCGGTGCGGGGAGACGGGGCCGGCGGCGGTCACGATCGGGCCGATTCCAGGCGGGGGAAGTCGATCGTCTCCGAGCGGCGACGGAGCGGTAGAGCGTCGGCCACCAGCAGCAGGTCCTCCAAGGTTTCTCCCCTTTCCCGCGCGCTGGCGCCGATCCAGTCGCTCACCGACCGGGCGGCATCGGAGACGGTCGCTGAGCGTTTACGAGGGCGGTCGCTGCGGTCGTCGTTGACGAGCGCGTCGAGGAGCAGGCGCCTCAGCATCGGACTTGGCCGCTCTGCCTTCGCCAGCCTCGCAAGCAGGTCGCGCGCCGCCCGGTCGGCGGACGATGCAGCGACGGTCGCACCGGCCCTCAGCGCCGCTTCGCGCAACGCCTCCGCGCTGGGCTGCTTGGTGGCGCGCGCCTGCGCCTTCTCGATCGTCTCGTCGTCCAGCTCCTTGAAGGTCGCAAGGGTGCGGCTACGCGGCCCAGCGGGGGTGCTGCGGGACTCGCGTATCTCGAAGGCGCCCTTCCTCGTGGAAACCACGAATGCCATAGTGGGTAAATATACCACTACTTAAGGAAAGCAGGTCCACCCGCCCGGAAAGTCGAGGTCGAGGTGCGCGCCGCGCTCAGGCAGCGGCGTCGAGCGAGAGGGTGTGGTTGCCGACGATTCGCCCGTCGGGGTCCCAGCGGCGCTTCACCTCGGCGAGACGGCTGCAGACGTCGGCGGGGAGGATCGCGTCGGCGTCGCAGGGTCGCTCGGCGAAGTTGAAGTAGCCGCCGTCGGCCGCCCACGGCCCCATTGCCTCGTGCAGTCGATTGAGATGGCCGTCGATCGCCTGGCCGAGCTCGGGGGTCATCGGCATCCCGATTGCGAGCATGACGAACTCGCCGTCGAGGTGGGAGAGGGCGCCGCCGTTCTCGTCCGGGCGTCCCAGCGCTCCCCCCATCTGGCGAAGCTCGGCGAGCAGCAGCGGTGAGCTTTCCGGGTCGGCGAGCGCGGCGAAGGCGTCGACCGCCTCGTCGGGAAGCTCGCGGATCACCCGGTGGTGGCCGAGGCCGGGGACCGGCTGCTCGGGGTCCATGTGAATCCGGCAGAGGCCCTCGGCGGGAATCTGAGCGAAGGTGTCCATGATCGGCTCGCCCAGGGCGGCGCGCAGTGGCGCCAGGGTCTGCTCGCCCTCCGCCTGGCTGCCGATGCAGGCGCCGTCGATCGTCAGCAGCGGCAGGTTGCGCAAGGGCTCCGGCACGTCGGGCACGTCGGGCGGGCGGATGAAGCGGACGACCGAGGTGACCTCGTCCCCAACCGTCGTCGCCCAGTCGCGGTAGACGCGCACGGCCTCGGCCCCTAGCTCGGCGGGGTAGAGGAGGGCGCCGGCGTAGGCGTCGGCGACCGGGACCAGGTCGAGGTGAAGCGCGGTGACGATCGCGTAGTCGCCGCCACCGCCGCGCAGAGCCCAGAAGAGGTCGGCGTCGTTTTCGCCGTCGACGGTCCGCGGCTCGCCGTCTGCCCCGACCAGCTCGATCGCGCGGACTCGGTTGCAGGCAAAGCCGTAGCGGCGCCCCAGCCAGCTGAGGCCGCCGCCGAGCGTGTAGCCGGTGACGCCGACGTCGGGGGAGGAGCCGGGCAGCGAGCTGAGGCCGTGGGCTTGGGCTGCCTGGCTCAGCTCCAGCACCAGGACACCGGCCTCCACGCGCGCCGTTCTCGCGTCAGCGTCGATCTCGATCCCGCGCATCCGCTCGGTCTTGATCAGAATCATCTCGTCGAGCGGGCCGAGGGCGACGGCGCCGTGGCCGGTGCCCTGGCCGGCGACCTTGAGGCTGTGCGCGGCTGCGAAGGCGACCGTCTTGGCGACGTCCTCGGCGCTCTCGGCGAAGGCGACCGCGCTCGGGTTCTGGTCGGCGACCAGGTTCCAGGCGGCGCGCGCCTGGTCCCAATCGGCGTCGCCGGGGGTCGCGATCCGGCCGGAGATCGTCAGCTCGGTGAAGTCGCTCATGTCGGTCCTCCTCTAGGTGAGTCAGTTCAGCGTGAGACGCTCGACGGCGCCCCCGGTCCCCACCAGCACCTCGCTGACCATAGCCGGCGGGAAGAGGCCGTGGGCGGCGACGCCGGGGTCGGCCTCGAGGCGGGCGGCCAGCTCCGCCGGGTCGCCGATCGAGCCTCGGTAATCGGCGATTGTGCCGCCGTCGGGGCTGGGGGGGACGTCGCGCAGCTCCACCTCGGGGCCGAGCCGGGACAGGGTCGAGGCGACCCCGAAGGAGAACAGCTCCAGCGGCACCGGGCCGCTGAGGGTCTCGACCGGCTTGCTCGAGTCGCCGATGACGACGAAGCGATCGGCCGCCGCGGCGACGACCTTCTCCCGCAGGTGGGCGGCCCCGCCACCCTTGATCAGCCAGCCGTCCGGGGTCACCTCGTCGGTGCCGTCGATCGCGATGTCGAGCCGCTGCAGGGAGCTGAACTCCTCGACTGGGATCCCCAGCCCCCGCGCCTGCTCTTCGGTGGCAACCGAGGTGGCGACGCAGCGGATGCCGCTGAGCCCGCGGCGGGCGATCGCCGGCAGCAGGTGCGCGACCGTCGACCCGGTCCCCAGCCCGACCGTCATCCCGTCCTCGACCAGCTCCGCCGCAGCCTCCGCGGCGAGCCGCTTCTCCGCATCCGTCCCAGGCACGGCCCGCACTCTATCCCCGCGGTCGACGGGCCTGAAAGCGGCCTATATGGACGCTTTCAGGCCCGTCGACCTATAGTCGCGCGGGATGGATGCGCGGGTTTGGGTTTCGAGTGGTGGGGAGGCGCCGCGGTCGGTGGGGCTGAGTGGGGAGCGGACGGTGGTTGGGCGTTCGCCGGAGGCGGACGTGCGGCTCGAGGACGAGGCGGTCTCCTGGAACCACTTGGAGATCGAGCGCCGCGGCGATGTGCTGATGGCGACCGACCTCGACAGCCGCAACGGCACCGCCCTCAACGGCGAGCCGCTAGACCGCCCGCGCCGCCTGCGCGACGGCGACACCCTGATCGTCGGCGGCCACCGGCTCGAAATCTCGACCGGCGCGACGGTGGCGCCCGGCGCGACGGTGGCGAGCGGCCAGCCCTCGGTGGCGCTGAGCGAGGAGGAGCGGGCGACTGCCGCCGCCCTCGTCGCCCCCTACCGCAGCGAGGGCGCCTTCGCCGGCCGTCCCGCCACCAGGGCCGAGATCGCCGCGGCCCTGCACGTCAGCGAGCGCACCGCCCAGCGCCGCCTCGACGGCCTCGCCGCCAAGCTCGACGTCGCCGGCGACGCCGGCCGCGACCGCCCCCGCCAGATCGCCGCCCGGGTGATCGAGCTCGGCCTCGACCGCCCGCGCTGACCCGATCGTGCGCCGCCACGCCACGATCGCCACCCTCCTGCTCGCCTCGCTCGTCTATGTGCTGGCGGACGATGCGAGGGCGTCTGTCCCCAGGGGGATCGTCTATTCGAAAACGACGACGGAAGAACCCCCGGAAGGGACGGCCGGTCCCGAAATCGTCAGCGGCGGCCTTTTCAGGTTGCGCCACCGGTATCTCGAACGATTGACCCGAGTTCCGGGCGACGCGGAGCCGAGCGTCGCGCTCGACGGCGAACGGATCGCCTTCGTTCGCGCCGGCGACGTCTGGGCAATGCGGTTCGACGGCTCCGAGCAGCGGCAGCTGACCAGCGGCCCCGAGGTCGACGGGCGGCCGCTCTTCTCCCGCGACGGCCAGCTCGTCGTCTTCGCCAGGCGGGCTGGCGACGATGCGCCTCGCGACCTCTACGCGATCGATGTCGAAGGCGGCTCCCCGCGGGCGCTCACCGCGACCCCCGAGGACGAGCGCGAAGCCGAGGTCGCCCCCGACGGCAAGGCGATCGTCTTCGTGCGCGACCTCGCTGCAGCGGATGGCGGGACCAACGCGGAGCTCTACTCCGTGCGGCCGACGGGGATCGGGCTGAGGCGGCTGACCTCGACGCCGGAGGACGAGCTCAGGCCGCACTACTTCGTCGGCGGCATCGTCTTCGACCGTCGCAAGACGGTGGCGGGGGGCTACGCCGACGTCTTCGCGATGCGCCGTAACGGCGCCGGCGTCGGGGTCGCGGTGGCCAGGGGCAGGGGGGCGACGATTAGAGCGGTCTCCCCCAACGGCCGCCTGCTGCTCTTCAGCGACTACCACGGCCTCTGGGCAAAACGATTGAGCCCGATGGCGAGGCAGTCGATCCCCGCCCGGAAGCTCGGGATCGGCGGTGCTTCCAGCCTGGTCTTCTCCCCCGACGGGCGCAGATTCGCCTACCTGTTCTATTTCGACGAACAGATCTCCCTCGACTCGATCGACGTCCTCAGCGGCGAAAGGACGATCGAGGGAGAGGTGCACAACCTCGAATCGGGCACCAGCATCGACCCGAGGATCGCCTGGTAGTCGCGGCGCCTGCCGGGGGCCGGTGGCTCGAAGCAGGCCAAACGCGGCCCGATGGGAGGCGCGGGTGGCGTTGGTGCGCACGGGCGCGGGGCGCAGGATCGGTTGGCAGCACCAACCAACCGAAAGGAAGCCATGCACTACCGCACCATCGTCACCTCACTGATCGCACTCGTCAGCCTCGCTGTGCCGGCGGCCGCCTCGGCGGCGCCGTCCACCGGAGCTGTCGTCTTCTCCAAATCGACCAGCGTCGGCGGCGTCGCCAAAGGTGGCCTCTTCGCCGTCCGCGACGGGCGGCTCAACCAGCTGACCGAAGACCCGACCGACACCGAACCCGCCTTCTCCCCCGACGGCAGGACGATCGCCTTCGTTCGCGGCGGCGACGTCTACTCGGTCCGCCCCGACGGCTCCGGCCAGCGACGGCTGACCAGCGGCGCCGAGCTCGACTCGGCTCCGGTCGTCTCGCCGAGCGGCCGCTACGTCGTCTTCGAGCGCCGCGCCGCGGCCGGCGCCGCAGCGGACCTCTACGCGGTCCGTGCCATGGGCGGCGGCGTCCGCGCCCTCACCAGCGGCGTCGGGAACGACCACGACGCCGACTTCTCCCCCGACGGCCGCACGATCGTCTTCGTTCGCGGTAGCGCCGGGCCCGAAGGCGGCAGCGAGGACCTCTACTCGGTCCGCCCGAACGGCTCCGGCCTGGCGCGGCTGACGAGGACCGTCGGCGTCGATGAGTTCGAGCCCCGTTTCTTCGCCGGCGGCGTCCTCTTCAGCCGCGGCGAGAGCAGCGACGGCCCGGCCGCCTACGCCGACGTCTACACGATGCGCGCCAACGGCGCCAAAGTGAAGTCGCTGGTGGCGGGGGTCGGCTCGGCCTACGTCGAAGACGTCACCCCGGACGGCCACACGCTGCTGTTCCGCCGCGACCAGGGGCTGTGGTCGAAGCGGATCGGACCGGCCAAGGCGCGCAAGCTCTGCCAGCTGCCGGACAGCTCGGAGACCAACGGCGTCTTCTCCTCCAACGGGAAGCGCGTCGCCGCCTTCGTCGCGGCCGAAGACCGGCAGTCGCTGGTCTCGATCGACGTCGCCAGCCGCCGCCAGACCGAGCTGGCGGAAGGCTTCGACGTCTCCGCCAAAGACGGCACTGCCATCGGACCGGTTATCGCATGGCAGCCGGTGCCCTGACGGACTCAGGTCCGTCAGGCGGTGTCCTCGGGCCCCGGATAGCGCTGCTATCCGGGGCCCTTGCGTTCTTGCCTGACGTTCCCTGAGTCTCGTCAGGGGCGATATAACCCGCCGAGTGGCAGAAGAACCGGCCATTGGGTCCACGCTTGCCGGCTACCGCATCGACGCGCTGATCGCGCGCGGCGGGATGGGGGTTGTCTACCGGGCGATCCACCTCGGGCTGGAACGGCCGGTGGCGCTGAAGGTGATCGCCCGCGAGCTGGCCGACCGCGACGGCTTCCGCGAGCGCTTCCTGCGCGAGTCGCGGCTCGCCGCCCGCCTCGACCACCCCTCGGTGGTGCAGGTTTACGACTCGCGCGAGGTCGACGGCGAGCTGATCGTCGCGATGCGGCTGGTCGAGGGTGGCGACCTGCGGCGGACGATCGACCGCGAGGGACCGCTGCCGCCGGCCCGCGCGATCGCCCTACTCGGCCAGGTCGCCGAAGCGCTCGACGCCGCCCACGCGGCCGGCATCGTCCACCGCGACGTCAAGCCGCACAACGTCCTGGTCGAAGGCGACCGCGCCTACCTCTCCGACTTCGGCCTCGCCAAGGCTCTCGGGGACAGCGGGGCGGTCAGCGGCGCCTCGGTGGTCGGCACCGCCGAGTACATGTCGCCGGAGCAGTGGCGCGGCGGCGCGGTCGGGCCGGCCGCCGACATCTACTCGCTCGGCTGCGTGCTCTACGAGGCGCTGACCGGGATCGTTCCCTATGCGCGCAAGGAAGCCGACACCGAGCCGGAGATGCCGGAGGGGCTCGACGCGGTGATCGAACGGGCCGTCTCCAAGGACCCCGTTGACCGCTACCCGAGCGCCGGCGAGCTGATCGCCGCCGCCCGCGAGCACGAGGACGCGAGCCTGGCGAGCACGCGGGTGCTCTCCCGCTCCGCCGAGCATCCCACCGTGCCGACCCGGGCGGGCGGGCCGAGCTTCGGCCGCCTACGGGGGAGGAGGCTGCAGTGGATCGGCGCCGGGGTCGCGGTGGCCGCCGGCATGGCCGTTCTCGTCGCCGCCCTGCTCGGCGGTGGGGGCGTCGAGGTATCGGATCCGATCCCGGTCGGCCGCGCCCCGCTCCGGGTCGCCGCCTCGTCCGACGCGATCTGGGTCACCAGCCAGCCCGACGGCACCCTGACCCGGCTCGACCCGGCGACGGGTGACCCGGTCGGCAAGCCCTTGCCACTTGGCGCGGGTATCTCCGGAGTCGCCGTCGGCGCCGGCTCGGTCTGGGTCTCCGACCCGAGCAGCGGCGAGGTCTTGCGGGTCGATCCGCAGGCTGGGCAGGTCGAGGCAAGGATCGAGGTCGGCGGCCGCCCGGGGCCGATCGCCTTCGGCGGCGGCCGCGTCTGGGTCGCCGACGACCGCGGCGCCGGGGTCAGCGCGATCAACGCCAAGGGTGACCAGGTCTACCGCCGTGGGCTCGTCCCCCACGCGGCGCCGCTGCGGCTGGCGGTCGGCGCCGGCGGACTCTGGGTCAGCAGTGCCTCGACCGGCAGCGTGCGCCGGATCGACCTCAGCAGCCTCCGTTTCGACGCCCCGATCCCAGTCGGCCGCGGGCCCGCCGGGGTCACCGTTGCCCAGGGGCTGGTCTGGGTCGCCAACAGCCGCGGGAACACGGTGACCAAGGTCGACCCCTCGATCCACGCCGTGATCGGCGCCCCGATCGAGGTCGGCGGCCGCCCGGGCGGGATCGACGCCGGTACCAGCACGGTCTGGGTCGCCAGCGCCGCCGAGGACGCGGTCACCCGGATCGACCTCGAGAGCGGCGAGCCGGTGGGGGCGCGGATCGAGGTCGGCTCCGAACCCGGCGCGGTCGCGGTCGGCGAGACCGCCGTCTGGGTCGCCGACAACGGCGACGGCGCGATCACCCGCATCGAACCCTGACGCCGAGCCGGCTCAGTATCCCTCTGTCGAGTACGGGTTGAGGAACTGGCGATGCCAGAACCCGTTGCGATCGACCTCGGTCAGGTCCGCCCGCTCGCAGACGTCGTCCCACTGGGTCTCGATGGTCTCGATCTGGTGGTCGACGATCTCCCGCGCATCCGCCTCCGACAGGAGGTAGGTGGCGGCGCGGGCGACGCAGCCGGCGACCTGGCTGAAGCGGTAGCCGTCCCCTCCGATCGCCATCGCCTGGGTGGTCTCGCCGCCCGCCCGCGGCGATGGGCAGATGTCGTAGGCGGGCGAGAGGGTGAGCTCGGCCCCGTCCCAGAAGGCGGAGTGGTTGCGGGCGTGGTCGTCGCTGTTGCCGCTGAGGACGTTGAAGGTGATGCGGGCGAAGAGTTCGCGCAGGGTCGCGGCCGGATCGGTGAAGCGGGCGCGGACGGCGTCGGCGAGGTCGGCGTAGCTCGCGTACCTGCCCCCGAGCTCGTCGAGGCCGAGCACGGTCAGGGCCGAGACCATCGGCCGGCGGACGCCGCCGCCGGGGCGGTCGAACCGCTTGACCAGCAGCGCGTCCCTGCCCAGCGCCTGGGTCAGCTCCACCGGCGCCACCTCGATTCCGGCCCGTCGGGCCAGCTCCATCGCCACGAACTCTCCCTTGACGACGGGGTAGGTGTCGGTGGTCGAGCTGAACTTGGCGATCAGGTCGCGGTCTCCGTCGTGCAGCAGGGCCTTGGGGCGTGCCCCGCCGATCGTGCTGCCGTTCAGCAGCGCCTGGTCGAGCGCCGGCGAGAGCGGTACGCCCCGCTCGACCCGCTCGGCGGACTCCGCGAGCTCGTCCAGCGCTGCCCGGTCAAAAGAGCGCGGGACGTACTCCGACGCTGAGGCCTGGAAGTCGAGGGCGCCGCTGCGGTCGGAGCCGGACTCGAGCAGGTAGGTCAGCGGGGTCAGGTCGGCGGTGTCGGCGGCGGCGCCACCGGTCAGGCGGTTGAGGATCACCCGCTGGCCCCAGGCGTCTGGGGCGGCGTCGGCGATGCAGCCGGCCAGCTCGCCGACCAACGGCGGGATCGCCCCGCGCTCCAGTGGCAGCTCGGGGAGGTAGATCGGGATCCCGTCCTCGCGCTCGAGGTAACTGCGCCCGTAGGTGAAGGTGAGGACCCCCGCTTCGAGATCGAGGCGGCCGGCGACGACCGGCTCGGTCGCTCCGGGCAGCCAGATCCAGACGAAAGCCTGCTCCGGCTCAGAAGTCATCGTTCACCTCGGTCGGCCTGCGGACGAGCCGGGGCAGGACCGCGAGCCGGTCCTCGACGCGGGCGGCCTCGAGCTGGCGGCGCGAGGGATCCGGGTCGAAGAGCGGCACGCCGGTCAGCGCCGCGGCCTCGAAAGCGATTCCCAGCCTCACGGTCGGCTCGCCGCGCTCGACCTTGCGCATCGTCACCGCGGTGACGCCGACCCGGTCGGCCAGCTCCTGCAGGGTCCAGCGGCGCTCGCGGCGCGCGAGCTGGATGCGGGCGCCTAGCAAGCGGGCCGCCTCGACGGTTAGGGGCGAGAGCGTGTGCGGGCGATTCTGCATTTAATAGATAATACAATATCTGTATTCTGCATATATAAATATCTAACTATGTATTTAGTCGCTTCAGTAGCGAGCCATCGACCCCCCGGCGCCAGCGCGCCGCGTGGGTGGGTCGAGCCGTCTGCCGGTTCTGGTTAGGATCGTCACCGCGCATGGCTCAGGACATCGACCAGCTCGCGATCAACACCATCCGCACGCTGTCTATGGACGCGGTGCAGAAGGCGAATTCGGGGCACCCGGGGACGCCGATGTCGATGGCGCCGGTGGCCTACGAGCTCTGGCAGCATCACCTGCGCTACGACCCGGCCGACCCGGTTTGGCCCAACCGCGACCGCTTCGTACTCTCGGCCGGCCACGCTTCGATGCTGCTCTACTCGGTGCTCCACCTGGCCGGGGTGCGCCGCGTCGACGCCGATTACAACGTGCTCGACGAGCCCGCGGTCAGCTTGCACGAGATCGAAGAATTCCGCCAGCTGCACTCGCGCACGCCGGGCCACCCCGAGTATCGCTGGACCTCCGGGGTCGAGACGACGACCGGCCCGCTCGGTCAGGGGATCGCGACCTCGGTCGGGATGGCGCTTGCCTCGAAGTGGCAGGGCGAGCGCTTCGGAGCCGAGCTGTTCGACTTCGACGTCTACGCGCTGGCCGGCGACGGCTGCCTGATGGAGGGCGTTTCCCACGAAGCCGCCTCGCTCGCCGGTCACCTCAAGCTCGACAACCTCTGCTGGCTCTACGACAACAACCACATCACGATCGACGGCGACACCGCCCTTGCCTACGACGACGACGTCCTCAGCCGCTTCGAGGGCTACGGCTGGAACGTGATCCGGGTCGGCGACGCCAACGACGCCGGGCTGCTCGCGCGCGCCTTCGAGGCGTTCAAGGCCGAGGTCGGTCGCCCGACCCTGATCGTCGTCGACAGCCACATCGGTTGGGGCTCGCCGAACAAGCAGGACACCGAGTCCGCCCACGGCGAACCGCTGGGCGAGGAGGAGATCAAGCTGACCAAGCGCGCCTACGGCTGGCCCGAGGACGCGCAGTTCCTCGTCCCCGACGGGGTCATGGAGCGCTTCGCCGAAGGGGTCGGCAAGCGCGGAGCTGAGCTGCACGCCTCCTGGGGACAGGCACTTGAGTCCTACCGCGGCGCCAACCCCGAGCTGGCTGCGGAGATCGAGATGATGCAGCGGCGCCAGCTTCCCGACGACTGGGACGCGGGGATCCCCTCCTTCGAGGCCGACGAAGAGAAGGGCCTCGCTACCCGCAAGGCCTCGAACAAGGTCCAGAACGCGGTAGCCGAGCGGGTGCCGTGGCTGATCGCCGGCTCGGCCGACCTCACCGACTCGACCTCGGTCCGGCTCAACTTCGACGGCGTGACGAATTTTGAGCCGGGGGGCTTCGGCGGCCGCCAGATCCACTACGGGATCCGCGAACACGCCGCCGCCGCGGCCTGCAACGGCCTCTCGCTCTCAAAGCTGAAGCCCCTCTGGTCGACTTACCTCACCTTCTCCGACTACGGCCGCCCCGGCATCCGCCTCTCGGCGCTGATGGAGCTGCCGGTGATCCACCTCTTCACCCACGACTCGATCGGCCTCGGCGAGGACGGCCCGACCCACCAGCCGATCGAGCAGCTCGCCTCGCTGCGGGCGATGCCGCACCTCGACGTGATCCGCCCTGCCGACGCCAACGAGGTCGCCGAGGCCTGGCGCCTGGCGATCGACCGCACCCACAACCCCGTCGCCCTCGTCCTCACCCGCCAGAACGTGCCGGTCTTCGACCGCTCCCGCTACGCCTCGGCGGAGGGGGTGCGGCGCGGCGGCTACGTGCTCGCCGACGCCGAGGGAGGCGACCCCGAGGTGATCCTGATCGCCACCGGCAGCGAGGTCCAGCTCGCCGTCGGCGCCCACGAGACGCTGAGCGGCGAGGGGATCCGCTCGCGCGTCGTCAGCCTGCCCTGCTGGGAGCTTTTCGACCGCCAGGACGCCGAGTACCGTGACCAGGTGCTGCCGCCGGCGGTCACCGCCAGGGTCGCGATCGAGGAGGGCTCGCCGCAGGGCTGGGAGCGCTACGTTGGAGGGGATGGCGAGATCGTCGCCATGCGCACCTTCGGCCAGTCGGCGCCATTCAAGGACGTCGAGGCGGAGTTCGGCTTCACGCCGGAGGAGATCGCCAAGGTGGTGCGCGCGGTCGCGGGGCGCGCGGCCGTCCAACCGTCAACGACCTGAAGGGGATCGCTCGTGAAGGCAACCGCACGACTGCACGAACTGGGGCAGAGCCTCTGGCTCGACAACATCACCCGCACGATGCTGGCCGATGGCACCCTCGCCGGCTACATCGAGGAGTTCTCGGTCACTGGGCTGACCTCGAACCCGACGATCTTCGACAAGGCGATCTCCGCTGGCGACGCCTACGACGAGCAGATCGCCGAGCTCGGCCCCGGCGCCGGCTCCGACGAGGAGGTCTTCTTCGAGTTGGCGGTCGCCGACCTGCGCGACGCCACCGACCTCTTCGCCCCGGTCCACGAGCGCACCGACGGCGTCGACGGCTTCGCCTCGCTCGAGGTCTCGCCGCTGCTCGCCGACGACGCCGAGGCGACGATTGAGCAGGCGGCCATGCTCCACGCCAAGGCCGAGCGCGACAACCTCTTCATCAAGATCCCCGGCACCGAGGCAGGCCGCGAGGCGATCGAGGAGTCGATCTTCGCCGGGGTGCCGATCAACGTCACCCTGCTGTTCGACGACGAGCACTACCTCGGCGCCGCCGAGGCCTACATGCGCGGGATCGAACGGCGGATCGACGCCGGGCTGGACCCCAACGTCGCCTCGGTCGCCTCGCTCTTCATCAGCCGCTGGGACGTCGCCGTCGGCGAGGAGGTCTCGGAGGAGCTGCGCAACCGCCTCGGCGTTGCGATCGGCGGCCGCGCCTACCGCGCCTACCATGAGTTGCTCGACTCCGACCGCTGGCAGCGCTTGCTCAACGAGGGCGCTCGCGCTCAGCGCCTGCTCTGGGCCAGCACCGGCACCAAGGACCCCGACGCCTCCGACACCCTCTACATCGAGGCGCTGGCCTCACCCTTCACGGTCAACACGATGCCGGAGAGCACTCTGCACGCCTTCGCCGACCACGGCGAGGTGGGGGACCTATTGCCCGCCGACGGCGGCAGCTCCGAGCAGGTGCTGGCCGAGTTCGCCGAGGCGGGGATCGACGTCGCAGCCCTGGCCGCGCGCCTGCAGGAGGAGGGCAAGGCGAGCTTCGTCAAGTCCTGGGAAGAGCTGCTCGGCTCGATCAGGTCCCAGGTGGGAGCCGCGAGCGCGTGAGCCACCCCCCGCAGCGTGGTTCCTTTGTTACGCGTGGCGTCACAAGGGAACCACGGTGAGTGCCGGGCTGCGGGATGCCCCGGCGTGGCGGGCGCTGGAGGCGCACTTTGCGGAGATCGGCGGCGCCCATCTGCGAAACTTCTTCGCTGCCGACCCCGAGCGCGGCGAGCGTCTAGTCGCCGGCGGCGCCGGCCTCCACCTCGACTTCTCGAAGAACCGCGTCACCGACGAAACGCTGCTGCTGCTCGGCGAGCTGGCCCGGCAGCGCGGCGTCGAAGAGCGCCGCGAAGCGATGTTCCGCGGCGAGCACATCAACGTCTCCGAGGACCGCGCGGTGCTGCACGTGGCGCTGCGGATGCCGCGCGGCCGCTCACTCGTCGTCGACGGCGTCGACGTGGTCAAGGAGGTGCACGAGACGCTCGACCGGATGTCCGATTTCTGCGAGCGGGTCCGCTCTGGCGAGTGGCGCGGCCACAGCGGCCGGCCGATCCGCAACGTGGTCAACATCGGCATTGGCGGCTCCGACCTCGGCCCGGTGATGGCTTACGAGGCGCTGCGCCACTTCTCCCGCCGCGAGATGACCTTCCGCTTCGTCTCCAACGTCGACGCCACCGACTTCGTCGAGTCCACCCGCGACCTCGACCCCGAGGAGACCCTGTTCGTGATCTCCTCGAAGACCTTCACGACGCTGGAGACGATGACCAACGCCCACACCGCGCGCGAGTGGGTGGTGGCTGGCCTCGGCGGCGACGAGGCGGCGGTCGCCAAGCACTTCGTCGCCGTCTCCACCAGCGCCGCGGAGGTCACCAAGTTCGGCATCGACCGCGACAACATGTTCGGCTTCTGGGAGTGGGTGGGTGGCCGCTACTCGATGGACTCGGCGATCGGCCTCTCGACCATGCTGGCGATCGGGCCCGCCCACTTCGCCGAGATGTTGACCGGCTTCCACGCCATGGACGAGCATTTCCGCGAGACGCCCTCGGGGGAAAACCTGCCGATGCTGATGGGCATGCTCGCCGTCTGGTACGGCGATTTCTTCGGCGCCCAGACCTGCGGCGTCTTCCCCTACGATCAGTACCTGCACCGCTTCCCCGCCTACCTGCAGCAGCTGACGATGGAGTCCAACGGCAAGCACGTCAGCGTCGACGGCGCCCGCGTCGACTACGACACCGGCGCGATCTACTGGGGCGAGCCGGGCACCAACGGCCAGCACTCCTTCTACCAGCTGCTCCACCAGGGGACGCGGCTGGTTCCCTGCGACTTCATCGGCTTCATCCACTCCAACAACCCGCTCGGCGATCACCACGACCTGCTGATGTCGAACGTCTTCGCTCAGGGCGAGGCGCTGGCCTTCGGCAAAACCGCCGAGCAGGTGCGCGAGGAGGGGACGGCGGAGGAGGTCGTTCCGCACCGGGTGATGGAGGGGAACCGGCCCTCGAACACGATCCTCGCCGACCGCCTCACCCCGCAGACGCTGGGCAAGCTCGTCGCCCTCTACGAGCACAGCGTCTTCACCCAGGGGGCGATCTGGGGGATCGACTCCTTCGACCAGTGGGGGGTCGAGCTGGGCAAGGTTCTGGCCGTGGCGATCATCCCCGAGCTGCAGGCGAGCCGCGAGCCGAAGCTGCACCACGACAGCTCCACCAACGCGCTGATCCGCCGCTACTGGCAGGGCAGGCGCGAGGGCCCCGCCGAGGAATAGGGCGTGCCCGCGCTCGACCCGCTCCCGCTGGCGGCGTCGGCCTCTAACCTGCTCGCCGCGCGCGAGCAGATGGCGTTCACGCTCGGCTTCCACATCGTCCTCTCCTGCCTCGGCGTCGCCCTGCCGGCGACGATCCTGGTCGCCAACTACCTGGGGCTGAAGCGCGGCGACCGCGACGCGATCGAGCTCGCCCGCCGCTGGTCGAAGGCGATGGCGGTCACCTTCGCGGTCGGCGCCGTCACCGGCACCGTGCTCAGTTTCGAGTTCGGATTGCTGTGGCCCGGCTTCATGGACCGCTTCGGCGCCACCTTCGGGGTCGCCTTCGCGATCGAGGGCATCTTCTTCTTCCTCGAGGCGATCTTCCTGGCGATCTACATCTACGGCTGGAAGCGGCTCGGCGGCTGGGCCCACTTCTGGTCCGGGGTGCCGATGGTGATCACCGGGATCGGCGGCGCCTTCTCGGTCGTCGCCGCCAACGCCTGGATGAACCAGCCGCAGGGCTTCACCCTGAACGCGGCCGGCAAGGTCGTCGACACCGATCCCTGGAAGGTCCTGATCAACCCGGCGACCGGCTACGAGGTGCCGCACATGATCCTTGCCGCCTACATGGTCGTCGGCTTCCTCGTCGCCTCGATCTACGCGGTCGGGATGCTGAAGGGGCGGCGCGACCGCCTGCACCGGCTAGGGCTGCTGATCCCGTTGGCGATCGGCTGTATCGCCACCCCGATCCAGCTCTTTGTCGGCGATACCGCGGCCCGCGAAGTCGCCGACCACCAGCCGGCCAAGTTCGCCGGCATGGAGTGCATCCAGGAGACCGGCACCCACCAGACCGAGTACGTCGGCGGCATCTGCACCTCCGACGGCGTCAAGGCGGCGATCCCGATCCCCGACCTCGACTCCTTCCTGGTCGGCTTTAGCGCCGATACCAAGGTGATCGGGCTGGAGGACATCCCGGCCGACAAACGCCCGCCCGCCAACACCCTGCTCCACCTCGCCTTCGACGCGATGGTTGGGATCGGCACCGCGTTGCTGGCGCTTGGTGCCTGGCTGGCGGTTGTCTGGTGGAAACGGCGCGACATCCCGCGGACCCCGTGGTTCCTGCGCGCGGTCGCGGTCTCGGGGGCGGCTTCGATCCTCGCCCTCTGGTGCGGCTGGATCGTCACCGAGGTCGGCCGCCAGCCCTGGATCGTCCAGGGCTACATGCGCACCTCCGAAGCGGTGACCGAGGCGGAGGGGATCTGGTTCAGCTTCGCCCTCGTGCTGCTGCTCTACGCGGCGCTCGGCACGATCGCCATCCTCGTCCTCCGCAACATGTCCCGCCGCTGGCGCGACGGCGCCCCCGACCCCGACGGCACCCCCTACGCCCCCCAAAACGAGGGCCGATGGGCCTGAAAGCGGACTATATGGACGCTTTCAGGCCCATCGGCCGCGCGGAGGACGCGGGCGTATGAGCAGGGCGGATGCGGCGGCGGGGATTCTTTGGGTCGGGGCGACCTTCTACGCGCTCTTCGGTGGCGCCGACTTTGGTGGGGGGTTCTGGGACCTGATTGCGGGGGACGCTGAGAGGGGGGAGCGGCCGCGGGGGCTGATCCAGCGCTCGTTGACTCCCGTCTGGGAGGCCAACCACGTCTGGTTGATCTTCATCCTCGTCGTCCTCTGGACCGCCTTCCCGCCCGCCTTCAGCGCGGTGATGACGACGTTGTATGTGCCGATCGCGCTGGCCGCGGTCGGGATCGTCTTGCGCGGCGCCGGCTTCGCCTTCCGCAAGTCGATCGAGGGATTGCGGGCGCGTCAGGCCGCGGGGGCCACCTTCGCCCTCTCCTCCGTCCTGACGCCGTTCTTCATGGGTACGGTCGTCGGCGCGATCGCCGCCGGCAACGTCCCGGCAGACGGCAACGGCGACGCCTTCTCCAGCTGGCTGCAACCGCTGCCGCTGCTGACCGGGGCGATGTTCGTCGCCACCGGCGCCTACCTAGCAGCGGTCTTCCTCGTCGGCGACGCCCGCCGCGCCGGGGAGAGCGATCTCGAGCGCTACTTCGTGCGGCGGGCGCTGGTGGCCGCCGCCGTCGCTGGGATCGCCGCCGCGGTGGGGTTGATCGAGCTCCACGCCGAAGCCCGCTACGTCTTCGACCGATTGGTCGACCAGGGCCTACCCCTGGTCGTGCTCTCCACGCTCTGCGGCCTCGCACTCCTCGGTCTCCTCGTTCTCCGCGGGTCGACGGGCCTCAAAGCGGACTACGCGGACGCTTTGAGGCCCGTCGACCGGGTTTTGCTGCGCCCGCTCGCGGCGGGCGCCGTCGTGGCGGTGATCTGGGGCTGGGGGGTCGCCCAGTTCCCCTACCTGCTGCCGACCTCGCTGAGAATCGACGAAGCGGCGGCGCCGGACCCGACCCTGAGCGTCGTCATCGCCGTCTTCGCGATCGCGGCGGTGCTCGTCCTGCCCTCGCTGGGGCTGCTCTACGCGCTCAGCCAGCGGGATCTGCTCGAGGGCGAGCACTGAGTCGGGTGCCCGCGGGCTGTCCATCTTGTACAAAAAACCAGCCTGTTTCTATCTGCTTGGATGAACTTTTCGATCCAGCCTCAAGCGGACGTCGTCCAGGCCCGATGAGGCAGCATGCCCAAACTGATCCCCCTGCTGAGGCTTGCCGGCGCCACCGTCCTTTCCCTCCTCGCTCTCGCCGCGCTCGTCCTGCCGGCCTCGAGTCTCGCGGCCCCGCCCGAAGGCGCCCTCCCGAATCTCGTGGTCACGCCCTCGCCGGCGATCTTCCCGATTACGACCGTTGGCTACCAGTCGCAGGCGCAGCAGTTCGACATCGTCAACGAAGGCGAAGCCGAGGCCGGGATCGAAAAAGTCTCGATTGAGGGGGCGGACGCGGCGGCCTTCAACTTCGGCGGCACCGACTGCGGGCCCCTGCAGCCGAACCAGCACTGCTCCGCCTGGGTCAGCTTCGTCCCCGGCGGCCCCGGCGAAAAGCAGGCGACGCTGAGCTTCCAGCTCCACGAAGCACCGGAACAGAGCGTCGCGCTCTCGGGGCTCGCCGCCTTGCCCCAACTCGCCTTCACCCCGGCCGGCCACGATTTCGGCATCCAGCAGATCGACCGCGGCCAGTCGACCCAGTTCCAGCTCGCCAACAGCGGCGAAGCGCAGCTGCAGCTGAACAACATCGAAATCGTCGGTGGCTCGGGCGCCTTCGGGACCGGCTCCAGCGACTGCTGGGGCCGCTGGCTGCAGCCCGGTGACACCTGCTCGATCGAAGTTTGGTTCGGCCCGCACGACACCGTCGCCTACGAAGCCGAGCTGCGCGCGAACGTCAACGGCTACTCCTTCTCCGCCGCCCTCAAAGGCCGTGGCGGACGAGCGGTTGTCGCGGCCGCTGAGAACCCCGCCGCCTTCGGTGCTGAGACCGCTGGGGCGGTCGGGGCCATCCACACCATTGTCCTCAGCAACTCCGGCGACCTTCCGGCGAGCTTCTTCATCGGCGTCATCGCCGGCGGCGACGCTGGCAGCTTCCGCCTGCTGGACGAGAGCTGCACCAGCGCCCCGGTGATGCCAGCGGGGAGCTGCAGCGCACACATCCGCTTCATCCCGCAGTCCGCTGGTCCCAAGCTGGCCCGCCTGGCCTTCTTCGGCGACTCCGAAGGCGGCACGATGGTCGAACTGAGCGGCGAAGGGATCGCCCCGGCGGTGACGCTGCTGCCCGGCGGCTACGGCTTCGGCGACGTCGCCGTCGGCGGCAGGAGCGCCGGCCACTCCTTCGCCGTGCGCAACGATGGCAGCACGCCGCTCGAGGTCCACGCCGCGGCGATAGTCGGCGCCGATTTGGACCAATTTCTGCTCGCTGGTGACGAATGCACCGGCAAAGAGCTCAGCGCAGGCGCCGAGTGCCTGCTTCGCGTCCGCTTCGCCCCCGACAGCACCGGGACACAGACCGCGACTCTCCGCGTCGTCACCGACGCCGGCCCACTCACGGCCACGCTCACCGGTCGCGGCGACCCGATAGTGAGCGCTAGAACGGCGAGTCATCGCCTTCACCGCCGCTTCCGGCGCGGGCGGTCGATCGGGGGCTTCCGCCACCGGGTGGGTCTGGTCAGGGCCCGAACGGCGTTCCCGCGCGGATAGCCTTGGCGCGTGATCGAGGCGGTCCTCTTCGACATCGACGGAACCCTGATCACCACCGGCGGCGCCGGTGGTGAGGCCTGGAAGCGGGCGTTCGTCGAGCTCTACGACAACCCGCTGGACATTCGCGACGTAACCGAGTCGGGGATGACCGACCCCGAGGTCGGTCGCGTTGCCCTCCGCCATATCCTCGGTCGCGACCCCGACGGCCGCGAGCTGGCGGCGGCGATGGGTCGCTACCTGCGCCATCTCTCCGGCGCGGTCGACGAATCCGACGGCTACCGGGTAATGCCGGGCATCGAGGAGCTGCTCGATCGCCTCGTCGACCGCGGCCACCTGCTCGGGCTGACCACCGGCAACGTCGAAGCCGCCGCCCACATCAAGCTCACTCGTGCCAGCCTCAACCGCTTCTTCTCCTTCGGCGGCTACGGCTCTGACTCCAACGACCGCACCGAGCTGACCCGCCGCGCGCTGGAGCGCGGCAGCCTCGTCTCCGGAGGCACCCTGACCAAGGGGGCGAGCATCTCGGTCGGCGACACCCCCCGCGACGTCGTCGCCGGCCACGGCGCCGGGATCCAGGTCGTCGGCGTCGCCACCGGCAACTTCAGCGTCGAGGAGCTGCGCCAGGCCGGCGCCGACTGGGCGATCACCTCGGTCGCCGACGGCTTCCCCGCCTAGCCGAGGCTGCACCTCGTCTGGTAGATCGAGGTGAAGCCCGATTCGAAGCCGTTGCGGGCGGCGCGCAGGTAGAGACGCCAGACGCGGACCCGTTCCGGGCCGGCGAGGCGGATCGCCTCATCGAGGTTGTCGTCGAGCCGACGCGCCCAGTGGCGCAGGGTCTCGGCGTAGTCGGCGCCGAACTCCTCGACGTGGCGGGTGACGAAGCTGGCTCGTTCCAGCGCCACCAGCACCCGCGAGAGGTGCAGCGGCGCGGCGTCGGGGAAGACGTAGCGCTCCGAGAACGCCCCCGCTTCGGCGTCGGTGTGGCGGAGGCGGGCGATGCCGTGGTTGAGCAGGCGCCCGCCCGGCTCCAGCAGCCCCGCCAGGGTCTGCGCGTAGACGTCGATTTGGGCGACTCCGACGTGCTCGACCATGCCGATGCTGGCAATCGCGTCGAAGCGCTCTCCAGCCAGGTCGCGGTAGTCCATGACGCGGATCTCGACCTGGTCGGCGACGCCGGCCTCCTCGGCCCGCTGCCGCGCCTTCTCGGCCTGGGGAGGGGAGAGGGTGATGCCGACGACGCTGGCGCCGTGCCTGGTCGCCGCCCAGAGTGGGAAGCTGCCCCAGCCGCAGCCGACGTCGAGCACCCGGTCCCCCTCTTTCAGCTCCAGCTTGCGGGCGACCATCTCCAGCTTCTCTTCCTGCGCTTCCTCCAGCGTCGTCGCGCCGCGGGAGAAGATCGCGCAGCTGTAGGTGGTCGACTCGTCGAGGAAGAGGGCGAAGAACTCGTTCGAGACGTCGTAGTGGTGGCGGACGGCGCGGGCGTCGCGCTCCTTGCTGTGGCGGCGGCCGCTGGGGCGCAGCTCTGCCATGGGGCGGGGCGGGGGCCTGGTCAGTCCCGCCGCGCGCACCGCGCCGAGCAGCAGCGCCCGCTTGTCGGCGCCGTCGAGCGGCGGCAGCTGCCAGCCGTCGAGCAGCTCGATCACGGCGTCCATATCGTCGACCTCGATCTCGCCGCCGACGTAGGCGCGACCTAGACCGAGCTGGCCCGGCGCCCGCAGCACGTGGGCGGCGGCGCGCGGAGAGCGGACCGTGAAAGTGGGGCCGTCGCCGGAGGTGGAGGGAAGCCTGGTCCCGTCCCAGAACTCGACGCTGAACGGCCGTTCCGGGATGCGAGCCTCGATCTCCCTTCGCAACCGCCCGGTGTCAGCGAACGCCATCGGCCGCACCCTAACAACCGGCCGATGGGCCTAAAAGCGGCCTATATGGCGACAAATCGGCCCGTCGACCTGAATTCGACATCGTCCGGTGACAGCCGGCCGTATGATCGCGGCTATGTCGTCCGCCGCCGGCCCGCTCCCCTCCGACATCCAGCCAGTCGAGAACGAGACCCGCGACCGCATCATCACCGGCCTGGTGACGCTGATTCCCTTTGTCGCCATCGGCCTTGCCGGCTGGCAGGTCTGGGGCAAGGCGCTGCACTGGAGCGACGTCTTCCTCTTCGCCGGCATGTACCTGCTGACCGGGCTCGGGATCACGGTCGGCTTCCACCGCCACCTCACCCACCGCAGCTTCAAGACCCACAGGTGGTTGCACGGCCTGCTGGCGATCCTCGGCTCGGCGGCGATCGAGGGCCCGGTGATCTCCTGGGTCGCCGACCACCGCAAGCACCACGCCTTCTCCGACGAAGAGGGGGATCCCCACAGCCCCCATGTCGATCATGGCCTCGGCTGGAGCGGCGCCCTGCGCGGCCTCTTCCACGCTCACATGGGCTGGCTCTTCATCCACACCCAGCGTGGCAGCAAGGAGCGATTCGCGCCGGACCTGCTCGAGGACCCGACGATCAGCTGGGTCGACCGCACCTTCCTGCTCTGGGCGATCGGCGGGCTCTTCCTCCCCTTCGCGCTCGGCTGGGTGATCGGCGGCACCCTCTTCGCCGCGGTCACCGGCCTGCTCTGGGGCGGCCTGGTCCGCGTTTTCGTCCTCCACCACTTCACCTACAGCATCAACTCGCTCTGCCACGTCTTCGGCAATCGCGACTTCGAGACGACCGATCAGTCGCGCAACCTGGCCCTGATCGCGATCCCCACCTTCGGCGAGGCCTGGCACAACAACCACCACGCCTTCCCGACCTCGGCCGTCCACGGCCTCGGCCGCTATCAGGTGGACATCTCGGCCCTCGTCATCGACGGGCTGGAGAAGGCGGGCCTGGTCTGGGACGTCGTTCGGGTCTCACCGGAGCGGATGGCGGCAAAGGCCGCTTAGGGCGCCGCGGGCGATTCGTACCAGTCGATCCAGGCATTGCAGGCCTGGCTCAGAGGCACAATCCGATGCGGCTCGGCCGGCACCGCGACCAGCTCGCCGACGTAGGCCTTGCCGTCGTAGCCGCTGAGGCTCTGCAGGGCGGTGGCGTCGGTGCTCGAGAGCGTGAGCCTGACCTCGCCGCCGTCGCTCTCGTAGCGTCCGGCGGGCCAGAACTGGCCGTTGTTGCCGAGGCTGATCGTGTTTGGCCGCTGGCCGTCGAGCGCCGCCTTCAGCGGTTCCCGGAAGCCGGGGGCGGAGAGGGTCAGGTCGAAGGGGGAGAAGTACTGGATCGAGAGGTTCCAGCTGCCCGCGGCCAGGTTCAGCGCCTGCGAAGTCCGCTCCCCGGCCCCGAGCACGCTGCCCTCGTCCCAGGCGGCTTTGGGACCGATCACGGCGTCGGCGAAGAGCGAGGCTCGGCCCGGGCTGCCGAGCAGGATGCGAATCTCCGGTGAGGCGCAGCCGGCGAGCGCCCCGGCCTCGGTCCCCTCGAGCAGGACGTGGCGATCCTCCGGGGTCGGGCCGATCCGCTTCCAGAGCACGTAGGAGGGCGTCGCGGCAACCCGCTTGAAATTGGGAGGCGCCTTGCTGTTCCAGGCCGCGCGGCTGGAGATCACGTAGTCGAAGTGTTCGAGCGTGCCGCGCGAGAAGGAGTCGAAGTCGATCGGGCTGTAGGCGTCGCCGGTGTCGAACGGCTTCTCCGGGTTGGACGCTACTTCGGCGTCGGGGAACTCGACCAGCGGCACGTGCGTGTCGGCGCCGAGCAGCTCGTAGGCCGCGTAGCGATCCTGTCCGGCGTAGAGCACCGGCTCGCCATGGACGATCGGCAGAAACGCCTTCAGCTCGCTCCCATGCCCCGGCGGCCCCACCGGCGCGTCCCGCAGCACCAAGAAGCTCGAGTAGAGCGCGCCCCCCACGAACGCCACCGCCAGCACTGCCCACCCCAGACGCAGCGCCTTGCCCCCGGCCGATGTCGCATTTCTCGTCGCTATGCGGATAGAAGTGCGACCTCGGCCGGGGAAGCAGGTTGGGAGTTCGGTGAGGAGGGGGCGGATGGCGACGAGCATCGCCAGGGGGGCGGCGATCATCAGCGCCTTGGCCTGGGAGTAGTCGCCGCTGAAGGGGAGCGAGGCGAGATAGAGGAGGGCGCTGGCGCCGAGGGCGACCGGGATCGTCAGCTCGCCGCGCCGCACCCACCAGGCGACGCCGACCAGCAACGCCAGCACCGCGATCGCGCCGGCGAGACCGGTCAGGTGAGCGCC
Source organism: uncultured Actinomycetes bacterium (assembly GCA_963699125.1). GTDB lineage: Bacteria > Actinomycetota > Thermoleophilia > Solirubrobacterales > 70-9 > VAYN01. The sequence goes on from OY969417.1 coordinate 2,129,647, forward strand.
GCCGGCCGCGTCGAGGCGGTAGTTCGAGGTCGGCCAGATTCCCAGCGCCTCAACCGGGGAGACCGGGCCGTAGGTGTTGCTGCCGGCGACCTTGTTGAAGCCGTGGGCGAAGCCGAACGGCCCGCTGAGCGTCAGCAACACGGCCAGCCCGCCGAGGACGACGATCGTCACCAGGGTCGCCGGCCGCAGCAGGAAACGGAGCAGCGAGCGCGGCCGCAGCCCCCGCCGCACCGGCGCCTGGGTCAGGCTCCAGAAGCCAAGGATCGCGATCGGCCAAGCGAGCCCCGCAAAGCTGTAGGAGAAAAAGATCCCCCCGCCGAGGGCGAGCGCCGGCAACGCCATCCGCACCCGCCCCCAGGCGGCCGATGGGCCTGAAAGCGGACGAATAGTCCGCTTTGAGGCCCATCGGCGTTCGAGGTCGAGGAGGCCGACGGTGAAGGCGAGGACGAAGAGCGCCTCGGCGGTCTCCTTGAAGGCGGCCTGGGCGTAGTAGGAGGCGGCGAGGTAGGGGAGGGCGACCATTGCCGCGGCGAGGACCCGCCGGCCGGGCTGCATCTCACGCAGGGCCCCGAGCGCCGTCAGCCCGGTGAGGACTCCGATCGCGACGATCTCGCCGACGAACGCCTGGCCTAGCCCGATCCCGGGGAAGGCCGCCGTGGCCACCGCCAGGCCATGGGGACCGAGCGGGTAACCGGCGTCCGCGGCGGGACCGAAGCCGCTGCGTAACCACTCGGCCCAGGCCAGGTGCAGACCGAGGTCGTTGTTGAAGCCGACGCCGAGCAGTCCCCAGCGAGCGCTGACCGCGAATGGGATCGAGAGGGCGAGGAGGAGGACGATCGCCACCGGCATCCCCATCCGCAGTGCCCCGCGGGCTTCGTAAGGCAACCACCAGACGATCAGCGCCGCGACCACTATCAGCACGACCACCCCCGCGGTGGCGGTGGTCCCGTGCCCCGGCGCCCGCGCCAGGACCCCGGTCACGGTGAGGATCGCGGCGAGCCCGACCCCCGGCTCCAGCCACGACCACGTCCGTCGTCCCGCCAGCGAGAGCAGGGCACGCCCCACCAGCAGCGAGGCGGCGCAGATCAGCGCCGCCGAGGCGTAGGTCCCGATCATCAGGAGGGCAACTTATGGCAGCCGGCCGAGCGGTGCCGCCCGCGGCGCCCCGCCGGCCTCAGAGCCTCTCGGCCGCCCGCTCCAGCGTCTCGCGCAGGCTCTCCCCCTGCAGCGGCGGTTCGTGTCCGGCGCCGACCACCCGCGGGTCCAGCGCGGCCAGCCGCCGCACCGACTCCTTCGCCTTTTGGTGGTCCCAGGCCCAGGCGGGATGGGGGACGCTCGCCTCGCCCTCGGGCAGCGGTTTCAGCCGCGTTGAGTCGACCAGGTAGACGACGTCTGAGACCAGCGCTACCCGGTCGCTCTCGCGCCAGAGTCCGATCAGGCCTGGGGCGTGCCCGGGGAAGTGGATGACCTGGAAGCCAGCGACTTCCTCGCCCTCGGCGACGGTGCCGGCGATCTTCACCGCGCCGCCGTCCCAGCGCCGCAGCAGGGTGGGGTAGAGCCAGCGCACCGGCGCCACCGGCAGCTGCGAGAGGTCCATGTAAGGCGCGATTGCGGCGTCGCTTTCGGCGTCGGCCACTTCGTCGGCGTGGCAGAAGACCGGCGCCCCCATATATGGAGCGGTGCCGCGATGGTCGGCGTGGGCATGCCCGAGCACCACGCGCTTGACGCCGCCGAGCTGCTCGGCAGCGGCCCTCACCGCCTTCCGCATCCCCTTGGTGCCGGCGTCGAACTGGACCACGCCGTCGCCGTCCTCGAGGAAGTACACGTTCATCGTCCCGCGCAGATCTCCGCGCAGCAGCCAGACTCCGTCGGCGACCTTCTCCAATCCCATGCTGCAAGCGTATCCCCGGCTAGGGTTTCGCGGGTGCCCTGGATCTGGAAAGTGGGGATGGTGGTGCTGGTCGTCTGCCTGCTCGCCTCGATGGCGATCGCGATCGTGCGCCTGGCGACGACCCCGACCGAGATCCTCGGCGACGGCTTCCGCGGCCTCCCCGAGCGCCAGGCCAACCATCGCGTGGTTCCTTAGTTACGTAATGCGTGCGTAAGGAACCACGCGGGCGGGGCGACGTTAGTATCGGGCCGTCCAGTGACCGAGCAGAGGAGGCGGGGCGTGTTCACTCGCATCGTGGTTGGTACCGACGGCTCTGAGACCGCCGGCGAGGCAGTCCGACAGGCAGTCGACCTCGCCAAGCTGGTGGGAGCGACGCTCAGTATCGTCAGCGCCTACGCGCCGGTGCCCGAGCGCAAGGTCAAGGACCAGCTGCGTGAGGCACCGCCCGACGTCCAGTACGAGATCGGCCCGCGCGAGGACGTCAACCTGGTCCTCGACGCTGCCGCCGCGGCCGCTCGCAAGGAGGGGATCGAGGTCCAGACCCACCCGGTCGAGGGCGACCCCGCCGAAGCGATCCTCAACGTCGCCGAAGAGACCAAGGCGGACCTGATTGTGGTCGGCAACAAGGGAATGACCGGGGCCCGTCGCTTCCTCCTCGGCAGCGTCCCCAACAACATCTCCCATCACGCTCCCTGCAGCGTGATCATCGTCCGCACCACCTGAACTAAACGCCAGGATCGGTAGCGCGCCCTGCGTCGACCATCCCCGCGCCCTGCTGGGTCGGCGGCAGTCCGAGGCTGCGCGCGGTCACGCGCAGCCGCTTGGCGACGGCGGACGCGCGTGCCTTCCCGTTCGGCGGCTTGCCGAGCGTGCCGCTGGCGATGACCATCGCGGCGACACCGCTGACGTGGGCGGCCGCCATCGAGGTGCCGACGTAGCTGGCGGGAATCGCGAAGACCCGCGTCGATCCCGGTTTCAGCGTCACCTGGTAGATCGGCCGGGCGGAGACCGAGAGGCAGCCGGAAGCCGGTACACCTCCGCCGGGGGCCACCAAGTCGATCCCCTTGCCGGCCAGCGAGTAGTCGCCGAGGCAACCGCCCTCGGTGGTGCCGCCGACGCCGATCACCCGCGGCCCCGTCGCCGGCTCCGAGACGCAGGTCTCCGAGCCGAGGTTGCCGGCGGAGGCGACCGCGACCACCCCGTGCGCGTAGGCTTCGCGCAGCGCTTCGTCGACCTCAGGAACCTGCTTGCCGCAGCCGAAGTTGAAGCTCATGTTGATCACCCGGGCGCCGTGGGCGACGGCGAAGCGGATGCCGCTGGCGATATCGGTCGCCTGGCCGCGGCCGTGCTTGTCCAGCACCCGCACCGGCATCAACTTCGCCCGGTAGGCGAGCCCGGTGACGGCGATCGCGTTGTCGGTCTTCTCGCCGATCGTCCCGGCAACGTGGGTGCCGTGCCCGTTTTCGTCCAGCGGCAAGCGATCGTCATCGATGAAGTCGTGCCCCTTGGCAAACTGCCCGGCGGCGAAGTCGGGACTGCGGAGGAACCTACGACCGTAGTCGCGGTAGGCGATGCCGGTGTCGAGGACGGCGATGGTGACGCCTTCGGCGCCGGGGCGACCGGCTTGGTCGAGGTTGCGCCATGCTCCGACGGCGTCGATGCCGCCCGGGGAGACCGGCAGCCGCGGCGTCACATCGCCTGCCCAGGGCAGGAAGTTCCACTGCTTGAGGGCCCAGTCGCCGGCCGCGGCGGCCGCTTCGGAGGCGCCGTCCAGGGTGCCCGGGTCGTTGGGCAGGACGAAGTCGACTGCGGGCGCGGAGGCGGTGGCGACGTAGTTCGGCTCGGCGTAGGCGACGCGGGGATTGCGGCGCAGGGTCGCGGCCGCGCGCTGCACGTCGGCGCCAGCGGGCAACGCCAGCGTCCGCGCACCACTCTCGCCGTCGAACTTGACAACGACCTGCCGCGGCGCGAAACCACGGCCGGGCGAGATGCCCGTGGTCGCCCCCGCCGGCGCGGCGAATGCCGCGAGCAGGGTCGCGGCGGCGAGTATCGGAAGCAGTCGTCTCATCTGGTCGGTCACGCCCGGAATCCCTGCACTCGGGCGAGCTCTAGAACCAACACCGGCATGCCGGTGAAGTTGTAGGGAGACATACTCCCGGATCGGTGGACTCCCCAGCGAACATTGCCGTGCACGAGGAGGGGATGGGGTTGGCGCTCGATCAGGCGCGCCTGGCGGCCGCCCATGGTGACGTCCCGATCGGCGCCGCGATCCTCCGCGACGGCGAGCCACTTGCACTCGCCGGCAACGAGCGCGAGCTGCGCCGCGACCCCACCGCCCACGCCGAGATCCTGGCGATCCGCGCCGCCGCCGAGGCGCTCGGCGGCTGGCGCCTCCCCGGCACGACCCTCTACGTCACCCTCGAGCCCTGCGCGATGTGCGCCGGCGCGATCGTCCTCGCCCGCATCCCCACCGTCGTCATCGGCGCCCCCGACCCCAAGGCCGGCGCCGCGGGCAGCGTGCTCGACGTGTTGTCGGAGCCGGCGTTGAACCACCGGCCAGAGGTGATTCCCGGCGTTCGCGAAGCCGAGTGTGCCGCGCTCCTGAGGAACTTCTTCGCGGTGCGGCGAGCGCCCTAGCTCCGGCTGTCTGGGGGTAGGGGTTCCGCTTAACTTTTTCGAGATCGGATCCGGCCGTCCGAGATCGGAAGCGCCGAAAAAGTAGGCAACGGTGTCTTCAGAGCACGTACCTTTTCGCCCTTCCTCGGCCTAGCCTTCTGGCCGACAACTGAAAAGCGCCGGGGGCACCGCGCTAACGGCCCCCCGGCTGGCACAGGAAGGCTGGCTTCCCATGCAGAAAGAGCCTACGTCAGGCGACGATGGCGGGACCGCGACCACCGCCGCCCAGGACCGGCACGACCAGGGCATCGTCCTGGTCCACATCGTTCATCACTACCCGACGCACTTCCGGGTCTCGAATCTCGTCCGCGAGCTAACCGATGGCTCCAAGGAGTTCGAGGAGCGCGACCGGATCGAAAGGGCGGCTCGCGACCTGATCGCGGTCGGCCTTCTGTTCCGCTGCGACGGCCTCGTTCTGCCGACTCGGGCGGCGCTGACGTTCTACGAAGTGCTTAGCGAGGACTGACCCATGCCCCCGCTAGCCTGTTCTACGAGCCAATGAGTCCAGCCCGCAAACGCCCCGAGAAGAAGGCTCCAACGCCGCCTCAGCGCGACGTGAAGCAAGACCCCGGCCACACTGAGGCCGACTTCCTCCGCGACCTAGCAAAGGCGACCTCCAACCAGGCTAGGAAGAAGCTGGGGCTGCGGCCTTCTGGACGCGATTGAGAATCGCCCAGAACATCGGCTCGTCCGAGTGGCGTCGGTTGTATCTGAACGCGTACTCGTTGACGTAGCTCTGTAGGTACTCGGCGCTGATCGCGTGGTAGACGCCGCGCACGCCGTTCTTGAAGAGGCCGAAGAAGCCCTCAATCGTGTTCGTGTAGTTGTCGCCTTCGACGTAGATTTTCGAGCGGTGCCGGATGCGGCGATGGCTCTTGTATTCGCGGCCGATGGCTTTGTAGGCGTGCCACTCGTCGGTGAAGATCATCGACTCCGGCAGCACGAACTCCTTGACGATGGTGGAGAGCGTCGAGTGGGTAGCGTCGCGGGCAACGCGGGCGCGAATCTCCCCGCCGCGCTCGACCATGCCGACCACGCTTGGGCGGAACTTGCGCCGCAGGTGGCCGCGTTTCTCGCGTTTCTCCTGCGCTCGCGGCTTGCCGCCATAGAACGTCTCGTCAATCTCGACCTCGCCACTCAGCGGTCGCTCGCCTTCGTCTGAGAGCAGCGTCCTGATCTGCTTGAACATCCGATGGGCCGTCTTGTACGTGACGCCGATCTCGCGCTCTAGCTGCTTCGCGCTGATCCCGCATCGCGTGCTGCTCATCAGGTAAATCGCGAAATACCAAAGCTGGAGGCTGACGGTCGACTTGTGAAAGATCGTGCCGGCGGTCGGATAGACGTGGTTGCCGCAGAACTGGCAGCTGTACGCCGACCGGCCTTTGATCCGGTGGAACTTGCTCGCCTTGCCGCACTTCGGGCACTCGGTGCCGTCCGCGTAGAAGCGCTCTTTCAGATGCTCCAGGCAGGCGTCGTTGTCGGGGAACAGCTCCATGAATCGCGAGTAGGTCATCTGGGATTCGCTCGACGGGGCTGGCGCTACTGAGTTGCGGTTCCTTGCTGACATTGGTGAATGATATCAGTTACACGTACGGAAAATTACTTAGGCGTCGAAAGGGGAAGGCCATGAGCGTCGAGCGCGTGATCTATTGCGAGTGGCGGGAGTGCGAGAGCCACGTCAGAACGGCCAGCCCCGGCGCCCCAACCGCCTTCATTGCAGTCGCGGAGGATGCTGGCCGTTCTACGCAGCACTTCTGCTCGTGGGACTGTCTCCTTATGTATGCGGGCGAGAAGCCCCCGGTGGAGACGATCCCCTTAGACGAAGCCGCCTAGCGCAGCGGGGCGCTCGCCGCGTTCGATTTCGCGAAGCGGACCGCCTGCTCAGCGCTCTGCTTGCTGGTGTAGACCTCGGTCCACCAGACCAACTCGCCATTGCCGCCGTAGAAGCAGGCGCGGTAGCCGCCGCTCGCGGACGAGACTTTGAAATAGGGGGTCCTCGTGCTCAATGCAGTGCTCCATTTCTCCGCTTGAGTCGCCTGCGGTCACAGGCAATGGGTGGTACCCAAACGGTTGTCCGGATCGTGACGAACGACCCGGACGGTGATCCGATCCACTTGATTGGATGACCGGGCTGCTGCTGTGCTCCGAAGTTCCGGCGGTCCAGGGCGGTCACCCTGGACCGCCTCAAGCTTTTTGTGGCAGATTCCCGCCGCAGAGGTGTAGGCTAGATTGCCGAGCGAGGGGGCAGGCACCATGGCAGACGAGAAACAGAACACGGCACCCGCCGATGATGAGATCGCCCGCATCATCAAAGCTGGGGAGCCAGGCGTGGAGAGCGTCATGAAGGTGCTCGAGGTGACCGAGCAGCACTACTACGCCGCGGTCAACCAGACTGCCCCCCCAGCCGTCACCACGCGCGCCGTCTCGCACACGTAACTCGTGCCCACTTGGGGAGAGATAGGCCCCGAGCTCCTGAAGATCCAGCAACGGGTTGCGAACGAACCCAATCCCAAGGTTGGCCCCTACGACATTCTGCGCCGCAAGTATCTAGCGAAGCTGCACAAGCGCACCGGCAGGGCGACCTTCCTCTACTACTCGGGCTGGATGGACAAGCCCAATGCGGGCCCCGAAAATCTCTCGGTCGTCGGCGCTGATGTCTGCGGCTTCATGGAGGCCTGCTCGAACGCTGCAGCCAAGCAGGAGCGCAAGCTCGACCTCTTCATCCACAGCCCTGGCGGTGACCCCGATGCGGCCGAGCAGATTTGCGAGTACCTGAGAACCCAGTACGACCACATCCGAGTAATCGTCCCGCTGCAGGCTATGTCGGCGGCGACGATGATGGCACTCTCGGCCGACGAAGTGCTGATGGGCGACCATTCTCAGTTGGGTCCGATCGATCCGCAGTTGACGATCCAGACCCCCGAGGGCCCGAGGCAAGCTTCGGCGCAGGCGATCAAAGACCAGTTTGCGCTCGCGCAGGAACAGTGCATCGACCCGGCGGCCCTGCCAGCGTGGATGCCGATCCTGCGAACTTTCGCGCCAGGCCTACTTGCCGCTTGCGACCACGCCGCTGCACGGGCAGAAGAGATCGTCAGCAAGGCGATGGCCAAGTACATGCTTGCCGACGACCCCGAGGCCTCCAAAAAGGCGGCGGAAGCAGCCTCCTGGTTCGGCGATGCCAAAAAGCTCCTCTCCCACGGCAGGCCTGTACGTCGCGATGAGGCCCGCGAACACGGGGTCGTCGTCGCCAACCTTGAGGAGGATGACGACCTTCAGGACGACGTTCTCAGCGTCCACCATGCGGTCATGCGGACGCTCTCTGACACGCCCGTTACCAAGCTGATCGAAAACGAAAACGGGCGCGCCTACATGCTCGCCATGCAACCGGTCCAGATGCAGATTCCACTTCAGGCCCGGGGTCCAGGGCAGCAGGACCCGAAGCCTCCACCGAAACCACCGCGTAAGCAACAGCGTAAGAAGCGCCGCTAGCAGGGCCAACCCTGCTGCGCTCCCCTACGTGCTCTGACTACCTAGTTGCCAAAAAGTACAAGACGCTCCACCCCTACCCCCAGACAGCCGGACCAGCTCGATCTCCCCCAAATCTCGCTTCTCCGGTGGGTAGGGCAAGCAGTGCAAGGAAGAGGGAGCCGGGCAGTGCTCTGCACGACCGGCTCCCGATGACGCCGCAATGCGCCGCCCTACGCACCGGAGCGGAGAGGGTGGGATTCGAACCCACGAGGCGGGTTAACCCCGCCCACGCGATTTCCAGTCGCGCTCCTTAAGCCACTCGGACACCTCTCCGGGGTGCTGACGAAAGCCTAGAGGCTTGATGCGGGTTATCCACGCACGCGGATGACGCCGCACGCCGACGCTGGATCGCCACCCACGTGCTCGCGGGTAGTTTCAACTACCCGCTTCGCCCGCGTGCGGCGCCCAGCTTGGCCTGCGACGCCCCCGCGCACGCGCCTAACCCACATCAAGCCTCTAGCTCGGCCTACTGCGCCGTCGCCGGGAGGGTCGCGGCCTCGGCGGGGAGCGGGATCCTACGGTGATCGTCGAGCGAGACGACGATCGCCTCGGACTCCGGCATCGGCGCGCTGGGCCGGTGGCCGCGCAGGCGCTCGTGGCTGCAGACGACGTAGCACCACTCCATCAGCCAGAGGCGGGAGTCGGGGTCGATGTCGGCGATCGTGGCGCCGATCAGGAAGCGGCCGTCGACCTCGCGGCAGCTGCGGATCTCCACCTGCGCCGTCACCTCGTGCGTGGCGCCGGCCGCGTCGGCCAGCTCCAACATCACCGCCGGGCGGGCGCCGATCTCGAGCGGCGCCTCGGCGACCAGCCCGACTCCGGAGGCGCTGGCGTCGACCAGGCGCGCCAGGACGTGTCCGTCGGCGGAGAAGCAGTGGGCCTCGGCGTCGCCCTCGAAGCGGTAGACGAGCCGCCGCTGCCGTCGCCGCCCGACCGCGAACATGGTTTTCAGTAGCCGCCGCAGCTCGACCAGGCCCAGCAGCGGCACGATCACGGCGGCGATCCCCGGCATGTCGGGCAGGGGCCCGACCCCGGCCAGATCGAGCAGCCGCAACAGGGTGCCGGCGGCGAGCAGGATGGTGCAGAAGAGGACCAGGTGCAGCTTGCGCACGGCCTCGAGGCCGCCGCCGTCGCAGCCCTGCTTCGGCGTCACCTTGAAGGCGGTGCGGCCTGGCCGCACGGCGCAGCGCAGGGCGCGGGTGTAGATCTCCATCGTCAGCAGCTCGTAGTGGGCGGTCTCGGGGATCCGCATGTAGCCTCGCGCCAGCGCCGCGCCGGCGCCGAGGTTGAGCAGCACCGAGGGCAGCCACAGCGCCGCCAGCGCGACGACGCTGATCTTCAACGGCAGCGCGCCCGTCCACAGCACTGCTCCGAGCGTCAACAACAGCAGCAGCCGCATCGGCGGCGCCAGGTAGGCGAAAAGGCTGGCGAAGTAGGAGAGGCGCTGCAGCGGGGTCAGCTCGCGGGCGCGCAGGGGGGACTCGGGCAGGGTGAAGACGGCGAGGTTGCCGCGAGCCCAGCGGTCTCGTTGCAGCAGGTAGCCATCGAGGTCGTGGGGGGCGAGGCCCTGAACCAAGACCTCGTCGTGGTAGCGGGTGCGCCAACCGTCGCGCAGCAGCCGGATCGTGGTGTGGAAGTCCTCGGCGATCGTCTCGGTGGCGACGCCGCCGATCGCGAGCAGGGCGTGGCGGTTGATCAGCGCCGCCGAGCCGCACCAGTAGACGGCTCCGTGACGGTCCTTGCCGGGGCAGACAACGCGGTAGAAGAGCGATTGCTCGTGGCGGCCGACGACGTAGTGCTGGACCGAGTCGTGGTTGAAGAAGTCGTGTGGGGTCTGAACAACGGCCATGCGCTCGTCGTCGAAGTAGCCGACCAGGGCGTCGAGGGCGTCGGGCATCGGCACGTGGTCGGCGTCGAGCACCAGCACCAGGTCGCCCTCGGTCCGCGGCAGCGCCGCGTTGAGGTTGCCGGCCTTGGCGTGGGAGTTGTCGGTGCGGGTCAGGTAGCGGGCGCCGGCGTGCTGGGCCAACTCCTCCATCTCCGGCCGGCGGCCGTCATCGAGCAGATAGGTCGTGTGGGGATAGGTGAGCGCGCGGCACCCGGCCAGCGTCGCCATCACCACCTCGGCCGGCTCGTCGTAGGTGCAGACGTAGACGTCGACGGAACGCCCCGGCGTCGCCGGCGGCCGCGACGCCGGCGGCCGCGACCAGGAGAACCAGGTCAGGATCCCCAGCGCGTAGAGCCCGTACAGCTCGGTTACGAGCAGCATCGCGAAGAGGACCGGATTCGCCCCTTCGCCGCTCCAGCCGATCCGCCAAGTCAGGTAGCCGACGCCCCAGACGAACGCCACCAGCGCCAGGCCGCGCAGCAGGCGAGGGCGGCGGTCGAAGAACCGCCCGGCTCGGGTCTGCTCGCCGCCGTCCACCCAACTCCATCGGCACCCCCCACGTCTCCTTTAGCCGTGACTGGGCGCCGGCGCGAGGCCGACGGCCGCAAATTCGCCTATATGGAGGGAAATCAGCCCATCACCAAGGGAAGCGAGCGGAGGGGGTGGGATTCGAACCCACGAGCGCCTTGCGACGCCAACAGTTTTCGAGACTGCCCCGTTCAACCACTCCGGCACCCCTCCGGGGGAAACGGTGGCCTGGATTCTACGGATGGCCGGTTGCGCCCGCGGGCGGGCTGGTGGCCCAGATCGCGATTGGGGGCGGGACCAGCAGCAGGGCCAGGCTCGCGATCTCGGCGATCGCGTCGGCGGTGCCGAAGCCGTCGAGATGGCCGGCGTGGAAGAGGAGGTGGATGGCGGCGGTCAGCAGCCAGGCCAAGCAGACGGCGCGGACCAGGGTCCGCTCCAGCGTCCAGGCCGCCCAGGCGAATAGGACGGCGAAGCCCAGGTAGAGCCCACCGACATCGGTGACCAGGTGTTCGTTGTAGGGCGGCAGTAACTCGACCCAGTGGGCGACGAAGGGGAAGTCGTCATAGAAGGTCTGCGGCAGGACCGTTGCCGTCAGGCCGATCGTCGCTGCCGAGAGGAAGAGGAAGCCCAGCGCGGCTCGAGCGCTTCGAGGTGAGTTCATTGGGGCTATCTAACTCACCCTGGACTCGGGGAGAGAAAACAAGTAGTAAGGAAATATTAAGCCTGAGTGAGGGTAAGGCTCAGCGCACTGCGACCCCGAGCTCCTCGCTGGCAGCCTCGTGGCCCTCATAGGGGAGTACGAGGAAATACATCATCGAGGGCAGGAGGGAATCGAGATCGTCGAGTTCTCCCTTGTTGAGACGGGCGTAGAGCAGCGCTTCGATGCCGCCGACGATCCCCGCTGCGGTGATCGGGGAGTAGGTTGGGGCGTCTGGGAGCAACTCGCGGACATGGGTTTCGATGCAGGAGGCGAAGTGGTCGAGCAGTTTCTCGCGACGCATCACCGCCTCGGCGCTGGCGGCCCGCGCCTCGACGATCACCGTACGCGAAGCCTCCGGCTCCGAAGCGGTGAACTCCAGCAGCGTTTCCAGACCGAGGCGCAGCTTGTCCCTCCAGTTATCGCCTGCCTTGTCGGTGGCGTCGGCAACTCGCTTGCGAAGCCGCGCCGCGATGGTGTCGAAGGCGGCGAGGAAGCAGTCTTCTTTGTTGGCGAAGTGCTCGTAGAACGTGGGGCGGGAGACGCCGGCCCTTTCGATCACGTCCTGGACGCTGGTTTCCCGGTAACCGAGTTCGGAGGCGGCGCGGAGCATGGCCGCGATCAGCCTCTCTCGCTGCACTGCGCTGACGAGGGCGGACGGGAGCTTGCGGACCCCAGAGGGGAACTTGCCTTCGCAGCGGCTCAGCAACTCGACGGCCGCGTCGACCTGGGCCGTCGGCCAGCTGTCGCCGATCGCCGCCACCAGCATCTCCTGACTCAGTTGAATTCGGTCGAATGGCACCTGGAAACCCTCGTGTTTCCGCTAGAACCCTGCTGGTTTCGTCAAGGTACCAGAATGGTTGACGTCTTGCCCGCATTTCCAGAGACCCCGGGTATTCTTCACTCGATGCTCCCACCCCATTCCAGGGGAGCCCCGGTGAAGCCGACTCGGCCCGAGCTTCCAAGAGAGTTCGTTGCGGTGCGCAAGCGACGTCGCATCATGGATGCGATGGCGGAGTTGAGCGCCGAGCAGGGCTATGAGGCGACCAAGATCGCCGACCTCGTGCGGCGCGCCGGCGTCGCCCGCAAAACGCTCTACGACAATTTCGACGGCAAGGAGGAGGTTTTCCTGGACGCGTTCGACAGCGCGGTCGAGGAGACCTGGGGTCGAGTCGAGGAAGCCTGCAACACCGCCGGCGAGGAGTGGAGCCGGCGGGTCGAGGCCGGCCTGCGGGAGTTCCTGGCCTGCGTCTCCGAGAAGCCTGCGGCGGCCCGGATGTGCATGGTCGAGGCGATGTCGGCGACCCCCGCCGCCTCGGCTCGCTACGACGAGGCGCTGGAGCGATTCGTCGAGTTGCTGCGCCGCAACGCTCCCGCCGACACCGGTCTGCCAGACACAATCGAGGAGACGCTGGCCGGGGGCGTGGCCTGGATCGTGTGCCAGAAAATTCGGCGGGGTGAAGCCGAGAAGGCACTCGGTCTGCTGCCCGAACTATCGGAATTCATCCTCTCGCCGTACCACGGTGTAGCCGAAATGACCGATACCGGGAGGCGAAACTAACAGTACGGTGGCAGACTCCAATGGTTAATGGAGCGCTTACCCCGCGGACGTCACGGTCTTTCCCCCGAGTTCGTCGCTCGAAATCAGCGTGAAAGACTGATCGCCGGACTAATCGAAGTCCTCTACGAGGTGGGGTATCAAAAAACCACTGTGTCAATGATCGGTCAGCGCGCGGCCGTTTCAAAGAGTGACTTCTATAAGCATTTCGAAAGTAAGGATGACTGCTTCTTCGCTGCCTACGAAGCGGCGATAGAGCGAATCCGAAGCCAGGTGCTCGACGCCTGCGCCAGGCGCGAGCGGGGCGAGTGGACGCCGCGGGTGCGGGACGCCATCGCCGCTCTGCTCAGCTTCCTTGCCGCCGACCCGGCGCTCGCCAGTATCTCGCTGGTCGAGGGCCTTCGCGTCGGCCCCGGCGTTTACGACCGCTATCAGGCGGCCGTCGAGAGCTTCATTCCATACCTCCGCGACGGTGCCCCAGAGGCGCCGGACGGCGGCAAGGTCCCGGAGGCTATGGGCGAAGCCGTGGTCGGCGGCATCGCTTCGCTACTGGGGCGGCGGGTGCTCGCGGGCGAGGCGGAGAGGATGAGCGAGCTGCTCCCCGAGCTGCTCGAGTTCGTCCTGACCCCTTATCTGGGCACCACCGAGGCGAGGCGAATAATCTCTGCTGGATGAGCGAATCGACCCGGGGCGTCTTCCCTTCGCAGGAGCTGAACCGGGCGATCGAGGCGGAGTGGGTCAGCTCCGGCGACTACCGGATCAGGCCGGAGGCGATTCAGCCAGCCAGCATCGACCTGCGGCTCGGCGACTTCGCCTGGGCGCTGCGCTGCTCCTTCCTGCCGGATGTCGATTCCACGGTCGAGGAGAAGATCGAGGGGCTCGCCTTCCAGCGGGTTGACCTGCGCGACGGCGCCGTGCTGGAGCGCGACCGGCCCTATCTGGTGCCGCTGATCGAGGAGCTGGCGCTGCCCGAGGACGTTCGCGCCAAGGCCAACCCGAAGAGCTCCACCGGGCGGCTTGACGTCTTCACCCGGGTCATCACCGACCGCCACCATCGCTTCGACGACATCCGCGCCGGCTACCGCGGCAAGCTCTACCTGGAGATCGTCCCTCGCTCCTTCGCGATCCAGGTCAAGACCGGACTCTCGCTCAACCAGCTGCGGCTGGCGCGCGGCGACGTTCGCCTCGCCGACGAGCAGATCCGCCACCTGCAGATCAAGGCGCCGCTCGTGTACCTCGACTCCGAGGCGGTGCCGGAGTCCGAGCTCGCGCTCTCCGACGGCCTCTTCCTCAGCGTCGACCTCTCTGGGCCGGGCGACCGCACCGTCGGCTACCGGGCGAAGAAGAACAGCCTGCCGATTGACCTCTCGCGGATCCGCGCCTACCGCTGGACCGACTACTGGGACCCAGTTTTGCCCGAGCCCGGCGGCAAGATCGTGCTCGAGCCGGAGATCTTCTACCTGCTGCTCTCGGCCGAGGGCGTCTGCATCCCGCCTCAGATCGCCGCCGAGATGATGGCCTATGACCCGACCGCCGGCGAGCTGCGCACCCACTACGCCGGCTTCTTCGACCCCGGCTTCGGCTACGACCCCGACGGCGGCAGGCACGGCAGCCGCGCCGCGCTCGAGGTGCGGGCGCGCGACGTCTCCTTCATGGTCGAGCACCGCCAGCCCGTCTGCAAGCTCGGCCTCGAGCGGATGGCCGCCCCGGCGGAGCGCCTCTACGGCGCCGGGCTCGGGTCCAACTACCAGGGCCAGGTGACGATGCTGAGCAAGCACTTCGAGGAGCAGACCGCCGGCGCGCCCGCGGGCACCTAACCCGCTGCGACCACGCCAACGTCATCGCGTGGTTCCTTTGGCACGTCATGGGAGTCAAAGGAACCACGCAGAAGAGCCCCCTCCGCGCGTGGTTCCTTTGGGACGCGACCGGTGCCAAAGGAACCACGGAGGGGAGGGGCGGCGCGTGGGGAGGCTGCGGACCCGCTCGGCTCTAGGATTCGGCTGTGGCCGAGCGAACCTGGAGGGTCTATCTGGCGGGGGAGATCCACTCCGACTGGCGGGAGCGGATCGAAACCGGGGCGCGCGAGGCGGGGCTGCCGGTCGCCTTTACGGCCCCGGTCACCGACCACGCTGCCTCCGACGACGCCGGCACCGGCACGCTGGGGGAGGAGAGCGAGACCTTCTGGCGCGACCACAAGGGCGCCGGCGTCAACGCGATCCGCACCCAGACGCTGATCCGCGACGCCGATGTCGTCGTCGTCCGCTTCGGCGATAAATACCGCCAGTGGAACGCCGCCTTCGACGCCGGCTTCGCCGCCGCCCTCGGCAAGCCCGTGGTCACGGTTCACGACGCCGAGCTCGACCACGCGCTGAAGGAGGTCGACCGCGCCGCCCAGGCGACCGCGCGCGAGTCCGAGCAGGTGGTCGACGTCCTCCGCTACGTAACCCGCGGCGAGCTCTCGTAGTCCGGCGTTTTGACGAGTTGTCCCACCTATGGCTGGGACAATCCGTCAACTCTCCGCCGCCACCTATGCGAACATGTGTTCGTATGCGTTGGGATCAACAGAGAGTCGAGAACGACCTGCGGTTGCCGGGGGTCGGCGACGGCGCTGTCGTGCGGACTTTCGACGCTCCCGAGGCGATGGGCGTCAACTTCCACGAGGTCCGCGCCCGCTCTGCCCTCAACCACGTGCCCGGCGGGCGCTACGGCTTCAGCTACACGATCAACCAGTACCGGGGATGCACCCATGCCTGCAAATTTTGCTTCGCTCGAAGAACTCATACCTATCTGAACTTCGACGCTGGCCGGGACTTTGAGCGCGAGATCGTCGTCAAGGTCAACGTGCCGGAGCTGCTGCGGGGGGAGCTGGCGCGACCGAGCTGGCAGCGCGAGCTGGTGGCGCTGGGGACCAACACCGACCCCTACCAGTGGGTCGAGAGCCGCTACCGGATGATGCCGGAGATCCTCGAGGCGCTGGAGCGGGCGGATACCCCGGTCTCGGTGTTGACCAAGTCGCCGCTGGCGATGCGCGACGTCAAGATCTTCGAGCGGATGGCCAAGCGGTTGCCGGTCTCGGTCAATCTCTCGGTTCCGACCCTCGACGAGGACGCCTGGCGGGCGACCGAGCCGCACACGCCCAGCCCCGCCGCCCGCCTCGACGCCGTCGCCGAGCTGCGCCGTCGTGGCATCAACTCCGGCGTCCTCATCGCTCCCCTCATGCCCGGCATCAACGACCACCCCGACCAGGTCCGCCCGATAATCGAGCGAGCGAGGAAGGCAAAGGCGACCTTCCTCGGCGGCGTCGCCCTCCACCTCCGCGACGAGGTCAAGGACGTCTTCTTCGCCTGGCTAGAGGAAAAACGCCCGGACCTCCTGCCGAAATACGAGGGCCTGTACGGCGACCGCGCCTACATGCGCCCCGCTCAGCGAAAACAAGCAACGCGAGCAGTCCGCGGCTGGGGCCGCACCCGCCTCCGCCGCTCTCTCGCCGACCGCTCCGACCCTCCAGCCAGCTCGTCTAGGCAGAGCGCTCCTCCGGCGGGTGGCCGTGGGGCGGGGGTCCCCCGCGGCGCGGAGGGCGCGCAGCGCCCGAGCACCGTGGGGGATGCCGCACGGACAGGACCCGCCGGCCAGGAACCTCTGTTCTAGCCCCCTTCGTCCAATTGCTCGAACTTGCACTCCTCTGGCGCTTTGTCGTCCCGAAATCTGTGAAACCGCGCCCCGTGCCGTATCCGTCCCGAAGCCGCATGGTCATAGCCAACCTCGATCACCAACTCCGGCCGCAACGCCACCCACTCGAGGTCGCGGCCGCCGGTCCAGCGGCTCGGCTCGGCGCTGCCGCTCTCGCCCGTCTCCAGCGGCGCCAGCATCGTCCGCATGCTCCGTTTCGTCGCTGCGCTGAAGCCGGATATGTGGCCCACCGATCGCAATTGCTCGCCGTCGTAGAGGCCGAGGATCAGCGAGCCGACGGTGCCCTCCTCTTTTCCGGGGCGCCAGCCCATCACCACGCAGTCGATCGTCCGCTCGCGCTTCACCTTCGCCATTCCCTTGCGCTTGCCGGGCACATAGGGGGCGTCGAGCTGCTTCGCCATCACCCCCTCGATGCTCCCCAGCCACCTCTCCGCCTGCTCGGTGTCGGTCGTCAGCGGCGTCAGCTCCAGGCCCGCCTTTGCCGCGATCGCCTCCAATCGCGCCCGCCGCTCGGCCAGCGGCACCTCCAGCAGTGACTCGCCGCCCTCGGCGAGCAGGTCGAAGACGAGATAGCCGGCCGGGATCTCCTTTGAGAGCAGCTCGATCCGCGATTGGGCAGGATGGATGCGTTCCTGCAGGGCGTCGAATTCGAGGTTGCCGTCAGCGTCGCGGATCACCAGCTCGCCGTCCAGCACCCAGCGCCCGGGCGCGAACTTCAGCTCCGGGAAGTAGCGGGCCAACGCTTTGCCGCCGCGCGACTGGATGTAGGCGTCGCTGCCGTCGACGAAGACGATCGCGCGGAAGCCGTCGAGCTTCGGCTCGTACGCCCACTCCCCTCCGGTTGGCAGCTGTTTGCGGGTCAGCGCCAGCTGCGGCTTGATCGGTGGCGAGAGGGGAAGGGTCACGCGCTGCCGAGGGTAGCCTGGCGGCGCCCCCGGCTCTCGCGCGGGTCCGGGATCGGCACCGCCGCGAGAAGTTTCTTGGTGTACGGATCGGTCGGCCGCTCGCAGACCTGGTCGGCGCTGCCCTCCTCGACGATCTTGCCGTTGTGCATGACCGCGATCCGGTCGGCGATGTGGCGGACGACGCCGATGTCGTGGGCGACGAAGACGTAGGTGAGGCCGAGCTCGTCCTGGAGGTCGTCGAGTAGGTTGATGATCTGCGCCTGGATCGAGACGTCGAGCGCCGAGACCGGCTCGTCGGCGACGACCAGCTTCGGCTTCAGCGCGATCGCTCGCGCGATCCCGATCCGCTGCCGTTGGCCGCCGGAGAACTCGTGCGGGAAGCGGTCGTAGTGCTCGGCGGAGAGGCCGACCCGCTCCAGCAGCTCCTGAACCTGGCGGCGCAGCTCCGATCCGGAAGCGACGTTCTGCAGCTTCAGCGGGCTGCCGACGATCTGCCCGACCCGTTGGCGCGGGTTCAGCGAGGCGTAGGGGTCCTGGAAGATCATCTGCATCTCGCGTCGCAGCGGCCGCATCTGCCGTCGCGAGAGCCCGGCGATCTCCTCGCCCTCGAAGCGGACCGAGCCCGAGGTCGGCTTGATCAACTGCAGCACCGCCCGGCAGGCGGTCGACTTGCCGCTGCCGGACTCGCCGACGAGGCCGAGGGTCTGCCCGGGCGGGACGCTGAAGCTGATCCCGTCGACCGCTCGCACCTGATCGACCACGCGGTCGATCAGGATCCCGCGCTTGACCGGGAAGTGCTTGACGAGGTCGGTGACCTCGAGCAGGGGCCCGCCGCCGGTGTTCATGCCGCCGGTGCCTCCAGGCCGATCTGTCCCTCGACCTGTCGCTTCTGTCGCTTCTCTTCCGGGCTGAGCCAGCAGCGGTCGCAGTGCCCCGGGGCATCGAGCAGGCGAGCCTCGAGCGGGGGCAGCTCGGAGCACTTCGCGAACTCGTGCGGGCAGCGCGGCCGGAACGGGCAACCCTCCGGCAGCGCCAGCAGTGACGGCGGCACCCCGCTGATCTGCGGCAGCCGTTTGGGTCGCGGCCGGTCGAGGCGGGTCAGAGATCCCAGTAGGCCCCAGGTGTAGGGGTGCTGGGGGTCGTAGAAGATCTCGTCCAGGGCCCCTTCCTCCACCACCCGCCCCGCGTACATCACCATCACCCGGTCGGCGACCTCGGCCACCACTCCCAGGTCGTGGGTGATCAGGATCGTCGCCAGGCCGCGTTCGCGGTTGAGGTCCTCGAGCAGGCGCAGGATCTGTGCCTGGATCGTCACGTCGAGCGCCGTCGTCGGCTCGTCCGCGATCAGCACTTCCGGCTCCAGGGCGAGCGCCATCGCGATCATCGCCCGCTGCCGCATCCCGCCCGAGAACTCGTGCGGGTAGTCGTCGACCCGGCGCTCGGCATCGGGAATCCCCACGGATTCGAACAGCTCGACCGCCCGCTGGTGCGCCTGCTTCTTGGAGGTATCTGGTCGGTGGGCGCGGATCGCCTCGGCGATCTGGGCGCCGAGGCGGTAGACGGGATTGAACGAGGTCATCGGGTCCTGAAAGACCATCGCGACCCGCTCGCCGCGCAGCTGGCGCAGCGCCGCGTCGCTGGCCATCGTCAGCTCCTCGCCGTCGAGCTGGACCGAGCCCTCGATGCGCGAGTTGCTCGAGCGGGTCAGACCCATGATCGTCTGTGCGGTGACGCTCTTGCCCGAGCCCGACTCGCCGACGATTGCGAGCACCTCTCCCTGTTGCAGCTCGAAGCTGACACCGTCGACCGCCTGCAGCAGGCCGCCTTCGGTGGCGAAGCCGACCCGCAGGTCGCGCACCGTGAGCAGCGGCGCCGGGCTCATTGCGCCGCGGTCCCCAGCCGCACGCGCGGGTCGAGGTAGGCGTAGGCGACGTCGACCAGGGCGTTGACGAAGACGACGAAGAAGGCGCCGTAGAGGGTGACTCCGATCAGCGGCGGCAGTTCGAACCTTCCCACCGCTTCGGCTGCGTAGAGCCCAACCCCGTTGATGTCGTAGAGGGTTTCGGTGATGATCGCGGTGCCGGCGATGGTGGCGCCGAAGTCGAGCCCGAAGAGAGTGATGATTGGTATCAGCGAGTTGCGCAGGACGTGGCGGGTCATCACCTGGCGCTCGCTCAGCCCCTTGGCCCGCGCAGTCCGCACGTAGTCCTCGTTCATCACGTCGAGCATGTTCGAACGCAGGACGCGGCTGTAGAAGCCGATCGAGAGGACGGCGAGGGTGAACCAGGGCAGGATCAGGTGGGTGAACCACTCCCACGGGTCTTCGCTGATTGGGACGTAGCCTCCGTTCGGGAACAGTTCGAGCTTTTCAGCGAGGAAATAGATCAGAACCGGCGCCAAAAGAAAGACCGGGATCGAGATCCCGGCAATCGAGACCCCGGTCAGCAGCCGGTCCAGCAACCCGCCGGGCTTCAGCGCCGACAGATAACCGAGCAGAGCGCCGAAGAAGAGCCAGATGATCCCGGCGCCGACGCTGAGTGAGATCGTCGCCGGAATCCCTTCCACGATCCGATCGTCGACCGGGAGCCGCGGCTCATATGAGGTCAGTTCGCCGCTGAAGACCTTCTCCATCATCGTCAGGTATTGCTCCGGCAGTGACTCGTCGAAGCCCCATTCTTCTTCGATGCTCTTGACCAGGACCGGGGTCGCGTTCTTGCCGGCAAGGCGCTGTGCCGGGTTCGAGTTCGGCACCACGTTGAAGATCAGGAAGACGATCACCGAGACGGCAAACAACACCGCCACCATCCCGACCAGACGCCTAGCGACGAAACGGGCCATCAGACGGCGGTCCCCTGAGGCTCCACCATGCCGGCGTGTGCCTCGAGTCGCACCTTCGAGCGCGGGTCGAGCGCGTCGCGAAGGCCGTCGCCAACGATATTCAGCGACAGCACCGTGAGCATGATCATCGTGCCCGGGATGATCGCCAGCAGCGGCTGGGTGGAGAGCAACTCCTCGCCAATCGTGATCATCGTCCCCCAGGAGGAGTTCGGCGATTGGACGCCGGCGCCGAGGAAGGAGAGACCGGCCTCGAACAGCATGTTGTTGGCGGTCATCAGGGTGAAGAAGACGATCACCGTCGAGGCGAGGTTGGGCAGGATCTCACTGAACATCACCCGCAGTGGTCCGGCGCCCTGGGCGACCGCCGCTTCGACGAACTCCTTCTCGCCCAGCGAGAGCACCTCGCCGCGGATCGGCCGCGCCACGTAAGGGATGGTGAAGATGCTGATGACGAGGATCGGGATCCAGAGCGAGCCGCCCGAGAGTTCGATCGGCCCCAGCTTCAACCCGCCGATCGCGAGCGAGATTCCGAGAGCGAGGCCGATCAGGAAGACCGGCAGGGACCAGACGACGTCGAGCCCGCGGGCTATGACCGTGTCAACTCGTCCCCGGTAGTAGCCGGCGAGTAGCCCGAGGATCACCGCCACGATCGTCGAGATCAGCGCCGAGGAGACGCCGACCAGCAGCGAGGTGCGGCCCCCGTACATCAGTCGCACCATCTCGTCGCGGCCGAGGCGACTGTCAGCGCCGAGGAAGAACTTGCCGCCGGCGCCGAACCAAACCGGGCCGATCGGCTGACCTTCGGGGTTGACGACGTCGCGCTTCTCGCCGTCGATCGTGAGCCTTTCCAGCGTGTGGCTCTGGTTGGGGCCGGTGTGGGCGACGTGGTTGGCCCAGAGCGGAGCCGCCAGGACGAAGACGACGATCAGGACGAACAGGGCGAGGAAGCCGACCGCTACCCGGTTGCGCAGGAATCGCCGGTAGGCGCGGTACCAGGGCCCGTGGCCCTCAGTTAGGCCATCGGCTGCCGTTGGGAAGCCCGCGCCAGGACCCCCAGCCGGAATCGTCTCGGGCTGGGGGTCGATCGGCACGTCCTTTTCCTACCCGATCAGCCCTACTTGAATTCGAAGCTGGTCAGGTACTGACCGAAGGTCGGGTTGAAGATGACGCTTTCGAGGTCGATCGCGTCTGAGACGAAGGTCGAGAGAGTCCGCGTCCCATACGGGGCCCAGGGAGCCAGTTCCATGTATTCCTTGTCCAGTTCCTTGTAGGCGTCTTCCTGCTCGGTTCCGAGCTGCTCTTCGCCGAGTTCGCCGATCTTCTGATTCAGCTTTCCGACGTCGATCATGGCGAAGTTGCCGTTGTTCGTCGGCAGGATGCTTTCGCCCGACAGAAGCGGCTGGAAGAAGTCGTTCGGGTGCGGGTAGTCCTGGAACCAGTCCGACCAGCCGGCGTCGAGATCCGGCGTCGTCGCGTTGCCGATCACAGTGAAGTAGTTGTCGGCGTTGAGGATTTTCAGGGTCGTGTTGAAGCCGATTTCCTTCAGCACCCCGTCGAAGTATTCGCCCGCTTCATTGTTCGGACTTTCGTTGTCGGTCCAGACGGTGATGTCCATGTCCGACGGATTCGCCTCTTTAATCATTTCCTTGGCCTTGGCGAGGTCATACGGGTAGAGCTCGAATTTCTCGTAGCCCGGCATCCCCGGCGGCAGGATCTGCTGCGTGCCGGCGATCTGGCCTGCGTAGATCCGTTCGAGGGCCCTGGAGTTGACCGCGTAGTTGACTGCTTGCCGGACCTTGACGTCGTCGAACGGCGGTTTGGTCGTGTTCATCCAGAAGTAGTACGTGCTGATCGTCGGCTCGACCCGGAACTGGGTGCCCTCGAATTTGCTCTTGACCTGCGCGTAGCGATCGGAGGGCGGCGGGTTCTGCATCCAGTCGTAACGGCCCTGTTCGATGTCGTTGACCTGCGTTTGCGGGTTGCGGACGACCGTGATCTTGGCCTTGTCGACCTGGCCGGTGGGATAGTCGGGCATCGCCTTCGAGTTGGCTTTCGCCCACTGGGGGTTGCGCTCGTATTCCCAGCCGCGACCCGGCTGCGATTTCGTGATCATGTAGGGACCAGTGCCTGGCGGCGGGTTCGCCGACTGATCTTCGCTCGGCGTGTTTTGGGGCACCGGCGCCACGAACATCAGGCCCAACTCGTTGGTGAACGTGCCTCGCGGCTTGGTCAGGTTGATGACGATTTCGCCGGTTTTGTCGTTGGTCTCGATGCCGGGGATGCCGCCGCTCTTCGTTTCGGCGAACTTTTCGGCGCCGACGATGCCGGTGTAGAACGGCGAGCCGCCCGAGTTGACCTTGAAGACCCGTTCGACGGCGTAGGTGAAGTCGGATGCCTTGACCGACGTCCCGTCGGAGTACTTGAGGCCGGGACGGAGGAAGAGGGTGTAGGTCTTACCGCCGTTGCTGATCTTCGGCAGTTCTTTGGCCAGGCCGGGGATGACTTCGCTGCCCTCTTCGCCTTCGGCGTGCTTGTAAGTCAGCAGCGGGATGTAGACGTCCGCCATCGCCGTCCACCCTTCCGCCGTGTAGGAGAGCGCCGGGTCCATGTAGTCCGGGAAAGAAGCGTAGGTCGCGTTGAGCACGCCGCCCTCCTTGCCTCCCGAGCCGCTGTCGCCGCATGAAACCAGTCCAAATGCCGCGACCGCTGTGAGCCCCAGAACCGCAAAAGACATGCGAAGTTTCTTCAAGGTAAGACCTCCGAGTTGGACTGGACGGACCTTCTCCCCGGGAGCAACTCCAGCACAACGTCGTTACTCCCGTCAAGCGCATTGGAATCAGACATTGCAACACGTTCAGGCCAATTAACTCCAAGTAGAGGCGTGACGATTGCGACGATCGCGAGGACGCCGACGCCGGCAATCAAGAAGGTGGTTCGGGGGGTCGCCAGCGCCGCGATTACGCCGCCGAGCAGGAAGCCGACGCCGGGCATTGCGGCGCCGATCGACTCAAGCACGCTCATCACCCGGGCTTGCATACCCGCCACCGTCATCTCTTGAACGGCGCTGATCGCCGAGACCCACTGCACACCGTTGCCGGCTCCACCGAGCACCGAGGCGGCGCAGGCGGCCGCGAGCGTCGGCGCCGCCGCCAGTCCGAGATAGCCGGCGCCGACGGCCAAGGTGCTGAAGAAGAGCAGCAGCGCCAGCGAGGCGCGGCGAACCGCGGCGAAGACGACGCTGCCGAGGACCATGCCGACCCCCCAACTGGCCAGCATCAGCCCGTAACCCGAGTCGCTGGTCTGCAGGGTCTCCTTGGCGTAGACCACCTCGACCGGGATCACCGCGGCGAAGAAGATGAAGGCCGCGCCCTGGGCGATCAGCAGCCGGCGCAGCAGGGCCTTCTCGCGGATGTAGGCGATGCCGGCGCTGACGCGGTCGCGCATCCGACCTGATTCGGGCTCGGCCTGGGGCATCGGGCCGGCGGTGAGGAGGATGCAGGCGATCAAATAGAAGGAGATGGCGTCGAGCAGCAGCGCCGTCTGCACCCCGAAGCCGGCGACGATCAGCCCGGCCAGGCCAGGGCCGATCGCGGCGCCGCCGGTGAAGGCGACGTTGAGGAGGGCGTTGCCGGCGCGCAGCTCCTCATCCTCCTTCAGCAGCGCCGCGACCACGGCCCTGGTCAGTGAGCGCCCGGTCAGGGCGAGGGCGCCGTCGATCGTGGCGAGGACGATCACCCCCGCCAGCGAGAAGTGCGTGACGAGCAGGGCCAGCCCACCAAAGGCTGCCGCCTCGCCGCAGTAGATGACCGGCAGCGCGAACTGGGGCGGCGGGTGCTCGACCCGGGCGACCAGGATCGGCGCCAGTAGGGAGGGCAGGAAGCGGGTTCCGAGGAAGAGGCCGGCGGTCGCCAGGGCGCTGTCGGTGCGGTCGAAGACCAGGACCGAGAGGGCGATGATTCCCATCCAATCGCCCAGCTCGTTGACCGAGTAGGTCGTCGCGAGCCGCCGGAAGAGGGGTCGCCGCAGGGGATCGGTCAGGCGTCGTTTACGCATTGCTGGCCGTGCGTACTACTGCATTTATGCACAAGATTTGCTGCAGATGCACAACTTTTGGGCAAACTGTGGTACAAACTTCATAGCGATTTGGAAGTTCGCGGTACGGCAGCGCACAACTACTTCGGGCTTCAACGACAGAAAGGCACTTGGCATGGGCTACCGTCACGGCTAGATCTCAGGGCAAGTCAACGGGCTTGCCAAAGACTTCTGGAAAGGGCGCTCCTTCTTGTGGGGCGCCCTTTCTGCTTTTCGGGGGGGCTGACGATGGTCCTGCGTGCGGCCTGCAAGTCCGGGGTCATTCGGCCATTGCAGCTTGTCAGCGGTTTTTGGGCGGAGTAGCGTTTTCGCTGCAAATAGCTACAGCGGTCATCCTTCGCTCGCGAAGGGAACCGATCCCAGTCGGGGAATCCCTAGGCCAAGGGTGGATTGGCCGAAGCCCCGCCCTGTCCAAATGAGCAATCGCCCAACCACGAGAGTCGTTGCCGTGCAGGTGCTCGGCCTGTTCGCCATTGTCGCCGTCGCCGTCTGGCAGGCACCTGTGGCGGACTGGGACCTGGGGCTGTTCGCGATCCTGCTCGGCTTCTCGATCTTCAGCGACCTCACCTCCGCCTCGACCGGTCGCAAAATCAGGATCTCCGGCAGCTTCCTGGCGCTGGTCCTCTCGATGGTCTTCCTTGGCGGCGCCCCGGCGGCGCTGATCGGGGTCGTCACGATCGGCATCGGCTGGCTGCGCTGGCGCGAGGAGACGCACTACTTCATCAACAACCTGCTGACCTACTCGGTCTTCCCGCTGGCCGGCGGCATCGCCTTCCACGACGCGGTGCAGCGGACGGGCGTGACCGAAACCGACCCGGGCTTCTACGCGCTCGTCTTCGGGGTCTTCCTGCTGGCGCTAGCGATCAACTTCTCGATGATCGCCTCCTACGCCTGCTACCTGGAGCGAACCTCGTTCGCTTCGAAGGTCCGCACCGCGCTCTTCCCACTGCTGCCCTCCGAGCTCATGGCCGCGCTGATGGCGGTCGGCGTCGCCTTCCTCTACGCCCAGGTCGGGCTCGCCGGGGTGGCGCTGTTCGGCGTCGTCCTGATCACCTTCCAGTACCTGCTCGGCGCCCTGCTCGTGTCGCAGCAGCGGGCCGAGGAGCTGGAGCTGCGCAGCAAGCAGCTGGCCAGCTTCCAGGTCGGGATGTTGAGCGCGATGCTGCGCACCCTCGACCTGCGGGACCAGATGACCGCCCGCCACAGCGCCGCCGTGGCGCGCTACTCGCGGGCGATCGCCCAGCGCGCCGGCTACTCGCGCCGCGAGGAGGAGCTCGTCCACATCGCCGCCCTCCTGCACGACATCGGCAAGTTCATCCTCCCCGACCGCATCCTCAAGGCCAACGTGCCGCTCACCGACGAGGACTGGATGCTGATCAAACGCCACCCGCAGCAGGGCGCCCGCGTCGTCTCCTCGCTCGACGGCTACGGCCCGGTCGCCGAGATCATCCTCGCCCACCACGAGCGGATCGACGGCAAAGGCTACCCGCGCGGGCTCGCCGGAGAGGAGATTCCCGAGCTGGCGCGGATCATCTCCGTCGCCGACACCTACGACGTGATGACGGCGCGCGACTCCTACCGCACGCCGATGTCGAGCTACGACGCGATCCAAGAGTTGCGCCGGGTCGCCGGCAAACAGCTCGATGCCCGCTTCGTCGAGGTCTTCATCGAGCTGCTCGAGGGCAAAGACGTTTCCTTCCAGCACGGCGAGGCGGCCGACTTCGAGAAGGAGCTAGCGCTCGAGGCCCGCATCGCCGAGACCGCCAGCCCCAACGGCGAGCTCAGCCGCTTCCAGGTCGCCGGCGTCAGCGGCTAACCCCACCGCCGACGGGCCTGAAAGCGGACTATTTGTCCGCTTTCAGGCCCGTCGGCGGGCGCGCCGGCCTGTACGGTTGCGGGCCGAGATGCGCGCGGTCACGTTTCAGGCACCGGGGGAGGTCCGGATTGAGGAGAAGGCCGACCCCGAGGTCGTGGCTGCCGACGATGCGGTGATCCGGGTCGAGGTGAGTGGGATCTGTGGTTCGGACCTCCACATCTACCACGGCCGGGTTCCGGTCGAGCCCGGCTTCACGATCGGTCACGAGTTCGTCGGCACGGTGCTGGCGGTCGGCGATGACGTCGAGCGGGTGGCCGTCGGCGACCGCGTGCTCGGCTGCTTCCACACCGCCTGCGCGACCTGCGCCTCCTGCCTGCGCGGCGACTACCACCGCTGCCGCAACGGCCAGACCTTCGGCCACGGCGCCAATCTCGGCGACCTCCAGGGCGCCCAGGCCGAGCAGCTGCTGGTGCCCCGCGCCAACCTCACCCTGCGGCGGGTGCCGGAGGGGATGTCGGCCGACGTCGCCCTCTTCGCCGGCGACGTGATGGGGACGGGCTACCACGCCGTCGCCCACGCTGGGATGCGCTCCGGCGACACGGTCGCGGTGCTCGGCCTCGGCCCGGTCGGGCTCTGCGCCGTGCAGGCGGCGCTCGCCGGCGGCGCCGTCGAGGTCTTCGCGATCGACACCGTCGAGCAGCGGTTGCAGATGGCGGCGAGCTTCGGCGCCACGCCGCTGCACCTGACCGAGCAGGAGCCGAAGCGCACTGTGCGCGCGGCCACCGATGGGCTCGGCGTCGACGTCGTCGTCGACGCGGTTGGCGATCCCGGCCCGCTGGGGCTGGCGATCAGCCTCGCTCGCGACGCCGGCACCGTCTCCGGGATCGGCGCCTACGCCGGCAAGGGCGAGGTGCCGCTGGGGCTGGCCTGGCTCAAGGGTCTCGACCTGCGGCTCGGCCTCGCCAACGTGATCGCCCACGTCGACCGCGTGCTCGCCCTGATCGAGGCGGGAAAGCTCGATCCGGCGCCCCTGGTTACGCACCACATGGCGCTCGACGAAGCGGCCGAGGCCTACGCGATCTACGACCGGCGGGAGGCGCTGAAGATCGTCCTCACGCCTTAGTTGGCGACTGTTCTTGGTTGGTCAGCCCGCCACGCTTGTAAATGCGCGGGTTTGCTGTGCTAGTTGACTAGAACACTAACTCCAGCTACTGTGTGGATTGATGGCACAGCAAGACGTCGCCGCGCAGGCAGAGCCCAACCCCTTCGCGATTGATCCCAGCGACGAGTTGCCGGTTGGGCTGCAGCTGACCTGGCGGTTGCGGGCGCTGATTTCCACCGGTCAGCTGGCGAGCGGCGAGCGCCTGCCCAGCGTTCGCCGCCTCGCCGAGTGGGCGGGGGTCAACCTGAACACGGTTCGCGCCGTCTACGAGGCTCTCGAGAAGGAGGGCCTCGTGGTCAGCAGCCAGGGACGGGGGACCTTCGTCGCCGATGGCGTCGTCGCTGCCCCCGAACTGGAGCAGATCGCGGCCCAGGCCCTGCGTCGCGCCCACGACGCCGGCCTCGGCCCGCGCGATCTGGCGATCGTCGCGATGGCCTGCGCGAGCATCCCCGGCGATGTTGGGGGGGAGGCTCCGGCGGTTTCCCCGCCGCCGGACCTCCCCGATCTCGAGGAGGAGAGCGAGGCGATCGAGGTGCGGCAGGAGCTGCGCCGTCAGATCGGCCGGCTCGAGGCAGAGCTGGGGAGCTACACGCGCTACCTCAGCGACGAGCTGCCGACGGCGCCGCGCCGGGCGGTTCCCCACGTCGCCGGGGTGCAGGAGCTGGAGCAGACTCGCGACACGCTGATCGCCCAGCTCTCCGAAGCGCAGAAGGCGGCCGAGCAGCGGGTGCGGCGGGAAGCGCAGACGCGGCGGCAGCGGGTCCGCGAGGGCGAGGAGAGCGAGGGCGGCGGCGGCCCGCTCGGCAGGGCGATGAGCTGGTGGCGGGCGAAGCTGTAGCACGAAGGCTCGGCCCCGTCGGCGGGGCCTTCACCGAGGCGGGGAGCGTGGTGATCCTCACCACGAAGACGCTGCTCTCCGCGGTGCGACCGCCCTTTCCCTTCGGCGAGGAGTTCGTCGACCAGTTCGGCTTCGCGCTCCGCCTCTGCTGGCTCCCGATGTTGGTCTCCACCTTCGCCTTCTGCCTCGGCGCGCCCGGCCTGCAGGCGGCCAACGCGCTGACCCTGTTCGGGACGCTGGACCGGCTCGGCGGCTTCTTCGTGCTGGCGGCGATCCGCCAGATCGCGCCGATCGTCGTCGCCGTCGTCGTCGCCGGCGTCGCCGGCACCGCGATCACCGCCGACCTCGGCGCCCGCAAGATCCGCGAGGAGCTCGACGCCCTGCAGGTGCTCGGCGTCGACCCGATCAAGAACCTGGTCGTGCCCCGCTTCCTGGCGCTGATGGTGATCACCGGCCTGCTTGACATCTTTGCCGTGGTCTTCGGCCTGCTCGGCGGCGTGGTCACCGAGCTCCTCTTCAACCAGCCGCTCGGCGGTTTCAACGCGACGCTCTTCTCCAACGCCTCGATCACCGACCTCTGGGGGTCGGTCCTGATGTGCACGCTGTTCGGCGCGATCATCGCGATCGTCTGCTGTTACAAGGGGATGACCGCCTCCGGCGGCGCCGCCGGGGTCGGCCGAGCCGTCAACCAGGCGGTCGTCATCTCCTTCATGGGCGTGGGGGCCTTCAACTTCATCTTCACCTCGGTCCTCCTCGCCACCAACCCGCAGCTGCAGTCGATCCGGTGAGCGCGACCCGATGATCGGCTGGCTCGAGGTCCCGCGCAGCTGGCTCGACTCCTTCGGGGAGATCGCCCGCTTCGGCTCACGGGTCGGCGGCCTTGTCTACTCCGGCCGCGTCTTCCGCTTCTTCGGCGAGAGCCTGCGCCAGGCCGGGCTGCTGATCCTCGGCTCGGCGATCGTGATCTGGGCCTTCGTCTTCATCGTCGGCCTGCAGTGCGGGATCCTCGGCGCCTACCTCTTCCGTGCCCAGGGGGCTCCCTCCTACGCCGGCCTCTTCTCGGCCTGGTGCGACCTGCGCGAGGCGCTGCCCTACACCTTCGGCTACATGCTCTCGGCCAAGGTCGGGACCGGGATCGTCGCCGAGCTCGGGGCGATGCGGATCTCCGACGAGATCGACGCGCTCGAGGTGATGGGCATCCCACCGGTCACCTTCCTGGCGGCGACGCGGCTGCTGGGGGCCTGGATCGCCCTGCCGTTCATCTACCTGGTTGCGATCGGGGTCACCTACCTGGCCAGCTATATCTCCGTGGTCAAGCAGGTCGGCGACGTCTCCGCGGGCGGCTATTTCCTGATCTTCTGGATGTTTCAGAACCCGCCCGACGTGATCTTCAGCCTGACCAAAGCAATGGCGATGGCGACCGTGATCGTGCTGGTCGGTTGCTATTACGGCTACACGGCCTCCGGCGGCCCGGTCGGGGTCGGCACCGCCACCGCGAAGTCGATGGTCTTCAACATCGTCATGGTCCACATCCTCGGCATGCTCGGGACCGTGGTGTTTTGGGGGGCGAACCCGCGAGCTCCGATCGGGGGCTGACCCTCGATTCCTTGCTAGAGGCTTGCGCCCGCCGCTTCTCGCCGCGCCGGCTTGCGATGGCGGCGGAACATATCTTCGACCCAGATGAAGCCCGGGCGGTCGCTCAGTCCCTCGCGGAAGCGCTCAAACGCCGGCGGCGTCGGGGTGTCGGGCGGCAGCGGCCCCTCCTCCGGCCCGACCAGCGGGTAGAAGAGCGAGGCCGCGGTGAGGTCGGCGACGCTGAAGCCGTCGCCGACCAGGTATTCGCCGCCGTTCGCCGCCAGCTCCGAGTCGAGCCGGTCCATCGCGGCGACGATCTTCTCCCGCGCCGTCACCGCCGCGGTGTCGCTGTTGGCGCCGAAGCGGAGGCTGGTGTAGGCGCGGGCGTAGGCGCCGGTCAGGCCCTTGGCCTTTCCGAGCGGGGCGGGGACCGACGCCGAGGCGACCTCGGCGAACAGCTCCGGCTCGTTGATCAGCTCGTAGAAGGCGAGCAGCCGCATGTGAGGCCCCAGCTCCTCGTCGAAGAAGTCCTCGAGCTCGAGCGCGCGGCGGCGCTGCTCGGGATCGCTCGGGTAGAGGGGTGGATCCGGGTAGCGCTCCTCCAGCGCCGCGATTACCGCGGTCGAGTCGCCGATCGTGCGGCCGTCAAGCTGCAGCACCGGGAAGGTCTTGTGGGCTCCCCGGGTGAGCCAGAGGGCGATCGGGATGTGCGTCCCCGGCAGCGGCGAGCGCCGCCGGTGCGCAACTCCCTTGTGGGTGAGGGCCCAGCGCGCCTTCTCACTGAAGTGGGAGATCTCGATTTGCCAGAGGGTTGGTTTGCCGTCGCTCATTGCGCCTCCTTGGTCGTCCTGCCAGCATAGGGGCGATGGCGCTGTTGAGCGATTCCGAGGTGGAGGCGAGGTTGGCCGAGCTTGACGGCTGGCGGCGCTCGGGGGCGGCGATCGAGAAGGAGTTCGAGCGCGGCGACTTCGTCGGCTCGGTCAAGTTCGTCGACGCCCTGGTCGAGCCGGCGGAGGAAATGAACCACCACCCGGACCTGGAGATCTCCTGGGGGACGGTGACGGTGACGCTCGCGACCCACTCCGAAGGCGGCCTCACCGCGGCCGACTTCGAGCTGGCCGCGACGATCGACGCCTTGGCCTAGCCGGTCTGGCCTAGTCGGTCGCGGCGGCGAGGGCGTCGACGAGCGCGCGGCCGCAGGCCCTGCCGGGGTCCTTTTCCGGGTTGTAGCAACCGAGCGAGGCGCCGATCAGGGCGGGGGAGGCGAACAGCGGCGCCAGGACCGAGCCCAACTCGCCCCAGTCCATGCCCCCCGGCATCAGGTAGTCGGTGGCGGGAAAGACCTCTCGGTCGAGGACGTCGACGTCGAAGTGGAGCCAAAACGGCGCCACCGAGCCGAGGGTCGCCGCGAGTTGGGCCGCAGCCGTGCCCGGCCCGGCGGCCCGCAGATCGTCGACCGAGAGCTGGATCGGCGGGGGCTCGATCTCCTCCGGCTGGCGCATTCCGTACTCGACCGACTCCGCCTTGTCGCGGAAGCCGACCAGCGCCGTGCGCTCGGGCGCGGTGGACGGGCCTCCGGCCGCCTCGACCCAGGCGTCCGGGCCGAGGCCCAGCGCGACCGATACCGGCATGTCGGCGGCCTCACCGGTCGGCGAGGTCTCGCCGTCGTAGAGGTCGAGGTGGCCGTCGAGGTGGATGAGGCTGATTGGGCCGAGGGCGTCTCGCGCGCCGGCGAGCGCGCCTGGGAGCTCGGCGCAGCACCCCCCGGCGAGGAAGGGACGTCGGCCGCCGCCGATCTGCTCGGCGACGGCGGCCCGGATCGTCGCCGTCGCGTCCAGTACGTCGGCGCTGGCAAGGAGGCCGGTCCGGGAGTCGCGCTCCTCGCCGCGGATCCTCACCTCCAGATCGCCGCGATCGTCGCCGCCGAGGACGGCGACGAGGCCCAGCTCTCGCAGCATCGTGGGGCTGTGCTCGGCGCCGCCACTGCGGCCGACCGAGTCGATTGGAACGCCGATGAAGGCCAGCGCTTCCACCGCGAACGAGCTTAGCCCCCTCCCGCGGTGGCAAACTCGGGCGGCGATGGCGAAGCGCAGGAAGAAGCAGCGGCCGCGGCAGAAGGCACCGACCCTCGACTACACCGACCCGGAGGGCAACGTCCTCACCCTGCGACAGTCGCTCAGCGTCGGCACGATCGCCAAGATCGGCGAGCCGCCGGCGGGCGAGGCGGCTTCGCTGGAGGACGCCTGGCGGCGGCGCTCGGAGGCCCTGTTCGAGCGCCTCGCCGTGCGCTGGGAGATCGCCGGCCTCCCCCTCGACGACCAGAAGATGCTGCTCGGCCGCTACCGCATGGCCGACCCCGAGACCCAGCGCTGGGTGCGGCGGACGATCGCCGAGCACGTCAAGCGCCACATCCCTGAGCTGGCGGGGTAGCGGTGGCGGACGAGCTGAGGATCGACGAGCGCCTCTCGATCCCGCTCTCGGAGATCGAGCTGCGCACCAGCCGCTCCTCCGGCCCGGGCGGCCAGCACGCCAACGTCACCGCCTCGCGGGTCGAAGCGGTGTTCGACGTCGAGGCGTCGGCGGCGCTCGACGA
This sequence comes from uncultured Actinomycetes bacterium, assembly GCA_963699125.1. Classification (GTDB taxonomy): domain Bacteria; phylum Actinomycetota; class Thermoleophilia; order Solirubrobacterales; family 70-9; genus VAYN01. The sequence continues at coordinate 2,161,922 of OY969417.1, forward strand.
GGAGCAGCGCGGCCGCCTGCTCGACCGCGCCGGCGCCACCGTCACCGCGGTTGCCCAGGACGCCCGCAGCCAGTCCCGCAACCGCGAGCTGGCCCTGCAGCGGCTGGCGCAGAAGATCGCCGCCGCCCTCGCGGTGCCGCGCAGCCGCCGGCCGACCCGGCCGACCAAGGCGTCCCGCTACCGCCGGCTCGAGCAGAAGCGCCGGATCGGCGAACGCAAGCGGGGCCGTCGCCGGCCGGGTAGAGAGGGGGAGTAGCGTCGATCCCGACACCGACCGAAAGGACCCGATCATGCTTGCCGACTCCAAGGCGTTCAGCGGCTTCGCGGTGGATGACCTCGACAAGGCCCGCCAGTTCTACGGTGAGACCCTCGGCCTCAACGTCGAGCTGCTCGACGAAGAGCACGGCCTCCTCACCCTCCACCTCGCCGGCGACCGCGACACCCTGGCCTACCTCAGCCCCGGGATGACCCCGCCCAGCTACACCATCCTCAACTTCCCGGTCGACGACATCGACCAGGCGGTCGACGACCTCGCCGCCCGCGGCGTCAGCTTCGAGCAGTACGACGAGATGCCCCAGGACGAGAAGGGCGTGATGCGCGAAGGCGGTCCCCTGGTCGCCTGGTTCAAAGACCCGGCCGGGAACACGCTGTCGGTGCTGCAGGAGCGCTAGCGACTGCAGATTCGCTGCGCTTTTGGTGCGCAGCGCGCACCATCCTTGATCCCTTGCGGCTTAGCCTAAGCGGATGCGAAGGAGCATGATGCTACGGTGTCGCACATGGAGATCGGAGTACGGGATCTACGCAACCGGACGGCTCGCGTGATCGATGCCGTAAGGGCGGGCGAACGAGTTGTGCTGACGGTCAACGGAGAGCCGACCGCGGACATCGTGCCGCACGGGCAGCGCACTCGATGGCTGGGTGGAGCCCACTTGCGAGAGCAGCTTCTCGATCGTGCCGCCGACCCGGCGCTGCGTCAGGAGCTCGATGAGCTCGCCGGCCAAACGCTGGATGAGCTATGAACCTGCCGAAGGCTGGGCTGCTCGACACGTCGGTATTCATCGCTCGTGAGGATCAGCGCTCGATAGCTGAGCTGCCGGAGCGGGTCACGATCTCCGTTGTCACGATCGGAGAGCTCCAACTTGGAGTCCTGAACGCGGTGGACGACAACCTCCGCGCCCGGCGCGCTGAAACGCTCTCCCTGGCAAGGGCGGCCGATCCCATCCCCATTAGCGAGGCGATCATGGGAGCCTGGGCGCGGCTCGTAGCCGACTGTCGTGCGGCGGGAATACAGCGCGCTGTCCGCCTCACCGACGCGCTGATCGCCGCGACCGCGGTCGAGCACGGCTTACCCGTCGTCACCCAGGACCGCGACTACGAGAAGATCGCGGCAGCCCACAAGGACCTGAGGGTTTTGGCGGTTTAGCAGACGGAGGACCGCCGCACCTACGGTGCGGAGTGCTTAGGATTTCTCAACTGATCCTTCGCCGAAAGAGAAAGGGAGCCCGTCGATGCCAACCAGCCCCGGCACCTGCAACTGTAGCCAGCAGTGCCCAGGACACCCCAACTGCACCTGTCTCCACATCATCGGCCCCCCGACAAAGTGCAGTTGCGACTGCCCCGACGGGGGCGCGCCGCCGATCGCCGTCACGGACCTGGTGTTCCTCAAGGCCGAGGACCGGGTCGGCATCGACGTCCACGGCAAGGAGCTCGGCGCGGTGGCGGAATTCATCCACCGGGTCACCGAGGCGGACATCCTCATCCCCGTCTCCCAGCTCCGCAGCCCGGTCACGATGCACCTCGAAGACGTCACCTTCGCCGAGGCGCTGCAGGCGCTGGGCCTGGGGCTGAGGTCGTCGCCGGAGAGCGCGTATTGACGCCGCGAACGGAGCGACCGATGGGCGCGGTCGTGCAAGTGGGCATGAATACTCGATCGATCTCTATCCTTGAAGCGTGATGGCTGCTGAGCCCGATGCATTTGCCGACGAGCCGAATCGTCAGCGTGCCATTGTGCTTGCCCTCGATCGGCAAGCGCAAGCCGATCTTGCTCGAGAGCTAATCGAGTTCGCTGCCTTCACTCGCAAAGTCGAAGCTGAATCAGCCGAGCGCATGGCGAAGACGGGCGAGGAGCCAATCGAAGTGAAAATTGGCATGAGCGCCTTCCCTCTGCCTCCCGGACCTGGGACATGACTGCGTTGGAACCGACTGGTTACGGACCCCCCAGGCGCCAGCTAAGGGTGCCCTTGGAGTAGTTGATCGTGCCGGAATAGCGATAGCCTTCCTGCACTCCGCCTTCTTCGGTGGTTACTGCGAGGCAGAAGAAATTCTGGGCCGTGAGGCTGGTGTCAACTCGGCCACCTTCCGCTTCGCATGACGTTTCGGAGACGTATTCCGAAATGCCTTCTTCCGCTTCGCCATTTGCGTCGTCGGTGATTGCTTCCTCAAGTTCGCCGACGCTTTCTTGCCCGTACTTGGCTTCAATGCGTTCGAGTTCTTCTTCGGTTTCGAGTTCTTCCTCGGCGAGCTTTTCTTCGCGGATCCTTTCCCTCTGGGCTTGTTCCCGCTGTTCCTGTTCTTTCTGGTGCCGCTGGGCGACCGCGTTGTCGTGGTTCACCTTGGCGATGACGCCCGCGGCAATCCCAACTCCAGCTAGCGCGGCGATCAGCACAAGTGCGGCGACCTTCTTTCGCTTCGACCACGCCCCGATTCGCCGCCGAGTTCGCGTGCGGCGACTGCGGATGAACGAACCGCCGCAATGGGGGCAAGTGTCTGAGAAAGTCTGAGACTGCGCGGAGCAGTTGGGGCAGACGCGAACGGGTGCCTCGCCTTTCCCATCCGGCCCGGTCGGACCGTCACTCCCCAGGTCGCCCGTCACGAGGCTGGCAGCGTACCCGAAGCATCAGCATCTTGTACCTATACCTGGAATCTGCGTCACTCTCGGCGGCCGCGGCTGCGCAGATCGTTGGATGGGCACGGCTGGTTTCGAACCAGCGACCTCTCGCGTGTGAAGCGAGCGCTCTCCCACTGAGCTACGCGCCCGAGAGAAAGCGCATCTTACGCGGTATCCGGAGTCGGCTGGCGCGTGCGTGGGCGGGGCAATGATCGTCCGTTCGGTCGGACAATAGTCCATAAAAGTAGGTATAGGGGTTGAGAATTTTAGGTAGGCGGGTTCTTATGGCTCGAAGATCCTGAAACGGCTCTCGAGCCTACGGAAGGAGCATCGTGAATCGATCCATCGGAACTCATCGGAGGCGGGGGGTCCTGGCGATCGGGATGGCCACGGTCGCGGTGCTCCTGCTGGCTGGCTCCGCGCGGGCGGCGGTCTATCCCGCCGGCGGCAGCGGGTTCAACGGTGGCGCCGAAGGCTGGCGGGTGATCGACGCCGGCTGCACCCCCGCCGCCTCCTGCACCGCCTCGGGCGGATACGACGGCGGCAACGGCAATCCGCCGGGCTCGATCGCGGCGAACACCGACGTCGCGCTCAACCTGCTGATGCTGTTCGACTCGACCGTCACCCTGCAGTCGCCGGACTTCACGGCCACGGGCGGCGGCCCGGGGACGTTGCACCTCGACCGCCAGTTCGCCCCCGGGACCCTGGTCGACCTGGCGCCAGAATCCACCTACTCGGTGACGCTGATCGACCGGACCGCCGACAGGGAATCGGAACCGCTGAGCGAAACGATCGACGCGGCCTCGGATTTCGTCGGCAAGGACGCCGCCGTGACCCTGGCGCCGGGGCACACCTACGCGATCTCGATCGAAACTGAGATCAGCTCCTCGGTCGCCGGCACCGGGTTGTTCGGCGGCACCACCAGCACCCGCTTCGACAACGTCTCGCTCACCCTCGATGGAGGCGGCAGCGGAGTCGGCGGGGAGGACCGCGGTCATATCACCAACCAGCGCTTGCTCTCGACGATCCAGGACAACCTGGTCGCACCGGCGAGGCTGAAGGGCCGGCGGCTCTTCGTCGAGGCGCGCTGCCCGGCCGCGATCGGCCACAACTGCCGGGTCACCCTCCAGGGCCTGCTGACGAAGCGCAGGGCGGCCACCGCCAGGCGTGCCGTCACGATCGCCAGGGGCAAGGCGAAGCGGATCGTCCTCCGGGTGAAGCCAAGGGCGCAGAGGAAGGTCGCTCCGCGCAAGCGGCTCCTCTTCAAGCAGACGGTCGTCGCCGGTTCGGCCAGGGCCACCGCCTACAAGCGCCTGAAGCTGATCCGCCGCTAGATGATTGATTCCATGACCCCGCACACCTGGATGACGGACGTGGCACTGCGCATCTCTTCGTCCTCGGGCTTGCCTTTGGCGCCGCCAAAGGCTGCGCCCTACGTCCTTGATCTGCTTGGCCACGCCCGTCCCCAGTCACACGCGGTCGTGGATCAATCATCTAGTCGCTAACCCGCCACCCCAGGCTGGGCGACGGGCCCCTCTCCGAGCTGGGAGGGGCCTTCGCCCTGCTCCTCCTCGCTGCGCTTGCGCAGGGAGAGGCCGACGAACGGGAAGACGAGGGTCGAGAGCATCGCGGCGCCGACCAGGCCGGCCGCGGTGGAGGAGCGCATGTGGCCGGTCTCGGTGGCGATCGTCGTGATCGCGACCACCAGCGGCAGCTCGGTGGCCGAGTAGAAGGCGAGGGCGGCGCGGTCGCGGGCGCCGAGCGCGCCGCGGTAGAGCAGCATCGCCGGGGCGCCGCGGACGACGAGGAAGAGGGTGAAGAAGAGGACCAGCTTCAGCAGCGCCCCGACCGATCCCAGCGCGCCGAGGTCGAACTCGATGCCGCTGGTGACGAAGAAGAAGGGGACGAAGAAGCCGAAGCCGACCGCGGTCAGCTTCGACTCGAACACCTGCAGCTCGTGGCCCTTCAGCGCCAGGCGGGTGATCATCCCGGCGACGAAGCCGCCGAGCAGGATGTCGAGGCCGAGCTTGCCGGCGAGCAGGACGAGGCCGAAGACGAGCACCACCGTCACCCGCACCGCCAGCTGGCTGCTCGCCTCGAAGGTCCGCTCCAGCGCCGGCCAGCCGCGCCAGGCGTAGCGCACCGAGACCAGCGCCAGGGCCAGCGCCAGGGCGACGAAGGCGAGCAGGATCACCGACTCGTGCAGGGGGTTGGCGGTGGAGAGGACCAGGGTCACCAGCAGGATCGGGCCGAACTCGCCGGCGCCCCCAGCCGCCAGCAGGTAGGTCCCGAAGCGGGTCTTCAGCTCGCCGTTGTCGCGCAGGATCGGGATCAGCGTGCCGATCGCCGTCGTCGCCATCGCCGAGCCGGTGTAGAGGAAGGAGAGGACAATCCCGGCCGCCGCCAGGAGCCCGCCGATCCCGTAGGCGAGCGCCACCGAGAGCAGCCAGCCCCAGGCACCGAGCTTCAGCGGCCGGCCCTTGATCCGCTCGAAGTCGATCTCGTAGCCGGCGAAGAAGAAGAGCATCCCGAGCCCGAGGTTGGAGAAGAACTGGATGAAGTCGTCGCTGTGGGCGAGGTTGAGGACCTCGGGGCCGACGACGATCCCCAGCAGCAGCTCGAGCACGACCACCGGTGGCGCGAACCGCTTCGGTACGGCTGCCACGGTCACCGCCGCCAGCGCGGCGATGACGACGATCACGAAGAAGGAATCAGTGTCGACCTCGATCGCGGCTGTCGGCAGGGCGCTCAAGGAAGGTGATCCTACGGCCGGCAGGGTAGGATCGTCAGTGGACCGTGCTAGGCGGGGAATCAGCGGTGCCCTGTAACCCGCAATCCGCTCTAGCGGGGCCGAATCCCGTTCCGAGGGGCTGGCCGTCGGGGTCAGTGCGTCGCGGCGGCGTTGACGGCCGGGTCCTGCGCGACGTGGGCACGCGAATCAGGTCAGGTCCGGAAGGAAGCAGCCTTAAGCGGATGCCGCGGGTGCCGCAGGTGAGCCCGGCAAGAGCCTAAAACGACGGACACGCCCGGTGACCTCGCTTCGAAGGCGGGTGCACGGTCCATACATCGCTCCCTGCTCCCACCGTGGCCACCGCGGCGCTCCCTACTACCGCCGCGATGTCGCACTTGTGTCCGGTATGCGGCTACAACTGCGACATCGGCCGGAGTCAGTCGATCAGGCGGGCGTGCATGCGGTTGACCGCGATTCGCCAGGTGAGGAGGGCGAAGGCGACGAGGAAGGCGAAGCGGGCGAGGTCGACCGGCTCGAAGCCGAAGGCGCCGCCGCGGACCAGTTCGACCAGCTGGTGCAGCGGGTTGAACTGGGCCAGCACCTGCACTCCCTGCGGCAGGCCGTCGATCGGGAAGAAGGTGCCGGCGATGAGGAAGAGCGGCGTGATGCACAGCGCCGTCACGTAGTTGAACTGGTCGATCTTGGCGACGGTCGCTGCCATCGCGATCCCGAAGCCAGCGAAGCCGAGCGCGGTGACGAAGCTGAAGAGGGGGACGAGCAGCATCCCCGGCGCCGGGTCGAGGCCGAAGGCGAAGGTGACGAGTAGCGGGAAGCAGCCGTAGAAGCCGGCGCGCAGGCCGATCCACAGCATCTCGGCGCTCACAAGCTCCTCGACGTCGACCGGTGCCGCCAGGATCGCTTCGTAGGTGTTCTGGAAGCGGTGCTTGACGAAGGTGCCGAACATCGCCGGCAGGGCGCTGGAGAAGATCACCGCCGTCGCCACCATGCCGGTGCCGACGAACTGGATATAGGAAACCCCTTCGACTTCGTCGACCAGGGTGGCGCCGAGGCCGAGGCCGAACGCCAGCAGGTAGACGATCGGTTCGAGCACGCTGGAGAAGGTCGTCCCACGCCAGTAGGTGCGGAAGTTGGCGAGCTCGCGGCTCATCACCCCGGAGATCGCCGCCGGTTCCAGCCGCCTCATTCCGTGGTTCCTTTGGCACGCAATGCGTAACTAAGGAACCACGGACGGGGGGTGGGGGCGCTCACTCCGCTTCCTCCCCGGTCAGCAGCACGAAGACGTCCTCGAGCGTGGCGGCGCGGATGACCGCCTCCTCGGGCACGGCGCCGTCCGCGGCCCGCTCGGAGCCGACGATCGCGATCGCCGGGCCGGCCGGCCGTACCCTTAGCCCGGTCGCCTCGGCGGCAGTTCGCAGCTCGGCGAGCCGCTGCGGCGCCGCGTAGATCTCCGCCGTCTGGCGGCCGGCGTGCTCGGCGATCAGCTCGGCCGGCCGGCCGCGGCTGATGATCTTCCCCCGGTGCATCACCGCGACCTCGTCGGCGAGCCGCTCCGCCTCCTCTATGTAGTGGGTCGACATCAGGATCGTCGTGCCGCGCGCTTTCAGCTCGCCGATCAGCGTCCAGAGCTCGGTCCGGATCTGCGGGTCGAGGCCGACGGTGGGCTCGTCGAGCAGGACCAGCCGCGGCTCGTGAACGAGGCCGCGGGCCAGCAGCAGTCGCCGGCGCATACCGCCGGAGAGCTCGTCGACGGCGTCGCGGCGGCGGTTGCGCAGGCGCGCCAGGCCGAGCGCCCGCTCGACCGCGGCGCCGACATCCCGGACCCGGTAAAGCCGCGCGTAGACGGCGAGGTTGTCCTCGACGGTGACGTCGACGTCGAGGTTGTCGAGCTGGGGGACGACGCCCATCTCGGCGCGGGCGGCCTTCGACTCGCCGGGCAGCTGGTGCCCGAGCACTCGCAGCTCGCCCGCGTCGGCGAGCGCCTGCCCGGTCAGCAGCCGCATCGTCGTTGACTTGCCGGCGCCGTTGGGCCCGAGCAGGCCGAGGCAGATGCCCTCGGGCACCTCGAGGTCGAGCCCGTCGACCGCGGTGATCGGGCCGAAACGCTTGACCACGCCGCTGAGTTCGATCGCTGCCATCGCCGGGATGCTTGCACGGGCGGCGTGCTGGCCGCCTGGGCGTCGGCTCAGTCGGCGGCGAGGCGCTCCGCCAGCCAGAGGTCGCAGAGCCAGTCGGCCTGCCCTCCGCCCTCGCGGGTGACGACGATCCCCTCCGGGCCCCCCTCGACCCTGACGCTCTTCCAGCGAGTGGAGTTGGGCACGGCCTCGAGGGCGGCGACGATCGCGGCGGGGGCATCCACGCCAGCGCGCACGCGGCCGTCCCTCGACTTGGCCTCGAACTCGGGCGCGGGCGCTCGGACCGTGACCTCGCTGCGGCTGCTCACCTCGCCGCTACCGAGCCGCACCGACACCTGTCGCCCGTGTCGCTCGCCGCTCAGCACCAGCGCGCCGTGGATCTTCGGCCCCATGCGCGGGGTGACCGGGTCGCGCATCTCGATGTTGACCTGCGGCCGCTCGGTCACCTCGAACCCGAGCGGCGCCATCGCCATCCCGACCTTCTCGTAACCGCTGTCCATCTCGCCACCCGGGGCGAGCGCGCGGACGCTGCCGTAGAGCGCGGCGATCACGATCAGCGGCCCGCCGATCAGCAGCGGCACGAAGCTTTCGAGCAGGTAGATCGGCGGGACCGTGAGGAAGATCAGCAGGGTCACGATCATGCCGAGGCGGAGGCTGCGCCGGCCGGCGTCCCAGATCTGGCTGCGCGCCTTGATCGCCTCGCGCCCGATCGGCTTCACGGCGAGCGCCGCCCAGAGCTCCGGCTCTTCCATCGTCGCCGGGTTCTCGATCGCCCGGCCCCCTTCGGCGGCGGCGCGTTCGGTGCCACGGGTGTCGGAGCCCGCGACCCGCTCCATGTCGGAGCGCTGCAGGGCGAAGAGGATGACCATGAAGAGGCCGATGACGCCGAAGATCAGGGCGTAGGTCGTCTTCGGGTTGCTCTGCCCTTCGCCGCTGCTGAGGCCGATCACGACGACGATCGCCGCGACGACGACAACCCCGATCAACCCGAACCAAGCCGAGCGCTTGAACCCACCGAACACGCCGCGCACCCTACTGCCGCCGATGGGCCTCAAACGTCCCTCTATTGGACGTTTGAGGCCCATCGGCGGGGAGTGGGAGACTGCGCCGGTGCTGGACGAGCGCTGGATCAGGTCGTTGCACGTGGAGGCGATGCGGCGGCGGGACCTCCACGCCGGGCACGAGCCGCACGTTCTCTTCCAGGCCTCGACGATCGGGGCGCTGCTCGACGGCTCCTTCGAGGGCGATCTCAGCTTCGCCGAGCTGGCCGAGCAGGGCGACCTCGGGCTGGGGACGCTGAACCGGCTCGATGGCGAGATGATCGCCCTCGACGGTGAGTTCTTCCGGGCCGACGTCGACGGTGGCATCCACCCAGTCCCGGCCGCGGCGAGGACGCCGTTCGCGGTGGTGACCCGCTTCGAGCCGGAGATCGACGTGCGGATCGAGGGCCGGCTGTCCCACGAAGAGCTGCTCGGCCGCCTCGACGCCCTCATCCCAGAGGGAGCCTCCTCCTGCGCGATCCGACTCGACGGATGCTTCGCCCTCGTCCGCGCCCGCTCGGTCCCGGCCCAGAGCTCGCCCTACCGGCCGCTGACCGAGGTCGTGGCCGAGCAGCACGTCTTCGAGCTCGAAGGTGTCGAGGGGACGATGGTCGGCTTCCGCTTCCCCGCCTACGCGGAGGGGATCGAGGTCAGCGGCTACCACCTTCACTTCATCGATCGGGCCCGCGCCCGCGGTGGCCACGTCCTCGACTCGCGCTCGGACGGGCTGCGTGCCCGGATCGACCCCTCCAACGACCTCCACGTCGAGCTGCCGCCGCGGGTGGATCTCGCCGACCCCGGCCTCGCCGCGGCGACCCACGCCGCGGTCGAAGCGGTCGAGCGCGGTTAGGCCGGCCCAGCGCCTGCCGCGCTCAAGTTCTGGGCTGGCCCGTCGATAGGCGAACGATGCAGCGGGCATTCCCCACCAAGCGAACGATCGCAACCACGGTGCTGCTCGTCGCTCTGACTGCCGTCTCCGCGCTCGCCGCGGGCGCGAGCGCACGCCGGACCACCGCCGTGGTCCCCAATGGCACTTACGGGGCGCTCGGACCGAGGGGCGAGTACGTCGTCTTCACGGTGCGGGACCGTCGCGTGCGCAATCTCGAGTTCAACATGCAGATCACCTGCCAGGCCTCCGACTCTCCCACCAGCGAACAACGCTTCTTCAGCGCCGGCGCCAGAGCACCGCAGGGCCACGTCATCCCCCGCAACGGGAAACTGACGCTCAACTGGCGGGAGCGGGGCGACGGGCGCCTCGGGCAGATCAGCGTCGAGCTCAAGTTCGGCGTCCGCGACGTCGCCAACTTCGCTGTGATCGTCCCCGAAGAGCGGACGGCCGGTACTCCCCCCGACGAGGCGCTGGAGAGCTGCGACGGCGTCAGCTCGCTCCGCTTCAATCGCGGCTTCGAGCTGGCGCCGCCCCACTGATTAGCAGCGACGGTAGACCAGCCACGACTCGTTGCCCGCGACCCGGCGGTAGCCGGGCGGGACTGGTAGCGAGAAGCGGGTCGGGTCGTTGGGGTCGAGGATGAAGTTTTCGATCGTGAAGTGGTTGGCCGGGGCGACGAAGTAGCCGCGCCTGGGGACACCTTCCTCGCTGGCGCTGACGATCCGGGTCGGCTTCACGTCGAGGCCGAAGGCGAGGCGGGGGACGGCGCGGTGGTTGGGGACGGCGACCGGACCGCAGAGCGGCTCGAAGGCGCCGGCATCGACGAGGTCGGTGAGGTCACCCTCGATCCGGGCCTGGTTGGTGAGGTCGGTGTCGACGCGCGAGTCGAGGTCCCACTGGTTCGGCAGCCAGAGCACGAACATCAGCGCGACCAGGCCGGAGAAGAACTGCCAGCGGCGCCGCCAGGGGTGGTTTGGCTCCAGCAGCCGCCAGCCGAGCAACCCCACTGCGGCGAAGATCGCCAGCACGGCGGCGGCGAGCATCGTGTAGCGGGGCAGGATCGCCAGGCCGCCGCAGGCGAGCAGGGCGAAGGCGCCGAGCGCGAGGACGGCCGCGGCGACACCCAGCGTCGAGCGTTTGCGCAGGAAGGCGAGCCCGAGCACGACGCCGCCGAGGGCGCCGACCATTCCTGGCCACTGCAGCACCTCGCCCAGCCGCCGCGGCCCGTAGAGGACCAGGTCGACCGGCCCGGTCTGCCGCGCCAGCGTCTCGACCGTCTCCCGCGTGCCAGTGAACGAGTAGGTAGGGCTGCCGGTGGTGATCCAGTCGAAGAGCCCCCAGAGCACCGCCCCCCCCAGCGCCAGCCCCGCCAGCCACACCAACTCCCGCCCCGAGCGCTCGCCTCGCCACCCAAACCCCCCGCCGACGGGCCTCAAAGCGGACCCATTGTCCGCTTTGAGGCCCGTCGGCGGGGGGTCGAATGCCAGGTAGAGCCAGTAGGCGGTGGCGAAGAGCCAGGCCTCGGGGCGGAGGAGGCCGGCCAGGGCCAGGAGGGCGAGGACGGGCCAGCCGGCTCGCGGGCGCTTGGCCTCGATTGTCAGCGCGCCGAGGCAGAGGGCGATGTAGGGGAGGTCTACGTAGGCCCGCAGGCCGTTAGAGAGATACGGGGCGCGGGTGAGGACGATTGCCGCGGCGACGGCGCCGATCCAGCGGTCGAACCAGAGCGAGCCAAGGCGGTAGACGAGGTAGCCGACCAGGCCCAGCGAGGCGTAGGCGACGAGCATCGTCAGCGTGATCGCGCCGTCTCCCAGCGGCGTCGCGACCAGGCCCAGCAGGTCGGCCAGCGGGTGCGGCGTCGGCGGCAGCGCGGAGCCGTAGTCGGGGCTGAGCCCGTGTGCCAGTTCGCGCCCCCAGACGAGCGCGTAGATCGTGTCGTAGTTGGGAAAGCCGACCGGGAAGAGGATCAGCAGCGCCGCCGTCACCGCGGCGACCCAGGCGGCAGGTGTCAACCAGTTGCGGGCCCCCGTCGGCACCGGCGCAAGGTATCGACCCACCGCCCCCGAGCGCGTTGCCTTTGTCGCCCATCCAGTGCCAAAGGAACCACGGAACCGCTGGATCCCGACGTCCCTCGACGCGTGGTTCCTTAGTTACGCGTGGCGTGCCAAAGGAACCGCGCGAGGTGGGAAGGGGGATGGAGGGCGTGGATACACTGGCTCACAGTCCCCCGATGACCGAGTCGACCTCCCTCTACCGCCGCCACCGCCCGGGCTCCTTCGACGAGGTCGTCGGCCAGCAGCACGTGGTCCGCACGCTGCGCAACGCGGTCGAGCAGGACAAGGTCCACCACGCCTACCTGTTCGTCGGCTCGCGCGGGACCGGCAAGACCTCGATGGCGAAGATCCTCGCCCGCTCGCTCAACTGTGAGCGCGGCGGGCCGACGGTGACGCCCTGCGGCGAGTGCGAGTCCTGCCTGACGATCGCCGCCGGCAGCTCGATCGACGTGATCGAGATGGACGCCGCCTCCAACCGCTCGGTCGACGACGTCCGCGACCTGCGCGAGCGGGTCGCCTACGCCCCCGCCGGCGGTCACTGGAAGGTCTACATCCTCGACGAGGCGCACATGCTGACCAAAGAGGCCTGGAACGCCTTCCTTAAGACGCTGGAGGAGCCGCCCCCGAAGACCGTCTTCGTGCTCGCCACCACCGAGTCGCACAAGGTGATGGCGACGATCGCCGACCGCTGCCAGCGCTTCGACTTCCAGCGGCCTTCGCTGGAGCAGATCTCCGAGGTGCTGACGCGGGTTGCCGCCGCCGAGTCGATTGAGGTCGACGAGGGCGCCGTGGCGACGATTGCCCGCTCCGCCTCCGGCAGCTTCCGCGACGCGCTCGGCACGCTCGACCAACTGGTCGCCTTTGGCGGCAGCAGGGTCGGGCTCGATGACGTGCTGGAGATGCTCGGCGCCGCCGACGCCGAGCTGTTGTTCGACGCGGTCGACGCGGTCGTCGCTGAGGACTCGAAGGCGGTCCTGCTCGGGGTCGAGAGGATGGCCCGCTCCGGCCGCGACCCCTCCCAGTTCGCCCGCGACCTGCTCGCCCACCTGCGCTTCCTGCTGGTCACCCAGACGACCGGCGAAGTGCCCACGTCCTTTGTAGTGACGGCGACCGACTCGGCCCGGCTGCAGGCCCAGGCATCGGCCGTCGGCCCGGCGACCCTCGTTCGCACCATCGACGAGCTGGCGAACGCCCTGACCGCCGTTCGCGAGGGCGACGACGCGCGCATGGCGGTCGAGATCGCCCTCCTGAAAGCAGCACGTCCGGACCTGGATCCCTCGACCGAGGGACTGCTGCGCCGGATCGAGCGGTTGGAGGGACAGCTTTCTGGGGGCGGTCAGGACGCGGGTCCTGTCGCGGCGGCATCCCCCACGATGCTCGGCGGCAAAGCCGCCTCCGCGCCGCGGGGGACCCCCGCCACCGCGCCACCCGCGTCAGAACCCCCTGAAGCTGACGACCCTCCCCCGGCCAACCCGCCCGAGTCCGAGCTATCTGATGAGGACGCCCCTCCGGCGGGCGAGAGCGACCTTGACCTGAGCCTGGACGAGCTCCGGCGGGCTTGGCCGGCGGTGCTGGAGAAGCTGGGGGAGACGGCGCCAGCGCTGGCGGCGACGTTCGAGGGCGCGCGGCCGGTGGCGCTGGACGACGAGGGACTGAAGATCGGGTTTCCGGCCGACAAGACCTTCAACAAACGCAAGGCCGAGGATCCCGAGCGGCGCGACGCGGTGGCGACGGCGTTCGAAGCCGTCACTGGCGAGAGCCTGAGGCCGGCCTACGTCCTGCTCGACGGCGAGAGCGAGGCGCCTGAGCAGGCGCAGCCCGAGCCGTCCAAGCGGGACGAGGGGGTCGACGAGGAAGCACTGTTGGAGAAGCTGAAGAGTGAGTTCGACGCAGAGGAGGTCAGTTAGGTGGCAAGAGGAGGCGGCCCCGGGGGCTTCGACGTGAACGCCCTGATGAAGCAGGCGCAGCAGATGCAGAACGAGATGCTGCAGGCCCAGGAGCAGCTCAAGGACGAGGTGGTCGAGGCCAGCGCCGGCGGTGGCATGGTCAAGGTAAAGATGGGCGGCGACCTGACCCTGCGCGAGATCGTCATCGACCCTGAGGCGATCGACCCTGAGGAGGCCGAGATGCTCTCGGAGATGGTGCAGGCCGCCGTCAACGAGGGGCTGCGCGCCGCCCAGGAGCTGGCCAGCTCGAAGATGGGTGGGATTACCGGCGGGCTCGGAGGCGGCCTGGGGGCCCTGGGAGGTTGAGCACGGAGGGCCCGGCCCCGCTCGCGCGCCTCGTCGCCGAGCTCTCGCGGCTGCCGGGGATCGGGCAGCGGACCGCGCAGCGGCTCGCCTTCCACCTATTGCGGGCGCCCGACGAAGAGGCGTTCGCGCTCGGCGACGCGATCCGCGAAGTGAAGGAGAAGGTCGGCCTCTGCGAGGAGTGCTTCAACCTCGCCGAGGGCCCGCGCTGCCGCATCTGCGCCGACTCCAACCGCGACCGGGCGACGATCTGCGTCGTCGAGGAGCCCGCCGACGTGATCCCGATCGAGCGCACCCACGAATACCGCGGCCTCTATCACGTGCTCGGCGGCGCCCTCTCGCCGATCGACGGCGTCGACGCCGAGGATCTGAAGATCGCCGAGCTGCTGAGACGGGTCGAGCGGGGCGGGGTAGAGGAGGTGGTGCTCGCCACCAACCCGACCACGACCGGCGAGGCGACCGCCCTGCACATCGCCGAGGGGCTGCGAGGGACGGTCGCGGTGACGCGCCTGGCCAGCGGCCTGCCGGTCGGGGCCGATCTCGAGCACGCCGACGAGGTGACGCTCGGCAAGGCCCTGGCGGGCCGACGCAGCCTCGATTAGCACCGCCCGCGCCGACGGGCCTCAAAGCGGACAGATAGTCCGCTTTGAGGCCCGTCGGCCCATAGAGCGCAAATTGGATATCTGTCCTGGACGACCGTCACCCCGCAAATAGCGGGTTTTTGCGGGGCCGCCGTCCGCCGCTTTCGCCAAGGTCAGCGCGTGGCGAGCCAGTCGCACTCAGGCAACGATTCGGGGGGCGGCTCGCCGGCGGGCCGGCTTGCTCGCGAGGTGTCCTCGCTGCAGGCCTCGTTGCTGGCCAAGCTGCGCGAGGAACTGGTCCAGACCGAGCCGGAGCAGTTCGCCGCCGCCGCGCAGCGCCTCGCCGCCGATTTCGGCTCGGTCACCGCCACCGCGGTCGATGCCGCCTACGAGCAGGCGGCGACGCGCGGCACGCCGGCACCTGAGAACGAACACCGCGAGCTCGCCAGCCTCTACCGGCCGGGACACATGCGACGCCGTCTCGACCAGCTGGCCGAGACCAACCGCCGCTACGGCCACCCCTTTGCCCTCGCGGTCTTCGACGCCTCGGGGCCGGGGACGCGGAACGGCGACTCCAGCGGCGGCCAGGAGACCGTGCTGGCGGTCGTCGGCGCGGCGCTGCGCGAAAGCATCCGCCTGGTTGACGAAGTCTTCCGACTCGAGGAGGACGCGATCTGCGTCCTCGCCCCCAACCTGCGCACGGTCGAAGCGGTGCAGATGGCCGAGCGCCTGCTCGGCAAGCTGGATGAGCTGGAGCGGGCCGGCGGTTTGCGGATCGCCGTCTCGGCTGGCGTCGTTGCCTGCCCGGAGCACGGCGCCGAGGTCGAGCTGCTGCTGCACAAGGCCGACGCGGCGATGTGGCGGGCGCGGGCGGTGGGCCAGCCGGTGGGCGTCGGCGCGCTCGCCGTGCAAGATCGCTGACAGATTCCCGAAATCTGTCCATAACCGGTGTAAACCCGGATTCAGGGTGGGAGAATGGCGCTCGCGCGTCGAATGGATCGCGCAACCGACCTCCGTCACACAGATGCCAGGAATCCGAACCAACGCAGCGGCCGAAGTGCTCGGCGTCAGCCCCAACACGCTCCGCAGCTGGGAGCGCCGCTACGGCTACCCGACGCCGAAGCGCACCGTCGGCAACCACCGCAACTACGAGCTGATGGAGCTGCAGACGCTGCGCGACGCCCTCGCCCAGACCGGCAACATCTCCTCGGCGATCGAGCTGGCGCGCCAGCGCCAGTCGGCACCGGCCAGCGGTGGCGACATGCTCGCCGCCTTCGAGAGCTTCGATGAGTCGGCGGCTGACCGGGCGATTGAGGAGAGCCTGGCGCTGCGGCCGCTGGAGCGCACGGTCGAGGAGCTGCTGCTACCGGCGGTCGACGAGCTCGCCGCCGACCCCGACCGCGAGGCCGAGCTGGAGTTCGCTTCGCGCTGGGCCACCGGTTGGCTGCACGGCGCCCGTCGTCTCGCCGCCGCCGCCTCGCGCCCGGCCGGGATCCTGCTGCTCGACTCCAGCCGGGGCCAGGGCGCCGAGGAGGTCCACACGCAGGCGCTCGACCTCGCTCTGCGCCGGGCCGGCTTCCGCGTCCTCGTCCTCTCCAACGGGCTCGGCGACGAGCGGCTCGAGCGCGCCCTCGGCGCCCTCGACCCGACCGCGATCGTCCTCTGCGGCCCGGGGGCCGAGACCAAGGACGCGGTCAGGTTGGTCCGCAAGATCCGCGCCCTCGGCTTCGTTGCCCCGCTCTACGGCTTTCGCGCCGCCGGCCTGATCGGCGCCGCCGTGCCCTCCGCCGGCGAGAGCCCCAGCCAGGTCACCGGCATGCTCAACGCGGACCTGCGCCGCCGCGCCACCCAGGCTTTCGCCTAGAGGCTTGATGTGGGTTAGGCGCGTGCGCGGGGGCGTCGCAGGCCAAGCTGGGCGCCGCACGCGGGCGAAGCGGGTAGTTGAAACTACCCGCGAGCACGTGGGTGGCGATCCAGCGTCGGCGTGCGGCGTCATCCGCGTGCGTGGATAACCCACATCAAGCCTCTAGATCACCTTCGCTGCAACAGGGACCACTCCGGTCCGCGCGCACAAAAAGAGCCGGCACAAGGTCCCCTTGGGAACCCCGTGCCGGCTCGTTTGGCCGCGGCGCCTCCCGCCGCTGGCAGCTCTAGAGCGAGGCGATCGAGTTTTTCGCCGCGCTGAGCACGACTTTCGGAAGCGGCGCGAAGTCGAGCGCCGCTCCATATGCCTGACCCTTGGTCACGGCGTAGTTGAGGAACTGCTGGAGGAACCCCTTCTGCGGAGCATTGTGCGGAACGATGGCGTAGGTGAAGGTCGAGATCGGGTACGCCGTCGCCGCCTTCTTCGGCGGGTTGGTGATGTTGATCTCGTTGCTCGGCGGCACGCTCTTCACCACCGACGCAGCGTTTTCGATGTTTTTCAGGTTCGGCAGCTCGTAGTTGCCGGCCTTGTTCTGAATGCTGGCGGCGCCGAGGCCCGCGGCGATCAGGTAGGAGGCCGAGATGTAGCCGATTGCGCCCTGCGTTTTCACCACCGTGGCGGTGACTCCAGAGTTTCCTTTGGCGCCGACCCCGGCTTTGAACCCGACCGTGGTCGCGTAGCCGACTTCGTTTTTCCAAGCCGGGCTGATCTTGGAGAGGTAGTTGGTGAACGTGTAGGTGTCACCCGAGCCGTCGCTGCGGAATACCGGAGTGATCGTCAGGTTCGGCAGTTTTGCTTTCGGGTTGATCTTCTTGATCTTGGGGTCGTTCCAGCTCGTGATCTTGCCGAAGTAGATACCGGCCAGGATCTTGCCCGTGAGGTTGAGCTTCTTGACCCCGGGGATGTTGAAGCCCACGCCCGTCGCGGACAGAGCCCAGGGGATCTGAACGCAGCCGTTGCAGGCAGCGGCCTGCTGCGGGGTTAGCGGGGCATCGGAGGCGCCGAAGTCGACGGTCCGCGCGGTGATCTGCGCGATGCCCGCCCCGGAGCCGACGGCGCCGTATTTGACCGGGATGCCTTCTTTGATTTCGAAGCCGTTGATCCAGTTGGCCATCAGAGGCGCGACCAGCGTCGACCCGGCTCCGGTGAGGCCCGCGGCGGAGGCGTTGGCAACCCCCGTCGCCATGACCAAGACGGCCGCGATGGCCACCCCTAGCAACCTGATGCGATTCAAGAGAATTCCTTTCGACTCGTTTCGATGTCTGCGGGCGCAAGGGTGCAGCCCGGGCGCGGCATAGCATCGGGGCCAGGAATCACACATATGTTTCAATCCCGTGAAAGGGAGATGTTTCAAAGTTGTAACAGTAAGTGTGAAATTTCGTAACAAGTAGAGGTGTTAGCTCCACTACGCTGCCGCCCATGAGTGCGACTGCGAGTGCGCCCACCTTCGATGGCTCCCGTGCCGCGAGGGCGAGGCGACGCAAGCAGGTCGATCGCATCGGCGACGCGGCCCTCTATGGCGTTTGCATTCTCGCCGCGCTGCTCTCTGTCGCGGTGATCCTCCTGATCGGCTACCAGGTGGTGCATGGGGCTGGCCCCGCGATCTCCAAATACGGGCTCGGGTTCCTCACCGGCACGACCTGGCAGCCCAACTTCAACGAATTCGGAGCCGGCTCGCTGATCTTCGGGACCGCGGTCAGCTCGTTCGTCGCCCTCCTCCTGGGCGCGCCGATCGCGATTTCGATCGGGCTCTACCTGAGTCTGCTGGCGCCGACCGGAGTGCGGGGGGTAGTGGCTCCCCTGGTCGAGATGCTGGCGGCGATACCCAGCGTCATCCTCGGCTTCTGGGGAATCCTGGTCCTCGCTCCCTTCGTGCAGAAGAACTTCGAGCCCTGGCTCCATGACACCCTCGGCTTCATCCCGATCTTCGGTGCGCCCGAAACGACCGGCTCGAGCGTTTTCACGGCGAGCTTGATCCTGACGATCATGGTGATCCCGATCATCGCCTCGATCTCGCGCGACCTCTTCTCGGCGGTCCCCCGCGACATCCAGGACGGCGCCAGCGCGCTCGGTTCGACCCGCTGGGAGGTCGTGCGCGGCATCGTCCTGCCGTCCACGGCCTCCGGCGTGGTCGCCGCCTCGCTGCTCGGACTCGGACGCGCCCTCGGCGAGGCGATCGCGGTGGCCCAGGTGATCGGCGCCGGCTCCGAAATCCAGGCCTCGCTGTTCAAGACCGGCGACACCCTGGCGGCCCGGATCGCGAATCAGTTCCCGGGGGCGTTGACCGAGCTGCACAAAGCCTCGCTCTTCTATCTCGGGGCGATCCTGCTCGTGATCGGCCTCGCCTCGAACCTGATCGCGCAGTGGATCGGCAGGCGCTTCGGCTACCGGGGGGCGACGGCGCGATGAGCGACGACGCCGTGTTCGACCCGACCGCCCCGCTGACCCCGAGCGGCAACCTGCGCCGCCGGCAGATCTTCAGCCGCCTCACCGAATACGGCGCGACCGCGGCGGCGGTGCTCGCCGTCGGGGTCCTGGCGATCGTCATCTACACCGTCGTGGCACGCGGCGCCAGCGCCCTCAGCCTCGACTTCCTGATCAAGGGGGCGCCGGCGGGGATCGGGCCGGAGCTGGTCGGGACCGGGATCATCGTCGCGATCGCAACCCTGATCGCGATGCCGGTCGGCGTCCTCGTCGCCCTCTTCCTCACCGAGTACGCGGGCGGCCGGGCAACCCACCTGATCCGCCTGACGATGGACCTGATGAATGGCCTCCCCTCGATCATCATCGGCCTCTTCATCTTCGGGCTGATGGTCAACCACCACAAGCAGTCGGGTCTCGCCGCCTCGGTTGCGCTGGCGATCATCGAGGTTCCCCTGATCGCCCGCGGCAGCCAGGAGGTTCTCCTCCTGGTTCCGCACAACCTGCGCGAAGCGGCCGATGCGCTGGGGGTGAGCCGCTGGCGCGCCGTGCTCGGGATCGTTCTGCCGAGTGCGCTCGGCGGGATCGTCACCGCGACCGTGCTCTCGGTCGCCCGCGCCGCGGGCGAGACGGCGCCGCTGATCTTCGCGACCTCGGTGTTCGACCCCGCCCACTACTCGCTGAATCCGTTCGAAGCGCTGCCGAACGTGCCGGTGAGGATCTACTCGCTGTCCGAAGAAGCGAACCCGGCCGGCTTCGCCGAAGCCTGGGGCCTCTCGTTGATCCTCATATCGTTCATCCTCTTCGCCAGCCTCGGCGCCAGGACCCTCCTTGCCCGCAGCAAAAGGAAGATGGCCTCGTGAACGGATTCGATCCGAGCTCGGCGCCGGGTCCCCCCTCGCCACCTCCCCGGATGCGGCTTCGCAGCGGCCCACTGCCGCAGGCGGGAGAGGTCGCGGCCGCAGCCAACGGACACCACGGCGCCGCGACCGAAGTCGTCTTCGACGCCCGCGACGTCTCGGTCTTCTACAGCAGCAAAAGGGCGCTGGGAGGGGTCTCCCTGCGGATCCGCCGCGGCCAGATCACCGCTCTGATCGGCCCCTCGGGCTGCGGCAAGACGACCTTCCTTCGCAGCCTCAATCGCATGAACGACTCCGTCCCCGGCTTCAGGATCGAGGGCCAGATCCTCTACCACGACCACGACATGTACGGCGGCAACGTCGATCAGGTCGAGGTGCGGCGACGGATCGGGATGGTATTCCAGAAACCGAACCCCTTCCCGAAGTCGATCTACGACAACATCGCCTGGGCGCCTCGCAATCTCGGGCTTAAGTCCGGTCTCGACGAGCGGGTCGAGAATGCGCTTCGCGGCGCCGCCCTCTGGGACGAGGTCAAGGACCGGCTCAAGCACAGCGCCCTCGGGCTCTCCGGTGGGCAGCAGCAGCGCCTCTGCATCGCGCGGGCGATCGCGATCGAGCCCGACGTGCTGCTGCTCGACGAGCCTGCGTCGGCGCTCGACCCGATCGCGACCGGCGCGATCGAGGACCTCATGCACAGCCTCAAAGGGCGCTTCACGATCGTTATCGTCACCCACAACATGCAGCAGGCGGCGCGGGTCGCGGACCGCACCGCCTTCTTCAGCCTCGAGTCGAGCGATGCCCAGGCTGTCGGCACCCTGATCGAGTTCGACGACACCGAGAGGATCTTCTCTCAACCGCGCGACCCCCGCACCCGGGACTACGTGACCGGTCGCTTCGGCTGAGGGCTTTCCGGCGCGACGGCGCCGCTGCCTTCGCCCTTGGCGCCCTCAGCTGCGGAGGATCGACTCGCCCGAGACCTGCTGGAGCAGCGATTTGCCGCACTGCCAGCAGAAGGTGGCGCCGCTGCTGTGCGGCGCCCCGCACGAACCGCAGGAGCCGGCCGTCCCGGTCTCCTCCATGCGAACGATCCTTTCGACCTCGCTGAGTTCGGCGTCGGCGTCCTGCAGCTCGACCGCGCGCTTGACCAGCACCTCGACCTTGATCTGATTGCGGACGGCCATCTCGTAGACGAGTCCGCCGAGGTCCCATTGCAGCTCGGCGACCCGGGCGACGAGCTGGTCGCGGCGGCGCTGCAGGTCGACGACGAACTCCTGTCCGTAGGCCGCGTTGAGGGCGTCGCTCGGCGCCGCCTGTCGGCTGGCGGGGGTTGCCGGAGACGACGACGGGACCGCGTTCGCCTTGGCGGCCTTCCTCCTGATCGGTGGCGCCTTGAGCCTCATTCGCCGAAGAAGCTGCCGTCGAACTTGCCGCTGTCGCCGCAGCCCGCGGTGCCCTTTTCGCACTTTTCGCCGACCTGGGTTTTCGGAGGCGCGAACTTCACGTCGCCTTCCGGTTTGAGCACTTCTTCGGCCGCCTTGGTGGTGCCGCTGCTGCCGGTTTCGGTCTTCGCCTTCGCCGCTTTCTTCGATTTGCCCGACCCTCCGCCGATGCTCGTCCCCTTGGAGCTTTCGGCGCTTGCTTCACCGCCGGCGCCGCCTTCGAGTTTGATCACCTGCGGCGCGGTGTTCGCGACGGGCGTCGACCCCTGGTCGCCGGAGCGGCCGATCAGAACCCCGACGCCGATCGCGAGGACCAGGGTCGCGACGCCGGCGATCAGCGAGGCGTTGGGGGACATCCGCGATTTCTGCTCTCGCGGAGGCGGGGCTGCGTTCCGCGGGCGCTTGACGGCGTCCATGAAGACGACGGCGTCCATGAACGGCAGCCGGGGATCGCCGCGCCGGTGGCCGCATTCCAGGCAGTAGCGCTGGTCGGCCACCATGTGGGCCCCACAGGACGGGCATTGGTCTCCGCTCGAAGCGACCATCGAAGCTTGTACCGGGGCAGTGGCCAGAGCGCCTGGCGTCGCCTGCTCGGGCGCGGGAGCCGCCGGCGGGGGAGGGGTTGGCGGCAGCGGAATCGGATTGGGGGCCGGCGCCACCTCGAGCGGCGCGGTTGGCGCTCGGTACGGATCGGGCCCCGCGCCGGGCCGGAGCTGGTCACCAGGCGTGGCCCGCCCGCTCGGGTTGGAGCCAGCAGTCACTCGCTCATCTTCAGGCCCATCCCCGGTCGAAGATGTTTAAGGGTTGTGAAGAACAGGCCGGTCCCCGCGGCAGGCGGGACCCAAAATCTTCACATATCGGTAACGGGGCGACGCGATACTCGCCATCCAGCGTGGCCACCGCAAACGACGACGAGACCCGCGACACCGCCCGCGGCAGCAGTTGCGCTGCCTGCGCTGCCGCTTTCACGAGCGACCAGCGCTACTGCCTGGAGTGCGGCGCCCGGCGCGGGCCGCTGCCGCCGGCGATTGCCGCTCGTCTAGCCGCCCTGCTTCGCCGCGATCGCGACAAGGAGGGGGACGAGGATGGCGATGCCGGGCCGCCGCCGGAGCCGGGGAAGACCTCTGACTTCATGCCCTCGCCGCGCGCCGCGGCGGCGGCGGTCATGGGCATGCTCGCGCTTGGCGTCCTACTCGGGTCGGCCACGAGCCAGATCGCCCAGAGCGCGGGCCTCACCTCGATCCTCCTGGAAGTTCCCTCCTCCGCCCCGTCGGAACCGGCGCTGGCCGGCGGCTCGGCGGAATCCTCCGCTGCCCCGACCGAAGCGGCGCCCTTGCCGGCAAGCTCATCCAGCCTCCCCGCCGCTCCCTTGGTGCCCGAAGAGCCCCTGCCCGAATTGCCGACCGACCCGACCCTCCCCCCGGAACTCCCGGAAGAAGAAACGCTGCCCCCGGTCGAGCACGTGTTCCTGATCGTGCTGGGCGAAAACGGCTTCGAGGACACGTTCGGCGCAAGCTCCCCGGCGCCCTACCTGGCGAAAACCCTGCCCGAAAAAGGCGAGTTGCTGACCAACTACTACGCCGTCGCCAAAGGCGATCTCGCCAACCAGATCGCCCTGATCAGCGGCCAAGGGCCGACGCCGGAAACGGCCGCGAACTGCCCCAGCTACGCCGACCTCGCCCCCGGCACTCTCGCCGTGGACGGCCAAATCGAAGGCAGCGGCTGCGTCTATCCGGCCGCGACCCCGACGCTGCCCGGGCAGCTGGTCGAAAAGAAACTGAAATGGAAGGCCTACGTCGAGGACATCGCCAACGCGACCGCAAGCGGTCAGCCGGCAAGCTGTCGCCACCCGGCGCTCGGCGGCCCCGACGGCAGTCAGGTGCCGCTCCCCGGAGACGCCTACGTGACCTGGCGCAACCCGTTCGTCTACTTCCACTCGCTGACCGACGGCGCCGAATGCGCCCAGAACGACGTCGGTCTCGATCAGCTCCCCGCCGACCTGAAAGCCGCGAAGAAGACGCCGGCGCTCTCCTACATCGTTCCCAACGCCTGCCACGACGGCGGCGAAGCGCCCTGCGAAGCGGGCCAGCCCGCTGGGCCCGTCGCCGCGGAAACGTTCCTGCAGAGTGTCGTGCCGGCGATCGAAGCCTCACCCGCCTACAAAGAGGGCGGCCTGATCGCGATCACCTCGGCCCAGGCGCCGCAGACCGGTCCCAAAGCCGACGCCAGCTCCTGCTGCATCTCACCTGCTTACCCGAACCTGCCCGACGAAGCGACCCCGGAAATCGTCAGCGGCCCGGTCAAACCGAGCGGCGGCGGCGGTCACGTCGGGCTGCTGCTGATCTCGCAGTTCGTCACCGCCGGGACGACCAACGAAACCGGCTACTACAACCATTTCTCGCTCTTGCGCAGCATCGAGGAACTGTTCGGCCTGGAACAGATTGGCTACGCGAGCGAACCCGCGCTCGCGCCCTTCGACAGCAGCGTCTACAACGCCGAAACGTCGACCGTGTCGACCGCCCCCACGGGTGGAAAGCGCCCCGCGGGGCCGCCCGCGCTGGGGAGCCTGTTGCGGGCGCTCGCTCGCGGGCTACAGCAGTAGCGCCAGCTGCCGCGACTGCGCCAGCAGGGTGCCGTCGGCGCTCCAGAGCTCGCCGTCCTCCTCGAAGAAGCCGTCGCGGGCGAGGCCCGAGCGGAAGACGGCCAGGTAGGGATCCTCGGGCGAGGCGTCGGGGGGCGGCAGCGGGGAGCGGAAGTGGACCGTGTAGTCGATCGTCGGCGCCGGTTGCGGTCCCTCGAGGCGGACGAAAGAGGCCGGGAACCAGGCGTCGAGGATCGCCGCCGCCAGCGGCGCGTCGAGCAGGCGCGGCTCGCGACTGCGGATCCAGGCGCCGCTGTAGGGGGCGCCGCCGGAGAACGCGGGGTCCCCGACAGCCGGCCGCAGGCAGTAGTTCTGGAACATCTTCGGTATCCCGGACACCGCATCGGGGTCCGGCGAGTGAAGCTCCCCCGGCTCGCCCGCGTCCGGCATCCGCAGCTCCGAGAAGCCGCCCTCGCTCCAGGCATCTGAGAGCACGGCCAGCGCCGTCGCTTGCACCTCGCCCCGCTGCTCCATCCTCGCCGAGAGGAAGGTCGCGCGCCGCCCCTCGCGCTCGACCTCGACGGCCAGCTCGACCGGGCCTGCAAGCGGCGCCCGCTGGAAATGGACCGTGAGCGAGCGCGGGGCTCGCTCGCCCGGAGCCGCGGCCTGGATCGCGCGCAGGAGCACCGCCGCCACGTAGCCGCCGTTTGGCCCTCTCCCGGCCCACCAGCGTTCGCTCATGCTCGCCGCAAAGCGCCCGCCGCCGAGGTCCTCGACCTCCGTGTCGGCGTCGAACGCGGGCAGGGAGACGCCGCTCGCCCGCTCGTTCACGCGCCCTCCACCATCTGCTGCGCCTGGACCGGGTGCTCGCTGATCCCGAGGCGTTCGTGCAGCCGCCGCAGCGGCGCCGGCGCCCACCAGTTCCACTTTCCGAGTAGCTCCATCAGCGAGGGCACGAGTAGGGCGCGGACGATACTGGCGTCGATCAGCACCGCCAGCGCGGTGCCGACGCCGTTCTCCTTGAGGAAGATGACCTGCGAGGTGGCGAAGGCGCCCATCGCGACCGCGAACAGCAACGCCGCCGCGGTGACGATCCGCCCCGTGCGCTCCAGCCCGATCGCCACGCACTCGCTCTCGGAGGCGCCGTTGTCGCGCGCCTCTTTGATTCGAGAGAGGAGGAAGACCGCGTAGTCGGTGGAGAGGCCGAAGGCGACCGCGAAGAGCAGGATCGGCATCGTCTGCTCGATCGCCCCGGGGCTGGTGTAGTCGAAGAAGCCCTCCAGCCTGCCGTCCTGGAAGATCAGCACCAGCAGTCCGAAGACGGCGCTGAGGTTGAGGAAGTTCATGATCAGCGACTTGATCGGCAGGATCACCGAGCCGGTCATCAGGAAGAGGATGACCAGCGTCGCGATAACGATGATCCCGAGCACGATCGGCAGGTGCCGGACGAGGCTGCTCTGGAGGTCGATGAAGTCGGCGGTGGCGCCGCTGACCAGCGCCGTCGTCCCCGCCGGCGCCGGCAGCTCGCGGATTCGCCTCACGGTTTCCTGGCTGGCCTCGGAGACGAACGGGTTGGCGGAGACCGCCTGGATCACGGTGACCTCGCCGCGCAGGCGCCGCGGCGGCAGGACTTTGGCGACGCCGGGGGTCCGCTCCACCCGCGCGGCCATCGCCGCGGCCGCCTGCGGCCCGCCTCCTTCGAGGTCGATCCAGATCGGCGCTTCGCGGTAGGGCGGGAACTCGGAGCTGACCGTCTCGTAGGCCTGGCGGGCGCTGGCCGACTCCGGCAACACGGTCGGGTCGACGGTGTTGAACTTGATCCCGAGGAAGGGCAGCCCGAGCACGATCAGGAAGAGGGCGCTGAGGGTCGCGACCGGGACCGGACGGCGCATCACGAAGCGCGATAGCCGGTACCAGAAGCCCGATTCATCCGGTCGCGCGTCCGCCTCTGCCCGCCGTTGCAGGAAGGCGGGGGCGCCGGCGTTGACCCGCGTGCCGAGCATCGTCAGCACCGCCGGCAGCACGGTCAGCGAGATCAGCGCCGCGAACAGCGCCACCAGGGCGCCGCCCATGCCCATCGAGTAGAGGAAGCGCTGGGGAAAGACGAGCAGCGAGGCGAGCGCGGCGGCGACCGTCAGCGAAGAGAAGAAGACGGTTCGTCCGGAGGTGGCGAGGACCCGTCGCATCGCCGTCAGGCCGGGCCCGTCCACGGCTATCTCCTCGCGATAGCGGGAGACGATGAAGAGGCTGTAGTCGATCGCCAGGCCCAGCCCGAGCGCCGTGGTCAGGTTGAGGGCGAAGATCGAGATCGAGCCGAATTCGCTGGCGACGCGCAGGATCAGGAAGGTGCCGACGATCGCCAGGCCGCCGATCATCAGCGGCAGCACCGAGGCGACGAGGCTGCGGAAGAACAGCAGCGAGAGCAGGAAGAGCAGCGGGAAGGCGATCAGCTCGGCCATCCGCAGGTCCGTCTCGACCTGCTTGTTGACCTGCTCCTGGGCGACGGCGGCGCCGCCGACGAGGACTCCTGGGTGGGTGGAGAGCCCCTCGGCGACCGAGGCGCCGGCATCCTGCCACTCCTTGTCCGCGGTCGGCTTCAGGGCGACGACGAAGTAGGTCGAGTTGCCGTCGTGGGAGACGAAGGCGGGGGAGCGGGTGTCGTAGTAGCCGCTGACCGACTTGACGTCAGGGCGACGGCGCACGCTCTGCTCGAGCGCTTCGACGCGCTCCCGGGTCGCGGCCTTGGCGACCGGCGCATCCTCCACCACGGCGATCACCGCCGGCTCTCGCAGGCCCGCGTCGTGCAGGCGTTCCTTCGCCTGCACGGTCTCGGTCGCCGGGTCGTCGGCGCCGTAGGGGTCGAGCCGGTCGGCGACGCCGCCGCCGAGGGCGCCGGCGAGGAGGAAGAAAGCGACGGCGGCGATGCCGATCCGGCGGGCGTTGCCGTCGGCGAAGCGGGCGAGGGCGTCGAACATCGGCTATCTCCTTTTCTCGGCGGTGGCGGCGGAGTCGAGGATCCGGGCCTCCATCCGCTCGCACCAGTCTGCAAACCACTCGGTGAACTCGATACCGCCCCGCAGCACGATCAGCGGGAACGGGTCCTCTTTTTCCTGCGCCAGCGGCTCCATGCCGCGAAGCTGGTCGCGGACGGCGAGCCGGTGGGCCCGCATCGCCCGCAGGATCTCGACCGCCTCGCCCCGCGGCAGGGCGTCGGCGAAGAACAGTTTCAGCAGCCCTTCCTCGCGCATCTCGTAGGTGTCGGGTGGCTGCCGCAGCCAGGCCTTCAGCTCCTCCTCGCCGTCGGCGGTGATCTCATAGACGGTGCGCCGCCTGCCACCGGTGGGGGCGTCGGCCCCGACCACCAATCCCGCCTCCGACAGCCGCTTCAGCTCGGGGTAGATCTGCCCGTAGCTGGCCGCCCAGAAGAAGCGCGTCGTGTCGTCCACCAAGGCCTTGATCTCATAGCCCGACTTTGGCCCGCCCCGGATCATCCCGAGGATCACGTAGGCGGTCGCGCTCAGTTGCTCCACGACCCATATGTATCAGCTCGATATATCTCCCAGTGTGATTGGGATCACGTATGGTCGCCTTCGCGGATCCCCGATTCATCCCCGAAAGGAGTACCGAGATGTCGCTCGACCAGAGCAAGATCGGCCAGGTCGTGGCCGAGCAGATGGAGGCGATCGAAAATGACTACGGCGACGACTGCGAAATCGGCGACGTCTGCACGATCGTCGAGGTGGTCGGCCCCCACGGCTCCCACGTCCGCGTGCGCAGCAGCGACATGCGCCCCCACAGCGGCCTCGGCCTGATCCGGATGGCCGAACAGGCGATGCTCGGCAACCTGGGGGGGAGTTAGCGGGCGCGGGTTTCCCGCGGAACACCTGACGAAGGCTTGACTTTGCGCGCACCACGCGTACGGCGATCGCCCTCACGATCGCGATGTGAGCTCGCGCTATCACGAGGTGCTGGATTATCCGCGGGGAGTCAGCCTCTGGGTTGACTTCAGAACCGTGCGCGGCAAGGTCGTCGATTACACGGTGGTTCTGCTGTTCGAGACCCTGGAGGGGATCGAGACGATCCGGGTCTACGACAGCACCCATGGCTACAACGAGATGCACCGGTATACGCGGGCTGATGGCAAGCAGACCGGGACGCTTTTCCACAGCGGTACCCTGAGCGAAGGAGTGCAAGCTGCAATCAATAATGCTAAGCGGGGCTACCTCCAGATGATCGAAGGATGGGACGATGACTGACAAGCACAGCGACACTCCAGCCGGGAGGGCTCTGAGCGAAGCGGTGGAGTTGGCGATTGCGGAAGAATCCCCTTATCCGGAAGCCGCGATGTTCATCAACGCCGGTACTCCTTTCACGGAGCGCGAAATTGCGATGGCTTTCGGCAAAGGGCTTGCCGCCGTGCTGGCCTTCGAGGACGGCAGCACCCAGATCATCCGACCCGAGGCGGCCGCGAGCTAGCTGTATTTCTCAGGACGTTGCTCTGGGCAGGCACGGATCTGAGCGACGATTATTCTCAGGAACCATGAGCGGGACTGACTCCGACATCGTCGTGATGAAGTTCGGCGGCACCTCCGTCGCCGGCGCCGAGCAGATCAAGCGCGCTGCCGGGCGGATCGTCGCCGCCCGTGAGGCCGGCAACCGGGTCGTCGCGGTGCTCTCGGCGCGGGGCAAGACGACCGACGAACTGGTCAGCCAGGCGCAGGAGATATCGGCGCGGCCGGTGGCCCGGGAGATGGACATGCTGCTCTCGACCGGGGAGCGGATCTCCTGCGCGCTCTGCGCGATGGCGATCCACGACCTCGGCCATGAGGCGATCTCGCTGACCGGCTCGCAGGCGGGGATCGTCACCGATTCCTCCCACACCAAGGCCCGCATCATCGACGTTCGCGCCGACCGCATCGAGCAGGCGCTGGGGGAGGACCGGATCGTCCTCGTCGCCGGCTTCCAGGGCGTCTCCACCGACAGCCGCGACGTCACCACCCTCGGCCGCGGCGGCTCCGACACCACCGCGGTCGCCCTCGCGGCGGCGCTCTCCGCCGGCGTCTGCGAGATCTACACCGACGTCGCCGGCGTCTTCAGCGCCGACCCTCGCCTCGTCGCCCACGCCCGCAAGCTGCCCCGTGTCTCCTTCGAGGAGATGCTCGAGATGTCCGCCTCCGGGGCCGGGGTCTTGCAGCTGCGCTCGGTCGAGTACGCCCGCAACCACGGGGTTCGCATCCACTGCCGCAGCAGCTTCGAGGACGGCCCCGGTACCCTCGTGGTCGCCGAGGATCAAGCTATGGAGCAGCCCTTCGTAACCGCCGTCACCCACTCCAGCGCGGAGGCCCGCGTGACGCTGACCGGCGTCCGCGACGAGCCCGGCGTCGCCGGCCGCATCTTCAAGGCGCTGGCCGAGGCCAACGTCAACGTCGACGTGATCATCCAGAACGAGCCGGTCGGCGGCGACCAGCTCGCCGACCTCTCCTTCACCGTCGACCGCGCCGACCTGACCACCGCCACAGAGACGATCGCCGCCCTCGGCGAGGTCAGCAACGGCATCCGCACCGACGCGCAGATCGGCAAGGTCTCGATCGTCGGCGCCGGCATGCGCTCGCACCCCGGCGTCGCCGCCAAGGTCTTCGAGGTCCTCGGCGCGGAGCGGATCAACATCGAGATGATCTCCACCTCGCCGATCAAGATCTCGTGCGTCATCGCCGCCGACCGGGTCGGCGACGCGGTCAAGAGCCTGCACGACGCCTTCGAGCTGGGCGACGACGCGGTCCGGCCCGAGGACCCGACCGGTCCCGAGCACCGGCCCACGGTCGCCGGCTGAGCCGCCGTCATAATTCGAGGATGGCGGGCGACGGGTACAAAGTCGGAGTGCTGGGCGCGACCGGGCTGGTTGGCTCGACGATCCTCGGGCTGCTCGCCGAACGTGACTTCCCGGCCTCCGAGGTCGTTCCCTTCGCTTCCGCGCGTTCCGCCGGCAGGGAAGTGGAGTGGAACGGCTCGGTGCTGTCCTGCCACGAGCTGAGCGAGGACTCGATCCAGGGCCTCGACCTCGTCCTCTCCTCGGCCGGCGGTGCCGTCAGCGCCGAGTGGACCCCGCGCCTGGTCGAGGCCGGTGCGGTCGTCGTCGACAACACCAGCTACTGGCGCATGCACGACGACGTGCCACTGGTTGTCGCCGAGGTCAACCCCGGCGACCTCGATGGCCATCGAGGCATCGTCGCCAACCCCAACTGCTCGACCATGCAGATGGTCGTGGCGCTGAAGCCGCTCTACGACGAGGCCGGGATCGAGCGCCTGGTCATCGCCACCTACCAGGCCGTCTCCGGAACCGGCAAGGCGGCGATCGACGAGCTGGTGGCCCAGTCCAAGGCGGTGCTCGCCGGGCACGAGCCGGCGGCGAGCGTCTATCCGCACCCGATCGCCTTCAACGCCCTGGCCCAGGCCGGCAGCTTCGCGGCCGGCGACGACCACACCGACGAGGAGCGCAAGCTGATCAATGAGACCCGCAAGATCCTCGGCGACCACGAGATCAAGGTTTCCGCCACCTGCGTGCGGGTGCCGGTCGTGACCGGGCACTCGGAGGCGGTCAACGTCGAGACCAGGGAGCCGCTGAGCCCGGAGCGGGCGCGCGAGCTGCTCTCGGCCGCCCCCGGAGTGACCGTGGTCGACGACCCGGCCGCCGCACGCTACCCACAGGCGACCGAGGCCGCCGGCCGCGACGACGTCTTCGTCGGCCGCATCCGCCGTGACCCCGGCAACGAGCGCGCGCTAGACATCTGGATCGTCTCCGACAACCTGCGCAAGGGCGCCGCCACCAACGCCGTCCAGCTGGCGGAGCTGCTGGACGAGCGCGGCTTGATCCGCCGGGCGTAAATCCCCCACGGGATGGGGAGATTTTCCCCACGGCCGCTGCCGCTCGGTCCGTCGCGCGCCGGTCGGTGGGGAAAAACGCATATAAGCCCTGGATGGACATCGGCTTCGGCGAGGCGCTGCTCCTGTTCGGGGGGCTGCTGGCGGTCGTCGCCGCCCTCTCCGGGGTGATGAAGGGGACGGTGCTCTCCGCCTCGGTGCTCTCGGTCGCGCTCGGTATCGGCCTCGCCGCGGCCGGAGTGGTCCACGTCGACGCCACCGACAAGGCGATCGTCGAGCTGGTCGAGCTGGCGCTGATCCTGACCCTCTTTTCCGACGGGATGTTCGTCGAGCGCGAGCTGCTGCGCCGTCACTGGAGCCCGGTGGCACGGGCGCTGGTGATCGCGATGCCGATCACGATGGCGCTGCTGGCGCTGGCGGCCAAGGGCCTATTCCCCGACCTCGACTGGGCTGAGGCCTTCTTGCTCGCCGCCGTGCTCTCGCCCACCGACCCGGTCGTCACCTCCGCCGTCGTCACCTCGCGGCTGGTCCCGAGCGCGGTCCGCCACACGCTCAACCTCGAGTCCGGGCTCAACGACGGCTTGGCGCTGCCGTTCGTCCTTTTCTTCTTGGTGCTGGCCAGCCCCGGCGGCGACGCCGGGGCCGAAGCGGCGAAGCTGGTCGGCGAGGCGGCGGTGGGCGCGGCGATCGGCGTCGCCCTGGGGGCGCTGGGAGGCCGTTTGCACCACCACCTTCCCGGCGGCGGGATGACCGCCCGCTACGAGGGGATCTACGCGGTTGGCTTCGCCCTCTTCGCCTTCGGCCTCGCCGACGTCAGCTTCGGCAACGGCCTGATCGCCGCCTTCGTCTGCGGGATCGCGATGGCGGCCAGCGAGCGTGAAGTGCCACAGGGCTTCGTCGAGTTCGCCGAGAACGCCAGCGCGATCCTGCAGGTGCTGACCTTCTTCGTCTTCGGGGGGTTGATCGTCGCCACCGGCTTCCACCACAGCATCCCGCCGCTGGTCGTCTTCGTCCTCTTCGCGCTGCTGCTGGCCCGCCCGCTCGCGGTGCTGCTCTCCTTCCTCCGCACCGGCCTGCCCCGCTCCGAGAAGCTGTTCATGGCCTGGTTCGGACCGAAGGGAGTGGCCTCGATGCTGTTCGCCCTATTCGTCTTGAAGTCTCAGGTTGGTAACGGCGACCTGATCTTCGACGTCGCCTCGATCGCGATCATCGCCTCGATCGCCGCCCACGGCCTCACCGACACCCTTGGCGCCAAGTGGATGGCCCGCCGTACTGGCCTCGCCTCGAAGCCATGAGCTACAAAGTCAAGGGGGCCGCTTACCTCGGAAGAACCCGGCCCGGTAGGGCTGGAACGTCTTGTACTTTTTTGCCGCGACGGTCTTAGGACTGCCCCAAGCGATCCACAAAAAAGTTAAGTGGAAGCCCTACCGGGCCGGGTTCTACACCGGTTAGGCGGCTACCGCGCTGAGCCGCTCCTCGACCCAGCCGGTCGAGGCGATGTGCTTGCTCATCCCCAGCTCCTTCGGCTCGGCGCCGAGGGCGAGGCCGACCAGCTGCGGCAGGTGCAGGACGGCGAGGCCGAGGTCGCGGTTGACGACCTTGGCCGCCTCCGGCTGCTGCATGTCGAGGTTGAGGTGGCAGAGCGGGCAGGGGGTGACGAGGCAGTCGGCGCCGGCGTCGAGCGCGTCGCCGACGTGGGTGCCGGCCTGGCGCAGCGAGGTCTCGCGGTTCATCGTGATCACCGGGAAGCCGCAGCACTTGCGGGCGCCGTCGTACTCGACGACCTCGCCGCCGAGCGCCTTGATCACCCGCTCCAGGTAGACGTCGCGGTCGGGGTGCTCCTCGTAGCCGAGGCGCTCCTTGGGGCGGACGATGTAGCAGCCGTAGAAGGGGCCGACGCGGAGGCCGGTGAGCGGCCTTTTCACCTGGGCGGAGAGGCGGTCCAGGCCGTAGTCCTCGACCAGCAGCCAGAGGAAGTTCTTGTTGGTGAAGCCGTCCTTGTCCTTCTCGTAGGCGAGCCCCTGCCCCGCGAGCGCCTCGTTGACGTGCGCCCGGTAGGCGGAGTCGGCGTCGAGCCGCTGCTGGCACTCCGACTGGGCGCCCTGGCAGGTAGAGCAGATGTTCATCATCGAGAGCCCGGTCTGCTGGGCGAGGGCGAAGGTGCGGGCGTTGAGCGTGTCGGCCAGCTCTTGGTTGTGCTCGGCGATGACGCCGGCGCCGCAGCAGTTGGCGCGGTCGAGGGTGACCAGCTCGATCCCGAGCCGCTCGGCGACCAGCGCCATCGAGCCGTGCAGTTCGGGGGTGAAGCCGCGCGAGACGCAGCCGGGCCAGTAGGCGACTTTGATCGTCTCGCTCATTGAGAAGCCTCCTCGGCGGCGGGGGCATGGGGGCGCGGCGGCTCGAGACCCTCCTCGATCGCCGCCTCCTCGTCGCCCTCCTCGCCCTTGATGTACAGGTTGAATTCCTCGTTGTGCTCCTCGGCGTGCCGGTAGATCGCCTGGACCTCGTCCTGGGCGCCGTCGGGGAGCTTGTGGTGGATGCCGGGGACCAGCTTCGAGAGCGAGCGCGCCTTGCCGGTCCTGATCGCGCGCAGCACGGTCGGGATCGAGCCGATCATTTCCTTGATCGCCCGTTTGCTCGGTTTCAGCTTGCCCTTTATTCCTGGCGCGAAGGACTCCTGCAGCAGCAGCGCCTCGTCCAGCGTCCCCTTCTTCTCGATGATCTTGACGAAGGCGAGCTCGTGGTCGTGGCCTGAGTTGGGGTCGTCGATGCCCGCCTCGCCGGCCTTGCGGCGCAGGCGCATGATCTGGTCCATCGGCGCCACGCCCTTGGGGCAGGCGTCGATGCAGCTGAAGCAGTGGGTGCAGTCGTAAATCCCGTGCGGGTCCTCGGCGAGGTCGTGCAGCCGCTCCACGGTCTCGGCGTCGCGCGGGTCGCCGACGAAGCGGTAGGCCTTGGCCAGCGCCGCCGGGCCGATGAAGTCGGGATCGGCTTCCATCGAGAGGCAGGAGGAGACGCAGGCGCCGCACTGGATGCAGGCCATCGACTGGGTGATGTCGATCATCGACTCCGGCTCGACCACGTACTCGCGCTCGGGCGGCTCGCCATGTGGGAGCAGCCAGGGGGTGACGCGGCGGATCTTGGCCCAGTGGGTCGACTCCATGTCGGTGATCAGGTCCTTGACCACCGGCATGTTGCCCATCGGCTCGATCACGATCGGGGCGTCCTTTGCGTCACCACCAACAGCGCTCATCTTCTTTTCGGCCAGCTCCTGCGCCTCGCCGATCTGGGTCTTGCAGCCGAGCCCGGACTGGCCGTTGATCTTCATCCCGCAGGAGCCGCAGATCGCCGCCCGGCAGGAGCAGCGGACGGCGAGCGAGCCGTCGTCGCGGTCCTTGGCTTGCAGCAGGCCGTCGAGGACCGAGAGCGAGGGCTCGAGGTCGACCTTGAACTCCTCCCAGTAGGGCCCCTGGCCGCTCTCCGGCTGGAACCTGCGGACCTTGATCGTGTAGTCGGCCATCAGTAAGTCCTCGCTTCCGGTTCCCACTGGGTGATGGTCACCTCGGAGTATGAGATCTCGGGCCCGTCGTCGGTCTGCTCGAGGTCGATGTGTTTGAGCCACTCATCGTCGTTGCGCTCGGGGAAGTCGGTCCTGTACTGGGCGCCGCGGCTCTCCTTGCGCTCCAGCGCGGCGACGCAGGTGCACTCGGCGTTGTCGAGCATGTACCCGAGCTCGATCGCGCCAAGCAGGTCCTGGTTGAAGATGCTGCCGTGGTCGTCGATGTAGGCGGTCTTGGCCTCCTCCTTGAGGCGTCTCACAACCTCCAGCGCCTCCTGGATGCCGGCCTCGTCGCGGAAGACGGCGACCTTGGCGTCCATCGTCTGGCCCAGCTCGAGCTTGATCTCGGAGACGCGGCGACCCGAGCCCTTCTCGCGCGAGTTGATCTCGGCGATCATCGCGTCCTCGTCCTCGAGCGCCTTGCGCGAGGGGCGGGAGCCCTCGATCCGCTTGGCGCGGGCGGCGGCGTCGGCGCCGGAGCGGCGGCCGAAGATCAGCGTGTCCAGCAGCGAGTTGGCGCCGAGCCGGTTGCCGCCGTGGACCGAGACGCAGGCGGTCTCGCCGGCGGCGTAGAGGCCGGGGATGTCGGTGCGCCCGTCGACGTCGGTCTTGACGCCGCCCATCGTGTAGTGGTTGCCGGGCTTGATGTGGATCGGTTCGCGGGTGATGTCGACGCCGGCGAAGTCGCGGCCAACGAGGACGATCTCGCGCAGCGCCTCGTGCACGCGCTTCTTCGGCACCACGGTGATGTCGAGGGCGACGGTGCCGTCGGGGAAGCCGCGACCCTCGTTGATCTCGGTCTGCTCGGCGCGGGAGACGACGTCGCGCGAGGCCAGCTCCATCTTGTTCGGCGCGTAGGTCTCCATGAAGCGCTCGCCCTTGGCGTTGAGCAGGTGAGCGCCCTCGCCGCGGGCTCCCTCGGTGATCAGGAAGCCCTTGCCCGCCAGCGTCGTCGGGTGGTACTGGATCATCTCCATGTCCATCAGCTTCGCCCCGACCCGGTAGGCCATGGCGATGCCGTCGCCGGTGCAGATCAGCGCGTTGGTGGTCGGCTTCCAGACCTGGCCGTTGCCGCCGCAAGCGAGGATCACCGACTTCGCCTGGAACAGCTCCATCGAGCCGTCGGCGACGTTGCGGGTGACGACGCCGCAGCACTCGCCGTTCTCGTCGATCGCCAGCGCCGTGCAGAACCACTCCTCGTAGCGGGCGACCTGCTCGGAGTACTTCATTAGCTGCTCGTAGAGCACGTGCATGATCGCCTGGCCGGTGATGTCGGCGACGTAATAGGTGCGGGCGGCGGAGGCGCCGCCAAAGGCGCGGGTGCCGAGCTTGCCCTCCTCGTTGCGGTGGAAGGTGACGCCGAGGTGCTCGAGGTGGAGGATCTCCTCCGGCGCCTCGCGGGTCATGATTTCGATCGCGTCCTGGTCGCCGAGGTAGTCGGACCCCTTGATCGTGTCGAAGGCGTGCGACTCCCAGGAGTCGCCGGGGTTGAGTGCGGCGTTGATCCCGCCCTGGGCGGCGTTGGAGTGCGACCGCACCGGGTGGACCTTGCTGACGATCCCGACCGATACGCCTTGCTCGGCGGCCGCCAGGGCGGCCCGCTGCCCGGCGAGGCCGGCGCCGACTACGAGAACGTCATGGGATGGCACGAACGCGGATGCTATACGCGCGAAATCCGAGACCGCAGTCGGAATTGAAACGCCCGCCGATGGGCCTGAAAGCGGACAAATAGTCCGCTTTCAGGCCCATCGGCCTAGAGCCAACGCTCGGCGAGGCGGCGGATCGCCGCCTCGGCGAGGCGGATGGCGTCGGCGACGGTGGCGAAGTCGACGTTCTTGGCTAGGTCGTGGGGCCAGTGGTAGTTGGCCGGCTGCTTGAGGTCGGTGCAGCCGCAGAGCGACACCGTCTCGTAGCCGGCGGCCATCGGCTCGAGGCCGTCGGTGCCGTTGCGGAGGCGCAGGTTCGGGTAGAGCCAGATGTCCAGCTCCTCGGCCAGGCCGTCGAAGAGGGCGAGCGCTCGCGGCGGGTACTCGCGCATCTTCAGGAAGCCCTCGCCGCGCAGGACGAGCAGGTGCGGCGAGCCGATCGAGTCGATGCAGAGGAAGAAGGTGCTCTCCCGCGGCAGCTTCGGGAAGTGGCGCTCGCCGAACGCCTTGATGCCCTCGCTGAAGGACTCCTCGGCGCCAGTCGAGAGCAGGATGACGCGGATGTCCTTCGGTGGGTCCTCGACGAAACGCTGGGCCAGGGCCAGCAGAGCAACGACCGCGGTGCCGTTGTCGTTGGCGCCCGGGACGACCTTGCGCAGACCGATCTCGGCCATCGCCGCAGTCGAGCCGAGGCCGAGCACGAGCCCCAGCTTCGAGAGCAGCTGCCTGCCGGTGAGGGCCCCGAGCGCGGCTAGGACCGGCCCGCCAACGACCGGCGCCATCAGTGGCGGGCTGGTATCCGATTTCTCGATCAGCCCCAGGCGATCGGCGATCTGGGGCAGCTCAGGGTGGAAGATGAGCCCGGAGTGGGCGGCGTCGTGGTGGGCGACGACGACGACCGTGCGCTCCGCCTCGGCCGGACCCAGCTCGCAGACGACGTTGTAAGTGGTGCGTCTCGGCAGCAGCCGCCGCAGCGGCCGCCGGCCCGGCGGGAAGTCGCCGGCGATCCCGGCCGCGCCGAGCGCGCCCAGGACGGCGCCCAGCAGGCGTCGGCCCCGCAGTGCAGCCAGGGCCCCGAGCGCTCCCATCGCGGTGCCGAGCCCCAGCGGCCACCAGTAGGTGCCGTGCGCGGGCTCGGCCTCGATTCGGGCCTCGGCGCCGAGCTCGGCGAAACGCCCGACCAGCCACTCGGCGGCCCGGCGCTCGCCCTCGGAGGCCGAGGACCGCTCGATTTTCTCCAGCTCCTCCAGCCGCTCGCGAAGCCAATCTTGGTCCGTCGCCATGGAGTTGGGAAGCTATCCACTTACCATTGGTGGATGCTCGGCGGCGGTTCCTTCACGCTCTTCCACGTTCGCGGGATCAGGATCGCCGTCGACTGGTCCTGGTTCCTCGTCCTCTTCTTCGTCATCTTCTGGATGTCGCGCTACTACGGCGACCTGCTGGACGAATCGGGTTCGGCCTCGGTCCCCTTCCTGCTGGGAGTGCTGAGCGCGGTCGGCTTCTTCGGCTCGATCCTCCTGCACGAGCTCGGCCACGCGGTCGCCGCGCTGCGCAACGGGATCGGCATCTCCAGCATCCAACTCTGGATCTTCGGCGGCATGGCGCGGATGGATCGCGAAGCCGAAAGCCCGGGGACCGAACTGAAGGTGGCGCTCGCCGGCCCGCTGGCGACGCTGGCGATCGTCGTCGCGCTCACCGGCGCCGCGATCGCCGCCGTCGGCTCGCGGGAGTTCTGGGACGCGGTTGTGCTCGAATCGACCTCGGGGGCCTCGGGGGTGGTCGCGATGATCGCCTGGCTGGCGATGATCAACGCCCTGGTCCTGGTCTTCAACCTGCTGCCAGCGTTCCCGATGGACGGTGGCCGCGTCGCCCGCGCCGTCGCCTGGTGGCAGACCGGCGACCGCAACGCGGCGACCCGCTTCGCGGCCAACCTCGGTCGCCTCTTCGGCTACCTGTTCATCGGCGCCGGCCTCTACATGGTCGTCACCGACTCGATCCTCGGCGTCTTCGGCGGGCTCTGGCTGGCGCTGATCGGGATGGTCGTCAACGGCTCCGCCCGCGGCGCCGCGATGCAGACCGCGATCAGCAGCAAGATCAGCGATGTCCGCGTCGCCGACGTGATGGACCGCGAACCGGTTGCGATCCCGGGCGAGCTCAGCATCGAGCGTGCCCTCGACGAGTACTTCCTCCGCTACCGCTGGCCCTGGTTCCCGGTCGTCGACGCCGCCCACCGCTTCCTCGGCCTCCTCGTCAGGGACCGCGCCGACGAGGTTCCGGAGATCTCTCGCGCCAGCTCCCTGGTCGCCGACCTGCTCGAGCAGGACGATGGCACCTTCCAGGTTCGCGACGACACCCCGCTCGACTCCCTCCTCAGCAACCAGAACCTGCGCCGCTTCGGCGCCCTGATGGTCGTCGACGTCGACGGCCGCCTCTCCGGCGTGATCACCGTCGAGCAGGTCGGGCGGGCGCTGCGGGACGCGACCGGGCGAGTCGGGTAGGGCTTTCGCTTAACTTTTTCGAGGGACGTCCGCTGCTGTCCGCTAACCGCAGCACCGAAAAAGTACAAGACGCTTCAGCCCTACCCGACTCGCCCGGTCGTGGCCCGCAGGACCTCCGAAAGCGTGGGTGGAGCCGTCCCGGTAGGGGTGAAGCGTCTTGTACTTTTTTGCTTCCGCGAAGTTCGGACGGCGGGAGCACGCCGTCAAAAAAGTTAAGCGGAACCCCTACCGGGACGGCTGCGGCGCATGCCGCTCGATGATCCGGCCGAAGTCGGTGCCGGCCGGGAGGGTGCCGAAGGCTTGGCCCCAGTCGCCGGAGAGGCGGGAGGCGCAGAAGGCGTCGGCCACTGCTTCGTCGCCGTAGCGAACGAGGAGAGATGCTTGGAGGGCCAGCGCCATCTTCTCGACGATGCGGCGGGCTCGGGTCTCGATCGTCTCGATGTCACCGGGTAGCTCATCGCGTAGCTGCTTTGCGTAGCTGTCCAAGCGCGGCTCGGATACGGCGCCCTCCTGGACCTCAGCGAAGAAGGTCTCGAGCGTGGCCGGGGTCTTGATCATCGCGCGCAGTACATCCAGGCACTGGACGTTGCCGGAGCCCTCCCAGATCGAGTTGAGTGGGCTCTCGCGGAAGAGGCGGGGCATCCCCGACTCCTCGACGTAGCCGTTGCCGCCGAGGCACTCGAGCGACTCGCCGGCGTGCATCGGGGCGCGCTTGCAGATCCAGTACTTGAGCACCGCGTTGGCGATCCGCTTCAGGCTTTGGGCCTCCTCGTCGCCGGCGATCGACTCGTCGTAGGCCCTGGCCAGTCGCAGCGCTGAGATCGTCGCCGCCTCGGACTCCACGCAGAGGTCGGCGAGCACGTTCCGCATCAGCGGCTGCTCGACCAGCTCGCGGCCGAAGACGGAGCGGTGGGAGGCATGGTGGATCGCCTGTGCGACTCCCGCCCGCATACCGGTGGCGCCACCCATGACGCAGTCGAGGCGGGTGTGGTTGACCATCTCGATGATCGTCCGCACCCCGGCTCCCTCCTCGCCGACGAGCCAGGCCGAGGCCGAGTCGAACTCGATCTCGCTGGAGGCGTTGGAGCGGTTGCCGAGCTTGTCCTTGAGGCGCTGCAGGCGGAAGCGGTTGCGCTCGCCGTCCGGCGTCCAGCGCGGGAAAAGGAAGCAGGAGATGCCACCGTCGGCCTGGGCGAGGATGAGGAAGGCGTCGCACATCGGCGCCGACATGAACCACTTGTGCCCGCTCAGCTCGTACTCGGCGCCGGGCCCGCCGCCGTTGACCGGCCGGGCGACGGTCGTGTTGGCGCGAACGTCGGTGCCGCCCTGCTTCTCGGTCATCCCCATCCCCGCCAGCGCCCCCGTCTTCTCCGGGGCCGGGGCGTTGCGCGGGTCGTACTCGGCGGAGAGGAAGCGCGGCTCCCACTCGGCCGCTAGCTCCGGTTGGGTGCGCAAGGCGGGGATCACCGAGTAGGTCATCGAGATCGGACAGCCGATCCCGGCCTCCGCCTGCGACATGCACATGAAGGCGGCACCGCGGGCGACGTGGGCGCCGGGACGCGGGTCCTTCCAGGGGGAGGAGTGCAGCTCCTGCTCGACCGCCATCCCCAGCAGCTCGTGCCAGGCCGGATGGAACTCGACCTCATCGACGCGATGGCCGTAGCGGTCGTGGGTGCGAAGCTTGGGCGGGTTCTCGTTGGCGAGCGCGCCGAGGGCCTGCGCCCGCTCGCTGCCGGCCAGCGCGCCGGCCGCGGAGATTCGCTGCTCAGCCCACTCGCCGCCCTCGCGCCGGACGGCCTCGACCAGCGGCCTGTCGGCCTCGAAGACGTTGTAGTCGACCAGCCGCGGTGGCTGGTTCGCCACCTCGTGGTTGCCGAAGGTCCTCCGCTCCGCCGTTGCCATCGGCCCCGATTGTGGCAGGTAGATAGCATCGCGCGCCGGTGGCGAAGATCTCGGTCAAGAACCCCGTCGTCGAGCTCGACGGCGACGAGATGACCCGCATCATCTGGTCTTTCATCAAAGAGCAGCTGATCCTGCCCTACCTCGACGTCGACCTGATCTACTTCGACCTCAGTATCGAGAGTCGCGACGCGACCGAAGACCAGATCACCGTTGATGCCGCCAACGCGATCAAGCAGCACGGCGTCGGCGTCAAGTGCGCGACCATCACCCCCGACGAGGCGCGGGTCGAGGAGTTCGGCCTGAAGAAGATGTACCGCTCGCCGAACGGGACCATCCGCAACATCCTCGGCGGCGTGATCTTTCGCGAGCCGATCGTGATCTCGAACGTGCCGCGGCTAGTGCCGGGTTGGACCAAACCAATCGTGATCGGGCGCCACGCTTTCGGCGACCAGTACCACGCCACCGACATGGTCGTCCCCGACGAGGGGACGCTGACGCTCACCTACACCCCCAAGAACGGCTCCCAGCCGGTCGAGCTAGACGTCTACGACTTCCCCGGTGGCGGCATCGCGATGGCGATGTACAACCTCGACGAGTCGATCCGCGACTTCGCCCGCGCCTCCATGCGCTACGGCCTCAACCGTGGTTACCCGGTTTATCTCTCGACCAAGAACACCATCCTCAAGCGCTATGACGGCCGTTTCAAGGACATTTTCGCCGAGATCTTCGAGAACGAGTTCAAGGCCGATTTCGAGGCCGCAGGTATTACCTACGAACATCGCCTTATTGACGACATGGTGGCTGCTGCGTTGAAGTGGGAGGGCGGTTACGTGTGGGCCTGCAAGAACTACGACGGAGATGTGCAATCCGACACGGTCGCGCAGGGGTTCGGCTCGCTCGGCTTGATGACCAGCGTGCTGATGAGCGCCGACGGCAAGACCGTCGAGGCAGAGGCCGCGCACGGGACCGTCACTCGTCACTTCCACCAGCACCAGGAAGGCAACCCCACTTCGACCAACCCGATCGCCTCGATCTTCGCCTGGACCCGCGGGCTGTCCGCCCGCGGCCGGATGGACGAGACCCCGGAGGTGTCTGCATTCGCCGAGACGCTCGAGCGGGTGTGCATCGAGACGGTCGAGAGCGGCAAGATGACCAAGGACCTCGCGCTGCTCGTCGGCGGGGGCCAGGAGTTCCAGACGACGCAGGAGTTCCTAGCCTCGATCGACGAGAACCTACAGCGGGCGATGGCGTAGCAGTCCCAAAAAACAACTCCGAGGAGACGATTTCGTGAGCACCCCCGTCAAGGTCACCGTCACCGGCGCCGCCGGCCAGATCGGCTACGCGCTGCTGTTCCGGATCGCCAGCGGCCAGATGCTCGGCCCCGACACCCCGGTCGAGCTGAGCATGCTGGAGATCCCCGACGCCATCAAAGCCGCCGAGGGCACCGCAATGGAGCTCGACGACTGTGCGTTCCCCCTGCTGAGCCGGATCGAGATCAGCGACGATCCCAGGCAGGCGTTCGATGGCTGCAACGTGGCCCTGCTGGTCGGCGCCCGGCCGCGCGGACCGGGCATGGAGCGCTCCGACCTACTGGAGGCGAACGGCGGCATCTTCAAGCCACAGGGCGAAGCGATCAACGCCGGCGCCGCCGACGACGTGAGGGTGCTGGTGGTCGGCAACCCGGCCAACACCAACTGCCTGATCGCGATGTCGAACGCACCCGACGTGCCGCGCGAGCGCTTCACGGCGATGATGCGGCTCGACCACAACCGCGCGATCTCCCAGCTCGCCAGCAAGCTCGGCAAGCCGGTCGCGGCGATCTCCAACATGACCGCCTGGGGGAATCACTCGGTCACCCAGTACCCCGATCTGGTCAACGCCAAGGTCGAGGGGGCCGCGGCCTGGGACGCCGTCGACGACGAGGCTTGGATCGCCGATGAGTTCATTCCCCGTGTCGCCAAACGAGGCGCCGAGGTGATCGACGCCCGCGGCGCCTCCAGCGCCGCTTCGGCAGCCAACGCCGCAATCGACCACGTCCACGACTGGGTCCTCGGCACGCCGGACGGCGACTGGGTCTCGATGGCGGTCCCGGCAGACGGGTCCTACGGCATCGGCGAGGGAATCGTCTGCGGCCTCCCCTGCGCGTGCAGCGACGGCGAGTGGTCGATCGTGCAGGGCCTCGACATCCCCGACTTCTCACGCCAGCGGATCGACGCCAGCGTGATGGAGTTGCAGGAGGAGCGCGACGCGGTCAGCCGGCTCGGCCTGATCTAAGGGACTGAGCGGGTCGCGACGCAAAGAGGCCGGCTCGATCGAGCCGGCCTCTTGAAGTGAGTGTGGAGCTCGGACTCGGTGTCAGCCGGCCGGGAAGTACTGGCGGCCCTGCTTCTTGACTCGGCCCTCTTTCTCCAGATCGCCGAGGACGCGGTACAGGTAGTTCGGCTTGATTTTCATCTTCTTCGCTACGTCCGAGGCGCTGATGCCGGGCTCTCTCTCGATCAGGCCGACAGCCTGGTCGGCGCGGGTACCGCCACGGCGTTTGCGGCGACGGCGCGGAGTTGCGGCCGCACTCGATTTGCTTCCACGTGGGCGACCCGGAGAGCGCCGAGTGGCTTTCCCGCCAAGCTCGGCCAGTGCGCGCTCGAGGCGCTTGCGCTCCTCGTCGAGATCCGCGAGCCGCTTCGAAACAAGCTCTCGTGCCTCATCAAGTACGTTCGTGCTGGGCATCGGTTTCCTTTCCATCCAAGCAGTTTGAATCGTTGTCTGGGAGTGTGGCACAGTGACAGTCACGGTGACTATCTATTTAGTCAAGATGAATCCTGTCAACTGGCCATTTGGATGAATTACCCGCTAGTCAGGTGTCTAATCGTCTAGAGGCTCTAGCCGGCACGCTCGGCTTGACGCTGAGGTGAGATCCGGATCACGTTTCGTGCTAGCCCCAATCGCTCCATCGTGCCGATGATCAACGCCGAGGGATCGAGCTCCCACCGTTTGAGTCCATGGACGGCGGAGCGGGGGAAAGCATGGTGATTGTGGTGCCACGACTCTCCCAGGGAGGGGAGGGCCAGCCAGAACACGTTGGTGGAGCGATCGTCGGTGTCGAAGCGCCGGCTGCCGAGGAAGTGACAGACGGAGTTGACGCTCCAGGTGATGTGATGGACGAAGAAGATGCGAACCAACCCACCCCAGAGCAGCCCGGTCGCCGCGCCGGCGAGCGTTCCACTGACCACCCAGCCAGCCAGGGCCGGGATCGCGAGACTGGCAAGTACCAAGGGCACGAAGTGACGGCCGATGGCTCGCATGCCCCGGTCTTCGTAGAGGTCCGGGGCGTAGCGCTTCCAGTCGGCCCGCCCTTGAGTTGACATCAACCAACCGCTGTGCGCGTGCCAGAGCCCGGCCAGCACCCCACGTACCCCTCCGTCGTGGCCGATGTGCGGACTGTGCGGGTCGCCCTCTTCGTCGGTGTGGGCGTGGTGCTTGCGGTGGTCGGCCACCCATGAGATCACCGGCCCCTGCACGGCCATTGAGCCGAGCACGGCGAAGGTGTACTCGATCGCCTTTGACGTTTGAAAGGAGCGATGGGTGAGCAGGCGGTGGAAACCGACGGTGATGCCGATCGCCGTCAGCAGGTACATCGCGGCGGCGATCGCCAGGTCGGCTGGGTCGACCAGGCGGTTCCAGAGCAGGGCGATCGCCGACAAGGTGGCAAGGAACGGCACCACCACCGCGCCGAGGTTTGCGGCTTTCTCGGCTCT
The DNA here is from genome assembly GCA_963699125.1 of uncultured Actinomycetes bacterium. GTDB lineage: Bacteria > Actinomycetota > Thermoleophilia > Solirubrobacterales > 70-9 > VAYN01. The sequence continues at coordinate 2,205,967 of OY969417.1, forward strand.
GGTCATCTCGCCCACGCTGAACAAGTTATGCGATGTACAAGCTATCTTTTGGGCGACAACGCACTTTCTATTTGCTAGTTCTTGTGAGATCAATGATAAAAACACTCGATCCCGAGCCCTGGCGCGGGCTTCCGGTCGCGGTTGCGGATCTGATCGAACCCGAGCTGCCGGAGATCACCGAGGAGATCCTGGCGACGATCGCCAGCGAGGTGCCGGAGTACGCTCGCCCGCTGGAGGGGCGGTTCGGCCGCGGCATTCGGACCGGGGTCGGCGAGGCGCTGCTCCAGTTCGTAGCGCTGATCCGCGATCCCGATGCGGGCCGCGAGCCGGGACGGGAGGTCTACATGGAGCTGGGCCGGGGAGAGCAGCGCCAGGGCCGCACGCTCGACTCATTGCAGGCCGCTTATCGGGTCGGGGCGAGGGTCGCCTGGAGGCGCATCGCAGCGGCCGGCCGCCGGGCCGGCCTGGCCCCCGAGCCGCTCAGCCTGCTGGCCGAGGCGATCTTCGCCTACATCGACGAGCTCTCCGCCGATTCGGTCGACGGCTATGCCGAGGCCCAGGCGCAGGTCGAGGACGTGCGCCGGCGTCGCAGGCAGGAGCTGGCGGCGCTGCTGGTACGCGAGCCGGCAGCCGATTCGGACGACCTCGCCGCCGCCGCGCGGGCGGCGGCCTGGACGTTGCCACGACGAGCCGCGGCGCTGGCCTGCGATGAGAGCGAGCTCGGGGCGCTCGCACCGCGGTTACCGCTGGAAGCACTCGCCTGTGTGCACGACGGGTTGGGCTGCGTTCTCCTGCCCGATCCCGGCGGGCCCGGTCGCGCCGAAACGATCGAGCGCGCTGCCGGAGGCAGGGTGCTGACCCTGGGCCCGTCGGTGGAGCCGGCCGGGCTGGCGGAGTCCTGGTCGCTAGCGCGGAAGGCGCTCCGCGCCTCCGCAGCGGGGGCGCTTCCCGCCGCCGGCCTGCTGCGGGCCGATGACTTCCTCACCGAGCTGCTGATGTTCGAGGCCTCACCGCTGACGGCGCGGATCGCAGCCCGCCGCCTCGCCCCATTTGCGGGGCTGACCGAAAAGGCGCGGGAGCGGATGCGGGAGACGGCGCTGGCCCATGTTCGCCACAACGGAAACGCGGTCGCGATGGCCACCGAGATGCACGTTCACCCCCAGACCGCTCGCTACCGAACCGCCCGCCTGCGGGAGCTGCTGGGCGACCAACTCGACGACCCGGATGCCCGCTTCGAGCTGGAGCTTGCGCTCAGGGCGTCACTGTAGGAGAGGGTCAGGCACCCTCCCCCGGAGGCCGTCGCGCAGCAGGTCGCTGGTGGCGATTCGGAACGCTGGTCCATGAGCCTCCGGGAGAGGGTGCCTGACCCTCTCAGCCAGCGCAGCCCAGGAATCGCGTGGGTGGGAGTCGGGGTGCCCCTCCCCAGGAGGCTCATGGGCAGGCAAACGTGCCCTGGCGGGCGATCCAGCTGCGCGACGGCCTCATGGGGAGGGGCACCCCGACTCCTTTGGCCGTGATTTCGTGCCTAGTGATTCCGCTGACGCGGGAGGGTGCGGAAGACGACGTCCCAGAGGGGGGAGGAGACGCCGTAGCCGAAGCGGTGGTCCTGGAAGTGGTGCCGCATGTGCTGCTCGCGCAACCTCTTGCCGAGGTCCGACTTCGGCACGAAGTGGTGCACGTAGTAGTGCGTGTAGTCGTAGATCAGGTAGCCAAAGATGAAGCCGCCGAAGATCGGGTAGGCGGCCGGAGCGCCGAATACCAGCGTAAAGGCGAGGAAGAAGAGCGCCGCCAGGGGGATCGCGACCGACGGCGGCATCACCAGCCGCAGCTTGTCGTTGGGATGGTCATGGTGGATGCCGTGGATGATGAAGTGCAGGCGGCGCCCGAAGGCGTTGTCCGGCTCCCAATGGAAGACGAGGCGGTGCAGCCAGTACTCCGTCAGCGTCCAGATCGCGATGCCGGCCAGCGTCAGCAGGACGAGCTGGAGGGCGCCATAGCCTCGATCGATTCCCAGCCACTCCATCGCGACGACGACCGGGACGAAGACGATCGCCGGCACGGCGGGGTGCACGCGGGAGAAGAAGTTGAGGAATTCGCTCTTGAAGAGCGGCGGAGAAGCGGAGAGCTTCTCGTTGCGACTATGAGCCTCCATCGGGGGCAATAGTAGCGGCGGCTCCCAGTGCTCCCGCAAGACGCGGGGAAGACGTGACAGGTCCGTTTCAAAGAGGTAGCGATTTGCGGACTTGCCCCTCGCGGAAGTGTCACGGCGCTGCCAACATGCGTGCCCGATGCCGCGCAAGCCAAAGCCCCCCAGCTGCGAGGACTGCTACTTCCGCAAGAACCTCCTCTGCGCCCTCGAGCTGGACGAGGCCTGCGCAACCTTCCGCCCCGACCGCCCCGAGGGTCTGGTGCCCCCTCGTCAGCCGGTCCTGCTCATGCGAGCTCCCCGCTGGGCATCCCGTCCGGCGTAGCGCTCCGGCCGGCGGGTCGGGCTATGTTTTCCCGATGCCTCAGCGTGATCTCTTTGCCGATTTTGCCCGCATGCGGCGGGAGATGGATCAAATGATGGGCGACGCCTGGGGCCGGACCCGTTATGTCAGCCGCCGCACCAGCGGCTTCTCGCCCAACGTCGACGTCTACTACTGCGGCGATCCGCAGCGGGCCGTGGTTAAGGTGGATCTGGCAGGGATCGAGCTGAGCGAGGTCGGGATCGAGGTCGGGGGCCGCCAGCTGGCGATCGTCGGTGAGCGGCCCGTGCAGGAGACCGAGGGCCGTGTCTACCAGCAGGTTGAGATCCCCTCGGGCCCGTTTCGCCGCGTCGTCGAGTTCCAGGTCGAGGTGGACGCCGAGGGTGCCACCGCTACCTACGAAGACGGGATTCTGCGGATTGAATTGCCCCTCCGCGATCCCGCTGAGACTACTCACCGGGTGCCGATAGGACGGAAATGATGGAGGGGGCACCGGTCCTCGAGGTGGTCGACTCCCCGCTCGACGCCGAGGACGCGATCCGCGCCGATCAGCCACTCCCCGACGCGCTGCCGGTACTGCCGTTGCGCGACACCGTCACCTTCCCGGAGACCCTGACGCCGCTGGCGGTCGGGCAGGAGCGCTCGATCCAGCTCGTCAACGACGTCCTCGGCGCCAACCGGATGCTGGTCATGGTCGCCGCCCGCGATCCGGAGGACGAGGAGCCCGGGCCCGACGGCCTTTACGAGGTCGGCGTCGTCGGCGTCGTCGCCCGCATGATCAAGGTCCCCGATGGCTCGCTCCGCATCCTCGTGCAGGGGACGCAGCGGGTCCGCCTCGGCCCCTTCGTCGCCGAGCAGCCCTACCTGGTGGCGCGGATCGCCGAGCTACCCGACGTCAGCGAGCCCAGCGCCGAGCTGGAGGCCCTGACCCGCAACGTCCAGCGCACCTTCTCGGAGATCGTCGAGCAGATCCCCTACCTGCCGGAGGAGCTGCAGATGGCGGTCGCCAACATCGACGACCCCGCGGCCCTCGGCCACCTGATCATCGGCGCCCTGCGGATCGGCACCGAGGAGAAGCAGAAACTCCTGGAGGAGGTCGACGTAGCCAAGCGGCTGCGCCACCTCTCGCGAATCCTCGCCCGCGAGCTGGACGTGGTCCAGCTCGGCACCCAGATCCAGTCCCAGGTGCAGTCGGAGATCGACAAGGGGCAGCGCGAGTTCTTCCTGCGCCAGCAGCTGAAAGCGATTCAGGAGGAGCTGGGGGAGGATGACGAGCAGCTCGCCGAAGCCAACGAACTGCGCGAGCGGATCGAGGCGGCGGAGCTGCCCGAGCATGCCCGCAAAGCCGCCGAGCGGGAGCTCTCGCGGCTGGAGAAGCTGCCCCCTGCGGCCGCCGAGCACGGGGTCATCCGCACCTACCTGGAGTGGCTGGTGGAGCTGCCGTGGTCGAGCAAGACCGAGGACAACCTCGACATCGCCCACGCCCGCAAGGTCCTCGACGCCGACCACTACGACCTCGAAAAGGTCAAGGACCGGATTCTCGAGTACCTGGCGGTGCGCAAGCTGAACCCCGACTCGCCGGGCCCGATCCTCTGCTTCGTCGGTCCGCCCGGGGTCGGCAAGACCAGCCTCGGCCGCTCGATCGCGCGGGCGCTCGGGCGTGAGTTCGAGCGCATCTCGGTCGGCGGAGTTCGCGACGAGGCGGAGATACGCGGCCACCGCCGCACCTACATCGGCGCCCTTCCTGGCACCATCGTTCGCGCCCTGCGCGACGCCGGCTCACGCAACCCCGTTTTCATGATCGATGAGATCGACAAGATGGGCGCCGATTTCCGCGGCGACCCCGCCTCGGCGATGCTGGAGGTGCTGGACCCGGCCCAGAACGACTCTTTCCGGGACCACTACCTCGACCTTGAGTTCGATCTCTCCGACGTCGCCTTCATCGCCACCGCGAACGTCCTCGACACGATCCCCGGCCCTCTCCTCGACCGGATGGAGACGATCGAGCTGCCCGGCTACACGGTCGAGGAGAAGCGCCATATCGCCCGCCGCTACCTGGTCCCGCGCCAGATCGAGGCCAACGGGCTGAAGCCGTCCCAGATCGAGTTCGCCGACGCCGCCCTGACCGCCGTGATCGAGGAGTACACGCGTGAGGCCGGCGTCCGCAGCCTCGAACGACAGATCGGCACGATCTGCCGCAAAGTCGCCCGCGACGTCGCCGAGGGCAAGGTGAAAGGCAAGGTCAAGGTCTCCGGCAAGCGGGCGCGGGAGCTGCTCGGTCGCCGTCGCGTCTTCGCCGAGCAGCGTCGGCGCACCAAAGTGCCCGGGGTCGCGACCGGGCTCGCCTGGACGCCGACCGGCGGCGACGTCCTCTTCATCGAGGCGACCGCGATGCCGGGCTCCGGCAGGCTGACGATCACCGGTCAGCTCGGCGACGTGATGAAGGAGTCCGCGCAGGCGGCGCTCTCCTGGGTCCGCGGGCACTGGGCGGAGGTCGACTCGAAGCTGGGCGAGGAGTGGTTCGCCGAGCACGACATCCATATCCACGTGCCGGCTGGGGCGGTGCCCAAGGACGGTCCCTCGGCGGGGGTGGCGATGACCGTCGCCCTCTCCTCGCTGGTCAGCGGCCGGCCGGTTCGCAACGATGTCGCAATGACCGGCGAGGTGACGCTGACGGGGCAGGTGCTGCCGATCGGCGGTCTCAAGGAGAAGTCGCTGGCGGCGCAGCGGGCGGGGATCAAGCGGGTGATCGTGCCTGGGCGCAACGAGGGAGACGTCGCGGAGATCCCCGAGCACGAGCTCGGCGGGCTCGAGTTCGTCTTCGTCGACGAGGTCTCCAAGGCAATCGACGTCGCCCTCTCCTGAACGGATGGAGGCGGCGACCCTAGGCAGGGGCGGGCCTGCGGCATTCGCACAATCGCTCCGCGAGGCGGCCAGGGCCCGCTCGCGAGCATTCTGGATCGTCGCCGGGCTGACCGCGCTGGCCGCCGCCCTGCGATTCGCCACGCTCGGGGCCCAGAGCTACCACCACGATGAGATCGTCACCGCCAGCCGCATCCTGCGCGACGGTTTTGGACACGCGATGGACGCGGTCAGCTTCAGCGAGTCGGCGCCGCCTCTCTATTACGCGTTGGCCTGGGTCTGGACGCAGGTGACCGGCACCGGCGAGTTCGGCCTGCGCTCGCTCTCGGCGGTCGCCGGGGTGGCGACAGTGCCGGTCGCCTACCTGATCGGGCTCGAGCTGCGCGGGCGGCGGGCGGGGTTGATGGCGGCGGCGCTGGTCGCGGTCAACCCGATGCTGCTCTGGTATGCGCAGGAGGCGCGTGTCTACGCCCTCTTCGCCCTGCTCTGCGCGGTCTCATTGCTCTACTGCGTCCGCGCGCTGCGGGGCGGGCGGCGCCGCGACTTCACGCTCTGGGGGATCGCTTCCGGGCTCGCTCTGGCGACCCACTACTTCGCCGTCTTCCCGCTCGCCGCCGAGGCCGTCTGGTTGCTGTGGCGCCGTGGCCGCGCCAGCCTCGCCGGACTTTGGATCATCGCCCTTGCCGGCCTCCTGCTGGCGCCGCTGGCGATCCATCAGATGTCGATTGGCCACGCCGAGTGGATCGCCAACTTCACCCTCGGCCACCGTCTCTGGGAAACGGCGGCGAGCTTCGTCAACGGTGAGACCGGCGACATCATCGCCCGCCCGGAGCGCCCACTACTGGCCATCGCGCCCTTGGCGCTGGCGCTGGCGGCGCTGACGCTGCTCGCCGTCCGTGGCGACCGCGACCAGCGCCGCGCCGCCGCGATCCCGCTCAGCGTCTCGCTTGCCGCGTTCGCCATCCCGATCCTGTTGGCGCTCGCCTCACCGGGCAAGGACTACGTCCTGGCCCGCAACGTGATGCCGGCGCTGGTGCCGCTGTTGGTCGCGATCGCGATCGCCGTCACCCTCCCCTCGGCCCGCCGCCTCGGCGCCCTGTTCAGCGCCGCCCTGTTCGCCTACTCGCTTGGTTTCTGCGTTTGGGCCGGCTTCTCGCCGGCCCTGCAGCGTCCGGACTGGAGCACGATCGCGGCGAAGATCGGCGAACCGCAGGCGCCGCGGGCGACCGTCACCTGGACCCTGGGTGAGGCGTCGCTGCGCTACTACCTCTCGACCGGCGCGATCCAGGTCACGCCGGCAGATGGCTACGACTGGTTGATCCACGAGGTCGATTTCGTCTCCGACGGCAAGGCGCCGCCCCCGCCGCAGCAGCTGCTCGGCCCGGGGTTCCGCGAAACGGGGCGCGAGGATGTCGGCCGCCTCTACATAAGGCACTTCGAGCTGCCGGGCCCCGGCCTGGCGCCGCTGCGACTGCGCCAGGTCCGCACGGCGCAGCTGAACTTCCACAGCAACGGCGTTCTCCTCGATGGGATCGGCCCCGGGTGAACGTGGTCAAGCAGATCAAGGACGCAGGGAGCGCCGCGTGCACTGCACGCAAGCGACCGAGGACGCCGATATGCGCCGACCACGCTCACCCGGGACGGTTTGGGAGTTATCCTGCGTATGCCAAGGAATCCAGCGAGGAGACGGTATGAGCAAGACGACGACGGCGCGCGCCAACGACATCTACGAGACTGCCCGCGAAAATCCCTACGTTCAGCGTCTGATCGAGGACGATGAGCTGCGCGACAGCCTTCGCGACGCCTTCGAAGCGGCGCGGGGTGCCTACGGTCGCGCTACCGGCAACGGCAAGGGTGCGGTCAAGGCTGTGACCAGCGACAAGAAGGTCCAGAAGGACCTGCGCGAGGCCGCCGAGAGCCTGCGCGAGGCCTCCGATCGGCTGCGGAAGCCGCCGAAGCGCAAGGGCGGCATCGGTCGCCTCCTCCTGATTGGGTTGGTTGCCGCGGTGGTCGCGCTGATCCTCAGCGAGGGTGCGCGCAAGGCCCTGCTCGACAGCCTCTTCGGCGCCGAAGAGGAGTTCGAGTACACGAGCACCACGAGCATCAACGGGTCTTAGCGCCTGTCCCGGTAGGGGTTTCGCTTAACTTTTTCGAGATTGGCCGCGGCCGTCCGAGGGCGAGCGCCGCCGAAAAAGTACAAGACGCTTCACCCCTACCGGGACAGGCGCTTAGGATGCCCGGGTAGCTCTGCCGCCCGTCTCTCTCCTAGACTGAAGCGATGGAGGCTGCAACCAAAGAGCGGGAGCTGAGCGGGGACAAGGCGCAGCGCATCGTCGACGCGATGCGCGACAGCGTCGCCCGCCGCGGCGCCGCCGGCTCGACCTTCGAGCACGTCGCCCGCGAGGCCGGGGTCAGCCGCGGTCTCCTGCACTACTACTTCGGGACCAAGGAGCGGCTGCTGGTCGAGGTCGTCCGCCGCGACGCCGAGCTGCGCATCTCCCGGCTCGACGAGCGGCTCGCCAAGGCGAAGTCGGTGGATGACGTGCTCGACGTTCTCGTCGCCAGCCTCACCGACATGATCGAGAACGAACCGGGCTTCTTCCTGCTGCTTTACGAGCTGTTCAGCGCCGGCCGTCGCAACCCCGACATCCAGCGCGAGGTCGGGCAGCTGTTCGAGCGAACCCGCTCCCACGTCGCCGAGGTGTTGGAGGCGAAGCAGCACGAGGGCGTGCTCAAGCTCCGCTTCGAGGCGGAGGCGATCGTCTCCTACCTGTTCGCGGTCGGGGACGGCTTCGCGCTGCAGGCCCTCTCCGATCCCGAGCGCGACAACGCCGCCGCCCTTGCCGCCGGCGCCGCCTCGGCCCGGTATCTGCTCGTCGCCGAGTAAGTCACTATCGGGGCACCCCGGTAGTCGCTGCTGGCGCGTCCGCGTGACGCGACTCACAGACTTACCCCCGCCGCTGCGCAAGGCTGGCCAACCAGCCAATGCGTAACTGGATGAACCGACTCGCGGGGGTTCTCGGCCGACGCCGACGCTGGGTCCTCGCGGCATGGGTGGCGATCGTGATCTGCGCCCTCCCGTTCGCGGCACGCCAGACCGAACACCTCACCGGCGGCGGCTTCGACGTCCCGGGCAGCGAATCGAAGGCGGTTGCCGAATCGATGCAGGGCGTGTTCGCGAGCGAGGCGACCGGGGTCGCAGTGTTGCTGCGGGCCGAGCCGGGCGCGAGCCCAGACGAGCGGGCCGCGGCCGTCGCCCGGGTCCGCCGCGAGGTCGCCGCGATCGACGGCCTCTCACTACCGCCGGCCGTCGCCCGCCGCGCCGAGCTGCGGCTCCAGCGCAGCGACAGCGCCCTGCTGTTGCTCTCCAGCACCGTCCCGCCCGACGAGCTGATCGACCCCGCGGTCGACCTGCGCGAAGCGCTCGACCCCGGCACCGCCGCCGGCGGGGTCACCACCCCCTACCTGGCGGGACAGCCCACCGTCTGGGCCGGGATGCAGGAGCTGTCGAAGGAAGACCTGGCCAAGGCGGAGGCAAGCGGCTTCCCGATCGTGGCGCTGATCCTGCTCGTCGTCTTCGGCTCGCTTGCCGCCGCGGTGCTGCCGCTGGCGCTCGGCTTCGTCAGCGTGATCGTCACCGGCGCCCTCATCTACTTCATCTCGCTGCAGATGAGCACTTCGGTCTTCGTCACCAACATGGCCTCGATGATCGGCATCGGCGTCGCCGTCGACTACTCACTCTTCATCCTCGCCCGCTACCGCGAGGAGCGCCGCGATGGCCGTGACTGCGACGCGGCGCGGTCCGAGGCGTTGGCCACCTCTGGCCTCGCCGTCGCCTTCTCCGGCCTTGCGGTGATCGTCTCCCTCGCCGGCCTCTGGATGGTCGACAACCAGGCGCTGCGCTCGATGGCGCTGGGGGCAATGACCGTCGTCGCCGTCTCGATTCTGACCGCGACCACGCTGCTGCCGGTGCTGATCGCGATGCTCGGCGACCGTGTGATGCCGGGCGGGATCGTCGCCAGGGTCCTTCGCTTCATCAAGCTCCGCGTCTTCCGTCGCCCCGAGCCGGCCGCCGCCGTCCCAGGGCCGGGTTTTTGGGATCGCTGGGCCCGGCGCGTGATGGCCCGTCCCGTTCTCGCCGTCGTCGGTTCCGCCGCCGTCCTCCTCTTCCTCGCCTCGCCGGTGCTCTCGATGGACACCGGCACGACCGCGCTCCAGCAGTTCCCCAAGGACAGCGACGTGCGCGTCGGCAACGAACTCGTCTCCGAGCAGCTCGGCGGTGGCGCCGACCCGATCCAGTTCATCGCCACCTTCCCCGGCGCCGTCGATCGCGGCGCCGTCGCCGAGTTCACCGGCTCCCTGGGCGACCAGCCGGGGATCAGCTCGGTCGCGGCCCCCGTCTACGCCGGCGACAGCGTCCTGGTCGAGGCGACCTCGAGCGCCGCCAGCGACACCGACGCCGCCAGGACACTGGTCGATCGCCTGCGCGAGTCGTTCGTCCCGGCCAGCGGCCTGGCCGCGGTCGCGAGCGTCGACGTCGGCGGCGAAACGGCCCGCACCGATGACGTCCGCGCCCAGATCTCGGGTTCCTTCTGGAAGATCGTCGGCTTCGTCCTCGCGCTCAGCTTCGTCGTCCTGATGGTGATGCTGCGCTCGCTGCTGCTGCCGCTGAAGGCCGTGCTGATGAACCTGCTCTCGATTAGCGCTGCCTTCGGTGTCCTCGTCGCCGTCTTCCAGTGGGGCTGGCTCGATAGCGTGCTCGGCTTCGAAAGCCTCGGCGCCCTCGACACGATCAACGTGCCGCTGATCTTCGCGATCGTCTTCGGTCTCTCGATGGACTACGAGGTCTTCCTGATGTCGCGGATCCGCGAGCGTTACCTTGCCCACGGCGACAACGAGCGGGCGGTGGCCGAGGGGCTCGCCTCGAGCGCCCGCACGATCTCCTCGGCGGCGCTGATCATGAGCTCGGTCTTCGCCGTCTTCGTCCTCACCGGGGTGCCCTCGATCAAGGAGCTGGGCCTCGGCTGCGCGGTCGCAATCGCCCTCGACGCGACCCTGGTGCGGCTGATCCTGGTCCCGGCGGCGATGAAGCTGATGGGCAAGTGGAACTGGTGGATGCCCAGCTGGCTCGACCGGATCCTGCCGCGGCTCAGTTTCGAGACCGGCGGCGAGCCCAAGCCCGCCAAGGCCTGAGCCAACCCGCCGGCCGATGGGCCTCAAAGCGGACAAATAGTCCGCTTTGAGGCCCATCGGCCCATAGGATGGCGGCGTGGCGGGTGAGGAGATTGCGTTTGCGGGGGCCGTCCGGCAGGCGGAGATGGTGCGGGCGGGGGAGGTCTCGCCGAGTGAGTTGGTGCGGCTCTGCCTTGAGCGGATCGAGCGACTTGATCCGCAGCTGAACTCGTTCCGCGTCGTGCTCGCTGAGCGGGCGTTGCTCGAAGCCGAGCAGGCCGAGGGGCGGCTGAAGGGCGGCGACGAACGGCCGCTGCTGGGGGTGCCGATCGCGCTCAAGGACTCGACTGACCTGGCCGGGGAGCAGACTACCCACGGCACCGACGGCTTCCCCGACCCCGCCGCCGCCGACTCGGAGATGGTGCGGCGGTTGCGCGAGGCGGGCGCGATCGTGGTCGGCAAGACCCAGCTGCCGGAGCTGGCGATCTGCGGCTTCACCGAGTCGGCGACCTGGGGCGTGACCCGCAACCCCTGGGATCCCCAGCGAACCCCGGGCGGCTCCAGCGGTGGCAGCGCCGCGGCGGTCGCGGCCGGGCTGGTGCCGATCGCCTCCGCGTCCGACGGGGCCGGCTCGATCCGCATTCCCGCTTCCTCCTGCGGGGTGTTCGGACTCAAGCCGCAGCGCGGCCGGGTCTCGCTCGCGCCCGACCTCGAACACTGGAACGGGCTCTCGGTCAACGGTTGCCTCAGCCGCACGGTGATCGACACGGCGCTGTGGCTGGACGTCGTCAGCGGCGGCTCCGCGGAGCCAGGGGCGCCACCCCCGCCCGAGCGGCCGTTCGTCGAGGCGGCGAGAACGCCGCCGGGCAAGCTGCGGATCGCCTACTCGACCGCCGCCCCGCGGGCAGCGGCGCCGCCCACCGTCTCTGACATCGTCAAGAACGCGGTCATGGAGACCGCCGAGGTGCTGCGCTCACTCGGCCACGACATGGTCCAGAGCGACCCCGACTGGGGAATGCTCGGCAACAACTCGGTGCCGCGCTACCTGCGGGGGATCGCCGACGACTTCGCCAAAGCACCGGAGCCCGAGCGACTCGAACGCCGGACCCGTGGCTTCGCCAAGCTCGGCCGGCTGATCCCAAACCGCGTCTTCGAGCAGGCGCTGCGGGGGCGCGAGGTCGACGCCGCCCGCGTCAACGCGATCTTCGACTCGCACGACGTGCTGATGACGCCGGTGATGGGCGGCACCGCGCTGCCGGTGCGCCGCTGGGAGGGGCGCGGCGCGCTCCACACCGTGCTCGGGATGAGCCGCTTCTATCCCTACTGCATCCCCTGGAACCATCTCGGCAACCCCTCGATGGCGGTGCCGGCGGGATTCGCCGCCGACGGTATGCCGCTCTCGGTCCAGATCGTCGGCCGCCCCGGAGACGAGGCGACCCTGCTCTCGCTCGCCGCCCAGCTCGAGGCCGAGCGACCCTGGGCGGACAAGCGCCCGCCGGTCTCCTAACCAGCCCCGGTGCGCCCCGCGGTTCCTTATACACGCATTTCGTAACTAAGGAACCACGCGCTGGAGGAACGTCGTCAGCCGGCGGTCGTAGAGCGCCGGGTCGACATTCCACGCCTCGGTGTGTCCGGCCTTCGGCGCGCGGAAGTAGGTGACCCAACGCGGAAGCTCGGCGGCGAATTCGTCACTGGTGGAGATCGGCACGACGCGGTCATCGGTGCCGTGGAAGAGCAGGATCGGCAGCTGGAAGTCCTCGGGATGCTGGAGGGCGTCGAGGCTGTTCCAGTCGACGTCGATGCGAGCGCCGATCGCCCACTCGACCGGGAGTGCGGCGGGGGAGGGAAATCCCATCCTGGTGGCGTTGAAGGCGAGGATCGACCTCCAGTCGAGGGCGGGCGCGTCGAGCACCAGCCCGGAGACTCGGCTGGCCAGCGGCGAGCGCGCCATGAACTGCGCCACTATCGCGCCGCCCATCGAGTAACCGATCAGCACCAGGCGGCGCGCCCCATGGGCGAGCGCGTAGCGAGCGGCGGCGCCGAGGTCGCGCCACTCGGTCAGGCCCAGGTGGTGGAAGCCGTCGGGGCTGGCGGGAGCGCCGAGGTCCTCGCGGTAGGTGATCAGAAGGGTCGGCAACCCGGCACGGTGCAGAACGGGGGCGAGCCGCAACCCCTCCTGCGGGGTGCCGTTGATGCCGTGCACGACGATCGCCCAGGTCTCAGAGCGCCCCGGGATCAACCAGGCCGGCATCGGGCCGAGCTCGCCGGCGACGCGAGCCGTCGAGGAGGGCAGCCCGAGCGCCTGCGTCGGATCGCCCGCGTAGATGTTGGAGTCGACCGCGACCTCCATCCCCGGCGCCAGGTAGCCACGGACGGCTCTCAGTTGCCTCGTGACCGCATCGGGTTCGCTTCCAACGACATCGCCGACGATCGCCCGCCCACCCCGCCACTCGATCCCGTACACGCCGGGACGAATGGTGTCCTCGGACTTGGAGAGAACGATCCGGCCTGGAGCCAGGGAATCCACGCTGACATCCGCGGGCCAGTCGGAATGGTCCGGGACGAGCACGGCCGAGGAGAAGTGCCAGACGGCGACAGCCACCGCCGCGACGACGACAAGGACGAGCGCTACGCCGCCGAGGGCCGCCGCGCGCCGGTGTGCTCGCAGCCAGGTCAGACTTGGGGCCTTAGCCCGGGAAGACCTTGCGCATCCGCGCCAGCTCGCGCAGGCTGCCGCGCGGGCGGATCCGGCGCTGCAGCACCATCTTCAGCTGGTTGGCATCCGGTTTGCCGGAGGCGACCCAGTCTGCCCAGCTGGACTCGATCACCAGGTTCGGGCTCGGCGCCTCGCCCGGTTCGGCGCGGGTCGAGCCGTTGTCGATCACCAGGTGCCAGGGATCGGCGTCGCTGAAACGCCACTGGTAGACCAGCGGCGAGCCGTTCGCGGCCTGCGGGTCGGCGACGCGGCTGATCACCTCGAAGTAGAGCTGCTGCAGCTCCGGCGAGGACTCGGGCGGCGGCCCGTTGGGCGGTCCGAGGATCCCGGCCATCATCAGCTTGACCTGCCGCTCGGCGACCTCCTCCTCGGAAGCCTCCGGGTCGAAGGGGAAGACACCGGGGGGCATCTCCTCGGTCGGGAAGCCAATCGTGCGCCAACGCTGGCGGATCAGTTTCAGGCCGAAGGCGAAGATGTCCTCGAGGCTGAAGCCGTAGCACTCGGTGTACTCGCGGTCCAGGTTCGGTGGCGAGAAGACGGCGGGCCCGTAGGGCAGTACTTCGCGCAGCAGCTCGACGACGGCGGCCCGGTTCTCTTCCCAGCCGGGGTGTCCCTCGCCCAGCAGTTCGGAGAGGACCTTGACGCCGAAGCCGATGTGGCGCTGCTCGTCGCGGGAGACGTTGGTCATCCCCTCGCTGAACCCCGGCATCGTCTCTTCGGAGGCGAAGAAGTCCTCGATGAAGTGCTGGCCGGGCTGGGCCAGGCTGCCCTCGACGATCAGGTGGTAGAGCGTGATCGCCTGCGCGTACTTGGGCAGCGAGCGGTCCTTGCGCAGTTCCTCCGCCATCAGGTCGAGCCGGTCGAAGATGCCGCGGTAGCCCCAGTTGAGCTGGGGGAGGGTGGAGGCGAGGGTCGACTGGATCGACTCGCCGCCGACGCCGATCACCTCCTTGAAGAAGCGGTGGAAGAAGACGGAATGTCGGACCTCGTCGACCTGCTGGGTGGCGAGGAAGTAAGACTGCTCCTCGGTCGGGGCGGCGGTGATGTAGGGGGCGAGGGTGTCGGCGACGCGGTCCTCGCCGTAGAAGAACATCGAGTAGATCCACATCGCGGAGCGGCGCTGGATGTCGCTGAGCGAGTCCCAGCCGGCTTTGTCCTGGGAGAAGTCGATCTCGTAAGCGCTCCAGTTGCCCCCCTCCCAACGGCGGTAGAGATCCTCGTAGGTGACGTTGTCCATCAGGCTCTGGGAGGCGACGCTCATCTCTTCTCCTTTTGGTGTTGCATACCCCGTGTCGAGGGAGCGTAGCGCGATTCCTGGCTGGCTGGCCAGTCGCGCCGTGTGATCTCCCTCACACTGATTTTCTCCTCTAGAAGCGAAATCCACCCGAATGGGCCGCTATGGAGAGAAGTCACTTCGCCAGCAGGTCGTAGACACCCTGGCGGGAAAGGCTGGCCTCGGAGGCAATCCGGGTGATCGGCACCCCGGCCTTCTGCGCTTCCTTGCAGTGGCGGCGTAGCTCTTCCGTCGCCTCGCGTTTTGCCGTGTCCGCCTCCTCGCGCTTGCGAGCCGCGCTCCTGATTCCCTGCAGGGCTTTGTCCTGCTCGGTCATCTCATGCTCCTGTCCAAGGACGAGTGGGGCATCGAGGGCTGGCCCAGGACCATCACACCGCCTGCGGCCGGTCGATCTCGCGCTTGAGGATCTTCCCGGTTGGGCCCTTGGGCAGATCGTCGACGAACCAGACGAGGCGCGGGTACTTGTAAGCGGCGATCCGCTCCTTGACGTAGGCGCTGACTTCCTCCGGGTCGAGCTCCTCGCCGTCATGGAGGACGACGGCGGCGCCGATCTCCTCTCCCCACTCATCGTGGGGGACGCCGAGGACCGCCGCTTCGCGGATCTTCGGGTGCTCGTAGAGCACCTCCTCGACCTCGCGCGGGTAGACGTTGTAGCCGCCGCGGATGATCAGGTCCTTCTTGCGGTCGACGATGTAGAAGTAGCCCTCCTCGTCCGTTCGGGCCATGTCGCCGGAGTGGAACCAGCCTCCGCGCATCGCCTCCGCGGTTGCCTCCGGCCGCTGCCAGTAGCCCTTCATGATGTTGTGGCCGCGGATCACGATCTCGCCGACCTCGCCCTGTGGGACCTCGTTGTCGTCCTCGTCGACGACCCGCATCTCGACCCCTTCGAGCGGGGTGCCGATCGAGCCCGGTTTGCGCTCGCGGTCAGGGTGGTTGGAGCAGGCGACCGGGGAGGTCTCCGAGAGCCCGTAACCCTCCAGCACGATCGCCCCGAAGGCGTCCTCGAAGCCGCGCAGAACCTCGACCGGCATCGAGGCGCCCCCGGTGATGCACGTGCGAAGCGCCGAGGTGTCAAAGCTCTCGCGGCCGGGGTGGTGCAGCAGCGCCCCGTACATCGTCGGCACGCCGTAGAAGTGGGTGACGCCGTCGCGCTGCATCGTCTCCAGCGCCTCGCCGGGGTCGAATTTGGGCACCAGGGTGAGGCAGGCGCCGACCATCAGCGAGGTGTTCATGCTGACCGTCTGGCCGAAGGAGTGGAAGAGCGGCAGCCCGCCGAAGACGACGTCGCCGGCGGCGATCTCGCAGGTGGTGCGCGAGGAGACGTCGGCATTGCGGAAGAGGTTGCTGTGGGTGAGCTCGGCGCCCTTGGGCTTGCCGGTGGTGCCGGAGGTGTAGAGGATCACCGCGGTGTCGTCCTCTGCCGTGTCGGCCAGCCCCGGGGTCGGCTCCCGGGCTGCCAGCTCCGCCGCGAAGCTCTCCGGCTCGACCTCGATCAGTTCGGCGCCGGCCTCGGCGGCCCCGGTTCGCGCCTCCTCGGCGAACCCGTGCCAAGCGAGCAGCAGCTTCGTCCCGGAGTCCTCCAGGTAAAAGGCGATCTCGCGCCGCTTCAGCAGCACGTTCATCGGCACGACGACGCCGCCGGCCCGCAGCACGCCGTAGTAGGCAACGGGGAACTCGAGGACGTTGGGCAGCATCACACCGACCCGGTCGCCCTGCTCTAGCCCCCTCTCACGCAGCAGCGTCGCCAGGCGGGCGCTGTGCTCGTCGAGCTCGGCGTAGGCGAGGGCGTGGTCGCCAAGGCGCACCGCCGGGCTGTCCGGCGCCCGCGCAGCGCTCTCGGTGACGATCGAGGCGAGGTTCAGCGCCATCGCGACCGCCTAGCTCTTGATGAAGTTGTAGACGGGGAATTCCTTGATGTCCGGCGGGCCCTGCGGCGCCCGGTCGCCCAGCTCGGCGATCGCCGGGCCGAGCCGGCCCTCGAGGAAGCGGTCGAAGTGCTCGCGCGACTCCCAGAAGTCGATCACTCCCCAGCCGCCATCGATCGGACCGGCCGAGTGGAAGACCAGGCCGTCCGGCGGACTGTCGTCAATCCCCATCTGCGCGTTGACGGCGTCGTACTGCTCCTGCGTACCGCCGTCGAACTTCACCCTCAGACCAACAGCCATCGTCAACTCCTCTTCGTCGAGAACCCGTCGGGCGAGCATAACCAGCCGATAGGCTCAGAGGGTGAAAGATCTGGGCGAGCCGAGCTCCTATCTCACGGTCGGGAAGGGCGTGCCGGTGTACTCGAGCGAGGGCCAGAGGCTCGGCCGCGTCGTGCGGGTGATGTCGGCGCCGAACCTCGACATGTTCGACGGGATCGTCTTCGACACGTCCGCCGGTCCCGGCGGCCACCGCTTCGTCGACGCCCCCGAGGTCGCCGGGATCTACGAGGGCGGGGTGGTGCTGAAGATCGATGCGGCCGAAGCCGCGAGCCTGTCGGCGCCCAGCGCCAACCCCGGCTCGCTCTCGGTCAACCCCGCCGATCTTGCGGGAGGCGAGGGACGGGGTTTCCTGAGGCGGGCCTGGGACTCGCTGACCCGACGCAGCTAATTAATCAAGTAAATCTTCCGCAATCTGTATAGCATTGCCTCCGTGGCCAACGGGTTGGCGAGGAAAGCCGCGGTTCTGGGGGCGCTGGCGCTCTGCTCGGCTCTGCTCGGCTGCGGCGGGGGAGACTCCACCGCCTCGACGTCTTCTTCGTCTTCCTCCTCGTCCTTGCCCCCCAAGAACGAAAAGTCGACCTCCAAGGTGAGCGAAAAGACGAGCAACGCCGGCTCGGAAGCGGAATCCGAAGTCGTCATTCCCGACGGTCCGCCGCCGAAGAAGCTCGAGGTGAGGGACTTGGTCAAGGGCACCGGGGCCGAAGCCAAGGTCGGCGACAAGATCACCGCCGACTACGTCAGCCTCGAATTCGAGACCGGCAAAGCGTTCTACTTCTCCCATGGCCCCGGCGGTAGGCCGGCCGTCTTCACGCTCGGCAAGGGCGAAGTGATGGAGGGCTGGGAACAGGGCATCGAGGGGATGAAGGTCGGCGGCCGGCGTCAGCTGATCGTCCCGCCGAGCCTGGGGTATGGCTCCGAAGGCGTCGGCTCGATCCCCCCGAACTCGACGCTGGTGTTCGTGATCGAACTGCTCGCGGTCAAGTAGGATCGCGTTCGTGCGGAGGCTGCTTCTTACTTTTGCGCTGTGCGCGGCGCTGGCGCTGGCCGGCTGCGGCGGGGACGACAGCTCCTCCTCGACGACCCAGTCCGGGTCGACGAGCGCGACGACGACCGAAAAGTCCGAAGGCGCAACGAGTACGGGCACCAAGCCCAAGGTGAGCGTCCCCAGCGGTCCGCCGCCGAAGAAGCTCGAAGAGAAGGAAATCGTCGAAGGGACGGGTGCTGAAGCCAAGTCCGGTGACGAAGTCACGGTCCAGTACGTCGGGGTCGGCTACGAATCCGGCGAAGAGTTCGACGCCTCCTGGGATCGCGGTGAACCGTTCAGCTTCGGGCTCGGCGCCGGCATGGTGATCCCCGGCTGGGATCAGGGCGTGGAAGGGATGAAGGTCGGCGGGCGCCGCGAGCTGATCATCCCGCCGAACCTCGCCTACGGGGCGGCCGGTTCCCCGCCGGTGATCGGACCGAACGAAACGCTGATCTTCGTGATCGACCTGCTCGCGGTCAAATAGCGCCGATGGTTTGCGGGCACGCTCGCCGATCGCCGAACGACTCACCGCCCAGGGACTCTCCAGCCCGTCGCTGAAGCGGCCGGAGGATGTCGCTGAGCGCTTGCTGGCGGTGCAGGGACAGGATCCGCGCGGCGCCCGGCTCGCCATCCGGGCTCGTTCGGCCGGCCTGAGCGCCGCCGACGTCGACCGGGCGCTGACCGCTGACCGCTCGCTGCTGATCACCTGGCTAAACCGCGGCACCCTGCACCTGGTCCGCAGCGAGGACTACCCGCTGCTGCAGGCGCTGACGACCCCGCCCCTGCTCACCAGCAGCTCTCGTCGCCTACGTCAGGAGGGCGTCAGTCCCGACGCCGCGGAGCGCGGGGTGGAGGCGATCGAGCGGGCGCTCGCCGAGGAGGGTCCGTTGAGCGGCAAGGCGTTGAAGGAACGGCTCGAAACGGCGGCGGTGCGAGTTGAGGGTCAGGCTTTCATCCACCTGATGTTCCTCGCCGCCGTGCGGGGGATCGTCGTGCGCGGTCCGATGATCGGCAAGCAGCACGCCTATGCCCTCGTGCGCGACTGGTTGGGTCCGCAGAAGCCGGTCGATCGCGAGGCGGCCTTGGCCGAGCTGGCACGCCGTTATCTCGTCGGCCACGGCCCGGCCGGCGATCGCGACCTCGCCCGTTGGGCAGGACTGCCGCTGCGCGACGCTCGCGCTGGTCTCACGGCGATCGCTTCCGAGCTGGCCGAGCGCGAGGACGGCCTCGTCGACCTCGCCAAGCGCCCGGCCCCAGAGTCGCTGCCGCCGCCTCGTCTGCTCGGCGCCTTCGACCCGCTCCTGCTCGGTTGGACCTCGCGCGAGGAAGTGGTCGGGCCGCACAAGATGCTGGTGACGATGAACGGCATCTTCCGTCCCTTCGCCCTGGTCGGCGGTCGCGCCGTCGCCACCTGGCGGCTCAACAGCGGCAAGGTCACGATCGAGCACCTCGGCAAGGTCAACAAGAAAACCACCGCGGCGCTCGAGGCCGATGCCGAGAACGTGCTGAAATTCCTCCAACCCACCTGAGAGGAGAAGTCATGGGACAGCCGGTTGTGCACTTCGAGGTCGTCGGCGTGGACGGCGCCAAGCTGCAGGGCTACTACGCCGAGATGTTCGATTGGAAGCTGGACGCGAACAACCCGATGAACTACGCCCTGGTCGAGGCGGAGGAGGGCAGCCAGGGCAAGAGCATCCCCGGGGGCATCGGCCAGGGCCCCGAGGGCTACGGCGGCCACATCACCTTCTACGTCGAGGTTCCCGACGTCGAGGCAACGCTGCAGAAGGCGGAGAGCCTCGGCGGCACCCGCGTGATGGGCCCGGAGACGATCATGGAGAACGTCACCCTCGGCCAGTTCCAGGATCCGGAAGGCAACCTGGTCGGCCTGATCCAGGGGTCTTAGAGACCGGCTTCCGCCGGATCATCGTCAGCCCAGCTTGGGGCTGCGCCAGGGTTGTTCCAGGCGCGCGACGAGATCGTCGCCGAGGCCCTCGATCGGGACCCGGACCTGCTCCAGGGAGTCGCGGTCGCGGAGGGTGACGGTGTCGTCTTCCATCGTCTGGTGGTCGACGGTGACTCCCCAGGGGGTGCCGATCTCGTCCTGGCGGCGGTAGCGCTTGCCGATCGAACCGCCCTCGTCGAACTCGGCGGGGAGCTTGCGGCGGAGGTCACCGAAGACCTCGCGGGCCTTCTCCGGCATGCCCTCCTTGGAGACCAGCGGCAGGACCGCGACCTTGACCGGGGCCAGGCGGGGGTGGAGGCGCAGCACCGTGCGCTGGCGCCCCTCCACCTCCTCGACGTCGTAGGAGTCGACCAGGAAGGCGAGGGTGGCGCGGTCGGCGCCGGCGGCCGGCTCGACCACGTGCGGCACGTAGCGCTCCTTGGTCTGCTGGTCGAAGTACTCGAGCTTCTCGCCGCTGAACTTGGCGTGCTGGGTGAGGTCGAAGTCGCCGCGGTTGGCGATCCCCTCCAGCTCCGACCAGCCGATCGGGAACAGGTACTCGATGTCACTGGTGGCCGAGGAGTAGTGCGAGAGCTCCTCGTCGCCGTGGGCGCGGACCCGCAGGTGGTCGGGGCGGACGCCGAGCTCGGTGTACCAGCGCTCGCGCTCTCCCATCCAGTGCTGGTGCCATTTCCCCGCCTCGGTGGGGGGGACGAAGAACTCCATCTCCATCTGCTCGAACTCGCGGGTGCGGAAGATGAAGTTGCCCGGGGTGATCTCGTTGCGGAAGGACTTGCCGATCTGGGCGATCCCGAAGGGCGGCTTCTTGCGGGCGAAGCCGAGCACGTTCTTGAAGTTGATGAAGATCCCCTGCGCCGTCTCCGGCCGCAGGTAGACCTCCGAGCCCTCGCCCGCGACCGGGCCGATGTGGGTCTCGAACATCAGGTTGAACTGGCGCGGCTCCGACAGCTCGCCGCCGCACTCGGGGCAGCGCAGCTCGGCGCTCGGGTCGCCCCCTTCGGCTTCGACCGCCTCGCGCAGGTGGTCCTCGCGCCAGCGCCGCTTGCACTCGCCGAGGCACTGGACCAGCGGGTCGGTGAAGCCCTCGAGGTGGCCCGAGGCCTCCCAGACCCGCGGGTGCTGGAGGATCGCCGAGTCGATCGCGACGATGTCGTCGCGCTCCTGCAGCATCGCCCGCCACCACTCGGCCTTGACGTTGTTCTTCAGCAGGACGCCGTAGTGGCCGTAGTCGTAGGTCGAGCCGAGGCCGCCGTAGATCTCCGAGGAGGGAAAGACGAAGCCGCGCCGTTTGCAGAGCGCGACGATCTCCTCCATCGAGATCTTCTTGGCGCTCGTTTTCCCCTCCGCGGTGGCCATGCCGGAACCGTATCGGCTGCGATAATCCCGCCGCGATGCCGATCTACGAGTACAAGTGCGAGAACGGCCACGTCTTCGACGTGATCCAGAAGATGGCCGACGAGCCGCTCAGCGAGTGCCAGGAGTGCGGCGCTCCGGCGGAACGCGTCCTGCACCCGGTCGCCGTGCATTTCAAGGGCTCCGGCTTCTACAACACCGACTACGGCAAGAAGAAGGCGGCCGGCAACGGCGCCGGTGAGGGCGCCAAGGAGTCGAAGGGCTCCGAGTCGAGCACCGGCGCCTCCGATCCCAAGCCGAGCGAGTCGAAGAGCGACACCAAGGCCGCAGAGGCAACCTCCGACTAGCCGTCGATCAGCCGCTTGGCCGCCTGGCGGCGGACCGACTCGGGGACTTCGATGCTGCCTTCGGGGCCACTGAGGTCGCAGCCGGCGTTGGGCGAGCCGCAGAGGACCTCGGCCGGGTCGCTGCCGCCGATCGCCGCCGCGAGCACGAGCTGGGGCATCGTCAGGAAGCCCATGTCGCTGACGAAGGCCTTCGGCGCGTCCCAGCCGATGATCGGCCCCTTGATGAAGTTGTAGGGAGCGCGCAGGGGGTCGGTGAGGCGGTCCTTGATGCCGTTGATCACGGCCTGTTGGGCCTGCTCGCGGTCGATGTCGTCGTAGCCAAGGGTGTAGGCGCTCGCGCCTGGCCCCGGGCATTCGCTCGGCTTGCGGATGCGCGCGTAGGCAAGCGCCTTTTCGCCGTCGAGGGTGTTCTCGCCCTTGCCGAGGCGCAGGGTGACCCCGCCCTGGCCGCCGCCGGCGCCGCCGGAGATGTCGGCGCAGAGCTTCTGCGGGACGACGACGACGACGCCACCGACCGCGTCGATCAGGTCTTCGAAGCCGGTGAAGTCGACGATCGCGACGTGGTCGATCTGGATGTCGAGGAACTGCTCGATCGCCTTGATCTGCAGGGCGGCGCCGCCGAAGGCGAAGGCGGCGTTGATCTTCGTCGGCGCCTGGCCCGGGATCTCGGCGTAGCTGTCGCGCGGGATCGAGAGTTTGCGGAAGGCGCCGCCGCCGGCGCGGATCAGCATCAGCGTGTCGGCCCGGAATTCACCCTGCGAGCAGGGGCTGTGGGGGGCGTCGCCGTGGGACTGCTGCTCGAAGCACTCCTGCGAGGGCGCCGCCCCCGGCTCCTTGGTGTCCGGCGGGCGGGCGTCGGTGCCGAGCACGAGGATGGTCTGCGCGCTCGGCAGCAGCAGCGGGTTGCCGTGAAGCGCCTCCTTCGCTTCGCCGGAGAGCTTGAACGACTGCAGCTGGGCGGAGACGGCGAAGGCGAGGAAGCTGAGCAAGATCCATCCCAGGACGGCGATCGCGAGCCATTTCAAGACTCGCTTGACGCGGGTGCGCGGCGCCCGCGCCCGCCGCTCCCGGCGGCCCCCCCGATCCTCGCCAGACCGCTTCCCAGGCAGCTTTGCGCGCTCCCGCAGGCCGGAGAGGTCGGGCGACCGCAGCCGCGAGAGGAGGCTCTTGCGGGATCGGTAAACCTTGTAGTCGGGCGGTCCCGAAGGCCGCTGCTCGCCATCGTCGGGCATAAAAGGGCTAGAAATCATGGCGATGTATTCGGTCGCCCGCCTTCCAGCCCCCGATTGCCCGTGAACGGCGGCGAGACGATCGGGGTCGATCTGGGGGGGACGAAGATGCTCGTCGGCGCCCTCGACGGGACCGAGGTCCGCTGGGAGAGCCGCGAGGCTTCGACCGGTCAGAGCGAGGAGGAGCTAGTCAAGTTGCTGGTGCGCGAGGTCGCCGAGGCCCATCTCGCGCGGCCGGACGCGAGCGCGGTTGGGCTTGGGATCCCGGCGACGATCGACCACGACAGGGGGGTCGCGGTCTCGGCCGTCAACCTGCCGCTCGCGGACCTGCCGGTGCGCGACCTGGTCGCCGAGCGGGTCGGTCTGCCGGTCTTCGTCGACAACGACGCCAACGTCGCGGCGCTAGCCGAGCACCTCTACGGGGCCGCCCGCGGCGCCGACGACGCGGTGATGCTGACGATCGGCACCGGGATCGGCGGCGGCCTGATCCTCGGCGGCGAGGTCTACCGCGGCGCCAGCGGCGCCGGCGCCGAGCTCGGCCACACGGTGATCGACATCAACGGTCCCCGTTGCCAGGGCAACTGCCCCGGCCGAGGTTGCGTCGAGACGCTTGCCTCTGGGACCGCGATCGGCCGCGAGGGGCTGGCGGCCGCCGAAGAGGACCCGGACTCGGTGCTGGCGACGATGCTCGCCGAGGGCCACCCGATCGACGGCAGGGCGGTGACCGAGGCGGCGCTGGGGGGCGACCCGACTGCGATCGCCGTCTTCGACTTGGTCGGGACCAGGCTCGGCGCCGCTCTCGTCAGCTTCGCCAACATCTTCGAGCCCGAGGTGATCGTGATCGGCGGCGGCGTCATGGCCGCCGGCGACCTGCTGCTCGACCCCGCCCGCCGCACGCTGAGGGCGCAGGCGCTGCGGCCGATGAACGAGATCCCGGTCGTGGCCGCCGAGCTGGGTCCCGACGCGGGGATGATCGGCGCTGCTGCGATGGCGCGGATCGAACTCGAGCGAGGGGAGAGCTGATGCCGGGGAGGCTGGTCGTCTGCCCGACCCCGATCGGCAACCTCGACGACGTCACGCCGCGGGTGCGGGAGGCGCTGGTCACGGCCGACTACATCGCCTGCGAGGACACGCGGCGAACCGGCTCGCTGCTCGACAAGCTCGGCATCCGTCCGGCGCCCCGGCTGGTTTCCAACCACGAGGGCAACGAAACGGCGCGGGCGACCGAGTTGGCGCAGCGGATCGAGCGCGGCGACATCGTCGCCCTCGTCTCCGACGCCGGGATGCCGGCGATCTCCGACCCCGGCTACCGGCTGATCCGCCGCTGCATCGAACGCAACCTCGAGGTGACGGTCCTGCCCGGCCCCTCGGTGGTGCCGGTGGCGCTGGTCGCCTCGGGGCTGCCGACCGACCGCTGGCGCTTCGAGGGCTTCCTGCCGCGCCGCGCCGGCGAGATGGAGCGGGTGCTGCGCGCGGCGGAGACGGTCGTCGCCTTCGAGTCCCCGCGCCGCGTCGGCGAGTCGTTGGCGGCGTTGGCGTCGCTTGCCCCCGACCGGCCCGCCGCCGTCTGCCGCGAGCTCTCGAAGATGCACGAGGAGGTCGCGCGCGGCACCCTGGGCGAGCTGGCGCGGCGCTTCCGCGGCGAGGTCAAAGGCGAGATCGTGCTGGTTATCGGCCCCGCCGCCTCCGCGGAGCACGACAAAGACGTCGGCTTCGCCGTCGACGCGCTGCGCCATCTGGTCCAGTCCGGCGCCCGCCCCCGCGCCGCCGCCAGCGTCGTCGCAGCGCTGACCGGGACCCGCGCCAACGACCTCTACAAAGCGCTGACCGGCCGCGAGGCGCGAAAGTAAGACCTTGGGCTACTACGTCACCACCCCGATCTACTACGTCAACGCCGAGCCCCACCTCGGCCACGCGTACACGACCATGGCCGCCGACGTGCTGGCCCGGCACATGCGCCAGCGCGGCGAGGACGTCTTCTTCCTCACCGGCACCGACGAGCACGGCGAGCCGGTCGAGACGGCGGCCGAGCGCGAGGGGATCTCACCGCAGGAGCTGGCCGACAGGAATACGGCCAAGTTCCGCGAGCTGATGCCGATCATCGACGCCACGAACGACTTCTTCATCCGCACCTCCGACCCACGCCACGCCGAGGGGGTCGCCGAGATCATGCAGCGCGTCTACGACAACGGCTGGGTCACGAAGGGGGTCTACGAGGGTTGGTATTGCCCGCGTTGCGCGGACTTCAAGACCGAGCGCGAGCTCGGGCCCGGCCACACCTGCCCGATCCACGAGATCGCGCTCGAGAAGGTGCGGGAGGAGAACTGGTTCTTCCGCCTCTCCGCCTTCCAGGCGCAGCTCGAAGGCCTCTACGAGGAGCGGCCTGACTTCGTCGTCCCCGAGTTCCGCCGCAACGAGGCCGTGGCCTTCATCAAGCAGGGACTGGAAGACGTCTCGCTCTCGCGGCCAAAGCTGAAGTGGGGAATGCGGCTGCCCTGGGATCCCGAGCAGCGGATGTATGTCTGGTTCGACGCCCTGCTCAACTACGTCACCGCGCTCGGCTTCGCCCGCGACGGGGAGGACCTGAGCGAGCGTTTCTGGCCGGCCAGCCTGCAACTGATGGCTAAGGACATCCTCAAGTTCCACGCGGTGATCTGGCCGGCGCTGCTGTGGGCGGCCGACCTCGAGCCGCCGCGGCGGATGGCGATCCACGGCTACCTGCTGATGGGCGAGAAGAAGATGTCGAAGTCGCTCGGCAACGTGCTCGACCCGTTCGAGGTGATTGACCGCTTCGGCGCCGACGCGCTGCGCTACTACTGCTTCCGCGAGGTCAGCTTCGGCCAGGACGGCTCGATCTCCACCGCCGGCTTCGAGGCGCGCTACGAGACCGAGCTGGCCAACGACTACGGCAACCTGGTGAGTCGGGTGCTGGCGATGGTCGACCGCTACCGCGACGGCGTGGTGCCGGAGGCCGCCGTCGACGCCACCCTGGCCGAGGACTTCGAAGGCGCGGTCGAGCGCTTCTGCGGCCTGCTCGACCGGGCCGAGCTGACGCAGGCGCTGGATGAGGCCTGGAGGCTGGTGCGCCGCCTCAACCGCTTCGTCGAGGAGACGCAGCCGTGGGTGCTGGCGAAGGACGAGGCCGACCCGGAGCGCCTCGACGAAGTCCTCTACAACCTGGTCGAGGGCCTGCGGGTGACGACGCTGCTGCTGCTGCCGTACCTGCCGCGCAGCGGCGAGGCGCTACTGGCTGCGCTCGGCGAAGAGGGTCGGGCGCTGGCCGAGCTCGGTTCGCGCCCCGGCGGCCAGAGCGTGGAGCGGATCCCGGTCCTGTTCCCGAAGATCGAGCAGCCGGCGTGAGAGTCGCCGTCGCATTGATGGTCGTCACGGCGCTGGCGTTGTGCTCGGCCGAGACCGGCTCGGCGACGCTCGGGAAACCCTTCAAGCGCTGCGGGTACATCGTCTTCACGCCCCGCACCGAGGACGGGATCGGCGACATCCGCGCGCGGCGGACGTCTTGCCGACAGGCGCGCAAGGTCGCTCGCGCGGCGCGGGATCTGGGCATCGTCGACGGCCCCTACGGCTACGAAGCGGATGGGTTCCGCTGCCGCGGGAGGCTGCAGGAATTCGGCTTGCCGGTGGTGCATTGGCACTGCGCCAAGGGCATGGCCCGAATCTCCTTCGACCGCTCCTGAGCTACTGGCCGGTGTCCTGCAGGAGACCCGGCTCCAGCTGATCCGGACGGGTGAGGCCGCAGAGGGCCATCGTCAGGTCGAGCTCGGCGAGGGTCCCCTGCAAGACGGCTTCGACGCCGGCCTGGCCGTCCAGCGCCAGCCCCCAGACGTAGGGGCGGCCGAGGCAGACGGCGTCGGCGCCGAGAGCGAGAGCCTTGAGCACGTCGCCGCCGCCGCGGACGC
This sequence comes from uncultured Actinomycetes bacterium, assembly GCA_963699125.1. Taxonomy (GTDB): domain Bacteria; phylum Actinomycetota; class Thermoleophilia; order Solirubrobacterales; family 70-9; genus VAYN01. Next base: position 2,232,516 of record OY969417.1, read on the forward strand.
CGCTGTCGAAGAGGACGGCGAGGTCGTCGCCGACCGCCTCGGCGATCGTCGGCAGGGCGTCGAGGGAGGCGAGCGCGCCGTCGACCTGGCGGCCGCCGTGGTTGGAGACGACGATGCCGTCGAGGCTGCGGCGGACCGCCTCGCGGGCGTCCTCGACGTGCTGGATCCCCTTGACCAGGATCGGCAGCGAGGTCTGCTCGCGCAGCCAGGCGAGGTCGTCCCAGGTCAGCGACGGGTTGGCCTGGACGCCGAGGAAGTGGCCGGTGGCCGCGCCCTGGTCCTCCTCCGGCGCCTTCTCGAGACCTTCGCGGAAGACCGGGTCTTGGAAGTAGTTGGCCACCCCTATGCCTTCGAGGAAGGGCAGCCAGGCCTGCTGAAGGTCGCGCGGCTTCCAGCCGGGGATGAAGGTGTCGACCGTGACCACGATCGCCCCGTAGCTGGCCCGCTCCGCGCGTTCGACGAAGCTGCTGACGAGGCGCCGGTCGTTGGCCCAGTAGAGCTGGAACCAGCGCGGCGCGCCCTCGCCGCCGGCCGCGGCGATCTCCTCCAGCGTGAAGTGGGAGGCGGTGCTGGCGATCATCGGCACCCCGACCGCGGCGGCGGCGCGGGCGGTCGCCAGCTCGCCCTCGTCGTGCACGACCTTCTGGACGCCGATCGGGGCCAGCATCAGCGGCGCCGGCATCGCCGTGCCGAGCAGGGTGGTGGAAAGGTCGCGCTCGGCGACGTCGCGCAGCATCCGCGGCACGATCCGCCAGCGGCGGAAGGCCTCGACGTTGGCGCGGATCGTGTCCTCGCTGCCCGCTCCGGCGCAGACGTAGTTCGCCGCCCGCGGCTCCATCGCCTCGATCCCCCGCCGCTCCAGCTCCGCCAGCGGGATCGGCACGGCCGGGGTCTCACCGGCGAGACCCCGCATGTAGATCTCGCGGTAGTAGTCGGCGAAGTCGGGCATTTCCGGGAAGGCTATTGGAGGTGCGGCTATGAGGCCCCATCGTCCAATCCCCTCCGCGATCTCGAGGTGCCGGAGGTGCCTTGTTGGGGCTCCTGAGGCCGAGTGCGCGCCAATCCGTGCGGGGCACTTTTTGGCGCGCGCGTAAATCGCTCGCACGCGATTTGCAGGCATAAAGGAGCCCCGCCGTCCGAGCATGGCAGAATTAGCCTCAAAATACTCCAATGTCTTTGATTGATATGCCTCCAGCCGCTATGAATTGAAGGGCCCCACAGCCGTGGGGCCCGCCCCGCGCCAAGGGGCGCGGGCGGAGATCCAAGCGAAAGGAACGAAGCAATGACTCGCAACCTCAAGGCCCTCGGCCTGGCCCTGGCGGCGGTGTTCGCGATCAGCGCCCTGTCGGCAGCCTCGGCGCAGGCGGTGCCGAAATTCACAGGCTATGAAACAACGGCGGGCAACCCCCACGTGCACACGATCATCGAAGGGACAACCTCTGAAGTAGAACCCAAACCAATCGAAAAATTCAAAGCCGGTGCGGGAACGGTCGAATGCCATAACAAATACTCAGGTACAGACCTGACCGGAGACAGCTCCACACTGACAATCACAGTCACAGAAGTGAAAACACCGAACACAGAAGGCACCCACTGCAACACCAACGTGCCAGGTATCGGCAACTTCAAAACCGATATCGAATTCACAAGCTGTGACTATCTCTTCCACGTCGAAACGAAACTCAAAGAAGACGAATACACAGGCAAAGTTGACGTCAAATGCACAACCCCCGGCGACAGCATCCACATCAGGATCACAAACGCTGCCGGCGGCACCAAATGCCTGATCACAGTTCCCGAACAAACCGGCCTGAGTCACATCGTCTACCACAACAGAACAGACGTTAAACCTACAGACATAACAGTTACAGCTACAGTCGAAAAAATCAAAAACATCCAGACCGAAGGCGGCATCCTCGGCTGCGGCAGGGCCAACGGCACCTATGAAGACGCCACCTACAACGGGCACGCGACAATTAAAGGATTCAACACAGAAGGAAAACAGATCGACGTCGAAGTGAGCGGCGAATAGCGGCTCGCTGAGGACGATGACACCGGCTGGCGCGAAGCGCAGCCGGGAACCGAGCGAGGGGCCGGGAGCGATCCCGGCCCCTCGCATTTTCGGTCACAAAGGACCTCTCGACGGAAACGTGTAATTACTTAGATGTACCTTGACATGGATGCCAACGTTCCGATAACGTGAACGGGGTCGCGGGCCGGATTGGCACAGGGGAACAGGGAGTTCAGGGAGATGCAGACCCCGAAGGGGAAGAGGGCAGGGGAGAGGAGCCTATCGGCGGCGGTGCTGTCGTGGGTTGGAGTGGCGGTGCTGGTCGCCGCAGTGTCGCTGGCGGCGGTGCCGGGCATCTTCGCAGCCGAACCCCCACCCAAGTTCTGGAAGAAGTGCATGGCCGGCAGCGGCGCTGGCCAATGCAAGCTCCCACGCGGGATCGCCACCGACCCGAGCACCGGCCACCTCTTCATCGCCGACCAAAACAATCTTCGTATCGTCGAGCTGAGCGCCTGGGGGGAGTTCATCAAGGCCTGGGGCAAAGGGGTCAAAGACGGCTCGCCGGAATTCCAGGTCTGCACGACGGCGAGCGGCTGCCGAGAAGGACAGGAAGGCGGCGGCAAGGGCGAGTTCAACGGCACTCAAGGCGTCGCCGTGGACAGCGCCGGGGACGTCTACGTGGTCGACCGCAACAACCACCGCGTCCAGAAGTTCCACCCCAACGGCGAATTCGTGCTGATGTTCGGCGCCAACGTCAACAAGACCAAAGTCGAAGAAGGCGCCCTCCCAGCCCAGCGCAACATCTGCACCGAGGCCTCCGGCGACGTCTGCCAGGCGGGGACCACCGGCCTTGGCCCGGGAGAATTCAGCGCCTGGCCGATCTCGAGCTTCATCGCCGCCGACCCCCCGGGCTCAGGCGCCAAGATTTACGTCGGCGATCAGGGCCGGGTGCAGGAGTTCGAACCGAACGGCAGCTTCATCGAAGGACTGCCGTTGGTCGGCGAGACGGTGAAGAGCCTCGCGGTCGATGCCACCGGCAACCTCTACCTCGCCCTGGAAGGCAAAAACGAAGTCAGAAAGCTCGACTCAAGTGGCGCTGAGCTATGCAAAACCGCGGCCCCGCTCGCCAACCCGGTGGCGCTGGCGATCAACCCCGAAGGGGGCTTCTACGTGGTGGCGGGGTTAGGGACCCTCGCCGTGCCCTTCGCCGTGCACCAGTTCGGCTCGGCCTGCCCGCTGACCGAGACGGGACCCTCCTTCGATGAGCTGACCAACTTCTCGACCGGGATCGCGACCGGAGCGGCCTGCTTTACGAGCGGCTTCGGCCTCTATCTGCCCCGTGGTGAAAATGGCGGCGCCAACAGCTTCATCCGCGCCTACGGCCCGGTCCCCGACAAGCTCGGCCTCTGCCCGCGTCCCCCGGTCCCTCCCTCGATCACCTCCCAGCGGGTGATCGCAGCCCAGCAGGAACCGCCCACCACCACGGTGGGGGCCGAAATCAACCCCCGCTTCTGGGATGACGCCACCTATTACGTCGAATACGGCACCGGCAAGTGCTCGGAAGGGGGCTGCCCCGAAAAAGCCCCGCTCACCCCGGCGGCCCTTGGCGGCGGCATCGTCGACGAAGACATCGCCACCGCCGGGATCACCCTCTCTGGCCTGCAATACGGGACCACCTACCACTACCGCTTCCTCGCCCAAAGCAGCGGCGGCGGCCCGGTCTATGGCACCGACCCCGACGGTGAAGGACCGGAAGGAGGGCCGAAAGAAGCGAGCTTCGCAGACGGCACCGAACGCTACTTCCGCACGATCGACCCGCCCTGCCCCGCCTGCCCACCGCCGCCTCCCGATAACCGCGCCTATGAGCAGGTCTCCCCGACCGCCAAGGGCAACTTCGACGTCGACCGCGGCCCGGTGATCGCCCGCCCCGATGGCGAAGCGGTCCTCTACGGCTCCCTCGGGGCCTTCGCCGACCCCCACGCAGGCGCCGTCACCAGCATGTACACGGCTCACCGCAGCCCCGACAGCTGGGGGAGCGAAGCGCTGGCGCCGGCGGTGGATCCAACGCAAGAGCTCCTAGCCGACCAGGTGCTGGGCGTCTCGGGTGACCTCGAAAAGCAGCTGGTGCTGACCAACGCGAAGCTGACCCCAGAAGCCGAAGAGGGCAACAACCAAGCGGTCAACATCTACGTCCACGACAGCGCCTCCGGCTCCTACCAGTACGTGGATACGGCGTTTGGCAGCGGGCAGGAAGAAGTCCTGCTCTTCGACGGCTTCGCCGGCGCCTCCCACGACGGCTCCCACTTCTACTTCGTGCTGACCAAGCCGCTGAGCTCGGCGACCCCGCCGCCGCCGCCGGTCGGCGAACAGCAGGGCCTGCTCTACGGCTTCGACACGACCACCGGCGAGCTCTCCTACCTCGGCGTCCTGCCCGGGGGCGGGATCGACCCGGTGGGCAGCTTCGGGGCGGGGGCGATCACCAAACCCGAATACACCAACGGCAGCCCCGCCTTCGGCGCGGTCTCCGCAAACGGCAGCCGCGTCTACTGGAGCCACCGCAGCGAGGGAGCCCCCCTCTACCTCTACTCCGACGGGGAGAGCACGCTGGTCTCCAAACGCGAAGCAGACAGCTCGACCCAGAGCGCGCAGCTATGGGGGGCGAGCCCCGACGGCGGCATCGCGATCATCACCTCGGGAGACAAACTGACCGAAGACGCGAGCCCAGCCGGCGCAGATCTCTATCGCTACGACGCGAACGCCGATGCGCTCACCGACCTGAGCGCGGGGGAAACCTCGGCAGGGGGAGCGGGAGTGCAAAAAGTACTCGGGGTGAGCGAGGACGGCGCCTACGCCTACCTCCTCGCCAGCTGGGCCAGCGGCGAAGAGCCGGCCCTCTACGCCTGGCATGAGAGCGATGGCATCCGCCTGATCGGGACCTTGGCGAGCAGCGCCGCCCAGCTATTGGCCGCAACCCCCAACGACTTCTGGCGGGTGAGCCCCAACGGCCGCTACCTGGGCTTCCTCTTCGGCGGGGAGATCGCCGGCCCCGACCCCCAGCAGTCCTACCCGGTGCGCCAGGCCTACCTCTATGACTACGGCGCCGACAGCCTGGCCTGCGCCTCCTGCCCGCCGGGGGGCCTGGCCTCAGCGGAAGTGAGCCTGCACGGCACCCGGACCGCGGGCATCAACCTCAGTTCACTGTTTGCCTACGAGGAAGGCCTAACCCGCAACCTCACCAACACCGGCCTCCTCTTCTTCGAGAGCAAAGACCGCCTGCTGCTGGCCGACGTCAACGGGCGCCAAGACGTCTATCAGTACTCCGCCGCCGAGGGCAAGGTCCACCTGATCTCAACCGGCCAGTCACCCAACGACTCCTACTTCGGCGACGCCACCCCCTCGGGCTCTGACGCCTTCTTCACCACCCGCGAGCAGCTCGTCGGCCAAGACCAAGACGGCCTCGCCGACCTCTATGACGCCAGGGTCGACGGCGGCATCCCCTCCCAGAACGAACCACCGCCACCTCCTTGTGACCCCAACGTCAACTGCGGCGGCCCGATCACCTCCCCGCCCCCCGGCCCCGGCCCCTCCACCCCCGGCCTGATAGGCCCTCCCGACCCGACCCCGCCCAAATGCAAAGCTGGCTTCCTGCGCAAGGGCAACAAATGCGTCAAAGCCGGCCACGGCAAAAAAGCCAAGAAGCACCACCGCCACCGCGCCAAGCGCAGGAGGGGCGCCGATGAACCCTTCCTCGGCTAGCTGATTTAGGTACACATACTTTCGATCTGTTGGCATTACTTGCTTCGGCCAGGGTGGGGGAAGAGCATCGTCCGCGTGAGGAGAGCAGCCCGCCTATCGCTCCTGGCCGTCGTGCTCGTCGCCGCGCCGGGGCTGTCGCTCGGCGGTACCGCCTCCGCCAGGCGCTGATGGGCAGGGACGGAAGATCCACGCCTGCTACCGGGTCAAGGGCAAGCCGAGAGGCGCTCTGCGGGTGGTGAAAATCCCCGGGCGCACTGCCGACGGGGGGAGCGCCGCGTCGCCTGGGCAGCCGTGGTGAGAGCGTTCGGACCGGCCGGGGCGCCGGGCCAGGCCGGGCTGTTGATCATCCCGGCCCTGCCCGCGGCGCTGCCCGCCTTCAGCTGTCCCTGAGCGTCCTTGGTCCGGCGGGGCCGACCCGCGGGGATAGGCTGAGCGGCGCCGGTGATCGACTCCCACACCCATCTCTCCCTCTGCGACGGATCTGACGACGAGCTGGTCGCCGCGGGCCGCGAGGCGGGTGTCGAGCGGATGCTGACGGTGGGGATGGATGCGGAGACCAACGCCGCCGCGGTCGCCGCCGCCGAGCGCTTCGAGGGGGTCTTCGCCGCGGTCGGCAGGCACCCCAACGAGGCGACGGGATTCGACGAGTCCGTCGCCGCGGAAATCGCCCGGCTCGGCGCTCACGAGAAGGTGCGGGCGATCGGGGAGACCGGGCTCGACTACTTCCGCGACGGCGCCGCCCGGGACGAGCAGCGCCGCGCCTTCGCGGCCCAGATCGAGATCGCCGTCGAGCTCGGCCTGCCGATCGTGATTCACGCCCGCGACCCCGAGGGTGGCAGCGAGGCGATCGACGAGATCTTCGCCACCCTCGATGCCAGGGTGGCGGGGCACCCGGTGGTGCTCCACTGCTTCTCCGCCCCGCAACGTGTCGCCGACGCGGCCGAGCGCGGCTGGCACTGCTCGTTCGCCGGCAACGTCACCTACCCCAGGGCAGAGGCGCTGCGCGAGGCCGCCGCCCAGGTACCGGAGGACCGGATCCTGGTCGAGACCGACGCCCCCTACCTGACCCCGCAGGAGAAGCGGGGCAGCCGCAACGAGCCCGCCAACGTCGTCGCCACCGCCCGTCTCGTGGCCCAGGTGCGCGGCGCCTCCTATGAGGAGCTCGAGCGGACGATCGACGCCAACGCCCGGGCGCTGTTCGGCTGGTAGGCGCCTTGGTCCGCCTCGGCCAGAACTTCCTCGCCGACCCCAACCTGCTCGACGCGATCGTCCGCGATGCAGCGCTGTCGCCCGACGACGTCGTGCTCGAGGTGGGCGCCGGCGAAGGCGTCTTGACTAAGCGCCTCGCTCCCGTGGCGGCGCACGTGCACACGGTCGAGATCGACCGCGGCCTGGAGCAGGTGCTGGCGACGGTCGCAGACCTGCCCAACGTCAGCATCCACTGGGGCGACGCGATGAAGCTCGGCCTGGCGGATTTCGAGCCGGCACCGACGGCGATGGTCGCCAACCTCCCCTACTCGGTCGCGACGCCCCTGATCCTGCGCACGATCGAGCTGCTGCCGTCGCTGGCGAGCTGGACGGTGATGGTCCAGCTCGAGATCGCCGACCGCCTGCGGGCTGGGCCGGGCAGCCGCACCTATGGCTCACCGAGCGTGCTGGCCCAGCTCGCCTGCGAGGTCGAACTGGTGCGCCGGGTCGACCCGGCCGTCTTCCGGCCGAGGCCGCGAGTCGATTCCGCGATCCTGCGGCTGCGCCGGACCGGCTCCGCCGCCGACGCCGCGACCCGCGACCTCGTCCGCGCCGCCTTCGCCCACCGCCGCAAGTCCCTGGCGCGTTCACTCGAGCACGGCGAGCGCGGCATCCTGGCCGCGGCTCGGGAGGCTCTCAGCGAGCTGGGGCTGGCCGAGGACTCACGGGCGGAGGCGCTCTCGCCCGAGGAGTTCGCCGCCCTTTCCGCGAAGCTCCAGGGCAAAGCCTGACCCGTCCAGCGATGCTCGTCCACGCCCCCGCCAAGCTCAACCTCTGCCTTTACCTCGGGCCGCGCCGCGACGACGGCCTGCACGAGCTTTGCTCGCTGTTCGAGCCGTTGGCGCTGGCGGACCTGGTCGAGGTCTCCGACGCCGCTAGCGACGAGGTGATCTGCCCCGGCGTCGAGGGTGAGAACCTGGCCACGCGGGCGCTGGTGGCGCTGCGAGCGCGCGGCTGGAAGCGGGAGCCGCTGCGGATCGAGATCGAGAAGCGGGTGCCGGTCGCGGCCGGGCTGGGCGGCGGCAGCGCCGACGCCGCGGCGGTCCTGCGCCTCGCCGCCGGTGAGGTCGGCGACCTCCGGGGCCTGGCTGCCGAGCTCGGTGCCGACGTTCCCTCGCAGCTGCGCCCGGCGCTGGCGCTGGTCCGCGGCGCCGGCGAGCTGGTGGAGCCCCTGCCCGAGCCGGCGGCCCACGCGGCGCTGCTTTTGCCTGACGGTGGCGGCCTCAGCACCGCCGCGGTCTTCGCCGAGGCCGACCGACTCGGCGCCGGCCGCGAGCCAGGGGAGCTGGCGGCGCTGGCGTCGCGGTTGCGGGAGGTGGCGGGCGCCGGCGCCTCGCCCCTCGCCTATCCCGAGCTGCTCGTCAACGACCTCGAGGCCCCGGCTCGCTCATTGCGGCCGTCGATCGGCGGCGCGATTGACGCGTTGCGCGAGGCCGGTGCCCCGGTCGTTCTCATGAGCGGCTCCGGGCCGACCGCGGTCGGCCTCTTCGCCGACCTCGCCGCCGCCGATGCCGCCGCCACCGCGATCGACCGCGACGACGCGATCGTCTGCGCGGCGGGGAGGGCACCGTGAAGTTGCCGGGGGAGGGAGGGGGAAGCCGCAAACGGCTGCTGCTGGCGCTCGTCGCGCTCGCCATCGGCGCCGGCTACTACTTCCTCAGCCGCAAACTAGGCCACCTCGACCTGCAGGGGCTGCTCGAAGACATCTCGAACACCCTCGGCGCCTGGACGTACCTGCTCGTCGGCCTCTTCGCCTTCGCCGAGACCGGTGCCTTTGTCGGGCTGGTCGTCCCCGGGGAGACGGTGATGCTGCTCGGCGGCGCCGTCGCCGGCCAGGGCGCGATCGACATCTACCTGCTGATCGCGATCGCCTGGTTCTCGGCCTGGCTCGGGGACACGACCAGCTTCTTCCTCGGCCGTCGCCTCGGGCGCGAGTTCGTGATGCGCCACGGGCCGCGGGTCGGGATCAGCCACGAGCGCTTCGAACGGGTCGAGGACTACTTCTCCCGGCACGGCGGCAAGACGATCTTCATCGGCCGCTTCATCAGCCTCGTCCGCGCCTTCGCCCCCTTCATCGCCGGCAGCTCGGGCATGCGCTACGGCGCCTTCGTCCCCTACAGCATCCTCGGCACCGGGCTCTGGGCCAGCGCCCACATCCTGATCGGCTACTTCTTCTCGCGCAGCATCGAGACCGCCGCCAAGTACGCCGGCAAAGGCGCCTTCCTGCTCGGCACGCTGATCGCGATCGTCGCCGGCTCGATCTTCCTCATCCGCCATTTCCGGGTCGCGCAGAACCGCCGTGACGCGGTGCGCTGGATGGAGAGCCACGCCGTCGCCCGCTGGCTCGTCGTCCTCGCCCGCCGCTACCAGCCGCAGCTGCGCTTCCTCTGGGCCCGCGTCACCCCCGGGGGCACCTTCGGGCTGGAGTTCACCTCGCTGATGGCGACCCTCGCCGTCTCGCTCTTCGTCCTCGTCGCCTACATCGTCCTGATCGGTCGGGAACCGGGGCCGACCCCGGGCGACCTCACCGCGATCGACGTGGCCGAGCACCTGCGCGCCGGCTGGCTCACGGATTTCTCCAAGGTCTTCACCTATCTCGGTTCCGGCACCTTCACCTGGGGCCTGACGATCGTCTGCGCGGCCCTGCTCGCCGCCCGCCGGCGTTGGACCGAGTTCGGCGTTCTGCTGGCCGGGATGACGCTGATCTCGGTTGGATTCCACGAGATCAAGGTGGCCATCGACCGGCCGCGGCCGGAGGAAGCGCTGGTGGGCTACTCGGGCTCCTCATTCCCCAGCGGGCACGCCGCCCACTCGGTTCTCTACGTCTGGCTGGCGGTGACGATCGTCCTCCGCCTGCGGCCGGGGATGGCACGCGGGGCCGCGGTCGTGGCCGGTGGCATCGCGCTGACCGTCTTGGTCGGGCTCTCGCGCGTCTACCTCGGCGTCCACTACCTCAGCGACGTCAGCGGCGGCTGGGCGTTGGGCGCCGCCGCGTTCGCGCTCTGCGGCGCGATCGGCCTCGTCATCTCCCAGGTGCGCCACAATTCCCGTCGATGACGGTCTACGCGTTGGCCAAAATCGGCCACCAGTACATCCTCTTCGGCGCCGCCGGCCTGATCTGCCTGATCGCCTTCATTACGCTGATCCTCAGTCCGGCCCTGAGCGCGCACGGCAGGATCTGGGAGAAGGCCGCCGCCGGCTTCCTCTCGATCTTCGTCCTCGCCGCCCTGCTCGTCTGCGGGGTCGTCGTTGGGCTCGTGATCGTCTACTACTACACCGACATCTCCAATTTCATCAACGGCAGCTAGAGCGCCTACCAGGCACCAGGCCGGGATAATGAGCCGATGCGCGCAACCTCACAGGGGGGTGAAAGCCCTGCAAAAGCTGGAGATCCAGGACTTCTTGAGGCGCTTTCGGAAGCGGTCGAGTCCGGTGCCGGACTGCCCGCGGTGGCGCGGGCCGCGGCACGCCTGCTCGACGCCAGCGTCGCCCTGATCGACCGCTCCAGCGCCGTGCTCGCAGTTGCTGGAGCCTCCCCGGACCAGGAGAAGAAGCTGCTCTCGGGTGGAGAAGGCGTGACCGCCGTGGAGCTGCGGGTCGCCGACACCGCGGTCGGCGAGCTTCGCTACCGGGCCAAGGCGCCGCCCGACCCGGCGATCGCCCGCATGGTGACGACCCTGCTGGCGCTGGAGCTGGAGCGCTCGCGCTCGCCGGAGTGGGAGAGCGAGGAGGTCGCGAGCGCCTTCGTCGCCGCCGTGCTGGCCCGCGAGGTGACCGACCGCGGAGACATCGTCGCCCGCGCCGCCGAGCTCGGCGCCGACCTCGACCGCGGCGCCGGCGTGCTGGTGCTGCGCGCCGCCCCGCGCGCGGCGCAGACGGGGGAGTGGCGGGCGCGGGTGCTGACGTTGGCGATGCGGGCGCTGCGCTCGCTCGCGCAGGGCTCGCTCGCGACGACCGAGGACGGCGAAGTCGCGGCCGAGATCGCGGTCATCGTTCCCGCCGAGGACGATGAGCGGCTCGCCCGCGCCGCTGCCGGCTTGGCCCGCGAGCTCGACGACAGCCTCTCCGGCTTTCACCTCACCACCGGCCGCAGCCGCCGTTGCGCCGATCCCGTCGACCTCTACCGCGCCGGAAGCGAGGCCCGTCTCGCGGTCAACGTCGGCGAGGCCGAGGGTCATGCGCTGCTCGCCTTCGAGGACACCGGCGCCTACCGTCTGCTGCTGCCGGCGATGAGCGAGGACCCGGGTGAGCTGGAACGCTTCTACGCGGAGACGATCGAGCCGTTGGCCGCCTACGACGAGCAGTACGAGACGGAGCTGGTGGCGACCGTCGAGGCCTACCTCGACAACGACGGCAACGTCGCCGCCACCGCGAAACAGCTCTTCACCCATCGCCACACCGTGCGCTACCGGCTGGAGCGGGTGAAGGAGCTCTGCGGCCACGACGTCTCCGCCACCGAGGGCCGCGAGAAGCTCGGCCTCGGCCTGAAGGCGATGCGCGTCCTCGGCATCGCCTCCCCCCGCGGTCCGGCTCTGGAGCCCGGCGCAAAGGGCGGCAAGGTCCCGCGCACGTCGAGCGAGGAGTAGCGCCGGGCGGCCGGCGCGAAGTTCCGGGGGAGGACTCGAACCCCCACTTCCAGGACCAAAACCTGGCGTGCTAGCCAAATACACCACCCCGGATCGGCCCCGAGCGTAGCGCCACGTGGGCCGGTTGATGCGTCCGTCCCCCGACCTAAGCTTTTCTCATGGAGATCGGAGGAGCGTCGCTGGACCCGGAAGTCCGCGAGGGGTTGGCGCGGAGCTGGAAGGGTCTGATGGCCGTCGGGGTGCTGGCGATCGTCGTCGGCTGCATCGCGATCCTGGTGCCTGCCGTGGCCGCGGTCGGGACGGCGATCTTCATCGGCTGGATCCTCGTCGTCGCCGGCGCCTTCATGGTCGCCGCTGCCTTCTCGGCGCACTCGATCGGGACCGTCGTGCTGCGACTGCTGTGGGCGGCGCTGACCGTGATCGTCGGCGTCTGGCTGATCGTCGAACCGCACAACGGCACCCTCACCCTGACCCTCGTGCTCGGCATCTACTTCCTCTTCATGGGCCTGACCCGGATCACCGTCGCCTTCCTCGGCCGCGGCCAACCCAACGCCGGCTGGGTCGGCCTCAGCGGCGTCTGCGGCCTCCTGATCGGCATCCTCGTCCTCGCCAAGTTCCCTAGCTCCGCCGACTGGGCAATCGGACTGCTCGTAGGAATCGACCTGATCTTCGCCGGCTGGACGCTGATTTCGGTAGCCCTGGTCGGCAAAGACCTCTCCCGCGCCTGAGGCTTCGCATATCTGCGTCTTCGCTCGCTTGTGTGCAGAGCACACGGCGCTCACTGCATCCTTGATCTGCTTGCCTCAGGCGCGGGAGGAGGGTCTGGCCCACAGCGCTTGGCAAAGGGGCCGTGTGCCCCTCCCGCAGAGGCTCACGGACAGACGCTCCGAAGCACGCCCCGCAATCTGCTGCGCAACGGCCTCTGAGGGAGGGGCACACGGCCCCTTTGCCAATACGATTCGGGGGTGAGCTCGCCACCCTTGGTCCTAGTCATGGCGGCCGGAGAGGGCACGCGCATGCGTTCCTCCCTGCCGAAGATGCTGCACCCCGTCTGCGGCCAGCCGATGGTCGCCTGGCCGATCCTCGCCGCGCGCGAGGCGGGGGCCGGCCGGGTGGCGGCGATCGTCTCGCCCGGGCGTGACCTCTCGCCCGCCCTGCCCGAGGGCGTCGAGACCGTGGTCCAGCCCGAGGCCGACGGCACCGGCGGGGCGATCCGGGCGGCGCTGCCGCTGATCGAGGAGAGCGAGGCGGTGCTGGTGCTCTCCGGCGACGTGCCGCTGATCGGCACCGACACGATCGCTTCGTTGCTGGAGGCGCACGCCGCCTCGCCGGCGGCGGCGACGATGCTGACGATCGAGCTCGACCATCCCGGCGCCTACGGCCGCGTCGTCCGCGGCGCCGGCGGCGCGGTGGAGCGCGTGGTCGAGGCGAAAGCCGCGGGCGATGCCGACCCGGCCCAGCTCACGATCCGCGAGGTCAACGCCGGCACCTACGTCTTCGACGCGGCGCCGTTGGCCGCGGCGCTCGCCGTCCTCTCCAACGACAACGCCCAGGGCGAGTACTACCTGCCGGACGTCTTCCCGGCCCTGCGCGAGGCCGGCCACAGCGTCGCCGCCCACCTCGCCGACGACCTCGCGGTGACGATGGGGGTCAACAACCGCGCCGACCTGGCCGCGGTCGAGGCCGAGGCGCGACGCCGCATCCTCGAAGCGCACATGCTCGCCGGCGTCACCGTCGTCGACCCGGCCTCGACCTGGATCGACGCTGGCGTCGAGATCGGCGCCGACGCGCGGATCGAGCCGGGAACCAGCCTGCGCGGGCAGACCGAGGTCGGGGGCGGGTCGACGGTCGGCCCGCTTACCACCCTCCTCGACAGCACCGTCGGCGCGGGTGCCACGGTCGTGCACTCCTACCTCGCCGAGTGCGAGGTCCGGGACGGCTGCTCGGTCGGCCCCTTCGCCCATCTGCGCCCCGGCACCGTGCTCGAGACAGGGGCCAAGGCCGGCAGCTTCGTCGAGATCAAGAACTCGCAGGTGGGCGAGGGCTCCAAGGTCCCGCACCTCGCCTACGTGGGCGACGCCGACATCGGCCCGGGCAGCAACCTCGGCGCCGGCACGATCACCGCCAACTACGACGGATTCCGCAAGAACCGGACTGCGATCGGCCGCGACGTCCGCATCGGCGTTGACACGATGCTGATCGCGCCGGTAGAAGTCGGGGACTCCGCCTACACTGGCGCTGGCGCGGTGATCAAGGACGACGTGCCCGAGGGGGCACTGGCCGTGAGTGAGAACGCGCAACGGAACATCGACGGATACGCAGCCCGCAAGGCTGCGCAGATGCGAGAGGAAGAGAAGCCGTGAGCACGATCGAGGAGCGCCCGCAGACGGCGACCGCCATCCCCCACGACTACTCGAAGCGGATGATGGTCTTCGGCGGTCGCAGCTCGATGGACCTCGCCGCCAAGGTCGCCGGCAAGCTCGACATCGACCTCGGCCAGGTGACGCTGAAGACCTTCGCCAACGGCGAGGTCTACTGCCGCTACGAGGAGTCGATCCGCGGCGCCGACGTCTTCATCGTGCAGTCGACCTGCGCCAACGAGCAGAGCGACATGACCCCCAACGACTCGCTGATCGAGCTGCTGACGATGATCGACGCCGCCCAGGGCGCCTCCGCCCACCGGATCATCGCCGTCATGCCCTGGTACGGCTACGCCCGCCAGGACAAGAAGTCGGCGCCGCGCGAGCCGATCACGGCCCGCATCGTCGCCAAGTGCCTGGAGGGCGTCGGCGTCGACCGCGTCCTCACCATGGACCTGCACGCGGGCCAGGTCCAGGGCTTCTTCCACGTCCCGGTCGACCACATGACCGCGATGCCGATGCTGACCCAGTGGTTCGTCGACCAGAAACTGACAGAGGAGCTGGTGATCGTCTCCCCCGACGCTGGCCGGGTGAAGACGGCGCGCAACTTCGCCCGCCGGGTTGGCACCCACTGGGCGGTGATGGAGAAGGAGCGACCCGCCCAGCAGGTGGCTGAGATCGGCTACGTGGTCGGTGACGTCAAGGGCAAGACGGCGGTCCTGGTCGACGACATGATCGACACCGCCGGCACCCTCTGCGCCGCCGCCCAGACCGTGCTCGACGAGGGCGCCGCGCGGGTGATCGCCTGCGCCACCCACGGCGTTTTCTCCGGCCCCGCCTACGAGCGGCTCGCCTACGAGAACTCCGGCATCGAGCGGATCGTCGTCTCCGACACGCTGCCGCTGCGCCCGGGCGCGCCGGACAACATCACCGTGCTCTCCACCGCCAGTACCTTCGCGGACTCGATCCGGCGCATCTTCACCGACGACTCGGTCTCCGAGATCTTCGCCGGCGAGAACCAGCTCTTCTAGTGCGCGACGGCCTGCGCCTGGTCGGCCACAAGGGGGCCGACCTGATCGCCCCCGGCAACACCCTGGACAGCTTCCGCGCCGCGGTCGAGGCCGGCGTCGACACGATCGAGCTCGACGTGCTCTGGCTGCGCGACGCCCACTTGCCCCTGGAGCAACGGGCGCCGCTGGTCATCGCCCACGACTGGGCCGACGCCGCGCGCCGCGCGCCGCTGCAGTTGACCGAGGCTCTCGACGCCTTCCTCGAGCCGCCGCTCGACCGGGTCGAGATCGACCTCGACATCAAGCTCCCCGGCCGCGAGGAGGAGATCGTCGCGGCGCTGCGGGAGCGCGGCCTGATCGGGCGGGCGATGGTCTCGACGATGGAGCTGTACTCGCTGGGGCGCATCCGCGAGCTGGAGCCGCAGCTTCGGCGCGGCTGGACTTATCCCAAAGTCACCAAGGACTGGACCTCGAAGCGCTGGGCGAAGGCGCCGATGCTGGCCGCGCTGGTGGCTATGCGCCACCGCCTGCCTGGGCTTGCGGCACAGGAGCTGCCGAAGCTCAAGGTGAGCTCGATGTGGGTTTACCACCCGCTCGTCAGTTCCCGCCTCAGCCGCATCTGCAGGCTCGCCGGCGTCGAGCTGATCGCCTGGACGGTCGATGATGAGGCGCGTATGCGGGCGCTGGTCGAGGCCGGCGTCACCGGCCTCTGCTCCAACGACCCCCGCCTCTTCGCCCGCCTACCGCAGGCACTCTGACCGCCGCGTGGTTCCTTTTGCACGAAATGCGTAACTAAGGAACCACGCGCGGCTCAGACGGTGCCAGGGGTCGCCGTCGGCGGGGCGTTGCGGGCGCCCTTCTTCGGCTTGACGGCGGACTCCAGCTCGTCCTGGGTGAAGCCGCCGACCGCCTCTCCCTCCAGGGCGTAGCGGTAGAGGGCGACGCCGAAGATGCCGCTGAGCGCCCGCGAGACCAGCATCGCGATCGCCAGGATCAGCGCCCCGATCACGACCAGCAGCGCGCCGAGGAAGGACGAGGAGGACCAGAGGACGACTCCACCAGCGATCAGGATCGCCGCCGGCAGCAGGCCGGCGAGGAAGATGATGCCGCCGATCGCGATGTTGCCGGTGATCTGCTGGCCCCAGCGCTGGCGGAACATCGAGGCCGATCGCTTCAGCGTTTCGATCGGACCGGTGCCCTCGATCGCGATCACCGGCACCGCCAGGAAGGTGACCAGGGACCAGGCCATGCCGACCAGGCGGGCGGCGATCTGGCCGCCGATCCCGCCCTGGTTCTCGAGCACGCCCATAACGACGCTGATCGCGGTCGAGATCGCCGCCCAGCCGCAGATCTGGCTGAAGCGGCTGCGGGCGACGGCGAGGCCGTCGGCGACGGTCGCCTCCTGGCCGCGGAAGATCATGTCGGCGGCAGCGGCGAGGCCGACGCTGAAGTAGAAGCCGACGACGCTGAGCACGTAGACACCGATCACCAGCAGCGGGATCGCGCCGCCCAGCGAGTCCTGGTCGAGCAGGTATAGGCCGGGGCCGAGGGTGACGATCGCCAGCAGGGTGGTGGCGACGGCGCCGTAGAGCGGGAAGCGGATCAGCTCGCGGTGCCCGTTCAGCAGCGCCCAGCTCTTCTTCGTCAGTGCCCAACCGCGTCGAATCCTGCTCATAGTTGATCTCCTTCCAGGGATCGCTCGACAATCGGGGTTTGCATCACGCCTCTTCCCTCGAAGTACTCCCACTCCTCCTCGCCCAGCTCGGTTGACGGCGGGTCCGCGTAGATCCACTCGCGCATGATTCGGTGCCAATTTCGCTTTGCGCGCAGCTGCCCGAGCACGGCGACGACCCCAATTTCCATCCGCCGACCCATCAGCTCGTCGGCGGGCAGCGACTCGCGCCGCATCAGGTCGTAGTACTCCGAGCGCGGGTCGTTGGTCGACTCGATGATCTTCATCACCCGCCGCGCGGTGATCTCGATCTCGCGGTCCTCGACGAACCAGCCGCTGACCGCCAGCATGTGCTCGATCAGCCGTTCGGCATCGAGCTTCGAGGGGTTCTTGACGAAGCCGGCTTCGTGCAGGGCGCGACGAAACGCCTCCGGATCGCTGTGGAAGGCGGCGTCGATCACCCGTTGCTCGAGCACGATCTGCTCGTGGGTCAGCTTCTTCGTCATCCCGAAGTCGAGGAAGGCGGCGCGGCCGTCCGCCATCAGGATGTAGTTGCCGGGGTGGGGGTCGGCGTTGAAGTGGCGCAGGTGGTAGATCGAGCCGAAGCTGCCGCGAAAGACGATCTCGCCGAAGCGGCTGCGCTCCTCGTGGGGCAGCTGCTTGATCTGCTCGAAGCCGATCCCCTCGACCAGCTCGGTTACCAGCACCCGCCGGCGCGAGAGCCGGGTGACGACTTCGGGCACGTAGATGAAGGGATGGTCGCGGTAGGCGCGGGCGAAGGAGCGTTGGTTCTGTGCCTCGTACTCGTAGTCGAGCTCCTCCATCACCCGTTCGCGCAGCTCGTCGGCGATCGCCTTCGCGTCGAGGCCCGGCGCCAGGGCCCGGGCCAGCCGCATGATCGTGCCGGCGTTGCGGAGGTCGGCCTCGAGCGCCTCGGCGATCCCCGGGTACTGGATCTTGACCGCGACCCGGCGGCCGTCGAGCAGCTCGGCGCGATGGACCTGGCCGATCGAGGCGGCGGCGAAGGCCTCGCTCTCGATCTCGGCGAAGAGCTCGGACAGCGGTTCGCCGTCGTACTCCTCCTCCAGCACCTTGACGACCTTCTCCCAGGGCATCGCCGGCGCGTCGGTGCGCAGCTTCGCCAGCTGCTCCTGGTAGATCTCGCGGTACTCCTCGGGGATGAATTCGGTGTCGATGAAGGAGGCGAACTGGCCCAGCTTCATCGCCGCGCCCTTCATCTGGCCCAGCGCGCCGACCATCTTCATCGCCGTCTCCAGGTGGCGCTGCTCGAGCCGTTCCTTGCCGCCCTCCTCGGAGCGGCCGACGTTGGTGGCCTTCGTCCCCGCGTAGCGGGCTCCCTGCACGCCTACGATCGAGCCCAGTTTGGCCGAGCGCCGAACCCTGCCCTTGGGGATCTTCGAGTCGTCGGCCACGTGCGAAGGTTGCCACAGGTTCCGTTTTGCGTCGGTTCTCTATCCTCTCCCGTCCGATGGCCAGCGCACGCTCAACCCTGAAGGTCGCTCCCCGCGCCGGGTTCGGCTCCCGTTCCTCCCGTCGCCTGCGTGGCGAAGGGCTGGTTCCCGGGGTCGTCTACTCGGGCGGCTCGGAGGCGACCGCGTTCCAGGTCTCCGAACGCGAGGTGCGCTCGATCATCGGCGAGGGCGCCGCGCTCTTCGACCTCGAGATCGACGGCGGCAAAGCCGTCCCGGTGGTAGTCAAGGAGCAGCAACTGCACCCGGTCCGCGGCAGCCTCCAGCACATCGACCTACAAAAGGTCAAGCTGGACGAGGCGATCCAGGCCGACGTCGCGATCGAGCTCGAGGGCGCCGAGATCGCCCCCGGCGTCAAAGGCGGCGGCGTGCTTGAGCACGTCACCCGCGAGATCACGGTCGAAGCGCTGCCGACCGACATCCCCGACCGCATCGTCGCCGACGTCTCGGCGATGGAGATCAACGACACGCTTCAGCTCTCGGCCATCCCGGTGCCCGACGGGGTCTCATTTATGGCCGACGACCCCGACGAGGTCACCATCGTCACCCTCTCGCCGCCGCGGGTCGAGGAAGAGCCCGAGCCGGAGGTCGAGGAGGAGGCTGAGGTGGTCGGTGAGGGCGAGGCCGCCGAGGGCGAGGGCGAGGGCGAGGCCGCCGAGGGCGACTCGGACGACTCCGAGGGCTAGCCCCTGTCGCTGTTCCGCCGCCGTCACGAAGGAAGCGGCGAGGGGGGCGACCGCATCCTTGTCGTCGGGCTGGGTAACCCCGGGCCCGAGAACGCCGGTAGTCGCCACAACGTCGGCTTCGCGGTCGCCGAGGAGCTGGCGCGGCGCTGGGATCTGGCGCGGCCGCGGCAGAAGTTCAACGGCCTAATAGCTGAAGGCCGGGCCGGGCCCGGTGGGCCGAGGGTTGCCCTCCTGCAGCCGCTGACCTTCATGAATGCCTCCGGCGACTCCGCTGGGCCCGCGCGCGGCTCGCTCAAGGTGCCGCTCGGGCGGACGATCGCCCTCCACGACGAGATCGATCTCCCCTTCGGCGAGATCCAGACCCGCCTCGGCGGCGGGCTGGCCGGGCACAACGGGCTCAAGAGCCTCAAGCGCGGCTTCGGCGACGCCGAGTTCTGGCGGGTCCGGGTCGGCGTGGGGCGGCCCGACTCGACCGACCCCGACGTCGTCGCCTCCTACGTGCTTTCGCGCTTCCGCGAGCCGCGGGCCGAGGTCGAGGCGCTGGTCGGCCGCGCCGCGGACGAGGCCGAACGGCTCGTCGAGCAGTTGGCCGATTGACTAGGTTGCGGCGGATGAGCGAGCCGAGGGCGCTGACCAGCTACGCGGTCGATGAGCAGGGCGTGGCCCTGCTGCGCCTCGAACGTGCCGACGCCCGCAACGCGATCAACACCCAGATGCTGGCCGAGCTGCTGGAGCACCTGGCGACGGCGCGTGGCGACGACGCCGTGCGGGTGCTGGTGATCAGCTCCGCCGACCAGCTCGGGCTCTCGGCGGGGGCCGACGTCCGCGAGCAGATGGACGACGAGGGAAAGGTTCGCCGCATGCAGCTCTTCGCCGACCTCTACGACGGCATCGTCGGCTTTCCGAAGCCGACGGTCGCGGCCTGCCACGGCGATGTCGTCGGCGGCGGCGCCGAGATCGCCATCGCCTGCGACATGCGGGTCGGCGGCTCGAACCTGCGGATGCGCTTCCCCGGCGCCGCGCTCGGCGTGCCCGTCGGCCCCGCCCGCCTGGTCACCCTCTGCGGCCTCGCCGCCGCCAAGTACTTGCTGCTCTCCTCCCGCACCGTCGGGGCCGACGAGGCGCTGCGGCTGGGCCTCGTCAACCGGGTCGCGCCGGCGGCCGCGACGGAGGAGTCGGCGCTCGAGCTGGCGGCCGCGGTGGCCGCTCACCCACCCGAGGCGGTCGCGCGGCTGAAGCGGATGCTGCACGAGTGGGACGACGTCGTCGGCCGCTCCAAGGTCGAGGGCGTCGGACAGGTCGAGTGGCAGCGCACCGGACCCGGACTGCCGCAGCCGGACTAAAGGTCGAGCTTCCTTGTCAATGCGCCGCCGGGCTGGATAGGGTCGCGCTCGTCCCGTCCATCACTCGCCGCCTGGAGGGTCGCTTGAAAGCCTTCGCATCGGTTCTGCTCGCCGTCGGTTGCCTGCTTGCGCTGCCCAGCGCGGCCATGGCGGTTCCCTACACGGTTGACAGCATTTTCGACCAGCCCGACGCAGCCAAAGGGTCCGAAGGCTGCAAAACGTCGGTCAACACCTGCACGCTGCGGGCGGCGATCGAAGAGTCGAACAACTCCACGGGCGTGCCCGACGAAATCCTCTTCGCCGCCGCGTTCAACGGACAGGCGGTCGACACGATCACGGTCCTCAGCCTGCTGCCGGCGATCACCGACCCAGTCAGCGTCAAAGGGGAATCGTGCACCCAGCTGGGTCAGCAGGGCCCGTGCGCCGGCGTCGACGCCCCCACCCTCAACTACGCGCTCACCGTCGAAAATGCCGACGGGGTCGCGATCGAAGGCCTCGCCGTGACCGGGGGCCTGACCGGGATCAGGGTGGTCGACAGCTCGCAGGGCTTCGTCGCTCGCAACGACTGGCTGGGCGTGAAACTCGAAGGCGGCGATGGCGTTGGGGCCAACACCGGGATCTGGCTCGATCCCAACTCAAATGGGGCGACGATCGGAGGCACCGCCGCAGCGCAACGCAACGTCTTCGCAAACAACGCCGCCGAGGGGCTCGACATCGAAGGGGCCGACAACACCGACGTGCTCGGCAACTACTTCGGCGTCAAACCCGACGGGACCGCGCCAAAAGCCAACGGCAAGGACATCGAGATCACCGACACCGTGGCCTTCGAAGCGACCGGCAACGAGGTGGGCACGACGGTCGCGGCCGGGGTGGCGCCGTGCGACGGTGGCTGCAACGTGATCTCAGGCAGCACGCTCGGCGTCGACCTGCAGGGCAATGGCGGCAACGAGAAACCCGCGGCCGGGCCGACGACCGTGCACGGCAACTTCGTCGGCCTCAACGCGGCGGGGACCGCGACGGTCGCGAACAGCGGCGTCGGCGTCTACGTCGGCAAAGCCCAGGACGCCCTGATCGGGGGATCCGAAAACGCGGACGCCAACTTCATCGCCGGTGGCGCGGAAGGCATCACCGCCGAAAACGCCGAAGGCTTCAGGGCGATCGGCAACATCATCGGCTCCGGTGCGGCCGGCGCCGAAATCACGGCACCGGGGAAGGGCGTGTTCGCCCTCAACACCAACAACCTCAACCCGGTGGCGGTCTCCGGCAACGTGATCGAAATGGACGGTGGCGTTGGGATCCAGGTGAACTTCGGCGGAACCGAAATCATCAGCAACTTCATCGAGGGAGCCGAATTGGGGGTCTGGACCAAGGTCGGTCCGAACGCGGCGGGCGGCAACCTGATCGAAGACAACGTGATCGGCGAATCGCAAGCCAACGGAATCCTGATCGAGGACGCCCAGAACGAAGTGCTCGGCAACGCCGTCTTCAAATCCGCCGAATCGGGCATCCATCTCGAGAACCCCGTCCCGCTCCTTTTCCCCACCGAAAACCTGATCGGCGGGAACGCCGCGACCGACCAGAACAACATCAACGAAAGCGGCGGCGACGCGATCGAGATCGTCGACGAATCGGGCAACACCGAAGAAGACAGCTTCAACGAAGTCGGGCGCAACAAGGGCGCAAAAAACGCCGGCCTCTTCATCGACCTGGTCGGCGCCGCGAACGCCGGCATCCTCCCGCCCACGTTTGCGACCGCGGCCCAGTCGAGCGCCAGCGGCTCCGCGCTGCCAGGCGCCAGGATCCGTGTCTTCCGCAAGAAAGCCCCCGAAGCGGGGGAGATCGAATCATTCCTCGGCGAAGCGATCGCCGACGGCAGCGGCAACTGGAAAGTCTCCTACCCGGCCTCGATCCCAGGCGGCACGATCGTCGCGGCGACGCAGACCAGCGAACTTGGCGCCACCTCCGAGCTGGCGACGGCGACGACTGCCGCAGACTCCAGCGGCGGCGGAGGCGGGGGCGGGGGCAGCAACGGCGGGGGCGGCGGAACCGTCGTCTGCGCCGCGGTGAAAGCGCCGTGCCCCGGCGGCCCTGACACCGAGGCCCCGCAGACGAGGATCCTCAAAGGCCCGAAGGGGAAAGTCGCCAAAACCACCGTCAGGTTCAAGTTCGAGTCCAGCGAGAAAGGCTCGACCTTCCGCTGCAAGCTCGATCGCAAGCCGTTCAGGGTCTGCAGGTCGCCGCAGAAGTACAAGAAGCTGAAGCCCGGCAAGCACGTCTTCAAGGTGCGGGCGGTCGACAAGGCGGGCAACATTGATCCGACTGCGGCCAAGCGCAAGTTCGTCGTCCTCGGGTAGGCGCTGTGCTCCCCTCAGGTCAGCCTTGGCCGGCCGTCCAGCTGCTGCTGTCGAACGAGGTGCCGCCGCGGAATCGCTCGGGATGGGCAAGGATTTGCTCGGCGACATCGGCGCAGCGCGCGACCCAGAGGTCGCCCCGAGCGGACGCCTGCGTGACGCGGTCGAGCAATGCGGCGAGATGCTCGTCGCCGAGCCAGCCGAGCATGAACGGGTGCAGGACAATCGTCAGGTAGCCGCCGGGCGCGACCAGCTCGATCTCCCGTTCGAGCGAGGTCAGGAAGGCGCCGGGCTCGACTGGGTCGGGCGAGCCGGTCATCTGTTCGCGGGCAGGCGCCAGCGGCGGTAGCACGCAGCTCGCGTCGACATGGCGCCACTGGAACGGCAGCAGCGCAAGGCCCTCGTCCTCGCCGGCTCCCACCCCGGCTGGAGAGCAGTAGCGCAGGCCGGCCTTGCGCAGTGGATCCAGTCCGCCCGGCCCGAGCAGACCGCCCGGGGGGCGTAGCCCGACCGGCTTCAGGCCGAGGCTCGCGAAGCCGGCCAGGCCGCGGGCCAGGTTCTCGGTCTGCTCGGTTGGCGCAAGCTCGCCCCATTGCTCGTGGCGCCAGGCGTGGAGGGCAAGCTCGTGGCCGCGAGCGACGATCTCCCTCAGCAGCTCCGGGTAGATCTCCGCGTTGATCCCCTCGACGAAGAAGGTAGCGGCGATCTCGCGCTCCCCGAGGCGGTCGAGCAGCGCCGGCAGCACCTCGGTCGCGGTGAAGTGACCGCCCAGCGGCGCGCCGGGCTCGATCGCGCCCATCTCCAGCTCCGCCGCCTCGCCGAGATTGTCGAAGCTGAGGCTGAGCGCGGCACCAGCACCGCCCGGCCAGAGCGGCGCCTTGCTCACGGTTCCCGCAGCGCCGGGCTCCAGCGCTCTGGCTCGAGGCGGGCCTGCTCGCGTGCCCAGCGGAAGTGGTGTTGGGCCGAGGCGAGCAGGACCGGGAAGTTGAGCAGGCCGAGGATGGCGAAGCGCCTCGTCCCCGGTCGGTTGGCAGCGGGCAGGCCGACGGCGCTGCACAGCAGCCAGAACCAGAGCACGGCGTTGTATGCGGGCAGCTGGTCCTCGCTCAGCCCCTCGGCTTCGTCGAGCATCGGCAGGCCGCCGTGCAGGGACCAGGGCCAGGCCTTGAAGTGGACGGCGACGCCGGCGACGCCGATCCCGGCGCTGAAGGCGGAGAGGCGGCGGGCGTTCTCGCCGCTGCCGGCCGCGGCGGCGAACATCAGCGGGAAGTAGGCCGACCAGAGAGCGACGGCGCCGCGGCGGCCGAGGAAGGGCTCGAAGACCAGGCCGACCCCGGCGCGGGTCTCGAAGGCGTTGTGGGCGAGCAGGCCCAGGGCCGAGCCGGCGGCGAGCAGCTTCCTCATCTTCGCGCTCCGATCCGGTTCGTCAGCGTCCCGACCCCCTCAATCGCGAGCTCGACGGTCTGGCCCGGCTGGATCCAGCGGTCGAGCTCGAGGCCGCAGCAGCCGGGCATCGTCCCAGTCGAGACGATGTCGCCGACGTCGAGCCGCTCGCCGGCCGAGGCGTGGGCGAGCATCGCGCCGACGTCGTGGGTGGCTCCCGCGGTCGTGCCCTCGCACCAGATCTCGCCGTCGACCCGCACGCTGCCGGCCGCCGCTTCCCAATCGGGCATCTCCTCGGCGCTGAGGACGTCGCTGCCGATCGAGTTGGCGAAGGTCTTCGACTTCACCGCCGGGCCGAAGACGCCGTGGCGGGCCTCCTCCGCCTGCAGGTCACGGGCGCTCCAGTCGTTGAGCACGAACCAGCCGCCGACCGCCTCACGCGCTTCTGCCGGGGTTGCGTCGGCGAGGGGACTGGCGAGGACGAAGGCGAGCTCCAGCTCGAAGTCCAGGTAGCGCGTGTGCGAGGGCCACGGCATCTCCTCGCCGTCGCCGAGCATGGCGGTGTGGTTGCCGACGTAGAAGGCGGGGGTCTCGTAGAAGCGGGCGTTGGGCTTGAACGGCGGGAAGGTTCGGCGGGTGACGCGCTCGTAGCCGCTTGCCAGTCGCCGCACGGGAGGCGGGAAGAAGCGCTTGACCAGGCTCCGCGCCGAGCCGGTGTAGTGCGAGTCCCAGAGGCTGAAGGCGCGCATAGAGCGGGGGGCGAAGGGCAGGCCCGCCGCGGTGGGGTCGGCGGCCACGCTCTCCACCTCGCCCACCGCGTCGAGCAGGGCCCCGACCTGCTCGCGAGCCTCCGCGCCGCCGGCGAGCAGGGCGAGCATCTCGCCGTGCGCCGCCTCGCCGAGGCTCGATCCCGGGTCGGCGTCGGCCTGCTGCGCGGCGCGCGGCAGCGAGACCCAGCGCTCGCGGTCCGAGTCCGCGACGATTACTCCCTCCGGAGTGCTCCTCAGCTTCATCTGCGTTTCACCGGCATCGCAGTGTAGGGCGGGCGGCGCGGCCGCCTAGAATCGGGTCCCCCCGGACCCCGCGTCCGGGCGTTTTCGCTGCCATGAGCCTCCGTCCCCTCGTAGAGATCGCCGCCGAGAGCGAGCGCGTGCACGCGCTCGCTGGACGCGTGCGCGTCGCGGTCGGCGGGGGGGAGGCGGTGACGGTGCGCGCCTCGACGATGCTGCGGCCGCTGCTGCTGGCGGCGCTGCTCGAGGACGACCGGGGGCTCGCCGGCCGGCCGGCGCTGCTGGTCAGCGCCGACGACCGCTCCGCCCGCGACCTCGCCGCCGACCTACGCGCCTACCTGGCGCCGCGCCGGGTCCGCTTCTACCCCTCGCGGGGGACCGGCTATGCCTCCCACGTGACGCCGCCGCCGCACCTGGTCGGGCTGCGGATCGACGCCCTCGACGCGCTCGGCGCCGAAGCGGACGCCGTCGTCGTCGCCAGCGCCACCGCGCTCGCCGAGGCCGTTCCCGACGCCTCGCTGCGCCCCGCCGGGTTCGCCGTCTCCAAGGGCGAGGAGATCGAGTTGGGAGCGGTCGTCGACGACCTCGCCGCCGCCGGCTACGAACGGGTCGAGCAGGTCGAGGAGCGCGGTCAGTTCGCGGTTCGCGGCGGCATCCTCGACGTCTACCCGGCGACCGAGGAGCGCGCCGTGCGGATCGAGCTGTTCGGCGACGAGGTTGAGTCGATGCGTTGGTTCTCCACCTTCACCCAGCGCTCGCTGGGCGACGCCGAGCGGGTTGAGCTGGCGCCGGCGGCCGAGCTCGACGCCGAGCACCGCGAGCTGGCCGAGCTGGCGGCGATGGAAGCCGCGGAGGAGGGCGAGCGGCCCTCCAACCTCGCCGAGCTGCTGCCGCTGGATCGCTTCCGCGCCCCGCTCGACCTCGTGCCCGAAAGCGCCGCGGTCATCCTCGCCGCCGCCGAGGAGATCGCACCGGCCCTGCGCGACCACTGGGAGGACGCGACCGCGGCGATGCATGCCGACGACGCTCAGCACCTCTACGTCGACGTCGCCGCACCGCTCGCCGAGCGAGCGGTGCTGTCGCTGACCGTCGCCGGTGAGGACGACGAGGATGCCTTCCGCGCCGCCCGCGCCGAGTCCCCTGCCCGCAGCGTCAAGGAGGCCGAGGCCGAGCTGGAGAAATTGGTCCGCTCCGGCTACCGCACCGTCGTCGCCTTCGACAGCCGCGGCGAGGCCGAGCGCGCCCGCTACGGGCTCGACCGGCTCGACGCCCGACTGCTCGAAGGCGGCCGGCTCTCCCCCGATCCGGGACTGTCCTTCGCCGAGGCGCGCCTGCGAGAGGGATTCGTCAGCCCCGAGCTGCGGCTCGCCGTCTACCCCTTCCGCCGCCTCGTCCACCGCCGCCGCGCGGAGGAGCCCGCGCCCAGCGCCGGCCGCGGACGCCTCGCCTTCAGCGAGCTGCGGGTCGGCGACTACGTCGTCCACGAGGATCACGGTGTCGCCCGCTTCGCCGGCTTCGAGACGCGCGAGGTCGGCGGGGTCTCCCGCGACTACCTCTACCTCGAATACAAAGGCGAGGACCGCGTCTACGTCCCCACCGACCAGCTCGCCAAGCTGAGCCGCTACGTCGGCGCCGGCGGCGAACCTTCGCTCTCGGCGCTGGGCGGCAAACGCTGGCTGAACATGAAGGCGCGGGCGCGTCGCGCCGCCGGTGCCCTTGCCGGCGAGCTGCTCAACCTCTACGCCGAGCGCCGCTCTCGCCGCGGCCACGCCTTTCCGCCCGACGGCGAGTGGCAGATCGCGATGGAGTCGGCCTTCCCCTACCGCGAGACCGCCGACCAGCTGGAAGCGATCGAGGCGGTCAAGGGCGATATGGAATCGGAGCGGCCGATGGACCGCCTGGTCTGCGGCGACGTCGGCTTCGGCAAGACCGAGGTCGCCCTGCGCGCCGCGGTCAAGGCCGCATCCGACGGCAAGCAGGTGATGGTCTTGGTGCCGACGACGATCCTCGCCCAGCAGCACTTCGGCACCTTCCGCGAGCGCCTCGCCGACCTCCCCTTTCGGGTCGAGGGCGTCTCTCGCCTGCGCCCGGCAGCAGAGACCAAAGCGGTGCTGGCGGACTTCGAGGCGGGCAAGGTAGACGTCCTGATCGGCACCCACCGGCTGCTCTCGCGCGACGTCCGCGCCAAGGAGCTGGGCCTGGTCGTCGTCGACGAGGAGCAGCGCTTCGGGGTCAAGCAGAAGGAGCTGCTGCGGCAGCTGAAGCTGAAGGTCGACGTGCTGGTGCTCTCGGCGACGCCGATCCCGCGGACGCTGCAGATGAGCCTGGCCGGGCTGCGCGACATCTCGGTGATCGAGACCCCGCCCGAGGGCCGGCGTCCGGTTCGCACCTACGTCGGCCCCTACGACGAGGACCTGGTGCGGCGGGCGATCGAGCGCGAGATCGAGCGCCAGGGTCAAGCCTTCGTCCTCCACAACCGGATCGACTCGCTGCCGGAGGTAACCGAGCAGTTGCGCGGGCTCGTCCCCAAGGCGCGCTTCTCCGAAGCCCACGGCCAGATGGACGAGCGCGCCCTGGAAGAGACGATGCTGAGCTTCCTGCGCGGCGAGGCCGACTGCCTGGTAACGACCACGATCATCGAGTCCGGGCTCGACATCCCCACCGCGAACACGCTGATCGTCGAGCGGGCCGACCAGCTCGGCCTCTCGCAGGCGTACCAGATTCGGGGTCGGGTTGGGCGCTCCCGTGAGCGAGCCTTCGCCTACCTGCTCTACCCCTCGGCGGAGGCGCTGAGCGAGGAGGCTGCGGCGCGGCTCTCGACCTTGGCCGACCACACCGAGCTCGGCTCCGGCTTCCGGATCGCGATGCGCGACCTCGACATCCGCGGCGCCGGCGACCTGCTCGGCGACGAGCAGTCAGGCCACGTCGCCGCGGTTGGCTTCGAGCTCTACTGCCAGATGATCGACGAGGCGGTCTCCGAGGCCGCGGGCGAGGATGGGGGGTGGGAGGAGGCGCCGGAGCCGGTCCGTCTCGACGTTCCGGTCGACGCCTATCTGCCCGCCACTTTCATCCCCTTCGAGGCGGCCAAGATCGACGTACATCGCCGCATCGTCGCGGCCCGCGAGCCGGGACAGCTGCGGGCGATCCGCGACGAGCTGAGCGACCGCTTCGGGCCCCTGCCAGCAGAGGCCGAGAACCTGCTGAAGCTGCAGCAGGCGAGGATTGAGCTGGGCCTGGCCGGGGCGCGCAGCGTCGAGTTCCGTGGCGGCCGACTCAGCGTCACCGGCGTCGAGCTGGATTCCGAGCAGGCGGGGGTGCTTGCGGAGCAAGTGGAGGGGGCGCTGTACGAATGGCGGGATCAGACCGCTGCCGTCCGCGTCGCCGGCGACCCGGAGGAGCGGCTGGCAGCGGTGCTGGCAATGGCTGCGGGGCTGCGCGAGGCAAGGCGGCCAAGCGAGGCCGCCGCAGCCTGAGTCGTCCCGCGACCTTCCGACCGCGAACAGATTTGACTATGCTGCCGGCTTCGTGGGAGCGAAATCGGGGCAGAGCAGGAAGTCGAAGTCGGCCGGCCTTCAGCGCCTTTGGCTGATCCTGTTCGGCTCGCTCCTGATCGTCCTCTTCGTCGGCTTCGCGATCGCCCAGGGGATCGGCAACCCGAGTGTCCCGGAGGGCGACGTCGCGATCGTCGAAAACGTCCCCGACGAGGTCGGCGCGGTCAGCGAAGCCGATTTCAAACGGGCTTTCCTGCGGCAGGTGGCCCAGGCCGGTCTGAAAAAATCACCGGCGCCGGGCGAGGAAAAATACGAAGAAGTGAAGACCGCGGCGCTGGGAGAACTCCTGGACTCGATCTGGATCCAGGGCGAGGCCGAAGAACTCGGAATCTCGGCGACGCCGAAACAGATCGCCACCGAACTGGCCCAGATCAAAAAACAGAACTTCAAAACCGAAGCCGAATACAGGGAATTCCTCAAAACGTCCCGCTTCACCAAAGAGGACGTCCTCGACCGCGTGAAGCTGCAGTTCCTCAGCACGCAAATCCAGGAACGCATCGCGAGAGAAGCGCCGCCGCCGTCGAACGCTGAAGTGGCGGACTACTACAACTCCTCCAAGGACACCCAGTACACGACCCCGGCATCCCGCACCGCCCGCGTCGTCGTCAACGAAAGCAAGTCGAAGGTCGAACAGGCGAAGGCGCTGCTCGAAAAAGACGACTCGGCCGCGAGCTGGAAGAAGGTCACGGCGAAGTACTCCAGCGATCCGACGACGAAATCCAAAGGCGGCCTGCAGCCCGGTCTCACCGAAGAACTCCTGCAGAGCCAGCCAGAACTCAAAACCGCGGTTTTCGACAACCCCATCGGGGTGATCGTCGGCCCGGTCAGCATCCAGGGCAGATACTTCTTGGTCGAGGTCCAGAAACTGAAACCGGCGAAAGTCCAGTCGCTGGGCGAAGTCAGCGCTCAGATCAAAGCGCAGCTGACGCAGACCGTGGCGCAGGAAGCATTCAGCGACTTCGTCGCCGAATACCAGAGCAAATGGCAGGCGCGGACTTTCTGCGCCTCCGGCTTCGTGATCGAAAGGTGCGCCAACTACATCGGCTCCGGCCACCCGGCGAGCGCTCCCCCCGCCTGCTACGAAGCCGATCCCAAAGGCGGCACGCCGGAAGAATGCCCGGCCCCGGTCACCCAGGCCCAACCGGCGCTGCCCGGTAGCACGACGGTCCTCAAGCCGCAGGGCGAACGCAAAGCGCAGCGCCCACGGCCGGAGGGTCTCGAAGAAAGCGGCGAAGCGGGCCTGACCCCACCCGAAGGTGTCACCCCCGGCGCACCGCCCGAAGCTGGCGCACCGCCCGAAACCGGCGAATAGGAGCAGTCCCTGGACAGGGTTCTCGGCCGTCCGGGTCAATAGACTGGCGCGCCCGTGAGCGCCATCTCCTCGATCCACGCGCGCCAGATCCTCGACTCGCGCGGCAACCCGACCGTTGAGGTCGAGGTGGTGCTCGAGTCCGGCGCCCGCGGCCTCGCGGCGGTGCCCTCGGGCGCCTCGACCGGCGAGTTCGAGGCGGTCGAGCTGCGCGACGGCGGCGCTGCCTGGGCCGGCAAGGGGGTCTCGCGGGCGGTTGCCAACGTCAACGGCGAGATCGCGGCGGCGCTGACCGGCGCCCGCGCTGCTGAGCAGGGCGCGCTCGACGAGACGATGATCGAGCTGGACGGCACCCCGAATAAGGGCCGGCTCGGCGCAAACGCCCTTCTCGGCGTCTCGCTGGCGGCGGCGAAGGCGGCGGCGATGGACTCCGGTCAGCCGCTCTACCGCTACCTGGGCGAGCTCTACGGCGGTGGCGAGCCGTCGCTGCTGCCGGTGCCGATGATGAACGTCCTCAACGGCGGCGCCCACGCCGATAACTCGGTCGACTTCCAGGAGTTCATGGTGGTCCCGGCCGGCGCCTCCAGCTTCTCGGAGTGCCTGCGGGTCGGGGTGGAGGTCTTCCACGCGTTGAAGAAGTCGCTGGCCTCGCGGGGCCTCTCGACCGCCGGCGGCGACGAGGGCGGCTTCGCCCCCAACCTCGACTCCAACGAGGCAGCCCTGCAGGCGGTCCTTGCCGGCGTCGAGGCCGCCGGTTACGAGCCCGGCTCCGACGTCTTCATCGCCCTTGACCCCGCCACCAGCGAGATCTTCGGGAACGGCGCCTACGTGTTCGAGCACGAGGGACGCAGCCTCTCGCCGGAGGAGATGGTGTCCTACTGGGAGGACGTTTGCTCACGCTACCCGGTCGTCTCGATCGAGGACGGCATGGACGAGGAGGACTGGGATGGCTGGAAGCTCCTCAGCGAGCGGCTCGGCGACCGGGTCCAGCTCGTCGGCGACGACCTCTTCGTCACCAACCCGGAGCGCTTGCGCCGTGGCATCGAGCTCGGAGTCGGCAACTCGATCCTGGTCAAGGTCAACCAGATCGGCACCTTGACCGAGACCCTGGAGGCGATCCGCACGGCCCGTGAAGCTAGCTACACCGCTGTGATCTCGCACCGCTCGGGCGAGACCGAGGACACCACGATCGCCGACCTCGCGGTGGCCACCGGCGCCGGCCAGATCAAGACCGGCGCTCCCTCGCGCTCTGACCGCGTCGCCAAGTACAACCGCCTGCTGCGGATTGAGGAGGAGCTTGGAGCTCAGGCTGAATTCCCGGGCTTGGCTGCGTTCACGCGCACGCCTGGATGACGTGCGTGGCACGGCGCATCTCGGCGTCCTCGGGCGGGCGTTTCGGTCACGCACTAACTGTGCGCTCCCTTCATCGCCCGCCCTGCGTCCTTGAGCTGCTTGGCCACGCCCACCCCCAGGCGCACGCTTACGTTCACCATGCAGGAATGCAGGCGCGAATCTCAAAGGACGGGGGGTGGCCCGACGCCCAGCACCTCGCAGGCGCCCCGCGGCGCGCCGCGGGGCCAGCCGGATCCATTGGGATCGTGTCGGTCGCGTCGCGCTGACGGTCGTTCTCGCCGCGGTCCTCTACTCGTACCTGAACCCGGCGATCGACTTCGTCAAGACCTACACCGCGACCACCGCGGCAAAAGCGCAGCTGCACGAGCTGCAGCACGAGGACACCAGGCTCCACAACCGGGTCCAGTCGGCCGACGATCCGATCGTGATCGACCGCATGGCGCGGGCGCAGGGTATGGTCACCGAAGGGGAGACCCCGGTGGTCATCCGCGGCCTCGGCGGCTGAACCCCGGCCCCGGGAGCGGCAATGGTTAGCTTCGGCTCCTACCTGCTGGGGGTCGCGCAGGTCGCCGTCGTGGTCGCCGCGTTAGGTTTCAGCGCGTACCGGCTGCGTCAGCGACTGCTGCCCGGCTGGGGGGGAGCCCCAGCGCGCCTGATCGAGACCATCGTTGCGGTCGCGCTTCTGATCTGGCTCTCCGAGATCCTCGGCACCTTCGGTCTCTTCTACGCCGGCGCCCTCGTCGGCGCCTCTGCACTGCTCGCTGTAGCCGCTGCCTTCCTCCCTCCGGCGGGTGGCGGTGGGGCGGGGGTCCCCCGCGGCGCGGAGGATGCGAAGCATCCGAGCACCGTGGGGGATGCCGCACCGACAGGACCCGCCGGCCGGGACGGTCAGGGCGAGAGCGCTTGGTCGCTGCTGGTCATGGTCGGGGTCATCGCCCTCGTTGTCGGGCACTGGGCACTGACGACGAAGCACGCATTGGACAGAGGGATCTTCAACTTCGATTCGCTGTGGTACCACCTGCCCTTCGCAGCGGAGATGGCGCAGAGCCACTCGGTGACGGGGATGCATCATGTGGACACGGTGTTCACGAACTGGTTCTACCCGCAGAACTCCGAGTTGCTCCACAGCGTCGGGGTGCTGCTGACGGGGCGGGACACGCTCTCGCTGTTCATCAACTACGGATGGCTGGGGGTGGCGTTTCTGGCGGCCTGGTGCGTGGGAAGGCCCTACGGACGCGGGAGTCTCAGCGTCGTGGCCGCCGCGATCGCGCTCGAGGCGCATGTTCTGGTCGTGCGCGAGCCCGGGGCGGCGAAGAACGACCTGATGGCCGCCGCCTTACTGCTGGCAGCGATCGCGATCCTCGTCAACGCTTGGGCATCCCAACGCTCCAACCCCCGGAGCGTGGTTCCTTTGGCACCCGATACGTCACAAAGGAACCACGCTGCGGGGGAGCTACCGGTGGGCTGGGCGTTGGCGGCGGCTGGGCTGGCGACGGGGCTGGCCGCCGGGACCAAGGTGACGGCGCTGGCGATGGCGGCGGCGCTGAGCGTTGCGGTGCTGGTGCTGGCGCCGGTGGGGAAGAGGTGGGCGGCGGCTGGGTGGTGGTTCGTGCCGGCGTTGCTCGGGGGCAGTTTCTGGTACCTGCGCAACCTCATCGTCGCCGGCAATCCCCTGCCCGCGGTCGAGCGCCTGGGGCCGATCTCGTTGCCACATCCGGAGCGCCTGCAGATCGGCAGGCCCGACTTCAGCATCGCCCACTACGCGACCGACACCGGTGTTTGGAGGGAATACTTCGCTCCGGGCCTGCACGACGCCTTCGGCGCCCTCTGGCCGCTTGTCGTCGGGGGGGCGGTCGTCGCGGCGCTGCTGGCGCTGCTGCGGGGGCGGGATCGCGTCGTACGGGCGACCGGCGCCGTGGCCCTGTTCGGGTTCGTCGCCTACCTCTTCACCCCGCTCAGTGCCGCCGGCGCCGAGGGCGCCCCGGAGGCCTTCGGGATCAACATCCGCTACCTCTACGCAGCCCTGCTCGCCGGCCTCGTGCTGCTGCCGCTGCCGCGCTTCTTCGACGGGCGGCGGCGGCGATGGTGGCTGCTGGCGGCGCTGCTGGCCATCCTCCTGCTCAGCGACCGCGGCGATGCGGTCGCCCGTGATCCCGCTCGTCTCTTCGCGCTGCTGGCCGTGGCCCTCGCTGTGCTCGTCCCCACGGCGCTGCCGCTGGCGCGCGGTCGCGGCGCCAGCCGCGGTGTGGTCATCAGTGGCTTTGTGGCCCTCGCCCTGACCGTGGTCGCGATTGGCTACCCGGTCCAGCGCCACTATCTCGACGAGCGCTTCCGCAACGAGGTCGCCGACGAACGCATCCCCGGGATGAACCTCGATTCAGCCTATCGCTGGGCTCGCGGGGTCGAGGACGCTCGCATCGGCCTCGTCGGCACCACGGCCGGCTTCGCCCAGTACGGCTTCTTCGGCAGCGATCTCTCCAACGAAGTCCTCTACCTCGGCGTCGAGGGACCGCACGGTTCCTTCAACGCGATCCCCACCTGCCGCTCCTTCCGGGCCGCGGTCAACGCCGCCGACCTCGACTACCTGGTCACCGCCCCCTTCCTCAACTTCATCCATCCCGACCGCCCAATTCCCTCACCCGAGGCCGGCTGGCTCCGCGGCGAGCCCGCCGTCGCCCCACTCCTGCGCAGTGGCCCGGTGACCGTCTGGAGGGTGCGCGGCCAGCTCGACCCCGTCGCCTGCGGCCCCCGCAACGCGCCGCTCCGCGGAATCCCCGATACGGGCGCTGGGTAATCTCGGCGGGTGACGTATCCGCTCGAGAACGCGCTGTTCCAGTGGGAGGAGGGGTGGCGTCGGCTGCAGGCGCTGACCGACCCGCGCGCGCGGCGGCTCGCCGATCGGGTCGTGGAGGCCGTCCGCGAGGAGCTGCGGAGGCGGATCGGCCCGACCTTCACTGCGGCGGAGCTCGCCGAGCTCTACGGCCGGGGGACCGATTGGTGCCTGCAGGTCGCGATCGACCTGGCGCCGGCGGCGGAGAGCGATGCTCAGTCGCTGGCCGATGCGGCGTTCTGGCTTTACCTGCGCGGGGCCGGTGACTTCGCCGGCGGCCGACAGCTACTCGTCTGAGTCGTCGTCGGACTCTTCGTCCTCGGCCGGGGCGCCGGCGCGGCGGATGACAATCTGATCGGCCTCGATCCTGACCGTGACCTCGCGATTGCCTGCCCAGTGCTCGGTGTAGACCGGGTTGTCCTTGACCGAGGCGTCGAGCCAGAGGCCGTAACCCTCGTCTTCGCCGTGGTCGAAGGTCGCCTCGATCTCTTTGCGACGGCCGCGGCCACCGCGGCGACCGCGGCGGCGCCGGCGACGCGGTCGCGGGCTGCCCTCCGACTCGTCGCCCTCCTCTGCAGCCTCTTCGCCCTCCTCGCCCTCTTGTTCGTCCTCTTCGGCCGTCTCCTGTTCGGCGGTGGCCGCCTCGATCTCGGCTTCGATCTCATCGCGGAGGTCGATTTCGCTCGAGCCCGCGCTCTCGTCGTCGGGGGAGAGGTCGTACTGCTTGCGGAACTCGCGCAGCTCGGTGGCGCTGATCTCCAGCTGGTGGGCGATCCAAGCGTCGGTCCGGCCCTGGTGGACCCAGGCGCGAATCTGGTTCAGTTGCGGCTTCAGTGAGCGTCGGGCCATCGGCGGGCGAGTCTATTCAACAGTGAAGGTCGCTAGCGGCTAGGCCATCAGGAAGGCCAGGGCCTCGAACATCGCGACCACGACGACCATGACGGTGACGGTGAGGCAGACGGCGAGAACGCTGAAGCGGACCTTGCTCTCCTGCTCGGTGCGGTTGATCTTTCGCGCGCGCGAACGGTTCGCGGCGCGCCTGCGCAGCTGCTCGCGCCGGCGGCGCTCCAATGAAGTCTCCTGCTCGAAGGCGATCTCGAACTGGGAGATGCTCTGTCGCATTCTCATAGCGCGTGGCCCGGGGGCCGCGGCGCACCGTAGCAAAGCCGCGCGAGGCACTCAGGGTGGGCAGGCGCCCCAGAGACCGCGACCGGCGCGAGCCGCCCGCAGCTCCAGCTGCGCGAAAAGCGGGGCGTGGCGGTCGTTCGGTGGGATCGTCAGCGTCCGCGCGAGGCCGCGCCGGATCAACTCCGCGTTGACGAAGCGCCGCCCGAGATAGGCGTAGGCGAGCAGGCGGCCGTAGACATCGCGGCGCTCGGCCCCGAAGACGAGTCGCAGCCGCCTCCCGTCCAGCGCGTGGTGGGCGAAGCGCGACGCGCGCGGGCCGAAGCATTGGACCGGCGCGCCGGGCTTCACCGTCTCCGGCGTGTCGATGCCGATCAGCCGCACATCCTCGACCTCCTCGCCGATCCGCACCTCGAGCGTGTCCCCGTCGACGGCGCGGATGACGTAAACGCCGGGGGCACGCGGGCCGGGCTCCGCAGCGCCGGAGCCCAGCTCCCACAGTCGCAGCAGAACCGCTGCGGCGGCGATCATCAGCACCGCGCTGCCGACCCCACGGCTCCCGCTCGCGCTCCTCCACATCCCCACCCAAGGTGGGGGGAGCCAAAGTTCCCCCCACCGGTCTGTCGACTTATCGGTCTATGAGCCGAGTAAGTCGACAGGATCGCCGCTACGGCGTGCGTCGAACGTTGGCGAGCAGGGTCTCCTTGATCTGATCGATGATCGCCAGCGCCTCGCTCCACTCGCGCTGCCAGACGTTGCGGCCGAAGATCACCCCGGAGCCACCCGCGTGCATAACGTCGCGGACGTTGGTGAGGACGGTGTCGTCGTCGGTCTTGGAGCCGCCGGAGAGGACGACGAGGGCGCGCCCGGCCGACTCGACGCACTGGCGGATCGCCTCCGCTTGGTCGACCTCCATCTCGTTGTACGGAGCGGGGGCGTCCTTGTCCTTCTCCGGGTTGATCTTCGGCATGTTGAGCTTGACCACGTCGGCGCCCATCTCCATCGCCATCCGCGCCGCGTAGTCGATCGCGTAGAAGGAACCGGCGCCGCCCTTGCCGTCGATCGCTTCGCCGCGCGGGTAGGACCAGATCACCAGCGGCATCCCGTAGCGGTCGCAGTCCTGGCGCACCTGGCGCAGCTGGGCGAGGTCCTCGTCCTGGCGCGGGGAGCCGACGTAGAGCGTGTAGCCGACCGCGTCGGCTCCAAGCCTCACGGCGTCCTCGACGCTCGCGTTGCAGCTGGAGAAGGCCTTCGCGGAAGATGGGATGTCGGTCTTGCCGTTGACCTTGAGGATCAGCGGCACCCTGCCGGCGTAGTCGGGGTAGTACTTCTCCGCCATGCCGATCTGACAGGCGAGCGCCGAGTAGCCGGCCTCGGCGGCGAGGCGGAACTGGTAGTCGGGATCCTTGGAGGCCGGGTTGGGGAAGAAGTCGCGGGGGCCGTGCTCGATCCCCTGGTCGATCGGCAGCAGCAGCAGCGTGCCGTTGCCAGGACCGAACTCGAACAGCAGCCTGTGCAGTCGGGCCCGTTTGCCTGGCGGCAGGGTCGCGAGCAGCGATTTCTGCTCGGTCAGACTCTTCAGCTCCACGTAATTTCCTCCTCGAAGATGGGTGTCTCGGCAGTATGCCACCGGCAACGGCCACGGGTGCCGGGAGAAGGGGGTTATTCTCGATGGACCATGAGCGAGACTGAGCTCAGCGTCATCTGCAAGAACTGCGGCTCCGAGGTCAGTCCCTACGTCACCGAGTGCCCCTACTGCGGCACCCGCCTGCGCAAGCGGGCGCCGAAGCTCGAGCGGCGCGGAGACGCGCTCGAGGCGCAGCGCCCACGCCGCCGGCCGCGGTTCCGTCGCCGAGCCAAGCCCGACGTCACCCGCGCCTTCAGGCCCTACGCGACGCTCGCGGTCATCCTCGGCTCCGCCGGCCTGCTGCTGATCCAGAAGGCAAGCGGCGACCCGCTCTCCACCTTCGGCGGGCTGCTGGTCCCGATCGAGGGCCAGTGGTGGCGCTTTCTGACCGCCCCCTTCGCCTACGTCGACGTCGGCTATCTGTTCGTCGTCGCGGTCGGACTGGCCATCTTCGCGACCGGGGTCGAGCGCAGGCTCGGAAGCGTCTCCACCGCCGTTCTTTTGCTCGCCTGCGGGGCGCTGGGGATGCTCGCGGCGAGCGGTGTTGCCAACGCCCAGGGCGAGATCACCGTGATCGCCGGCGGCAACGGGATTGCGCTGGGCGCCGTCGCCGCCTGGTTCGCGATCCGTCGCGCCGAAGCCGATGGCGCGATCGACGAGGAGTACGACCTGATCGGGGTCGTCGTTGCCGCCGCGGTCCTGATTGCGCTGCCGCTCTTCGCGCCGACCGCGGATCTCGTCGCCGGCCTGGTCGGTGGTGCCGTCGGCGGCCTCGCCGGGCTGGCCGCTTCGGCCCTGCACTCCGCAGACTGACTAGGCTGCGCGGGTGCCCGACGAGACGGAGTTCGAGGCGGCGATCGAGCGGCTACTCGACCCTGAGCGGTTCTCCGAGGCGGAGCGCGTAGTCGCCCGGGCGGCGCCGCAGCTGCAGAAAGTCCTTGCCTCGGCGCTGGCCGAGGGGGGCTGGTTCGGCGAGCCGCACGAGGCCGAGGCACTGCGGGCGGCGACCGTTCCCGACCCCGACGAGCGCATCGCCGCCGTCCGCGCCCTGCTTGCCGAGGAGGCGCGGATGGGGATGATGGTCGGGGTCGCGGTCGGCTGGGCGCTGAAGGAAGAGATGACGGATCCCGGTCACGCGGGAGGAGAGGACTGAGATGGAGATCAAGTTCCACGGACACTCGTGCTTCGAACTGAGCGACGGCGAGGCGAGGCTGCTCGTCGACCCGTTCCTGAAGCCCAACAACCCAGCTGCCCTGGTCACGGCTGAGGAAGTCGAGCCGACCCACGTCGCGGTCACGCACGGCCATGCCGATCACATCGCCGACGCCGTCGGCGTCGCGAGGCGCACCGGTGCCCACTGCGTGGCGATCGTCGAGTTGGCGGAATGGCTCAAGGGTCAGGGAGTGGAGGCGTTGAGCGATCCCAACCTCGGCGGCACCGTCGAGTTCGAGTGGGGCTGGATCAAGCTCGTGCCGGCCTGGCACACCAGCACGATCCCGGGCTCCGAAGAGGCCCCGTTCAGCGCTGAGCACGGGATCGCGATCGGGACCGCGACGGGCTTGCTAATCCACATCGGCGGTCAGACCATCTACCACGCCGGCGACACCTGCCTGTTCGGCGACATGAAGTTGATTGCCGAACGCAATCCGATCGATATCGCCCTGCTCCCGATCGGCGGCCACTACACGATGGATCGTCACGACGGAGTCGTCGCGGCCGAGTTCATCGGCGCGGGAACCGTGATCCCGATGCACTACGACACCTTCCCCCCGATCGCCACCGACGCGGAGGCGTTCAAGGTCGAGGTCGAGGCCCAGACCTCCTCTCGAGTGGTGCTGCTGAAACCGTGCGACAGCCACGCGGCATAGGGCGGTGGGTCGCCTTTCTGCCGCTATCCGACAGCAAGGCGACCCACCGATTACTGGCTGGCTGGCCAGTGCGCTGCTAACCTCGCCGGGACCGCGACAGCCGATCGGAGGAGAGCTGAAGATGGAGGCCAAAGAGGCAACCGGGATCCAATCCAGGACCGAGCGAGCCGATTTCCAGGAGACCGCCGATCCGGCCCTGATGGAGGCGGCCGACCGCACCGCCGATGTCAAGCTGCTCACCTACGAGGAGCTGTACATGCTCTGGGAGCGCCAGCAGTGGCAGACGCAGGAGCTCGACTTCAGCCGCGACCGCGAAGACTGGCACGAGCGGATCAGCGCCGAGGAGCGCTTCCAGCGGATGTACGGGCTCTCGTCCTTCTTCATCGGTGAGCAGAAAGTCGCCGAGGAGCTGGGGCCGATCATGCGCGCCACCCCGACCGAGGACCAGAAAATCTTCCTCTGCACGCAGATCGCCGACGAGGCGCGCCACGTCCGCTTCTTCGAGCGTTTCTACCGCGAGGTAGGTGTGCTCGAGTCCGACGGCCTCAGCGAGATGCTGGAGGAGACCTCTGCCCACCTCAACGACAACTTCGGCCGGCTCTTCGACGAGATGTTGAAAAAGCGCACCGACCGCCTCTCGGCTGAACCGGAGGACACCGAGGCTCTGGTCGAGGCCGTCACGCTCTACCACATGGTGATCGAGGGGATGCTGGCCCTCACCGGGCAGCACTTCATCATGGACTTCAACGAGCGTGAAGGGACGCTGCCGGCGTTCGTCGAGGGATTCGGCAACGTTGCTCGCGACGAGCACCGCCACGTCGCCTTCGGCTCGGTCTTCCTGCGCGAGAAGGCGCGCGAGGACGAGCGCTACAAGCAGGCGATCCAGCGCACGCTGGAGGAGTCCCTGCCGGTGGCCGACGGAGTGCTCTCGCCGCCCTGGGCGGAAGACGAGGACTTCGAGCTGTTCGGCTACTCGCTCGAGGAAACCCGCCAGTTCGCGGGCACCTGCTTGATGCGCCGCCTCAAAGTCATCGGCCTCGGCTAGGGCCGCCCGGCGCTAGGGAGTCGGCTCAGGCGAGGGCGAAGGCGCTTCGGCTTCGGGACCGCCACCGCTGGCCGGTGGCGGCGATTCTGCCGGAGGCGGCGGGGCAGGTTCGCTCGGTTCGCTCGGGGGCGGACCGGAGGCTGGCGGAGGGGAGGACGGCGCGGTGCTGGTTGGCGGTGGACCGCCAACGGTGACGACGACGGTGCCGCCGCCGCCATGCGCGCCGGCGCCGGCGCCGGCCGGCGGCGTGGCGCCGGTGACGGATTCGACGGTCGGATCGCTGCCGCTGACGGTTTCGTCACCGGCGTTGGACTGCCCGGCCCCGTCGTCACTGGTCGTGGTCGGTGCCAGCCCGGGCGCCGGCTCGGCGACGGGCTCCTGGGGCGGGGGTTCGGTCGCGGTGGGCACCGGGGCGGCTTCCGTTTCGCTCGCGGGGGCCTTCGGCTCGGTGACCTGCGCCGGCGCCAGGGCGGGGCTGCTCGCCAGACCTTGACGGACGTGGACGACCTTGGCTCCCGAGTCGACCGGAGTCGTGCTGTTCTTGACCTCGACCGCGCCGGCGGTTATCACCGCGGCGGTGACGACGCCGGCGACCGCCTTGGTGCCGATCGCGCCGCCGATCGCTCCAATCCCGCCGGCCGCGCCGCTGCCGCCGATTGCGGCCCCAACGCTCCCGACCGCACCGGCGCCCGCAGCTCCTGCGCCCGCGGCTCCGGCGCCTGCTCCCGCGGCGCTTGCGCCGGCCCCGGTCCCGCCGCTGGCGCCGCCGAGCCCGAGTTTGGAGGCGATGAACCCCTTCAGCGCCACCAGGGCGCCGGCTGGGAAGAGAGCGGCCAGGACCTTCTCGTTGGAGCGGACCTGAGAGCGGAAGTCGGAGCACTCCTCACACTCGCGCACGTGGCGGCGGACCGGGCCGGAGACCTTGCGCAGGCCCTCGGCGGCTTCGGAGAGCTCGATCCGGACCTCACCGCAGGTGAGCTGCCTCGCCTGGCTCGCCTCGGCGAGGGAAATCCGCGCCCGCACCAGCAGCGACTTGACCGACGGCACGGTGGTGTCCATGGCGGCGGCGATCTCCTCGTAGGAGAGAGCGTCCATCTCGCGCAGCAGCAAGGCCGAGCGCTGGGTCTCGGGAAGTTTCTTCACGTCGCTAAGGAGCTGGCGGAACTCCTCGCGGTTGTGGACCCGCTCGGCAGTCGAGGACGCCTCGATTGCCGGCACCATGTCCATCGATTCCTGCGCGTCGGCGGTCGGTTTGCGCAGATGGTTGAGACAGCGATTGCGGGCGATCCGGTACAGCCAGGGGCGCAAGTTGATCTCGCGCTCGTCGGCGAGCATCGCCCGGTAGGCGTTTACGAAGACCTCCTGCAGGACGTCCTCGGCGTCCTCGGTGGAGCCGAGCATCTGGCGGCAGAAACCGAGCAGGCGACCCTGGTAGCGGTCGACGATCGTCTCGAAGGCGCCTGGGTTGCCGCTGCGCGCCATCGCGATCAGCTTCGCGTCGCCCTGGAGTTTGAGCAGCGGCGAGCGCCGGGCTAGTAGTCCGCGGCGACTGGCGTGCGTTAGGGCGGATGCCTCCAAGCTCTCCTCCAGGGAAGGCGTCGT
Organism: uncultured Actinomycetes bacterium; assembly: GCA_963699125.1. Lineage (GTDB taxonomy): Bacteria > Actinomycetota > Thermoleophilia > Solirubrobacterales > 70-9 > VAYN01. The sequence continues at coordinate 2,273,732 of OY969417.1, forward strand.
TTCTATTGCTACAGACACCGTAACAGCGGCGAAGTTGCGCAGCGCGAACTTTTATTGCGGTTTTAGCCACCTGCACAAGCCGGTTACGATCGATGTGCCCGGGTGGCGAAACTGGCAAAAGCGGCGCCCTTAAAAGGCGCTGCCCCTTAGGGGGCTTGCGGGTTCGAGTCCCGCCCCGGGCACTCTCCGACGCGCGGGAGCATTCCCTTAGGCTCCAGCTTCTGTGGATCATGGCGGGCGGATAGTCGCGAAGGTGCTCAAGTCGAGGGGGGTCGACCATCTCTTCACGCTGTCTGGAGGACACCTGTTCTCCATATACGACGGCTGCAAGGAGGAGGGGATCGGGCTGGTCGATGTGCGGCATGAGCAGACCGCGGTCTTCGCCGCGGAGGGGGTGGCGAAGGCGACTCGCGGCCTCGGCGCCGCGGCGCTCACCGCCGGGCCCGGGGTGACCAACGGGATCAGCGCGATCGCGGGAGCGCAGGCGAACTGCTCGCCGATCGCGGTTCTGGGTGGCCGAGCCCCGGAGATGCGCTGGGGCTCCGGCTCGCTGCAGGAGATCGACCACCTCCCCTTCGTCTCGCCGCTAGTCAAGTCGGCCGAGACCGTCAGGGAGCCGGGCCAGATCGCGGCCATGACCGCGGCGGGGCTGGACCTGGCCCTCGAGGCCCCGAGCGGACCGACCTTCGTCGACTACCCCTTGGACGTGGTCTTCACCGAGGCGGAGGTGGAGATCCCACCGCCGCCAGCGGCCACGTCCGCCAAGCCGGCAGAGGGCGTGGAGGAGGCCGCGGCGCTGCTCGCCGGCGCCGAGCGACCGGCGATCATGGCCGGCACCGGTCTCTACTGGGGGCACGGGGAGGGCGAGCTGCGCGAGCTGGCCGAGGCGCTCGGCATCCCGGTCTTTCTCAACGGCCTCGGTCGCGGTTGCCTCCCGGCTGATCACGAGCTGGCCTTCAGCCGCGCCCGCGGCGCGGCGCTGAAGGGGGCGGACGTAGCGCTGGTGATCGGCGTGCCGATGGACTTCCGGCTCGGCTTCGGCGGCAGCTTCGGCGAGGAGACGCGGATCGTGCGACTGGACGTCGCCGAGAACGCGCTGAACGCCAATCGCAGGCCCGAGATCGACCTCGTCGGCGATATCAAGGCGACCCTTGCGGCCCTTCACGCGGCAGCCGGCGGCGGCGCACCGCGCAGCGGGCGCTGGCTGGAGGAGCTACGGGGGGTCGAGGAGGAAAAGCGGACCGCTGAGCAGGACGAGCTGAACGACTCACGCTCGCCGCTGCACCCGGTGCGCGTCTACCGCGAGCTGGGCGAAGTGCTCGATCGCGACGCGATCGTGATCGGTGACGGCGGCGACTTCGTCTCCTACGCCGGCCGTTTCATCGACACCTACGAGCCGGGCTGCTGGATGGATCCGGGCCCGTTCGGATGCCTCGGCGCCGGCCCGGGGCAGGCGATCGGCGCCAAGGTGTCCCAGCCGGACCGGCAGGTCTGCCTGTTGCTCGGCGATGGAGCATTCGGCTTCGCCGGCATGGAGTTCGACACTATGGCGCGTCACGGTCTCGGCGTGGTCGGCGTGATGGGCAACAACGGCATCTGGGCCCTGGAGCATCACCCGATGAAGTTCCTCTACGGCTACTCGGTGGCGGCGGAGCTGCGGCCGGAAACCCGCTACGACGAGTTGGTGGAATCGCTCGGCTGCGATGGCGCCCTCGTGCGCGACCCGAGCGAGCTGCGGCCCACCCTCGAGTGCGCCTTCGAATCGGGCCGACCGACGCTTGTGAACGTCCTCACCGACCCCGAGGTTGCTTACCCGCGCAAATCGAATTTGGCTTAGGGATGCCAGATTCCGGTCTTCTGCGCTGGTGGCGGACGAGCGATCGGGTCGTAGACGAGAATCGGCCGCCATCACTGGCGGCCGATTCGAGTTGGTCCCTCAGGACGGGCAGGGGTACGTCTTCAGGGACCATGTATTTGATGGGCTCAGACGGCGGGAGGCGCCATGATGCGGCAATCGCCTAAGCCCTGTTTCCCAGGTCTGAGCTATGGATGAGCCACAGCTTTTCCCCGGTGAGCCGATTATGCGCTCGACTGTCCGAGGCGTCTAGTGGGCCACTATCCTGATACTCATAATTAGGTAGGCAAAACCTACCAACTTTTCGGGGTTCGATTGGGTTCTTAACCCATCTGTCCTGCGGCCTCCGGACAGCCTGTCCACCTGGTACGGAGAAGTAATCCGAGCGAAACTACGGGTAGTTAGCCGCGATCCGAAGCTGCGGTAATTGCTGCGCCATAGAGGATGTCGTGCTCCGATACCTCGATTCGCTCCAGGCCGAAGGCGCGCATCGTCTCGACCAGGATTACGACGCCGGCGACGATCGTGGGCGCCCGATCCGGATGGAGGCCGGGGATCTCGCTTCGCAGCGACAGCGGGACCGAAGCCAGCTGAGACAGCATCCGCTGGATCGAGGGCAGGGAGAGGACGTGGCCGTGCACCCGCGTGGGGTCATAGGGCTCGAGTCCCATCTCAACTGCGGCCAGCGAAGTGGGGGTGCCGGCGACCGCGATGCCGGCGTCGGCCTCGACGCTGCTGTCGATCGCGCCTTCGATCAGCCCGCGCACGTCGGCCGCAAGCGATTCCAGCTCGACCGCGGTAGGGGGGTCGGAGGAGACGTGGCGCTCGCTGTGGCGCACGACGCCAGCCTGCAGCGAGGCATGAAACGCGATCTCAACGCCGGTGCCGACGATCAGCTCGGTCGAGCCGCCGCCGATGTCGACCACCAGGGTCGGCTCTTTCGGCGGCCGCTCCGAAGTGGCGCCGAGGTAGGTGAGCCTGGCCTCTTTCTCGCCGTCGAGCACCCGGGCCGAGAGCGCGAACCGCTCCCGTAGCTCGGCGACGAAGGCGCCGCCGTTCTCTGCGTCGCGCACCGCGCTCGTCGCGATCGCGACGACGGTCTCGGCGCCAAGTTCCTGCTGGAGGCCGACGTACTCGCCGATCGCCTCGCAGGCAGCCTCCATCGCCTCGGCCGAGAGCCGCCCCGACAGGTCGACGCCGCGGCCCAACCGCGTGACCCGGTTGCGCCGCTCGACCAGCTCAACCTCGGTCCCGGCGACGTCGGCAACAAGCAGCCGCGCCGAGTTGGTGCCGACGTCGATTACCGCGACCCTGCGAGAGCCCTCTGCCATCGGGCCGGCACTCTAGAGCGAGCCCCCTTGCACATGCCCGCATCCCGCGACCCGGTTCACGCCCCGTTGCTACCATCCCCAGTCCGCCGCGGGGTGGAGCAGCCAGGTAGCTCGTCGGGCTCATAACCCGAAGGTCGCAGGTTCGAATCCTGCCCCCGCTACTCCCTCATTAGCGACCAAGGACTTCAGGTCGCGGACACCGTTGAAGGCGCTCGATACGAGCGCCTTCACTCGTAGTTGGCCGGCGTTGCGGTCGATCTCGACCGAAAGCCGGAAGGCGTCGAAGACGGCGCGACGCAGTTTCGGGTCGGCGTTGGTCAGCGCCTCGCTGAGATCGGGAATGCCGTCGAGAACCTCGCAGGCGGCATCGATGTCGGTAACGCCGTCCTGGCGCTCCTCGGCGGCCAGGCCCGTGAGCGCCGCCTCCGCCTCACTGCGCTTCTCCTTCAGCGCCCGGATGCGCTCGCCGACGACCACGGGATCGACGCCGGCCTCGATCGCGGCGAGCTGGCGCTCGATCCGCTGCTCGATCTCACCGACCTGGCGCACGAGCCGCTTGCGGGCTTTGCCGTCGTCGCTGTGCAGCTCCTTGGCCAGCTCGGCGCTCTGGGCGCGGAAGTGATCGAGGCGTTTCGGCCCGAAAACGCGGGTGGTGAAGAAGGCGTCGATGACCTTGACCAGCGGCTCCTCACGGACGTACTGCCATTTGCCGTGGCCGAGCGCTTCGGCCGCCTTGTCGCCGTAGCCGATCCGGTAGCAGCAGGCGTAGTAGGTGTTGTCCTTGCGCGTCTTGCCGTGCATGCGCAGCGGGTTGTGCCCGGTGGAGCAATGGACGATTCCACGCAGCTGGTAGAAGCGCTTCTGCTGGCGGGTTCGGCGCGAGCCGCCCGTGCGGCTGCGCCTGCCCATCTCGGCCTGCACCCGTTCGAAGACCTCGTCGGAGACGAGCGCCTCGTGACGGCGGTCGGCCTCGACCCACTCCTCCGGTTTGCGGCGCACTAGCGGTCCCTCGCCCTGCTTGACGGCGCGGAAGTCGAGCCGGTTCCAGAAGAGCCGGCCGGTGTAGACGTGGTTCTGCAGGATCGAACGCAGAGTGTTCTTCGACCACTTGCCAGCGGTGTTGCGCTTGGAGTCGACGTGGGTGGGAGGGGGCGGTCCACCGGGCCGGTTGAGGTGGTTGGCGATCTCCTTGTAGCCCCAGCCCGAGAGGAAGCGCTCGAACATTTCAGCGATCACCGGCCCCTGCTCGGGGTCGACGACGAGGCGGGACTTCTTGTCTCCGGCTCGTGCCCTGGCTGGGTCGGGATGCGGCTCGTGCTTTAGCCGGTAGCCATAGGGCGCGCGGCCTCCGTTGCGATAGCCCTGCCGCGTGTTCTCAGTCTGCCCCCGTCGCACCTCGCGGCCGAGCTTCTCGACCTCGAACTGGTCGAGCGCCTGGAACATGTGACGGATAAGCCGCCCCTCAGGACTGGTCTGATCGCCGGCCGTGAGCGCGTAGAAGATCTCGACGCCAGCCCGAGCCATCTCCCGCTCGTAGGCGAGGGCATGAAATAGGTCGCGCGAGAGCCGCGAGGTCGCGTAGACGATCACCGCATCGAAGCGCCGCGCGTCAGGCTCCTTCGCCTCGCGCACCAACTCGCTCCAACCTGCCCGGTCGTCGCGCCGCCCCGCCTCCTGGTCGGTGAACTCGCAGACGATGCGCCCGCCCAGCTCGGCCGCCTTCGTCGCGCAAGCCTCCCGTTGCGAGGGAAAGGAGAGCGTCGGGTCCTGCTTGTCCTTGGTCGACAGCCGTCCGTACCAGGCGAAGTTGCGCATCAGGTGCTCCTTTCGTCAGACGTATGGGAGATCTGGTCACTCATATGTCTGACCTACCTCGACTCCGCTCGTCGGCGATGGGCCATGAGCAGGTCGAAGATTGCCTTGGCTTGCTCGCGACGAAGCTGGTCGTCCAGCGCCGATCCGGGCTTCGTCTCTTCGATTGACATCGTCGTCTCCAGGTCGTTGATCGGGGTGGCGATACGGCGGCCGTGACCTGGCCGACGCTGCGTCTGACCACGCTTGACACGTCTAGCTCTGCTGGGACGGGATCTCAAGTCGTCGTGGCTCATTGCTCGATCTCCTTCAGCTTCCGCCCGTTGCAGAAGTGACAGCGCCCCGCGACGTCATAACGAGCACCGCGCTCATGGGCCGCCGACTCGGGATCGGGGTAGGCGATCTCGTCACAGCTGCCGCAGAGGCGCAAGGCGCGTCGGTCGACCTCATCGAGGAAGGTCTCCGGCCCATTGCGGAGCCGGTCCACGATCCCTTGAGCCTTGGCGAGCTGCCGCGCCCTCTGCTCGCGCCAGCCGAGGTAGTCCTCCCGCAGGCGCTTCTGCTCGGCGCGGGCACTGCCATCGCGCTTGGCTTCTTCGGAAAGTCGCCAGCTCAGGTCGTCACGGTCGAGAAGCGCTCCACCTTGGAGGTGCTGGCGCGCCTTGCGTAGCGCCGGCCCATCGCCGAAGCGCTCGGCGAGGTCTCTGACCCGATCGAGCTGCCTGGCCAGGTGGTGACGAACCAGCGCGTCGAACGTGTGGCGCTCATCTGCCGTCAGCTTCTGATCGTCGAGTTGGACCCGGAGCGGGTTGGCGAACATCGCCCCGAGCGCCGACAGTGCCTCGCGCTCGACCCCGTCCAGCGCGTCGTCCTGCTCCAGAGTGAACATCAGGGCCGCTGCCGCCGAGCGACCGAGCCGCTCGCTTCCCCAATCGCGGTGCGACCGGGATCGTAGGTGTGAGCGCAGCGCCTCGGGGTCGGAGCGCAGGCGCTCGCACTCGGCGTCTTCGCGGTGGCGCTCCGACTCCATGCGCTCCTGCTCTTCGTCGAAGGGGCGGCGGGACTCGCGCAGCGCGTTCAACAAGTCGGCTGCCCGCTTTCCCTCGTCGACGCTGAGCAGCCAGCGATCCTCTGAGGCGAAGTGAGACAGCCTGCGCACGAGGTCGCAGGCGCAGGTCAGGAGCAGCGAGTCTCTTCCCGCCTCCTTCGCCATCGCTGCGAGGAAGGATCGAGCGCGCTTCTCCGTGGTGGTGACAAAGAGAAGTGCCGGGCAGAAGCGGTGGCGCTCGCGCCAGGCTTCGGCCTTGACGTACTCCGCGTAGCCCGCCGCCTTGGTCTTCAAGCGGCGATGAGACATCGAACCCATGTCCAGCTCGATGAAGGCGAGCAGGCTCCCTCCGTCGTCGGCGATCTCGATGAAGGCATCGGGAGCAATTGCCCGCTTCTCCCGACCGGCCCGAGCGGAGAATGGCTCGCGGGCATCCGCCTCGCGCTCGAAGCGAACCAGCTGCACCTCGTCCGGCAGCGTCGTCTTCAACGTCACGTAGATCTCGCTGAGGCCAGCGGCATGGGCGAGGAAGAGCGGGTTCGGCTCGCGTCGCTCGCCTCCTCGCGGTGGCGGCCCTCCGGTGACGATGGCCTCTCCCTTGCGGGTCGGCCAGAAGTGGTGCGGGGAAGTTCCCCGTTCACGGTATGGGCGGCTACGGCCGGCGAGGCCCTCTCGGGCAAGCCGGGCGCAGCGGTAGCGAAGCGTCCTCGCGGGCGTCTCGGAGTTGATCGAGGCGAGCTGGGTCTGGGTGAGCACCCGGTGAGAGGCGAGGAGGTCGAGGATGCGGAGGTCGAGATCGGAGAGCGCCGGGGTCCGCGCCGAGGAACGAGAGCGGGCGCGGCGAGCGGTAGCGCGAGGCGGTCGGCCCTGGGTCAAATGACTTCCAGTCGGTCGGAGATGGCCGCTGTCGGCGAGCGCCGCGCCGCCCCTACGATGACGCCGCCTCCAATGGTGGCGGGCCGTGCGCGGCGGTACGGCGCGAAGGCGCTGCCTCCAGCGCGGAGGAGAGAAGCCGCTGAGTCGCCAGCGCCGAGGCGATTGCGGTCGTGCCAAGTGCGATCGGATCGAGATCGAGATCGAGATCGATCCACCGTCAATTGACTGCGAACCGAGTGGGTAGAGAGTCGGGCGCGGGGGAGGGGCCGCGATCCCGCGACACCATGCGAGATCGTCGCAAGGGTCATTTGCCAGTCGGGGTCTGAGCGACTGGCAAGGTCGGGACCGAGATCGGGACAGCTCGAGTCGAGCCGACTCACCGCCGAACCTCCGTTATCGATGCGTGAAAGAAGTGCATGCACCGACGAGTAGCTCGACGCTCCGAGGAAGTCAAGCGCTATGCGCAGAGATGGGCGGGGATGTACGTCGATTCCGGCCTACGTCCCCGAACCAGCGCGACCGTGACCGCCGCTACGATCAACCGCAGGCGCAGAATCCGGCTTCCGAGGAAGGCTTCGAGATCAAGAACCACCCGAAACAGAAGGCCCACCTGGGGACCGACGATCCCCGAATTGCCCGTGCCATCTTCACGCTGCGCGAGACGGCCGGCTACCTCGACGTGCCGAAGTCGAACATCCAGCGCTGGGCTCGGCCGCCCGACGCCAAGCATCCGCTGATCACCTGCTTCCCCGCCCACGGCCGCGAGGCGACCGTTCCCTTCATCGGCTTCGCCGAGGCGTTCGTCCTTTCGAGCTTCAGGCAGGCAGGGGTGCCGCTCCAGCGAATCCGCCCGGCCGTCGAGGTGCTTGAAAAGGAGATCGGCGTGGAGCATGCGCTCGCCTCGGAACGTCTCTACACCGACGGGGCCGAGGTGCTCTTCGATTACGCGAACAAGCACGACGCGCCCGAGGTGAGAGATCTCGTGGTCGTTCGCACTCAGCAGTGGCAGTTCTCGAAGGTGGTGAAGGCCTACCTGAAACGCATTCGCTACGGGGGCGACGGCTGGGCAGACTCGGTGCGGCTGCCGACTTATGGCAACGCCAAGGTGGTCGTCGATTCCAAGGTTGCTTTCGGCCTTCCGCTTGTCGTCCACGGCGGCGCTCGCGTGGAGGATCTCGTCGACCGGTTCCAGGCCGGCGATTCGGTGGCGGAGATCGCGACGGACTTCAGCGTCCCTCCCGATGAGGTCGAGGACGTGATCCGGCTCGCAACCCGAACGGCCGCCTGAGTCGTGAGGCAGAGACGCCGCGCCATATAGCTCGCGGCGATGTCTCGTCCCAACGAAAAGTCCGCTGAGTTCTTTGTCGATCGCAGCCTTGGCAAGAGCATCGTCGAGGGCCTGCGCGCGGCCGGACTCTCGGCCCGCTCGATGGCCGAGGTCTACGGCGAGAGGCCCGGTCAGCTCCTCGCCGACGAGGTCTGGCTGCGAGACGCCGGCGAGAACGACTGGATCGTCCTCACGAAGGACGACGCGATACGCCGCCGTCCCGCTGAGCGCGATGCCCTAACCGAAGCGGCCGTTCGAGTCTTCTGCCTGACTAACCGCAACATGCGAGGCGAGGAGCAGACCGAGAGATTCGTCTCGAACCGCCACCGCATCCTCCGTCAGGCCCGCAGGCCGGGTCCGTATATCTACGGCGTATACGAGAAGGGCCTGAAGCGCCTCTGGCCGTGACGGTCGGCCCCCCGTATAGGCGCGTTGCGGACGGGCGCGACCGAAGGCGACGGCCGGGCCTCTAGCCGGAGAAATCTCTCGCACACGATCCTGTTCCAGCTTTCCTCGATAACGTAGAGATCGTGCTTTCCAATATAGATATTGGGAATTTTTTCAAGGCAGCGGATGCCCGCATGGCCGGGAACCCGTCGCTCCGAGAGCCGCAGGTCGAGGGTCACGCGGCTGCCGTCAAGTACTTTGGCGACGGAGGGGAGCGTGCGGTCGAGCAGATTCCAGTCGGCTGCGGAAAGACCGGCCTTATCGCGATCCTGCCGTTTGGCATTGCGCGCGGTCGCGTGCTGGTGATTGCGCCGAACCTGACGATCCGCGATCAGATTGCGGAGGCCGTCGATGCTACGAGCCCGAACAGCTTTTACCGGCGCGCGGGAGTGCTCGCAGACTTGAGCGCGGGGCCTTATCGGTCGGTGCTGGACGCTGATGCCAATCTCCACGACGCCGACGAGGCACACATAGTCGTAACGAATATCCACCAGCTCGCGGAGAACAACGAGCGTTGGCTCCCGAACTTCGCGGACGATTACTTCGACCTCATCCTCGTTGACGAGGGCCACCACAATGTCGCACCTACGTGGCAGAGAGTGTTCGAGCGGTTCCCAAATGCCCGTGTAGTCAGTCTGACGGCAACCCCGTTCCGGGCAGATGAGGTGCCCGTCGAGGGCGAGGTCGTTTATCGATACACGTTTCGTAGAGCGATGGAGCGGGGCTATATCAAGCAAATGACCGCACGAAACGTCGCCCCTCGCGAGCTGCGATTCACGTTTGAGGGGGAAGAGCATAGTCACACCCTCGATGAGGTTCTTGATATGCGGGAGGAGGATTGGTATTCACGCGGCGTTGCCCTTGCCGAGGAGAGCAATATCTCCATCGTCGATGCCTCCATCCAGCACCTGAACTACCTCCGCGAGGCGACTGGGCTCGGCCATCAACTCATCGCCGTTGCATGCTCTATGGACCATGCCCGTCAGATCCGTGGCCTCTATGAGGCACGCGGGCTCGCCGCGCGCGAGATCCACAGTGGTCAGAAGGCAGAGGATCGCGAGGAGATCCTCCGGAGTCTTCGCAATGGGACGCTTGATGCCATCGTCCAGGTGCAGATGCTGGGTGAGGGTTTCGATCACCCGGAGCTATCGGTCGCCGCAATCTTCAGACCGTTTCGTTCACTTAGTCCTTACATTCAGTTTGTCGGCCGCGCGATGCGGGTGAATGTACAACGAGCCCCAGGGCATCCCGACAACGAAGGGATCATCGTCTCCCACGTTGGCCTGAATATCGACCGACACTGGAATGACTTCAAGGATATTGACAGCGAGGACCGAGAACTTGTGGACGAGTGGCTCAATGCCGGCGATGACCCGCCCTCATCTTCCGGCGAAGGCGAGGATCGGCGACGCCTTCGCCCCAATATGGTCGTAACTGAGGAGTTCGTGGACCGATTCTTGTCGGACACGTACCTCGACGCGAGCGAGGATGCGCTCATCGACAATGCGCTCGCAGTGGCACGGGACCAAGGCCTGGATCTCGAGGCGCTAGGCATCACGCGGGATGTGCTTCAGCAGCGCCTCGCACAGAAGCGCGAGCGTGAAGCGCCGGACACTCCCGAGCGCCTTCCAGTCCAGCCGCAAGCCCAGCGGCAAATGCTTCGCGACCGACTACGCGAGCAAACCCAATCGGCAGCAAACCGAGTCCTGGAGGCCCTTGGAGAGAGCCCAAGCGGCCGCCGCATAGCCGCGCTAGGCGGTGACGCTGGTGGGGCGCACAACAATCTCGGCGCCGTTATCCAGATGATGCACAGTACGGTAAACGATCACATCGGCATTGAGAGCAACGAGCGTCGAGACCAGAGCATTGAGGCCTTGGAGAATGGCATCGCCGCACTTGACGACATCGCGGATCAGGTTGAAGCGAACCTTCGGGAGAGGCTCAATGCCAGGTCGGCATAAGTCCCTCCTGCTACGGACGGAGGTGCGACCAGCAGGTCGTCTTTGTCAGTGCAAACACAACTCGAAGCACAGCATCGCCAAAGGTGAACCTCGCCTGGTAGTAAAGGACTCAGGGCCGGCAGCTCGCGAGCGGGGCTATTGCTCCGAGTGTGGAGCAGAAATGCTCGACCAGGCTGAAAAGCGACTCGCCGCGCTTCGGGCGAATCTCGACCACTCTATAGGCGACGGTGGTTAGCAAGGCACTGGCGGCGCAGGGTCATGCATAGTTCATGAAAGAGACGATGGGAGATACACAAAGCCTTAGTGTGCGCTGACTCCAAGTTCTCCCGACACTCTCCGGGAGATCGATAGCTCTTCAAGCGAGACAGCCCCCGACCCAGCTGGGTCGGGGGCTGTCCGCGCTGCGACTCAGGCTCCTGGCTTCACGCCAATGAAGTTCAGAAAAGGAGTCGCATGACCAAGGATGACGTGCTGTTCGGCTACCGCCAAGCCCTCTTTGCAGAGGCTGCCCGCACAAGCGTCGCTCAAGCCTGCCGACGCTTTGGGGTGCATCGCTCCACCTATTACGCCTGGAAGCGGGCGGTCGATCGCCACGGCTTGGAGATGCTGCGACCCCGCGAGCGGCGGGCGCCGAAGATGCCCAACCAGCTTTCAAAGATGATCGAGGAGAAGATCGTCGCCTTCGCGCTGGGCCATCCCGGCCTTGGGCCAAAGCGGGTGGCTTCAGAGCTCGCCTGCCCCAAGTGGGGAGGCATCCTCGTCTCGCCAAACGGCGTTTGGAAGGTGCTGCGCCGCCACGGCCTCAACACCCGCACAAAGCGCCTGGGGCTCTTGGCGGGCTACGCCGCGCCCTATGAGCCGGCGCGCGATTACGGCCCCGAGCGCCACATCGAGGCCTCCCGCCCCGGCGAGCTGGTCGGAATCGACTGCTTCTTCGTCGGTCGCCTGCAGGGCACCAAGGGCTCAATCTGGCAGCTCACCGCGATCGATATCGCCTCCTCCTACGCCTGGGCGGAGCTGGTGGTCTGCAAGGAAGGCAAGCCGGCCAGCCCCGGCGCCAGGCAGACCTCGAAGCTGGCTCGCCGGGTCGCGAAGGAGCTGCGCGAAGCAGGCTGGCGCCTGGAGCGGCTGCTCTCAGACAACGGCAACGAGTTCAAGGGCGAGTTCTCGGCGACCGTCGCCCGGATGAAGGCAAAGCACACCCGGATCCGGGCCGGGCGCCCACAGACCAACGGCAATGTCGAGGCGCTGCACCGCACGATCCTCGACGAGTGCTGGCGGCCTTCCTTCGCCCGCTACCTGCACCCTGCACTCTCCAGCCTCAGGCGCGACCTCGATGAGTACCTGCGCTTCTACAACTTCGACCGTGTTCACCACGGCCGGCTGACAGCCGGTCAGATCCCGGCGGACATCGTCTACGGTGCCCGCAAGATGGAGGTCAGATGAGCCGCGAGTGTCGGCACATCTTGGAGTCCGTGCACCTTAGTGACGGAGGGGATCACGACGAACTCGCTGTGATCTCGGGGGCAACCGAGGCGGAGGCAACCCAACGGTTCATCGATCTGGCACATCACGGCGGTTGCTCGCAGAAGTGCGACGCAGCACGCCTGAGTCGGCTTCTTGCCCCGTTTACTCACACTTCAGGCGCTCTTGGGCCTGATGCTGGCCTTACGCAGGTAGGTGAGCGAGTTCTTGCCAGCAGCGTAGATGTGGTTCTTCCGATGGTTGATGACCCAGCGTTGTTCGGCCGGATCGTGACCGCCCATGTGCTCAGTGACCTCTATGCGGTGGGAGCCTCACCGTTGTTTGGGTTGAATGTGCTTGGCTTGCCCGGAACTGCGGTGGGAGGCATTAACTCCGAAGTTGACGAACGCATTCGGGAGATGCTATCCGCTGCCAACGAGGCCTTGGAAGATGAGGGAGCGACCTGTGCGGGGGGCCATACGATTTCATTTGATGTCCTATTTTTCGGAATGGCTGTCACTGGAGAAGTGAGCAAGAAAGGCGGGATAGGCCACGGTAACGCGCAGGCGGGGGATTGCCTGGTCTTGACGAAGCCGCTGGGAGTAAGTGTGGCTACCAAGGCGTGGAAGATGACTGACCTCCCTCCGGAGGCTTTCCCCGACGTGCTGGAGGGGATGCTCTGCTCGAATCGCACCGCATCGAAGGCGATGCTCACTCTTGATAGGTGCGCATGTACTGACATCTCTGGGTTCGGCCTCCTCGGTCACTTGCACAATCTGCTAGTGGCCAGCGGTGTGGCTGCAACGGTGAATGTGGACAGCATTCCGGTATATGCAACCGCTCGTGATCGGATAACTGCGGACTCCGCGACGCGCATACTCGACCCTAACCTCGCATTCGTCGACCCGTTTGTCTCGAATCTTGCCCAACTTGACGAAGCTGATCGACTACTTCTTGCCGATGCCCAGATCTCCGGCGGTTTGTTGGTTGCTGTCGCTCGTTCGGATGTGGCTGGATATCTCGCGGCGCTACGCGAAGGTGGCGGGGAGGGCTGGATAATCGGAGACGTGATTGAAGGAGGAGCGGGGACTGTGACCCTCGCTTAGACTTTTTCCATGAACGACGGACGAGAGGGGAACCCACAGCTTCGGCTGGTGGCAGAGCCCAGGCAGGCTCCCGCCAGCGCCGATGAGCTTCTCGCATATTTTTCGGGGCCGCTCACTTGGTACGCAAAGACGGAGCCAGAGCGCCTTGAGGTGGTCACCGAGATTGCCCAGACTGTTGAGGAATGCCTGGAAGAGGCTGGTATTCGCGTGCATGTGCCGCATCGCGATGTTGATCATTCCGATGGAGACCGCACTTACTGGCAAAACCGGCTGACGATCGCCCGCTCGGACCTGGTCGTGGCCTTTTACGACTTCCCCAGCACTGGGATGGGGCAGGAGTTGGAGATTGCAGCAGCCTATGCCCGTCCCATCATTCTCTTGGTCAACGAGCGACGCACGAAGATGTCGACCATGATCAGCACCGCGTTTTTCCGCGCTGAGAGGCTGGTCTATGACGATCGATTCGACCTCGCCAGGCAGCTCCCCGCGATGGCCAGCGGGCTGATCGCATCCTCCTCACTATCGGCCAGCGAGCAGTTTCAACATCGGCTGGGCGCTACCTTGAGGGAACGCCGGGAGGATCTGGGTATGGGTCGCGCAACGCTCGGGGCAGAAGCGCATTGTTCGGTGGAGTTGATTCGCCATCTTGAGGATGACGACGCAGACGTCCTCAGCCCTTCCTTGCGTCAGATTGAGTGGCTGGCAGCGGCTCTCGATATAGGAGTCGATGCGCTGCTCGGCTTGGCAACCGAGAAAAGATCGCTGGAGCGGAGGGTTTTCGACTTCGCTGCTAAGAGCGAGTACTCCGCGCGAGACGCACTGGAGGTGGTCGCGATCGCCGCTCGCGACGCCGAGATCGATTCCGACGCCGAGATCGCACAGCTCTTCGAAGCCCTGAAGTCATATGGCGACGGCGGGCCGGGGTCAAGCTAGCGGTTTGGCTGGATCTGATGCAGCCGGGGAGCTGATTGAGGACGCTGCGCGTCTTGCGGCGGCCTTCTCGGGCGAGCCGCCGCCGCTGAGAATGATCGCTAAGCAGGTCGGCATTCGGCGTATTGAGCTCAGTGACCACCTGCCTGGCGAGGCTTTGCTCGTGCCCGAGCGGCGAAGCGACGGCTTTGTGGCGGTGGTGCGGCGTGGGGAGTCGCCAGCCAGACAGCGTTTCTCTCTAGCGCATGAGATAGGGCACGCGATGCTGCATACGCATGGCATCGCCTCCGGAGTTGGCTGCGAGGACCCATCGATTGAGCGGCTATGTGATCGAATCGCGGCCGAGTTGGTAGTTCCTCGACGGCTGCTCGATGAGGCAGAGAAGCCTCTGCGCTTGCAGACCGCGCTCGACTTGGCAGATCGTTGCGTGGCATCGCCCTCGACCACCCTTATGCGGCTCGTAGATGCAGAGCCCGGCTTGGTTGCGGTGGCATGGGAAACGCGACCGCGGCCCGGTAGCACGGCAAAGATTCGGGTTCTCTGGTCGAGGACCCGTCCGGGCATTTTCATTCCCCGCCATGCGACGCCACCAGTTGGTTTGAAGTTGGCCGACCTGCCCGTCCGACACGTTCATCAGCAGCGGGCTAGATTTCGCCTTGGAAGTCTCGCAGGGGAGTTCGAGGTCGAGTCCGTTCGATTGAGGGTGCAGCAACAAGGCTCTGCTCTAGGTCCCGAATTTTTCTCGCTGATCGTGGCCGGCGCCTCCGAGAATGCGATTAGTGCAGATCGTGGTTGAGGTGCAGCCTCTGTCTATTCCGGACGAGCTGGTCGCTCGCGTGCGGGCGGGTCGGGCGGTCCCGCTCGTTGGAGCGGGGCTTTCCTGCGCGTCCGGCATGGCGTCATGGCCTGAACTGGTCGAGAAGCTGCGGCGGGCGGTCGGCGCTCGGCTCGGTCGGGAAATCGCTCCAGACGAGTTGGACTTGTTTGAAACGCCACTTCTGTACTCGCATCTCCAGGGATCTCGTCAGCCGCTTTACGAGTTGCTTCGGGAGGCGGTTGACGACGGATTCGAGCCCAACCTCTTGCATGGCCTTCTCGCTCAGATGCCCGTTCGATCGATCCTCACGACGAACTGGGATCGGTTGATTGAGCGGGCCTTTGAGCCGATTCGCCCCGTCCATGTGGTTCACGACGACGTCACTGCGGCAAGCTGGAACGAGGCGCTGGCGGCACAGACCATCAAGCTCCACGGCACGATCGATGACCCTCGATCAATCGTTTTCGGGGAGGACGACTACCAGCACTTCTACACGAGCGAATCGTCCTTGTTGACCTTGACTAAGACGATCCTGGCTACGCGCTCGATTTTTGCGATTGGTTTCAGTATGTCGGATGCATACGTGAAGATGCTGTTCTCTCAGGTTTCCCGCCTTGCGGGCAACACGAAAAACCCCCATTACGTGATCATCCCCGACGCTGGCCCGTCAAATCTGAGAACCGAGTACCTGCAAGCGGCCGGCTTCATCGTTGTCAATGCTCCGACCTCAAAGACCGATCCGCACGGACTGTGTTCGTTCCTTCAGGAGCTGCACCGACAGACGTACTCCTGGGCGGTCAGTCGAAGCGACCGCACGAGGATGTTGATTAGAGAGACGGCGGAGTTGACCGAATATCTTGGCGCGGACAAAACCATCCGAGTAAGAGCCACGATGGGACCCTTTGCGGTTCCTGATGCGCAGGGGGGGATTTTTGGGGGAAAGGAGCAGGATACGGCCGAGCACGAACTTCGGGACCTCTGCCTGATGCTTGCGCGTGAGCGGGGGGTGAGGGTCCGCTTCATTGGGAGGCCGACGGCCATGAACTTCGTTCTCGGTAAGGGCTACGAGCGCGATGCTTACCGAATGCGCCTAGCAGCCTTGGTGGAGGCAGTCGATGAGATGGGGGATAAGTTCGAATTCGCGCCTACTGTTCGTCCGACCGACACGAACACGTGGATCGTCGCCAACAAAGCGATGGTGGACAGTAGGAAGCACGACGTAGACGACCAGCGGCTGTACGACCGCGCGGTTCTAGAGAGGAACGGGGAGCTGGTGAACCAAGCGAATCGCTGGTTCGACGAGGAGTTTGAGAATCTTGTGGCCCGAGCAGGGGGTCCAGACAAAGCGCGCGAGGATCTGCTTGCTGAAGCCAAGACTATCCTTGACGGTGGAGCCGCGTGAAGATTCATGTAATCAACGGTCGATTTCAGCCGTTCCACAATGGGCATCTCGGTTATGCAAAGGCGGCTGCCAGGGAGTGTGACGTGCTGGTAATCGGGCTTACGCATGTTGCAACCCTCCTCGGCGGTGGTGATGGCCCGATGGCATCGGTGGCACCGCACCGAGGCGAGGAGGGAAGCAACCCGCTGAGCTTTGCAGAGCGCGCTGTGGTGATCGATGCAGCAATTTCCAAATGTGAGGAGATCAACTGCCGGACGGTGTTTGTGCCGTTTCCAATCGAGCAGCCGTCGCTGATCCCGGCGTTTGTGCCCACCGAGTGGCAAATCGTCACGACCTTGCACGAGGAGTGGAACCAGGAAAAGGTGCGGATTCTGCGCGAGCTTGGTTACACGGTATCCATAGTCTGCGACGACGAAGAAAAGTGGATTCGAGGTCAGGACATTCGAGAGGCTATGCGTTCAGGCTCCGACCGCTGGCGCGACTTGGTTCCACCGGCAGTGGCCGCAATGCTGGACCAGCTGGGGGTTCCGAGTCGCCTAACAGAGGGCGACAACTAGAGGCGCTAATGCACATTCCAGGTTGACACCATTCGACTTGACGAAGGGCACGACGAGGAGCTGAGCGGGTTTCCTCGCCCCTGCGTGGGCGTGATTTCTCGGGGGCCGGGGCAGGGTACGAAGTCCCTCGCGTGCGAGGAGGCTCCGCATCCTCCCTGTGGCCTGCGCCCCGGCCCCCGAGAAATCGCGTCATCCCGCCCCTTGCTCTTTCTTGGCGACGTAGGCGCGAGGAGCTTTCTTGGCCTGCTTGACCTTCTTGGCTTTCGTCAGCCGGCGAAGGCAGTTGGCCACTGCGCCGGAGGAGCGGTCGATGCCCTTGGCGATGGCGCTCGCGGTCAGCGGGCCATCGGCTCCGTTCTTGCCCATGTAGGCGAGGACGAGGGCGTCCAGCTCGCCGGGGCGTAGGCGCTGGCGCTTGGTGGCGGTCATGCCGGATCACCGACTCGCGGGTCGAGATCGGCGAGCAGCTCATCGCAGGCGTCGAAGCCGAGCTGGAATAGCTCGTTGGTCTTGGCGTCGTTCTCTTTGGAGCGGCGCTCGGTTGCTGATTCGAGAAGCACTCGTTCGGCTTCGCCGTGCAAACGCTGGAGCAGTTCCATCAGGTCGTGGGTCGGCATGGTCAGCTCGACGCCCTGGCGGCCGTCGTCCTCACCCCAGCCGAGATCCTCGAGTAGGCGGAAGTCTTCGCCGAACTCCAGGCCAAGGCGCTCGGCGGTGGCGTAGTCCTCGTTCTCCTCCAACGCGATCCAGATGTCGCCGATGCCGCCGAGGTGATTACGGACCAGTTCGTAGAGGCCGTCGCGCTGGTCCTTGGTGATCGTGCAGATGGTGCTGGGCACGGTGCCCTCCTCTCGGTCGGGCACCGAAGAGCCGCTGCGAGCAGTCGTCGATCTGCCTGAGCCCCGAAGTGCTCTGGGAGAATCGATCGCGCATCGAAGGTTGGTTCTTCGGTGCCAGGCCCCGGGGCGTTCCACCGCCGCCGGGGCCATATATGTCTTGCGGTCGGCGACCGTAGCTCCGTCAGCGCGGCGGAATCAAGTCGATTTGCCGGCGAGCTGCTCGAAGGCGATCCGAGGGCCGATCATTTTGCCCGCCGTTTTTGCGCTTGTGGAGCGAAATCCGCCTCCCACGTGACCGGCACGACCAGAGGGCTATAGGAGCCGAGTCGTTCCCCCGCTATTTCACGAAAGCCCCGCAAATGCGGGGCTTTCGTCTTTTCTGGAGCGCAGACAGAAGGGTGCAAAATCGGCCCTGGGGCAACGCCTGGGGCAACACGAGGTCGATTGAGGCCTCCTTTCGTGTGAAGGTCTCGGCCCGCTACACGCGGCGGGGAAAGTCCAAATCAAGTGCCCAAGCCGTGTGAACCCCGAGCGGCTTTCAAGCAGAGGCGATTAGCGTGGCCCCTCCCAGGGTCCCCTCAATGTCTCCCAAGGAAAGAACGCTGCTCATTGGGTACGGATGCAGTCTTAGGCGATAGCGTCTTGACGCAACATGGACACCGACACGCTCTCATTCCGGGCGCTGAGGCTGCACGACTGGCGCCAGTTTGGCTCTATCGAGCTTCTCTTCCATGAGCGGCTGACGGTGATCACCGGAGCCAACGCTGCGGGGAAGACGACCCTGCTCGACCTATTGGCATCCCATTTTGGCTGGAATCATCAATTTGTAGGCACTCCGGCGAGGCGCAAACGGGGTAGGCCCCTTTCTTTCCTGTCGGGTCTGTGGAGAAGGGAATCGCTGTCTGATCAGCAGACCGCTGCGGAGATCGGAGGGATCGAGTACTCAAATGGCGAGATGTGCACGCTACGGGTGCCCGACCAGCTAGCGGGGCCGGCATTCAACATCAGCTACGACGGACAACAAGGGGTTAGCGGAATGTTTATTCCCTCCCACCGTCCGGCGTTCTCCTACACGGCGGTAAACCAGATACCCACCGACTTGGGCGGTAGGGCGGAGATCGGTTTCGTGTGTAGCGAGTGCAATCGGCGAAAGGGGGACTACTTTGACGAGAACGAGACGATCGTCAATCCATTTGTCGAGGATCCCGAGACCTTCCTCCTATTCGCTGGTGCCATCGTTGCTGAGCGTCCCGGAAGTCGCCGGGGAATCGTGACGATCAAGAAGCTTGATCTGGGGCGCGGGGAGTTGGTCGAGAGACGCACCGAATTGCTGCGGCGGGCTCAAAGCCTGATTAATACTTGGGCAGGTATGCCAGCGGGACCTGCCCGCGAGGCGGTTGCCGAGGAGATCCGCGCAATGGGCTTAGATTCGAGCGAGTATGCAGCGGCAGCGCGCTCATACTTGAGGCTGACCGGACCAGACGCGATGACGGAAGGCGAGCCACTTGCGGCTGCCGATTGAAATCTGATAATCTGATTTCATGAAGCAGTTGAGTGCGACTGATGCATCCCGCCGGTTCTCGGAGGTGCTGGACGACGTAGAGCAGGGCGGGGAGTCTTACGTCGTGGTCCGTCACGGCCGAGCCGTGGCGACCATCGGTCCTGCGAGTGGTGGGACCGGGAGAGCGCTCAAGGAGGCGCTTCGTGCTAATCGGCCCGACGATGCCTGGGCAGGTGAGCTGCGGGAGCTTCGCGAGGGCATGGAGCCTGTGACGGACCCCTGGCGCGACTGATCCTCGACACGACGGTTTTGGTCGACGCCGAGCGCAGCGGTGGGGCGCTAGCCGAGACGATCGACGACAGTGATGATGTCGCTGTCGCGGCGATCACCGTGGCGGAGCTGAGGGTTGGCATTCAGCTGGCGAAAGGGCGCCGGCGAGAGAAGCGTGAGCGTTTCGTCGAGGCGGTTCTCGAGGTCGTTTCGATCGAGCCCTATGACCTTGTCGTGGCCGAAGTGCACGCCGCCCTGCTGGCACACGTTCAGCGGGCAGGCAGGCCTCGTGGCGCACACGACCTAATCATTGCTGCGACGGCACGAGCCCGGGAGAGGCAGGTAGTGAGTTCCGATCAAGCTGGCTTTGCCGACCTTCCCGACGTCTCGATTTCCGGCGGTCTTGGCTAGTTGGTGGGTCTGGTGCTGGGGCAACAAATGGGGCAACATGCCCCACGGATTCCAGCCGATCTCCACGTAGTTCGATTCCCCAAAAACCGCCCTAGAGCGCGCTCCACGTAGTCCAGCCGATCTCAGGGTCCGGGCTCATAACCCGAAGGTCGCGAGTTCGAATCCCGCTCCCGCTATAGGACGGAACCCGCTTATCAAGCGGGTTTTCGCTGTTTTTGGGGAACCTCAAAAACAGCGAAAAACGACGACAGGCCCGAGATTCCCGGTCGCGAGGTGACGGTCTTCGCAGCCGACGGCGACGTAATCAGCTCGCAGGACTTCGGATACCTATGTGAACGGCCCGACGATCCAAGCACCGTCAAGGTCGATTGCCGATCCGCTCTTGAGCGGATTCGCGGTTCGCAAGAGCCGAGGTGAGGCGACGGCGAACATTGGCGAAGCCAACCGCTGGGCAAGAAATGGGCCAAGAACCCCACGGATCTCAGCCGATCTCGATGTCGCAAACTGTTTTAGACCGCGCCCGCATACTCCAGCGGACCCCTAGTGCGGGCTGATAACCCGACTCAAGTTCGCTAGGCGACGGCTCATCAGCCGGGCTGCGTACGATCCGCCGGTGAATGTCCGGCGCATGCATCCCCATGAGCTTGATTCAGCGGTCAGCGTGTGGCGCGAAGCAAACATCGCCCGTGGTGCCCCGCATGGGCCGGAGCGCACCGCTCGTGTCCGCGCGAAGCTCTCAGCGTCAGATGCCCTGCCGTTCCTAGCGCTGCGACCAGGCATCGTGGGCATGGCACTGGCCGAGCCCGGACGGTTCGACGACGGCGTGGGCGAACCCGATCCTTCGCTCCTGCACATCTCAATGGTGTTCGTGCATCCCGCCGCACAACGCACGGGAGTCGGCCTTCCCTTGGTCCTTCATGTCCTCGACGTCGCCGGTTCGCTCGGCTACCAGCGCGTCGGCGTCTGGACCGCCAGGGAGAACACGCCCGCCCGCAAGCTCTACGAGCGCGCCGGGATGACCCCTACCGGCAAGAGCGCTCCCCTTCGGTCAGGAATACAACTCCAATACGCATGCTTCCTCAACGGCGAGCCGGCGCCGGGACCGTCGGTCGCTGCATAGGACCCCTCCGGGGTGGCGGTGGCGGCGTCCTCTGAGGAGCCTGGACAAATTTCAGGGAGCGCGGCGCTGGAAGTCTGCGTCACGCCCTGACAAAAGGGTTCAAATAATCCCTCTGGGGGGAACAGGCCGCCGAGCGGTCGGTCTGCTGGTTTCGTGGAGCGAGTGGGATCCCCTCGGAGCGCCGTCAACTTAGAGTTTCGGCGATGACTCGATCCGAGGCCCTGCCTTCACCTGGAGCGCTGGAGGAGGTCCGGCGCCTGGCGGGCTCGTCAGCCGTGGTCCTGGGTGCCGCGCGCCTCGAAGGCGGCCAGCACGCGGACACCTGGAGAGTTGACACCGAGAATCCCGCGATCAGCGTTGTCGTCCGCCAGTTTCCGGTGGACGACCCTGCCCCCTTATGTGAACAGCGTGTACTGCGGGCCCTCGACGGACTCGGCGGTTTGGCCCCGGTGCTGCTCGGCGGCGACCTGAACGGCCGATGGTCGAAGTACCGGACTTCTTTGATCAGCTGGCTTGACGGTCGGCCGGACATCACTCCGACTGACCCCAGGGGGTGGGCGCGCGAGTTAGGTCGCGCGCTCGCTGCGGTGCACACGGTGCCGACCGAGCGGCTGGCGGAATTGCCGAGCGTGTTCGACCGCAGCGGAGGCTCTCAGGAGATATTGGGTGGTTCGCTGGCGGCGGAAGTTCGGTCTCGCTGGTCGCAGGTTGTTGCGTCGCCGGAGGTGCTCACCCACTGCGATTACTGGTCGGGCAACGTCGTCTGGCGGGACGGAAGGCTCACGGGCATCGTCGACTGGTCGGGCGGGTCACGCGGTCCACGTGGCTTCGACTTGGGCTGGTGCCGACTCGACCTCGTCCTCCTGTTCGACGAGCAAATTGCCGACGACTTTCTTGCGGCCTATGAAGCGGGGACTGGCCAGGCAGTCGGCGAGATGCGCCTTTGGGACTGCTGGGCCGTCGCTCGGTCCGATGACGCGGTTGGGTCCTGGGTCCCGAACTACCTGCCGCTGGGCCGCGCCGACCTCAATGAAGATGAACTTCGGCGACGCCATGCGCAATGGACGGCACGCCTCCGATAGCGGATGTAAGCCTCAGCCCCCGCAAGTGAGATCGCCCAGCCCTTCCTGGGGCAAGAAATAGGGCAAGAAGCCCTACGGACTCCAGCCGATCTCGATCTCGCGAAAACCGCTTGAAACCGTGCCCCACGTAGTCCAGCGGGACGCCAAGCTCGGGCTCACCGAGAGACGCTGTAGCTGGGGCCGTCGTGTCGCTACAGTCGAGCGCATGACGATCCAACGCATGGAGCACGTGGGCATCGTGGTCGACGACCTCGCGGCCGCGACGGCGTTCTTCGTCGAGCTCGGACTCAAGCTGCAGGGCGAGGGGCCTGTCGAGGGAGGTTGGGTGGACCGCGTGGTGGGGCTCGAGGGCGTCCGGGCGGAGATCGCGATGGTGGAGACCCCGGACGGGCACGGACGGCTCGAGCTGACGAAGTTTCACGCCCCGTCGGGCCGGGGCGGCGACCGGCACGCGCCGGCGAACACCCCGGGCATCCGCCATGTCGCATTCGCAGTCGACGACATTGACGCCGCCGTCGCTAGCTTGCGAGCCCGCGGCGCGGAGCTCGTTGGCGAGGTGGAGCGCTACAAGGACAGCTACCGGCTCTGCTACGTCCGCGGCCCGGAGGGGATCATCGTCGAGCTGGCGGAGCAGATCGGCTGAGGGCTCCGGCCGGCCGCCAAACCGCCTCGCCAGTGTCAGTGGTCGTCCGTTCGGCTTGCCGGCGGGGTCGACCGGGAGCCGCACGATCTCTCGAAGATCGCAACTGCTGCGAGTCGTGACCTCATCCCCACCCCGGACTGAGAAAGACGTGGGGCAGGGTGCCGGCCACGGTGGTCTCGTCGGGATACGAGATCTCCAGCCGCATGGGAGGTAGACGGCGGAACTCCCGGCCCAGGTGGCCGCGTTCCTGCCATTCGTCGGGATGTGGAAGGGACTTTCGGGTTGCCCGAGGCCGACGCGATCGAGGTAGCCGACCCAGTCGCGGCCGGCCCTGCCGATGTGCAGGCCCGGGGTGCGCATTACCAGCCTCCTGGCCCCCACCCAGGCGGTTACGGCTCTCGCGTCGCGTCGCAGGACCACATCGACACCGACGCTGTCGCAGCCAGGAGAGGTTCGCGTTTCGAGCACGGTCAAGGAGCTCGTAGTCGGCTCCGGTCTGGAGTTCGCCGGCCGCGGCGTCCATACGCTGAAAGGCGCTCCCGGTGAGTGGCGTCTCTACGCGGTCGAGGCTTAGATCGGGGCGATCCAACGTAGCGGGGTCAGTCGCCCACGCATTCGCCGTCCACGGCGCTGTAGCCCACGCACGCGAGTGAGCGTTCCTCTTCGGGGAGGAGGTACCCCGGGTCGCCGTTCGGTAGTTGGGGGTCGAATTCCAGTTCTGCGGCTTCTTTTTCTGCAAGTCTGGCCAACTTCGCGTCCGCAGCAGCTCGCCCCGCTGCATCCCCGGTTCGCTCTCCCCGCCGCTTGCCGACTCGGCTTCCGTCGCGGTAGCCCGCCCAGCGACCCCTGCGCTCGGCTCTGGCGTAGGCGCGCTTCCGTGCGGAGGAAAATGCGATCTGCTGTGCGGCGATTCGCGCCTCCTGTGCGTCGCTGTTCGACGCTGCGTCCCCATGTCCGAGCAGGTAGCCGCTGATCGCGGCGAATACGACGATCCCAGCCGCGACGGCTGCGATTCCCATCGATCGCGCGTTCACGGCGACCTGACCTCGATCTCGCGGTTCGCTGGCAAGGTCAAGTCCGACGCCGAGAACGCAGCACGATAGGCACGCCGGTACGCCAGTGGGAAGGAGGCCGCATAGCCAGCGGAACGTCCCTTCTCACGGCCAGCTGCGTAACCGAGTTCCACTCCGCGCTGGCTGCCTCGCAGCGTTCCTATCGTCCGTCCCGCGGCGCGCGCAGCATCCAGATCCTCGCCGGAGTTCTTGCCAACGACGTAGCTCCCGATTCCGACCAACAGGGCCAGGGTCGCAAGAACCGATCCAATGACGACCGCTCTCACGTGCGCAGGGTCTCGGTCGGCTTCGCCCAGGACACAGGGCCTCAGGTTTCCGCCGGCTCGAGCAGCGTGCTCGGCAGCACGTCGACGACGCGCATGCGGCCGTTGCTGTCGAGTCCCATCGAGAGCGTGAAGTAGGCGCTGGCGGTGGGGACGCCGACGAAGGCAAAGGCCTGAGTGCCTCCGATGACGTCGATCTTGGGGTTCGGCGTGGCGTGGATGGCGGGAGCGAAGTAGGCACCGTCGAGCACCCCGCGACAGGTCGCGCGCGGGCCTTCGTTGTCGGTGACCAGCCTTGATTGCTCGTGGAGGGCCTTCAGGAGAGCCGCACAGTTGTGCTCCGCAACGGCGCGGACGAAGCGCTCGGCCACCGCTTCGGCTTCGACGCGATCCTCGAACTCCGTCTCGAACTGCGGGTCGAAGACGGCATCGGACTCGGTGAAGCGGAAGCGGCCGTCGCCGTCGAGTATCCACACCAGGTACTCGTTGTGGCCATTGCTTGCCGGTACCTCCACCAGGGCGGTGGTCCCGTATTCGCGGCTGCCGGAGACCGCGTGTCGGAACCGTCGCGCGTACGCCGACACGAGGAAGCCTTCTTCTTTGCACTCGGCCGGGGTGGCCGCGGCACCGGCTGGGCGACCCCGGAGGGTGGAGAAGACGAACGGCTGGAAGGCCTCGCAGCTCTTGTCTCTGAGGGCGCGTTCGAAGCTGGCGACTTCGGCGGCGATGGGTCTCTTCGCGTTCGGCCTCTCGACGAGCGCGGAATCGGGCTCGGCCGAGGTCGACTGGGAACCCCCGTCTCCGCCGCATCCGGCGCTGCCGATGAGAAGGGCCAAAGCGGCGAGGAACGGAACCCCTTTGGCGAGACCCTTCCTCATCGGGCGCAAGGCTATCCATGGTAATCCGGTGCGTCCAGCTAGGCGGCCCAGGACGATCCGCAGATATATAGGCTGCCCGCCGTGGACTTCACCCTCAGCGACGAGCAGAAGGACTTCGTCGACGCCATCCGCGACTTCTGCGACCGCGAGTGCGGGACGCAGGACCAGCGCGAGCGACTCACCGACGGCTACCGCGAGCACCACAACTTCGACCTCTACAAGCAGATGGCGGAGGTGGGTTGGCTCGGGGTCACGATCCCCGAGGAGTACGGGGGTTCCGGCGGCTCGATGCTCGACGCCTGCCTCTTCATGGAGGAGACGACTCGTGGCCTGGCGCCGATCGGCGGCTACGCAACGACGCTGATCGTCGCCGGCGCTACCCAGCGCTTCGGCAGCGAGGAGCAGAGGAAGGAGATCCTCGGCGGCATCGCCTCCGGCTCGGTCGAGGCGATCGCGATGACCGAGCCGGAGTCGGGCTCCGACGTTGGCTCGCTGACCTGCTCGGCGGAGCGGGTCGACGGCGGCTACGTCCTCAACGGACAGAAGGTCTTCATCTCCAACGCCCACATCTCCGACCACGTGCTGGTCGTCTGCCGCACCACCAAGGGCGAGAACAAGCACGAGGGCCTGACGATGATCTGGGTCCCGCGCGAGGTCGAGGGCATGGAGATCGTTCCGATCGAGACGATGGGAGGCCGCGAGACCAACCACCTCTACTTCACCGACTGCGCGGCGCCGGCCGAGGCGGTCCTCGGCGAGGTCGACCAGGGCTGGACCCAGCTGATGGCGGGCCTCAACGTCGAGCGGCTGATTCTCGCCGCGACGATGCTCGGCATCGCCCAGCGCGCCTTCGACGACGCCCTCGCCTACGTCAAGGAGCGGCACCAGTTCGGCCGCCCGATCGGCTCCTTCCAGGCGCTCCAGCATCGCCTCGCCGATCTCGCCACCGATCTCGAGGCGGCCCGGCTGATGACCCGTTGGGTCGCCACCCTCACCGACGAGGACCCGAACCGGATGCTGCCCAAGGAGGCCTCGATGGTGAAGCTGTTCGTCACCGAAGTCGCGAAGCGGACGACGCTGGAGGGGATGCAGCTGATGGGCGGCTACGGGTACTCCTCCGAGTACGACATGGAGCGCCTGGTCCGCAGCTCGCTGGTCTCGACGATCTACGGCGGCACCTCCGAGATCCAGCGCACGATCATCGCCAAAACGCTCGGGCTCTGAACCGCCCTGCGCCGGGCCGCGGAGGGGCGCTATCCTTCGCTCAGCCTCGCGCCCCGGGCCCGGGGTTTTCTTTTGTAACGACCGTCCTCAGGAACGAGGGAGAAGTATGGCTCGCGGAGATGTCCGCATTGCGGTGACCTTGGCTTGCGAAGACTGCAAGCGGCGGAACTACCAGACCAACAAGTCTCGGCGCAACTCGCCGGACCGGGTCGAGCTGCGCAAGTACTGCCGCTGGTGCGGTCACCACACCGCCCACAAGGAGACCCGGTAGCTCCCGATGGCAAAGACCCGCGCACAGCGCAAGGCCGAGCGCCGGGCTCGGGAAGCTGAGGAGCGGAAACGCTCCGACGGCGGCAGGCGCGGCGAGTCCCGCGCCCAGCACGACACCCAGGTTCCCGTCTCCGGCGATGTAGCCGAGATCGAGGCGGTCGAGGCCGGCATGGCCGCCGGCGCCGCCGAGGCGCAGCTCGAAACCCCCGACGCCCCGAAGCCGCGCTCGCACCGGCGCGCCGAGGCAAAGACCCAGAAGGAAGCCGAGAAGCGCCAGCGCGACGAGCAGAAGCGGCGCGAGCGCGAGCAGCTGGCCAAGAAGCAAAAGCAGGCGAGCGCCGAACGTCAGCGGGGCGGCGTGATCGGCTTCCTTATCTCCTGCTGGCAAGAGCTGAAGAAAGTGCAGTGGCCCGATCGCGAAACGCTGATCCAGGCGACCGCCGTCACCATTCTCTTCGTCGCCGTGGCCGCCACCTACCTGGGCGCCCTCGACGCTTTCTTCAACTTCCTCATCAAGCGGATCCTGTAGCCAGGATCCCCGAACAAAGGCTTCCAATTTGTATCGCTGGTACGTGATCAACACCTACTCCGGGCACGAGAACAAGGTCAAGCACAACCTCGAGCACCGGGTTCAGACGATGAGTCAGAACCGCAACGTGCGGCAGGTCGTCGTCCCCACCGAGCAGGTCTCGGAGATGAAGGACGGGCAGAAAGTCCAGACCGAGAAACGGACGATGCCCGGCTACGTCCTCGTCAACATGGAGATGACCGACGACGCCTGGGGCCTGGTCAAGAACACCCCCGGCGTCACCGGCTTCGTCGGCTCCCGCAACAAGCCGGTGCCGCTCTCCAAACCTGAGGTCGATCGCCTGCTGCATCGCGAGACCGCCGAGCGGCCGCGGACCCAGGCGCAGTTTTCGATCGGCGAATCGGTCAAAGTCATCTCCGGTCCACTCTCCGACTTCTCTGGCGAGATCGCTGAGATCAACGAGGACGCGGCCAAACTCAAGGTCCTGGTCTCGATCTTCGGCCGCGAGACTCCGGTCGAGGTCGGGTACGACCAGGTCAAGAAGATTTAGCTCGCGGACCGCTACTCTCCCCGACCCCGATGGCCAAAAAAGTCCTCACGCTCATCAAGCTGCAGATCCAGGCGGGCAACGCCAACCCGGCGCCGCCGGTCGGACCCGCGCTCGGCCAGCACGGCGTCAACATCATGGACTTCTGCAAAGCGTTCAACGCGCAGACGCAGGCCGAAGGCGGGACGATCATCCCGGTCGAGATCACGGTCTACGAGGACCGCTCCTTCACCTTCATTACCAAGACCCCGCCCGCAGCGGTGCTGATCAAGGAGGCGATCCGGATTTCGAAGGGCTCGGGTGAGCCGCACGTCAACAAAGTCGGGACGATCTCCCAGGACCAGATTCGCGAGATCGCCGAACGCAAGATGCCCGACCTCAACGCCAACGACATCGACGCCGCCTCGAAGATCATCGCCGGCACCGCCCGCTCGATGGGCGTCGACGTCAAATAGGAGACCTCCGGTGGCCCACGGCAAGCGATACCGCCAGCAGTACGACAAAGTCGACCGCGACCGGGCCTACCCCCCGGCTGAGGCGATATCGCTGATCAAGCAGACCGCCAGCGCCAAGTTCGACGAGACGGTCGAGGTCCACTTCCTGCTCGGTGTCAACGTCCGCCATGCCGACGAGCAGTTGCGCGGCACCCTGGCGCTGCCGCACGGTCTCGGCAAGGACGTCACCGTCGCCGTCTTCGCCCAGGGCCAGCAGGCCCGCGACGCTGAGGCCGCCGGCGCCGATTTCGTCGGCGGCGACGACCTGGCGAAGAAAGTCGAGGAGGGCTGGACCGACTTCGACGTTGCCGTGGCGACGCCGGACATGATGCCGACGGTCGGCAAGCTCGGCCGCGTCCTCGGTCCCCAAGGCAAGATGCCGAACCCCAAGGTCGGCACCGTCACCGACGACATCGAGAAGGCCGTCAACGAGTCGAAGTCCGGCAAGGTTGAGTACCGCACCGACCGCCAGGCGATCGTCCACATGGCGATCGGCAAGGCCAGCTTCGACGAGACCCAGCTGCTCGACAATTTCTCCGCGGTCCTCGACGAGATCGTCCGCGCCAAGCCCGCCTCGGCCAAGGGCCGCTACATCGTCTCCTGCACGGTGGCGACCTCGATGGGCCCCGGCATCCGGGTCGACACCTCCAAATCTGGGGATCGCGACCGCGAGCCGGTCGCCGCCGCGAGCGAGACCGCAGAGGAGCCGGCGACCGCCTAGACTGCGTCGCCGCTAACCCGAGACCACCGGCAGGTCGGTCGACGGGCCGCAAAGCGGACTATGTGTCCGCTTTCAGGCCCATCGGCAGCGGAAGACCGGTGCAGGTGAGACGATGAACCGCGAGGAAAAGTCCGTAGCCATCCAGGAGATTGCCGCCCAGATTGAGGCTTCTGAGGCGATCTTTGCGGTCGACTACCGCGGTATCAGTGTTCCCCAGGCGGCGGAGCTGCGAGCGAAGCTGCGCGAGGCGGACGCGAGCTTCCGCATCGTCAAGAACCGGCTGACCAAACTCGCCGCCGAGAAAGCCGGCGAGGAGCGCTTGGCCGAGCTGCTGCAGGGACCTACCGCCCTCACCTTCGTTCGAGGCGACACCGCCCAGGCCGCGAAGGCGATCTCGACCTTCAACAAAGAGCACGAGGTCCTCACCTACAAGGGCGGCTTCATGGACTCCACGTCGCTCGACGAGGCGGGGTTCAAGTCGATCGCCCGCCTGCCCTCGCGCGACGTCCTCAACGGCCAGTTCGCCGGAATCGTCGCCAGCCCGCTGACCGGTTTGGTTCGCGGTCTTGGCTCCATGATCCAAGGACTGGCTTTGCAGCTCGGGCAGATTGCCGAGAAAGGGCTTGTCAGCGGGGAGGCTCCGGAGGGCGAGGCTCCCGCTGAGGAGCCGGTCGCGGAGGTTGCCGAGCCTGAGGATGCGCCAGCGGCGGAGGCGGAGGACGAGGCGCCCGAGGCAGAAGAGACTTCTGGCGATGACGAGACTTCTGAGACTGATAACGAGAAAGAGGAGTAGATGGCAACCAAAATCTCAACTGAGGATTGGATCGAAGAGCTGAAGGGCATCTCGGTGCTCGAACTCTCCGAGCGCATCAAAGCGCTCGAGGAGGAGTTCGGCGTTTCCGCGACCGCGGTCGCGGCAGCGGCTCCGGCGGCGGTCGGCGCACCGGCCGGCGACGGCGGTGGCGAGGAGGAGTCGGCGACCGTGGACGTCGTCCTGGCAGAGGTTGGTGGCCAGAAAGTCCCCGTGATCAAGGTGGTCCGCGCCGCGACCGGGCTCGGCCTGAAAGAGGCCAAGGCGCTCGTCGACGAGGCCCCGAAAGCGATCAAAGAGGGCGTCGAGCGCGACGAGGCCGACAAGCTCAAAGCCGAACTGGAGGAGGCCGGCGCGACGGTCGAGCTCAAATAGCCGCTCGCTCCAATCCCGCGGATCCCAGTCGGGGAGCCAAGCTTGAGGCAGAGCGTCGCCGTGTGTTATTTTTTGCGGTCGCGCGCCTTTTGAGTTCCCCTGGCCATATCTGCGCTTTATCTACGTCCCTCTGACCGCCCGAGGAGTCGCCGACTTTGGCACGTTCTAACGCTGCCCCCGTAACCCGTAGGAGCTTTTCCCGCCTAGAGAACCCACTCGAAGTCCCCCATCTGATCGATATCCAGCGCCGTTCCTTTGAGGAACTGACGGATCCGAAGAGCGGTGGGCTGCGAGAAACGATCAACGACATCTCCCCGATCGAGGACTACACGGGGAACCTGCAGATCGTCTTCAGCGAGTTCAAGTTCGAGGAGCCGCCGCACTCGATCGACGAGTGCCGCGAGAAGGACATGACCTACTCGCGGCCGTTGACTGCGACCGTCGCCTTCCAGAACAAGGAGACGGGAGAGATCCGCGAGCAGGCCGTCTTCATGGGGGATTTCCCCTGGATGACCGAGCGCGGGACTTTCATCATCAACGGCACCGAGCGGGTCGTCGTGACCCAGCTCGTGCGCTCCCCCGGCGCCTACGTGATGGCGCCCAAGGATCCCGAAAAGCAGGTCTTCATCGCCAATCTGATGCCGGCCCGCGGCTCCTGGCTGGAGCTCGAAGTCGACAAAAAGGGCCGCGTCTATGTCCGCATCGACCGCAAGCGCAAGCTGCCGGTGACGGTGCTGCTGCGAGCGATGGGCTACGTCGAGGACCAGCAGCTACTCGACATGTTCGACAACTCGGTCTACATGCGGCACACGATCGAGGCCGACACCGAGGCGACCCGGACCGAAGAGGGCGCCCTGATCGAGCTGTTCAAAAAGCAGCGTCCGGGCGAGCCGCCCTCGGTCGACGCCGCCCGTGGTCTGCTCGAGCAGCTCTTTTTCGACCCCAAGCGCTACGACCTCACCAGGGTCGGTCGCTACAAGCTCAACGCCCGCCTCGATCTCGACATCGACCTCGAGACCCGGGTCCTCACCCACGACGACATCATCGCCCTGGTCAAGGAGCTGGTCTCCCTGCCGAAGCTGCTCGGCATCCCCGAGGAGATCGACGAGGAGAACCCGATCAAAGACTACGCCGCCGAGGCGATCACCTACCCGCGCGAGCCGGTTTACGAGCACCTCGACGAGTACGAGCACTTCGGCAACCGCCGCCTGCGCACCGTCGGCGAGCTAATCCAGGAGGCGTTCCGGATCGGCCTCTACCGGATGGAGCGCGTCGTCCGCGAGCGCCTCACCACCGAGGACTCCGACGCGATCACGCCGCAGACGATCATCAACATCCGCCCGGTGGTGGCGGCGATGAAGGAGTTCTTCGGCTCCTCGCAGCTCTCGCAGTTCATGGATCAGACCAACAGCCTCGCCGGCCTCACCCACAGGCGCCGGCTCTCGGCGCTCGGCGCCGGTGGCCTGACCCGTGAGCGGGCCCCGATCGAGGTCCGCGACGTGCACCCGACCCATTACGGCCGGATGTGCCCGATCGAGACGCCAGAGGGGCCGAACATCGGCTTGATCGGCTCCCTTGCCTCCTACGCTGAGGTGTCGGAGCACGGTTTCGTCACGACCCCCTACCGGCTGGTCAAAGACGGCGTCGTCAGCAAAGAGATCGTGCACTACGACGCCACCCAGGAGGAGGACAAGGTGATCGCCCAGGCGAACTCCGAGTTCGACCCCAAGACGGGCAAATTGAAGGGGCCGCAGGTGCTGGTCCGCGCCGGCGAGCAGGAGTACGCGACCGCCACCCCCAAGGAAGTCGACCTGATGGACGTCTCGCCGTCCCAGATCTGGTCGGTCGCGACCTCGCTGATCCCGTTCCTCGAGCACGACGACGCCAACCGGGCGCTGATGGGCTCCAACATGCAGCGTCAGGCGGTGCCGCTGCTGAAGCCGGACCCGCCCCTGATCGGCACCGGCATGGAGCGCCGTGCCGCGATCGACACCGGTGATGTCGTCCTGGCCGAGGCCGGCGGCGAAGTCAGCCACGTCGACGCCGAGCGAATCGTCATCAGCAACGGCTCGAAGAAAGACGAGTACCCGCTGCACAAGTTCATGCGCTCAAACCAGGGCACGATCATCCACCAGCGGCCGATCGTCAAGAGCGGCCAGAAGGTGAAGGAGGGCGACGTCCTCGCCGACGGCTCCTCGACCGGCGGCGGCGAGATCGCCCTGGGCAAGAACTGCCTGGTCGCCTTCATGTCCTGGGAGGGCTACAACTTCGAGGACGCGATCATCCTCTCCGAGCGCCTCGTCAAGGACGACGAACTCACCTCGATCCATATCGAGGAGTACGAGATCGACGCCCGCACGACCAAGCTCGGCGACGAGGAGATCACCCGCGACATCCCCAACCGCTCCGAGGAGAGCCTGCGCAACCTCGACGAGCGCGGCATCGTCCGGGTCGGGGCCGAGGTCGTCTCCGGCGACCTGCTGGTCGGCAAGGTGACGCCGAAGGGCGAGACCGAGCTGACCGCCGAGGAGAAGCTGATCCGCGCGATCTTCAAGGAGAAGGCGCGCGAGGTCCGCGACACCTCGCTGAAAGTCCCGCACGGCGAGGGTGGGGTCGTGATCGACGTCCTCACCTTCAGCCGCGACGACGGCGACGACCTGCCACCCGGCGTCAACGACCTGGTCCGCGTCTACGTCGCGACCAAGCGCAAGATCGCCGAGGGCGACAAGCTCGCCGGCCGTCACGGGAACAAGGGTGTGATCTCGAAGATCGTGCCTGAGGAGGACATGCCTCACCTCGCCGACGGCACCCCCGTCGACGTGATCCTCAACCCGCTCGGCGTGCCGAGCCGGATGAACATCGGCCAGATTCTCGAGACCCATCTCGGCTGGGTCGCGGCGAACGGCTGGTACGACGACGGCTCCGACGCCTTCAAGCAGGCCCACTCGACCGACGGCGACGGCCGCGTCTATGTGGCTACCCAGGTCTTCGACGGCGCCACCGTCGAGGACGTCGACGACGCGCTGGTCAGCTGGTCGGAGGAGAACGCCGAGCGCGGCATCGACCTCGGCATCGACAAAGGCGCCCGCCCCGGCGCCCGCTGCGCCGGCACGGCTCAGCTCTACAACGGCCGCACCGGCGAGCCCTACGAGGGCAAGGTCACCGTGGGCTACATGTACATCCTCAAGCTGCTGCACCTAGTCGACGACAAGATCCACGCCCGCTCGACCGGCCCCTACTCGCTGGTCACCCAGCAGCCGCTGGGCGGCAAGGCGCAGTTCGGCGGCCAGCGCTTCGGCGAGATGGAGGTCTGGGCCCTCGAGGCCTACGGCGCTGCCTACACGTTGCAGGAGATGCTCACGGTCAAGTCCGACGACACGGTCGGGCGGGTCAAGGCCTACGAGGCGATCGTCAAGGGCGAGAACATCCCCGAGCCCTCGATCCCCGAGTCCTTCAAAGTGCTGTTGAAGGAGATCCAGAGCCTCTCACTCGACGCCAACGTGGTCTCCGAGGGGACCGACGTCGAAATCTCCGAGGAGGAGGACGACCTGCTGAAAGCGGCCGAGGAGCTGGGGATGGATCTGACCGGCGTTCGCGCCGACTCCTCCAACGGAGCCGCGGATGAGCAGGAGGAGCAGATCGTCTCCGAGGGCGAAGCTGGAACCGATAGTGATGGGGCTGCAGAGCCCAAGGAGGCCGAGCAGGCCAAGGTGGAGGACTAGACACAGATGATCGACATCAACAATTTCGACGCGATCGAGATCGGGCTCGCGTCCTCGAAGAAGATCCGCTCCTGGAGCTGGGGAGAGGTTACGAAGCCCGAGACGATCAACTATCGGACGCTGAAGCCGGAGAAAGACGGGCTCTTCTGCGAGCGCATCTTCGGTCCGACCAAGGACTGGGAGTGCTACTGCGGCAAGTACAAGCGGGTCCGCTACAAGGGCATCGTTTGCGAGCGCTGCGGAGTTGAGGTGACGCGGTCGAAGGTCCGCCGTGAGCGGATGGGCCATGTCGACCTCGCCTCGCCGGTCTCCCACATCTGGTTCTTCAAGGGTGTTCCGAGCCGGATCGGTTACCTGATCGACATGGCTCCCAAAGAGCTAGAGAAGGTCCTCTACTTCGCTGCCTCGATGATCACCTGGGTCGACGAGGAGGCTCGCGACAAGGACATCGGCAAGCTCGAGAAAGAGGTCAAGAAAGTCGTCGACTCCTACGAGTCGGAACGGCAGAAGCGCACCCAAGAACTGAACGAGTCCCTAGAGCGGCGGATCAAGTACCTCGAGGACGGCTCGCAGGACAAGTTCGACGACGAGGACCACATTTGGGCCGACTCCCTGAAGCTGACCGCGGCACAGCTGCGCAAGCTGAAGGACGACGAACGGACCAAGATGACCAAAGAACTGCGCAAGCAGTTCGACGCCGAGATCGCCGACACCGAGGCCTACCTCGAAGAGGCGGTCGAGCGGATGAACGAAGTCTGGAAGATCTTTACGGAGATGAAGCCGAAAGACGTCGTCAACGACGAGACGGTCTTCCGCGAGCTGAAAGACCGTTTCGGGTCGCCGTTCGGTTGGGGCGAGTATTTCCGTGGCGGCATGGGAGCAGAAGCAGTTCGCGACCTGCTTGAGCAAGTCGACCTCGAGGCCGACTGCGAGGAATTGGAGCAGATCATCAACAGCTCCAAAGGCCAGAAACAGGCGCGCGCGGTGAAGCGGCTGAAAGTCGCCTCCGCTTTCCTCAACTCCGACAACAAGCCGGACTGGATGATCCTCGACGCGGTCCCGGTGATCCCGCCGGAGTTGCGCCCGATGGTCCAGCTCGACGGCGGCCGCTTTGCCACCTCTGACCTCAACGACCTCTACCGGCGCGTGATCAACCGAAACAACCGGCTGAAAAGGCTGCTCGACCTCGGCGCGCCCGAGATCATCGTCAACAACGAGAAGCGGATGCTGCAGGAGGCGGTCGACGCGCTGTTCGATAACGGCCGCCGCGGGCGCCCGGTAACGGGCCCCGGCAACCGCCCCCTGAAGTCGCTCTCGGACATGCTCAAGGGCAAGCAGGGTCGCTTCCGCCAGAACCTGCTCGGCAAGCGCGTCGATTACTCCGGTCGCTCGGTGATCGTCTCCGGGCCGAGCCTGCGGCTGCAGCAGTGCGGCCTGCCGAAGCTGATGGCGCTGGAGCTGTTCAAGCCATTCATCATGGCCCAGCTCGTCGAGCGCAAAGCCGTCCAGAACATCAAGGCGGCGAAGAAGATGGTGGAGTCGATGATCCCGGAGGTCTGGGACGTGCTCGAGGAAGTCATCCACGAGCACCCGGTCCTGCTCAACCGGGCGCCGACCCTGCACCGCCTCGGCATCCAGGCCTTCGAGCCGGTCCTGGTCGAGGGCAAGGCGATCCAGGTCCACCCGCTGGTCTGCCACGCCTTCAACGCCGACTTCGACGGCGATCAGATGGCGGTCCACGTGCCGCTCTCCGCCGAGGCCCAGGCCGAGGCGCGGATCCTGATGCTGTCGGCCAACAACATCCTCTCTCCGGCCCACGGGGCGCCGCTGGCGACGCCGACCCAGGACATGGTGCTCGGCATCTATTACCTGACCTATGGCCCCGACGAGGACGAGTTGGCGAAGGCCGATGAGGCGCTGAAGTCGGGCAAGGGCGGCAACGGCTCGGGCCCGAGCGTGAAGGTGTTCCGCTCCGCCCAGGAGGCCGAGCTCGTCTACGAGAACGGCGGCTGCAAACTGCACGACCAGGCCGAGTTCCGGCGGGCTGGGCACGAGCACTTCCTGACCACCGTTGGGCGCATCATCTTCAACGAAAAGATCGAGCGCGCCCTCGCCGATGCCCTCGGCGACGACTTCGACCCCGAGCAGTACGAGTTCGTCAACCACTCGCTGAAGAAGCGCGACGTCAACGAGATGGTCTCCAGCCTGGTCGAGGCCTACGGCGCGCCGGCGGTCTCACAGGTGCTCGACGCCTTCAAGGACCTCGGCTTCCACTACGCGACCCAGGCCGGGATCACGGTCTCCAAGAACAACGTCGTCTCGCCGCCGGAGAAGCCGGCGATCCTCGAGCGCTACGAGAAGGAGACGGAAGCGATCCAGGGACAGTACGACGACGGCTACATCACCGCCGAGGAGCGCCACGAGGCCGTCACCGCGCACTGGAACCGGGCTACCGACGAGGTCGCCCAGGCGATGGAGGACAACCTCGACGAGCTGAACCCGATCTTCATGATGGCCAACTCCGGCGCCCGTGGGTCGTTCAAACAGATCCGCCAGCTGGCGGGGATGCGCGGCCTGATGGCCAACCCGAAAGGGGAGATCATCGAGCGGCCGATCAAGGCCAACTTCATGGAGGGCCTCTCGGTCCTGGAGTACTTCATCTCCACCCACGGCGCCCGCAAGGGGCTCGCCGACACGGCGCTGCGCACGGCCGATTCCGGCTATCTGACGCGACGCCTTGTCGACGTCGCCCAGGACGTGATCGTGCGCCAGGAGGACTGCAAAACCAAGGACCACATCGAGATGGTCCTGCGCAAAGACGATGGCTCGCTCAACGACAATCTGCTCGGGCGATTGGCGGCGAAGAAGCTCGAGACCAAGCGCGGCCGCGATCTGCTCAAGCGCAACCAGGAGATCACACTGCCAGACGTGGAAGCGATCGCCGAGGCCTTCGGCGACGAGGCGGTCAAGGTCCCCGTCCGCTCGACTCTGAAGTGCGACGCCGAGTCCGGCGTTTGCCGCTCCTGTTACGGCGTCGCGCCAGCGACCGGGTCAATGGTCGACATTGGCGACGCGGTCGGCATCATCGCCGCCCAGTCGATCGGTGAGCCCGGCACCCAGCTGACCATGCGCACCTTCCACACCGGAGGAGTCGCGGGCCAGGACATCACCCAGGGCCTGCCGCGCATCGTCGAGCTCTTCGAGGCGCGCAAACCGAAGGGCCTGGCGCAGATGGCGGAGGCGGCCGGGAAGGTCTCGATCGAGGAGACCGACAAAGCGCTGAAAGTGATCGTCACCGAGTCCAGCGGTGAGGAGCACTCCTACAGCTTCCCGCCCCGGACCCGCTTGCACGTCGCCGACGGCGACAAGGTCGAGGTCGGCGAGCAGCTGAACGAAGGCTCGCTCTACCCGGCTGACCTGCTGGCGATTCGCGGCCGCACTGACACCGAGCTCTACCTGGTCGATGAGGTGCAGAAGGTCTACCGGGCCCAGGGCGTCGACATCAATGACAAGCACATCGAGCTGATCGCACGCCAGATGCTGAAGAAGGTGCGGATCGAGTCGAAGGGCTCGACCAGCCTGCTACCGGGCCAGCTCGAGGATCGCGGCAACCTCAAGCGGCTCAACAAGAAGACGAAAGAGGAAGGCGGCACGGCGGCGAAAGGCGAGGAGGTCATCCTCGGCATCACCAAGGCCTCGCTGGCCACCGAGTCTTTCCTCTCCGCCGCCTCCTTCCAGGAGACCACCAAGGTGCTCACGGACGCTGCCCTCGAGGGCAAACGCGACCGGCTTGTGGGGCTGAAGGAGAACGTGATCATCGGCAAGCTGATTCCGGCCGCGACCGGCCTCAAGCACTATCGGACGGTCGCGATCGAGCCCGCGGTGGCGATCGAACCGCCGAGCGACGAGGACCTGCTCGACGAGGAGGAGTTGGCTGCCGAGCTCGGCGTCGACGGCGTCGAGGCACCGGTCGAGGGCTTCGGGCCTTCGTTTGCGGAGGAGCTCGAGGAGCTGGCTCAGGAGATCGAGCAGACCAGCGACGAGAAATAGTTTGGTGGGGGAGGGGTCGGGTGCCCCTCTTCACTTAACTTTTTCGAGGCGCGTCGCTGGCTGTCCGTCAACCGCTGCCGCGAAAAAGTACAAGACGTTTCGAGGGGCACCCGACCCCTCCCACGAATCGCTCCCGCTGCTCGATCTCCATGGCGGAGGCTGGGTGGCGGAGGCTGGGGAGTTTTGGGAACCACGGTGTTGGTGCAAAATGGCCCAGTGATCAGTAGGATCGCCGCCGTGATACTTCGCAGAAGCGCCATAGCTGGGTTTGTCGCCGCGCTGGTGTTGCTCGTCGCCCTGCCCGCCGCCGGGGCTCTCGGTCAGCCGCCGCTGGAGCACCTGCGGCTTGCCCCGCAGGGGCAGCAGCCGCGCGTGGAGGAGGCTGGTCCCTCGCCGCAGATCGTCGGCGGCAATGCGACCGACAACAGCAAATACCCGTGGCAGGCCCAGCTCCGGATCGAAACCGACGAAGGGACGTTCTTCTGTGGTGGGACGCTGATCCACCCCTTCATCGTGATGACGGCCGCACATTGCGTGCGGGATGAATTCGGGAACTTCAAAGAAATCTTCAGCGTCGAAGTCTGGCTGGGCCGGACCCTGCTCTCCTCGGGCGGCGAACTGATCTACGCCTACGACGTTTGGGCTAATACCGGCTACAACCCGTCTTTGAACTATCCGCAGCGCTTCCGCAACGACGTCGGCTTCATCACGCTCGAAACGGTCTCGCTGCGGCCGCGCCTGCAGCTGGCCGGTCCGACCGAGCGAGCGCTGTGGACGCCGGGGCGCGCCGCCGCCATCACCGGCTGGGGCGACACCTATTACAAAGGGCCGCTGAGCCCTGTTCTCAAGGAGGCCGGGGTGCCGATCGTCGACGACTCGACCTGCGGTCGCCCCGAGATCGACACCAGCGCCTTCGACGCGCTGACGATGCTCTGCGCCGGCGACCTCGCCGGCGGCACCGGCACCTGCCAGGGCGACAGCGGCGGTCCTCTGCTGTCGCCGATCGACGGCGGCGGCTACCGCGTCACCGGAATCGTCAGCTGGGGCTTCGAATGTGCGCGGCCGAACAAACCCAGCGTCTTCGCTCGGGTGGGGTCGTCCACTTCCCTACAGGCGTTCGTCGCCGAAACGATTCCCGTGATTGAGCAGGTGGACGAAATCCCGCCTCCCTATACCGGGATAAACGTGATCGGAAGCGGCGCCCGGCCTCCCGGCTGCGCGGTCGCCGAAGCCCAGCTTGCCCAGGCGACCGCGGTGGCCGCGGCGGCGCGAGGCGTCGTCGCCCGGCGCAAACGCGATGCGAGCCGCGCCGCCAACGCGGTGCGGGGGGCCCGCAGGGCGCTCAAAGCGGCACGCAACTCGGGCAGTAAAGCCGCGCTTCGCCGCGCCAGCAAACGCCTGAAGAAAGCCAACCGGCTGTACAAGGGCGCGAAACGGCGCCTCGCCGGGGCCAACGCCGCCGCCGCGAGCGCAAACGCCGCGCTCGCCGCCTCGAGCGCGAACCGGACCGCCGTCTGCGGCTAGCTGTAGGCGCAACGTCCGGCTGTGGCGGACACCGCGTCCGCGAGACCCGCGCATCCGACATTTACCCCACCCCGCTGGGGACAAAGTCGGCTACGCACCCCCGACGCCCCCGGATATGGTGCTCACCAGCCCGTGCACCCGAGTTTCGCTAATCCCACCTAGATAGATTCCCGTCCATGGCGGATGCCGGGACGGTATGCATCATCGGAGCCGGGAGCTCGGGCACCGCCGCCTGCCAGGTGCTGAACGCGCGCGGCATTCCCTTCGACTGCTACGAGAAGGGCTCACAGGTCGGTGGCAACTGGCGCTTCGAGAACGACAACGGGATGTCGTCCGCCTACCGCTCGCTGCACATCAACACCTCGCGGCGGGTGATGGCCTTCAAGACCCTGCCGATGCCGGACCACTACCCCGACTACCCGGACCACTTCCAGATGGCGGCCTACTTCGACGAATACGTCGACCATTTCGGCCTGCGGGAGAAGATCCGCTTCCGCACCGAGGTGGTCGCGGCCAAGCCTCGCGAGAGGGGGTGGGAGGTCACGGTCGAGGATGCCGAGGGCGGCCGGGAGACCCATCGCTACCGGGCGCTCGTGGTCGCCAACGGGCACCACTGGGACCCGCGCTGGCCGGAACCGCCGTTCCCCGGAGCCGACGAGTTCGCCGGCGAGCAGATGCACGTCCACCACTACCGCGAGCCCGACGTCCTGCGTGGCAAGCGGGTGCTGGTGCTGGGCCTCGGCAACTCGGCGACCGACGTCGCGGTCGAGTCGTCGCGGATCGCCGACGCCACCTTCCTGGCGATGCGCCGGGGCGCTTACGTGATCCCGAAGTACATCAACGGCAAGCCGATCGACGAGCTCTCGAACCCGATCGTCTCGATGCTGCCGCTACCGGTCCAGCGTTTCTTCGCCACGCGCGCCCTCGGCGTCGCCGCCGGCGACATGACCGCCTACGGGCTGCCGAAGCCCGACCACAAGCTGTTCGAGGCGCACCCGACCGTCTCCTCGGAGCTGCTGCCCCGCCTCGGACACGGGGACATCTCGGTGAAGCCCAACATCGATCGCTTCAGCGGCGGTCGCGAAGTTCGTTTCGCCGACGGCAGCGAAGAGGAGATCGACCTCGTCATCTACTGCACCGGCTACAAGATGACCTTCCCCTTCTTCAACCCCGAGGTCTTCTCGGCGCCGGACAACCGCCTGCCGCTCTACCGGCGGGTGGTCTCGGTCGAGCGCCCGGGGCTCTTCCTGATCGGCTTCATCCAGCCGCTGGGGCCGATCATGCCGCTCGCCGAGGCGCAGTCGGAATGGGTCGCCGATCTGCTCGGCGGCCGGGTGTCGCTACCGCCGGCGGCGGAGATGCGACGGCAGATCGCAGCTGAGGAACTGAAGATGAGGAAGCGCTTCGTCGCCTCTAAGCGCCATACGGTCGAGGTCGACTTCCATCCCTATCTGCGCGAGATCCGGCGCGAGCGAAAGCAGGCTGCGCAGCGGGCCTGACGACCCTGGTGCGGCCGCCCGGCGGGCAGGGCGGCAGTGACACCGCGGCGCCACCGCCATGGGGACCGCGGCGCGGGCCCCGCGGCAGCCGTGGTCGCGGTCGCCGCTTGAAGCCGCCGTCGGAGTCCTCGGCCGCCCCGTCGGGCTCAGGCGTCGCCTTGCTTGCCCACCAAACAAGCCAGAGCGATCCCAAAACCGGGATCTTCAAAACGACCAGCAGAAAGAAAATCGGCCAGAAACCCGTCACCCGGCCCAGTGTAGCTCTAGAGGCCGCGCGCCCAGGCGATCAATGCTTCGGTCTGGGCCTCCTCGAGGCCGAGGTGAGCTTCGGTGGGAACCAGCAGGGCCGGCTCCGGCCGCTCTCTGGCCCACTCGTAGCAGCTCTCGTCGAAGTTGTCGTCGACCCAGGCCATCGCCCGGCCCTGGCAGTACTCGTCGAGAGGTCCGAGCTTCCAGTGGGCGGAGCCGAAGCGGGCGGCGCCGTTGAAGGTGAGGTGCGGGAGCTCAGGCAGGCCGAGGATGTTCGGCAGGTAGTCGTTCGCCCGATCCTCCCAGCCACTCGCCCAGACAAGCTCATAGTGCTCGGAGAGCCGCATCAGCCGATCCCCCGCCGGCAGCGAAATGCAGTGCATCATCCCGTCGACCAGCTCGAACTTCACCGCCTTGCCCGGAGGCTCGTCAAAGCCGAACAAGGAGATGACCCCGTCGATGTCAACGGCAAGGATCGGCCGGCTCATCTTCTGAACCTTAGAGAGCCCGCCTCTCTACCAGCGGTAGTGGGCAAACGCCTTATTTGCCTGGGCCATTCGGTAGATGTCGTCCTTCCGCTTCCAGGCGCTGCCCTGCTGCTGCGTCGCATCGAGGATCTCGCCGGCGAGACGCTCGGCCATCGAGTACTCGCGGCGAGCACGGGCGAACTGGACCAGCCAGCGCACCGCGAGGGTGCGGGCGCGGCGGGCCGGAACCTCGACCGGAACCTGGTAGGTGGCACCGCCAACCCGGCGGGAGCGAACCTCGAGCACCGGGGTCAGCTGCTTGATCGCTGCCTCCAGCGTCTCGACCGGATCCTCGCC
Organism: uncultured Actinomycetes bacterium; assembly: GCA_963699125.1. Lineage (GTDB taxonomy): Bacteria > Actinomycetota > Thermoleophilia > Solirubrobacterales > 70-9 > VAYN01. Next base: position 2,315,584 of record OY969417.1, read on the forward strand.
GTTGCGCTCGCTGACGATCGCCAGGCTGTCGTAGACGATCCGCTCGGCCAGGGACTTCTTACCGTCGGTCATCACCTTGTTGATGACCTGCTGGACGAGGCGGTTGCGGTGCCTGGCGTCGGGCTCGACCGGCCGGATCTGTGCAGCGGAGCGACGCGGCATTAGGAGGAGGCTTTGACGCCGTAGCGGGAGCGGGCCTGCTTGCGGTCGGAGACGCCGGCGGCGTCGAGGGTGCCGCGGACGACCTTGTAGCGGACGCCTGGCAGGTCCTTGACGCGACCACCGCGAATCAGCACCACCGAGTGCTCCTGAAGGTTGTGCCCCTCGCCGGGGATGTAGGTGGTGACCTCCATCCCGTTGGTCAGCCGCACACGGGCGATCTTGCGCAGAGCCGAGTTCGGCTTCTTCGGCGTTACGGTGGCGACACGGGTGCAGACGCCGCGCCGTTGCGGAGCGGCTACGCGCTTCTTGCGACCCTGGCCCGACTTGAGGCCCGGCGTCGTGGTCTTCTTCTTCGGGCGCTTGCGGCCCTTCCTGACGAGCTGATTCGTATTCGGCACGGCCGCGCATAGTAGAGCAGTCCGGCGAGAACCAGTCCTCCCGCCGCCGCGAGCTCGGCGTAGAAGCCGTCTTCGAGCACCGCCGTTGCCCCCGCGAAGCGCGAGGCCTGGACCCCTGCATCGAGGCCGTTGGGGAGGTCGACGAGCAAGATCGTGGCCAGCGCGAGCAGGCCGGCGGCCGACACGATCAGCCCCAGCCGCCGCCGGTCCCGGCTCGCCGCGAGGAGGCCGAGCATGGCGGCGATCAGGCCCAGTGGCACCAGCAGGTAGGAGTGGGCCTCGCCGGCGGTCCTGACGTCGACGGTTGGCGGGCGGGTGGCGCCGGGCAGATCGGCGTATCCCGGTTGGCCGATCTCGACCCCGCGGTAGTCGACGAACTGGGAGGCAATCAGGCAGACCCCGGCGGCGACGATGACGGCGCCGAGCGCGCGTTGTGGGGTGAGGACCGCGCTGGCCCGGGTTGCCGCCCGCACCGCAGCGCCGCATGCCAGCCGCAGCCAGCGCTCGCCAACGGCCAGACCGCGAAAGAACCGAACCACGACGGGTCGCACCCGCGGCCCCATCCAGGCAGCCACGCGCTTCACCTCGATCCGACCCCGGTGAAGGCTCTGAACCATCGCCGGGTGGACTCGCTCCAGCCCCCGGTTGGCGGTGCGATCGACGCCTCGGCTCCACCTCGCAAGCCGCCTGGCGAACTTCGTGGCGGCGGGTCCGATGCGCCGCCGCGCCGCTGCTATCATCGCCCGTCGCTCAGGCAGTTTTTTCGCAGCACGCTTCGCCGGGCCCGCTGGGGCCTTTTTTTTGCGCTGACGCTGGTTGCGCCGATCCTGCTCAGTACCAGGTCGTTTCCGTTTCACCGATAACCCACTTCGAGAGAGCAAACACGTTCAGACCATGCCACGAAGCTTCCCCCTAGAGAAGACCCGCAACATCGGGATCATGGCGCACATCGACGCCGGTAAGACGACGACGACTGAGCGCATCCTCTACTACACGGGTCGTACCCACAAGATGGGCGAGGTCCACGAGGGCGCTGCGGTGATGGACTGGATGGAACAGGAGCAGGAGCGCGGGATCACGATCACCTCCGCCGCCACCGCCTGTGAGTGGAAGGGCCACCGGATCAACATCATCGACACGCCCGGCCACGTCGACTTCACGGTCGAGGTCGAGCGCAGCTTGCGTGTGCTCGACGGCGCCGTCGCCGTCTTTGACGCCGTCGCCGGCGTCGAGCCCCAGTCGGAGACGGTCTGGCGCCAGGCCGACAAGTACAAGGTTCCCCGTTTCGCCTACATCAACAAGATGGACCGCACCGGCGCCGACTTCTTCAACTCGGTGCAGACGATGGTCGATCGGCTCGGCGCCAACCCGCTGCCGATTCAGCTGCCGATCGGCAGCGAGGGCGACTTCGAAGGCATCGTCGACCTGGTCGAGATGAAGGCGATGATCTGGACCGACGAGCTCGGCGCCGAATACGAGACGATCGAGATTCCCGAGAACCTGCGCGATCAGGCCGACGAATACCGGACCCAGCTGATCGAGGCCTGCGCCGATTATGACGACGAGCTGATGGAGGCCTACCTCGCCGAGGAGGAGATCCCGCACGAGCGGATCGCCAGCTCGCTGCACCGCGCCTGCCTCGACACCAAGGTGACGCCGGTCCTCTGCGGCTCTTCGTTCAAGAACAAGGGCGTGCAGCCGCTGCTCGACGCGATCGTCGAGCTGCTGCCCTCGCCGCTCGAGGTCCCCCCGGTCGTCGGGCTGGTGCCGGCCGGCAAAGGCGAAGACGAGCCGACCGAGTCCGAACGCCCCGCCGATGACAGCGCTCCCTTCGCTGCTCTCGCCTTCAAGATCATGACCGACCCCTACGTCGGCAAACTCACCTACTTCCGCGTCTACTCGGGCAAGCTCGAGGCGGGCGGTCGCGTCCTCAACGTCTCCAGCGGCAAGACCGAGCGGATCGGCCGGCTGCTGATGATGCACGCCAACAGCCGCGAGGAGATCGAGGAGGTCTACTCAGGCGACATCTGCGCCGGCGTCGGCCTCAAGCAGACGAGCACCGGCGACACCCTCGCCGCCCCGGACGCGCCGATCGCGCTCGAGAGCATCGAATTCCCGGAGACGGTGATCGCGGTCGCGATCGAGCCCAAGACCAAAGCCGACCAGGAGAAGATGGGGGCTGCCCTGCAGCGCCTCGGCGAGGAGGATCCGACCTTCAGGATCGAATCCGACGAGGAAACCGGCCAGACGCTGATCCACGGCATGGGCGAGCTTCACCTCGAGGTGATCGTCGACCGCATGCTGCGTGAGTTCAAAGTCGACGCCAACGTCGGCAAGCCGCAGGTCGCCTACCGCGAGACGATCCGCAAGCGGGTCGAGAAAGTCGTGGCGCGCTTCGTCCGCCAGACCGGCGGTCGCGGCCAGTTCGGCCATGTCGTCATCAACCTCGAGCCGGCACCGGGCGAGGGCTTCGAGTTCGTCAACAAAATCAAGGGCGGCACCATTCCCGGCGAATTCATCGGCCCCGCCCAGCAGGGCATGGAGGAGGCGCTGGAAAACGGCGTCAAGGCCGGCTACCCGATGGTCGACGTCAAAGTCGAACTCGTTGACGGCTCCTACCACGATGTCGACTCTTCGGAGATGGCCTTCAAAATCGCCGGCTCGATGGCGATCCAGGAGGGCGCCCGCAAGGCCAACCCGGTCCTGCTGGAGCCGGTGATGTCGGTCGAGGTCGTCACCCCCGAGGACTTTCTCGGCGACGTCATCGGCGACCTCTCCCGTCGCCGCGGCAAAGTCCAGGGTCAGGAGCAGCGGGGCAACGCGCTCGCGGTCCAGGCCTTCGTCCCGCTCGGCGAGATGTTCGGTTACGCCACCGACCTTCGCTCCTCGACCCAAGGGCGCGCCAGCTACACGATGCAGTTCGAGCGCTACGAGGAGGTCCCCGGGAGCATCGCCGAGGAAATCGTCGAACACCGCTCTGGAGAGCCAGTGGGGGCCAGCTCTTAGACCCAACCGCGACAGGGCGCAGCATCTGGCTATATTTCCCAGGTTCGCCCGCAGGCAGATAAAAAGCTCCCTGCCAGGCAGTGCCCTCATAACTCAAGCAGCCAACCCAGACAGAACAACGACTTCGAAAGGTAGAACGGAGAGAGATGTCAAAGGAGAAGTTCGAGCGCGATAAGCCGCATGTGAACGTCGGCACGATCGGTCACATCGACCACGGAAAGACGACGCTGACGGCCGCGATCACCCAGACCCTCTCCACCAAGGGCGGCGCCGAGGCGAAGAGCTTCGCGGAGATCGACAACGCTCCGGAGGAGAAAGAGCGCGGGATCACGATCGCGACCTCGCACGTCGAGTACGAGACCGAGAACCGTCACTACGCCCACGTCGACTGCCCCGGCCACGCCGACTACGTGAAGAACATGATCACCGGTGCCGCCCAGATGGACGGCGCGATCCTGGTGGTCTCGGCGGCCGACGGGGTGATGCCGCAGACCCGCGAGCACATCCTGCTTGCTCGCCAGGTCAACGTCCCGCACGTGGTCGTCTTCCTCAACAAGGTCGACCAGGTCGACGACGACGAACTGATCGAGCTGGTCGAGGAGGAGGTCAAGGAACTCCTCGACGAGTACGACTTCCCGGGTGACGAGACCCCGATCGTCAAGGGCTCGGCGCTGAAGGCGCTGGAAGGCGACGAGGAGGCTCAGAAAGCCGTCTTCGAGCTGGCCGACGCGCTCGACTCCTACATCCCCGAGCCGGTGCGCGAGCTCGACAAGCCCTTCCTGATGCCGATCGAGGACATCTTCTCGATTACCGGTCGCGGCACCGTCGCCACCGGCCGCGTCGAGCAGGGCATCGTCAACAGCGGCGACGAGGTCGAGATCGTCGGCATCAACGACACGACCAAAACCGTCGTCACCGGGGTCGAGATGTTCCGCAAGATCCTCGACCAGGGTCAGGCCGGCGACAACATCGGCGCCCTCCTGCGTGGCACCAAGCGCGAGGAGATCGAGCGTGGCCAGGTTCTTCTGCAAGCCCGGCTCGATCACGCCGCACACCAAGTTCAAAGCCGAGGTCTACTGCCTGAAGAAGGAGGAGGGCGGTCGTCACACTCCGTTCTTCTCCGGTTACCGGCCTCAGTTCTACTTCCGCACCACCGACGTGACCGGGATCGCCAACCTCCCCGATGGGACCGAGATGGTGATGCCGGGAGACAACGTCGAGATGACGATCGAGCTGATCCAGCCGATCGCCATGGACCAGGGCCTGCGGTTCGCCATCCGCGAGGGTGGCCGCACCGTCGGCTCGGGGGTCGTCAGCGCGATCATCGAGTAGCGACCTCAAGGGCGGGCCCGAGCCCGCCCTTTCGCTGCCTCCGGGCGGCGAGACAACTGCAAAGGACATACGACCGGGGCGGCGCCCCACCTCAAGGGGCCCCGCCCTTTATGCGCGATAAGAGCGCGCAAGAAAGACAAGGACAGCAGGAAAAGTGGCAGCGATCGCGGCACAGAAAATTCGAATCCGACTGAAGGCGTACGACCACGACGCCATCGATCGGGCTGCCCGCGAGATCGTCGAGACCGCGGAGCGAACCGGTGCCAGCGTCTCCGGCCCGGTGCCGCTGCCGACCGAGAAAAACGTCTACTGCGTGATCCGCTCGCCGTTCAAGGACAAGGACTCGCGTGAGCACTTCGAGATCCGCACCCACAAGCGCCTAATCGACATCCTCCAGCCGTCGCCGAAAACGGTTGACTCGCTGCAGCGCCTGGACTCGCTGCCTGCGGGCGTCGACATCGAGATCCGCCTCTAGCCATGGCCGCGATCCTCGGCAAGAAGTTGGGCATGACCCAGGTCTTCCGCGAGGACGGCAGCGTCATCCCGGTTACCGTGATCGAGGCGGGCCCCTGCAAGGTGACCGCTGTCCGCGACCGCGACCGCGACGGCTACGCGGCCGTGCAGCTCGCCTTTGGCGAGGTCAAGCAGGGCAAGCTGAGCAAGGCCGAGGAAGGCCACCTGAAGAAGGCCAGCGCGCCGCCGATGCGCCATCTGGTCGAGTTCCGCGACGAGAACCTCGGCGCCGAGGACGGTCCAAAGATCGGCGACGACGTCACCGTCGCCGGGTTCGAGCCGGGCCAGAAGGTCAAGGTCGCGGGTATCTCGATCGGCAAGGGCTTCCAGGGCGGCATCAAGCGCCACAACTTCAGTCGCGGACCCGTCAGTCACGGCTCGCACAACGTCCGCGCCCCGGGCTCGATCGGCGCCAGCGCCTTCCCGGCCCGCGTCTTCAAAGGAATGCGGATGCCCGGCCAGATGGGCAACAAGCGCGTCACGCAGAAGGGTCTCGAGATCGCCGATATCGACGCCGAGCGCAACCTGCTGCTGATCAAGGGCTCGGTTCCGGGCTCGCGCAACGCGATCGTCGAGGTGAGGACCGATGTCTAAAGTCACCGTCCTCGGCAAGTCGACCAAAGCCGACTTGCCCAAAGAGCTGTTCTCCGAGCCCTTCCACCAGTCGCTGGTCCACGAGGCGGCTCGCGCCGACCTTGCCTCGCGCCGCCGTGGCACCGCCTCGACGCTGACCCGCGGCGAGGTCTCGTTCACGACCGCCAAGGCCTGGCGCCAGAAGGGAACCGGCCGCGCTCGCGTCGGCGCGCTCGGCGTGTCCAGCCGCTTCGGCGGCGGCGTCACCTTCGGCCCGAAGCCGCGCCACTACACGGTCAAGGTCAACCGCAAAGCTCGCCGCCGGGCAATGCGCTCGGCGCTCTCGGTTCATGCCGAGCGCGGCAGCATCGCCGTCCTCGACGCCTCCTCCTTCGAGGCTCCTTCGACCAAACAGGCCGCGGCCGCGCTGGAGAAATGGGGGGCGAAGAGCCCGACTTTGGTCGTGCTGAGCGCCGAGGAGACCGGCGCGATGAAGAGCTTCCGCAACATCCCCCGCACCCACGTGCTCGAGGTCGGCGCGACCGGTGTCGCCGACGTGATCGGCGCTGCCGCGATGGTCGTCTCCGAAGCCGCGCTGGCTTCGCTGCAGGAGAGGTTGGGCTGATGGACGCTCGCAACATCCTCATTCGTCCGGTGATCTCCGAGAAGAGCTACGCCCTGATCGCTGAAGGCAAGTACACGTTCCGGGTCGACGATCGCGCCCACAAGACGCAGATTGCCCAGGCGGTACACGAGGTCTTCGGGGTCGAGGTCGCGCAGGTGCGGACCTCCAAGGTTCGTTCGAAGCCGAAGCGTCGCGGCCTGCAGCGCGGGCGCACCAGGGCCTGGAAGAAGGCGATCGTCCAGGTCGCGCCGGGCGAACGGATCGAGCTGTTCGAGGGCGCGGAGACCGCGTAGGGAGTACACGATGCCGAACCGCAAGACGAAACCGACCAGCCCCGGCCGCCGCTTCGCGACCTACCCGCTGCGCGAGCAGCTGACCGCCAGCGAGCCGGAAAAGAAGCTGACCGAGGGCCTGCGCAAGTCCGGCGGGCGCAACGTCAACGGCCGCGTCACCGCGCGGCATCGCGGCGGTGGCGCCAAGCGGCGCTACCGCAAGATCGACTTCAAGCGCCTCAAGGACGGCGTGGCGGCGAAGGTCGCGACGATCGAGTACGACCCCAACCGGAGCTGCTACATCGCCCTCCTGCACTACGCCGACGGGCACAAGGACTACATCCTTGCCCCGTCCCAGCTCGCGGTCGGCGACGAGGTCAAGTCGGGCCCCAGCGCCGACGTCAAACCGGGCCACGCGATGGCGCTGGGCCAGATGCCGACCGGCACGATCGTCCACAACGTCGAGCTGATCGCCGGTCAGGGCGGCAAGCTTGGCCGTGCCGCGGGCACCGCGATCCAACTGGTCGCGAAGGAGGGCGAGATGGTGACGCTGCGCTTGCCGTCCTCGGAGATGCGGATGGTCCGCGCCGAGTGCCGCGCGACCGTCGGCACCCTCTCCAACGCCGAGCACCAGAACATGAAGATCGGCAAGGCCGGTCGCAACCGCCACAAGGGGAAGCGTCCGCAGAGCCGCGGGGTGGCGATGAACCCGGTTGATCACCCGCATGGCGGCGGGGAGGCCCACCACACTCCGGGCGGCCACCCGGTGACTCCATGGGGGAAGCCCACCCTCGGCTACCGGACCCGCAAGAAGGGCAAGCAGTCCGATCGCTACATCGTCCGCGGCAGGCGCCGCGGCAAGAAGAAGGGACGCTAAGCGATGGGTCGCTCGACGAAAAAGGGTCCGTGGGTCGAAGAGAGGCTGATGGCCCGGATCTCCGCGCTGAACGAGGCCGGCAAAAAACAGATGGTCAAAACCTGGTCGCGGACCTCGACCGTGTTCCCGGAGATGGTCGGCCACACGATCGCCGTCCACGACGGGCACAAGCACGTCCCGGTCTTCATCTCCGAGTCGATGGTCGGGCACAAGCTAGGAGAGTTCGCGCCAACCCGGACCTTCCGCTCCCACGCTGGCACCGGCAGGGGTGAATAGAGATGGCGGACGAGAAGAAAACGACCAAAAAAGCTGCGAAAAAAGCGCCGAAATCGTCGGCCAAAAAAGCCACCAAAGCGGCGGCGAAAAAAGCAACGAGCAAAGCGAGCGCGAAAAAAGCCGAGCCCACGAAAGCCGCGGCAAAAGCCGAGAGCAAAGCGAAGGCGCCGGCGAAAAAAGCCGCACCCGCTCCAGCCGCCCCGCCGGTCGTGCGAGCCAGCGCTCGCTACGTGCGCATCGCTCCCCGCAAGGCGCGGCTGATCGCCGATCAGGTCCGCGGCCTGCACATCGAAAAGGCCCGCGCACTGCTGCAGTTCTCGCCCCGCGCCGCCGCCCAGGACATCCACAAGCTGATCGACTCGGCCGCCGCCAACGCGGAGAACAACCACGACCTGATCGCCGATGAGATGCGGATTGCGAAGATCACGGTCGATGAAGGCCCGACCTTGAAGCGTTACCGGCCTCGCGCGAAGGGACTGGCGACGCCGATCCACAAGCGAACCAGCCACATCGCCGTGGCTCTAACCCCGAGCGAGGAGTAGAGGCCCCATGGGACAGAAGATCCACCCCGAGGGCTTCCGCGTTGGCTACATCCACGCCTGGAAGTCGAACTGGTTCGAGGAGAAAAACTTCGCTGACGTCCTCCAGGAAGACCTGCAGATCCGCGATCACATCGTCGGCAAGCTCTCGCATGCCGGTCTCTCGAACATCACGATCGAGCGCCGGGGCGAGGTCGCCGTCGACATCCACACGGCGCGCCCGGGCATCGTCATCGGCAAGTCGGGTAGCGAAGTGGACGCCCTGCGCAAGGAGCTGCACAAGCTGACCGGCAGTCCGGTGAAGGTGAACATCCGCGAGGTCAAGCGGCCCGAGCTCGATGCGAAGCTCGTCGCCCAGTCGATTGCCGAGCAGCTGCAGAACCGGGTCGCCTTCCGCCGCGCGATGAAACGGGCCCTGACCTCCGCCATGCGCTCCGGCGCCAAGGGCGTGAAGGTCCAGGTCTCCGGGCGCCTCGGTGGCGCCGAGATGGCGCGGACGGAAAGCTATGCCGACGGCCGAGTGCCGTTGCACACGCTGCGCGCCGACATCGACTACGGCTTCTTCGAGGCGCGGACGACGACCGGCCGAATCGGCGTCAAATGCTGGATCAACAAGGGCGAGGTCATGCCCGAGGGCTTCCGATCCGATCTCGCCTCCGCCGACGAGGAGCAGCAAGGTGGCCCACGCGGCCGTTCCGGTGGCGGACGCGGCTCCGGCGGAGATCGCGGCGGACGCGGCGGCGACCGTGGCGGACGCGGCGGCCAGCGCGGAGGGGGTCAGCGCTGATGCTGATGCCGAAGCGGGTCAAGCACCGCAAACAGATGCGCGGCCGGATGCGCGGCAACACCAAGGGCGGCAGCACCGTCGCCTTCGGCGAGTACGGGTTGAAGTCGATGGAGCGCGGCTGGATCACCAACCGCCAGATCGAGGCCGCCCGTGTCGCGATGACCCGCAAGATCAAACGCGGTGGCAAGGTCTGGATCAACGTCTTCCCGGACAAGCCCTACACGAAGAAGCCGGCTGAGACCCGGATGGGTTCCGGCAAGGGCAACCCCGAGGGTTGGGTCGCGGTGATCAAGCCCGGCCGGGTGATGTTCGAGCTGGCCGGCGTGCCCGAGGATCTCGCTCGCGACGCCCTCCGCCTGGCGGGCCACAAGCTTCCGGTCAAGACCAAATTCGTCAAGCGCGAGGGGGTCGAGGACCGATGAAGGCTTCCGAGGTCCATGACCTCAAAGACGACGAGCTGGTGGCGAGGCTGATCGACGCCAAGCAGGAGGCGTTCAACCTGCGCTTCCGGCACGCGACCGGCGAGCTCGAGAACTCCGCCCGCTTGGGCGCAGCCAAACGCGATGTGGCACGACTGCTGACCGTGGCCCGGGCCCGCGGTATCGATGTTGAGAGAGAGACGAAGCGGATATGAGCGACGACGAGACTAAGAACGATTCGGTAGACGAGCCTCAGGACGAGGCGCAGCAGGACGCGGGTCCTGTCGCGGCAGAGGACTCCTCGTCCTCGCAAGCTCCGGGCGAGGAGCCCACCGCCACGCCACCCGCGTCAGATGCGCCTGAGGATGAGGATTCGCCCGCCGACGATTCTCCAGCTGAGGAGGCTCCGGCCGCGGAAGAGGCTTCGGAGCCGGAGCCGGGGGATGATTTGCCTTGGAAGGAGCGGCGAAGGCTGGAGCGGTCGCGCAGGCCTCACAAAGCCAAGGTCCAGGCGACTCCCGAGGAGAGGGCGGTGGCTCGGCTCGCGGCTCGGAAGGCGAAGGCCGCTGAACGGCGCAAGGGGCGGGCTGCGGCGAAGGCGAAGAGGACGCCGGGTACCGGGACGTCGCCGGCCGAGCGGGTCTCCAACGCCGCCAAGGTTCGGCAGGGCATTGTCGTCTCCAACAAAGGCGACAAATCGATCACGGTTCGCATCGACATCGCTCGTCGTCACCCGACCTACGAGAAGATCGTCCGCCGCTCGCGGACGCTGCACGCGCACGACGAGCGCAACGAGGCTGGAGAGGGTGACGTCGTGCGGGTGATCGAGACCCGCCCGCTGTCCAAGACCAAGCGTTGGCGCTTGATGGACGTCGTCGAGAAGGCGAGGTAGAGGAACGTGATCCAGCAGGAGTCCAGACTGAAGGTCGCCGACAACTCGGGCGCCCGCGAGATCCTCTGCATCAGGGTCAAGGGCGGCTCCCACCGCCGCTATGCCAGCGTTGGCGATGTCATCACCGCCACCGTCAAACAGGCGAGCCCGCAGGGCGGCGTCCGCAAGGGCGAGGTCGTGCAGGCGGTCGTCGTGCGCACCCGCAAGCCTCTTGGTCGGCCCGACGGCACCTACATCTCCTTCGACGAGAACGCCGCTGTTCTGATCGATCCTGCCAGCAACAATCCGCGCGGGACTCGCATCTTCGGTCCGGTGGCGCGCGAACTGCGCGATCGCAATTTCATGAAAATCATCTCGCTCGCGCCCGAGGTTCTCTGATGAAGTCGATGCGGATCCGGACCGACGACCAGGTGGTCGTGATCAGCGGCAAGGACGCCGGCAAGACGGGACGCGTCGTACGGACCGATCCGCAGCGCCGCCGCGTCTACGTCGAGGGCCTGAACATGATCAAGCGCCACGAGCGCCCGCGCTCCCTGAAAGACACCCAGCGCGGCGGTCAGATCGGCGGCATCGTTGAGAAGGAGGGGCCGATCGACGTTTCCAACGTGATGTTGCTGGATCCGAAAGGGAACAAACCGACCCGGGTCGGTGTACGACGCGACGACGGCGGCAAGCGGATCCGGTACGCGAAGCGCAGCGGGGCGGCGATCGACTGATGGAGGCGACCGCGACCCCCACCTCACAGGCGGCCCCGCCGCCGCGACTGCGCGAACGCTACGAGCAAGAGGTGCTGCCGGCGCTGATCGAGAAGTTCGGCTATTCGACCCCGATGCAGGCGCCGCAGCTGCTCAAGATCACCCTCAACATGGGGCTCGGCCAGGAGAAACAGGACAAGAAATCCTTCGAAGCGGCCCAGGAACAGCTGGCGACGATCGCCGGCCAGCAGCCCAACGTCCGCCGCGCCCGCAAGTCGATCGCCTCCTTCAAGCTGCGCGAGGGGATGCCGGTCGGCGTCTCGGTGACGCTGCGCCGAGCGCGGATGTGGGAGTTCCTCGACCGCCTCACCTCGATCGCGGTGCCGCGCATCCGCGACTTCCGCGGCCTCAACCCGCGCTCCTTCGACGGTCGCGGCAACTACTCGATGGGGGTCAAAGAGCAGCTCATCTTCCCCGAAATCGACTACGACTCGGTCGACGTCGTGCGCGGTCTCGACATCACGATCACCACTTCCGCCGCCACCGACCTCGAGGCATTCGAGCTGCTGCTGGCGCTGGGGATGCCGTTTGCCCAGGAGAGACGTCCGGGACAGGCGGCCGCGGCTGAGGCGGAGGCCGAGGCCGAGGAGGAGCAGCGCAAGGAGGAGGCTCGCCTCAAAGCGGAAGCTGAGCAGGCGGCCCTCGAGCAGCTCAAAGAGGAGAATCCCGAGGCCTACGAAAAGCCCACGCCGGCGGGTCCTGTCGCGGAGGAGGACTCCTCGTCCTCGCAAGCTGCGGGCGAGGAGACCACCTCCACGCCACCCGCCGGAGAGGCCGATTCCGAGGCATCGGAGAAGGAGAGCTCAGAGAATGGCTAAGACTTCCCAGAAGGCCCGCCAGGGCCGTAAACCCAAGTTCAAGTCGCGCGGCTACAACCGCTGCCGTCGCTGCGGGCGCCCGCGCGCCTACTACCGCAAGTTCGGCCTCTGCCGGATCTGCCTGCGCGAGGCCGCGCACGAGGGCTACATCCCTGGCATGACCAAGTCGAGCTGGTAGGACGAGACGATGCAGACCGACCCGATCGCCGATTACCTGACCCGGATTCGCAACGCCATCCGCGCCGGCCACGACGAGGTGGATATTCCCCTCTCGGGCCTGAAGATGGAGATGTCGAGGATCCTCAAGGAGCAGGGCTACATCAGGGACTTTCATCGCAAGCCGGCTACGGTCGGCGAGGCGATCGAGGTCAGCCTCAAGTACACGGAGGACCGCCGTCCTGTCATCCTCGGGATCGAACGCGTGTCCCGCCCCGGCCGCCGCCGCTACGTCGACCACAAGAACGTGCCGCGGGTTCACGGCGGCACCGGCACCGCGATCGTCAGCACCTCCGTCGGGGTGATGACCGGCCACGAAGCCCGCGCCAAGGGCGTCGGCGGTGAGGTCGTCGCCTACGTCTGGTGAGCAAGATCAAATGAGCCGAATCGGAAGAAAGCCCGTTCCCGTCCCCGAGGCCGTCACGGTCGAGATCGCCCCTGGCAACATCGCCGTCAAGGGTCCCAAGGGAGAGCTGACGCAGACCTATTCGCAGGACATGTCGGTGGAGCAGGGTGACGGGGTCGTCACCGTTGCCCGCCCGACCGACCGCGGCGAGCACCGCGCCCTGCATGGCCTCACGCGCAGTCTGATCGCCAACATGGTCGAGGGCGTCACGGAGGGATTCGAGAAGCGGCTGGAGATCCAGGGAGTCGGTTATCGCGCCCAGCTCAAGGGCAAGAACCTCGAGCTGGCGCTCGGTTTCTCGCATCCGGTCTTGATCGATGCTCCGGAGGGCATCGAGTTCGAGGTCCCGCAGCCGACCGAGATCGTCGTGCGGGGAATCGACAAGCAGCTCGTCGGGCAGGTCGCTGCCGATATCCGCAAGCGCCGCCCGCCCGAGCCCTACAAGGGCAAGGGAATCCGCTACCGCGGCGAGCATGTACTTCGAAAGGTGGGCAAGCGGGCATGACCGTCCTGACCAAGCCCCAGCACAGGCTGCGCCGTCGCCGTCGGGTTCGTGCCCGGGTCAGTGGCACGGGGGAGCGCCCGCGCCTCTCCGTCTACCGCTCCAACCGCGGTGTCTTCGCTCAGCTGATCGACGACACAAAGGGCCACACCGTGGCCGCGGTCAACTGGATCGAGCCGGAGCTGCGCAAGCTCACGGCCTCCGAGCAGGCGAAGAAAGCGGGCGAATTGCTCGCCGAGCGGGCAAAGGCGGCGGGGGTCGAGACCTGCGTCTTCGACCGCGGCGGCTACCAGTACCACGGCCGTGTCAAGGCCCTGGCCGAAGGCGCGCGTGAGGGGGGGTTGGCCTTCTAGTTCCGCTACGGTGGGCCGCTTGAGATGAAGGGAATGGATACGAAAAACGTCGAGACGGTGAGCCCGCGCGGGCTCGACCTCCAGGAGCGGGTGATCGAGATCAACCGCGTCGCCAAGGTGGTCAAGGGCGGTCGCCGCTTCTCCTTCACCGCGCTGGTCGCCGTCGGCGACGAGGAGGGTGTGGTCGGGATCGGCTACGGCAAGGCACGCGAGGTGCCGCTGGCGATCCAGAAGGGTGTCGAGGACGCCCGCAAGAACCTGATCCGGGTGCCGAAATACGGCCAGACGATCACCCACAGGATCATCGGGCGCTTCGGGGCCGGACACGTCGTCCTGCGCCCGGCCAGTCCCGGTACCGGCGTCATCGCCGGTGGCGGCGTCCGCGCCGTGCTCGAGCTGGGGGGCGTCCGCGACGTCCTCACCAAGAGCATTGGGACTCAGAATCCGATCAACCTCGTCAAGGCCACCATGGACGGGCTGGTTCGACTCAGGCGGCCGGAGGAGGTGGCTGAGCTGCGGGGTTTGACGGTTTCTCAAGTGCTTGGTCTTCAGGACGGAACTTCGGGTGACGGAGAGCATCTCGCCGCGGGGCCTGCCGAGGAGTCGGAGGGTCCTGCGGGCGGGGGCGGGGCCTCCGTTCTCGGACCCTCCGACTCCTCGCCACCCGCGGAGGATGCTGCTCCGGCCGACGGGGCTCCGGCCGCTGATGCAGGCTCTGAGGCTGAGGGTCGGGTCGCGGCGGAAAGCGCTCCGGCTGCGGAGGCGGCAGCTCCGGAAGCTGCCGAGGGTTCGGAGGCTGGGGAGGCCGACGCCGTGGCGGTCGAGGAGACTGCGCCGCCCGCTGAGGAGGCTTCGTCATGAGCGGGGTCAAGATCGAGCAGGTGCGGTCGGCTAACGGAACCAATCCGAGTCAGAAAGCGACTTTGAGGGCGCTGGGGCTGGGGCGGATTGGCAAGGCCGTGGAGCGCAAGGATTCGCCGCAGTTGCAGGGGCAGCTGAAGGTCGTCTCGCATTTGGTGGAGGTGTCCTGATGGCCGAGACGCCGCGGTCGGACGAGATTGGGCTGCATAACCTGAAGCCGAAGCCGGGCTCGAAAAGGCCGCGCAAGCGGCTTGGCCGCGGCGAGGGCAGCGGCCTGGGCAAGACCTCGGGCCGCGGCCACAAGGGCGCCGGCTCGCGCTCGGGCAGCAAGCGCAAGGCCAACTACGAGGGCGGTCAGAACCCGATCCACATGCGGATGCGAAAGCTGCGCGGCCCGCACATGAAGAAGTCGATGCCCTTCGAGAACTTCCGCACCAAGACCCAGCCCGTGAACCTCGCCGACCTCGAGGCACGCTTCGAGGTCGGCGCCGAGGTGACGCCGACCACGCTGAAGGAGAAGGGCTTAGCGAAGCGCTCGGACCCGGTCAAGATCCTCGCCCGCGGCGAGATCGCCAAGAAGCTCGACGTCCACGCGCATGCCTTCAGTGCCGCCGCTAAAGAGAAGATCGAAGCGGCTGGCGGTTCCTGTCACACTCTGGAGCCGTAATGCTCAGGACTATTGCGAACGCTTTCAGCGTCGCCGAGATTCGCAAGAAGCTCGCCTTCACGGCGGCGATGCTGCTGCTGTACCGCCTCGGCGCCTACATCCCGGCGCCGGGCGTCGACGTCGAAGCCGTCAAGGAAATCCAGAACAATTTCGGCGGCGGCAGCATCCTCGGCTTCCTCAACACCTTCTCGGGAGGGAGCCTTTCGCGCCTCAGCCTCTTCGCGCTGGGGATCATGCCCTACATCACCGCCTCGATCATCCTGCAGCTGTTGACGGTGGTCGTGCCCTCGCTGGAGCGGCTGCAGAAAGAGGGGGAAGTCGGGCAGCAGAAAATCACCCAGTACACGCGCTACCTCACCGTCGGCCTCGCCTTCGGCCAGTCGCTGGGCTACGTCTTCCTCTTCCGCTCTTTCGGCAGCGAAGCCGGCGTCAGCGTCGTCGGCGAACTCACCCCCGCCAAAACCTTCCTGATCGTGATCTGCCTCACCGCCGGCTGCACCCTGCTGATGTGGCTGGGCGAGCTGATCACCCAGCGCGGGATCGGCAACGGCATCTCGCTGATGATCTTCGCCTCGATCGCATCCTCGATCCCGAGTGGCATCACCAAGTGGTGGGGCAGCCCGGATCAGGTCTTCGTCGTGATGATGCCCTTCATCGCCCTGGCGGTGATTGTCGCGATCGTCTTCGTTCAGGAGGGCCAGCGCCGGATCCCGGTCCAGTACGCCAAACGCGTCGTCGGGCGCAAAATGACCGCGGGAGGCTCGACCTACCTGCCGTTGCGGGTCAACATGGCGGGCGTGATCCCGGTCATCTTCGCGGCCTCGATCATGGCTTTCCCGCCGACCATCGGCCAGCTCCTCAACACCCCCGCAGCGCTCGATTTCGCAGCCTTCTTCGGCCCCAACAGCTGGGCCTACGTGGCCGGCGAGGTCTTCTTCATCGTCGTCTTCACCTACTTCTACACGGCGGTCACCTTCAACCCGGTCGACCAGGCCGACAACCTGAAGAAATACGGCGGTTTCATCCCCGGCGTCCGGCCCGGCCGACCGACCGCGGAGTACCTCGACCGCATCCTCTCTCGCCTGACCTTCCCCGGCGCGCTCTACCTCGGCGCGGTGGCGGCGTTGCCGACGATCCTGATCAGCCAGACGTCGGCCAACTTCTACTTCGGCGGCACCTCAATCCTGATTGTGATCGGCGTCGCGCTGGACACGGTCAAGCAGCTCGAGGCGCAGCTGATGATGCGCAACTACGAGGGCTTCCTCAAATAGGCTCCAGGCGATGCCTGAGCTGAACCTAGTTCTCCTCGGCCCGCCCGGGTCGGGCAAGGGCACTCAGGGGGAGCGGCTGCAGGAAGACCTGCGGCTCCCCTACTACGCCACCGGCGACATCCTCCGCGCTGCCGTGCGTGAGCAGACAGAGCTGGGCCGGACGGCGAAGGAGTACATGGACCGCGGCGACCTCGTCCCCGACGACATAATCGTGGGCGTGATCGGCGAGCGAATCGACTCCACGGAGGCCCTCGATGGCTTCATCCTCGACGGCTTTCCCCGCACGATGCCGCAGGCGGAAGCGCTCGATGCCAAGCTGGAGGAGCTGGGCCGGGCCGTCACCGCGGTGCTCCTCATCGACGCTTCCGACGACGAGGTCGTGCGTCGCCTCGGTGGCCGGCGAACCTGCGTCGAGAACGGACACGTCTTCCACGTCGAGTTCAACCCGCCGCAGCAAGAGGGGGTTTGCGATCTCGACGGCAGCGAGCTGATCGTCCGTGACGACGACAAGCCGGAAGTGATCCGCAACCGTCTTGAGCAGTACCACGCCAAGACCGAGCCGCTGGTCGATTACTACGACCAGCGCAGCGTCCTACGCCGCATCGAGGGCGCATTCCCGCCAGACGAGGTCGCCGAGGAGATCCGCAGGACGCTGGCGACGATGCGGCTGGAGCAGGACGAGGCGGTTTAGTGGAAGGACCACTGGGTGTACCGGATGATCGTCCGCAAGACGCCTGAGCAGATCGACAAAATGGCGCGGGCCGGGGCGATCCTGGTGCGCTGCCTGAAGATGCTCGAGTCGAAGACTCGGGCCGGTGTCACCACCGAGGAGCTCGACGCGGCGGCGGAGAAGTTCATCCGGTCCCAAGAAGCCGAGCCGGCCTTCAAGGGCTACCGGGGCTTCCCCGGATCGATCTGCGCCTCGCCGAACTCGATGGTCGTGCACGGGATCCCGGGCCCCTACGAGCTGAAGCGCGGCGACCTCCTCTCGATCGACGTTGGCGTTGTCAAGGACGGCTGGGTCGCCGATGCGGCGATGACCGTCCCGGTTGGCCCGGTCGGCGCTGAGGCTCGCAAGCTGCTCGACGTCACCCAGGCCTCGCTCTTCGCGGGGATCGAGCAGATGCGCCCGGGTCATCACCTCGGCGACGTCTCGGCGGCGATCCAGCGTGCGGTCGAGATCGAGGGACTGTCGATCATCCGCACCCTGGTCGGGCACGGCATCGGCCGCGAGATGCACGAGGAGCCGCAGGTCCCCAACTTCGGCGAGCCCGGCAAGGGGCCGGAGCTGGAGGAGGGGATGGTGCTGGCGATTGAGCCGATGGTCAATGCCGGCGGGCCGCTGGTGCGGATGGGCGACGACGGCTGGGCGGTCTTCTCCGAAGACGGGTCGTTGGCCGCGCACTTTGAGTTCACCGTCGCGGTCACGGCGGAGGGTCCGCGGACTCTCACGCCCTGGCACGAGGCTGACTGAGAAGGGTCGCGAGGGAGGGTGCCGATACCCCTCCGCGGGAATTGAGTCGCGCGCCCTGCGGGCGCAGCTCCGGATGATGCTGCGCGCCTATGGCGCGCATGAAATCGGATTGCATTTCCGCGCGCTTCGCGCACATTCCCGCGGAGGGGTATCGGCACCCTCCTATCGAGGCCGCTTCGGTTGATCGCTAGGGTCGGGAGCATGGGTGCAGATCAGGAAGTGTTTGCAGCGGTCGATGAGTTCGTGGGGGAGACGTTGGCGCCTCATGACGAGGCGCTGCAGGGGGCATTGGATGCGGCTGAGGCGGCGGGGTTGCCGCAGATCCAGGTCTCGCCTCCGCAGGGGAAGCTGTTGCAGCTGCTGGTGCGGCTGCAGGGGGCGCGGACGGTGTTGGAGTTCGGGACCCTTGGCGGCTACAGCACGATCCTGCTGGCGCGGGCGATGCCGGAGGGTGGCCGGCTGATTACGTTGGAGGCCGATCCCGACTACGCCGAGGTCGCGCGTGGCAGCATCGAGCGGGCGGGGCTGAGCGACGTCGTCGACCTGCGGGTCGGTCCGGCGCTGGAGACGCTTCCGGCGCTCGATGACGAAGGGGCCGGCCCCTTCGACTTCACCTTCATCGACGCCGACAAGGTCAACACCCCCAACTACTGCGCCTGGGCACTCGACCGTTCCCGCCCCGGCAGCCTGATCGTCGCCGACAACGTCGTCCGCGGCGGCACCCTGGCCGAAGCGGAGAGCGATGACCCCACGACTCGCGCCCAGCGCGCGCTCCACCAAATGCTGGCCGACGACCCCCGCGTCACCGCGACCACGATCCAGACCGTCGGCTCCAAGGGCTACGACGGCTTCACCGTCGCCCTGATCGATTCCTAGGAGGGAATAGCGAAACCCCGCAAACGTCCGGCGGTGGCGGACACCGAGCCTCCGCGAGACCCGCGCATCCGACATTGACCCCACCCCGCTGGGGTCAATGTCGGATGCGCGCCCCGACGCCCCGGATATGGCTGCGGTCCATGTTGATTCGGACAAGTACGGGCTTCCTCGCTATACCGGTTACGTTCGCGATATTCGCGTTCGGGTTGTCGTTGCGCTTGACGATCCCGGTCGATGTGATCGGCACCTCGGCAGAGCGCTATGACTTGGATGCCGAAGCGCTCATCGCAGCTGCCAATGCCGCCCTCGCGGCGCCAGATCGACCGGTCGATCTCGACGTTGGGGCTCGCGTAGCTGTCTGAGACTCTCTGGCTAGCGCCCCCTGCTATCTTTCTCGGTCGGCCCAGTGGGCCGGTGTTCACGCCTGCCGTCCGACTCCTGGGGCGTGCGGGAATCCTGTTTTCGATACGAGACCGGAGCGATGAAGGTTCGAGCTTCCGTTAAGCCGATGTGCGAGAAGTGCAAGATCATCCGCCGCAACGGCGCGGTTCTGGTGATCTGCCAAAACCCCCGCCACAAGCAGAGGCAGGGCTAGCGCACGATGGCACGTATCGCTGGGGTGAACATCCCCGTCAACAAACGGATCGAGATCGGCCTCACCTACATCTTCGGGATCGGCCGCTCGACGGCGCAGAAGATCCTCGAAGAAACCAAGATCGACCCCGGCACCCAGGGCAAGGACCTGACCGAGGACGAGGTCGTGAAGCTGCGCGAGGCGGTCGAGAACCGCGAAGTCGAGGGCGATCTTCGACGGGAGCGCTCCCAGAACGTCAAACGCCTGATGGAGATCGGTTCCTACCGCGGCCTGCGCCATCGTCGCGGCCTGCCGGTCCGTGGTCAGCGCACGAAGACCAACGCCCGCGGGCGCAAGGGCCCGCGCCGGCTCAGCGTCGCCGGCAAGCGTAAGGCGTAGGAGCAGCCATGGCCGAGAAAAAACCCGCCAAGGGGCGTGCCCGCCGACGCGTCAAAAAGAACGTGACCTACGGTCAGGCCCACATCAAGACTTCCTTCAACAACACGATCGTCACCCTGACCGACACCGATGGCAACGTGATCGCCTGGGAGTCGGCCGGCTCGGCCGGGTTCAAAGGCTCACGCAAGTCGACGCCCTTCGCCGCACAGGTGACCGCCGACGCTGCCGCCAAGAAGGGTATGGAACACGGCCTCGAGCGGGTCGAGGTCTTCGCCAGGGGGGCGGGCTCGGGTCGTGAGACGGCGATCCGCTCGCTGCAGGCGGCCGGGCTCGACGTGACCACGGTCAAGGACGTCTCGCCGCAGGCCCACAACGGCTGCCGGCCGAAGAAGCGGAGGAGGGTCTAAGCGCTGATGGCTCGCGACACCTCCCCCCAGTGCAAGCAGTGCCGCCGCGAGGGCCAGAAGCTCTTCCTCAAGGGGGAGCGCTGCTTCACCGACAAGTGCGGCGTCGAGCGTCGCTCCTACCCGCCGGGCGAGCATGGCCGCGGCCGTTTGAGGCAGTCCGAGTACCGGGTGCAGTTGCGCGAGAAGCAGAAGACCCGGCGCTACTACCAGGTGCTGGAGAAGCAGTTCCGCGCCTACTACGACAAGGCCTCGCGCCAGGATGGCGTCACCGGTGAGAATCTGCTGCGGCTGCTCGAGTCGCGATTCGACAACGTTCTTGTCCGGCTCGGGTTTGCCGCCTCTCGACGCCAGGCCCGGCAGCTGATCAGCCACGGGCACTGGATGATCAACGGCCGGCGAGTCGACATCCCTTCCTACCAAGTACGGCCCGAAGACATCATCTCGATCAAGCCCGGGTCGTCAGCCACCGACACGATCCAGCGGGCGACGGAACTCGTCTCCACCGTGCCGGCTTGGCTGCAAGCCGATCATGACTCCCTCACCGCCAAGATCTTGCGCTATCCAGAGCGCTCCGAGATCTCGGCGCCGGTACAGGAGCAGCTGATCGTCGAGCTGTACTCCAAGTAGCCCGGAAACCACAATCTCTGAACACGCATACGCAAGGAACTCATGACCACTGATTTCCAGGTCCCCCGCATCACTTCCGAGAAAGTCGACGACCGCCGCGGCACCTTCACCATCGAGCCGCTGGACAAGGGCTTCGGCTACACGTTCGGCAACAGCCTCCGTCGCGTTCTGCTGTCCTCGCTGGGCGGCGCCGCGATCACCAGCGTTCGCATCGAGGGCGTCGCGCACGAGTTCTCGACCGTGCCGGGCGTCAAAGAGGACGTCACCGACCTCATCCTCAACCTCAAGGACCTCGTCGTTCGCATGCACACCGACGCCGACGAGGTAGAGGCGCCGCTGGTCGCCACCGGCCCCGGCGAGGTCAAGGCAAAGGACATCGACCTGCCCTCCGGGGTCGAGATCCTCAACCCCGAGGCGCCGATCGCGACCCTGGAGAAAAAAACGAAACTCGAGGTCTACCTGACCATCGGCCGCGGCCGCGGCTACTCGCCGGCCGAAGAGAACAAGTCCGACGATCAGCCGATCGGCGTGATCCCGATCGATTCGATCTTTTCGCCGATCCGCCGCGCCTCCTACGCCGTCGCCGCTGCCCGCGTCGGCCAGCGCACCGATTTCGACAAACTCACCCTCGATCTCGAAACTGACGGTTCGCTCGAGCCCGGGGCGGCGCTGCGCGAGGCCTCGGAGATCCTGATCAAGAGCCTGGCGATATTCACCGACGCCGAGCGGGTGGAGGAACTGACCGCTCGCGAGCCGGTTCAAGCGATTCCCGCAGACCCGCTCGCGGCGCCCGCTGGCGGTAACGGTACCGGGGGCGACAACTCTCTCGACGAAATCTTGATCGAGGAGCTCGAACTGGGCGTCCGCTCCTATAACTGCCTCAAGCGCGCCGGCGTGCAAACGGTCGGCGATCTAGTTCGTAAGTCGCGTGGCGAACTGAACGCGATCCCCAACTTTGGCCAGAAATCGATCGAGGAAGTGATCGAGACCCTGCACGCCCGCGGCCTCGATCTACAGCCAGAGTAGGCGACGGCGAGAGCAGAGCGGAGAACCCTGTGCGCCATCGCAAGAAGCGGAACAAGCTCAGCCGGGACGCCGCGCACCGGGAGGCGCTGTTGTCGAACCTCTCTAAGCAGCTGATCGAGCACGAGCGGATCAAAACCAGCCAGGCCAAGGCCAAGGCGGTCAAGCCGGAGGTCGAGCAGCTGATCACGCTGGCCAAGCGCGGCGACCTGCACGCCCGCCGGCAGGCGCTCTCGACCCTCCACAACGACAAGTTCATCGTTCACAAGCTGTTCGATGAGGTGGCGCCGCGGTACTCCGAGCGCCCCGGGGGCTACACGCGCATCGTCAAGCTGGGTCCGCGGCGGTCGGACTCGACCGAGATGGTCTATCTCGAGCTGGTTTGAGCACCGGCTCCTTCCGTCTCGATATCGAATACGACGGTTCCGGCTTCTCCGGCTGGGCGAGCCAGCCGGGCTTGCGCACCGTCCAGGCCGAGCTGGAGGCGGCGCTGGAGATCGTCCTGCGCGAGCGAGTCGAATTGACCGTCGCCGGCCGCACCGACGCCGGCGTACACGCCTGGGGGCAGGTGGCGAGCTTCCAGACCGACGCTGAGGTGCCTGGTGACCTTTCGCGGCGCCTCAACGGGCTCATCCCCGGCGATGTCGCCGTCACCGCTGCCGGCCGGGCGCCCGACGGTTTCGACGCCCGCGGTGACGCCACCTCGCGTAGCTACTGCTACCGGTTGCTGGCTCGCTCAGCCCCGAACCCGTTCGAGCGCGGGCACGCGCTCTGGTGGCCGCACCGAGTCGACCGCGAGGCGCTTGACGCCTGCGCCGCCGCCCTGCCCGGCACGCACGACTTCACCGCTTTCACGCCGACCCAGACCGACCACGTCCGCTTCGAGCGCGACGTCTTCTCTGCCACCTGGGAGTCGCGGCCAGGCGACATCCTTGCCTTCCGCGTCAGCGCCGACGCCTTCATGCGCAGCATGGTCCGCGTCCTCGTCGGCACGATGCTGGAGGTCTCCTCGGGGCGGCGAACCGTGGAGGGCTTCGTCGCTCTGCTCGACGGCGCGCCGCGCGCCGAGGCCGGCGACACCGCCTCCCCGCACGGCCTTTACCTGGAGTCCGTCGGCTACTCCTAGAATCGACCGCGTGCGCATCCTCCTCACCAACGACGACGGCATCGCCGCCCCCGGCCTGCAGGCGGCGCGGCGGGCGCTGCGCGAGCTCGACGGGATCGAGGTTGAGGTGATCGCTCCCGACTCCAACCGCAGCGCCACCGCGCGCAGCATCACCACCCGCTCGCCGCTGAGCGTCGAGGAGGTGGAGTTCGGCGATGGCGACCGTGGCTACGCGACCGATGGCACGCCGGTCGACTGCGTCCGCTTTGCCGAGCTGGGCCTGGTCGGCGGGCGCCCCGATCTGATCGTCTCCGGGATCAACCACGGCGCCAACCTCGGCGACGACATCACCTACTCGGGCACCGTGGCGGCGGCGCTGGAGGGGATCGTCCTCGGCATCCCCGCGGTGGCGATCTCCCAGCAGTCCTCGGGCGGCGGCATGGGCTACGTCAGCGGCCGCTTCGAGTTTGGCGTCGCCGCCGCCTTCGCGGCGCAGCTGGTGGCGCGGTTGACGACCGAGACGATGCCGGAGGCGACGCTGATCAACGTCAACTGCCCCGCTGGAGAGCCAAGCGGGATCGAGGTGACGCGGCTCGGCAAACGCATCTACAACGACGAGCTGAAGCTGGTCGACGAGGAGACCGAACGCGGCCGCCGTCGCTATGAGATCTACGGCTGGCAGCCGGGCTACGAGGAGATCGAGGGAACCGACCTCTTCGCCGTCGCCGAGGGGCGCATCTCGGTCACTCCGATCCACTTCGATCTCACCGACCACGGCGGGCTCGAGCGGTTGCGCAGCTGGGGCTTCGAGGAGATGCTGGCGGCGAGCGCGACGACGGCGTGAACGACTCCGCGACGCAGCGAGCCGCCGAGCTGCGGCAGGAGCTGGAGCGTCACAACCGCCTCTACTACGTTCTCGACGATCCTGAGATCGGGGACGACGAGTACGACGAGCTGCTCAACGAGCTGCGGGCGCTCGAGGACGAGAACCCGGAACTGCGCGCGCCGGACTCGCCGACCCAGCGCGTCGGGGCGCCGCCGCTGGAGCGCTTCGAGCAGGTCGAGCACGCCGAGCAGATGCTCTCGCTGGGAAATGCACGCAACGAGGAGGAGCTGCGGGCCTGGGAGACGCGGCTGGCCAATTACCTGAAGCGCCTCGACATCACCGCTTCGCAGTTCAGCTACACGACCGAGCCGAAGATCGACGGGCTGGCGGTCTCGCTCACCTACGAGGATGGTGTCCTGGTCCGCGGCGCCACTCGCGGCGACGGCCGGATCGGTGAGGACGTGACCCAGAACCTGCGCACGATCGGCTCGGTGCCGCTGCGGATCGAGGATGCGCCGGAGCTGATCGAAGTGCGGGGTGAGGTCTACCTGCCGATCGCCGCCTTCAAAGCGCTGAACGAGCGCCGCGCCGAGGCGGGCGAGCCGACCTTCGCCAACCCGCGCAACTCGGCCGCCGGCTCGATCCGCCAGCTCGACCCGGCGCTGGCGGCGGAACGGCCGCTCTCGATCTGGTGCTACGGGATCGGCGCCGTGCGCGGCCTCGACCTCGCCACCCACATGGACGAGGTCGAATGGCTGGGCGATCGCGGTTTCAAGGTCAACCCCGATACCGGCCACCATGAGGGGGTCGAGGGCGTCGTCGAGCGCTGTCGCTGGTGGGAGGAGCGCCGCGAGGCCCTCGACTACGAGATCGACGGCGTCGTCGTCAAGGTCGACGAGCGGGCCCTCTGGCGCGAGCTGGGGGTGGTCGGCCGCGAGCCGCGCTGGGCGATCGCCTGGAAGTTCCCGCCGACGACGGCGACGACGAAGATGCTCGACGTCGTCTGGAACGTGGGTCGCACCGGCCACCTCGTCCCCTTCGCGATGCTGGAGCCGGTTCACGTCGGCGGTGTCACGGTCAGCACCGCCACCCTCCACAACGAGGAGGACCTGGCGCGCAAGGACGTGCGGGTCGGCGACGAGGTGGTGGTGATGCGCGCCGGCGACGTGATCCCGCAGGTGGTGGCGCCGATGGTCCAGCGCCGCAAGAGGGGCGCGCGCAAACCGAAGCCGCCGAGGAAATGCCCCGCCTGCGGCACCGAGACGGTCAAGCCCGAGGACGCGGTCTTCACGATCTGCCCCAACCGCGCCGGCTGCCCCGGCCAGTCCTTTCAGCACGTCAAGCACTTCGTCAGCAAGGGAGCGATGGACATCGATGGGCTGGGGGAGAAGCAGGCGATGCGGTTCCTCGAAGAGGGTCTGATCGCCGACGTCGCCGATATCTACGAGCTGACCGAGGAGCAGTTGGTCGGGCTCGAGGGCTTCGGCGAGGTCTCGGCTCGCAACCTGCTGGCGGCGATCGACGCCTCGCGCCGGCGGCCGTTCAAGCGGGTCCTCTACGCGCTCGGGCTGCCCGGGGTCGGCTACGTGACGGCGGAGGCCTTGGCCGACCACTTCGGCTCGATCGACGCCCTGCACGAAGCCGACCCCGAGAAGATCGAGGAGGTCGAGGGGGTGGGCCCGATCATGGCGGTGCAGATCGCCGAGTCGCTGACCGACGAGCCGACCTGGGCGCTGGTCGAGAAGCTGAAGGGGAAGGGCTTGCGATTGGAGGCGGACCCCTCAGAACGGCGCGCCTCCGGAGGCCCGCTCGAGGGCAAGACCGTGGTCCTCACCGGCACCCTGGCCGAGCTGACCCGCGAGGAGGCGACGGCGCTGGTCAAGGCGGCGGGTGGGAAAATTACTAACTCGGTCTCGAAGAAGACCGACTACGTGGTCGCCGGCGAGAGCCCCGGCTCGAAGCTCTCCAAAGCCGAGTCGCTGGGCACCGAGGTGCTCGACGAAGCTGGGTTGCTGGCGCTGCTTCGGTAGCCGAGAGAGATGACTTTTGGCGCATTTGGCGCGCCATGCGTGATTCCACATTCGGCAGTCTTGGGGCAATGGCGACAGGTCAGATCGGGCCACTGACGAGTGCGATCGAGGCTCTGGCGACTGCAGTCGGAGCGGGAATCCTCCTGGGTGGCTTTGTCGTGGGTACTGCGAGACTCCTGGCGGGTGGACCTCGCCAGGAGCTGGAGGCGCATGTCCTTACCGATGGCTACTACGGCGGCCTTTTCGGGGCAGGCTTTGCGTTTCTCGATCTCGTCTTGCGCTATGGTGGGTGAAATGAGTTGTCTGCGGTATGGAGGATGAAGTGGAGGGGATTCGCTATGCAAATATCGGGCTTGCAGTAGCGATGCCGATCCTCGTCGTTGGAGTGGTTCTCTTCAGAGATGCGGGGGAAGGCGTCGTGCAGATCATTGGAATGACGTCGTTCTTTCTGGGGTTGGCCATCTACCACGGCCTCGAGAGGCGCGCCAAACGCCGCCGCCGCGATCAGTAGGAGGCGACCATGGCGGCGATCCGGTCCTGCTCGAGGTGGGCGAGGCCGAGGTCGACGACGCCGTTCATCAGGATCGAGAAGATCATCACCTTGCCGCTGGTGTTGAAGCAGTAGCCGGAGAGGTTGCTGACGCCGGTGATCGTGCCGGTCTTGGTCCGGCAGCGCCCGTAGGCGGCGCTGCCGTGCATGCGGTCGTCGACCGTTCCCTCCTTGCCCGCTATGGCGAGATCCTGAATGAAGTCGGCGCCAGCCGGATCATCGCGCATGGCGAGGAGCAGATCGACGATCTGACGCGGTGAGGCGCGGTTGGAGCGGGTCAGGCCGGAGCCGTCGACGGCGTGCACGCCGGAGCCGTGAGAGCTGGCGAAGGCCTCCACCACCGAGGCTCCGGCCGCGGTGGTGCCGGCCCCACCTAGCCGCGCACCGAGCAGCTTGATCAGCGTCTCAGCGAAGAAGTTGTTGGAGTAGACGTCGGTGACGTTGACGATCTGGCTCAGGGTCGGGGAGTGGACGATCGCCACCCGTTCGGCCTTCGGCGGCGTTGCCGCGAGCGCCACCTGAGAGGGCACGGCGACGCCGGCGGCGCGCAGCGACCGCGCCAGCTTCGAGGCCGCCAGCTTCGCCGGGTCGGAGGAGAAGCCGCTGGCGCTGGTGGGCCCGCTGAAGCCGGAGTTGAAGGCGAGCCCTGAGAGGGGGCCGATGTAGGGGCTGGTCGCGTAGCCGGAGTCGGCGACGCCGCGCTTGCGGTCGAAGATCGTGTCGTCGGCGTAGAGGCGGCCGGTGATGCGGCGGATCCCGGCGGTCCTGATCTGCGGCTTCAGGGCGAAGAGGTTCGTGCCCATGCCCGCCAGGTAGCCGTCGTTGAACGCGGGCGTGCCCAGGGTCGGGTCGCCGCCGCCCTGCAGGTAGAGGCTGCCGTGGAGGACGCCGCCGGAATCGAGCCGCCCCTCTCCGAAGACCTTGGTGGGGATGCGGAAGCCCGGGTCGAGCCGCGCGAGGGCGGTCGCGGTCGTGAACAGCTTCATGTTCGACGCCAGCGAGCGCTGCCGCCCTGGCGCCCTGGCGCAGACCACGCCCCCGCTCTCGGCGTCCACGACCAGCAAGCCGCTTGGCGAGCCGCCCCCCAGCGTCAGCATCCCCCGCATCCGTTCGCAGCCCCGGCTCGCCTGCGCGCTGCTCGCCAGCAGGAAGAAAGCCGCGCACGTTGCGGCGAACAGGATGGAAGCTCGTTTCACTTCGCCTACCAACACGATTGCCGGGCAGGGTAGCGGCCCCTCCGGTGGGTGGCATGGGGAGAGGGGTCCGAGAACGGACCCAGTTTGGCCCGCCCGCAGGACCCCCTCTCCTTCCGCCAGGCCCCGCCGGCCGACCGCCCTGGGATACTCCGTGCTCCCGATGGGCAAAGTCGTCGACATCGAGTCCAAACCACGACGCAGAGCGCGCGGCCGCAAGAAGCCCTCGAAGACCGCCCTGGTTCTCGGCGGCGGCGGTTTCACCGGTGGGGTCTATGAGATCGGCGCCCTGCGCGCGCTCGATCTGCTCGCGGTCAACAGCACCGTCAACAACTTCGACGTCTACGTCGGCACCAGCGCCGGCTCCTTCGTCGCCGGGATGCTCGCCAACGGCGTCACCCCCGACGAGATGATGCAGGTCCTCAACTCGCGCGAGCCCTCCGAGCTCGAGGACCTCGACCTCGACCGGGTTCTCAGGCCCAACTACCTTGGCTTTCTCTCGAAAGCGGTCGGTCTGCCGCTGCGGACGCTGGAGCTGGTCCGCTCGCTGGCCCGGATCGGCGAGCTCTCGGCGATGGACATCGGCGTCGGCTTGGCCGAGGCCCTGCCGAGCGGGCTCTACTCGGGCTCCGGGCTGGCCAGCTACGTCGAGGAGGTGCTAGCCGACGGCGGCCGCGTCAACGACTTCCGCCTGCTCGATCGCGAGCTCTACCTGACCGCGACCGACCTCGACACCTGCGAGCGGATCGTCTTCGGCGAGGACGGCTGGGCGGATGTGCCGATCTCGAAGGCGATCCAGTGCTCGACCTGCCTGCCGATCGTCTACAAGCCGGTCGACCTGAAGGGTCGCCAGCTGATCGACGGCGGCATCCGCTCGACCACCAACGTCGACATCGCGGTCGAGAAGGGCGCCAAGTTCATCGTCGTCGTCAACCCCCTGGTTCCGTACATCAACGACTTCGAGAAGACGATTCCCACCGTCTTCGGCAACCGGGCGCGGCGGGTCTCCGACATGGGCCTGCCGGCGATCGCCAACCAGACCTTCCGCCTGATCGCCCATCAGCGCCTGCATCAGGCGGTCGGGATGTGGCAGGAGAAATACCCCGGCGTCGACATCGTCCTGGTCGAGCCCGAGTTCAACGACGAGCTGATGTTCGGGACGCCGATCATGGACTACTCGCGGCGGCTGAAGATCGCCCGCCACGGCTTCGAATCGGTCACCGCCACCCTGGCCAAGGACTACGACCGCTACAAGGGCATCGCCGAGCGCCACGGCCTCGAGATCTCAGAGCGCCGCGTCCGCCGCGTCGTCGAGCGCGCGGCCGAAGAAGAGCCGGAGCAGACCTCAGCCTGGCGCCGCGTGCTCGAGCAGACCACCTCGGTCCTGCTTCGCCAGTCAGGCGAGGCCTCTTAGGTACTCAGACCCTGCGGTTCGCGCTCGCGAGGTCGCCGAGGAACTCGCGGACCGCCGCGACCGCGTCGGCGCGCAGCTCGGCCTCGTTTGCCTCGGGCACCGCCTTCAGTGATTCGGCCGCGAAGCCCGACGGGCCGGAGGCGTTCGGGGTCCTGTATCGCTCGGCGATCTCGGCGAAGGTGCTCTGCAGGCTGGGTAGTGCATCGCCCAGCGGACCGGCGGCGAGTCCGGCGGCGGCCTCCCTCGGGCCACCGGCGCGATTGTGCAGCAGAACGTAGGCGAGATCGTAGAAGTCCTTCTCGGCTCCCCGCTGTCGGACGGCGACGCACTTGGAGAGCAGGTATCCGCTCAACTGGGCGAACCTGGCGTCTACACGGACCATACGGCCATCGGGCAGCGCGGCCTGGAGGCGCCTCCAGGCCCAGTCTCGGGTGACATAGCCCGTCCCGCGGAGGTTCTGGGCGACGAGACGGTCGCATCCGCGGGGTCGAATCAGCTCGAACTCCCTGTGGGTCCCGAGATCGCAGAGGAACTCGATCTTGACCGGCGGTCCGTCGATGCGACCTCGCCATCGCCAGCCCTCGTTGACCGGCTCGAAGGCCAACTTCTCCAGCGCCACCTGGACGTGCCCGAGGTCCGCTTCGAGCGTTAGGTGGGTGACGAGGAGGATGTCGACGTCGGTGGTCCCGAGGTGAGCCGGAGCCGGAGGCTCCTGCCCCTCGGTGAGGATCTCCGGAACGAGACCGCCGAGGACGATGATCTCCGCGTCCTCTCCGTCGAGCCCGTGCAGGAGGCCGACGAGAGCGCGCTCGGCGAGTGCCCGAGCCTCGCGGGATCGACCCAGTTCGGTGTCGGTCGACGGCTTCAGGGGCAGATCAGAGCTCGTTCCCGCGCATCTTGGAGAGCTCTCGGTCGTAGATCTCCGGCGGCGGCTCGAAGAAGTCGAAGCTCGCGTAGAGGGGCTCGACGAGCTGCCTGACGACCGTGCCGAGATCGGCGACGGCCTCGGCGGGCGCGAGTTCGACGAAGCTGACGACCTCGTCCTGAACCGCTGGGCGGGTCGGCTCCATAGCGCGATGGGGGTCGGCGATCGCCGCCAGCCTTCTGCCCTTGAGCCCGCTCCAGCGCATCATGAGCTGGATGGTGCTGGCATCGAGGCGGTGGGCCAGCCGCTCGGCGTGAAGGAGGCACTCGCCGGTGCGCCAGATCGGAAGGGTGAGGTCGAGCCACGTCCCCGGCTCGGTCGCCATTCCCTCACGGGGCGAGTCCTCCTGGTAGCCACGGATCAGGCAGAGGCGGCCGTGCGGATCGGCGCGCCAGTAGTCAGCATGCGCGGCGTCTTCGAAGACGGTCTCGGAAAACCAGCACTCGGCCATGCCGTCGATAGGTCGAGGCCCGGCGTCACTGTCGGGAACCAGCCAGGTAGGCCAGCCGGTCTCGCGGCCTTGGGCTTCGCGCAGGATGCCCCGGAACTGTCCCAAGCTAGGGGCCTTCGGTACGCCCGCCAGCCGGTAGCTTGCCGACCAGGTTCCCTGTGCGTAGGCGGCGGCCAGGTCAGGCTTGTCCGCGGATAGTTGGTCAAGGCGCGCACGGCATTGGCGCTCCCAGGTGATCAGTCCATCCGGAGGTCGATCGTCACGTTGAGCAGGGCGGCGGTTGAGCAGCTCCGTTCTGAGGTGGATAGCGGCATCCTCACCGCGCCCACCAATAGCTAGGAGGTCGGCGTATACGCGTGGCGTACTGGCCAAGTCGCAAAGTGGCTTCGGTTGCGCCAGGGCGAGAATGCTTGGGTGTGCCGGGAAGAACGCCACTCGGCCGCCTTCGGCCACGTCCTCGAGGCGGGCCTTTCGAAGTGCCCGACCCAATGGTCGCTCCTTTTCTTCGTGAGCGTGTGCAAAATCATCCTCGTGGACGTAGATCTGGAGAGAGGGGACGGTTCCGGACATCGGCGCGAGCAGAGCGGCGGCGGCCCAGCCGCCCAGCGCCCAGCGCACCTCGTCGTTCAAGCGCACCTCGTCGTTCAAGGCGTCTGCCAGTTCGCTTTCGAGGAACTCGAGCGGCGAGCGCATCGTCCGGTGGGTCAACCTGACGTCTCGGTCCTGGCTGGTGACGGCAGCGGCCCAGGCATCGAGGAGCCCGGCCGGATCGGCCACCTCGCGCATCGCCGTCCGGCCGCGCTGGGCTCCGTACTTCACCGTCCAGCCCTCCTCGTCGAAGCGCTGTAGGACGTTGGAAACGCTCCCCGGTGACCACTGGACCAGGTTTGCCAACCGGGTCGTCCTGATCCCCCCCGGCCAGTCCTCGGCGAGCAGTGCCTCCGCGACCGCGATCGCCGAGGGGGACCAGGAGAGCGACGGCGGCGACCCGGCGGCATCCGCTGCATCTCGGGTGACGACCACGCCCGGGCCGACGATTCGCGCAGCCCCCGCCTCATCGACCCAATTCGCGTCTCGCTGCTCGAGCAGGGCGACGGCGCCGGGTGACATCCGCTGCGCGGCGAGAACGAGATCGGTTGGCCAGGGCTGTGGATCGCCCAGCCGAACCAGAGCATGTTGCAGGTCTGCCGGCCACCCTGCTCCAATCCAGGCGACGCGGAGCCGCACGTCGCCGAAACGACCGGTCAGCGAGACTCGGAGAGCGTCGGTTGGATCGTTGCCGAGATCCTCGATCGTCGCACTCGGGAAAATGCCGGAGAGCAGCTTCCCGACACGTTTATTTACTTGTTCCACGTTATTTACTTTAGGAGTAAATAATCCCTTTTCGCAAAATAACTACTGCGGATGGGCAGAAAGTTGCAACTCCGGTTCGAGCCTCGCTCTACTTGCAGCTACTTGAAACAAGACTTGAAACGGCGGGCGCCGCTCAGCCTGCGTAGAGCGCCTCGATCTCCGGCTCGTGCTTGCTGGTGACGACCGCTCGCTTGACCTTGAGAGTGGGGGTCAGCTCGCCCGTCTCCTGCGAGAGGTCGTGGGAGAGGATCGTGATCTTCTTGACCTGCTCGACCCGGGCGTAGTTCTTGTTGATCTCCTCGACATGGGCCTCGATCGAGGCCTTGACGGCGGTGTTGGCGGCGAGCTGCTCGGGGCTCTCCTGGAGGTTGTGCTCGCTGGCGTAGGCGGCGGCCTCTTCGGGGTCGAGGGTGACCAGGGCGACGAGATAGGGCCGGCGGTCGCCGACCACGACGCACTGGGAGACCAGTGGGTGCTGCTTGATGTCGGCCTCGAGGTTGGCCGGGGTGATGTTCTTGCCACCGGCGGTGATGATGATGTCCTTTTTGCGGCCGGTGATCTTGATGAAACCGTCGGAATCGACCTCGCCGATGTCGCCGGTGTGAAGCCAGCCGTCGACGATCGTCTCCCGGGTCGCCTCCTCGTTCTTGTGGTAGCCCTGGAAGACGTTCGGCCCCTTGACCAGGATCTCACCGTCGTCGGCGATCCTCACCTGGCAGCCCGGGAACGGTTTGCCAATCGTGCCGATCTTGAAGTCGTCGGGCGAGGAGATCGTCGCCGCGGTCGAGGTCTCGGTCATCCCCCAGCCCTCGAGCACGAGCACGCCGGCAGCGTCGAAGAAGCGCAGGATCTCGGGGTTGATCGGGGCGGCGCCGGAGACCGCTAGGCGCAGGCTGCCGCCGAAGAGGTTGCGGATTTTCGACAGCACCTGCTTGTCGGCAAAGGCGTACTCGCGACTGAGCAGGAAGCCGGGCTTGTGGCCGTTTCGTTCGGCCTCGCGCACCTTCATCCCGACCCGGATCGCCCAGTCGAAGATCGCCTTTTTCAGGCCGCCCTCTTTTTCCATGCCGCTGGTCGCGGCGGTGTAGATCTTCTCGAAGATCCGTGGCACCGAGGGGAAGTAGGTTGGTTTCAGTTCCGCCAGGTTGGGGAGGATTTTGAGCGGGTCGCGCTCCCAGTAAGCGATCGTGGCGCCGAGGTCGAAGCTGCCGAGCTGGATCAGCAGCGCGAAGGAGTGGGCCAGCGGCAGGTAGAGGTAGGTGACGTCTTCGCCCTCGATGACGCTGGTCGCGTTGACCATGTCGAGCATCGCACGGTAGTTGCCGTGGCTGATCACGCAGCCCTTGGGCGGGCCGGTGGTGCCGGAGGTGTAGATGAAGGTGCAGATGTCGGCCGGGGTCACGGCCGAGTAGAGCGACTCCCAGCGCGCCTGGTCGCCGCCGGAGCCCTTCGCTGCTAGGTCCTCGATCGAGAGCGAGTCCTCGCTGGAGCCGGTCATCATCACTACCTGCTCGAGCTGCGGCAGCTGGGCGCGGACCTTGCGGACCTTCTCCAGCTGTTCGTCGTCCTCGACGACGACGACCTTGGCGTCGGAGTTGTCCAGCACGTAGCGGCACTCCTCGGGCGAGTTGGTTTGGTAGATCGGCACCACGGTCGCCCCGATCGAGAGCGCGGCGAAGTCGAAGTAGGTCCACTCGGGACGGGTGTTGCCGAGGATCGAGACCCGATCCCCTTTTTCGACCCCTAGCGCCGCCAGCCCGAGCGCCAGCGGTCGGACGATCTCCAGCACCTCGGTGAAGCTGCGAGACACCCAGTTGTCGCCGTCCTTGTAGCGCACGGCGGGGGCGTCGCCATAGGCCCGCGCCGCCAGCGGCAGCAGATCGGCAAGGGTCTTCGAATGGGTTCCCCGGTCCATTGCCCGGGGAAGTCTAGTTAAGCGTCAGTTCGCCGCGGATTGTCGCGGTTTGCGGCGTGGCTCCAGGCCGCGTAACGAGGTCTCGAACAGGGTCCGGTCGATGCGCCCGTGGTAGATCGGGACGCCCATCTCGACGCACTTTCCGATTACGTCCTGCCGCTTCATCTGCAGCTGGTCGGCGAGCTCGCTGGGCGTCAGGTGATGGGCCATGGAGACCTCCGTGTAGTTGAAAGTGGGTATTCGCATGGTTATCGCTGCGAGCGGATGTGTCAATCGCCGCATCCGCACGTTGCGGCTTCCTGATGCGGGCTCGCGATAATGCGCCCATGTCCGAAGCTGCCATCAAAGCGATTCCCCGCCGGGGCCGACTCTGGGTGATCCTTTTCCTCGCTCTGGCCCTGTTCGGCATCGGCTACCTGGTCGTCTCGATCGCGACCCTGAAGCCCGGCAGCCCCGTCGTGCACGTCGCTGGGATTGCCGATGCCCAGGAACTCTTCGGGGGGGTGCCGCAGGAAGGCGACCGACTCGGATCTGCCGACGCTCCGGTGACGATCCAGATCTTCAACGACCTTCAGTGCGTCGCGTGCCGCGAAGACTTCTTCGGCACGATCCCCGCCCTGGTCGAGCGCTACGCTCGTCCGGGCGACGTCAAGCTCCTCTACCGCCACTATTCGAACAGCGAGAACGTCCAGCAACTCGGCTTCTACGGCGCCGGGGCTGCGGCCGATCAGGGCTATGGCTGGCAGTACACCTATCTCTTCTTCCGCAATCAGGACGAAGCGGGGCACTTCGGCGTCGACCAGGACTTCCTCTACTCGATCGCCGGCGGCGTCGAGGAACTCGACTTCCCCGAATGGAAGCGGGACCTGGAAGAGAATGGCGGTGCCGACGGCGCGATCTCAGAACGGCTCGAAGGCTACGAGGAGCTCGGCAGCGATCTTGGCATCCGCGTCCGCCAAGCGGCGATCGTCAGCGGCCCGAATGGCACCCGAACCCTCCAGGACGGTCCGAAGCTGGGAGAGATCGAAAGGGCGATCGAAGAAGTGCGCTGATCGGCTGAGCGCTAGTCCGGGCGCCAGGGATCGCGCCGCAATATCCAGCGCGGCACCGCCTGCTTGTAGGCACGGTACTCGTCGCCGAAACGCCGTTCCAGGCCTGGCTCCTCGACCCACACCAAGTAGGCGGAGTTGACCGCGACAAAGAAGAACATCCAGGCGCATATCCAGGTGGAGCCGAAGAAGATCGCCTCACCTCCGAGAACGATCGCCACCGCGCTGATCATCGGGTTGCGCACATGGCGGTAGGGGCCCGCGACGACCAGTCGCGAAGTCGGATCCCAGGGCGCAAGCGTCCCCCTTCCGACCCTGTTGAGAAGGCGCACGGTCCAGAGCCAAACGGCAAAGCCGGCGACGATCAAGGCACTGCCAATCAGCCCGACCAGGATCGCCAAGCCACAAGCCAGCCCCCAGCCGACGTTCGGGTCATCGCCGAGCACGAGAATCAGCGCCGGCGCGATCACGGCCGCGGTGCCCGGCAGGAGGACGATCGCCCGCGCCTGTCGCCAGCCGCTCAGCTCGCGCCTCGCATCTACGTCGTCGAGTCCATCTCGGCGCTCAAGGGCCTGACCACCATAATCGCCCTTGCTCACTGGCGATCTGGTAGTTGCGCGCCCGATAATGCGAGGCATGTCGGGAGAGGAGTGGACGAGCGACGAGCAAAGGGTCGATCGCTATCTCGAACGCGCGGACCAGTTCCCGCATCGCCTCGAGGGCGAGAGCGTCCTGCTGGAGCACGTGCCTCTCCACACTCGCCGCATCCTCGACCTTGGGACGGGCGACGGTCGCCTGCTCGCCCTTCTTCAGGCCGATCGCCAGAAGACGCGCGTGGTGGGCATCGACTTCTCCGACCTCATGCTCGGGCAGGCGCGTAAGCGCTTCGCCGGCGACGATCGCGTCGAACTCATCGAGCATGACCTCGCCGAGCCGTTGCCCGCCCTCGGGCACTTCGACGCCGTCGTCTCATCGATGGCCATCCACCATCTCGAGCACGAGCGGAAGCGTCTGCTCTACGGCGAGGTGTTCGATCTGCTCGAACCCGGCGGAGCCTTCGCGAACTTCGAGCATGTGGCCTCGCCCACCCATCGCTTGCACCTGGCGTTCTTCGCCGCGATCGAGGAGCCGATTGAGAACGAGGATCCATCCGACCGCCTGCTCGACGTCGAGACGCAGCTGGGATGGCTGCGCGAGCTCGGCTTCGAGGACGTCGACTGCTATTGGAAGTGGCTAGAGATGGCGCTGCTCATTGGCGTCAAGCCGGCTGGCTGAAGACGCGCTTGGGCCATCGGCCTAGCCCGAAGGCATTCGAGCCAAGAGGCGGGCCGCAACGCCTTCGATCGTCTTGATTCCGTAGCCCATCGAGGGGTCGCCGTCGGTCATCACGGCTATCGCGATCCGCTGGTGCGGTCGCTCCAGCCGAGCGATCTGGTGAACGAGCTGCCCGCGAGCGGTGCCGCGCCAGCCCCCCTTGAAGAAGGTCCTCCAGCCATGGCGCCGCGAGACCGCCGGAATGCCCCAGCTCTCATAGCCGACGATGTGGGAGAGGAGGTGGTCGGCGAAACGGCGGAACCGGCTCGGGACCAGGCTCTCCATCTCGAAGAAGAAGCGGGCCTGGTCGGCGGCGCTGATCTGGGCGTTGGCCCAGAAGCCGTAGATCGAGAAGTCCGTCATTCCGGCGCGACGGGCGAGCGCCCACAGGCGCCGTTCCCCGTCCCGCTCCCAGATCGCGGTCGCCGCGTTGTTGTCGGAAACGTGGATCATCGCGCCCAGGAGCGCCCGCCGTTCGGCGTCGAGACCGCGGTGCCCGGCGGCTAGCTTGCGCAGGTCGGCGACCAGGAGCATCGCCTTGACGACGCTGGCGCTGACGAAGGTCCGGTGCAGGTGCCGACCGCTGATCCGCCCCTGGCTGTCGATGACCGCGAAGGACGTGTAGCCGCCGCGCCGGTCGAGGTAGCCAGTTGCGGTGGCGATCGAGCGGCGTCCCGGATATCCGCTCGGCGCGTCGCCGGCGCCGACGTACGGTGAGCCCTCCGGCCCTCGGAATCGACTGATCCCGCAGGGGCCGTGCGAATCACCCAAGCCGAAGGCCCTCTGCCTTCGCCCGCTGAAACAGGCGGCGAAGCGAAAGGGTCCCGCCTCCGGCAGGGTCACGGTCGCGGTCATCCGGGTCACGCCGGGGGTGGCTTCGCGGGTGCGCCGAACCTTGACTCTGCGCAGGGGCCCATCGCGGCCGGCACCGAGGTACCAGCGAACGGCCCGTCCCCCCCAGTGCACCTCGCGCGGATGGTGGGAGACGATGTTGAGCCGCGCCCGACCGAGAGACAGGTAGCTGACCGCGGTTCGAACCCGCTCGCGACCACCCTCGGCGTGGCTCCCCGCGACCCCGGCGCTTATGAGGCCCCCATAGAGGCCGGCGGCGAGCAATACGGAAACGAGTGCCAATGCCGCCGCACGTCGCATGCTCCCACTCGACATGGCAGTCGATCCTATTGCGAATCGGTTCGGCCCTGCGTCGCTTCGATCTGACTGGTTCAGCTCAGCCCGGGAGCGGCCCGCGCACCTTGTGCGAGGCGTCGAGGCGGAGAAGCGGGCGCCTCTCGCGCTTCCGACATTGACCCCACCCTGGTGGGGTGAAAGTCGGAAGCGTTGGGCCGCTGGACTCCGGCGGCCCAAGATGCTGCCAATCGGGGCGCCCGGATTTGAACCGGGGACCTCACCGACCCGAACGGTGCGCGCTACCAGGCTGCGCCACGCCCCGAGAGCGGCGATTATCCCAGAGCGGCGTTGTGGGGTGGGTCTCGCCTCCGGAGGCTTCGGCCGCTACTTTGCGCAGGGACCCTGTTCCAGTGGAAGCGATGATCCGGAAGATCCCCGTCGTTCTCGTTCTCGCGCTGGCCGCGCTGTTGCCCGCTGTCGGGCAGGCGTACCTGCCGCCCGGCTTCATCGGGCTCTCCCCGCAAAGCACGTCCAGCAGCTCGGATTTCGAGCTGATGCGGGAAGCAGGGGTGAGGAGCGTGCGCCTGCCGCTCTACTGGACCGTGGTCCAGGCCGAGAGCCCGATCTTCGCCGAGTCGGACTGGGACGGCTTCGACCACAGCGTCAAGCTCGCCGCCGAGGCGGGCATCCGGATCTTCCCCTTCGTCTGGGGCTCGCCGGAATGGGTGGCCGATCAGGTGATCGATCTGCCCGTGAGGACCTCCTGGCAGCGCTGGGGATGGACCTCGTTCCTGCGCGAGGCGGTGGAGCGCTACGGGCCCGACGGCAGCTTCTGGGACGAAAACCCGGAGTTGCCCTTTCTGCCGATCCGGCGCTGGGAGATCTGGAACGAGGAGAACATCGTCACCTTCGCCGACAAGCCCAATCCGGTCGACTTCGCGACCCTGATCCGGATCTCCGGCCGCACCCTGCATGGCGCGGACCCTGGCTCGAGGGTGATCCTCGGCGGCTTCTTCGGGCGTCCGCTGCAGGTGCCGCCGAACGTCCCCTCCGGCGACTTCCTCTCGCGCCTCTACCGAGCCCGCAACGTCAAGCGCTACTTCGACGGGGTCGCCCTGCACCCATATGTGGCTCGCGCCAGGGCGATGGGAGCGCAGCTCGACAACCTGCGGCGGATCATGCGAATCCACCACGACGCCGCGACGCCGATCTACCTGACTGAGCTCGGCTGGGGCTCGCAGGGCGGGCCGACGCGCTGGGAGCGTGGTCTCTACGGGCAGGCCAACCAGCTCTCACGCGCTTTCTCGATGCTCTCCGCGCAGCGGTTGCGCTGGCGGGTGGGGGGAGTCTGGTGGTTCACCTGGAGCGATGAGGGCGGGACCTGTCAGTTCTGCCGCTCGGCGGGGCTGCTGACCGAGAAGCGCGAGGCGAAGCCCGCCTGGTATCGCTTCAACGCCTGGACCGGCGGCGATCCCGGCGTCGTTCCGCGGGCGCGGTTCGGGACCGAAGCCGAAGAATTCGAAGCGGACCCGGCTGCCCTCGGCGCGGGACAGTAGGCGCGACTCCTAGGTGGATCGCCGCCGCTAGGCTCCCCTCACACCTTTCGAACTCGACCGAGGAGTCTCCAGATGCCATTCTCCGTTCCGGATCTTCCCTACGCCTACGACGCGCTCGAGCCGCACATCGACGAGGCGACGATGCGGGTCCACCACGACAAGCACCACCAGGCCTACGTGGACAAA
Organism: uncultured Actinomycetes bacterium; assembly: GCA_963699125.1. GTDB lineage: Bacteria > Actinomycetota > Thermoleophilia > Solirubrobacterales > 70-9 > VAYN01. The sequence continues at coordinate 2,354,479 of OY969417.1, forward strand.
GCGAATGCCGCCCTCGAGGGCACCGAGTGGGCCGATCGCGACGTCGAGGACGTGCTGCGGAATCTCTCCAGCTTGCCCGGCGACAAGCAGGCACCGGTCCGCAACAACGCCGGTGGCCACTACAACCACTCCCTCTTCTGGCAGATGCTGAGCCCCGACGGGGGCGGCGAGCCCGAGGGCGAGCTGGGCTCCGCGATCGCCGATACGTTCGGCTCCTTCGATTCCTTCAAGGACGAGTTCAAAAACGCCGGGATCGCCCGCTTCGGCTCCGGCTGGGCCTGGTTGGTCAGGGACTCCTCCGGCCTCGCCATCGTCTCGACGCCGAACCAGGACTCGCCGGTTTCCGACGGCAGCGTCCCCCTGTTGGGCTGCGACGTCTGGGAGCACGCCTACTACCTCAAGTACCAGAACAAACGCCCTGACTACATCGACGCCTTCTGGAACGTCGTCAACTGGGACTACGTTGCCCAGCGCCTCGCCGACGCCGGCTGAGCGCTAGCCGACCGGAGCCGGTCGGGCCGCCTCGGGGAGGTGGCGCGGCGCGGCTCCGTCTTTGGCTGGGATCAGGCTCATCGCGTGCTCGGCCTTGGCAGTGATCGTCAGGCTCGGGTTGACGCCGGGATTGGCCGGGATCGAGGCCCCGTCGGTGATCAAGAGGTCCTCGTAGCCGAAGACCCGGTTGGCGGCGTCGACGACGCCGCTCTCCGGGCCGGCGCCGATCACCGCGCCGCCGAGGATGTGGGCCGTCGTGGGGACATTCTGGATCGACTCGGTCAACGCGCTTTGGGCGATCCCCCCGGTTCGCTTCGCGAACCAGCGCGCCGCCTGGGCCGCAGCCGGCAGGTAGATCGGGTTGGGACGGTCGGGATCCTGTTCGGTCTGCAGCCGCACTCCGCGGCCGAACAGCTTGCGCTTCGGTCGCAGGTGCATCGCCGCGTCGACGGTCTGCATCACCAGCAGGATCACCGTGCGCCGGGACCACCTGTGGGGGATCCGCATACGCAACGTCTGCAGGGGGTGGCGCAGCATCGCGACGATCCACTTCAGCGGTCTCGTCAGCCTGGTGCCCGGCCCGGTCATCGCGGTGAAGGTGCCGCTCATCGCGTCCCCCGCCTCGCCGTAGGTGACGACCTCGATGTGGGTGTCGGGGTTGGGGTAGATGCTCGAGGTGATCGCTACCGAACGGCTGAAATCCCGCTCGTCATCCCTCGCGGTGACCGACTGGATCGACTCCGAGTTGGTGCGGATGACGTCCCCGATCCGCTCGGAGAGATTTGGAAGGGCGCCGCTGTGCCGGCAGTTGGCGAGCAGGTTGTTGGTGCCGAGGGCGCCGGCGGCGACGATCACCCCTTTGGCGGTGAGCTTGCGCCGCCCCTTCCGCAGCCAGGAGCCCGAGCGCTCGCTCATCACCTGGTAGCCGCCCGAGCCGTCCGCGGCTCCGAGCGGCCGGATCTCGGTCACCTGGCGTTCCGGCTCGATCCTGACGCCGAGCTTCTCGGCGAACCAGAGGTAGTTCTTCATCAGCGTGTTCTTGGCGCCGTGACGGCAGCCGACCATGCAGCTTCCGCAGCGCATGCAGCCGGTTCGGGCCGGCCCCTCGCCGCCGAAGAACGGGTCCGGCACCTCGCGCCCGGGCTGGTCGAAGAAGACGCCGACCCGGGTGTTGGTGAAGGTCTCGCCGACGCCGATGTCCTCCGCGTATTCCTTCAGCAGCTGGTCGGCGGGGCCGATGCCCTCGTACTCGACGACCCCCAGCATCCGTTCGGCGGTGTCGTAGTGGGGAGCCAGCGCCGCCTCCCAGTTGCCCAGTTCGGCCCATTGCGGGTCCTCGAAGAACGCCGGCCTGGCCCGGTAGAGCGTGTTCGCGTAGCCAAGGCTGCCGCCGCCGACGCCGCTGCCAGAGACGACGAAGACGTCCTTGAAGAACGACAACCGCAGCACCCCCCGGAAGCCAAGTTTGGGAGCCCAGAAGTAACGGCGCGGCTGCCGCAAGGTCGACTCGGCGAAGTCCTCGTCCCGGAACCGACTGCCGCACTCCAGCACCGCCACGCTGTAGCCCTTTTCAGCTAAGCGAAGCGCCGATACGGAGCCCCCAAACCCCGACCCGACCACGATCCAGTCGTAGTCGTAGCTCATCCGAGCGCCCTGACGCTCGACCGTGGAAGAGAACCCGGTGGGGGTGAAGCGTCTTGTACTTTTTCGCCGCCGCGAATCAAGGCATCAGCCTCCTTCGCCCCTCGAAAAAGTTAAGCGAAACCCCCACCGGGTTCTCTTCCGCCGCGGCGCCTCAGGCCTCGCCCGGCTCCAGCGGCCGGAAATCGGAGGTCCGGGCTCCGCAGACGGGGCAGAACCAGTCTTTGGGGATGTCCTCGAAGGGGGTTCCCGGGGGGATGCCGCCGTCGGGATCGCCGATCGCTGGGTCGTAGATGAACCCGCAGCTCTCGCAGATCCAGAGGGTCGCTTCCTTGATCGCGGTCATGCCGGGATTCTAGAGAGCTATTTGTCGCCGAAGCTGACCGAGACCGGCTCGCGATCGGCTTCGTCGATCTCGAAGAACTCGCGCGCGGTGAAGTTGCCCTGGTTGGCGACGATCGAGCCCGGGAACTGTTCGATGTCGGTGTTGTATGACTGGACGTTGGAGTTGTAGATTCGGCGCGAGGCCTGGATTTCGTCCTCCAGCTCAGAGAGGTTGCGGCTGAGCTGCTGGAAGTTCTCGGTCGCCCGCAGGGTCGGGTAGTTCTCGGCGACGGCGCGGAGATCGGCCAGCGCCTGGGTCAGTTTCTGCTCGGCCTGGGCGGTGTCTCCGACGCTCTGGGCCGCCATCGCCTCGGCCCGCGCTTTGGTCGTTTTCTCGAAAGTCTGGCTCTCGTGCTCGGCGTAGCCTTTGACCGTCTCGACCAGGTTGGGGACGAGGTCGTGGCGCCGTTTGAGCTGCACGTCGATCCCGCTCCAAGACTCGTCGACCCGGTTCCGTGCGGCGATGATCGAGTTGCGCTTGAGGATGAAATAGAGGACCGCGATGACGATGATCGCGACGACGACGATGATGGCGATGGTCATGGGGGCTCCTGTGGTCGACCGGGGCTAGAGCGCCATCCTAGCCCCCAATCGGGGCGAGGCATAGGATCGGGCCGGATGGGGGCAAAGCAGGAAGCGCAGGATTGGGCCGAGGCGGTGCGGCGCTACGGCGAGCGCAATGGGCTCACCTACGAGGAGGTGGGCGGGATCAACCCCGTGGACGGGCCGGTGGCGCTCTGTGTTGGCGGCGTCAACCGCCTCACTGGCCAGCTGGCCGAGGGTTTCTGGGGCTCCTCTTGCGACGCCGACGAAAAGGAGGTCGGCGGCCTATTCGGCAAGGCGGTACTGCCGACGGCGATCCTCGCCAAGGCCCACATGCCGGACTTGGCGAAGGTCGTCCCCGCCTTCAACGTCGAGTCGATCGAGGGGCACGAGGCGGTGGCGCAGCGCTTCTCGCGCAAGGTCGAGTTCGAGTCGATCGACTTCAACCGGCGCTTCTGGGCGACGGTGCCGAAGGAGTACGACCCAGTCGCCCTGCGAGAGCTGTTCGGGCCGGGCTTCCTCGCCTGGGTGACGACGATGACCGGAGAGATCGACTTCGGCGTCAACGACCGCCAGCTCTGGTTCCTCTGGCGCTTGCGCGAGCGCAGCGAGGGCGAGCTGAAAGCGGCGCTGAAGAACGCCGGCGAGCTGTTCAAGCGACTGCAGGGCGAGATGGAGGAGAGCGGCATCCACACCTACCCACCCGGGCCATGGCACGCCGGCTTGGAACCGTTTCCCGACCTTCCGCCGGCCTGATCGGCTCATACATCAGTCCATCGAGGTGCAGGCCCCCCGGCGGTTGCCGATGGGAGGACATGACCGTGATGCCTCGCTCGCCTGCCTGGTGGCTGCGCTCTGCCATTTCCCTGGCCCTCGCCATCACCATCCTCGCCGTCGCTCTGCCCGTCGCGTTTGGCGGCGGAGCCTGGAACGGGGGCGTGGACCCGGCCCAGTTCTTCTAGACCGCGAGCCGAGCGGGTCGTGGGCCCGGATACATCGAGCTTCTCTTCTGGCGACCTACTCAATCTCCACCGCCCCCATGCCGATGCGGATTGAGCATGGAAGCGATTCAAGGCAAACCCGCCGTGAGGTGGGGACGCAAAGCTAGAGGTCTCGGCAACAGCCGAGATAGCTCAGCTGCCGCTTTCGGAGCCCATCATTCGAGCCCCGAAGGAGGCACCTATGTCTCGCATTTCCGTGATCCTCTCGAGTCCCCGCCATCTGCTTGGAGCGCTGCTCGTTGCGCTGCTGGCAGTCGGCGCGGTCGTTGGATCAGGCGCGAGCTTCACCTCGAAGTCCGCGAATCCCAGCAACACGTTCAGCGCAGGCAACCTCGCGCAGTCCAATTCCAAGGAAGGCGCGGCGGTGCTGACCGCTGCCAGCATGGTGCCGGGAACCTCGACCAACGGCACGGTGACGATTACCAACAGCGGCAACGTCGCTGGCACGTTCACTTTGTCGAAGACCAGCCTCACCGATACGCCGGGCGCCAATGGCGGCCAGCTCTCGGCGGTGCTGGACCTCTCGATTCAGGACGTGACCAACACGTCGTCGCCGGTCAGCGTGTACTCGGGCAAGGTCGGCGCGATGGGTGCCCTCTCATTCGGCAAATTCGCCGCTGGCGAGGCCCGCACCTACAAATTCACCGTCACGTTCCCCGACGGCGGCCCTCCGGCGTCTGCGACGACCGGGGACAACGCCTACAAGGGTTCGGCGATGAGCGTCGGCTACCAGTGGGATGCCGTTTCCTAGCGGCGGTCCCAAGGCGAGACACCGGGGCCGGCAGATGAGGTCGGTCCCGGTAGCTCGCTGGCTCGGAGCCATTCTCACGGTCCTCTGCCTGGCCCTTGCTGCGCTGCTGTTGATCCCGGCGGCGCTCGGCTACCAGCGCTACGTGATCGTCAGCGGCTCGATGACCGGCACCTACGACCGCGGCGCGATCGTCTTCGACAAGGAAGTCCCGGTCGCCGACCTGAAGGTGGGCGACGTGATCACCTACGAGCCGCCGCCGGGCACCTTCTCGCAGGAGTTGGTCACCCACCGGATTGCCTGGATCGGCACCGACAAGGAGGGCGAACGGACCTTCCGCACCAGGGGCGACGCCAACCCCGGCGCCGATCCCTGGACCTTCAACCTCGACCAGGGCAACCAGGCCAAAGTCGAGTTCTCGGTGCCTTACGTCGGCTACCTGCTGGCGGCGCTCTCGATCCCGGCAGTGAGGATGCTGGCGATCGGCGTCCCGGCGGTGCTGGTCGCCCTGCTGATCCTGGCCGGGATCTGGCGCGACGCCGGGGAGGAGGCGCGGCGGCGCGAAGCGGAGGCAAGCGGGGTGGAGCCGCAATGGACCGGCTGAGGTTGCTGGTTCGCTCGCGCCGCTGGCTGCTGCTGGGGGCGTTGGCCTTGGTCTCATTGGCTCTCGGCTCGGCGATCTTCAGCGGCGCCAGGTTTACCTCGAAGAGCGCCAACTCCGCCTCCCTCGCCGCTGCCAGCATCCAGCTCAGCTCCTCGGCACCGAACCAGGCGATCGTCGCCGCTTCCGGGATGAAGCCGGGTGAAAGCAAGCAGGGGACGATCTCGATCGGCAACCAGGGGACCGCGGCGGGCACCGTGACGCTGAAAGCGATTGGGTTGACGGGGACCGCCCTGGCGGCGGTGATCGACCTCAAGGTCGAGGACACGACCGGCGGAGGCTCGGTCCAGAAATGGAGCGGCAAGCTGGGCTCTTTCAGCAGCGTCAGCCTGGGCTCGTTTGCAGCTGACGCGACCCGCACTTTCAAGTTCACCTTGAGCTGGCCGGCGGCCTCCAACGAAGCCTCGTTGCAGGGCGCCACGACCTCGCTCACCTTCCAGTGGAGCGGCAGCTCGTGAGGGGCCGCGGCGCCTTCGCGCTCTCGCTGACTGTCCTCGCTGTTGGTGCGCTGACGGTCGGCCTCTCGGCGGCCAGCTTCACCGACACGAGCCAGAACCCGCAGACGGTCAGCGCCATCCCCGACTTCCTCGCCCCCAGCGCAGGGGCGAGCGCGATCGCCAAGTCTGAGGGCGGCATCTCCGGCTACGTGCGCGCCGGCGGCAACTACCGCGTCTACGCCAATGTCACCGATTCCGGCAACCCCTCCAGCAAAGTCTCCACGGTCAAAGCCGAAGTCGCGGCGATCACCGCCGGGCAGACGGCCGTCGCTCTCAGCTCCGGCTCCTACACGATCGACGGCGTCTCCTACAACTACCGCAGCGCCCAGCTGAAGGCCGATGGCGGCCTCGTCGCTGGGGCGAAGTCGTACGCGCTTACCCTCACTGACGGAGCCGGCAACTCACGTGTTCAGGGCTTCTCGGTGACCGTCGACAACGGCCCCTTCGCCGGCAGCTCGTTTGCCACCGCCAACGTCAAAGACGGCAACTCCGGCAAGCCCGAGGAGGGCGATACCGTCACCTTCACCTTCAACGACGCGCCCGAACCGGAATCGATCCGCTCCTCGTGGGACGGGGACTCCGGCGAGACCGTGAAAGTCTCGATCGCCGATTCCTCCGGGAACGAGACCCTGACCGTGAGCAGCACCGACCTCGGGCCGGTCTCCCTCAAAGGCGACTATGTAGCCAGCGGCAAGACGGTCAACTTCTCCGGCTCCTCGATGGCGCTGAGCGGCAGCTCGATCGTGATCACGCTCGGCAGCCCCAGCTCCGCCGGCAACCTCAACGACGACGAAGCAAGCCGGGCTCCGGTCTGGTCGCCGTCTTCCTCGGTCTACGACGCCGCGGGCAATCCCTGCTCGACGGCGACCGTGACCGGCGCCAGCGCGAAGCAGTTTTGAGCGGACGCCTCAGGCCGGGTAGTCGGGGTCGCCGGGGAGGACGACTCTGTGGTCGTCCTGGCTGCCGATCACCTTCGGCAGGATCGGCTCGATGCGGCGATCGCGGTGGGCGGCAAGCGCCTCGTTGGCAGTGCGGAAGGGGAGCAAGGACTCGAGCTGTCGGATCGTCGGGAAGGCCAGGGTCAGCTCACCGACGGTTTGCGCCTCCAGCGCCGCCGCCGGGCGAAACCAGCTTGCCTCGGTGGTCTCGACCCCGTCGGGCTTGGGAGGAGTGTGGGCGGGCGCGAGGGCGAGAAAGAACCAGGCGTCGAACCGGGTCGATATCACCTCGGGCGTGATCCAGCGGGAAAACAGCACCAGCTCCTCGTCCTCCCTAAGCTTGATCGCCGCCTCCTCGGCTAGCTCCCGCACTGCGCAGGCGCGGTAGCCGGCCGCGCCTTCGCCGTCCTCGACATCGACCGCTCCGCCGGGAAAGACCCAGACCCCTGGCATGAACTTGGCCTCCTCGCTGCGCCTCAGCAGCAGCACCTCGAGCTCACGGTCGCTGTGCTTGCCCCCACGCCGCAGCAGCACTACCGACGCAGCCGGCCGTGGCTCCGAGGGCGTTCCGAGGTTCGGCGCCTCCGCCGACCCCCGCTTCCTCTCGCTCATCGACCCACCCTATATGGGGGTGTCTGACTTTCCCCGCCATATATGGCGGGGAAAGTCAGACACCCCCATTGGCAAGACATTGGCGGGCTTGCTGACGGCCGGGGAGGATCGAGACCGCGGTTAGCCGAGGGCGCGTTGGCGGCTGCGGTGGACGCGGGTGCGGTTGGCGAGCCAGGCCAGGGCCGCGATCAGGGCGATCGGGGCGAGGATGGCGAGGCCGACGATGGTGACGCCGGCGGCGATCGCGAGGATGTGGCCGGCATCGCCGAGCGCGTCGCCGACGCCCCAGCCACCGTTCCCGGCCGAGGGCGCGGACTCGGCGCCGGTCTCGATCCGCAGGGAAACTCGTGAGAAGTGCGCCCGCCGCTGCAACCCCAACAGTTGCGAGCGCAGCGCCGCGGCGTGCCGGCGCTCGGATCGCAGCCTGGTTTCGGCTACCGCCCGCTCGGCGTCGGTCTGCGCCGCGGCGAGCTGGGCGAGCAGGCTCTCGATCTTCGCTCGCGAGTCCTGCAGCCGTTCGCCGACACCCACCGTGGGAGCGGTGATGTCCGCGGTCGCCTCGTGCCGCGAGCGGACCTCGGCGATGGCGGAGAAGGCGGCGAGCGCGTCGCCGAGCCTGGCGCTGGGGATCAGCAGATCGAAGCGCGCTCCGGCTTCGCCCTCGGCGCCGTCGCGGATCGAGGAGCGGAGGACGATGCCGTGGTAGGTGTGGACGGCTTCGAAGACCCTGGCCGCCGCCTTGCCGACGTCGGCCGGGTCGGTTCCGAGAACCATCTCGGCAGAGCGCTCGACGTCGCGCTTCGGAGCTTGCGAAGCGTAGGGGCCGGTGCTGGAGGAAGAAGCTCCCACCGCTGACTGCGCGCTGGTGCCGACCGCGCTGGCATCGCTCTCGGAGGCCTTCGTCGGTGCCGAGGCTTCGAACTGCGCTCCCGCGCTGTGTCCCCGGCCGACGGTGGACTTCGCGGCCGGCGGCGACGCGGCGCTACCCGCGCCCGCGGAATCAAGGCGCAGGGAAGGAGAAGTGTCGACCCCGTTCTCGCCGACGGCCACGATCACCGTCACCGCCGCGATTGCGGCAAGCGCGGTCGCGCCGGCCGGGATCAGGGCACGGCGTGGCTGGACCTCACGGAGACGAGCGACGAGCCGGGAGATCGGCGAGCGGGCGCTCGGTGCGCGCCGGGGAAAGCCCGCGGCCGCCCGCTCGTCCAGCTCGGCCGCAAATGCCGGTCGCGGCGCGGGGCGCAGAGCGCGCAGCTCGGCGATCAGATCGGCGTCGTCCCTAAAAGGCTCCATCGACTGCCTCCCTCAGCTTGGTCACGGCTCGGTGCAGCTTGGTGCCGGCGTTCGACTCGCTGACGCCGACGACCGCGGCGATCTCGGTGTTGGCAAGGCCGGCGAAGAACTTGAGCGCGATCAGCTCGCGCTCGCGCGGCTCGAGCTCGTCGAGGGCGGCGGACAGGGCAAGCCGCCGCTCACTCGCCTCGGTGCTCTCGTGCGCCGGGGCGGATGAGAGGTCGGCCGGCTCGGCCACCAGCTCGGCCTGGCGGCCGCGCCGCCGCAGCTCGTCGAGGGCGGCATTGCGGGCGATCCCGAACAGCCAGGCGCGTGGCTCGCCCCGGCTCGGGTCGAAGCGCGAACGCTTGCAGTAGGCGCGCTCGAAGGCGGTGGCGGTTACGTCCTCTGCCGCTGCCGCGTCCCGCACGAGGCTTGCGACGTAGGCGTAGACGTCGTCGCGACTCGATCGGTAGAGGCGATCGAAGGCGATGTCCGCCTCGCGTGGCGCCTCCTCTGCGTTGGCGACCAGGGTTCCTTCCACGCTTCTACTACGTCCAAGGGGCGTCTCCATCACGCTCGAGTATGCGCGAGAAGGTTGAGTTGGAGGTCAGGCGGCGTACGGAACGCGCGCAGCGCCCCGCAACGGGATTGCCTCGCGCTGGACCGGAGCGCAAACCGCCTCGATCGATTCGGCGATGATCTCCAGCAGGCGGTCGAGGTCCTCGGCGGAGATTGAGAGCGGGGGGACGAGGACGACGGTGTCGCCGAGCGGGCGGACGACGGCGCCGCGCTCGCGCGCCGCCAGCGTCACCCGGTGGCCGATCCGCAGCGCCGGGTCGTGGGCGCCGAGGTCGATCCCGACCATGAAGCCGCACCAGCGCACCTCGGCAACCTCGGGCATCGCCTCGATCCGTTCCAGCCACTCGCCCAGTTGAGCGATCTTCGGCTGCAGGCGCTCGATCGTCCGCTCCGACTCGAAGACGTCGAGGCTGGCCAGCGCCGCCGCGCAGGCGAGCGGGTTGCCGGTGTAGGTGTGGCCGTGGAAGAAGGTCCGCTGCTCCTCGGGAGCGCCGAGGAAGCCCTCATAGATCCGCTCGCTGGTCAGCGTCGCCGCCAGCGGCAGGTAGCCGCCGGTGATCCCCTTGGCGAGGCAGAGGAGGTCGGGTGAGACGGCCTCCCGCTCGCAGGCGAACATCGTCCCGGTGCGGCCGAAGCCGGTCGCCACCTCGTCGCAGATCAGCAGCGCCCCGTGCTCGTCGCAGAGCCGCCGGACCGCGGCCAGGTAGCCGGGAGGGTGGACGAGGATCCCGGCCGCGCCCTGGACCAGCGGCTCGACGATCACCGCCGCGACCTCCTCGCCGTGGGCACAGAGGATGCGGTCGAGGTCGGCGGCGTCGCCCGGCTCGGCTGCGTGGGTCTCGAACAGCAGCGGCCCGTAGGCGGCGTGGAAGAGGTCGATGCCGCCGACCGAGACGGAGCCGATCGTGTCGCCGTGGTAGGCCTCGCGGAGGCGGACGAAAGAGGTGCGGCGCGCATGGCGACCCCCGCGCTGGCGCTGGTACTGGAAAGCCATCTTCAGCGCGATCTCGGCCGCGGTCGAGCCGGAGTCGGAGTAGAAGACGCGGGAGAGGCCCGGCGGGGCGATGCCGACGAGTCGCGCGGCCAGCTCGGCGGCGGCGGGGTGGGAGAGGCCGAGCATGGTCGAGTGCGCCACCCGGTCAAGCTGGTCGCGCACAGCACGGTCGATGGCGGGGTGGCGGTGGCCGTGGACGTTGCACCAGAGCGAGGAGACCCCGTCGATGTAGCGACGCCCGTCGACGTCGATCAGGTGGGAGCCCTCGGCCCGCTCGATCAGCAGCGGCGCTTCCTCCGACCAGCCCTGCTGCTGGGTGAACGGGTGCCAGAGAAAGTCGTGGTCGAGCTGTGCTGGGGCAGGCATCGCATCGCGACCATAGATCCACTCCCGGCCGGAACGCCTCCTCTCGAAGCCGTCAAGAGCGACATCCCGAGCGTGGTTCCTTTGTTACCCCAGTAGTGCCAAAGGCACCGTGCGGCGATGTGCGTTTGCGTGATGTTGATCACACGAACAACTATTGCGGTTGAGAAATAGTTGTTCGCTTGCAACTATCTTGGGGAAGATGCAGGCGAGCGACGTCAAGGCAATCGCAGAGCGGGCCTCCTCGAAGGCCGGCCCCGAGGCGCAGGAGACTGCCGCCCGGCTGACGGCTCTGCTGCGCCATGTCTTCCTCTACGACCGTGGCAACCAGCTGCGGGTGATCGAGGACTCCGGGCTCTCGATGACCCAGTGCAAGGTCCTGCTGGAGCTGGGCGGGCTGGGACAGGAGGCGGAGGCGTGGCAGGTCGGGGACCTGGCCGTGCTGTTCGGCGTCTCCGTTCCCTCGATGAGCAGGGCGGTCGACGCTCTGGTCAGGGAGGGGCTGGCAACGCGGATCGAGGATCCGGACGACCGGCGGGTGCGCCAGGTCGGGATCACCGCCAAGGGGAAGGACCTGGTCGAGACGCTGGTCGCCGTTCGCCAGTCGGGGATCGAGTCATTCGCCGCGACCCTGACTGCGGCCCAGCGCCGCAAGCTCGACGCCGCCGTCGACGCCCTAATGGACCGCGAGGACATCGCGCAGACCTATGAGCACCTGAAGGGAGTTGGACCCGCTTGACCCGCTACCGCCACCTGATCACCGACGACAACCGCAAGTGGTGGACGCTCGGGGCGATGTGCTTCGCGCTGTTCATGATCATGCTCGACAACACCGTCGTGAACGTGGCGCTGCCGTCGATCCAGCGCGACCTCGGCACCTCGATCTCCGGGCTCGAGTGGACGATCAACGGCTACACCCTCTCCTTCGCGGTTCTGCTCGCGACGGGAGGGCGACTGGGTGACATCTTCGGCCGCCGCCGCATGTTCCTCTTCGGCGTCGTCATCTTCGCTCTCTCTTCTGCCACGGCCGGCTTCGCCCCCGATTCCACCTCGCTGGTCGTCAGCCGTGTGGTCCAGGGCGTCGGCGCGGCGCTGATGATGCCGGCGACGCTCTCGATCATCACCGACGCCTTCCCGGCCTCTGAGCGCGGCAAGGCGATGGGGATGTGGGCCGGCGTCTCCGCTCTGGCCCTTGCCGTCGGCCCGGTGCTGGGCGGCTTCCTCACCGAGCACGTCAGCTGGCGGGCGATCTTCTACCTCAACATCCCGGTCGCGATCGGGGCTGTGACGGCGGCGCTGTTCGCGGTGCGCGAGTCGCGCGACACCACGGTCGGCCGCGAGGTCGACTACGCCGGGGTGGCTTTGCTGACCGCGACGCTGACGGCGCTGGTGCTGGCGCTGGTCGAGGGCAACAGCTGGGGCTGGGGCTCGACCTCGATCGTGGCGCTGCTGGTCGGCGCCGCGGTGGGTGCCGCTGCCTTCGTCGCGATCGAGCTGCGGGTCAAGGTGCCGATGGTCGAATTCCGCTTCTTCTCCGATCGCAACTTTCTCGGTGCCGTCGTCGTCGCGCTGATCGTCTCCTTCGCGATGTTGGGCGTGTTCTTCTTCCTCGCCCTCTACATGCAGGACATCCTCCGCTACTCACCGCTGGAGGCGGGGGTCCGGTTCCTGCCCTCGACCCTGATGATCGTTGGCGTCGCTCCTGTCGCCGGCCGGCTCTCGGATCGCTTCGGGCCGCGTTGGCTGATCGCCGGCGGGCTCACCGTCGTCGCCGCGTCGCTGTTCAGCTTCAGCGGCGTCGCCGTCGACTCCACCTATCTCGACCTGCTGCCCGGGTTCATGCTGCTCGGGATCGGGATCGCGCTGACGATGTCGCCGATGACCAGCGCCGCGATGAACGCGGTCCCGGTCGAAAAGGCTGGGATCGCCTCCGGCGTGCTCTCGATGTTCCGCATGGTCGGCGGCAGCCTCGGCGTCGCCGTCACCGGCGCGATCTTCCAGGGTGCGGTCGGCGGCAGCTTCGAGAGCGCCAGCCCGCAGGAATTTGTCGACGCGCTGGGGGTGGCGATGACGGTTTCGGCCCTGGTCGCGGTTCTGGGCGCCGTTGTCGCCGCCACCGCGATCCGGGCCAAGCGCAAGCAGGTCACGGTCGAGGCTGCCGAGGCCGACGTCAACCCCGGTGGTGAGGCTGTCGCTGCCCGCGAGGCCGTGGCGGCGGGCGAGCGGGTCGCCTAGAGCGCCTGGCGCTTTATTCGGCTATATCCCGAAGAAAGCGCCAATCACGACGCCAGGCGCCCGAGTCGGAGAGGTCCAGGAGAGGGAGCGTCTCGACCGCGACTTCGCCGAGCGAAGCGATCGTCTCCCTATTCGACCGCTCGATCTCGGTCGGCCACTGCGGCCAGGGCGTGAGGACGACGGCGGCAATCTCGAGCTCGGCGGCGCGGGCCGCCTCGATCGTCAGCAGGGTGTGGTTGATCGTGCCGAGGCTGGGAGAGGCCGCGATCACGATCGGGTAGCCAAGGTCGACGGCGAAGTCCCGCACCAGGTAGCCGCGGGCGAGGGGTACGAGCAGGCCGCCGACCCCCTCGCAGACCAGGGCGTCGGCTCCCTCCGCCGCGGTGCTTGCCGTGGTGAGAAGCCGCTCCGGCTCGATCTCCTCGCCCACCATCTCCGCCGCCAAGTGGGGAGAGGCTGGTGGCCCGTACCGATATGGCGCGATCTCATCATCGGTCTGCATCGCCCCCGCAGCACGCCGCAGCAGCTCGTGGTCCGCCTCGCCTCCTTCGTCGAGCCCCGTCACCACCGGCTTGAAGACGGCGACGCTCTTGCCCTCTGCCGCGAGGGTGCGGGCGAGGACCGCGGCGACGACGGTCTTCCCGACTTCGGTGCCGGTGCCGGTGACGAAGACGCCCGTCAAGCGGCGAGCGCCAAGGGCGCGGTGAGGCCGAGCTCGCGAGCGGCGATAGCGACGATCTGCGCGGCTTGCTCCAGCTCGCCGGCGCGGTGGGTCGCCATCACCGTAAAGCGCAGGCGCGAGGAGCCCTCGGGCACGGTCGGGGGCCGGATCCCCTGGGCGAAGATGCCGCGCTCGAGCAGGCGCTCGCAGAGCTCCATCGTGCGCGCCGCGTCGCCCACCTTGAGCGGCACGATCTGGGTGCGCGAGCGGGGGGCCGACAGACCCTCGGCGGCGAGGGCCGAACGCAGGGTCGCCCCGTTCGCTTGCAGCTGCTCGACCCGCTTCGGCTCGGATCGCAGCAACTCCAGGGCGGCGCCGGCGGCGGCGACCGCCGGTGGGGGCGGTGCCGTGGAGAAGATGAAGGGCCGCGCGGTGTTGACGAGGAGGTCGATCGTCTCTGCGCTTGCGCAGACATAGGCGCCGTAGGAGCCGAGCGCCTTGCCGAGAGTGCCGACGACGACGTCGACCTCGCCGCTGAGCTCGGCGGCGGCGACCGAGCCGCGGCCCCTGGGCCCGACGGAGCCGGTCGCGTGAGCCTCGTCGACCATCAGGCGGCAGCCGTGGCGGCGGGCCAGGCTCGTCAGCTCGGTCAGCGGGGCGACGTCACCGTCCATCGAGAAGACCCCGTCGCTGACGATCAGCGACGCCCGGTCCCCCGCCGCGCGCAGGCCCCAGGCGAGGTGCTCGAGGTCGCCGTGGCGGTAGACGAAGGTCTCAGCGCGGGAGAGGCGGCAGCCATCGATGATGCTGGCGTGGTTGAGCTCGTCGGAGAAGACGACCTCGCCGCGGCCGGCGAGGGCGGCGATGACGCCGGTGTTGGCAAGGTAGCCGGAGCCGAACAGCAAAGCCGCGCCGTAGCCCTTGAACTCGGCCAGGCTCGACTCGAGCTCGAGGTGGGGCTCCATGTTGCCCGAGACCAGGCGCGAGGCCCCCGCCCCAGCCCCCCACCGCATCGCCGCCTCGGCCGCCGCCTCGCGCACCAGCGGGTGCTCCGCGAGCCCCAGGTAGTTGTTCGAGCAGAGCAGCAGCACCGGCCGCCCGCTTAGCAGCACCTGTGGCCCCTGCGGACCGTCGATTAGGCGCAGGCGCCGGTAGAGGCCGCGGCCGCGGAGCTCCTCGAGCCGCTCCGCGACGCCGCTCATGCCGCCTGCGGGTAAGGGGGCGGCTTCTTGGGCTTCTTGATCACCCGCAGCTGGGTGGACGGATCCCAGAAGTTGGCCTCATCCTGGCGATCGATCAGCGCCTCCATCGGCGTCGAGGGCGACTCTCCCTCGAGCCAGCCCGAGCGGTTGTCGGGCCGCGGGTTGGCGCCGTTGTCGGGCTGGCGGGCGACGTTGAGCCCCAGCTCCTCGAACATCGCCCGGTCGTCCTCGGGCTCGGCGCCGAGGGTGGTGAGGAAATTACCCATCATCACCCCGTTCAGGCCCGCTTTCACCGCCAGCGGCTGCAGGTCGCCGAGGTTCTCTACCCGACCACCGCAGAGCCGGAAGAGGGCGCCGGGGATGATCAGGCGGAAGATCGCCACCCACTGCACGACCTCCCAGGCGTCCATCAGCTCGCGGTCGCCGAACTTGGTGCCCTGGCGCGGGTTGAGCAGGTTGATCGGCACCGAGGTGGGGTTGATCTGCGACAGCTCGAAGGCCATCTCGACCCGCTGCTCGGGGCTCTCACCGAGGTTGAGGATGCCGCCGACGCAGGTCTCCAGCCCCGCCTCCTTGACCGCCTGGATCGTTCGCAGCCGACCCTCGTAGCGGACCGTGGTCGAGACCTCCGGGTAGTAGGACCGCGCCGACTCGACGTTGTGGTGCACGCGCTGGATCCCCGCCTCCCGCAGCGCCTTGGCCCGCTCCGCCGACATATGGCCGATCGAGGCGCAGCGCTTGAGGTTGGTCTGCTCGGAGACCAGCCTGGCGCCGTCGAGGATCTTCTGGAAGTCGCGTTTGGAGAGGCCCTGGCCCTGGGTCACCATGCAGAAGCGGTGGGCGCCGGCGGCTTCGGCCGCGCGCGCGTGCTCGAGGATCTGCTCCGGCTCCATCATCGCGTGCATTGGCGTGTCGGACTCGGCGTAGCGCGACTGGGCGCAGAAGCCGCAGTCCTCCGCGCAGCCGCCGGACTTGGCGTTGACCAGCGAGCACATGTCGGTGGAGTCGCCGAAGTTCTCGCGGCGGACCTCCCAGGCCCGCTCGACCAGCGACCCGATCTCGTCATGGTCGGTCAGCCGACCGTAGGCGAGAGCTTCGTCGAAGGAGATGAGGGATGGCATTCGCGGCCCTTTCGGGGGGAGGATTGGGGCGCAAGGCTAGGCGCCCGCCCGGACGCCGGGGACGGTCTGCCCCCAGGCCCGATGTCGCAGTTGTCGTCGGATAGCGGAGAGAAGTGCGACGTCGGTTCGCTAGCGTCGCGGTATGGACCGAGCTAGAGCGCGCAGGCAGCGGCTGGCGCTGGCCACCCTGGCCGGCCTCGCGGCCGGGGCCTTCGCATTCGGGGCTGCGCTCGGCGACAGCGCGCCGCCGCGGCCCGAGGTGGCGAGCACGCTGCCGATCCCGCGCCTCGCCGGCCAGCGGATCGTCGTCGGGGTGAACGGAACTGGTGCCTCGCCGGCCTTGGAGGGGGCGATCCGCGAGGGGAGGGTGGCGGGGGTGGTCCTCTTCGCTGCCGACTTTCCCAGTCGCGTCGCCGGCCGGCGCCTGATCTTCCGTCTGCAGGCGATCCAGCGGCCACCGGGCCTGCGCAACCCGCTGCTGATCATGGTCGATCAGGAGGGCGGTCTGGTGAAGCGGGTCGGCGGCGCCCCCACCGCCTCCGCCCGAGAGATGGGCGAGCGCGGCGCCGCCTTCAGCCGCGAGCAGGGCCGGCGCACGGCGGCGAACCTGCGCCAGCTCGGCGTCAACGTCGACCTGGCGCCGGTCCTCGACGTCGCCCGGCCGGGCGGGACTATCGCCGCGACCGAACGCGGTTTCGGCGCGACCGCGGCGCGGGTGAGCGCGACCGCGATCCCGTTCGCCGCGGCGCTCCAGCGCGGCGGCGTCGCCGCCACCGGCAAGCACTTCCCCGGGCTGGGGGCGGCGTTGCAGAACACCGACTTCGCGGTTCAACGGATCGGCCTCTCCAAGCAGACCCTGCGGCAGGTTGACGAGGCTCCCTATCGGGCCTTCGCCGCCACCGGCGACCTGGTCATGCTCAGCACCGCGATCTACCCGTCTCTCTCACCCGAGCCGGCCGCCTTCTCGCGGGCGATCGCCACCGGCGAGCTGCGCACCCGCCTCGGCTTCGAAGGGGTCTCGATCACCGACGCGCTGGAGACCGTCGCTGTGCAGGCTTTCGGCGGCCCGGCGAAGGCCGGCGTGGCGGCGGCGCGGGCGGGTGCCGACCTGTTGCTCTTCACCGGACTGGGAGCGGTGGAACGGGCGCGCAGGGCGCTGGCGGCGGGGCTCAGGCGCGGAGCCTTCGACCGCGAGGAGTTCGAGGCCGCCGTCCAGCGGGTTCTCGACCTCCGGCAGAGGCTGGCGCCGCCCTAGGCCGTTCCGGAGGTCTCGCCTCGAACCGCGATCGGGTCGAAGACCCGGACGCTGTCGCGACCGCCGTCCTTGGCCGCGTACATCGCCGTGTCGGCCTCGGAAACGATCAGCTCGACGCTGGTGCGGGGGTCGTCGCCGAACATCGCGATACCGATGCTGGCCGTGATCGGCTCCAATTCGGCGTCCGTCGGTCGGTGTTCGCGGATCGCCTCGGCGATCGCCTCCGCGACCACTCGCGCCTCGGCGGGACCGCAGCGGGGGAGCACGATCGCGAACTCGTCGCCGCCGAGGCGGGCCAGCACATCGCTCTCGCGGCTGCGGGCGCGAAGGACGCCCGCGATCTCGCCGATCATGCGATCTCCTCCGGGGTGTCCGTGCGAGTCGTTGACCTGCTTGAAGTTGTCGAGGTCGAGCATTAGCACCGCTCCTGTGGTGCCCTCGCGCCGCGCCCGCGCCATCGCCAGCCGCAGGTCCTCCTCGAAGCGGCGGCGGTTCTTCAGCCCGGTCAGCGGATCCAGGCTGGCTTGGCGCTGCAGCTCTTGCATGCGCTCGTTGCGGCTCCAGACGAGGATCAGCGCTCCCAGCAGCGCTGCCAACACGATGCCGACGATGGCGAGCAGCAACGGCAGGGCGATGTCCGGTCGGTTGGGATCGCGGACGACCAACAGCCAGGTGCGGTCGGCGAGGTGGACCGCTGCGGTGGCGGCGTCATCCAGTCGCCCCTGGTCGCCGATGACCGAGTCGCGGTCGATTCGCAGCTGGACGTCGACCGCCTCGGGAGCCGTGGAGAAAGCCGCCGCCGCGAGGTCGTTGATGCGGAAGGCTCCGGCGGCGAAGCCAATCAGGGCCGCACGCCGCTGGGTCACCGTCGTGGTCGGGGCGCCGTCGCGGTAGACAGGCCGGTAGACGTTGATGCCGACGCCGCCGATCAGCAGCGACACGGGCGGGGTTGCCACCGGCTTGCCGCGGTCGCGGGCGCGTCGCAGGAACGGGGCGCGCTTGGGATCGCCGGCGAGGTCGTAACCGACCGGGGCGAATGCGCCGAGACCGCTGACCCCGTAGACGATCGGGTAATGAACGGGGCGCTGGCGAGCGCGGCGCGGGCCGTCGGGGCCGGGTTCGAAGATCGGCACGCCGTGCTGGCGTTCGAAGGCGGCGCGGCTTGAGGCGGGTACGCGCTGCAGGAACGCCGTGCCGCTCAGCGCTCCGCGCTCCAGCAGCGGCTTTGCGATCACGTCGAACTCGTGCTTGGTGAAGGTCCCCTCGGCCTGGAAGAAGGCGGCGGCGCTGGCGAGCTGGCCGATCGAGAGGCTGGCGAGGGCCTCCGCCTGGCGCGCCGAGCGGGTCGCCTCGTCGCGCTGCATGCGGTGGAAATCGGCGTTGTCGTCGAGGTGGACGATCGCCGCTACCGCCACCGAGCCCGCGGCGATCAGCAGGACCGCGGTGAGGCCGATCCAGAAGCGAAGCCGCATTTCTCAGCCGCCGGGGACCGCCGCCAGCGACTCCCAGAGGTAGAGGCTGGCGAGGCTGCGGTGAGGCCGCCAGGGCTCGCCGATCTCCAGCACCCGTTCGGGGGCCGGCATCTCCTTCAGGCTGTACTCGAGCTGCACCGCTTTGCGGATCCCGAGGTCGCCGCCGGAGAGGACGTCGGGACGCTCGAGGTGGAAGATCAGGAACATCTCTGCGGTCCAGCGCCCGAGGCCGCGGACGGCGACCATCTCCTCGATCGCCTCCTCGTCGCCGAGCTCGTCGATGCGGTCCAGCTCCAGCTCGCCGCTGAGCACGTGCGCGGCGAGGTCGCGCAGGTACTCGACCTTGCGGCCGGAGAGGCCGGCACCACGCAAATCGGCTTCTTTAGCGTCGAGCAGCTGCTGCGGCGACGGCGTCGAGCCGTCGAAGACGTCGAGCACCCGCAGGTAGATCGTCCGCGCCGCTTTGGTCGAGAGCTGCTGGCCGACGATCGCCCGCAGCAGGGCCCCGTAGGCATCGGCCGGCCGCTCCTCGCTGCGGCGCCGCAGGCGCGTCTCCAGGTTGATCTCGCCGATTCGCTCGATCAGCGCCGCCATCGTCGGGTCCGACTGCGCCAGGGCGGCGCGAGCCTTGGCGCTCATCTGCCGGTCCACCTGGGCCGTCGTTTTTCGCCGAAGGCCTGGATCCCCTCGCGCAGGTCCTCGGAGGAAAAGCAAGACTCCCGCAGGGCGACCAGGCCTGCCTCCTGCTGCTCGGTCAGCACCGGGCAGGCGTTGAGCAGGTCGATCGCGTGCTTGTTGCCCCGCATCGAGAGCGGCGCGTTCTCGGCGATCGCAGCGGCGAGCGCGACCGCCTCCGCCTCCAGCCGCTCGTCGCTGACAACTTCGTTGACAAGCCCGAACTGCTCCGCCCGGACGGCGTCGACGTTGCGGCCGGTGAGGAACAGCTCTTTGGTTCGCACCAGGCCGATCGTGTCGAGGAACTTGCGCAGGCCGGTGTGGCCGTAGATCAGGCCCAGTTTCGCCGGTGGCATTCCCAGCTTCGCCCCGGCGGCGCAGATCCGTAAATCGCAAGTGATCGCCAGCTCGAGGCCGCCGCCGAGGCAGTGGCCGTTGATCGCCGCCACGGTTGGCCAGGGGTACCTGGCGATCGCCTCCATGGCACCGTGAAAGGGATGGGCGACCAGCGCCTCGGCGTCGCGCTCGAAGGTCTCTGCGGGGATCGTCGCGATGTCGTAGCCGGCGGAGAAGAGCGGCGGCGCGCCGGTGATCAGGACGCAGCGGGTTTCGATGCCACGTGCCAGTTGCGGCAGCGCCTCCGCCAAGCCGTCGAGAATCTCATGATCGAGCGCGTTGCGGCGCTCGGGGTTGGAGATGCGCAGCCGGGCAACCGCCTCGGCGGGCCGGTCGAGGAGGAGCTTGCCGCCCGCGAGGCGTTCCTCCACCGCGCCTACTCCAGCACCACGAGGACGTCGCCTTCGCTCACGGCCTGGCCCTCCTCGCAGCGAATCTCCTTCACCGTTCCGTCGTCCTCGGACTCGACCGGGATCTCCATCTTCATTGACTCGAGGATGACGACCGTGTCGCCATCGGAGACTTGGTCGCCGACGGCGACCTCGATTTTCCAAACGTTTCCGGTGATGTGGGCCTCGATGTCTGGCATGGGCGGGGACAATAACCGCGCGTGACGGCGGAGCGACCAGAATCCCCACGGCGGCGAGCGCCTCACGATCGTGGTCGCGGCGCGCAACGAGGCGGACCGGGTGGGGGAGACGGTGGCGGCGCTGCGTATGGAGTTCCCAGCCGCGGCGATCTGGGTCGCGGACGACGCCTCCGCGGACGGCACCGCCGAGGTGGCGATGGCGGCCGGGGCGAAGGTGGTGAGCCGGGCACGCCCGCATGGCAAGGGCGCCAACGTCACCGCTGCGGCGGAGGCGGCCCTGAGTGGCGCGCTGGCGCCGGACCTCGTCCTGCTCTGCGACGGCGACCTCGGCGACTCGGCGGTGCGGCTGGCGCCGCTGGTCGACGCGGTCGAGCGCGGCGAGTGCGACCTCGCCGTGGCCGCGTTCTCGCGCCGCGCCGGCGGCGGCTTCGGCATCGCTCTCGGCTTCGCCCGCTGGGCGATCCGCCGGCTCTGCGGTGTCGAGACGTCGGCGCCGATCTCCGGCCAGCGGGTGCTCCGGGGCGAGACTCTGCGCGCGACCCTTCCCTTCGCCGCCGGCTTCGGGATGGAGATCGGGATCACCGTCGACGCCGTGCGAGCCGGCTACCGCCTCGGCGAGTACGAGCTGGACCTCGAGCACCGCGCCACCGGCCGCACCGTCGCCGGCTTTCTCCATCGCGCCGTCCAGCTGCGTGACTTCGCCCGGGTCTACCGGGCACGGCGCTAGAGGCTTAGTCAGTCCCGCACATTCAGCTCCGCTTCGCGTACTGGCTCAGCTCGCCGAAGTCGACCATCACGCAGGGCTCGTTTCCCGGCACCTCGGCGTGGTGGCCGGGCGGGATCGAGGCGACGTCGCCGGGGCCGATCTCCACTTGTGAGCCGTCATCCATGCGGACCGTCATACGCCCGGAAAGGACGTAGGCCAGATGGGTGACCTGACAGGAGTCAGTGCCGGCGATCGGGCCAACATTCTCCGACCACTGCCAGCCCGGCTCGAACGTGCCCAGGCCGATCGTGTGCCCGGCCAGCTGAACCACCTTCGTCTGGCCCTTGCCTTCGAACGGGCGAACCTCATCGGGAGAATCGAAGCTCTTCACTTCCGCGGTTGCCATTTGGGACTCCTCACTTTGCGTTTGGCCCCCGCCTCTCGTTGACCGTACACCCGCGATGGCCTAACGACCAAGAATTGCCCATGTAGTGTGCTCGCCCTGACGTGATCCTCGCGATCGACCAGGGGACTACCGGAACGACCTGCCTCGTCTTCGATGCCGAGGGGCGGATCGCCGGGCGCGCCTATTCCGAGTTCGAGCAGCACTTCCCCCGGCCCGGTTGGGTCGAGCACGATGCGGCCGAAATCTGGGAGGTGACGCGGCGGGTCGCCACCGAGGCGATCGCCGCGGCCGGCATCGAGGGGGCGGAGCTGGACGGGATCGGGATCACGAACCAGCGCGAGACGGTCGTCGCCTGGGACCCGGCGACGGGCGAGCCTCTTCACCATGCCTTGGTCTGGCAGGACCGGCGCACGGCCGGTCGCTGCGACGAGCTGCGCGCGGCCGGGGGGGAGGCGCTGGTGCGGGAGCGGACGGGGCTGACGATCGATCCCTACTTCTCCGGGACCAAGATCGAGTGGCTGCTGCACAACGCTGAGGGAGCTGCCGAGCGGGCCGTCTTCGGCACGATCGATTCCTGGCTCCTCTTCAAGCTGACCGGGCGCCACGCGACCGACTACTCCAACGCCTCGCGGACGATGCTGTTCGACATCCGCCGCCTGGCCTGGGATCCGGAGCTCTGCGAGCTGCTCGGGATCGACCCGGCGCGACTGCCCGAGCCTCTGCCCTCGGCCTACATCTACGGGACCACGACCGAGTTCGGCGGCGAGGTGCCGGTCGCGGGCATCGCCGGCGACCAGCAGGCGGCCCTGTTCGGCCAGGCCTGCCACCGACCTGGGATGGCGAAGAACACCTACGGCACCGGCAGCTTCGTCCTCCTCAACACCGGTTCCGAGCCCCCGCGCCCACCCGGCGGCCTTCTTGCCACCGTCGCCTGGGGTCTGCCGGAGGCGGAGGTTGCCTACGCCTTGGAGGCTTCGATCTTCGTCACGGGGGCGGCCGTGCAGTGGTTGCGCGACGGGCTCGGGATCGTCGCGGAGGCGGGGGAGACGGAAGCGCTGGCCGCCTCGCTCGACTCCAACGATGGCGTCTACTTCGTCCCGGCGCTGACCGGGCTCGGCTCGCCGCACTGGGATCCCTACGCCCGCGGCACGATCGTCGGCCTCACCCGCGGCAGCGGACGCGCGCACCTGGCGCGGGCGGCGCTGGAGGCGATCGCCTACCAGACGGTCGACGCCGTGCGCGCCCAGGAGGCCGCGGCCGGGGAGCGGCTGGAGGTGCTGAAGGCCGACGGCGGCGGCGTCGCCAACCGCTGGCTGATGCAGTTCCAGGCCGACGTGTTGGGGGCGCCCGTGATCGTGCCGGACGTCGCCGAGACGACTGCACTCGGCGCCGCCTACCTGGCAGGGGTCGCAACCCGCCGCTGGAGCATCGAGCAGGTGGGGGAGATGTGGCGCGAGGCGGCTCGCTACGAGCCGCGAATGGGCGCTGACGAGCGCGAGACGCTGCTGGCAGAGTGGCAAAGGGCGCTGGCGCGGTCGCGCGATTGGGCCCGACCGCAACCGCCCTCACCGACTGCGTAACCGACCGCGCCGGAGAGGGTAGGCAAAGGCGGCGGCCCTTTTGCCGCCATCTCGTCATGGTGGAGATGAAGCCACAGGTCTACAAAGACCCGCGCCCGGCGGAGTACTTCACGCAATTCCACCAGGCTGCGCGCAGGGGTGTTGGCTGGACCTACACCTTCGCCCGCATCGTCCTCACTCTGCCGACGATCCTGATCTACCGGGTCCGCGGGATCGGGGTCGAGAACGTGCCCCGCGAGGGGGCGCTTGTCCTCGCCCCCAATCACTTCAGCCAGATGGACCATTTCTTCGCCGGCGTTTACCTGCGGCGGAAGATCCGCTTCATGGCCAAATCACAAATGTTTGGGCCGCCGCTGCTGACCTACATCTACAAGCACGGTGGCGTCTTCCCAGTTCGTCGCGGCCAGCACGACGAGGAGGCGTTCAAGACCGCCTACGAGCTCCTCGACCAGGAGGAAATGCTGCTGGTCTACGCCGAGGGTGGGCGGTCGCGATCGGGGGAGATGGGGGAGCCGAAACCCGGGATCGGTCGGATCGCGCTGGAGTCGGGGGCGGCGATCGTCCCGGTCGCGATTCACGGCTCGGCCCGCGTACGCGGATGGAAGCGGCTGCGCTTCCCCAAAATCACGGTCCAGTTCGGGAAGCCGATGATGTTCCCGGTCGAACCCTCCCCCAGCCGCGAGCGCCAGCTCGAGGTGGCGACGGAGGTCTTCGCCGAGGTGCGGGGGATGTACGAAGGGATCGCTACTCGTAGCGAGCGTCGATCCGGGAGTAAAACTCCGGATCGTGCCCCGGCGTGATCATGGCGCCGGGGAACTGGCTGCGAAAGAGGCGCAGCTCCTGCAAGGAGCGGCGGAAGTTGTGGGCGTCGACGGGGCGCGGCGGTAACGGCGCGGTGCCTTCCAGCTGCGCCAGTACGTACATCGCGTCGCCGCCGATCAAGAAGTCGCTCTGCTTGAGCCGGCAGACCACCGACATGTGGCCGGCGCTGTGGCCGGGGGTGTAGGCGAGGCGGATGGAGCCGTCGCCGAAGAGGTCGAAGCTGCGGCCGAAGCTGGCGTAGGACTCGATCCCGGCCCGGTCGAAGTCGACGGTGCGGTAGTCGAAGGCGTAGTCGAAGTGCGGGCGACGGTAGCCGTTGAGAGTGGGCCGGGGCCCCACCGCGGACGCCTTCCACTCGGTCTCGCTGATGACGTAGGTCGAATTCGGGAACTCAGAGATCGCCGAGGTGTGGTCGCTGTGCATGTGGGTCATCACCACGACCGGGATCTCGCCCGGCTCGAGCCCGCGCTCGCGCAGCTGGGCTGGGACGTCTTCGCCGGCGGCCAGCGTCGGCTTGCCGATGCGGTTGCCCATTCGCCCGAAGTTCTCCCTGCCGTCGGTCGCGATCGAGGGATGCAGGCCGGTGTCGACGAGGATCGCCCCGGCGCTGGGATGGCGGACGAGAAAGGCTGGGATCGGGATCGTCCGTGCCGGCTTGCCGCTGAGCAGGGCGCGAAGGAGCTTCAGGGTGAGGAAGCGGCCGCCCGGGCTCTCCATCATCGGCACCGGGAAGTCGCAGTGGCCGGCGACCATCGGCTCGACGACCACGGTCGCCCCCGGAGTGCCTCCGGCGAGCGGCTCGTGCAGGGGCTGTGCCTCCACCTGAACCTTCATCAACACTGACATTACCGCCGATCGGGTCGTCTATAGGCTTGCTCGTCGATGTCTGAGAGCTCGCATTCGCAAGTGTTCCGGGACGGTCTGCTCGAGGGCCAGGTCTGCGCGGTGTCCGGCGCCGGCAGCGGCCTCGGGCGGGAGACGGCGCTGGAGCTGGTGCGCCTCGGCGCCGCGGTGGTCGCCTGCGGTCGCCGCGAGGAGCCGCTGGCGGAGACGGCCGAGCTGGCCGCCGGGTTGGCGGGGGACTTCGAATACGAGAGCCTCGACATCCGCGAGGAGGAGTCGGTCGGCCGCTTCTTCGACGGGCTCCTGGAGCGCCACGGCCGCCTCGACGTGCTCGTCAACAACGCCGGCGGGCAGTTCCTCAGCCCGGCCGAGGCGATCACCCCGAAGGGGTTCCGCACGGTGATCGAGCTCAACGTCCAGGGGACCTGGCTGATGACCCACGCCGCGGCGACCAAGGCGTTCATACCCCAGGGGGGCGGCAAGGTGCTGAGCGTCACCCTCTCTCCCCACCATGGCATGCCGGGCATGGTCCACTCCGGCGCCGCCCGCGCCGCGGTTGAGAACATGATGCGCACCCTGGCGGTGGAGTGGGCCCGGTTCGGGATCAAGACCTGCGCGCTCGCCGCCGGCCAGTTCGCGACCGAGACGCTGCTGACCAAGTATCCGCAGGTCGTCGTCGACAATCTCGAGCGCTCGATTCCGATCGGGCGCGCCGGGCGGCCCGAGGAGATGGCCTGGCTGGTCGCCTACCTGGCCTCGCCCGCAGGCGATTTCTTTTCCGGCACGACGATCACGATCGACGGCGCCCGCGACAACTGGGCCGGCCCCTGGCCCCCCCAGGCGATCACCACCGAGGCGGGCGACCCGGTAGCCGAGGAGCGCCGCCCTAAGTAACCGCGGCCGACGGGCCTCAAAGCGGACAAATAGTCCGCTTTGAGGCCCGTCGGCGTCAGTTTTGGGGCTCGAGGACGACCACCGGTATCTCGCGGTCGGTGCGGGCCTTGTAGTTCTCGTAGCCGTGGTAGGCCTTGACGGCCATCGTCCAGAGGCGGTCGCGCTCCTCGGGCTTGGCGACGCGGGCATGGACCTTTCGCACTTCCGAGCCGATCTGCACGGTCGTGTCGGGGTTGGCCATCAGGTTGTGGTACCAGGCCGGGTGCTTGGGGAAGCCGCCTTTGGAGGCGACGATGACGACGTCCTCACCGTCCTTGACGTAGAGCAGCGGCGAGGTGCGCTTGGTGCCGCTCTTGGCTCCCACGTGGTCGAGCAGCAGTATCTTCCCCCGCATGCCGGGGATGGTGTGGCCGAGGCGCCCACCCGTCCTCCTGTAGAGGAACGTGTGGGCGCCCATGAACCGCCGCGTTGCCGGCCAGATCCGGTCCGCGACGTCGAGGTAGCGGGGCGGCCTGCGGCTTGTCGGCTGTTCGCTCAGGTGTACATCCCCCCGAACATGCCGCCGGTTACGTTGAGGACCTGGCCGTGCATGTAGTTGCCCAGCGGTGAGGCGAGGAAGAGGACCGGTCCCGAGGCCTCGGTCGGCGTGGCCGGGCGGCCGATCGGGATGATCGCCGAGGCCATCGCCCGCATCTGCTCGGGGATGCCGAGCTCGATCTTCTCGCCGGTTGGCGAGGTCATCTCGCCACCCTCCTCCTTGGCCGCGGTGAGGCGCGTTTCGACGAAGCCGAAGGCGACCGCGTTGACGTTGATTTTGAACTGTCCCCACTCCTTGGCCAGCGTTTTGGTCAGGCCGACGACGCCCGCCTTGGCGGCCGAGTAGTTGACCTGGCCGGCGTTGCCCATCGTGCCGGAGGTGGAGGAGACGTTGATCAGCTTGCGGAAGACCTCTTTGTCTTCGCCGCGCTCGGTCTTGGCCGCCTCCCGCCAGTGCGGGGCCAGCGCCCGCGCCACCCGGAAGGGGACGATCGTGTGGATGTCCAGCATCGCCTGGAACTGCTCATCGCTCATGCGGTGGGCGACGCCGTCCCAGGTGTAGCCGGCGTTGTTGACGGCGATGTCGACGGCGCCGAAGGCGTCGACGGCGGCGGCGACGAGGTCGTCGGCGGCGCCCTCCTTGGTCAGGTCGCCGGCGAAGACGGCGGTCTCGCCGTCGATCTCACCTGCCGCCTGCTCGGCGACGTCGGCGTCGAGATCGTTGATCAGCACCTTGGCGCCCTCGGCCACGAACAGCTCCGCGGTCGCCCGTCCGATCCCCCGCGCCGATCCGGTGACGATCGCCGCTTTGCCATCGAGAAGTCCCATCAGTCTGCGTCTCCTTTTGGTTCGTGAAGTCGGTCGCGGAGGCTACAGGGATCGGCGCAATCCTGGTCAGCCGGCCAGTTTCCGGGAGGGGGGCGAGCTTCGGGGTGCCAGGGACTTGGCAGGGGCGATGGAGGCAGCATCCCTGGTATATGGCATGATGTATGGCGTGAAGCGGACGACCATCTATCTCACCGATGCCCAGAAGCTGGAGCTTGAGAGCCTCTCGACGCGGACGACCCGCACCGAGTCGGACCTGATCCGCGAGGGGGTCGACCACGTGCTCGGCTTGCACCGGGTGGCCCACCGGAAGCCCGGGCCTCTGTTCGCGCTCTCGGATCCGATCCTCGACGACCCAGACCGGGTCGAGGAGGCGCTCGAAGGGTTCGGCCGGGATTGATCCTGGTCGATACCAGCGCCGCCTTGCAGCTGGCCAGCTCGACCGGAAGCCGTCATCGGGACGTGCTGCGTGTAGTCGAGAAGCTCGCCGGGCCCTTTCTGCTCTCGCCGTTTGTCCTCGCCGAGCTCGACTACATGCTGATCGAGCGCCACGGCCAGGAGAAGCAGCTCGCCCTCCTCGCCCAGGTGGCCGAGGGCGCCTACGAGCTGGCCGAGTTCGACAGGCGCGACGTGGAGGCGGCCCGCGGAGTGATGGAAAGCTACGAGGACCTGCGCGTCGGCCTGGCCGACGCATCGATCGTGGTCCTGGCCGAGCGACACCTGACGGTCGACGTCCTCAGCTTCGACCAGCGCCACTTCCGCGCCATGCGCGGTCCGGGCGGACGTCCGTTCCGGATGCTGCCCGACGATTTTCCGGCTTAGCGCTGGCAGCGCTCAGTTGAGCTGGACGCCACCGTCATCGGCGATCCGCCAGTGCGGGTTGTGGGCGATCTCCCAGGGGTGCCCGTCGGGGTCGAGGAAGACGCCGCTGTAGCCGCCCCAGAAGGTCTCGGCCGGCTCGCGCCCGATCGTCGCGCCGGCCGTTCGCGCCTGCTCGAGCACCGCGTCGACTTCAGCCGGTGAGCCGAGATTGAGCGCCAGCGTTACGCCGCCCCATCCCGGAGAGTCCTCGACGCAGCTGTCTTCGGCCAGGCGCGAGCGATCCCAGAGCGCCAGCACCATGTCACCGGCTTGGAAGAAGATGACGTCGTCGCCGGGCTCGGCGCCGGTCGTCCATTCAAGCGCCTCGTAGAAGGCGAGGGCACGCTCCAGGTCGGCGACGCCGAGGGTGATCACGCTGACCCGCTGCTCCATGGGGCGATTGTTCCAGTAAGAATGGCGCCGTGATCGCAGACGCCAGGGGTGCGCCAGCCTCGTGAGCGACCTGACCAGCATCTTCCTGCTATCGCTGCTGGCGATGTTCACGCCGACGCTGCTGGCGGCGGTGACCGTGATGATGCTGCTGCCGAACCCGAAGAAGTTGATGCTCGGCTATCTGCTCGGTGCCTACACCACGAGCATCTCCCTCGGCCTGCTGATCGTTTTCTCGCTGCACGGTTCGGCGAGCGTCAGCACCGCCAAGCACACGTTGGGGCCGGGCGAGGACATAGTCGTCGGCGCGCTGGCGCTGCTGGTCGCCTTCGTCCTCGGGACCGGCCGCGACGCGCCGCTGCAGGAGCGTCGCCAGCGGCGCCGCGAGGCAAAGGAGGCGGCTGGCGAGGTGAAGGAATCCTGGCCGGACCGGATGCTCGGGAGAGGATCGGCGCGTGTCACCTTCGCGGTCGGCGTCGTCCTCACCCTGCCCGGGGTCTCCTATCTGACCGCCCTCGACCGGATGGCCAAACTCGATGCCGGCGTAGCGGCGACCGTGCTGCTGGTCGTCGGCTTCTGCCTGATCCAGCAGATGCTGCTCGAGCTTCCGTTGCTGGGCTACGCGATAGCTCCGGAGTGGACCCAGGACGCGGTGACCCGCTTCCGCGCCTGGCTCGGCCGCAACGGGCGCCGGGCGGGGACGATCCTCGCCGCTGTGATTGGCGTCCTGCTCGTCTTGCGCGGTGTGATCACGCTGCTGGCGTAGCGCCTACTCCATCGAACGTTCCTCGACTACCTCGAATACCCCGTCGGTGCCAACCGATTCGACGAACTGCTCGGTGGCAGCGCGTCGCTGGTCGTATTCGTTGTCATCTTTGTTGGCGCGCATCTCCTCCAGGGTGCCGTCGAAGAAGCCAAAGGTGATGATCTCGTCCTCGTTCTCGACACCGCGGAGGGCGTAGAAGCGCTTCCAGCCGGGTGGCGGCTCCATTTCCTCGGCTGGGACGAAGGCCTGTTTGAAGTCCTCCATCGCGCCCGGTTTCAGCTTGCGGACCGTCAGTGCGCAGAGCATCTGGCTCTCCTCTCGTCTGGGTTTCACCCGGCCGGGGAGCCCGGCCCGGGGCCGATGAATCGATGTTAGCCCCGCGCCTGCCGCCGATCCAGTCCTGTCTCAGAGCTTGCCGATGCGGGCCAGGTACTCGTCCAGCTGCTTGCTCTTCTGGGTGTCCTCATAGACCTCGTAGTCGCGCAGCAGGCCCCACGAGATGTGGCCCCAGATCACGTAGCGGTTCTCGTATACCCGCTCTCCCTCGGCGGAGTCGAGGTAGTCGGTGCCGCGGACGCAGATCGTCTGCTTCCAGGGGAAGCCCTTGAGGACGACCTCGTCGGGGCTGATCTGGAGGCCGACGTCGACGAAGCGCTGTAGCCAGCGCTCGAGCTTGTCCTTTCCTTGCAGCTCCGTCGCCCAGGAGCTGTCGCCGGGGAAGCGAAACTTCACGTCCTTGGCGTCCATCCTCAGCGTCGGGCCGATGTCGCCGGCGCTGGCCCGCTCCATATTGCGGGCGATCATCTTCCTTCCCAGCCAAGACAGCATCAGGCGCCTCCTCTGCTCGTTGGGTCCGGGCAGAACTTAGCGGCCCCAGCCGGGGGCGAGGCTCAGCCGCCGGCGATCGCAGCGAGGTCGCCCGGCCTCAGCAGCGCAACCAACTTCGAGCCGTCGACAATCGCCAGGCCGCCCTTGCGTATCTTCGCCCGGGCGCCGGTGAGCCGGGCCACCTCGGAGGAGAGGTCGGGCTCGTGGCCAACGAGGAGGACGTCGCTGCGGCCAGCGGCGAGGGCAAGCGCGTCGAAGCCGCCACCGCGCAGCTCGGTCGCGGTCTCCGGCTCGATCCCCAGCGGCTTGCAGGCGAGGCGCGCCGTCTCGGCCGCTCGCAGCTTGGGGCTTGCGAGGCAGGCGTCGATCCCGGCTCCTCGCGCCAACAGGGCGCGGCCCGCGGCCTGCGCCTGGCGCTCGCCCTTCGGGGTCAGCAGCCGTACCGAATCGTCTCCGTCGCCGTCCTCGGCATCGCCGTGCCGGAGCAGGTAAATCACGCTTCCGATCCTACGGCGGACCTTGCGGATTTTGGATCGGGATTTTTATCGGGTCGGAAGACGATCGTCGTTTGGGATGTCTAATATCCGCCGTCAATTTTTTCTGGGACTCACAAAACTCACAGGCTGCTCATTGTTGCCCTGGCCGCGATTTCCCTGCTGACGGCCCCCGGCGTCGCTTCTCCCGCCGGTCGCATTGTCGTCTACGGTGCCGCCTCGGGCTCGCATTTGAGGCTGAGCACGGACGGGTCGAGCATCCAGGTGGAGGGGGTCATGGCGCGGGCGCAGCCGCAGGGGTGCCGCTTCACTCGCGGCCATCACCTCGCCGTCTGCCCGATCGAGCGGGCCACCGCGATCGAAGTCGACATGGGCCCGAGCGGGGATTTCGTCGAGGTGCTCGACCGGATGCCGTTCCCCCTCACGGCCCGCCTTGGGGCTGGCGAGGACAAGTTCATCGGCGGCGGCGAGAGGGACATCTGCTATCCGGAAGGCACACGGCGGAACCGTTGCGTCGGCGAAGGCGGTGACGACATCTGCATTACCGGCTCGCGCAACAGCGACTGCGTCGGCGGTCCCGGCGACGACTACTGTCGTGCCAGCACCGGCAGCGACGGCTGCTGGGGCGGTCCCGGTGACGACATCTGCTACATGGGCCCGGGACAGGACGGCTGCCACGGCGAAGGCGGCGACGACCGCCTCTACGGGGAATCCGATCCCGACCAGCTCTACGGCGGCGAGGGCTTCGACTTCTGCGACGGCGGCCTCGGCACCGGCCACTCCCACGAGTGCGAGGCCGGCCCGCGACGCTGAGTTCGGGATTCGGCTAGTCCACCACTTCGGCCTCGGAGGTCTCCGCAGAGCACGCGCAGAGGGCTCCCTTACCCGGCCAGAATGTCTCTGACGGCTTGAACAATTCGTATGTGCGACCTCTCGTCCTGATCGAGTTCGACGATGTCAGTGGAGTTGACCACCGGCAATGCTGGATTCAAATAAGGCCGAGGCTGTCCATTATCGAAGAGGAAGACCACTGGGATGCCCCACGACGTCGCTGCGCCGAGCTCGAACTGGACGCCAGGGGAGGGGGGACTGCCGACATGCGCAACCACGGCGTCGGCCCCTCGGAGATCGTGAAGGTCAGTCTTCAGGGCGGTAGTTGGTGAATCGAGTCGCTCACCCCACTCCTCCCGAACGTGAGCACTGATCACTCGATGGCCAGCACGCTCTAGCGCGCTGATCACACCCTCGAGCCATACGCGGTAAGACGCCGATACGCGGCCGGTATCCGGGTCCAGCATTTGGGTCAGGGGCGCGGCTACGAAGATGCTTGTTCGGCCATCTTTCCCGGAGCACGCTCCAGTGGGGAAATAGAACTTCCAATTGATTGCAAAGTCGAATACAGCGTTGAGTAACATCACCGTTGCGCCTCCGTACACCAAAGAATCGGTACGGTGAGCCCCGCCTGCGATTGCATATACGGTGAGAATGACGATAAGGGCAAGGACGTTGTTGAGCATCCACCGGCGTTGATGAGAAAAACCTTCACGATCCTCGCTGGGTTGTTGCACGACCAAGACCCAGGTCACGTCTGACGCAAGGAGAACTATGAAGAGCATGAGCAACTGCTTCGGCGAGTCGGCGTAGAAGCTCATCACCGCGAAGAGGATGCTCTGGGCGAGGATCACAAAGAAGTCAACGCCCAGCCCACCCCATGGCGCTGGCTTGACGGTGCTGCTCGATTGCTCTTTCCGCCCATAGACCGAATCCAGATGGCGGATGTTGCCATGGTAGAAGCGGAATATCGTGAGTATCAGCAATCCGGAGAAGATGGTCGCTTCCGCTGGAAGGTCGCCCAGATTCTTGGCGCCGGAATAGTGCCCCCCGGTTAGCAGCAGAACCAGGGTGTTGGTCATGGTAAGTGCCATGATCACCGTCACAATCTCTTTGACGGAGGACACTGCAGAGGCAGCGCCGGCGGGAGGTTCAGTCGAGGAGATTCCTACAACCCCATCTGCTTGCCGAGGATCTCCTTCATGATCTCGTCGGTGCCGCCGCCGATCGGGCCGAGGCGGGCATCGCGGACGGCGCGCTCGATGCCGTACTCGCGCATGTAGCCGTAGCCGCCGTGAATCTGGAGGGACTCGTCGGCGATCTCGAGGACGCCGCGCTGGGTTACGAGCTTCGCCATCGTCACCTCCTTGATGCAGTCCTGACCCTCGTGGAAGAGGCGTAGCGCGTTGTAGGTGATGGCTTTCGCCGCTTCGGCCTGGGTGGCCATCTCCGCCACCTTGTGGCGGATCACCTGGAAGTTGCCGATCGGGCGGCCGAAGGCTTTGCGCTCGAGGGCGTAGCTGACCGTGGTCTCGATCAGGCGCTGCATCGCGCCGACGGCCCCGATTGCCATCAGCAGCCGCTCCCAGGCGAAGTTGGCCATGATCAGTTTGAAGCCCTCGTTCTCCTCGCCGAGCAGGTTCTCGGCTGGCACCTCGACGTCGGTGAAGGAGAGCTCGCCGGTGTCGGAAGAGTGCCAGCCCATCTTCTCCAGCTTCTGCGCCACCTCGTAGCCGGGCATCTCGCGCTCGAGGACGAGGAAGGAGATGCCGTGGTGGCCGCCCTCCTGCGTCGTCTTGCAGGCGCAGACGAGGAAGTCGGCGCGGACTCCGTTGGTGATGAAGGTCTTGGCGCCGTTGACGACGTAGCCGCCGTCGACCCGCTCCGCCTTGGTCGAGATGCCGGCGACGTCGGAGCCGGCGCCGGGCTCGGTGATGCCGAGGGCGCCGATCTTCTCGCCGGCGATACCCGGCACCAGCCAGCGCTGCTTCTGCTCGTCGGTGCCGAAGTTGAAGATCGGCGGCATCGCGATCGAGGTGTGGGCGTTGAGCCCGGCGGCGACGCCGCCGGAGCCGCCGGAGCGGGCCAGCTCCTCGACCCAGATCGCGTCGTGCAGGTGGGTGCCGCCCTGGCCGCCGTACTCCTCTGGGAACTTGAGGCCGAGGAAGCCGAGTTCGGCGCAGCGCGAGTACAGCTCGCGGGGGAATTCCCGCACCGCCTCCCACTCGTCGACGTTGGGCGCGATCTCCTTGCTGACGAAGCGCCGCACGGTCTCGCGCAGCTCCTCGTGCTCCTCGCCGAACGGCGGCAGGGTGGCCCGTTGGCCCGTGTCTTTGATCACGCTCATGTCACGAAGATTTTGCGCTAACGTTGCAGACAACGCGTTTCGCGTGCGTACTTTCCCGATAGCGTGGAGGCATGGAGCGAACGGTGTGGACTGATGAGCGACTCGACGACCTGGCCCGGAAAATGGACGCGGGCTTCGAGCGGGTAGATCGCGATATCCGCGATTTGCGGATGCTCATGTTCCAGCTCTGGGGCTCAACGATGATCGGGATCCTCGCGACTATCGGCACGGTCATCGCGACCAACACCTGACGGGTAGACGGTCCTTAGATCCCGTAGCTCCGCCCGATCACCTCGAGCATGATCTCGTCGGTGCCGGCGCCGATCCGGTTGAGGCGGACGTCGCG
The DNA here is from genome assembly GCA_963699125.1 of uncultured Actinomycetes bacterium. Classification (GTDB taxonomy): domain Bacteria; phylum Actinomycetota; class Thermoleophilia; order Solirubrobacterales; family 70-9; genus VAYN01. Next base: position 2,388,289 of record OY969417.1, read on the forward strand.
GTAGGCGCGCTCGATCTCATACTCTTTCATGTAGCCGTAGCCGCCGTGGATCTGGATGCACTCGTCGGCGACCTCGCAGGCGATCCGCGAGGTGTAGAGCTTGGCCTCGGAGATCTCGCGGACCGGGTACTCGCCGTTGGCGTAGCGCCAGGCGGTCGCGTAGGTGAACTGCCGTGCCGCCTCGATCTTGGTCGCCATCTCGGCGAACTTGTGGCGGATCACCTGGAAGTTGCCGATCGAGCGGCCGAAGGCCTTGCGCTCTTTCGCGTATTCCAGGGTGCGGTCGAACATCCGCTGCGCGCCGGCGACCGCGCCGGCGCAGGCGACCATCCGCTCGCTCTGGAGCTCCCAGGCGATGTGGTAGAAGCCTTTGCCTTCTTCGCCGAGCAGGTTCCCGACCGGGACCCGGACGTCCTCGAAGCTGAGTTCGGCGGTGTCGGAGGAGTGCATGCCCATCTTCTCGAGCTTGCGTGAGACGCTGAAGCCGGGCACCGTCTCCCCGCTCTCGTCGCGCAGGTCGACGACCAGCAGGCTGATCCCGTCGTGCGCCTTCTCGGGGTCGGTCTTGACGACGAGGACGATGAAGTCGGCGCGGGCGCCGTTGGTGATGAACGTCTTCGAGCCGTTGACGACGAATTCGTCGCCGTCGCGGATCGCCTTGGTGCGGATGCCGGCGACGTCGGAGCCGGCCTCCGGCTCGGTGATGCCGAGGCAGCCGATCCTCTCGCCGGCGATCGCGGGCGGCAGGTAGCGCTGCTTCAGCTCCTCGCTGCCGAGCATCTCGATCGGCGGCAGCACCATGTCAGTGTGGACGACGAAGCCCATGTTGAGCCCGCCCGAGCCCGAGTAGCTCATGCACTCCGAGCGAACCAGCGAGTAGTAGTAGTCGCCGCCCTGGCCGCCGTACTCCTCGGGGAAGCAGAGGCCGAGGAAGCCGAGCTCGCCGGCCCGCTTCAGCACCTCGTTGGGCCAGGTCGTTTCCTCCCACTCGTTGCGGTGGGGCCAGAGCTCTTTCTGGACCCAGGCCTGCATCGACTCGCGCAGGTCTTCGTGCTCCTGCGTGAAGATCATGTGCTTGCGCTCGGCAGCGTGATCGGGCTTGATGACTTTGGAGCCGTTGGTCGTCGCGGTCGCCACTGTCTCTCTCCTCGTTCGCAGGTCCGGGATCGGCGGCGCCGGCCGCCGGAAAGCCGCTGTGGACAGTAGCACTTCCCACTTCCTACTGAGTCGGCTATGGTGCGCCGTCGGGATGGACTACGAGGTCGTCAAGTACGAGGTCGCCGAGGGCGTCGCCACGGTGACGCTCAACAACCCGGAGAAGCGCAACATGCTCTCCGGTCAGATGCTGGCCGAGCTCCTCGACGCGATGAAGACGGCGCGCGACGCCGAGGAGGTGCGCGCGGTTGTCCTCACCGGCGCCGGTGACAAGGTCTTCTGCGCCGGTGCCGATCTCGGCGGCTTTGCCGCCGACGTGCCGCTGGTCGCCAAACACTTCGCCACCGACCTCTTCCTCGAGTTCTTCCGGCTGATGCCGCGCCTCGGCAAGCCCTCGCTCTGCGCCGCCAACGGCCACGTGCTGGCGGGGGGCATGGGTCTCGCCCTCTCCTGCGACCTGCTGATCGCCAAAGAAGGGGCGACCTTTGGCACCCCCGAGATCAACGTCGGCGCCTTCCCCTACATGATCATGGCGATCATCTACCGCAATGTCCCGCGCAAGAAGGTCAACGAGATGATGCTGCTGGGCGAGCGGCTGAGCGCCGAGCAGGCGGTCGAGTACGGGCTCGCCAACAAGGTCGTCCCGGCAGGGGAGTTCGACGCCGCGGTCGCCGAGTGGGCCGGGAAGCTGGCCTCGAAGAGCCCGGTGCTGATGCGTCTCGGCCACGACGCGATGTACCGCCAGCAGGACATGGCGGTCGACGACGCGCTCGACTACCTGCGCTCACAGCTCTCGCTCACCTTCTCGACCGAGGACATCGTCGAGGGTGTCACCGCATTCTTCGAGAAGCGCGATCCGCAGTGGAAAGGGAGATAGTGGCAAGCACCGAGGAGCAGGCAAAGAACCTCCTACCGGGCACCGCCCCGCTGGGCGAGCTGACCGAGCAACTGCACGAGCGGCGCGAGAAGGCGAAGCTTGGCGGCGGCGAGGAGAAGATCGCCAAACAGCATGAGCGCGGCAAGCTGACCGCCCGCGAGCGGATCGACCTGCTGGTTGACGAGGGGACCTTCGTCGAGATGGGGATCCACGGCCGCCCCCACTTCGCCCAGCGGGCGATGGAGGGCAAGGAGGCGCCCGCAGACGGCGTCATCACCGGCTGGGGCGACATCGACGGCCGCCCTTGCTGCATCGCCGCCTACGACTTCACGGTGATGGCCGGCTCGATGGGGATGACTGGCGAGCTGAAGGTGACCCGGCTGCGCGAGATGGCGCTCTCGAAGCGGATGCCGTTCGTCTGGCTGCTCGACTCGGCCGGCGCCCGCATCCAGGAGGCCGCCGGATCGCTCTTCGCCGGCTCCGGCCACCTCTTCCGCGAGGAGGTCGAAATGTCGGGCGTGATCCCGATGGTGGCGGCGATGATGGGCCCCTGCGCGGCCGGCACTGCCTACATCCCGGCGCTTTCGGACTTCGTGCCGATGGTCTCTGGCCAGGGGGCGATGGCGCTGGCCGGCCCGCACCTGACCAAAGCGGTGACCGGCGAGGACATCTCGATGGAGGAGCTGGGTGGCGCCAAGGTGCACTGCCGCAAATCGGGGGTGGGGGACCTCGAGGTCAAGGACGACCCCGAGTGCATTGAAGCCGTCAAGCGGTACCTCTCCTACTTCCCGTCCAACTGCGAGCAGAAGCCACCGCTGGCTGCGAGCGACGACCCCGACGACCGCATGTCGGAGAAGCTGCTGGAGATCGTCCCCGACTCCTCGCGCCAGCCCTACGACATGTACGACGTGATCCGCGAGATCGTCGACGACGGCGAGTGGTTCGACCTGAAGCCGAAGTTCGCCAAGACCCTGATCACCTGCTTCGCCCGCTTCGGCGGCCAGCCGGTCGGGATCGTCGCCAACCAGCCCAAGCATCTGGCCGGAATCCTCGACAACGACTCGGCCGACAAGGCGGCGCGCTTCATCAACCTCTGCGACGCCTTCAACGTCCCGCTCGTCTTCCTCCAGGATGTGCCCGGCTTCATGGTCGGCGCGAAAGTCGAGCACGCCGGGATCATCCGACACGGGGCGAAGATGCTCTACGCGGTCAGCCGCGCCACGGTGCCCAAGGTGACCGTGATCATCCGCAAGGCCTACGGCGCCGGCTACTACGTGATGTGCGGCAAGGCGTACGAGCCCGACCTGATCGTCGCCTGGCCGGGGGCGGAGATCTCGGTGATGGGCGCCGAGGGCGCGGTCGAAATCATCGGCCGCTCGATCATCGAGGCCTCCGACGACCCGGAGGCGACGCGGGAGACCATGCTCAACGCGATCCGCGAGCAGATCGACCCCTACATCGCCGCTGGCAATGCGGTGATCGACGACATCATCGACCCCCGCGAGACCCGGCCGACGATCGTCAAGGCGCTGCGGATGGCCCGCGACAAGCACGTCGAGAAGCCGAAGAAACGCCATGGGGTGATGCCGGTATGAGCCGCTGTCGACTTATTCGGCATATGGCCGAGAAACTCGACACGAGGTGCGTGGGATGAGCCGCTTCGAGGACCCGGTGGTGATCAGCTGCTCGATCAGTGGGGTGATCGCCAACCGCGACCAGTGTCCGGCGATCCCCTACACGCCGGAGGAGTACGCGGCGGAGGCGCGGCGGGCGGTCGACGAGGGCGCCTCGCAGATCCACATCCACGCCCGCAAACCCGATGGCACGCCTTCATATGAGATCGAGGACTTCAAGGCGATCACCGAAGCGATCCTGGCCGAGGTCGGCGACGTGATCGTCAACTACTCGACCGGGGCGATCGGGATCCCGATCGAGAAGCGACTCGAGTACCTGCGCGCCCTCAAGCCCGACGTAGCCGCCTTGAACATGAGCTCGATGAACTACGCCAAGTACTCGAAGCGGCGCAAGGACTTCGTCTTCAAGGCCGTCTTCGAGAACAGCTTCGACACGATCGTCGAGTTCCTCACCGAGATGCGCGAGCTGGGGATCAAGCCCGAGCACGAGTGCTTCGACTCCGGCCACGTCGCCAATCTCGACCCCCTGATCGACATGGGGCTGCTGGAGCCGCCGTTGCAGATCTCGCTGGTGATGGGGGTGACCGGCGGGATCAGGCCGACCCCGCGCAACGTCACCCTGATGTCGGACCAGATCCCAGGCGGACCCGAGGGCCCCAACCAGTGGCAGGTGATTGGCATCTCCCGCGACCAGTGGAAGCTGCTCGCCTCCTCGCTGATCCTGGGCGGCAACGTCCGCGCCGGGGTCGAGGACAACCTCTACCTGCCGAACGGGGAGATGGCGAAATCCAACGGCGAGCTGATCGCCAAGGCGCGCCAGATGGCCGAGGACGTCGGCCGCCGTGCCGCCAGCGTGGCCGAAGCTCGCGAGCTGCTGGGGGTGCCCAAGCGTGAGCGGTCTACCGCTTAGCGACGTCAGGGTCCTCGACCTGACCCGCCTCTTGCCGGGCGGCTTCTGCTCGCTGCTATTGGCCGACCTCGGCGCCGAGGTGCTGAAGGTCGAGGACACCGGCATGGGCGACTACATCCGCTGGGCGCCGCCCTACTACGGCTCTGACGAGCAGCAGGCGCTCGGCACCCGCTCCTCGCTCTACCTCTCGCTCAACCGCGGCAAGCGCTCGATCCGCCTCGACCTCAAGAGCGAGGCCGGGCGTGGGGCGCTGCTGCGCCTGGTCGAGCGCTACGACGTCGTCCTCGACGGCTTCCGGCCCGGTGTCCTCGACCGGCTCGGGGTCGGCTACGAGCAGATGCGCGAGGCAAACCCGGCGATCGTCTTCTGCGCGATCACCGGCTACGGCCAGGACGGTCCCTACACGCAGCGAGCGGGCCACGACATGAACTACCTCGGCCTGGTCGGTTTGCTCGGCCTGACCGGCGCTAAGGGCGGTCCGCCGGTGCAGTCCGGCGGCCAGATCGCCGACCTCGGCGGCGGCGGCCTGATGGCCGCCTTCGGGGTGATGGCAGCGCTGCACGAGCGCCGCCGCTCCGGCGAGGGCCAGATGGTCGACGTCTCGATGGCCGACGGTGCCCTCTCCTGGCTGGCGCTGGTCGCTGGCCGCTACTTCTGCGACGGCGAGGTACCGCGGCGCGGCGAGCAACAGCTTGCCGGGGGCTTGATCTGTTACCTGCCCTACGAGGCTGCCGACGGCTGGGTCAGCTGCGGGGCCCTGGAGCCGAAGTTCTGGGCCGCCCTCTGCAACGGGGTTGGTCGCCCGGACCTGATCGAGAAGCAGTTCAAGGCGCCGGGCTCCGACGCCTGGCGCGAGATTGCCGCGGTCTTCCGCTCCCGCACCCGCGACGAATGGCTCGCCTTCAACGATGAGCACGACTGCTGCATCGAGCCGGTCCTCGGCCTCGACGAGGCGCTCGACTCGGAGCTGGTGCGGGCGCGCGAGATGGTGGTCGAGCTGGAGCAGCCCGAGCTGGGCACCGTGCGTCAGCTCGGCGTGCCGGTGAAGATGAGCCGCACCCCGGGCGACCCGACGAGGCCGGCGCCCGCGTTCGGCGAGCACACCGAGGAGGTCCTGCGCGAGGCGGGTTATTCGCAGGAGGAGATAGCAACGATGCTGGAGACGGGCGCCGCCGCCGGTCCCGGCGCTGACCCCGCCGCCACCTTCCGCGCATGAGGCCGGTCCCCCCACTCCCGCGTGGTTCCTTTGTTACGCGACCCGTGCCAAAGGAACCACGGAAGGCGTTGTGAGCGCGCACGCCGAGAAGGAGCTGTTGCGGATGGGGGAATTGGCCGAGGCGTCGGGGGTGCCGGCGCCGACGATCAAGCACTACCTGCGCGAGGGGCTCCTGCCGGAGCCGGTCAAGACCAGCCGCAACATGGCCTACTACCCGCCCGGGTTCGTCGACCGGATCAAGCTGATCAAGCGCCTGCAGGAGGAGCGGTTCATGCCGCTGAAGGCGATCAAGTCGGTCCTCGACGAGGACCCCGAGCGGGCCGGCGCCCTGCTCGAGCTCGAGGACCGCATCCTCGACCGCGCCCTCGCCGGCGAGCGGGCGCGGACCAGCGCCGCCGAGGTGCGCGAGCGCTACGGCGTCCCCAAGGAGGTGCTCGATCGCCTCGCCGAGCTGGAGGTGCTGACGCCGAACAGCCGCGGCTACTCGCCCTCCGACGTGACCATCATCGAGGCGATCAGCCGCTTCCGCGCCGGCGGCTACGACGAGGAGATCGGCTTCACCGTCTACGACACCCTGCGCTACAAGACCGCGCTAGAAGAGCTGGTCCGCCAGGAGGTCGACGTGGTGATGAACCGCCTCGCCGGCGAGGTGTCGCCCGAGCGGGTGGTGGAGATGCTCGAAGCCGGTGCCCAGCCCTTGAAAGACCTGATCGCAGCCCTGCACACGAAGCTGATGGTCGCCGAGCTCGAGCGCCACCGCGCCGGGCGCGGCTAGTCCTCCTACGAGCGGGCGGCGGCGAGGCTTTCGCGTTCTTCTTCGATCGCCGTGAGGGTGGTCATCGCTCCGGTCTCGGTGGCGATCGCCGCGGCTTCGTCGAGCGTCCCATCCACGTCCGCCTCGCCCGCCGCGGCGCGCGTGCGGGCGACCGCGAGGATCGCCAGCGGCAGCGACCAGAGCATGCCGCGCTCGCGGGCTGCCTCGGCGGCTTGTTCGGCGACGGCGATCGCCTCTTCGGCGCGACCAACTCCCGCCAGGGCCTGGGCCCGGAGCGCCGCCCGCCAGGCCTCCATCTCGCCACCGTTGTCCATCGCCTCGCGGTAGATTCGCTCCGCTTCTTCGAGCGACTCCAGCGCCGCCGCATAGTCCTCGGCGGCGAGCTGCGTCGCACCCAGGTTGGCCAGCGCCAGGGTGCGGGAGAAGACGTCGCCGAGGCGCTCGGTCAGCTCGCAGTTGAGCCGCGCCAGCCCGATCCCCGCCTCGACGTCTCCGCGCATCGCGTGCATCAGCGCCAGGTTGCTGCGAGTCCAGCTCGCGGTCTCTGGATCGCCCTCCTCGATGGCGATCTGCAGGCTCGCCTCGAACAGTTCCTCCGCTCGCTCGAGATGGCCGCGCTCGCGTTCGGCAAGGCCCTTGCCCATCGTCGCCCAGGCGACGGGGCTGGTGATCACGATGCCGGCGCCGATGCTGCGGTCGCCGTCGGCGAGGTCCAGCACCTCGTCCAGCGTTCGCTCGAAGCCGTCGAAGTCGCCGGCGCAGAGGAACGCGTAGGCCCCCGCCGAGCGCACCGCAACCCGCAGGTGGAGGTCGCCGGACTCGTCGGCGAGGGCGTTGGTCTCGGCGACCGCGGCAAGCCACTGCTCGGCAACGTGGGGCATTCCCGGCCGGACCGAGGTGGCGAGGCGCAGCATTGCCCGCGAGCGCAGGTCGCCGGTTCGGGTTGCGATCTCCTCCGCCTCGCGGACGAGCCGCGCCGCCTCCTCGGCGTCGATGCCGAGCCGCCAGGCGTACTGGAGCTGCAGCAGCCGCGAAGCGACCGCCAGCGCAGCGGTCTCCTCGTCTTCGGGTAGGCCGGATACCAGCTCCATCACCTTGCGCCAGAGCCGCTGCGCCTCCCGCGGCTGGCTGCTGCCAGTCCAGTAGGCGGCGCGCGCCGACCAGCGGGCGGCATCGAGCGTTTCCCGACCTTCCTCCATGTGGCGGGCGATCAGCGCCGCCAGCTCATCGAGGCGGTCGGACTCCAGCTCGATCAGTGCCCGCGCGGCGGCGGCGTGGGTGGCGGCACGCCGCTCACCCAGCTGAGTGCCGTGGGCGACCTCCTGGGTGAGTGGGTGGCGGAAGGCCAGCACCCGTTCGGGGTAGAGCTCGGCTTCATAGAGGAAGCCGTTGTCGACCAGATCGCAGAGCAGCCGGTTCAGCTCCGCTTCTTCCAGATCGGCGGTGAGCCTCAGCGCCGGCGCCGTCACCTCCTTGCCGAGGACCGCGGCGACCTGGAGCAGCTGCTTGGCGTCGGGCTCGAGCCGGTCGATGCGGGCTGAGAGGACCGCCTGCACGGTTGCCGGTACACCCGCTTCCTCGATTGGCCGCACCAGCCGATAGGCGCCGCGTTCCCCCTCAAAGTGCCCGGCCTCGACCAACTCGCGAACGATCTCCTCGACGAAGAACGGGTTGCCTGCCGTTCGCTCGTGAATCGGCTCCTCCAAGCCGTCCAGGGAAGGGTCTTCGCCGGCCAGGTCGCGCAGCAGCTCCTGGGTATCGGCCTGCTCGAGCGGTTGCAGGGCGATTGCCCGGTAGCCGGAGGCGGTGTTCCAAGCTGGCGTGTATTCGGGGCGGAAGTTGACCAGGGCGAGCGTGCTCGTGCCCTGTACCGAGGCCACCAGCTCGGCCAGCATCGCATCGCTGGCCTCGTCCATCCAGTGCAGGTCCTCGACGACGAGTACGACCGTGTGGCGACGGTTGGGAGCGTTGATCAAACGGCAGACGATGCGACCCAGCGCCCGCTGCCGTGCCTCCGGGCTCAGCTGATCGACCGGACGGTCGGGATCGGGCACGCCGAGAAAGTCGAAGGCCAGGGGCAGGTCCTCGGCGAACTCGGGGTCGAGGAGCAGCGCTCGGCCGGCGATCTTCTCGCGGGCGATCCGTTCGGAATCGCGGTCACCGATGCCGAAGTAGGCCCGCAGCATCTGCAGGACGGGCATCAGCGGTATCGAACGGCCATGCGATTGCGCCTGCGCTTCGAAGACCTCGATCCCGCGGCCGCGGCAGCGCTCGGCGAACTCGTGGCAGATGCGGCTCTTGCCAACCCCAGCTTCGGCGGCGATTCCGACCACAGCTCCCTCGCCTGATTCCGCCCGCGCCAGCGCTTCCTCCAAGGCCGCCATCTCTTCGATCCGCCCGACGAAGCGGGAGAAACCGCGCTCCCGCGAGAGGTCGAACCGCGAGCGCGCCTGCCCGACCCCGGTCAGCTCGAAGACCCGGACCGGCTGGCTCGCTCCCTTGATCTCGAACTCGCCGAGGTCGTCGAACTCGAGGAACCCGGTGGCGAGCCCCGCGGTGCTCTCGGTCACGTACGCCTTGCCGGGCTCCGCCAGCGCCTCCATCCGCTGCGCCAAGCCGACCGTGTGCCCGATCGCCGTGTAGTTGCCTTTGTTGCCCTCGCCGATCGCTCCGGCGACGACCTCACCTGAGTTGATCCCGATCCGGGTCGAGAAGTTGAGCCCCGGTCCGCGCCGCAGCTCGGCCGCGTAGTCGGAGACGTCCTCCAGCATCTGCAGAGCCGCGTAGCAGGCGCGCCGGGCGTGGTCCTCGTGCGCGACCGGCGCCCCGAAGACGGCCATGATCCCGTCGCCGGTGAACTTGTCGACGGTCCCCTCGAACTTGGTCACCGCATCGGCGAGGAGCGAGAAGAAGTGCTGCATGATCTTGCGCCACTCCTCCGGGTCCTGCTGCTCGGCCAGGTCCATCGACCCGCTCACATCGGCGAACAGCACCGTCACCTGCTTGCGCTCGGCGTCGTCCCTCGTCTCGATCACGTCTTGCAAGGTTACGCAGCTCGGCCCGTCGCCAGGCGATGTCGCATTTCTCGTCGCTATGCGGTCACAACTGCGACCGCAGTAGCCTGGTGCCGTGCGTGTGGCTCTGGTAACGGGAGCGTCGACCGGCATCGGCCGGGCGACGGCGCTGCGGCTGGATGCGAATGGATGGAAGGTCTTTGCGGGCGTTCGCAGGGAGGAGGACGCCGGAGCGCTGCGCGCGGCCGGCTCCGATCGCCTGGAGCCGCTGATCCTCGATGTCACCGACGCCGGGCAGATCGCCGCCGCCGCGACTCGAATCGAGGCCGAGGAGGGCCTGAGCGGGCTCGTCAACAACGCCGGCATCTCCGTTCCGAGCCCGCTGGAGACGATTCCGGTCGACGATTTCCGCCGTCAGGTCGAGGTCAACCTGACCGCTCAGGTCGCCGTCACCCAGGCGATGCTGCCCTCGATTCGCCGGGCTCGTGGACGCATCGTCTTTGTCAGCTCGATCGGCGGCCGCATCGCCTTCCCGCTGACCGGCGCCTACCACGCAGCGAAGTTCGGGATCGAGGCGGTCGGCGACGTCTTTCGCCAGGAGCTGCGGCCCTGGGGCATCGGCGTCTCGGTCGTCGAGCCCGGATCGATCGACACGGCGATCTGGGAGCGGGGAGAACGCATCGCCGATGAGGTCGGCGGGCGCTCTCCCCAGCGCGAAGCCCTCTACGGCAAGGTGATCGAGAACTACCGCAAGTTGATCAGGAGAACCGCCGAGCGGGGAATCCCGCCGGAGAAGGCGGCAAAGGTGATCGAGCATGCACTGTCCGCCCGTCGCCCCCGCAGCCGCTACCTGGTCGGCCTCGACGCCAAGGTGCAGGCACGGCTGAGGCCGCTGATTCCAACGCCGGTCTTCGACCGGATCGTCGCCCGGGCAATGGGCCTAGGACGCGCGTGACGCTGCGCATATCGGCATCCTCGGTCGCTCGCGTGCAGAGCACGCCACCCTTCCTGCGTCCTTGATCTGCTTGGTCACGCACGTCCTAGCCGTCCATATACTGAGATTGTCGATTGACTGGTCAATCAGCCAGTAAGGGACCGAGAGGAAGCCTTGCGAGTAGCCGCCGTACAGCTCAACTCGAGTAGCGACAAGAGTCGCAACCTGGCAAAGGCCGAGCGGCTGGTGCGCGACGCTGCCGCCGACGGCGCCGAGCTGGTGGCGCTGCCGGAGAAGTGGAACCTGCTCGCCGCCGGCGAGGAGCTGCAGGCGGGGGCCGAGCCGCTCGACGGCCCCAGCCTGAACGCCGCCCGTGGCTGGGCCCGCGAACTCGGCATCCACCTGCTCGCCGGCAGCATCGCCGAGCGCGGGGATGGCGAGAGGGCGTGGAATACCTCGGTGCTGATCGGCCCCGACGGGGAGGACCTTGCCGTCTACCGCAAGATCCACATGTTCGACGTCGATGCGGGAGGCGTTTCCTACCGCGAGTCCGAGCACGAGCAGCCAGGCGCCGAGGTCGTCACCGCGCCGCTTGGCGAGCTGGTCATCGGCCTCAGCGTTTGCTACGACCTCCGCTTCCCGGAGCTGTTCCGCATCCTCGCCCTCCGCGGTGCGCGTGTCCTGGCTGTCCCCTCGGCCTTCACGCTGGCGACCGGCCGCGATCACTGGGAGGTGTTGCTGCGGGCGCGGGCGATCGAGAACCAGGCCTTCGTGCTCGCTCCCAACCAGGTCGGCAAGGCACCGCCGCACTTCGAGTCCTTCGGGCACTCCGCGATTGTCGACCCGTGGGGGGTGGTACTCGCGACGGCGCCCGACCAGGAGTGCTTCGTCGCCGCCGACCTCGATCTCGCAGCTCAGGATCGGGTCCGCGAGGAGTTGCCGTCGCTGGCGAACCGGCGGCCGCAGGCCTATGCCTGGCCGCAGCTGACGGAGGCGCACGCCTGATGGCGAAAGCCCCGCCCGTCGACAAGCGGCGCCAGATCCTTGATGCGGCGGTCCGCGTCTTCGCCCGCCAGGGCTTCCACGCGACCCGCGTCTCCGACATCGCCGATGAGGCCGGGGTCGCCTACGGGCTCGTCTACCACTACTTCAGCTCCAAGGACGAGGTCCTCAACGAGCTCTTCGTCGAGCGCTGGTCGCTGCTGCTGGCCGCGATCGAGGAGGCGGACCGGACGGGGGAGACGCCACGCGCCAAGCTGGCTGCGGTGGCTGCGTTCATCGTCGATTCCTACCGGCACGACCCGGAGCTGATGAAGGTGATCATCGTCGAGGTCACCCGCGCCGCCAACTCGTTCGGGCGCACCCACCTGCCGGAGATTCGCCGCGCCTACCAGTCGATCGCGAAGATCGTCGAGGACGGTCAGGAGCAGGGGGCCTTCCGCGACGACGTCGCGCCGCTGTTCGCCTCGATGTCGTTCTACGGCGCGATCGAGCAGTTGCTCTCAGGCTGGATCTTCGACGTCATCCCCGCCTCCGACGGCGACTTCGATCAGGCCAAGGAACTTGTGGTGACGACGATCTGCGACGGCCTCGAGCCACGATAGGTAAGGTCGCGATCGGGTATGGATAACGAGATGGTCAGAAGACTGCTGTGGAGTGGGGTGCTCGCTGCGAGCAGCGCTCTCGCCAGCATTGTCGCGACGCGGCTCGCGGCCGTGATCTGGCGCCGCGTCTTCGACGAAGACCCTCCGGAGTAGGAGGAGCACAAGTGCCCGACCAAAGCCAGACTCCACCGCCGACGCCGCCTCCGGCGTCGCCCCAGGCGCCGCCGTCCGAGCCCGCGCCGGAGAAGAAATCCGTCGCCGATCTCGTCTTCGAGGTCTCCACGGGGACCTCGTCGCTGATTCGCGAGGAGATCGAGCTCGCCAAGACCGAGGTCACCGAGAAAGTCGGCAAGATCCTGCGCGGCTCCGTGGTCGGGGTCGCCGCCGGCGTCTTCGCCTTCCTCGCCCTGATTCTGGTCATGGAGGGCTTCGCTTGGTTCCTCAACGAAGAGGTCTTCGACGGCAGGGCCTGGCCCGGCTTCTTCATCGAGGCCGCCGCCTTCCTGCTGATCGCGGCCGCCGCTGGTTATTTCGCCTACCGCTCGGTCCAGGCCGGGGCGCCACCAGTCCCTGAACAGGCGATCGAAGAGGCGAAGCTGACCAAGAGCATGTTCGAAGGCGAGGAGGCCGGGGATGCCGGAACGAACCGCAGCTGAGATCCGCCGCGACATCGACATCCAGCGCGCGCAGCTGGGCAATTCGGTCGAGGCGCTGCGCGGTCGCGTCACCGAGCTGACCGATTGGCGGCGGCAGGTGCGTGAGCACCGCAGCGAGCTGATCGTCGGTGCCGCGATCGTGGGTTTTGCGATCGGCGGCCTGATGGCTCTGCGCCGTCGCCGCTAGGGCAGGGCGACCAAAGAGGTCGGCACGCTGCCAACGCCGAGCAGGCCGGGACCGACGTGGGCGCCGAGGACGGCGCCGATCTCGGAGACGAAGACCGGCTCGCAACCGAAGATCTCACGACAGTCATCGATCAGGGCCGAAGCCGTCTCCTCATCCTGGATGTGCTGGACGACCCAGCCGTCGGCTCCTGTCTCGTGGCGCTGGCGGGCGTAGTCGCGCAGCCGCTCCAGCGAGCGGGCGCGGGTCCGGACCCGCTCAACCGGGGTGATCTCCTCCTCCAGCGTGAGGATCGGCTTGATCTTCAGGGCGCCGCCGATCCAGGCCCTGGCGCCGCCGATGCGGCCGCCGCGGCGCAGGTACTCAAGGGTGTCGATCGCGAACCACATCTTCAGCTCTCTCCGGGTCTCCTCTGCCCGGGCGAGAACCGCATCGCCGTCGCCACCGGCCGCAGCCGCGGCGGAGGCGCCCAGCGCGCAGAGCCCCATCCCTCCCGCTGCGGAGCGCGAATCCATGACGCGGATGCGCTCACCGCCCTTGCCCGAGTCGATCAGCTGCTGGCGAGCTTGACCAGCCGCCTCGAAGGTGCCGGAGATGCCGGTCGATATGTGGATCGAGACGATCTCCTTGCCGGCATCGAGCAGCCGCTCATAGACGGAGACGAAGTCGCCGATCGAAGGCTGCGAGGTGGTCGCGCCGCCCTCCGAAGCCCGCAGCCGCTCGTAGAAGCCGGCGTAGTCGGCGATCTCGGCCTCGCGCTCCTGCTGTCCGTCGATCGAGACGTAGAGGCTGACCACCTCGATACCGCGCTCGGCGATGAGGTCGGCGGGGAGGTAGGCGGTGGTGTCGCAGACGACGGCCGTCGGGGGGCTCGGGTTCAACGGGCTGATTCTCGCAGACGCGCCGCCACGCGGAACCGCCGTCATGCCCAGCTACACTTAGTGAAGTGACGGAGACCCCGAAAGCAGCGATCACCCTTACTGACAAGGCCGTCGAGAAGATCGGCGAGCTGCTTGGCACCCAGGAGGAATCCGGGAGCCAGGCACTGCGCGTCGCCGTCCGTGGCGGCGGCTGCTCGGGCTTCCAGTACGCGCTCGCCTTCGACCAGCCGAAGGAGGACGACAATGTCTTCGAGGTCGGCGGCGTCGCCGTCGCCGTCGACAAAGTCAGCATGCAGTTCGTCTTTGGCTCGGAGGTCGACTACGTCGAGGGCCTGCAGGGCGCCGGCTTCCAGGTCAACAACCCCAATGTGGTTGCGGCCTGCGGCTGTGGCTCCTCTTTCCAGGTCAAAGAGGACGCGGCCGAGCAGGCAGCCGCGGTCTAGCTGCCGTCGATCTGAAGCGGGGGTGATTGCGCCGGGGGCGCGGTCTCCGGGACCGCCGCCGCCGTTGGCTGCTCGACCCCAAGCGCCTCCGCCAGCTCGCCCGACTCGAACATCTCCTCGACGATGTCGGCTCCTCCGAGCAGCTCGCCGTTGACGTAGAGCTGGGGGAAGGTCTGCCAGTCGGAGATCTCGGCGGTCACCTCGCGCAGCGGCTGCAGCGCCGGCAGCACGTCGATCGCGCCGTACTCGACGTCCATCTGATCGAGCACCTGCACGACCCGCATCGAGAAACCACAGCGCGGCATCTCCGGCGTCCCTTTCATGAAGAGCAGCACCGGGTTGGCGGTGATCAGCTCCTGGACTTTCGACTTCAGCTCGGGGTCGACCATGGGCGCATTGTAGGGAGCGGCGGCGGCGGGCTCAGAGCTGCGTCGCAATCAGCCCGATGATCGCGGCCAGGACAGCGACGAAGGCGGCGAAGAGACCGCCTCCGACGAGAAGGATGGCGTGCTGAAGGCCATCGATGCGCCCGCTGAGCTCGGTGACCCGACCGCTGAGGTCGTCGAGGCGCGAATCGGTCCAGGTCGATCTCATCGACTCCATTCTCCGAGGTTAGGAAACCGCGCTGTACGCATGGCGCGCAGATTGTAACTTTTTGTCTTCAGGAAGGGATCGAGGTCTTCACCGACAGGGCGTGGATCGTGCCGTCGTCGAAGCGCTCTTTGACCGCCGCCTTGACCAGGCGGTGCTGGTCGATCCGCGAAAGGCCCTCGAACTGGGGGGCGCTGACCGTGGCTCGCAGGTGGTCGCCGGCGCCCGTTTCGTCGTGGACCTCGACCGCGGCGCCGGGCAGCGCCGCCTCGATCATCGCCTTCAGCTCCGCCAGGTCGGCCACTGGAGACGTCTAGCCGCTGATCTTCTCGCCGAGGGTGCCGAGCATCTCCTCGACCCGGACGAACTTGACGCGGGGGCGGCCGTGGGGCTCGCCGCGGCCGACCTCGGCCTGATCGATCGCCTGCCAGTCCTCGAAGCTGACGTAACGGATGCCGCGCTCGGCCAGCAGCGCCTCGACCGCGGTTGGGTCCGGATCCTCCGGCTCCAGCAGGGTCTGGGACTCGACGTCGGCGAGCAGGTGGGTGACCGTCTCCAGGGCGTCTTTCTTGTTGGTGCCGATCACGCCCGAGGGGCCGCGCTTGATCCAACCGGCCGTGTAGTGGCCGACCCTGTGTCCGGCGTCGTGGGAGTCGAGCACACGGCCGCCCTCGTTGAGGATCAACCCGCGCTTCTCGTCAAAGGGAATGCCCTCGATCGGGACACCGGTGTAGCCGACCGAGCGCAGTACCAGGCCGCACTCCAGCTCTTCGCGCTCGCCGGTGTCCTTGGCTCGCAGGGTGCCGCCCTCCTCGACCAGCTCGTTGCGTCCGATCACGATCGTCTCGACCTTGCCGTCTCCCTTGAGTTCGACCGGCGAGGAGAGGAAGCGCAGCACGATCCGCTGGCGTTTTCCCGCGGGCGTGCGCCGGGAGAACTCGCGCAGGGTCTCGACGTTGACGCGGGTCGTCTTGTCGGCCTGGTCGGACTCGAGGAAGGTGGCGCTGGCCGCGTCCAGCTCGACCTCGGCCGGGTCGACGATGACGTCGGCATCCTCCATCTCGCCCAGCTCTCTGATCTCCGGGTTGGTGAAGGCCGCTTGCGCCGGCCCGCGCCGGCCGAGCACGACGATCTCGCGGATCTCCTTCGCGTCGAGCATCTCGATCGCGTGGTCGGCGGTGTCGGTCTGGTGCAGCTCGTGGTCGGTCAGGGCCAGCATCCGGGCGACGTCCATCGCCACGTTGCCGTTGCCGATCACCACCGCCCGCTCGCAGGAGAGGTCGAAGTCCTCGTTGGCGTAGTCGGGGTGGGCGTTGTACCAGCCGACGAAGGCGGTGGCGGCGTGGCTGCCGGGCAGGTCCTCGCCGGGAACGCCGAGCTGGCGGTCGCTCTCGCAGCCGACCGTGAAGACGATCGCATGGTAGAGCCGCTCGAGGTCCTCGACCTCGATGTCGTGGCCGACCTTGACGTTGCCAAAGAATCGGAACCCGTCCCGCGCCGCGGTTTTCTCGTAGACGCGAATCACCGACTTGATCTTCGGGTGGTCGGGGGCGACGCCGCCGCGGACAAGCCCGAACGGGGTGGGAAGGCGATCAAATAGATCGACCTGTGCGTGGGCGTCACCGTCTTTGAGGATGTGCTCGGCGGCGTAGAAGCCGGACGGGCCGGCGCCGACGATGGCAACGCGAAGTGGGTTTTCGGGGCTGCCGATCTTGCTCATTGGACGCGGAAGAATAGGGAATGCGGCGAGCGGGGCAGCTACGCAGCCATCAGCATCTCGCCACAGTCCGGGCAGATGTCATGGCTGATCGCCGGCATCTCGGCACGCTGAAACAGGCCCAAGCGGGCTACCGCCTGCTCGACCTCCAGCCATTCTTCGCCGACCAGGAAGCGATCGCACCAGCCACACATCGTCAGGACTTCTTCGCCGCGGGGTGCGTCTGGAGAGAGCAACGGCTGGAAATTTCGCCGCCGCTGCTCGGAGCGCAGTCGAGCCGAAAAGAGGACGAAGCGGCCGGAGGAGCGAGCGGCGATGTGGATATCCATTTCACGGCGCACGTCAGGGCCGTCGCAACGGAAGGGAAGGTCGACGCTGCGGACTTCGCTGCGTATCCGTCGCACCAGCATCCGCTGCAGCTTTTGCAGCTCCTCGCCCGCGACGAAGTCCCAGAGCGAGCGGCCGAGGCTGTCGCCGGCTTGGTGCCAACCGTTGTCCTCGGCAAAGCGGTAGTAGCCGGCGTCGACTTTGACCAGGTAGTCGTGATCGTCGATCGCGTAACTGAGGATCGCTTGAGCGATCAGATAAGGCTAAAGGCTCAGCCCAGCGCCGGTGACTCGGCCGCCACGGCGCCGGGCACGCCGTCGAGGGCGTCGAGGGCCTTACGAGCCGACATCGCCACGCAGGTGAAGATCGGCGTCTCCCGCTCGGTGTACTCGCTCGACTCGGTTGGGCGCAGCTCGTTGACGAGGTCGAGGAACATCCCCGGGTCGTCACCCTCGAAGCAGACGACGAACTCCTGGTCGTCGAGGCCGAAGGAGTAGGTCGTGTTGATCGTGATCTCCGGGTAGCGGCGGCCGACCTCGATGTGGCTCTTCATGATCCGGCCGCGCTCCTCCGCTGGCAGCCCGTACCAGCGGCGTTGCTTGACCATCGGATAGAGGAAGAGGTACTTGCGCTCGGAGACGCAGATCTCGGTCCGCGCCTGCTCGTCGGAGTAGGGCGAGCGTTTGGTCATCGAGAGGAAGGAGTACGGCGTGTCGGCCCATTTCGCCAGTCCGCTCTGGCCGAGGACGACGTGAAAGGTGTGGATGTCGTCGAGGTTGGGGCTCTGGCTGAGCAGGACGAGGTCGACGTCGCCGCGCGTGCCTATGGTTGAGTAGACCCGCAGCGAGCGGTCGACGCCGAAGTCCTCGCAGGCGGCGAGGAACTCCTGCTTGTCGGCGGCCCGCAACTCCGGATCTCGACGGCGCCAGGCTGGATCAACCTTGAAAAACGTGAACTTGGCGAACGTGCGATCGGCCATCGGGGTGACGATAGCGCTCGTGGGGCTGGTCGCCGCGGCGGGGTCTGGGGGTGGGGTTCCGCTTAACTTTTTCGAGCGGCCGTCGGTTGCTGTCGCCTCGGTCGAAAGCGGCGAAAAAGTACAAGACGCTTCACCCCACCCCCAGACCCCGCCAGGTACCCGCGCGGGCGGCTCACGGGTCACGCTCGTCTGGCTACCGCGAGGGATCGGGGTGCGGGAGCTGGCTGGGGCTGGGTTGTCGCCGGGGTTGATGAGTGCGGGGTTGGGGGCGGTGCCGGCGGAGCAGACTTATTTGGACATCACGCAGGGGAACCGGGTTTTCGATTCGCTCTATGACTCGGGGTTGGTGCCGGTGCGGATTCGGTTGAACCGACCGGTTGACGACGCGGCCGTCATCCGGCGGGCGGAATCGGCTCCGGCGGACATCGTGCCAGGGTTGCTGGCGGAGACTCTCGAGAAGGCGGGGAGGGGATTTGAGGTTCGGGAAGCCACGGTGTCTCAGCTGCCGAAGCGGGTCGGCGAACTGCGTGGGAACGATCTTCTGATCGCGATCGAGAGACCGCCGCCAGCTAAGAATCACGCACTCTCGATTGGGCTCGCGGGGCGCGGGTTCGGTGGAGACCTGACCTCGGACAGCACCAGGCTCGACGGGTACGTGCTGTCGACGGACGTCGCGCCGACGATCCTCGCGCGCCTCGGGGTGGCGGTGCCCGCGGAGATGTCGGGGCAGCCGATCCGGGCGGAGGGGTCGATCGATCCGGGGGCGGTGATCGAGCTCGGCGACCGGATGGCGGTGATCTCGGAGCGGCGGGGGCCGGTCGTCGGGCTGAGCCTGCTGGCCTGGATCGTCGCGCTGGGATTGGCGACCGTGGTGACCCGGGGACGTACCGGGCGGATTGGGGTGCGGCTGGCGGGGCTGGCGGTTGTTTACCTGCCGTCGGTGCTGCTTCTCGGTGCCGCGCTGGAGCCGGGGGAGACGGTGGAAATGCTGATCGTGATGCTGGGGGCGCCGCTCCTCGGGATGGCGACGTTGGCGCTGTTCGACGGATACCGGGCGCTTGCGGTGGCCTCGGGGTTGACGGTGACGGCGTATGCGGCCGACGTCGTCGCCGGATCTCCGCTCACCACCCTCTCGTTACTCGGTCCGAATCCTGGGCTGGGGGTTCGCTTCTACGGAATCGGCAACGAGCTGGAGGCGCTGTTGGCGGTGCTGGTGGTTGCCGGTACCGGCGCCGGCCTATGCGGGTTCGCTCCGCGGATTTCTCGCCACGGCTATGCGACCGCGTTCCTCGCGATCGGCATCGTCGCAGCCTTCGTCTTCGCCGCCGGGCGTTTCGGCGCCGACGTGGGGGCCGCGATCGTCTTCCCGGTCGGTGCCGCTGTTGCGGCGGCCGTCGCCGCACGCGAGCGGCGCTCAGGGCTACTGGTTATCGCGCTGCCGTTCGCGGTTCTCGTCCTGCTGGCCCTCGTCGATCTCGTCTCGGGCGCCAATGCCCACCTCACCCGCTCGGTGCTCGATGCCGGCGGACTCGACGACCTGGGCCAGGTCGTCCAGCGCCGGCTGCAGCTCTCCGCGCACAGCTTCTCCCGGCCGATCGTCTTCCTCTTCCTGCCGCTGATCGTCGCTCTGGGTGCCCTTGCGATCGCGCGCCGCGATCGCCTCCGCGCCTGGCTTTGGGACTGGCCGGCGATGCGAGCGGGACTGATTGGCGCCATCGCCGCAACCGCGGTCGGCGCACTCGCAAACGATTCCGGCGCACTTTTGCTGGAGATCGGCGCCGCCTACCTGTTCGTCTTCGTCGGCTTCGTCTGGTCCCAGTCCGGCACGAGCCCGTCGACGTAGACAAAAAGTTACACTTCGGTTCACCACAGGTGACGGCCACTCCCCTAGCCTGGAAGCTTCGAGTCGATGGAGAACCGCATCGGCCTCGCTCGGCAGGCCGGTCGATGATCTACCCTTAGTAACTCGTGCGCATAGCTCTCGTTTCGCCATATTCCTGGTCCTACCAGGGCGGCGTGAACCGGCACGTGGAAGCGCTTACCGAGGAGTTCCTCGGGCGCGGCCACGACGTTCGCGTGCTTGCTCCCCATGACCCCCCTGGTCGGGTCAGCCGCGTCCTGCACCGCGCCCCGGCGGAACCGCGCGAGATGCCCGACTACCTGACGCCGCTGGGTCGCACGGTTGGTTTCGGCGCCAACGGGTCGGTCTCCAATCTGGCCCCCTTCCCGGGCGGCGGGATCGCCGCTCCACGCCGCGAGGTGCGAAGCGGCGAGTTCGATGTGATCCACGTCCATGAGCCGCTCGTCCCCCTCGTCGGCTGGAACGCGACGCTGGGCGCGAGAACGCCGGTGGTCGGCACCTTCCACGCCTACTCGACCAAGCCGATGCCGAACTACATCGCCAATGCCGTTGGCGCTCGCCGCCTCTTCAATCGCCTCTCGGCCCGGATCGCCGTCTCGGAGGCCGCAGCCTGGACCGGGCGCCGCTGGTATGGCGGGAACTACACGATCATTCCCAACGGCGTCGACGTCGATACAGCCCCCGACACGCCCGCACCGGCGACGGCGGAGCTGCGAATCCTCTTCGTCGGCCGCCCGGAGGAGCGCAAGGGGCTGCCGGTCCTGCTCACCGCCTTCGGTGCTTTGGTCGAGCACGTCCCCTGCCGGCTCACCGTCATCGGCGCCGAGCGTGAGGATGTTCTCCGCTACGTCGCCGACCCAGAGCTACTGCGCTGGATTGATATCCGCGGCCGCGTCTCCGGGAAAAGCCTCTGGGCCGAGTTGCACCGAGCCGACGTTCTCTGCGCGCCATCGCTCTCCGGCGAGAGCTTCGGCATGGTGCTGACCGAGGCCTTCGCCGCGGGCACGCCGGTGATCGCCTCCAGCATCGCTGGCTACAGCGACGTCGTCACCGACGGCGTCGACGGTCTGTTGGTGCCGCCGGGAGACCCACAGCGCCTGGCGGAGGAGCTACAGCGCGTCCACCACGAGCCGGCGCGCCTGCGGGCGATGGGCGAGGCCGCTCGCAACAGCGCCCGCCGCTACGCCTGGCCGCGAATCGCCGATCAGGTGACGGACGTCTATGAGCGGGCGATCGAGGCGCCGAAGCCGGCTACGGCCGGCGAGCGGGTGGCGCACTGGGCGGGGCTCCGTCCGGCCGACGGCGAGCCCAGGCAGCCGGCTCGGAAGCTGCCCTCGCTGGACCCCTCTCCGGCCCAGGTGGGCGGGCGCGGCCGGCTCGTCGCGCGGCGGGTCGGACTCGTGGCCGCGGGCGCCATCGGGATCGGGCTCACCGTTCTCGCCGCGCGGGAGGTCGAGGTCGACAAGGTGGTCGAGAGCATCGTCCGCTCGAATCTCACCTGGGTCCTGGTCGCCTGTGCCCTGATGGCCGCCTCGCTTTTCTTCCGCGCCGCCTCCTGGTACTGGATCGCCCGCGCCGCCCTACCGAACCGGCCAGTCAGGCGCCGCGACGTCACTTCGGCGACGATGATCGGCGTGCTGATGTCGGCGACGTTGCCGGCCCGTCTCGGGGAGCCGGCGCGTGCCCTCGCCCTCGCTCGCCGCACCGGCCGGATGCGAGAGACCTTCCCGGTCCTGCTCGGGACGCTGGTCTCGCAGACGATGCTCAACCTGGTGGCCCTGTTGCTGCTCGGGGTGATCATCGTCTCGACCACGCCGCTGTTCCACTCCGGCACCCAGAAGCTGTTTGCCTTCAGCCTGGTGCCGCTATTGCTGCTCGTCGTCGTCCTGATCGCACCTGCTCTGATGCGCCGCAACGGCAATGGCCGTCTTGCCCGCCTCGGCGCCGCGTTGCATCGCGCGCTGATCCAGGTGCGGGCCGGCCTCGCCGTCTTCCGGGAGCCCCGGCGGGGAGCCGCTGCGGCAGCCGCGCAGCTCACCGCCTGGGCGATCCAGCTTGCGGCCTGCTGGGCGTTGCTCTACGCGCTCGGCCTCGACGGCGAAGCGGGGATCGGCGCCGCCGCCGCCGTGCTCTTCGCGGTCA
This sequence comes from uncultured Actinomycetes bacterium, assembly GCA_963699125.1. GTDB lineage: Bacteria > Actinomycetota > Thermoleophilia > Solirubrobacterales > 70-9 > VAYN01. The sequence goes on from OY969417.1 coordinate 2,410,189, forward strand.
ACGTCACCGCGGTGGTGCCGGCGACGCCGTCGAACATCGGTGTCTTCCAGCTGGCGGTGATCAGCGTCTTGCACACCGGGTTCGGGGTTGGCACCGCCGATGCCTTCGCCTACGGTGTCATCCTCCAGGCTGTGGAGATCGCCACCGCGGTCGCCCTCGGGCTCCCGGCCCTCGTTCGCGAGGGACTTACCTGGAGTGACCTGCGCGTCCAGGCCCTCTCGACCGCGCCGGTTCGCCTCGATTCCAAGCCCCGCGACCGTTCTGCGACGAGTCGCGAGGGCGCCACTTAGGGGTAGAAGTCGCCTGCCGAGCTGCTGCCCCCGTAATGCGGGCTGACACAGGCGTGACTTTGCATTCTGCAGCTCCAGCGATCAGGAGTTTTACAAATAGAGTTTCTTGACAGGTATAAGTTCGTACCCGTAAGTTGTCAAGCTGGTATTGATTTACGGACACTGCGGGGTTTCGATGGATTACGACTCGGCTGTACTGGAGAGGGTCGCGCAGAGGTTCCGGCGCGACATGTGGGAATCGGTTGTTGAGGAAGCGGTGACCGAATCGGGGGTCGAGGTGCAGCGGTTCGGCCCGGTTCAAGCGACGGCCTTCGGCGATCTGCCCGAAGCGCACATCCTCAACCAGATCCAGGGCGCGGCGGAGCCCGATGCGGTCGAGGGTGGCTATCTCGCCGAAGCGGTTGACTGGATGAGGGGCCGCGAAGTCGACTACCGCATCCCCGTGGCGGAGAGCCGCCCGGGCGCAGCGGAGGCCGAGGCCTGGTTGAGCGTCCGCGGATACGAGCGCGGTGGCGGCTGGACCAAGATGGTGCGCGACGGGGCTCCGCCCGATTGGCCCCAGAACCCGGAGATCGCGATCTTCGAGCTTGGCGAGGACGAAGCCGATGGCGAAGGGATAAGTGCGATTGCCGCCGAGGCGCTCGATCTGCCGTGCACGGCTGGAACCCTCTTTTTCTCGCTTCCGCAGACCGATCTATGGCGCTGCTATACGGCGGCGCTGGGCGAAGAGATCGTCGCCACCGGCTCGATGCTGATCCACGACGGGGTCGCGCAGCTCGGACCCGGGACCACCCTCGAGCACTGCAGGGGGCGAGGCTGCAACACGGCGCTGCTGCACCGCAGGTTGCTCGACGCCAGCGAGGCCGGCTGCCACACCGTTTTCGTCGAGCTGGGGGAATACGACTACGAGCGTCTCTCCGCTGCCTATCGCAATCTGCACCGCGCCGGCTTCCGGGAGGCGTACCAAAGCCGCAACTGGCAGCGTCCAGCCCTGCAGCCAGCTCGCGTCTACTGAGCCGGCGCTCATTAAGGGAGCCGGCTGCTAGCGCGAGCGGGCGCCAGGCCCAGGCCCTCCTGAGCCTGGACGAGGTCCACGAGTACCGCAACCACCCGTGGATCGAACTGGCTGCCGCTGCAGGCGCGGAGCTCTTCGACCGCCGCCTCGACGGACATCGCGGTGCGGTAGGAGCGGGTGGTGGTCATCGCGCTAAATGCGTCGCAGCAACTGACGATACGGGCCTCGACCGGAATCTCTTGGCCGGCCAGGCCGTCCGGGTAGCCGTTGCCGTTGAAGTGCTCGTGCGAGGAGCGCACGATCCGGCCCACCTCGGCGAGGACGCCGCCGACCCGTTGCAGCATCAGCTCGCCCTCAATCGTGTGCATCTGCATGATCTCCCACTCCGCTTCGTCGAGCGGGCCGGGCTTGTTGAGCACCTGCTTGGGCACGGTGATCTTGCCGACGTCATGGAGCAGGGCGGCGAACTCGACATCGCGCCTCTGACGGGCGTCGAGGTCGAGCCGGTCGGCGACGGCGAGCGATAGCTCGACAACGCCGCGGCTGTGGCTGCCGGTGTAGGCATCGTCCGCTTCGACGACGTCACCGAGGAGGAGCGCCGTCCCCTGGTAGGCGCTGCTGAGCTCGATCGCGTGGTCAATTCGCACGGTCCGCTCGCGGGAGAGCACCGCGAGGACCGCCGCTAGGGGCACCACCATGAGGCAGATCGCGGCGCCCAGCTCGATCGCGGCGAAGGCGGCGAGGAGGCCGATCGGTGCCAGCGCGGCATCGAGGGCGTAGACGGGGGCCAGCAAGGTGAGCAGCGTCTTCGGCGGGGTCCCGTCGACGAGACGCCCGCGGATTGCGGTGGTCACGAAGTCGAAACCGAACTGGGCGACCAGGGCAACCACATAGACGGGCCAGCGATGCCAGGAGAACACCTGGGCGCCGGCCACGACGAGAACGAGGGCCGGACCGACGGAGTGCCAGCAGTCTCCGAACACGTGGAAGGCCCGCTGAAAGCTGGTAGCGCCGCTGACGTAGTCGATCAGTCGCCCCAGCGCCCAGCTGACGCTGACGACCAGGGGGACGATCGGGGTGGGGAGGAGGAAGAGCATCGGCACCAGGACCAGCTCGGTCGGCACCGTGTAGCCATCGGCGATATCGAACTTTGCCCTGCAGGTCGCGACATAGGCGGCGATCAGGAGCACCAGAGTGGAGGCATCCAGGTCGCGCGGTGAGGACATCAGCAACGCCATCGCCAGCGCGACGACGAGGAACAGGGAAGCCGCGGTGGCTTCGACGTGCCGCTCACGTCCTCGCGAGGGCGTCTGGGCGCGGCTGCGACCGAGCGCCAGGAGGCGCTCCAGCTCCGGGGTCTCTGCAGCTCCTACCATCCGGTTCGGGCCGAGTTCCGGGGGGAATTCGAGCCTTTCCAGCCTATCGGCGTATAGATCAATTCACTAAAGGGGTCATCTCCAGATTTGTAGATCAATCAGAAAGGAAAAATTGTCTAGACGTTCGTTGGATCTCGCTCAAGTCCGCCTTCGACAGGTCGATCCGCGCGTTGTGGATCACCTTCGACGGGAGGACTGGCTCAGATGATTTCCAACGCAGGTGGGATGCCGCGATCCCTGAAGTCACGGCTGGTAGCGGCGAGCGCAGTCGCGTTGCTCGCCCTTGCCGCGGTCGCTAGTAGCGCCCAAGCGGCAGGACGGGGGGTTTGCGGCTACGTCGGCGCCGAACCTGTGTTCAGCCCCTGGGGGGACACGAACGGCTATGTCCTAGCTCCCGATGGCGGTTTCGAGTCCGGCGGGGTGGGGTGGCAGCTGACCGGGGGCGCCGGAGTCGTTGCCGGGAACGAGTCCTACTACCTGAACGCCGCCAGCGACGACAGCTCGCTTTCCCTCTCGGGCGGTAGCTCGGCGACCAGTCCATCGGTTTGTGTCGGCCTCGACACGCCGGCGTTCCGGATGCTGGTGCGCAATCAGGGCGACCCGTCCTCGCGCCTGCGGGTGTCGAGCGTGTATGACCTACCGGGCCGCAGGGACATCAGCATCTCGCGCAGGATCGTCGCCGGTCCCTCTTGGCAGCCAACTCCTCAGCTGGCGACCGTGCTCGGCCTGTCGCTGCTCTCTGGATCGATGCAGATCCGGCTGGCGCCGCTGGACTCAAGCGGCCAATGGCAGGTCGACGACGTCTACGTCGACCCGTTCGCCCGCCACTAGACGGAGGTATTTAGCGCTTCGGCAGGGCTGTCGTCGGGGTCCGACTCCGGCGGCAGCTCGCCACCGCGCTCGGTTCCGGCGATCAGCTCGTCGGGGGCTCCGCCCTCGGGGATGAAGCCGGACTTCATCCCGAAGTAGACGGCTTGGGGATGGTGGGCGACGACCGCGACCGTCGATTGCTCGGGCATCACCGCGTAGCCGTCGGAGAGGGTCATGCCGATCTTTTCAAGGTCGAGCAGGTGCCAGACTTTCTCGTGCTCTGACTGGTCCGGACAGGCCGGATAGCCCCACGAGTAACGGCGGCCCTGGTCGAGATCGATGCCGAGCTCGCGGCGGACCTGCGCGTGCAGCCACTCGGCCAGTCCCTCTGCCGCCTGCACGCCGAGCCCGTGCGCGTAGAGCTGTTCAGCGAACTCGCCTTCCCTCTCCAGCCGCTCGATCAGCTCGGTCACCTCGGGGCCGACGGTGACGCCCTGCAGGGCGACCACGTCTCGTTCGCCGGAATCGAGGGGGCGGTAGAAGTCGGCGAGGCAGATGCGGTCGTGCTTGGGCTGACGGGGAAAGACCAGCCGCTCGATCTCGCGGGCTGGATCCTCCGGATCGAAGACGACCAGCTCGTTGCCGTCGGCGTTGCAGGGGAAGTATCCGAGTCTGGCGCGGGGGCGCAGGTACTCCTGCTCACGCCACATCCGCTCCAGCCGTGGCGCGAATCCCTCCTCCTCGGAGGTCCCCTCGATCAGCTGGCGCCAGGCATCGCCCTTGACCCCGCGACCCCCCCAGTGCAACTTGAAGAGGACGTGGCGATCCAGGTAGGGGAAGACCTCGTCGAGATCGATCGGCACCTCACGCACGCCCCAGAAGGGCGGCTGCGGGATCGGCGCGCCGGTCCGCGCCGCCGAGCGGACGCTGGCGTCCGTGGTCGGCGGCGCATCGTCGACCACGACCGGCTTCTCGCGCAACTGCTTCGCCTCGGCGCGGATCCGCTCGACCAGCGAACGACGCGCCTCCTCATCGATCAGCGCATCCATCGTGTCCAGCCCCTGGAATGCGTCCTTGCAGTAGAAGACGCCAGGTTCATAGACCTCGTCGGATTCCTTGCCGTGCGGGTAGAGGGTGCGGCGACCGAAGTCGCGATTGATCGCGGCGCCGCCGATCAGCACCGGGAACGGGAGCCCGCGCTGATGCAGCTCCTGGACACAGGCCGGCATCTGCTTCGAGGTGGAGACGAGGAGCGCCGAGAGGCCGATCGCGTCGGCCTCGTTCTCGACGGCGGCCTCGATGATGGTGTCGACCGGGACCTGCTTGCCGAGGTCGATCACCGTGTAGCCGTTGTTGGTGAGGATCGTGTTGACGAGCGACTTGCCGATGTCGTGGACGTCGCCGAAGACGGTCGCGATCACCACCTTGCCCTTGGTGTGACCCTCGATCCGGTCGAGGTAGTTCTCCAGCTGGGCAACTGCGCGCTTCATCACTTCGGCCGACTGCAGGACGAAGGGCAGAATCAGCTCACCGGCGCCGAACTTGTCGCCGACCTCCTTCATCGCCGGCAGCAGAACCTCGTTCAGGGTGGGGACGGCGCCGATCTTCTCCACCGAGCGGTCGATCCAGTCCTCGACCCCGTCCTTCTTGCGGCGCAGGATGTGCCAGTGCAGGGCCTCCTCGGGCTCCATGCCCGCGGTCGGGTCCGCGGCCTCGTCCTCCGCCTCTTCGCCCTTTGACTCGAAGTGGGCGATGAAGCGCTCGAGGGCGTCGTCGCGGCGGTTGAAGACGAGGTCGTCGGTCAGCTCGCGCTCCTCCTCCGAGATCTCCCCGTAGGGGGTGATGTGGTTCGGATTGACCATCGCCAGGTCGAGCCCGGCCTCAACACAGTGGTGGAGGAAGACCGAGTTGAGGACGGCGCGCGGGCGCGGGGAGACGCCGAAGGAGACGTTGGAGACGCCGAGCGAGGTCTTGACGCCGGGGATCTCCGCCTTGATCCGGCGGATTCCCTCGATCGTCTCCACCGCCGAGGGCTTCCACTCCTCGTCGCCGGTGGTGAGGGTGAAGGTGAGGGCGTCGAAGATCAGCGCCTCGGGCTGGAGGCCGTGCTCGCCGCAGGCGATGTCGCGCAGCCGTTCGGCGATCTCGACCTTGCGCTGGGCGGTCTTCGCCATTCCGACCTCGTCGATGGTCAGCGCGATCAGCGCCGCCCCGTGCGCCTTTGCCAGCGGGATCACGGCGTCGGCCTTGTCACGGCCGGCCTCGAGGTTGATCGAGTTGACGATCGCCCGCCCGGGAATCTGTTCCAGCGCGGCTTTCAGCACCTCGGGTTCGGTCGAGTCGACCTGGATCGGCGCCGGCTGGGTGAGCGAGATCCGCTTGACGACGGCGCTCATCTGCTCGTCCTCGTCCTGGCGCTCGGTCAACGCCACGCAGACGTCGAGCACGTGGGCGCCGCCTTCGACCTGGTCTTCGGCGACCTGGACGAGGCCGTCGTAGTCATCCGCGAGCAGCAGCTCCTTCGCTTTGCGCGAGCCCTGCGAGTTGACCCGCTCGCCGACCAGGGTCGGGCGCGGCTCCTGCACCAGCGGGGTCGAGGTCATCATCGAGGAGACCTCGATCGGTCCCGGCTCGGGGCGCCTGTCGGGCACGCGGCCTTCGACCCGCGCGCGGATCGCGGCGATGTGCTCGGGCGTGGTCCCGCAGCAGCCGCCGACGATGCCGACCCCGTAACGCTCGACGAACTCACCCAGCGTCGCCGCCAGCGGCTCGGGCTGTTCGGGGAAGATCGTCTCGCCGTCGGGCCCCTGCAAGGGCAGGCCGGCGTTGGGGATGCAGTGGACCGGCAGCGGGCTGTTCTCGCCGAGGAAGCGGATCGCGTCGCGCATGTCCTCGGGTCCGGTCGAGCAGTTGAGCCCGATCACGTCGACGTCGAGCGCGGCCAGCGTCGTCAGCACCGCCCGGATGTCGGTCCCCAGCAGCATCTTGCCGCCGTTGGGCAGGAGCGAGACGCTGCACTGGATTGGCAGCATGCGTCCGGTCTGGGCGAAAGCCTCGCGGGTGCCGAAGATCGCCGCCTTGACCTCGAGGATGTCCTGGGCGGTCTCGACGATGATCAGGTCGGCGCCGCCTTCGACCAGGCCGCGGCCCTGCTCGGTGAAGACCTCGACCAGCTTGGCGAAGGAGATATCCCCCAGGGTCGGGTCGGTCGAAGCCGGCAGGAAGCCGGTCGGCCCAATCGAGCCGGCGACGAAGCGCTTCTCGCCCGCTGCCTTGCGGGCGATCTCCGCCGCCTTCGTATTGATCTCTAGCGTGTGCTCGCCTAGGCCCCACTCTTCGAGCTTCAGCCGCGAGCCCTGAAAGGTGTCAGTCTCGACCACCTCGGCCCCCGCTTCGAGCATCGAGGCGTGAACCCCCTCGATCACGTCCGGACGGTTCAGCACCAGCGCCTCGTGGCACTTCCCCTCGAGCCCCCCGTAGTCCTCCTGGGTCAGCTCGAACTGCTCCAGCGTCGCGCCCATGCCACCGTCGAAGACGACGACGCGCTCCTTGACTGCCGCTATGAAATCGCGCTCGGCCATGAACCAGAGAGGGTAAGGGTTCGGGGCACCCTCCCCCGGAGGCTCAAGGACCTACGCCCCGAACCATGCAGGCGATCTGCTGCGCAACGGCCTCCGGGGGAGGGTGCCCCGAACCCTTACCCGGGCTACTGCTTCAGCGGCGCAGACCCAGGCGACGCTTGAGATCGCGGGCGTTGAACGCCTGGGCGATCCGCCCGACCATGCGGCGGCGCCCCTTCGTGTAGGGGAACCAGGAGGGCTCGCGCTTGCCGCCGAACCGGGTTGCCACGATCGACTCCGGCCGGCAGTACTTCTTGATCCCGTACTCACCGTGGCGGAAGCCGATCCCCGACTCCTTCCAGCCGCCCATCGGCACGTCCATCGCCAGGTAGTTGACGAGCACGTCGTTGACGTTGATCGCGCCGCACTCGACCCGGCGGGCAACCCGCTCGGCGCGCTCCTTCTCGCCGAATACCGAGCCGGAGAGGCCGTAACGGGTGTCGTTGGCAAGGCGCAACGCCTCCTCGGAGTCGCGCACCTTCATCACTCCCACGACCGGCCCGAAAGTCTCGTCGCGCATCACCTTCATCGAGTGATCGACGTCGACCAAGACGGTCGGTTCGAAGTAGTCGCCCGGCCCCTCCACGCGCTTGCCACCGGTCAGCGCCTTGGCGCCGTTGGCGAGGGCGTCCTCGACGTGGTCCTCGACGATCGCGGTCTGGTTCGGCGAGGTCATCGCGCCGACGTCCTTTTCGGGCGTCTTGCCATCGGCTCCCTGGCGCAGGGCGCTGACCTCGCGGGTCAGCTTCCGCACGAACTCCTCGTAGGCGGGCTCCTCGACGTAGATCCTCTCCACCGACATGCAGATCTGACCGGAGTTCATCATCCCGCCGTAGGTGGCCGCGTTGGCCGCCCGGTCGAGGTCGGCGTCGGAGAGGACGATCATCGGGTCCTTGCCGCCGAGCTCGAGGCTTACCGGGGTCAGCGTCTCGGCGGCGCGGGCCATCACCTTGCGTCCGGTGCGGTCGGAGCCGGTGAACTGGACGAAGTCGGCCGCGTCGACAAGGGCGCCGCCGGTCTCGCCGATCCCCTGTACGCAGTCGAGCACGTCGGGACCCCCGATCTCCTCCTTCCAGGCCTTGACCACCTCGGCCAGGCCCAGCGGCGTGAACTCCGACGGCTTGATCACCACTGCGGCACCGGCCTGCAGCGCCGGGATCGCGTCGCCGAGGGCTAGGGTCAGGGGAAAGTTCCAGGGGCTGATGATCCCGACCACGGGGTAGGGGCGGTACTGGATCGTGAGCTTCTTCGAGGCGAGCAGCGGCGAGTGGGGGCGGACGCTCTCGTCGCCGATGAACTTGGCCGCCTTGCTGCCGTAGAAGTTGATCAGGTCGGTGAGGTAGAGCGTCTCGGTGGTCGCGTCGGCTCGGACCTTGCCGGTCTCGGCCTGCATCGTGTCGCCGATCCGCTCGGCGTTGTCGAGCATCCAGTCGCGCAGCTTGCCCAGCCAGTGGTAGCGACCCTCGATCCCGATCGCCTCCCACTCGGCCTGGTTCGCGCGCACCCGGGCGACGGTCTCGGCGACGGCCTCGGGAGAATCGACCGCGATCGTCGCGATCAAGCCCCCAGTGGCCGGGTTGTGGACTTCGAGCTTGTCCGCCGCGGTCGTGCCGGCGCCGTTCGTCTCCGTGCTCTTTTCGGCAATGCCGCTCTCCACTGGGTGCTCCCTTCGTCGACCCTTGGCTGGTCAGCCAAGAGTAGCCGGCTTGGCCATGACTGGGGCGGCAGTCGCCCCTCGAAGGTCAGAGCCGATCGAGGAAAAAGCCGAGAATGAACGTGAGCAGGGTGGCGATCATGAGGCGCTGCAACGCATCGAACCGCGCGTTCAGCCCCTCGAACTTCGCGTCGAACCTAGCGTCGACCTTGTCGAACCCCCCTCTCGCATAGCGTTGGGCTAACCCGTCCGGCCGCGGTGCCAGCCTCAACGGGTGCCGAGATCAAGTGCAGCGAGGATGAAGTGCCCGAGGCCTGAGCACACAGGGTCGAAGGTCAAGCTGGACGGCACCTACGGAAAGCCCGGCCACCGTCGCCAGCGCTACAAGTGCTCGCCACGCGGAGGCGGCGGCAAGCCGCACGTCTTCACCGAGGTGATGCCGCGTGAGGAGTCCTGGCATGGCGCCTGTGAGCACTGCGAACGCCGGGTCGAGCGTCGCGAGGGACCAAAGGCGCCCCGCCATTACCACTTCGTCGCCCGCGGGATCGCGGAGGCGCTTGGAGCTGTCGGAGCCGGCGCCACCTACATGCAGGCATCCCGCGTCGCCCGCGACCGTGCTCGGCGCTTTCGCGTCGACCCCGAGAGCGGCGAGCTGAGGGAGTCAGATCACGGCCAGCTCGTCGCCGACTGGGTCGAGCTCTTCGCGCCAGTCCTCTTCGAGCCCCGCCGGCCCGCCTTCTGGCCGCCACAGGGCTCGCTGCTCCTCGACCACCTGCCCTTTCGGGTCCGGGCCCTGGATAGGAATGGGAAGCGGATCCCCGCCGGCCGGGTCGCCTTCGACGTCTTCTGCGCGGTCGGCTATCGGGCCGGCAAGCCACGGCTCTGGCGCGCCGAGGCCTTCCCGAGCGCGAAACCGGCCAACTGGAGCGCCTTCCTCGGCGCGCTGCCAGGTGAGCCGAGGCGGATCGTCTGCGATGCCCACGGCGGCATGCTGCGCGCAATCGAGGAGCGCTGGCCGAACACTGAGCTTCAGCAGTGCGAGTGGCACCTGCAGCACGCGCTTGAGCGCCTGCTCGCCAAGGAGGCGAGGAGCAACCCCAGTAAGGAGCTGGAGGAACTGCGCGCACTTGCCGAGGGCGCGCTTACCGGCCCCTCCTTCTGGCGCCCCTTCGTTCACGCCGCAAAGGCCGCCAAAAACGAGAGCCTTGATCACTGGGTCGCCGTCAACGACCCGATCATCGAAAGGCAGTTCGCCCGCCGGGGTAGGTCTTCCGAGCGCCCGGCGGACATGCCACTCACCACGGCGGCGCTGGAGCAGCTCGCCAGGCCGATCGCCGCGGCGCTTCACCCTCGCCGCTACGCACTCAAGAACCGCGAGCGGCTGAACCGGCTGCTGATGTTGCTGCAGCTGCACATCAACGGGCAAGACGACGTCCAGGGGTACGCGAAGACGATCCGCTCCTGGCTTGAAGCCAACGGCGGTCGTCCCGATGCTCGCCGGCGGTCGATCGCCGATCCTGCCGGCGTCCCTTCGCTGCACTGACTTAAGCCCAACGCTATGCGAGAGGGGGTCGAACCTAGCGTCGACCTTGTCGAACTTCGCATCCACCCTGTCGAACCGATCGTCCACCTTCTCGAACCGATCGTCCACCTTCTCGAACCGGGCGTCGACCTTCTCGAACCGCGCGTCCATCTCGCCGCGCAGCGAGGCGAAATCGGTCTTGACCTCGAGCCGAAACGAGCGCAGATCCTGGCGCGATTCGCGGAAGCCCTCGTCGACCCGCTTGACGAGATCGTCCATGCGGTCGTCGGTCCAGCTCTGCCTCATCGCCTCCATGTTTGCACTGTAGACAGTGCGTTGCGGTGCCGTGTTAGGGAGCTGCCACAGAAGTGTCAATTTTCGACGAGACGGAACACCGGCCCTTCGAGCGAGCAGACGTAGATGCGGCCGCGACCGTCTTCGCCGAAGGAGGACGGGCTGGTGATCGCGAGGCCAAGCCTGCGGTCGCCGCCAGCTCGCCTCAGGTGGGGCCGGAGGCTTCGCAGCTGACCCTCGCAGAGGTCGGCGTAGACGTAGTAGCGCCGGTATAGAGAGCGCAGGCTGCGGTCCGCGACGACGTAGCCGCCGATAATCGAGCAACTGCCGCCGCGATCGTGACTGAAAGCGAACACCGGCTTGGTCGTCCCACCCGGATCGCTGGTGCCGCTGTTTTCGTCTCGGTAGGGCGCAAAACCCTCGAAGGCGTCCCAGCCGAAGTTGGCGCCGCTCGCGGCCGCGACGGTCGTGTAGTCGAGCTCCTCGAAGCGGTTCTGGCCGACGTCGGCGATCGCGATCCGCGGCTGCTTCGCCGTCACCTCGTCGAAGGAGAAGCGGAACGGGTTGCGCAGGCCGTAGCTGTAGATCTCGTCGCGCCCGGGGCGGCCGACGAAGGGGTTCGAGGGCGGGACCGAGTAGGGCCGTCCACCCGCCGGACGAGGATCGATCCGCAGCAGCTTGCCGAGCAGCACGTCCCTGTTCTGGGCGTTGTTCGGCGGGTCGCCACCCGAGCCGCCGTCACCGGTGCCGAAATAGAGAAGGTCATCGAGGAACTGCATCTGGCCGCCGTTGTGGTTGGCGTTGACGGGATGGGGAATCTCGATCACCTCGCGCCGGGAGTCGGCGAGGGCCCGCGTCGCGCTGCCGCGCTTGAATTCGTCGACGCGGATGTTGCCGGCGGCGTCGTTGTAGTAGACGTAGAAGCTGCCGCTGCGACGGTAGTCGGGCGGAAAGGCGATCGAGAGCAGCCCCCGCTCACCGCCGTCGTACCCGACCTCACTGCGGAGGTCGAGGAAGGGGCGCGAGAGCCGTCGACCGCCGCTGAGGACCAGGACCCGGCCGGGCTGCTCGACCACGAACAGCAGCTTCGGGAAGCCGGGGGCGCCTGAGGCGTAGACCGGATGGTCGAACTCGCCGACCTTCTTCAGCGCCAGATCGCCTGCTGGTTGGCGAGCCGATCCGCATGCCGGCAGGGCCAGGGTGAGTAACGCCACCAGCCCAGCCGCCAATGTTCTGCCGATCATCTGCTTCGGGGCTTTTCGATCACTTCGCCGCTGTCGGTGACTTCGGTATCGGGCGGAACCGCTGAGATCTCGGTCACGAAGGAGCCGCCGGGGGCGACGCCGCCCGTGGTCTCGGCCTTCACCGCACCGCTGAGGCCGGCGTCGATGCGGTAGAGAAGGGTGAAGCGACCGGCTTTGACGGCACTCAGCTTCCAGACCGCCTCCGTGGTCGCACCGGGCTTCAGGGGCCCGAAGGAGAACGTCTTGCGGTTCGAGGTCGAGGCCCCGCCGGGCTTCGAGGAGCCGGCAAGCCGTGGATAGGTTTCCGCCAGCACCCAGACCGGGCGATCGGGTTGGGCGAGGCCGGGCTGGGGATCACGGATGCCGAACGGCAGGGAGGATGCCCGTCCCTCGCGACCGGCGATCGAGACGGTCACGGTCAGGGCCGGCAGCGCCTTGTCGCCGGTGTTGCGGACCCCGAGCCGCAGCAGCGAGGTCTGGCCGAGCCGCTGTTCGGTCGGAAAGCTGGCGGTGGTCACCCGCACGTCATAGGTGCCGGCGCGCTCGTTCGCGTCCGACGACGATTCACCGCCGCAGGCGGCCAGCAGCGCCGCCACGGCCACGGCGGCAACCCCGGTCGCGGTGGCTCGAAGGCGGGTGTGCCGGGAATGTATTCCGGTCCCCCGCAAAGCGGCCGCAACATAGCACGGGGTTTGCCCCCATTCGGGCCCCTTTCGGGGCCTTCGCGGACGCGTTAGCCGGATCTCAACACTCGGCTAACGGAAGGGGGGGACCCATCCCATAGACTCAGGTTACGAGTGGGGCGTCGCGCGTGTGCGGCGCAGCTCGCTGGAGGAGCAAATGGTCGGATCCGCGGTCAACAGGGCGTTCCTGCCCGCCAAGTCGCTGTTCGAGCAGGTGGGGAACATGATGATCCTCACCGCGCGGACGATCGTCTCCGCGATCAAACCACCGTACCCCTACGGCGAGGAGTTCATCGGCCAGTTCCTCTTCGCGCTGCAGCTCTGCTGGTTCCCGCTGCTGGTCTCGACCGTCGCCTTCGGCTTCGGCGCGCCCGGGCTGCAGGCCGCCAACTTCCTCTCGCTGTTCGGCGCCCTCGATCGCCTGGGGGGCTTCTTCGTCCTCGCCTCGATCCGCGAGTTCGCCCCCTTCGTCACCGCCGTCGTCGTCGCCGGCGTCGCCGGCACCGCGATCACCGCCGACCTCGGCGCCCGCAAGATCCGCGAGGAGCTCGACGCCCTGCAGGTGCTCGGCGTCGACCCGATCAAGAACCTGGTCGTGCCGCGCTTCCTGGCGCTGATGCTGATCACCGGCCTGCTCGACATCTACGCCCTGGTCTTCGGGATCAGCGGCGGCGTCCTCACCGAGATCCTCTACAACCAGCCGCTGGGCGGCTTCTTTGCCACCCTCTTCTCCAACGCCTCGATCACCGACCTCTGGGGCTCGGTCATCAAGTGCACCCTGTTCGGCGCCCTGATCGCCGTCGTCTGCTCCTACAAAGGCATGACCGCCTCCGGCGGCGCCGCCGGCGTCGGCCGCGCGGTCAACGAGGCCGTCGTGATCTCGTTCATGGGCGTCTTCGCCTTCAACTACGTCTTTACCCAAACCCTGCTGGCGACCAACCCCGAGCTGCAGACGATTCGATGAACGCTTGGCTCGAAGTCCCGCGCGGCTGGCTCGATTCCTTTGGGGAGATCGCCCGCTTCGGCTCCCGGGTCGCCGGCCTTGTCTACTCCGGCCGCGTCTTCCGCTTCTTCGGCGAGAGCCTGCGCCAGGCCGGCATCCTGATCCTCGGCTCGGCGCTGATCATCTGGGGACTAGTCTTCGTCCTCGGCCTCCAGTGCGGGATCGAGGGCGCCTACCTGCTGCGGGCCCAGGGCGCCCCCGCCTACGCCGGCGTCTTCTCGGCCTGGTGCGACCTGCGCGAGATCATGCCCTACGCCTTCGGCTACATGCTCGCGGCCAAGGTCGGGACCGGGATCGTCGCCGAGCTCGGAGCGATGCGGATCTCCGACGAGATTGACGCGCTCGAGGTGATGGGAGTGCCGCCGGTCACCTTCCTCTGCGCCACCCGCCTGCTGGCCGCCTGGATCTCCTTCCCGTTCATGTACCTGGTCGGGATCGGGATCATGTACCTGGCCAGCTACCTGGCGGTCGTCCAGCAGATCGGCGACGTCTCCTCGGGCGGCTACTTCCTGATCTTCTGGATGTTCCAGAATCCCCCCGACCTGATCTTCAGCCTGATCAAGGGCATGGTGATGGCCACCGCGATCGTGATGGTCGGCTGTTACTACGGCTACACCGCCTCCGGCGGGCCGGTTGGGGTGGGGACCGCGACGGCGAAGTCGATGGTCCTCAACATCGTCTTAGTCCACATCATCGGGATGCTTGGAACCCTGGTCTTCTGGGGGGCCAACCCGAGGGCGCCGATAGGAGGCTGACCGTGTCGATCGACGACGAGAACCGCATCAACGAGGGCGAGGGCACCGAGTTCGAGCAGGAGGCCGAGACGAGCGCCGAGCTCGCCGAGCCTGTCGGCGTCGAGCCTGGCCACCCCGCCAGCGCCGAGGCCACCGGCCCCTACGTGGGCGAGGACGGCGCGGTGATGGGGCGTGACTTCGTCATCCCCGGCGTCGACCCCCAGGAGCACGATCCTTACCGCTTCCACACCGGCCGCAAGCGCGACCACGGTGGCGAGGACGCGATCGAGATCATCGACCTGGTCAAACAGTTCGGCCGCGCCCGCATCCTCAACGGCCTCAACCTCGGTCTTCCCGAGGACCAGGTCTCGATGGTCCTCGGCCCCTCCGGAACCGGCAAGAGCGTGTTGATCAAGCACATCGTCGGCCTCCTCTATCCCGACTCGGGCGACGTCCTGGTCCACGGCGAGTCGATCCCGAACATGACCGACGACGAACTCTTCGAGGTGCGCAAAAAGTTCGGTCTGCTGTTCCAGGACGGCGCTCTGTTCGGCTCGATGAACATCTACGACAACACCGCCTTCCCGCTGCGCCAGCACACCGACAAAGGCGAGGAGGAGATCGGCGAGATCGTCAACCGCCGGCTCAAAGAGGTGGGCCTAACCGAGGCCACCTACAAGATGCCGAACGAGCTCTCGGGCGGCATGAGGAAGCGCGCCGGGTTCGCCCGGGCGCTGGTCCTCGAACCGGCGATCGTGATGTTCGACGAGCCCGACTCCGGTCTCGACCCGGTACGAACCGCTCTGCTCTGCGAGCTGATCCGCGAGGTCCACGCCGAGAACGGCGGCTGCTACCTGGTGATCAGCCACGACCTTGGCACCGCCCGCCGCATCGCCGACTTCATCGCGGTGCTGTGGAGCGGCAAGATCGTCGAGTCCGGGCCCAAAGAAGAGCTCTTCGACTCGAGCAACCCGTTCGTGAGCCAGTTCCTCAACGCGGACGTCAGCGGTCCACTTTCGATGGATTGAGTGGGGAGGGGTCGGGTACCCCTGCCGGCTCAACTTTTTCGAGTGACGTCCACGGCCGTCCGAGTTTGAATGCGCCGAAAAAGTACAAGCCGCCGGCAGGGGTACCCGACCCCTCCCGCAACGAGCGCCGAAACGGGCCGTGAACGTCAGTAGCTGGTTCGGCGGCATTGCGGGTTGGGCTGCCCGGCATGCGGGGGTGGTGCTGGGCGGGTTCGTCATCGTCGCGCTGGTGGCAGGCGTTGGGGCGACGCGGATCTCGACTGATGCTGGGGTTGGGACGCTGGTCGATGCGGACACGTCCACGTATGGGGCCACGCAGCAGGTACGGGAGGCGTTTGGGGAGGAACCGGTGGTGGTGCTGGCCGAGGGGGAACTGCCGCAGCTGATCCTCAGCGACAACATCTTCCGCCTCCTGCGATTGGAGGGCTGCCTCTCGGGGAAGGTCCCGAAGGGAGCGAAGCCGATTCCCGGGCCGTGCGCCGAACTCGCCGAGCTGTCCCCGGTTGAGTTCGTCACCGGGCCGGCGACCTTCCTCAACGAGGCGGTGGTGCAGATCGAAACCCAGCTGAAGCGGCTGGCGAGGCAGCTGCCGCCGGCGCGGTTCCGCGAATTCCTTCTCGCCATCGCTACGCGATACGGGATCACCAGTGCCCCCAGCATCGACAACGAAGAATTCGTCGCCACCGCGGTTTTCGATCTCAGCCGCGCTCGGGGTACCCCGAAGGCCCGGCTCGCCTACCTCTTCCCAAACGATCACTCGGCCCAGATCGTGGTGCGGCTGAAGCCGGGCCTGAGCGAGGCTGAGCGCCGCCGTGCGCTGGAGCTGATCGAGGCCGCGGTCGACGACACGACCCCGCGCCGGGCCTGTGCCGTGGAAGGCAAGCCGGCGCCTTGCTTCGAGCTGCAGGGCAGCAGCTACGTGGTCTCCGGCGCCCCGGTGGTCGTCGACGGGCTGGCGCGGGCGCTGAAGGACGCGTTGCTGGTCCTTTTCGCGGTGGCGGTCGCGGTGATGGCGTTGACGCTGCTCGTCGCGTTCCGCTCTCGCTTCCCCCTTCTGCCCCTCGCGGTCGCCCTCGCCGCGGCGACCATGACCTTCGGCCTCCTCAGTCTCACCGGCGGTGCATTGACGATGGCTTCGATCGCGGCCCTCCCGATCCTGATCGGCCTCGCCGTCGACTACACGATCCAGTTCCAGGCCCGCTTCGACGAGACGGTCGCAGGCGGCGCGAAGGGGGTCGAGGCTGCGCGGCGAGCCGCCACGGCGGGTGGACCCACCATCGCCGTTGCCTGTCTCGCCACCGCAGCGGGCTTCCTCGCCCTCCAACTCTCTCCTACGCCGATGGTGCGCGACTTCGGACTGCTGCTGATCGTCGGCATCGCGATCGCCTTCATCCTCGCGCTAACCGGCGGCTTCGCTGCCCTCGCTCTTCGAGGCGGGTGGGGCGAGTTTCTGCCGCATAGAGGCCAAAAAGCGCCCCGCGCGATAGCGTGGGTCCTGAAGCTGGCGCTCGACCGACCCGGATACGTACTCGGGATCGGACTTGCGTTGGCGCTGGTCGGCTGGGGGGTCGGCACGCAGATCGAGACCGCCTCCGACATCCGTTCGCTCGCCCCGCAGAGCCTCTCGGCGGTCCGGGACCTGAACGAGCTGCAGGACACGACGGGGGTGTCCGGGGAGCTGGATGTCAGCGTCGAAGCGCCTGACCTGACGGATCCGGCGACGGTCGAATGGATGGCGGCGTTCAAGCGCCGCGTTCTGCGGGCAAACGGTTTCCGCGGGGAGGATCCGAGCTGCCTGGAAGCCGACGTTTGCCCGGGGCCGGCGCTCTCTGATTTCCTCACCCGCGGAGGTGGTGAGGTGACGAGGCAGGGCATCGAAGCGACGCTCACGGCCCTTTCGCCCTACGCGCTGCGACAAGTCGCCCCGGTTGATCCGAAGACCGGCAAAGTCGGGAAGGTGGCACTGATCTCCTTCGGCATCCGCGCCCAGTCGCTGGAGGATCAGCAGGCCTTGATCGAGAGGGTGCGCTCGGAGATCGGTGAGCCGGGAACGCCGGGGGGTCCGCCGGCCGGGGTGGAGGTGCAGCTCGCGGGGCTGCCGGTGATCGCCGCCGAATCCGCGACCGACCTCGCTGCCAGCCGCTACTGGATCACCCTCGCCGGGCTGCTCGCGGTCGCCCTGGCGTTGCTCGCGGCCTACCGCTCTCCGGGCAGGGCGTTGCTGCCGTTGGTACCGACGGTGCTGGCGACGGGTTGGGCCTCGCTTCTGCTGTGGCTCACCCGGGTCCCGCTCAATCCGATGTCGGCGGCGTTGGGGGCGCTGACGATCGCTATTGCGACCGAGTTCGGGGTGATCCTCGCCGGTCGCTTTCACGAGGAGAGGCATGGCGGCTGCGGGGCAGGGGAGGCGTTGCGCCAGGCTTACCGTCGCACCGGCGCCGCTGTTCTCGCCTCCGGCGTGACCGCGATCGCCGGCTTCGCTGTGCTCCTCTCCAGCGACATCCGGATGTTGCGAGACTTCGGCTTTGTCACCGTGATCGACCTGACCGTCGCCTTGCTTGGAGTGATGGTGGTGCTGCCGGCGGCCATCACCTGGATCGAGGAGCGATGAGGGACCGGTACTCGATCGCCGTCGGGCTGATCTTTCTCGCGGTGATCGTTTTCGCCACGATTCAGACGCTGCGCGGGGGGGGCGGGGAGGGGACGCTGGGACTCGACCGCCAGCCGCCCCACTGGCCGCTGCCGGAGTTCGCGGTGCCGGACGCCGCCGGCGAGCTCGAAGGCGATGCGAACGTCGCCCAGGACGATTGCGAAAGCTCGGCCCTGCCTTGCCCCGCCGAGGCCCGTCGGGCCCCGGCCTGCCGGATACCGATCGCCGGGGCGATCCGTATCTGCGACTTCTTCGATCGCCCCCTGGTGATCTCGTTCTGGTTCACCAAAAGCGGCAATTGTGCCGACCAGCAGGGGGTCGTCGATTCCGTCTACGAGCGTTACCGTGGACGGGTGAACTTCCTTTCGCTGAACGTGCGTGACGATCGCGACACCGTTCGCGACCTGATCCGTCAGCGTGGCTGGAAGTTGCCGGTGGGCTACGACCGTGATGGGGCCGTAGCCCGCCTCTACATGGTCGGCGGCTGTCCCACTTTCGCCTACGCCTACCCCGGCGGCACGCTCGAGAGCGCCAGCAGCGGCGAACTAACCGTCGGCCAGCTAGAGGTCCGGGTCGATCGGCTTCTGGCGGCGAGCCGGGCGGTGGAACGAAGCCGATGAGCTCTGAGGCCGCAGAGCCGCAGATGGGTTGGGACCCCTCTCCGCGGCAGGGATGGGTGGCACCCCACATCGCCGCCGAGTTTCCCGGGCTGGGAATCGCCTGGGTCGAAGTCGACGCCCATCCGGGCCGCAGCCCTGAGCCGGTCCTGCGCCGCCTCCGCGATCTCTCGGATCGCTTCTACGGAGCGCAGGCGATTCATATGCGCGAACGGCCGATCCCCTGGGCCTACCGAGTCTTCTACCGGCAGATTGGTCTCGATCCCGACCGCAACCGCACGCCGATCGAGCAGCTCGCCTTCGACCGTATCCACGACGGCGCCTTCAAGAGCCGGGGCCTGCCAGCGGACGCGCTGACCGTGGCGACCGTCGAGACCGGGGTCGCCCTGCGCGCCTTCGACGCGGACAAGCTCGACGGCGGCCTCTGCATCCGCGACTCGGCGCCCGGCGAGTCCTTGCCGGGGCGACCGGGGGACCTGGCGCAGGGCACGCTCACCGTGGCCGACGGGTGCAGCCCGGTCGGCTTGCTCTTCGGCACAACGGGCGAGCGCTACGAAGTAGAGCCCGGCAGTCGCCGTCTGACGATCGCCGCGGTTCAAGTCAAGGGAGTTCCCCAGATTGCCGTCGACGAGGCGTTGTGGATGGCGGCGGCGACGGTGGAGGCAGGCTCTTAGAGCCTGCCTTAACCGTTTTCCCACTTGCGGTGGCCTGGCCGTGATCTACACTCGAAGCCAGGTCGATGCCGGATCTGCTCGAAAGAGACAGCCTAACGGCGCTACGCGTCGAGGTCGATGAGCGCCTCGCTCGTGCCGAGTTGCGGCGCCAGGTTGGCCGCCTCGAGCGGGAGCTCGCCACCCTTTTCGGCGAGGCCTTCGGCCGGGTCGAGATCGATTACCGCGTTGCAGCGATCGCGAGCGAGCCGAGGGTGCTCGACCTGGGGGAGCTGGAGCGGTTGCGCGACGAGCTCGCGGATCGGGTCGCGGAGGCGCGGCTGACGCTCGGTGAGCGGGCCAGAGTCGAGACCGGCAATCGAGAGCTTCTGCGCCGGATGTTGGCGGCGCCCGCCGACTTCAAATGGGTGAAGGTCACCCGCGCCGACGTCGGCGAGCCAGGTTGCGGAGCCTGGCACTCGCGTCCCCGCCTCGGTCCGATCGGGATGCTGATGGGCTGGTGGCGCGTCAAGGTCTCATCCGGATGCCCGTTAGCCGGGCGGCTTGCGGCCGTTGAGCGAGAAGCGCAAGCGGAAGACCGACGAGCATCAGCCGGCGAAGCCCGCCCGCCGCGTCGCCGCTGCTGACGAGCGGCCGCCGGCGCCGTGGGGGTCTTTCCCGCTGGCGGAGCTGGTGATCCTGGCCGGCATCGTCTCCTTGATCGTCGGGGTCGTCGGAGGGAACCCGACCGCGATCGGCGTCGGCGTCGCACTCGCGGGTCTCGGGGGCATGGAGGTAGCCGTTCGTGAGCATTTCGCTGGCTATCGCTCCCACACCACCCTGTTGGCCGGAACCGTCTTCGTGTTTACGGTAGGCGGGGTCTTCTACCTCGCCCACCAGATCCTCGCGGTGGCGCTGGCCGTCGGTGCCGTCGCCTTCGCGGCCGCCTTCTACTTGGCCCGCCGCGCATTCCAACGCGCCTCCGGAGGCCTCAGCTTCCGGATCGGCGGAATGCGCGGCTGAGGGGGGCTCGCTAGGCGGTCAACGCTCCACGCTGGTCGCGGGAACGGGCGGCCAGCTCGCCCGATAGAAGCTGGCGCTGTCGCGGGGTGAGGGTTCCCAGCCGCTTGTTCTCATTCAGCGAGAGCGGGAGGAGGAACTTGCGGGCTCGGGTACGTCCCCAGCGGCGCTGGCTGGTCAGCAGCTCGGCGATCGTCATGCTCTCGGTCTCCCACGGGCACTCGCGGATGATCTCTGACGCGTCCGCCTCTCCCCGCGCTATCGCGCGCTTCAGCTCGGCACGTGCGAGCCGGACCAAATTGGCTCGTTCGAGCGCCCGCATGTGTTGCGGGGCCTCCACCGAAGATGCGATCGTCGTTGCGGGTGCCGTTGCGGCAGCGTCCACTGGACTCCTCCCTTCAAGGAATCGGGTTGGCTGGGGTCTCATCTCCGATGGTGGCCGTGGCTTGAAGGCCATGGTCTCGATCGGATCGAGTTCTCAATCGTCCACCCCGCCCGGGGTGATCGGCGAGAGGGCCAAGCTATGCGGTGGGAGTAGCGGCCGTCAACCCAGAGCGGCGATAACTGTGCTCAGGCCGGTCGCTAAGAGCAACAATTTCAACCCGTCCCGGGCCTTGTCCCTATCCGGACAAGGCTGAAACTACCCACGATGGGGGATGTCAAAAACCCGTTACCCCGAGGTTAGGACCGCGGAAGCTGCGGGAAGTCCGCGACCACTCGGGCGACGGTGCCGAGGGCGCCGTCGAGATGCTCGCGCTCGTGAGTCGCCATCAGGCTGGTTCGCAACAGCGCTCCGCCCGGGGGGACCGCTGGGTGAATCGCGACGTTGGTGTAGAGGCCGGCGTCGAAAAGCGCTTTCCAGAGTAGGACCGCCTGCCAGTCGTCTCCGACCACCACCGGCACCACGGGGGTCGTGGCGACGGTCCCGTCCGGGAGGGTCCCCGGCTCGATGACCTGGAGACCGAGGTGGCGCAAGCCCTCGCGCAGGTACTCGGCGTTGGCCAGCAGCGCCTGGAACAGCTCTGGCCCGTCTTTCTGGATAACTCGCAGCGCCGCCAGCGCTGCGCCGACGGCGGCTGGGACCGCGGAGGCGCTGAAGACGAAGGAGCGCGAGGAGATCCGCAGGTACTCGATCACGTCGGCTGGTCCGACGATGAAGCCGCCGCAGGAGGCGAGGCTCTTGGAGAAGGTGCCCATCCGCAGGTCGACCTGGTCCTCGAGGCCGAACAGCTCGCAGGCGCCGGCGCCGCGGGCGCCGAGGACGCCGGCACCGTGGGCCTCGTCGACCATCAGCCGGGCGCCATAGCCCTTGCAGAGATCGACGATCCGCGGCAGGTCGCAGACGTCCCCCTCCATCGAGAAGACACCGTCGACGACGACCAGGACGCCGCCGCCGTCCTGCGCCGCGCGCTGGAGCATCTTCTCCAACTTGTCCATGCGGTTGTGGCGGAAGGGGCGCAGCTTGGCGCCCGAAAGGCGGCAGCCGTCGAGGATCGACGCGTGGTCGCCGGAATCGCAGATCACGGTGTCGCCGGGGCCGAGGATCGTGCCGATGCAGCCGACGTTCGACTGGTAGCCGGTGGTGTAGACGATTGCGTCCTCGGCGCGCATCCATTCCGCCAGCTCCCGCTCCAGTTCGAGGTGCAGGGGCGTCGTCCCGTTCAGCAGCCGTGAGCCGGTGACGCCGGTGCCGTAGGCCTCCAGCGCGTCGCGGGCACCCTGCTTGACGCGCTCGTCGCCGGTCAAACCAAGGTAGTTGTTGGAGCCGAGCATGATCGTCTCACGCCCCTCCATCTCTACAACCGGGCCGGCCTCGGAGGTGAGGAGGCGGAAGTAGGGGAGCAGGTCGTGTTCCTTCGCCGCTTCGAGCTGCTCGAGCCGGTCGTGGCTGCGGGCCTTCTCGAAGACGTCGACCGGGGCCTTCGCGGTCTCGCTCATCTGCCTAGAGTAGAGTGTAGGTTGCGCCCCACATGGCAAGCGTCTCGATACGGCCGGTGCGGACGCGACGTGAGCTGAAACGCTTCGTCAAGGTTCCGTTCCGACTCCACCGCGACCATCCGCAGTGGGTCGCCCCCCTGATCTTCGAGCGGATGGAGTTCCTCGATCGCGGGAAGAATCCCTATTTCGAGCACGCCGAGGCCGAGTTTTTCATCGCCGAACGAGACGGCGAGCCGGTCGGCCGGATCACGGTCCAGGTGGACGCGCGCTGGGACGAGTATCAGGGCGGCAGCGACGCGATGTTCGGCTTCTTCGAGACCGCCGAGGACCCTGAGGCCGCGAGGGCGCTGCTGGAGGCGGCGAACGACTGGGCGGCGGCGAAGTCCCGCTCCCGCATCCTCGGGCCAATGGACTTCACCACCAACGACGAGATCGGGGTCCTGATCGACGGCTACGAGCGACGGCCGATGATCCTCGAGCCCTGGCACCCGCCTTACTATCGCGAGCTGATCGAGGCCGGGGGCTTCGAGAAGGCGATGGACGTGCTGATGTGGGAGCTGCAGTTCGGCGAGTTGAAGCAGGGCGAGCAGTTCGATCCGGCGATCCACGCTGCCGCCAAAAAGGGCCTCGAGGAAGAAGGAATCGCGATCCGCAACATGCGCAAGCGCGAAATGGCGACGGAGGTGCGTCGCTTCATGGACATCTACAACGAGGCCTGGGGCGACAACTGGGGCTTCGTCCCGATCACCGACGCCGAGGTCGAGTTCCAGGCCAAGAACCTGAAGCAGGTGATCGACGAGAACTGGGCCTACATGGCGGAGAAGGACGGCGAGGCGATCGGCGCCGCCCTCACCCTGCCCGACATCAACCAGGTGATGGCCAAGCTGAACGGGCGCCTGTTGCCCTTCGGCTGGGCGCGATTCCTGCTCGGCAGGCGCAAGATCGACCAGTGCCGCGTGCTCGCCCTCGGCGTCAAGAAGGAGTACCGGCACAGCGGCGTCGCCGCCGGGCTCTACCTCAAGCACCTCGAGGAGGCGGCGGTGCCGGGCGGGATCGTCGGCGGCGAGATGGGCTGGATCCTCGAGACCAACGAGCCGATGAACCGGGCGATGGAAGGGATGGGGGGCAAGGTCGTCAAGCGGTACCGGCTGTACGAGCGGGCGCTGTAAGGAACACCGGGTAGGACTCGCCTGCGCAACAGATGGGGAGGCTTGGCGAGTCCTACCCGGTGTTCCCGTCAATGTCCGCACTTTGCGGTGAGGGTTGGGGAGGTGACCTGGGGTCTCGCTAGAGTCGGCGCGGTGAGCGAGTTCGAACTGGACGGCGAGATCGTGGCCGAGGAAGACGCCGAGCCGCGGGACGCGGAGCCGGTGCGGGCGTTGCCGCTGCCCTACGAGGAGCCGCCGTCGCCGGTGCTGCGCGGAGAGGTTCGCAGCGCCGCCAT
Organism: uncultured Actinomycetes bacterium; assembly: GCA_963699125.1. Classification (GTDB taxonomy): domain Bacteria; phylum Actinomycetota; class Thermoleophilia; order Solirubrobacterales; family 70-9; genus VAYN01. The sequence continues at coordinate 2,433,781 of OY969417.1, forward strand.
CGCCGCCGCAGGCGGCGTGCTGGCCGGCGCCGCGACCGTCGCCGCCGTGCGGGCTGTCAGCGCCGCAGGCACCAAGGGGCGTTCCCCCCGCCGCCTCGGTCGCCGCCGCGATCGCTCCAACGTCGTCGCCAGCCGCTCCTTCCTGGTCGACGTCCACCTCCTCGGCCGCTGACGTCGGCCGATGGGCCGGAAAGTCGCCTCTGGGGCAACATATCGGCCCACCGACCCGTTGCAGGTGGAGGTGCGGCCGCGCTCTCCTTGGCGGATGCCGGGCGGGGGCAGCGAGGACCGGACGGTACGGGTTCGCGGCGGCGTCGTGACCCGGCTGCTGCACGTCGAGGGCAGTCCGGTCTTGGTTCGCGCCTGGCAGCCCGGGACGGGGCGGTTGACGCTGCGGGCGGAGGCGGTCGATCCGGACGCTCTCTTGCTGCCTACCTCGACTAAGGCATCGTCGGCGTCGCCCGCGCGAGACGAGCAGCTCGAGCTCGGGATCGAGCGGATGCGGTTCGCACTGGGTGTCGACGACGACCTCGGCGAGTTCCACCGGCGCTTTCGCCGCGACCGGCTGCTCGGGCCGTTGCTGCGGCGGATGCCCGGCTTCCGACCGAGGCGCCAGCCGTGGCCGTGGGAGTCGCTCGCCTGGGCGGTGGTCAAGCAGCTGATCGAGTCCGAGCGGGCCGCCCGTATCCAGCGCGGGATAGTCGGGCGCTGGGGCCCGCGGCTGGGGGAGGGGCGCGAGGCGCTGCGCGACGTCCCGGCAGCGGCGACGATCGCCGGCCGGGCGCCGGCGGAGCTGCGGTCGATGGACCTCTCGGCGGGACGGGCGCTGGCATTGCGGCGCGTCGCCCGCGAGGTCGCCACCGGTCGCTGCGACCTCACCAACCCGGGAGACGATCGGCGCCTTCTCGCGGCGCCGGAGATCGGCCCCTGGACGGTCCAGTGCCTGGGCCTCTACGGGCGGGGCGAAGTGGACTCGCTACCGGCCGGCGACCTTGCCTACATCAAGCTGGTCGGCCGCCTCTCCGGCCTCGGCCGCCGCGCCACCGTCGCCGAGGTGGAGGAGTTCTACGCGCCCTATGAGCCCTTCCGCGGGCTGGTCGGCGCGATCACCCTGGCAGGGCTGTATCGCACGGTCGCCCAGGGCCCGCCGCTGCGTTTCGCGGCCTAGACCGGTCGGTCCTCTGCAGGACTTCGTGCTGGACGGACGTGCGGTCAAGCGCCTCGACGATATGTCGATAACGAGGCGATGCCGGGAAAAGGGGACAGGAACTGGCCCGAGCAAGAGGTCAGCGAATTCCTCGACCAGATAACGGCCGGAGGGCAGGACTACCGGCGCCTGGTCGAGCGGCTGCCGGTCATCGTCTACACCTCTGAGATCGGCGAGGAGGGGGAGTGGCACTACGTCAGCCCCCAGGTCGAGGAGATCCTCGGCTACACCGCCGAGGAGTTCAAGTCGGACCCCTGCCTCTGGGCGCGCCTCCTGCATCCCGAGGACCGCGAGCGGGCGCTGGCCAACGAAACCGAGGACTACCTCGGCGACCGCAACACCCGGCCGGTCGAGTACCGGATGTGCACTCGCAAGGGCGACGTGGTCTGGATGCTCGACGAGGCGGTCCTCGAGGCCGACGAGAAGGGCGTGCCCGTCTGGCACGGCGTCCTCTACGACATCACCGAGCGCAAGAAGGCCGAGGACGAGCTGCAGCGGGCGCTCGCGCAGCAGGCCGTCGTCGCCAAGCTCGGGGAGCGAGCGCTCCAGGACGGCGACCCGGAGTCGCTGCTGCGCGCCGCGACCTCGCTGATCAGCGAGGTCGACGGCATTCACAGCGCCTGCATCTGGGAGCTGGGTCGCGACGGCCGCAGGCTCAATCTTCGCGCCGGGCTGGAGGACGAGGTCGTCGGCGCCGGCCGCCGCGTCTCCGCCTCTCGCGACTCCCACGCCGGCGCCGCCCTCGACTCCGGCACCCACGCGATCGTCTCCGACTGGTCCAGCGAGAGCCGCTTCACGATGCCGCCGGTGCTGCGCGTCGTCGGCGCCGCCAGCAGCCTCGCCGTGATGATCGACGGCAAGGACCACCCCTTCGGAGTGCTCGACGTCCACGCCACCGAGCCCCGCCGATTCACGCCGAAGGACGTGCCCTTCGTCCAGGCTGCCGCGAACGTGCTGGCGGATGCGATCGAGCGCCACGCCGCCGATCAGGCCCTGCGCCACCGGGTCCTGCACGACTCCCTGACTGGGCTCCCCAACCGCCTCAGCTTCGTCGATGCGCTCAACGACACCCTCAAGCGAGCGGCGGTCTCGGGCTCGCCGATCGGGATCCTCTTCCTCGACCTCGACCACTTCAAGCTGATCAACGACAGCCTCGGCCATCACGCCGGCGACGCCCTGCTACGGGTCGTCGCGCCGCGCTTGCGTGCTCACTTGCGCCCCGGCGACATCGTCGCCCGCTTCGGCGGCGACGAGTTCGGCATCCTGATCGACCGGCTCGCCGACGAAGAGGAGGCGACCGCGATCGCCGACCGCGTCGCCGCCGCCTTCGCCCAGCCCTTCTCGGTCGAGGGCGTCGAGCACTTCATCACCGCCAGCATCGGGGTCGCCGTCGCTCGCCCCTCCGACCGTCGCGGCGTCAGCGCCGAGCTGCTGATCCGTGACGCCGATGCGGCGATGTACAGGGCCAAGGAAGGCGGCCGCGCACGCTGCGTGCTGTTCGACGCGGCGATGCGCGCCAACGCCATGCGCCGGCTCGAGATCGAACGCGAGCTGCGGCACGCGCTCGACCGCGACGAGCTCGCCCTCCACTACCAGCCGGTAGTCAGCCTTCGCTCCGGTGAGATCAGCGGCCTCGAGGCGCTGGTTCGCTGGCGGCACCCCGAGCGCGGCTTGCTGGACCCGGCCGAATTCGTCTCGATCGCCGAGGACAGTGGCCTGATCGAGCCGATCGGCCGCTGGGTGCAGGAGCACGCCTGCCGGCAGATCCTCGAATGGCATCAGCACCGGCCCGACGACCGCCCCTTCGACGTCGCCGTCAACCTCTCTGCCCGGCAGGTCGCACATCGCGATCTGCCCGCCACCGTCGCCGAGATCGTCGCCCGCACCGGCCTCGATCCGGTCCACCTGCGCCTGGAGATCACCGAGAGCGTCCTGGTCGAGGAGTCGGCGGCCGCGATCGCCTCGTTGGAGGCGCTGAACGAGATCGGCGTGCGGCTTGTGCTCGACGACTTCGGCACCGGTTACTCCTCGCTCGCCTACCTCAACCGCTTCCCCTTCCACGCGCTGAAGATCGACCGCTCGTTCATCGACGCGCTGGGGATCGAGCAGGAGCGCACCGCGATCGTCGAGGCGATCATCGGCATGGCGCGGGCCCTGTCGCTGGAGGTGATCGCCGAGGGGGTCGAGAGCGAGATCCAGTTGGCGGAGCTGCGCCGCCTCGGCTGCGACTACGCCCAGGGGCACCTCTTCCACGCCGCGATGCCGGCTACCGAAGTCAGCCGGCTGCTGGCGGCGGGGACACTCGACTATTCGGGGATCTCGCCCGGGAGGTAGGCGTTGCTGAGTAGTTCGGCCGGCGCCGGCAGCGACGCGATCAGGCCGTTGTCCCGCATCCAGCCGGCGAAGGTGCTCCACTCGGCCGGGTCCATGTAGCCGTAGGGCTGCCCGGACGTCCGCGCCCCCAGGAGCGGCAGCGTCGCCTTGACCTCGGCCGCGGTCAGCTTCGGCTCGAGGCTGTCGTTGGCTTCGAGCACGGCTTTGGCGGCGGCACCGGGCTGCTTCACCGCTGCTTCCGTGCCGCGTTGCAGCGCGGCGATGAAGAGGCGGAACTCTTCCGGTTCTTCTTCCAGCGCCTTGCGGTTGGCAACCAGCACTAGCTCGTCGTAGGTAGGGACGCCGAGCTGGTCCACCGGGGTGATCACAGGGTCTTTGCCGCGCTGGCGCAGATCGACGCCCTCGACGTTGCTGTAGCCGCCGAGCATCGCCTCGGCGCTGCCGCCGATCAGGGCAGGCAGTAGTCCGAAGCCGACGTTGACCGCCTTGACGTCGGAGGGGGAAAGCTTGACGCGGGCGAGGATCGTCTTCAGAAAGGCGTCTTGGTAGGGGATGCCGGCGGTGGCGACCGTCTTGCCGCGCAGATCCCCAACCCCTTTGATCCCGGATTTCTTCAGCCAGATCATCGAGGTCAGGGGGCGGTTGACCAGAGCCGCGATCGCGACCACCTCGACGCCCTTGTCGCGGGCGAGCGCCACCTCCGGCTCGTAGGAGATCGCGAGGTCCGAGCGTCCGGCGGCGACGAGCTTGATCGGCGCGGCGGGGTCGGCGGGGGCGTTGATGCTGACGTCGAGGCCGGCTTCGTCGAAGTAGCCGAGCTTCTGCGCCATGTAGATCCCGGCGTGGTCGGGGTTCGGGTAGAAGTCCAGCGTCAGGCTGAAGGGCTGCGCTTCGGCGCTCGCATCCTCCGACTTCTCGCCGCAGGCAGAGAGGCCGAGAGCCAACGCCAGGAGGGCGACGGCGAGGACGGTCGCCCGGTTTCGGGGTGACTTCATCCCCTGTGTTCTATCGCCAAGTGACGACGCGCCGCTCCGCGAGGGCGAGCAGGCCGAAGAGTGCGATCGCGATTGCCGCGAGGACGAAGGTGGCCGCGAACTGTCGCGCGGTCTCCAGCTGAAAGCCATCGCTGAGGATCAGACGGCCGAGGCCGGAGCTGGAGCCCGACCACTCGGCGAAGACGGCGCCGATCACCGCGACGGCGGCGGCGATCTTGGCGCCGCTGAACACGTACGGCAGCGCGGTTGGTGCTTCCAGCCGGCAGAAAGTCTGCCAGCGCGAGCCGTTGAGGCTGCGCATCAGCTCGATCGCGTCGGGGTCGACTGAGCGCAAGCCGTCGAGCGCGTTGACGGTGATCGGGAAGAAGCAGATCAGGGCGACTATCGCCAGCTTCGGGCCGATGCCGTAACCGAACCAGACGATCAGGATCGGCGCGACGACGACGATTGGGACCGCCTGCGAGGCGACCAGCAGCGGGTAGGTCGCCCGCCGCAGGGTTTCGGAAAGGTGGAGTAAAACGGCGAAGCCGAGGCCGGCGACCAGAGCGCAGCCGAGGCCGAGCAGGACCTCGCGCAGCGTCACCCAGGCGTTTTCCGTCAGCAGCGCGCGGTTGTCCCAGAGCGAGTCCGCGATTTCCGCCGGCGAGGGCACGAGGAAGTCTTCGAGGCCAAGCACGTCGGCGAGGAAGCCGCTCGAGGCAGCGACCTGCCAGATGCCGATCAGGCCAGCGAGCAGCAGCGTCGGCAGCAGCCACCGCAGTGCCCGGTCCCGTCCCGTGGTTCCTTTGTTACGCATTTCGTGCCTGAGGAACCACGGTCTTAGCTTGGTGGAGGGCTCGCATCGCTTCCTCGCGGACGGCGACGAAGGCCGGGTCGGTGACGGTGGCGTCGCGGTCGGCGCCTCGGGGGTCGGGTGCGCGCAGCTCGGCGACGATCCGAGCCGGGCGGGCAGAGAGGACCGCTACCCGGTCGCAGAGGTAGAGCGCCTCCTCGATGTCGTGGGTGACGAGGACGACGGTGCGCGGATCTGCCCGTAACGCCGCAGCCAGCCACTCCTGCATCTCCGCGCGGGTGATCGCGTCGAGCGAGGCGAACGGCTCGTCGAGCGCCAGCAGCGGCTTGCCGGCGATCAGCGTGCGGAGGAAGGCGACGCGCTGGCGCATCCCACCCGATAGCTCGGCGGGCGGCGTCTGCTCGAAGCCCGCCAGGCCGAAGCGCGCGAACAGCACCGCCGCCCGCCGCCGTGCCTCCGACCTGCGCAGGCCCTGGTTGCGCAGGGCGAGCGCTGCGTTGTCGATCGCCGAGTACCACGGCAGCAGCAGGTCACGTTGGGGCATGTAGGCGCCCCGGGCGAGGCGCTCGCCCGCGGCGATGGCTCCGCCGACGGCGACCGTGCCCTGCCCCGGCTCCTGCAGGCCGCAGACGATCTCCAGCAGCGTCGACTTGCCACAGCCGGAAGGCCCGACGAGGCCGACGACCCCCTTTGGCTCGACCTCGAGGTCGAGCCGGTCGATGGTCTGCAGCTCACCGTAAGAGTGCTGCAGCGAGGCGATCGACACTCCGGCTGCAAGCCGCTCGCCGGCCGACGCGGGCACCGCTGGGGTCGTGATTTCGCCAATTTCCGAGGTCACCCTGGTATCCTGGCGCACTCCGCACTCCTGACCAAGAAGGTCAGGAAAGTCGATAAGTACCCCAGTGCGGAACCCAGGAACTCACCATGGACCCGGCAATCGTCCTTTTCGGATTGGGCATCGGCGTACTCGTCGGCATGACCGGCATGGGCGGGGGCTCGCTGATGACGCCGCTCTTGATCCTGATCTTCGGGATCCAGCCGACGACGGCAATTGGCACCGACATCTTCTACTCGGCGGTAACCAAGACCGTCGGCGGCTGGCGTCATTTGCGGATGAAGACGGTGAACATGGAGTTGGTCAAGTGGCTGGCTATCGGCAGCGTCCCGGCCGCGGTTTCGGGGGTTGCGATCGTCTCGATCCTGCAGAGCCACATCGGCGAAGACAGGCTCGACTCGCTGGTCTACGCGGTGCTGGGTGGGACCCTGCTGATGGTCGGGATCATCACCCTGGCACGGGCGCTGATCCTGCGCAGCCTGATCGACGAGCGCGACCGCTTCGAGGTCGAGCGGCGGCACAAACTCGCGGCCATCGTCATCGGTGCCACCACGGGCTTCGTGATCGGGATCACCTCGGCCGGCTCCGGCACCGTGATCGCGATCCTGCTGATCGCCGTCTATCGCCTGGCGCCGAAGAAAGTGGTCGGCACCGACGTCTTCCACGCCGCGATCCTGCTCTGGGCGGCTGGTATCGCCCACTGGATCGGCGGCAACGTCGACTTCGTCCTCGCCGGCAACATCCTGCTCGGCTCCGTCCCAGGCGTGGTGATCGGCGCCGCCCTCTCCGACAAGGCGCCGCAGGGCTTCATCCGCACCGCCCTCGGCGTGGTCCTGGTCGGCTCCGGCATCGTCACGATCCAGAAGGGCGACCCGACCGTTTGGCCAATTGCCGCCGGCATCGCCGCGATCGGGCTCGGCCTGATGCTCTACGCGCCGCATTGGCTGAACAAGCGCCGCGAGCGCCAGCGCCAGCAAGAGGTCGACCAGGCGCAAACCCTGGCGCGGACGCTACCCGCAGACTGATTTACTGGCTCCATGCGCGTTTCAGCGAAGGCCGATTACGCGGTGCGGGCGGCTGCGGAGCTCGCCGCCGCCGAGGAGGGCCCGGTCAAGGGCGAGCGCCTGGCGGAGGCGCAGGACATTCCACTGCAGTTCCTCGAGCACATCCTGCTCGAGTTGAAGCACCACGGCATCGTCCGCGCCCGCCGCGGCGCCAAGGGCGGTTACTGGCTGGCCCGACCGGCCGATGAGGTGACGATCGCCGAGATCGTCCGCGCCGTCGAGGGCCCGATCGCCCACGTGCAATCGACGCCTCCGGAGTCGATTGAGTACCGCGGCAACTCCGCGCACCTGCAGGAAGTCTGGATCGCGGTCCGTGCCAGCCTCCGCAGCGTGCTCGAGGGGGTGACCCTGGCCGACCTCGTCTCCGGCGAATTGCCCAGCGTCGTCACCGACCTTGCCGCTACCCCAGACGCCTGGGTTGCCAGGTAGTCCTGAGATGGCCGATTCGCTCGCGGAAGTCATATTGACCGTCGAACACCCCACCTATCGAGAGCCGGACCTCCGGCCTGGACGAGAGCGTCTTTTCAGACGCGGTGGACCCGAGGCTTGGATTCGAGACGATCCGCATCGGGCACCATGAATTCGACAACGTTTCCTATGACGCCGATGGTGATGTGCTCCACCTGCACCAAGGAAAGCCGGTTGCTGCCGCCGAGACCTTCGGGACCCCCGAGGGGCACGCGGTCAAGTTCGATGCAGACGGCGGTGTCATCGGACTCACGATCGTCAACGCGAAGTGGCTGGCAGAGCGCGACGGTCGGATCACGATCACGATCCCGGAGAGGATAGAAACCTCTGCGAGTGACCTCGCCCGGCGCTTTCCGCCTAGCGTTCAGTCCGTCGCCGGGACGCCGCCGGCGACGACGTTGACGAAGTTCTCCAGGTGGCGGGTGGTCCAGCACTCGAAGGCGCCGTCGCAGTAGCGCTCGTAGGCGGCCATCACTGAGTCGCCGTAGTTCCAGTAGAGCTTTGGCTCGGGGTTGAGCCAAAAGAGGCGGCCGGCGCGCTCGGCAACCTGGGCGAAGACCTCGGCGTGGGGCTCGCGGCCGTTGGTGCGGGCGTCGCCGAGGACGATCACGGTCGAGCGCGGATCGAGCTCATCCGAGATCTCGGTCAGGAACTCGAGCCAGACGCGGCCGTAGTCGGTGTAGCCGGAGACGTCGGCGACGCCGCCCTCGCTGGAGATCCGCTGGGCGACGGTGGCGAAGTCGCGCTCGTGCTCGAAGACCTCGGTCACCTCCGAGATCCGCTCGATGAAGACGAAGCTGCGCAGCTTGCGGAAGGAGTCGTGGAGGGCGTGTAGGACCGAGAGGAAGAAGACGCTGGCCGAGGTGACCGAGGTCGAGACGTCACAGAGGACGTAGATCTCCGGCCGCCGCGGCCGCTTCGGCTTGTAGCGCAGCCGCAGCGGCACGCCGCCGGTCTCCAGCGAGGCCCGCATCGTCCGCCGCACGTCGACGTGCCGGCCCTTGCGGCGGCCGCGCTGCTCGTGGCCGAGGGTCGCCAGCCGCCGCTTCATCTGCGATACCGCACGATGGACCGCGGCGAGGTCCTGGGTCGGGCTGGTCGGCAGGGCGCGGTCGAGCTCGGCCAGTGGGCGGGAGGGGGGAGGGTCTCGGTGCGCTCGATCAGGTCGCGCTCGAGCTCGCGCCGCAGGTGGCGCTCGAAGGCGTTGAGCTGATCGCGGTCGATCGGCGGTCGCTCCTCGCCCTCCTCGCTCGGCGGCTGGGCACCGGCGGTCAGCCCCAGGGTGCGGCGGATCCGCTGCACGTCGACGCCGACCACGCCTGATCCCTCGCCGCGGCCGAAGGCCGCGATCGCCAGTCGCGCCAGGTCGCGCAGCCGGTCCTCGTCGCCGGCGGCGATCGCCTCGCGGATCTGCTCGCGCAGCTCGTCCATGTCGAGCCGCTCTCCGCCCTCGCCGGCTTCGCCGCCGCCCTCGCCGCGCTCGGTGACTTCGCGCTGCACGGCCTCGGCCTCGGCGGCGCGGAAGAAGAAGCGGTCGAAGAGCAACTCGAAGACGCGGCGATCGTCCTGGGACTTGGCGATCGTTGAGGCCAGTGCCTCGCGGAAGTCATCCTGCGAGGTCCACTCGACCTGCTCCAGAGCGGCGAAGGCGTCGAGGATCTCCGAGGTCCCAACCGCGACCCCCTCGCCGCGCAGCTCCTCGCAGAAGCCCAGCAGCTTCGCCGCCATGCCAGGCGGCCCGGCGTCAGCTCTGGGACCGTAAGGGGTCGACAAGTTTCACCCCGACCCGCTCGGCGACGAGGTCGATATCGGTGCGGTGCTTGACGATGATCGACATCGACTGGTTGAAGGTCTCGCGGTCGATGTCCTCGGCGCCCATCAGCAGCAGCGTCCGCGCCCAGTCGATCGACTCGGCGATCGAGGGCGGCTTCTTCAGGTCCAGCGCCCGCACCATCTGGATCACCTCGACCAGCCGCCGGGCCAGCGTCTCGGGCAACTCCGGTGCGTGCAGGCGGACGATTTCCATCTCCCGCTCGATCCCCGGATAGTCGAGCCAGAGGTAGAGGCAGCGGCGCTTCAGCGCCTCGGTCAGCTCGCGGGAGTCGTTGGAGGTGAGGACGACGATCGGCATCGTCGTCGCCGAGATCTGACCCAGCTCGGGGATCGTGATCTGAAAGTCCGAGAGCAGCTCCAGCAGCATCGCCTCGAACTCCTGATCGGTCTTGTCGATCTCGTCGATCAGCAGCACGACCGGCTCCGGGCTGGAGATCGCCTGCATCAGCGGCCGCGTCAGCAGGAACTCGGAGCTGAAGATGTCCTCCTGGACGTCCTCCCAACCGGACTCGCCGCCGGCCTGGATCCGCAGCAGCTGCTTGCGGTAGTTCCACTCGTACATCGCCTTCGACTCGTCGAGTCCCTCGTAGCACTGCAGGCGCACCAGCTCGCGGCCGGTCGCGCGGGAAAGCGCCTTGGCCAGCTCGGTCTTGCCGACGCCCGCGGGGCCCTCGACCAGAACCGGCTTCCCAAGCCGCTGGGCGAGGAAGGAGACCAGCGCCGCCGGCTCGTCGGCGAGGTAGCCGACCTTCGCCAGGGAGTCCTTCACCTCTGCCACAGAGCCGTCGGTCATGCGGGCGATGATAATCCGGCTCCGTGCTCGACCTCGCTCCGCCGCTCGCCGCGCTGCTTCCGCACAGCCCTGGCCCCTACATCGCGCTGATGCTGGTGGGCTTCGCGATCGGCATTCTCGGGCACCTGACCCGGACCAGGTGGCTGATCGCCTCCGGCGTAATCCTGATCTTCCTCGGTGCCTTTCTCTTCCCGCTGGCGGCGAACCTGACCACGGACAACAAGCCGCCGCCGATCGACGAATCGCGCGGCGGTGACTCCGGTTAGGGCGGGATGCGGGCAGGAGTTGCCGCCACCACTCTAGAATTCATCGCCGATTCGTCTTCGATCGGGAGGAGCGTTGTCCCTTGAGCCGTTTCCGCATTTTCGTCCTGCTCGCCGCGCTGGCCGCGTTGACGGTCGCTTTCGCCGCTTGTGGAAGTAGCGACAACAGCAGCGAGGACCCGCAGACGGTTATCGACAACGCGACCCTCGAAGGGGTAAAGAGCGGCAAGCTCGACGTCTCACTCGACATCGCAAGCGAAGGCAAGGACGGCGGTGACATCGACGCCAGCCTCTCCGGGCCGTTCCAGAGCGAAGATTCGAACGACCTGCCGCAGCTCGCCCTGACGGCCAGCGCCAAGGGCTCGTCCGAGGGCGAAAAGATCGACTTCGAAGGCGGCCTGACGCTGCTCTCCGATCGCGCCTTCGTCAACTACGAAGGCACTGAGTACGAAGTCGATGTGACCACCTTCGCCTTCGTCAAATCGAGCATCGAACAGGCGCAGAAACAGGGCCCGGAAGGCAATGCGGCCGACGTCAGCGCCTGCCAGGAAGCCGCCTCGGGCCTCGAGATCGGCGAATTTGCCGAAAACCTGACCAACAAGGGCAGCGCCGACGTCGACGGCACGACCACGACCAAGATCAGCGGGAAGCTGAACGTCCCGCGCGCGACCGACGCGATCATCGAACTGGCCGAAGACCCCGCTTGCAGCACCCAGCTTGAAGCCGCGGGGTCGGTGTCGCTGGATGAGCTCGAAGAAGCGAGGGACGAACTGGACGGTGCTGTGAAGAAGGCCGATGTCTCGCTCTACGTCGGCGACGACGACATCGTCCGCAAGGTCGAAGCCGAACTGACGATCGAACCGAAGGGTTCGTCCAAGGAAAAAGTCGAAGTCGACTTCGAACTCACGCTCAGCGGCGTCAACGAGGAACAGGAGATCAGCGCGCCCGCAAACGCGAAGCCGCTCGAAGGGCTGCTCCAGAAGCTCGACGTCAATCCGACCGAACTGCTCGAAGCCGGCAGCAGCGGCGAAGGGCTCGGCGACCTGCTCGAAGAAATCATCAAGGGCGGTTCCTCGGGAGGCGGCTCGTCTCCCGAAGGCTCTTCCGGGGGTTCCGGAGGCGGGGTGCCCAACAAACAGGCCTACCTCGAATGTCTGAAAACCGTGAAGTCGGCCGCTGAACTGCAGAAGTGCGCGAGCCTGGCTCCATAGGGATTTAGCGCCACCCCGCGATGGAGCATCCGAACCGGCCGCGGCTCGACGCGTCCTTCCTGCGCACGCCCTACGGCTGGCCCTACCTGCTAACGCCGCTGATCCCGATCGCGGTGGCGCTGGAGCTGGCCGGCGTCGCGGCGACGGTCGTCTTTGCCGCTTCCGCCCTGGGGATCATCCCGACGGCGGCGCTGATGGGCCGCGCCACCGAGGAGCTGGCGGCGCGCTCGGGCCCCGGCATCGGCGGCTTGCTCAACGTCACCTTCGGCAACGCACCGGAGCTGATCATCGCCCTCTTCGCCCTCGGCCAGGGCCTGCAGGAGGTGGTCAAGGCGTCGATCGTCGGCTCGATCATCGGCAACATCCTGCTGGTGCTGGGCGCGGCGATGCTGGCGGGCGGGATCGGCCGCGACAAACAGACCTTCAGCCGCACCGGCGCCAGCATCCAGACCTCGATGCTGATGTTGGCTGCGGCGGCGTTGCTGATGCCGGCGATCTTCGAGCTGGTCGAGGGCAAGGGGTTGCCGGCGCCGGGGGCGGAGTCGATCCACTACGGCGGCACGATCGAGCACCTCTCGCTGGCGGTCGCGATCGTCCTCATCGCCACCTACGTGATCGGCCTCTTCTTCTCGCTCCGTACCCACCGCGACATTTTCAACCCGGAGTACGAGGACGAGGACAGTTGGGGCTGGTCGACCCGGACCTCGGTGCTGGCATTGGCGGTTGCCGGAGTGCTGGTCGGGGTGATGTCCGAGGTCCTGGTCGGCTCGATCACTGAGGCGTCGCACTCGATCGGCCTCTCAGAGTTCTTCATCGGCGTGATCGTGGTCGCGATCGTCGGCAACGCCGCCGAGCACTGGGTCGCGGTCCTGGTCGCGATGAAGAACAAGATGGACCTGGCGGTCAACATCGCGATCGGCTCCAGCGCCCAGGTCGCCCTTTTCGTCGCCCCGGTGCTGGTGCTCGCCTCCTTCTTCATCGGCCCCTATCCGCTCGCCTTGGTCTTCAACGGCTTCGAGTTGGGGGCGATCCTGCTGGCGATCGTGATCGCCAACTACGTCACCCAGGACGGCGAGTCGACCTGGTTCGAGGGGGTTCAGCTTTTGGCGGTCTACTTCGTGTTCGGTCTCGCCTTTTATTTCGCTTGAGGCGGGGGTGAGCCCCGGGTGGGACTCGCCTGCGCAACAGATGGGGAGGCTTGGCGAGTCCCACCCGGGGCTCATGTCAGCTTCCGGCGGATGGATAGCCTGCCGAGATGGAAGTAGTCCTCCTGATCCTCAGCTTTGCGGTGGTTCTGGCGGGGGCGTTGCTCTTCACCAACGCGGTCGAGTGGATCGGGCACCGGCTGCAGTTGGGCGAGGGCGCGGTGGGCAGCGTCCTCGCGGCGGTCGGGACGGCGACGCCGGAGACGCTGATCGCGATCGTCGCCCTGCTCGAGGCCAGCGAGGGGTCCGAAGACGTCGCGATCGGGGCGATCGTCGGCGCTCCCTTCCTGCTGGCGACGCTGGCGATGGGGCTGGTCGGCCTTTTCGCCTACCTCTACCGCGGACGGCGCGAGCAGGGGCTGAGCCTGGCAGCCCACGGCCCGACCCTGGAGCGCGACCTACTCTTCTTCCTCGCCTTCTTCGCAGCGGCTGGGCTGCTCGCCTGGGGGCCGCCGGCTGCGGTGCGGATTCCGGCCGGGCTCGCCTTCCTCGTTGCTTACGCGCTTTACATCCGCAGCACCCTGCGGGCCGGGGGCGACGTCCAGGGTGAGGAGACGCTTGACCCACTAATCTTCGACCGCCGCGCCGAGCGCCGATCGGACCCCGCGCTCGGGCTTTGCATCCTGCAGCTCCTGGTCGGGCTCGGGGCGATGGTCGGCGGTGCCCACCTCTTCGTCGAAGAGCTGCTCAACATCGCCGCGAGCATCGGCGTCGAGCCCCTCGTCCTGGCCTTGATCCTGGCGCCGTTGGCGACCGAGTTGCCGGAGAAGGTCAACAGCTTCTTCTGGGTGCGAGAAGGCAAGGACGCGCTGGCCCTCGGCAACGTCAGCGGCGCCATGGTCTTCCAGTCGACGATCCCGGTCGGGATCGGGTTGGTATTCACCAAGTGGGCGCTGGATGGAAACGCCGTTCTCTCCATCTGCCTCGGCGTCGCCGGCGGGTTGATCGCCTACCTCAGCCTGCACCGGAGCGGGCGCTTCCGGCTACCAGCGGTGATCGGCTGGTTCGCCCTCTACGCCAGCTTCATCATCATCGTTGCGCTGAGCGCTTAGATGGTCCCCAGGGCTTTGAGCACCAGGTCGTCGTGCTTCTTCGGCTGGACCTTGGGGAAGACGCGGGCGATCCTGCCCTCGGGATCGATGATGAAGGTCGTGCGCAGCACGCCCATGTACTTCTTGCCGTACATCGACTTCTCGCCCCAGGCGTCGTATGCCTCCGCGACAGCGTGGTCGGGGTCGGCGAGCAGGGTGAAGTCGAGGTCGTACTTGCCGGCGAACTTCTTCAGCGCCTCCGGCTCGTCGGGGGAGACCCCGATCACCCGCGCTCCCGCCGCGTCGTACTCGTCGCCGCGGTCGCGGACGCCGCAGGCCTGAGTCGTGCAGCCTGGAGTATCTGCGCGCGGGTAGAAGTAGAGAACGATCGTCTCGCCACGCAGGGCGGACAACTTCACCCCCTCGCCGTTTTGATCGAGCAGGGCGAAGTCGGGCGCGGCGTCCCCCTCGGCCAGCATCGGATCAGTCCTCGCGGCCGGGGTCCTGGCCGTCCTCGTCCTCGTCGAGCTCCTCGTCGCCCTGTTCGAGCGCCGTCTCGGAGATCGAGCTGGACGAGCCTGGGTGGTAATGGGTCTGGAAGGTCTGGAGGATGCGGTCGCGGCCGTCCTCGTCGATCGGCGTGTCCTCGGATATCCGCACCCAGTCGGCGCCCTCGTAGGCCTCCATGTTGAAGACCTCCTGGTCGATCGAGGCGGAGTCGTCGACGACGACCACCACCTCGGTTTGGGGGTTGAAGTAGGTCCCCGGCTGCATCAGCAGCTCCTCGACCTCGTAGAGGTTCTCCTCGGCGCTTGCCATCACGGCGATCCTACGAAATCCGAGAGCTGGCGCTCGGTCTCGGCCTGGACGTTCAACGGAGGCAGGCCTTTGCGCATCCGCCTTTCGTTGCGGGCGATCACCAGGCTGCGAACCTCGGAGCGCAAGGTGGCATCCTTGCCGGTGTCGACCGCCGCTGTCTCGAGCAGCCGCTCGGTCTCCGTGGCGACGTCGATCGGCTCCTGCCCGCGGCGCCGCTGGCGCTCGTATTTCGCCTCCAGCATCTGTCGCACTTCGGCCGCCTGGATTGCCGGGTCAACGGACTGGGGGGAGCGGCCGAGGTAGCGAGGGACGGTCGAAAGCCCTTGCTCGATCGCGAGGGCGCCTTTGCCGATCGAGTCCCAGCCTCTGGCGACGCGGCGGAATACGAAGCCGAAGATCGGTGCGACGACGCCGGTGAAGAGCAGCAGGAGCGCGCACTGCCCAGTCGGTGAGATCGTCAGCATCAGATCCACGGTTAAAGGGTAAACCCGCCCATGAATGCCGGATCATTCGCTAACCTTGAGCCTGGTTGACTGACCAGTCAATCGGCGGAACGTTCGCCCCGGCGGCGGCGCTCCAGACAGACTTAACGCACGGACGAAAAGGAGCTCCGACCGGTGGTTGACTTCACCCTGACCGACGAGCAGAAGGATCTGCGCGAGCTGGCCCACAGCTTCGCCGAGAAAGAGATGCGCAAGGTCGCCTGGGAGTACGACAAGGACGGCACCTGGCCCCAGGACATCATCGACAAGGCCTGGGAGGTGGGGTTGATGAACACCCACATCCCCGAGGCCTATGGCGGCCCCGGCCTCGACTATCTCTCTGGCTGCCTGATCGAGGAGGAGATGGGCTGGGGCTGCTCCGGCATCGGCACCTCGCTGATGGCCAACGGCCTCGCTTCCGCGCCGATCACCCTCGGCGGCTCCGAGGAGACCAAGAAGAAGTACCTCGGGATGCTGACCGAAAGCGCCAAGCTGGCCTCCTTCTGCCTGACCGAGCCCGACGCCGGCTCCGACGTCAGCGGGATGAAGACCAAGGCCGTGAAGAAGGGCGACAAGTACGTGATCAGCGGCTCCAAGTGCTTCATCACCAACGGCACCTACGCCGACTACTTCACGGTTTACGCCAAGACCGACCCCGAGTCCGGCCACCGTGGGATCAGCGCCTTCGTCGTTGACGCCGACCTCCCCGGGGTCAGCGTCGACAAGAAGGAGGACAAGATGGGTCAGCGGGCGTCCAACACCGCGACCATCTCCTTCGACGAAGTCGAGATTCCGGCCGAGAACCTGCTCGGCGAGGAAAACAAGGGCTTCAAGCTGGCGATGATGACCCTCGATCGCACCCGGCCCGGCGTTTCGGCGATGGCTGTCGGCATCGGCCGCGCGGCGTTCGAGTACGCGGCCGAGTACTCGAAGGAAAGGGTCCAGTTCGGCGTTCCGATCGCGATGCACCAGGCGATCCAGTTCATGATCGCCGACATGGCGACCAAGGTCGACGCCGGTCGGCTGCTGGTCTGGAACTCCGCGGTCCTGCTCGACCAGGGCCAGCGCAACACCCGCGTCTCCTCGATGGCCAAGCGCTTCGCCGCCGACTCGGCGATGGAGATCACCGTCGACGCCGTGCAGGTCTACGGCGGCTACGGCTTCATCAAGGAGTACCCGGTCGAGAAACTGATGCGCGACGCCAAGATCATGCAGCTCTACGAGGGCACCAGCCAGATCCAGCGCCTGGTGATCGCCAAAGAGGTGCTGCTGCCGCGCAACATCGACGAGACGACGCCGGAGGCCGAAGCCAAACAAGCCGACGCCGCCCGCGACAGCCAGTCCGAGCAGGCCCCCGCAACCGTCTAGCCCCCACTTGGCCGCCGACGGGCCTCAAAGCGGACTATGTATCCGCTTTGAGGCCCGTCGGCGGTAGGTTGGGCGAAGAATGGACGCGTCCAGTAGAGCTGCTGTGGGTAAGGCGGCGCGGTCACAGGCGCGACGGGCGGCGCACGCGACTTGGGAGCCGGCCCCCGGCCGTGACCCGATCGCGATCCTCGGGGCGCAGGAGCGGACGCGGGTTCCAGAGCTGGTTCCGATCCGCCATGGGCGGATGGCTGTCTCGCCCTTCGCCTTCTTCCGGGGCGCCGCCGCGGTGATGGCCGCGGACCTGGCGTCCACGCCGGTCTCGGGCCTGCGGGTGCAGGCCTGCGGCGACGCCCACCTCTCCAACTTCGGTGCCTTCGCCGCCCCCGATCGCCGCCTCGTCTTCGACCTCAACGACTTCGACGAGTCCTTGCCCGGGCCCTGGGAGTGGGACGTCAAGCGCCTCGCCGCCAGCTTTGCGATAGCCGGCCGCGAAAACGGCCTCAAGCGCAAGCAGCGGATGGCGACGGTGCTTACCGCGGTCGGAACCTACCGCGACTCGATGCGGGCCTTCGCCTCCCAGCGCAACCTCGAAGTCTGGTACGCCCGGCTCGACGTCGAGGCACTGCTGGGGCAGATCGAGGACGAGGACCCGAAGGCGGTGAGGAAAGTCCGCAAGGGGGTCGCAAAGGCGCGCTCGAAGGACAGTTTGCGGGCGCTGGAAAAGCTCACGCACGAGGTCGACGGGGAGCTGCGGATCGTCAGCCAGCCGCCGCTGATCGTCCCCGCCGAGGAGCTGGTCTCCGAGGATGACACCCGCGACCCGCGCCAGGCGCTAATGGAGGTTCTCGACTCCTACCGCGCGAGCCTCCCGGCGGATAGGCAGCACCTGCTCGACGGCTACCGGCTCCGCCACGTCGCCCGCAAGGTGGTCGGGGTGGGGAGCGTCGGTACCAGGGCGTGGATCGTGTTGCTGACCGGCGCGGACGACAGCGACCCGCTCTTCCTGCAGGCGAAGGAGGCCGAGGCTTCGGTGCTCGAGCCCTACGCCGGCGTCAGCCGCTTCAAGAACCATGGCCGGCGCGTGGTCGAGGGACAGCGGCTGATGCAGGCGGCCAGCGACATCTTCCTCGGCTGGTGCCCGGCGGTCGGGTCCGACGGCCGCAAGCGCGACTTCTACGTGCGCCAGCTCTGGGACTGGAAGCGCTCGGCCGAAGTCGAGCGCCTCACCCCGCGCGGGCTCGACGTCTACGCGCGGATGTGCGGCTGGACGCTGGCGCGGGCCCACGCGCGCTCCGGCGATCGGATCGAGATCGCCACCTACCTCGGCGCCGGCGACTCCTTCGACCGCGCGATCGCCGAGTTCGCGGAGGTCTACGCCGACCAGAACGAGCGCGACCACGCGGCCCTGCTCGCGGCGATCGACGCCGGCCGGGTGGAGGCGGACATTGGGGCGTAGGGCGGGTGCGGCAGGGCTCATCCTCCTGACCCTTTGCGCGGGGCAGTTCCTGATGATGCTCGACAGCTCGGTGATGAACGTCTCGATCGCCACGGTCGCCCAGGACGTCGGCACGACCGTAACCGGGATCCAGACGGCGATCACGCTCTACACGCTGGTGATGGCGTCGCTGATGATCACCGGCGGCAAGATCGGCCAGATCATCGGCCGCAAGCGGGCCTTCATGATCGGCTGCGTCGTCTACGGCTGCGGCTCCTTCACCACCGCGCTGTCGCCCAACCTCGGGGTGCTGCTGATCGGGTGGTCGTGCCTGGAGGGCATCGGGGCGGCGCTGATCCTGCCCGCGATCGTCGCCCTCGTCGCCTCCAACTTCGGGCGCGAGGAGAGACCGCGCGCGTACGGCCTGGTCGCCGCGGCCGCCGCGATCGCCGTCGCCGTCGGGCCGATCGTCGGCGGCCTCTTCACGACCTACCTCTCGTGGCGCTACGTGTTCGCCGGTGAGGTCCTGATCGTGCTCGCGATCCTCGCCCTCGCCCGCCGCATCGACGGCGGGCTGCCCGAGAGGAAGGTGCGGCTGGACTTGGTCGGGACCGCGCTCTCGGCCCTCGGCCTCGGCCTGATCGTGTTCGGGATCCTCCGCGCCGGGACCTGGGGGTTCGTCACGCCCAAGCCGGGAGCCCCCGAGTGGCTCGGCCTCTCGCCGACGATCTGGCTGATCCTTGCCGGCGGGCTCGTCGTCTGGCTCTTCTCGCTCTGGGAGGGCCGCCTGGCGGCGCGGGGCGCCGAGCCCCTGATCGACCCAGCGATCCTGAGGGCGCCGGTGCTGCGCGGCGGCCTCACCTCGTTCTTCTTCCAGTACTTCCTCCAGGGCGGGTTGTTCTTCGCCGTGCCGCTCTTCCTCTCGATCGCGCTGGGGCTCTCGGCGATCGATACCGGGGTGCGGCTGCTGCCGCTCTCGGTGACGTTGATTCTCGCCGCCGCCGGGATTCCCAAAGTCTTCCCGGACGCCTCCCCGCGCCGGGTGGTCCAGGTCGGCTTCCTGGCGATGTTCGCCGGGCTGGTGACGATGGTCGGCGCGCTGGAGGTCGGGGCGGGCCCGGAGATAGTGACCTGGCCGATGCTGCTGGCGGGGATCGGGATCGGCTCGCTGGCGTCTCAGCTCGGCAGCGTCACCGTCTCGTCGGTCGCCGACGAGCTCAGCGGCGAGGTCGGCGGGCTCCAGAACACGATCACCAACCTCGGCATCTCCGTCGGCACGGCGCTGACCGGGGCGATAGTGATCGCGGCCCTCAGCGCCTCGTTCCTGAGCGGCGTCGAGGAAAACCCCGCCGTGCCCGCCTCGGTCAAGTCGCAGGCGTCGAGCGAGCTCTCGGGCGGAGTGCCATTCCTCTCCGACGAGGAACTGAAGACGGCGCTTGACGATGCCCGGGTTCCGCGCAGGGCCACCGACGCGATCTTGGAGGAGAACGAAACCGCCCGGATCGACGGGTTGCGCACGGCGCTCGCGATCCTGGCGATCCTGGCCCTGGTCGGGCTGTTCTTCACGCGGCGGATCCCGACCGTCCAGCCGGCCGCGGCGACGGAGCAGGCCCCTGCGGCGGCGGCTTGAGGAGTACCGACAGCCCTCCAACGGAGCACGCTCCCGCAGACCTTCAGGTCACGGCACCTTTGCGCGAAGCTTCCGAACCCTGGCCCGTCCCGGCGGTACGTGTCGTGGGAGGAGTCCGATGACCCGGTGGGCGAATGTCGCCGAAGGCGGCGATAAGCAATCTGTCATTTGCCCGCCATAGGCGGGCAGCATGTTCCGGAGCTGCGCCCGAAGGGCGCGCGACTCAATTCGCCCACCGGGTCATCGGACTCCTCCCACGCAACGCCCCCCGGTGTCAGGCCAAGCGGGGGGCGGCGTCGCCGCGCTTGGCGGCCTTGAGGCGCTTGACCTTGTCCAGTTCGACCTTGCGCAGGCGAACCGACTCGGGGGTGATTTCGATGCACTCGTCAGCGCGCAGGAACTCGAGCGAGGCTTCCAGGGTCAGTCGCGTCGGAGGCGCGAGGCGGACGAGGACGTCAGCGCTCGCCGCCCGCATGTTCGTCTGCTGTTTGGCCTTGGTCGGGTTGACGTCGAGGTCGTCGGCGCGCGCGTTCTCGCCGACGATCATCCCTTCGTAGACCGCCTCGCCGGAGCCGACGAAGAGCGTGCCGCGGTCCTGCAGGCTCATCAGCGAATAGCCGGCGGTGCTGCCGCGGCGGTCGGCGACCAGGGAGCCAGTCTGGCGGGTTCGCAGCTCGCCGGCCCAGGGCTCCCAGCGGTCGAAAACGTGGTGGAGGATGCCGCTGCCGCGGGTCTCGGTGAGGAACTCGGTGCGAAAGCCGATCAGGCCGCGGGCGGGGACTAGGTACTCCATCCGCACCCACCCGGTCGAGTGGTTGACCATCTGCTCCAGCCGACCCTTGCGGCCGGCGAGCATCTGGGTGACGGCGCCGACGTGCTCCTCGGGCACGTCGATCGCCAGCCGCTCAACCGGCTCGTTGACCTGGCCTTCGATCTCGCGGGTGATGACCCGCGGCTGGCCCGCGGTCAGCTCGAAGCCCTCGCGCCGCATCAACTCCAGCAGGACGACGAGCTGCAGCTCACCGCGTCCCTGGACCTCCCAGGCGTCGGGACGGTCGGTGTCGTTGACCCGCAGCGAGACGTTGCCGATCAGCTCGGCGTCGAGGCGGGAGCGGATCTGCCGCGCGGTGAGCTTGCCGCCTCCCTCGGTGCCGGCCAGCGGCGAGGTGTTGATCCCGACCACGATCGAGAGCGAGGGCTCATCGACGGTGATCACCGGCAGCGGTCGCGGGTCCTCGGGATCGGCCAGGGTCTCACCGATCGTCACCTCTTCGAGGCCGGCGACGGCGATGATTTCGCCCGGGCCCGCTTCCTCCGCGGCAACCCGCTCTAGGCCTTCGGTGACGTATAGCTCGGAGACCGTCGCGCCCTCGACCTTGCCGTCGGCACGGCACCAGGCGATCCGCTGCCCGGAGCGGATCGTCCCCTGCCGCACCCGGCAGATCGCCAGCCGCCCGACGTAGGGGGAGGCATCGAGGTTGGTGACGTGCGCCTGCAGCGGGTGGTCGGGCTCGTGGGTGGGCGCCGGGATCCGCTCCAGCATCAGGTCGAGCAGGGGGGAGAGGTCGCTGCCCTCGGTGCCCTCCTCCAGCGAGGCCCAGCCCGCCTTGGCGTTGGTGTAGACGATCGGGAAGTCGATCTGGTCGGAGTCGGCGTCGAGGTCGATGAAGAGCTCGTAGACCTCCTCGACGACCTCGGCGATGCGGGCGTCGGGCCGGTCGACCTTGTTGACGACGAGGACGATCGGTAGCTTCGACTCGAGCGCCTTGCGCAGCACGAAGCGGGTCTGCGGCAGCGGTCCCTCGGAGGCGTCGACCAGCAGCAGGGCGCCGTCGACCATCGTCAGCGCCCGCTCGACCTCGCCGCCGAAATCGGCGTGGCCGGGGGTGTCGACGATGTTGAGCTTGACCTCGCCGTGGGTGACGGCGGTGTTCTTGGCGAGGATCGTGATCCCCTTCTCGCGCTCGAGGTCCATCGAGTCCATCACCCGCTCGGCAACCTCCTGGCCCTTGCGGAAGGTCCCGGTCTGCCACAACATCGCGTCGACCAGGGTCGTCTTCCCATGGTCCACATGGGCGATGATCGCGATATTCCTCAGGTCTGTTCGGCGTTCCATGGCACGTCGCATTCCGGCGTCCTCGTCGCTCATGTGCAGAGCACACTCGCTCCTGCGTCCTTGGACTGCTCGGCCATGAACCGCCGAACAGACCTGAGACAGAAAAAACGGGACCCACCGTAGCGGGTCCCGTTTGACTGGTTTAAGAGCGGTTCGCTACTACGAGGTCTGCTGGACGCTCGCGGCGGCCGGGCCCTTGGGGCCTTCTTCGGACTCGTAGGTCACCTTGGAGCCCTCGGTCAGGGACTTGAAGCCCTCGCCGAGGATGGCGCTGTGATGAACGAAGACATCCTTAGAGCCGTCATCGGGAGTGATAAACCCGTAGCCCTTGTCGTCGCTGAACCACTTGACAGTTCCAGTGGGCATGCATTGCCTCCACTTAGTGTGCTGCGAACGCGGAGGATGCGGTGAAGCAACGACGCGAGCGCTAGACACAAACTTTGCCGGTTTCAACCGGCCCTAACGCAGGGGACCGTAGCAGGATCGGTCCCCGAACCGCCCCAAATTCGCCCCTTGCGGCGTCCGGGTCCCGATCTAGCGTTGCGGCGTGCGCTTCCTGGACAGAATCGACCGCGACGCGATCGCCGGCCTGCTGCAGCGTGACGAGTACTTCTGGCTCGACCTGACCGATCCCGGCAACGACGAGGTGGCGGCGCTGCGCGATGCCTTCTCCTTCCACCCACTCGCGCTCGAGGACATGGTCAAACGCGGGCAGCGGCCGAAGCTGGACGACTTCGGCGATTACATGTTTCTTGTCTACTACGGCGCGGCGGAAGGGGAGGGTGGAGAGGTCGAACTAGAAGAGGTCCACGCTTTTCTCAGCGGCGGCTACCTGGTCACCTCGCACCAGCGTCGCTGCACGGCGCTGGAAGAAGCCCGCCAGCGGTTCACCGCGCAAGCCCCGCGTTCTGAGCAGTTCGTCGTCTACCGGGTGCTGGACGGGCTGACCGACTCCTTCTTCCCGATCCTCGACGGTCTCGACGACCGCCTGGAGCGGCTCGACGGCGAAATCTTCGAGCGGCCGGCCCCCCACCAGCTGGGGGAGATCACCGCTCTGCGGCGGCAGCTGGTGGCGCTGCGCCGGGTCGTCACCCCCCAGCGCGACCTGCTCGCCAGGGGCGTCGACGACATCCTCGAAATCCCCGGCCTGGAAGTCGACTCGCGCAACTACTTCCGCGACGTCTACGACCACGCGATCCGGATCTCCGACCAGATCGACTCCTACCGCGACCTCCTCGCCGGCAGCCGCGATGCTTACCTCTCGGTCGCCTCCAACCGGCTCAACCAGATCACCAAGCAACTGACCGTGGTGGCGACGATCTTCCTGCCGCTCTCCTTCGTCGTTGGTTTCTTCGGCCAGAACTTCAAGTGGCTGGTCGTCAACGTCGACAGCGCCGCGGCCTTCTTCGTGCTCGGGATCGGCAGCCTGGTCCTCTCGGTGATCGGTCTGCTGATCTGGTTCAGGCGTGGCTCCTACATCTGAGTCAGGCGCTCGGAATCCAGCCCGGCCGTGTTTGAGGGAACACCCAGTCGTGTCGATACTTCGCTCCATATGAGCCTCGGGCGCTTCTCTCGCAGCCGCCTGTGGCGGCGATGGCCACTCGCCGCGTCGATCGCGGCCTGCGCGCTGGCGCCGGCCCCCGTCGCGGCGATGCCGTCGCCGCCCGGGAAATCGAACCTCTCGACGCAGCTCGCGGAGCTTGCGCGGCCCGCAATCCGCTCCGCCGCACCGGCCGCGCAGGCTGCCCGGCTTGGACTCCCCTTCGCCGGCCCCGGCAGCCTCCTGCGCGACGGTGACCGGGTCGTGGTCGACGTTCGCTTCGACGGCGGCGCTGTGGCGGCCCTCGGCTCTCTGCGCGCGGCTGGGGCCAGGATCGTCCACGTCAGCCGCCGCTACCAAACGGTCGCGGTTACCGCCCGACCCGAGGACCTGTCGGAGATCGGCCGGCTCGCGCACGTGGCCGCCCTCACCGAGGCGCTCGCCCCAGTTCTCCGCGCCGGCGGCTGCGGCGGCTCCGTCAGCTCCGAGGGCGACGTCCAGCTCAACGCCGGCAACGCCCGCGGCAGCTTCGGAGTCGACGGCAGCGGCGTCACCGTCGGCATCCTCTCGGACTCCTTTGACCGAGACACCGGTGCGGCCACCCATGCCTCCGGCGACGTCGCCAGCGGCGATCTTCCCGGTCCGGGCGGCCCCTGCGGCTCGACCCCGGTCGCCGTGCTCGACGACACCGATGCGGGGGGCACCGACGAGGGTCGGGCGATGGCCCAGATCGTCCACGACCTCGCCCCTGGCGCCCGCCTGGCGTTCGCCTCGGCCACCGCCCTCAACGACCAGTACGCGTTCGCCGACAACATCCGGGCGCTGCGGTCGGCGGGCGCCGACGTCATCGCCGACGACGTCTTCTACCTCGACGAGCCGTTCTTCCAGGAAGGTCCGATCGCCGTCGCCGCCTCCGAAGCGGCGTCGTCGGGCGCCAACTACCTGACCGCCGCCGGCAACGACAACGTGATCGTCGCCGGCAAGGACGTCGGCTCCTGGGAAGGAGAATTCGATGGATCGGGTGGCTGTCCGGCGGCGATTCCGAAATACCCCGAACAGGGGGATCAGTACGACTGCATGGACTTCGACGGCAGCGGCGATACGGAATTCGCCATCGACGTGCGCGGAAACGGCTCGCTGTTGATCGACCTGCAATGGGCTGAACCGTGGTTCGGCGTCAAAACCGACCTCGATGCGTACCTGCTCAACGCCGCCGACGAAGTCGTCGCGAAAAGAGAGGGAGACAATCCCGGCGAAGGCGAGCCGTTCGAGTACCTCTCCTGGGACAACCCGAACGGCAGCGAACAGGCTGTGCGGCTGGTGATCAAGCGGTTCAGCGGCTCTACGGACCCGGTGCTGAAGTTCGCGATGCTGGACAACGGGGCAAAAGACGTGATCGGGAGCGAGTACCCGGAATCGACCGCGACGACGACGGTCGGCCCGGCGATCTTCGGCCACAGCGCCGCCGCCGGCGCGATCAGCGTCGGGGCTGTCCCCTACGACGGCGGCTCCGAACCCGAGTACTACTCCTCGCGCGGACCCGCTGTCCACTACTTCGGCCCGGTTGCGGGCACCGCCGCAGCCGCGGCGCTCGCCGCCCCGCAGGTGGTCGCGAAGCCCGACGTCGTCGCGACCGACTGCGGTGCGACCACCTTCTTCGCCTCGTTCCGGATAGCCGAAGGCGTCTGGCGCTTCTGCGGCACCTCGGCCGCGGCCCCGCACGCCGCCGCGATCGCGGCGTTGGTGCGGGAGGCCAACCCGGGGGCATCGGCGGCGGAGGTCCGCGCCGACCTCAGCGCGACCGCCCTCCCGGTCGGCAGCTTCGGCCCCGAGGCGGTCGGGGCCGGGCTTCTCGACGCCTACGGGGCGGTGTCGGCTCTGGCGCTGCCGCCGAAGATCACGATCACCAAGCCGCCGCAGCCGCTCAGCCGCAACCGCCGGCCGACGATCGAGTTCGCGGCGAACCGCCCCGTCGCCTTCTCCTGCCAGGTCGACGGCGACGAGCCCCAGCCCTGCGCGTCGCCGTTCAGCCTGCCGCAGCCACTGCGCGATGGGACTCACGGCATCGCGGTGAGCGGGGTGGACCTCGCCGGCCGGGAGGGCAGCAGCGGCGCCGTCTCCTTCGCCGTCGACACCCTCGCGCCGCGCACGTCGATCGCCAAGCACCCGCCGAAGCTCGTCCGCACCCGTCACCGCAGCCTCCGGGCGACCTTCCGCTTCCGCTCCAGCGAGGCCGGCGTCGCCTTCGTCTGCAAGGTCGACCGCGGCCTTCTCCGCTTCTGCGGCCGCAAGTTCACGCGCCGCTACGCCGCCGGCAGGCACACGGTCCGGGTTAGAGCCCGCGACCTCGCCGGCAACGTCGACCGCACGCCGGCGGTTTTCCACTTCCGGGTCGAGCGAGTCGGCTGAGGTTTCAGGGCGCGGGGCGCGAGGCCTGCCGCCGCATCGCCCAGTGGCCCGCGGCCAGCAGCGCCAGCAGCGCTGCGGCGCTGCCGAAGACCAACGGGTCGGTGAGGGAGAGGCCCTCGAGGCGGGTACCGAAGTAGACAGAGAGGGCGGTGATCGGCAGGTAGCCGAGTGCCGTCGTCCAGGCGAAGCGCCAGGCCGGGACCCGGGCGGCGCCGGCGGCGTAGGAGACGAGGCTGAAGGGGACGATCGGGATCAGCCGCATCGCCAGCAACAGCGTCGGTCCGCCGCGCTCGATCATCGCCTCGATCCGTTCGAAGCGCTCCTCGCCGAGCCAGCGGTCGAGCAGCGGTCGGGCGACCGAGCGGCCGATGGCGAAGCAGACGAACCCGGAGAGCAGCCAGCCGGTCATCGTCAGCAGCAGGGCGGGGAAGAAGCCGTAGACGAAGCCGGCGGCCGCGTCGACAATCTCGGCCGGGTAGAAAACCACCGTGTGGATCAGTGCCAGGCCGAGGATCAGCAGCGGCCCGCCGATCCCGAGGCTGTCGATCTGGCTCCGCACCTCGGCGGAATCGCCCTGGATCGCGGCGCTCGCCGCGTCGCGCAGCGCCGGCACGGTCAGCACCAGGAGCGCGAGGAGCGCGATGCCGACGACGGTGATGCCGATCTCCACCAGCGGCACCCGCGGCCTCTGCACGCGATCAGCCACGCAATCTGTCGGCCAGCCCGGAGTGGCGGCCGCCGGCGTCGTCGCGAGCGATGGCCTTCTCCATCGTCTCCTGTTCGCCGATCACGACGCAGGCACGGCGGGCGCGGGTGATCGCCGTATATATGAGCGGCCGGCTGAGGATGCCGGCATGGGAGCTATGGCACACGGCCACCACCACGGGCACCTCGCAGCCTTGGGCTTTGTGAACCGAGATCGCATATGCGAGCTCTAGGTCGCCCGCCTCGTCATACGAGATCTCCAGGGCGCCGCCCTCTTCGAGGTCAACCGCGATCGTCTCCTCCTCGGGATCGTCGTCGCGAAGGAAGACGATGGAGCCGTTCATCAACCCCAGGTTGTGGGCATTGCGAGTCTGAATCAGGCGATCCCCGATCCGGAAGCGCTTGCGCAGCGCCGGCTTGCCGCGTGGATTGAGCCTCTCCTGGAGCTGTTCGTTGAGAGCGTCGATCCCGACCGCTCCCCTGTACATCGGCGCCAGTACCTGCACGTCGCGGATCGGGTCGACGCCATAGTGACTCGGGGCGCCCTCGGCGACCGCCTCGAGGACGGCGGCCTGCGCCTGTTGGGGAATGTCGTGCTCGACGAAGAAGAAGTCGTGTTCCTGGTCTCCCTCGGGCTCGAGGTGGGGTGGGCGCCCCTGGTTGATCTCGTGCGCGGCGGTCGTGATCATCGATTTCGCCGCTCGGCGGAAGACGAGGCTGAGCCGCACGACGGGCGCCACCCCGGAGTCGATCAGGTCGTCGAAGGGCTTGCCGGCGCCGATCGGGGGAAGCTGGTCGGCGTCGCCGACGAAGACGATGTGGGTCGACTCCGCCAGCCCGTCCAGGAGCACCTCCATCGTGTGCAGGTTCAGCATCGAGGACTCGTCGACGACGACGAGGTCCGCCGGCAGCGGATGACCGGGTCTGAAGGCCGGCTCGCTGCCGGGTGCCCACCCGAGCATGCGGTGGATCGTCATCGCGCTGTGCCCGGTTGCCTCCTCGAGCCGTCGCGCGGCGCGGCCGGTTGGGGCGCAGAGGGAGATCCGAAGGTCGGCTTTCGACGCCTCGCCGACGATGGCGTTCGTGCAGGAGGTCTTGCCGACGCCGGGCCCGCCGGTGACGACGGAGATGCGGGAGGCGAAGGCGCCGCGCACGGCAGCCCACTGTTCGGGGGTCAGTCCTTGGCTGTGCCTCTCATCCGGCGGCGGCGCCTCCGGAGGCTCGTAGGTGAGGTGGGGGAGAGCGGCAAGGCGGGTCAAGAGGGTGTCGGCGACGGCGACCTCGGAGGTCAGGGTGCTTTCGCGGTAGACGTTGCCGTCCTCGATGACGGTGCCGGGCGCTTCGGCGAGCAGGTCGGGATCCACGGCCACTCCGAGCAGCTTTGCCGACTTCTGCGCCAGCTCTGGAAGCGGGAGGTAGGTGCTGCCGTCCTGCTCGGCCTTGGCGAGGGCGAAGAGGGCGGCGGCCTGGGCGCGGCGCGGGGACTCCGGCGGCATGTCTCCCGCGAGGGCGATCTTGTCCGCCCGCCCGAAGCCGACCCCGCTGACCTCGGTCAGCCGGTAGGGGTCCTCGTGCAGCACCGTCACCGATCGCTCGCCGAAGCGAGCGTGGATGCTCGCCGCCAGGTGGGCGAGCCCGTGCGGGGCGAGTTGGACGTGGAGATCGCGAACGGCTCGGCTGGCGTGCCAGGACTCGACGGCAGCGTCGACCTGGGGGATCGTCATTCCCCGCAGCGAGCCGAAGACGCCCGCCGGGTCGGCGGCGATCTCCCGCATCACCTCCTCGCCGTGCTCGTCGACCAGGAGCTTGGCGCGGACCGGGCCAATGTGGCGGAGCGAGGTTAGGTAGGCGATGCGCCCATCCCGGTCTTCGGGATCGATCGGTACCGCCCGCTGGGCGCGGAGCTGGGGACCGTAGGTCGGGTGGGTCCGCCAGTCGCCGCTCACTTCAGCGCGGTCGCCGGGGTTGAGGTGGGCGATCGGCCCGACCAGCCGGTGCTCGGCGCTCGATTCCACGTCCTGGACCGCCAGCACCGCGTAGCTGCCGTCATTGGCCTTGAAGATCACGCGCAGCACCTCGACGGTCGCCGCGTGATCGCCCCCCTCGGTCTCGAACAACGTGTCCCCTTGGCTCACACGCCAAAGCTAGCCGCATACGAGGCGGGAGCCACCCGGCCCTGACCGCAAATAGCATTGAGTCATGCAGGCGCCGACCGACCGGCTTCCCCATATCGACGAGCATTCGCAAGTCGTCGCCGCCGAACCCGACGCGACCTGGGAGGCGCTACAGCGTGTCGTCGAGGCATCGGTCTCATCCGGCGGTGCGCCGCAGTTCGCCCGCATCGTCGGCTGCGCCGACACCGCCGCGGCCGGGCCGCGCCCGCTGGCGGCGGGCTCGACGATCCCGGGATTCCACGTCGTCGCGGCCGAGGCACCGACCGAGCTGGCTCTCGCCGGCAGCCACCGCTTCTCCAACTACGCGCTGATCTTCCGCCTCGACGAGGTCGACGGCGGGCGCACCCGCGTGCGCGCCGAGACCCGAGCCGAGTTCCCCGGGGCCAAGGGCGCCCTCTACAGGTCGCTGGTCATCGGGACCAGGATGCACGTACTGGTGACTCGGCGCATACTCGCAGCGACGAGAGTGAGGGCGGAGAGAGTATGAGCGAGCCACACGGCCACACCCACCTCCACGATCCCCAGACCCTCTACCGGCACTGGGAGGAAGGGCAGTGGAATCCCTGGGAGATCGACCTGGCGGTAGACCGCGAGCACTGGCGGACGGCGCTGAGCGAGGAGGACAAAGGGCTAGTCCACTGGGCGCTGTCGTCGCTGATGGTCGCCGAGGAGCGGATCGCGACCAAGTTCTCCGGGCTGGTGATGGCCTACGACTCCGAGGAGGAGGAGAGCTTCCTGGCGACCCAGCAGGTCGACGAGGTCCGCCACATGCAGTTCTACAAGCGCTTCCAGGACGAGGCGATCGCCGAGCCGGCGACGATCGCCGCCCACGTCGAACGGGCGCGGGCCGAGCTCGGCGACGACTTCCGCCTGATCTTCGACGAGGCCTTGGTCGGCGCCCACGAACGGCTCGCCGCCGATCCCCGCGACGCCGCGGCCAAGGTCGAGTTCGTGACGATCTACCACATGGTGATCGAGGGAACCCTGGGCCTGACCGCGTTCAACTTCATCACCCGCTACCTGCGCGAGCAGGGGCGGCTGCCCGGGTTCGTCGAGGGCTACGGCAGGATCCACCATGACGAGCAGCGCCACATCGGGTTCGGCACCTGGTACCTGCAACAGGCGGTGGAGCGGGAGCCGGCGCTCGCCGAGCGGGTGCGGCAGACGCTGCGCGACCTCCTGCCGGCGGTCGCCTCCTCGCTGACGCCGCCCGACCGCGAAGGCGTCGACTGGGACGCGCTCGGCGCCAGCTCGGAGGAGATCCGCGACTTCGCCGTCGGCGGCCTCGCGCGCCGCCTGGCGATCGTCGGCGTCCCGCTCGATTCGCTCTAGGTTGGTCGGTGTCGGGGCCCCGCCAGTCGAACCCCAACGGCCTCTGCGACGCCTGCGCGCACCAGCGCCTCGTTCCCAACACCCGCGGCTCGGTCTTCTCTCTCTGTGAGCTGTCGCGGCGGGATCCCGCCTTCCCCCGCTATCCGCGGCTGCCGGTGCTCAGCTGCCAGGGCTTCGAGCCAGCGCAGGATCCCCCGGCTCCCGAGCGGCGCCGATAGCGGCGCCGATCAAGCCGAGCCCGAAGACGACGGCCGCGAGGCCGACGAGCAGGCCGAGGAACGGGATCAGGGCAGCAATCCGCAGGATCGCCAGACCCACCAGGAAGGAGAGCAATCGCTCCCGGGGCGGCTTCAGGATCCTCCTCCCCAGCGCGTAGGCGGAGGCGACGTAGGCGACCGCGCCGAGCGGCAGCAGCGCCAGAGCGATGCCCACGGCCAGCGGCAGGCCGACGAGGGTGATCGCGGCGAGGAGCACGGTGATCGGCAGCACGATCAGGATCGCGATGCCGATCGCGATCACCGGGCCGATCCGCTCCCGCGAGCGCGCCTCGAGCGAGTCGGCGGCGCGCGGGGCGATCAGCAGCAGCAGGGCGCCGAGCACGAACGCCGAGAGGCTGATGGCGAGCCAGACGAGGAAGCCACCGATCCACCAGACCAGGTCGCCAAGATCGGGCCAACTCTCCTTTTCGACGTCCCCCCGGACGCGGGCGTCGAGGGAGACCCGCGGCCGGTCGTTCCCGTACCTGACGTCGCCGGTGACTTCCGCCGTCGGCAGCAGGCGGGCGCGGCCGTCGGCGGTGAAGAGGTCGCCGTCGATCGTCCCCGAGACGAGGACGTCGCCGCTGAGGACGAAGACGTCGCCGTCGACCCGGCCGGCGATCCGCGCGTCGCCATTGGCGATGAAGACCCCGTCGACGGTTTCGCCGCGCTCGACGACGACGTTGCCGGAGACGACGACGATCGCGTCATCCGGCGTTCCGCTGGCGCTGGCCGCGCTCGCCACCGCCGGGGCGGCGAGCGCCGTGGCCGCCAGCAGCGCCGCTACGAACGAGAGGCGTCGAAGCACACGGCCAGACTAACTGGCCGCCATCGGGTCGGGCTCGCCCAGCTTGGTGATGTCGGCGGGCTCGTAGGCCTCGCCGGGCACGCCTCCGAGGACGACCACGCGCATCCCCTCGGCCCCGGGCCAGAGCTTGCGCTTCGTCTCCGGGCCGACGCTGGCGACGTGATCGGCGTCAAGCGGGAAGCGCTCGCCCTCGATCTCGATCTCGCCGCCGCCGCGCATGACGAGGAAGACCTCCTCCTGGTTGTCATGGGTGTGGTCGTGTTCCGGGTAGTTGTCGTAGTTCGGCGGCAGGTCGATGATCTGCATACCGAACGACTCCACCCCGAGCTCGGCGCGAGCCCGCTTGAAGGCGCCGCGGTAGATCGCCTCCATCTCGTTGATGTTCTTCACCTGACTGCTCACTGCCCCTCCTCGTCTGTTGACCGTTGGACTGCGATTGCCTGGCGCATCCTAAGCGATTTATACGAACGTTCGTGCTTTTTTGTAGCCTGTTGGCGTGAGCGCCACGGTCCAGCGAGCTCGCCACGGCGACAAGTCGTCCGCGGGAAAGGGCGCCCAGACCCGCGCCGCGATCCTCGAGCGCGCCGTCGACCTCGCCTCCGCCGAGGGGCTGGAGGGGCTGACGATTGGCCGCCTCGCGGCCGAGCTGCGGATGAGCAAGAGCGGCCTCTTCGCCCACTTCGGCTCCAAGCAGGAGCTGCAGCTGGCGACCATCGACGCCGCCGCCCAGCGCTTTCGCGCCGCGGTGATCGAGCCGGCGATGAGCGCCCCCGACGGTGCCCCGCGCCTGCGGGCGATGGGGGAGCGTTACCTCGAGCACCTCGATCTCTACTCGGGCGGTTGCTTCTGGGGCGCGACCTCGGCCGAGTACGACGACCGCCCGGGCCCCGTGCGCGACGCCATCGCCGGCGCCCTCGACGGCTGGCTGGCCGAGCTCGAGCGCCAGGCCGCGATCGCGGGCGTGGCGAACCCCGAGCGTTTCGCCTTCGAGCTCTACGCGGTGGTGATGGGAGCCAACGCCCGTTACCGGCTGAGCGGAGATCGCAAGGTGTTCGAGCACGCCCGCGAGGCGCTGCAGCGGCTCGAAGCGGAGCTGCCGGCGTGAGCGATGCCGCCGACTTCGTCGAGCGCTTCACGGCCTACTGGCGGGCGCCCTCGCCCGAGGGCCTCGGCGCGCTGCTGGCCCCGGACGTCCGCCTGATTGCGCCGATGACCCCGACCACCCACTCGCTGGCCGACGGCAGGCGGGCCTTTGCCGGCCTGCTCGAGCTGCTCCCCGACCTCACCGCCGAGGTCCACGGCTGGGGCGCGACCGACGACGGCGTCCTGATCGACTTCACCCTCTCCGGCAGCCGCGCCGGCGTCGACATCTCCTGGCGCGCCGTTGACCGGATCGCCCTGCGCGAGGATGGCCTCGCCAGCGAGCGCGTCTCCTACTTCGACTCCGCGCCGCTGGTCCTCAGGGTCCTGCGCTCCCCGCGCCTCTGGCCCGCTTTTCTGCGCAGCCGGCTGCGGCGCTGAGACGAGCCCTCTTTAACGCAGAGGGTTCTCCCAGCGAAGCTGGGGAAAGCGAGCGAAGTCACCGTCGCTGCTGCAGAGGACGAGGCCGTGCTCGAGGGCGAGGGCGGCGAGGTGCGCATCGGTGACCAGGCGATGCGAGTGCTCGTTGTCGAGCAGCTCCCCGAGGATCCTCGCGTGCTCCTCGGTGGGGGCGGGAATCCACGTATTGGGCAGCTCGAGCCAGGAACGTACCTGCGATCGGGCGTGCGCGAGCGACGCTCCTTCGAACAGCCTCGGGTTGGCGACGATTCGCATGAATGCGAGCAAGCTGGGCCATGGAAGGCCGACTCGCGAGGCGCCGTTCAGGCGCTCATCCAGCCAAGCCCTGGCTTCTTCATGGCGAGCGCTCTCGGGAGCGCTCGCGTAGATCAGGAGGTTGGCGTCGACGAGGATCAACGGTGGTCCTCGCCCTCCGCGAAGTCGAGGACTTCGGCGATGTCGTCGAAGCTCTCCACCAGCGGCTTCCCCAGGGGGAGTGGCTTCGTCTCGAACCGTCGACTCGGCCCCGGCTGCGCTGCGAGGTGGCTGAGGCCCGCTCGCAGCAGATCGTTGACCTCCTGCTTGAGGGTCGTGCCGCGCTCGCGCCGCCGCCGGTCCAGCTCCGTGGCCACGTCTGGATCGAGGGTGAGAGTGGTTCGAGGCATCAACGCATACTCTATATGATGCGTCGACGCTTCCTCTGCTGGCTGCCACATTCCCTCTCAAGTCCAGCCGGCGCGCAGATTCGCCCCCGTGCTCCACGGCCGGTTACGGTTGCGGGATTCTCTGAGACCAAGGAGGGCTGAAAGTGGACGTCGGCATCGGACTTCCCAACGCGGTTCCGGGCACCACGGGAGCGCAGATGATCGAGTGGGCGCGGCGGGCCGACGGCCGGGGTTTCTCGACCCTGGGCACGATCGACCGCGTCCTCTACGAGAACTACGAGCCGCTGACCGCGCTCGCTGCCGCCGCGGCGGTGACCGAACGGATCGGCCTCTGCACCTCGGTCTTGCTCGGACCGCTGCGGACCAACACGGTCGAGCTGGCGAAGCAGGCGCTGAGCGTGCACGCGCTCTCCGGCGGGCGACTCACCCTCGGACTCGGACTCGGAGCGCGGGAGGACGACTACGCGGTCAGCGGCGTCGAGCTGTCGGGGCGAGGCAAGCGACTCGACGCGATGCTGGAGAAGATGCGGGAGGTCTGGGCCGGAAACGGGGTTGGGCCCTCGCTTGAAGGTGCGCCGCGCGTCGTCCTCGGCGGGCATGCCGATGCGTCCTTCGCGCGCGCCGCTCGCTTCGGCGAGGGGTGGATAGCCGCCGCCTCAGGGCCCGGCGAATACGCGCAATGGGCGGCGAAGGCGAAGGCCGCTTGGTCGGGGGCCAGTCGGGAGGATGGGCCGCGCACGATGGCGCTCTCCTACTTCGCGCTCGGCGAGGACGCCGACGACGTCGCCCACACCTACCTGGCCGACTACTACGCCTGGCTCGGCGAGGCTGTCGTCGACTACATCGCCGCCTCTGCCGCCAAGGACGCCGAGACCGTGCGGCAGTACGTCGCAGCCTTCGAGGGCGAAGGCTGCGACGAGCTGGTCCTCTGTCCCTGCTCTGGCGACCCCGACCAGGTCGATCTCTTGGCCGACGCCCTCGGCCTCTGAGCGGATCGGCTTCGTCTTGGCCGCCGAGCTCCCGGTCCTGTTGTTTGCGACGGCTGGCGACTTCGAGGCCTGGCTGGAGGACAACCATGCCGAGAGCGAGGGGCTCTGGCTGAAGATCGCCAAGAAAGGGGCGCCGGAGCCGAGCGTCACCTACGCCGAGGCATTGGAGCTGGCGCTCTGCTTCGGCTGGATCGACAGCCAGAAGCGCGGCCACGACGAGACGCACTTCCTGCAGCGATTCACGCCGCGGCGGCCGCACGGCCGCTGGTCGCGGATTAACCGCGACAAGGCCGAAGAGCTGATCGCCGGCGGCGCGATGCGACCGGCGGGAATGGCCGAGGTAGAAGCCGCCAAACGGGACGGTCGGTGGGATGCGGCCTACGAGGGCCAGCGCACCGCGAAGGTGCCCGCCGACCTGCAGCGCGCGCTCGACACCAACGCCGCCGCTCGCGAGTTCTTCGCCGAGCTTGACAGCGCCAACCGCTACGCGATCGTCTACCGCCTCGACGACGCCAAGAAGCCGGAGACGCGCGAGCGGCGACTGCGCAAGTTCGTCGCCATGCTGGAGCGCGGCGAAAAGCTCCACTGACGTTCCTCGAAGGATTGCTGTTGCCATGGCCCCAGCAATCCTTCGAGCTCGAGCGCAGGCCGGTGCAGCCGCTCGTACACTCGCCTGCGATGGACCGCGCTCTGCTCGACCGCACCCTTGCCGACGCCGGCGAGCCCGCCTACCGTGCCTCCCAAGTTTGGGAGTGGGTGGCGCGTGGCGTCGCCGCCTACGAGGAGATGACCAACCTGCCGGGGACGCTGCGCGACCGTCTCGAGGCCGCGGTGCCACTCTCCACACTCTCCCTCCAGGCCGAGGCCCGCTCCGACGACGGCACCGTCAAGTCGCTCTTCCACACCCCCGACGGGCGTCCGATCGAGGCGGTGCTGATGCGCTACCGGGACGGCCGGCGCTCGGTCTGCGTCTCCTCGCAGTCGGGCTGCCCGCTGACCTGCAGCTTCTGCGCCACCGGCCGGATGCAGTTCGGCCGCAACCTCAGCGCCGACGAGATCCTCGACCAGGCGCTGCACTTCCGCCGCCTCGAGGCGATCGACCACGTCGTCTTCATGGGCATGGGGGAGCCGACGATGAACATCGACGCGGTCCTCGCCGCCTGTGAGCTGCTACCCGACCTCGGCGTCACCCACCGCCGCACAGCGATCTCGACCGTTGGCTGGGTTCCGGGAATCGACCGCCTCGCCGAGTGCGAGCTGCCGCTCAGCCTTGCCCTCTCCCTGCATGCTCCCAACGACGGCCTGCGCTCGCAGCTGATGCCGGTCAACGACCGCTACCCGCTGGCCGAAGTGCTGGCCGCCTGCGAGCGTTACCGAGCCAGGCGCCGCCGCAAGGTCTTCGTCGAGTACGTGATGCTCGACGGCGTCAACGACTTTCCCGAGCACGCCCGTCAGCTCGCTGCCCTGCTCGACCCCCGCGCCTACAAGGTCAACCTGATCCCCTACAACCCGACCGGCGCCTACGACGGCTCCTCCCCGCAGCGGATCGAGCGCTTCCGCGCGATCCTCGCCGAGCACCGCCTCGCCGCCACCGTCCGCCTCACCCGCGGTCGCGACATCGACGCGGCGTGTGGCCAGCTCGCCGCGTCCTCCACGGCCTGACTGGCTACCCAGCCAACTAAGATGCCGTCAATGGCAACCGTCGACACCGCGGCACCGGTTGCGCGACCTCCGCAGATGTCCGCCAACCCGATCCGGCGGGTGGTGGGGGACCTCGTCGTCGAGTTGCGGGAGCGGGGGAAGTTTCCGCCCGGGCCGAACGACTTCAGCTTCGCCCGCACCCACCGGATCGCCCACGACCCGTTGCCGCTGCTGCTCTCCGCCTACGAAGAGTACGGGCCGATCTTCAGCATGCGGCTGCTTCATTCGCGGGTCGTCTTCATGCTCGGCCCAGAGGCCAACAACTTCGTCACCGTCGCCCACCCGGAGAACTTCCACTGGCGCGAGTCGAGCTTCGGTGACCTGATCCCGCTGCTCGGCGACGGCCTGCTGACGATCGACGAGGACTACCACGACCGCGCCCGGGCGATCATGCTGCCGGCCTTCCACCGCAAGCAACTGGATGCCGCGGTCGCAGCGATGGCGGTCGAGGCGGAGGCGGCGATCGCGACCATGCCGACGAGCGGCGTCGTCGACGTCTACGACTGGATGCGGAACCTGGCGATGCGGATCGCGATGCGGGCGCTGCTCGGACTCGACCCAGACGGGGCAGGCAGGGGCGCCGCTGCGGCCGAGCACTTCGAGCGTGCCCTTGGCTTCTACGGCATCGACTTCCAACTCCGCTTGGTCCGCGGCCCGGGCTCGCCCTGGCGCAAGCTCGTCGCCTCGCGCAAGGTGCTCGACGAGATCGTCTTCGGCGAGATCACCGCCGCGCGGACCAACCCCGACCCGGCGCGGATGGACATTCTCAGCCTGCTGACCGACGCCCGCGGCGAGGGCGGCGAGGCGTTCAGCGACCGCGAGGTCCGCGACCAGGTGATGACGCTGATGTTCGCCGGCCACGACACCTCGACCTCGACCCTCAGCTTCA
Source organism: uncultured Actinomycetes bacterium (assembly GCA_963699125.1). Taxonomy (GTDB): domain Bacteria; phylum Actinomycetota; class Thermoleophilia; order Solirubrobacterales; family 70-9; genus VAYN01. Next base: position 2,470,671 of record OY969417.1, read on the forward strand.
TGATGCACGAGCTGGCGCGCCACCCCGATGTCGTCGCGCGCCTCTGCGAGGAGCAGGACCGGGTGCTCGGCGGGGCGGCGCCGACCGTCGATCAGCTCGAAAAGGAGATGCCCTACCTCGACATGGTCCTCGACGAGGTGCTGCGGCTCTACCCGCCGGCCTGGATCGGCCCCCGCCGGGCCGTGCGCGAGTACGAGTTCGGCGGTTACACCGTGCCGCGCGGCGCCTACGTCAACTACTGCTCCTGGGCCAGCCATCGCATCCCCGAGGTCTTCCCCGACCCCGAGGCCTTCATCCCGGAGCGCTTCACCCGCGAGCGCAAGGCGGCGTTGCCGCGCGGCGCCTACGTCCCCTTCGGCGGCGGCCAGCGCGTCTGCATCGGCAAACGCTTCGGCCAGATGGAGGTGAAGCTGGTGGCGACGATGCTGCTGCAACGGTTGCGCCTGGACGCGATGCCCGGCCGGACGATGAGGATCCGCCAGATGCCGACCCTCTCGCCCAAGGACGGGTTGCGGATGCGAGTGCTGTCCCGCGCCTGAGGCGAAGAAGATCTGAGCTCACGGGCTTCCTTGCCGTAGCATTCACCCGGCTTGAGGCGGGGGCGGGGAAATTGGACGGCTTGCCTGGTGTTGGGCCTGGTCGCAGCAGCCGCGCTGCTCTGCGCGTCAGCAGCTTCGGCTGCGGTCTACTGGGGCGACGCCGGAACGATCGGCGCGGCCGATCTCGACGGCGGCAATCCGAACCCGGATTACTTCCAGTTTCATCATCCCGGCGGCCCGATTTGCGATGTCGCCGTCAGCGACACCCACCTCTACTGGGGGGAATGGTTTGCCATCTGGCGGGTGAATTTCGAAGGGTCCGCGGCCCCGGTCGCGATCGTTCCGGGGCTGAGCAGCCCGTGCGGGATCGCGATCGACGGGGCCTACGTCTACTGGGCGAACCGAGGTGGCGGTGCGGTGGGGAGGGCCGCACTCGACGGGTCCCAGCGCAACGATGCTTTCGTCAGCGGTCTGGACATGCCCTGCGAGGTAGTCGTCGACAACCTCTTCATCTATTGGATCGACTGGCGTGGGATCGGGCGCGCCCGCCTCGACGGAACCGGGGTCGAACCCGGATTCATCCCGACCAGCCCGGGTGGCTGCGGGCTCGCGGTCGACTCCGGCCACCTCTACTGGGGAGCCGGCGAAGGGGCGATCGGCCGCGCCAGCCTCGACGGTGTCGATGTCGACGACCGGTTCATCACGGGGGTCGGCTCCGTATCTAGCATCGCCGTGCACGGCGGACACATCTACTGGGCCGACCGACCCGATGGGATGGCCTACTCGTCGATCGGCAGGGCCACGCTTGGCCTGAATCCCCTTCGCAACTGGATCACCACTAGCGTGTTCAACCTCGGGGGAATCGCGGTGGATGGAAGGCCCACGCCGACGCCGCTGCCGCTGCCCTCGCGGTCGATCTCGTTCGGCAAAGTGCGGCCCGACGAACGCCAGGGCAGCGCCGTCATCGACGTCTTCGTGCCGGAACGCGGCGACCTGGTGGTGACCGCGCCGAAGCTGGGCTGGAAGGTGCTGAAGGGCCCGGAGCCACCGCCGTGGCGTGAGGGTTCGTTCCGGTGGCGATTGAAGGTCTGGGCCGGGAGCACGGGTCCCACGTCCAAGCGCATTCGCACCCAGCTACACAGGAAGGGATGGGCGAAAGTTGCCCTTCGCATCTCCTACAACGAAACCGGGCAGCTGCCGATCACGACGGTCAAGCGAATGACCCTGCACAAACATGTAGTTGTGGGCAAGCCAAAGACACCGCGCGAGGACGCAAGCACCACGCGGCGTTAGAAGGGGTCCGGGTGGGGATGGAGCGTCTTGTACTTTTTCGTCGCCGCGGAGTTTCGGATGGCCGGCGACGATCCTCGAAAAAGTTAAGCGGAATCCCTACCCGGACCCCTTCTCCACCCCGCGCTACTTGATGAAGAGCATCTCCTCGTACTTCGGCAACGGCCAGAGGTCGTCGGCGACGACCTTCTCCAGCTTGTCGGCCGCCTCGCGCACCTTCACCATCGCCGCCAGCTGCTTGTCGCGGGCGTGCAGGGCGAGGTCCATGCCCTCGAGGTCCTCGGGGTAGGCGTTCGCCGCCTTCAGCTCGCCTAGCGTCGCGACCAGCTCGTCGACCAGCTCACGAATCTCGCCCTCCAGGGTCGAGACGCCGGCCTCGCCGATCAGCGCCAGGTGGCGCAGGGCGGCCGGCAGCAGCATCGTCTGGGCGATCGAGAAGGTCTCCTCGGCCTCGATGTTGGCCCGGATCGCATACTGCTCGAGCCAGACCTCGTAGCGGGACTCGAGCTCGCGCTTGGAGAGCACGTCGTAGTTCTCGAAGGCCGCCACGGCGCCCTCGCTGAGCACTTCGGGTAGGGCCTCGGGCGTCGTCCGCAGATTCTTCAGCCCGCGCTGCTCGGCTTCGGCGTGCCACTCCTCGGAGTAGTTGTCGCCGTCGAAGCAGACCTGTTTGTTGGCGGCATAGGACTCCTTGACGATCTCGATCACGGCCTCGGGCACGCCTATGCCGCCGGAGGTCTCCTCCTCCAGCTTGCCGGCCAGCTCGTCGATCCCCTCGGCGACGATCGTGTTCAGGACCGTGTTCGGGAAGGCCAGCGACATGCTCGAACCCAGCGCCCGGAACTCGAATTTGTTGCCGGTGAAGGCGAAGGGCGAGGTGCGGTTGCGGTCGCCGCCGTGCATCGGCAGCGAGGGCAGCACCGTCGCTCCCAGGTCGAGGAAGGAGGCCGGCGTGTTGGGGTCGCCCGCGCCGGTCGCGATCGCCTCGAACACCTTCTCCAGCTCGGCGCCGAGGAAGATCGAGATGATCGCCGGTGGCGCCTCGTTGGCGCCCAACCGGTGGTCCTGGCCGATGTTGGCAACCGAGGCCCGCAGCAGGCCCTGGTGCTTGTTGACGGCCTGGATCACCGCCGCGCAGAAGAACAGGAAGTGGATGTTGTCCGCCGGCGTGTCGCCCGGGTCCAGCAGGTTGCTGCCGGTATCGGTCCCCATCGACCAGTTGTTGTGCTTGCCGGAGCCGTTGACGCCGGCATACGGCTTCTCGTGCAGGAGGCAGATCAGCCCGTAGCGCCGGGCCACCTTTTCGAGCACCTGCATCATCAGCTGCTGGTGGTCGGAGCCGACGTTGGAGTTCTCGAACACCGGCGCGATCTCGTACTGGTTCGGCGCCACCTCGTTGTGGCGGGTCTTGACCGGGATCCCGAGCTTGCGCGCCTCCAGCTCGGACTCCATCATGAAGGCCAGGATCCGCTCCGGAATCGAGCCGAAGTAGTGGTCGTCGAGCTCGTGGCCCTTCGCCGGCTTGGCCCCGAACAGGGTGCGGCCGGTGGCGATCAGGTCGGGCCGCTCGAAGAAGTACTGCTCGTCGATCAGGAAGTACTCCTGCTCAGGGCCGACGGTGGTGAAGACCCGCTGGCTCTCCTCGTCGCCGAGCAGGCGCAGGGCCTTGATCGCCGAGCGCGAGAGCGCGTCCATCGAGCGCAGCAGCGGGATCTTGGCGTCGAGCGCCTCGCCGGTCCAGGAGGCGAACGCGGTCGGGATGCAGAGCAGCGCCCCGTTCGGGTTCTCGAGGATGAAGGCGGGGCTGGTCGGGTCCCAGGCGGTGTAGCCGCGCGCCTCGAAGGTGGCGCGGACGCCGCCGGTCGGGAAGGAGGAGGCGTCGGGCTCGCCCTGGATCAGCTCCTTGCCGGAGAAGCCGGCGAGCGCGGTGCCGTCGCCTCCGGGCTCGAAGAAGGAGTCGTGCTTCTCGGCGGTGGAGCCGGTCAGCGGCTGGAACATGTGGGTGTAGTGGGTGGCGCCGTTCTCCAGCGCCCAGTCCTTCATCGCCTCGGCGACGGCGTCGGCGAGGCTCGGGTCGAGCGCCTCGCCGCCGGCCAGGGTCGCCCGCAGCTTCGCGAACACGTCCTGTGGCAGCCGCTCGCGCTGGACGGCGACGGAGAAGACGTTGGCGCCGAAGGCTTCGTTCTCGGGAAGGGTCAGGTCGAGCGCGCCGAGGGACTCCCCGTTGGAGCTCCACTGCGCGGCGGTCACGTTCTGCTGGCGGATACGAGTCATCGCTGGCTAGTCCCTCACTTGGCGCGCGCCAATCGTGGGCGCGATCGAATTACCGGTCTCACTCCCTTGTTAAGAGCCAAAAGAGCCTAATGGGCCGGCGCTCCAAACGCCTTTGTACCGCCGTACAGTCTTTGCCCGGCCCGGCTTGTCCCCCATGTCGGGGCCGGCGGGTCGCGAGGGCTCTTGCGTCAGTTGCGGGGAACCGCGCGCTCAAGCCCGAGCGGATGGCGCAGGCGAAAGCCGCCGGTCGGGCGCATCTCTTCGCTCCAACCAGGGCCGCTGCGGTCGCCGTCGCTGCTGTAGGAGGTGTCCCAGCGCAGGCCGGCGATGACGGCGAAGACGTGCTCGCGATTGGCGTAGATCCGAACCCAGCTGCCCGCTCCGCCGTCGCCCCAGCGCATGAACCCGTTCGAGTCGAGCGGCCAGTCGAGTAGGCCGGCGGCGTGCATCACGTAGCTGACCGAGCCCGAGCAGTCGTAACCGCGCGAGTTCCAGTGCCGGTGGCCGCCGCCCCAGCGGTAGGGCCGGTGGCGGATGCGGTTCGCGGCTTCGATCATCGCCTCGACCGAGGGTGGGGCGGAGGGAGGCGCGATCGCACGCCCGTTGGGTAGGAGCTTTGCCGTCGGAACCGCGGCGGCGGCGACCGGCGCGGTGCCGGCAGGGGCACAGAGCAGCGCGGCGACGACCGAGATCGTGATTCCCCTGCGCATGAAAGAGCTGTATCGGCGCCGCCGCCGCCGTCCTTTAACCGCCGCGTGGTTCCCTTGGCACGCATTTCGTGCAAAAGGAACCACGCGAGGTGATCACCCCGAGTCTGGCTCCAAGCCCAACCGGATAGCCTGCGTTCCCCGCGGCGCACGCCGCCCTGTCAAGCCAGAATCGGAGGACTCACCGCATGTTCGTTTCCAAGGCCGCCGTCGTCGGCGGCGGCACGATGGGGGGCGAGATCGCGCAGGCGATCGCCGCCGCCGACATCCCAGTCGTCGTCAAGGACATCGACCGCAAATTCGTCGACGCCGCGATCGAGAAGGCGCGCTCGGTCACCGAGGGGCAGCTCGCCCGTCTGGTCAAGAAGGAGAAGCTGACCCAGGAGCAGGCCGACGCCCGCCTGGCTGAGGTCATGGGCTCGATAACTGGCACCGTCACCTACGAGGAGTTCGCTGACGTCGACTTCGTGGTCGAGGCTGTGCCGGAGAAGATGGCGATCAAGCAGGCGGTCTTCCGCGAGATCGACGCCGCCACGCCGGGGCACGCGATCCTCGCTTCGAATACGTCCTCGCTCTCGATCACCGAGATGGCGGAATCGACCCTGCGCGCCGACAAGGTGGTCGGCTTCCACTTCTTCTACCCGGCCTCGGTGATGCCGCTGGTCGAGGTGATCGTCGGCGAGGAGACCTCGCAGGAGACCGCGACCGCTGCCTACAACTTCGCCCAGGCGATCAAGAAGCAGCCGATCGTCTGCGGCGAGGTTCCCGGCTTCGTCGTCAACCGGGTGCTGATGGCGACGATCGGCGAGATCTGGCGCATCCAGGAGGAGCGGGGGCTGTCGCTGAAGGCGATCGACGAGGCGATCGCGGCGGCAAAGGTCGCCCCGATGGGCCCGTTCTTCCTCACCGACCTGCTCGGTCTCGACACCGTCCTCCACGTCGCCGAGCACCTCGCCGAGTCCTACGGGGACAGCTTCTACGTCCACCAGGGGCTGAAGCAGCTCGTCGCCGACGGCAAGCTCGGCGCCAAGAGCGGCGGCGAGGGCTTCTTCAAGGACGGCGAGCAGACGATCCCCGGCGACGCCGCCCCGGACGCCGAGGAGCTGGTGGCGATGTTCACCTGCCGCGCCCTGATCGAGTCCTGCCTGCTGGTCGAGGAGGGGGTCGTCTCGGTCCGCGACGTCGACCTGGGGATGATGGCCGGCGCCGGCCTCGACCCTCGCCGCGGCCTGCTGCCACCGTTCTGGAAAGCCGACGTCGAAGGCCTCGACAAAGTGCTGGAGCAGGTCGAGCGGCTGCAGGAGAAGTACGGCGAGCGCTTTGCGCCACCGGTTACCTTGAAGCGGCTGGTCGCCCAGGGCCGCCTTGGCCTCGCCAGCGGCCAGGGCTTCTATCCCTACCCGCAGGCCGACGAGGGCGAGCAGCCGGAGACCGTGAAGCTGGAGACTCGCGGCGCCGTCGCCATTGCCTGGCTCTCCAACGCGCCGATGAACGCCGTCTCCCCGGACGTGATCCGCGACCTCGGCACGGTCTGGGAGAAGGTCAAGGCGACCGAGGGCGTCGGCGCGATGGTGATCGCCTCCTCGGTCCCGGTCGTCTTCTCGGCCGGGGCTGACATCAAAGCCTTCACTCGCATGGACGAGGGCAGCGGCGAGGAGCTGATCCATACCGCCCACGCCCTGCTGCGCGAGTTCGGCACCGCGCGGGTGGTGACGATCGCCGCCGTCAACTCGATCGCCTTCGGCGGCGGCTGCGAGCTGGCGATGGCCTGCGACGTGCGGATCGCCGCCGAGGCGGCGGTCTTCGGCCAGCCGGAGATCAAGCTGGGGATCATCCCCGGCTTCGGCGGCACCCAGCGGTTGGCCCGGCTGGTCGGGCCCAACCAAGCGCTGGAGATGAACCTAGTCGGCGACGCGATCCTCTCCGAGCAGGCGCTCGAACTGGGCCTCGTCAACCGCGTCGTCCCCGACCACGAGCTGTTCGAGACGGCGCTGATGTGGGGCCGCAAGCTGGCCGGCCAAGCCCCGGTCGCGGTCGAGCAGATCAAGACCGTCTCCCACAAGGGCGACCTCGACGAGGGGATCGAGGCCGAGAAGCAAGGCTTCGCCAGCGCCTTCGCCAGCGACGACGCCAAAGAGGGCATCTCGGCCTTCCTAACCAAGCGCACCCCCAAATGGAGCGGCAAATAACCCCAACAGCCAGCCGACGGGCCTCAAAGCGGACAGATAATCCGCTTTCAGGCCCGTCGGCCGCCGCTGTGCGGCTGGCGGAGTTGATTCGGGGGTCGGGGTGCACGGTGGCGCTGACGGGGGCTGGGATCTCGGTGCCGTCGGGGATTCCGGACTTCCGCACGCCGGAGACTGGGCTCTGGGCGAACGTCGACCCGATGGAGGTCGCCCACATCGACGTCTTCGAACGCGACCCCGCGCGCTTCTGGTCCTACTACCGGCCGCGCTTCCAAGCGCTCGGCGACAAAGCGCCCAACCCCGCCCACGAGGCGCTGGCGGAGCTCGAGCGCCGCGGCCTGCTCGAAGGGGTGATCACCCAGAACATCGATCGCCTCCACTGGGCGGCCGGATCGCGCAACGTGGTAGAGGTCCACGGCTCGATCGAGACCTCCTCCTGCACCCGCTGCGCCGCCTCGTTCGAGATCGACGAGGTGGAGGAGCTCTTCGACGCCAGAGGGGTCGCCATCTGCTCCACCTGTGGCGGCGCGGTCAAGCCCGACGTCGTCCTCTTCGGCGAGCTGTTGCCGGAGAGCGCGGTGGCGCGGGCACACAGCCTCGCCGAGCGAGCCGAGCTGATGATCTGCGTTGGTTCCTCCCTGGCGGTCCACCCGGTCGCCGGGCTACCCCAGCTGACGCTGGAGCGAGGCGGACGTCTGGCGATCGTCACCAAGGGAATGACCCCCTATGACGAGGAGGCGGCTCTGAAGCTGGATGGCGAGGTTGTCGAGGAGCTCGACGCGGTGCTGGCCGCCCTAGGCTAGAAGCCGTTCTGCTCAGAACTGCGGCCAGACGAGGCCGGAGGGCTTGACGACGAGGATCAGCGCCATGACCTCGGGATCGCGGTCTTCCACCCGCCGGGCGACGGTGGACCACGAGACTTGGTGCAGCGGCCGGCCCGCGCGCAGCTGCTTCAGCGCCGCCTCGAGCGAGTCGGCTTCGATCACCACTGCGGCTTGAGCCGGGGCGCTGGCCTCGGCCGCTTCGAGCATCGGCCGCGTCACGTCGTCGGCTGCGCGCAGCGCGTTCGACCAGCTCTGCTCCAGGGAGAGGTCGGGCGAATGCGACTCCGGACCCTTGAGGATCGTCAGTCGGCTCTCCCTCGGATCCCAGTCGTGCTCGCCGAATTCGAACGGCAGACCAGCCACCCACGGGTCGAGGACTGTCCGCCGCAGCGCCGACTCCTCGATGCTGAATACACGCACCCTGTTGAACGGTGAGCTGAGCTCGACGTGAAAGGGCATACCGCGAAGTTAGCCGGTTCGCGATGATGAGGCGGTGGAATCCAGTCCTCTCCCCGACGCCGTCATCTTCGACAACGACGGCTTGCTGCTGGATACCGAGTCGGTCTGGACTCGGGCAGAGCGGGATCTCTACGAGCGCCGGGGCATGGACTTCACGACGGCCGACAAGCACGAGCTGGTCGGGACTTCCGCCGAGGTTGCGGGGGAGGTGCTGGAACGGCGCCTTGATGAGCCCGGTCGGGCCGCCGAGCTGATCGAGGAGCTGAACGAGCTCGTCGTCGCCGAGCTCGAGCATGGGGTGGAGGCGATGATCGGGGCGCGCGAGCTGCTTCACAGCCTGCGTCGCCGCGGGACGCCGATCGGCCTGGTCTCCAATTCTCCGCTCGTCTTTGTCGTTCGATCGTTGCAACTGGTCGGCTTCGAGGACCAGTTCGACGTGGTGCTGAGCGCGCACGAAGTCGCTGCCCCGAAGCCGGCCCCCGACCCCTACTTGGAGGCCTGCCGCCGTCTCGGGGTGGCGCCGGGCCCCGGCGTGGTCGCGCTCGAGGATTCGCCGACCGGCGTCGCCGCGGCCCGAGCGGCGGGGCTGACCGTGATCGGAGTGCCCTCAATCGAGGGTGTCGCCCTCGAAGAGGCCCATCACCTCGCCGAATCGTTGCTCGACGAGGTGGTTGTCCACCACCTCGTTCTCTAACCCTAGCTCTCTACTTTAGGGTTAGATACAAGGCCTAACTGCGCAGGACCCGGCGACGGCGCAGGATCCGCTCGCAGATCTCGAGCAGCTCCTGCAGGGTTCGATGTTCCGCCGCGCCCAGCTCTCCCACCAGGGCCGCGTTGGCCGCCCCTCCCACCTCTGAGCGGCGGCTGTTCAGGGTTCCCATGTCTTGCTCATGGCCGGCATCCTCCGCCGCGCCCTGTTGCTCGACGAGCAGCGCCTCGAGGCCGACCCGAAGCTGCAGCGCCGCCTCTCGCGCCCGGCCGGCGTCGAGATCGGCGCGGGCGCGCAGGAGCAACGTCTCGCAGACGTCCACCCGCTCCCGGCCCCGCAGCACCGCGGCGACCCGTTCCTGCGGACGCAGGTCTTCCTCGCGCCGGCGCCGCCGTGAGGCGCCGCTGGCCCAGACGTCGACCTCGCGGGCGGCGGTGAAGCGCCCGGCGGCGATCTCCTCGCCGTTGCCGTAGCCGATCCGTACCGCGACTGCCCGCTCCGAAGTCAGCTCCTGACCGTGCGGGTCGGCGGCAGCCACCGCTTGTGCGTGCAGGGCGCGGTTGAGCAGGCCGACCCCATCTGCGACGAGAGAATCCGCCGTGTCCTCGGCCTCCGTTGCCTCGTCCAGCCAGCGGGTGGCTTCCCCCTCGCCTTCGAACGGCGCGAATGCCCGCACCGCCGTCACCCGAGCGAGCGGGAGGGAGGAGGGAGTGGCGTCGGATTCCGCCTTGCGCGGTCGCCGGCGGCGCCTGGTCGGTGGCGGCGGCGCACCCAGCGTCTTCACGACGAGCACGCTCTCGGCGCCGCCCTCCTCATTGGCGAGGTAGCGACCGTCGGCCAGTGCCAGCAGGCCGGCAAAATCGAGTTGCGCGAATCCGAATAGCTTGGACAGAGCCCGGATTCTCCCGGTCGGCCCGGATCGGTGCGTGGGGGAGCCGGTCATGCCTCTGCGCGACTCAATTCCGCCGGAGGAGGTCGGCACTCCTGCCGGGGACCCACCTTTGAGCGAAGAGCTAGTCGTCGCCGCCAGCGGCCGTGCCGCCGCTCGGCTTCTTGTCCGGCAACGAGTACGGGGAGGGATTGACCGGCACATCTGGGTTTTCAATCTGTCCGAGCCGGTCGATCAGGCGCTGCCACTGGTCCGGCTTCAGCAGCGCCGAGAACTGGGCTTCGAGCGGGTTGCCGCTGCTCTGTGGCTGGTAGCCGACGTGGACGTGGTCGTAGTGGTCGGCCAGCGCGAAGCTGGTGTCGCCCGGCAGGTCCTCGAGCGAGATCACCTGGTGGGGGTGCATCGTCCCCTGCAGTTGCAGCACGGCGCGGATCAGTTCGTCGGTCATCGTCCCCGGGCCCTGGTGGCCGGTCACCGGCGTCCCGTTGATCACCGCGATGTCGACCGCGTCGCCGGTGCTGTGCTCGGAGACGTTGCCGGAGGTGGTGAGGATGCCGTGGCCGCACTTGAAGGCGGTGATCGTCAGCTCGAAGCCCTTCGAGCGCAGGTACTCGAGCATCGCCAGGATGCGGCGGTCGATCTGCCCGGTGGCGACGTCTTCGCGACCGCAGGTGTAGATCGAGAGACCGTCGTCGGCCAGCACCCGCTTCTGCAGCGCCTCCTTGGAGAGCAGCAGCACGCCGGCGCCGCTGAGGCGCGAGGCGAACGGGTTCTTGCCCTTGGCTCTGTAGATCGCGGTCGCCTCCAGCAGCTTCCAGCCGTCGAGGATCGGCTTCGGATCGATCCGCGGGGCGCCCTTGCCAGCGGGGCGGATCGAGAAGTTGATGTGGGGGTCGACGCCTTCGTTGGCAGCGCCGATGCGAGCCAAGACCGTGCCGGCGATCACCCTGGACCCCACCCGCAGGGAGCCGTTGGCGGCACTCAACCGGGCGCTGTCGACGGCGCCGCCGCTCTCGGTCTGGCCGCCCTCGACCCGCTGCGGCAGTGCCCGCAGTCGCGGTCGCAGATCTTGGCTTTCGACCGGGAGCCGCTTCTCCTTGCCGGTTGGCATCACGACCAGGCGCTGGTCGCGGACGATCTCACCCAGCTCGGCGTAGGTGTAGCGGTTGCCGTAGGTGTCTTCGAGGACGACGAACTTGCCCAGCTTCGGCGAGTTGCCGAGCTTGCGGATGACGCCGTCGTTGACCGCCACCACCGGCGCCTCCTTGCCGGCGAAGATGTTGATCCCGCGGGGGGTCGGCGAGGAGGAGATGACTTCCGCAGCGCCGCCGAAGGAGTCGCTGTTGGGCGCAGAGCTCTGCAGCGCCTCGCGAGCCGAGATGTCGTCGGCGTAGCGGGCGTCGGCAGCAACCGGGAAGTGCGCTCCCTCGGTCAGGCCGGTCAGCGAGCCGACCAGGTCGGAGGGCAGTTTGCCGTAGGCGCGGGCGTAGAGCAGCACCTCCTGCGCGTACCAGTCGGCGTGGTTGTAGGCGAGGATCGCGCCGTAGAGATCGTGGGCGGCGCCGGCGATCTTGAGGTAGCTGGCGGCGGCGCAGATCGCGTCGACCGGGTTGTACGGGTCTTTGCGGCCGTCACCGTTGGCGTCGACGCCGTACGCCTCCCAGCTCGAGGGCAGGAACTGCATCCAGCCGACCGCACCGGCGCTGGAGACGTTGAGGTTGGTGCCGAATCCGGTCTCGATTTTGTTGATCGAGGCCAGCACCTCCCAGGGGATCCCGTATTCGGTGCCGCAGGCTTGGTAGATCGGCAGCAAGAACGGCGGGATCTCAAAGGAGTCGATGATGAAGTTCGGGACCCCGATCGGAGCCGGCCCGAAAGACGCGATCGTCGTCGTCGGATTGGCGGTGGTGGGGGTGCCGCCGGAAGAGAACTGGGAGCCGCCATCCGATCCATCGGCCAGCGGCTGGTCGCCGGTGCCGGTTGCGCTGGGAGCGCTGACGCCGCCGCCGGAGCCACCGCCCCCGCTGGCGTCGCCGAGGTTCTCATTGCGCGTGACGCCGCCGCGACGGTTGGCGCCGCTCGTCCCGTCGCCGTCGATCGCGGTGCCTTTCTGCACCCCACCGGGCTGCCGGGTCGTGCCGGGGGTCGCTTCGGCCGGCGGCGGGTCGATGGCGCCACCGGGCACGGTTGCCTCGCTGGTCCCGGTGGGGGAGGTGCAGTCGGGGTCGGCCAAGTCGATCAGGCCGTCGCCGTCGTCGTCGAGGCCGTTCGCGCAGGCCGGTGCCTGCAGAGAGGGAGCCGCGGTCGTGGGCGTCACCGCCGGGGGCTCGACCGGCGTGCCTTCCGCCAGCGGATCGGCGCCGGCGATCCCGACGCCCAACGCCGAAAGCACCAGAAAGCTGGTGAGTACGACGATCGGTGCGATCTTTGCTCTCATCCCGGTGCGCCTCGGTACCCGTCGCGACGGATCGCGAAAACCGGCTCCGCATCCTCCCCGCGCATAAGGCGAGCCCACGGTACCCGTTCGTCCAGGGGTCCGCAACGGCCCCAGCCGCCCCCCAACAAGGCCTTAATCAACGTCGACGTCATGCCTGCAGACAGCAGCGTTTCAGTCGAACCGGATGCGCTCGTTAAGCTGGTGTCAATGAACTGCGGAAGGCGGGCGGCGTGAGCGTCAACGAGGACGAGCAGGACGGCCTACGCGCCCGCAGCGAGCAGGCGCTCAGCGAGCTGGCGCAGGCGCTGATCGACAACCCCACCCTCCATAACGCGATCTCGGCGGCCTTCGGCGCCCGCGAGAAGGCGATCGAGGCCCAGCAAGCGGCGATGGGCGCGCTCAACCTCTCTTCGGCCACCGACGTCGAGCGCCTGGAGCGGCGCCTGCGCTCGTTCTCGCAACGGCTCGAGGAGGTCGAGGAGCAGATTGATGACCTCAGCCGGGAGATCGGGGCGATCCGCCGGCAAGCGGCGAAAAAAACCACCAAAAAAGGCAAAGACTAAGTCTCTACTTTAGGTTGAGAGTATGGTCGACGCGGCGAGCCCGGCGTTCTTGGCGGCGAGCTCCAAGCCCTCCTCGTCAAGCAGCTTCCCAGCTGCCGTCTCGGCGACCACCAGCACCGCCGCCATCGCCACCCCGCGTTCGCGTCCGGCGGCGAACAGGGCCGCGGTTTGCATGTCGGCAGCCTCTCCCGCGCTGACCGGGGCCGGGGCGCCGCCACCGTGGAGGGTGTCGAGGCTGGCGACCGTCGCTGAGCGGGCTCCGTCGCCGAGCTCCTCGCGCAGCCGCGCGGCCAGGACAGGGTCCGGCCGGATCGCCTCGCCGCTGCCACCGCCTCCCCAGGCATGCGCCTCCTCGATCGCCAACAGCTGCCCCGGGCCGAGGTCGGGGTCGAGCGCGGTGCAGGTCCCGACCCTGACCGCGCGCCGCACGCCCAACTCGGCCAGGTCGGCGAGGACCAGCGCTGCGCTCGGCCCGCCCATCCCGGTCGCCTGCAGGGTCAGCTCGTGCCCCGCCGGCGTTCGTCCTGAGTAGCCCCAGAGGCCGCGCGCGTGGTTGCTCATCTTCGGCGCCTCCAGCAGCACCTGGGCCAGCATCAGCGCCCGCCCTGGGTCGCCGACAAGCACCGCGTCGGCGGCGATGGGAGCGGTGGGGCGAAGGCGGGTGGGCACGGTCGCGGCGAGCCTAAGGCACGTGTCGCCACTCGTGAGAAACCGGCGTCCCGGATTTGCTCCAGCCGTCTAAACACAGCTTGCCGAGCCGAATTTACGGTGCCTACGAATCGCCAAACCCGCGACCGCCGCAGCTTGGGCTCCGGTGGGCAAGGAGGAAATCAATGAAAAAGAGGCTCTTGATCGCAGGCCCGGTGGCCGCGGTTGCCTCGCTTGTTCTGCCGGGGGTCGCCTTCGGCGCCGAAACGCCGATCCTCGAAACCCCGGAGGCCAGCATCAACGCGATGTGGGTGATCGTCGCCGGCGTCCTGGTGATGTTCATGCAGGCGGGCTTCCTGCTCTTGGAGGTGGGCTTCTCCAGGGCAAAGAACGCCGGCGCCGGCGTCGCCAAGGTGCTGGTCAACTTCTCGATCGCTTCGCTCTGCTACTGGGCGGTCGGCTTCGCGCTCGCCTTCGGCGGGCTCGGTGAGATCGCCGGCGACCACGGGTTCTTCCTCAACGTCGGCTCCTCGATCGAAGAGGCCGGCAAGAGCATCCCCTTCGTCGAAACGTATTCGATCAGCCCGGCCGCGTTCATGTTCTTCCAGTTCGTGTTCTGTGCGGTCTCGCTGGCGATCGTCTGGGGCGCCACGCTGGAGCGGATCAAGTTCAGCGCGTACATCATCTACGCGATCATCTTCAGCTCCGTCCTCTACCCGGTGCTCAGCCACTGGATCTTCGGCGGCGGCTGGCTCCAGGTCAACGTCGGCATGCAGGACTTCGCCGGCTCGACGGTGGTCCACCTGATCGGTGCGACCGGGGCCTTCGCGGCGCTGCTGTTGCTCGGCCCCCGTATCGGCAAGTACACGAAGGACGGCAAACCGCGGGCGATACCGGGGCACTCGATGCCGCTGGTCGGCCTCGGCGTGCTGATCCTCTGGCTCGGCTGGTTCGGGTTCAACCCGGGTTCGACGCTCGGCGCGATCGGCGGCCGCTTCGCCGAAGTCGTCGTCGTCACCAACCTTGCGGCAGCCGCTGGTGTGGTGGCCGCGGTGGCGGTGATGTACCTGAAGACGAGGACGATCGACATAGGCATGGCCGGCAACGGCGCGATCGCAGGGCTGGTGGCGATCACCGCTCCCTCCGGCTACGTCGAGTACTGGGCGGCGCCGATCATCGGCGCGATCGCCGGCGTCATCGTCGTCTTCGGGGTGCTGGCGATCGAGAAGATCATCGACGACCCGGTCGGCGCCACCTCGGCCCACGGCCTGGCCGGTATCTGGGGGACCCTGTCGTGCGGGATCTTCACCTCGCCGCGGCTGGCCGAATTCAACGAAGTCGGCGATCCGGGCCTCTGGTACAGCGGCTCGTTCCACCAGCTCGGCGCGCAGGCGCTGGGAGTGGGGGTCGCCTTCGGGTGCGTGTTCACCGTCTCCTACGCGATCTTCTTCGCGATCAAGAAGACGATCGGCCTCCGGGTCAGTCCCGAGGAGGAGGACGCCGGCCTCGACATCTCCGAGCACGGGATGTACGGGTACCCGGAGCAGTTCATCCCGCAGCCCGAGTACTCGACGGGCCTGCAGCTCGGGGGCGCTCCGCCGCCGATCGCAGCGCCCGCGGCACCGGCTGTGTCCCCGATGACCACGACCGAGTCCTAGGAGGCCTGGGCGCATGAAAAAGATAGAGGCGTTCATTCGCCACGAGGCGTTCGAGCCGATCCGGGCCGAGTTGCTCGACAAGGGATTCCCGTCCCTGTCGATCCTCGAGGCCAAGGGCTCGGGACGCCAGAAAGGCATCGTCGAGCGCTACCGCGGCTCGACCCTCACCGTCAACGTCCGGCCGAAGATCAAGCTGGAGGTCGTGGTCGAGGACAAAGACAAGCCCATCGTCGTCGAGACGATCCTCAAACACGCCCGCACGGGCGAGGTCGGCGACGGCAAGATCTTCGTGCTGCCGGTGGAGGAGGCGATTCGCATCCGCACCGGCGAGGGCGGAGAGCCGGTGCTCCAGTTGCACGAGGAGTCGGAGATACCGACCTAGCTGCTGGATCCGGGGGAGGGTGCCGGTGCCCCTCCCCCGGAGGCCGTTGCGCAGCAGGTCGCTGGCGGCGATTCGAGTTGTTGGTCCGTGAGCCTCCGGGAGAGGGGCACCGGCACCCTCCTTCTGACCGGCTAGGTTGCGGAGAGGATGGCCGATGAGCGAATTTCCCTCAGTGAGGCGGTGCGCCGCTCCGGGGTTCCCGCCAGCACGCTGAAACGCTGGGCCGAGGAGAAGATCGTGCCGGTTCGGCGGGGGCGCTGGACCGCGACCGCGGCGGCGCAGGCGCGGGTCGTGTCGCGGATGCGGGAGCGCGGTTACTCGCTGGAGGAACTGGGCGAGGCCGGACGTGAGGGGCGCCTCGCCTTCGGCTTCGCCGAGGAGCTGTTCTCAGGGCCCGAGGAGGAGCTGTCGGTGGCCGACGTGGCGCGGGAAACGGGGCTCGAGCCGGAACTGATCGAGCGGATCCTCGTCATCCTCGGCACGCCGACGGGGCGGCAGCGCAACCTCAGCCCCGACGACGCCGCGGCGCTGCGCCACTGCGCCCGCGTCCTCGCTGCCGGCTTTCCGCTGGTCGCCTTCCTGCAGCTGGTGCGCGTCTACGTGCAGTCGATGCGCCGCATCGCCGACGCCGAGGTCCGCCTCTTCCACCTCTACGTCCACGAACCGCTGATCCGCGACGCCGTGCCGGAGCTGGAGATGGCGGAGGAGATGGGGGAGCTGGCGGCCGACATCCTGCCGCTGGCGGCGCCGCTGACCGAGTACCTACACAACCGCTATCTGCGTTTCTTCATCGAGCAGGACGTGGTCGGCCACATGGAGTCCGGGCTGGGGACCGACACGGCGGAAATCGAACTCGGACAGGTCACGGTCACCTTCTGCTTCATCGACCTCACCGGCTTCACCCGTTACACGGAGGAGGAGGGAGACCTGGAGGCGCTCGACGTGGTCGAGAACTTCGTCGAGACGGTCGAGGCGACGTTGCCGCCCGAGGCGACGATCGTGAAGACGATCGGCGACGAGGTGATGGTGGTCTCGCCCGACGCCGCCTCGCTGACCGAGTGGGCGGTCGAGTTCCTCGGCCGCTTCCCGCGGCGACCGCAGCCGCGGGTCGGGATCCACTGCGGCGAGGCCGTCTACCGCGACGGCGACTACTTCGGCAGCCAGGTCAACCTCGCCCACCGGGTGGTCAACCGCGCCCTCGCTGGCGAGGTCCTTGTCACCGACCGGGTCGCCGAGGCGATCGCTGACCGCGACGGGCTCGGCCTCGAGCCGATCGGGCAGGTCAGCCTCAAGGGCTTCCCGGTTCCCACCGAGCTCTTCGTCGTCCGCGCCGCCGGCTGAGCACCGACTCCTAGACTCACCTCGTGGACGCCGACCTGATGCTGGAGCGGGTGCTCGCCGAGGGGCTCCTCGTGCCCGGGACCCCGGTCGTGGCGATGCTCTCCGGTGGGCGAGACTCGGTTTGCATGCTCGACCTCGCCGTGCGCGCTGTCGGGCCCAAAGAGGTGACGGCGCTGCACGTCAACTACGGCCTGCGCGAGGACTCCGATAAGGACGAGCGCTACTGCGCGGAGCTCTGCAAGGCGCTGGGTGCGGAGCTGGCAGTCGAGCGCCCGCAGCGGCCCGAGGGCGCCGGCAACCTCCAGGCCTGGGCGCGCGACGCCCGCTACGCCGCGGCGGCCGGGCTGGCCCTGCCACGCGGGGCGACGATCGTCACCGGCCACACCGCCGACGACCAGGTCGAGACCATCCTCTACCGCCTCGCCTCCTCGCCCAGCCGCCGCGCCCTGCTGGGGATGAAGTCGCGCGACGGCAGCCTTGCCCGACCCCTGCTCGGCTTCACGCGAGCCGAGACCACCGCCTACTGCGAGCAGCGCGGACTTGCCTGGCGCGACGACAGCAGCAACGCCGAGCTGGGCTACGCCCGCAACCGCGTCCGCCACGGCCTGCTGCCGGAGCTGGCGAAGATCCACCCGGCGGCGGCGGAGAACGTGTTGCGCACGGCGGCGCTGCTGCGCGACGAGGCCGAGGTACTCGACGCGCTGGTCGAGGCCGAGGTCGACGGCTCCAGCGGCTCGGATCGGGGCACGATCACATTGGCGCGGCTGGCCGAGTTGCCGCCAGCGCTGCGCCGCCTCGTCGTACAGCGGCTCGCTGACGGCGCTGCCGGCCGCCCGGTCCCGGGTGCCGCCCGCTTCGCCGACCAAGTCGCCGGCCTGCGCCGCACCGGCACCGCGCTGTTAGACCTCGGCAGCGGCATCCGCGCCGTCGCCGAGAGCGGCATCCTCCGCGCCGAGTGCCCCTGACCCCCGGCCGACGGGCCTCAAAGCGGACAAATAGTCCGCTTTGAGGCCCGTCGGCCGGATATCTAGACTGCGGCTGGTGAGCGAGCGGGCGATTGGGGAGACTCTTGTGGCCAGGGAGGATCTGCAGCGGCGGGTTGCGGAGTTGGGGGGCGAGATCAGCCGCGACTACGAGGGACGCGACCTGGTCATGGTCGGCGTGCTGAAGGGCGCTGTTCTCTTCCTCGCCGACCTGATGCGCAGCATCGACGTCGCTTGCGAGATCGACTTCATGGCGGTCTCCAGCTACGGCTCACAGACCGATTCTTCGGGGGTCGTCCGCATCCTCAAGGATCTCGACGCCCCGATCGAAGGGCGCCACGTGCTGATCGTCGAGGACATCATCGACTCGGGTCTGACCCTGCAGTACCTGATGCGCAACCTGCGGGCGCGCAATCCGGCCTCGCTCGAGGTCTGCGCGCTCCTGACCAAGCCGGAGCGACTTCGGGTTGACCTCTCGCCCCGCTACGTCGGGTTCGAGATCCCAAACCGGTTCGCGATCGGCTATGGCCTCGACCACGCGCAGCGGTACCGCAACCTCGACTACGTCGCGGCTCTTGACGGGTAGAGCGCAAAAAACCGCCCTGGTACGCTGATTTCACCTTTGAGACGTTTTTTCAAAAGCGCGGCATTTCCGATCCTGCTGGTGGTCATCCTGGCCTTCATCGCCCAGCGCGTGATCACCAACGATTCGGGCACGAAGGCTCCGCCATACAGCGAACTGGTCAATCCGAAAACCGGCCTGATCGCCGAAGGCAAGATCGAAGAGGTCTCGATCAACGTCAAGGACAGCACCCTCGACGTCAAGGAGAAGAACGGCGAAAGCTTCTCGACGGGCTACCCGCCCAACACCGAAGAACGCCTCCTCGCCCTGCTCGAAAAGAACGAGACGACCAGCACGATCGTGCACGGGACCGGCGGCTCGAGCCTGCTCTCGCTGCTCACCTACATCCTCCCGTTCGTCCTCTTCTTCGGCTTCTGGATCTTCCTCATGAACCAGATGCAGGGCGGCGGTTCGCGGGTGATGAACTTCGGCAAATCGAAAGCGAAACGGATGTCCGTCGACGCGCCGAAGATCACCTTCCGCGACGTCGCCGGCGTCGACGAGGCGGTGCAGGAGCTCGAGGAGATCAAGGAATTCCTCGAGAACCCGAAGAAGTTCCAGGCGCTCGGCGCCCGCATCCCCAAGGGCGTCCTCCTCTACGGCCCGCCCGGCACCGGTAAGACGCTGCTCGCCCGCGCCGTCGCCGGCGAGGCCGGCGTCCCCTTCTTCTCGATTTCCGGCTCGGACTTCGTCGAGATGTTCGTCGGGGTCGGCGCCAGTCGCGTCCGCGACCTCTTTGAGCAGGCCAAACAGAACTCTCCCTGCATCATTTTCATGGACGAGATCGACGCCGTCGGCCGCCATCGCGGTGCCGGCATGGGCGGCGGTCACGACGAGCGCGAGCAGACGCTGAACCAGCTGCTGGTGGAGATGGACGGTTTCGAGATGAAGGACAACATCATCCTCATCGCCGCCACCAACCGCCCCGACATCCTCGACCCGGCGCTGCTGCGGCCCGGCCGCTTCGACCGCCAGGTCGTCGTCGACCGCCCCGACCGCAAAGGCCGCAAGCACATCCTCGAGGTGCACACGCGCGGCAAGCCTCTCGCGCGCGAAATCGACCTCGACACCCTCGCTGGCCAGACCCCCGGTTTCACCGGCGCCGACCTCGCCAACCTGATCAATGAGGCGGCGCTGCTGACCGCCCGCACCGGCAGCCGCGAGATCAGCATGAAGGAGCTCGAGGAGGGGATCATGCGGGTGATCGCCGGCCCGGAGAAGAAGACCCGGGTGATGAGCGAGAAGGAGCGCCTGATCACCGCCTACCACGAGCTCGGCCACGCGATCGTCGGCCACCTGCTGCCCAACTGCGACCCCGTCCACAAGATCTCGATCATCAGCCGCGGCCAGGCGCTCGGCTACACGATCAGCCTGCCGACCGAGGACAAGTTCCTCACCACCCGCGCCGAGCTGACCGACACGATGGCGATGACCCTGGGCGGCCGCGCCGCCGAGGAGATCGTCTTCGGCGAGATCACCACCGGCGCCTCCAACGACCTCGAAAAGGTGACCGAGACCGCGAAGCAGATGGTGATGCGGTTCGGCATGTCAGAGCGGCTCGGCCCGCGCGTCTTCGGCCACGATCGCGGCCAGCCCTTCCTCGGCCGCGAATTCAGCGCCGAACCCGACTACTCCGACGAGATCGCCCGCGAGATCGACGACGAGATCCGCCGCATCGTCGAGAGCGCCCACCAGACCGCCAAGGGGCTGCTGGGCGAGCGCCGCGAGGAGCTGGACCAGATCTCGAAGCTGCTGCTGGAGCGGGAGACGATCGACGCCGACCAGTTCGCCGCCCTGCTCGAAGGCAAGCCCGCCGAGGAGGTCTTCGCCGACGACGAGGAGCCGGCGAAACCGGCCGAGCCGGCTCCCGAGCCCGAGCGCGCCCAGCGCGAGGGCGCGCGGCCGTCGCCACGTCCACGGCCAGGGTTCGCTGGCGGAGACGCCGGCTAAGGACTCAGCGCTCCGGGCCGCGGGTCCTGTCGCCGGGGTGGGGTGCCCTCCTGGCGCTTCGATCTGCCTCGGGCAGAGGGGTGGGAGCGGTGGCAGGGATGGGGCTTGCCCTCAGCAGACTCCGCGCGGCGGAGGACACCCCACCCCGGCGCCACCCGCGGCAGGAGGCTGGAGATACTTAGCTCATGACGCCGAAGCTGATGGGTGTCGTGAACGTGACGCCGGACTCGTTTTCGGATGGGGGGCTCTACCTCGATCCGGCGGCGGCGATCTCGCACGGAGAGGACCTTGTGCGGGAGGGAGCGGCGATTCTGGATGTCGGCGGTGAATCGACCAGGCCCGGGGCGGAGGAAGTCGACGTCGAGGAGGAGCTGGGGCGGGTGGTGCCGGTCGTCGAGGGGTTGGCCGGGGGGGAGGCCGCCGTCTCGATCGACACCTCGAAGGTGGCGGTCGCCGCGGCCGCGCTCGATGGCGGGGCGGAGATCGTCAACGACGTCACGGCGCTGCGCGGCGACCCCGAGATGGCGGGCCTGTGCGCGGACCGGGGCGCCACGGTCGTGCTCATGCACATGCTCGGCACGCCGCGCACGATGCAGGACGAACCGCGCTATGAAGACGTCGTCGCCGACGTCAAGGCCTTCCTTGCCGCCCGCGTCGAGGCGGCAACGGCAGCCGGTGTCGCCGAGGAGCGGATCTGGCTCGATCCTGGCATCGGCTTCGGCAAGTCGGCCGAGCACAACCTGGAGCTGCTGCGGCGGCTCTCGGAGCTGCGCGAGCTGGGCCGGCCACTGGTGATCGGCACTTCGCGCAAGAGCTTCATCGGCAGAGTCGACGGCTCCGAGCCGGCCGACCGGCTCGGCGGCACGATTGCTTCCAGCGTGCTCGCCGCCGCCGAGGGCGCCGAGGTCCTGCGCGTCCACGACGTCGCCGAGGTTGGCCAGGCAATGGCCGTGGCGGAAGCGGTGCTCGGATAGGTTGCCAAGATGGAGGCGCATGGCAACGGAGTCGAATCGAGCGCCGAAGTGGAGCTGCGCGGCCTCTCGATCTACACCCATCACGGCGTCAGCGAGGCCGAGCAGGAGGTCGGGCAGCGGCTCGAGTTCGACATCTCCTTCGACGTGCCCGACTGCGACGCGGTGCTCACCGATCGGCTCGAGGACACGGTCGACTACGCCCAGGTCTGTGACATCGTCGCCCTCGCGGCCACCGAGCGCAGCTACAAAACCCTGGAGCGATTGGCCCAGGTGATCGGCCAACGCCTGATCGAGCGCTACGGCTGCGAATCGGTGCGGGTGCGGGCCTGCAAGCCCGAGCCGCCGCTGCCGCTGGCGATCCAGGAGGTCGCGGTCGAGGTGACCCAGGAGCGCGCGGTCGACGAGGACGAGGCCGAAGCCCCGGAAGCCTAGGCCGGTGCGGATCGGCTACCTCGGCCTCGGCTCCAACGTCGGCGACTCCGCCGCCCATCTGCGAGCCGCGATCGAGTTGCTGCGGGCGCGCGGGGTGGAGGTCGAGGCCGTCTCCTCCGCCTACGTGACCGAGCCCGTCGGCGAGGTCCTCGACCAGCCCGACTTCCTCAACGCCGCGATCCGGATCCGCACCGAGCTGGAGCCCGAGGCGCTGCTCGACCTCTGCAAGGAGGTCGAGGCCGAGCGCGGCCGCTCCTTCGAAGCGCCCCGCCACAGCCCCCGCCCGCTCGACGTCGACCTGCTGCTGCTCGGAGACGTGGAGCTGGAAACCGAGCGCCTGACCCTGCCGCATCCCGAGGTCACCAGCCGCCGCTTCGTCCTCGCGCCCCTGCTGGAGCTCGACCCGGAGTTGACCCTGCCTGACGGCACCCGCCTCGCCGACGCCCTCACAACCCTTGGCACCGGCCAGAGGGTAAAGCGGAAGGGCACATCGGGCGTCCGTCCAGAGTGAACCCCTGAAATAGCGCATTAGCGAAGCAAGTTTCAGTATTAAGTATTGCCCACGTCATGTCGTCGCTATAGACCTCTCGGGAACTCGGGTTCCAACAAAGGGGTACGTCGATGGCCTGGAGGGGGGCAGGACCGTATGTCTGCCGAGCATTTGCGCTGGTCGCCGCCATGGTGTTGGCGGCAGTCCTGCCGGCGTCGGCCTTCGCGAAAGACCCCCCGAGCTATCTGAGCTCCTTCGGTTCCTACGGCGGTGAAGCGGGCAGCTTCGACCACCCCGCTGATGTCGCCGTCGACTCCGAAGGCAATCTCTGGGTCGTCGATCAGTACAACAACCGCGTCCAGAAGTTCGACGAAGGCGGCGAATACCTGAGCCAGTTCGGCTCGAGCGGTTCGGAAGGGGGGCAGTTTCACCGTCCGACCTCGATCGCGATCGACCCGGAAGGCAATCTCTGGATCACCGACGCCGAAAACAACCGCATCGAGCAATTCGACGACGAAGGCGAATTCATCAAATCGATCGGCTCTTCCGGATCGGGCAACGGCCAATTCTCCGAACCCGAAGGCATCGCGGTCGATGTCGAAGGTAACATCTGGGTTGCGGACACCTACAACGGTCGCGTCCAGGAGTTCAACGACGCGGGGGAATTCGTCAGGGTTGTCGGGTCCTCTGGTTCCGAAGAAGGCGAGCTGGCGGCGCCGAAGGCGATCGACGTCGGTCCCGGCGGCGACGTCTGGATCGCCGATTGGGAAAACAACCGGATCAGCGTCTTCGGCAGCGCTGGCCAACTGGTGCGGGAATTCGGTTCTGAGGGAGGCGGAGAGGGCGAGTTCCTCCATCCTGACGCGATCGACGTCGACGCTGCCGGCAGCGTCTGGGTCGGCGACGAAAACGGTCGCATCCAGCAGTTCGACGAAGAAGGGGAATACGTCACGCAGTTCGGTGTCTGGGGGTCGGGTGAAAGGCAATTCTGGCTCGAATATCCGTTCGGGATCACGACCGCTGCAGGTGAACAGCTCTGGATCGCGGATTCCGGAAACCACCGGATCCAGGTTTGGGACAAGAGGCCGATCGCGTCCTGCTGGGATGGTGGGGCCTCGACCCATATCGACCAGCCCTTTGTCCTCAAAGCCGGAGCGCTTGAATGCGAAGGCGAAGCTCCGCTGTCCTACGAAATAGTCGTCGGTCCCGAACACGGGAAAATCAGCGGATTCAACGCCGAAACGGGAGCCCTCACCTATACGCCGGACTCCGAATACGTTGGACCGGATTCGTTCACTTTCCAAGCGAGCAATGTGTACGGATCGTCCGCTGTGACCACTTTCCATGTCGACGTCGGGGGCGGCCTCATCGCAGACTGCCATGACCTCGGCGCGACGATCGAAGTCGAACAGTTCCTCTTCCTGGAAGCTGGAGAATTGGAATGCAAAGGCGAAGAACCGCTCTCCTACGAACTCGTCGATAGCCCGAAACACGGCGAAATCCTCGAATTCAGCTCCGCAACGGGCGCCGTCATCTACTGGCCGGACTCCGAATACAGCGGCCTCGACTCCCTCACCTTCCGGGCCAGAAACATCTACGGAGCGTCGGCCGTGGCGACCCTTCACATCGCCGTCGGGGAAAGCCCGGCGACCGAATGCAACGAAGGCGATGCCTCGACGAAAGTCGATCAACCCCTCGCCCTCAAAGCCGGAGCGCTGGACTGCGAAGGGGAGCCGCCGCTCTCCTACGAAATCGTCGGCGGCCCAGAACACGGCGAAATCAGCGGATTCAATGCCAAAACGGGGGCACTCACGTACACGCCGGACTCCGAATATTCCGGGCCCGATGCGTTCACCTTCCGGGCGACAAGCGTCTTCGGTTCGTCGTCAGTGACCAGCTTCGAGGTCGAAGTCGCCGAAGCGCCCGACTGCAAAGACATCGCGATTTCGACCAAGCCGAACGAAGCGCTGCCGCTGTCGCTGAACTGCTCGGGGCACTTCCTGGAATCGGGCTATGAGATCGTCGCCGAACCCACCCACGGCGCGATCTCGAAATTCGATCCCGAACTCGGCACCCTCACCTACACGCCGGAAACCGGCTTCCGCGGCCTCGACGAAATCACTTACCGCAGGAGCAGCTGGATTCACAACTCCAAAGCGACCGTCTCGATCGGCGTCTGCAACCCGCCGACCCTCGGGGTGGGAGGGGAGGTCAAAGACCCCGAAACGCCAGGCGTGGACCTGGAGCTCTCCGCAGAAGTCGGGAAACCTACCTGCGACGTCTCGCGAATCGCTGCTTTTCGCGTTTACATAGATGAAGAACTGGCTTACTCCGAGCAGCGGAGCTGCCCGCTGGAACCCGAAGACCCGTGTTGGCCCGGCCAATGGTTGCGTTCTCTTCAGCTTCCCTACGAAAAGGTGGTCGGCAGCCACGATTACCTGGTCGAAGCTGAAGACCAGTTCGGAGCGCAGGCCAAACCGCAGGAATGGACGGAGGAAACGCCCGAAGAAGGGACGATCCTCGATCTGGAAGCGGAAGTCTCCGAAGAAGGCAAATGCCGAGCGCCTAGGAAGATCCAGCACGTCCTCGTCGGCACCAAATGCGCTGACGTGCTGACGCCGAGAAGCGGCGTCAGGGTCTACAGGGGTCTGGGTGGCGACGACCTGATCTACGGCGGCGGTCGCACGGAGACCATCCAGGGGGGAGGCGGAAACGACACGATATTCGCTGGGCGAGGCAGCGATGAAATTCGCGGCGGTGATGGCGGCGATCACCTCTTTGCCGGATCGGGTGACGATGAGGTTGATGGAAATGAAGGGGGAGACATTCTGGTTGGGGGTCCAGGTAGAGACAAGATCCTGGGTAGGGGTGGTGACGATCTCGTGCGGGGCGGCACCACCATCGATATCCTCGACGGAGGAGGCGGTGTGAACACTCTGAGCTTCGCCGACGGCGTCACCCCCGGCTTCTACCTGTTCCCAGGTTCTGGTTCTCAGGTTGACCTACCCTCCGGCTTTCCGAAAAAGCACGGCCAGCGGGGCGTCTACGTCAACCTCGGCGCCGGCAAACCGATTGCTGACAACGGCGAGGTGGCGCGCTTCGGCGGCGGCGAAGACGAAATCAAAGGCAACGGGTTCCAGAACGTGATCGGGACCGCCTTCGCCGACCTCATCGTCGGCTCGGGCGACCCGAACGAAATCGACGCCGGGCCGGGCACCGACGTGGTTCGAGGTGGTGGTGATGACGACACGATCTATGGTGGCTCAGACCAGGATCACCTGGACGGCGAATCGGGCGAAGACGAGCTGGACGGTGGGACCGGGTCCGAAGACACCTGCCTCAGCGCATCCAAATCGTCCAACTGCGACAACAGCAACCCGGAAACGACGCTGGTCCAGCCCAATGCGGAAACGATCGCCGTTGGGCTGCTCGCGTCCGGCTCGGCGCTCGGGCAGCAGGACCTCTACCTGCGCGGGACCGATGGGAAAGACCAGGTGACCGCAACCTGGGACTCCGGGACCATCGAGTTGAAAATAACCGGCGGGGCCTCGGTATTTGGCTCCGCCGAAGGCGGCTCCGGCTGCATCATCACCGGAGGCGAAGTGGAAGTGGAAGGGCCCGAAGCGAGCTGCGTCGTCCCCGGCACCGACTCGATCCTGATGTTCGGTGACGCCGGCGAAGATCGGCTGCAGGTACAGGGCTTCCCCAAGGAAGTATCCGTCACCCTGCTGGGCGGCGAGGGGGATGACGCCCTGATCGGCGGCGCAGAAACGGAGGACGTCCTGGTCGATGGTCCCGACGCCGGCGAGGATCACCTGGTCGGGAACAGCGGCGACGACACGCTCTTCGCCAACGAGGGGAAGGACACCCTGCTCGGCAGCTCCGGGGAGGACCTGTTTGTCTCCGCGGAAGTCTGCGACGGCGACGTGATTCGCGGCGGCGACGGCTCCGACAACGCCAACTGGGCCCAGTTCGTCGGCGCCGAGGTCAAATCGGGCGACGACGAATATCCCAGCGACATCGAAGATCTCGTCTTCGAAACCCCCGTCAACCACGGGGCCAGGGTCAGGCTCGCCGGAGGGTCGATCTCGCGGCAGAGCACGGGCTGCAACGGCTACGGCGGCGAAGACGTGGGCAGCATCGGCGGGGTCGAGAACGTCGAGGGCTCGCACGGCCCCGACGTGCTGGTCGGCGACGGTGGGCGCAACGTATTGCTGGGGCGCGGCGGTGCCGACGTCCTGCGCAGCAGGGCCGGGAACGACACGATCCTCGCCAACAACAGGGATCCGAAAGGAAAAACCTTGGCAGAGAAACGGGACCTCGATCTCCGCCTCGAATGCAGCTTCGGCAAGGACACGATCAAGCTCGACCCTGCCGATCGGAAACATTTCTCAGCGGCGGGCCTGAAGGGGTGCGAGACCCCGCCTGATCAGCAGGTCAAGCCGGCGTCGAACTCCCGGGTCTTGGAGCGTGCCTTGAAAGTGTCATACGAAGGCTCGGGCGACGCCCTCGACGAAGCGGAGATCGGCGCCGCCGGCGATCCGGACGCCGCCGGACCGGTCGCCTTCTACCGCTTCGACGAGACCGAAGGGACCGAGGCGCGCGACTGGGTCGATCCGGAAGACGTCGAAGGGGAAGAAGAAGGCGAAGGCGTCGAAGAGTCGGAAGAAGAAGCGGAAGAACTCGCGGAAGAAGAAGGCGAAGAAGAAGAACCCGAATCCGAAAGCGAAGAAGGCGAAGAAGCGCCGCACCCGGGCACCTACGAGAACGGCGTCGGGCTCGCGGAGACGGGCGCGATGGAGGAATCGCTGGCTGCCCATCTGGATGGGGTGAACGACTACATCGATCTCACCGCCAGCTGGGATCCGCAGGAATTCGTCGTCCACGACTGCGGCGAAAGCGTCAGCGGCTACTCGGTCGAGATGTGGGTGAAGTTCGACGCCGAAGCCGCCGGGCGGGAAGAGCTCTTCTCGCGCTCGCAGGGCGAGGGAGGCATCTCCCTCTATCGCTCCGGGGACGGCAGGCTGAACCTCTCGGTTGTCGATGCGAGTGAATCTCCGACTGTTTCAACCGACAGGGCGGTTGACAGCGGCGAATGGCATCACGTCGTCGCGACGATGGCGGAGAGGGAGGAATCGTGCCCGACGATCGCCCCGCTGAGCCTCAGCCCCGAAGAAGACCTCGAATCGCTCGAAGACCCGCGCCTCACGCTCTACGTCGACGGCTTCTCCTACGCGCTCGGCCTCGACGGCTACAACCTCATCCCGTCGTTCCTCTCGTCCGTCCACAACATCGTCGGCGCCAGGGACGGCGAGGGTGGCTTCTCTAACTGGCTCGATGCCACGGTCGACGACGTCGCCATCTACGGCGAAGCTCTGAGTTCCGAAGAGGTCGCCTCCCACCTCGCGCTGAGTGACGCCCCCGAACCCTCGCTTTACCTCGAACCGCCGGCGGACACCGGCGACGCCGACGAAGACGGTGTCGCCGACGAAATCGACAATTGCGCCGAAGTCGCGAACCCCGAACAGGAGGACTCTGACTTCAACGGCGTCGGCGATGCCTGCGAGCCCGAACCGGACAGTGACGAAGACGGGGTTGCCGACGAATACGACAACTGTCCCTTCGACCAGAATCCCCTCCAGGAGGACGAAGACGAAGACGAAGTTGGGGATGTCTGCGAGGTAGTCGAATAACGCAAATGAGCGCGAAGCTTCACGTCTCACTCGGCCTGCTCATCGCAGCGGCGGCCCTGCTGAGTGCCGCCGCCGAGGCCCCCGCTGCATCGCTCGATCCGACCTTCGGCAAGCGCGGCGTCTCGCTCACCTCCGAGTCGCGCAACGAGTCGGCGCGGGCGCTGGCGGTGGACGGGCGGGGGCGGGTGGTCGTCGGGGGCAGGACGTTAAGCGAACAGTTCGTAGTTCGCCGATACCGGCCCGACGGCTCAGCGGATCCCTCCTTCGGCAATGGGGGGGGTATCGAGGCTTCTCTTGGCTTTGAGTCCACTATCGAGTCGCTCATCGTCCTCCCCAACGGCAAGATCCTCGCCGGGGGCGGAACCAACACGGCTCTCGCCCTCCTCCGCCTCAACCCCGACGGCAGCGAAGACCGCAGCTTCGGCCATCGCGGCCACGTCCTCACCCCGGCCGGCATCGAAGGTGCCGGCATCCTCGACCTCGCTCGTCAGCGCAGCGGGCGGATCATTGCCGGCGGCTACCGGATCGGCTTCGAACACTGGACCGGGATCGTGGTCGGCTACCGCCCCGACGGCTCGATCGACCCCAGCTTCGGCCACAACGGCAAGGTGCGCTTCCACGCCGCCCGCGACTACCCGGTCGAGATCACCGGGGTCGAGGTCCTGCCGGGCGGCAAGGTGCTGCTCGGCGGCGACCTCACCGGCAAACTGCTCTTGGCCCGGCTGCTCCCGAACGGCAAACCCGACCCGAGTTTCGGCGGCGGCGACGGCCGCGTCCTCATCGACGGCGACGACCTCCCCCACTGCGGTTGCTCCTTCGCCAACTCGCTGGCGGTTGGCCCGGGTGGGAGGCCGCTGCTCGGCGGCGTCACCACCGCACCGGGCCCCGAAGCCGCCCTGCTGGCTCGCTTCACCCCCGACGGCAGCCTCGACCCCAGCTTCGGGCGCCGCGGGCTGGTCCGCAGCCGCCGCGGCGCCCACACGGCGATCAACGCGATCGCCCTGCAGCCTCACGGCCGCATCCTCGCCGCCGGCTACTACGGCACCGAGCAGGACGGCGAGACCCAGGCAGCTGTCCTGCGCTACCGCTCAAACGGCCGCCTCGATCGCAGCTTCGGCCGCGGTGGTTTCCTCGGCGCCGACTTCGGCACCGAAAGCGTCCTCTACGCTGCCCTCGCCCAGCCCGACGGCCGCGCGATCGTCGCCGGGCGGGCCAACCGCCACCGTCCCCAGTTCGAGGAACTCGAATCGCCGCTGGACGGCGCCCAGTTCCTGCTGATGCGGTTTCGGGCTCCGTAGTTACGCAGTTGCGGTCTCGCCGCGCAGCGGCTCGAGCCAGGCCGCCGGCAGAACCGGTGGGGTCTTGCCGGGGTAGTTCGGCACCACCCGCTTCGCCAGCTCGGCCGCGGGGCGGCCCTCGATCGCGGGGCGGAGGTCGTCGATGGTCAGCGCCAGGCCGATGCTGGGGGCGATCTGGAAGTCGGCGGCGTTCGGCTGCTCGCCGCCGATCACTCCCTTGGCGATCAGCTCGTCGACCCGGTCGAGCAGGGCGGGCAGCGCCGCCAGATCGCGACGGACGTTCTCGTCATCGGCCTCGTTGAAACGGGCCGAGAGGGCGACGATCGGCGCCGCGGTCTTCATCGCCAGCGAGATCGGCATCCCGATCTTGGCTCCCTCCGAGTAGCTGCGCAGCGGCTCCTTGTCCTGCTTGATCGACCACCAGAGGATCTGGCGGATCGGATGCTGCAGCTCCTCGTCGCCGAAGCGCTCCGCCTCCTCCACCGCCACCCGCTTCTCGGGGTCAGCGGGGAACAGCGGCGGCTCCGGTCGCAGGCGGTCCAGCTCGCGGGCGATCTGCCGCGATCCCTGGACCTTGGCGCCGTCGATCTTCAGGGCCGGCACGGTCACGCCGGAGAAGCCGACCGCCCGCAGCACCCCCTTGGAGATCACCGGCAGCAGGTCGGTCCGCTTGTACGGGACACCCTTGTGCTCGAGCAGCAGCTCGGCGGTGATGCTCGGGTGCGAGGCGGGGATGACGTAGAGGCGCGCGTTCACGGAGGCAATCCTATGCGCAAGGCGCCTCGCCTGGCTACCTGGCCAGTTCGATCCGGCGATACTGCGCGCATGCTGCTAGCGGTCGACGTCGGCAACACCCAGACCCACCTGGGCGCCTTTGAGGGCGAGCAGCTGATCGAGCACTGGCGCTTCCAGACCCGCTCGGGCGCGACCGGCGACGAGTTGGCGGAGCGGATCGCGGGTCTTTTCGCCCTCTGCGGAATGTCTCTTGCCGACCTCGATGCGGTTTGCGTCTCCTCGGTGGTGCCGCCGCTCGGCGCCCAGTACGAGCGGCTCACCGAGCGCTACCTCGACGCACGCTGCCTGGCGATCGGCCCCGGAGTGAAGACCGGGATGCCGATCCGGATCGACAACCCGCTCGAGGTCGGCGCCGACCGGCTCGTCAACTCGATTGCCGCCTACGAGCGCTTCCAGGACGCCTGCGTGGTCGTCGACTTCGGCACCGGCATCAACGTCGACGCCGTCTCGGCGGAGGGTGAATACCTCGGCGGCGCGATCGGGCCCGGACTGGAGATCTCCCTCACCGCCCTGATCGACCGCGCCGCGCGCATCACCCGCATCGACCTGGCCGAGCCGGAGACCGCGATCGGCCGTTCCAGCCGCGCTGCGATCCAATCCGGCTTCGTCTTCGGCTTTGCCGGGATGATCGACGGGATCGTGCGTCGCATCGAAGGAGAACTGGGCGAAGCACAACTGCTTGCCACCGGCGGCCTCGCCAGCGTCATCGTCCCCTTCACCGAGACGATCGACGAGGTCGACGACCTGCTTACCCTGAAGGGGCTGCGCTTGATCTATGACCGCAACCAGGCATGAACTGACGGACCCATTCGAGATCGGCGGCGTCCGCATCTCCAACAGGGTCCTGCTGGCGCCGCTGGCGGGCATCGGCAACTGGTTCGTGCGGCTGCAGGCGAAGCGCCACGGCGCCGGGCTCGCGATCTCCGAGATGGTCTCCAGCTTCGCCCTGCACTACCGCAACGAGCGCACCCTGCGGGAGCTGATGCGGATCCACCCCGACGAGCATCCCGTCTCGGTTCAGCTCTTCGGCCACGACGCCGAGGTGATGCGCTCGGGCGCCGCGATTGCCGCCGAAGCCGGGGCCGACCTGATCGACATCAATATGGGCTGCCCGGTCCCCAAGGTACGCCGCACCGGCGCCGGGGCACAGCTGCTGCGCGACCCCGAGCTGGCGCTGGCGCTCGCTCGCGCTGCCGGCGAGGGGGCCGCTGGGTTGCCGGTGACGGTGAAGCTGCGCTCGGGGATCGAGGCCGGCGACCGCTCCGGCTTCGAGCTCGCGATCAGGCTCGCGGAGGAAGCCGGGGTGGCGGCGATCGCCTTCCATCCGCGGGTCGCGACCAAGGGCCACAAGGGCACGCCGGACTACGAGCTGACCGGGGAGCTGGTCGAACGCGTCGAGGTGCCGGTGATCGTCTCCGGCGGTCTTTCGAGCGCCGAGGCGGCGCGGACCGCGTTCCGCGAGTCCGGCGCCGATGCGGTGATGATCGCCCGTGGCTCGCTCGGCAACCCCTGGTTGTTCGGAGAACTGACCGGCCGCCGCCGCCAGCCACCCGCGCCCGGGGAGGTGGTCGCGGAGCTGCTCTGGGTGATCGACCGCGCCGAGGAGCACCTCGGGACGGAGCGCGCCGAGCGCTACCTGCGCAAGTTCTACCCCTGGTACATGGAGCGGCTGCAGGCGCCGCCAGAGGTCGCCGAGGAGTTGCAGCGCAGCGCCGACCTCACTCGCGCGCGGGAACTTATCGGCGCCCTCGCCGAGCCCGCCGCGGTTGCTTAGAACGCCTTGATTGCCGGGTTCCGGCCCTCGCTATAATCCCGCGACTCTGTGCCCAGATGTGGCGATGCAGGACGCCGCATCGGGGCGTTTTTTTCGGTCTAGGAGTCGTTCGGCGGCTCCCCCAAAGCCAAAGCGAGGTAGTGCAAGTGAGTCGTCAGGCCGTCATCACCCCAGAGGGTCTCGAAAAGCTGAAAGAGGAAATCGAGCACCTCTCGACGACCAAGCGCCGCGAGGTCGCGGCGCGGATCAAAGAGGCGCGCGAATTCGGAGACATCTCCGAGAACGCCGAATACGACGACGCCAAGAACGAACAGGCGCTGCTCGAGGGGCGGATCGCCCAGCTCGAAGAGCGTCTGCGCCGCGCTACCGTGATCGATGAGAAGGCCCTCAACACCGACGAGGTCGGCTTCGGCTCGATCGTCCACGTCAAAGACCAGAAAACCGGCGACTCGCAGAAATTCCAGATTGTCGGCTCCACCGAGGCCAACCCGGTCGAGCACAAGCTCTCCAACGAGTCGCCGATCGGCAAAGCCCTGGTCGGCCGCAAGCGCAACGACGTGGTCACGGTCGAGGTGCCGCGGGGGCCGAAGAAGAAACTCAAAATCACCAAGATCGAGAAGGCTTAGGGGAAGAGCCGATCCCGGCAGGGAGAGCCGATCCCGCCAGGGGTTTCGCTTAACTTTTTCGAGGGCGTTTGCGGCCGTCCGAGACCGGCGGCGGCGAAAAAGTACAAGACGCTTCACCCCTGGCGGGATCGGCTCTCAGCGGCGCTATAGGCTCGCGCGGATGAGCGAGTCGACCGAGGAGCCGAAGCTCTCAGATGTGCTGCGGGACCGGCGGGAGAAGTTGGAGCGGATTCGGGGGGCGGGGATTGAGCCGTTTCCGCACGAGTTCTCCGGGCGGGAGGACATCGCCGAGGTGCGGGCGGCGCACGAGGGGCTGGCGGCGGGTATCGAGACCGATTCGCGCCACCGCGTCGCCGGCCGCATCGTCGCCCGCCGTGGCCACGGCAAGGCCTGCTTCCTCGACCTCCGCGACGGCAGCGGCCAGATCCAGCTCCACGCCCGCCAGGACCTGCTCGGCGAGGAGGCCTACGAGCTGCTCGTCGAACTCGATCTCGGCGACCTGATCGGGGTCGAGGGAGTCGCGATCGCGACCGACCGCGGCGGCGAGCTCTCGCTGGCGATCGACCACTGGCGCCTGCTGGCCAAGAGCCTGCGCCCGCCCCCCGACAAGTTCCACGGGCTCGAGGACACCGAGACCCGCTTCCGCCGCCGTGAGCTCGATCTGATCGCCAACGAGGACAGCCGTCGCATCTTCAGGATCCGCGCCAACACCGTCAGCGAGGTGCGGCGTTGGCTCGACGAACACGGCTACGTCGAGGTCGAGACGCCGGTCCTGCAACCGCTCTACGGCGGCGCCCTGGCGCGCCCCTTCACCACTCACCACAACGCTCTCGACCGCGATCTCTACCTTCGCGTCGCCACCGAGCTCTACCTGAAGCGGCTCGTCGTCGGCGGCATCGACCGCGTCTACGAGCTCGGCAAGGACTTCCGCAACGAGGGGGTCTCCCACAAGCACAACCCCGAGTTCACGATGCTGGAGTGGTACGAGGCCTACGCCGACTACGAGAAGACGGCGCACGACCTCGAGCTGTTGGTGGCCGAGGTGGTCGAGCGGGTGCTGGGGACGACCAGGGTGCAGCGCGGGGACGCCGAGATCGACTTCGCGCCGCCCTGGCGCCGGATCACGTTGCGCGAGGCGATCCTCGAGCGGGCTGGCGTCGACATCGCCGAGCACCCCACCCGGGAGGCGCTGGCGGCGGCGATGGGCTCAGAGCCCGACCCGGCCGAGGGCTGGGGCAAGCTGGTCGACGGCCTGCTCTCGCGCGAGGTCGAGCCCGGCCTGATCAAGCCCACCTTCCTCTTCGACTACCCGGTCGAGCTGTCGCCCTTCGCCAAGGGCCACCGCTCCGAGCCGGGCCTGGTCGAGCGTTGGGAGGCCTTCGTCGGCGGGGTCGAGATCGCCAACTCCTTCAGCGAGCTGAACGACCCCGATGAGCAGCGCCGCCGCTTCGAGCAGCAGCGGGCCGAGCAGGACCGCGGCGACGAGGAGGCCCAGCCCTACGACGAGGCCTTCGTCGAAGCGCTGGAACAGGGGATGCCGCCGACCGGCGGCGTCGGGCTCGGCATCGACCGGCTGGTGATGATGCTGACCGGGGCAGCCAGCCTGCGCGAGGTGCTGCTGTTCCCGGCGATGAGAACCTGAAAGCCCGCAGTTACCGGCTGGGCGCTGCAAAAGGCCGGCCGGGCGCTCTCGGTAGAGTAAGGGGCACATGGACGCCTGCCGATATCGATTGGGCGTCTGCCGGTACTAACCTGGGGTAACCGGGTTCGACCAAGAAGAGGATTCTTTTGTTCGAGCGATTCACCGAGCGAGCTCGTCAGGTCGTCGTCCTAGCGCAGGAGGAGGCCCGGACGCTCAAGCACAATTACATCGGCACCGAGCACATCCTGCTCGGGCTGTTGCGCGAGGAGGAGGGCCTTGCCGCCCGCGTGCTCGAGTCGCTCGACATCACGGTCGAACGGGTGCGCTCGCAGGTCGTCCGCATCGTCGGCTCGGGCGAGGAGGTCACCTCCGGCCAGATCCCGTTTACGCCGCGGGCCAAGAAGGTGCTCGAGCTGGCCTTGCGCGAGGCGCTCTCACTCGGGCACAACTACATCGGCACCGAGCACATCCTGCTCGGCCTGGTGCGCGAGAACGAGGGCGTCGCCGCTCGTATCCTGCTCGACTTCGACGCCGACTCCGACAAGATCCGCAACGAGGTGATCCGGATGCTCTCCGGCCCGGGCGGGCGCCGCCAGGGCGGTGGCGGCGGTGGCGCCGGCAGCGAGGGGAAGAAGTCTTCGAAACTGCTCGACCAGTTCGGCCGCAACCTCACCCGCCTCGCCGAGGAGGGCAAGCTCGACCCGGTGATCGGCCGCGAAACCGAGATCGAGCGGATCATGCAGATCCTCTCCCGCCGCACCAAGAACAACCCGGTGCTGCTGGGCGAGCCCGGCGTCGGCAAGACGGCCGTGGTCGAGGGCCTGGCCGCTCGCATCAACAAAGGCGAGGTCCCGGAGCTGCTCAAGAACAAGCAGATCTACACGCTCGACCTGGCGGCCCTGGTCGCCGGCTCGAAGTACCGCGGCGAGTTCGAGGAGCGGCTGAAGAAGGTGATGAAAGAGATCACCCAGCGCGGCGACATCATCCTCTTCATCGACGAGCTCCATAACCTGGTCGGCGCCGGCGCCGCCGAGGGCGCGATCGACGCCGCCTCGATCCTGAAGCCAGCCCTGGCCCGCGGCGAGCTGCAGACGATCGGCGCCACCACCCTCGACGAGTACCGCAAGTACCTCGAGCGCGACTCGGCGCTGGAGCGCCGCTTCGCCCAGATCAGGGTCGACCAGCCCTCGCCGGAGGACACGGTCAAGATCCTCGAGGGCCTGCGCGAGCGCTACGAACAGCACCACCGGGTGACGATCAACGACGACGCTCTCGCCGCCGCCGCGGAGCTCGCCGACCGCTACATCTCCGACCGCTTCCTGCCCGACAAGGCGATCGACCTGATCGACGAGGCCGGCTCGCGGATGCGAATCAAGTCGATGAGCACGCCGCCGGTCTACCGCGACCTCGAGGAGGAAATCGAGACGACGCGGCGCGAGAAGGAGGCGGCGATCGAGGCCCAGGAGTTCGAAAAAGCCGCCAACCTGCGCGACACCGAGCGCCAGCTGACGACGAAAAAGCGCCAGCTCGAAGACGAGTGGGCGGAGGGCGAGAACGGCGAGCGCCCGGTGGTCGGCGAAGAGGAGATCGCCGACATCGTCTCGATGTGGACCGGCATCCCGGTCTTCAAGCTGACCGAGGCCGAGACCAAGAAACTGATCCGCATGGAGGAGGAACTGCACAAGCGGGTGATCGGCCAGCAGGTCGCGATCACCGCTGTCTCCAAGGCGATCCGCCGCTCGCGCGCGGGGATCAAGGATCCGAAGCGCCCGGCCGGCTCCTTCATCTTCCTCGGCCCCTCCGGGGTCGGCAAGACCGAGCTCGCCCGCACGCTGGCGGAGTTCCTGTTCGGCGACGAGGAGGCGATGGTCCGGATCGACATGTCCGAGTACATGGAGAAGCACTCGGTCAGCCGCCTGGTCGGCTCGCCTCCGGGCTACATCGGCTACGACGAGGGCGGCCAGCTGACCGAGGCCGTGCGGCGCAAGCCCTACTCGGTGCTGCTGCTCGACGAGATCGAGAAGGCGCACCCAGACGTCTTCAACATCCTCCTGCAGATCCTCGAGGACGGGCGCCTCACCGACGCCCAGGGGCGGACGGTGGACTTCCGCAACGCGATCGTGATCATGACCTCGAACATCGGCGCCTCGGAGATCTCGAAGAACACCTCGATCGGGTTCACCGTCTCCGACGAGACCGGCATGTCCTACGACGACATGAAGAACCGGATCATGAGCGATCTGAAAAAAGTCTTCCGGCCGGAGTTCCTCAACCGGATTGACGAGGTGATCGTCTTCCACAAGCTCGCCAAGAACGAGGTCAAGGAGATCATCGACCTGATGATCAACCGCGTCCGCGTCCAGGTCGCCGAGCACGAACTGCAGCTCGAGCTGACCGACGAGGCCAAGGACCTGCTGGTCGAGAAGGGCTGGGACCCGTCGATGGGCGCCCGCCCGCTGCGCCGGGCGATCCAGCGCTACATCGAGGACCCGCTCGCCGACGAAGTCCTGCGCCAGGGAGAGATGGCTCCCGGCTCGACCGTGATGGTCGCCCGCGACCCCTCTGGGGACGAGGAGGACCACCCGCTCAGCCTGACGATCATCGCCCCGAAGAAGCCGAAGCAGAAGCCGCCCCAGGAGCCGGAGCCGGAGAAGGTCGGGGTCGGTGCTGCCAAGGCGGACGACGGCGAGCACGGGTCGCACGACGGCGACGAGCCGGCGCCCGACGACACCCATCCCTGAGCGGGCCGCGAGCTTGAGCGAGCCCGGCCGCAGCGCGATCGGCGCCTGGAGCGGGGGGCGGTTCCTGCGCTTCGGCGAGGCGATCGAGGAAGAGCGGCTGGTGGCGCTGCTGCGGCCGGGGGGCGGCATTGAGACCGTCCTCACCGCCGACGCCTACGGCCAGGGTGAGGCCGACCGCCTGCTCGGCCGCGCTCTGGAGGGGGTGAAGCGCGATTCCTACTGCCTGGTTGGCGCCGTCGGCCACGACTTCTACGAGGGCGAGCGCAACGGGCCCAAGGGCTTTCCGCGCTTCACCGACCCGCGCCTGCGCGGTCCCGGCGACTACGCCGATTACCTGCGGATGGCGACCGAGGCCAGCCTGGAGCGGATCGGCGCCTCCTCCTTTGACCTCTTGCTGCTGCACAACCCCGACCGCAGCGGCTACTCGAGCGAGGCGGTCTGGGACGGGATGGCGGCGCTGCGAGAGGCCGGGCTGACCGCGCGGATCGGCGTCGCCCCCGGGCCCGCCAACGGCTTCACCCTCGACCTGATCTCTTGTTTGGAGCGCTTCGGCGACCGCATCGACTGGGCGATGATCATCCTCAACCCGTTCGAGCCCTGGCCGGGGGAGCTATGCCTCGACGCAGCCGCTCGTCACGAGGTCAAGGTCCTGACCCGCGTCGTCGACTACGGCGGCCTCTTCTGGGGCGACCTGCGTCCCGGGGCCGAGCTGCCGCAGGGGGACCACCGCGGCTTCCGACCGCAGGGCTGGATCGAGGCCGGCCTTGAGAAGCTGGAGCGGGTCCTGCCGATCGCCGAACGGGCGCGGCTGACGCCGATCCAGCTCGCCTGCCAGTGGAACCTCGCCCACCCCGCGGTCG
Organism: uncultured Actinomycetes bacterium; assembly: GCA_963699125.1. GTDB lineage: Bacteria > Actinomycetota > Thermoleophilia > Solirubrobacterales > 70-9 > VAYN01. The sequence goes on from OY969417.1 coordinate 2,508,457, forward strand.
AGTGCGTGGCGCCGACCCTGATCCAGGAGCTGGGCGAAGAGGCCTGCCCGATCGAGGCCAAGCGGGTGGAACTGGGAGCGCTGCCGGCCGAGCAACGGCTGAGCGAGGAGGACATCGCCGCGATCCGCGCGATCGGCGACAACACCGGCTGCATGACGCTGAAGGGGGCCAACCCCGCGCACGAGGGCGAGGAACAGCCGGATCGCTGGCCGCTCAGCGACGACCTCGTCGCCGCCGGCAACCGCTGGGGCATCGACCCCGCCCGCGACCTGGTCGCGACCCACTGAAGCTTCGCGGGGACAGACCCCGGGTGCCCCTCCCCATGAGGCCGTCGCGCAGCTGAATCGAGCCCCTGGGCTCCGACGCTGGTCCATGAGCCTCCTGGAGAGGGGCACCCGGGGTCTGTCCAACACACAGCTTCGGGACGGCTGGAGTTGCGGAAGCTCTTTGCCGAAGCAGTCGCGCCTCGGGGCGACCCACGGTTACGGAGAGCTGTCGAACCTTAGGCCTTGGTCTCCGGGCCAGCTGTCGGAGAAGAGTCGGGGGACCCTCCCCTGAAGGCTCAAGTGCCAGCGCTTCGAGCCCCGTGAGCTCGATCCAGCTGCGCGACGGCCTTCCGGGGAGGGTCCCCCGACTCTTCTCCCGCCCGTGGTCAGAAGGACCGCCGAGGTCGCCGATAGCTTCGGGCAATGAGCCGCAAGTGGTGGACGCTGGCCGGGGCTTGCTCGGGGCTCTTCCTGCTGATGCTGGACTCGACCGTGGTGGCGCTGGCGCTGCCGGAGATTCGCGGCGACGTCGACGCCAGCAGCGAGGGCTTGCAGTGGGTGATGAACGGCTACCTGCTGACGATCGCGGTCCTCGTCGTCACCGCCGGGCGGTTCGGCGACATCTTCGGCCGCAAGCGCGTCTTCATCCTCGGCATGGTCGTCTTCGCCGCCGGCTCGGTTGTCTCCGGGGCGGCTGGGGACCAGTTGACGCTGATCGCTGGCCGCGTCCTGCAGGGGGCGGGCGCGGCGCCGATGCTGGCGCTGTCCCTGGCGCTCGTCTGCAACGTCTTCCCCTCGTCGGAGCAGCCGCGGGCGCTCGGCATCTGGGCCGCCGTGTCGGCCATCGCGCTGGCGATCGGCCCGCTGGCGGGCGGCCTCCTGATCGAAATCGACTGGCGGGTGATCTTCTGGATGAACCTGCCGGTGGCGGCGATCGGGGTGGCGATAACGGCGATCTTCACGCCCGAGTCGACCGACCCCGAAGCCGGGTCGAAGATCGATTGGCCGGGGTTGGCGGCGCTCACGATCGGCGTCACCGCGGTCGTCCTGGCCC